>CAWCJH010000001.1:0-2422878 GCA_963795695.1 Vulcanimicrobiota bacterium | reverse complement strand
GCGGCATCGTAGCACCCCACGGCAAGGGGTGTCAAGATGTGATGTCGGTTCCTCTTCGCGGCCCCCGGCCCGCGGTCAGGCGGCGTCGTTCGAGCGGTCGGTGTAGCTGCCAGGGAGGGACGGCGGCGAGGTCCCTGAGACTGTCGACGGCGGCCTCCAGGGCACGTGGCGGTCGCGCTCGCAGTCGTGCCGGGCAGTCCAGAATGCCGGGTCGCTTTGCTTAGTTGGTACCGACCGTTCATCTACTTGCTACCTCGAAGTTCAGGTTGCCTTGTGGACCTGCTTGTTCTACTATCACATTCGACCGTTGTCGACCGGATGGAGACCCTATGGCTCTCGAAGCCGATGTGCTGAAGGTCTACCTCGAAGAATACCGCGCGCTGATGGACGAGATCAACGCGCGCTTCGAGAGTCAGCGGCTCGCCTTCAACCTCACCATACTCACGATCGGCGCGCTGCTTGCGGCGTTGTCCGGCAAAGATCGCATCCAGCCGGAATGGATGCCGCCGCTCCTCATCGCCGTACCCTTCTTCATCGTCCCGATGGCGTGCATCTTCTTCGACAACGAACTGCTGATCTGGGGCATCATCCGGCATATCAACGGCGACCTCGGCGATGCCGTGCGCCAGCTCACGGGCTCGCAGCTGCCGCTCAGCATGGAATCGCGCCGGTTCAGGTCGACCGAAATTCGGATCGCCCACCAAGCGCTCTCGTACGGGCGCTGGGTGCTGTTCCTGGTCGCACCGGTGATCGCCGTTGTCGGGGCGTGGGACATCGAGCGTCAGCACGCACTCTACCCGGCATACACAGCGCTGTTGGCGGCCGGAACCGCGCTGACCGCAGCGATGTTCTGGCCGATCTACCTGGCGGTCAAGGAACAGCGCACGACTTGGCACCTGATGCGAGAGAATGCGGCTGCCGCCAAAGCTCGGGATTCTCTGTTCTGAAAGCGGCCGGAAAGCGCTACTCGATTTGCGCCGCCCCGTCGGACGCGCGCACGGCAAACACCGTCGGTTTGCGTCCGTAACGGCTCGCGTAGCTCGACTCGAGCGCCCGCGCCAGCGCCGCGCCAGCGTCACGGTGCACCAGCGCAACGATGGAGCCTCCGAAGCCGCCGCCCGTCATCCGTGCGCCGTAGACGCCGTCGACACGGCGCGCGATCTCGACGAGCAGATCGAGCTCCGGCGAGCTGACCTCGTAGTCATCACGCAGAGCGTCGTGCGAGTCGTCCATCAGCCGGCCGGCGTCGCGGAGGTTGCCGCTGCGCAGTGCGGCGGCCGTCGCCAGCACCCGCGCGTTCTCGCCGACGACGTGCCGCGCCCGGCGCCGCAAGAGCTCGGGCAGGATCATGCCGCGCCGCGCGAACTCTGCAACCGAGATGTCGCGCAGGGTGCGCGCGCCCAGCTGCCGCGCCGCCTCCTCGCTCTGCGCACGGCGTTCGTTGTAGGCCGATCCGGCCAGCTCGTGCTTGACGCCCGAATCGGCGATCACGATCGCGGCGCCGGCCGGCAGCGGCACCGGGGTGACCTCCTCGCTGCGGCAGTCGATCAGCAGCGCGTGGTCGCGGACGCCCAGTGCCGAGGCCAGCTGGTCCATGATCCCGCTGTGCAGGCCGACGAAGCCGTTCTCAGCCTCCCGTCCTACACGGGCGAGCTCATGCGGGGTGAGCGCCGCGCGAGCCAGCGAAGCCAGCGCCAGCCCGACCGCCAGCTCGAGGGCGGCCGACGACGAGAGGCCGGCCCCGATGGGCAGCGACGTGCACAGCGCCAAGTCGGCGCCCACCAGCGGGGTGCGGCGGGCTAGCGCGAGCGCGACCCCCTGCGCATAGTCCGACCAGATGCCGCGCGGCGACGGGTCGGGCTCGTCGAGGTCGAACGTCGCGGTCGGATCGCGTTCCAGCGAGTGGAGGCGCACCGTGCGGTCGTCGCGCAGCGCCGCAGCGACGACGGTTGCGCGGTCGATCGCTACCGGCAACACGAAGCCTTCACTATAGTCGACGTGCTCGCCGATCAGGTTGACCCGGCCCGGCGCGCGAAAGAACCGCGGCGCGCGGTCGCTCAGGCGCGCGAACGCGGCACGCAAGCCGTTGAGCTCGATCATGGCGCAACCGGAACCTTGGCGCGTAGCTCGGCGGCTGTTTCCTCCGCCAGCGTATCGTTGAGAAACACGCCGGCGCCGACTTCGGAGCCGGCCAGGTACTTGAGCTTGGACGCGCTGCGCAACGGGGGGTAGAACTCGAGGTGCAGGTGGTACGGCGCGTCGCCCTTGGGACCTTGGTGGACCGCCATGACGTACGGGAACGACAGCGCGAAGAGCGCGTCGAAGCCGACCAGCACACGCTTGAGCAAGCGCGCCAGGCCGCGCACCTCGGCGACGTCGAGGTCGAGCAGCGTGCGCACGCAGCGCGTTGTGATCAGGTGCGTCTCGTACGGGTAGCGCGCGAAGAATGGCACGTATGCCACCCAGCCGAGCTCGCACGCCACAATGCGGCGACCATCCTCTTCTTCGTTTGCGCGAACGGCGCAGAACAGACAGCCGCCGTGCTCGGTGTGATGCGCGCGTGCGCTCGCGATCTCGCGCGCCACGACCGGCGGGACGAACGGGTAGGCGTAAATTTGGCCGTGCGGGTGCGTGAGCGTCACACCGGTTGCGACGCCCTTGTTCTCGAACGGGAACACGTGCTGCACGTCGTCGCGCGCAAGCAGTGCCCGGGTGCGATCGCGCCAGACCCGCACGAGGTGCTCGATCCGCCGCACCGACGAGTGGGCCAGCGTCGTGTGGTGGTCTGACGTGTAGACGATCACCTCGCACGCGCCCGCTGCCGGTGCGGCCGGTGCCAGCTCGCTGCCGGCGACCGCCGGCGGGGGCGGGTCGCGCCGCAGCGCGGGAAACTTGTTCTCGAAGACAACGAGGTCGTACGCCGCGGCCGGCACCTCGGTCAGCGAGCGGCCGGGCTCGGCGGGACACAGCGGGCAGTGGTCCGCAGGCGGAAGGAACATCCGGCCCTGGCGCTGCGCGGCGGTAGCCACCCACTCGCTCCGTAGCGGATTCCAGCGCAGCTCGCTCAACGTGCTCCGTCCGTCATCCGTTCGCGCTGCTCGTCCGGACCGTCGGTGAACGAGTAGAAAATCAGGTACCGGCCGTCGGGGAGCACCATCTCGTCCTTCACCAACCCGGGCTCGCGCGCGTCGTTCACTCTCCGACGTGCTTCCCCAGGACCTCCGCGAGCAACCCTTCGTCGTCGGACGGAACACGCACCAGCGACCAGCGGACGACATGGCGCGCGACACCGCCGGGCCGCAACATGACCAGCGGGCCGAGCGTCTCCACTTCGCAGAACGGGCCTTCCGTGTAAACTTCGACTGACGAGCCGAGGTCGGGATAGACGGCCGCCGGGTCGTAGGCCGCGCGCACGACGAACGCCACGCCGTCGACGAGGTAGGCGAACCAGCCGCGCTCGCACGCGATGCCGAGCTTGGTCGGCGCCGGTTGGGCCGGATCGCAGCGCAGGCGCGTGAACGCGGGCCCGAAACTGAATCTGGGGTCGCCCAGGTTCGTGTAGCGCCAGAGGGCTAGCGCACGAGCAGGCGCGAGCGCCTCGCGAGCCGAGCTCGGCACGAGATTGGGAATCAACGCCACGCCGCCGGGGCGCACGACTGTAATGCCCCAGCAAGCGAGTTCCTGTTCGCTAGGGCTATCGTTAGCGATCGCGTGGCGCACGATGACGTCGCTCGCGGTAGGCTGCAGCTCGACCTCGAGTGTCTTGGTCAGCCCGGTCCTCGGATCGCGCGCGCGGCGCAGCACGGCATGGCGCTCGCCCAACGACTCGACCTCCGGCGGGCGATCATCGATCGTGTACGTCTGCGGGAAGCGCTCGGGAGCAGCCCATAGCCGGTGCCCGCCATAGGGCCGCCATGAGCCGTCCGGCGTGTCGCGCCGGGCAGTCTCACCGTCGCCGAACACGTTCGGCCCGTTGAGGAAACCGAAGTGCGTGACGCGCGGTCCATAGTCGGCCGGCAGCCCGAGCTCCACGATGCCGTTGGTCAGCTGCACCATTTCAGGCGACCGCCCGGCGCGGCGGGCGAACGCCGCTGGCTCCGCGCGGCCGGTCCTGCAGCGCTCGGCGAGGTAGCAGTGCACCCGCTCGCGCTCGTGTGATGTCGGTTCCTCTTCGCGAACCTCGGCCGCGGTCAGGCGGCGTCGTTCGAGCGGCCGGTGTAGTTGCCAGGGAGGGGCGGCGAGGTCTTGGCGCTGTCGACGGCAGCCTCGAGGGCGGCGTGCCGGTCGCGCTCGCAGCCGCAACGGCGCAGCCGGTCGCCCGAGCAGCCGGAGAAATCGTGCTGGGCGAGGTTGTGGCCGCAGGGGCAGAGCACCAAGTTGTCCATGTCGTCCTCCTCGAGACGTCTCGCCGGACCCGCGCAACCGTACCGCGCAGGCGTCGAACTCCGCGGAGTATCGCGCCGCGGGACGTCGTGAGCCGTCCGGTGGACATCAGGCGACCTACTTCCAAATCCAACCCGGCCAAACCCCTTGGAAACGCCTGGTCGCTTACCGCTCGCTGGCGCCCTGGGCTGAGCAGCTAGGCGGTCCGAGCGATCGCGGCGGGCCGCTCCCACCAGCCGGGCTCGGCCGGGGGGGCGGGGACCTCGCCCCGGGCCAGCGCGCTCAGGACGTCGGCGACCAGGGTGCGCTGCGGGATGCCGTGCGGACCGGCGCAGGTGAAGACGCCGTCCTCGGCCACCCCCTCCTCGCGGC
This sequence comes from Vulcanimicrobiota bacterium, assembly GCA_963795695.1. Lineage (GTDB taxonomy): Bacteria > Vulcanimicrobiota > Vulcanimicrobiia > Vulcanimicrobiales > Vulcanimicrobiaceae > Vulcanimicrobium. The sequence continues at coordinate 2,418,123 of CAWCJH010000001.1, read as the reverse complement.
ACAGCAGCGACACCCAGTCGATCATGCCGAACGCCGCCCAGGCGCCGAGGGCGACCACCGGCACGCCCGCGGCCTGCGCCGTGCGCGCGTCCGCCAAGCGCTGCAGCAGCCAGCGCGCGCGCTCGCGCTCGTTGCCCAGCACGTGCACCTCGGAGAGCGCGAAGGGCAGCCCCAGCCGCGCGTGCGCGGCGCGCAGCAGCGGGACCATGTCGAGCCGTTCGGGGGCCAGGTCGACCAGGCCGAGGTTGCGGTGCCCGCCCTGGCCGTCGCTCTCCAGCCAGCGCTCGGAATTGGGGTAGTAGTTCCAGCCCATCACGTCGGGCGGCTGCGGCCGGCGGGCGAGCGCCGCCAGCTCGGGCCGCCCGATCCCGCAGCGCTCGGTGAGGTAGCGGTGCATCGGGTGCCCGTCGACGACGCGGCCCTGGAGCAGCTCGCACGAGAGGTACATCCGCTCGCGCTTGTGCTCGGCGTACGCGGCGACGCCCTCGTCGCCGGCGGTGAAGCTCTGCAGATCCTCGGTCAGCAGGAACGTCGCCCCGGGGATCACCGCGCGGATGCGCTCGGCGGCCAGCGCGAAGCCGCGCGCCTCGTTGACGAGCGCGCGGCCGAAGGCCGGGTCGTCGAAGAAGCGGTTCGGGTACCAGGCCGCGTAGAGCGTCGCGAAGCGCGCGGTGGTGAGCGGCTCGTTGATCGGGGTCCAGCGCTTCACCCACGGGAACCGGCACGCCGTCGCCGCGGCGTACTCGGCGAACAGCTCGGGGAAGGCCGGATCGACCAGGCTGGTGTAGGCCGGCCCGCTGCCGTGGTGGAGCAGCGTGACGATCGGCTCGACCCCGCGCTCGGCCAGCGCGTTGAGCCGGCGCGCGGCCCAGCCGTAGTCGCGCACCTGCGGGTGGTGCGGCGCCACTTTCTCCCACAGCACCGGGTAGCGCGCGGCGTGCACGCCGAGGCCGGCGATCAGGTCGACGTCGCCGTCGCGCGCCTCGTGGCCGGTCTCGCGCAGCTGGTCGCGGGTGCGGACGCGGTCGACTCGCGCCACGGTCGGTTCGGGGGAGGCCCAGATTTCCGGCAGCACGATGGTCAAGAGGCGACGGCCGCGCTGCGGGCCAGCTCCTCGAACGTGACCAGCGCCGATGCGACCGCCTGGTCCATGTTGAAATACTTGTACTCCGCCAGCCGGCCGACGAAGGTGACGTGGCGCTGCGCGGCGGCGAGCGTCGCGTACTTGCGGTAGAGCTCGCGGTTGTCGGGCCGCGGGATCGGGTAGTACGGATCGCCGGTGGCGCTCGGGTACTCGCGGCCCAGCACCGTCTTGGCGCCCTGCTGCCCGGTGAGGTACCGGTAGTCGGTCGTGCGGGTGAACGGCACCGCCTCGCCGGGCTCGTTGACGCAGCCGACGGGCAGGCCGCGCGCGGCCGCGTCGACCGTCTCGAACTCGAACCGCAGCGAGCGGTACGGCAGCTGGCCGAACTTGTAGTCGAAGTACTCGTCGATCGGCCCGGTGTAGACCACGTGGTCGAAGCGCGCGCGGTCGGCGACCGAGCGGAAGTCGCAGTCCGTCACGACCTCGATCTTGGGGTGCGCGAGCATGTTCTGCACCATCGCGGTGAAGCCGTCGGCCGGCAGTGCTTGGAAGGCGTCGGTGAAGTAGCGGTCGTCGTCGCCGGTGCGGGTCGGGATGCGGCCGCAGACCGTCGCGTCGAGCTCGGCCGGGTCGAGGCCCCACTGCTTGCGCGTGTAGCCGCGGAAGAACTTCTCGTACAGCTCGCGCCCGACCCGGGAGACGATCATCTGCTCGGAGTTGTCGATGCGCGGCTGCGCCTCGGCCCGCTCGGCCAGAAACGCCGCGACCCCGGCCGGGTCCAGCTCGAGCCCGTAGAGCCGGTTGATCGTCGTGCGGTTGATGGGGATCGGCACCAGCTCGCCGTCGACCCGGGCCAGTACGCGGTGCTCGTACGGAATCCAGCGGGTGAAGCGGCTGAGGTAGTCGACGACGTGCTGCGCGTTGGTGTGGAAGACGTGCGGTCCGTACCGATGGTGCCGCAGTCCGTCCCGGTCGAGCGGGTCGTGCGTGTTACCTGCCACGTGCGGGCGTTTGTCGATCACCAGGACGCGCGCGCCGAGCTGGCTGGCGAGCCGTTCGGCGAGCGTGCTGCCGGCGAGTCCGGCTCCTACGACGAGATATTCGTACACCGTTTTCCGATCCACCGCGGCACGACGCCGCGGAACGTTGAGACGTCCCTCGTTGGGGTAGACCGCCTTTACCCCCGCGCACAGCGTCATACGCCGCTTGCTACCTACCCTGCCGAGGAGAACGTCCGATTCCATACCATCCGATCGAGGTCGTCGTCGTCGGCCTGCAGCTGCGCTGGCACGGCGTCTGGCAGCGGCCCAACCACCTGCTCGCACGAATCGCGCGGGACGTGCCGGTGATCGTGCTCGAGGAGCCGCTCGCGGCCGAGCGCGACGAGGACGCCGTGCGCGCGCGCGACGGCGTGACCGTGGTGACGCCGCACCGGCGCGGCGCGCCGAGCGACGCGCTCGACGAGCGCTCGCTTGGGACCGTGCGCGAGCTGGTCGGTGCGCGCCGCCCGCTGGTCTGGCTCTACACGCCGATGATGCTCGCCCTGGCCGGCGCCTTCCCCGGCGCCCCGCTGGTGTTCGACAAGATGGACGAGCTGGCCGCGTTCGCCGGGGCCGACCCGCGCCTGGCGCAGCGCGAGCGCGACCTGCTCGCGCGGGCCGACGCCGTCTTCACCGGCGGCCGCTCGCTGCAGCGCACGGTCGAGGCGGTGCGCGGCGCGACGTGCTATCCGAGCGGCGTCGACGTCGAGCACTTCGAGCGCGCCCGCTCCAGCCTGCCGCACGCCGCGCTGCGGCCGTACCTGCGCGGACCGATCTTCGGCTACGTCGGCGTGATCGACGAGCGGATCGACCTCGGGCTGGTCGACGCGCTGGCCGCGGCGTATCCCGGCGCGACGGTGGCGCTGGTCGGCCCGGTGCTCAAGATCGAGCCGTCGGCGCTGCCCCGCCGGGCGAACATCGTCTACCTCGGCAAGCGCGGCTACGACGAGCTGCCCGCACTGCTGGCCGGCTTCGACGTCGCGCTGATGCCGTTCGCGCTCAACCGGCACACCGCCAACATCTCGCCGACCAAGACGCTGGAGTATCTCGCCGCCGGCCGGCCGGTGGTCAGCACCGCAGTGCCCGACGTCGTCGCCGACCACGCCGACGCGGTGCACGTGGCGCACGACGCGGCCGAGTTCGTGCGGCTGGTCGAGCGCGCGCGGCGCGGCGACGTCGAGCGGCTCCGGGCCGGTGCGCGCAAGGCCCGCCGGGCGACCTGGGACGCGATCGCGGCGGCGATGCGAGCCGATCTGGCCGCGGCGGGAATCGTCTACGGGGTGCCGGCCAGCAGCAGCTCGGCGGCTTTGGCGTAGCAGCAGCAGGCCACCGCCCGCAGGCGCGCCTCGTCGAGCACCCGCACCCGGGCGTAGCCGTGACCGACGAGGCCCTCGTCGACGAACCGGCCCAGCACGGTCACGACGCTCGCGCGCCGCACGCCGAGCATCATCGCGACCGTGTCCTGGGTGACTTGGATCTCGTCGCCGACCCGGTCGCGGGTGGCCAGGATCCACTTCGCCAGCCGCTGCTCGATCGTGTGGCGGGCGTTGCACGCCACCCACTGGCCGCGGATCGCCATCACCGCGGCCGTGTAGCGGCGGGCGGTCTCGCGCAGCACCACGTCGCGCTCGAGCGCCTCCACGAAGACCTGCGCGTCGAGCCGGGCGAAGCGGCCCGGCGACTGCACCAGCCAGACGTCCGGGCTGGTGCGCCGGCCGAAGACCAGCTCGTGGCCGACGAAGCCCTCGGCGCCGGCGGCGTCGACCTCGACCAAGGCGTCGTTCTGGAGCGGGCGCAGGGTCGAGATCAGCCCGGAGAGCGGGAACCAGACCGCTTCGATCGGCTTGTCCGCCGCCTGCAGCAGGTCGCCGATCCCGCCGCCGTGGGCGGTCATGCGCGACTCGATCAGCGCCCGGGTGGCCGGCGCCAGCGAGTTGACGAAGCGGTTCTTCTCAGCGGTCCCGGCCAGCATGTACCATGCTCATACCCCGGCGAGGTCAAGACGCCGTTCCGTGCGTTGCACCGGGTCCGGGCGGAAGCCGGCGAGCGTCCTCGCCCGCGTCGAGCGATCCCGGGCCCAGCGCCATCGTCAGCCGGACCTCGGTGCGCGCCTGGTGGGTGCGGATCTCGACCGCGTCCATCAGCGCCCGCATCAGCGGCAGACCGCGCCCGCGCTCGTCGCGCCGCTGGGCCGGCTTCCACTTCCCGTCGTCCTCGACGACGACGGTCAGCAGGTCGTCGGTCGCCGACGCCTGCACGCGAACGATGCCCGGCGGCCCCGGGTAGGCGTGCTCGACCGCGTTGGCGATCGCCTCGCCGGTCGCGGTGAGCAGCGCGAAGCTGCGGTCTTCGTCGAATCCCAGCCGCTGCGCGTAGCGCTGGAGGCTGCGCCGCACCAGCGGCACCGCCAGCGGCACGGCCGAGAACGTGAAGCCGAAGCTGCGCGACGGGACGTCGGCGCTCGCGACGGTCAGCGTCGCGACGTCGTCGGTGTTGCGGCCGGTTCCGAAGACGCGCGCGACGAGCGACCGAGCCGGCTCCTCGGCCGGTTCGGCAGCCGCCTCGCGCAGGGCCGCGATCAGCCTCGCCTCGCCCGCCAGGACGTCGCGCGAGTACTCGATCAGACCGTCGGTGTACAACGCGAAGAGCGCGCCGGGCGGCAGCGTGAAGGTCCAGTCGCTCGCACCGATCGCCTCGACGATCCCCAGCGGCAGGCCGTCCTTGGGCAACAGCTGCACCAAGCCGCCCGGCAGCACCAGCAGCGGCGCCGGGTGCCCGGCCACGGCGTAGGTGACGACGCCGTCCTGCGGGTCGACGATGCCGAAGATGGCGGTGACCATGACTGGGTTGGCCCGCATGTTGACGATCGTGTTCGCCCGCTCGAGCACCAGCGAAGGCGAGTTCGGGTCGAGAACGGCGGCCCGGATGGCCTGGCGAACCTCGCCCATGACGAGCGCCGCGCGCAAGCCGTGCCCGGCGACGTCGCCGATCGAGAACGCGATCCGCCCGTCGGGCAGGCGAAAGGCATCGTACCAGTCACCGCCGACGATCGCTTCCTCGGCGCCCGGCAGGTACGCCGCGTCGAACGTCAGCCGGTCGTCGAGCGGCAGCCGCTCCGGCAGCAGCGCGCGCTGGAGCGTGTCGGCGACGTGGTGCTCGCGGGCGTAGATCTGCGCCGCGTCGACCGCGACGGCGATGCGCGCGGCGAGCTCCTCCCACAGGTTGGGCTCGCCGCCGAGGTCGTCGACCGGCGCGCCGATCCGCATCACGCCCAGCGTCCGGCCGCGGGCCACGAGCGGCACCGCGCGCGGCTCCGGGCCGAAGCGGCCGCTCTGCACGACCGTGGTGCGGATCTCGCCCTCGTCGACGTCGACCGCGAAGCCCCCGGCGAAGCCGGGGACGACGAGCCGGCCCAGCCCGGGCAGCGTCTGCGCGTAGTCGAACGAACCCGCGAGCTCGCGGCTCGCCGCGACGAGCAGCCGCAGCGACGCGGCAAGGCGCCGCTCTTCGATCGCGCTCACCACCCCGTGGCTACGTTCAGGACGCGGCCCTCCCTCTCCGGACGCGGCATTACCCTCGCTTGCTCGACCTCAAACAGCCGGCGTCCGGCATCCCGCGGGCCGCGCGGCACGTTCTCTGCCCGAGGGCGCCCGCTCAGCCGCGGGTACCGGGAGTTGCTCGTTGTCATCGCGTTTGGGTCCCTCCGAGGGTGGGCACGCTCGCCGCATGCGGCTCGGAAGCGCCGTCGTCTCGCTTTTCGTGCTGGTCGGGCTCGGCCTGACGAACGCGGCGCCGGCCGGCGCCCACCCGCTGGGCAACTTCACCACCAACCACCTGGTGCGGGTACGAGCCGGCGGCGCGGCGCTCCGCCTGCACTACGTGCTCGACCTGGCCGAGATCCCGACCTTCTCGGTCGAGCGCGGCCTCGATCCCAACGCCCGCCCCTCGCCGGCCGCGCTCGAACGCTGGCGCCGCAGCGAGGCGGCGGCCATCCTCGCCGGTCTGGCGGTCGAGGCGGACGGCCGGCCCGTGGCACTGCGCGCCGCTGCCGGCAGCGTGCGCGAACGGCCCGGCGCGGCGGGACTGAAGACGCTGTATCTGACCCTCGATGCGGCGGGCGAGCTGCCGGCCGGCACGAAGTCGCTCGTGGTGCGCGACCGGACGTTCCCCGGGCGGCTGGGCTGGAAGGACGTCGTCGCCGGCGACGCCGCCGAGCCGACCGATGCCCTCCTGCGGTACCCGCCCGCGGTCATCGGCTCGCCGCGCGCGCGCAGTGCCGTCGGGCTGGACCTCGCCGGCGGCCGCATCGTCGCCGCGCACGACCTCGGCCCGAGCGAGGGCGCGCCCGACGGCACCCCGTCGCTGGCCCGCATGGACGCGCTGGGCACGCTGCTCTCGCGCGGCAACGGCGGCACCCTCGCCATCCTGCTCGCGCTGCTGGCCGCGATCGCGCTGGGCGCGCTCCACGCGCTCGAGCCGGGCCACGGCAAGACCCTGCTGGCCGTCTCGCTGGTCGGCGCGCGGGCGACCCCCTCGCAGGCGCTGATCCTGGCCGCGGCGCTGACCGTGGCGCACACCGCCGGCGTGATCGCGCTGGGCCTGATCGTGCTGGTCGCGGCGAAGTGGATCGTGCCGGAGCAGATCTACCCCTGGATCACGCTGCTCTCGGGCGTGCTGGTCGCCGTCATCGGCGCGCGCGCCCTCTCCCGCGCGCTGCGCCGGCGGGGGCTGACCCGCCACGCGCACCCCGGCAGCGAGGCGCACGTGCACCCGTACGAGGGCGCGCACGACCACGCGCACGAGCTCGGCCACGCGCACGTGCACACCCACGACCACGCCCACCCGCACGCGCACCCGCACGATCACGATCACGCCCACGGCGACCACCACCACGACCTCGACGACGAGGCGCACGCCCGCGCGCACGCGATCCCCGGCGGGGCGCCGCTGTCGTTCCCGACCGCCGTCGCGGCGGCGGCGAGCGGCAACATCGCGCCCTGTCCCGCCGCGCTGGTCGTGCTGCTGGCCGCGATCTCGCTCCACCAGGTCGCCTGGGGGCTGGCGATCGTGGTCGCCTTCGGCGTCGGCCTGGCCGCCGTGCTGACGGTCCTGGGGATCGCGGTCGTGCGCGGCGCCGGCTGGCTGGCGAAGCGGCCGGCCTTCGACCGTCTCTCGCGCCTGGCGCCGGTCGTCTCCGCCGCGGTGATCGGCCTGGTCGGCGCGGTGACCGTCGCCCAGGGCTTCGCCGCGCAGGGCGCCGGCGTGCCGGTTCCGCTGGTCGCGGCGCTCGTCGCGCTCGCGATCGCCGGCTACGCGTTCGCGCCGCGCCACTCGCACGCGCCGGTGACGGCGTGATCGCCACCAACGCCGCCACCGTCTTCGTCCTGGGCATCCGCCACGGTGCCGACCCCGACCATCTCGCCGCGATCGACGGCGTGACCCGCAACTCGTACGAGCGCGCGCCGCTCGTCTCGCGCTTCGTCGGCACGCTCTTCGCCGGCGGGCACACGATCATGGTGATGGCGATCTCGGCGCTGATCGGGCTGCTCGGCACGCGGCTGGCCGTTCACGGCACGCTGATCGAGACCATCGGCACCTGGGTCAGCATCGTCGTGCTCCTGGCGATCGCGGCGCTGAACGTCGTCCAGCTGCGCGCCGGCTCGTACATGGGCGGGATGGGGGGCGGCGTCAAGACCCGGCTGCTGCCGCGCGCCCTGCGCGAGGGAACGAGCCCGTGGCTGGCGCTGCCGATCGGCTTCCTGTTCGGCTTCGGCTTCGAGACCTCGAGCCAGGTCCTGACCTACGTCGCCGCCTTCGGCGCGATCGACGCCGGCATCGCGGGCGCGCTGATCGTCGGCGCCACGTTCTGCTTCGGCATGATCTGCACCGACACGATGGACAGCGTCGTGGTCCACCGGCTGGTGGCGTTCCGCAGCCACGCGCTGCCGGCGATCATGCGGGTCTGGGTGATCGCGGTGACGGCGCTGGCCGTGCTCGTGGCGGCCTACGAGCTCGCGCAGCAGCTCGGCTGGAAGCCGCCGTTCAGCGATCTGACGCTGTCGGGCACGATCGTCGGCGGGCTGGCGCTGGTGTTCCTGTACGTCTTCGTCCGCACCCGGCGGGTCGTTCCCGAACCGGAGCCCGCGCCCACGCCCTAGCCGCCGGCTCTCACAGCTGCGCCAGCCGGGCGCGGGCGCCGTCGGCGAAGACCGGCTGGAAGCTCGGGTTGAGTGCCAGCGCGTGGGCGTAGTCGGCTTTCGCGCGCCGCCGGTCGCCGTCGTGCTCGGCGATGATGCCGGCGTGGTACCAGATGCGCGGGTCGGCGGTGTTCCAGGCCGTCGCCTTGCGGGCCGCGGCGCGGCGCGCCGCGCCCCAGCTTGCCGGCGCGGGCGGCGGTCCAGGCGAGGGTGTCCTCGGCGAAGACGTCGTCGCGCACGGCCAGATCGCGGCGCGCGATCGCGTAGGCGTCGTCGAGCCGCACGCCGTGGTCGGCGTAGTACACCGCGAGCAGCCGGTCGACCAGGTGCTGCGCGTTGCCGATCCGCTCGACCGCGACGATCTCGTCGCGCGTCGCGGCGGCCGCCGCGCCGTCGCCGAGCTGCTGCTGCGCGTCGGCCAGCAGGCCGAGGTTCTCCGGCGAAGGCGTCAGCCGCACCGCGTGCTCGGCGAACCCGCGCGCGCGGCTCCAGTCGCCGCTCGCGGCGCTGAAGCGGGCGGCGTCGGTGAGCGCGATCAGGTCGTCGGGAAAGCGCTCGAGCGCGGTCCGCTCCTCCTGCAGCGCGCCGGGCGTGTCGCCGGCCTCGAAGGCCAGCTCGCCCAGGCGCGCGTGGAACCAGGCCCGGCGCTCGTTGGGCACGCCGTAGATCGCGTCGAGCCGGCGCGACGCGCGCCCGAGCAGCTCGCGCGCGCGCGGCAGGTCGCCGCGCAGCTCCGCCAGCCGCGCGCCGACCGCTTCGGTCGGGTCGCCGTCCGGCGTTCCCGCGCGCCGGGAGCGCGCGATCAGCGCCGCGGCCGCGCCGTAGTCGCCCAGCTCCAGCTCGAAGGCCGCTTCGCTCACGGCCAGGCCGGGGTCGTCCGGCGCCGCCGCGCGGGCTCGGCGCACGGTCGCGAGCGCGGCGCGGAAACGGTGCAGCGCGAGCTGGGCCGAGGCCAGCTCCTGCAGCGCGGGAACGTTGTCCGGCTGCGCTCGCAGCGAGCGCTGCGCGGCGGCTTGCGCGCGCAGGATGTCGTCGACGTCGCCGCGCTCGCGGTAGCGCTGCAGGTACTGCTCGGCGAGCATGCGCGGCGTGATCTGGTCGTCGGGATCGCGCTTCTCGCGCTGCTCCTCGAAGGCGATCGTCTTGGCGCGGATCGTCGCGTCGTCGCGCAGCGGGGCAGGCGTCGGCGCCGCCGTGGGATCCCCCACGACGGCGTGCGATGCGAAGGCGGGCCAGAGCGCGATCGCGATCAGCCCGACCGCGATCGCGCCCAGTGGTGCGAGCTTCAGGTCGGCCTCAGAAGTGGAGCCCCAGGCCGACGTACGGGCCCTGGTGGTTGAAGCCGACCGGCGCATCGGTGCGCGGTTTGCTGCGGTCGCCCAGGAAGCCGGCGTCCAGGAACACCGGTGAGTGGTTGGGCTGGACCGACGCGCCGATCAGGTAGCGCACCTCGCGGTACGAGACGCCCAAGCCGCTCCCGGCGCCGGCCACGCCGTACTGCCCGCCCACGTTGGGATAGAAGAACACGTTGCCGTGGAGCGAGAAGTTCTGGTCGACGTCGGCCAGCTTCTCGATGCCGTAGCCGACCCCGTGCTCGCGCGGCTCGAAGCTCGAGCCGCGGGTCAGGTACGAGACCGCGCCGTAGAGGCGCGGGCCGGTGACCTTGATGCCGGCCCGAACGTCGTAGTCGTAGTCGACCGCGGTGAACGACGGCACGAAGCCCGTCCCTTGCGGGCCGATACCGGTGACCAGGCCGGCCTGCGTCTGGTAGGCGTACTGGCGCGACTCGCCGCCGACGTAGACGTCGTACCGGCCGAGCGGGAGCTCGAACGCGGCCCGGGCCGCGTTCGAGCGGTAGTCGTTGCCCTTGGTGCCGGGCGCGAGCTCGTCGTACACGATCGGCGGCGCGACGTAGTCGCCGGCGACGTAGCGCACGGTGCGGTTGACCCGCTTGCCCAGGTTCCGCTGCGGGCCCAGCGGCGGCGAGGACGTGAAGTCGTTGCCCGACGCGTTGGGATCGCCGCCGTAGCGCGCGGGCGCGCTCTGAGACTGCGGCGCGGGCTCGGTCGTGTACCCGGCCGGGCCCTGGACGGTGCTCGGCATCGCTTCGGCCGCACCGGGATTCGGCGCGGTCTGCGGCTGCTTGTCGGACCCGCCGGCAGGCACGGACGCCGACGCCGGGGCCGCCATGGGCGAGCTCATCGGAGCGGGCGCGGCGGGCGGTGCGGTCTGCTTCTTCGCCGACGCGGCGGCCGGCAGCGCAACGAACGCAGCGACGAGGAGGACCGCAACGAAGCGCGCGTTCATCGCGGATCTCCGAGGTAGGGGAAACCGCGCAGCGGGTGCTTCGCCGCGGGGGTGGTGTGGTCGCTGGTCAAGCACGGCGTCTCGCGGTTGTCGTCGGGCGCGAGGCCGAGCTTCGGAATGAGGCTGCCGTAGATCGCGCCGAGCGAGAGGTCGATCACCGGGCTGCGGGGATCCCGGCCGCCGAAGTGGCGCAGCGGGTCGCCCAGCGCCCGCTTGATACCCTCGATGCCGTCGGGCGGCACGGTGCGGATGATCGGGATCGGCAGACCGCTCTTGCCGTTGGTCTCGACCGCGAGGTAGCGGGCCGGGCCGGCGGCCGACAGATCGGCCTCGATGAAGTCCGGCATCAGCACCTCGACCGCCGCGTTCGCGACCGCTTCCGAGCGGCCGGCGGTGTGGATCATGTACTCGTGGATCGAGTTGCGCAGCACGCCGTCGTCGGTGAGCGCCGCGCGGTTCGTCACGTCGTGGTTGCGGAACGCCTCGGTCGCTTCTTTGACCGCCGGCCGGCCGAGCCGTTCGACCTGGGTCCAGGTCCCGCTCTCGTCGGTCCGGCCGCCGACCCGGGTGTCGTGGTTGGCCACGATGTCGGCCAGCGATGCGAGCGGCGACTGCGGCGACGCGTCGGGATCGCTGCTCTTGAGCGATGCCGTCGCCCAGACGTTGATCCGGCCGAGCTGGCCGCCGTCGGCGAGCAGCTTGCGCGGCAGCTCGACCACCAGCGAGAGCACGTTGTAGCCGGCGAGGAAATCCTTGCCTTCCTTGCGGAAGCAGGTCTCGCTGTTGGGCGGCGGGTTGGGCTGCTTGGAAAAGTCGCGATCGGGCTGGATCTTGCCGAAGCGCGACAGGTCGAAATAGAACGGGTCCTCGCGCGGGCCCGCGAAAGCCACGATCCCGTTGCCCAAGCTGGTCACCTGGCCGTACGGGATGTCGCCGGTTTTCGCGCCGGTCACGACCGTCGTCCGCGTGCCGACCGCATTCGGTCGGGTCGGGCCGTACAGCGTGATCTTCTGATCGGATCCCACGACGTCGGGCTTCAACTGGAGCACGAGATCTTCGGTCGCGTCGGACTGGAGCCCGATCTTGAATTGGTAGAGGACTCCGGGATCGAAGAACGTCTGGGTTCCGAGTCCCGGCGGGATGAGCGGAAAGACGTCCATGGCGAGCACGACCTTGGCCGGGTCGTTGGCCGGAAAGACGTAAACGTCGGTGATGTCGGTTCCCGGGCGCGAGGTCGTCAGCGGCGAGTCCTGGTGGTCCGAAGCGAACGCACGGGGTGCAAGGTAGAGCATTCCTGCGACCGCCACCAGCGCGATGCACAGCAGTGCGAGCAAGGGAGATGCGATGCGTCGCACGTGTTCTTTCTTGAAAGAAGAGGTCCACGGCGTGGACCGGACTTCGGTCGTACCACGCTGTGACTCGCGTCATAACGCTGCGACCGCCCGCTTGTGCGGCGCGCCGCCGCGCCAGGAACACATCCGCGCCTCGTATGGCGTCGTTGGGTAACGGTGCCCCGCCGTACCAAGTCGATCGTCACCCGTCCCGAGCTGATCCGGCGCATCGGCAGCCCCGGCGTCGAGCTGCGCGTGCTGGACCGCCTCGACCTCGATGCACCCGCGCGAGCGCGCCACAAGGGCTGGAAATGGTCGTGCTCCTGCTCGGCGTTCGTGCGGCCCGAAGGCGACGGCTATCTCTGGGTGCCATGCCCCGGCCACACCGGCAACGGTGCGGAAAGCTCGTGACAGACGGTCTCGCACCGGCGCTCGCGTTCGACGCTTTGGACCGCTGAGGTCTGCCGGCTCGGCCGGCATCCGTTCGAAGCCTCGCTCGACTGGTGTCGGCCGGCCCTCGAATCGCGTATCACGTCCAGGGGACTGCACGTGTTTGGTCAATCCGCCAACGGGTAGCTTGACTGCAGTGTACGCCCGTTGCGCCGGTGCCGATGCTATGCATTGGAGTCCGTCGCGTTCGTTCACCGCCTCGAGGAGTATCCCGATGCCGCCTTCGGCCGTCGCCGGCAAAACCAAGTCCAACGGCAAGCAACCCGCCGGCCGGGGAGCGCCCCGGGGCACCGACGGCAGCAGCCAGGACCATGCCAAACGGCAGCTCCTCAACGCGTTGCGGGCCGTCTCGCGGGGCGACTTCTCGCAGCGCCTGCCCGGCACGTGGGACGGCATCGATGGCGACATCGCCGAGGCGTTCAACGAGGTGGTCGGGTCGAACGCGCGGGTGCTCAAGGAGATGGAGCGCATCTCGCAGGTGGTCGGCCACGACGGCCGGCTGGGCCAGCGAACCGAGCTGCAAGCGCCGGGCGGCTACGGCGAGAAACTGCTCGCGGTCAACCGGCTGATCGACGACCTGACCCACCCGATCGCCGAGACCAACCGCGTGCTCGGCGCGGTCGCGCGCGGCGACCTCTCGCAGCAGATGGCGCTCGAGGTCGACGGCCGCCCGCTCAAGGGCGAGTTCCTGCGCAGCGCGCGCACCATCAACGCGATGGTCGATCAGCTCAACGCGTTCGCGGGCGAGGTCACCCGCGTCGCCCGCGAGGTCGGTTCCGAAGGCATCCTCGGCGGCCAGGCTCACGTTCGCGGCGTGGCCGGCACCTGGAAGGACCTCACCGACTCGGTCAACTCGATGGCCGGCACGCTGACCAACCAGATCCGCAACATCGCCGACGTCACCACCGCCGTCGCCAACGGCAACCTCTCCAAGAAGATCACCGTCGAAGCGCGCGGCGAGATCCTGCAGCTCAAGGAGACCATCAACACGATGGTCGACCAGCTCAACACCTTCGCGGCCGAGGTCACCCGCGTCGCGCGCGAGGTCGGCTCCGAAGGGCGGCTCGGCGGCCAGGCCGACGTGCGCGGGGTGGCCGGCACCTGGAAAGACCTCACCGACTCGGTCAACACCATGGCCGGTAACCTGACCAACCAAGTTCGCAACATCGCCGAGGTGACGACCGCCGTCGCCAAGGGCGACCTCTCCAAGAAGATCACGGTCGACGTCAAGGGCGAGGTGGCCGACCTCAAGGTCACCGTCAACACCATGGTCGACCAGCTCAACGCGTTCGCGGGCGAAGTCACCCGCGTCGCGCGCGAGGTCGGCACCGACGGCCGGCTCGGCGGCCAGGCCCAGGTCGAGGGCGTCGCCGGCACGTGGAAAGACCTCACCGACTCGGTCAACACCATGGCGCGCAACCTGACCGCGCAGGTCCGCAACATCGCCGAGGTCACCACCGCCGTCGCCAAGGGCGACCTCTCCAAGAAGATCACCGTCGACGTCAAGGGCGAGGTGGCCGACCTCAAGGTCACCGTCAACACCATGGTCGACCAGCTCAACTCGTTCGCCGGCGAGGTGACCCGGGTCGCGCGCGAGGTCGGCACCGAGGGCCGGCTGGGCGGCCAGGCCCAGGTCGAAGGCGTCGCCGGCACCTGGAAGGACCTCACCGACTCGGTCAACACCATGGCCGGCAACCTGACCGCGCAGGTTCGCAACATCGCCGAGGTGACGACCGCCGTCGCCAACGGCGACCTCTCCAAGAAGATCACCGTCTCGGTGCGCGGCGAGGTGCTCGAGCTCAAGACCACGATCAACACGATGGTCGACCAGCTCAACTCGTTCGCCGCCGAGGTGACCCGGGTCGCGCGCGAGGTCGGCACCGACGGCCGGCTGGGCGGCCAGGCCGACGTGCGCGGCGTGGCCGGCACCTGGAAGGACCTCACCGACTCGGTCAACTCGATGGCCGGAAACCTGACCAACCAGGTCCGCAACATCGCCGCCGTCACGACCGCCGTGGCGCGCGGCGACCTCTCCAAGAAGATCACCGTCGACGTCAAGGGCGAGATGCTCGAGCTCAAGGCGACCGTCAACACCATGGTCGACCAGCTCAACGCGTTCGCCGGCGAGGTGACCCGCGTCGCGCGCGAGGTCGGCACCGACGGCAAGCTCGGCGGCCAGGCGCAGGTCGAGGGCGTGGCCGGCACCTGGAAGGACCTCACCGACTCGGTCAACTCGATGGCCGCGAACCTCACCAACCAGGTCCGCAACATCGCCGACGTCACGACCGCCGTCGCCAACGGCGACCTCTCCAAGAAGATCACCGTCGACGTGCGCGGCGAGATGGCCGAGCTCAAGAACACCGTCAACACCATGGTCGACCAGCTCAACGCCTTCGCTTCCGAAGTGACGCGCGTCGCGCGCGAGGTCGGCTCCGAAGGCCGGCTCGGCGGCCAGGCCTACGTGCAGGGCGTCGCCGGCACCTGGAAGGACCTCACCGACAACGTCAACTTCATGGCCTCGAACCTGACCTCGCAGGTTCGCAACATCGCCGACGTCACGACCGCCGTCGCCAAGGGCGATCTCTCCAAGAAGATCACGGTCGACGTCAAGGGCGAGATGCTCGAGCTCAAGGCGACCGTCAACACCATGGTCGACCAGCTCAACGCCTTCGCGGCCGAGGTCACGCGCGTCGCGCGCGAGGTCGGCACCGACGGCAAGCTCGGCGGCCAGGCCGTCGTGCCCGGCGTCGGCGGCACCTGGAAGGACCTCACCGACTCGGTCAACTCGATGGCCTCCTCGCTCACCGCGCAGGTCCGCAACATCGCCGACGTCACGACCGCCGTCGCGCGCGGCGACCTCTCCAAGAAGATCACGGTCGACGCGCGGGGCGAGATCCTCGAGCTCAAGGGCACCGTCAACACGATGGTCGACCAGCTCAACGCCTTTGCCGGCGAGGTCACCCGCGTGGCGCGCGAGGTCGGCTCGGAAGGCACGCTCGGCGGCCAGGCCCAGGTGCAGGGCGTCGCCGGCACCTGGAAGGACCTCACCGACTCGGTCAACTCGATGGCCGCGAACCTCACCAACCAGGTCCGCAACATCGCCAAGGTGACGACCGCCGTCGCCAACGGCGACCTCTCGAAGAAGGTCACGGTCGACGTGCGGGGCGAGATGCTCGAGCTCAAGGACACCATCAACACGATGGTCGACCAGCTCAACGCGTTCGCGGGCGAGGTCACCCGCGTGGCGCGCGAGGTCGGCTCCGAAGGCATCCTCGGCGGCCAGGCGCTCGTGCCGGGCGTCGCCGGCACCTGGAAGGACCTCACCGACTCGGTCAACCGGATGGCGGGCAACCTGACCAACCAGGTGCGCGGCATCGCCAAGGTCGTCACCGCGGTCGCCAACGGCGACCTCAAGCGCAAGCTCGTGCTCGATGCCAAGGGCGAGATCGCCGAGCTGGGCGACACGATCAACGGGATGATCGACACGCTGGCGATCTTCGCCGACCAGGTGACGTCGGTCGCCCGCGAGGTCGGCTTCGAAGGCAAGCTCGGCGGCCAGGCCGAGGTGCCCGGCGCGGCCGGCCTGTGGCGCGACCTGACCGACTCGGTCAACCAGCTCGCCGCCCAGCTCACCTCGCAGATCCGCGCGATCGGCGAGGTCGCGACCGCGGTGACCAAGGGTGACCTCTCGCGCGCGATCGAGGTCGGCGCCCAGGGCGAGGTCGGCCTGCTCACCGAGAACGTCAACGAGATGATCCGCAACCTGCGCGACACCACGCAGAAGAACCGCGAGCAGGACTGGCTCAAGACGAACCTCGCCCGGTTCACCGGCATGCTGCAGGGCCAGAAGGACATCAAGACGGTCGCCAAGCTCATCATGAGCGAGCTGGCCCCGCTGGTGAACGCCTCGGTCGGCATCTTCTACCTCAACGAGCCCAACGACGACGAGCCGCTGCTGCGCTTCACCGCCGGCTACGCCGCACCGCGCCGGCGCGCCACGCTGCAGTTCACCTCGGGCGAAGGGCTAGTGGGCCAGTGCGTCGCCGAGAAGGAACGCATCCTGATCTCGAACGTCCCCGCCGACTACCTCCAGGTCACCTCGGGCGCCGGCCGCTCCAAGCCGCTCAACATCGTCGTGCTGCCCGTGCTCTTCGAGGGCGACATCAAGGCGGTGCTCGAGCTGGGCTCGTTCGAGGAGTTCAGCGACAACCACTTGCTGTTCCTCGACCAGTTGACCCAGTCGATCGGCATCGTGCTCAACACGATCGCCGCCAACATGCGCACCGAGGAGCTCCTCAAGCAGTCGCAGTCGCTGACGATCGAGCTGCAGTCGCAGCAGGACGAGCTCCAGCAGACCAACGAGGAGCTCGAGGAGAAAGCGCGCCTGCTGGCCGAGCAGAACGAAGAGGTCGAGAAGCGCACCCGCGAGATCGACGAAGCGCGCCGCGCGCTCGAGCAGAAGGCCGAGCAGCTCGCGCTGACCTCCAAGTACAAATCGCAGTTCCTGGCCAACATGTCGCACGAGCTGCGCACGCCGCTCAACTCGCTGCTGATCCTCTCCAAGCAGCTCGGCGACAACAAGGAGCAGAACCTCTCCGGCAAGCAGGTCGAGATGGCGCAGACCATCCGCCGCTCGGGCTCGGACCTGCTGACCCTCATCAACGACATCCTCGACCTCTCCAAGATCGAATCGGGCACGACCTCGGTCGACATCACCGAACAGCGGATCGCCGACATCTGCGACGACATCGAGCGGACCTTCCGCGGCGTCGCTCAGGAGCGCGGCCTGCGCTTCACGATCGAGATCGACGACGAGCTGCCCGACGTGCTCGAGACCGACCAGACGCGCCTGATGCAGATCCTCAAGAACCTGCTCTCCAACGCGTTCAAGTTCACCTCGCACGGCTCGGTCGAGCTGCGGCTCCTCCGGGTGGCGCGCGAGATCGAGGCCGAGGTCGTGCCGTTCGTCGCCTTCGAGGTGCACGACAGCGGGATCGGGATCCCGGCCGACAAGCACAACGTGATCTTCGAGGCGTTCCAGCAAGCCGACATGTCGACCGCCCGCAAGTACGGCGGCACGGGCCTGGGGCTGGCGATCTCGCGCGAGATCGCCGGCCTGCTCGGCGGGGACATGATGGTCGACTCGGAGCCCGGCGCCGGCTCGACCTTCGTCTTCTACCACCCGCTGGTGCGGACCGGGCGCGCGGCGGCCGCGGCGGAGCTGCAGGTCACGCCCATCCCGGTGAAGCCGGTCGTCAGCGGCGCGCCGCCGACGCTGCGCCGCCCGAGCCGGCTCGTGCCGGTCGAGCCGACCGCGCCGGTCGAGCCGGTCGCGGACGACCGCAGCGAGATCCGGCCGCAGGACCGGGTGGTGCTCATCATCGAGGACGATGCGATCTTCGCCCGCATCCTGCTGGGGCTGGCCCGCGACCGCGGCTTCCGCGGCCTGATGGCGCGCACCGGCGCCGAGGGCATGGCGCTGGCCCGGCAGTTCGTGCCCGACGCGATCACGCTCGACATCGGGCTGCCCGACCTCGACGGCTGGGCGCTGCTCGACCAGCTCAAGCGCGACCCGGCCACCAAGAGCGTCCCGGTCCACGTGATCTCGGGCGAGGAGCAGTGGCAGAGGGCGCTCGACTCGGGCGCGTTCGCGCACCTCAAGAAACCGGCCAGCGAGGACGCGCTGACCCAAGCCTTCGACAACCTGCTGGGCTTCGCCGACGCCGCCTCGCGCAACGTGCTCGTCGTCGAGGACGACGTCACCCAGCTCTCGGCGATGGCGAACCTGATCCAGACCGGCGAGGTCACCGTCACGGCGGTCTCGACCGGCGGGCAGGCGCTGCGCGCGCTCGACGATGCGCGCTTCGACTGCGTCATCGTCGACCTCGGGCTGCCCGACATGGACGGCATGACGCTGATCGAGCAGATCAAAGCCCACCCGGCCCACGCGCGCGTGCCGGTGGTCGTCTATACCGGCCGCGAGCTGACCGAGCAGGAGGACGCCGGGCTGCGGCGGCTCTCCGAGTCGGTGATCGTCAAGGATGCGATGTCCCCCGAACGGCTGATCGAGGAGACGGCGTACTTCCTCAACCAGGTCGAGGCACGGCTGCCCGAGCTGAAGCGGCCGGCGGCCGGCTCCGGCGCGAACAGGCCGCTCGAAGGCCGCACGATCCTGATCACCGACGACGACACGCGCAACATCTACGCGCTGCGCAGCGCGCTGGAGGACTACAAGATGCAGGTCCTCAGCGCCGAGTCGGGCGCCGAAGCGATCGGGCTGCTTCGCGCGAACCCTGCGGTCGACTGCGTCCTGATGGACATCATGATGCCGGAGATGGACGGCTACGAGACGATCCGCCGCATCCGCGCCCGCGACGAGTGGAAGTCGCTGCCCATCATCGCGCTGACCGCCAAGGCGATGAAGGGCGACCGCGAGCAGTGCCTGGCGGCCGGGGCGTCGGAGTACATCTCCAAACCGGTCGACATCGACCAGCTCGTCGCGCTGATCCGCGTCTGGCTGAACGTCGCGGCATGACCGGCTTCATCGGCCCAAACGGGGGCCGCGTTGTCCGTTAAAGCCGAGCCGGGGCCTTCGGCACCGGCACCGGCACCGGCTTCGGCGCCCGCCCCGGGCATCGCCGACCTCGAGCTGCACCTGCTGCTCGAGGCGGTGTACCGCGTCTCGGGCTACGACTTCCGCGAGTACGCCCCCGCGACGCTCAAGCGCCGCGTCGCCGAGCGGGTACGGGCGGAAGGCGTGCTGACCATCACCGGGCTGCTCGAGAAGCTGCTCCACGATCCGGCCGTGCTGCGGCGCTTCGTCGACGCGCTCACCCACCAGCCGAGCTCGCCGTTCCGCGAGCCGCAGTTCTTCGCCGCCTTCCTGGAGCGGGTGCTGCCCCGGCTGCGGACGTTCCCGCACGCGCGGGTGTGGGTGATCGGCTCGGGCGAGGACGCCTACGCGCTGGCGATCCTGCTGCGCGAGGCGCAGTTCTACCACCGCACCCGGATCTACGCGACCGAGGCCGGCGAAGCGGCGATCGACCGGGCCAAGGCCGGCGTCTTCCCGGCCGAGCGGCTCGACGAGTACGCGCAGTGCTACGCCGAGGCCGGCGGGAAACGGCGCTTCTCGGACTACGTCGAGCTGGTCGGCGACCAGGCCGTCTTCAAGCCGGGCCTGCGCGAGCAGATCGTGTTCGCCCAGCACAACCTCGCGACCGATGGTTCCTTCAACGAGTTCCACTTGGTCGTCGCCCGCAACGTCGTCACGCACTTCAACCGCACGCTGGCGTACCGCGCGCACCAGGTGATCTTCGAGAGCATCGTGCGGCTGGGCTACCTCGGCGTCTCGGCCAAAGAGAGCCTGCGCTACACCCCGCACCAGCGGGCGTACGAAGAAGTGCCGCAGACCGAACGGTTCTATCGCCGCTTGCGCTGAGCGGCCGGGACCGGGACGCCGGCGCTGGGGTGACAGACCGGCTGATAGCCTGCGCGCAGCACGGCGAGCGTGGACGGCGGGGTGAGCACCTCAAGCTCGCCCGCGCCGGCGCAGTCGCGGCCATGTGCATAGCCCTCGGGCGACCACGCCAGCAGCCCGGTCCCGCGCTTGAGATACGCCCGCCCCTCCGCATCGGCGACGAATGAACCGTCAGGCAGGTCGTCCGGGCGCGCGCGCTCGCGCACCCCGCGGATGATCGGCACGCGCTCGCGGTGCAGCGCGGCGTCGAGCGCGGGGGCCCGCGCCCGCTCGCCGCTCGCGTTCGCCCAGGCGCGCACGAAGGCGGTGAACGCCGCGCGGCGACAGTACCCGCACGGGCGGTGACCGGCCGCCAGCGCGACCGCCTCGTCGAGGAAGAACAGCTCGGTGAAACGGCGCGGCGCCATGACGGTGCGCCGGTTGCCGCGGAACTCCAGCACGCAGACGATCCAGGCCTTGTGCCGCCAGCTCTCGCTGACCAAGGAGCGCCGTTCGTCGTGCAGGCAGCCGCGCTGGCCCATGAACAGCCCGCGCGCGGCGACCGCCTCGATGCGGGAGAAGGGCGTCACCCGGTTGCGCAGCGGCACGGCGCTCAGACGATCAAACCGCGGCGGAAGGCGATCACCGCGGCCTGCGCGCGGTCGGAGGCCGCGAGCTTGTGCAGCGTGTCGGCCAGGTGGCCTTTGACGGTGCCCAGGCCGAGGTGCAGGCGGGCCGCGATCTCCGCGTTGCCGGCGCCCTCGGCGACCAGCGTGAGGATCTCGGTCTCGCGCGGGCTGAGCGGCGAGGATGCGGGCGGTGTGGCCGAGCCGCTGAGCCGGCGCAGCACGACGTGCGCGATGCGGGGGTCGAAGTACGCGCCGCCGGCCGCGGCCGTGCGCACCGCGTCGATCACCGTCTGGGGATCGGACGACTTCACGCAGTAGGCGTCGGCACCGGCGGCAAGCGCGGCCAGCACGTCGTCCTCGCGCTCTTGCATCGTCAGGATCACGACCCGCGGCGGATCGTCCGTGGCCTCGAGCTCGCGCGTCAGCGCGATCCCGTCCTTGCCCGGCAACCCCAAGTCGATCACCGCCACGTCGGGCCGCCGCTCGACGAGCATGGCGTAGCCCGCCACGCCGTCGGCCGCTTCGCCGACGACGTCGAAGCCGGCCGCTTCCAGCGCGGTGCGCAGGCCGGCTCGGACCAGGGCATGGTCTTCGACCAGGGCGACCCGAATGCCGGCGTTCACGGCGTCGCCTTCGGGATCGCCAGCGCGAATACCGACCCGCGCGGCGAGCGCGGCTCGTAGCGCACCGTGCCGCCGCTCTCCTCGACGATGCGGCGCACGATGTAGAGCCCCAGGCCCGTGCCGCCGCTGCGGGCGGTCGCCGAGAAGCGCCCGAACAGCCCCTCCCGCACGCCAGGGTCGAGTCCGAAGCCGTCGTCCGCGACGACCGTCTCGACGCTGGTGCCGCGCGGCGCGACCCGCAGCTCGACCGTGCCGCCGCGGGGCGTGTGCTGGAGCGCGTTGGCGACCAGGTTGGAGATCGCCCGGCGCAGGTCGCCGCGCGAGCCGCGCACGGTCGCCGCGCCGTCGGCGGCATCGACCCGCAGCGCGATCCCGCGCGCCTGTGCCATGGCGCGCAGCTCGGAGGCGATCTCGCCCGCCAGCGCGCGCAGGTCGACCGGCTCGCGCTCGGCGCGGTGCTCGCCGGCCTCGAAGCGCGCGACCAGCAGCAGCGTCTCGGCCAGCGCCTGCAAGTCGTCGATCGCCACCCGGCTGTCGCGCAGCACCGCGGCGTACCGCTCGGGCAGTTCGCCGTACGCGCCCTCGGCGGCTTGGCGCAAGGTCATCGACAGCGCGGCCAGCGGCGTGCGCAGGTCGTGCGAGAGGGCGTACACGAGGTCGCGAATGACGGCTTGGCGGTCGCTGAGCGCCTCGTTGCGCTCGGCCAGCTCGGCGAACAGCCGCGCCTGCCAGAGCGCGTCGACCGCGATCGCCGCGAAGCCGCCGGCGACCGAGACGAGCGCGTCGTCCGCCGCCGCTTCGCTCGCGGCGACCAGCACGCCGAAGGCGGTGCCGCGGTCGGAGAGGGGGATCGCCAGCGCGCTGCGCGCCTGCAGGCGGTCGAGCACGAAGCGCCCGAGCGGGTCGATCGGGCGGACCACCGCGACCCGGCCGTCGGCCGCGACACGGTGGGTCAGCGAGGCGATCTCGGGCGAGGGCCGCTCGTCGAGCACCTCGACCGCCTCGGCGCCGGCCCGGCCGGCGAGCAGCTCGCCCGCACCGGCCGGGTACCAGAAGGCGCGCTCCGCCTCCAGCGCCCGCGGCGCCTCGCGCACCAGCGCGCGCACCACCAGCTCGGGCGAGAGCGAGGCGCGGATGCGCTCGGCGACCCCGGCCAGCGTCGCCTCGCGGCGCGCCCGCGCCTCCTGCGCCGCCAGCCGCCCGACCCGTTCGGCGCGTTCCTGGACGGCCGTGCTCAGGTAGCCGACGATCGCGATCGAGAGCATCGAGAGGAGCCGGTCGCCGATCCCGATCGGATCCCAGCGGTAACCGTCTTGGGCGGCGTTGGCGAACGCCGCGGCGGCGTCGGCGGCGAGCGCGCAGGCGACGAGCGCGGCGGTCAGCCGGCGGCTGCGGGTCAGCGCGGCGAGCACGATCGGCACGTCGAACAGGATCGCGACCACCAGCGTCTGCGGGGTCAGCACGTCGGCGACGAACGCGGCCAGCAGCAGCCCGAACGCGGTGGCGGCGACGGTTCGCGAGCGCATTGCCACGCGCTTCGGGGAGCCGGCCCGCCGGCCTGCGAAGGGAGCGGCGTGCGGGACGAGGGACGGACGGACGCCGCGACGCTCCTCGCCGAGCTCGGCCTGACGCCGCGCCTGACGATCTACTTGGGCGGAGCGCCCGGCGCCGGCAAGACGCACCGGCTGCTGACCGACGCGCTCGGCGAGGCGCGCGCCGGGCGGCGGGTCGCGATCGGCTGGATCCAGACCAAGGGCCGCCCGCAGCTCGACGCGCTGGCCGCGGGGCTGCCCCGCATCCCGCCCCGCCGCTTCGCCGCGGGCGGCCCGGCGCTCGCGCTCGACGACTTCGACCTCGCGGCCGCGCTGAGCAGCGACTACGAGACGATCGTGCTCGACGAGCTCGCCCATGCCAACCCGGCCGACGCGCCGCACGCCAAGCGCTGGCAGGATGCGCTGGCGCTGCGCGCGGCCGGCAAGTCGGTGCTGGGCGCGTTCAACGTCATGCACCTCGACACCGTCGCCCCGGTCGCCGAGCGGATCGTCGGCTACCCGATCCGCGAGCTGGTGCCGCTGGCCTTCTTGAAGCGCGCCGACCGGGTGATCGCGCTCGACGTCGCGCCCTCGGTCCTCGAGTCGCGCCTGCGGACCGGCCGGATCGTGCGCGACGAGGACGTCGAGCGGGCCGCGGCCGGCCTCTTCCAGCCGAAGAACCTGAGCATGATGCGCGAGCTGCTGCTGCGCGTCGTCGACGACCTGACCATTCCGGTGGTGGCGCCGAGCAAGGTCTCGACGGCGCTGGCGGTGGTGAGCGGCAGCGACGATCCCGGGCCGTTCCTGCAGCGCGCCGCCGCGTTCGCCGACGCGCTCGACCTCGCGCTGGAGACGACCGCGGTCGACCCGGTCGACGAGCGCCGCCTGAGCGAGGCGACCCTGCGCGCCGACGGCGGGCGGGTGCCGCCGCCCGAGCGCCTGAAGCGCGGCGACCTGAGCGCCGTGCGCGCGTCGCTGGTGATCGTGCCGTACGGCCCGCTCGCCGAACGCATCCTGGCGCACCCGGTCGACCGCGAGGTGCTGATCGCCGACCCGGCCCGGCTGCCGCTGCCGCGCGCCTACGACGGCGCCCGCCATCCGTACGGCTTCGCGCTGGGCGACCGGCTCGGCATCGGCTACGGCAAGCTGACGATCTACCTCGGCTCGGTCGCGGGCAGCGGCAAGACCTACGCCATGCTCGACCGCGCGCACCAGCTCGCCGAGGACGGCGTCGACGTGGTGGCCGCGCTGGTCGAGACGCACGGCCGGGCGGAGACCGCGGCGCAGCTCGCCGGCCTGGAGCTGCTGCCGCGCCTGGCCGACGGCGAGATCGACCTCGCCGCGCTGCAGCTGCGCCGCCCCAAGGTCGCGCTGATCGACGAGCTGGCCCACACCAACGCCGCGGGGAGCGCGCACGCCAAGCGCTACGACGACGTGCTGGCGGTGCTGCGCCGCGGGGTCGACGTGATCACCACGCTCAACGTGCAGCACTTCGAGGGCGTGGCGGACGCGGTCGAGCGGCTGACCGGCACCCGGGTGCGCGAGACGCTGCCCGACAGCGTGCTGGAGTTCGCCGACGAGGCGATCTTCGTCGACGTCACGCCCGACGTGCTGCGCGAGCGCTTGCGGCAGGGCAAGGTCTACCCGGCGCAGCGGGCCGACGCGGCGCTGGGCAACTTCTTTCGGACCGAGAACCTGGCCGCGCTGCGCGAGCTCGCGGTGCGCGAGATGCTGCGGGCGCGCTCCGAGCGCGGGCGCGAGCAGCCCTTCGCGCGGATCGTGGTCGCGGTCGCGCCGCGCGCGCGCGACGCCGCCCTGATCCGGCGCGCCGGCCGGCTGGCCAAGCGGCTCGACGTCGACCTGCGGGCGTGCTGCGTCAGCGCGGACGACGACCCGGCGGCGCGCGCGCTCGTCGACGGGCTGGCCGCCGCCACCGCCGCCGTGCGCGGCACGTTCGTCGCCACCGTCGCGGCCGACCCGGCGGTGCGCGTCGCCGAGCTGCTCGCCGAGGGCGACGTGCTGGCGGTCGAGTCGCCGCGCCGCAAGCGGTCGCCGTTCGGCCGCCGCTCGTTCGCCGTTCGCGTGCTGGAGGCCGGCGTGCGCGAGCTGCTGGTGCTCGCGCCGCGCGACGACGCGTAGCCGGCGCCGCGCCCGCGCGCCGGCCTCAGAACAGCAGGCTGAGCCCGGCCCCGACGTAGTGCCGGCGCACGCCGGGCGCACCCGGCGCCGGGCTGATGGAGTTCGAGGCGCCGTAGTTCAGGTCGAACTGCGCCTTGCCGACGTCCTTCTCCAGCGCGGCGTCGAACCAGGTGTGGCCGGGCGTCCCGGCGCCCTCGCCGTTGGACTGCCGGTAGCCCTCCACCGCGAGCGTGTACGACGACGGCAGCGACACCGTGACGTCGAGCGACGGGATCACCGAGGTGTAGCGCGCGATCGACGGTCCGCCTGCGCCGGCCGAGACGGTCGTCAGGCTGTCGACGCTCAGCGTGGCGCCGTAGCCGAACAGCTTGCCCAGCGAGCCCTGGACGTTGGCGTTGGCGACGTAGGTGCCGCTGTTCGCGCTGCCCAGGCCGTTCGGGTTGGCGAGCGGGTCGGTTCCGGTCGGCGCGGTCGCGATCGCGTTGACGCCGTAGGCGAAGCCGGGCGTCGAGCCGATCTGCCAGCGCACGCCCGCCCCGACGTCGGAGGTGGCGTTGCTGGCGGCGGAGCGGATCGCGCCGGGCGGGATCACGTCGAGCTCGACGTTGCGCAGCTTGGTGCCGATCCGGATCGTCGCGAGCGGATAGGACTGGTAGGTGTACGCGCCGCCCGCGACGCCGACCGTCTGCGACTGGTAGCCCGACTCGATCAGGATCTGGTCGGGCTTGACGGCGCAGACGGCGGTGGTCTGGGTCGGGCGGCTGACCACCGCGCCCAAACCGGTCGAGCAGATGTCGGGCGCGGGCGTCGCGCTCGCGGCAGGGGAGGGGCTGGGCGACGGCGCGCCGGCGGCCTGGCCGAGGGCCAGGCCGGGAACCGCGACGAGCGCCGCGACGATGAGAGAACGGATCACGGGTGAGGGATGGCTCCCTGCGCGTCGAGCGCGCGGTTGAGGTCGAGGACGTTGATGCGCGGTTCGCCCAGGATGCCGAGCTGGCGCGGGATGACGTGGGCCGCGATCTGGGCGCGAACCGCGTCGAGCGAGAGACCGCGCGCCTTCGCGACCCGCGCGGCTTGGTAGTAGGCGCCCGCGGGCGAGATGTCGGGGTCGATACCGCTTCCGCTCGAGGTCACCAGGTCCATCGGGATCGGCCCGCTCGCAGCGGGGTTCTCCTGCTTCAAGGCGGCGATCGCGCGCTTGGTGGCGTCGATCAGCTTCTTGCTGGTCGGGCCGAAGTTCGTGCCGCCGGTCTGGGTGGGGTCGTAGCCTTTGCCCGCCGCCGACGGCCGGCCGTGGAAGTACTTCGGCTTGCTGAAGACCTGGCCGACCAGTTCCGAGCCGACCACCGTGCCGTTGACCTCGACCAGCGAACCGTAGGCTTGGTGGTGGAACAGCAGGGCGGCGATGCCCCAGACGACCAGCGGGTAGATCAGCCCGAGGCCGATCACGGTCACCACGGTGTAGACGACCGACGTGGCCAGGTGGCGCAGGGTGCCGTCGCGGGCCGGTTCCGGTCGCTGGGTGAGCGGTGCGCTCATGGCATCAGGCTCCGGTGAGGTGCAGGCCGACGAGGGCCAGGTCGATGAGCTTGATTCCGACGAACGGCACGATCAGGCCGCCCAGGCCGTAGACCAGGAGGTTCTCGCGCAGCACCGCGTCGGCGCCGCGCGGGCGGTAGGCGACGCCGCGCAGGGCGAGCGGGATCAGCGCGACGATGATCAGCGCGTTGAAGACGATCGCCGAGAGGATCGCGCTCTGCGGGGTCGCCAGGCGCATCACGTTGAGGGCGGCCATCGCCGGGTACGCGGGGGTGAACATCGCCGGCAGGATCGCGAAGTACTTGGCGACGTCGTTGGCGATCGAGAAGGTCGTGAGCGAGCCGCGCGTCATCAGGAGCTGCTTGCCGACCTCGACGATCTCGATCAGCTTCGTGGGGTCGGAGTCGAGGTCGACCATGTTGCCGGCCTCCTTGGCGGCCTGGGTGCCGCTGTTCATCGCGACGCCGACGTCGGCTTGGGCGAGCGCCGGCGCGTCGTTCGTCCCGTCGCCGGTCATCGCGACCAGCCGGCCTTCGGCCTGCTCGCGCTCGATCAGCGCCATCTTCGTCTCGGGCGTCGCCTCGGCCAGGAAGTCGTCGACGCCCGCTTCCGCCGCGATCGCGCTGGCGGTGAGCGGGTTGTCGCCGGTGATCATCACCGTGCGGATGCCCATCGCGCGCAGGCGGTCGAAGCGCACCCGGGTGTTGGGCTTGAGGATGTCGCGCAGGGAGATCGCGCCCAGGATCCGCTGCCCGTCGGCCAGCAGCAGCGGCGTGCCGCCGGCGCGCGCGATGCGCTCGACCTCGGCGGTCAGCAGGTCGGTCGCGGTGGCGACCGCACCGCGGCCGCTCCCCGCGACCCAGGCTCGGACGGCGTCGGGCGCGCCCTTGCGCAACTGCCTGCCGTCGGCGAAGTCGACCCCCGACATGCGGGTGTACGCGCTGAACGGGACGACCGTCGATCCCGCCGGCAGCGCCCCGTCGGCGTTGCGCGCGAGGTCGCCGTCCGGGCCGCCGCGGGCCCCGGCGAGAAGGACGATCGAGCGGCCCTCGGGCGTCTCGTCGGCGAGCGAGGCGAAGTACGCCGCGCGGTACGCGGCGCGCTCGTCGACGCCGGGGGCGAGCACGATCTCGGTGGCCTGGCGGTTGCCCAGCGTGATGGTGCCGGTCTTGTCGAGCAGCAGCGTGTCGACGTCGCCGGCGGCCTCGACCGCCCGGCCCGACATCGCCAGCACGTTGCGCTGCAGGACGCGGTCCATCCCGGCGATCCCGATCGCGCTGAGCAGCCCGCCGATGGTGGTCGGGATCAGGCAGACCAGCAGCGCGATCAGCACGACGACGCTGGGCACCGCGCCGGCGTAGATCGAGAAGGGCGCGAGCGTCGCCACCGCGACGACGAAGACGATCGTCAGGCCCGACAGCAGGATCGAGAGCGCGATCTCGTTGGGCGTCTTCTGCCGCTGCGCCCCCTCGACCAAGCCGATCATGCGGTCGAGGAACGACTCGCCCGGATCGGCGCTGACCGCGTAGACGATGCGGTCGGAGAGCACCCGGGTGCCGCCGGTGACCGACGAGCGGTCGCCGCCGGCCTCGCGGATGACCGGGGCCGACTCGCCGGTGATCGCCGACTCGTCGACCGTCGCGGCGCCTTCGACGATCTCGCCGTCGGTCGCGATGAGGTCGCCGGCCTCGGCCACGACGCGGTCGCCGCGGCGCAGTAGGGCCGCCGAGACGCGCTCCTCGCGCCCGCCGGCCAGCCGCCGCGCGACCGTGTCGGTCTTGGTGCGGCGCAGGTACTCGGCCTGGGCCTTGCCGCGGCCCTCGGCCATCGCCTCGGCGAAGTTGGCGAACAGCACGGTGAACCACAGCCAGGCCGAGATGGCGAGGTCGAACGAGGCCTGGCCGCTGCGCACGTCGCGGAACGCGAACCCGATCGACGCCAGCGCCCCGGCCTCGACGACGAACATGACCGGGTTGCGCAACTGCACGCGCGGGTCGAGCTTGACGAAGGACGCGCGGACCGCCGGGACGAGGATCGAGCGGTCGAACAGCGAGCGAGAACGCGAGATCATCTAGAACTGCTTTCCTTGCACGGTGAGGAGGTGCTCGACGACCGGGCCGAGCGCGTCGGCCGGAAAGAACGTCAGCGCGCCGACGATGACGATCACCCCGATCAGCAGGACGACGAAGATCGGCGAGGTCGTCGTGAACGTTCCGGCGGTCGTCGCGACCGCGCGCTTGCGCACCAGCGCTCCGGCCAGCGCGAGGACCGGGATCATGATCGCGATCCGGCCGAAGAGCATCACGACCCCGCCCGAGACGTTCCACCACGGGTCGGGTCCCAGGCCGGCGAACGCCGAGCCGTTGTTGTTGACCATCGACGAGTAGGCGTAGAGGATCTCGCTGAAGCCGTGCGGGCCGGCGTTGCCGAGGGTCGCCGTCCCGGCCGGCAGCACCGCGGCCATCCCGGCCGGAACGAGCGCGAACACCGGCACGACGAGCGCCGCGAGGATCGCGAGCTGGACCTCGCGCCGTTCGATCTTCTTGCCGAGATACTCGGGCGTCCGCCCGACCATCAGGCCGGCGATGAACACGGTGAGGACCGCGTAGTAGACGATCCCGTAGAAGCCCGAGCCGACGCCGCCGAAGGCGACCTCGCCCAGCTGCATGTCGAAGATCGGCACCAGCCCGCCCAGCGCGGTGAACGAGTCGTGCATGGCGTTGACCGCGCCGCACGACGTGTCGGTCGTCATGGTGGCGAACAGCGCGGACGCGGCGATGCCGAAGCGCGTCTCCTTGCCCTCCAGGTTGCCGCCCGCGACGCCGAGCGCGTGGACGATCGGGTTGCCGTGCGCCTCGGCGGCGTACGCCGCGGTGAACCCGGCGACGAACAGCGCGGTCATCGCGGCGAACAGCACCCAGCCTTGCCGCTGGTCCCGCACGAAGCGCCCGAAGGTGTACGTGAGCGCGCCGCCGATCAGGAAGATCAGCACCAGCTCGAAGGCGTTGCTCAGGCCGGTCGGGTTCTCCCACGGCGAGGCGGAGTTGGCGTTGACGAAGCCGCCGCCGTTGGTGCCGAGCTCCTTGATCGCCTCCATCGACGCCATCGGCCCCTGCGGGATCGACTGCGCCGCGCCCTCCACCGTCTTGGCGGCGGTGTAGGCGGCGAAGTTCTGCGGAACGCCTTGCCAGACGAGGAACAGCGAGCCGACGATCGCGATCGGCAGCAGGACGTAGAGCACGGTGCGGGTCAGGTCGACCCAGAAGTTGCCGATCGTCGTCCCGCCGCGCCGCGCCAGCGCGCGCATCAGCGCGACGGCGATCGCGATCGCGGTCGCGGCGGAGACGAACATGTGCCAGCCCAGGCCCGCCATCTGCGAGAGATCGCTCATGGTCGACTCGCCGGAGTAGAACTGCCAGTTGGTGTTCGTCATGAACGACACCGCGGTGTTCCAGGCCAGGTCCGGCGCGAGGTTGCCGAAGCCTTGCGGGTTGAGCGGCAGGTACGCCTGCGTGCGCAGCAGGACGTACAGGTACGCGAGGCCGACCAGGCTGAACGCCACCACGGCGAAGGCGTAGCCCTTCCAGCTCGACTCGCGCGCCGGATCGATCCGGCACAGCCGGTAGAGGCCGCGCTCGACCGGCGCGAGCAGCGGCGAGAGCACCACCCGCTCGCCCTCGAACAGGCGCGCCATGTAGATGCCCAGCGGCTTCACGCAGGCGCAGACGAGCGCGAAGACGAGGGCGGCTTGCAGCCACCCGGTGATCGTCATCGACAGTGTCCCTTCGTCAAAAACGTTCGGGCCGCAGCATCGCGTAGGTCAGGTACGCGAGCGCCGCGACGGCCAGCACCAGGCCGACCAGCAGATCGAGCGTCATATCTTCTCGCACCCCAGCACGTAGCGGTCGAGCAGCCAGAACGAGACCGCCGTCAGCACCACGAGCCCGGCTTCGAGCGCGGCCGGGCTCACCGCCGACCCTCCAGAACCCACATCATCATCGCGATCAGCGTAGCGGCGCGCGAGCGCGGCCGGTATCCGCCGTCCGGCCGAACCTTTCGGCTGGTGGCGCAGCGCGAGCGGCTCGGCGGAGCCCCACCCGGGCCGAACCTCTGACCCGAGCACCGTTCGGGTTTGGTAAAGTCTCTGCAACCTGGCCCGGGGACGAAAGCGAGCAGCCGGGTCGTGTCTAACCTGCCTGTTCCATCGTCGTGGGAGAGGGCAAGTTGGCGTACGAGGTGATCAAGCGCGTCAGCGGACGCGCCTACCGATACCGGGTCGAGAGCTTCCGCGATCCCGAGACCCGCCGCGTGCGCGGCCGCTGGACGTACCTCGGCCGGGTCGACCCGGCCGAAGCCGGCCTGCCCGCGCGGCCGGTCAAGCGCAACTCGCGCGACCGCCTGCTCGACGCGGTCGCCCGGCTGCTGGCCGAGCGCGACGCCGAGTCGCTCTCGGCCGGGCTGATCGCGCGCGAGGCCGGGGTGGCCTACGGCACGTTCTACCGGTACTTCACCGACCGCGCTCACGCGGTCCGCGAGGTGCTGCTGCGCCACGGCGGGTCGCTGGGCGACATCGACACGCTGTTCGGCGCGCTGCCCGGCACTCGCGAGCACGAGCGCGAGCGGCTGGCGGATTGGATCCGGGCGGCCGCGGCGGCGGCGCTGCGCGAGCGCGGCGTCGTCCGGGCCTGGCACGTCTACTCCAACGCCGACGACCTCGTGCTCGAGGCGCGCCGGCAGGCGGTCGACGCGGCGGTCGACGCGGTCAGCGCCTACCTCGAGGGACTGCGCGCCGCCGGCGTGGCGAGCCTGGGCTCGACCCGCTTCGCCGCCTACGCGCTGGTCGCGCTGGTCGTCGCGCTCGGCCGCGACTGCGCCCTCGAGGGGGAGCTCCCGGCCGCCAAGGTCGACGGCCTGGCCGCGCTCGCGGCCGAGCTCTGCGGCTTGGCCTAGGGCCGCCGGCTGGCGGCCGAGCCCGTCAGCCGTTGGTGGTGGAGGTCATCGCCTCGCGGCGCGCGCGGTCCCAGCTCGCGCGGGTGATCGAGAACAGCAGCACGTCGATGTGCCGGCCGCGGATCACCGCGCCGCTGCGCAGCAGGCGCTCCTGGCGAAAGCCGCTGCGGTCGAGGACCGCGCGCGAGGCGGTGTTCTCGGGCACGATGCAGGCCTGGACCTCGTCCAGCCCGCCGGCCGCGAACGCTTCGTCGATCACCGCCCGCAGCGACTCGCTGGCGTAGCCCTTGCCGCGCGCCTCGAGCAGCAAGCTGTAGCCGACCTCGCCGACCCGCGGGGTGCGGTCGTTGACCCGCAGCGAGATCCAGCCCAGCGCGGGGCCGCCGTCGTGGGGCCGCAGCAGCCACTCGAACCGCCCGGTCGCCTGCGGGCGCAAGGCCTTGGGCCGGGCCCGGACCTGGCGCTCGAACTCCTCGACCCGCACCCGCGGGATGTCCTGGTACTTGCGCAGGTCGGGCGCGTTGAGCACCTCCCACAGGTCGCGCGCGTTGCGCCCGTCGACCGCCAGCAGCGCGAGCCGCTCCGTCCGCAAGCTCCTCACCGCCCGATCGACCCGTCGCGGAAGTCGCGCACCAGCAGCGCGCCGCGCTCGTCGGGCGCCGCCGCGAAGCTGACCCGGTCGCCGCTGCGGGCCAGCAGCAGGTCCGGATCGGCCGGGTCCACGACCGTGTAGACGCCGCGCCGCTCGCGCAAGGTGAAGTAGACCCGCCCGCCGGCGTTGGCGAAGCGGTCGATCGTGCCGGAGATCCGGGCCCCGGCGCCGCCCGTGACCCGGTCGCCGAGGAAGGCCCGATACGACGCGACGGCGTCGGCGGCCGGCGAGCTGGCGCCGCTGTTGCCGACCACCGCGTGGCCGCCCGCGGCCTGGACCAGGGCGAGGGTCTGGAACTTTCCGTTGTCCGCGACGGCCGGCACGACCCACGTATTCTGCCCGAATAGCGCGTAGAGAATCGGCTGGGTCGCGATCAGCCGGCCCTGCTTGACGACCGGGTTTCCGGCGACGGCCTGCTCGGCCGCCCGCGAGTTGTACTCGCCGCCGCTCGAGGTGTAGTAGGTCAGCGCCCCGGTCCGGCTGTCGGTGTAGGTGAAGCCGGTCATCGACGCGTCGGTGGCGTTGGGCGACGTGTGGTCGACGAACCAGACGAACCGGCCGTCGGCAAGCACCAGGCCGTAGACGTCGTCGCGCGCCGGCAGGTGGACGTCGAGCTTGGTGGTCTGGGCGTTCCACCAGCCGTGCACGTAGCGCCCGAACCAGTCGTTGTACGCGACCACCAGGTCCGGCGGGTAGACCCGGCTGACCCAGGCGGGCAGCGTGCCGAAGCGCTCGCGCGGGATGCGCTCCATCGCGCCGCTGGCCGGGTCGACGATCACCACGGCCGTCACCCGCTGGCCGCTCCAGCCGACCGTCGGCCGGCCGAGCGTGACCAGGTAGCGCGGGTCACCCTGCGCGTCGAGCTGCAGCGTCGCCTCGAGCAGCTGCTCGCTGCCGTAGCGGAACCAGACGTGGCGCAGCAGGTTGTCGTTGAGCAGTGCCGAGGGGATGTAGCGCAGCGGCGCGCGCTGGCGCAGCTCGGCCGGCGCGTCGGGGTTCTCCGCGTCGACGATCACGACGCCCGGCGAGGTGCGCCGCGCGACCCACTGCAGCGCGCCCTGGAAGTCGAGCGGCGCAACCCAGACCAGCCGGCCGTTCTCGGACTGCACGGTGTAGGTGCCGACGCGGTAGTAGGCGCCGAGCTGGCCGACGACTTTCTCGCCGGTGAAGATGGCGGACTCCTCGGGCACGACCCGGATGTGGCGCGGGTCGGCCGCCGGCGCGCCGGCCCGCGAGACGGTCGCGCCGACCAGGTCGCGCAGGCCGCTCGCGTCGACGACCGGCGCCACGAAGAGGATCAGCGCGAACAGCCCGACCACGCCGACCGCCGCCAGCAGCGGCCACAGCGGCGTGCGGCGGATCGAGACGATGCGCCGCGAGACGACGATCGTGCGGGCCGTGCTCGCCGCGCTGATCAGGACGTTGGGGACCAGCGTGATCAGCAGCAGCCCGATCGCCTGCGGAAAGACCAGCGGCGGCAGCGTCACGTAGACGAACGCCGCGATCAGCGGCACCCCGACCGCCAGCCGCTGGAGCTGGCCGCGCCACCAGGTCCGCGAGAAGTTCAGGTTGACCAGCCCCAGCGTCAGGAACGCGGTGGCGAGCAGCAGCATCACGTGGGGTCGCCTACGGCGGCCGCTCCGCGGGCGCCTCCAGGACGCCCGGCCGGCGCGCCCTTGCCGAGCGGACCGCGGCGCGTGAACGAGCAGCGGAGGTGCCGATGGAGATTCGGTTCGAGGGGACGGTCACGACGCCGCCCACGTTTTTCTACGGAAAGCACACCCGCGCCGAGCACGAGCAGTTCGACTGCCGGGCCGACGACGGCCGGACGATCCGGGTGATCGACAACGTGGCGCTCGCGCCGCGCGTGCCGGTGCAGCCGGGCGACCGCGTGACGGTCCAGGGCGAGGAGGTCCACGACCGCGGCCAGCCGCCGATCGTGCACTGGACCCATCACGACCCGCAGCACCGGCACGCCGACGGCTTCATCCGCTTGGGCGACCGCGTCTACGCCTAGCAGGATTTCGCTACCGCGAATCCGTGGCGGTCCTCGCTGCGCTGCGGTCCGCGCCGGAACCGCGGTCCGCCCGCAGCAGAGAATCCAGCCGCACGAAGCGGTAGCCGCGCGCGCGCAGCGCGGCGATGACCGCGGGCGCGAGGTCGGCCTCGTGGGCGCGCTCGCCGCCGTCGCCGCGGCCTTGGTCGCCGTCGTGCAGCACGACGATCGCGCCGTCGTGGACCTGGCGGACCAGCGCGTCGACGTACCAGGCCCGCGGCCGGGTGCCCAGCGGCGTGTCGCCGAGCATGGCGCTCCAGGTCACCACCTGCATCCGGCGCCGGTTCGCCGCGTCGATCACCGCCGCGTCGCGGGCGCCGAAGGGCGGCCGCAGGAAGCGCGTGTGGCGCCCGGTCGCCGCGTACACCGCGTCGTCGGCGCGCCCGATCTGCGCGTCGAGCGCGGCGCGGCTGAAGATCGCGTTGAGGTGCGGGTGGCTCTCGGAGTGGTTCTCGATCTCGTCGCCGTCGGCGGCGATCCGGCGCAGCAGCGCCGGCTCGCGCCGCGCCGCCCGGCCGACCACGAAGAACGTCGCCGGCACGCGCTCGCGCTCGAGCACCGCCAGCAGCCGGTCGGTGATGCCGGCGGTCGGCCCGTCGTCGAAGGTCAGCGCGACGGCGTGGCCCGTGCCGTGGGTGACGACCGGCGCGAAGGCCTCGCTGCGGGGCGCCTCGACCAGCTCGTAGAGCGCGAAGAACCCGCCGGCGAGCAGCCCGAGCGCGGCCGCCGCGCGCAGGCCCCTCACGTGCGCAGCAGCTTTTGCCGGGCCGCCGCGACCGTCTGCTTGAAGTGCGGCGGGCCGAACGAGGCGAAATCGTCGACGATCTTCTGGTAGCGCGGGTCGGCGGTCGAGGTCGCCCGCAGGCCGAGCAGATCGGCCTGGCTCGGCACCGGCTTGTTTTTGTCGAGGTGGATCTCGTACTGGCGGCCGGCCGTCGTCGCCAGATAGTGCGGGTCGGCGAACGAGAAGGCGTGCCGGCCCGACCGCGCGCCGGCGACCTGCTCGATCGCGACCGTGTAGACGTCGTCGGTGTCGCCGTGGAACAGCCGCGGCTTCTGCAGCTCCCAGATGCCGTCGCGGACCAGCAAGTCGAAGGCGAACGTCACGTCGTAGCCCTGGACCGGCTGGCTGAAGTGGGCCACGTAGCCCTTGCGGTCGGCGACCGCGTACGACGCGCTCGAGCGGCCGTCGACGTCGTCCAGCCGCAGCTCCTCGCGCGCGATCGGCCCCTTGGCGTGCACCACCGTCTCGCGGAGGTGGATCAGCGAGCGCTGCTGGCGCACGGTGGCGACCGCCCGGTAGCGCTGGGTCTCGCTCGGCCAGAACAGCCGCCAGCCGGCGATCAGCCCGGCGACCATGACGACCACGACGACGAGCGTGGTGGGAAAACGGCGCATCTGTGCCTACAACGCCCGCCGGCCCGCCGGAGTGTCAGGCGTGCGCGTCGAGCACCTGGTTGACGACCGCGTCGGCGGCCGCGTTCTGCTTGCGCGGCACGTGCCGCACGTCGACCCGGGCGAACTTGCGCAGCAGCGCCTTGGCCCGGGCGTGGAGCGGGATCAGGCCCGGGTGCTTCACCCGGTACGTCCCGGCCAGCTGCTTGACGACCAGCTCGGAGTCCATCCGCACCGCCAGCTCGTCGACCCCCAGCTCGACCGCCGCTTGCAGGCCCTCGAGCAGCGCCGTCCACTCGGCGATGTTGTTGGTAGCCACGCCCAGGAACGTGCCGACTTCCCGCAGGACCTCGCCGCCCTCGTCGTAGAGGACCGCGCCGGAGGCCGCCGGACCGGGATTGCCGCGGGAGCCCCCGTCGGCGAACAGCGTTGCTTTCACGTCGAGAAGGGGAACCACATCGGACGGAACATTACCTCCAGCGGACCTCGTGTCGGGCAGTAGCGCAGCTTGGTAGCGCATCAGTCTGGGGGACTGGGGGTCGCAGGTTCAAATCCTGTCTGCCCGACCAACACCGAAGCGGGCTCGCACGACGCGGGCCCTTTTCGTTGCCGACGCACCCGGCGAGAAAGGCCCGTCGATGCGCACCGTGATCTTCCTGGCCGCGCTGCTCGGCACGCTCGCGGCGGCGCCCGCGCCCGCCGGGCGCAGCCTGGTCTGGTCGCTCGGCGGACCCTTCCACGAAGCGGGCGCCGAGGACCACCAGGGGCCGGACCAGCCGGTCTTCTCGGGCGCGCAGCCGCGCTGCCGGGTCAACCGCGACGGCAGCCAGGCCTGCGAGGGCGGCTCGGGCCGGGTGAGCTTCCACGTCGAGCGGCCCAGCGCGGCGTCGGTACCGGCGCCGGAGTACCGCAACATGATCTTCCTGGACGCCAACCTGCTGGAAGCCGGCCGCAGCTACGACTTCGTGTTCGAGACGGTCGACCAGCTCCAGCCGGACGTGCGCTTCACGCAGAAGCTCATCTGGCAGCTCCACCCGGGGCGGGGCGACGTGCTGACCGCGCTCGGCGTGTCGAACGAGCACGGGATCGGGAACGAGTTCTTCTTCAACGCGGGCGGCGGCGAAGGCGGCAACGGAAAGCCGTTCGCCTGGCACGGCCGCGCGCGCGCGGGCGCCGTCGACGACTGGGAGATCCAGCTGCGCAACGCCGCCGACGCGAGCGGCTGGGTCGACCTGTACCGCAACGGCGTGCTGCAACTCCACCACGCCGGGCCGACCGTGCCGACCACCTTCTACGACCTGGTCAGCTTCGGCATCTACGACTACAACTGGAACATCCCGCGTGCCAAAGCGCTGCGCGACGACCTGACCGTGAACCGGTTCGACATGTACACGATCCCCGGGCCGGTGCCGCCGCTCGGCTACGCGTCCGCTCGCCGGTGAGACGAACCGCCCCGGCGGCGTCCGGGGTAACGAGAACGGACCCTCGAGCGAGGGTCCGTTCCGGTTCGTCCCGAGGTCCGAGGCGGTCTACTTCTTGCGGGAACCGGCCTTCGAGCCGCCCTTCTTGGCGCCGCCGGCGGCCCGCTTGGGCCCGCCGACCGCGTCCTTGAGGCCCTTGCCGGCGCTGAAGGCCGGAACCTTGCGGGCGGCGATCTTGAGCGTCTCGCCGGTCTGGGGGTTGCGGCCCGTGCGCGCCTTGCGCTCGCGGATCACGAAGCTCCCGAACGGGATCAACTGGACCTTGTCACCGGCCTTGAGCGCGGCGGTGATCTCGTCGAGGATCATGTCGACCATCTCACCGACCTGACGCTTGGACATCTCGAATTCGTTGGCCAGGGAGTCGACGATATCGGCTTTGGTCACTCTCTCGTATACCTCAAGGGGGAACCTCGTGCGAAAACGGCTCCGTAGAAACGCTTCGCGGCGCCGCTCGTTCGAGGGGAGGATACGCTCGCACGCGCCGTGCTCCTTCCTTGGGGGCCCGGAAAAGGCTGCCGCAACGGGGAAAAGCCGCGAACGGTTATCGGTACAATGGACCGCATCGTCACCGCCTCGGCCGCGCACGGCACCGTTTCGCTCGTGGCCGGTATCACCACGGGCCTCGTCCGCGAGGCGCGCGAGCGCCACGACCTCGCTCCCACCGCCAGCGCGGCCGTCGGCCGCCTGCTGAGCGCCGCGGCCCTGTTCGGGGCCTCGCTGGGCGGCCGGGAGCGCCTCACCCTGCAGATCGCCGGCAACGGCCCGATCGGCGGCATCACCGCCGACGCCTGGCGCGCCGGCGAGCAGGTGATCGGGGCGCGCGCCTACGCGCGCAACGGCCAGGCCGACATCCCGCTCAACGCCAAGGGCAAGTTCGACGTCGCGGGCGTCGTCGGCGAGGGCAAGCTCCAGGTCACCAAGAGCTTCGAGGTGGGCCAGCCCTACAGCGGCATCACGCCGCTGGTCTCGGGCGAGATCGGCGACGACGTCGCCGCCTACCTGGCCAACTCGCAGCAGGTCCCCAGCGTCGTGGCGCTCGGGGTGCTGGCCGACCGGCGCGGCATCCGCGCCGCGGGCGGGGTGATCGCGCAGATCATGCCGGGCGCCGACGAGGTGACGATCGCGACCCTCGAGCGGAACGCGGCGGCGATGCCGCCGGTCACGACCCAGATCGACGGCGGGGCCGACCCCGAGGCGCTGCTGCGCGCGGTGGCGGGGGAGCTGGAGCTCAAGCTGTTCGACACCTTCGCGGCCCGCTTCGACTGCCGCTGCACGCGCGCGAAGGTCGAGACGGCGCTGCTCGGCCTGGGCAAGGACGAGCTCGCCAAGATCGCGAGCGAGCAGCCCCAGACCGAGGCGACCTGCGACTTCTGCAAGGAGCGCTACGTGCTCAGCGCCGACGAGGTCCGCGGGCTGGCCGAACGCCTGGGCTGATACCCGCGGCCATCACCTAATGATGGGCGCCCTCGTCGGCGGCGGCTTCGGGGCCGGCGACCTTGGCGCCGCCGATGCGCGGCCGGAACTCCTCGACGATCCGGCCGTGGCCGAGGTTGGTGTACCACCAGCCGCACTCGCAGCGCACCGGCGCGCCGTGGTCGTGCGGGTAGGGGTAGACCCGCGCGCAGCGCGGGCAGCTGAAGGTCGGGCCGTCGATCGGCCTGGCCGGGGTGTAGGTGACCGCGGCCGCCGAGGCCGCCTGGTTGTGCGCCATGATGAGAGCTTATCTCCAATTTGACGGCGGCTCGGGCGAAGCCCGAACGCGACGGGTTCCGGCGCTCCGGAACCCACTACGGGATGACTCGGACGAACTTGCGGGAGCCGACCTGGAGCACGGCGGGGCCGCTGGCGGTCCACCTGGCCCCGGGGTCGGTGACGGCGGCCCCGTCGACCTTGACGCCGCCTTCGGCGATCAGCCGCTGGGCGGCGCGCTTGGACTCGGCGAACCCGGCGGCGAGCAGCAGCTCGGTCAGCTTGGTCCGGCCCGCCAGCGGCAGCTCCGGCAGCTCGGCCGGGATCTCCCCGCGCTGGATCGTCCGCTCGAACCACTCCCGCGCCCGGCGGGCCGCGTCACGCCCGTGATAGAGCGCGACCAGGTCCTCGGCGATCCGCTTTTTCTCGTCCATCGGGTTGCGCCGGCCGGCGGCCAGCTCGGCCTCGAGCTCCGCCACCTCGGCCGCCGGCCACCAGGCCGCCAGGCGCGCGTAGCGCACGATCAGCGCGTCCGGGATGCTCATGGTCTTGCCGAACATGTCGCTCGGCGGATCGGTCAGCCCGATGTGGTTGCCCAGCGACTTGGACATCTTCTTGTGCCCGTCCAGCCCTTCGAGCAGCGGGACGGTGATGCAGATCTCCGGCTCCTGCCCGGCGTGGATCTGGTACGGCCGGCTGATCAGCAGGTTGAAGAGCTGGTCCGAGCCGCCCAGCTCGACGTCGACGTGCAGCGCGACCGAGTCGTACGCGACCGCGACCGGGTAGACGAACTCGTGCAGCGCGATCGGCGTGCCGCTCTCGTAGCGCAGCTTGAAGTCGTTGCGCTCGAGCATCTGCGCGACCGTCATCTGCGCCAGCAATTTGTAGACGTCGTCGAAGCTGAGCTGCGAGAGCCACTCGCTGTTGTAGCGCAGCGTGACGCGCGCCATGTCGAGCACCTTGCCGGCCTGCTCGGCGTAGGTTCGCATGTTCGCGGCGATCTGCTCGTCGGAGAGCGGCGGGCGCAGCGCGTTGCGGCCGCTGGGGTCGCCGATGCGGGCGGTGAAATCGCCGATCAGCAGGATCACGTCGTGGCCGTCGTCGACGAAGCGCTGCAGCAGCCGCAGCACGACCGCGTGGCCGACGTGCAGGTCGGGCGAGGTCGGGTCGAGGCCGAGGTACACCCGCAGCGGGCGGCCGGATTCGAGCCGCTGCGCCAGCTCGGCGACGGTCTCGACGTGGTCGCACCCGTCGGTGAGGAATCGCGCGCGCTCCAGCGGCGGGCGGGTTGGGGCCGTGCTCATGCGATCGTGCGGCTCATGCGCTCGGCGAGCGCAGTTCAAAGACGGTCACCCCGCCGCCTCCCTCGTCCGCGTTGCCGTAGCGGACGTTCTGGACGAACGGGTGGGCCTTGAGGTACTGCTGCAGGCCGCGGCCGAGCAGTCCCGTGCCCTTGCCGTGGATCAGCCGCAGCGGCGAGTGGCCGAGCATGATCGCATC
Source organism: Vulcanimicrobiota bacterium (assembly GCA_963795695.1). GTDB lineage: Bacteria > Vulcanimicrobiota > Vulcanimicrobiia > Vulcanimicrobiales > Vulcanimicrobiaceae > Vulcanimicrobium. The sequence goes on along the minus strand of CAWCJH010000001.1, from coordinate 2,378,073 downwards.
GTCGATCCAGCGGTCGACCAGCGGCTCGGCCTCGACGAACCGCTTGCCGCGCACGTCGATCTGGGTCTGCGCCTTCGAGGCGGTCTCCAGCGCGGCGGAGCTGGCCGGCTTCTCGCGCCGCGGCGGCCCCGCGCTCGCGCGGCGGCGCAGCTCGCCCTTGGGCACCGTCAGCCGCATGGCGCCGATCTGCACCAGCGCGCTCTCGCCCAGATCCTCCAGCACGGTGCCGTCCTGCTCCCACGACGTGACGTGAACGCGGTCGCCGGCGGCGACCGGCTGCGCGGCCTCGCCCTCGCGGGTGCGCTGCGGGCGCGCTTCGAGGCCGAGCTCGCGGTGCATCTGGTCGAGCGTGCGGGCCAGCAGGTCGGCCTGCCCCTGGGTCACCCGCGGGGCGCGCGCGCCGCGCTCGCCGCGCTCCGCCGCCCGGCGCTCGAGCTCGGCCGAGAACGCGCGCAGCGCCTCGGCCAGCTTGGCGTCGGCGCGCTTGGCGAGCTCCCGCCGCTCGCGCTCGAGCGACTCGGCCCGCCGGCGGGCGTTGTCCTCCAGCGAGCGCAGGTGGGCGCGCTCGCGCCCGAGCTCCTCGCGCTCGCGGGTGGCGCGGATGCGCTCTTCGGCCACCTCGGCCAGCGCGCGCTCGTAGTCGCGCTCCTGGTTGGAGAGCAGCGTCTCGGCCCGCGCGACCACGTGCGGGTCGAGCTTCATCCGGCGGGCCAGCGCGAAGGCCAGCGACTGGCCGGGCGAGCCGACGTCGAGCTGGTAGGTCGGCTCGTAGGTGTCGGGGTCGAAGCGCACGCTGGCGTTGGCGACGTGCGGGTGGCCGGCGCCGAACAGCTTGAGCTCGGTCGCGTGGGTGGTCGCGACGACCCGCGCGCCGCGCTCGAGCAGCGTCTCGAGCACCGCGACCGCCAGGGCCGCGCCGGCGCCCGGCTCGGTGCCGTTGCCGATCTCGTCGATCAGCACCAGGGTGCGGGCGTCGGCCGCGTCGACGATCTCGGCCAAGCGCCGCAGGTGCGCCGAGAAGGTCGAGGCGTTCTGGGCGATCGACTGCTCGTCGCCGATGTCGGTGCAGACCCGGGTGAAGCGCCCGACCGTCGCCTCGGCGGCGGGCACGTGCAGGCCGCAGGCGGTCATCGTCAGCGCCAGCCCGACCAGCTTGAGCGCGACCGTCTTGCCGCCCATGTTCGGCCCCGAGACGATCAGCATCCGGGTCTCGTCGTCGAGCCGGACCGACTGCGGCACCGCGCGCTCGTCGAGCAGCGGGTGGCGGCCGTCGCGGATCACCACCACCGCCTCGTCGACCAGCACCGGCGCGACCGCGTCCATCCGGTCCGCGATGCGGGCGCGGGCGGCGGCCAGGTCCAGCTCGAGGTAGACCTCGACGTCGGTCGCGATCTGCGCCGCCTCGCCCCCGACCGATGACGACAGCTCGGCCAGGATGCGGGCGATCTCGGCCTGCTCCTGGACCTGCAGGGCGCGCAGGCGGTTGTTGGCCTCGAGCGTCTCGAGCGGCTCGACGAACAGCGTCTGCCCGCTCGAGCTGGTGTCGTGGACGATGCCCGGGATCTGGCCCGCGAACTCGGCCTTGACCGGCACCACGTAGCGCCCGTCGCGCACCGTGACGATCGCGTCCTGGATGGCGCTCGCGTAGCGGGCCGAGCGCACGATCGCCGCGGCTCGGTCGCGGGCGTCGTCCTGCGCCTGCTGCATGCCGCGCCGCACCCGGGCCAGCGCCGGCGAGGCGCGGTCGAGCACGCTGCCGCGCTCGTCGATCGCGTCGGTGATGCGCCCGACGAGGTTCGGCAGCGCGCGGAACGCCGCGCAGCGGGCGAACAGCAGCGGCAGCTCGGCCTCCGACTCGCGGACCGCGCGCACGGCGGCGGCGGCCGCCGCGAGCGCGTCGCCGATCCCGCGCAGCTCGCGCGCGGCGAGCGCGACGCCGCGGGCCGCGGTGGCGACGGCCTGGTCGACGTCGTCGATCCGCGCCAGCGCGAAGCCCTCGCGGGCCAGCGCGCGCATCTCGCCGGTCTCGCCGACCAGCGTGCGCACCAGCCCGAAGTCGGTCGCCGGCTCGCACGCCAGCGCGCGCTCGTACGAGCGCGGGGCGTGGGTCTGACCGGCGTACCGCTCCCGGATGCGCTGGAAATCGAGGACGTCGAGCCCGCGCTCGTCGATCAGGCTCACGATGAGGCGGCGGAGCTCATCCCGCCGACAGCTTCTCCTTCAGCAGCTCTTGGGCCAGCGCGGGATTGGCTTTGCCGCGCGACGCCTTCATCACCGCGCCGGTCAGGAAGCCCATCACGTTCGTCTTGCCGGCCTGGTAGTCGGCGACGACCTTCGGGTTGGCCGCCAGCACCTCGTCGACGATCGCCGCGACCGCGCCGCGGTCGCTGACCTGCGCCAGCCCTTCGCGCTCGACGACCGCCTCGGCCGAGCCGCCCTCGTTCCAGAGCGTCTGCAGCACCTGCTTGGCCGCCTTCGAGTTGATCGCGTTCGCGCCGGTCAGCGCGATCAGCTCGGCCAGCGCCTCGGGCGTGACCTTGCCCTCGGCGAGCGGCGTGCCGGACTCGTTGGCCAGCCGCGCCAGATCGCCCAGCACGAAGTTGGCCGTCGCCTGCGGGTTGCCCGAGGCGCGCACCGCGCGGTCGAACCAAGCCGCCAGCGGCGCGTCGTCGACGATCTGCGTCGCCTGCTTGGAATTGATGCCGTGCGTGTCGACGTAGCGCACCCAGCGCGCGTAGGGCGTCTGGGGCAGCGTGGCGCGCACGCGCTCGATCATGGCCGCATCCATGTCCATCGGGACGAGGTCGGGGTCGGGGAAATAGCGGTAGTCGTGCGCCTGTTCCTTCGAGCGCTGGCTGTGGGTGGTGCCGGCCTGCTCGTCCCAGCCGCGCGTCTCCTGGATCACCCGCCCGCCGCTCTCGAGCAGCTCGATCTGGCGGCGGACCTCGCTCTCGATCGCCCGCCGCACGCTGCGGAACGAGTTCATGTTCTTGATCTCGGCCTTGGTGCCGTACTCCGCCGCGCCGCGCCGGCGAACCGAGACGTTGGCATCGCAGCGCAGCGAGCCTTCCTCCATCTTCACGTCGCTCACGCCCAGCTCGCGGAACGTCCGCGCCAGCATCTCGAGGAACGCGACCGCTTCTTCGGCCGAGCGCAGGTCGGGCTCGCCGACGCACTCCATCAGCGGCACGCCGGCCCGGTTGAAGTCGACCAGCGAGCCGGTCGAGCTCGCCAGGCGCCCGTCGGCGCTGGCGTGGGTCGACTTGCCGGTGTCCTCTTCCAAGTGGATGCGGGTCAGGCGGCACTCGCCGCGCCGGCCGTCCTCGAGGAAGTAGCGCACCGCGCCGCCCTGGGTGAGCGGCAGGTCGTACTGCGAGATCTGGTAGTTCTTGGGCATGTCGGGATAGAAGTAGTTCTTGCGGTCGAACTTCGAGTGCGGCGGAATCGTCGCCCCGAACGCCAGGCCCGCCCGGACGATGTGCTCGATCGCCTTCGCGTTGGGCACCGGCAGCGCGCCCGGCAGTGCCAAGCAGACCGGACAGACCCGGGTGTTGGGCTCGCCGGCGAACCCGTTCGGGCAGCCGCAGAACATCTTGCTCTCGGTTTTCAACTCGACGTGGCACTCGATGCCGATGACGGCTTCCCAGTCGGAAAGGCGCTCCGCCCCCACAGCGCGCGCGCTCTCCGTCGTGCTCATGCGAGATTCCCCAAGGGCGCGCGCAACGGCATGCTGCTTTCCGTCTCCATGGTCAGGGGCGTGAGCTTCTCGGCGTGCAGGGTCGCGCGCTCGTAGGCGTGGGCGTAGCCCAGCAGGGCGCGCTCGGTGAAGAGCGGGCTGGTGAGCTGCAGGCCCATCGGCATCGGGCGCGTGCCGTCCTCCGGGACGACCGCGCCGCACGGCACCGAGAGCGACGGCAGGCCGGCCAGCGAGCCCGGGATCGTGTAGTAGTCCATCAGGTACATCGCGACCGGGTCGGCCTTGGCGTCGAAGCCGAAGGCCGGCGACGAGGCGGCCGGGGCGGCGATGACCTCGCAGCGCTCGAAGGCGCGGGCGAAGTCCTCGGCGATCCGGGTCCGCGCCTTCTGCGCCTTGACGTAGTAGGCGTCGTAGTAGCCCGACGAGAGGGCGTAGGTGCCGATCAGGATGCGCCGCTTGACCTCCGGCCCGAAGCCGGCCGCGCGGGTCCGCTCGTACATCTCGCCGACGTCGGCGCCCTCGACCCGCAGGCCGTAGCGCACCCCGTCGAAGCGGGCCAGGTTGGACGACGCCTCGGCCGGCGCGATCAGGTAGTACGTCGCCAGCCCGTGGTCGGCCGTCGGCAGCGAGACCTCGACCAGCTCGGCGCCGAGGTCCGCCAGCTCGCGGTAGGCGCGCTCGTAGCAGGCCCGGCTGGCCGGGTCGAGCTCGGCCAGGTCGAACTCGCGCACGATCCCGACCCGCACCCCGCGCAGGTCCTCGCGCAGCCCGCCGGCGGTCGGCTCGACCGGGCGGTCGAGGCTGGTCGCGTCGAGCGGGTCGTGGCCGGCGATCACGTCGTAGGCCAGCGCCGCGTCCGCGACCGTGCGGGCGAACGGCCCGATCTGGTCGAGCGACGAGGCGAACGCGATCAGGCCGTAGCGCGAGACCCGGCCGTAGGTCGGCTTGAAGCCGACCACGTTGCAGAAGGCGGCCGGCTCGCGGATCGAGCCGCCGGTGTCGCTGCCCAGCGAGAGGGTGGCCTCGAAGCCGCCCACCGCCGCCGCGCTGCCCGCCGACGAGCCGCCCGGGACGCGGCCGAGGTCGAACGGGTTGCGGGTCGTGCCCAGCGCCGAGTTCTCGCCCGAGGAGCCCATCGCGAACTCGTCCAGGTTCGTCTTGCCGACCGGCAGCGCGCCCGCCTGGAGCAGCCGGGCGACCGCCGTCGCGGTGTAGGGCGCGACGAAGTGCTCGAGGATCTTCGAGCCGGCGGTGGTGCGGGTGCCGGTCAGGCACAGGTTGTCCTTGAGCGCGACCGGCACGCCGGCCAGCGGCAGCCGCTCGCCCGCTCGAACCCGCGCGTCGACCTGGGCCGCCCGCTCGCGCATCAGCTCGGGGGTCGGCGTGAGGTAGGCGCCGAGCTGCGCATCGACCCGCGCGGCGTGGGGAATCATCGCCTCGGCGACCTCGGCCGCGCTCGCCGCGCCCGCGTTGACCGCGGCTGCGATGGCCCGGGCCGAGTCCTTGATCGGGTCCACCTCAGCCCTCCTCGGCGATGATGCGCGGCACGCTGACGAAGCCGCCGACCGCCCGGGGAGCGTTGGCCAAGGCCGCCTCGCGGGGCAGGATCGTCTCGGGCCGGATGGCGTCGGGCCGCTGGACGTTGCGCGAGGGCACGACCTGAGCGGTCGCGGGAACCTGCTCGGTGTCGAGCCCGGCCAGCGCGTCGACGTGGGTCATCAGGTTGCCGAGCTGCGCCCCGTAGGTCGCCACCTCGTCCTCCGTGAGCGCCAGCCGCGCCAGCCGCGCGACGTGGCGGATGTCGATCCGATCCGATGCCATGACCCGCTGGAGTTCGCGAACCACCGCCGCGGCTCCGTCCACCGGCCATCCGGCGTACGAACGAAAACCTTACGCGGGCGGGCGGGCTTGCGCTGGGTGCCGAGACGGTACGCCACGTATGAAGAGCGACGGCTCTCTCGGTGTCGGACGCGTCGTTCCCCAGGACCCAAGCGGGCCTAGCGCCGAAAGCCCGGTCGACGGGTGCTCCGTCCCTGCATTTTAGCAGGGCCGGGCCTGCTTGCGTGTGACGAGGATTGGGATTTATGTATCGGCTACGAACGCTCCGCTCGCTCACGGCAATGCTCGCCGCCTCCGTCGCGCTCGCGGCCTGCGGCGGCGGGTCGCACGGGACCATGCTCCCGGCCACCGGCGGCTCGGGCGGGGGCAAGGGCCTCCAGTTTCAGCAGGTGACCTTCGTGTTCACCGTGCCGAAGACGGTGAGCTCGCGGGCCCGGACCGCTGCCGCGGGGCGGACCCCGCAGTACGTCTCGGCCGCGACCAAGTCGATCTCGATCGCGATCACCGACGTGAAGAATGCCGGCAACAACCAGGACATCACGCCCGGCACGCTGCCCGCCGCGCTCGTCGTCGCCGTGCCCAACAGCAGCGGCTCGGCCCCCGGCAGCCCGTGCGTCACCGACCCCTCGAACGCCGGCAACTACAAGTGCACGGTCGCCGATAGCCTCTACGTCGGCAAGGACAGCCTGACGATCACGACCTGGGACCAGAGCACCGGCGCCGGCAACAAGCTCTCCGAGTTCCAGCCGGTCGAGACGGTCGTCCAGGGCATCGCCAACACGTTCGCGGTCACGCTCGACGCCAACGCGGCCTCGATCGTGGTCAGCGGCACCGCGCCGTGCACCAGCGGCGGCCCGATCGGCTCCGCCTACGGCTCGGTCGGCACATCGCCGGCGACGTTCACCGTCAACTACGCCGACCCGGCCGGCAAGACCATCGTGAGCCCCGGCCAGCCGACGCTCGCGGCGAACGCGACCGGCGTCAGCGGCGGAACGCTCACCGTGACGGTCAACCAGTCGGCCCAGACGGTCACCGTGACCCCGAGCGCCACCGGCGTCAGCGGCACGATCAACGTCAGCGGGACGCCGCCCAACGCCGGCGACGGGCTGTCCTACAACCAGACCAAGTCGTTCACGTTCACCACCGCCGCGGCCCCGGGTCCCAACTTCCTGGCCGCCGTCGAGCAGATCGGCGCCGGCTCGGGCGAGATCGACCTGTACAACCTCAGCCTCACCGCGGGCGGTCCCGACTCGTTCAATGCTGCGTCGCCGTCGAAGCTGGCGGTCACGAACTCGCAGAACGAGAACAAGCCCGACGTGGACAACCCGCTGGCGTCCACCTTCGACTCCAACGGCGACCTGCTGATCGACAACGGCGGCACGACGACCGGCGGCGACTACGGCGACCTGGCCTGCGTCCCGGCCGGCGCGATCGTGACCACGGCCAACAGCTCGACCACCACGTCGTCCGACGTGAACTCACCGCTCGGCGGGATCGCGTACGACTCGCGCGACAACAGCGTCGCGCTCGGGAACACGCCGGGCGGGACCAGCGGCGGCTACGACTTCGTCGAGTTCTTGCTGACCGGCGACTACACGCTGGCGCCGGCATCCCGCGACATCTCGAGCACGCTGGCCGACGAGGCCGTTGCCACCATTCCCGCGCTCCCGGCCGGCTCGTACGCCGCGGCGCTGACCAACGGGACGGACAACCACAACGGCGGAACCTCGAAGATCGCGCTGCGCAAGTCCGACGGCACCGAGACGGACATCTCCGGCTCCGCCATCGATCTGCCCAGCGGCCTGGCCTGGGACAACCAGAACCAGCAGCTCGTCGTCTCGAACGCATCCCTGTTCAGCGGCCCCGGCGCGGACCTCGCCTTCTACACCGTGACGGGCACCCCCACGCTGGTGAAGTCGATCGATCCCGGGGCCTCGGCCGGCTACCCCGCGTATTTCGCGGTCGCGGCGTCGCCCAACGGCTACATCGCCGCGGCGTACGTCAGCTACACGCCGGAGTTCCAGATCCAGGTGTACGACAACACGTCCAACCGCAACCCGGTCGGCGGCCCGATTCCATACAACGGGACCAGCACGCCGAACGGCAACTACATCTACGACACGGGCAGCGTGGGCTCGGGCCCCGGCGGCAGCGAGAAGATCTACGCGATGCAATGGCTCAGCAACACCAAGCTGATGGTCGCATTCCACACCAACGCGTCGGGAAAGATGGGCTACTACATCTACGACATCAGCACGCTGACCGTGCCGCCCGGGTACGACGACAACTCCGGAAACGCATTCGCCGCCGCGCCGAAACAGACGGGATTTCAGATCACGGATGGCGGCGGAACGTATTCTCCGCTCAATTTTGCCTACAAGCCGTAACCGTAAAGACAGGAGACGATGGCTGCACCTTATGTCGGTGAGATCCGCATGTTCGCCGGAAACTTCGCTCCGCAGGGATGGGCGACGTGCGACGGCCAGTTACTATCGATCAGCGAGAACGACACGCTGTTCAACCTGATCGGGACGACCTACGGTGGCGACGGGCAGAACACGTTCGGGCTGCCCAACCTGGCCGCGCGGTTGCCGATCCACATCGGAAGCAACGGGACCTCGACGTACACCCTCGCGGCCAACGGTGGTGTGACCAACGTGACGCTGACGACGAACCAGATCCCCAACCACACGCACCCCGTGATAGCGGACGGCAACAACGGCTCGACGAGCGTGCCGACCAATGCCTACTTCGCCGCGACCCCCGGCAAACTGCTGTACACCGTACCGAACAGCCCGAGCAACCCGCAGGGGCCCAACTTCAAGAACATGAACGCCGCGATGCTGCCGTCTCAGGGCGGCAGCCAGCCGCACGACAACATGCAGCCGTTCCTGGCGATCACGTTCATCATCTCGCTGTACGGCATCTACCCGAGCCCGACGTAAGGAGCGGCATGTCGAGTCCATTCGTAGCCGAGATCCGCATCTTCCCGTTCAACTTCGCCCCCCGGGGTTGGGCATTCTGCAACGGCCAGCTGCTCCCGATCTCGCAGAACACCGCGCTCTTCTCGCTGCTGGGCACTCAGTACGGCGGCGACGGCAAGTCGAATTTCGCCCTGCCCAACCTGCAAGGCTCGTCGGCGATGCACACGACGCAGTATTCCGGGAACAGCCCGTTCGGACAATTTTCCATCGGCGAGAGCGGCGGCGAGCAATCCGTGACGCTGCTGCTGTCGGAAATCCCGATGCACACCCACAACGTGCAGGCTGACGAAAACTTTCGCAACGCCCAGGCGACCAGCCCGAGCGGCGCGGTGCAGGTAAACTCGACCGGAAACCTCGTCTTCTCGACCCAGACGACGGGCTTGGCGAACATGAATCCGTCGATGGTAGGCGTCGCGGGTGGCAGCCAGCCGCACAACAACCTGATGCCGTACCTGGTCTTGAACTACTGTATCGCGATGCAAGGTATCTTCCCCCCGCGCTCGTAGGCGCACTACGACGCTCGTTCGAGTCGGAAGGAACAGATGTCCACACCGTTTCTTAGCGAGATCCGGATAATGTCGTTCAACTTCGCCCCGAAGGGCTGGGCGATGTGCAACGGCCAGCTCATGCCGATCAATCAGAACCAGGCGTTGTTTTCGCTGCTGGGCACGACCTACGGCGGCGACGGGCGCACCACGTTCGCGCTGCCGAACCTGCAAGGCCGCACGGCGATGCACATGGGCCAAAGCTTCACCCAAGGCCAGCGAGGCGGTGAAGAGCAGCACACGCTCATCATGTCGGAGATGGCCGCGCACACTCACCTGGCCAACGCGGACCCCAAATCGGGCAATGCGTCGGTCGCGGCTCCGGCGAACAATCTGCCCGCCAACCCGCTGGGGACGCAAATGTACTCCTCGGGCAGCTCGAACATGGTTCCGATGTACGCCCAGATGGTGACGTCGGTCGGCGGCAGCCAGCCGCACGAGAACCGTCAACCCTATCTCGCGCTGAATTTCTGCATCGCGCTCCAGGGAATCTTCCCGACCCGAAACTAGCCTTCTCCACAACGTTCCGCCTCGAAGGGATTCGAATGAAGCGCGCACCGTTTATCGGCGCCGGCGTAGCCATGTTTCTGGCAGGCTGCGGTGGTCGCACGCTGCGTGCGCTTCCGGGTGTCGCCACGTACGACCAGAGCCGTCCGGCGGACGGCCGGACGCTCCGCCTCGTACCCGAGAAGGCGGATGCGGTTCCCGCCGACGTGCTCTCCCGGCCGATCGTCGGCGAAGCCCGCCGCTTCGACGGCAGCGTGGCCCCGTTGGGCTGGATGCTCTGCAAAGGCCAGACGCTCCAGATCGCCGATAACCGGCACTTGTTCGCGATCCTCGGAACCGCCGCGGGCGGTGACGGCAAGACGACCTTCAAGCTTCCCAACGGGCGGCCTCAGATCATCGCCGCGGGCGGGGTCTTTCCCGCCACGTCCGCGGTCTTCGCGCAGTCCGGGCGGCATATGAGTCCGATCGATTCGCTCGGTGACGGGGCGCGCATGGCTGCGCCGAAGACGGCCAAGCCGCCGTCGCCGGAGTTGCTGGCCGACCGGCGGCTGATCGCCGAAGCGGTTCACGTCAAGTCTTCGGCGCCCGTACCCGTCTCGCGAGAGCTGGCCGACCGCATTCGCCAGGCGCAAGCGGATGCTCGCAGCGCTGCCATCAGCCGGCTCAGCCCAGCCAATCAGAGCCGGCTGCAAGCCGCGGTCGAAGCGGCGGTTGCCGGCCGTGCCACGGAATATGCCGCGGTGGTCGAGATGGCCGGAGCGCTGACGGATGCCGAAGCGACCGCGCTCATCGAGGTCAACGAGGCGATGACGCGGTCGTTCCAGAGCAATTGGACGCCGCGTGCCCATCCCGAGGCCCGGCTCGAGGCCGGCTATTTTCTGCTCTCCGTCGCGTTCACGCCGGAGCAGAAAGAGGCATTGGCCGCACACGGCGGAAGCTAGCGAGCGCACCATGGGAAAAATCGTCAACTTCCACCTCCCGGCGGACGACGTCGAACGTGCGGCCACGTTCTACCGCGAGGTGTTCGGGTGGGATTTCGTACCGTTCGAGAACACGCCGGTACCGTATTTGGTTCACGACTCGTCGTCGGAGGCCGGTGCGGCCGGGATTCCCGCCGCGATCACGCTCCGGCAGGAGATCATCAAAGCGCCGACGCCGACGATCGAGGTCGAGCACATCGATCAAGCGATGATCGACATCGCCATGAAGGGCGGTCAGCAGGGCCGCGTCCAGGACATCCCGGGGCTCGGCCGGTTCGGCTACGCGATCGATTCCGAGGGCAACATCATCGCGCTGCTGCAGCGCGAGGCATCAGCGTAGCGCCGAGGCGGTAGCCGCTACGAGCGCCGCGTAGGCGCCGTCGAGCCAGCGCGACGCGAGCTGGTCGAGGGAGCCTTCTTCTCGCAGTTCCGAGGCGGGCCGGAACGCGGCCCCCGCCGTTCCTTTGGTGTCGTGCCGCGCTACACCGAGCATGCGCTCCGCATCCGCATCGCTCGCGGGCACGCCGAAGAACTCCAGCAGCTCCGTCGGCACGACGTCCGGCAGCGCGGCGTAGTCCACGAACCGCGCTCGCCCGGGTCCCGCGTCGGCCAGGGCCGCGCGGCAGAACGCCGCCAGCACGCGCGCGCCGTACTCGTCAGCCGGCAAGGCGTGCGCGCTCGCCGCGTCGAGGTCCAGATAGGCCGGGTCGATCGTGCCCGCCACCAGCTCGGCGCCGGTGCTCTTGGCTTGCGAGCGCAGAACGGCGCGCGGCTCGCGAAAGACGAATGTCCACGGCACGCCGGGGAAGACGCGCGCGATGAACGGCAGCTCGAGCACGTGCCAGGCGTGGAACTTCACGAACAGGTGCCGCTCGCCGAAGTGCGGTCGCCCGAGCGCGCCGACCAGCGCGCGCAGCCAGCCGGCCAGCTTCTCTTCTTCTCCTCGCGCGGTCATGGCGCGACGCAGCCGCAGCAGCGCGTCGATCGGCTGCGGTTCCGATAGGACGACGGCCCCGCGCAGGCTCGCGAGCATCTGCGCGATCAGGGTCGAGCCGCAGCGCGACATGTGGAACACCAACCCGCTCGGCGCTAAGCCCGGATCGCTCGCGTACGACGCCTCCAGCTCGCCCATCGGGGTGCGTCGCGCGAACAGCTCGTTGAACGGCCGGCTCATGGCGCGGTCGGCCGTCTGCTCGAAGAACGGGTCGCGCAACGGCTCGCCGATCAGCGCCCACTCGACGGCCGGCTCGCCGTCGCCCGCGTACACGCGGACGGGCGTCCACGCGGCCAGACCGGCCGCGCTCAGCGAATCCAACGCAGCATCCACGCTTGGCGCGCCCGCGCGAGCGCCTCGCTCACGTCGGCCGGCGTCACGTCGTCGCCGGACTCGGCCGCCAGCCGCAGCACCTCGGCCTGGAACCGCTCCGGCTCGAGTGCGCGCAAGCGGCGCGCGAGCGCCGGGTCCGCGTGCACGCGCGCGCGCAGCGCATCCAACCCCTGGCGAGACATCCGGGTCATCCCGCCGCAGCGCGGTCGGCGCGCGCCAGCCTCGCCCAGACCTGCGGCTTCATCAGGTGCTCGAATCCCGGAATCGCGGGCGTGACCGACATGATGCGGAAGCCCAGCCGTTCCAGCATCCGGCCGCTGCGCGCGTTGCCGGGGTGGTAGTACGCGCTGACCTCGTCCAGGCCCAGCGCGTCGAACGCGTAGTCCAGCACGGCGCGCACCGCCTCGCTCGCATAGCCGCGGCCTTCGTACGCGCCGTCGACCGTGTAGTGCACCATCGCGCCGGCCGGCGAGGCGGTGAACCCGCTCAAGCCGACGACGCCGGCGAGCTCCGCGGCCTCGCCGGCGAACGCGAGCAGCGTGACCGGCCGGTCGGGCGCGCCCTGCGCGCGCTGCTCGGCGATCCAGGCTCGCTGGCCGGTGACGTCGGTCGGCTGCGGCGTCTCCCAGGGCGCGAAGCGCTCGGCGTTGCAAGCGTGGTACGCGCACAGCGCCCGCGCGTCCGCGTCCTGCGGCGCGCGGAGCACGAGCCGGGCTGTCCTCAGCATCATCGCCGCCGGGTTTCGCGCCGCGGCGACCGCTTCCCGGGCGCGGTCCTGGCGCCGCGCGCGGGCAGGCAAGCGGCTCGCCCTCGCTGGGGTATTCCGTCCGCGTGGGACCGATTCTGATCGGCACGAGCGGCTGGACGTACAAGGACTGGCGCGGCCGGTTCTACCCGGCCCGGCTTCCGCAGCGCGAGTGGCTGGCGTACTACGCCGCCCGTTTCCCGACCGTCGAGCTCAACGTCACCACCTACCGCCTGCCCAAGCCGCACGACCTCGCCCGCTGGACGAACGTGCCGCCGGGGTTCGTCTACACGGTCAAGCTCAGCCGCCTGATCACCCACCGCAAGCGCCCCGGCGAGCCGCGCGCGTTCGTCGAGAACTACTTCCGCGCGATCGCGCCGCTGGTCCCGCACGTCGCCAACGTGCTGGCGCAATTCCCGCCCTGGTTCGCGCGCGACGACGACGCGCTGGAAAGCTTCCTCGCGGCGCTCCCGCCCGGCCACCGCTACGTGGTGGAGTTCCGCCACCATTCGTGGTACCACGAGGCGGTCTACGCGCTGCTGCGCGCGCGCGGCGCGTCGCTGTGCCTGCACGACCTGCGCGGCAGCGTCGTGCCGGCGGTGATCACCGGACCGGTGCTCTACGTGCGCCTGCACGGCCCGGTGCGCGCCTATGCCGGCTCGTACCGCCGCATCCGGCTCGAGCGCTGGGCGGCGACGATTCGCGCGCTGGGGCCGCAGGTCGAAGCCACCTACGTCTACTTCAACAACGACGAGCGCGCGTTTGCGACCCGCAACGCGTTCGCGCTGCGCGCGCTGCTGGGCGCCTAGCGGCCGAGCCGCCCCATGATGCCCTGCAAGAGGCCGGGCAGCTGGGTGAGCACCTGCGGGTCCTTCTGCACGAACTGCACGGCGGCGTCGCGCAGCGCGTCGGGGTTCTGGGCGGCGTGCTGGATGAGGGCGACGACGTTGCCCTGGTCGCCGCCCGCCGCGGCGGCGGTGTCGACGCCGGCGTCCTGCGCGGTCGACTCGGCCTGGCCGTGCTGGGAGAGCGCGCCGAGCAGGCTCTGGCCGAGCGAGGCGAGGCCGCCTTGGTCGAGGTTCTGCGCGCCCTCGGTGAGGTGCTGCGCGAGCTGGTCGGGCGGCACGTCGCCGACGTGGTCGCGCGCCGCATCGCCGACCTGCTGGGGATCCGCGCCGCCGAGCAGCGAGCGCGCCTCGTTCATCAAGAAGTCCATGGCCGCACTCCTACCCCGGCAAAGCGGTCGATCCTGCGCGCTCAGACCACGTCGAGCGACGGAAAGTACGATCGCAGTACCCCGTCGCGCCGCACGTCGGCGGTGCAGCAGTGGAAGCTGCCCCCGAACGCATAGACGCGGTCGAAGGCACACGGGATCACCTCGCAGCCGAGCGACTCCAGCAGATCGATCATCGGCGTCTCCGCCGTCTCGACCACGGCCGTGCGCTCGTCGAGCATCAGCACGTTCATCGAGATCCAGTTGCTGACGTCGCGCGCGTTGCGGCCCGAGCGCACGGAGCGCGGCGCGTCCACCGTGCGCCAGCCGTTGGCCCGGAACAGCTCGAACGAGCCGTCGGTGCACGGCCGGTCCGGGTTGATCAGGACCAGCCCCGGCCGGATCGGGACCAGCGTCGTGCCGATGTGGGTCGGCAGCGGCTCGCGGAAGCGGATCCGGTGGACCCGGAAGCCCGGCCCGAGGTGGCGCTGGAGCCAGTCCGCCCCGAACTGGTTGCTGACCAGGTCCGGCTGCCAGAAGATGTCGCGCCCGAAGCGCACGAACGCGGCCGCGTCGAAGGCCGGCTCGATCTCGGTCAGCAGCGGCGCGGCGACGAAGTCGAACGGTTCCTCACCGCGCCGGGCGCGCTCGGCGTACAGCGCGTCGGCCATCAGCGGCTTGGGCACCGCGGTCCAGCGCGCGCCGCGCCGGAAGTACTCGGCCATCAGCGTGCGGTACGCGCGGTACTCGAAGAAGCGCGCGCGCTGCGCCATCGGCGCCTCGATGATCTCCTCGCCGATCACCAGCAGCAGGTCGCGCGGGCAGGCGCCGGCGCGCCCGACCGCCACCTCCCAGTCCGGCGTCTTGGCCGAAACCGCATGATCGACCGGATCGGGCCGTCGCACCGTGATACCGCGCGCGGCGAGCAGCGCGGCGAACCCGTCGAGCTGGCGCTCCGCCTCGTCGACCAGCTCCGGCAGCACCGGCCCGCCGCGCGCGGCGCGGCTCGGGTCGCCGGCCGGGAAGTACGGCGCGAGCGCCGGCTCGTAGCCGATGTCGGCCGCGCCGCGCGCGGTCCCGACGATCACCTCGCGCAGCGGGTCCCACTCGTTCCACGAGCACACCACCGGGCTCAGCGCTCCACGAAGTCGGGGTAGTCGTGCTTGGCGTAGCGGTCGTCCGAGGGCCACTCGGGGATCTCGTCGTCCCAGGGCGTGGCCTCGCGCTCGGAGAGGGCGACGACCGGCGGCGCGTCGACCCGGCGCAGCGTGACGAGCGTCTCGACGTGGCCGGTCTGCGGAAACATGTCGAACGGCTGCACCACGCCCAGCGCGTAGTTGTGCCGGGCGAGGTAGGCGAGGTCGCGCGCGAGCGTGGCGGGATTGCACGAGAGGTACCAGATGTTGGGCACCCGGGCGCTCGCGATCGCGGCCAGGGTGGCCTCGTCGGAGCCCTTGCGGGGCGGGTCGAGGAAGACGATCTCGGCCTCGGCGAGCGCCGCCTGCCCGTCGGGGTGCGCGACCGTTCCCTCGACCCGGCCTTCGACGAAGCGGACCCGGTGACCGACCTCGTTGAGCTTCGCGTTGCCGCGCGCCTCGCGCACGGCGGCCGGGTTCTCCTCGACGCCGACGACCTGCGCGCCGCGCGCCGCGAAGAAGATCGCGAACGTCCCGGCGCCGCAGTAGAGGTCGACGATCTTGCGGTCCTTCGCGATGCCCGGCGCGAGGAAGCGGAAGATCCGCCCGACCATCTCGCTGTTGACCTGGAAGAACGACGCCGGCGAGACGCGGTAGCGGACGCCCTCGATCGCCTCCTCCATCTCGCGCTCGCCCCAGACGTAGAGCATCTTGCGCCCGAGCACGGCGTTGGCGGTGCGCGGCTCGAACGAGTTCGAGATCCCGACCACCCCGCGAACGCGGCGCGCGACCGCCTGCGCTTCCTCCTTGATCCCGGCGGCGGCCCGCTCGGTCGTGATCGAGAGCACGGCTTGGCCGGAGGCCGCGCCGGCCCGCACGATCGCGTGCTTGGCGTGGGCGAACGCGGCCTTCGAGTCGGCGGCCTTGCTGGCCGCGTACAACCCCCCGATCGCCGCGTCGAGCTGCGGCAGCACCACCGGGCAGGTCTCGATCGGCACCAGCGCGTGCGAGCGGGCCTGGTAGAACCCGAACACCGGCTCGCCGCCCGCATGATCGACCACCAGCGCCATCTTGTTGCGGTAGTTGCGCGGGTTCGCCATGCCGATCGGGCGGCGCACCGCGACCTCGGCGAAGCCGCCGATCCGGCGCAGCGCGCTGCGCACGAGCTGCTCTTTCCAGGCCAGCTGCGCCGGGTAGGCCAAGTGCTGCACCTGGCAGCCGCCGCAGACCCCGAAGACGCCGCAGAACGGCTGGGCGCGCATCTCCGAGCGCGAGTCGAGCGCGACGAGCTCGCCGACCGCGTACTTGGGCTTGACCTGGGTGACCCGCACGCGGGCCCGCTCGCCGGGCAGCACGCCCGCGACGAAGACGACGACCCCCTCGATGCGGCCGACCGCCTGCCCGTTGGCGAGCAGGTCGGTGAACCGAACGTCGGCCACGAGGCCCGGCCGCAGCGCGGTTCGGCCGGAGGGCGAACGCAACGGATTCGCCGCCGGCGAATCCACCTAGGCTTTCTTCTCGTCGAGCGTCTTGATGAGGCGGTTGGCCTCGTCGATGAGCGCTTGGATGCGCTCCGTCGTCTCGTCGCCGGCGGGCGCGCGGCGGAGCGCGGCGCGCACGACGAAGAGCGTCAGCGCGGCCGACGCGCCCGCGATCCCCAGCCACACGAGCGTGCGGCCGAGCGGCACGGCGCTGCGGCGCTCCGGGTTCCCGGCGGCAGGGTCGGTCGTCTGATCGGTCACACCTCGTCGATTCGTCGGTAGACGCTGTTTTCCGGCTCAGCCCACGAGCACGGGCTCGGCGACGTCGGCGCTCTCGAGCTCGCGCCGCTCGCCCGAGGAGATGATCCGCGCCAGGTCCAGCAGGATGATCAGCCGGTCCTCGATCTTGCCCACCCCGCGGATGTACTCGGTCTCGACGCCGGTGATCATCTCGGGCGCCGGCTCGATCTGGTCGGTGTCCAGCCGCAGCACCTCGGAGACCGAGTCGACCACCATGCCGACCCGCTTGGTGCCGATCTCGGTCACGACGATGCGGGTGTGCTTGGTGTGCTCGGCCCGCGGCATCCCGAAGCGGGTGCGCAGGTCGATGATCGGGATGAGCTGACCGCGCAGGTTGATCACGCCCTCCATGAACAGCGGCGCGCGCGGCACGTGGGTGATCGCGACCATCCGGTTGATCTCCTGGACCTGCGCGATGTCGACCCCGTACTCTTCGGACCCGAGCTTGAAACTGACGACTTGAATCGTGTTGGACATAATCGTGACCTTTCAACCAATCCTTTGAACGGACCGCAGCGTAGCGAGGACCGCGAGCGTGATGGCTCCCCAGGAGCCCTCACACCCCCGAGAATTCGGCGCGGGCGGCTTTGTTGCCGCCGTAGGCTCCGGCGACGAGCGAGTGGACGTCGATGATGAGCGAGATCGAGCCGTTGCCCAGGATCGTCGCGCCGGAGATGCCGGCGATTCGGCCGATCACGTCGGAGAGCGGCTTGATGACGATCTCCTGTTCGCCCTGGAACGAGTCCACGACCAGGCCGACCTGACGCCCCTGCAGGCCGACGATGACGATCATCACCTTGTTCGGGTCGCGCGGCGCGTCGAGCCGGAAGAACTCGCCGACCCGGATCAGCGGGACGACCTGGCCGCGCAGCGTGATGACCTCGCCGCCGTGCACGGTCCGCACGTCCTTGGCATCGATCCGCTGCGACTCGATCACCGCGTCGAGCGGGATCGAGTAGAGCTCGTCGGCGACCCGGACCAGCAGGGCCTGGATGATCGCCAGCGTGAGCGGCAGCTTCATGGTGAAGGTCGTGCCGCTGCCGGCGTGCGAGTCGACGTCGAAGACGCCCTTGAGCCGCAGGATGTTCTTCTTCACCACGTCCATGCCGACGCCGCGGCCCGAGACGTCGGTCACCTGGTCGGCGGTCGAGAAGCCGGGGGTGAAGATCAGCTCGACGATCTCGCGGTCGCTCAGCCGGTCGCTCTCGGCGATGACGCCCAGCCGAACGGCCTTCGCGCGAACCCGCGCGATGTCGATCCCGCCGCCGTCGTCGGAGATCTCGATGATGACCTGGTTGCCTTCGTGGTACGCGTTGAGCTTGATCGTGCCGTGGCGCGGCTTGCCGCGCGCCTCGCGGACCTCGGGCGGCTCGATGCCGTGGTCGACGCAGTTGCGCACCAGGTGCATCAGCGGCTCGCCGACCTCGTCGACGATCGTCTTGTCGAGGTCGGTCTCGGCGCCGGCGATCTCGAGCTGGATCTCCTTGCCGCGCGCCTTGGCGAGGTCCCGCACCATCCGCGGGAAGCGGTCGAAGACCTGCCCGATCGGCACCATGCGGACCTTCATGATGCTCTCTTGGATCTCGTTGGTCGTGCGGGCCAGCAGCGCGGAGGACTCGGTGAGGTCGCGGGCGAGCGTCGCCAGGACGCTCTGCACGCGCTCGTCGCCGCCCAGCTCGCGGCCGAGCGTCGCCGCGATGTCGGAGATGCGGGTGCGGTTGATGACCAGCTCGCCGACCAGGTTGAGCAGCATGTCCATCCGCTCGATGTCGACCCGGATCGTCTGGTTCTTGGCGGCCGGCGCCGCCGCGCGCTTGGCTTGGGGCGCGGCGCTCGCCGCGGCGGCCCGGGCGGGCCGCGGCTCGCGCCGCGTTGCGGCGGGTTTGGCGGCGGCCGGCGCTGCCGGCGTGAAGAGGGCAGCCGCGGGCGCGGCCGCCGCCGCGGCGGCGAACAGCGAGTCGACCGCGGCCTGCGCGTCGCCGACCGACGGCGCGGCCTCGCCCGGCTGCGGCGCGGCCTGGGGTGGTTGCGGCTGGGCCTGGGCTTCGGCGAGCAGCCGCGCGACCTCGGCCTCGAAGGCCTCGATCTCGGCCGCGTCGACCGGGGCCAGCTCCTCGTCGTGGTCGTCGGCGGCGGCGCGCGGGCCTTCGATCGCCTGCGCGGTCGAGTCGTAGACCGCGGCGAAGCGGTCGAGCCGCTCGACGTAGTCGTCGGCGCCCGCCGGCGCCTGCGCGCCGTCGACGGCCGCGCGCACCAGCGCCGTGAGCACGTCGCGGCCTTCGAAGAGCAGGTTCACGCCGCTCTCGGTGAGCGGCATGCGGTCCTTGCGCAGCAGGTCGAAGACGTTCTCGAGCTTGTGCGCGACCTGCTGGACGCCGGCGAACTCGAGCATCCCGGCGCTGCCCTTGACGGTGTGCAGCGCCCGGAAGAGCGCGTTGACGATCTCGGCGTCGATCGAGCCGGTGTCGACGAACTGCTCCAGCCGCAGCAGCTCGGCGTCGATCGACTGCAGCAGCTCGTCCGTCTCGTCGCGGAAATACTGGACGAACTCGGTTCGGTCGAAGAAATCGTCAGACGCGGACATCGGTCACACCCGGCGAGCGGCTCGGCACCGTTACTGGACTCCGAAGACGGAGAGCAGCGGTTCGAGCGAACCGGTCTCCGGGATGAGGATGAACTGGCCGGAGACGGCCCGGTTCTTGTCGAGGAACTGCGACTCGATCAGGAAGACGTCCTGATCCGGCAGGATCGACATCAGCGTCCGGAAGGCGGCCTGGATGGTGCCGTACGAGAGGGTCGGCACCGACGGCAGCAGGTTGATCCCGGTCAGCGAGATCAGCGCGGTCAGGTACGCGCCGGCGACGATGTTGCCCAGCTCCTTGAGCGTCGAGTCGACGATCGAGTCGAAGATGTGGATGTCGCCGATGATGCGCTTGATGAAGACGTTGACGAAGTCCAGCGCCTGCTCGCGGTCGAACAGCACCACCATCTGGCCGGGCGCCTCGCCGCGCACGTACATGTGCAGGGCGGCGACCATCCGGTCGGCATAGCCGATCCGGCTCGAGAGGTCGCGGAACTTGAGCACGTCGATGGTCGGCTCGGACAGCTTGACCGTGGTGTTGAGCAGCTGCGAGAGCGCGGTCGCGGCGTGGCCCGCGCCGATGTTGCCGACTTCCTTGAGCGCGTCGCGCTGGAGGTCGTTGAGGGTCAGCGTCGGCATCTCAGGCCAGCACTTTCTGGATCGTCTCGAGGATCTTGGGCGGCTGGAACGGCTTGGTGATGAACGACTTGGCACCGGCCTGGATGGCCTCGACGACCAGCGCCTGCTGGCCCATCGAGGTGCACATCACGATCCGCGCCTCCGGGTCGGAGGCGACGATCTGCTTGACCGCCGAGATGCCGTCCATCTCGGGCATCACCATGTCCATCGTGACGAGATCCGGCGTGAGCGCGCGGTACTTCTCGACCGCTTCGACGCCGTTCTGCGCCTCGCCGACGATCTCGTAGCCGTTCTTGCTCAGGATCCCCTTGATCATCATCCGCATGACGACCGCGTCGTCGACGATGAGGACTCGCTTCGTGTCCATCGGTCTCGTTGTGCTCCCTAGGCCAGGCCGCGGCTGCGCCGTTCGGCCTGCCGCTTGTTGATGAACTCCATGATCGCGCGGTCCTCGTCGGCGGTGACTCCCTTGAACCGCAGGCCCAACGCCGACTTGCCGCCCCCCTCGATCTTCGAGGCCCGCATGACCTCGCCGAGCAGCACCAGCGGCCGGGGGAAGGTGCTCAGGCCGAACTTGAGCTCGACCTGCGATCCGAGCTTGGCGTCGCGGTCGACGATCAGCAGCGCCCCGGTTCGGCTGATGTCGGTGATCGCGCCGCGTTGGTACTCGCCGCCGCCCTTGCCGCCCGGCGCATGGCGCCAGTGCCCGGGGACGGTCACCTCGAGCCGCAGCGCCGCGCGCTGGGGCGGCGGCTCGAGCCGCGCCGGCTTCGGTTTGGCCTTGGGCTTGACCCCGAAGAAGCGCAGCACGTCAGGCTCCCGCTCCGACCGGCTCGAGGCTCTCGTCGGTGGTCGAGATCTGGCCCAGCGACTCGACCCGCAGCCCCGGCGCGATCTCGCTGTACGAGAGCACCACCAGCGACGGCGCGGCCCGCTCGGTGAGGCGCTTGAGCGCCAGCCGCGTGCTCGGCGAGGTCAGCACGATCGGGTGCAGGCCGCCCTGCTGGGCCAGGCCGATCTGGCGGGTCAGCGAGGCGTAGATCTTGGCGACCGTGCCGGGGTCGAGCAGCGCGTAGGCGTCCTCGCCGCGGCGCACCGCCTCGCCCAGCAGCGTCTCCAGCCGCGGGTCGACGGTGATCACCGAGAGCAGGCCGTTCTCGGCGTACTCGGCGCAGATGTGGCGCGCCATCGCGCTGCGCACCCGTTCGGTCAGGTAGTCGATGTCCTTGGAGGCGCGGGCGCCGTCGGCCAGGTTCTCGAGGATCAGCAGCAGGTTGCGGATCGGGATCCGCTCGCGCAAGAGGTTCTGCAGCACGCGCTGGACCTCGCCCACGGTGAGCAGGTTGGGAACCAGCTCCTCGACGACGACCGGGTAGTGCTGCTTGACGTTGTCGAGCAGCGCCGAGGTCTCTTGGCGGCCGAGCAGGTCGGGCGCCTGGGCCTTGATGAGCTCGGTGAGGTGGGTGGCGATGACCGAGGTCGGGTCGATGACCGTGTAGCCGGCCATCTCGGCGTCGCCGCGCGCGCTCTCCGCGACCCACAGCGCCGGCAGCCCGAAGGCGGGCTCGGTGGTCGGGATGCCGTCGATGCTGCCGGTCGCGGTGCCGGGGTTCATCGCCAGCAGGCGCGAGACCATCACCTCGGCCCGGGTCACCTCGAGCCCGTAGATCTTCACCACGTAGGTCGAGGGCTTGAGCTGCAGGTTGTCGCGCACCCGGATCGGCGGGACGACGATGCCCAGCTCGCGCGCCGCGTGGCGGCGGATCATCGTGATGCGCTCGAGCAGGTCGCCGCCCTGCGAGACGTCGACCAGCGGGATCAGGCCGAAGCCGATCTCCAGCTCCATCGGGTCGTAGGAGAGCAGCGGCACGACCGACTCGGCCGGCTTCACCGCGGGCTGCGCGGTCGAGCCGCCGACGCCCGGCGCGCCGGACTGGCCGGCGACCGGCTTGCCGCCGGCGCGGGCGGCCTTGCGGTTGAGGTTGCGCTGGCGGATGAAGAGCGCGAAGAGCAGCCCGCCCATGATGAACATGAACAGCGGCGGCAGCCCGAACAGGCCGAAGACGAGCAGCAGCCCGCCGGCGATCGCCAGCGCCCGCGGCTCCTGGACGAGCTGGCGCGAGAGGTCGTGGCCGAACGAGCCCTCCGAGGCCGCCCGGGTGACGATGATGCCGGTCGCGGTCGAGATCAGCAGCGCCGGGATCTGGGTCACGATGCCTTCGCCGATGGTCAGCAGCGTGTAGTGCTGCAGGGTCGCGACGATCGAGCTGTGGTCCTGGATCACGCCGATGACGAAGCCGCCGATGATGTTGACGAACACGATCACGACCGCAGCGATCGCGTCGCCGCGCACGAACTTGGACGCGCCGTCCATCGCGCCGTAGAAGTCGGCCGCGCGCTGGATGTCCTTGCGGCGCTGGCGCGCCTCGGCCTCGGTGATGAGGCCCGCGTTGAGGTCGGCGTCGACGGCGAGCTGCTTGCCGGGCATCGCGTCGAGGGTGAAGCGGGCGGCGACCTCGGCCACGCGGCCCGCACCGTTGGTGATGACCACGAACTGGATCACGATCAGGATCGCGAACACGATCAGGCCGACGACGTAGTTGCCGCCGACCACGATGTTGCCGAACGCCTCGATCACCTGCCCGGCGTAGCCGTGGAGCAGGATCGAGCGCGTTCCGGTGACGTTGAGCGAGAGCCGGAAGAGCGTGATGACCAGCAGCAGGGTCGGGAAGACGCTGAACGAGAGCGCGTTCTCGGTGTAGAGGGTGACCAGCAGGATCACCAGCGCCAGCGTGATGTTGACCGAGAGCAGCAGGTCGAGGACCCACGGCGCCACCGGCACGATCAGCAGCACGACCATCAGGACCGAGGCCGCCGCCACCCAGACGTGCGAGGTCGACGCGAGCCGGTCGATCAGCCCGGGACGCGAGGGGACAGCCGTTGCCACTAAGTCACGGTCTCCACGTTAGTACCATCATCGGCCGAACCGGCCCGAGGGGTTAGGACCCGGTCCTGGCCCGAGCGCTGAGAACGGCGGCGGGCAAGCGCGGCGGCCGATTCTTGACACTATCAGCACCCCGCCCCTACGATACTGTTAGGATGAAGGTCAAGGAGGCGATCAAGCGGTTGGAGGGCGAGGGCTGGCTCCTCGCTCGTAAGACAGCGGGAAGCCATCGCGCCTACGTTCACCCGGACAAGCCGGGCACGGTCGTCGTCATTTCGGATCATGGCGCAAATGCTGACTTGAAGCCCGGGACGTTCAACAACATCGCCAAGGCGGCGGGGTGGAAAAAGTGACCTACCAAGCAGTGTTCGAAAAGGCCGACGACGGTTCGGTCTTCGCGTACGTGCCGGACCTTCCAGGGTGCACGAGCTGGGGGGCGACGCTCGATCAGGCGCGCGAGAACGTCCGCGAAGCGATCGTGCTCTGGCTCGATGTCGCGCGCGAGAACGGGGCCCTTCCACCGGCCGCGACGACGATCGCATCGGACCGTATCGAGGTCACCGCTGCGTGACCGCAACGCCGCAATGGATGCGGGCTCGGCGGGAACGCGCTCGGGCCGCGGGCCTGTGCATCGTTTGCTGTAAGACGCCCGCACGGACGGATCGCACTACCTGTGCGGAGTGTTCCGAGGCCGCCTACTGGCGCGTGAAGACCCGACGGCAACGGGCCGCAACGTGACGAGCTACGGCACGACACTGGAGACCAACGGCACGTCCTGGACGCCTACGTCCCCCGACCTGCCCGGCTGCGTCGCCGTCGGCGACACCCGCGAAGAGGTCGCAGCCCTCATTCGCGCTGCGATACTGCTCCACTCGGAATCGCTGCGCCAGCAGGCTCAGGCCGACGAGACCGACTGTCCCTTCAGCTTGTAGACGAAGGCGATGACCTGGGCCACGGCAGCGTAGAGGTCGGGCGGAACCGGCGAGTCGAGCTCGACCTTGGCGTAGAGGGTGCGGGCGAGGGGCGGGTTCTCCATGATCGGGACGCCGTGCTCGGCCGCCAGCTCGCGGATGCGCTTGGCGATCAGGTCCGCCCCCTTCGCGACCAGCACCGGGGCCTCCATCGTCAGCTCGTCCCACCGCAGCGCGACGGCGTAGTGGGTCGGGTTGGTGACCACCACGGTCGCCTTGGGGACGGCGGCCATCATGCGCTTGCGGGCCATCGCGCGCTGGCGCTGGCGCAGCGCTTGGCGGGACTCGGGGTTGCCCTCGGACTGCTTGTGCTCGTCCTTGACCTCGGTCTTGGTCATCTTGAGCGACTGCTCCAGGCGGCGCCGCTCCCAGACGTAGTCGGCGATGCCCAGCACCAGCAGCAGGATGCCGACCCGCATGCCGATCCCGTAGACGATGCCCTCGACCGAGACGACGATGTCGTGCGGCGAGGCGTGGCCCAGCGCGTAGAACGTGGTCAGGCTGTCCTTGACGCCCAGCCAGCAGATCAGCACCACGATCCCCAGCTTGAGCAGCTGCTTGGCGAGCTGCACCAGCGTCTGGGGCGAGAAGAACAGCCGCTGCAGGCCGGCCAGCGGGTTGAGCTTGGAGAACTTGGGCGCCAGCAGCCCGGGCGCGAACAGCAGGCCGAACTGCATCACGTTGGCCGCGATCCCGATCCCGATCGCCGCGGCGAACATCAGCCCGACGATCGGCGCGTAGGGCAGCAGCGTGCGGAAGAACAGACCCCAGACCGAGTGCAGGTTGAGCTCCTCGCGGCTGCCGGCGTGGGTCAGGGCCACGGCGAAGGCTTGCGCTCCGGCGTCGAGCGTGGTCATGAAGCCGAGGTGGAGCGCGATGACGATCGCGATGAAGACCGCGGCGCCGCCGATGTCCTGCGAGCGCGGGACCTGGCCGCGCGCGCGCGCCTCGCGCTTGCGCTTGGGTGTGGCCTTCTCGGTCTGGTCGGGCTTGGCCATCTACGGCGTGGGGCGCGGGGCCGGCGTGGGCTCCGGGCGCATGGCGCGCAGCACCGTGCTCAGCTGGTGGTTCGACTGGTCGAGCAGCGAGGGGAAGACCGCCCCGAACAGCGGCATCGCGACGATCAGCATGATCAGCCCGACGCCGATCTGGAGCGGGAAGCCGACCGCGAAGACGTTCATCTGCGGCGCGACCCGGGCCATCAGGCCGAGCATCACGTTGACCAGGAAGAGCGCGATCGCGACCGGCGCGGCGATCTCGAACACGATGAACAGCGCCTGGGTGAAGAAATGCACCAGGTCGCCCGCGACCAGCTCGGGGGTGGCGGTGAACGGCAGCGGGACGAGCTGGAACGACTGCGCGATCCCGCGGATCAGCGCGTGGTGCGCGTCGGCGGCCAGGTAGAGCAGGGTCGCCAGCGCAAGCTGGAACTCGCCGATCACCGTGACGCTCTGCGAGGTCTGCGGGTTGATGATGTTGACCACCGCGAAGCCCATCTGGATGTCGATGATCTCGCCGGCGAACTGGATCCCGGTGAAGAGCAGCAGGGCCACGAAGCCGAACACCAGCCCGACGAAGAACTGGGCCAGGATCGCCACCGTCAACTCGCCCAGGCCGTGCAGCGGCGCGATCGCCGGCACCGTCCGCACGATCACGAACGCCAGCACCAAGCCGATCGCGAAGCGCAGCAGCTGCGGGATCTGGGTCTGCGAGAAGACCGGCACCAGCGCCAGCATCGAGCTCACCCGCACCAGCACCAGCAGCATCGTCTCGAACTGCGCCGTCCCCATCCCGAACAGGTTGAAGGTGCTGGTCACTTGATGAACTGTGGGATGCCGGTGAAGACGCGGGCCGTGAAGTCGGTCAGCAGGGCCAGCATGAAGGGGCCGAACAGCAGGATGGCCAGCGCCACGACCACGATCTTGGGGATGAAGGCCAAGGTCGGCTCCTGGATCTGCGTCACGGCCTGGAAGATCGAGACCACCAAGCCGGTCAGCAGGCCCAGCAGCAGCGCCGGCGCGCAGACCAGCAGCGCCACCACGATCGCCTCGCGCCCTAGCGAGAGGGCCGCCGCGTAGGTCATACGGCGCTCCGCCCCACTTACTTGTAGCTCGCGAAGAGCGCGGCGACGGTCAGGTTCCAGCCGTCGACCAGCAAGAAGATCAGGATCTTGAAGGGCAGCGAGATGATGACCGGCGGGATCATCATCATCCCCATCGAGAGCAGCACCGAGGCGACGACCATGTCGATCACGATGAACGGGATGTAGATCGCGAAGCCGATCTGGAAGGCCGTCTTGAGCTCGCTGATGACGAAGGCGGGCACCAGCAGGTAGGTCGGCACGTCGTCCTGGGTCGCGGGCTGCGGCTCCTTCGAGAGGGAGTAGAACAGCGCGATGTCCTTCTGGCGCGTCTGCTTGAACATGAAGCCGCGCAGCGGCTTGGCCGCCCGGTCGATCGCGACCGACTGCGAGATCTTGTTGCCCAGGTAGGGCTGGAGCGCGTTGTGGTTGATGTCCTTGATGACCGGGTTCATCACGAAGAACGTCAGCAGCAGCGCCAGGCCGACCAGCACCTGGGTCGGCGGCACCTGCTGGGTGCCCAGCGCTGTGCGCACGAACGAGAGCACGATCACGATGCGGGTGAACGAGGTCAGCAGCACCAGCAGGGTCGGCGCCAGGGTGACGACGGTCAGCAGCAGCAGGATCTGCAGCGAGAGCGCGACGTCCGACGGCTTGGTCGCCGGCGAGACGCCGATGTTGACCCGCGGGATCGGGATAGTCGGCGCGCTCGGGCCGGGGACGCCCTGGGCGAGCGCGGGCAGGGCGAAGAGGCCGGCGACGGTGACGCCGGCGATCAGCGCGAGGATCAGGGTGAGGAGACGGCGGTTCACTGCTTGCGGAATCTCTGCATCAGGCGAAGCATCGCGTCGCGTTGCTCCCCGAGCGCCTTCCGTTGCGTCTCGATATAGGGCTCGACGACCTCGGGAGTGAGATCGGCGATGTGGGTGACGCCGCCGGAGCCGCCGCCGACCAGAAAGTACTTGTCGGCGACCTTGACGACGTGGATGGTGGTGTTCTGGCTGAGGAACGTCGACTCCACGACGCTCACCAGCTTCTTGCCGGCCGAGCTGACGATCCGGCCGCGGTTGAGCTGGCGCACCACGTACGTGAGCCCGTAGAGCAGCAGGCCGATGACGGCCAGCGCCCAGACCGCGGTGAGGACGAAGTTACCTTCCAGAAGTCACACCTTGTCGACGACGGGGTTGAGCTCGCTGATCTTCACCGCGAACTTGTCGTCGACCACGACGACCTCGCCGCGCGCGATGAGGATGTTGTTGACGTAGAGGTCGATCGGGTCGGTCGAGAGCTTGTCGAGCTCGAAGACGCTGCCGGGCGCCATCGAGACGACCTCGCGCAGCGAGAGCTCGGTCTGGCCGAGCACCGCCGAGATCTCGAGCGGCACGTCGTGGACCAGGTCGAGGTTGGCGTGGCCCGGCGCGGCGGGCCGGGAGCGGGTCGGCTGCATCGGCGCGAACGTGACCGGCTGCCCTTCTTCCACCCGGGTCGTCCGCGCCCGGGCCGGCGGCGGCGGGGCGGCGACCGGCGCCGGCGGGACGGGCTCGGGGGCCAGCCGGTGCTGCGCGAGGACGTCGAAGTCGAGCCTCAGCGCGGTCGTGAAACCCTCGCCGAGGTCGAGCTCGGCCGCGAACGTCGCGAACGGCGGGGCCGGGAAGTCGTGCGCCTCGAGCGCGATCTCGGAGACGATGCCGCTGCCGTCGTGGCCGGTCGCGCCGGCCAGCGCTTCGCCCATCGCGGAGGACACCTGGGCCACCGTCTCGGCGACGATCGAGAGCTGCATGGCGTCGAGCTCGCCGCCCTCGCCCGGGCTGCCCAGCATCAGCTCGACGACGCGGGCCAGGTCCTGCTTGGCGTAGCGCGCGGCGAAGGCCAGATCGGCCGATGGGATGCGGGTGACCGTGGCGATCGTGCCGGGCTCGATCCGGATCGAGGCCTCGCCCCGGGCGCCGGTCGCGGGACCGGCGGCGACGGTGCGGCCGGCCAGCGTGCCGAGCACGCTCGCCGCCGAGGCGAACATGACCTCGGCGAGCGGACGCAGCAAATCAGACACCGTTATTCCTCGCTCTCGACGACCTGGGAGACGCGCACAGCGAGCTTATCGCGGTTCACGCCTGGAAAAACCTTGAATTTCTCCCGCTCGTTGATGGTGGCGACCAGCGGCTCGCTGACCGGCTTGTCGAAGAGCAGCAGGTCGCCGGGCTGGAGCGCGATCAGGTCGCGCAGCGAGAGCACCGTCTTGCCCAGCTCGACGCTGACGTCGACCGGCGCCCGCTCGACGTTGCGCGCCAGCAGGGCGATGTCTTCGTCGGTCATCCCGCGGCCGGCCACGACGCTGGGCGACCACTGGAAGTCGGCGAGCTGCGGCCCGATCGACTGCAGGACCAAGTAGGGCAGGCAGAAGTTCATCACGCCCGTCATCTCGCCGATCTTGAGCTCCATCGAGACGAAGGCGACGATCTGGTCGAGCGGGATGATGCGCGGGATGAACTGCGGGTTGGAGTCGAGCGCCTCGATCTTGAGCGAGAGCGTCAGCAGGTAGTTCCACGACTCGCGGTAGCTGTTGAGCATGCGCGCCATGAAGCGCTGCATCAGGGTGCGCTCGATGTCGGTCAGGTCGCGCAGCTTCTTGGGGAACCAGCCCGGGCCGCCCAGCAGCCGGTCGATGATCGAGAAGACCAGGTTGAGGTCGATCTGGGCCATGCCGGAGCCCGGCAGCGGGTCCATCGAGTAGATCGAGAGGATCGACGGGATGCCGATCGAGGAGATGAAGTCGCCGTAGCTGATCTGCTCGATCGAGACGATCGTCGCCTCGACCCGCGTCCGCAGGTAGACGGAGAGCGAGTTGTTGAGCAGGCGGGTGAAGTTGTCGTGCAGCGTGCGCAGCGTCTGGAGCTGATTGGTCGAGAACTTGTCCAACCGCTTGTTGAAGCGGAAATCGAAGCTCTTGACCTTGCGCCCCTCGAGCCCGCCGGCCTCCGCCTCGGGTGCGGCGAGCTGGTTGACGAGCGCGTCGATCTCTTCCTGCGAGAGGATGCTCATGGTCCAAGGGCTCCGTTGAGGATGACGACGTCGACGCGCCGGTTCTGGTGGCGGTGCGCTTCGGTGTCGTTGGGAAACTTCGGCCGGAACTCGCCGTAGCCGGCGAACGACAGGCGGGTCGGCACGATCCGGTCGTGCTCGACCAGGTAGCGGGTGACGCCGGTCGCGCGCGCCGCGGAGAGCTCCCAGTTGGTGGGGTACTGCGAGGTCGCGATCGGCACGTCGTCGGTGCTGCCCTCGACGCGCACGGCGTTCTTCACGGTGCGGAGCTGGCCGGCGATCGCGTCGAGCAGCTGCTGGGCCTCCGGGCGCAGGTCGGCCGAGCCCGAGTCGTAGTAGGTGCGGTCGCTCAGCAGCGTGATGACCAGGCCGCTGCGGTCCAGCCGGGTCTGGACCTTGGACTGCAGCCGGTGCGTCTTGACGTACTGGTCCAGCTTGGCCTTGATCGTCGCCATGTTGGCGTCCTGGGTGCGGCCGGCGCGGGCGGCGGTCAGCCCGCCGTTGGGCGGGTGGTTGAGCGCGTCGGTGCTGCTGAAGCCGCCCGCGATCTCGGTGGCCAGGCGCTGCAGCTTGACCTTCGAGATCGTCGAGATCGCGAAGAGGATGATGAACAGCGCCAGCAGGAGCGTGATCATGTCGGCGTAGGTCAGCAGCCAGCGCATCATGCCCGCGCTCTCGATCTCGCCCCGGCCGCTCGCGCGGCGCAGGCGCGAGCGGGTGTCGCTCGAGGTGGCCACGCCCTAGGCGCTCGCGAACTCCGGCTCGCCGACCGCGCCGCCGGCCTCGACCTCGGTCTCGCGCTCTTCGGGGTCGAGGAAGGCGTGCAGCTTCTCCTCCAGCAGGCGCGGGTTGTCACCGGCCTGGATCGAGAGGATGCCCTCGATCATGATCTCCCGCAAGAGCAGTTGCTGGCCCGCGCGTTCCTTGATCTTCGAGGCCAGCGGGAGCCAGAGCAAGTTCGCCAGCGCGATGCCGAAGAAGGTCGCCACGAACGCCTGGGCGGTCGCGATCCCGAGCTGGCCGGCGATGCTCCCGCTGCCGCTGAGCGACCCGAGCTGCTTGAGCATCGCGATCAGGCCGAGCACCGTGCCGATGATGCCCAGGGTCGGCGAGAAGCCGCCCATCGTCATGAAGACCGCCTCGGCCTTGCTGTTGCGCTCCTGCACGAAGAGCACTTCGGTCTCGAGGATCTTGCGGATGATGTCGGTGTCGCGGCCGTCGATCACGAGCTGGATGCCCTTGCGCATGAAGTCGTCCTCGAGCTCGGCGGCCTCGTTCTCGAGCGCCAGGAGTCCCTCGCGGCGCGCCTTCTCGGCGAAGGCGACCAGGGTCGCGATCACGTCGCGCTCGTGGTAGACGGGCTCGACGAACGCGGTCCGCAGCCCCTCGCTCAGGCCGCGCAGGAACACGCGCATCGGGAACGAGACCATCGTCGCGCCGAACGTGCCGCCGAAGACGAGCAGGAACGCCTCGTAGCGGGCAAAGATGATCCGGGCGTCGACGTTGCCGATCCACGCCGAGACGGCGAGGGCGGCGACGGCGATCACCAGACCGAGTATCGTCGCGAAATCCAAGGTACGGCCTTTCCGGAACGGACGAGGCGAGGGCGCTCTCTGTCACTATCGGCCGGCGTACCGTGGGACGTTAACGGCGCGAGGGCGGTTGTACGCTCGCTCGGAGAGCGGCTCGGCGAGCGGTTACGGGCCCGCCGGCGCCGCGTCGGGACCGTAGATGCGGCGCTTGAACTCGACGATGCGCTCGCGGACCTCGTCCATCGAGTCGCGCACGATCAGCTTGTTGCCCGAGGTCAAGGTCACCACGGTGTCCGGGGTCGCCTCGAGCGACTCGATCAGGTCGGGGTTGACCATGATGGGCTGGTTGTTGAGCCGGCGCAGAGCGATCATCGCCCCCAGTTTACGCCGTGCGGCCGCCGGGCGAGAGCCCTCTCGCTTTGGCGTGACCGCGGTCACAAGCCGGCGCCGGCCCTCCGTGGCCGACGCCGGTGGATCACCGGGCTCCCGCCTTTAGCGGATGAGGCCGATGACGGTTTGCATGTCCTCGCTGGCGGTGGTGATGCTCTTGGAGTTCGCCTGGTAGGCGTTCTGCGCGGCGATCATCTTGGTGAACTCGTCGGCGATCGAGACGTTGGACTGCTCGAGCGAACCCGAGACGATCGAGCCGAAGCGGCCGGCTCCCGCGGTGCCGGTCAGCGCGAGGCCCGAGTTCGCCGTCTCGGCGAAATCGGAGGACCCGGTGCGCTGCAGGCCGTCCTCGTTCTGGAACGCCGCGACCGCGACGCGGCCCAGGACCGTGGACTGGCCGTTGCTGAACGCGCCGTCGATCGTGCCGTCCTGGCCGATCGTGATGTTCGAGAGGGTGCCGAAGGCGTAGCCGTTCTGGCCGATGACGTTCAGCGCGGCGGAGCCCGAGGCGATCGACGTCATGCTGTGCAGGTCCAGGCCGATCGGGCCGCCGGCCGGCACCGGGCCGGGCGCGGTCGGCGCGAGCGATGCGTTGGTGCCCGCGGTTCCCCACGACACGACGTTGAGCTGGTCGCCGGTCGCGATCGAGCTGTTCTGGCCGGCCGCGTGCACGGCGGCTGCGGTCAGGGCGGCGCCCGGCGCCGCGCCGGCCGCGCTGGTGGTCGCCGCCGTGTTGATGTACTGCCCGCTCTGGTCGAAGTAGGCGTAGCCCAGAACGCCCGAGCTCGCCGCGGCGTAGGCCGGCGCGGACACCAGGCCGCCGGCCTGCGCGCCGGGGTTGGTGATCGCGTCGAACGTCGTGCCGTCGGTGAAGGTCGCGGTGATCTTCCAGCGCGAGGCCGGCGTGTGCGCGGTGCCGCTGGGATCCGCGACGGAGGCCGGCAGGCCGGTCGAGGCCGGCACTGCCGGCGGGCCGGCCTGGGCGGCGGTCGAGCCGGTCGCATCAGGCGTGTAGGTCAGCGTGACGCTGTGCGGGTTGCCCAGCGAGTCGTAGACCGTGGTCGAGGTGGTGAACGTGCCGCCGGTACCCGGCGTGCCCTGCTGCACGCCGGCGGCTTCGGTGCTCCACTGCGACTGGTCGAGATCGCCGCCGACCGAGAGGTCGAAGTTCTGGTCGCCGGTCGGCCCGTACTTGAGGCTGGGGTTGAGGCCGGTACCGACCGCCTGCGACTGCAGCCCGAGCGGAATGGTGAGGTCGCCGGGCGTTCCGGTCTGGGTGATCTGGCCGTTCGCGCCGGCCGCGTAGCCCTGCACCGCCATGCCGCTGGAGGGATCGTAGAGCAGGCCGTCGGCGTTGAGCGAGAAGTCGCCGTTGCGGGTGTAGACCGGCGCGCCGCTCGCACCCGGCTTGCGCAGGATGAAGAAGCCGTCGCCGTTCATCGCCAGGTTGGTGTTGACGCCGGTCGTCTGCAGGCCGCCCTGCGAGAAGTCGGTGTCGATCGAGCCGACCTTGACGCCCAGGCCGACGTCCTGGCCGTTGACGCCGCCGTTGGTCGAGGTGGGCGCCGAGGCGAAGCTCTGCGCCTGGTAGAGCATGTCCTGGAAGTTGACGTCCTGGCCTTTGAAGCCGGTCGTCGAGACGTTGGCGATGTTGTTCGAGATGACGTCGATCTGGTTCTGGTATGCCTCCAGACCGCTGACGCCGATGAACATGGAGTCCAAACCCATCCTAGGTGACCTTTCGTGTCATCGAATCACGAGGCGTCGTTCGATCGGCCTCGCACGAGAGCTCCGGCAACGGTCCGCTCTCAGTTGAAAAAGGGTGCTCCGGCCCAGTCTCCGCACCCCCCACGCTTCGCGCGGGGCCCCCGAACCATGGGCGCCGTCAGCACTTCTGGCGTCGCAAGATTCCCCGCGGGGCGCCCTTGCGACCGTACTGCTGATGGCGAGCATCGTCCGGGACGGATGAGAGAACCGTCCGAAATTGAGTATCTTGGAGTAGTATCGGCTGAATCAGTCGATGATCGCGGCGGAGTCGATGTTGGTGAAGACGTTCTCCTTCATGCTGTTCTGGTCGACGGCGGTGATGACGGTGCGGTTGGTGATCGAGACCACCAGCGCCGTGTCGCGCATCATGAAGAGCGACTGCTTCGCACCCTTGGCGGCCGCTTTGTCGGCCATCGCGTTCATCTTGGCGACGTCGTCCGAGCTGAGCGTGATGTTGCGCGACTCCAGCCGCGCTTGCGCGTGGGCCGAGAACTTGAGCGGCTGCGCGGTCGCGGGTGCGGCGGTCGTGCGCAGCACGTCGCGGAACGACCCGCCCGACGCGGGCGGAAGCTGGACCGGTACGCCGCGCGGGCGAACCGGGGCGACGGCCGGGGGAATCGGGACCCCGGTGATCTTCGGGTCGGCCATCTAACCGATGCTGAGGATCGCCGAGGTCGGCAGCTCGAGCGGCTGGCCGTTGCTGCCGGTGAGGAGCTTGCCGCTCGAATCGACCAGGGTGAACTCCGGCTGGCCGTTGATGACCGCGATGCTCTTGATCGTGCCGGTCACGGTCGTGCTGTTGCCGCCGACGTCGGTCGTCTGGGCCGAGACCGCCTTGCCGATCAGGCCGGCGGACTGCATGACCGCGAAGTTGGACTGGAACGAGGTGAACGAGTCGCTGAGCTGCGTGGTCGCCTGGACCGCCGAGAACTGCGCGAGCTGCGCGACCGACTGGGTGTCGTCCATCGGGTTGAGCGGGTCTTGGTTCTGCAACTGGGTGGTGAGCAGTTTGAGAAAGGCGTCCTCACCGAGCTGCGAGCTGACCGAGGACGCCGCCGGCGCGCTCGTCGAGGGGGTCGTGATCAGTTGCTGGATCGGAAGGGCGCCGTTCGCGCTGGTGGTGGACATGCGTGCTCCTGTGTGGCTAGACGAGGTAGTTGTAACCGTAGTCGCTGCTCGCCGTGAACAGCGGCGGGCCGAAGCTGGGGACGGCGAGCAGTCCGGGCTCGTCGCCGGAGCCGTCGGGCGAATCGCCGTCGGCCGCTCCGGCGGCGCCGATGCGGCGCGGCGCCTGGCGCGCCCAGCGGTCGGACGAGGAGCCGTCACGGTCGCCGGCGAGCCCGCCGCCGGCCAGGCCGACGCTGAAGCTCTGCAGCTTCAAGCCGGCATCGGCGAGGGTGCGCGCGAGCTGGGACTGGCCGCCGGCCAGCGCGTCGCGGGCGGCGGCGGAGTTCGCGGTGATCGTGGCGTCGACCGAGCCGCCGGAGACGACCAGCTTCACGCTGACGTCACCGAGCTGCTCGGGCACGAGCCGCAGCCGCACCTCCGACTGGCCGTCGGCGGTGCGGACCTGCATGCCGCGCAGCATCTGGTCGATGACCGCATTCGGGTCGACCGGCGGCGTCTGCGGCACGGTCGCCGCGGGCAGCGCAGGCAACGCCGGTTCGACCGGGCCGGCGTGCTGCAGCCCGACCGCCAGCGCGAACGGCGAGGCCGGCTGGTCCGGCGTCCGGGCCGGAGCCGGCGCGCGCAGAGGAGCGGCGAACGACGGCAGGCCGTCACCCGAGCCGGAGCCCGACGAGCCCGCGTCGCCTTGGGCGAGCGCGGCGGTGAAGGCGCGCACGAACGCCTCGACGGCGGCGTTGGGCGCCGTGCCGGCCGGCGCCGCGGGAGCGGCCGCGACGGCGTTCGCCGGCGCGGAACGCTGCTGGTCGGCCAGCACCGCACGGCTGAGGGTCCGGCCGAGCAGCGTGTCGCCGCCGGCCCCGACCGCCTGGGCGGGCTCGAGGGCGACGGTCCGGCCGTCGCCCGGAGCGGGAGCGGCGGCGGTGACGGCAGAGGACGCGGGTGCCGCGAGCGCGTCGAGCGCGCCGCGGAGAAGCCGGTCGGTGGGGTCCGGGGTCGGACTTGCTTTCGCCGTGTCGGCGTCCGAGCGTTGTCCTGCGATCATTCGGATCGGGGTCCCCGGGTCTGCGTTCGTCACCCTCGTCGCGGCTTCGGCGATTCGCCGGAGCGTTGCCACGAGGGCCGTCGCCCTCTGGGCGTTGGTCTCGCCCGGTGGCCCCGCCCCGCCGCCGGTGAGGGCTTGGCCGAAGAGCTGGGTCAGCCGGTCGTGGGCCGCCTGCGGCGAGACCCCGAGCAGGTTCGCGACCTGGGTCGCGAGCGCGTCGGCGAGCTGCTTGGCGAGCGCATCGAGCGAGACACCCCGGTCGAGCTGGTCGCGGACGTGCTGCACCAGGGCCGCATCGACGTCGTCTGCCGGCTGCGCGAGCTTGGCTTCGCCGGCCGTCTTGGTGGCGCTCAGCGAATCGCCGAGCACGGACTTGAAGAGCGCGCCGCCGGCGGCGATCTCCGGCGCGAGCGCCGGGCCGGCCGGCGCGACGGGGGCGGCCGATCCCGTGCCGAGGATCGAAATCGGGTTGCTCAGGGTGTCACCTCCTTCCGTGGTTTGGGAGCCTACTGGCTCTATCGGTCCGCGGCCGCCGAGACCTGAGCGCCGGCCCGGCTGAGCCGGGCCGCGAGTGCCGGCGGCAGGACGTTCAGGATCCCGGCCGCATCGTCGGCGTCCATCTGGGCCAGCACCCGGACGACCTCGTCCTCGGGCAGGCGCTGGATCAGCGCGGCCGCCTTTTCGGGCTCCATCGCGGCCCAGGTCGCGGCGACCCGCTTCAGGTCGCCGGACGCCGGCGGGCCGGCGCCGGGCGCGCCGCCGAGCTCGGCCGGTGCGGCCGAGCGAACCGGCGTGGGAACCGGGCTCGGCTGCGGCTCGTCCGCCTGCGCGCCGAGCTGCTGCTGGAGCTGGGCGATGCGGGCGTCGGCGGCGAGCTCGGCCTTGCGCTGCGTTTCGAGCCGCCCGTCGAGCTCACGCAGGGCGCGGTTCTTGTCGGTGATCTGCTCCTGCTGGGCGGCGAACGAGAGCGGCCGCGCGGCGACCGCGAGAACGCTCGCACCGGCGTTCCAAGCCGGTGCGAGCGGGCCTTCGGCGACCGTCCGGCGGGCGGGCGGCCAGGCGAGCACCGCGGCGAGCAGCACGAGGATCAGCGCGGGTACGGCGTAGCGGCCCAGGTGGCGGCGGCGCTTGCGCTGGCGGGTGACGATCACGGCGTGAATCCTTCGAGCGGTTTCGCGCGCTCGAACAGGCGCGCGTTCTGGTCGTCGAGCTCGCGCTGTTCGGCGAGCGATGCCTGCCGCACGAACGCTTCGCGCCGGCGGTCCTTGAGCGTCTCGATCACTTTGCGGTCGCGGGCGGCTTCGATCAGGCGCGCCTGCGAGCGCGCGCTCTCGGCCGCGCAGGCGTCGGCGTGCTGCTGGGCGGCGCGGATCGCCCGGTCGAGATAACCCAGGTGGGCGTAGGTCGCGCGCAGCGTCTCGGCGTCGAGCAGCGCGTGGCTCACCAGCGAGTCACGGGCCCCCTCGCGCCGGGCGACGAGCTCGTCGCGCGCCCGTTCCGCGGCGAGCTGCGCGGCCAGCACGCGGGCGTGCTCGCCGGCCCGTTCCTGCTCGACCCGTTCGCGCTGCCCGAGCACCGGGTCCAGCCGGAAGCGAAAGCTCTTCCCGGCCATCAGGCCAGACCCATGATCGCGCGCTGCGCGTCGGCGAAGGTCGAGCGGTCGTCGACGCCCTGGCGCAGGAACGCGCGAACCTGGTCGATGCGCGCCAGCGCGTGGTCGACGCGCGGGTTCGAGCCGGCGACGTAGGCGCCGATGTTGACCAGGTCCTCGGCGTCCTTGTAGGTAGCGAGGATGTCGCGGACGGTCGAGGCGGCCTTGCCGTGGGCCGGCGGGACGACGTCGGGCATGACCCGGCTGACCGAGGCCAGCACGTCGATGGCAGGGTAGTGGTTGGCCGAGGCGAGCTTGCGCGAGAGCACGATGTGGCCGTCGAGGATCGAGCGCACCGCGTCGGCGACCGGCTCGTTCATGTCGTCGCCGTCGACCAGCACGGTGTAGAGCGCGGTGATCGTGCCGTGCTCGGCGCTGCCGGTGCGCTCGAGCAGTTTGGGCAGGGTGGCGAAGACCGAGGGCGTGTAGCCGCGGGTCGTGGTCGGCTCGCCGATCGCCAGGCCCACCTCGCGCTGCGCCATCGCGAAGCGGGTGACGCTGTCCATCATCAGCATCACGTCGAGGCCGGCGTCGCGGAAGTACTCCGCCACCCGGGTCGCGACGAAGGCCGCCTTGATCCGCACCAGTGCCGGCTGGTCGGAGGTCGCGACGATCACGACCGAGCGGCGCAGCCCCTCGGGGCCGAGGTCGCGCTCGAGGAAGTCGCGGACTTCCTTGCCGCGCTCGCCGACCAGCGCGATCACGTTGACGTCGGCCGACGTGTTGCGCGCGATCATGCCGAGCGCCGTCGACTTGCCGACGCCCGAGCCGGCGAAGATGCCGACCCGCTGGCCCTTGCCGACCGAGAGCAAGCCGTCGATCGCGCGCACGCCGACGCCCAGCGGCTCGGTGACCCGGCGGCGGTGCAGCGAGCTGGGCGGCGTGCCGGCGACCTCCGCCCGGCGCGCGCCGGCGATCGGGCCGAGCTCGTCGAGCGGGCGGCCCAGGCCGTCGAGCACGCGCCCGAGCAAGCCCTCGGAGAGACCGATCTGGAGCGGCTTGCCGAGCGCGATCACCTCGTTGCCGGCCGCGATCCCGCCCAGCTCGCCCAGCGGCATCAAGAGCACCTTGGCGTCGCGGAAGCCGACCGCCTCGGCCAGCACCGGCTGGGCGGTGCGCTTGTAGCGGATCGAGGCGGTCTCGCCGATCGCCATCGGCGGGCCGTTCGACTCGATCACGGTCCCGATCACCTGGCGCACCTTGCCGTTGGTGCGGATCAGGTCGGTGCTGCGCAGCTCCTCGAGGTAGCGCTCCGCCCGGAACTCGGCCGGCGGCCCGGCCGTGCTGCTCGCGCTCACGACGCGCGCGCGGTCAGCCCCGGCGCAGCGGTGTAGGACTCCGCCGGCGGCGCGGGCTCGACGACGACGTCGTCCTCGATGTGCAGCACCTTGCGGACTTGATCGAGCTGGGTGCCGACGCGGGCGTCGATCGTCCCGGCCTCGGTCTCGACCACGACGCCGCCGCGGCCGACCCGCTGGTCCTCGACGATCCGCAGGTTACGGATGTCGCCGATCGCGATCAGGTCGTCGCGCCGCTCGCGCATCCGCTCCAGGTCGGCCGGGTTGACCCGCACCGTGACGGTGTCGCGCTCGATCAGCCGGGCGATCGCGGTCTTGGCCATCTCGACCACCACGCTGCGGTCGAGCGCGACCTGCTGGTGCAGCACGCGCTCGGCGATGCCCAGCGCGAGCCGGACCAGCTCGGGCTCGGCGCCCGCGATCAGCTTGTGGCGCTCGATGCGCGCCATCTCGAGCAGCCCGCGCATCGTGCCGAGCATGTCGTCCATGTCGCGCTCGGCCGCCGCGCGGCCGGCGGCGAACCCCTCGCGGTGGCCCTTGGCCCGCGCCTCTTCGGCGACCGCCTCGGCCCGCGCGGCGGCCTCCTCGACCAGCCCGCGGCCGCGCTCGTGCGCATCGGCCAGCAGCGTCTCGGCGCCCAGCGCCGCCTCGTCGAGCAGCGCCCGAGCCTGCCCGCGAACGGCGTCCAGGTCGACCGCCGGCTCGGGCGGCCCCAGCGGCGCATCGAGCAGCAGCGGATCGTCGCCGAACGCGAAATCGCCGAAGTCGGACGCCGGCTCGGAGACCGGCGGAAGCTCGATCGGCGGCGCGATCTCCGGCACGTCGAGCGCGTACCGCTCGCTGCGCAGTATCGCGCCTTTCACTACACGGCCCAAGCTAGACGATCCGATCGTCCTTGCCGCTGCGGGCGATCACGATCTGACCGTTCTCCTCGAGCGTGCGGATGACGTCCACGATGTTCTGCTGCGCCTTGCCGACCTCGCGCACCCGCACCGGGCCGAGGACTTCGATGTCGTCCTTGAGCGAGGCGGCGGCGCGGCTCGACATGTTCTTGTAGACCAGCCGCAGCAGGTCGTCGTTGGCGGTCTTGAGCGCCAGCGCCAGGTCCTTGCCGTCGACCTCCTTGAGCACGCGCTGGATCGCGCGGTCGTCGAGGCTGATGATGTCCTCGAACACGAAGAGCAGGTTCTTGACCTCCTCGGCGACGGCCGGGTCGCGGCGCGAGAGGCCGTCGAGGATGTTCTTCTCGGTCTCGCGGTCGACGAAGCCCATGACCTGCGCCAGCGCCTGCACGCCGCCGGCCTTGGTGAAGTCGGACCCGCTGACCATCAGGCGGCGGCCCAGCAGCTCGTCCAACTGCTCGAGAATCTCCGGGGCGGTCTTCTGCAGGATCGCGATCCGCATCGCGACCTCGCCCTGCAGCTCGGGCTCGAGCTGCGAGAGCACGGCGCCGGCCTGGTCGGGCGACATGTAGACCAGGATCAGCGCGACGGTCTGCGGGTGCTCTTCCTTGATGAACTCGAGCAGCTGGGCCGGCTCGGTCTTCTTCACCAGCTCGAGCGGGTTGCCGTGCTTGAGCGCCGCGAACAGGCGGTTCGTCATGTCGTCGGCTTGGCCGGCGCCGAACGAGCGCTCGAGGATCTCCTTGGCGTACTCGATGCCGCCTTCGTTGATGTACTTGAGCGCGATCGCGCGCTGGTAGGCCTCTTGCACGACCGCGTCGCGCTTGTCGATCGAGACGGTCGAGATCTTGGCGATCTCGAGCACGATCCGCTCGACCTCGTCCTGGCGCAGGAACTTGAAGATCGTCGCGGCCAGCTCCAGGCCGATCGTGATCATCAGGATCGCGGCCTTCTCGGGGCCGGTCATGTCGGGCACCGCCACCGGCGCGTACGATTCGCCCGCATACGGGCCGGCGAAGTCGTCGCCGAGGGTCAACAGGGGCTTATCGGTGATCACGTGATGCTACTCCGCGAGCCACAGCTTGACGAGCTTGGCGATGTTGTCGGGGCTCTCTTGAGCGACGGTCGTGACGTACTCGATCATCTGCTCGCGGGTCAGGTCGGCGGCCGAGCGGATCGGGGCGGCGATCGCCGGCGTGCCGTCGAGCATGGGGTGCTCTTCGAACGAGGGCAGCTCTTCGGCCAGCGACGAGTCGAAGGTCGGCAGCGCGGAGCTGGGGCGGAACGTCCGGCGGCGGATCAGCGCGAAGCCCGCGCCGGCGCCGACCAGGCCCAGCAGCACCAGCACCGCGACGAACGGTACCAGCGGCAGGCCCAGCACGGTCGAGCTCGCACCGTAGGCGACGGTGCTGCCGGCGGTCGTCGCGAACGGGATCGCCTCGACCGAGAGCTGGTCGCCGCGAGCCGGGTCGATGCCGGCGGCGGCGGCGATGACGTTGCGGATCTTCTGCACGTCGGCGGCGCTGACGACCGGCACGGCCTGGGTCGTGCTGCCGGGCGCGCCCGCGGGCGCGTTCACCAAGACCGCGACCGAGAGCCGGGTCAGCTTGCCCGGCGCGTCGACGTGCTTGGCGTTCTGCTCGGTGATCTCGTAGTTGTTGGTGGTCTTGGACTTGTTGTAACGGCTGGCGCCGGCCCCGTTCTGCTGGCCCTGGTAGGTCGGGACGACGTTGGTCGTCGTGCCGGGAACGCCGCTGGCCGGGGGGCGGCCGCCCTGGCCGGTGTAGGTCTCGCGCTCGGTCTGGCTCGAGCGGATGGTGCCCTGCGGCGCGAACGACTTCGTCTCGGTCGAGTTGGCGTCGAAGTCCATCGTGCTGGCGACCCGCACGGCGGAGCGCTTCGAACCGATCGTCATGTCGAGCAGGCCCTGCAGCGACTGCTGCAGGTCGGACTCGTAGCGCTCCTTGGCGGCGAGTTGCTCCTGCGTCATCTGCAGCGCGCTGGAGCCGTCGGCGCCGCTCGGGTCGGCGGCGGCGGAGGGGCGCAGGATGGTGCCGTTCTGGTCGACGATCGTGACGTTCTCGGGCTTGAGCCCTTCGACCGCGCCCGCGACGAGCTGGGTGATGCCGCGAACCTCTTGCGCGCCGAGCTGCATGCCGGGCTTGGTCTGGATCGCGATCGAGGCCGTCGCCGGCTCCTGGGTGGTGGAGTAGAGGGTGGCCTCGGGCGTGGCGATGTGGACCCGCGCCGACTGGACCGGGGTGAGCGCGGCGATCGTGCGCTGCAGCTCGCCCTCGGTGGCGCGCGTCTTGGCGATCTTCTCCTGGAAGTCGGTCATGCCGAGGTTCGTCTTGTCGAACAGCTCGAAGCCGGTGCCGCCGCCCTTGACGACGCCCTCGCCGGCCAGCGCGACGCGCTCCTCGTAGACGTTCTCCTGCGGAACCAGGACCGTCTGGCCGCCGTCGGCGAGCCGGTGCGGGATCTTCGCCGCCTCGAGCTTCTGCACGACCGCGCTCATCTCGTCCGGCTGCAGGTTGGAGAACAGCACGCCGTAGGCGGGGCCGTGCAGCCGGAACACCAGCAGGAAGAGCAGCGCGAGGGCAACGACGACGCCGATCGCCGAGTAGACGATGCGGTTGGTCGCGGTCTGGGCGTTCCACCAATCGCGCATACGACCCGGATACAGCGCGAACGGTGAGGTCAGACGATCCAAATGCCACCTTTGCGGAGCATGCTGAAACGCTCCGTGAGATGCCGGCCGTGGCTGCCCCGCCGGACGTCCTTGCCCGGCTCTGTGGATACTATCGGCTGAAAGTGCCCGCTCTTTATCAGCCGGCGGCGAGCGCCGAGCGCTCCGGTCCGACCGAGGCGGCGACGACCGGGACGCCGGTCAGCTCGGCCAGCCGCGCCACGAACGCCCGCGCCGCGGCGGGCAGCGCGGCGAGCGCGCGCACCTCGCGCAGGTCTTCGCTCCAGCCGGGGTGCTGCTCGACCTCGACCCGCAGGCCGGGCTCGCCGATCGCCTCGATCCCGGCCGGGCTGCCGTCGGCCCGGCGGTAGCCGGTGACGATGCCGATCCGCTCGAAGCCCGAGAGCACGTCGAGCTTGGTGACGACCAAGCTGTCCAGCCCGTTGAGCCGGGCGGCGTAGCGCGCGGCGACCGCGTCGTACCAGCCGCAGCGGCGCGGCCGGCCGGTGACCACGCCGAACTCGCGCCCCTGGGCGCGCAACCGCTCGCCGCGCTCGTCCTCGAGCTCCGAGGGGAACGGTCCGCCGCCGACCCGGGTGCAGTAGGCCTTGGCGACGCCCAGCACGCGCCCGACCGCCGTCGGGCCGACGCCCAGGCCCGTGCAGGCCCCGCCGGCGATCGTGCTCGAGCTGGTGACGTAGGGGTAGGTGCCGTAGCCGACGTCGAGCATCGTGCCCTGGGCGCCTTCGGCCAGCACCCGCTCGCCGCGCTCCAGCGCGTCGTGCAGCCAGCCCACGCCGTCGACCACGTGCGGCAGCACCCGCTCGGCGAGCGCCAGCGAGTCGCCGACGACGTCCTCCTCGCGCGGCAGCTCGTCGGCCCCGGCCAAGAGCGGCGCGCGCAGGATCAGCGCCTGGCGAATCTTGTCGGCCAGCGCCTCCGGCCGGGCCAGGTCGCCGAAGCTGATCCCGAGGCGCCCGACCCGGTCGACGTAGGCCGGCCCGATGCCGCGGCCGGTCGTTCCGATCGCGCCGCCGCCGCGCTGCCGCTCGCCCAGCGCATCGAGGATCGCGTGGTACGGAAAGACGATGTGGGCACGGTCCGAGACGGCGACCCGGCCGACGTCGACCCCGATCGCGGCCAGCGCGTCGAGCTCCTCGACCAGCCCGGCCAGCGAGACGACCGTGCCGCCGCCGATCAGCAGCTTGGTGCCGGCCACCAGCGCCCCCGAGGGGACCATCCGCAGCGCGACCTTCACGTCGCCGACCTGGATCGAGTGGCCGGCGTTGTTGCCGCCGCCGAAGCGCGCGACGACGTCGTAGTCGCGCGCCAGCAGGTCGACGATGCGGCCCTTGCCCTCGTCGCCCCACTGGATCCCCACGCAGACGTCGAGCCGGCGGCGGGGATCGGGCGGGGCCGCGAACACGCTAGCTGTCTCCGCGGAAGTCGAGGTCGGCGGTGCTGCCGACCGGGAGCGGCGGGACGCCCTCGAACGAGGTCAGCACGTACTCGCTGAAGAGGGCGTTGGGCCAGCCGAAGTCGACCCGCGAGAACTTGGTCGGGTCGTCCGGGTTGAACGACTCGTGCAGCAGGTGGTCGCCGGGGTCGGAGGCCAGCAGCTGGTTGAGAACCTCTTTCTTCTCCGCGTCGGTCGAGGCGGTGAAGCCCTGCATCAAGAGCGCGATCGGCCAGACGTAGCCGTCGGTCGTGTGGAGGGAGCCGATCCCGCGCGCCAGCTTGCCGACGTAATAGGTCGGGTTGTCCTTCGAGAGCAAGAACTTGCGCGTGTTGCGGTAGACGAACGACGAGCTCTTGGTGTAGCCCAGGTACGGCGCGGAGAGCAGCGAGGGCACGTTGGCGTCGTCCATCAGCGTCGCGTTGCCCAGCCCGTCGACCTCGTAGGCGTACACGTAGCCGTAGTTGGGCGTGAAGACCAGGCCGTAGGTCTGGATGCCGGTCTGCACCTCGTCGCGCAGGGCCTTGGCGCGCTGGGCCTTGATCAGGTTGTGGTAGACGTCGCGCTCGATCTCTTCGAGCTGGCCGAGCGCGACGACCGCCATCATCTCCGAGGGGATGAGGTAGTCGTACTTGCAGGCGTCGTCGGAGGGCCGGAAGCCGCTCCAGATCATCCCGGTGTAGGCGACCGGGTTGCCCTTCCCGCCCTGGGGCAGCTCGCGGTGGGTGTAGTGCGAGTTGCGCGGGTGGTCTTGCTCGCGCTCCATCGTGTCGAGCGCACGGTCGAGCCCGCGCGAGAGGTCGCCGGTGAAGACCGTCGCGTCGCCGGTCTGCTTCCAGTAGGTCCAGGCCAGCGTGATCGGGTAGGCCAGCGAGTCGAGCTCGAACTTCTGCTCCCAGACCCGGTAGTCGAGCGTGAACGCGTTGGCGTACGGGTCGACCTGCAGGTACTTGCCCATCCGCGCGATCGCCCCGCGCAGCAGCGCGTCGACCTGCATGTCGTTCTTGGCGAAGAACAGGTAGGGCCGGACCTGCACGCTCGCGTCGCGCAGCCACTCCGCCGGGATGTCGCCGGTCTTGACGTAGGCCGTGCCGTCGGAGGCGTAGGTGACCTGCTTGTTGGTGTTGAGCAGCGCCGCCCGGTACATCGACTCCAGCTTGGGGTCGGCGACCGTGTAGCCGGCGGCGGCCCGGGCGACGGAGTCGAGCTCGATCGCCGACGCGGTGCGAGGAGCGAGCAACGTGACAAACGCCAGCGTCCATACCAGCGCGCGAACTACAGAACCCATCGTCAAGGCTGACCCTACCATGCGATTCCGGCGGCCTCCTCGGAGAACGGCGAGACTTTTACGCCAGATCGGCAAGCGCGTCGCCCAACTCCACCCCCGCCCGCTCGCGCAGGACGCGGTAGATCAGGGACGCCGGGAACCCCAGCCGCTCGAGCTTGCGCGCGGCCGACTGGTACGAGAGGTTCGGCTGCGTGCGGCGGATCCGCTCGTACGCAGCCGCCACGCGTTCCGGCTCGGGCCGGCCGGCCGCGCCGACGCTGCGCCGGGCCGCCTCGCGGTCGATCCCCCGCCGCACCAGCTCCGCCACCAAGCGCGCGTCGCCGACCGCCGCGCGCTTGCCCTCGACGTAGAGCGCCGCGTAGAGGCCGTCGTCGAGCAGCCGGTCGCGCTTGCAGCTTGCGACCGCCGCCTCGACGGCCTCGTCGGG
Source organism: Vulcanimicrobiota bacterium (assembly GCA_963795695.1). Taxonomy (GTDB): domain Bacteria; phylum Vulcanimicrobiota; class Vulcanimicrobiia; order Vulcanimicrobiales; family Vulcanimicrobiaceae; genus Vulcanimicrobium. The sequence continues at coordinate 2,333,495 of CAWCJH010000001.1, read as the reverse complement.
ATAGCCCTTGCGGGCCAGCTTGGCGTGGAGCTGGGCCTCGGTCAGCCGGCGCTGCGCGAGCATGCGCAGCGCCGCCAGGCGAGCCGGTACGGCGGGCGGTCTACTCGTCGGCAACCGCGCCGACCGGCTTGGCGAGCCCGTTCGGCGAGACCGTCGCCTTGAGCGCCTCGCGGATCTTGGCCTCGATCTCGCCCGAGATGTCGGTGTGCTCCTCGAGGAAGGCCTTGGAGTTCTCGCGGCCCTGGCCGATCCGCGTGTCGCCGTAGGTGTACCACGAGCCGGACTTGCCGATGATGTTGCGCTCGAGCGCGACGTCGATGATCGAGCCCATCTTCGAGATGCCCTTGCCGTAGGTGATGTCGAACTCGGCCTGGCGGAACGGCGGGGCGACCTTGTTCTTGACCACCTTGACCCGGGTGCGCGTGCCGACCACGTCCTGGCCGACCTTGATCTGCTCGAGCTTGCGGATGTCCAGGCGAACCGAGGCGTAGAACTTGAGCGCGCGGCCGCCCGAGGTCGTCTCGGGGCTGCCGAACATGACCCCGACCTTCTCGCGCAGCTGGTTGATGAAGATCACGATGCACTTGGAGCGCGAGATCGCCGAGGTCAGCTTGCGCAGCGCCTGCGACATCAGCCGCGCCTGGAGGCCGACGTGGGTGTCGCCCATGTCGCCTTCGAGCTCGGCCTTGGTGACCAGCGCCGCGACCGAGTCGAGCACGACCACGTCGACGGCGTTGGAGCGGACCAGCATCTCGACGATCTCGAGCGCCTGCTCGCCGGCGTCCGGCTGCGAGACCAGCAGGTTGTCGAGGTCGACGCCCAGGCCTTGGGCGTAGGTCGGGTCGAGCGCGTGCTCGACGTCGACGAAGGCGCCGGTGCCGCCGCTCTTCTGGGCCTCGGCGATGACGTGCAGGGCCAGGGTGGTCTTGCCGGACGACTCCGGCCCGTAGATCTCGACGATGCGCCCGCGCGGCAGGCCGCCGACGCCCAGCGCGAGGTCGACGGCGATCGAGCCGGTCGAGATGACCTCGAAGGCCATCTTCTCGGCGTGCTCGCCCATCTTCATGATCGAGCCCTTGCCGAACTGGCGCTCGATCTGGGCGAGCGCGTTGGAGAGGGCTACTGCTTTTTCGTCGGCCATTGGTGCTCCGTGCGGCGTGATGGTGTCGGTTCGAGTCCGACGGTACCGCGCCTCGATGCCATATGCGTGGCAGTCTCGCGGGCCGTCACCTGACGTTCCCACCGAGAGCCCGCAACCGCTAGGGCGCGTCGTTGTCCCATCCTTCGCAGCCCGCGCCGATCGAACCTCTGTTCGATGCAGCCGGGCGGAAAGTCGGCCGGCGTGCTCCTCGCTGTGCAGGTCGAACAGCTCGCCCGGACGGGTGCCGTCGCGATGAGACGAGGTTTGCTTGCACTGTATCCCTGTGCTAGGATTGAGCCCGGCGGGACGATCGGCCGTCGGACGCCGACTTCTCGGGTGAGGGATGATGAGCGACCGGGTTCTCGAGGCTCTTCGGCTGCGGCGCGACCTGGCGTACCGTGATTCGCTGGCGCCGCTCCCCGCTCAAGCCGACAACGGCGACCAGGGCCGGTACCCCGACGAGCGCGGCACCTACTCCAAGGGCCTGCAGCACGACCCGGTGACCGGGCTCGTCGTTCCGGCATCGTTCGCCTCGTTCGTGGCCGCCTTGCTGAGCGGCAGCCCGGCCGACTTCGAGCGCATCCAGATCGGAACCGGCGGCGACAAGCTGAACGGGCCGCAAGGCGGCCTCGCGTTCCACCCGATCGGTCTGGACAGCACGCAGTACCCGGTCCCGCCGGCGCCGCCGGTGGCGAGCGACGAGTACGCCGTCGAGCTGATCGAGATGTACTGGGCCTCGCTGCTGCGCAACGTCGACGTCAACCAGTACGGGACGGACCCGACCGCGGCGAACGCCGTCGCCGAGCTGAACAGCGCCCCGGTGAAGCCGTACTACGCCGGGCCCAAGAATGCGGCCGGAAACGTCACGGCGCACCTGCTGTTCCGCGGACCGTTCCCGGGCGAAGAGGTCGGCCCGTACGTCTCGCAGCTCTGGCTGCTCCCGGCGCAGTTCGGCGCGCTCGCGGTCGACCAGAAGTACGGCATCGTCGCGCCCGGATACGGGCCGTTCATGACGACGACCCCGACCTACGTCGCGGCGCAGAACGCGGCGCCCGGGCCGCCCGCGCTCCCGCTGGGACCGCCGGAATACCTCCACAACGGCCGCGGCCTGGCCTCCTACACGTACAACGACGTCCTCTACCAGACGTATCTCATCGCCAACCAAGTGCTCGACAAGCACGGCCACCCGGCGAATCCCGGCAGCCCCTACGCGGCCGTCGGGATGCCGCCCAACGCCTACCCCAAGTCGCGCACGCAGAAGCCGTTCGCCACCTTCGGCGGCCCCGACGTCAGCGCGCTCATCGGCTACGCCGCGAACGAAGCGCTCAAGGCGGTCTGGTGGCAGAAGTGGTTCGTCCACCTGCGGCACCGGCCCGAGGCCGGCGGCAACCTCGTGCACCTGCGCCACATCGGCTACTACCCGCCCACCTCGCAGACACCGCGCGACCTGGTCGTGAACTCGGCGGCGGTCGCCGCGAGCGCCGCCGCGCACGGCGGCTCGCGGTATCTTCCGCAAGCCTTTCCGGAAGGCTCGCCCACGCACCCCGCGTACCCGACGGGCCACGGCACGGTCGCGGGCGCCTGCATCACCGTGCTGAAGTTCTTCTGGGACGGCGACGCGATCGTCGGCGACTACACCGCCGCGCCGTTCGCGCACCTGGCGAAGATCGCGAACCCGGCCGGCAACGCGCTGATCACGGCACCCGGCAATCCGGCCCTGACGCTCAACGGCGAGCTGCACAAGCTGGCTTCGAACGTTTCGTTCGGCCACGGCATCCACGCCGGCATCCACTGGCGCAGCGACACCGTCGAATCGATCCGGCTCGGCGAAGCGGTCGCGCTGTCGATCCTGCGCGACCTCGCGCCGACCTACAACGAGAACTTCTCGGTGACGATCACGCGCCTGGACGGCACGCCCTACACGATCTCCAACCGCGACCGCAATCGCTGACGCACGGGTGCTGGCGGGACGACGCTACGCGGCCGTCTCGAACAGCGCCTTGGTGAACTGCGCGGGGTCGAAGGCCTGGAGCGCGTCGACCGACTCGCCCAGGCCGATGTACTTCACCGGCACGACCAGCTGGTCGACGATCCCCACCAGCACCCCGCCCTTCGACGTCGAGTCGAGCTTGGTCACCACCACCCCGGTGAGCTGGGTCGCCTCGTTGAAGAGCTTGGCTTGCGAGAGCGCGTTCTGGCCGGTGGTGCCGTCGACCACCAGCAGCGTCTCGGCCGGCGGGGCGCCGGTCTCGCGCTCGATGATGCGGCGCATCTTCTTGAGCTCTTCCATCAGGTTGGTCTTGGTCTGCAGGCGGCCGGCGGTGTCGACCAGCACGACGTCGACCCCGCGCGCCTTGGCCGCGCTCATGCCGTCGAACACGACCGAGGAGGGGTCGCTGCCCTCCGCGCCGCGCACGTACTCGGCGCCCGCGCGCTGGGCCCAGATCGCGAGCTGCTCGGCCGCGGCAGCCCGGAAGGTGTCGGCCGCGACCACCATCACCCGCTTGCGCTGCTTGCGCAGCATGGTCGCGAGCTTGCCGATCGTGGTCGTCTTGCCGCTGCCGTTGACGCCGACCACCAGCACCACCGCCGGCTTGCCCTCGAGGTCGAGCCCCATCGCGGGCAGGGTCAGGAAGTTCTGCACGTCGCGCCGGAAGCGAGCCACGACCTGGTCGCTGGTCTGGTAGCGGTCCTGCTTGGCGACCTCGCGCAGCGCCGCGACGATCTTGAGCGTCGTCGGCACGCCGAAGTCGGCCCGCAGCAGCAGCTCCTCCAGGTCGTCCCAGAGGTCGTCGTCGACCGGGCGGCGCGCCAGCGCCATCGTCTCCAGCTCGCCGCCGAACGCCTCGCGCGTCTTGGTCAGCGCGGTCTTGAGCTTCGCGAACCAACTCACGGGTAGGGCCGGTTCGCTGCGGGTGCGTACGAAGCCCGCATGATCCCGCGGCGTGAGATCGCGCCGGGCGTCGCCGTGTCGGCGCTCGGCTTCGGCGGCTACCACCTGGGCAAGCTCGCCGACGAAGCCGAGGCGATCCGCCTGCTGCACGCGGCGATCGACGCCGGCATCACCTTCCTCGACAACGCTTGGGAGTACCACGGGCATGCGAGCGAGGAGCGGATGGGCAAGGCGCTGGCGGGCAAGCGCGACGCCGTCTTCCTGATGACCCAGGTCTGCACCCACGGGCGCGGCGCCGGCGTGGCGCTGCGGCAGCTCGCGGAGTCGCTGCGCCGGCTGCGGACCGACCGGCTCGACCTCTGGCAGGTCCACGAGTGCATCTACGACGACGACCCCGAGCGCTGCTACGCGCCGGGCGGCGTGCTCGAAGCGCTCGCCGCGGCCAAGCGCGCGGGCACGGTGCGCTTCGTCGGCTTCAGCGGCCACCGCCACCCGGCGCTCCAGCGCGACATGATCGCGCGCGGCTTTCCTTTCGACACCGTGCAGTTGCCGCTGAACCTGGTCGACCCCGGCTACCGCAGCTTCGAGCGCGCGGTGCTGCCGCTGGCGCGCGAGCGCGGCATCAGGCCGATCGGCATGAAGGCGTTCATGGACGGCCGCCGGCTGGCGGCGGGCGGGATCGACCCCGGCGACGCGCTGCGCTATGCCATGTCGGTGCCCGGCGTGCTCACGACGGTGACCGGGATCGACTCGCAGGCGGTGCTCGACCACCACCTGCGGATCGCCGACGGGTTCGTGCCGCTCGACGAGCCGGCGCGGGAAGCGCTGCGCGCGAAGTACCGCGACCGCGCGGCGGATGGTGCGCTGGAGCACTACAAGAACGAGATCGGCCACGACAGCGACGAAGGAATGCGCCAGCACGGCCTGCTGTAAGGGATGCGCTCGCGGTACCCCGAGCCGCTATGGTCGCAGCGTTCCCCGCATCCAGGTCTCGATGTCGCCGCGCAGCTTCCGCCGCGACTCGGGCTCGAGATAGATCATGTGCCCCGCTCGATAGTACCCGTAGCTGACGTGGGAGCGCAGCGCCGGATCGAGCCCCAAGTGCGCCAGGTCGATCTCCGTGCCGAAGAACGGCGTCGCCAGATCGTAGTAGCCGTTGGCCGAGAACACCCGCAGCCCGGGATTGCGCGTGAGCGCCTGCGCCAGGTCCGGAATCGCGTCCGGCACCTGCACGCCGATGCCGACGTCGTTCGCGTCGCGCTTCTGGTTCCAGGCGTTGCCGATCTCGCTCGGGCCGAACGGGAGGTAGCGCATGGTCTCGCGGTAGCCGAGGTCCTCGCGCACGTAGCGGTTGAACGCGCCGACGAACGCGGCTTGGACCGAGGCATCCAGCACCGGGTCGTAGGCTGGCGAGTCGCTGTTGCGGTCGAGGTCGTAGCCGACGAAACGGCCGTCGAGCCGGCCGGTGAGCCGGCCCCGCGCGCGCAGCAGCTCTTTCTCGAAGCGGGTCGGGTCGACGCGCAGGTCGGCCCGGTCGATGTAGGCCTCGTCCAGGCCGAGGTAGCGGTGGAGCTGCGCGACCATCGCGCGCCGCGCCGCCGGGTCGAGGTCGGCGCCTTGCAGGAGCGCGCTCGCGTACGGGCCGGCGGCGAAGCGCCGCACCTCGGCGAGGAACGGCTCGAGCTGGGCCGGGCGCGGGCCGGGCAGGGCGTTCTGGTACCACGCGACGGCGGCTTCGCTGGGCAGGTACTTGACGTTGGAGAGGTCCTCGCCGGGCGGGGCGGGGTCGAGCGTGTTGAGGTCGAGGCAGCTCGAGATCAGCACCACGCCGTTGAGCCCGACGCCCGCGCTCTGCAGCCGGTCGGCGACGTTGGCCGCGCGGTTCGTACCGTACGACTCGCCGATCAGGAACTTGGGCGAGCCCCAGCGGTCGTGCGCGCTGAGCCAGCGCTCGACGAACTGGGTGAACGCGCGCGCGTCCTGGTCGACGCCGTAGAAGTCGGCCGGCTTGCCCTTGCCGCCGACCCGGCTGAAGCCGGTGCCGGGCGCGTCGACGAAGACCAGGTCGGTCGAACCGAGCAGCGTGCCGTCGTTGGGCACCAGCGCCGACGGCACCGCGACGGTGCCGGTGTCGTTGGTGCGCACGACCAGCGGCGCGAACGCGCCCAGGTGCAGCCAGAGCGTCGACGAGCCCGGGCCGCCGTTCCACAGGAACGCCACCGGCCGGGTCGCCTCGCGCGCCCCGTCGAGCGTGTAGGCGACCCAGAACAGGCTCGCCGCCGGCTCGTCCTTGGCGTCGCGCAGCACGGTGCGGCCGGCGGTCGCGGTGTAGCGCAGCGTGCGGCCGGCGAGCGCGAGCGCGTGGTGCGTGATCGCGTCGGGCGTGGTCGGCAGTGCCGGCAACGGGTCGTCGGCGCGCGCGGCGAGCGGCGCGAAGGCGAGCGGCACGCAGGCGAGCGCCGCGGCGAGGAACGCGCCGGCGCGGCGTCCCGGTCTGCGGATTTTCACGGAGACGCCGCTTCGGCGCGCCGGCCGGTTCTCCGGTCTACGGCGCGGCCTGCGCGTCGACCGCGTAGACGAAGGCGAGCACCTCGGCCACCACGGCGTAGAGCTCGTGCGGGATGATCGTGCCGACCTCGAGCTTGGCCAGCGCTTCCACCAGGCCGGCATCCTGGTGGACCGGGACGTCGTGCTCGCGCGCCAGCCGAACGATCTCGGCGGCGGCCAGGCCGCGGCCGACCGCGACGATCTCGGGCGGCGCCGGACCGGTCGGGTCGTAGGCGAGCGCGGCGGCGGCGGGCCGCTGCGGCGGGTTGCGGCGGGCGTCGAAGTAGCGCGCGTTCATACCGAGCACAGCGAGGTCGCGGCCGAGGCGACCCGGTAGCGCAGCGATTCCAGCCGCGCGGTCAGGCCGCCCAGCGCGGCGCGGAAGGCGCGCAGCGCGGGCGCGCTCTGGGCCCGCACGTCGACGGCGACCTCGCGGCCGACGGTGACCAGGTCGATCGCGACGGTGCCGTAGTGCGCGGTGTCGAGCACGAAGGCGATCCGGAAGTTCGCCCCGTCGACCGGCACGCCGCGCCCTTGCGGCGCCTCGCGCTGCACCACGATGCGCGCGTTCTGCTGACCGTGGGGCGTCGCCAGCGGCAGCGTGAACGCCACCCCGTCGGGCCGGCTGGCCAGCAGTTGGGCGGCTTGCGTCTGCACCGCGGTCAGCGCGGTCAGCGCGCCGGTCAGCGCGGGCGCGACCGGCTCCGGCGTTGCCGGGTCGGCCGCGAGCGCGAGCAGCGTCTGCTTGAGATCCGCGCCGAGCGCGGCGCTGCGCTCGGCGGCGAGCGCGGCGGGCAGCGCCGGCTGCGGCAGCGCCGCGTCCGGCTCGGGGTTCGCGGCGCGGGTCGCGGCGAGCAGCGTGGCGAGCTTGGGCTCGGCGCCGTCGACGGCGTGCTCGACGAACGCGGCGATCTGGGCCGCGAGCACCGGCGAGCGCGGTTCGAGCCGGCCGACGAAGGCCAGCAGCGTGCGCAAGGTCGCGACCTGCGGGTCGGCGTCGCCGCCCGGCAGCACCTGCTCGAGCGCGGCCAGAGCGGCCGGCAGCCGGTCGGGCCGCTCCAGCGCGAGCGCCGCCGAGGCCAGGTTCATCGCGGTCGCCGGCAACCGCAGCCCGCGCAGCAGCCCGGCCGGCTCGGCGTACGCCGCGAGGCCGGCCGGACGCGGCACGACGAAGGGCGGCTTCACCGCGATCGGCGGCGGCGCCACGAAGCGCGCGCCCGCCGGCGGCGCGCTCGACCCGGCCGGTGCGCGCGGCGGCTCGGCCGCGGGTGACGGGCTGGGCGCGCCGGTGCGCGGCGCGAGCGCCGCCCGGGCGGCCGCGAGCCGGGCTTCGATCGAGCTCGGGGCACCGCCCGGCTGAACGACGGCGGCCCGGGCGGGGACCGTGGCCGGTGCGGGCGCCGCGGCCGGCGGGGCGGTGCCCGCGACCGCCGGCCGGATCGAGGCGGCGACGAAGGCGCCGGGCGGCGGCGCGACCGGCGGGCTCGGCGAGGCCGGCTCGCCCTCGTCGTTGCCGACGATCTGGAGCAGGATGCGGCCGCCGTCGAACCCGGTCACCCGCACCGCGACCACCTCGCCGGGGCGCACGGTCGCCGGCAGCGAGGCCGCGACCCGGCGGCCGGCGATCTCGACCAGGTCGGTCAGCCCGTTGGAGGGCAGCACGCGGGCCGAGACGACCGCGTTCACGACCAGCAGCTCGCTCAGCGACTGCGCGTCGGCCGCCAGCGCGGCGATCTCGGCGTCGAGGATCGCGGCCAGATCCGCGCCGCCGGCCGCGAGCGGATCGACGCTCATCTAGGCGGTGAAGTCGATCAGGTGCGGCGGCTCGTCGAGCCCGGCCGCCTCGTCGACGGCGCTCGCGAACGGGTCGTGCGGCCGGCGCTCGCGCGGCTCCGCGTCGCCGCGCTTGCGGCCGTCGGCGTCCGGGCCGACCCGGTTGCCCTCGACCTTGTGCGCCTCGGCGACGGTCTCGTTGCGCTCCGAGACCTGGGCCGCGAACGCGGCCTGGGCGGCGGCCTGCGCGGCGCGGGGTGCTTCGTCGGCGCGCTGGGCCAGCGGCGCGTTCTGCGCCGACTGCCAGATCGCGCCCTGGATGTCGGTCGGACGGATCGCCACGGCGCTCAGCCGGCGGCGCCGACGTCCCGCACCGGTGCCGCCGGGGCGGCGTTGCGGCGGGTGTACTTCTGCTTGACGGTCGGGTCGCCGTCGCGGTAGCCCAGGTCGCCGCGCAGCGCCTTGAGCTTGGTGCGCAGGTGGATCACGGCCTGGGCGTGGATCTGCGAGACGCGCGACTCCGAGACGTTGAGCGCGCCCTTGATCTCCTTGAGGGTCAGACCCTCGAAGTAGTAGAGCGAGATGACGGTCCGCTCTTGGGGCGGCAGCTCGTCGACCGCGCGCACCAGGGCGGCCTTGATCTCGCGTGCCTCGACCGCGTTGGTGACGTCGGTGCCGTCGTCGCGCAGGGTGTCGAGCAGCGGGATCTCGTAGCCGCGCTCGTTGGGCAGGAACTCCTCGAGCGAGAGGACCGCGGTGCCGCGGATCTTCTGCATCAGGACGTCGAGCTCTTTACGGGTCAGCCCCATCTTCGCGGCGACCTCGTCCTCGGTCGCGGCCCGGCCGTACTCGACCTCGAGCTCCTGGTAGGTCCGCTCCAGCTCGCGCGCCCGCTGGCGCACCGCGCGGGGAACCCAGTCGAGCGCTCGGAGCGCGTCGAGGATCGCGCCGTTGATGCGCGTGATCGCGTAGGTCTCGAACTTGACCCCGCGCGCGTCGTCGTACTTCTCGATGGCGTCGATCAGCCCGAGGATGCCGTCGTTGATCAGGTCGTTGATCTCGACGTTCGGCGGCAGGTTGATCGAAATACGCCCGGCGACGTACTTCACCAGGTGGAGGTATTTGTGGACGATCTCTTCGCGACTGAGCTCCGTCCCACCGATCACGTACCGAGGAGTCTCGCGAACTGCTTTCACGGCCTGCTCCCATACCGGGCCTACCGGGGCGCCCGTCCCCCGTCATTGACCGGTCCCGTTCACGCCGGGCACGCGAGGCTCCCTCCCGAGCGGTCCGGTTTTTGCGTACGCGGTCCGTTAACGTATCGGCGAAGTCCGGCCAAATCCGAGCGGGCGGCTCGGCCGGCTTTTGTCAAATTCGAGCGAAGGGCGTCCCGGTCAGCTCGCAGAGGGCGCGCGGCACGGCCTCCAGCGGCACCACCCGGTCGACCAGCCCGGCCACCGCGGCCGCACGCGGCATGCCGTAGACCACCGAGCTCTGCTCGTCTTGGCCCAGCACGAAACCGCCCCGGTCCTTGATCGTGCGCAGGCCCTCGACCCCGTCGTGGCCCATCCCGGTCAGGATCACGCCCAGCGCCCCCGCCCCGTAGAGCTCGCCGACCGAGGCGGCCATGACGTCGACGCTGGGCACGTGGAGCGACTTGACCTCGTCGTCGCTCAGCGTGACGACGACGGCGCCCAGCGCCCGGCGCAGCCGGAGCTGCTTGCCGGCCGGCGCGATCACCGCCGTTCCCGGCGCCAGCGCCAGGCCGTCGCTGCCCTCGACGACGGTGATCCGGCTGGCGCCGTCGAGCCGCTCGGCCAGCGGGCGGGTGAAGCCGGGCGGCATGTGCTGGACCACGACGATCGGCAGCGGGAAGTCCGCCGGCAGCTTGGGCAGGATCTGCGAGAGCGCGACCGGGCCGCCGGTCGACGTCCCGATCGCCACGCAGGCGAAGGTCGACGTGCGGGCCGGCGGCGCCGGCCGGGCGGGTGGGGCGGCCGGGGGCGGCGAGACGCGCGGCTTGAGCGCCTGGGCGACGTCGGCCCGCGCGATCCGGGCCGAGTCGCGCATGGCGCGCAGGTAGGCGCCGCGGGCGCCGAAGTGGCGCACCTTCTCGACCAGCTCGCGCTGGACGTTGACGATGTCGATCAGGGCCGAGTCGGGCTTGGGGATGAAGTCCACCGCCCCGGCCTCGAGCGCGCGCAAGGTCGTCTCGGCGCCCTCGCGGGTGACGGCCGAGACCATGATGACCGGCGGCCCGCGCCGCTCGACGATGGTCCGCGCCGCTTCGAGCCCGCCGATCCCCGGCATCTCGACGTCCATGGTGACGACGTCGGGCCGGAGCGCCTCGACCCGCGCGATCGCCTCCTCGCCGCTGGCCGCGGTGCCGACGACCCGGATGTCGGCTTCCTTCTCCAGCATCTTCTGGATCGCGCGCCGCATGAACCCCGAGTCGTCGGTGACGACGACGGTGATCAGCCGCGTCATGCCGGCACCGGGGCGCGCAGGCGGTAGACGATCGCGTCGGGGCCGATGATCGGCTCGTACAGGTCGGTCAGGTGGAACAGCGACTCGGCGTGGCCCAAGAACAGATAGCCTCCCGGCCGCAGCGCCCGGGCGAACGACTCGACCACCCGCTTCTGGGTCGGCTTGTCGAAATAGATCAGCACGTTGCGGCAGAAGATCGCGTCGAACGGGCCTTCTCCGCCGACCTGCGCGGCGTCCAGCAGGTTCAGGCGGCCGAACCGGACCAGCCGTTTGACCCGCTCGGCGATGACGAACCCGTCGCCCTGGGGCGTGAACCACTTCTGGATCAGCCCGGGCTCGGTGGCGCGGAACGAGAGCGCCCGGTAGAAGCCGCGGTCGGCCAGCTCGAGCACCCGGGGCGAGATGTCGGTCGCGCGGATCGAGAGCAGCGGCTCGGCCAGCTTGCCGCTCTCGAGCAGCATCATCGCCAGCGAGTACGGCTCTTCGCCCGACGAGCAGGCGGCCGACCACAGCCGCAGCCGCGGCGAGCGCGCCAGCAGCTCGTCGAGGACCGGCCCGGCGAGCGCCTTGAGCTGCGCGCGCTCGCGGAAGAAATAGGTCTCGTTGTTCGAGAGCACCGAGGCGAGGTCGGCCCACTCCTGCTCGCGCTGCGGGTCGCCGCGCAGGAAGGCGACGTAGGCGCGGTAGGTCTCGAAGCCGCGCTTGGCCAGCCGCGTCTGCAGCCGGCTCAGCAGCAGAAAGCGCTTCTGGTCGTCGTAGTAGATCCCGAACCGCTCGCGGATCAGGTCGCGCAGCGCCGCGAACTCGTGGTCGGAGATATCAAGCACGGCGCGGCGTGACGGTCATCCTAGCTGTATCGGATGCGCGGGTTGGCGGCCGCATAGAGCAGGTCGACCACCGCGTTGACGACGACGAAGACGACGGCGAAGAGCAGCACGCAGCCGTTGATGAGCGGCATGTCGCGGTTGGAGATCGCCTCGAAGGCGAGCCGGCCGACGCCCGGCCAGGCGAAGATCGACTCGGTCAGCACCGCGCCGCCCAGCAAGAGGCCGGTCTGCAGGCCGAGCACGGTGATGATCGGGATGAGCGCGTTGCGCAGCGCGTGGTGCAGCACCACGCTGCGCTCGTCCAGCCCCTTGGCCCGCGCGGTGCGGATGTAGTCCGACTGCAGCACGTCGAGCATGCCGCTGCGGGTGATCTTGGCGACGATCGCGAGCGGAATCGTGCCCAGCGTCAGCGCCGGCAGGACCAGGTGCCAGAGCGCGTCGAGCGCGGCCCGGCCGTTGCCGGCCAGCAGCGCGTCGAGCACCAGCAGGTGGGTGCGCGCGGGGACGAAGTAGGCCGACGAGATGCGGCCCGAGATCGGGAAGAGGTTCAGCCCGGCGTGCGCGGGCAGCACCGCCAGCAGGTAGACCAGGATCCAGCCCAGCCAGAAGACCGGGATCGAGACGCCGAGCAGCACCGCGCTCATGGTCAGCGCGTCGAGCGCGCCGCGGTGGCGCACCGCGGCGAGCACGCCGGCCGGGATGCCGATCGCGACCGCGACCAGCATCGCGCCCAGCGTGAGCTCGAGCGTGGCCGGGAAGTACTGGCCGAGCGTGGCGAGCACGGGCTGCGAGTCGAAGACCGAGCGGCCGAGGTCGCCGTGCAGCACCGCCAGCAGGTACACGCCGAGCTGCACCCACCACGGCTTGTCCAGGCCGAGCTGCGCGCGCAGCTCCGCCGCCGCCTCGGGCGTGGCGTGCTCGCCCAGCCGCAGCGCGACCGGGTCGCCCGGGATCAGGTGCAGGAACAGGAAGCTCGCCACGGTGATGCCGAGCAGCACGACGATCAGCCGCACGATTCGGTCGACGAGAAAACGCAGCATGCAGAGGCCTACGCGCCCAGGGCGGAGAGCGAGAACTTCGCCGCTTGCGCGTACAGGTATGCCCATTCGAGCGGGCTGAACGCGTTACGGTCCCGTTGCAAGAGTTCGGCGAAGCGCGGAGTTCGCTCCAGTTGCCGGAACAGCACGTCGAACCGGGCAGGCCGCCGCTCGAGGAACGCCATCAGCTTCTGGCGGTGGCGCAGCCGGCCGTAGAACGCGCGCTGCACCGCGTGCTGGTAGCCCGGCGCCGGGTCGCTCGCCTCGCCGGTCCGCGCGGCGGCGACGGCAGCCGCGGCGAGCCGGCCGGTGCTGGCCGCCTCGTGGATGCCCTCGCCGGTGGTCGCGTCGACCAGCCCGGCGGCCGTGCCGCCGACCATCACGCCGGCCGCGCCGATCGCCGGCCGGGGCAGCCCGCCGTAGAGCAGGTTGCCCTCCTCGCGCACCCGGTAGGGGATGCCGGCGAACAGCCGCCGCTCGACGGTTGGCAGGAAGGCGTCGAGCTCGGCCCGCAGCGCGGCCCCGCCGATCTTGGCCTGGATGCCCAGGCCGATCGAGAGGTGATCGCGCTTGGGGAACATCCAGGCGATCACGTTGTGACCCGAGCGCGGGCTGAGGTAGTAGTGCATCTCCAGCGTGGCGTAGGCGGCCGGCACGGCCGGCCGCTCGGGATAGACCCGGTACTGGAAGCACGTGATCAGGCCCGCGCTCCAGCGGTCGTAGCGGAAGCGGGGGTCGACCTCGTCCAGCCGGGCCGAGGAGCCCTGGGCCAGGAAGACGCTGCGGGCCCGGATCCGCCGGCGCGCGCCGGCCCGGGTGTCGGCGTACTCGACCACGATCCCCTCGCGCTCGCGCCGCAGCCAGCGGAACAGCGCCCCGGTCCGGATCTCGGCGCCTTCATCAGCCGCCAGCGCGCCGAGCGTGCCGTCGAGCTCCTCGCGGGTGGTGGTGTGGGCCGGGCCGACCGCAAAGGCGTAGGTCCGCGCCGCGGTCGAGAGGGTGATCGTGCCGGGGTCGAGGTGCACGATCGAGCGCGGCAGGTCGAAGTCCTCGCAGAAGCCGGGCCGCAGGCCGGCGGCGCAGACCCGCTTGGCACCGACCACGAGGTCCCGCTCGAGCACCACGGTCGCCACGCCCTGCCGAGCGGCTTCGCGGGCTGCGGTGCCACCGGCCGGCCCGCAGCCCACCACCAGGAACTCCGTCGACTCCATGCCGGGCGCCCCTTTCGCCCCCGGCGCGGTGATGCCCGTTACCGACCGACAAGGACAGCAGCCAAAGCGCGCTAAACGGGGGACCGTTCGAAGCGCTCGACGATGTCGGGCCTTTCTTGTGTCGCAAAGGACCCTTCCGTGACCATCGGTTTGACTCAACAGCTCGGAATCACCGTCGGCCTCGTCGCCGGCATCATCGCGATCCTGTACGGCGCCTACCTTGCCTCCTGGGTGCTCAAGCAGCCAGCCGGCAACGCGACCATGCAGTCGATCGCCGCCGCCATCCAAGAGGGCGCGATGGCGTTCCTGAAGCGCCAGTACACGACCATCGCGATCGTCGCCGTCATCCTGGCGATCGTCATCGCGGTGCTGCCGTCCCCGCTCGGCTGGGAAGCCGCGCTCGGCTTCGTGATCGGCGCGGTGCTCTCGGGCGGGGCCGGCTTCATCGGCATGATCGTCTCGGTCCGCGCCAACGTCCGCACCGCCGAGGCGGCGCGCGGTGGCGTGGCGCCGGCGCTCGACCTCGCGTTCAAGGGCGGCTCGGTCACCGGCCTGCTGGTCGTTGGCCTGGGCCTCTTCGCGGTCAGCGGCTACTATTGGATCGTCAGCGCGATCAACGCCGGCCACGCCGCGCCGGAGAGCGACAGCCTCGCGGCGCTGATCGGTCTGGCCTTCGGCTGCTCGCTGATCTCGGTCTTCGCGCGCTTGGGCGGCGGCATCTTCACCAAGGCCGCCGACGTCGGCGCCGACCTCGTCGGCAAGGTCGAGGCCGGCATCCCCGAGGACGACCCGCGCAACCCGGCCGTCATCGCGGACAACGTCGGCGACAACGTCGGCGACTGCGCCGGCATGGCGGCCGACCTGTTCGAGACCTACGCCGTCACGACGATCGCCGCGATGCTGCTGGGCCACCTGCTGTTCGGCACCAAGCTGCCCGGCGCGGTGACGTTCCCGCTGATCCTCGGCGGCGTCTCGATCGTCGCCTCGATCATCGGCACGCTGTTCGTGCGGATGAGCAAGACCGCGCTGCCGTCGCCCGGCAAGATCATGGGCGCGATGTACCAGGGCCTGATCGTCGCCAGCGTGCTCTCGGCGATCGCCTTCTACTTCGTGGCCAACGCCGAGTTCGGCAACGGCGGCGTGGCGCTGCCCAACGGCCAGCAGATCGGGACCTTCGCGATCTGGGTCTGCGCGCTGGTCGGGCTGGTCGTCACCGGCCTCATCACCTACATCACCGAGTACTACACCGGCACCCAGTACGGCCCGGTCAAGCGGATCGCCAAGGCGTCGCTGACCGGCCACGCGACCAACATGATCGCGGGCCTGGCGGTCTCGATGCAGTCGACCGCGCTGCCGGCGCTGGTGATCGTCGTCGGCATCCTCGTCTCGTACGGCTTCGCCGGGCTCTACGGGGTCGGCATCGCGGTCATGGCCATGCTCTCGATGGCCGGGATCATCGTCGCGATCGACTCGTTCGGCCCGATCACCGACAACGCCGGCGGCATCGCCGAGATGTCGGACATGCCCGAGAGCGTGCGCGGCGTGACCGACCCGCTCGACGCGGTCGGCAACACCACCAAGGCCGTCACCAAGGGCTATGCGATCGGCTCGGCCGGGCTGGCGGCGGTCGTGCTGTTCGCCTCGTTCCTCCAGGAGCTGAGCGACAAGTGCGCGGCCAACGCCGCGCTCGCGTGCTCGACCAACAAGGTCACCTTCGGCCTGGACAACCCCTACGTGCTGACCGGGCTGCTCGTCGGCGGCCTGCTGCCATACCTGTTCGCCTCGCTCTCGATGGAGTCGGTCGGCCGGGCCGGCGGCGCGGTCGTCGAGGAAGTGCGGCGCCAGTTCCGCGAGATGCCCGGCATCATGGACGGCACCCAGAAGCCGAACTACGGCACGACGGTGGACATCGTGACCAAGGCCGCGCTGCGCGAGATGATCGTGCCGGCGCTGATCCCGATCGGCGTGCCGATCCTGATCGTCGTCCTCTCGCTGATCGGCGTGCTGCCGGGCAACCACGGGGCCGAGATGATGGGCGGCGTGCTGGTCGGCGCGATCGTCACCGGGATCTTCGTCGCGATCTCGATGACCTCGGGCGGCGGGGCGTGGGACAACGCCAAGAAGTACATCGAGGACGGGAACTACGGCGGCAAGGGATCGCTGGCGCACCAGGCGGCGGTCACCGGCGACACCGTGGGCGATCCGTACAAAGACACGGCGGGCCCGGCGATCAACCCGATGATCAAGGTGCTCAACATCGTCGCCCTGCTGCTGGTCGGGTTTCTCGTCCACTAAGGCACGATCGGTCGTGGTCGTGGTCGCGCGAGCGGCGCGCGGCCGCGGCGGGCACGCGGCCCCGGACATCGTGTCCAGGGCCGCTCTGTGTTCGCGCCGCTCGCGCGACATGGGCGCGATGCGCGGGTGGGCGATCGTCGAGCTGGGAAGAACGCTGGGTGAGCATGCGGTCTCGGTCGGCGGTGTTGGTTCTCGCGGTGCTCGTCGGGCTGGTGTTCTTGCTGCTGGCGGTGAAGAACGGGATCTATGCGCCGGGGGCGCATACGGTGCAGCGGGTGCTGGCGCACGCGTCGGTTGCGGTGTTCGGCGAGGACGACACGGACGCGTACGGGGTCGCGATCGGGTTGCGCAAGGTCTACAGCGTGGTCGCGTTCTCGGTGGTCGGGGTGCTGGTCGCGCTGGCGAGCCGGCGGCGGGTGCGCGCTCGCAACGCGGTTCTGGGCGTGGCGCTGCTCAGCGCGGCGATTGAGGTAGCGCAGAAGATCGTCTCGCACTCACCCGAGTCGTTCGCGTCGAACCTCTTCGACGTGTTCTGCGGGGCGCTGGGCGGTCTCATCGGGGCGGCGATCGTGGGCCGGCGGCGCCGGGTGTTTCGTGAGTGAACGGCCGTTCCGGGGGTCACGCCCGGGCGAACCCGACGTCAGACCGGTGCCGGCACCGTCGCGTCGAGGAGCGCGCCGACCGCTTCGGGGCTCAGCGGGCGGTGGAAGTGGAAGCCTTGGGCGCACTGGCAGTCCAGTGCGATGAGCTCGTCCGCTTGGCGAGCCGTCTCGACGCCTTCGGCGACCACTTCGATGTCGTACGAACGGGCGAGCTGGATCAGCATCCGCACGATCGGCGGGCTGCCCAGGCTGCCGTCGGGGCTCTCGACGAACGAGCGGTCGATCTTGAGCGCGTCGAACGGGAGCTGGTGCAGGTAGCGCAGCGACGAGTAGCCGGTGCCGAAGTCGTCGATGCACAGGTGCACGCCGGTCGCGCGCAGGCGCGCCAGCGAGCCCAGCGAGAGCGTGTTCGAGCGGATGATCGCGCTCTCGGTGATCTCCAGGACGATGTCGTCGGAGGAGAGCCCGAAGCGGCGCAGGTTGCGCGCGACGAAGGCGTCGAGGTCGGGCTCGAGCACCTCCTGGACCGACAGGTTGACGTGCATGCGCAGCCCGAGCTGCGGCGCGCGGCCGCGCCACTCGGCCAAGCGCCGGCAGGCGTCGACGAACACGAAGCGCCCGATCGGCACCACCAGGCCGACGTCCTCGGCCAGCGGGATGAACTCGCCCGGCAGCACCTCGCCGGTGACCGGGTTGCGCCAGCGCACCAGCGCCTCGAAGCCTTGCAGGCGGCCGTCGCCGAGCCGGACGATCGGCTGGTAGTCGACGCTGAACTGCTCGCCCTCGATCGCGGCGCGCAGGTCGCTGGTCAGCGCCAGCCGGCGGGTCGCCTCGAAGTGCATGTGGTGGTCGAAGAACGCGTGCCGGCCGCGGCCCAGCGACTTGGCGTGATACATCGCCGTGTCGGCGTTGCGCAGCACCTCCTCGATCCGCTCCTCGTGCCGGTCGATGATCGCGATCCCGATCGAGGCGGTGTTGTAGACGGCGCGGCTCTCGATCAGCATGGGCGCGACGAGCGCGGCCTGGATCGACTGGACCGCGTCCTCGACCTGGCTGATGTCCTGGCGGTGGGCCAGCAGCAGGGCGAACTCGTCGCCGCCGATCCGGGCGATGAAGTCCTCCGCCCCGGTGGTCGCCCGCATCCGGTCGGCGATGGCGATCAGCAGCGCGTCGCCGGCGATGTGCCCCAGCGAGTCGTTGATCGACTTGAACTCGTCGAGGTCGACGAAGAGCACCGCGTAGGTGCGGTCGGGCCGGGCCCGGGCGTACTCGAGCGTCGCGGCGAGCCGCTCCTGGAAGAAGGTCCGGTTGGGCAGGCCGGTCAGCGCGTCGTGGGTCGCCTCGTGGCGCAGGCGGGCCTGGTTGGCCTCGAGCAGCCGGCTGCGCTCGACCTCGGCCCGGTGGGCCTGGGCGTTGGCCAGCGCGAGGCCCATCAGGTTCACGAACAGCTGCAGCGCGCGCAGGGTCTCGCGGCTGGGGATGCGGCCGTCGCTCGGCCCGTCGGGGCTGAGGTAGCCGATCATCTCGCCGTCGGAGTCGCGCAGCACCAGGCAGATCGAGTCCCGCTCGTGCCAGGAGTCGTCGGCGCGGCGGGGCGAGTCCCGGTCGGCCTCGCCGGCGTAGATCGAGCGGTCCCACTGGAACTCCCGCTCGGCCGGGATGTAGAACGCGTTCTCGAAGACCTCGAACTGCGGGGAGAGGACCGCCAGGAAGTCGTCCCGGCGGACCCGCTCGTTGCGGCGGGCCTCCGAGACCTCCTCGGGATAGCCCAGCAGCACCCGGCGGGTCATCTCGCCGCTCTGGTTGCCGTCGGCCAGGACGATCGTCACGTACTTGAAGCCGAACAGGTCCAGGACGCCGCGGGCGATCGACTCCAGGGCGAGGTCGAGATCGCGCAGCCGGAGGATGTCCCGGGTGATCTCGAGGACGCGCTCGAACCGGTTCTCGCCCGCCATTGCCTGATGTTATCGGCGAGGCAGCCGCCGGTCCCTAGGTGTGACGGGAAATATGATGCCACCCACTTGGCACTCGGCCCACCTACCATGCCGGCATGGACACCCACTTCCTCTGCCCCGACTGCGGCGACGCCCACGCCGATCCCGGTGAGGCCGGCCTCGGCCACCGCGCCCGCTGCTCGGACTGCCAGCTCGAGGTCGACCTGGCCGTGGAACTGACCCTGGTCGTGACCGCCAGGCCGGCCGCCGCCTAGGCCGCGCTCGCCCACCGCTCCACCCGGCCGCCCGTGGGGGCGGCATGGGAAAACGAAGGCGGCCGTGCCGCGTCCGTCCGCCCTTCTCGGCTTCCTGTTCGTGCTGCTCGCCGCGAGCGCCACCCTCGCGTACCAGGTTCGCAAGGACACCCGCTGGGATCCCGACGGCTACCTCTATACGCGCATGATGCTGGTCGACACCGGCCTGTGCGAGGCGGACGCGCAGTGGACAGCCAGCCGCTTCTTCCTCTCCACTCGGCCGCGCACGACCCACAGGCGACGGGCTTCTACGGCCCGCACCCGCCGGCGTGGTACGAGGCGCAGTACCCGCTCTTTCAAGCCCGGCCGCTGTACCCGAAGCTCGCAGCGCTGGCGTATCCGCGGCTGGGTTGCCCGCCATGAAGGACGTCGCCGCCGCGGCATGCCGGTCGTCCCGGTCCTGCTCGGCGCGGCCTGCGCCGCACCGCTCGCGATCGTCCTCAACCCGCTCGACTTCCGGCGCGCCCTGGAGCTGCCGCTCACGCCGGTGGTGCTGACCGCGGTCGCCGCGGCGGTGGCCGCCGCGCTGCCTGCGGCCGGCAGGGGACCAAGCGCCCCCGCCGGCCGCGCCGGCTCTTACTGCGTGAAGAACTTGGTCACGACGTTCCCGCCGGTGCCGCCGCCGGTGAACCAGAGGGCCGAGTTCCCCCCGGCGGTGATGCCGGCCCCGGTCGCGCTGCCGGCCGGCAGGTTATACGTGTTGAGCGTCGTTCCGCCGGGGGTGAACTGGTTGATCGTCCCGGACGCGAGGTACCACACCGATCCGCTCTGGGTCGCGATCGTCCCCGGATTGTTGGGCAGCGTGTACCCGTAGATCGAACCGCCGCTGAGGTAGAGCAGGTACCCGCTCGTTCCGGAGCTGGCGGCTTGGGTGAACCAGACGTTCCCGTCCGGGCCGTACGTGATGCCGACCGGGTTGCTGCCGGAGATGCCGATCGGGTACTCGGTGTACGAGAAGCTCGTCGACCAGCGCATGATCGCGTTCTTGTTGTACTCGGTGAAGTACATGTCGCCTCCGGGCACGCTCATCAGGCCCGGGGACGCATCCTGCAGCGCGTTCGCCGTCGGCAGCAGCGCGTACGTGAAGCTTCCGCCGGTGGTGATGCGCCAGATCTTGTTCGGGCTGCTGTAATCGAGCGTCCAGAGGTTGCCGTCCGAGCCCGTCACCAGCGTGGAGAAGTCCTCGGTAGCGATCTGCGATCCCGAGGTCACGAAATAGAAGCTCTGGAACGCGCCGCTCGTCGTTATCGAGCCGATTGCGCTACCGCTGGTGAACCACAGCTTCCCGGCCGCCGTCGTGATGTACAGCGGGTGAAAGTAATACGTGATGTTGTTGTACACGACCGGCGGGATCGTGTACTCCGAGAGCACGCCGGACGTTGAAAGCGCTCCCAGCTTGCCGTTGGTGCCGGCGTTATTCTCGCAGAACCACATCCGGCCGTCGCCGCCGGTCGTGATCCCGAGGTTGTTCGAGTTCGCCGCGGTCGTGTAGTTTGCGCCCCAGCCGATGCTCGCGATCCGGCGCGCCTCCTGAGGCGACAGCTGGCGCGTCGTCGGCGTGACCTGGGCCGTGAACGTCCGCACCTCCACGGGCTGGGGCACGGCCTGGCCTTCGCGCTGGATGGTGCGCCCGAGCTGCAGCGGCCGCAGCGCGGTCGATTGCGCTCCCGCGCGGTCCTGCGGCGCGGCAACCGTGCCCGCCTGCTGCACCGGCGCCGTTGCGCCGCCTCCGCTGCAGCCGGCGAGCACGCCCGCCGACAGCAGGACGGCGGCAAAACGAAACCGCGCTCGCCCTATGGCGAGCTTCGTGGTCGTTGACATTGTTGGACACCCGTTGAAAGCATGCGGAAGACAGCCCTTGGAGAGACGATCCGCGTCGTGCGGCGCACTCCGGCTGAACGACGGCATCGTACCAACGCGGCTGCGCACGGTCAAGAGAACGAATTGCCCGCCGCGCCGCTGGTGGTCGATTCAGGAAGTCAGGCGCGCGCGGATCGCGTCGAGCACAGTATCGAGCCCAGCGCGGCTTCGCGCGGTGCGCCCGACGGTCGGCGTATCGTCGGTGTCGATCAGCAGCGTGACCGGTTGCACCAGACCGTTTGTCGGCCAGGTGCCGGTCGGCGGCCGATCCGTCGGTGGATCGGCCGCGGCCGGCGCGTCGACGATCGCCTAATACGTTCCGCCGGCAGCCAGCAGCGCCGCTCCGCGGCCGCCGAGCCTTTTTCTCACTCCAGCAGGGCGATGACGCGGTCCGGGGTGGCGAGCTGGTCGGCAGTGCACTGGCGCGGCGCCTTGTCGGTGCGCCAGCGCACGGGCTTGGTGCCGTGGCGGATGCGGCCGCCGGTGACCTGGTCGAACGACACCTCGAGCACCAGCTCGTGGTCGAGCTTGACGTAGCTCTTGTCGCGCTCGCCGCGGTCCCAGCGGCTGGGCGCGCTGTCCGGCGCGCCGCCGGTGAAACCGGAGCCGCCCTCGTGCGCGCGCAGTTGCTCGCGCAGCTCGCGCTTCTGCTCGGCCGAGAACGCGCTGCAGAAGCCGATGTAGTCGAGCTTTCCGCGGTCGTCGTAGAGGCCCAGCAGCAGGCTGCCGATCTTCTCGGTGGAGTCCTTGGCGTAGCGAAATCCGCCGATCACGCAGTCGGCGGTGCGCGCGCGCTTCACCTTGACTGCGGCGTCGCGGGTGCCGCTCGCGTACGGCAGGTCCGTGCGCTTGGCGATCACGCCGTCGAGCGCGCCGCCGACCCGCGCGAACCAGTCGTCGACCACCCGGCGCTCGCGGGTCGCGGGCGAGAGCCGCAGGGTCGCGCCGTCGAACGCGGGCGCCAGCCGTTCGAGGCGCTCGCGGCGCTCGGCCAGCGGCAGCTCGACCAGGTCGGTGCCGGCCTGGGCGAGCAGGTCGAACACGAGGTACCAGGCCGGGGTCGTCTCCGAGAGCATCCGCACTCGGGAGGCCGCCGGGTGGATGCGCTGCTGGAGCGCGTCGAACGAGAGCGCCCCGGCCAGCGGCACGACCAGCTCGCCGTCGAGCACGAACCGCTCGGCCTCGAGGCCGGCCAGCGCCGCGACGATCTCGGGGAAGTAGCGCCCCAGCGGCTGGCCCGCCTTGGACTGCAGTGCGATCTCCGCACCGTCGCGGAAGGCCAAGCAGCGGAAGCCGTCCCACTTGGGCTCGTACTGCCAGCCGGGACCGTCCGGGACGGTCTGGACCGGGCGCATCTCCATCGGGGCATAGCCGAACGGGATCATGGAGCTCCTCTTCCGGCCGGCGACGACTATCGGCCGAAGACTCCAGTTCCCGCTAAACGTCAAGACCTCGCGCGTTCCGGCCGAACACCCGAGCATGGCCTCCTTCTCCTGGTGGCGGCGTTCGCGCGTCGCGCGCATCCTGGTCGTCACGGCCGCGGTCTTCATCGCCTTCGCGGCGGTGCTGCTGATCGTGGTCCGGCACGACATCTCGCAGACCGTCGAGGCCGAGATGCGGACCAGGGTCGGCACGGCGGCCCAGGTGATGCGCGGGTTCGCCCTGGCCGACGGCGAGACGCACCTCACCGCCGACGGCAAGCTGGCCTTCGGCTCGAACGTCATCAACGGCGACACGTCGCTGGTGGACCGCGTCAAGGAGGTCACCGGCGCCGACGCGACGGTCTTCCAGATCGTTCGCGGCAAGCCGGTCCGGATCGCCACGACGCTGACCCAGGACGACAAGCGGATCATCGGCACCGAGCTGGTCGGTCCGGCCCGGGCTGCGTTCGACAAGGACCAGGAGTTCGACGGGGTGAGCCCCGTCCTCGGCCGGCTCTACATCAACCACTACGCGATCGTCCACAACGACCTGGGCCAGCCGCTCGCGATCCTCTACGACGGCGTCCCGCTCGACGCGGTCGGCGCGGCCGTCGCCCAGGCGTTCCGCTCGATCCTGATCACCGGCCTGGTCGCGGTCGGAGTCGTGCTGTTGCTGCTGTGGGCGATCGTGCGGCCGCTGGCGCGCAACGCCAGCACGCTCGCGCGCGACGCCGAGGCGCTGGCCGAAGGCCGGGTCGACGACGTCCGCACCCGGCCGGGCGAGGACGAGCTGGGCCGGGTCGCGGCCTCGTTCGCGCGCCTGGTGGCCTACCAGCGCGCCGTCGCCGACGTGGCCGGCGCCATCGCCGACGGCGACGTGTCGTGCTCGATCGTCCCGGCCGGCGCGGGCGACCGGCTCGGCCACGCGGTCGCGCGGATGACCGAGACGCTGCGCGAGATCGTGCTGGCGCTGCAGGCGTCCTCGCGCGAGCTGGCCGAGCACGCGCGCGGGCTCGACCTG
This sequence comes from Vulcanimicrobiota bacterium, assembly GCA_963795695.1. Classification (GTDB taxonomy): domain Bacteria; phylum Vulcanimicrobiota; class Vulcanimicrobiia; order Vulcanimicrobiales; family Vulcanimicrobiaceae; genus Vulcanimicrobium. Next base: position 2,310,132 of record CAWCJH010000001.1, on the reverse strand, counting down.
GCCGCCTCGCGCTCGGCCGAGATCGTCGGCGGCGTCGGCTTGGCGGTGCGCGAGCTGGCCCACGGCTCGACCGACCTCTCGGGCGCGGCCGAGACCTCCAACGTGATCGTGCGCCAGTTCGAGAGCGCGATCGACGGCATCGCGCGCGGCGCGCTCGACCAGGCCGTGCAGCTGCGCAGCGCCTCGACCGACGCCCAGCGGATGGCCGGCGACGTCGAGCGGGTGGCGGCGATCTCGGCCGACCTGGCCGCCACCGGCCAGCAGACGCGCACCAGCGCGCAGGCGGGCGCCCGCGCGGTCAGCGCGACGATCGAGGACATGCGCGCGATCGAGCGCGGCGTGGCGCTGGCGGCGCAGCGGATCCGCGAGCTGGGCGACCTCTCCTCGCAGATCGGGGTCGTGGTCGAGACGATCGACGCGCTGACCGATCAGACCAACCTGCTGGCCCTCAACGCCGCGATCGAGGCGGCCCGGGCCGGCGAGCACGGGCGCGGCTTCGCGGTCGTCGCCGACGAGGTCCGCAAGCTCGCCGAGTCCTCGCTGCACCAGACCAAGCAGATCGGCGCGCTGATCGTCGAAGTCCAGCGGCGCACCCGCGAGGCGGTCGCGGCCGCCGACGCGGGCGCGGCGACCGCCGAGCGCGGCAGCGCGAAGGTCGGCACGGCGAGCGAGGCGCTCGACGGGATCATCGCCGCCGTGGACCTGACCGTCGAGCGGGTCGGCGACATCGCCGGCACGATGCGCGAGATGGCCGAGGGCGCGCGCACGGTCGGCAGCGCGATGGACTCGATCAACGCGGTCGTCGAGCAGAACTCCTCGGCGACCGAGGAGATGGCCTCGCAGACCGGCGAGCTGGCCCGCGCGATCGCCGCGATCGCCGCGACCGCGGACGAGAACGCTCGCGGCACCAACGCCGTCTCCGCCTCCGCGCTGGAGATGGAAGACCACGTCGCGCGCGTGCGCAGCGAGGCCGAGACGCTCGACGCGACGGCGCGGCGGCTGCGCGAGCTGGTCAGCCGTTTTCGGCTGGAGCCGGACGCCGCGCTCGCGGCTTTGGCGGCCGAGCCGTTGCCGGAACCAGCGATTCCAGCTTGAACCGGCCGGTCTTCGCCTTGAGCGGAGCCCACAGGTCGCCGACCCGCGCGAACCGCTCGCGCACGTTGTCCAGCCGGAAGTCCTCCAGCTCGATCCCGGCCGCGATCTCGTCCCAGGTCACCGGCGTCGAGACGGTCGCTCGCGGTTTGGCCCGCACCGAGTAGACCGAGGCCAGCGTCTTGCCCCAGGCGTTCTGGTTGTAGTCGACCAGCACGTGCCCGGCGGGGCGCTTGGCGATCGTGTACTCGGCGGTGATCGTCTCGGGATGGAGGCGCTCCATCGTTTGAGCGAAGGCCTTGGCGAACGTCCAGACCTCCTTCTGCAGCGGGCCGCGCTCGATCGCCACGTAGACGTGGATCCCCGCCGAGCCCGACGTCTTGGCGTACGGCGTCATGCCGAGGTCGACCAGCGCCTCGCGCACGTGCAGCGCGACGGCGCGCACGGTGGCGAACGAGGTCGCGCCGCCCTTGACCGGGTCGAGGTCGAAGTGCAGGTAGTCCGGCCGGTCGATGTCGTCGCAGCGCGAGTACCACTCGTTGAGGTCGATGCAGCCCAGGTTGACCAGCCACAGCAGCGAGGCCAGGTCGTCGACGATCGGAAAGGCGATCACGTTGCCCGAGCCGTGCTCGATCGCGCAGGTGCGCAGCCAGGGCGGCGCATTGGACGGCGTGCGCTTCATGTAGAAGAACTCGCCGGTCGCGCCGTGCACGTAGCGCTTCATCACCTGCGCCCGGTCCTGCAGGTAGGGCACCAGGAACGGCGCGACGTCGGCGTAGTACTGCAGCAGGTCGCCCTTGGTGATGCCCTCGTCGGGCCAGAACGGCTTGCGCAGGTTGGTCAGCGCGACCTCGCGCTCGCCGACGCGCACGACCGCCGCCGGGCGGTCGCGCGGGATCGCGAATGCACCGGGCTCGAACGTCGCCAGCGGGTCACGCGCCATTGCTCTCGCTCCTACCCGCGCCGCGCGCGGATCATCAACTCGGCCGGATAGGACCGGCCCCAGTCCAGGCTGACGAAGTCGCGGTACGTCGACGCCGCGCCGGCCGGCGGGCGCGGCTCCAGCAGCCGCTCGAGCACGAAGCCGTGCGCCAGCAGCAACTCGACGTAGGCCGAGACCGGACTCGCGAACGACACGCTGCCGTCGCGCGGATCCTCGATCCGGTCGAGCTCGAAGTACGCCTTGTGCAGCGTCGCCGACGGCGCGTCCGCGGAGTCGTCCCAGCACACCGCGTGCAGCGGGTGCTCGAGGCTGAAGGCCAGGATGCCGCCCGGGCGCAGGATTCGCGCCACCTCCGGGATGGTGCGCTCCGGCGCGGCGAACGACATCGCGCCGTGGTCGCAGAACACGGCGTCGAACGCCGCATCGGCGAACGGCGTGTGCTCGGCCGCGGCGTGGACCAGCCGAACCTCCACGCCGGCCGCCGCGACCGCGGCCCGCGCGTAGCCGAGCTGGCGCTCGGAGTTGTCCAAGCCGGTGATGCGCGCCCCACGCCGCGCCAGCGCGATCGACCACTGGGCGCCGCCGCAGCCGTACTCCAGCACGTCGCGCCCGGCGACGTCGCCCAGCAGGCGCACCTCGCTCTCGGGCAGCGACCACACGCCCCACGCCTCGGGGTGGGCAGCGAGCTGCGCCCCGTGGCGCGCTTGGTACTCGTCGCTCCAGCCGTCCCAGGCCCGCCGGTTGCGCTCGAAATCGGCCGTCATCCGGACCGGATTCGCGCGCGGGGAAGCGGAACGCTGCCGGTTGGTTGCGCGCGATGGCGGCGTCCTCCCCGCGGGGGAGAATACTGCACCTCGCCGACGAAGGCCGTGCCCGTGCCCGTCCCCGAGCCCGAGAGTGGTGCCGACCGCCCTGCGCCCCGCGAGCCGCGCGCCATCCGCGTCATCGAAGACCGCTGGACCACCGTCCGCCACCTGGTGGAGGCGGTCGCGATCGTCGCGCGTACGACTTGATCCACGCACAGGTGGTCGCGGTACCGGTCAAGACGCCGATCTCGGCGCCGGTCACGATCACGATCGTGAAGCAGCCGAACGGCGGGTCCTGGCTGCGCCCCTCCGGGAACGGCATCGACGAAGACGACAACCAAAGCGACTTCGCCCTGACGCCGTAGCGCCGGCCGGCGAGGTCACCACGCCGGCCGATCGTAATACAGCGCGGTGCGTTTCCGCGTCATCACCTGCAACCTCAACGGGATCCGGGCCGCCGCGCGCAAGGGCTTCTTCCGCTGGATGGAGGCGCAGGATCCCGACGTCGTGTGCCTTCAGGAGACCAAGGCCCAGGAGCACCAGCTCCCGCCCGAGGCGCTCGACCTCCCCCGCTACACCTCGGCTTTCGTCGACGCGCAGAAGAAAGGCTACAGCGGCGTCGCCCTCTACGCCAAGCGGCCGCCGCTGCGGATCGTGCGCGGCCTGGGCATGGATGACATGGACGCGGAGGGCCGCTTCGTGCGGATGGATTTCGAGGGCGGGCTCTCGGTCGCGTCGCTCTACGTTCCCTCGGGCACGACCGGGCCGGCCCGCCAGGCGGTCAAGTACGGCTTCCTCGACCGCTTCATCGCCTCGCTGGCCCAGATGAAGAACGAGGGGCACCCGTTCATCGTCTGCGGCGACTACAACATCGCGCACCTCGACATCGACGTCTTCAGCGTCAAGTCGTGCGCCGGCGTGACCGGTTTCCTGCCCGACGAGCGCGCCTGGATGGATGACGTGATCGAGCGCGTCGGCTGGGTCGATGCCTTTCGCCAGGTCGACAAGGCGCCCAAGCGGTTCACCTGGTGGTCGGGCTGGAAAGGCGCGTGGGAGAACAACCTCGGCTGGCGGATCGACTACCAGCTGGTCACGCCGGACCTCGCGCCGCGGGTGCGCGCGGCCGCGATCTACCGCGAGGAGCGGTTCTCCGACCACGCGCCCGTGACGATCGACTACGAGCTGGGCTGACGCTCAGGACGACTTCTTCTTGCGCCCGCCGCGATTGGGGTTGGGCGGCACTTTCTTGCCCGCGCGGCGCGCCTCGGAGAGCCCGATGGCGATCGCCTGCTTGCGGCTCTTCACCTTGCCGCCCTTGCGCCCGCTGCGGGCCCGGCCGGACTGGTACTCTTCCATCTCCTTGCGCACGCTCGCCGACGCGCCGCGGCTGTACTTGCGCCCGCCGCTCGTCTTCTTGCGCGAGGTGCTCGCCTTCTTCCGGGTCGCCGTGCTCTTGCGGGCGCCGGTCGTCTTCTTGCGCGCCGCGGTGCTCTTGCGGGCGGTCGTCTTCTTGCGGGCACCGGTCTTCTTGCGGGCCGTCGTGCCCTTTTTGCTGGTGCTGGTCTTCTTGCGCGCCGCGGTGCTCTTGCGGGCGGTCGTCTTCTTGCGCGCGCCGGTCTTCTTGCGGGCCGTAGTGGTCTTCTTGCGGCCGGACGTCTTGCGGCGCGCAGTGCTGGAACGGGCAGCCATCGGCAGTCCCCCTTTGCGAACCTGCTTACCCGCCCTGTGGAAACTGGAACGCTGATGAAGCGCTGGTGAAAGCAGGCCGCACCTGCAACGTGCCTGCGGTGCATCCGGGTTATATGCAATGAGATGACTACCACGATCCGTAACGCGGCGGCGGCTGCGAGCCTCCTCGCGGCGCTCGCCCTTCCCCTCACCGCGCAAGCGGCGACCACGACCACGGCCCAGCCGCAGCACTACACCCTGCAAACGCGCACGTTCGACGAGTACCACGCCGGCGAGAACGACGGCTCCCTTGCCCTGACTGTCTATCCCAACGGGATCATCCAAGGCACGTACCGCGACCTCGACAGCGGCGGCTTCAAGCAGGTGACCGGCGGGCTCGGCCGCGGCGACCGGGTCTGGCTCGACGTCGGCAACGGCGTCAACCCGGTGCACCTGACCGGAACGTTCCGCAACGGCAAGCTGGAGACGACGGTCGCCGACGTTCCCGGCCCCGACCGGGTCATGTTCGAGTCGGTCCCGGCGCACGCCTGAACCGCCTGCCCGGCCCAATGGAAGAGCCCGCCGACGACCGTCGGCGGGCTCTCGTCGTTCTGGGTTCGTTCCGGTCTATGCCGGCGCGAGCCGGGGTGTGGCGTTGCCGGTCGCCGTTGGCCGGGCCGTGGGCGTCGCGGTCGGCGTTCCGCTGCCGGTCGGCGTCGCCGTTGGTGTGCCCGTTGGAGTCGGCGTCGACGTGGCGGTCGGCGTGGCGGTCGGCGTCGGCGTGGCGCACGCCTTGCGCATGTTGATGATCGCGACCGCCACCGCAGCCGTGAAGGCGGCGATCGTCGCCTCCGCACGCAGGCGTTGCTCGCCGAGGTGTGCCGCAGCCCGGACTGCGCGAAGCCGTTGGCCTTGCGCAGCTTCGCCGCGAGCGCCGGAGCGCTCGAGGCCGTCGGATTCAGGTGAGCGAGAACGTGTCGCCGTTCGAGTCGGTCAGCGTGCCGGTCTGCTCGCCATTGTCGACCTCGACCGTCACGCTCTTGCCGGCCAGCGACGCCTGCGCGGTCCCGACGCCGTCGAGGGTATAGCTGAAGTTGCCGACGGTGAAGCTGCCGCTGGAGGACTGGTGCCGCCGGCCTTGCTGTCGCGGATGATCGGCATGCCGTTGGCGGCCTGCTGGCCGATGTCGGTCTGGTGCGTGAAGTTGCCGTTGCTGTCGTAGAAGTTGGTGTACGTGGTGGTCGGGTCGATCTGCGAGATGATCCCGGTCTGCGAGTCCTGATAGACCGGGGCCGACGTCATCGCGGTCGGGTACGCGGCGAGCCGGTGCCCTGAACGTAGACGCCGGGCCCCGCGGGCGACGGCGAGCTCGACGGCGTGCCCGAGCCGGTGGCAACCGTCTTGGGCAGCAGCGCCCCGCTCGAGACGTTCTGCGCGCCGGGCAGGACGGAGTCGGCGCTGCGGCTGCCGGCGCAGCCGGCGAGACTGGCCGCGACCAGGAGCGCGGTCAGTACGCGCTCGGGGCGGAACGAGATCATGGCGTTGCTCCTGCGAAACGTCGAGATGATTTTGGTGATGCCGGCGATGTCGGCGTCGCGGTCGGCCGTGCGGTCGGTGTGCCGGCCGGCGTCGGCGTGGCGGTCCCGGTCGGCGTCGGCGTCGGCGTCGCCGTCGCCGTCGGCGAAGGACTCGGCTTGCATTCCGCTGCCAACGCCGCTATGGCGACGATCAGCGCGGCGACCGAGGCCACCAGCAGACCCAGCGTGTAGAGACAGCCGCCCAGCAGCACCCAGCCGAACGGCGTGCTGGCCAGCGCGGCGCAGTTGGCCGCTGCGGCGATGATCAGGATGACGTGGCCGTGTTCTCCGGCAAGCCGGCGATGTCGGGCAGGTTCAGTTGCGCCTGGTGGTTGTTCGGATCGGTGATGCGCACGATCGGCTGGTCGTTGGCGCCCGTCTGCGCGCTGTCGACCTGGCCCTGGAAGTTGCCCGACGCGTCGAAGACATTGACGTGGGTGTTCCCCGAGTCGGTCTGCGACTGGTAGCCCTGCGCGTTGCGCGTCACCGGGCCGCTGGTGAGCGTGGTCGGGAACGCCGGCGGCGCGACGGTCTTGACGTACTGGCCGGGAGCGCTCGGCTGCGCGGAGGTGGTCGATTGCGGCGACGCGCTCGGCTGCTGAGCATCGCTCGCGCCGCGGGTGGTGGCGGGAATGGTGTGCGCGCTGGGCGGTGGGCCGGCGCAGCCGCTGACCAGCGCGACGATCAATGCCACGCCAATGCTCGAAGGCAGGGACTTACGTTCAAACTGTTCTCCTCGCTGAGATGACGCCGTTGCGGCCCTGCGCGAGTCTCTCGGTGCGATCGGAGAACGGGTCGGCTGCGGCGTCGCACCGCACGTGCCGATGGACGGCAACGATAAAATCGTGCCGTGGCGAACGGTGAAACGTCCGTACATCGTGCCCCCTCACCCTCGGTGGGACGTATTAGCGAACGGCCCTCGTTAAGCGATCGTAAAGATCACCTGGTGAGCTTTGTCACTAACTGTACTATTGTGATCTCGGGGTCGTGGCACGTCGGCTCATTCGCCGGGGTCGCGGCCCAGCGACCCGCGGTGGGTGAAGCACGGATCGATCTCGATGTGATCCGGCCACTCGTAGGCCCGGCAGCCGCACGCCCAGTGGAAGACCGTGGTCAAGCTCTGATCCACATCGTCGACCTTGATGCCGGCGCCCTGCGGCTCGCCGATGCGCTGGACCAGTTCGTCGTACGTCACGTCAGGTAGACGTACCGCAGCCGGCCACTGATTCCCAGCCGGCCGCGGCCGGAAGAACGACCCTTCGTCCTCATCGCTGCGTCAGCGGACGAGGATTGCCGCGCTGATCGGGCTAGGGCCGACGGCACGCGCGCGACGACGTGCACGTCGAGCACGATGCGGTGAGCGTTACGTCAAAGCACGCGGATCGGCACGAACTTCGGCGAAGGATTTCCTTCGCCAACTGAACATGCGGTTCGATGACACCAAAGAGCCAGCCCAAACGGCAATCCGAAGGGTACGGCAGACGGCGTCTAGTGCCGCTTGTGCTGCTCTCTCCAAACATTTCGTGGATTGAAAACTGTTCAGGACCAGGCAACGTGCGAATGCGCATTTGCCGCGCTTTTAATGCACTCAGGGTCCCCACCCCCTCGCGCGTACCCCGTGACCCTCCGAGGCACTCTTGACGGAACCCCTAGTCACGGGTACCCATGCGCGGTATCGGTAGACGCGGAGCCATCAAAGCCGGGCGACCTCACGGCACGAGACGCAACTGCTCGGGCAGTTCCCTCGCAAGGTCGGACAGTTTTCGGTTTTGTACCTGAGCAGCCGAGCTTAGGCGGACGAGTTCCAGACAACGACCTAGGTCTTGCTCGCGGAAGATCCGCCGATTGCGTTCATCGCGGTCGCACTCCAGCAGGCCCTCGTCTACCCAGCGCTTGATTGTCTCGGGTGTTCGTCCGACGCGCCGGGCGAGTTCGCCGACTAACACGATGACTCAGCTTCTGCTACCCTTCCCCCCTATCCTCCCTATACAGGTAGGAACGGCTCATCCGGATGATAAAGGTGGGGGCATGGCCCTGGACCTGGCGCTCGCAATCGCGGATAACTCGCCGGAGGCGCTCGCGCACCTACGCGCTGCCAATCAGGACTTCCGCTCCCGGCCCTGGCCGGAGCCGTACGACCGCACGTCGCACCGCCTCCACAATGGCGACGCGCGCGATCTGGCATGGATACCGGACGAGAGCGTGCACCTCGTCGTCACGTCGCCGCCTTACTTCACGTTGAAGACCTACGCGCGGCGTGACGGTCAGATGGCGGAGATCGAAGATTACGAACACTTCCTGACCGAACTCGACAAAGTTTGGAAAGAGTGCCTCCGCGTTTTAGTTCCCGGTGGCCGAATCTGCTGCGTGACCGGGGATGTATGCGTATCGCGGCGCCAAGGCGGCCGACACTACGTGCTCCCTCTCCATTCCGATATCCAAGTTCGCGCGCGGAAGGTTGGCCTCGACGTCTTGACGCCAATACTGTGGACTAAGATTGCGAATGGCGTAACTGAGGCTGAGGGCAACGGAGCCGGCTTCTACGGCAAGCCGTATCAGCCAGGAGCAGTCGTGAAGAATGACGTCGAGTACATCCTCTTCATGCGCAAGGGCGGCGAGTACCGCTCCCCGGCACCGCTGCAGAAGGTGCTCTCGATGTTACTTAAAGAGGAAATGCAGGACTGGCTCCGGTCGTCGTGGAGGGACGTCCCTGGTGCCTCGACGCGTGAACACCCTGCCCCGTTCCCGGTGACCGTGCCCGAGCGTTTGATCAAACTCTTCTCGTTCGCGGGGGACACGGTCCTAGATCCGTTCGTTGGAACGGGTACGACGATGGCCGCCGCGATCATGACGGGCCGCAACTCCATCGGCAACGATATCGAGCCGCAGTACCTCGACCTCGCGAAGAAACGTCTCGATGCTGTACTAGCGAAACACCGCACTACCGGGGCGATCATCGCCGAACTTCATGACGACCGGGAAGGGACAACGATGCCCAAGTCAGATGCCGACTGGATCGCGCGCGCTAAAGACTTTAAGCACAAACTAGAGGCTACCGGCCTTTCGATCACGGCGTTTCAACGGGCTTCGGGCCTATCTCGCAATGTAGTGTACAACCTCTCGAAGGGCCAGAAGCCGAGTTCCGACGAGCAGGCGGCCCAACTTGAGGAAACGTTCAGACGTCTAAGCCGTGCCGACGGCACGGCGAAGTAGTCGGTTTAAGTTTAATGCATCCGGGGTTACGGCACCTTGTCTAAGAGCCTGGAAGGCACCATTGAGCATCTTCTTCAGGCGCAAACGCAATCGTCGAGGCGCTTAGGCCCACTAGCGGACTACCTGATCTACCTGCTCGATAGGTACGGACTTCCGGGAGCCAAGGGCGGATCAACCGGCGAGCTTCGCGTACCTGGACTCGCGCGTGTCAAGAACTGGGACGTCGCATACGAGTTTGCGGGCAAGTTTAGGCTGCTCATTTCGCTGAAATCGATGTTGGCGAACGTCAAGGGCTCCGTTCCCAACCGGCTCGATGACCTCCAGGGCGAGATCGCCAACATTCAGCAACTGCGACCGGAATTGTCACGGGCTACGTCGTTCTGTTTGACGTCGCGGGCGATACGATTCGGCGCGATACGCAAAGACCGTGGTCCGAGTTCTACGAATCCGCCATTCGCAACATATCGATCCGCCGTTCACCGTTGTGGAATCAGGGCTTACTTGAGGGTTCCTGGTTCGTTCGGTTCGATAGCCGAAAGCCTGTCGGCCAAAGATCGTCTCGCCTCGGACAGCAGCCAGAGACCGTACGTTCTTCGTGCAGTCGTTGCTTTGGGAACTTCACCAGCGAGAGCCAGCTGTGGAGTTCACGAAGCCGCCGCGCCGTCCGGCTGCAGTTTAGCCGACGATCGTGACGCCCCGGAGGTAGTTGCGGCTTGCCATAGCGCCTCAACACGCGATGCCGTCGAAAGCACACCATGGGCTCGACAGCCTCCAGAGCTCACCCTTCCGCGATGCGCGTCCTTCGCGATTTAGTACTTCAGCATTTACACGTACGGTCAGCCCGTTCCGGCTGAGCAAACGCATGCGCTGGAGCGTCGCAAACTCGTCGTGATTGTTCGCGAGAAGTCCATTTGCGGCTTTTGTGCGAACGGAAGTTGACCATGGCATATCTCACCACGCGCAGCTTTCACCTTATAGGGCTTCGCGCTTCGGTGGCTGGAGAGGCGTAAAGGGGCGGATCGTATACTGAGCATCGATGGCACGCCTCAGCGTTACACTTCTCCGTGGATCGAACGTGCCAACGCGACGCTCTATCCGCACATCATTCGTCATGCAGCGCGAATCAGGACAGCTACGCGGTCACGCTCGTCTTAGGCGCAGATCTTTTGACCCGCGCTCTCACGCACTACGTTCCCGAATATAGTGGCGCGGGCGCCCCATCGGACCAGTGCGCGACGGGAATGAAGAAGCACGTCCACGGCTCCGGCATCTTGTCCTGCGCGTCGAAGACGACGGGCGAGAGCCGGCGATCGGCGCCCCAGCTCGCTCCCGCATTCGCGCTGTCGTCCATAGGCGTGAAAACCATCACGTGCGGATACCACGCTTTGGCGTCGTCGTTCAAGTATTGCGACTTCGACATCATGTACGCCATCGAGCTGGGCTTTGGCGTCGGCAGTGCGTTGGCGGCGATCGTCGCTACGATGCGGTCCTGGATCTGCGATTTGCTCGCTCCCGCCAGGGCCATCTCGGTTCGTTTGAAGGTGTAAACGAGCACGGTACGCGCCGCCGCCGCGTTGTAGCAGACGGGGGCGCGCATCTTGCCGCTCCAGAAGTTTGGGGCGCTGAACGGTTGCATCCAGCCCCGCTCGACGATGCACGTGAAGCCGTTCTGGCCCTTCTGCGCGACGGCGTAGCCGTGCGCCCCGAGAACCATGATCGTCGCACGCTTCGAAATCGCCGCCGGCGCCGCGCTGCGCGCGAGCGCGATCTCGGCCTGAGGGCTCATCAGATACTGGGAAAGCGGGGCCATCGTATGGTTTCCGGCAGCCGCAAGCCCAAAAACGCCGGCCAAGAGGACGCAAACGCGAACCAGGATCATCTCGAGAACCTCTATTTTGGCCATCTGGCGAATCCGGGTTGAACAGTACGCTGTTCGGTGTCGTAGTGGGTCATATACGCCACGGTGTGGACATGCGCGTGCGCGAAGGAGCCAAAGCGCTCGGGGATTAGCTCCGAAGCGTCCATAAGGGCAGCATAGCACGCCGGCGCCGCTTGTGGGCCTTTAGGACCCTGGCATCGTCCTTCTGGCGCCTTGGCGTATCGATGCGACTCCGGTAGGCCGCGAGCACGGCCCGAATCGCCGCGCGGCCTCTCTAAGAGTCGTTACAGAGCCTTGATCGTCGACCATCTGTTCTCAGCCCGGGCAGCTCTTGGCTGACTTTTGAGCTGACCAGGCCGAAATGCGAGCCTTCCACCGGGCAAGAAACCCCGCCAAACGCTGCTTTGACGGGGTTTCGTAGTGTGCCGAGAGCCAGAATCGAACTGGCGACACCAGGTTTTTCAGACCTGGTGTCATTCCCAAGCCCGCCCATTCGCATTCTCCGGGCTACGGGCGACCTAGCAGCACAGGTATCTCAGGAGCGTTTGGTTCGCGCAAGACGACGGAGATAGATATGACGCCACTTTGCGCGCCTCCTACCAGCCTCGATCGCCGGTAGCAGGACAAGGTCGGTCGACGACCGCGGAGCCATTCGCCGAGCCGGGACGGTGCTTCGACAGGCGGCTGACTGGGGACAATCCAGAACTCCCCTCCAGGGTCGCCGGGAGCCCCTAGCGTTGATAACCACCCGGGGCGCGGCAGTCAACCGCGAGCCGAGCCTAGCGGTCGAGACCGCCGCTTGTATCGAGACCGAGCCCTGCGCCCGGCGGCATCTGCGTCTCAAGATCGTCAAGCGCGACCTTCACGACCGGAGCGTTCGGATCGTCCGGCTTCTGCGAGAGCCGGACAAGATAGCCGGTCTCGCCTTTCGAGGCTAGCCAGCCCCATTGGTTGGTCGAGCGGATGCGGACCTTCGCACCCGGCTGGAACGGATCATAATCCATAGTGTGGGGTTACCCGCTTCTTGGAACTGCCCGGCGTGTGAATGGGACCCATCCCGGCTCGTGAGAAACGCATCGCTCTGTTACCCTCCTAATCGAGCCAAGAGTAGATTCCGCTCGCCTATACTGTTGCTTTTAGCGAGTAAGCATAGGGCCAGCCCAATGCGTTGCGTATGAGGGCCGGCTCAAGCTGGCGAACGTCCCGGTATGATCCCCTTGCCCGGTTTGCCCGGCTCAACGCCCGCAAACCGCCCGCTATATCCGTTCGGGACCAAGCCGACCACCCCAGACCAGATTGATGACACGGTACGAGCCTTTGCGAGTGAGGTTCTAGTACCGAGTGTTGAACCGTTAACTATCCGTGTTGAAACCGATCCGGATTCAATAGCGCTAGATTGCTTTGGAAACGTCGAAAGGCGGATCGAACGGGCTGGTGGCTCCCGGCGCTACGGCTGGACGATTTGGCAGCACGGGCGATTGATGATCGAAGGCGAGTTTCATGCCGTCTGGATTGCACCCGACGGCGAACTGGTAGATGTTACCCCGCACGACCATGAGACTGCTATCGTGTTTGTTCCGGATGAGGCTATACGTTGGGAAACCCACGCGCCGAAGAATCGTCGGCGCGCACTACAGTCTGGACCCGCGATTGACCGAACGATGCAGCGGCTGGAGAAATTAGACGCAGAGCGCGAATTGTTCTATGCGAACCCACCGCCAGGCGTGACTATCGTGGAACCGCCATTGCATCGTGCGAGGATCAGCCGGACGGCCAAGTGCCCTTGTAACAGCGGCCTTCAGTACAGAACGTGCTGCGAACGGCTTGGCGAATGAGGCGCGAGTGCGCTTCCGGCGGAATTGAGTGAAGCCTCGCCCTTGCCACCTTTTTGAAGACAAGGTTATCAGGAGCCAATGAGCATCGATATAGCCACAGCAACGGTTGACAGCGCTGCACAGCGCTAGTGATTTGATATGGCATTCATTTGTCGGGATACTGCTCAGTGGCATCATGACCAATCTCCAAGAGCAACTTTTCAAACTCACCATAGGTTGAAGTGCCCCAGTTCACAATAAAATCCCTCGACGCGCTCAAAATATCTGTACGAATCTCCAGGCGAGGAAGAACGTTGGTTGAGCCGGACGGTCCAGGATGCCGCACGGCATTAGCGAGTTGCCAAAGTGCTTGACTTAGACGAATATCTTCGTATAGGACTGGCCCTAGTTTGAATATGCTGCCAACGTCTTTATGAAGTTCCTTCAAAGCCGGGTTTACGACCATGATAAACGCCTGTCCGAACGCGTCTGCCGCGCTAGTGAATGCCTTGGCGGCTTCAAGTTCTTCCGCTAGCTCGTACTCTTCGAGCGTCACTTCATGGGGATTTGACGCAAGTTCAGCCTGAAGCTTTTCTTGCGCCTCCATGTATTGGTCGTGGACTACTTTCCACTCGGCGTGATAGGCGCGTGTATTGTGGTAAAGCCCCATTAGCGTCGGATGAAGCGTCTTGATACGATGTCGGAAATAAGCTCCCGCGTCATCATGGCTTACACGTTTCCATCCCATACCCCACGCCCATTCGCGCCCCGTAGTCCTTCTACCTGATTTCTTCCACGTGGTTGCGAAAGCGCTCGATGCTCCTAGAACCTCTATTCGAGTATCAGTGGGATCTCTTACGGTCCATGAATGAAGATCGGACAGATACGCGTATCGAGCAATGCCTGCACCAACCAATTGCGCCAAGAACAACAAAGGAACTTGCGCCTTCAGCGCGTGAAACGGGCCGCATTGTGGCCGCTGGGAGGGCGATGTATGGGACCCGTGCCTTGAAACTCTGCCCCCGGGTGCAGCGCTCCCCCAAAGCCATTCTGCGGCTTGTCGAGCCGCCCCACACGCCGCAGGGTCGGCAAAGGTCACGCTCGTACGGCGTCCAGATGACTGAAAAGCAATCGCCGAGTGAAGCCCGGTGCAAGAAGTGCGACCACCCGCTTGCGCGGCACAAGCAGATAGAAGACTTCGGCCCAGACCAGACATTTCGTGACCATCGCACGGTATGCAAAGACTGTGTCCCCTATGGACCATGTGCAGCCTGATACAAAGCCTTGATCGTCTGACCAAGGCTCTGTTACACTATCGGCATGAGCCGTATGACCGTCGCCTACTACCGCGTCAGTACGCAGAAACAGGGCCGATCCGGGCTCGGGCTGGAGGCGCAGGAGGCAGCCGTTGCAGCGTACGCGAGCGCGGCCGGCTGCGCGGTCGTCGCGTCCTACACCGAGGTGGAGACGGGCAAGAGGGACGATCTTGAGAACCGGCCTGAGCTGCGCCGCGCGATCGCGCACGCGAAGCGATCGAAGGCCGTCCTGGTCATCGCGAAGTTGGACCGGCTCACGCGGTCCGTCTACGTTACGGCGCTCCTGCACAAGAGCGGCGTCGAGTTCGTGTGTTGCGACCAGCCGACAGCGAACCGCCTGACGATCCAGATTCTGGCGGCGGTCGCGGAGGACGAGGCGCGGCGCATTAGCCAGCGTACCAAGGACGCTCTCTCGGCCTACAAGGCGCGCGGTAACGTCCTCGGCGCCGCACGGCCTGAGTCGCGGAACCTAACCCAAGAGGCTCGTCGGCGCGGCGCGCGCTCGGCCGGCGCAGCCGCACGAAAGGCGGCGCAAGCGGCCTATGAGGACGTTAGTGAGACGATCCGCAGCCTTGACTCAGCGGGGCTGTCGCTTCGTGCCGTCGCGCAGCACTTGAATGACCAGGGGCACACGACTCGCCGGGGCTGCGCTTGGAACCCGGTCCAAGTCAGCCGCGTACTAAAGGCGGTCTCCGGCTGCGACAACCGGGCGGGGTAACAGCCCGACCTATGGTGATTGTAGTATGCGACGCGTGAGCAGTTCGTTTAGCAGCTCGGTCCTGTTGCGGACGCGAAAGGCTTTATAGATCGCCGTCACGGTCGCGTGTATCGTTTTCACTGACCGGCCTCGAATCCGCGCAACTTCTTCGACGGTTTTGCCGGCGCACAGGAGGTCTAGCACGTCGCGCTGCACGGGCGTCAACGACAGCAGAACAACGTCCGTAGGCATCTTCTGTACCTGCCGACGCAGCCAGGATTGCTCCGGTAGATGCCGCGTCGTTTCATCCGCGTACTCGAACAGGTGTCGCTCGTTCAGCAACCAGCCGAGTCGCAAGGCAGCGTGGACGGCCCGGCGCTTGTAACCAACCTTCCGAAAGGATACGAAGGCGTCGAGGTACGCATGATGAGCACCCACTTTCGACCGCCGCGCCTCAGCCATGTGCCCTTCGACGAGCCGTTCGAACGCCCTCAACCGTGGGTCGCCCGTAACGGCTAAGAGAGGTGACGTCGCAGACTGGTTCTTGTAAATATCGTACACCTTGTGCGCTTCCTCGAGACGGCCCGAGATCGTCAGTTCCTTAGCAAGTAGCAGAGGCACCAGCTTGTCGTCTTGCACGAACGTCCGCGGGTCTAGTTTTTCGAACAGTTCGAAGGCAGCGTCGGTATGGTCGTGTTGTCCAAGGCGTTCTTGGGCTCGCTGCATTGTCGCAGCGCGCCTGCATAACGCTTCAACATGCGCGGCCGGTGTTGGTGCTATATTCTGAGCGAGTCGCGCCTCGCGTATTGCGATGAATGGAGCGCCGTCGATCTCATAAGCGTATGTTGCTGCGTTGAGAGCGATCCAGAAGCGGAACGTCGTCAGTCCGCTAGCCGACCAGTCGATCTTCGCTCGACGAGCTGCTACAACGCCCCAAGTCTCAGGCTCCAAGCGTTCAACGGCCAGATTAGCAAGAGCTTGTACGCAATTGCCCTCCATGAATCGGTCGTAGTGTCGACACGAGTCGAGAAAGCGCAATGCCGCAAGGAAGAACTCAGCGGCGAGAGCGTAGTCAGTTCGCGCACTTGCGATCCACCCTCGGTATTCGAGCGCGCGCGCGAACACGATGTCGCTATTCGGATCAACCGCGATGAGTGCGCCTTCCGCTGCATCCAGGTTTCGGTTGCCAAAGAAACCTAGGGCGCGATTGAGCGCAATTTCGGAGCGTATCGTTGCATGGGTGGTCGCGGCCTTTGGTTCCGCCGCGGCGAGGACATCCATTCCCCGACCTATCTCCCCACGACGGATATAGGCCGAGCCTAATAACATCTCCGCTGTCAGCCGGGCGTCACCCTCGGGTAACGTCGAGAGCAACTTCTCCAATCTGGTCATGGCCTCGTCGGTACGGTCCAAGCCCAACAACGCACGGGTGCGGATCAGCTCGATCTGGATAACCGTCTCCGGATCGCGTGCAGTCACCGAATTGCACCGCTCTAGGCAGCCCTCGAAGTCACCAGCAAACCACGCAGCGAATGACGCTTCGACGTTCGACGGTCGGCCTGTGCGGCGCCGACGATGTACGGCAGACGAGATAGTCCTCCCGGGATATAGCAAGGGGAGACACTCGTTGGAGTGCCTCCCCGAACACCCACGCGCAGCGCGGTTCGCCTAAGCCGAGACGAATTCCGTTATCGCTCTAGCCAAAGCGTTCAGGATGGACCTCCCTTCACCACGTCTTGCGGCACAGGTGCGGGGGCTGGTGCAGACGGACCACCCTTGACAACGTCTTGCGGTGTAATAGATGGTCCACCCTTCACGATGTCGTTAGGTGCAAACGTACCTACAAGCAACGTCGCGGCGAGCGTGAGTATCCAGAGCATGACGATCGACCTTTCCGGCGTTCGCGCCGATGCGACCGGGAGAAACCTCTCGGTCATCGTTAGGATACACGAAAACCTGTACTCCGCGAAAACCCTCGCGTTTACAATGAGTACGGTTGCGTGATAGCGTGCTTGCAACGTGGTGACAGAGGGGTGCGACCATCGGCGGGTGCGTTTCGGTTGTGTGCCGATCGATTCAAGCGCGATCGCTTCGATGTCAGATTTCGTCCTAAGTCTCCGACGACCGTTCACCACAACTTGTCTGTCTACTAGAACGTTCAACATCGTCCGCGCACATGTGATTGCAAACCACCTCAAGGAAGAGGCGCGAGAGCGCTTCGGCCGACGGGCCGTGAGCATAACGTGTGAGCGGTACGGCGCACCGCCGGTCGTCCTTGCGAGCCCCGCTCGCCTACACCCGGGGACGATCGGCGGTGTTGCGCCGCAATAAGGCCAGGTAGCCGACGGTTTAGGAATGCAGCAGGATGCGCGAAGTTCACTGGCTCGGTGCAGCACGGATTGCCCGTGCCAGAGTGATACGATTCACAACGGCTGCCTAATCATCGAGGCGCGCGCAGCATTGGAAGCCGGCGATTGGGACCGCCTGGCAGCGGTAGCCAATCGCATCTTACCGGCGACAAAGCTGGAGCAGATCGAGGTCACCTTTCTCATGGCGCGTGCGATGCTCCATGCTGGGTTACCCGACCGGGTCCTGCGCGCTCTTGATGAGCTCGACAACGTGTCGCCCACCGAGCAGGCTACAGTCGGGCTGCTCCGTGGAATGGCGCTCGCGGCACTCGGCCGCGAGGCCGATGCCGTAGCGCTGCTCAGCCAAGTGGTCGAGTCCAGCATCGGCGCGCAACGAGCTGAAGCCGTCTACGAACTAGCGGAGGCGCATTGGCGGGCTGGTCGGCTACACGAAGCTGAAACGCTTCTCGCATTGCTCCTTGACGCCGATCGCTCCGAAGGCTCGGGGCTGTACGTTGCCCATGCCTTAGAGCTGTACGGTAGAATTGAGCTGGAGCGGCGGCGCAGGCCCGTGGCGGCTCGGCACCTCCTCGACGCCCTGGAGGCGCTTCCAGACGCATATGTGCCTCTACGGGCCGTGTTGCTCCACGAGCTTGCGTCGGTCGCCGTCGAGACTCTGGACCTCCGCCTTTTCAGTCGTGCCCGTCGGGAGCTGGCGAGCCTCGCCTGGCCAGTAGCCGCAACGGCGTTGCGTGCAGATGTTCGGCGTGTCGAGATCGTCGGGGAACTGCTCGGTGGAAATGAGGTAGGCGCGTGGACGATCGCGTACGAGCAGCTCCAGGCGTCCCCAGCCGGCAGTAGGTACGTGGCCGCCCTACTCGACGCCGTTATGGTTTCGCGAGCGGCTGGGGATCGGTTTACTCCCGACCGGCTGGCACTCCGCGCTGCCGACCACGCGCTGCACGTCAATTGGACCTCCGCTGATGGATCGGTGCTGCTTACGGCAGTGCGGGAGGCCTGTAACGTACTTTTCCCGGCGGCTCCCGAAATGCTTGTGCTCTTTGAAGCGCTGCCCATTACGAGCACTGGGAGCGAGCTAGACGAACTTCACAGTCGGGAAGCTCTCGCGCGTGCAGCCTTGGCGGCAACGAGAGCCATGCGCGCGGATCAACTAGCGGCCATTCGCCGCGCCGCGACGCTGTCTCGAGAAATCGGGAATCACTATGCCGAAGTCACCGCTCTGCTCTCGCTCCTAGAGGTCGAGGCCGACGACGCGGCGCTGCACCGCGTCGACCAGCTCACCGGCGTCGTCCCACGCTCGTGGCTGCGCCGCCGCTATGAGGCCCTGGCCGAGCGCGCAAGAGGTCTGGAGCAGCTCAGCCCAACCGAGCGACGCGTGATGTATGCTATCTGCGAGGGGCACTCGACGGCCGAGATCGCTGAGCGCTTCGGCCGCAGCAAGAACACGATCCGCAACCAAACGCGGCGCGTCTACGAAGTGATGGACGTTCGGACGCGTTCCGCGCTGGTCTCAAGGTGTGCCGCTATGGGTCTCCTGTCGCGTGCATCGGTGACCTAGAATGATCGGTGAATGCGCGCCTCTCCGGTCACATGATCGATGATTTGACCGGAAAGGATGATCGGACGACCCGCGGAGGAACCCGCGTCGCGATACGGTTTTCGCACTCCGGCCAACGGTGGCAGCGCCGGCTAGCAGGTACACCGGGGGAAAGGGTGCCTACCAAGTGATTTCCCCTGGTTCAGTAGTACGGGGGCAGAGAGGTTCCCGTGCACTCCAGTTCCCGGGCCTGGAAGCGGTCCTCTACGGCCCGCCGGACGGCTGCCCAAGTTCCGGCAGTCCAGCAATCGTGGATCTCCGCGAAGTTTGACTCCCACGTACGCGCTGCACCGTAGAGCCAGGCTGGATCGGATACTCGGTGAAGGTCGGCTTGGGCTGCCTCCGTGAGTCCATCCTGCATGAAGCGATCGGCACTGACGTACTCGATCGGAGCGTTGCCGAGCACGAGAGGGCGAAGGCGCTCGACCTCCGTCTTGCTACGCTTTGTCCCGCTATACGTCTTGGGAACTAGCTGCCTCCCCAGGTGCAAAGTCGCAATCCCGAGCTGATGGCACAGGGATTCGGCCTTCGCCGTCATGTGAGCCGCGACGAATACGGGACTCGCGCGTACATAGACCGCTTTGCGTATGACTTCCAAAATCTCGCGCGAGGAAGCATGAAACCACTTGTCTTCGTTCTTCACTTCGACGAGGACCGTATCGAGTGGGACCTTCGGCGCTTTGGCCTTCGCTACGATGTCTCCGGTGAGCATCGTTTCGCCGAGCACGAACGATCCAAGCTTGGCACGGCGCGGCATGGCGAATAATCCCGAGCGCGACATTAAGCCGTAGACATATGCCTCGCCCGCATGTCCGAGCGCGGCACTCGAAAGTACGTCGTCTTGCCGGCGCAGTGCCGCTTCGATCGTTGACCGATCGACGTCCGAGAGCGTTCCAATCGAATAGACGTTGGTCGGGATGTTCGAGCTTCCCACCCGTTCGAGCTTCGTCGGATGTACGTATTTCTTGCGCACCAGGGTCGCGAGCGTCGTCGTTACGGTAGTAGGCGCGAAGCCGTGGTCGTATACGAGGCACGCGTGGACGTGCCGTCGGACTTTTGGACCCTCGGCCAAGATGCCGAGGACCAAGTCAGCAGCAGGGGTGCTGAACTCTCCACGATCATCCCGCAGGCGGTCGAGGAGGCCAGGCCCTAAGTAGGGTTCTCGATCGCCGGTCCCGGCGCTCGGCCCAGGAAGTCCCGGCGCAGGCAGAAGCGCGCCACGATAAGGTGCGACGCCAGCCGCACGGGTGGTCAGGTGGTCAGAATCCACGGTCCGTAAGTTGTCGGAATTGGGGGAGGAAGAACGCGCCGGCCGCGCTCCCCTCGGTCAACGGCGCGGTGCTAGGGCGGCAGTAACCCGCTTCCAAGTCTCGCGTTCGGACTCGGACATGCGGTACAGGACGGTCCGGAATATGTCAATTAGGTCGGGGTCGTTCTTGAGAGCCTCGCCGGCAGATAGGGTCACGTACTCATCGAAGTGCCACGGTTCGACCGGCGGCATACCGGACTCATCGATTTCGTTTAGTGCGCGGACGATCTCGACGATTCGGGTCGGACTGGTCATTCGATGGATAAGCTGCGAGAAGTACGTCGCGTCAATCCCCATCCTCGTCGCAATCGACTTCATGCGAAGGTCACGTTCCTTGACGATCGCTCGAAGCTGCGCTACGAACCGCACGTCTTCCGGCCGACGCGGGAGAACGTATTCCTGGAGATCGTCCGGTGCGCTATCCATCATCGGCGTTTACGCCGCAATCTTCCGACGCGGACGGCACTTCTCGTTATCTTGGAAACCGTTGAGCGGGCTGTATCGTTTGACGAGCTGCTCGCGATCCCGCTCGTCGATTGCCAAGTACCGCTTCACCATAGCGTCGGACTTGTGCCTAAGCATGATCCGAAGGTCTTGGTGGTCGGCCCCGTTCCGCCGCGCCTCGATTGCGAGGCCGTGTCGGAACGCATGGCACGACTTCCCCGGCTTATCCAACCCGGCACTGCGCGTCGCCTCCTTGAGCATTTGATTGATTCCCGAGACACCGAGCGGCTCGCGCTTCCGAGATACCCACAAGGCACCATCGTCGTCCCCGCGGTGGATGAGGTAGTCATCCAGCAGCACGCACAGGCCTTCGGAGAACTTCAGCGGCTCGATGCGCCGGTTCTTCTGCTTAGGCGGTACCAGCCGGCGCGCTTCCATGTCGAGCGACTCTCGGCGCAGCGAGGCGCACTCCGCGCGTCGCAAGCCCAGTTCGGCCATGACGCCGATCAGCGCCATGTTCCGCGTCGCGGTGAGCGGTGACTTCGCGATATAGCGCCCGGCCTTCAGAATCTCCAACGTCTCGTCGGTGGACCAGCCTTCCGGCGGAGCTTCGTCGATCATCGGCAGTTTGAGCTGTACGGCGGGATCGTCGACGAGCCAGCCCTTGGCGTGGCACATCTTGGTGAAGCGCTTGAGGACGACGATCGCGTGCTTTCGGGTCTGCGGCCCGAGCTGCACGCCGCCTCGGCCCGTCACCGTACGCAGCCAAGCGACATAGTCGTCGATCATCATGTCGTCGAGGTCGGCGACCTTGGTCACGGCTTGCCAATCCGGGTTCTCGGGATCGGTGTCGCGGGAGCACCAGCGGCTGAATCGGCCAAGGTAGGCGGAGTAGTAGTCGATCGTCCCGTCCCGGGCGTCTTTCTCGTTGCGGCAGACCTTGAGGAAATGGGCTATAGCGCGGTCGATGGTGAGATCGTATCGCAGTCGTTGTGTCAACGAACGTGTGTCCTGTGGTCCCGTCGAGCCGGCGTTCCGCTGAGTACCCGTGCTGCAAACGAACGTAGATTCGCTGTCAGAGCTCTAAACGGGACGCTTGGACCGCGTTTACAGCACGAGGGACCACATCAAAGGGGTCCGTAGGGAAGCATACTGGACTTGAGTGATTTGAGTCAAGTCGCTCATGCGAACCCGGTACGGACCCCTTGATCTTCTTGAGCTTTTCGCTCAAGTCACTGTTGGTGCCGAGAGCCAGAATCGAACTGGCGACACCAGGTTTTTCAGACCTGTGCTCTACCGACTGAGCTATCTCGGCGCGGGCGACCTACCCCGGTTCGGCGGGGGCGGTCCCGTCCCTGCCTAGTCCCGGCCGCTGCGGCGCCGGCGCCAGGGGATCGCGACCCGCTCGACCGCGTCGACCAGCGTCGAGAGCAAGAAACCGAGCACCGAGACGGCCACCAGGGCCACGTAGAGCTTCTCGATGTCCAGCAGCTGCTCGCTGTTGTAGATCGCGAAGCCCAAGCCCGACTTGGCGGCGGTGAACTCGGCCGCCACCCCGAGCACGATCGCGATGCCGACCGAGAGTTTGATCCCGGCGAAGATGTTGGGCAGCGCGCCCGGCAGCAGCACCCGGAAGTAGAACGACGCCGGCCGGATCCGGTAGGCCCGCGCGACGTCGAGGTAGATGCGCTCGATCTGCCGCACGCCCGCCTCGGTGTTGATCGTCATCAGAAAGAACACGCCGACCGCGATCACCACCCACTTCGACGCCTCGCCGATCCCGAAGATGAAGATGATCAGCGGCAGCACCGCGATCTTGGGAATCGGGTAGAGCAGCGAGACGACCGGGTCGAAGTAGGCCCGCACGAAGCGGTTCATGCCCATCGCCAGGCCGAGCAGCGTGCCGGGCACGGCGCCCATCAGGAAGCCGATCACGATCCGCTGCAGCGTGATCCAGCCGTCGCGCCAGATGTCGCCGCTGGCGATGTACGCGCCGGCCGTGCCGACGATGGCGCTGGGCGCCGGAAAGAAGCGCGCGTCGAGCAGGTGGACCCGCACGGCGAGCTCCCACAGCACCAGCAGCGAGATCGGCGCGAGCACGCGCAGGACGCGCTCGTAACTCACCGCAGCAGCTCCCAGATGCGCACGACGTACTCGCCGAAGCGCGGCTCGCCGCGGATCGCGACCGCGTCGCGCGGGCGCGGCAGCTCGATCGGGATGACCGCCTTGACCCGGCCGGGGCGCGCGCTCAGCACCACCACCCGGTCGGCCAGCGTGACGGCCTCCTCGATGCCGTGGGTGATGAACACGATGGTCTTGCGCATCCGCGTCCAGAGCGCCATCAGCTCGCCGGCCAGGCCGACCCGCGTCTGCTCGTCGAGCGCGCCGAACGGCTCGTCCATGTAGAGGATGCCGGGGTCGACCGCGAAGGCGCGCGCGACCGCGGCGCGCTGTTTCATCCCGCCGGAGAGCTCGTGCGGGTACGCCTCGGCGAACCCGCTCAGCCCGACCAGCTCGAGCTCCTGCGCCACCCGGCGGCGGACTTCGGCCTTGGGCACCGCCAGGCTGTCGAACGCGAAGGCGACGTTCTCGGCCACCCGCATCCACGGGAAGAGCGACTGCTCCTGGAAGACGACCGCGTGGTCGAGCCCGGTCCGGTCGTGCCGCTCCCCGGCGACCGTGACCCGCCCCTCGGTCGCATCGTCGAGGCCGGCCATGATGCGCAGCAGGGTGCTCTTGCCGCAGCCGCTGGGTCCCACGACGGCAACGAACTCGCCGTCGGCGATCTCCAGCGTGACGTCGTCGAGTGCGACCGTGCCGCTGGGGTACTGCTTCGTGAGGTGCTCGACGAGGATCGACGCCACGTCTGCGCGTGTTCCGAAAACGCGAACGCCGGACCTCGTTGGCCGAGATCCGGCGTTTGTCGCACTGGCGACGTTGATGGGGCTCGAACCCACGACCTCCGCCGTGACAGGGCGGCGCTCTAACCAACTGAGCTACAACGCCATCGAGTTCATGGTGGGCACGGTTGGGATTGAACCAACGACCCCCCGCGTGTGAAGCGGATGCTCTCCCACTGAGCTACGCGCCCTCGTCCTCGACGGACGAACCAAAGTATTCTACCGGAGCGGGTACTTCCTGTCTAGTGGATTCGCGCTCCGCGCGAATCCGTCGCGTTCGGCCTGCGGCCGAGCCGCCCTCGCAGCGACGGTGACGGCTTTGCGTACGGGCAGGGGGCTGTCGACGAGGAAGGCTTTACAAGGGAACTGCCGGGTGGCCGGCGGGCGGGTAGAACTGCCCCGATGATCCCCCTCGAAGGACCCGCGGCCGCCAAGGCGGCCGGCCTGCGCTATACGACCGACGCGCTGCCTGGGATCAAGCGGGTGAAGCGCGGCAAGTCGTTCGCCTACCTCGCCGCCGACGGCAAGCCGATCGCCGACAAGGCCGAGATCGCCCGGCTCAAGTCGCTCGCGATACCGCCCGCCTACACCGACGTCTGGATCTGCCCGCAGGCCAACGGCCACCTCCAGGCCACCGGCCGCGACGCGCGCGGGCGCAAGCAGTACCGCTACCACCCGCGCTGGCGGGCGGTCCGCGACGAGACCAAGTTCGACCGGATGGTCGAGTTCGCCAAGGCCCTGCCCACGATCCGCGCCGCGGTCGCGCGCGACATCGCCAAGCCCGGCCTGCCGCGCGAGAAGGTGCTGGCGACCGTGGTGTCGCTGCTCGAGGCGACCGCGATCCGGGTCGGCAACGAGGAGTACGCCAAGGAGAACGACTCCTACGGCCTCACCACGCTCCAGGAAGAGCACGCCGAGGTCAAGGGCGCGACGATCAAGTTCCACTTCCGCGGCAAGAGCGGCAAGGTGCACGACGTCGAGGTCCGCGACAAGCGCCTGGCCCGGATCGTCAAGGCCAGCCAGGAGCTCCCGGGCGAGCACCTCTTCGAGTACACCGACGACGACGGCACGGTGCACCCGGTCCGCTCCGAGGACGTCAACGCCTACCTCCAGGAGGTCGCCGGCGACCACTTCACGGCCAAGGACTTCCGCACGTGGGAGGGCACGATG
Organism: Vulcanimicrobiota bacterium; assembly: GCA_963795695.1. Taxonomy (GTDB): domain Bacteria; phylum Vulcanimicrobiota; class Vulcanimicrobiia; order Vulcanimicrobiales; family Vulcanimicrobiaceae; genus Vulcanimicrobium. The sequence goes on along the minus strand of CAWCJH010000001.1, from coordinate 2,285,338 downwards.
TCGTGCGCGCTCGAGCTGGCCGCGGTGCGCGCCGAGGGCACGACCGAGGCGAAGAAGGCGGTCGTCGAAGCGATCAAGCGCGTCTCGGAGCGGCTCGGCAACACCCCGGCGGTCTGCAAGAAGTCCTACGTCCACCCCGGCGTGGTGGACGAGTTCCTGCGCAACGGCGCGCTGGAGCTGATCGAGAAAGCGGTCGAGCGGGCCGACGCGCACGCCCTGACCGGCCACGAGAGCGCGGTGGTCGCGCTGGTCGAGCGGATCGTCGCCCGCGAGAACCAACCACTCGGCGACCTGCTCGCCAAGTCGGTCCGCAGCGAGCGGGCGAAGCGCGGCAAGACCGTTCGCGGCAAGAAGCGCGCGAAAGCAGCCTAGCTGGGAAGAAGGTCGGCATGCGTACTCTTCGATCAGCCGCTCGATCCGCGGCAGTCTCCCTTGCCCTGGTCGCCGCCCTCGCGCCGGCAGCCTCGAACGCCGCCGTGAAAGCCGGCACCCAGACGTTCGAGGGCACCCTCGTCCACGTCTCGGCCGACAACCTCAAGGTCAAGAACCCGGACCAGACGATGACCTTCCTGATCGTGCCGCGCTTCGGGGCGATCTTCAAGGGCAGCGGCACCAAGCCGATGCAGGTGAAGGATCTCCACGACGGCCAGCTCGTCAAGGTCTACTACGACCAGAAGTTCCTGGGCCGCCCGCACGCCGACCGCATCCTGATCCTCGACCGCTCCGAGATGGCGGTCAAGAAGATCAAGAGCTGAGGCGAGGCGGCGCGGCAGCACGTCGCGCCTTCGCTACAGGCTCGTTACGGTGGAGGAATCCTCGAAGCGAAGGTGACGGCGTGCCCGCCCGGCTCGCGCACCATGATCTCGTGCATGCCGTAGAACGTCTTGCGCAGCGGGACGATCACGTCGGCGTCGGCGACCGCCGGCACGACCAGATCGATGTCGCTCACGACGATGAACAAGCCGACGGCACCGCGGCCCGAGATCGTCTCGTTGACCGCGCGCGCCGCGTCGTGCCCGACATCGTCGATCACGCTGGCGTGCGACTGGACCATCACCGTGACGTCGTCCTTCTGCAGCATGACGAAGCCGATGCCGTCGCCGTGCGGCACCTCGGCGGTCTGGGCGAAGCCGAGCCGGTCGCGAAAGAAATCGCGGGTCGGCTCGACCCGCTCGACGATCAGGACCGGGGCGAGCGATTCGTAGCGCAGGTGCATGCGCCGGTCCTTCCGTGGCCGCCGGACCGATCCCCAGGCCGCTCGCCGCCGGGCACCGGCCTCAGCCGAGGTTGAGCAGGAACGGCGCGAGCAGCCGGCCCGCGCCGAGCGCGGCGAGCGCGCGGACCGCCGGGCCGGCGCGCGCCGGCGTGCCGGCGAGATCGTGCAGGACGGCCTCGGCGCGCAGGCGCGGCAGGAGCGTGCGCCGCAGCCGCGCGTCGTAGCCGGCCAGCGCGCGGCGCGAGACGTCGCCGCGGCGCAGCGCGCCGTCGGCGGCGTGCGCGGCGGCCATGCCGCTGACCAGCGCGGCGTGGATGCCGCTCCCGCTGAGCGGGCTGACCAGTGCCGCCGCGTCGCCGGCCAGCAGCACGCCGGCCGCCGAGACCGGCCCGCGGCGCGGGCCGAACGCGAGCGGCCAGGCGCGCACCGCCCGCAGCGTCGCACCGCGCAGCAGCGGCGCGGCCGGCGAGCGCGGCCCGGTGGTGAAGCGCGCGAACGCCGCGTGCAGATGGTCGGCGCCCGGCTCGCCGCGCACGAAGCCCAGGCCGACGTTGGCCCGGCCGCCGCCGAGCGGAAAGATCCAGCCGTAGCCGTCGCCGCGCGGCAGCACGTAGAAGCGCATCCGCCCGTCGCGCAGGTCGACGGCCTCGGCGTACGCGCGCACCGCGATGCCGTGGTGCGCCGGCGGCCGCACCCCGATCGCGCGCGCCACGACCGAGCCCCAGCCGTCGGCACCGATCACCAGCGGCGCGCGCAGCGCCGCGCCGCCGGCCAGCGCGACCGTCCCGCCGTGCAGCGCCGTGACGCGCGCGCGCACGAGCTCCGCGCCGGCGTCGCGCGCCGCGGCGACGAGCGAAGCATCGAAGACCGTGCGCTCGACGACGCGCGCGTCGCAGCGCTCGGGCTCCACCGCCGCCCCGACCGAGGCGCCCGACGGCGCGAACAGCGTCGCGCCGCGCAGCCGGTACGCCGCCGGCGGCGGCGCGACGCCCAGCTCGCGCAGCGCCGCGACGGCCCAGGTGCCGAGCAGGTCGCCGCACGGCTTGTCGCGCGGAAACGCGCTCCGGTCGACCAGCGCGACGCGCCGCCCCCGGCGCGCGAGCACCAGCGCCGCCACGGCCCCGGCCGGGCCGGCCCCCACCACGACCACGTCGTAGCCGCTCATCACCGCGGCCGCGGAGCGCGCACGAGACGGTCTCTCCGGAAGCCCCTCATATGCGCATCGCTTTACATAGGGCCTCGGCAGATGGGGAGGACTCGAACTTGCATGGCGAAACAATCGTTTCCGAGGTGTCTCGTGGTGAATGCTCACCATATCTTTGCATTCCGTGCTGTTAGCCGCTCAGCGTTTGGACTCATTGCCGGCTGCATGCTCGGCGTCACCCAATCGAACCATGTAGACGCCGCCACTCCGATGGGCGTTCGCATCGTCCACGTCAGACACGGAGCCGTTACGGTCGAAGCCCGCGTCTCTAGCAGGGCCGTCGCCATGCGATCGGCGAGTTCCATCACCTGGCAAAAAGACACGGCCCCGATCGTCGTGCGCGTCATCGGTTCGTCACCGAACGTCACCGTGTGGTCGACGCCTTCATACGGCGTCGTCGATATACCGGGTCGCCACGTCGATGTGACGTATCTGATGAGATATCGCGCTGCCGGAGACAGCAGTGATGCGCAACCGTTGTACGCGGGGGTACCACTTCGTCCCGACCCGCGTAAAGCCGATGGTTCGGCGATTCTTGCCCTGCCTCTCGCGGCTGGAATTTCGCTTCGCGTTCGGCTCGACGTAACAAACCGGAAAGGCGTAACCTCGCTCGAAGATCCCGTGCATCCCGAAGACAATGTCGTTTTCGGCCGTTTCCACTCGTGAATAGTGTCGCAGAATAGCCTCAATATAGAAACATTCGCTCGACCAGATGAAGGTGCATATGCATTCTCGTCCCAGATTTCTCTTGGGAGTCGGATCCTTATTGCTCGCTGGTTGCAGCGGCAGCGTGACGAGCGAAATCCCGCGCATCGTTTCACCGCGTGGTGAAAACCGCCATGTTGCCACATGGAACAACCTTTCGGTTCGACACGACGAATGGCATATCGCCGTGTCAGGGTACTCGCCTACCGACATATTCGACGGCCGTGTTCCGGCGTTCTTCGACTTTGGCTCACACCCAGAGCTGCCCGGTCGACCTGCGCTAGACGAGAAACGCCGGCCAAAAAACGCCGCGGGACCGACGCCACCAAAGCCTTGTGCGTCGGAAATTTGCATCAACCCTCTGTGGTACAGAAGTCAGCGCGGGAACACCCGCAATCTACCTCAACTCCAGCGGCGCGTATATTCTTCCCGATGGATCAACATGGACGAGTACACAAGCGCAGTACTCTGGGCCCAATAACACCGGTGTCCTGGAAGGGTACACCTATTATGGAAGCAACGGCTCGCAATGGTTTGCCGGCTCTTCCTACGCCAATTTCCCAGAGACACAAGCCCAATTCCAGACGAATCAGGATACCTGGTACAACGACAACACCTCTCCGTGCTGACGCCGACAACCAGAAACGTCAATCAGACTTGCGACGAGCCGTGGTTGCCGGCTGGTCCAACCCGCCAATAGACGGGTCGTCGCGGGATCGAACGGGCTATGACACCGCGCCGGCCGCGGGCGCGCGCACCAGCGGGCGCTCGTCGATCGGGAACTGGATCAGGAACGCGAAGGCGGCCAGCGCCAGCGAGATCACCCACATCAGGTCGTAGCTGCCGGTTCGGTCGAGCACCACGCCGCCCAGCCAGGCGCCGAAGAACGCGCCGATCTGGTGCGAGAGGAAGGTGATCCCGAACAGCGTCGAGACCCACTGCAGGCCGAACTTCTCGGCGATGATCCCGCTGGTCGGCGCGACCGTCGAGAGCCAGAGCAGCCCCATCGCGGAGGAGAACACGATCACCGTGTTCGCGCTGATCGGGACCAGCGCGAACAGCCCGATCGCGACGAACCGCAGCCCGTAGATCGCCGAGAGCACGTAGCGCTTGGGAAAGCGGTCGGCGAGCCGGCCGCTGGCGAAGCTGCCGATGACGTTGAACGCGCCGACGATCGCCAGCGCCGCCGCGCCGATTCCCGGCGCCAGCCCGGCCCGCGCGACGATCGTCGGCAGGTGCGTCTGGAAGAACGCGATGTGGAAGCCGCACACGAAGAACCCGGCCGAGAGCATGAGGTAGCTCGGCACGCCGGCCGCCTCGCGCAGCGCGGCGCCGAGCGGGAGCTGCGGGCCGGCGTGGACGGTGCGCGGCGGATCGCGCAGCACGAACGCCAGCGGCACGATGCCCACGCCGATCAGCGCCAGCACGGCCAGCGTCGGGAACCAGCCGGCGCCGTGGATCGCGATCTGCGCGAAGGGCGGGTAGAACAGCTGGCCCAGCGACCCGCCCGCACCCAGCAGCCCGAACGCCGCGTTGCGCCGCTCCGGCGGAACCAGCGCCGCGACGGGGCCGATCAGCACGCCGAACGAGGTCGCCGCGAGGGCGAGCCCGAGCAGCACCCCGCCGCCCCAGGCGAACAGCGCCGGGTCGTTCGCGGTCGCCATGATGGCGAGGCCTAGCGTGAAGCAGAGCCCGCCGCCGGCGACGGTGAGCCGGGCGCCGAAGCGGTCGGCGACCGCGCCGGTGAACGGCTGGGCCAGCCCCCAGACGAGGTTCTGCAGGGCGAAGGCCAGCGCGAACGTCCCGGCCGACCAGCCGCGGGCGGACTCCAGCGGCACGATGAACAGCCCCAGGCACTGGCGCACGCCGTAGCCGACCGAGAGCGCGAGGCAGGCGGCCAACAGTACGCCCAGGCCGGGACGCAGCTTCATGGTGGCTGTTTACACGCTGGGGACCGCGAGGTTTTCAGCTCGCGGTCCCCGCTGCGCTCAGCGCGCCGCGCGCGCTCGCGCGGCGATCTGAGCCGGCGCCGAGACGGTCTGCTGGGTGCCGGCGCCGGCCGGGCGCGCGCCGTGCTCGACGATCCCGACGAGCTGCTCGAAGGCGGCCCAGGCGAACGGGAGCTGCGGCTGCAGCCCGTAGCCCAGCCGCACGAACGCGTCCATGTGGTTGGCGTCCTGCACGAGGTACTGCCAGTAGTTCGCGCCGCAGCCTTGCGCGACGACCGCGTCGAGATACGGCTCGGCGTTGTTGCGCGGCGTGATGAAGACGTCGGAGGCGCCGGCGATCGAGATCAGCGGCTTGCCGATCGCGCCGGTCTGCGCGAAGGCCCGGATCGCCGCGCGCGCGCGCGGCGACGGCACGTACGCGGCGCGCGCGGCGGGCGAGTGCAGCCCCGCGCCGCGGCACGTCCCCGGCAGGCGGACCGGGTCCTGCTCGTTGGGCGCGCAGCCCTCGGCGGGCGGCGCCGAGACGACGTCGGGATCGACCAGCAGCGCGTACAGAAAGACCGTCACGTCGGTGTAGAACGTCGGCTGGCAGGCGTAGTACTCGAACCACAGCGAGGGGTGCGGCCCCGTCTGGCGGCGGTCGGGCGGGTAGCCGGCGCGCTCGATCGCGGCTCGCGCGGCCGGGTCGGTGAAGCCGCTGGCGACGTAGGCCGGCATGGCGCGCAAGAACGCCGGCATGTAGTCGGTGAAGCTGCGCTCGGGCGACCAGTACGGGCCCGACCAGTCGATCCCGCCGTCGACCAGGTCGGGGTGCCGCTCGAGCAGCGTGCGCACCTGGGCACCGCCGTTGCAGAACCCGACCGCGTAGGTGCGCGCCGGCCGGCGCGGCAGGATCTCCTTGGCGAAGACCGTCAGCGCGGTGAAGTCCTCGTCCCAGCTCGCGATCCCGACCTTGGCCGGCTCGAGCGCCCCCATCCGGTAGGTCAGCTTCTTGCTCGCGAAACCGGCCAGGTCGAACGGGATCAGGTAGACCCGGTCGGGCGCCGGGCTGGCCGCGAGCGGCTCGGTGATCGCGTTGTACGGCACGCCCTTGTTGGAGGTCGCGAAGGCGTACCCGCGGGCCAGGAGGTAGTCGCCCCAGATCGCGTCGTTGGCGTACTCGCTGCGGGTCGCCGGCGTGCCGGCGACCACCAGGTCGCCGTTCCAGGCGGCGGGGACGCGCACCAGCCAGCGGGTCGCACCGTGCTCGAGGCCGATCTGCCGGCCCGGGATCGGCTCGGCCGCCGGCGAGCGGGTGCCGTACGTGATCAGCGCCTTGGCCTCGCCGATCGGATCGAACCCCGGCCGAGCGGGCGGGGTCGGGCAGCGGCCGAAGCGCAGGTCGCTGACCCGGGTCGCCGCGACCGCGCCGAGGGCGTGGGCACTTCGCGCCATCGCTGCGACGTTTTCCCATTCGCGCGCGCTTCCTCCGGAAGGCCGGCCGGTCCGGCCCGGGTTTGACGCGGACCACCCGAATCGGGTAAGATCGGTCGTCGGACGGGCGCGTAGCTCAGTGGGAGAGCACCACATTGACACTGTGGGGGTCAGAAGTTCAATCCTTCTCGCGCCCACCACGTCCGCAAGCGCCGCGGGAAACCGCGGCGCTTCTCGCATGTGCCTCGGTCAGCGCACGATGATCGTTTTGTGGGTGAGGTTCGCGAGCGCTTCGGCGGCCTGGTGCCAGGGGATCACCTGGTGCGTGAAGCGCTCGGGATGGATGCGGCCGGCGGCGGCCAGTTCGATCACCGGCTCCAGGTGGGTGCGCGAGTTGATGCGGCCGTTGCGCAAGGTGATCGGGCTCAGGTACATGTCGAGCAGCGGCAGCGCGACGTCGTCGTCCCAGAAGATGTAGGCGTTGGTGCAGACGCCGTTCGACGCGGTCGAGCGGATCGCGCAGGTCAGGCCCTCGGGCGCGCCGCTGCAGCTGACCGTTACCGGAAACTCGCCCGCGACCCGGGCCGGATAGCCGCCCGCGGCTTCGATCACCACCGCGCCGGCCGCCTCGGCCAAGGCCAGCCGGCCGCGGTCGTGGTCGACGTAGGTGACCTGCTCGCTGCCCAGCGCCAGCGCCATATCGACCGTGTAGAGGCCGATCGAGTGGAAGCCGCCGCCGACGATCAGCACCGGCGCGCCCGGCCGGGCGGCCAGCGGCGCCGCCACGTTGCGGTGGGCGTCCGCGATGTTGTCGCTGGCGGAAGCGACGGCGGCCGGGTCCAGGCCGGCCGGTATCCGCACGCACATGGCGTCGGCATACGGCACCCGCACCAGGTCGCTGAGCGCCCCGCCCCAGCTCCCGCGCGCCGCGTCCAGGCCGTAGGCCGAGAGCGGCGGCACGGCGCGGCAGCTCGACGTGTGGCCGCGGCGGCACGGAGCGCAGACCCCGCAGGCGATCTGGAACGCGACCGCGACCAGGTCGCCGGCCGCGAACCGCCGGACGCCCTCGCCGGCCGCGACGATGCGCGCGACGAACTCGTGCCCGAAGGCGAACGGCCGCCGGTGGCGGGTGCGGCCGTAGACGATGGCGAGGTCGAGATCGCAGGTGGCGACCGCGACCGGCGCCACCAGCGCCTCGAGCGGGCCGTCCAGGACGGGCGGCGGCACGTCCCACCACTCGAATCGCTGGGGATCGACCAGGGTGAGCTGCTGCACGGCTCGGCGACCGCCCGCTGCTAGTGCTGCGTCACCAGCCGGGCCAGCGCGTAGGCGGCCCCGGCGGCGACCGCGCCGATCAGCCACGACTGCAGCGCGCCGCGCAGGAGCGGCGTCTGCAGCACCCGCGCCCGCACCGCGCCGAACCCGACCAGCGCGACCGAGGTGAACGCGATCGACCACCACAGCGCCTCGTGCGAGTAGGGAATGAAGGCGTAGGGCGCCAGCGGGAAGATCCCGCCCAGCACGTAGCCCCCGCCGACCAGGGCGGCACTGCGCGGGGCGGCCTTCTTGTTGGGGCGCTCGAGCCCGAGCTCGTTGCGCATCATGAACTCGACCCACTGGTGGCGGTCGCTGGCGATCGCGTTGACCACCCGTGCGAGGACCGGTTCCTCGACGCCGTACCGGTAGAGGATCTGGGCCACCTCGGCCCGCTCCTCGGCCGGAATCTCGTGGGTCTCGCGCAGCTCGCGGGCGTACTCTTTGTCGTAGTGCTGGGCCTCGCTGCGGGCGGCCAGGTAGCCGCCCAGGCCCATCGAGATCGCCCCGGCGGCGATCTCGGCCAGCCCGGCGGTGAGGACCAGGCCGCTCCCGGCGACCGCTCCGGTGACCCCGGCGGCCAGCGCGAAGGGGACGGTCAGCCCGTCGGCCAGGCCGAGCACCAGGTCGCTGACGACCTGGTTACCGGCGCCGTGGGTCTCGCCGTGGTCGAGGGCGTGGTTGTGGAGCACCGGGCAATCCTAGCGGGTCGAGGCGAATTCGTCACGACCGCGTTCGCGCGTGAGGCGGACCGAACGCGGACGTCGTATGCTACCCGGGTGAACCAGACCGCAGTCGACATCGCGCACCTCCGCCACACCGCCGCGCACGTGCTGGCCTACGCGGTGCAGGACCTCTTCCCCGAGGCCAAGCCGACGATCGGCCCGGCCATCGAGAACGGGTTCTACTACGACTTCGACCGGGGCGAGGGATTCACGCCGGAGGACCTCGAGCGGCTCGAGGCCCGCATGCGCGAGATCGTGCGGGCCGACTACCCGATGACCGGCCGCCGGGTCACTCGCGCGGAAGCGATCGAGCACTTCCGCGACAACCCCTACAAGGTCGAGCTGGCCGAGGGCATCCCCGAGGGCGAGCCGATCACCCTCTACACCATCGGCGACTTCACCGACCTCTGCCGGGGCGGCCACGCCGACTCGACCGGCGCGATCGGCGCGCTCAAGCTGCAGTCGGTGGCCGGCGCCTACTGGCGCGGCGACGCGCACAACGCGATGCTGCAGCGCATCTACGGGACCGCGTTCGCCACCCCGCAGGAGCTCGCCGACTACCTGGCGTTCCTCGAGGAAGCGGCCAAGCGCGACCACCGCAAGCTGGGCGCCGAGCTCGACCTCTACCACATCGACGAGATGGCCGGCGCCGGGCTGATCTTCTGGCACCCCAAGGGCGCGCTGATGCGCGGCATCGTCGAGCAGTTCATCCGCGACGGCCTGCGCGAGCGCGGCTACCTGCCGGTGGTGACGCCGCACGTCGTGCACGAGCACCTCTACGAGGTCTCGGGCCACCTCGAGAACTTCGCTGACGGCATGTTCGGGCCGATCGAGGTCGAGGGCCAGCGCTTCCGGCTCAAGCCGATGAACTGCCCCGGCCACATCCTGATCTACAAGAGCGACGCGCGCTCGTACCGCGACCTGCCGCTGCGCTACAGCGAGTTCGGCACCGTCTACCGCTTCGAGCTGAGCGGCACGATGCACGGCCTCACCCGCGTGCGCGGCTTCACCCAGGACGACGCGCACCTGTTCTGCACGCCCGAGCAGCTCCAGCACGAGTTCGAGCAGACCCTCGACGAGGCGCTGCGGCTGATGGACGCCTTCGGCTTCACCGAGTTCGAGTATTTCCTGAGCACGCGCGAGGAGTCGCTGCGCGGCGCGACCGACGCCGTCGCCGAGACGGCGATCCGCAACGCGCTCGAGTCGCACGGCCTGCCGTACCAGGTCGATGCGGGCGGCGGCGCGTTCTACGGGCCCAAGCTCGACATCAACCTGCACGACGCGATCGGCCGCAAGTGGCAGCTCGGCACGGTGCAGGTCGATTTCACCCTGCCCGAGCGCTTCGGCCTGAGCTACCGCGGCCCGGACGGCGCCGACCACCGGCCGGTGATGATCCACCGCGCGCTGGCCGGCTCGATGGAGCGCTTCTTCGGCGTGCTGATCGAGCACTTCGCGGGCAACTTCCCGGCCTGGATCGCCCCGGTCCAAGCGGTGGTCGCGCCGATCTCCGAGCACCAGCTCGACTACGCCTACGAAGTCCGCGACACGCTGCGCGCCCGCGGCTTCCGGGTCGACGCCGACGCCTCGAACGAGAAGCTCGGCTACAAGATCCGCCACTGGAAGACCCAGAAGGTGCCCTACGTGCTGGTCGTCGGCAAGGCCGAGCTGGCCGAAGGCACGGTCAACGTCAACGAGCGCGGCGTCGAGGCGAAGCGCACCGCGACCGTCGGCGCCTTCGCCGACGAGCTCGCGGAGAAGGTCGCCAGCCGCCGCTAGGGCGTCAGCGGCGGGATCGCGAGCGCCCGGCGCTTCCAGCCGGCGCTCGCGACGAGCGCGGCCGCCAGGAGCACGGCTCAGGACGAGCGCGACCGTCGCGGGCCAGCCGCCGCGCGTCCAGACCGGGGCCGGCAGCACCGCGCCCAGACCTCCGCCGGCGTAGTAGATCGCGATGTAGAGGGCGGCGGCGGTCGAGCGGCGCTCGCGCGCGATCACGCCGATGAAGCCTTGCGAGGCGGCCTGCGCCGCGAAGGCGCCGGTCGAGGTCAGCGCCAGCCCGAGCACGATCGCGGCGACCGCCGGAATCAGGGTCAGCAGCAGCCCCGCGATGCTCGTGGCCAGCGCCGCCAGCAGCGCCGTGCGGTGGCCGACGCGGTCGATCAGCCGGCCGGCCAGCGGCGTCACCACCACGCCCACCAGGTACACCGCGAAGACGTTGCCCAGCGCCGCGGTGCGCAAGCCGAACGGCGGCGCGGCCAGATGGTAGGTCGCGAACGTGAACGCGGCGACCAGCGAGAAGAGCACCGCCCCGCCGACCGCGTACGTCGCCAGCATGGCCGGATCGCGCAGGAAGCCGGCCATGGCGCGCAGCGCGGCCGCCGGCGCCAGCGACTGGCGGGCGAAGCGCCGGGCGCGCGGCAGCGCCAGCAGGACGATCGTGCCGCCGACGAGGTTCATCGCGCCGAGCACGACGAAGGCGGCCTGCCAGCTCGCGCGGTCGGCGACCAGCGCGCTCACGTAGCGGCCGAGGAACCCGCCCAGCACGTTGCCGGCGATGTACGCTCCGACCGCGCGCCCGCCCACCGCCGCCGGAAACTCCTCGGCGATGTAGGCCAGCGTCACCGCGAAGACCGCCGGCATGAACAGGCCCTGCACGAAGCGCCAGGCGATCAGCCCGTCGAGCGTGTGCGCGGTCGCGGCCAGGAAGGTCACCAGCGCGAGGCCGTAGATCGCGCTCACGATCACCCGCTTGCGGCCCAGCGCGTCGGCCAGCGGCCCGACGAACGGCGCCGCCAGCGCGCAGGCGAAGGTCAGCGCCGAGATCGTCGCCCCGACCGCCGCCTCGCTCGCGCCGAACTCGGCCCGCAGCGCCGGCAGCAGCGGCTGGGTCGCGTACATGTCGAGGAAGGCGCTTCCGCCGCAGGCGGCGAGGGCGAGAGAGCGGGGATCGGGACGCACCCGAGCATGGTAGCGCAACCGCGAGCGGTTGCGGCGCGGTCGTCCGGAGGTGCTGCTGCTGGGGATCGAGACGTCGTGCGACGACACCGCGACCGCGGTCGTGCGCGACGGCGTGCGCGTGCTTGCCGACGTCTCGACCAACCAGGACGCATTCCACGCCAAGTACGGCGGGATCGTGCCCGAGATCGCCAGCCGGCGGCACGCGGCGCTCCTCTCGGCCGCCGTCGACGACGCGCTGACCCGCGCCGGGATCGGCCTGGACGGGCTCGACGGCATCGCGGTGACCGCCGGTCCCGGGCTGATCGGCAGCTTGGTCGTCGGCGTGGCCGCGGCCAAGGCGCTGGCGTTCGCGACCGGGCTCCCGCTCTACGCGGTCAACCACCTCCACGGCCACCTCTTCGCGCCGTTCCTCGAGCGCGCCGAGCCGCCGCCCTACCCGTTCCTGGCGCTGCTCGTCTCGGGCGGCCACTCGCAGCTGGTCGAGGTGGGCTCGCCGCTCGCGCTGCGGGTGATCGCCAAGACCCGCGACGACGCGGCGGGCGAGGCGTTCGACAAGACCGCGCGCCTGCTGGACCTGCCGTTTCCCGGCGGCCCGGCGCTCGACGCGCTCGCCCGCACCGGCGACCCCGGCGCGGTCGCGTTCCCGCGCAACCGGCCCGACCCCGGTTCGCTCGACATGAGCTTCTCGGGGCTCAAGACCTCGGTGCGCTACTTCCTGCAGTCCGAGGCCGGCCGCCGCGCGCGCCGCGAGGACGTCGCCGCCTCGTTCCAGGCCGCGGTCGTCGACGTGCTGATCGACCGCACCGCGCGCGCGCTCGAGGGGGGCAGCTACCGGGCCGTCGTGCTGAGCGGCGGCGTCGCCGCCAACAGCGCGCTGCAGGCCGCGTTCGCGGCGCTCGCCGCGCGGCACGGGCTGCCCGCGTTCGTCCCCGAGCGCCGGTTCTGCACCGACAACGCCGCGATGATCGCCGCCGCGGCGCAGCACCGCGGCGAGCGCGCGCGGGCGGACGCCCTCACGCTGGTCGCCGATCCCAACCTGCGGTTCGGCTAGCACCGTGGCGAGCGACGCGGCCGCGCTGCGCGCGGCGCTGGTCGACCACCTGCGGGCGACCCGCTGGATCACCAGCCGCGCGGTCGAGTCGGCGTTCCGCACGGTGCCGCGCGATGCGTTCCTGCCGAACCTGCCGCTCGCCGAGGTGTACACCGACCGCTCGATCGCGATCAAGCTGGAGGACGGCGTGCCGATCAGCTCGTCGTCCCAGCCCGCCATCATGGCGGTGATGCTCGAGCTGCTGCGGCCGTCGCCGGGCGAGCGCATCCTCGAGATCGGCACCGGCAGCGGCTACAACGCCGCGCTGCTCGCGCACCTGACCGCGCCGGGGGGCCGCGTCACGACGATCGACCTCGACCGCGACCTGGCGGACGCGGCGCGCACCCGGCTCGACGCGGCCGGTTTCGGCGCGGTCCGAACGCTGGTCGGCGACGGCGCGCACGGCGCGCCCGACGACGCGCCCTACGACGCGGTGATCGCAACCGTCGCCGTCGGCGGCGTGCCCGCAGCGTGGCACGCGCAGACGCGCGACGGGGCCCGGCTGGTCGTGCCGCTCTCCGTCCGGCTCAACCAGAAAGTCGTCGCGTTCGAGCGCGGCCCCGACCGCTTCGCCAGCACGGCGGCCGTCGAAGCCGCGTTCATGACGCTGCGCGGGCCGTCCGCGGCGCTGGCCGGCCGCACGGTCCGGCTCGGCGAAACGGCCGTGCTCCACGTGCTGGACGAGCGCGCCGTCGACGCCGCGGCGCTGGGCCGCGCGCTGCGCGAGCCGCACGACGACGCGGTTCCGGTCCGGCGGCTGGGGCGCGACGAGGCGCTGATCGCGTTCGCGTTCTGGCTGGGCTTGCACGACGACGCATTCTGCCGCCTCACCGCGCACGGCGAAGTGGTCACCAGCGGCGCGGTCCCCGCCCTCAACCAGGACGCGACGGCGTGCGGCCACGCGTTGACGCTGGGCCTGTGCGCCGCGGGCGAGCTGGACCTGTTCGCGACGAACGGCGCGGACGCGGTGACGATCCGCCGCTTCGGGCCCGACGCCGGCGGGGTCGAACGGGTGCAAGCCGCGCTGATCGCCTGGGACGACGCGGGCCGGCCCGGCGCCGACCGCCTGCACGTCGACGCGGTCCGGCGCGCCGGCGCGGCCTGGCTGGACGTGCTCGTCAGCTGGCGCTGAGCCCCTCGCCGTCGGCGAGCAGCGCCCAGCGCTCGTGGTCGCGCCAGGCACCCGCGATGCGCAGGTAGCGCGGCGAGAAGCCTTCGCGGGCGAAGCCGGCCCGCCGCACGAGCGCGAGCGAGCGCGCGTTGCCGGGCTGGACGTTCGCCTCGATGCGGTGCAGGTCGACCTCGTCGAAGGCGAAGCGCACGACGGCGCGCAGCGCGGCGGTCACCAGGCCGCGCCCGCCGGTGGCCGGATAGCCCCAGTAGCCCAAGTACGCGCTGCGAAAGTCGCCCATGAAGATCTGGCTCAGGGTGAACACGCCGACCAGCAGGCCGGTACCGTGCTCGCGCGCGACCAGCGAGAGGTTCGCACCGCTGAGGTTGCCGGCGAGCCAGGCATCGAAACCGGCGGCATCGGTGAACGGCTCGGCCCAGGGCAGGTGGTACGCGCGCGCGGTCCGGTTCGCCGCGATCAGCTCGGCACCGTCGGCCCGCCGCACGCGCGCGATCCGGACGTGCGATGGTTCCGCCGGCGTCACACCGTTCCGTGCTCCAGCAGCCAGTCGATCGCGTGCGAGAACTGCTCGACGCTGGGCTCTTCCTCGAACAGCACGTCGTTGAGGAAGAAGGCCGGCGTGCCGGGGATCGGAACGTCGTCGCCGCCCTCGCGCTGCTCCTCGACGATGCCGCGGTAGGTGCCCTCGCGCAGCGCGGTCGCCAGCGCGCCGGCGTCGAGGCCGAGGTCCTTCGCATAGCCGAGCAGGTCGCGCTCCGCGAGCGCCCGCTGGTGCTCGTAGAGCGTGTCGTGCATCTCCCAGAACTTGCCGCCGTCGGCGGCGAACTCGGCCGCCTCCGAGGCGGCTTGCGCGTGCGGGTGCTGCTGGAGCGGAAAGCTGCGGAAGACGACCCGCAGCCGGTCGCCGTACTTGCGCTCCAGCGTCTTGACCGCCGGGTACGCGATACCGCAGTACGGGCACTCGAAGTCGCCGTACTCGACCAGCGTCACCGGGGCATCGGGAGTGCCCCGGATGTGGTCGTCCGGCCCCACCGGGACCGCGAGGCGGGTGAGGCCGTCGTCCTGCATGGAGCTACCGTTCGAAGGTCCAGCGGCGAATCGCTGCCGGAACGGCGGCGAACTCCACCGGGCGCACCCGCTCGCGCAGCGCCGCCTCGGTCATCGCGTCGCCGACCGCCAGCGGCGCGCGGACCAGCACCGCGCCGCGGTCGGCCCGGGCGGTGACGTAGTGGACGGTGGCGCCGACCCACGGCACGCCCTCGCGCAACGCGTCGCGCAGCGGGTGGGCGCCGCGCAGCGCCGGGATCGGGCGGCCGTCCGGCGCGAGCAGCGTGTCGGCGGCGGGGTCGAGCGGCAGGAACGCCGGGTGCAGGTTGATCGTCTCGGGAAAGCGCCGCACGAACGCCTCCGGCAGCAGGTGCATCCAGCCCAGCAGCAGCACGAGCTGCGGCTCGGTCCGCGCGACCGCCTCGATCGTGCGCGCGTCGTACGCGGCGCGCGGCTCGCGCGCGCGGTCCCACGGCAGCGCGACCGGCGCGACGCCGTGGTCGCGCGCGACGTCGAGCGCGCCGGCCCGTTCGCGGTTGCAGACGAGCGCCGCGACGTCGAGCGGCAGGCTGCCGGCGCGGACGCGCTCGAGCACGTTGCGGGCATTGGTGCCCGCGCCGCTGGCCAGGATCGTGGCCCGGAAGCGGCCGACGCCGTAGTCGAACACGTCGGCCACGCGCGCGCCGGTGCGCGCCGCGTACATCGCGATCAGGCGTTCGCCGGTGACCGCGGGGATCAGCGCGAAGGCGTGCCCGCCCGCGCGCAAGCCGCACAGCGCCGCGCGCAGCAGCGGCGCGCCGATGCCGCGGCCGCGCAGCGGCGGCTCGACCCCGTACGGGCCGAAGATGCCGACCTCCGGGCGCTCGCGGTACGCGCGCAGCCACGGAAAGCGCAAGCCGCGCGCGCCGAAGGCGGCGAAGCCGGCGATCGCGCCGGCCCGCTCGGCGACCCACGCGCTGCCGGCGCCGGCCTCGAACGACCACCACGACGGCGCGAACCGGTCGTCGATCCAGGCCGCCAGCCGTTCGTCGGGCCCGTCGACCCGGCGCAGCGCCACCCCGGCCCGCGCCGCGTCGGCGTGCGCGGCGGCGAGCGCCGCCGGACCGTACCGCTCGTCGTCGAGCGCGACGAGCAGATTGACGGCCACCTAGGAGCCCGCAGGGCGACGACGGGCGGATCGGCCGAAGGCCGAACGCGACGGGCTCACGGTACGTGAACCCACTACGAACGCGGCGGGCGGACGATCACCTGCGGCTCGTGCTCGCGCCGCGGCTGGACGAAGCCGACCACGCGTGCGCCGGGTGCCGCGCGCAGCGCGCGCTCGACGTCGGTGAGCGGGACGACGAGGGTGTAGCCGACGCCCATGTTGAGCGTGCGGTAGCGCTCCTCGTGGGTGAGGTCGCCGCGCCGCACCAGCTCGGCCATGATCGGCGGCACCTCCCAGCGGGCCGGCTCGAACACCGCCGCGGCGTTCGCCGGCAGCGTGCGCGGCACGTTCTCGAGCAGGCCGCCGCCGGTGACGTGCGCCATCGACCGCACGTCGGCGACCGCGCGGATCGCCCGGACCTCGGCCAGGTACGACGGGTGCGGCGCCAGCAGCGCGTCGGCGAAGGTCGCCGCGCCGAACGGCGCGCCGTACTCGTCCTCGGCGATCAGCGCGCGGGCGAGCGTGTACCCGTTCGTGTGCAGCCCGACCGCCGGCAGGCCGACGATCGCGTCGCCCGGGACGACCCGGTTCGGGTCGGGCATCGCGGCGAGCTCGACCAGCCCGACGATCGTGCCGGCGAGGTCGAAGTGGTCGGCCCGGTAGACGCCCGGCATCTCGGCCGTCTCGCCGCCGAGCAGCGCGCAGCCGTTCGCCCGGCAGGCCCGGTGAACGCCGGCGACCACCAGCGCGGCCACCTCGGGGTCCAATTTGCCGACCGCCAAGTAGTCGAGGAAGAACAGCGGGTCGGCGCCGGTGACCAGGATGTCGTTGACGCAGTGGTTGACCAGGTCGGCGCCGACCGTGTCGTAGCGCCGTACGGCGGCGGCGATCAGGATCTTCGTCCCGACGCCGTCGGTCGAACCGACGAGCGCGCGGCCGGGGTCACCCGGCAACCGGAAGAGCCCGCTGAAGCCGCCCAGGCTCCCGAGCTGATCGGGATGCGCCCAGCTCGACGTCACCTCGCGATAGTGCTGCACGGCACGATTTCCGGCGGCGATGTCCACGCCGGCGCGTGCGTAGGCGTCACTCACCGGAGGGCCCGGGCGCGGGCGCGCGGAACGCAAACAGGTTGTCTTTCACGGTCGCACGACCGCTTCTGTCCCCTCGGAGGAACTCCATGCACGTCCACGTCTCGCCCGACGCGGCCGCGTCGGTTGCGACCGGTGCGCTCGTCGTCCCGGTCTTCGCCGGCAGCCCGCTCGAGGGGGCCGCCGCCGAGCTGGACCGCGCCCTCGGCGGCGCGCTCACCGACATCGTCGCTTCGGGCGAGATCACCGGCAAGCCGAACGAGACGTCGCTCGTCCACGCCATGGGCGCACCGTACAAGCGGGTGCTGGCCGTCGGCCTGGGCGAGCGCGCGAAGCTGACCGTCGGCGCGCTGGCGAAGTACGCCGGTACCGCCGTGCGCTATCTGGGCAAGCGCGGCGTCGAGCAGATCGCGTTCGTGCTGCCCGACGGCGTGGACGGCAGGCTGGCAGCGTCGTTCGTCGCCGAGGGCGCGGTCGCCGCGACGCTGGACACCACGACGTACCGCAGCGAGCCCGACCGGCCGGTGAAGACCACCGACGTGACGATCCTGGCCGGCGGCTACGACCGCCCGGCGCTCGAGGCCGGCGCGCGGCGCGGCGCGACGATCGGCGAGGCGGTCAACGCGGCCCGGCTGATGGCGCTCACGCCGGCCAACGACATGACCCCGACCCACCTGGCCCAGCGCGCCCGGGAGCTCGCGGCCGACGCGGACCTCGCGTTCGACGTGCTCGACGAGGCCCGGATGCAGGCCAAGGGCATGGGCTCGCTGCTGGGCGTCTCGCGCGGCTCGGACGAGCCGGCCACCCTCTCGGTCATGACGTACGCGGGCGATCCCGGCTCGAGCGAGATCCTCGCGCTGGTCGGCAAAGGGCTGACGTTCGACAGCGGCGGCATCTCGATCAAGCCGGCCGAGAACATGCACGAGATGAAGTACGACATGTCGGGCGGCGCCGGCGTGATCGCCGCGATGTGGGCGATCGGCAAGCTGCGGCCCAAGCTCAACGTGATCGGCCTGGTGCCGTCCTCGGAGAACATGCCGGGCCACCGGGCGATGAAGCCGGGCGACATCCTGCGCGCCATGAACGGCAAGACGATCGAGGTCATCAACACCGACGCCGAGGGCCGGCTGATCCTGGCCGACGCGCTCTGCTACGCCCGCGAACTCGGCGCGACCAAGATCGTCGACGCCGCGACGCTGACCGGCGCGTGCGTGATCGCGCTGGGCCACGCGGCGAGCGGCACGATGTCCAACGACGACGCGTTCGTGAGCCACTTCCTCGAGGCCGTAGCCGACTGCGGCGAGCGTTACTGGCGGCTGCCGCTCTACCCGGACTTCGAGAGCCTGATCAAGAGCGAGATCGCCGACCTCAAGAACACCGGCGGCCGGGCGGGCGGGGCCGAGACGGCCGGCGCGTTCCTCAAGGCCTTCGTCGGCGAGACGCCCTGGATCCACCTCGACGTCGCGGGCACGGCCTACGGCGACACCGAGCAGCCGTACCTGGCCAAGGGCCCGACCGGCACGCCCGTTCGTGCCTTCGTCACGCTGGTCGAGCACCTGGTCCAGTCCGGGGCCGGCTCGACCAACGGCGTCGCGAAATCCGCCGTGACCGCCTGATGAACCCGCAAGAACCGGCCGTCCCCGACCCGACCCCGCCCGGCCAAGAGCCGGGCCCGGTCGGCGACCCCGCGCAGCCGGACCAGCCGGCCGAGTACCAGGCCGAGCCCAAGGTCGAGGACGAGGAGCTGGACGACTACGACCAGAGCGTGGCGGACTCGTTCCCGGCGAGCGACCCGCCCGCGGCCTCCGAGCCCGGCGCTTAAGCCTTGAGGGCCGGCTGCTGGTCGGTCTGGAGGTTGCCGTGCGAGACGGACGGGATCGTCGGGTACTTGCCGTCCAGACAGCCCAGGCAGAAGTCGCGGCCGCTCCGGCCGGTCGACTCGACCAGCTTCGCGATGCTCAGGAAGCCGAGCGAGTCGGCCCCGACCCGCTCGCAGATCTGCTCGATGGTCAGGTTGGCGGCGATCAGCTCGGCATAGGTCGCCATGTCGACGCCCAAAAAACAGGGGTGGACGATCGGCGGCGAGGTGATCCGCAGGTGCACCTCACGCGCGCCCGCGTCGCGCAGCAGCGAGACGATCCGCGGCGTCGTCGTGCCGCGCACGATCGAGTCGTCGACCACGATGACGCGCTGGCCGCGCAGGTTCTCGACGATCGGGTTGAACTTGAGCTGCACGCCCTGGCTGCGCATCTTCTGGTCGGGGCTGATGAAGGTGCGGCCGATGTAGCGGTTCTTGATCAGGCCTTCGACGTACGGGATGCCGCTCTCGGCGGCGTAGCCGATGCCGCCGGGGATCGCGCTGTCGGGGATCGCCATCACCACGTCGGCCTCAACCGGGTGCTCGCGCGCCAGCGCGCGGCCCATCTCGTAGCGCGCCATGTAGATCGAGCGGCCCGAGAGCACGCTGTCGGGCCGGGCGAAGTAGATGTACTCGAACATGCACAGCGACGGCGTCTTGACGACCTCGGTGTGCTCGGTGCGGATGCCGGCGGCGTCGATCGCGATGATCTCGCCCGGCGCGATCTCGCGCAGGTAGTGCGCGCCGACGGTCGCCAGCGCGCACGACTCGGAGGCCACCATGTAGCCGTCGGCACCGTAGGTGCCGATGCACAGCGGGCGCACGCCCCACGGGTCGCGGAAGGCGTAGAGCGCGTCGCGGGTGCAGAGCGCGACCGAGTACGCTCCCTCGGTGATCCGCATCGCGGCCTTGATCTTCTCGGGCCAGGTCGTGCCGTCGGCCAGCGCGATCGTCATGGCCAGCACCTCGGAATCGGAGGTCGCGATCAGCCGGACGGTGTCGGGCAGGCGCGCGAGCAGCTCGTCGGTGTTGGTCAGGTTGCCGTTGTGCGCGAACGCGAACGGCCCGAGGTCCGACTGCTCCAAGAACGGCTGGGCGTTGCAGACGATCGAGCTGCCGCTGGTCGAGTAGCGGGTGTGGCCGATCGCCACGTTGCCGCGCATCCGGCCCAGCACGCCCTCGTCGAACACGCCGGTGATCAGGCCCATCTCGCGGTGGCTGTCGATCGTGCGGCCGTCGCCGACCGCGATGCCGGCGCTCTCCTGGCCGCGGTGCTGCAGCGCGTAGAGGCCGAAATAGGTCAGCCGGGCGACGTCGTCGCCGGGCGCGTAGACGCCGGCGACGCCGCAGGCCTCGTGCAGCACGTCGCCGGCTGGCTGAACCGCTTGCTCGTCGTACGCCCGGGCCATGAGTCAGGCTTCACGAACCGGGACGGCAAGCCCCGGTTTCGCGTCCCCTTCAGTCGTCGCGCGAACGAAGTCCGAACAATTGAAGCAGGGCGATGAAGAGGTTGATCCCGTCGAGGTAGATCGCCAGCGCCAGGTCGACCGCCGTGAGGCCGCCGCCGCCGGCCCGGATGCGGCTGAAGTCGACCAAGGTCAGCAGGGTGAAGACGCCGAGCGTCAGCCAGGCGTAGGTCGCCGGGTGGACCCAGTGGGTGAAGGCCGAGATCAGGCCGACCACCAGCAGCGCGATCAGCGCGCCGAAGGCGATGCCCGAGAAGCGCCGCCAGTCGAACGAGAACACGAACGCCACGCCGCCCAGGACCAGCATGCCGAAGCCGGTCGTGGCCGCGGCCTCGACCACCACCCCGGAACCCAACGCCGCGACGTAGCGCGAGAGCATCGGCGCCAGGCCCACCCCTTCGAGGAAGGTGAAGGCGTAGAACCAGAGCAGCGCGGCCTGGGGGTTGCGCCGCACGCCGTTGATCACGAACAGCAGCGCGAAGCCGGCGAAGAACGCGATCATGCCGACCAGCGGCGAGACCCCGCGGCAGAGGTATGCCGCCAGCGCCGTGATGAGGAAGCCGACCCCGGTGATCCCGAGGACCTGGCCCAGCAGGGCGGGGGCCGGCACGGCTTGCGCCCCGGCGTAGGGGTAGGAGGTGCGTCGCTGGTACATGCGAGGTTCTTGTACCACAGCAGCGGGGCAGTGGTTACGTCCGCCGAAAGCCGCGCTCCGCATGACCAGCGCATGGAAGCGGCTTCCCCTCCCCTCCGCCTGGGTCATCGGCTTCGTCATCCTGGTCGTCGCGGCGCTGCTGGTCTCCTCGCACGGCCGCAAGACGCCGTACGAGAACGACGTCGTGCTGGCCGAGGCGATCCTCGACGGCCACCTCTGGGTCGACCGCCACGACACGGTGATCGACTCGCTGGCCTACCAGGGGCACGACTGGATCATCGAAGGGCCGGTCCCGGCCCTGCTGCTGGTCCCGGTGGTCGCGGTCTTCAAGGACGCCAACCAGACGACCGAGGCGATGGTCCTCTGCCTGGTCGCGCTGGGCGCCGGCCTGCGGCTGCTCCGCAACCTCGGCCTCTCGGACCGGCGCGCGGTCGTGCTGCTGACCTTCCTGTTCGCCGGGACGGACCTGTGGTGGTGCTCGATGCTGGGCGACGTCTGGTTCATCGCTCACACCGCCGCGGTCGCCTTCACGCTGCTCGCGCTGGCCGAGGCGTTCGGCCGCCGGCGCGGCTGGCTGGTCGGCCTGTGGGCGGTGCTCGCCTTCGGCTCGCGCTTCTCGCTGATCATGGCGCTGCCGTTCTATGCCGTGCTGCTGTTCGCCGACGGCGAGCACCGGCGGCGCCGGCTGATCGGCTTCGGTGCCGTCGTCGTGGTGGCGCTGGGCCTGTGGGTCGCCCGCGACCTGATCCAGTACGGAACGCCGCGCGACATCGGCTACACCCTGTTCTACCAGCAGGACGGCTGGGGGCAGCCGACCGGCAGCCCGTTCCGGCTCGCCTACTTCCCCTACGAGGTCTGGTCGTACTTCCTGCAGGCGCCGGTGCTGGCCGAGTACCGCCAGCTCGCCCAGTGGCCGATCTTCAAGGTCGATCCGCACGGGGTCGCCTTGACCTGGACCAGTCCCGCCCTGGCGCTGGCACTGCTCGCGCCGCACCGGCGGCGGCTGGTCTGGCTGCTCTGGGCGACGATCGTGCTGGTCGCCGGCCCGTCCTTCTTCTACTACCTCAACGGCTGGTACCAGTTCGGGATGCGCCACGCGCTCGACTTCGAGCCGTTCCTGCTGGTGCTGATCGCGCTGGGTCTCAAGGAGCGCGCGCGCATCCCGGCCTGGGGGCTCGGGCTGATCGCCTGGTCGTGCCTGATGGGCGTCTGGGGCGTCTGGTACTGGGACGCCTTCATTCGCTGGGGAGACTAGCGTGCGCGAAGAATCACGCGCCATGCGAACGGTGTGTGCGCTGCTCGGCGCGTGTCTGCTCTTCTCCGCCGCCCCGGTGCAGGCGGACGACGTTCCGGACAGCGCGACCATTCGCGCCAAGCTCGCGGCCGCCGCCGGCCCGACGCCCGACGCGTTCCGCGAGACGTACGAGACGACGTCCTCGGACGGCACCACCATGGTGGACCAGTACCTGCGGCTGGGCGCCGACCACCGCGACATCGTGCAAACCGGCCCCTTCCACACCGAGCGCGGCGTCGCCGGCGGGCAGGCCTGGCACCAGAACGACAACGGGCAGACCGTGCTCGACCAGCCCGATCCCGGCCAGGCCACGAGGGAGACGACCACCACGACCGTATCGCGCACGAGCGCGCCGGTCGCGGGCTACGTCGTCGCGGTGCTCAACGCCAAGGGCTTCGGCGTCAAGGACTACGTCGACGGCGCGACCTGGCGGCTCGTCCGGCGCGAGACGATCTCCGCCAACGGCACGGTCGCGACCGCGTACGACGATTTCCGCCCCGACGGCGGGCGCACGTTCGCGCACCACTGGCACACCGACAACGGCTACGCGAAGACGACCAGCGACACGCGGGTGACCGCGTACGCGGTGGGCACGGTGAGCGCGGCCGACGTCGCGGTCGCGCCGCCGCGCCGCGCGCTCGTCAGCTTCCCGGCCGGTGTCGCGTCGGTCGTGCTGCCGGCGCAGTTCGGCCGCAGCCACGTCGACGTTCGGGTCACGGTCGCCGGCCGCGGGCTCGACTTCATCCTCGACACCGGCGCTTCGGGCATCGTGATGGACCGCGAGGTGGCGCACGAGCTGGGGCTGCGCGAGTACGGCACCCGTTCCGCGGTCATCGCCGGCCGCTACACGACCGCGCGCACCATCGTTCCCGAGCTGCGGGTCGGGGAGCTCACGATGCGCGACGTCGCGGTGCAGCTCGTGCCGCAAGGCTGGAACACGGACCCCGGGGTCAAGGAGGTCGGCCTGCTCGGCTTCGATTTCCTGGCCGAGCTCGGCCTGACGATCGACTACGAGCACCAGCGCGTGACCGCCGTCCCCGGCAGCGCGTTCGCCGCGCCCGCCGACCCGCACGCGATCCCGCTCGACGTCCGGATCGGCAGCGGCCAGCCCAACGTCTCGGTGACGGTGAACGGCGCGCTCGGCGAGCGCTGGATCATCGATACCGGCGGCGCGGGCAACTTTCTGATCTTCGACTACTTCGCGCGCCGCCACCCGGAGGCGCTCCGCGACGAAGGCACCATCGGCATCCCTCGCATGACCTTCCGCGGGATCGGGGGCGAGTTCGACACCCGCGCGTACAAGATCGGTTCGCTCCAGGTCGGCAACGTTCGCTTCGTCGACTTCATCGGGTACCGGGTGATCTCGAGCGGCAGCTATGCCGGCACCAGCGACGGCGTCATCGGCCCCGGATTCTTGCGCTATTTCACCCTGGCGCTCGACTACGGGGCGAGCCGCCTCTACCTCGTCCCCAACGGCGAGGGCCGGCGGGCGATGGGCCTGCGGGACTAGCGGGGCGCCGGTGACCAGCGCGCCGCCGGCGGCGATCGTGCAGACCCAGGTCGTGCTGCCGCGCGGCGTCGACCGCGTGCGGCTGCCGGCGCACATCGACGAGGGCCGTGCGATCGTCCGAGTCACGATCGCCGGGCGCGCGCTCGACTTTCTGCTCGACTCCGGGATGTCGGGGACCTTGATCGATCGCGGCGTCGCCGCGGCGCTCCGGCTGCCGTCCGAGGCCGCGGCGGCGCAGGGCTTGGCCGGGAACGTCGATGCCGCCCGGGTCGTGCTTCCCCAGACGCACGTCGGCGACCTCACGCTCGAGCACGTCGTCGCCACCGCCGTGCCGTTCGCCTATGATGTCGGGCACTCGACCAAGATCGTCGGCCTGCTCGGCTACGACTTCATCGCCGGGTGTGTCGTCGCGATCGACTACGCCCACGGGACCGTCGAGGCGATTCGCTCCGAGAGCTTCGTGCCGCCCGCGGGCGCGCTGGTGCTCGCCGCGTCGCTCGAGCGGCGCATTCCGCTGGTCACGTTCGACCTGAACGGCACGCCCGGCGCGCACTTCGTGCTCGACACCGGGGCCGACATCGTCGTGGTCTTCCCGGCATTCGCCGCGCTGCACCCGGCCGCGGTGCACGACGCGAGCGCCACGAAGCGCTCGAGCACGCCCGGCCTGGTCGACACGGCGGGCGTCGGCGGCAGGACCGACGTACGGCGGCTGCTGCTCGCGAACGTGCGGCTCGGCGGCGCGAGCTTCCGCGACGTCCCAGCCCTCCGGGTCGACCGCAAGCTCGATCCTGCCGGCGACCTCGACGGCCTGATCGGTACCTGGGTGCTGCGCTGCTTCGACGTCTACCTCGACTACCCGCACGCGCGGGTGCTGCTCGCCCCCGACCGCGCCGCCCGCGCGTCGGAAGCTTGTGCCCGCGCAAACCTCGAGCCGGGATCCCCGGCTAGCGAAAGCCGACCGCTCGCGCCGAGCCGCCGGCGACGCGCAGCAGCACGGGCGCCAGCGCGTCGGCGAACACGGCGTGGCCCGCGTCCGAGGGATGGAAGCGGTCGTCCGAAAGCAGGCGGCCGATCTCACCGCGGTGCGAGCGCGTCGCGCCGTAGAGGTCCGCGAACGCCAGACCCTCGCGCCGCGCGATCGCCCGCACGCTTGCATCGTACGTGCGCGCGAGCCGCGCCGCCGTCTCCTGGTCGCGCCCGCTGAAGAGCGGGCTCAGACCGACGTCGGGCACGCCGCACAGCACCAGCCGCGCCGCCGGAATCCTGCTCCGCACGGCCGCGACCAGGCGCGCGTAGGTCGCCGCGAACGCATCGGGCGGCGTGCGGTGCAGCACGTCGTTCCCGCCGACGCAGAGGATCGCGACGTTCGCGGTCTCCTCGTGCGCCAGCCGCGGAACTTCCAGCCGCAGCACGTCGCCCGCGGTCGCACCGCCGATCGCCAGATCGTCGAGCCGGCTGTACGGATAGCGCTCGCGCAGCCGCAGGTAGGCTCGGAAGATGAAGCCGTTCTCGGGCGACGAGGCGCCCGTGCCGAGCGCGAGCGAGTCGCCCAGGGCGACGATCTGAAAACGGGGCAGCGTGGCGAGTCCTTTCGTGAAGCGGTCCACCGGCGTGCTCGCGCCGCAGCCGGCGAGCACCGCGCTCGCGGCGAGGGCTCCGCTCCGGACCAGGAACGTACTACGCCGCATCGTCAGCCACGATCGCCCCGTCGGCCAAGCGGATCACCCGCCGGGCGCGGCGCCAGACCGCCTCGCTGTGGGTGACGACGATCAGCGTCTGACCGCGCGCGTTGAGCGCGCCGAGCAGCTCGAGGACGTGCTCGGCGGTGCGCGAGTCGAGCTCGCCGGTCGGCTCGTCGGCCAGCAGCAGGGCCGGCTCGTTGACCAGCGCGCGGGCGATCGCGACCCGCTGCTGCTGACCGCCCGAGAGCGCGCCGGGGCGATGGTGCATGCGGTCGCCCAAGCCGACCTCGCGCAGCACGCGCTCGGCCCGCGCGCGCGCGTCGCTGCCGCTGCGGGCGGCGTAGCGGGCGGCCAGCGCGACGTTCTCGCGCGCGTCGAGGTTCGCCAGCAGGTTGAAGCCTTGGAAGACGAAGCCCAGCTCGCGCGCGCGGATGGCGGCCAGCTCGCGGCGCGACGCGGCCGCCAGCGACCGGCCGCCGATCACCACGTCGCCGGAGGTGGGCCGGTCGAGCCCGCCCAGCAGGTGCATGAGCGTGGTCTTGCCGCTGCCGCTCTCGCCGACGATCGCGACGTACTCGCCGCGCCGCACGCCGAAGCTCACCCCGCGCAAGGCGTGCACCTCGGTCGGCGTGCCCGCCGCGTGGACTTTGCTCAGCCCCCGTACGTCCACCAGCGCGTCGGGCGTGGCGGCGTTCGTCCGCGGCTCGGCCGTCACAGGCGGCGCAGCGCCACGGTCGGCGGCAGGCGCGCCGCGCTCAGCGCCGGGACGAAGCCCGCCACCGCGGAGAGGGCGACCGCGAAGCCGAGCGCGCCGAGCGCGACCCGCGGTGAGATCGCGAACAGCTGCAGGCTGCCGCTGGCGGCGCTGCGCGCGTCGATCACGGTCACCGCGGCCAAGCCCAGCCCGATCCCGGCCAGGCCGCCGAGGAAGCCGATCGCCGCCGCCTCGCCGACGAACGCCCGCAGCACGTCGCCGTCGGTCGCGCCGATCGCCTTGCGGATGCCGATCTCGCGGGTGCGCTCGGTGACCGCGATCGTCATCGTGTTGACCACCGAGAAGGCGCCGACCAGCAGCGCGATCAGCGCCGCCCCGAACACGATCGCATCGAAGATCCCCAGCGTCGAGCGGACGGCGCCGGCGACTTCGCGCGGGTCGCGCGCGGCGAGCCCGTCGATCAGCGCGATCCGGCGCGCCAGCAGGCCGACGTCGGTGCCCGGCTCGGCAGCCACCAGGAACGCCGAGACCGGGTCGGGCGGCAGTGCCGCCAGCGTCGGCGGCACCAGCTGGCGCAGCAGGTCCTGCGCGTCGGCGAACGGCACGACCACCGCCGCGTCGAAGATCGTGAACGACTTGGTCAGCACGCCGGCCACCTCGTACGAGCTGCCCTGCAGCGCGATGACGCTGCCGACGTCGACGTGCTCGGCCGCCGCGAAGTCGGGCCCGACCAGCGCCAGCCGGCGCGCGCCCGGCGGCGGCTCCGCGCCGCGCGCGACGACCAGCAGATCGCGCTGCAGCGCGCGGGCCGCGTCGGGGAAACCGAACACCAGCGAAGGCGGGCCGAAGCGCGCGCCCTGCTCGCCGCGGGAGTACGGCACGATCACCTCGGGAATCGCCGCCCGCACGCCGTCGAGCGCCGCGAGCTTCGCGTAGGCGCGGCGGATCGTCGCCGGCGCGTCGGGCGCGAGCAGCGCCGCGCGCTGCACCGAGGCGAAGATCACGCCGGTGTTGAGCGCGGTCGAGCGGGTGACGATCGTGTGCAGCCGCTCGGCCAGCGAGCCGACCACGGTCAGCGCGAGGATGCCGACCGCAATGCCCGCCGCGGTGAAGAACGTCCGCGCCGGCCGCGAGGCGAGGTCGCGGAAGACGGTCATCTACAGCCGAGCGATGTCGGAGCGGTACGCCAGCGGCGTCCCGCGCGGAAAGCGCGCCTTCAGCCCGGCGATCGCATCGTACGCGCGGGCGCGCGCCGCGGCGACGGTCGCGCCGCGCGCGGTCACCGTCAGCACCCGGCCGCCGGGCGACGACACCGCGTCCCCTTCGCGCGTCGAGGTGCCCCAGAACGCGACCACGCCCTCGGCCAGGCCCAGCTCGGCCGGCAGGCCGCCCACCGTGGTGTTCTCATACGGGTACTTGGACGTCGCGAGCACGACTCCGACCACCGCGTCGTCCGACCACGAGGCCGCGTCGGCCTCGAGCGCGCCGTCGGCGGCCGACTTGAGGTAGCGGGCGAAGTCGCCGCCGACCCGCGGCATCAGCACCTGGGTCTCCGGATCGCCGAAGCGGGCGTTGAACTCGATCAGGTACGGGCCCTGCGCGGTCTGCATGACGCCGCAGTACAGCACGCCGCGGTACTCCTCGCCCTGGGCGCGCAGCCCGCGCAGGGTCGGCGCGACGATCCGCTCGCGCACCACGTCGAGCAGGTCGTCGGCGAAGCCCGCCGGCGGCGAGTACGCGCCCATGCCGCCGGTGTTGGGGCCGCGGTCGTCGTCGCCGGCGCGCTTGTAGTCGCAGGCCGCGGCGACCGGCACCATCGCGCGCCCGTCGGCGATCGCGAACACGCTCACCTCGTGCCCGACGAGCTTGCGCTCGATCACCACGTCGTGGCCGCCGCCCGGGACCGCGTTGCCGCGGTACCAGCCGGTCAGCAGCGCGAGCGCGCCGGCCGCGTCGTCGCAGACGACGACGCCCTTGCCGGCGGCCAAGCCGTCCGCTTTCACCACCGCGCCGCCGCTCCAGTGCTCGAGCGCGCGCTTGGCTTGATCGAGCGTGTGGACGACGCTGAACGGGGCGGTCGGGATGCCGTGGCGCTCCATGAAGCGCTTGGCGAAGACCTTGCTCGTCTCGAGCCGGCCGCTGCTGCGGTTGGGGCCGAAGACGCTGATCCCGGCGTCGCGCAAGCGGTCGCCGACCGCGGCGGCGATCGCCGTCTCGGGCCCGAGCACGACCAGGTCGATCGCGGCTTCCTGGGCCCGGCGCACGATCGTGCGCGCGTCGGTCGCGCCGACCTCGGGCCAGTTCGTTCCGCGCGCCGTCGTCCCGGCGTTGCCCGGGGCGTGGAAGAGCGCCTCGCACGACGCGGAGCCGCTCAGCCGCCACGACAGCGCGTCCTCGCGCGCGCCGCCGCCGACGATCAGGATCTTCATGCGTTGGGCGCCGTGCGCCGGGCCGAGCCGGAATCCCTCCGGCCGAGACGGTATACTGGGGCGATGCCCGCCCGCACCCCGGCCCTCGCCTTCCTCGCCCTGCCGACCGGAAGCGAGGCCCGGCGGTGACGCCCACCGACGAGCAGCGCGAGATCGTCGCCACCGCGCAGCGGCGCTCCAGCTTCGCCGTCCGCGCGTACGCGGGCTCGGGCAAGACGACCACGCTGCACTTGGTCGGCAACGCGCTTGGCGAGCGCAAGGCGCTCTACCTCGCCTTCAACGCCGACGTCGTGCGCAAGGCGCGCACGGTGTTCCCGCCGGCGACGACCGTCTCGACCGCGCACGCGTTCGCCCGCCGCACGGCCGCCGCGCGCTACGGCGTGCGCGTCGACGACCAGACCCCCTCGGTCGAGCGCCGCATCCGCCTGCGGCTGGGCCTGCCCGACCGGCGCGGCGAGCCGACCGACGCCCGCGAGCAGCTCGCGGCGCGCGCCGGCGATGCGCTCGCGGCGTTCCTGTACGGGCTGAAGACCGCCGTGCCGCGCGGCGGCGACGCCGAGGCCGCCGAGCACGCGCGCGCCGTCTGGGCGGACGTGCGCGCGGCGCTGCACGTCAACGAGCGCGACCACGACGTCTACGTCAAGCTGTTCCACGTGCTGCAGCACGAGCAAGGCGACCCGTCGCTGGGCTTCGAGGTGATCCTCTACGACGAGTGCCAGGACTGCACCGGCGCGATGTTCGACACGGTCGAGGGCCAGCGCGGCGTGCAGCGGATCTACGCCGGCGACCCGCACCAGTCGATCTACGCCTTCCGCGGCGCGACCAACGCCTTCGAGCACATTTCGCACCTGCCGCTGCTGCCGCTCACGACCAGCTTCCGCTTCGGGCCCAAGATCGCGACCCTCGCGCAGCTCGTCCTGCGCGCCGACGGCGGAGCGCCGCCGCCGATCCGAACCGTCATCGGCAAGCGCGACATGGTCGTCGGCACGCACGACCGCTGCCCCGATCACGACGTCGTGCTGACCCGCACCCAGGCGGCGATCATCGAGGCGGCGACCAAGGAGCTGGCGCGCGGCCGCCGCGTCGCCGTGGTCGGCACGCTGCACCGCTCGCGCCTGCGCGCGCTGGCCGAGCTGGCCGAGGCGGCCCACCGGCTCAAGACCGGCCAGCCGCAGGCGCACCAGCGGCTGGCCCGGTTCGCGTCGTTCGAGACGCTCGAGTGGTACGCCGAGAAGCACAACGCCGGCGACCTGCGCACGGCGGTCGGCCTGGTCGGGCGCTACGGCGCCGGCGCGGCCGGCGAGCTGACCTCGCTCGAGACGCGCCTGGTGCCGCAGGAGCAGGCCGAGGTGGTGATCGCGACCGCGCACGCGTTCAAGGGCCGCGAGGGCGCGCGGGTGCGCGTCGCCGACGATTTCCGGCCCTTCGCGACGCTCGACCCCGCGGCCGGCGACGAGCCGCGCACCGCCACCGTCGACGGCCAGGAGCTCAACCTCGCCTACGTCACCGTGACCCGCGCGTCCGAGGTGCTCGACGTGACCGACCTGCAAGCGGTGCTGGTGACGTCGCTGCAGCGCACGCTCGGCCCGCACGTCGGCCTTGCTCACATCCTGGAGAAGCCGCCGGGCGCCGCGCCGAGCAACGGCAAGGCGCCGCTGCGGACCGGCCTGCGCAACCCGGTCGCCCCGAAAGCACCGCCCAAGCCGGCGGGGCCGATCCTGATCAAGCCGGTGACCGCGACCGACCGCGCGGAGAAGGCCATCGCCGGCGCCGCGAGCCGGCTGGAGAAACAGTACGGCGCCGTCACCAGCCGCGCCGTGACGAGCGACCGCGCGCAGGTCGAGGGCACGCTGGTCGACTCGCTGGTCTCGAACACCACCGGCTCGGTGTTCGTGCACGACGCCGGCACGATCTGGGTCGTGCCGATCGACGCCTCGACCAGCCGCACCGTGGTGACGATCCGCAACAAGCGCGTTCGCCTCACCCGCACGGCGGACGGAAAGCCGTGGGAGCTGCGCGTCGTCGGCTAGCTACGAGACGAGGACCTGGCGCTCGCGGCTCTTGAGGTCGTTCGGGTCGTAGTACCCCTCCCACCACTGCGGGTTCTCGTCCGGACCGTGGAGCCGGAGCGGATCGTCGCTGGTCGCCTGCGATGCCACCGCCCGGAACTCGTAGTGGTCGACCAATTGGATCGCCTCGACCGCGTAGAGCGCCGCGACCGCCGGGTCTTCGATCGCCAGCAGGTTGTCGCCGTTGGCCTGCTCGCCGCCCTGCGCCAGGTTCGACGAGCCGCAGAAGACGACCGGATTGGGCTGGTTGAAGTCGACCACGACGAACTTGTGGTGGATGACCTGCCCCATCCCGCCGTTCCACTCGGCGCGGAACGGCTCCGGGACCTTGCTGCTGAGGTAACCGAAGGGGACGAGGAGCCCCGGCTTGCCGCTCTTGGTGAACGTGAGCCCCTTCTGGCTCTGCGTGACGCCGTAGGAGAAGACGTCGGTGCGCTTCTCCAGCGCCGCGAGCTGCGCCAGCACGTCGCCGCCTCCGCCCAGCTCCATGACCGCGAAGAGCACGGAGCTCTTGGCGTTCTTGATCGCGTCGGCGACGCGCTGCAGCGAGATCGAGGCGTCGGTGTGCGGCGCGAACGAGACGGAAAACTTCGGCAGCTCGGGCTGGCTTTGGGCGAACCACTGGGCGGCGATCGGCGCCTTGGGGAAGCCGGCCATGCCTTTGGCCTCGAAGGCCTGGTCGAACGCCTGGCCGTACAGGGCCGCGACGCTCGGGTCGTCGATCACGATCGTGCTGTTCGACTGGACGTAGAGCCCGCGCACGCTGAAGTTGGCGGAGCCGGTGAAGACGCGCACCGCCTCGCCCGCCTTGTTGCGCTGGATGATGCACTTGTCGTGCGCGTAGCGCTTGAAGTGCCCGCGCACCAGGTCGACGCCCGCGTCCCCGAGCAGCTTGGCCGCCAGGATCTCGCGCGCGCCCGGCTTCGTGTGGAGCGGCGAGTCGTCGAGCACCATGCGGACCGGCCAGCCGCGCTTGGCGTCGCGCGCGAGCACGCGCAGGAAGTCGGGCTCGTCGAGGTCGTACGCGAACACGTCGTAGCCCGAGCCGGTCGCCACCCCGTCCGCCTCGCACTGCACCAGGAAGCCGTTGAGCAGCTGGCGCGCGCGGGCGCCGAGCCAGCGGTACATGTCCTGATAGGTCGTCGGCGGCGTGGTGCTCGTCCCCGTCACCGGCTGTTTGGTGTCGTAGTCGACGGAATCGTCGAAGCGGAGCGACTTGACGTTGCTGCCGTAGCGGTCGACGAACGCTTGGCCACGCAATCGCCTTCTTTAGCGGGTCAGCTTCCCTTCGGCGCACGGTGCGGAACGGTGCGCTCGCGCTCACTCCCACTCCACCGTCGCGGGCGGCTTGGAGGTGATGTCGCAGGCGACCCGGTTCACGCTGAGCCGCCCGATTGACGCCTCCGCCAGCCGCACCGCCGCGATCATCCGCAACAAGCGCGTCCGCGTCTCGCGCAAGGCGGAAGGGCAGCCATGGACTTGCGGGTGGTCGGCTAAGCGTTCATTCCCGTGAGAACCGCTCGGAACGGGTAGGTCCCGCTCCGAACCAAACCGTGAACGATTCACGTGCGTTCTTGACCGCAAGCGCGGCGACGGCATGGTCGAATACGACGAGTTCTTCTTCTGCGGCGCAACCGCAGAGAGCACGGCGACGCCCGGGTGGCTAGACGCGTATGCCGCCTCCGCGATTCCTTGGCACGGCGGGTGCGGGATGGCGGTGGGATACGAGGCTGCGAGCCCGAGTTCGCCGATTCCCTCGGGCGTCACCGCGTCGAGGAAGCCGGCCTCAGCGATCGTGTAGTGCTGCTACTGCGCGCGAAGCTCTTGGGTGCTCTCCGAGGGCGGCGTCCAGGACCGTAAACCTTCGACCAGCTCGAGGACTGGTTCGGCCCGCGCGCCGCGATGGTTTCGAGGATGCTGCGCCGTTCCAGCGCGGGCATTGTGCCGCGCACGATCGCCGGAAGCCGTTCCGGCTTGAAGAAGCCGCGCAGAGCCGCGGCGGCTTGAGCGACGCGACCAACTTGGGCAAGGCGAGGCAACGGCACACCCTCAGCCATCCAAGCGTTCACCGCCTGGCGCCGCACGTGAAAGAGCCGCCCCGTCTCGGCCGGGCTGAGCCCGAACGCCGCCATGATGAAGACCAGCTCCCGGATGCCGCGGCGCGAGTAGACCCGCCTGTGCGCGGCCAGGATCGAAGCCGGCTCCAGGCGCCACGTGCGGCTCGGGGGTCCGTGTGGCAGACGATCACAGCCATAGCCCGAGTATACTGCAACAAACTGCAATGCAATCTAGGCGCAACTAGGCCCTACTCCCACTCCACCGTCGCCGGCGGCTTGGAGGTGATGTCGTAGGCGACCCGGTTCACGCCGGGGACCTCGTTGACGATCCGGGTCGAGATGCGCTCGAGCAGCTCGTGCGGCAGGCGGGCCCAGTCGGCGGTCATGCCGTCCTCGCTGGTGATCGCGCGCACCCCGACCAGGTAGCCGTAGGTCCGGCCGTCACCCATCACGCCGACGCTGCGCACCGGCGTGAGCACCGCGAAGTACTGCCACGGCCGCGGCGAGAGCGCGTGCGCGGCGGCGTCGATCTCGCTGGTGACGATCCAGTCCGCCTCGCGCACCGTCGTCAGCCGCTCGCGCGTCACCTCGCCGATGATCCGCACCGCCAGCCCCGGGCCGGGGAACGGCTGGCGCTCGACGATCGCGCCGGGCAGTCCCAGTAC
The DNA here is from genome assembly GCA_963795695.1 of Vulcanimicrobiota bacterium. GTDB lineage: Bacteria > Vulcanimicrobiota > Vulcanimicrobiia > Vulcanimicrobiales > Vulcanimicrobiaceae > Vulcanimicrobium. Next base: position 2,251,953 of record CAWCJH010000001.1, on the reverse strand, counting down.
CCGGCCCGCTTCGCGCACCTCGTCCTTGAACAGCGCGCGCAGCGGCTCGACCAGCTCGAGCGCCATGCGCTCGGGCAGGCCGCCGACGTTGTGGTGCGATTTGATCTTGTGGCCGGCTTTCGAGCCCGGGGTCTTCGACTCGATCACGTCCGGGTAGAGCGTGCCCTGCACGAGGAACCGCACGCCGGCGATCTTCTTGGCCTCTTCCTCGAAGATCGCGATGAACTCGTGGCCGATCCGGATCCGCTTCTCCTCGGGGTCCTCGATGCCGGCGAGCCGTTCGAGGAAGCGCTGCTCGGCGTCGACGTGGATCACGTTGAGGTGCAGGATGTCGCGGAACGCCGCGACGACGCCCTCCGACTCGCTCTTGCGCATCAGGCCGGTGTCGACGTAGATGCAGGTGAGCTGCTTGCCGATCGCCCGCGCGACGAGCGTCGCCGCGACCGCGCTGTCGACGCCGCCGGAGAGCGCGCACAGCACGTTGGCATCGCCGACCTGCGCGCGCACCTTGGCGATCGCGTCGTCGACCCACGAGTCCATCCGCCAAGTCGGCGCGATCCCGGCGACGGTGTGCAGGAAGTTCTCCAGGATCGCGCTGCCCGCTTCGGTGTGCACCACCTCGGGGTGGAACTGGGTGCCGTAGATGCGGCGCCCGTCGTCGCCCATCGCGGCGACCGTGCAGCGCGGCGTGTGCGCGAGCGCCGTGAATCCCGGCGGCACCGCGACGACCGAGTCGCCGTGCGACATCCAGGCCCGCGACTCCGGCGCCACCCCGAGCAGCAGCGGCGAGTCCAGCCGGTCGAGCACGAGATCGGCCGGGCCGAACTCGGCGTGCTCCAGCGGCACGAGCCGGCCGCCCAGGTGCTTGGCCAGGAGCTGCATGCCGTAGCAGATACCGAGCAGCGGCAGGCCGCTCGTATAGACCTCGGGCGCGCAGTCGAGCGCGTCGGGTCCCAGCGTCGACTCCGGCCCGCCCGAGAGCACGATCGCGGCCGGCTTGCGGGCGGCGATCGCCTCCCACGGCGTGTCGTACGGCAGCAGCTCGGAGTAGACGTTCGCCTCGCGCACGCGCCGCGCGATCAGCTGGCTGTACTGCGCGCCGAAGTCGAGGATGACGACCGTTCCCGCGGCGGGCGCGGTCGTGCTCGGGGCGGCGGCCGTGGCGGAAGCGGCGCCGGCCGAGGCGGGAGAGGTCATCGCGGCCAGAGTTCGTCCAGCGCGAACCCGAACCCCGGGAGGACGTCGGGGACCGCGAAGCGGTCGCCGTCGCCCAGCACCTCCGGAGCGCGGCCGGGGCGGTGGATCTCGACCAGCCGGCGGCTCGGGTCGACGTAGACGACGACATCGATTCCCTTGCCGATCAGCAGCGCGACCTTCGCCCGGCACGCGCTCTCCCGCTGCTCGGCCGAGCGAATCTCGAACGCCAGTTCCGGAACCACCCGCGCGAACGCGGCCGGAACCGCCGGCAGGCGCTCGCGCGAGACGTACGTCACGTCCGGCGCGACGAGGTCGCCGTCGGGGAACAGGATGCCGCCGTTCGAGTCGAACACGTGGCCGCGCCGCTCGGGCCGTGCCCAGGCGAGGATGCGCGCGCCGATCTCCATGACGAGCGCGGCGGAGAGGTAGTCGTGCGGTGGCACCACGACATACTCGCCGTGGCGGATTTCGAGATCGTAAGCGGCGTGTTGCCCGCGCACGACGCGCAGCAGCGCCCAGTACGCCGAATCGTCGAGCAGCGTCTGCTCGGCAGCCGTCACGTCAGCACGTCCGCCAAGCGGTCCTGCTCGCGGGCCCAGGCCAGTTCCAAGGCGATCCGCTCGCCGACCGAGACGTCGCGGCCCCAGCGGTAGGCGGTGTACGGCGTGTAGCGGGTGCCGGGCGAGCCCGGGATGCGCAGGCTCACGTCGTAGCAGACGAAGTCCTTGGGCGGGCCGCTGACGATCACGCACTGCAGCGCGAACGGGCCGATCACGCCGACCCCGTCGACCTCCTTGGCGGCGCGGACGAACGCCTCGCCCAGCGCGAAGGCCTTCTCGAGCATCGACTCGGTCAGGGTCGCGGCGATGTGGCCGGCCTCTTCCATCCGCACCGGCTCGTCGGCCAGGTCGCGGGCCTGGGGGTAGGGCAGCGTGACCAGGCCGTCCTTGTTGGTCTGGCGGCGGGTGTCGGTGCCCATCAGCTCCAGCTCGCCCAGCAGCGGCGACCAGAAGAAGTTCAGGTTGACCGTCGGGCCGAGCGCGAACTCCTCGATCACCGCGCCGCGCAGGCCGGCCTCGGTGACGATGCCGGCCGCCAGCAGCCGGTCCGCGGTGCGGGTGTACTCCTCCTCGCTGCGGACCAGGAAGAAGGCGCGCTCGAACGAGATCTTGGCGTGCGGCGCCTTGACCATCACCAGCCGGTCGATTTGATCGGGCGAGGCGAGCTGCTTGGGATAGCGGATGCCGGCGCGCTCCATCAGCGCGTACTGGTTGTCGGGCTCGTCGCGCTCTTCGGCCCGCAAGAGGCGCCGGTTGCCGAAGAACGGCACCGCCATCCGCTCCTCGATCTGGGCGTACGTGTAGCGCTGGTGCAGGTAGACCTCGAACGAGCGGTTGGCGACGAACACGGCGTTCTCGCGCCGCAGCCGCGCGACGACGTCCGGGTCGAGCACGTCGGCGAACGCGGCTACTTCCAGCGTGGCGTCGACGCAGCCGCGCGGCGGCCCGTCCGCGCGCCGCGCGTAGTAGGTGTCGTAGGTGCGGTTGCGGCCGCGCTCGGTCACGATCAGGTTGCGCAGCCCGTGCAGGCGCGCGCCGGCCGCCACCTCGAGCGCCGAGTGGCTCCCGATCGAGCACAGGGCCAGTCTGCTCGCGTCGTACGACGCGAGCGTTCCGGCGAGGTCGAACGGTGCGGCGCCGCTCACACCGGCGGAACTACGAGGAGAGGAAGGCGCGGGCCTCGGTCGAGGACGGGTAGCCGACCAGCAGGGTCCGGCGCACCAGGCTCTGGGTCTGCTTGGCCTGCGGCGTGTCCTCGCGCGCGAGCACGTCGTAGACGCGCTTGTAGAGCCGCGGCAGCTCGTAGTCGCGCGGGTACTGGTGCTGCCAGTCGTCGAGCGAGTCGACCACCCAGACGGTGTCCTGGGTCATCCGGCCGCCCCAGCCGGCGTCGAGGTACTTGTCGATCCGGGCCAGCTCGTTGCGCACCCCGATCGGCGAGAGCTTGGTGTGGCCGAAGTACTCGTCGGCCGGTGCGGTGATCACCAGGTACGCGTTGTGCGAGAGCACCCGGCCGATGACCGGCAGCCCGTGGGCCGAGGCGCGGTGGGAGGCGACCACCCGGGCGGCCTCGCGCTCCCCCTCGCCGTAGCCCGGGCCGGCGTTGCGCGCGGCGTCGACCATCGGGAAGAGCACCCGGCCGAGGTCCTGCGGCACCGAGGCGATCGGGAAGGTCGGCTGGGCGGCGCGCTGGAGCGCCAGCGCCCGCCAGGTCGTATCGCCGGTCAGGTTGTAGGCGCGCAGGTCGGCGTCCACCTGGCCCAGCAGCGCCTGGACGTCGCCGGGATATTTCTGGGCGAGATCGGCCGCGTCGGCGTCGGCATCGTGCGCCAGCCGGCCGGTGTCGGCGTCCTCGGCGTCGAGCTTGGCCAGCAGCGCCTGGGCGGCGGCGCCGCGCTGCGGGTCGGACTGGTACTGCTGGGCGGCCAGCCGGACGTACCACTCGGCGGCGTCGTTGTTGGTCAGCGGGTCGTAGTCGAGCTGGGTCGCCAGGTCGACCGCGACGCCCTTGATCTGGGCGTTCTGCGGGTCGTCGCGCAGCCGCAGCTCGTACGCCCGCCCGGCGTCGAGCACGTTCGAGAAGTAGTCGAGCTGGTCGGCCAGGTGCCAGCCGGCGGCGGCGCCCCGGTCGTAGGCCGCCTTCATCTGCCGGTACATCTGGGCCGGGTCGACCTCGAGCGCCGCCCGAACGGGCACGAGCGATCCGGCGAGCAAGGCGGCTACGGACAGGCAGGCAGCAAGAAACCGGTGATGGACCGAGCGCAGCAGCATGATGACCTAACGGAAAGAGCGGTTGCGGGGTCGCGGCGCGGCGCCCTACGCGTTAGTTCCCAATCGTGCCGTCGTCCAGCACGGCGTCCAGGCTGTTGCTCAGCAAGGCATGCTTGATTTCCCGGGCGATGCGGCGGCCGGTCGACATCGGCTCGCTGTAGTTCAAGTACGAGTAGGGAGACCCGTCGATGAACGGGTTCGTCCCGGCGACGATCCGGGCCGAGATCTCCATCACGTAGAAGTTGGTGTCGGGCGTGATGATCGTCTCGATGCAGAACGCGCCGAAGAGCCCTTTGGGCCCGCAGATGTCGCGCGAGACGCGGACCACGTCCTCGCCCATCCGGAAGGCCTCGGCCAGCAGCGACTCGCGCAGCACCAGCGGCGAGTTACCCACCACCACGTAGGAGGGGTCGATGTCCATCCCCGCCTGGGCGGAGGAGGGGATGCGGCCCAGCGAGTCGACGTTGGTCTCGTAGCGCCGGTCCATCGACATGATCTCGAGCTTGCCGGTCAGCGGCGAGTAGAAGTAGTGGATGTAGGCCGGCACGCCGATCACGTACTCTTGCAGGATGTAGTTCTGGCGGGCCAGCAGCGAGGCGCGCTCCTCGAAGTCGTGCGCGTCGCGCACGAACATGTAGCCCTTGCCGCCCTGGGCGCCGTAGAGCTTGACGATGACCGGCCGGTCGATCTCGGCCCCGGTGCGGAACTGGCGCGGCAGCTTGAGGTTGGCCCGGGTCAGCCACTGGCGCTGCAGCTCGCGGCTGGCCTCCCAGTCGAGCACGGCCTTGTTCCCGAAGTACGGGATCCGCATCTGCTTGTGGTCGTCGAGCGAGAGGTAGGCCACGAACGAACCGTGCGGCACGATGATGATCTTGCGCCGCTCGAGCTGCGGCACCAGCGACATGAAGTCGCTGTACTTCTCGATCGTGATCACCTCGTCGACGAAGGCGTAGGAGCGGTACAGCCGCTCGGTCTCGCGGTTCGCGATCGCGAGCGTGTTGAAGCCCTCGTCGCGCGCGCCCTTGAGGATCTGCAGCGCCGAGTGCGACCCCAAGGTCGCGATCGTGTAGAACTCGCCCAGCCCGTCGCGGCGGTGCTCGGTCTGGTGCTGGTGCTCGATCGTCATGGTCATCGTCGTATTGCCACCTGGGACGCCGGATTGCAGAGAAACGTTTCGACCGCGCGGTCGAGAACGGCGGGCGCAACGTCGCGGCCGCCTTCGTCGAGCAGCCGCCACGCGGTGCGGCGGCGGATGGCGCGGACGCCCGGGATCGCCCGGCCGGCCACGTGGGTCGCCGGGGCTTCGTCGCGCGAGGCGATCCAGACCTCGCCCGGGTCCGGCTCGGGCGCGGCCCGCGCGACCAGCCGGTGCTTGTTCGGGTTGTGGATCGTCTCGATCGACGCGACCGCGGCGGTGAGGTCGCCGGCCGCCGCGTCGTCGACGTCCAGCAGCCAGACGTCGGCCCGCACGACCCGCCCCACCGCCAGGCCCAGCCGGCCCAGCGTCTCGAGCGCCGTGAAGGCCTCGTTGTCGGGGATGGTGAGGAAGACGGCGTAGGCCCGGCTGCTCATGCCGGCACCCGGCCGCGCACCGCGCGCGCGAAGTGCTCGAAGAAGCGGATGCCGCCCGAGGGCGCCAGCATGCGGGCCCGGTCGCGCGCGCCGTCGAGGTGCTGGTAAGTCCAGGCGTCGCGCTCGGGGTGCGGCATGACGGCCAGCACGTTGCCGGCCTGGTTGACCAGCGCGGCCGCGCCGAGCGCGGCGCCGTTGGGGGCTGGGACCGGGCTGCCGGCCCGGTCGGCGTAGACGAAGGCCAGGTGGCCGTCGCGCGCGATCCGGTCCAGCTCGTCGGCCGGCGCGACCAGGCGGCCGTCGCCGTGCGAGGCCCAGGCCGGGATCAGCGCGCCCGGTTCGATGCCGGCCAGGATCGGGACCCGCTCCGGCGCGACGGCGAGCTTGACGTGGACGTGCAGCGACTGGAACCTGCCGCCGGCATTGGGTGCGAACGCCGCGGTCGGCCGGCGCAGCGGACCGGTGCCCGGCACCAGCCCCGCCTCGGCCAGGATCTGCGCGCCGTTGCAGATCCCCAGCACGTACCTGCCGGCCTGGGCCGCCTCGATCACCGGGTCCAGCAGCGCGTCGTGCGCCGCGACCGCGCCGGCCCGGATGCGGTCCTCGTGCGCGAAGCCGCCGGGCAGCACGAACGCGCCGAACCGCGCCAGCGCCTGGGGCCGGCTCCAGTGGACGAGCTCCGCGTCCAGGCCGACCGCCCGCAGCGCGCGCAGCGTTTCGTCTTCCGAGTTGGTGCCGGGGAAGACCAGCACCGCGACCCGGGCGCTCACCCGGCGGCGCTCGCGTAGAAGCCGCGCAGCGGGGCCTCCCACGCTTCGCGCAGCGCGGCGAGCGGAATGCGCTCGCCGCCGAGCAGCGCGGCGGGCTCGGCCAGCACCTCGCCGGCGTCGTACGCGCCGACGCCCAGCCGCGCGCCGAGCTCGGCGAACCCGACCGGGTCGACGACCTCGACCACGAAGGCCGGCATTTCCGCGAACAGGACCGCGTCGTGGCCGAACGGCTCGGCCAGCGGACCGGGATCGATTCGGAAGCCGAGCCCCGCCTCCGACGCGAACGCCATCTTCGCGACGCCCGCCAGCACGCCGCCATCGGTGACCAGGTGGGCCGCGGCGACCGCGCCGCGCTCGAGCGCCGCGACGACCAGCTCGCACTGGCGCGCGAAGGCGGGCGCGTGCAGGTCGGGCAGCGTGGCGGACTCCAGCCCGAGCAGCTCGGCGATCACCGAGCCGCCCAGCGCGAGCTGCAGCGGCGCGGTGACGACGATCGCCGAGCCGGCCTGCTTGAAGCCGAAGGTCGCGCTGTGCGCGACGTCGGCCAGCGTGCCGACGCAGCCGACGATCGGCGAGGGCGCGACGTGGTTGCCCGACGACGCGCGGTTGTAGAGCGAGACGTTGCCCGAGACGAACGGGACGCCGAAGTGGCGCGCCGCCTCGGCCAAGCCGTCGACCGCGGCGACGAAGGCGCCCATCTGCTCGGGCACGGTGGGGTCGCCGAAGTTCAGGCAGTCGGTCAGGCCCGCCGGGCGCGCGCCGACCGCCGCCACGTGGCCGATCGCCTCGGCCACCGCCAGCGCGGCGGCGCGCTCGGGGTCGAGCTTGCCGTAGCGCGGGTTGCCGCCGATCCCGACCGCCACCCCCAGCGGCGCACCGGGCACCGGCACCAGCACGCCGGCGTCGGCGTAGCCGGGCGGCAGCGCGGTGCAGCCGCGCACGACGCCGTCGTACCGGCGGTAGATCGCCGCGCGCGAGCAGACGTCGCGGTGGGCGAGCACCGCGCGCAAGCGCTCGCCGAGCGAAGCCGGCCGGGCGCGCACCGCGGCGGCGAGCGCGGTCGCGCGCTCGTCCTGCGTCTCGCTGGCGACCGGCGCGATCGCGTAGGGCCGGCTGTAGCGCACGCCGCCGGTCAGGAACGCGAGGTCGACGTCCATCACCGTCGCGCCGCGGTGGCGGGCGACGTAGCGCCCGCTCTCGGTGACCTTGCCGATCACCGCGGCACAGGCGCCGCGCGCCACCCGCGGCAGCGTGTAGACGTCGTTGTAGAGCGCCAGCAGCGCCGGCGTGAACGACGGCGGCACGATCCAGCAGAGCCGCTCCTGCGTCTCGCCGATCGCGATCACCTCGGGCGGCAGGTTCGGCTGCCCGGTGACGACCAGGTCGAGATCGACCTCGGCCCCCATGCCGCCTGCCGCGCACAGCTCCGCGCTGCAGCCGGCCAGACCGCCGGCGCCCAGGTCCTTGAAGCCGACCTCGAGCCCGCGCGCGCGCAGCTCGGCGAACACCGCGTACGACGCCCGCATGACGACGTTCTTCAAGAACGGATCGGGCACTTGGACGGCGCCCTTGTTCTGCTCGGCGTCCTCCTCGTCGAGCGTGAGCGACGAGAACGACGCGCCGCCGAAGCCGCTGCGGTCGGTGGCCTTGCCGACGAGCACGATGTCCCAGCCGGCGCTGCCCCGCGGGGCGCGGCTGTGGATGACGTCCTTCTCCTTCACCAGGCCCAGCGCGACGACGTTGACCAGCACGTTGTCGTCGAACGACTCGTCGAAGAAGACGTCGCCGCCCAGGTTCGGCACGCCGATCGCGTTGCCGTAGGCGGCGATCCCGTCGACCACGTTCTGCGCGACGTAGCGGCAGTGCTCGTTCTCCAGCCGGCCGAAGCGCAGCGGGTCGGCGACGCCGATCACCTCGGCGCCCATGCACAGCACGTCGCGCACGATCCCGCCGATGCCGGTCGCCGCGCCCTCGAACGGCACCACCTGCGAGGGGTGGTTGTGCGACTCGTGGGCGACCACGATGCCGTAGGTCTCGCCCTGCCACTCCCCCAGCCGCACGATCCCGGCGTCCTCGCCGACGCCCAGCAGCACCGCCGGGCCGGTCGTCGGCAGCTTGCCGAGCTGCGCGCGCGATGACTTGTACGAGCAATGCTCGCTCCACTGCGCGTCGAAGGCGAACAGCTCGGTCGCGCTCGGCACCCGGCCCAGGTGCGCGGCGATCCGGCCCAGCTCGTCGTCCGAGAGCGCGACGCCCAGCCGCCGTCCCAGCGCGATAGCCTCTGCTCCCACCTCCGTCGTCACGGGCGGACCGCAGCGAAGCGAGGACCGCGAAGGGTTCGCGGCACGCGAACCCACTCAGGCACGCGCCACGCCGGGCGGCGGGGGCGGCTGCGGGGCGTTGAGCTGCGCATCGGCCTGCAGCACGGCGCTGCGGCCGTTGGCCTGCATCAGCAGCACCCGGCCGAACACGACCGTGTCCTCCAGCGCGAACGCCTTGGCGGCGCGCATCGCCACCTCGTCGGGCTGCGGGTCGGCGGCATCGACGGCCAGGACGGGGTAAGCCGTCGCGTTCTCGATCATCGCCGGCAGGGCACCCCCGGCCGAGCCGATCGCGACGAACACGATCCGCGCGAAGCTCGCCTCGAGCTGCGCGACGAGCTGCAGCACGTAGCCCGGCGTGTGGGCGACCGAGACGACGCGCCGCACGACCGGGAGCCCGAAGCTGCCCAGGCCGCGGCCGACCACGTCGGCGGCGGCGACGTGCTGCGGGCCGTCGGCGAGCAGCGCCACCATTCCCGGCAGCATCTGCGGGAACGTGCCGACGACGTCGGCGACGGTCTCGTAGTTGGCCTTGATGCGCTCGAGGTCGGCCGGCGTCACCGTCTCGAGGTTGCGGTAGAGCTGCTTGTCCAGCATCAGCTCCTCGCGGCCCTGCGGCCAGACGCGCCACGAGTCGTTGTCGATCACGTCGGCGATCACGAGCTGGCCCTTGCCCTCGCCGCTGGCGAGCCGGCCGAACTCGATCTTCAGGTCGACCAGCAGCGCGTCGCGCCGGCGCCAGGCGTGGGCGAGGATCTCGTAGGTGATCCGGGCCAGCTCCGACATGGTCGCGATCTCCTGCGCGCCGGCGATGCCGTTAGCGGCGATCGCGTCGGGCTCGATCTGCGGGTCGTGGTTCGCGTCGTCCTTGATGAAGAACTCGATCAGCCGCGGCACGAGCAGCGCGCCGCGCGCGATCCCGGGCCGCCGCCGCACCAGCGAGCCGGCCGCGATGCCGCGCACGACCACCTCCAGCGGGATCATCTGCGCGCGCCGGACGAGCATCTCGTTGTCGTCGTCGTCCTCGCCGCCGTTGAGGTAGTGGGTCGGCAGCCCGCACAGGTTGAGCAGCCGGAAGACGCGCGCGGTGGTCTGCGCCGCGATCCGGCCCTTGCCCTCGATCACGTCCCGCCGCTCGCCGTCGCGCGCGCTGATCCCGTCCTGCTGCTGCACGACCAGCACGTCGGGCTGCCCCTCCAGCTCGTACAGGATCTTGGTCTTGCCGCGCGCGATCTCGTGACCCTTACGCATGTGCTCGTCCTAACGTTTCGCGGATGCGCTGTGCGAGGCGGCGGGCGCGCTCGGGCGCGTCGCCGACGTGGCCGCCGGGGTCCAGCCGCTCGCGCACCTCGGCCGGATCGACCCAGCGCCCGATGCGCTCGTCGTCGGCGAGCAGCGTCGCGAGCGGGTTCGTCTCGCCGCGGGCGAGGGCGTCGTACGCGTGCATGGCGCTCTGGCGGATCACTTCGTGCAGCTCCTGGCGGTCGCCGCCGCGCTTGACCGCCTCCATCAGGATCGCTTCGGTGCCCGAGAACGGTCCGTAGGTGCGCAGGTTCTCGGCGATGCGGCGCTCGTCGACCCGCAAGCCGACGACGATCTTGCGCGCGAGCGTGAGGATCTCGTCGCTGCAGAGCAGCGCTTCGGGCAGGACCGTGCGGCGGTTGGCGCTGTCGTCGAGCGTGCGCTCGAGCAGGTTGGTGGCCGCGTTCTGCCAGGCGACGTCGGCGTAGCCGGGCAGCAGCCGGGCCAGCGAGCCGATCCGCTCCGCCATCACCGGATTGCGCTTGAACGGCATCGCGCTCGAGCCGACTTGCTTGCTCCCGAACGGTTCGGCGATGTCGCCGAAGCCGGGGCTGGCCAAGATGCGCACGTCGAAGGCGAACTTCGAGAGCGAGGCGCCCAGGCCGGCCAGCGCCGAGAGCAGCAGGTAGTCGAGCTTGCGCGGATAGGTCTGGGTCGCGACGTCGCGCGCCTGGAGGCCGAAGCGGTCCAGCACGTCGTCCTCTTGCTGCTGCGGGGTGCGGCCGGAACCGCCGAGCAGGTGCGCGTACGAGGCGGAGGTCCCGACCGCGCCGCGGATGCCCTTGGCGGTGAGCTGCTCGCGCGCGCTCAGCAGCATCGCCCGGTCGATCAGCAGGTCCTGGGCGTAGACGGCCAAGCGGTAGCCGAGCGTCGTCGGCTCGGCCGGCTGCAGATGGGTGTAGCCCATGCAGACGAGGTCGGCGTGGCGCTCGATCCGCTCGGCGAACGCGCGCAGCAGGTCGTCCAGCCCGCTCGCGATCTGCTCCAGCGCCAGCCGCAAGCGGAACGTCTCGACCGTGTCCTCGACGTCCATCGACGTCGCGCCGAGGTGGAGCTTCCCGCCGCCGACGGTCGCCTGCTTGGCGTAGACCCGGATCTCGGCCATCAGGTCGTGCCCGATCTCGCGCTCGATCGCGAGCGCCGCGGCCAGGTCGATGTCCTCGGCGTGCGCGCGCAGGTCGTCCAGCTCGGCCTGGGAGACCAGCCCGGCGCGCTGCTGGGCTTCCGCCAAGGCGACCCAGACCGCTCGCCAGAGCTTGCGCCGCTCGCGCTCGGAGAAGAGCTCGCGCAGGGCCGGGCGCCCGTAGCGCCACGAGAACGGCGAGGCGTACGTGGTGTCGTTCATGCGTGTTCGACCGTTCGGGTTCGCGCCGCGCGCCGGTCCGGCCTCGACGAGAAAGGTCGGAAGGGCATATCGGGCCCGCGCGCGGGCACTCCCCCGGGCAAGGAGGCCGTCCATGCCACGGGAGCACGGGTACTCGCTGATCGAGCTGATGATCGCCGTCGGGATCATCGCCATGGTGACCGCGACCGGCGTCGGGCTGACGCTCGCGAGCCGCTCGCTTGCGGTCGCCTCCGCGGCGACCGAGTTCGATCAGCTCCTCGACAGCGCTCGCACGATCGCCCGCGGCGTCGGCGGCGGCAACCTGGTCTTCGCGCCCGACGGCGACGGGACGACGGTCTCGCTCTCCGCTCCGGGCATCGACGGAACGCTCCTGCCGACCACGCTGCCGGCGCTCCACACCGCAGCCCACATCGCCGAGCAAGAGGTCCTCGGCGACCCGGCGTTCACGCTCGTCCTCCACGCCGACGGCCGGGTCGGCGGCATCCCCAACGCCGCCTCGGCCGAGGTCGGCTGCCCGGCCAGCGGCGCGTACCACTTCCACATCTCGGCAGGCGGCGGATCGGCGGATCGGTTCCTCCCCTGCCGCATCACCCTCGCGACGAGCGGAACGCTCACGTACACCGGCTGGCCGGCCGCAACAGCCGCGCCGTCCCCGGTTGCTTCGTGCGCCGGCACCTGCACGCCGCCCCAGCTCCCGACGCCGCCCGCGCCGGCCCCGTCCTGCCCGAGCGGCACCAGCCCCGCCGGCACGAGCTGCGTGCCGGTCCCGGTCGCAACGCCGACTCCGACTGCCGCCGCGACCGCAACACCGACTGCCGTCGCCGTTTCGCCACCGACGCCCACTCCGACGAGCACGCCGACGCCAACCGTCGTCGCATGCGATCTCGTGCAGAACGGCACGTGCTATCACCGCATCCAAGGACCGACGCTGGAGACTTTCTACAAGGAAGTAGATCCCGGATACACCTGCGACCCCACCGGCATGACATGTCAGTGGGCGAACACGGTGGGGCGAGTTTTAATTAGTTCGGAGGATTCGTACAGTTTTCAGCCACAAGTTGCGCCCAAGGATACCGCGCATCAATTGCTGTTTGTGATCGACGGCGTTGCTGGATTAGTAACACAATGCATCTCATTCATGGGAATCGTGGTTTCGGCTCCTTCTCCTCCTATATCTATCCCTTGGTATAATATCGTAAGTAGTGGTGGCTACGGAAATCTCCTTATTGTGGGCTCGCCCGGCGGATATGGCCAACCAGCGATTTTCGCTAACCGACACAACGTAGTTACAAGCTCGTTTCCAATTTCTGGCGCTCTCGTTCAGAGCGACTCTGACGCGACGCAGTATTCACAAACAATCGATCAATTTATTTCTGCAGTTCAGCAACCGCTCTATGGTCCAACAGTGTCATGGACGTACTCGGATCCTGCTATAGTTGAAGGCACTTATGTCACCTATGTGCCGGATTTCACGGGCTGCGCATCTGGCTTACCAGAGGATCACCATCTCGATGATCAGTTGTACGGCAATACGACAGCCGTAATCGTAGTAGAGGTATATCAAGCTATATCACAATGATAGAATAAGGGACGGCCACCCTGGTAACCGTCCCTCTTACTGGTAACCGTTCCTCTTAGTTGAAGCAGGGCGCGAACTAGAACCCGTAACCGATGGTCGGCTCAGGAACCGAAATAATGTCGACACCGACCGCATTGGTCGAATCGATAGAAAACACGTCTGCGACATATGTGCCGCCGGTCGAAAGAGGCGCAGCACTCTCAGTCACCAGAGGAACCACGGTGCCGGCAGCGACCGGCTTGCCGACGTAAAACGAATTTGGCTGTCCGGGCAGTGGCGTGACGGCAGAGGAGCCGGCGGTGGTTACCGTCTCGGTGGGCTTCGACTTGGTAGGCGCGTTGAGGCTCGAAACGAGGTTCGTCAGTGCACCAGCCGGGGGCAGGCTGTAGGCGATGCCCACCTTGCCGAACGTCGGCGAGGCGTCGAAGGCTTGCGCTTCGGGCGTCGTCGGCGGGTTCACGAACGTCGCCGGGGCGGGATAGTAGTAGAGGCCCAAGGTCGAGCCGGCCCGGCCGCCGAGGACGAGGTAGCTGCGCGTGTTGACGGCGGGGCTCAGCGTCGTGACGGCGATCGCCGAGGTTCCGAAGAACGGTCCGGGAGCAGTTGCGCATTCCTCGCCCGGGCTCGTGCCGGCGAACGTGGACGCCGGATACACCGCGACCGTGTGCGCGATGCCGGACGGGAGGACGAACGGGGAGAGGCTGTAGCCCTTGAACTTGATTTGGGTCGAGCTCGCGCCGCCGACCGAGGCCTGGTCGATGCAGACGTCGACCGCCCCGATGTCGGGGGAGCCCTGCACGAAGCGCAGGAGTGCCGAGCCGTTGGCGCCGCTTTGCAGCAGGCCGGTGTTGCCGCCGGCGTTGTTCGGCGGCCCCGCGAACGGCAGCGACGTCCCGCCGACGCCGTTCGAACAGGCGGATACCGACACGGCGAATGCGCCCAGCACGGCCAGACGGGCGAGGAGACTACGCATGCGTGAGGGACCTCTCAGTGAGCCGAAGGCGAACGACGACGCGGGTTCAACCTGAAACGGCAACCCACGATCCGACCGCGACGTTGGCCTCGGGCGCGCGGGATTCCTTTGGTTCACGTACGGGAGGAAGCAAGCCGCTGGGCCAGATCCGCCGTCAAGAGCTCGATCATGCCCCGCGGGTCGTCGATGCGCCCGGTCACCACGGCCTCGAAGCCCCGCACCGCCGCCTCGTAGCCGTAGCTGGCGCGCCGTTCGCCGACCCGCCGAGCGATCGGCCGGAGGACGCGCTCGCGCCAGCGGTGGCGCGGCGGCAGCGCGCCGCCGCCCGGGCGCGCCAGCTCCCAGAGCAGCGCGAACTCGCCGGCCAGGGCGCTGGCCAGCGGGACGGCCGCGCCGCGCGGGTCGTTGGCGAAGAGCTCGAAGGCGATCGCCAGGGCATCGGCCGGGCGGCCCTCGACCACGGCGCCGGCGTACTGCCAGGCCTTGGGGTCCTCGACGGCCAGGCTCTCGCGCTCGAGGTCCGCCATGGTGATCGTGCCGCCGCCCAGCGCGAGCTTCTCGAGATCGTTCTGGATCGCGCCGAGGTCCGCGTCGCCCTCGGCGAGGGTGGCGATCACCCGCGGCTGGGCCTTGGCCCCCAGCCGCTCCAGCGTCTCGCGGACGAACCGCTCGCGCACGTCCGCGTTTGGCGTGGTGTCGATCCGGGTCGCCTTGCGCCCGGCCAGGACGCCGAACGGCTCGGGCTTGGTCTTTTTCGCGGGCGCAAAGAGGTCTTCGAGGACCAGCGTGTTGCCGGCCGGGACCTGCTCGGCCACCGCCCACAGATCGCGCCGCGGCTGCGCTCGCATGCGCTGGCAGTTGCGCACCACCACTACTCGCCGCTCGGCCAGGAACGGCATGGCGCCGACCGCGTCGCCCACCGCCCGCCCGACGCCGTCGATCGCCGGGCCGTCGAAGACGTCGCAGTTGAGCGCGCGCAGGTCGGGCGCGAGCAGCCGGTCGAGCACGGCGTCGAGCGCGCGCTGGGCGAGGATCGTGTCCTCGCCCTCGATCACGACCAGCCCGTCGAGCTTCGGCTGCTTGTCGAGGAAGTCGTAGTATTTCACGAGCGCGCGAGCGCGGCGAGGTTCGGGCGGGTCTCCAGGTCGGGGATGGTGTCGGCGTAGGGCGGCGAGAGCACGCCGTACTCGGTGATGAAGCCGGTGATCAGCCGGCCCGGCGTGACGTCGAAGGCGGGGTTGAAGACCGGGTCGTCGGCGGCGATGCGGACCTCGTCGGGCTTGCGCTCCTCGATCGGGATCCGATCCCCCGATTCGATGGAGAAGTCGAACGTCGAGCGCGGCGCGGCCACGTAGAACGGGATGCCGTGGTACGCGGCGGCGATCGCCACGCCGTAGGTGCCGATCTTGTTGGCGGTGTCGCCGTTGCGCGCGATGCGGTCGGCGCCGACCACCACCGCGCGCACGTCGTGGCGCTGCATGGTGATCGCGGCGGCGGAGTCGACGATCAGCGTGCACGGCACGCCGCCCTCGCGCAGCTCGAACATGGTCAGCCGCGCGCCCTGCAAGAGCGGGCGCGTCTCGTCGACGTAGACGTGCAGCGCCTTGCCGGCGCGGTGCGCGGCGATGAAGCAGCCCAGCGCCGTGCCGTCGCCGCCGGTCGCGATCGGGCCGGTGTTGCAGTGGGTCAGCACGTTGCCGCGGGCCGGAAACAGCTCGACCGCGGCCTCGCCGATGCGGCGGTCGACGTCGCGCTGCTCGGCGTGGATCGCCTGCGCTTCGTCGAGCTCGCGGCCGGGCGCGGCCTGCAGCACGCGGTCGACCGCCCAGGCCAGGTTGACCGCGGTCGGGCGCGCGGCGCGAATGCGCGCCGCCGCCTGGGCGAACGCCGCGCGGTCGCCGGCGTGCAGCCGGGCGGCCAGCGCGACCCCGTACGCGCCGAAGATGCCGATCGCCGGCGCGCCGCGCACGGCCAGCGTTGCGATCGCGCCGACCACGTCGTCGACGCCGGTCGCCCGCTCGCGCACCACGCTGCGAGGGAGCGCGCGCTGATCGAGATAGCCGACGGCGTCGCCGTCGAACCAGACGGAATCCATGCGGCGGCGATTCGCTGGCGGCGCGATCCTAGCCCGCTGCCGCACCCAGGCCGGGAACCGAGGCGTGACGGCGGTCGCAGGTTGGGCGCCGCCAGCCTGCGCCTCGGCCTAGCGGAAGCCGACCCGGGTCGTCGGCCGCCGCGGCTCGATGACCGCCACGGTCGCCGCCGCGACGGCGGCTTCGTAGCCCTTGTCGCCGCGGGCGGGGTCGGCCCGCTCCTCGGCCTGGGCGCGGTTCTCGGTGGTCAGCACGCCGAAGCCGATCGGGATCGAGGTCGCGAGCTGCACGTCCATGATGCCGCGCGCGCACTCGCCCGCGACGAAGTCGAAGTGCGGCGTGTCGCCGCGGATCACGATGCCGAGCGCGACGACGCCGTCGATCTTGCCGCCGGCGATCAGCCGGCGGGCGGCGAGCGGGAGCTCGAAGCAGCCCGGGACGCGGACCGTCTCGATCGCGTCCGGGTCGACGCCGCAGTCGCGCAGCCCGCGCCGCGCGCCGTCCTCGAGCTGCGCGGCGAGGTCGGCGTAGAAGTCGGCCACCACGATCGCGAAGCGCTTGGCGCCCGCGTCGGGCAGCGGGCGGCCGTTGTGCTCGGTCTTCACACTTCCACCGGGTTGGGGGCGCCGAACATGTGGCCCATCTTGTCGCGTTTGGTCTCCATGTAGTGCGCGTTGTAGCGGGTCGGCGCGATGTGGAGCGGGACGCGCTCGCGGATGGTGAGCCCGAAGCCCTCCAGGCCGGCGATCTTCTTGGGGTTGTTGGTCAGCAGGCGCATCGACTTGATGCCCAGGTCGGCCAGGATCTGCGAGCCGATGCCGTAGTCGCGCTTGTCGACCGGCAGGCCGAGCGCGACGTTAGCCTCGACGGTGTCGGCGCCGGCATCCTGCAGCGCGTAGGCGCGCAGCTTGTTGGCCAGGCCGATCCCCCGCCCTTCCTGGTGCAGGTAGAGGAACACGCCGCGGCCTTCGGCGGCGATCTCCGCCAGCGCGGCGTCGCGCTGCGGGCCGCAGTCGCAGCGCAGCGAGTGCAGCGCGTCGCCGGTCAGGCACTCGCTGTGGACCCGCACGAGGATGTCCCGGCCGTCGCCGATCTCGCCCATCACCAGCGCGACGTGGGCGATCTTGTCGACCCGCGACTCGTACGCGACCCCGCGGAACTCGCCGTACCCGGTCGGCAGCGCGAACTCGGTGATCCGCTCGACCAGCTTCTCGTGCCGCAGCCGGTAGGCGATGAGATCCTTGACCGTCACCATCTTGAGCCCGTGCTTCTGGGAGAACTCCTTGAGCCCGTCGCGGCGCATCATCGTGCCGTCGTCGGCCATGATCTCGCAGATGACGCCGGCCGGGCAGAGTCCGGCCATCCGGGCCAGGTCGACCGAGGCCTCGGTCTGGCCGGCCCGGACCAGCACGCCGCCCTCGCGGGCGCGCAGCGGAAAGGTGTGGCCGGGGCGCAGGAAATCGCTCGGGCCGGCAGCCGGGTCGACCAGCCGGAGGATGGTGTTGGCCCGGTCGTGGGCCGAGATCCCGGTCGTCACCCGGCCGCGCGCCTCGACCGAGACCGAGAACGCCGTCCCCATCGGGGTCGTGTTGTCGCTGACCATGTCGGGGATGTGCAGCGCGTCGAGCCGCTCGGAGGTCAGCGGCACGCAGATCAGGCCGCCGCCTTCCTTGCGCATGAAGTTGACCGCCTCGGGGGTCACCTTCTCGGCCGCCATCACCAGGTCGCCCTCGTTCTCGCGGTCCTCGTCGTCCATGACGACGACCATCTTGCCCTCGCGAATGTCGGCGATCGCCGACTCGATCGAATCCATCTCACTCCGTTCCGTTGCTAGACGCTGCCCGAGCCCGGGAAGCGCGCCTGCGAGCGCTCGTACGGTCTGGTACTTCGGCTGGCGGCGACCGCTGCGCAGCAGCGAGATCGCGGCCTCCGTCAGTCCGGACCGTTGGGCAAGCTGAGCCGCCGAGACCCCGGCCTGGGCCATCGCCGCACACAGCTCCTCCGAAAAACGCTCCACGTCCGGCTTAGACCCGCCCGCGGGCTTAACAGTTGTCATGATGATATCGTTGACGCACCAGGAGTGCCGAGCGCGACCCGCCCGTGGCGCCGACCACACGGGCAAGTGCTCGGACGAAACGAACGGCCCGAAGGCCGGTAATCGCGCCGGCAGCACCGAGTTAGGGAGTAGACTGCTATGCCGACCGAGTTCCGATTCGACGACCTGGACTTGCGCGAACAGCCTGCCCGCGGCGACAGCACCGCCATGACGGATTATTCGGGCAGCGGCCCCACCTGCCAGAGCCTGTACTGCGGGAAACCCACCGAGGTCACGTGCTGCACCGACCAGTGCAAGTGATCCCGCAGTAGCGCCGAGGGCCGGCCGTTGGCCGGCCCTCGGCCGTCACAGTCGGCCTCGCCGCGCTGTGGGCCGGCAAGCGAGCTGCCGATAGTCACGCCATGAGCCTTCTGCGCCGCGGCCTTTCGCTCGCCGCTTGTTCTGCACTCATGGTCCTGCCCGCATGCGGCGGCGGCGGTGGAGGCGGCGGGACGAGCTCGGCGCCCGTGCCGATCACGCAGGCGACGCCGACGCCCTCACCGCTGCCGAGCGCGCCGCAGCAGCAGACGGCCAGCCTGATGGCCGGCCAGCCGGCGACGGCGACCTTTCCGGCGGTCGCGAGCGGCGTCTCCGGCGGGGTCACGATCCCGGCGGCGACGGCGGGCTCGGGCACCGCGATCCAGGCGACGCTGAGCGCGGCGCTGCCGGCCGGTGCGCCGGGGCTCAGCGCGCTGCGCCGGCGCCCGCAGGCGATCGGCGCCGGCGGGATCGCCGGGCTCGGCTACGTCACGCTGACGCCGAGCGCCGACGTCGCATTCGGCGCGACGCCGGGCTTCACGTTCGCCTTCGGCACGGGTCCCGGGACGCTCACCGTTCCGGCCTCGACCTCGGCCTACGTCGCGGTCTACGACCCGACCGACGCCGCGGCCGGCTGGCAGGCGATCATGGGCCCGCAGCCGGTCGGCGGCGGAACGGCCGCGGTCAGCTTCGGCAGCGCGGCGACGCCGACCGCGCTCAGCGGCGGCAAGACCTACGTCTACGCGCTCTTCACCGCGGCCGGCGCGGTCACGCTCCCGACCCCCACGCCGACACCCGACCCCGACCCCGAGGCCGTCGCCCACGCCGGCCGGCTCGCCATCGCCGAGCGCCTCACCGGCAGCATCGCCGAGCCCGGCTGCGCCGCAGGCGCTGCCCCAGGACGGGACGATGCCGGCACTCGGCAGCGGCTTCGGCGGCATCACCGCGGCCGGCGCGACGGGCGCGACGGTCGTCGCGATCGGCGCCCGGCTGCACGACTCGACTCAGAACCCCGTCCAGACCCAAGGCAGCTTGACGCTGACCGTCAACGGCAAGGCCTCGGCGATCCGGCGCAGCCCGCGCGGCCGCGGGCCGTCGGCGACCGGGCTCAGCGTCGACGCGCCGACCGATGCCCAGTACCGGGTGGTCCAGCGCCTGCTCCGCAGCGTGACGCGCGGCGCCGTCGAGCCGGGATCCGCCCGCCGCACCCGTTCGCTGCCGACCACGGTCGGCGCGACCGCCAACCTGTGGGCGCAGAACGCGGCGATCGGCTCGAGCACCGGCGGTCAGTACAAGCAGGTGCCGGCAACGCTCGAGGCGACCACCGATCACGCCTACGTCTGGGTCGACACGAGCCTGGTCTCGGCCGGCGAGGTCGGCTCGAGCCAAGCCCAGCAGATCGGCGCGAACTTCGAGAACGGCTGGGCTTCCGACACCCAGCACTTCGGCAGCGAGATCTACAGCGGCAAGCCGGTCGAGTCCGACCAGGCCCAGTACTGCAATGCCGCGGGCACGCCGACCGGCTCCGGCCCCGCGGTCGTTCCGAGCGCGACCCGCACCGTCGTGTTCGTGATCAACCCCGCGTCGCTGGGCGGCGGCGTCGGCGGCTACTTCGATCCCTCGAACTTCATGCCGGACGCCGAGCTCCAGTGCGACGGCTACGCGCGCGCGAACGGCATCCACTCCAACGAAACGCCGATGATCTACCTCGGCTGGTTCAACGCGAACGGCGCGGCCTACGAGCTGCAGGAAGACCTGGTGCGCGGCCCGGCGCACGAGTTCCAGCACCTGATCAACTTCGTCAACCACGCGCTGGACGGCAACGACCTGGGCGCCTACGAGGACACGTTCATCAACGAAGGGCTCTCGATGCTGGCTCAGGACCTGGCCGTGCCGCGCATGTACCCGAGCCTGGGCCACGACGTCGAGGACGCGATGCGCCACGCGAACCTGTGGCTGGCTGCGCCGCAGGACTACAGCCTGACCGGCTTCAGCGGCGTCGACCCGAGCCAGAGCGCGGCCGCCTTCAACTGCTCGGGCTGCTACGGCGGATCGTTCCTGTTCCAGCGCTATCTCTACGACCGGTTCGGCGGCGACGGCTACCTGCACCAGGTCGAGGCGGGAACCGCGCTGGGCCTCGACCACATCGCCGCGATCACCGGTGAGTCGGACGCGCAGCTGATGACCGACTTCGGCGTCGCGCTGGCCGCCAATACCCCCGGCGGCAGCGGCGCGAGCGGCCCATACGCCTTCGCGGGGATCCCGTTCGGCCAGACGGTCCCCTCGCAGTTCGCCGGCCAGAGCATCGCCGTGCCGATGGTCGGGGTCGCCAACCCGGCGCCGGGCGGCGGAACCTTCGGCGGGCCGTACGAGGGTGGCTACATCTTCCTGAGCGTCCCGGGGGCGAGCTCGTCGCTCTCGCTGGTCGACGGCAGCCAGGCGATCGGCCTGGCCGCCGGAATCGCGCAGCGCTAGCGCGCCGATACCAGGGCTCCGGCCCAAGACAACGGCTCCGCCCCGAGCCGACGCGCACCGTGCGCGTCCTGGCTCGGGGTTTTCCTTTGCCGTGTTTGACTTATTACGATATATCGAATACTATCGCGACATGATGAAACAGATGATTCGGCGCGGCCTCTTCGGCCCCGACCACCACCACGGCCACCACCACGGCCACCACGACCACGATCACCACGACGAGCACGACCATCCCGGCGGGGCGCGCGCGTTCATGCGCGGCGGCTTCGGCCGCGGCCGCGGCTGGGGCGGGCGCACGCGGCGCGGCGACATGAAGTTCCTGGTCCTCGAGACGCTGGCCGAGGGGTCGCGCCACGGCTACGAGCTGATCGGCGCGATCGAGCAGCGGCGCGGCTTTCGGCCCAGCCCGGGCTCGATCTACCCGACCCTGCAGATGCTCGAGGACGGCGGGTTCGTGACCGCCGCCGAGGTCGACGGCAAGCGCGTCTACACGATCAGCGACGCCGGCCGCGAGCTGCTCGCCAACCGCGCGCCGGACGCCGGCGACGACGATGCGCCCGGCGGCCACCACCGGCTCAAGGAGTCGGCGATGAAGCTCGGCGCGGCCGTCATGAGCGCGCGCGGCAGCGACGAGGCGACGCTGGAGCGCATCCGCGCGATCCTCGACCGCGCCCGGCGCGAGGTCTACGCGATCCTCGCCTCCGACGAGGCCTGAGCGGCGCGCAGCCGCGCGCGCAGCGGCTCCGGGATGCCCGTCGGGCGCAGGGTCGTGCGGTCGACCGCGGCCAGCACGAGCCCGCCGTCGACCAGCCGCGTCCCGTCGGCGCGGTCGACCGGAAACGCGAAGCGCAGCGACGCGCCGCCCAGTTTGGTGAGCTCGGCCCGGCAGACCAGCTCGTCGTCGAGCCGGGCCGGCGCGCGGTAGTCGCAGGTGAGCTGCACGCGCGCGAACCAGACGCCGTGCTCGGCCGCGAGCGCGTCGTACGTGAAGCCGAGCGCGCGGAAGAACTCCGCCTCGGCGGCCTCCATGAAGCGCAGGTAGTTCCCGAAGTAGACCACGCCCATCATGTCCAGGTCGCTCCAGCGCACCCGCTCGCGCACCGCCGGCCCGGCGATCAGCGCGGTCACGCCCGTGGCGACCGGGCTAGATCTCGAAGGCCCACGCCATCTCGTCGGCGGTCGGGGCGCCGGACTGCTGCGCGTAGGCGGCGATCGCGCCCTGGGCGTAGCGCGCGACCGGGTCGACCTCGAGGTTGACCCGGTCGCCGGCGCGTTTGGTGCCCAGCGTCGTGCGGCGCGCGGTCTCCGGGATCAGCGCGACCGTGAAGCGCTCGCGGGCGGCCGAGGCGACGGTCAGGCTGACGCCGTCGACCGCGACGTAGCCCTTCTCGACGATGAACGGCGCCAGCGCCGGCGGCAGCGCGACGTGCAGCCGGAAGCCCTGGCCCTCGGGCTCCTTGGCCAGGATCGCGGCGTTGTCGTCGACGTGGCCGTAGACCAGGTGGCCGCCGAGCCGGTCGCCCAGGCGCAGGCTGAGTTCGAGGTTGAGCCGCTCGCCGGCCCGCAGCGCGTCGAAGCCGGTCCGCTGCACGGTCTCGGGCACGACGTCGAAGCGCAGGGTGCGCGGGTCGAAGCCGACCACGGTCAGGCAGACGCCGTTGACCGCGACCGAGTCGCCGAGCGCGACGCCCTCGGCGACCGCCCCGGGCGCCTCGACGACCAGCGTCAGGCCGCGCCGCGCGTCGCCCTCGAGCGCGGCGACGCGGCCGTCGTGCACGATCAGGCCGGAGAACATGCCGTCAGGTCCGCCGAGAGGAGAACATCGTCGCCCAGCCGTTCGATGCGGTCGAAGCGCCATCCGTTCGTTCCGGCCAGATCGGCGCCGGCGAGCACCGGGACGGCGCGCGCGGTGCGCAGGAAACGGGGCGCGACCAGCCAGACCGCGCGCTGGACCAGCCCGGCCGCGAGCAGCCGGCCGGCCAGCGTCGGGCCGCCCTCGCACAGCACGGTGGCGATCTCGCGCTCGCGCAGCGCGACCAGCGCCGCCGCGAGGTCCAGCTCGCGCGCGTCGTCGGCGCCGGCGTAGACGACCTCGGCGCGCGCTTCGAGCGCGGCGAAGCGCGCCCGCGCACCGGCCGGGGCGAGCACGATGGTGCGGCGATAGCCGTCCGGCGGCGCGTCGGGCGGCGGCGCGAGGACCCGGCTCGCCGGCGGGATCGCGTCGGTCTCGCAGACCACGACCCGGGCGTACGGCTTGCGGCGGGTGGCGTGGGGCCGCACGGTCAGCAGCGGGTCGTCGGTCCGGACCGTGCCGGCGCCGACCATCACCGCGTCGTGCTCGACCCGCAGCTCGCGGACCCGTTCGCGCGCGGCCGGGCCGGTGAGCCACTGCTGCGCGCCCGGCCGGTCGGCCACGTAGCCGTCGAGCGACATCGCCAGCTTGAGCGTCAGGTACGGCCGGTCGTGGGCGATCGTCCAGCCGAAGCGCTCGACCAGCGCCCGCGCCCGCGGGTCGTCCGCGAGCTCGACCGCGATGCCGTGCGCGCGCAGGCGCCGCACGCCGCCGCCCGCGGTCCTGGGGTTGGGGTCGAGCGCGCCGATCACGACCCGCGCGATCCCGGCCTCGATCAGCGCGCCGGTGCAGGGCGGCGTGCGGCCGTGGTGGTCGCACGGCTCGAGCGAGACGTACGCGGTCGCACCCCGCGGGTCGTTGCCGCGCGCCCGGGCGGCGCGCAGCGCCTCGACCTCGGCGTGCGCCTCACCGCGGCGGTGGTGCCAGCCCTCGCCCAGCGTGACGCCATCGCGCACGAGCACGCAGCCGACCGAAGGGTTCGGCATCGCGTCGGCGACGGCGCGCGCCGCGAGCTCGCAGGCCCGCGCCAGGTAGGTGGCGTCGCCGGTTACGGGCGGACCTCGACGCCTTTCCAGAAGGCGACGTAGTTCTCGATGTTCTTCGCCGCGTCTTTGGCCTGCGGGTAGTACCAAGCCGCGTCGGGGTTGCGCTCGCCGTTCACCTCGACGGTGTAGTAGCTCGCGGTGCCCTTCCAGGGACAGACCGAGTGGGTGTCGGACGGCGTGAAGTACTGCTTTCGGACCGCGTCGGGCGGGAAGTACTGGTTGCCCTCGACGACTTCGGTGCGGTCGCTCTCGGCGAGCACGGTGTCTTTCCAGATCGCTTTCATCACCGTTCCTGACCCGTGCCGGGCAGCCGGGGTTCCGCCCGGGCGACGACCGCGATCCGGCGCACCTCGACGGCGTGGTCGCGCAGCGTCCAGAGCGCGTCGCGCAGGGTGGCGCCGGTGGTGCAGACGTCGTCGAGCAGCGTCACCTCGCGCGGCAGCGCGACCCCCGGGCGCAGCCCGAACCGGCCGCTCGCCGCGAGCCGCTCGCTCCGCCCGCGGCCGGCCTGGGCGCGGCCGTGCTTGGCGAGCAGGTTCGCGCACGGCAGCCCGCGCGCTGCGGCGAGCCGCCGTGCCAGCTCGACGCTCTGGTCGAAGCCGCGTTCGGCGGCGCGCCGGCGGCTGGTCGGTACGGCGACCAGCGCGCCCTCGACCGGCGCGCGCTCCAGCAGCGCCGCCAGCGCATCGAGCGGGTCGCGCTCGCCGTGCTTGAGCGCGACGACCGCGCGCCGCAGCGCGCCCTCGTACGGGCCCAGGGCGAACCCGGGCACGCCGTCGACGTCGAACGCCAGCGCCGCGTTCGGGCCCGGCGCGCAGGCCGAGCAGAGCCCCGGCCCGGGAGCGTCGCAGCCCACGCACGCGGGCGGGAAGAGCCAAGCGCGAAGGTGATCCAGCACGCCCCTCCATCACGCCGAACGGCCGGCGCGACAAGGGTCCGAGCGCGGCCGGCGCAGGCCTCAGCGCAGAACGGGGCTGGTGCCCGTTGGCTCGTTGGCGACGATGGAGCCTTCGAGCACGGCGCCGGCGTCGACGGCGTAGCGCTCGCCCACGATCGCGTCGCGCAGCGTCGCGCCCGCCCCGATCGACGCGCCGTTCCAGACGATGCTGCGCTCGACGCTCGCCTGGCGCTCGATGCGCACGCCGTCGCCGATCACGCTCGGGCCGGTGATGCGCGCGCCGCTTTCGATCACCGCGTGCTCGCCCACCCGCACGGCGCCCTCGATGCGCGCGTCGGGCGCGACGTGCGCGCTCGGGGGCACGCCGGTCGCGCGCGCGCCGACCGGGACGACCCGGCCCTCGAGCACGTCGGCGTTGGCGCGGCGGTACTCGTCCGGCGTGCCGACGTCGCGCCAGTACGCGCCGCGCAGCTCCATGCCGTAGAACGGCAAGCCGGCTTCGACCAGCGCGGGGAACACCTGCTTGCCGAAGTCGTAGAACGTGTTCGCCGGGATGTGCTCGAAGATCGCCGGCTCGAACACGTAGATGCCGGTGTTGGCGAGCTTCGAGCGCTCCGTGCCCCGGGCGGGCTTCTCTTGGAAGCCGGTGATGCGGCCGCGTTCGTCGAGGATCACGACGCCGAACTGGTCGACCTCGTCGACCGCCAGCAGGCCGATCGTCGCCAGCGCGCCGCGCTGCCGGTGGAACGCGATCAGCCCGGCGAGGTCCGCGTCGGTCAGGTCGTCGCAGCCGACCACGACGAAGGTGCCGCCGGTGAGCCAGTGCTCCATCTGCTTGAGCCCGCCCGCGCTGCCGGTGAGCTCCTGCTCCTCCAGGTACTCGAGCCGCACCCCGTAGCGCGAGCCGTCGCCGAAGGCGTCCCGCACCGCGTCGGCCAGGTAGAACACGTTGATCGCCACCTCGCGGATGCCGAACCCGGCCAGCCAGCGCATGACGTGGCCGCTGATCGGCTCGCCGGCCACCGGGACGACGGGCTTGGGCACCTCTTTGGTCAGCGGGTAGAGCCGCGTGCTCATCCCGCCGGCCAGAATCATCGCGCGCATCGGCATCACTTCTTCCCGGCCGAGCGCGACTTCAGCGCCTCGCCCAGCGCGGCCAGCGCGAAGCGGGGGAGCGCGAGCTGGCGGCGCCAGCGGCGCGGCTCCTTGGCCAGCCGGTAGGCCCACTCGGTGCCGGTGCGCCGGAAGAGCGCCGGCGCGCGCACGACGTTCCCGGCGTACACGTCGAACGAGCCGCCGACGCCGATGCCGGCCCCGCAGCCGGTCGCGGGCAGGTACCGCTCGAGCCAGAGCTCCTGCTTGGGCGAGCCCAAGCCGGCCAGCAGCAGGTTGGCGCCGCTGGCCCGGACCGCCGCGGCGACCGCGTCGCTCTCCTCGGCGGCGAAGTAGCCGTCGCGGGCGCCGGCGATCCGTGCCCCGGGGTGGGTCCGCTGCAGCGCCTCGGCCGCGCGCCGGGCGGTGTCGCCGCCGCCGCCGAGCAGGTAGAGGCGCACGTCGCCGAGCTCGGCCGAGCGGGCGGCCAGCGCGTCGACCAGCTCGACCCCGGTGACCCGCTCGCGCAGCGGCCCGCCGCGCGCGCGCGAGGCGAGCAGCAGGCCGATCGTGTCGCAGGTGACCAGCGCCGCGCGCTCGACCGTGCGCCGGAACGCCGCGTCGCGCTGCGCCGCCATCACCATCTCGACGCCCAGCGTCACGACCAGCGCGGGCGCGCTGCCGTTGGCCAGCGCCGCGACGGCCGTGACGGCTTCGTGCAGGCCGACCGCGTCGACGCGGCAGCCGAGCACCGTGAACGACGCGGGCACTACGGCCGGTAGGGCGCGATCAGCGGCTCGAGTGCCGCGGCCAGCGCGTCGGGCATCGCCCCGAGCGGCGAGCGGCAGGGGCCGACCGCGAAGCCCCAGCGCTCCATCGCCCACTTGACCGGGATCGGGTTGGTGGTCGCGAACAGCGCGGCGACCAGCGGCGCGAGATCGCGGTGGATGCGCGCCGCCCGCTCGACGTCGCCGCCGTCGAACGCCTCGGCCATCGCCGCCAGCTCGCGCCCGACCAGGTGGCCGGCGACCGAGATCAGCCCGTAGCCGCCGATCGCCAGCGACGGCAGGAACATGTGGTCGTCGCCGCTCCAGAACGTCACGTCGGCGCGGGTCCGCTCGCGCAAGATCGCGGTGAACTGGTTGACGTCGCCGGTCGACTCCTTGATGCCGACGACGTTCGGATGCCGCCGGGTCAGCTCGGTGAAGGTGGCGGGGAGCATGTTCGCGGCGGTGCGGCCGGGGATGTTGTAGATGACGACCGGCAGCGCCGTCGCCTCGGCGATCGCGCCGAAGTGGGTGAGCATCCCGTCCTGGGTCGGCTTCACGTACGCCGGAACCGTCGCCAGCACGCCGTCGATGCCGGTGCTCTCCGCCTGCTTCGTCAGCGCCACCGACTGGCGCGTGTTGTTGCCGCCGGTTCCGGCGATCACCGTGCCGCGCGAGCCCAGGGCCTGCTTCACGCCGGCGAAGAGCGCGAGCTTCTCCTCCGTGTCGAGCGCGCTCCCCTCGCCGGTCGAACCGGCGACGACGACGCCGTCGTTGCCCCGCGCGATCAGGAACTCGGCGACGCGCGCGCTCTCCGCGACGTCGAGCGCGCCGCGGGCGTCGAAGGCGGTCACCATGGCCGTCAGAACGCGGCCGAGCGACCTCATCGGGCGACCGTGCCCTGCCCCAGCGCGAACGCGTCGTGCAGCGCCTGCTCGGCCTCGACCGCCCGCTCGCCGGGGACCAGGATCGAGACGGTGATGTTGGAGTCGGTCGAGTGGATGATCTCGACGCCGGCCGCGGTGACGCTCTTCACGATGCGGTACATGACGCCGGCCGTGCCGCGCATCCCTGCGCCGACGATCGAGAGCTTGGCGCAGTGCGGCCGCATTCGCAGCGCCAGGTTGAGGTCGGCCAGCGCCGGGCGGACCGCGTCGGCCAGGTCGTCGTCGACGATGAAGAACACGCCCGCGTCGTTGACGTTGACCATGTCGATCGAGATCCCGCGCTCGGCGACCCGGCCCAGCACGTCGCGGTCGACGTCCGAGCGCTCGAGCTCGTCGGTCAAGCCTTGGATGATGCGGCAGAACGTCACGTCGCGGATCACCGCGATGCCGGTGACGGGCCGGTCGGCGGCCGGCGCCGCCGCGTCGTCGATCACGGTCCCGACGTTGCTGCGCAGGCCCTTCACCGCGTACGGCGTGCGGGTCACGTGGGCCAGCTCGGCGGCTTTGTGGTGCATCACCTTGGCGCCGTTGGCGGCGAGCTCGACCATCTCGGCCTGGGTGACCCGCTCGAGCGCGTGCGCGCCGGCCACCCGGCGCGGGTCGCCGGTCATCACGCCCGAGACGTCGGTGTAGATCTCGACCGCGCTCGCGCCGAGCGCCTCGCCCAGCGCGATGGCGGTCAGGTCGCTGCCGCCGCGGCCGAGCGTGGTCGTCGCGCGCTCGCGCGTGCCGCCCTGGAAGCCGGCCACCACCGGCACCACGCCCTGGGCGAGCAGCGCGCGCAGCGGGGCCGGGTCGACCTCGGCGATCTCGGCGTCGCCGAAGCGGTCGTCGGTGACGATCCCGGCCTGCAGGCCGGTGAGCGCCTGGGCCGGTACGCCCAGGCCGATCAGCAGCTCGGCGAACACCGCGCAGGCGATCTGCTCGCCGCAGGCCAGCAGCAGGTCGCGGTTGGGGCCGCTGCGCACCGGGCCCAGCAGCGCCGCCAGCGTGTCGGTCGCGTACGGCTCGGGCGCGCGGCCGAGCGCCGAGCACACGACCACCGGCCGTTCCCCGCGCCGCACCGCGTCGATCACCCGCGACGCCGCGATCTCGCGCAGCTCGGGCGACGAGAGCGACGAGCCGCCGAACTTGACGACCAGCGGCGCGCTCACGCGGGCGTCTCGGCGAAGCGGCCTTGGGCGATCAGCAGCTCGAGGATCTGGACGGCGTTGGTGGCGGCGCCCTTGCGCAGCTGGTCGCCGACGGCCCAGAGCTGGAAGCGGGTCGCGCCGGGGTCCTCGGGCTCGGCCCGCACCCGCGCGACGTGGACCAGGTCGGTGTCCTCGACGTCGAGCGGGGTCGCGATCCCGTGCTCGTGCAGCACCACGCCCGGTGCGCCGCGCAGCGCGTCGTGCAGCGCCGCGACGTCGGTCGGCGCCGCGGTCTCGAGGAACACCGCCTCGCTGTGCGCGCGCCGAACCGGCACCCGGACCGTCGTCGCGGCGATGGGCAGGTCGGGCCGGCCGAGCATCTTGCGCGTCTCGGCGACCACCTTCTGCTCCTCGCCCGTGTCGCCGTCGCCGTCGTAGCTGCCGACCACCGGCACGACGTTGCGGTGGATCGGCGCGGCGAAGGTGCCGTCGGGCGGCTCGCCGCGCTCCTCGCGGTCCAGCGCGTCGAGCCCCGCCCGGCCCGCGCCGCTGACCGCCTGATAGGTCGCGACCCGCACGCTGCGCACGCCGACCGCGCGCTCGATCGGCGCCAGCGCGACGGCCAGCACGATGGCGGTGCAGTTGGCGACCGGGAAGATGCGGTGCTCGGGCCGGATCGCGCCCGGGTTCACCTCGGGGATCACCAGCGGCACGTCCTCGGCCAGCCGGAAGGTCGACGAGTTGTCGATCACGACCGTGCCGGCGTCGGCCAGCGCGCCGGCCAGCTCGGCGCTGGCGTCGTCGCTCGAGGCGAAGAACGCGACGTCGGGGCGGTCGGCCAGCAGCCGCTCGCGGGTCGCGACCGCGACCGGCAGGCTCGCGCCGCGAAACCGCACCCCGGCCTCGCGCTCGCGCGAGGCGTACGCCAGCAGCACGCCGACCGGCACCGCCCGCTCTTCGAGCACGCGCAGGATCTGCGTTCCCACGACGCCGGTGGCGCCGACGACCGCTACCCTCATGCGCTCAGCATTTCGTCGAGCAGCGCGTCGAGTCCGATCACCAGGCCTCGCTGCGCTCGAACTGTGCGCACGGCCGCAACGATGCCGGCCGCGAACGACTCGCGCGCAAGCGAGTCGTGGCGGATGGTGAGCGTCTCGCCGGTTCCGCCGAAGATCGTCTCCTGGTGCGCGACCAGTCCCGGCAGGCGAACGCTGTGGATCGGCGGCGGCGGCGCGCCGGCCTGCTCGATCCGGCGCGCGGTCAGCTCGGCCGTGCCGCTCGGCCGGTCGCGCTTGGCGTCGTGGTGCAGCTCGACGATCTCGGCCCGCGGGAAGACCCGCGCCGCCTGGGCCGCGAAGCGCATCATCAGCAGCGCGCCGAGCGAGAAGTTGGGCACCAGCATGGCCGGCACGTTCGCCTCGTCGCAGCGGTCGGAGAGCACCAGCACGTCCTCGTCGGTCCAGCCGGTCGCGCCGATCACCGGCGGAATCCCGGCGTCGACCGCCGCCCGCACGACGTCGACCGTCACCGGGTAGACCGTGCAGTCGAGCACGACGTCGAGCCCGCGCGCGACGAACGCGTCGAGATCGTCGTCGGTCTCGACGCCGCCGACCCGCTCGCCGGCGCGGCGCGCGAACGCCGCCGCGACGCGCATGCCCTCCGCAGCGTCGATGGCCGCACAAGCGACGCGGCCCAGGCGCCCGAGCGCGCCGGCCACCCCGACTCTTAGTTCCACGGCGCTCCGCCCCGGGCTGCGCGCCCCCCACGGTGCTGCGCACCGCGGGGCCCCCAAATCCGTCCTCGCCGCAACCCGACGGGCCGGGCGCGATGCTGCTGCGCTCGGTCCATCACCGTTGTCGCAGCTACTCGGGAACGACTTTTTCGAGCGGGGCGTATTTGAGCATGACCATCTTCTGCCCGACGTTGGGGAAGTTGATCGAGAGCAGCCCGTCGCCGCCTGCGCCGGCCACGTCGACCACGGTGCCCTCGCCCCACTTGGGATGACGGACGCGGTCGCCCGCGTTGAGGTCCATGCCGACGCCCGCGCCGGCGTTCTCGTGGATCGAGACCTCGCGCCAGCGGCCGCCGCCGGGCCGCGGCCCGATGCCGACCCCGCCGATCGCCTCGACCGAGGGCATCTCCTCGACGAAGCGCGACTTCGGGTGCGAGAACGTGTTGCCGAACAGCGTGCGCCGGGCGGCGAAGCTCAGGTAGAGCCGGTCCATCGCGCGGGTCACGCCGACGTAGGCCAAGCGGCGCTCTTCTTCCAGCTCGGTCATGTCGGTCAGCGCGCGCGTGTGCGGGAAGACGCCTTCCTCGAGGCCGGTGAGGAAGACGATCGGGAACTCGAGCCCCTTGGCGGCGTGCATCGTCATCAGCGTGACGAACGACGACTCGGGATCGAGCGTGTCGATGTCGCTGATCAGCGCGATGTTGGCCAGGAAGTCGTCGATGCCGCTGCCGCTCTCGGGGTTGGCCTCGAACTCGCGCGCCACGCCGATCAGCTCTTGCAGGTTCTCGACCCGCGCCTTGCCGTCGGGCGTCTCGTCGGCCTTGAGCTCGCGCAGGTAGCCCGACTCTTCCATCACCGCGATCAGCAGCTCGGAGACGCTGAAGCTCTGCGCCTTCTCGCGCAGGTCGGCGATCAGCTCGGCGAAGCGCTCGAGCTCGCGCTGCTTCTTGGGTACCGCGCGCTTGAGCAGGTTCGAGTCGAACACCGCCGTGCCGACCGACTGGCCGGCCTGGTTCGCCGCTTCCAGCAGCGAGGCCAGGGTCTGCTGGCCGATCGAGCGGCGCGGCACGTTGACGATCCGCCGGAAGGCGACCGCGTCGGACGGGTTGACGATGTAGCGGAGATAGGACAGCATGTCCTTGATCTCCGTGCGGGCGTAGAAGCCGACCCCGCCGACCACCCGGTAGGGAATGCCCTCGGCCAGGAAGCCCTCTTCGAAGTAGCGCGACTGCGCGTTGGTCCGGTAGAGGACGAGGAAGTCGCGGTAGGCGGCGCCCTCGCGGACGTGCTCCTTGATCTTCTCCATCACGTAGCGGACCTCGGCCCGCTCGGACTCGGCCTGGAAGGCGGTGATCTTCTCGCCTTCGGCGCGCTTGGTGAAGAGCTGCTTGGCCGAGCGGTTGGGGTTGTTCTGGACCAGCTCGTTGGCCGCGGTCAGGATCGTCTGGGTGGAGCGGTAGTTCTCCTCGAGCTTGAAGACCGTGGCGCCCGGGAAGTCTTCCTCGAAGCGCAGGATCATGCGGTAGTCGCTGCCGCGCCAGGAGTAGATCGACTGGTCGTCGTCGCCGACGACGGTGATGTTGCCGTGCTCCTTGGCCAGCGTCGCCACGAGCCGGTACTGCGCGTAGTTGACGTCCTGGTACTCGTCGACCAGCACGTACTTGAACTTGGTCTGGTAGCGGGTGCGCGCGTCGTCGTCCTCGTCGAGCAGCTTGATCGCGCGGGCGATCAGGTCGTCGAAGTCCAGGCCGTTGGACTCGGCCAGGCGGCGGTCGTACTCGCGGTAGACCTGGGCGTAGCGCTCGCCGGCGAACGAGGGGTTCTTCTCCTCGTACTCGTCGGGCGACCAGAGGTTGTTCTTGGCCTTGGAGATCTCGGCCAGGGCGGCGCCCGGGGCGATCTGCCGCTCGTCGAAGTCGAGGTCGGCGATCACCTCGCGCACGATCGCGCGCTGGTCGGCGTCGTCCATGATCGCGAAGTTCGGGGCGATCCCGATCTTGCGGCCGTCCCGGCGCAGCATGCGCACGCACATCGAGTGGAAGGTGCCGACCCACAGGTCGCGCGCCGGCGCGCCGACCATCCGCTCCAGCCGGGCCTTCATCTCGCCCGCCGCCTTGTTGGTGAAGGTGACGGCGAGAATCCGGTCCGGGAAGACCTTTTTCTCTTCGAGGAGGTAAGCGATCCGGTGGGTGAGGACCCGAGTCTTGCCCGACCCGGCCCCTGCGAAGATCAGCACGGGCCCATCGGTGTGCTCGACGGCCGCGCGCTGGACGTCGTTGAGTATCTCGGTCTGCGCCAGCATCACGCAACACTTCGCCACGCGAGGCGTTTCAGCCT
Source organism: Vulcanimicrobiota bacterium (assembly GCA_963795695.1). GTDB lineage: Bacteria > Vulcanimicrobiota > Vulcanimicrobiia > Vulcanimicrobiales > Vulcanimicrobiaceae > Vulcanimicrobium. The sequence goes on along the minus strand of CAWCJH010000001.1, from coordinate 2,219,338 downwards.
CGGTCGGTGCGCCGGGACCCGAAACAGTGCCGCGGGCCGTCCAGGGCAAGCCCTCTAGCGGGCCAGGCGCAGCCGTTCGGCCGGCGTGCGGCGCGCCATCGCGCGCGCGCTGGCTAGGTAGGCCAGGGTCGACTCGGCGCCCATGTTGGGGTTGGGACCGCCGTCGTCGAGGCCGTCGCAGCAGCCGCCGCCGCGGGCGAGGACCGCACCGTGCGTGTTGCCGCCCAAGAACCAGGCGTGGGCGAGCTCGGCGACGACCGGCCAGACGGCGTCCCCGGTCAGCCGGTGCGCGACCAGCGCCGCGTCGACCAGCGCCGCCGCCTCGAGCGGCTGCTGGCCCGAGCGGCTCTTCTCGCCGCCGCGCGGGAACCAGCCCGCGTTGCCGACCGGCACGAAGACGCCGCCCTCGATCGCGACGCCGGCGTAGAACTCGAGCATGGCGATTCCGGCGTCGACGTACGGCTGGTGGCCGAGCGCCTGGCCGGCCCGCAGCAGTGCCTCCGGCAGCCGCGCGTTGTCGTAGGTCATCACGTCCTCGCACCAGGCCCAGTCCGGGCCGCGGTGCGCGGCGTAGGCTTGGAAGATCAGCTCGGCCGACTTCGCCAGCGCCTCGCGGACCGCGAAGGCGTCGTCGGGCGCCGCGGCCAGCGAGCGGACCAGGCCGAGGATCGCGTAGGCGCGCGAGCGGACGTGCTCCAGCCGGGCGACGGCCGGCAGCGCGCGGGCCCGCAGCCGGCTCGCCAGCGCTTGCCACGAGGGGCGCGGCGCGTGGGCCTCGGCGTAGCCCAAGCCCCAGATTGCGCGGCCGACGGCGTCCGGCGTGGCGGCGTGGTCCTGCCAGCGCCGGTCGTAGCCCATGAAACCGTGGAACCAGCCGTCGGGCAGCTGAGCGTCCTGGAGGTAGGCGAGGTACGTGCGCACCAGCCGCGCCGCCGGCTCGGCCCCGGCCTCCTCGCAGGCGACCACCAGCGCGCGGCCGACGTCGTCGGTGCAGTAGCCGCAGGCGCGGTTGGGGACGTCGAACGTGGCGTGCTGGAACACGCCGACGTCGTCGGTCAGCGCGGCCAGGTGGTCGAGCGACGGCTCGGGATACATGGCCGGCTACGCGGAGGTAGCGAGCGCCTCGCGGCGGACCGGCATCAGCTCGGCGAAGAGCGCTCCGTACGCCCCGGCGACGGTCGGCCAGGTCATGCGCCGGCCGAACCGGTAAGCGCGCCGACGGGTCGACTCGCGCAGGTCGGGGTCGTCGAGCAGCGCCACCAGCGTGCCGGCGATCGCCCCGGCGTCGCGGAAGGGGGTGAGGAAGCCGCGGCCGTGGGCCAGCAGCTCCTGGGCGTAGAGGTACGGCGTCGAGACGACCGCGCGGCCCAGGCCGACCGCGTAGGCCAGCGTGCCGCTGACGATCTGGGTCGGGTCGAGATAGGGCGTCAGGTAGATGTCGGTCGCGGTCAGGTACGCGATCAGCTCGTCGAAATCGAGGTACTTGTCGACCAGCCGGACGTTGTCCGCGAGCCCGTTGCGGGCGATCGCCGTCTGCAGCTCGTGGCGGTACGACTCGCCCTCGTGGCGGCGGACGACCGGGTGCGTCTGGCCCAGGACGAGATAGAGCGCCTCGGGGTGCTCGGTGACGACCGCGCTCATTGCGTCGATCGCATACTCCAAGCCCTTGCCGCGGCTGATCAGCCCGAAGGTCGCGATCGTCGTGCGGTCGGCCAGCCCCAGCGCGCGCTTGGCGTCGCCGGTCTCGCTGAACGGCACGTCGGGGACGCCGTGGTGGACGACCCGGATCTTGCGGGAATCGACGCCGTAGCGCTCGATCAGGATCTCGCGGCCGGTCTCCGAGAGAACGACCACGGCGCTCGAGGCCACGCAGAGCGCCCGAGTGATGCGCAGGTGCTGCGGTGAGGGCTCCGGCAGGACGGTGTGGAGCGAGACGACGACCGGCTTGCGGACGGCTTGGATCAGGTCGATGACCCACTCGCCGTCGGCGCCGCCGAAGAGGCCGTACTCGTGCTGGATCGAGAGCACGTCGCACGGATAGGCATCGACGAAGGCGGCGATCGCCGGATAGGAACTGCGGTCGTCCTGGATCAGGCGGGCGACGACTTGCTGTGGGTAGACCCGGGACTCGCCGCCCGGCTCGTCGATCGCGATGACCCCGCTGCTGGCTCCGAACTCCTCGTCGTAGCTGTCCACGACGTCCTTGGTGAAGGTCGCGATCCCGCACTCGCGCGGCGGGAAAGTCCCGAGAAACAGCATCCGAGGTGCTTGGCTTGTCAACGTGGTCCCCTTGGGCGGCCGGCGCGAAGGTGCACCGGCATGCGAGGGTCCCGTGGTCGAGACGTACCTCGCCTTCCTAGGACCGGCTCGCTTGCGTACTCGGTTTCGTACCCTCGGAACACTCGTTCTTCACTACTCGCCCGCTTGCTAGGCGCTCTCCACCGAGACGCGAGCGTTGGTTTCGACGGTGCCGCCGGGGTCGATCGAGGCGCCGTGGCCGAGCACCGCGCCGCGGCCGATCCGCGCGCCGGCCCCGATCCGGGCCCGGCTCGCGACGATCGCCCCGTCGATGCGGGCCCCGTCCTCGACCACCACACCATCCCATAGCAGCGAGCCCGCGACGATGGCCTTGGGGCCAATCGAGCAGCCGTCGCCCAGGACCGTGTACGGGCCGACCACGGCGTCCGGAGCGATCCGGCAGCCGCGGCCGATGAAGACCGGCGGCCGCAGGGCCGCGGCCGGAACGCTCCCGGCGCCCGGGCCGTCGGCCTGGGCCAGCCCGAGCGGCATGGCGCCCTCGAACACGTGCCGGTGCGCGTCGAGGTAGGCCTCGGGCCGGCCCAGGTCGATCCAGTAGTCCGCGGTGGTGTAGGCGTAGAGGGCGCGCCCGCCGGCGATCAGGCTCGGGAACGTCTCGCGCTCGATCGAGACCGGCCGGCCGGCCGGGATCAGGCCGAGGAGCTCGCGCTCGAGCAGGTAGGTGCCGGCATTGATCTCGTCGGTCGGCGCCTGGTCGCGCGGCGGCTTCTCGACGAAGGCCTCGACCCGGCCCTGCGGGTCGTGGACGACGCAGCCGAACGGGCTCGGGTCGTCGACCCGGATCAGGTGGAGGGTGCCGATCCCGCCCTTGCGGCGGTGGTAGGCGAGCATGGCGCGCAGGTCGAGCGAGGTCAGGACGTCGCCGTTGAGCACGAAGAACGGTCCGTCGATGAACCGCTCGACGTTCTTGAGCGCGCCGGCGGTGCCCAGCGGCGTCTCCTCGATCACGTAGCGCAGCCGCAGCCCGAGCGCCGAGCCGTCGCCGAAGTACGAGGTGATCGCGTCGGGGAGGTACCCGGCCGGCAGGATCACGTCCTCGATCCCGGCGTCCTTGAGGCGGCGCAGCGTCCGCTCGAGGAACGGCATGTTCATGACCGGGACCATGGGCTTCGGCGTCTCGAGGGTCAGCGGCCGAAGCCGGGTCCCCTCGCCGCCGACGAGGACGACTGCCTGCACGCATTCTCCTGTGGGGCAAGCTGATGCACGGTCGCATCGCAGCGAGCGACGTGACCGGTCAGACTATCGCAGCGGGCTGGACCGAGCCTGCCGGGCCGCCGGAGCCGAGGGGGCTTGTCAACGAGGCCAGGTCTTCGTATCATGGGTCGTCGGCCGGGATTCCGGCCGGTCCCGCGTTCCCGGTTCGTCTAATGGTAGGACAGCAGACTCTGACTCTGCTTATCGTGGTTCGAGTCCATGACCGGGAGCAACGGCCCTATCGTCTAGAGGCCTAGGACGCCGCCCTCTCACGGCGGTAACACGGGTTCGAATCCCGTTGGGGCTACCACAACGGAAGACCGCGCTACGGCGCGGTTTTTTCGTCCTCTCCGGAACGGCCGTTGCCATTCGGTTGCCCTGGACCTGAAAAAGCACCGGGCCGTTGATCGAGCCGCGCAAAAGACGAGCGCCATGACCCTCGTCGTTGGCGCTCAGAATAACGCGTACGCTCTCCAAGTTTCCGACCGGCGGCTCACCGCTCCCGATGGCAGCGTGGTCGACGACGAGTCGAACAAGCTCTTCATCCTTGAATCGGACGCTTGCCGATTTGTTGTCGGCTTCAGCGGTCTAGCCGGTGACGGCGGGCGGTTTAAAACGAATAAGTGGCTCGCCGAGGCGTTGCGCGACTCCGCACCGCCGGACTATAAGCCGGACGGCCTCATTGAACGGCTGCGCCTCGAAGCGACTCGGAAGTTTGCGACGCCTGCTATCCATAGACTTACGCCGACCGTGCGACGCACGAGCATCATGCTCACAGGCTTCGTGTATATGACCGACGGCCCGCGCCTTTCATACTGTATGATTACGAACTTTCAGGACTACGAGCGGGGCGGGGACGACGTTGACCCCTGGCCCGAATTTCGTGATTGGTGGCGCATTCTCTCATATGACCAATCCGCCACACAATGGGCCGTGCAGCGCATCGGAGCATGGGACAAGTTTGCGACACCCCAATTGGAAGCTGTGAAAGACCTCGTCGCGTCGGGTCGTCCGCCATCTGCCGTCGTCGGAAAAACCGTCGAGCTAATACGTGATATCTCAGGCCCACCCGGGTCCACGAGTACGGTCGGGCGCCAACTCATGTCGGCGGTGCTGCCTGTTGATCGGGCGCAGCCGAGCACGTTCGCTTACCACAGCGATGAAGAACAAATAACGTACCATACGCCGACGATCGTCTTTGCTCGAAGCGATATCGGTGGAGCGATTTTTCGAGGGGCGACCCTAACGGCCGTCGGGCCAGATGCGAAACCGATTATCTATCCGAAACAGCCCCGTAATCAACTATGCAAATGCGGCAGTGGCAAGAAATACAAGAAATGCCACGGTGTTAATTGATGGCTAGCGACCGTTGCGAGTGGCAGGGTCTTGTACGGCAGGACCGTTTTACACGATCAGTTACCGTCGCCGCCCTGCGGCGACCTCAGGAGTAGCAATGAAGGCCCGAACCACCAGATCGAGTCGTTAAGATTCTCGTTGCAGAACTCAATAAAGTCATGGGGGTGCACGCTACGATCGCGGCGGCGATCGCCACGTTTACATTTATGGACGCAATGGCGTGGGCGAGCATCGGAAAAGGAAACGTAACAGGGGAGGACTTTGCGGCGTGGGTCGACCTGTACATGAAAGACCAGGATGCCCACGAGTACCATTATTCAGGCGTAGTGGAGCTGACCCGGTTTGGTGGACAGGTGGTTTAGGCTGCTGATTCGTCCACCGACTCGAACTCAGCCGGGCTCAGGTAGCCCAGCGTCGAATGCCGGCGCTTGCGATTGTACCAGATCTCGATGTACTCGAAGACCGCCACCCGCACGTCTTCTCGCGTGGCCCATTGAAATCGATCGATCAGTTCGGTCTTGAGCGTGGCAAAGAAGCTTTCAACTACGGCGTTGTCCCAGCAATCGCCCTTGCGGCTCATGCTGCACTCCATCGCGAACTGGCGAAGGATCGCTTGGAAGTCACCGCAGGCATACTGCACGCCGCGGTCCGAGTGGTACAGCACCCCGGCCAGAGGCCGACGGCCGACGATCGCCATGCGCAGCGCAGCCACAGCCAGTTCGCGATCGAGCGTGTGCCGCATCGACCAACCGATGACCCGGCGCGAACGCAGATCAAGTACGACGGCAAGATACAGCCAGCCTTCGCGGGTGGCAAGATAGGTGATGTCGCCGGCCCAAACGCGGTCCCGGCTCGCGATCTGGTCGAGCGAGAACTGACGGTTGAGCCGGTTGTCCGCAACGGCATGTCGGTGAAAGGACTGCGTCGTCGTCCGAAACCGACGGCGAGTGACGGCCTTCACGCCGTGGCGGCGCATCAGCCGGGCGATCCGCTTGCGCCCGCACGAGGCTCCTGTGGCTTTGAGCTCTGCGTGAATACGAGGCCTCCCGTAGGTCGCCCGGCTCACCCGGTGAACCGCTCTTATTTCAGGCACACGCAATAGCCATATTGCGACTTTGGTCGAACGTCAATCACGCTTCACAATGTTAGTCAAGGTCAAGGGTAAAGATACTCATAGCGTCGTCTCGGCTCTAAGCCGACAGATCCGAAAACTTCCTACCGCCCTTCGGCGATCGTTGACGTGGGATCGTGGTACAGAGCTGGCCGGGCATAAGGCGTTTACGGTGTCGACTAATGTTCAGGTGTATTTTTGCGATCCCAAGAGCCCCTGGCAGCGCGGCACGAACGAAAACACGAACGGGCTTCTACGGCAATACTTCCCCGACGGCACGGATCTAGCGCTACTGTCGCAACGGGACTTGAATCGCATTGCCCACAAGCTGAACCAACGTCCGAGAAAAACCTTGTCTTACCGAACTCCAGCTGCTAAACTGAAGGAACTGTTGCGTTGACCCATTGAACTCGCCGTCGCTTTTTTTAGGATGTCGCGCTCTTCGCGCAGTTGCGCGATCTCACGGCGCATCCGGCGCATCTCCTCATCCTCGGAGCTCAGCTTGCCCTTGCCGGGAAAGACATCGGCCGCCGGCGCGCCGGCACGCTCCTGGAGCTGTCGGCGCCAGCGGTGAATCTGGTCGGGCCGGATGCCCAGTTCGCGGGCGACCTGGGTGATCGCTTTGTCACCGGCCGACGCTGCCCGAACCGCCTCGATCTTGAACTCGCGGCTGAAACCTCGCTGCTCTTGCTTGGCCATCGGACTCCTCCTGCCCAGCCACTACGCCGGGCCTATCGGGAAGTCCACCAAACCGGGTCAAGTCCAAAATGAGGCTTTTGAGCCATCAGGAGCTTCGATCACGACTGGTCGCCTCCGTGAGCACCTCGCATACATGCAATCACCTTCCGCGGCGCGCCGCGTGGTCGATGTCTCGAGACGTTTCGAGCCCAACGATGCAGCGCTTCTCTCCTAGACGGAACGAGGTTGACCACCCCGATAGGTCGGGATTCTCGTCGCGGTCGTGTTTTCGAGAGCACCAACCAGGCATACTGCAGCTCTGAACATTGGGGACGGCAGGTGACTCTGGGCTACGTCAACGGCCTCGGAGTCGTCTTACGGTTCACCGCTCGTGCACGGCGCCCGTGGAAGCCGGAGCTTGAGAATGCCGACGACGGCAAGTACAACCAATCCGGCGGCGACGACGGCGCCGGCGAGCAGGCGTGCTGCGCGTCGAAGGTCAGTAGGCGCGGGTCCCCTCGGCGCCGGCCGGCGGGTCGTCATGTCGACGAACTCCTCCGCGACGATCGCGTTCTGCCACAGCGCGTCGCTCGCCGCGGGCGCGGAACCGTCCGGCGGGGGCGCGCTCGCGCGCGGCGCGACGAAGTTTTGCGCGCGTCAACCGACGCGCGGGCGGGATTCGGCCCGAGCGCCACGACGGCCAGAGACACGGCAGCGATGAGACGACGCACGGGCGCAGCTCCCCGGTTCGACTTGACGGCCTTTGCGCGCGCTGGGCGACACCACTCGCTACGCGCTCGTCACGCTGCTCGCCCGCCGCCCGTACACCCGCCGCCGAGCTGGCCCGCACCCTGGCCACCTCGAAGCCGACGATCACCCACCACATGGCGCTGCTGCGCGAAGCCGGCCATCGAGGAGCAGGCCGGGCCCGGCGGCACCGCGCTGGTCCTACGCCGCTCAGTGCTGGAACGGCTCTCCGAACTCGTCCGTCGGCTCGCTCTACGGCGAGGGGCTACTGCCGGCGCTCAAGCGCTCGCGCCACTCGGTCTGAGCCGGACGCTCGAATAGGCTGCTCGTACCGGAGGACTCGAGACCGAGGTCCCGAACCATGCCGAGTAACCCGTCAATCCTAGCTTATTGAAGGGGTACAAATAATGAAAGCTCGGGTTGCTTTTTTGTCGGTTGTGCTGTGCATCGCATTCGGCGGCTGCGCGGCGACCGGACTCCACACTTCAGGCGCCGGTGCGCAAGGCGCGACCAAGACCACCGATACGGTTCATCGGACGCTCGCCGCGCTCGAGAGCCGAAATCCTAGGGGGACACGGGTCTACGAGACGGATTCCGTGATCATCCAAGATGGGGATGACGTCGCGCAGTTCAACGCTGCGGCACGCGTCACGCGGACGGCATCGGCCGTGAGCGTGTACGACGTCGAATCCGGTCAAACGTTCACGTTCTCCGCTGGCGCGACCGTGAGTTACACTTCCGGTACGAGCCGCGTCTACGTACCTCCGGGTAGCACGGCGCCGGCCTGGCTCCGGCAAGCGCACGTTCGCACGGAACGCACGCTCTAAGTGCGCGTCGCGCGAATCGGCACACTCGCTGCGATCGCCTTCATCGCAGCCGCTCTTCCTTGCTATGCCTTCTCGCAGAAGGTCGGCGTCCCGCCAGGAACGATTTCCGTAACGATCATCACGGCGGGGACGAACGTGGCGACCGGAACGATCACCTCGATTTCGACGAACGCCTTCTGTCCGGCTGGTTCGACCATCACCGTGACGCAGCCTGACAACACCTCGACCACGGTGTATGTCTCGGCGGTCAATTTCACCGACGCAAACGGCAACACGATCTCCACCGTGGAGATCATCCAAGGCGATAGCGGCGGTAGCGGTAATGGTGGCGGGGGTGGAAGCCGGCCCGTGCCAACAAAACCGCAACCAAACTAGAGCCGCCTGGCCGCTCCTGGGCATCAGGAACCGTGCCGAGCTGGCTCGCGTCGCCACAGCGCGGGGGCTGTTCCAGCCAGCGACCTGAGCCTAGCTAGACCTCACCGGGCCGGGCCGCCGGCCTCCGTTTCGGTTCGATCACGCCGCGCCGGCGGGCGCCGGACCGGCCGGGGTCGAGTCCTCGGGCGCGTCGGCGAGCGACGCCGGGCGCGCGAGCGCGAACAGCGCCGGCAGGACCGCGATCGCCGCGCCAATCAGCACGACGGTCACGGTGCCGCCGAACGGCGCGACCGCGCCGGCCAGCAGCGCGCCCGCGGGCGGCGTCGCCTGCATCATCGTGCGCAGGGTGGCGAAGGCCCGGCCGTGCAGCTCGGCCGGGATCACCCGCATGCGCACGTTCTGGGCCCAGATCGTGAGCGGCGCGCTGGCCAGCCCGACCAGCGCCATGGCGACGAACAAGCCGCCGCGCTGCGGGCTCAGCAAGAGCAAGAGCGACGCCCCGCCGACCGCCTGGAAGAGCGCGATCCACGGTCCGGCGGGGCTGGCCACCCAAGCCCCGGCCAGCGTGGTGCCGCCGACCTGGCCGACCGCGGCGACCGCCAGCGCGCTGCCGTAGGTCGTCGCGCCGTGCCCCGCGGCGGCCGCGATGCCGGGCAGCACGACGTTGACCATCGCGTCGCCGACGTTGAAGCACATGAACATGATCGTCGTCGTGCGGACGACCGGGATCCGCAGCGTGTCGCGGAAGGCGAAGCGGAAACCGCTCGCGCCGCGCGCCCGCCGCGCGTGGCGCGGGATCGCCGCCAGCACCACCAGGCCGGCGAAGAGCGCGTAGCTCAGCCCGTCCAGCATGAAGGCCAGCGGCACGTGGCGGGTCGCGATCAGCCAGCCGGCGAGCAGCGGCGCGACGATGCCGCCGATCGTGTACGAGCCCGACTCGAGCGCGTTCGCGCGCCCGAGCTGGTCCTCGCCGACCAGTTGCGGGATCGCGGCCGGCACCCCGGCCAGCGGAATCATCTTGAGAAAGCCGTAGCAGGCCGCCGCGAGCTCGATCATCCAGAGCGCGAACCACGGCTGCGTGGCGGCGAAGCCCAGCCCGAAGAACACCAGCGCCCGCAGCAGGCCGTCGGCCGCGAGCACGGTGCCGCGGTCGAAGCGGTCCAGCAGCCAGCCGCTGACCCAGCCGCCCACAATCACCGGCGCGGTGTAGAACGCCATCAGCTCGGCCACCGCCCGGGCCGAGTGCGAGCGGTCGAACGCGAGCCACACCATCGCGACGAACGAGATGCCGTCGCCCAGCACGGAGAGCGACATGCCCGTCCAGAGCGCGAGGAAACGGGGGCCCGGAACGATGTTGCGCACCTGCAATACCTCTACGATCCGCTGCCGCCGCCGAGGTGGACCACGTACTTGAGCAGCACGCGGTCCAGCGTCGCGGCCGCCGCCGGCGTGCCGAACTGGAGGAAGAACTCGTTGCCGGCGAGGCCGTGGTAGTGGTAGCTCGCCGAGAGGTTGGCGCCCGGTGAGGCGTAGCCGCCGCTGCCGGAGATCGTCCGCAGCGCGAGCGACACGTTGGTGGTCGCCGAGAGCGACGCGCCGAGCGCGATCTTGCGCAGGTACTGGCCGTCGGCCGGACCCGCGTACGGCCGCTCGCGGGTGCCGTCGTACTCCAGCGCGAGGGTGAGCCGCCGGCCGAGCCGGCGCGCGCCGCTGGTGAAGAACTGCTGGACGTAGCCGGTGCCGAACGGGCCCCAGGCGTAGCTCAGGTCGGTCGGGGCGTCCGTACCGTCGCCGTAGCCGGCGCTGAGCGTGTCGACGGCGTAGCGCGCGGTCGACCCGCCGGCGTACCCGCTCGGGCTCGGGTAGGTGCGCAGCTCGCTGTTGTACGGGTTGAACTCCAGCCGCAGCCCGTCGGTGAACGTCACCGCCGCGTCGGCGTACGACTCGGCCAGGTGGACCGCGCCGCTGCGGTCGAGGTAGCGGTCGGCGCCGACCTGCACGTCGTACGACTTCACCCCGTGCGTGCCGCTGCCGCGCAGTTCGCCGAAGGCGAACGGGCCGCGCAGGTCGGCCACCCGGGTGTAGCCGTCGAGCGGGCCGTAGCCGGGCGTGATGTCGGTGTAGGCGGCGTAGAGGCGGTAGTTCGGCTGGTCGACGTTCGTCACCAGCTCCAGGCTGTGCGCGGCGCTGCGGACGGCCGCGGCGTCACTCTGCTCGAGCGCCAGGTCGAACCCGGCCGAGACGCCGCTGCGCAGGTCGCGCAGGCGCGCGCCGCCCTCGAGCGTCGTGTCGTGGTCGCCCGGGTGGCGCGCCAGCACGCCGTCGCTCCAGTACTGGAAGCTCTGGTCGCTCAGCACGTGCGCGTAGCCGAAGGCGGTGTCGTCCAGGCCCGGGCCGGTGACGTTGAGCAGCCCGAACGACTGCAGGCCGCTGGTGCCCTCGAGCTTGATCCCGCGCTCGAAATCGGCGATCGCGGGCGAGTACCAGACGGTGTTGGCCGCGCCGGTGAGCGCCAGCGCGTAGGCCTTGGGGGTGAAGAAGCTCGCCCCCTGGGCGAAGAACGGCCGGTACTCGGTCAGCGCGCGGTCGAACTCTTGCGGCGCGATCGTCTCCTGGTCGATCTCGGCGTTCGAGAAGTCGGGGTGGATCGTGCCGACCAGCGCGATCGTGTTGCGCAGGAACACCTCGCCGTCGGCGCCGGCCGTCGGCACCGACGCCGGCCGGTAGACGCCGCTGGTGCCGTAGTCGAACGCGCGCCGGTCGGCGCCCAGCGTGCCCAGGCCGTAGAGGTCGGCGTGACCGGGCGGGCGCACCGCGCGCTGGTCGACCTGGACCGCGCGCAGCTCGGGCCAGAAGCGGGCATCGCTGAAATTGGGCCAGTTCCCGTTGTCGGTCATCAGCGGGTCGTAGGCCCAGCTGTAGTTCTCGTTGACCGCGCCGAGGTGGCGCACGAAGTTGAAGCGCCAGGTCTGGACCGGCGCCGACTGGGTGCGCAGCACGTTGAGCGGAATGGTGAAGTAGGCGCTCCAGCCGCGCTCGCCGCGGGCCGCGCTCGCCGACCAGCGCGGGAAGTAGCGGGCCGACTCGCTGGCCTGCTGGTAGCGCACGCCGCGCGGGGTGATCTCGAAGAAGTACACCTGCGCGCCGTTGCCGCTCGTGTCGAGCGCGACGCCGGCGTAGTCGTCCAGCCCGAAGCCGAGGTCGTTGGTCGACTGCCCGGCCCGCACGGTCGCCGGCGGCTGCTCGCAGTCGATCCGCACGTAGGCGTGCTGCGCGTCGAAGGTCAGGTAGGCGCGGGTTTCCTCGGGCGCCGGCCGGCGGGTCGTCACGTCGACGAACTCCCCCGCGACGATCGCGTTCTGCCACAGCCCGTCGCCCGGCGCGGGCGCACTCGCGCGCGGCGCGGCGAAGCTCTGGCGCGCGTCGACCGACGCGCGGGCGGGATTCGGCCCGAGCGCCACGACGGCCAGAGACACGGCAGCGATGAGACGACGCACGGGCGCAGCTTTCCGGTCTGGCTTGACGACCTTGTCGTTATATTATAAGTTAACTGCGGCGTGTCAAGAAAGCCGGCTCCCGGAACGGCGCTCCAGCGGCTGCGGGAGCGCACGAGGTTCGGCCCGGGCCTGCGCTTCGAGCTCTGCTACGCGCTGAGCGCGGTCGCGGGCGGCGACCGCGCGCTGCACCCGGCCTGGCAGCGGGCGGCGCGCGCGGCGCTGCCCGGGCGGGTCGTCCGGCTCGCCGGCGGGGTCGTGCGGAGCCCGTTCCTGTGGGTGCTGCTGCCCGACGCGCTCGCCGCCCGGCCGCTCGAGCCGAGCTTCGAGGCGCTGCTGGCCGGCCTGCGCGCGCTCACCGCGGCCGAGCTGCAGCGCGAGCTCGTCCGCGGCACCTTCCACGAGCCGCGCGTCGTCGAGGCGATCCTGCGCCGCGGCGCGGCCGTGCCCGACGCGCTGGCGCGGGCGACGACCGGCAAGCGCGAGTGGCTGGCCTACGCCGGCCTCTACCCGTACGATCGCGCGCACCCCACCGCGGTCGTGCTCGACCAGCTCCTGCGCCAGCCCGAGGCGTTCAAGGAAACGCTGCTGACCGTGCTCGAGGCGTTCTGGAACGGCGGCTTCCACCGCACCTGGGCCGAGCTGCAGCCGGCCTACGCGGCCTCGATCGCGGTTCACCGGCGCGCCTGGGAGCGGCTGCCGCTGCAGCAGTTCTTCGCCGCGGCGCAGGTGCGGATCGTGGTCGATTCGGCGCGCGGGCGCTTGCGAGCGCTGCGCGGCCGCTACGCGATCGGCGCCGACGCGATCGGCGAGCTGGTGCTGATTCCCTCGGCCTTCAACCGCGAGCGGCTGTGGTCGGCGCTGGAGCACGCCGGCACGACCCGCGTCTACTGCCCGTATCTCGACCCCTCGATCGCCGTCGCGGGCGGGCCGCCGCCCGCCGCGGGACCGCCGCTCGATCCCGCGCTGCTGCTGCGCGCGCTGGGCGATGCGACCCGCTACGCGCTGGTCACGCTGCTCGCCCGCCGCGCGCACACCGCCGCCGAGCTGGCCCGCGCCCTGGCCGTCTCGAAGCCGACGATCACCCACCACATGGCGCTGCTGCGCGAAGCCGGCCTGATCGAGGAGCAGGCCGGCTCGGGCGGCACCGCGCTGGTCCTGCGCCGCTCGGTGCTCGAACGGCTCTCGGAGCTCGTCGTCGGCTCGCTCTACGGCGAGGGGCCGCTGCCGGCGCTCAAGCGCTCGCGCCACTAGCGCACCGCGAGGTCGAGGAACGCCAGCCCGCGGTTGTTGAAGTGCGGCCGCCAGCGCGCGCCGCGCCCGCACAGCACCATCGGCGGCGCCTGCGCCAGGGCTTCGAACGCGATCCGCAGCTCGGCCCGCGCCAGCCGCGCGCCCAGGCAGAAGTGGATGCCGTGCCCGAACGCGACGTGGCGGTTGTCGCGGCGATCGACGATCAAGCGGTCCGGCGCGAAGAACTGCGCCGGATCGCGGTTGGCCGCGCCGAGCACCAGGAAGATGTGCTCGCCGGCCGCGATCTCGCGGCCGCCGGGCAGGACGATGCGCTGCAGCGCGACGCGGTTCTGGCGCATGAAGGCGCCCTCGTAGCGCAAGAGCTCCTCGACCGCGGTCGGGACCAGGCCCGGGTCGGCCCGCAGGCGCTCCAGTTGCTCGGGCTGTTCGAGCAGCGCCAGCAGGCCGCTGCTGATCACCGAGCGCGACGACTCGTGCCCGGCGAAGAGCATCAGCAGGATCATCGCGCGCACCGTCACGGCGGCCACGCCGCGCTCCTGGGCCGCCGCGGCGAGCTCGCTGACGACGTCGTCGCGCGGCTCGCGCCGGCGCGCCGCGACGAGGTGCTCGGCCCACTCGTCGATCTCCGCGATCACCGCCACCGTCTGGGCCAGCAGCTCGGCGTCGCTCGCGCCGCGCTCGAAGAACTGCGAGAGGCGCGCGAACCAGTCCAGCATGCGGGCCCGGTCGCCGGCCGGCACGCCGACCATGTCGGCGATGATGCCGACCGGAAACGGGTGCGCGACCTCGGCCACGAAGTCGCCGCCGCCGCGGGCGACGAACGCGCCCAGCAGTTGCGCGAACGACGCGCGGATGCGCGGCTCCAGCGCGGCGACCGCCGCCCCGGTGAACCACTGGTTGAACAGGCGGCGCAGCGGCGTGTGCACCGGCGGGTCCAGGTCGAGGATCCAGTGCGCCAGGTACTCGTCGATCGTGGCCATCAAGCGGCGGTGCCGCTCGGGCAAGCGGGCCCGGGTGGAGGCCGGGTGCTGCGAGGACACCAGCGCCGGATCCGCCAGCAGCGCGACGACGTCGGCGTAGCGGGTGAGGACCCAGGCCCCCAGCAGCGGGTGGTAGTGCACCGGGTCGGCGTGGCGCAGGAGGTGATAGGTGCCGTACGGATCGGTGAAGACCGTCGGCTCGAGCAGCCCGAACGGGTCCGCGCCGGCAAGCATCGCCGTCATCGCCGCGGCCTCACAAGTAGCCGAGGAATTTGAGCCGGTCGATCACGACGCCGGTCAGGGCGGGATCGGCGCCGGCCCGCGCGGCGGCGCCGTCGACCAGCGCGCGCAGCGCCGGCGCGTCCCAGCCGGCCAGCGGCTCGAGCCATTCCGGCAGCGGCGGCCCGGGCGCGGGCTCGGCCGCTATCACGCCGTCGATTCCGGCCGTCAGGCAGGCCGCCGCCAGCGCCGCGGCGCCCTCGGCCAGATCGATCCGGGCGATCCGCCACATCGCGCCGAGCTGCGAGCGCAGCGCTTCGGGCGACGCCGCCTCGGGCCGGCGCGGCCGGCAGAGCACCCGCCAGGCCGCGCCGGCCGGCCAGACGTCGGCCAGCAGCGTGGCCAGCGGCAGCGCCAGCTCGTCCTGCGGCCACAGCACCGCCGGGGTGCGCCAGCGGCGCAGCGCCCGGCGCAGCTTGGCCGCGGCCAGCGGCAGGCGGTCCTCGCGCTCGGCGTTCATGCGTACCTCCGGGCGGCCGGGTTGAGCCCCTCGGCCAGAAACACTTCGAGCACTTTCTCGTGGACGACCGGGCCGTGGCCGAACCAGCCGTCCTCGCCGAACAGCTCGCCGTGGTCGGAGGTCACGATCACCCAGGTGTCCTCGGGCACCGCGCGCAGCGCGCGGCCGAGCACGTCGTCGAGGTACTCGACGCAGCGCACCTGCTGCTGCCACAGCGGCCGCAGCCGCGCCGGGTCGAACGTTTCGGCGGCCGGCGCGGCGCGCGCCGCCGGGTCGCCCAGGAACGCGTCGAGCGAGCGCCAGATGCCGTGCACGCCGTGCTGCACCGGCAAGTCGCCGGCGCGCTCGCCGGGCAGCACGTAGGGGTAGTGCGTCTCGCCGGTGTTGACGAAATGGAACACCGGCCGGTGGTCGAAGCGCAGCGCGCCGAGCGCCGCCGCGAGGTCGTTGTGGACCGGCAGCAGCTCGTAGTGGTCGAAGTGCGCGCCCAGCAGCGTCGCCGGGTTGAGCACCGGGAGCGAGACGCGCGCCTCGCAGCGGTAGCCCAGCTCGCGCAGGAACAGCGGCAGCGAGAGCGCCGGCGCAAAGCGCCCGAAGCTGACGCCCGCCGTGCTGCCGAGCCGGTCCGACCACTGGGCGAACTCGTGCTGGTACCGGACCGAGGTCGAGCTGCCGGCCGTGCCGGCGTGCGGCAGCAGCCCCATCAGGAAGGTCAGGTGGCTGGGCGCGGTCCAGCTGGCGTAGCTCCAGCGGCGCTGGACCGGGCCGAGCCGGTCGAGGGTCGGCGTGCGGGCCGCCGCGACCGCGTCGTAGCGCGCGCTGTCGAACACGATCCAGAGCAGGTTGCGCATCAGCCGGCCTCCACGCGGTGCGCCGCGAGCTCGGCGCGGTAGGGTTCGAGCACCGCGGCGAGGCGCTGCTCGGCGCGCGCCGCGCGCTCCAGCGACGCGCCGATCAGCCGCCCGTACTGCGGCCGCGGCAGCGCCAGCGACTTGATCAGCAGGTCGCGCGCGTCGGCCAGCGCGTGCAGCCCGCCGACGTAGCGCTCGAGCTCGGAGAGCAGCAGCGCGTCGCCGAAGCTCTGGCCGGCGAAGCGCAGCAGCGCGACCATGTACGCGCGCGAGCCGAGCTCCGCCCGCAGCCGCAGGCTGGCCGCGCGGCGCAGCTCCCAGCTCGGCGAACCGTGCAGTCCGGCAGCCAGCTCGGCGAGCCGCTCGGCGGGCACGCAGCCGCTGCCGGGCGGGCCGGCGGCGTCGCGGTGGAGGTCGCTCAGCCGCGCCGCCAGCCAGCCGGTGAGGTCCGGCGGCGGGGCCGGGACCCGCTCGACCGTCCACCAGGCGCCCGCGAGCGGAACGCCGGCGAAGACCGGCTCGCGCACCGGGTCGAGCGGGACGGCCGACCAGCGGGCGGCCTGGAGCACCGCCAGCGGCAGCCCGCCGGTCGAGGCCGGGTGCCAGAGGTCCTCGAAGCGGACCGCGGCCCGGTCGGCCGGGTCGGGCCGGACGATGATCGTGCGGCCGCTGTGGACCCGCCCGTACGCCGGCCGGTAGGGCAGGTCGTGGCTGTCGACCGCGACCACCGCCGCCCCGCCGGCCGCCAGGTGGTCCGCCAAGCCGTCCTCGTCCCGGCCGCGCCGGGCCCGGACGGCCAAGCCGGCCCGCGCGCGCAGCAGCTCGAGCAGCCCGGGCTCGGGGAGGGCGTACTCGGCCAGCTCGTCCGCCGGGTCGCCGGCGCCGAAGCTCCAGCGCACCCCGAGCACGACCTGCGCCCAGCGCGGCGCGGTCCGCTCGCCGGCCAGCCGCTCGAGGTTGGACATGAGGCTGTTGACCGAGATCGGCCGCTCAGCCATGACGGCCCGCCAGCAGCAGGGTCACGGCGAAGAGGTGGACCAGCGGCCGCTCCGGCAGGTGCAGCACCGCCGGTGCCAGCGGCCGGTCGAAGCGGCGCAGCTGCGCCCAGGCGACCGGCCGGAGGTGGTCCAGCTCGTAGCCGCCGACGTAGTGGAGGTGCTCGCAGGCCAGCGCCTCGGGCCCGAGCGGCGTCCGGCGCGGCACGGTCCACTCGGGCGCGTCGAAGGTCCAGATCCGGCGCCCGTCCGGGCCGTCCAGCAGCAGCGGCCACTGGTGGTCGCCCATCTCGCCGCAGCACAGGACGGCCAGGCCCGCCAGCTCGTCGCCGTCGAGCACGATCGTCTGGCCGAGCGCCTCGACGTGGTCGAACCCGCCCGGGTGCTTGGGCGGCAGCGCGAACGGCACGCCGCCGACGACCACCGTGCGGCCGAAGGGCAGCTCCTCGGCCGGGAAGCTGTTGCCCCAGGCGGTCATGGTCCCCGCAGCCCGGTCGTCGTCCCAGGTCGCGGCGTGGGCGTTGAGGTGCGCGTCGAGCGCGACGGGGCGAAAGCTCACGAGCGGTGCTCCAGCAGCTCGCCGGCCCGGGCGGCGAGCACCAGCGGCGGGGCCCAGCCCCAGAGGTCGCCCTGGATCGGGTCGCGGTCGCAGGCCGGCTCGGCCGCGCCGGCCGGCCGGGCGCAGCGCAGCAGCGCCGGGTCGAGCTGCAGCATCAGCGGCGCGGCGCCGGCGAGCACCGCGCCGGCGCTGCGGACCGACCAGGTCGCCCGCCAGGGGATGGTGCTGCGGTGCGAGGCCGCGTGGGCCCGCAGGACGTCCAGCGCCAGGTAGGGCTCGGCGGGCGGCTGCGGGACGGCCCGGGCCGCCAGGCGCAGGTTGCGCCGGCGCACGTCGCTGATGCCGTCGAAGGCGAAGCGCCAGTGCTCCAGCCGCGCCAAGAGGCGCGGCGCGGCGGGGTCGTCGTCGAACGGGAAGTCGTCGGGCGGGTACGGCGAGGCGCCGGTCAGCTCGACCCCCAGCGTGCCCGCCAGCGCCGCCGCGACCTCGTTCGGCGGCGTCACCTCGAGCCAGGCGGTGGCCAGCGAGAGCACCGCCGAGGGCCGCAGCACGACCGGCAGCTCGGCCGCCGGCAGCGCGGCCGGGTGCTCCGCGCTGAACGGCCCCGGCGCCGGCCCGTCCCAGCCCGCGGCCAGCAGCAGCGGCGCGTCGGCGGCCAGCGCGAGCGCGTAGTCGTCCCGCCGGATTCCCGCCGGGCCCTCCAGCTCGACCACGCCGACCTCGACCTCGAGCGCGGCCCGGTCGCGCGGCGCCAGCCGCTCGACCAGCCGGGCGCGCAGCGCTGCCGCGGCTGCGGCGAGGCCCTCCGGCGCACCGTCCCAGCCGCGCACCACGTAGCGCGGCGAGCCGGGCCGGACGTCGATGGCGACCACCGCCCGGTCGCAGCTGCGGTCCGGCAGCAGCCGCACCCGGGCCAACCGGCGCGCGGTGGGGATCATCCGACCAGGTCCAGCCGGCTGAGCTGCATCGCCGGGGCGGCCATGCCGACGTCGAAGAGCAGCTGACCGGCCTTGCCGCACAGGCCGTTGGGGCTCACCACCCGCTCCGCGCCCAGGCCCACCAGCCGGCTCAGCACGCCGACCTGCTCCTTCATCCGCCCGCCGGTCAGGAAACGGCCGGTCCGCCGGCCGCGCTCGACCCGCTCGGCCAGCACGACCCGTGCCTCGACGTTCAGCCCGAAGCCCAGCCCGTCGGCGAACTGGTGGACGAACAGCCCCTCGCCCAGCCGGTCGACCAGCTCGGCCTCGGAGCACGCGCCGGTCCCGCAGCGCAGGTTCGACATGCGCGGGATCGGCGGGGCCCAGAGCGCGGCCCGGCCGTTGCCGGTCGGCAGCGCCCGGGCCCGCCGGGCGCTGGCGCGCGAGTGGAGCTGGGCCACCAGCACGCCGTCGCGCACGACCTCGGTCGGGGCGAACGCCTCGACCGCGTCGTCGTCGACCGCGTAACGGGCTAGACCGTCGCTGGCGGTCGGGTCGTCGGCGACCGTGAACCCTTCGCTCGCCACCCGCAGCCCGAGCCGGTGGCCGAGGTCGGCCTCGTCCACCGGCCCCTCGGCGAAGTGGCCGACCGACTCGTGCAGCAGCAGCGCGGCGGCCTGCGGCGAGAGCACCACCGCCGGGCTGCCGCTCGGCAGCGGCTCGGCCCGGTCGAGCGCGGCGGCCAGCCAGTCGTAGCGGGCGCGCAGGGCAGGATCGGCCAGCCGCGCAAGGCCGTCGCCCGCGCCGCTCCAGCCGACCGGCACGCGCCGGCCGCCGGCGGTGGTCAGCCCGCCCAGCAGGGCCCAGCTCGAGACCGCCTTGCGGTGCTGCTCGCCGTCCGCCGCGACCACCAGCCGCGCCGCGTCGAGGTGGGTGTAGCGCAGGTCGACCCGGCCGCCGAAGTGGCGGCGCAGCTCGTCGAGCCGGGCCGCCAGCGCCTCCTCATCGAGCCGCACCGGCGGCGGCTCCAGCGCGAGCGCGGGCTCGGGCGAGCGGCCGGTGAAGCGGTCGATGCTGCCGTCCGCGAAGCTGCGGTAGCCGGCCTCGAAACGGCAGGCGTCGAGCGCGACGCCGTCCGGGCCGATCCGCGCGGTCCAGCGCCGGCCGGTCTCGAACCCGAGCGCCGCGGCGGCCGCCGGCACCGCTAGCCCGCCAGCGCCGCGGCGGCGAGCTCGCCGGCGACGGCCTCGGCCGGGACGTCGCTGTCGACGACGTACTCGAGCGGGCGGGTCTTGCCCAGGAACTCGGTCAGCATCGAGCGGCAGTAGGCGCCCGCGTTGTGGAAGACGAGCGTCTCGCCCGGCTCGGGCAGCGGCGCCCGCGCGGCCCGGGCCAGGAAGTCGCGCGAGTAGGTGGAGTTGCCGCACAGCCAGACCGGCAGCTCGTGCGCCCGGGCCGTCTCGCGGCCGAGGATCGCCCACGGGTGGCGGGCCTTCTCGGGGTAGAGCAGCGGGCGCGGGAACTGCGCCACCGAGGCGTTGGTGCCGACGAAGAGCCGGTCCGAACGCGGCTTGCAGCCGACCACCTTGGCGAAGAACCAGCCGCACGGCGCGGCCAGGTAGCGGCCCGGCTCGACGAAGAACGCCAGCCGCCGGCCCAGCCGCCGCTCGTGGGCGGCCAGCACCGCGGCGGCGCCGGCCCCGTAGGCAGCCAGGTCGAAGGGCGGCTCGTCCAGCCCGTCGGCGATCCCGAAGCCGCCCCCGCCGTCGAGGTACTCCAGGTCCGGCAGGGCGCCGGCGACCGCACCGAGCCGGTCGAGCCCCTCGACCAGCGTCGACCACGCCATCACGTCGGTGCCGAAGTAGCAGTGCACGCCGGTGATGCGCAGGCCGTGCCGAGCGGCCCGTGCGACCGCCTCGGGCAGCTCGGCCGGCAGGATGCCGAAGCGGTAGCCCGGGTCGTGGCGCAGCGCGCCGCCGTCGAGCGCGCTGCCGACGTTGACCCGCATCCCCAGCGTCGCGCCGGCCCCGGCCAGCCGGCCGAAGCCGTCGAGCTCGTGGAGCGAGTCGAGCACGACGTGGACCCCGGCGTCCAGGCAGAGCGCCATCTCGTCGAGCGACATGTTGCTCGCGGCGAAGACGATCCGCTCCGGCGCGATCCCCAGGTCCAGCCCCAGCCGCAGGTGGCGCGGCGAGTTGACGAAGATCCCGTGCCCGCGGTCGCGCAGGGCGGCCAGCACGGCCGGGTGGTCGTTGGCCATCGTCGCGAAGAACAGCCGCTTGCGCGGCCAGGGAATGCGCTCGACCGCGGCGATCGAGCGGCGCAGCGCGGCCAGGTCGTACACGTAGACCGGCTGCTCGCTGGCCGCGCCGATCGCGCGGACCCGCTCCGGGACCCGCATCACGCGCCCACCTTCGAGAGCAGGTTCCAGCCGACGAACTCGTCGACGATGCGCCGGCAGGCCTCGTACTGGGCGGCCTCGGCGGCGAGGTCGTCGGCGAGCGCCGCATCGACCAGCGCGTCGAGCGGGCGCGGCGTCGCGGCCAGCTCGAGCAGCCGGCAGGCCAGCGGGTTGGCGTGCAGCGTGTGCAGCGCGCCGTCGCCGGTCTTGGCGAAGATGACGAACACCGGCTCGGCGCTCGGCGGCGCCTCGTCGACCGGGATGCCGCCGGTGAGCACCGGCCGCAGGTCGTGCGCGAACGGTGCCGCGACGTAGCTGCAGGCGCGCGCCACCACCGTCTCCGCGCTGACCTCCGCCAGCGGGCTGGGCACCAGCTCGCCCGGCGGCAGCTCGGCCGCGGCCGACTGCTTCATCGACTCGTAGCGCAGCAGGCTGGCTAGCGGCGTGCCTTGCAGCTCGAGCCGCACGAGCTCCTCGTTCAAGAACTGGAGCAGGTCGCGCGCGTCGCCCTGGTGCACCAGGCGCGTGCCCGGCCGGCGGCGGCGGTTGTGGGGCTCGATCCAGGCCACCCAGCGGCGGTACCAGTCCAGCGGCGAGGCGTAGTGCGGCAGCAGCGCGGGCCACAGCCGGCGCAGCAGCACCAGCTGCGCCGAGAGCTCCTCGGTCGCCGCCACCAGCGCCGGATCGATTCCCGGGCTGGCGTAGCGGAACAGGCTCGCGAACACGTCGCGGTGGCGGGCGATCACCGCCGCCGCCTCGGCGGCGGTGCCGGGCGAGAGCGGCAGGTCGTGGTACTCGGCCGGCGCCTCGACGGTCGCGGCGTACTCGGCGAACATCGGCGACTCGTGGAACGGCGCGAGCGTGAAGAGGTGGGCCCGGAAGCCGCCCACCGCGAGGTACTCGAAGAACCGCTCGAGCGTGCCGCTCAGGGTGGCCTCGGTCTCGAACGGGTAGCCGACGATGAAGCCGGTCACCGGCCGGATGCCGGCCGCCGCGGTGGCGCGCACGATCTCGCACGAGCGGTCGAGGTCGAGGTTCTTGCGGATGCGCGTTTGGATCTCGGGCGAGCCGCCCTCGATGCCGTAGTAGATCTCGTCGCAGCCGGCCGCGGCCATCGCCTCCAGCATCTCGGCGTCGATCACGTCGGTGCGGGTGCTGCAGCTCCAGGTCATGCCCAGGTCGGCCGCGCGCATGGCGGCGCAGAACTCCAGCGTCCACTTGCGGTTGGCGGTGAAGATGTCGTGCGAGTAGTTGACGTGGTCGCGCCCGTAGCGGTCGCGCAGCAGCCGCATCTCGGCGATGATGCGCCGGGCGCTCTTCATCCGGAAGCGGCGCTCCCAGAACGGCGCGGTGGCGCAGAACTGGCAGACGAACGGGCAGCCGCGCCCGACGTCGAGGTAGAGCGCCGCCGTGCCGGTGTCGGGATAGGCCTCGAAGTCCGGCAGCGGCAGGTGGTCGAGGTCCTCGATCAGCGGGCGGTGCGGGTTGTCGTGGACGGTGTCGCCGTCGCGCCACGACAGGCCCGCCACGCCGGCCGGCTGGCGCCCGTCGCGCAGCGCCGCCAGCAGCTCGGCGAAGGTCGCCTCGCCCTCGCCGACGACCAGCGAGTCGAAGGCCGGGAAGCGCTCGAGGAAGCGGCTCTTCATCGGCGAGGTGGTCGGGCCGCCGATGCAGACGTGGGTGCGCGGCGAGCGGCGCTTGATGCGCTCGGCGATGGCGACCGAGTGGTGGAGCGAGTCGGCGTCGGTCATCAGCCCGACCAGGTCGTCGCCGGCGCTCAGCAGCACCTCGGTGAGGTTGTCGTAGAAGCGGTCGTCGTTGGGGATCTCGCCGGCGTTGATCAGCGTGTTGAGCTCGCGCACGGTGATCTCGGCGCCGCCGCCCAGCGCGCGGTCGGCGTAGGCCTTGAGCGAGAGCAGGCCGAGCGGCACGAAGGCCTGCATCGGCAGCGAGTCGCCGGGACGCGCGTCGAGCGACATCCCGCCGTGGTCGAGGTGGAGACTGGTGGCCAGCGCGACCTTCATGGACGATCATCCTCTCCCGGTACGAGCGCGGCCGCATGGGCTTTCACCGGAACGCGCGGCTCGGCCATGACCCGCTCCCGGAACAGCGTCTCGCGCGTGATGATGCTGGCCTTCTGGAACTCGGTCGCACCGCAGCGGTCGAAACGGTTGTTGAGCACGCTCGAGCTGCCCGGGCAGCGCGAGGTGCAGAAGTACTTCTCCTCGTTGAGCGCGCAGCCGTGGCAGGTGCGCTCGAAGGTGCGCCAGGTGATCGCGCGGATCTCCCACTCGCCGTGCCAGATCTCGGCGAAGTCCTGCATCTGCACGTTGCCGGCGCAGAGCACCTTGTTGCCCGAGCAGGTCGTGCACGGGTAGACGTCGCCGGCCGAGTTGACGTAGCACAGCCCGCGCCCGCTCATGCAGCGCCGGGTGGCGTAGACCATCGTCAGCAGGAAGTTGAAGATCGCCCCCGCGCACAGGCCCAGGTTGCCGTCGAACTCGCGCTCCCAGACCTCTTCCTCGATCCAGAAGCGGGCGGCCAGCTCGGCGTCCTCGGCCAGGTTGCGCAGCTCGTCGTGGAGCGCGCCGCGGCCCATCGGCACGAACGGCACGCTGCGCAGCGCGACCCCGTGCTCGCGCGCCCAGGCGATCACGTCGTGCTGCTGGCGCACGTTGCCGCGGTGGGTGGTGGTCATGATGCTGGTGTTGAAGCCGGCCGCGCCGATCTCGAGCAGCCGCCGGGTGGCGAAGGCGAAGTCGCTCTCGCCGGTGGCCGCGCCCTGGCCGTGGATCTCGTCGATGCTGACGCTGACCACGACGTCGTCCTTGGGCAGTTTGGCCATCAGCTTGGCGGTCATCGGGATGCCGTTGGTGGCGATCCCGACCACGAAGCCCAGCCGGTGCGCGTAGTTGACGATCTCGACGAAGTCGGGGTGGACGGTCGGCTCGCCGCCGGTGACGATCACCGAGAAGACGCCGAGCGCCGCCCACTCGTCGAGCAGCCGCAGGATGCGGCTCGTCTCCAGCTCGCCGTTGCGCTTGACGCCGCCCTCGACGAAGCAGTGCGCGCAGCGCAGGTTGCACTGGCGGGTGATCTCGAGCCAGGCCATCACCGGCGCGCGGAAGTGGAAGTCGGTCGCGACCTCGAGCGTCTCGATCAGGTGCGGCGCGCAGGCGTCGTACGACGCCCCGGCGGCGAGCAGCGGGCCGGCCTGCGGGTCGAGCAGCGCGAGCCGGCCGTCGGGGAAGCCGGCCAGCCAGCCCCACTCTTCGCGGCGATAACGGACGACGGGCCGGCTGCGGGCCGGCACCTGGTCCAGGTACTCGCGCGCCAGCGGCGTGTGAAACTGCAGCACGATGTCAGCCCCCGTCGATGAATTCGGCGATGCGGAAGGCGAGGTTGTCGGGATCGAGCTCGCTGCGGCGCAGCTGCCAGGCCGGCTCGCCGGCGGGCAGGAACTCGTCGGGCAGGCCGATCCGCCGGATGCGCACGCCCAGCGGCTCCAGCGCCTCGCCGACGATGCTCCCGAAGGCGCCCGAGGTGAGGTGGTTCTCGACGATCACCGCGCAGCCGGTGCGCGCGGCCGAGGCGATCAGCGCCTCGGCCGCCAGCGGCCGCAGCACGGCCACGCCGAAGAGCTCGACCGGCCGGTCGTGGTCGGCCAGCACGCGCGCCGCGCCGACCGCCGAGGGCAGGATCGAGCCGCCGGCGATCACCGTCGCGAGCGCGCCGGCCGGCCGCTCGATCTCGACCGTGCCGGCCAGCGGGTCGGTGCCCGGCGCGAGGTCGGCCGGCAGCCCGAGCCGGCGCAGCCGCAGGTAGACCGGGCCTTCGAGCTCCACCGCGTGGGCGAGCAGCGCGCGCAGCTGGCGCTGGTCGGCCGGCTCGATCACGGTCAGGCCGGGCAGCGCCGCCATCGCGCCCAGGTCGTCGATGGCCAGGTGCGAGGGCCCGTTGCGCGCGTCGTACAGGCCCGCCGAGCCGCCGATCAGCTTGACGTTGGCGCGCGGCCAGGCGACCGAGACCGCGATCTGGTCGTGGGCGCGGCGGGCCAGAAAGTTCGCGAAGCTGTGCAGCAGCGGGACGAAGCCGCGCCGGGCCAAGCCCGAGGCGACGCCGACCGCGTTCTGCTCGCCGATCCCGAGGTTGACGTAGCGCGCGGGATAGGCCGCCGCGAATGCGCCGGTCTGCATCGAGCTGCCCAGCCCCGCGTCGAGCACGAGCAGCTCGGGCACCGCCGCGCCGAGCTCCAGCAGCGCCTGGCCGTAGGCCGCCTCGCGGGGCGCGACCGCGCTCACCGCGGCGCTCCGGCCCGGGCCGCGTGGCGCACCATCACGATCTCCTCGGGGCTGAGCGGCGGCGGGTAGTGGCTCTCGGTGCGGCCCTCGAGGAACGGCACGCCGCGTCCCTTGACGGTCGCCGCGACGAGCAGCTTGGGCCGGCCGTCGTCGCGCGCCAGCAGCGCCGCGAGCGCGGCCTCCAGCGCGCGGGTGTCGTGGCCGTCGCACTCGGCGCTCGCCCAGCCCATCGTTCGCCAGGCCGTCGCGATGTCGCCCATCGGCAGGATCTCCGCCATCGGGCCGTCCTGCTGCATGCCGTTGCGGTCGACGACGACCAGCAGGTTGTCCAGCCGCAGGTGCCCGGCGGACTGCGCCGCCTCCCAGATCTGGCCCTCGTTGGTCTCGCCGTCGCCGACGATCGCGGCGACCCGGTCGGCGCGCCCCTTCAGCCGGCTCCCCAGCGCCAGGCCGAGCGCGATCGACATGCCTTGGCCGAGCGAGCCCGACGACGCGCCCACCGCCGGCACCAGCACTTCGTTGGGGTGCGGCTCGAGCTCGGCGCCGTCGCGGCCGAAGCCGGCCAGCTGCTCGGGACCGATCCGGCCTTCGAGCGCGAGCCGGCAGTAGAGCGCCAGCGCCGCGTGGCCCTTGGAGAGGATGAGCCGGTCGCCGTCGGGATCGCCGTCCGCGGCGGGCACCAGGCAGCGCTCGCGCAGCACGGTCACGATCTCGACGATCGAGAGCGCGCTGCCGAGGTGACCGAGCCCCGCTCGGCGGTGCGTCTCGAGGACCAGCAGCCGCAGCGCGTCGGCGCGCTCGCCCAGGTCGGTGACCGCGATCTCGCCGAGCACGTCAGAACAGCCGCGCCGGCTGGCTCCACGGCAGCTCGCCGGGGAGCTCCGCCGCGAAGCGCTCGAACGCGCGCAGGTTGGCGCGCAGCTTCCCGAACACGCGCGCGTAGGCGTCGACCGCCTCGGGGTTGGCCGTCGCGGCCTGGGTCGGGTAGCCGATCACCAGCGAGTCGCGGATCGCCTGCAGCGCGCCCGGAAAGTCCTCGATCCGGGCGCCGTTGCCGCGCCGGCGGAACAGCTCGTGGCCGGCCAGCGGCTGGTTCTGGAACTGCACCAGCGGCACGCCCTCCTCCCAGAACACCGCCTTGAGCCCCTCGCGCATCTGGTCGACGCTGATCGCCAGCCCGGCCGCCGCGGGATCGAAGCGGAAGCGGTACATGTGGTAGCAGCCGGTCGTGCCGGGCAGCTCGGCCGGCGGCGCGAAGCCGGGCAGCTCCGCCAGCGCCGCGTCGAGCCGGCGCGCGCCCGCCCGCCGCGCCTGGGTGTACTCGTCGATGCGGAAGAGCTGCGAGCTGACCATCGCCGCCGAGAGCAGGTTGATGCGGTAGTTGTAGCCCAGCGTCGCGTGGATCGTCTCGTAGTTGCCGAACGCGTCGACCGCCTCGCTGAACGTCTTGACCGCCGCGCCGCGGTTGCGCACCTCGCGGTCGCTGGTCACCATCACGCCGCCCTCGCCGGCCGAGGGCAAGTTCTTGCCGGCCATCAGGCTGGCCGCGCCGACGGTCGCCAGGCCGCCCGTGCGGCGCTCGCCGACCGCGCTGCCGACCGCCTGCGAGAAGTCCTCGATCACCGGCAGCCCGTGGCGGCGCGCGACCGCCATGATCCCCGCCACGTCGGCCGGCATGCCGTGCAGGTGCACGACCATGATCGCCCGGGTGCGCGGCGTCAGCGCCGCCTCGACCGTCGCGGGGGTGAGGTTGTACGTCAGCGGGTCGACGTCGGCGAAGACCGGGGTCGCGTTCTGGTGCACGACCGCCGCGCCACAGGCGACGTAGGCCAGGCTCGGCACGACCACCTCGTCGCCGGCCTCGACCCCGACCCCGGCGACCGCGCAGTGCAGCGCCGCCGTGCCGCTGTTGGTCGCGACCGCGTAGCGGGTCTGCGCGAAGACCGCCATCTCGCTCTCGAACTCGCGCGTCTGCGCGCGCGAGGCCATCTCGGTCAGCAGCCCCGAGCGGAGCTGGGCGACGACGCGCGCCACGTCTTCGTCCGAGATGCGCGGCCAGCGCGAGCTCAGGATGTAACCGGGGGTGATCACCGGCACGCCGCCGTCGACCGCGAGCCGGTCCTCGGGCCGCAGCCGGCTCAGCGGCGCGCGGGGCTTGACCTCGATTGCCATGACGCTACACCAGTTCCGGGAAGGGCGCGCCGACGCGCGGCTCGAGCAGGATGTCGGAGATCGCCGCGCCTTGGTACTCCGGCGGCGGCTCGATGCCGAGCACGGCGCAGATCGTCGGCGCGACGTCGACGACGGAGCGGCGCGGCCCGCTGCGGCCGCGCCGGAAGCTCGGCCCGGCGGCGAAGAGCCGGGTCTCGATGCGCGGGTCGAGCGGCCAGAAGTGGTCGTGCCCGCTGGTGAACTCGGCCAGCGGCACGGTGAGCGCGAACTGCTCGCCGCGGTCGTTGCGGGCGTGGTAGCCGGAGGCGAAGCAGAGCACGACGTCGCCCACGCCCTCGCCGTCGGCGCCCAGCCAGCCGAAGTGCGACTTGGGGCCGGCGATCAGCACCGGCCGCGCGCCGTCGCGCGGATCGCAGAGGCCGAGCAGCACCCGCACCAGCTCGTCGACCAGGGCCGGCGCGTCGGCCGGCTCGACGATTCCGGTCGGCTCGCGCCCGGCCAGGTTGAGGTGGACGTAGTTGCCGGCCGCGTAGGCGCGGGTGCGGGTCCAGTCGACCGCCTCGCCCTGCGCGCCGGCCCAGTGCAGATAGCCGCGCGCGGCCAGCACCTCGTTGAGCCGCACGGTGGTGTGGGCCAGATCCTGGCCGTGGTCGCCCAGCACCATCACGTCGTCCTCGGGCTCGAGCGCGGCCACGACCGCGCCGACCAGCTCGTCGGCCAGCCGGTAGTGGGCGCGCAGCAGCTCTTCGGCGCGCGCCGCGGCGGCGGGATCGTAGGCCGGATGGCGCGGGTCGATCGCGCCGTGCAGCAGGTGGTGCGCCCAGTCGACGACGTGGACGTGGATCATGAAGAGGTCCCACGGCTCGGCCAAGATGCTGGCCGCGACGCGCGCGAGCCAGTCGACGTTGAGCCGGCAGCGCTCGAGCTGCGTCTCGACGTCGATGAGGCCCTCGAGGCAGAGCGACGGCTCGGTCTGCTCCTCGATCGGCCCGGCCGCGTGCAGGTGGCGCGCGGCGCGCTCGGGCGGCGCGGAGTGGCCGCCCGTCTCGTGGACCGGGGTGGTGAGCAGCCGCACGTGCGGCGCGTCGCCGGCGGCGACCTCGAGCACCTTGAAGCGCAGCGCGCACTCGGCCTCGCCGCGCCGGCCGAGCGCACGAACGAACAACGGTTCGCTCCAGCCGCCGGCGGGCAGCGTGGCGAGAACCGTCGTCCAATCGGGCCGGCCGGCGATGACGACCTGCGGCTCGGGCTCGGCGGTGATCGCGACGTGGAACCTCACCGCCGGGACCTGCCACAGCGCCGGCAGCTCGAGCCGGGCGCTCCAGGCGAGCGGGCGACGCGCGTCGCCCGCCCAGGTGGGTGGTTCTGGGGAGAATCGTCCTCCTTGCGGCACCGGGCGCGCGCTGTCGCTCACGCCCGTCGAGGCGATCTCGTGGAGGCACTTGAGGCCGCCCCACCCGGCCGCGCCGTCGATGCGAACGGTCGCGGTCGCGGACGGGTACGACAGCGGGAACTTGACGACGCACGACCGCTTGCCGGCGAGCGTCGCCGTTTCCCAGACGGGTTCCGACTTGCAGCGGTCGGCGTACGTGCCGCTGACCCGCTCGTCGAGCCGGTTCCCGGGACGGTGGACGAGGAATCCCTCGATCCCGGTCGTCGCGGGATGGCACCCGGTCGCGATCGAGGCCCACGCGACCGGCGTGGTGGCCGGTAACGTCGAGAGCAGCGGTACGGTGCTGCCGCGCAGCCGGACCGCGGCGAGGTGCGGCATGTCGCCCTCGTCCAGACAACGCTCGATCCATGCCGGCGCGAAGCCGTCGATGCCGACGACCGCGAGCCGGCGTTGCCTTGCCGTGTGGTGCACGCGTACCTCGATCGCGAGAGCTCGGCTCAGCCGGTTACTTCGGCGTGCCGACGACCGCGGCCGCGGTCGCGACGCGTTCCTCGAGCAGCGAGACGGCGCCCGGCGCGATCGCCGCGGCGTGCGAGACGCCCGGCGTCCCGAGCGGGGACTGGTGGAGGTGCGTGATCTGGAGCATGCCGTCGGCGCCCTTCTCGATGACGACGGTGGCGCGGGTGTTGGTCACGACGTTGTCGACGCTGACCCGGTTGTGGAACGTGGCGACCGCCATCGTGCCGTGGACGTCGATCGACGGCGAGAGGATCTGCGAGCGGCGCACGCCGCTCTCGAGGTACGGCTCGAAGCCGCGCTTGAACTCTTCACGCCCGTCGATGCGGGTCGGCGACGAGAGGGTGAAGATGCTCGCGTTGGGCGCGAAGCACTCGAAGAACATCGGGCTGCCTGCGTCGTACGCGCGCGCCCAGGTGTTCAGGAAGTCCTTGACTTCGGTCTGGGTCAGATCGGCGACTTTGATATCGTTGCTGAGAGTGGCCATGGTGTTTCTCCGTTCCGTATGGTGAGAATGCGGAGCTCCCGCGCTCGTCAGACGAGCGCCGGCAAGGTTCCGCCGTTGAGGGATGCGGGAGTGCCCAGCGATGCGTGGGTCCCGTCCGCTGCCGGCGCGGCTCTCGGCCGGGTACCCAGGGAGACTGCACGCAAGCCAGCGCTCCCTGAAGCGTCTTGACCAGCGACATGAAGTCCCAGACCGCGAAAACGTGGCTCTCCATGAAGGCCGCGAGCCGCTCGACGCTCTCGATCGATGCATAGATCGGGTGCTCTGCGACCGGCCGGCGCCATTCGCGGACATCACGTAAGAGAGCGCGTTCCCGAATCCGGGACGGCGCCGTCGATCCCATCGCATGCACCCTTCGTATCACCGCGTATCTAGGTCGATACGCGGTGGAGACCGATGATAGGGACTGGG
This sequence comes from Vulcanimicrobiota bacterium, assembly GCA_963795695.1. Classification (GTDB taxonomy): domain Bacteria; phylum Vulcanimicrobiota; class Vulcanimicrobiia; order Vulcanimicrobiales; family Vulcanimicrobiaceae; genus Vulcanimicrobium. The sequence goes on along the minus strand of CAWCJH010000001.1, from coordinate 2,189,243 downwards.
ACCGGCGCTGTCTAGAACGATCTCGTTATCATTTTCGCTATCGGTTTTTGCGTGTGACTCATTTCACGTAGGAAGATGAGCTCGGTCCGGTGTAGCACTGCGCCTGCCTCAACGCGCTGTCGAAAGCCGATGCCGCGGTGCGGTAAGGGGGTGTAATGAGCGAAAGCCGCGTTGCGGCGGTCGATTCACCTGCCGTCATTCATGGCGACATGCTCGGTCGAGTGCGGAGCGGACCGCGCGTCCGCCTGACCGAGGTCGAGCTCGACATCCTGGTAGCCCTGGCCGACGGGCTGCAAAGCAAAGAGATCGCGTGCGCGCTGGGCCGCTCGGTGGCCTCGATCGAGGCCTACATCCGCGTGCTGTGCGGCAAGCTCGACGCGCGGACCCGAGCCCACCTGGTGGCGCAGGCCTTCCGCGCCGGCGTGCTCAGGGCGGAGCCGGCCGAGCTCGACTGAGTTTCGGACGGGCTGCGTACGGCAACGTACGGAACGGCCCGTAGCCAGACGATCGAGACGGAACTGCAAGCTACTGCGCGAGCGAGCTGAGGCCGGCACGCTGCTGGTAGTGACGTTATCGGCCGTTCGGAGTCGGCTTCCGGTACGCCGCTCGAGCGCGGCGCCGTGGAAGCGCGATCTTGAGAGCGCCGACGACGGCGAGCACGACCAGCCCGGCGGCGACGAGCGCGCCGGCGAGCAGCAACCGCAACGGCATCGGCTTCGGGCTCGAGTTCGCCGGCATCGCCATCGGCGAGCCGTCGGGACGCCGAGCACCCATCGCGAGCGCCATCGCCCCCAGCAGCTCCGGCGTTCCGGCGTAGTGGATCGCCGTCACGAGGCCGGCCGGCATCCCGTCCGCGTCTTCGACGTGGTCGAGCACGTGGCAGTGGACGAGCCACGTGCCGGGCACGGCGTCCGCGCGCACGACGACGTCGACGCGCTGGCCCGGGCCGAGCAGCACCGTGTCTTCCTCGTCGTCGTAGGCGACGGGCCGGGCGTCCCGCGCGATCACGCGCTGATCGTGCCCGTGCGTGTGCATGGTGTGGTCGTTCTCGGACGAGAGGTCGATCCAGCGAATCCGCGTTCGTTCGCCGCGGCGCACCTCGATCGGCTGGGTCGCCGGGTACTCCTTGCCGTTGATCGTGAAATGATTCTCTTCGGGACCGCCGATCCGCCACGACGAGAGGACCTCGAGGTCGTCGTGCGCGAGGCCGCGCTCGACCGCGCGCGGGTGCGACGGGCGCACGATGATCCCGCCGTAGAGGCCGGCGTCGAGGACGGCGAGCCGGTCGTGGCTGTGGTAGAAATACGTGCCGTCGCGGTTCGCGGTGAACGCGTAGCGGAAGCGGCCGCCGTGCGGGGCGACCAGCGCTTGCGAGATCCCGGGCACGCCGTCCATCGACGGCGCGATCCCCTGGATGCCGTGCAGGTGGATCGTGTCGGGGACCGCGAGGTCGTTGACGTAGTCGATCACGACGCGGTCGCCCTGGTCGACGACCAGCGTCGGGCCGGGGACGACACCGTCGTAGGTCTTCGCGAGGACGGTCAGCCCGGGCTTGAGCGTCCAGGTCGCCTCGCGCGCCACGAGCCGGAAGATCTTCGTTCGGCCGCGCGTCTCGGGCACGGCCGCATAGGTCCCGTCCTCGCGGCGGACGAGGCGCGACTCGCCGGGCGCTTCGAGCGGAAGCGGCGGCGTCCCGGCGAGCGCCTGGGAGCCCGGCGCGCTGCTTCCCGCGGGGACCGGCGCATCGTCGCTGTCCGCCTGCACCGCGAGCGGAACCGCGGCGGCGAGGGCAGCGAGCGCAAGGGCGGCGCACCACGCCGGCAGGCGCCTCATCGCACGCCCGCGACACCCGCGCGATAGTGGGCCAGGATCCGCTCCGGCGTCAGCACGTGGTCGTAGACCGATACCTCGCTGATGCGGCCGTAGAACGCCGGGTTGACGTCGGCGTACTCGCCGCCGACCGAAAGCCCGTCTTTGGCCGAGTAGCCCGCGATCGTTCCGCGCACGCGGAATACCGCGTTGGCGGCGCCGTTGACGTACATCGTGATGATCCGGCCATCGTAGGTCGCCGCCAGCTGGTAGAGATGGTGGGTCACCGGCGGCGCTCCGACCGATCCGCTCGCGGCGTACATCTCTCGCGCGCGCGTCTTGTCCCCGGTAACCCGGTCGATCAGCCCGGCGACCAGCCCGCGCGGGTGCCGCAGGCTCAGCGGCTCGGTGGAATGGCCGTCGATGACCATTTGCAGATTGAAGACGTGCGAGTGCGCGTCGAGTCCGAGCTCCCAGCGGCAGTGCTGCTGGTCGGGGTTCAGATCGTCTCCGTAGCTCATCAGCGTGATGTCGCCGGTGTTGTGACCGCGGACCGTCACGCTGTACGGGTCGACCCACAGCTCGTACGTGATCGCGTCCTTCATCTCGAACAGCGGCGAGCGCGGCACGCGAACGTCGTCGTCGGCGTACGTGACGTCGGCCCCTTCGAACTCCATCGACCGCGCGGCGTCCGGGATCAGGGACGGCCGGCCGATGCGCACCCGGCGGCCGATCGTTCCGTCGAGGTGGTGCGGCCCGGAGTCGCGAGCGATCCTGCCCGAGCGCTCGTCGAGGCGATAGTACGCCAGGGGATGGTCGGACGCCACGACGTCGCGGTACGTTTCCGTTGTCGATCCGGCCGCACCGCCCGATGCGGCGGCGCCGAACGACAGCAGCGCCGCGGCGGCACTCGCCAAGCGCACGAAGCGAGCCATCGCGTGCCTCGTGGAGAAGGCCCTGTCGTCGAGAATACGGCAAACGGACGGAACCATGGATGGTGCCCTGAAGGCCGTACGCCGAGATGACGTTCGGCGCGCTGCTCGTGCTGGGGCTCCGGTGGTTCATCCGGGCGCTGCGCGGCGCCAAGCCGGGTGATGCCGCGCTCGCGGGTGCGGCGTTCGGCCTGGCCTATCTCGCGCGACCCGAGGGCGCGCTCTTCGCGGCGGCGGGCATCGCCGCGCTCGCTCTGGCCGCGCTGCGGTCGCGCGCCTTCGCCGGTTCCCGCTGCCGCGTTCGCGCTCTGCGCCGCCGCGCTGGTGGCCCCGCAGCTGGTCTTCAGCTACGCGACGTCCGGGTCGGTCTTCTACGACGGCAAGGCCCGGATCAACGCCGTGGAGGCCGCGGGGCTGCGAGCGGGGCGCGGATACCTCGAGGTCGCGGACGCCGTCGACCCGGATGGGCGCCCGGTCGGGCCGGAGATCGACTTGCGCTTCCACGACCCACGCGGCCGCCCGCCCGCACCCGGGCTGCGCGAACGGCTCGCCCTCGTCGCCGGCGCCGAGCTGCGGCACGTGCGCGACCTCGCGTCGGTCTTCAAGGGCCCCGACTTCGGGACGTGGCTGCTCGTCGTGCTCGCCGTCATCGGGATCGCGCGCTCGGACCGGTCGCCCGGCGCGCTGAGCGCTCAGCTCGTGCTGGTCGCAGCGGTGGTGCTGTTGTACGCCGCCCTCGGCACGCTCTGGCACTTTTGGGACCGCTACGGCGCCGCGTTCCTGATCGTCGCGATCGTCTGGGCCGCCAAGGGCATCGCGGCGCTGGACGCGTCGTTGCGGACCGTGCGGGCCGGGATCCTGTGCGCGTTCGCCATCGTTGCGCTCGCGCTGGTCACCGACGCTCGTGAAGCCGGCGCGAACCGCGCGGCGCCCGAACGCGTCGCCGGCGCCTGGATCGCCGCGCACGGCCCGGCCCCGCGCGTCGTCGACGTGACGAACCTGGCCGCGTACTACGCGGGCGCGACCTGGCTTCCGCTGCCCTATGCCTCCGAGGCCGCATCACGCGCGTTCCTGCGGCGCACCGCGCCGGCGTATCTCGTGCTCGACGAGCGCCGCCGCAAGGATTACCCGCTGCTCGCGCGGTGGTTCGGCGCGGGCCCGCCGCGAACCGACGCCCGGCTCGTGTTCGAGGTGAACGCCGCCGGCGGCGCCTTGCGCATCTACCGCTGGCAGCCCACGACCGACGGCCGTCCGACGAGGTAACCGCCTCAGCCGAAGCGGCCGGTGATGTAGTCCTCGGTCCGCTTCTCCTTGGGGTGGGTGAAGATCTGGTCGGTCGGCCCGACCTCGACGATCTCGCCCAGGTGGAAGAACGCGGTGAAGTCGGAGATGCGGGCCGCCTGCTGCATCGAGTGGGTCACGATCACGACCGTGAACTGCTCGGTGAGCTGGCCGATCAGGTCCTCGATCTTCGAGGTCGCGATCGGGTCGAGCGCGGAGGCCGGCTCGTCCATCAGGATGACCTCGGGGTCGAGCGCGATCGCGCGCGCGATGCACAGGCGCTGCTGCTGGCCGCCCGAGAGGTCGAGCGCCGAGCGGCCGAGCCGGTCCTTGACCTCGTCCCACAGCGCGGCTTGGCGCAGCGCGCGCTCGGCGATCTCGTCCAGTGCGGCCTTGTTGCGCTCGCCGTGGATGCGCGGCCCGTACACGACGTTCTCGTAGATCGTCTTGGGGAACGGGTTGGGGCGCTGGAACACCATGCCGATGCGGTGGCGGATCACGACCGGATCGGCGTCCGGGCCGTAGATGTCCTCGCCGTCGAGCAGCACCCGGCCCTCGACCCGCGCGCCGGGGGTCAGGTCGTGCATGCGGTCGAGCGCGCGCAGAAAGGTCGACTTGCCGCAGCCCGAGGGGCCGATCAGCGCGGTCACGTTCTGGGCCCGCATCGCCAGCGAGGCGTGCTTGATGGCCTGGAAGGAGCCGTAGAACACGTCGACGTTCTCGGCGACGAGCTTGTCGACCGTCTGCACCGGCGGCATCTGCGGCGACTCGATCACGAGGCTCTCCCGGTGAAGCGTTTGGTGAGCGCGCGCCCGGCCACCCGGGCGCCCAGGTTGAACAGCAGGACCATCACCAGCAGCACCAGCGCCGAGCCGTTGCCGATCCGGTCGACGTCGGGCACGATCGACTCCGAGTGGGTGTACCACAGGTGCACCGAGAGCGTCTCGGCCGGGCGGAACGGGCCCAGGTCGTAGGGGTTGTTGCGCGGCACCGACAGCCCGGCGGTGAAGATCAGCGCCGCGGTCTCGCCGAAGATGCGGCCCGCGATCAGTACCACGCCGGTCGTCAAGCGGCCGATCGCGCTGGGCAGCACGACCCGGGTGATCGTCTGCCACTTGGTGCCGCCCAGTCCCATCGACGCCTCGCGCAAGGTGTCGGGAACGCTCGCCAGCGCCTCCTGCGTCACCCGCATCAGCGCCGGCAGGTTGAGCAGGGTGAGGGTCAGCGCGCCGGCCAGCGCGTTGAAGTGCCACTTGAAGAAATAGATGAACACCAAAAGGCCGAACAGGCCCATGACGATCGAGGGAATCGTCGCCAGCGACTCGGCGCTGAACTGGACGATTCCCCGGAACAGCCCCGGCCGCGCATACTCCTGGAGGTAGATTCCGGCGCTGAGCGCGATCGGGATCGTGAACGCCAGCGTCAGCACCAGGATGTAGAACGAGTTGTAGATCTCGGGCCCGATCCCGCCCCCGGCCTCGGTCTCCTTGGGCATGCCGAACAGGAACGCGGGCGAGATCGCGCTCGCGCCGAGGTAGACCATGTAGACCAGAAACGCCGCCAGCAGCAGGATGATGCTCGACGCCATCGCCCACAGCACGACGGTCGCCACCGCGTCGGTGGTCTTGCGGGCGCGAACGCTGCCGGTCGCGGCGACCCGGCGCGCCGGGGCGCGCTCGAGGGCGGACTGCATCAGGTCCGCTTCCGCAGCGCGAAGCGCACGAGCACGATCAGCACCATCGCGATCAAGAGCAGCAGCAGCGCCATCGAGAACAGGCTGTGCTCGAGCAGCGAGCCCTGCGTCGCGCCCGGCATGTCGGTCACGATCTCGGTGGTCAGCGCGGCGGTCGGCGAGAACAGGCCGGTCACGATCTGGGTCGCGTTGCCGATCACCATCTGGATCGCCAGCGTCTCGCCGATCGCGCGCGCGATGCCCAGGATCAGCGCCACCGCGAGGCCGCTCGACGCGCTGGGCAGCAGCACCCGCGTGATCGTCTGCCAGCGCGTCGCGCCCAGCGCCACCGAGCCTTCCTTGAGCGCGCCGGGCAGCGAGCGGAACGCGTCCTCGCTCAGCGTGATGACGGTCGGCAGGATCATGATCGAGAGCACGATGCCGGCCGCCGCCAGACCGAAGCCGCTGGGCGAGCTGGTGTGGGTGCGGATCAGCGGCACGAGCAGGGTCAGCCCCAGCCAGCCGTACACGACCGACGGGATGCCGACCATCAAATCGATCGCCGGCTTGAGCACCTGCGCCATGCGGTGCGGCGCGATCTCGGCCAAGAAGATACCCACCGCGATCCCGAACGGCCCGCCGATCAGGATCGCGAACACCGTCACCGCCAGCGAACCGAGCACGAACACCGCCGCGCCCGGCTTGCCCGTGTCCACCGCGAAGGTGGGCGAGAACAGGAACGTGCCCGGCGAGACGCGGTCGACGAAGAACGTCTTCGTTCCCTCGACGCCCAGGTACAGCAGCAGCGCCGCCATCGCGAAGATGACGAACCCGGCCGCGACGCGCAGCCCCAGGACGGCGACCCGCTCGACGCGGCGCGAGCGGCGGGCCTGCAGCGCGATCACGTCAGCGGTCGCTCTCGCGGACCTTCATGTCGCCGACCGCGATGAAGCGGTTCTTCTGCACCAGGTCCTTGGCGTGGGCGACGAAGTCGATGAACTTGCCGACCTCGCCCTGCGGCACGCCGTAGGTGTACATGTGCTCGTACGACCAGACCGGGTACTTGCCGCTCTCGATGGTGTCCGGTCGGGGCAGCACGCCGTCGACCGCGACGACGCTCGCGCCGGCCCCGCCACCGCCCACCGCCAGGCCGCTGAGCGCGACGTAGGAGACCGCGCCCGGCGTCTGATCGACCACGCTCACCGCCGTGCCGGTGGCGTCCTCGGTCAGCCCGCTGTCGCTGATCGCCGTGTCGCCCATGACCGTCTTGGCGAAGACCGCGCGCGTACCGGAGCTGCGCGGGCGGTTCACCACGACGATCTTCTGATCGGAACCGCCGACCTGCTTCCAGTTCGCGTCCTTGCCGGAGAAGATGTCGCGCAGCTGCTGCTTGCTGAGGCTCTTCACCCCGGCGCTGGGATTGGTCACCAGCGCGAAGCCGATCACCGCGACCCGGTTGTCGTGCAGCTCGGGGTGCCCGGCGGCGAGGATGTCGGAGTCGCCGATGTCGACCGCCTTCGCCGCGAGCTGGTTGATGCCGGTCGCCGAGCCGCCGCCCGAGACGCTGATCTGGACGTTCTGGTGCCGGTCTTGGTAGACGCCCGAGGCATCCTTGACCAGCGGCAGGAGAGCGGTCGAACCGGCGGCGACGATCGTTCCGGTGCCTCGTCCCTGCGCCGAGCCGCCGGCCGTGGTCGAGGGCGACGAGCAGGCGGCGGCCAGCAAGCTGGCGGCGATCGCGAAACCGAACCATGCCGCCGGCGCGGCGTTCCGGTTCACCGAGAATCCCTCCGATGCGACGAAGCACGGTGATCGCTACCCGCTCACCGAGCCTCATCGTCGCAAGCGAATCGTAAGCCGACTTTAAATTTCTCTTAAGGCGTCTTAACCTTCGCGAGCCGGTCGAGGCGGGCGGCTCAGCGATCGGTCTCTTTGACCTTCATGTCGCGGATCGCGATGAACTCGTTCCTCTCGAGCAGCTTGGAGTTGCTCTGGACGAAGGCGATGAAGCGCGAGACCTCGCCGGTCGGCGGGCCGTTGGTGAACATGTGCTCGTACGACCAGATGGCGTACTTGCCCTCGACGATGTTGTCCGCGGTCGGCGCCACGCCGTCCACCGCCACCTCGGTCAGGCCCGAGCCGTTGGTGCCGCTGAACGCGGCGTACGAGACCGCGCCCGGCGTCTGCTTGACGATGCTGACGACCGTGCCGGTGGCGTCCTCGGTCAGGCCCGTCTCGTTGATCGGCACGCTGCCCATCACGGTCTTGGTGAAGACGGCGCGGGTGCCCGAGCTGCGCGGGCGGTTGACGACGACGATCCTCTGATCGGCCCCGCCGACGTCTTTCCAGTTGGTGACCTTGCCCGAGAAGATGTCCTGGAGCTGCCTCTTGCTGAGGTTCTTCACGTTCGCGCCGGGGTGGGTGACGACCGCGAAGCCGACCACCGCGACGCGGCTGTCGTGCAGCTCGGGATGCTGCGGGGCCGTGATGTCGGAGTCGCCGATGTCGACGGCCTTGGCCGCGACCTGGTTGATCCCGGTGCCCGAGCCGCCGCCCGAGACGCTGATCTTGACGTCCTTGTGCCGGTCCTGGTACTCGCCGGCGGCGTCCTTGACGAGCGGGAGCAGCGCGGTCGAGCCGGCGATGCTGATGTTCGTGTCGGCGGAGGCGGGCGCGGCGGGAAGCACGAGCGCGCAGCCGAGCACGAGAACTGCGAGGCGTTTCACGCACCGCATCATCGCAGCACGATCGTAAGCCTGCTTTAAGCATTCCCTAAGCCGTCTTAAGCTTCGCTCGCCGCCGGTACCCGCATGGTGAACGTCGCGCCGCCGCCGTAGACCGAGTCGACCGCCAGCGTTCCCCCGTGCGCCACGACCAGGTGCTTGGCGATCGCCAGGCCCAGCCCGGTGCCGCCGTGCTCGCGCGAGCGCGAGCGGTCGACCACGTAGAAGCGCTCGAAGATGCGCGGCAGGTCGGCGAACGGGATGCCGCTGCCGGTGTCGCGGACGCGCAGCACGGCCTCGTCGCCCTCGCGCGCGAGCGCGACCGTGACCCGCCCGCCCGCCGGCGTGTGGCGCAGCGCGTTGTCGAGCAGGTTGACCGCGACCTGGGTCAGCCGGCCGCGGTCCGCTTCGACCGCGACCGCCTGCGGCGCGTCGAGCTCCAGCTCGACCCCGAGCGCGCCGGCGCGCTGGGCGAACGTGCTGACGGTCGACGTCGCGACCTCGGTGAGGTCGAAGCGCTCGCGCCGCAGCGACACGGTGCCGGCCTCGGAGCGGGCCAGCTCGAGCAGGTCCTGGACCAGCCGGATCATCCGCTCGACCTCGCCGGCGATCTGGGGCAGGAAGAGCGCGCGGGCCTCGGCGTCGTCGCCGGCGAGCAGCAGCGTCTCGAGCATCAGCTTCATCGCCGCCAGCGGCGTGCGCAGCTCGTGCGAGACGTTGCCGGTGAACTCGCGCCGCACCCGCTCGCTCGCGAGGTAGGCCGTGCGGTCGGCCGCGATCGCCATCGCGCCGTCCTCGTACGGCTGCACGGTGATGCCGAAGAACCGCTCGCGCGCGCCGCTGCCGAAGGCCACGTCCTGGGTTCGCGTCTCGCCGCGCAGCGCCGCCTCGACCATCCGCTCGACCTCGACCGAGGGGATCACCGCGATGATCGCGCGCCCCGCCGCGCGCTCGCCCGAGACGCCGAAGAGCGCCTGCGCGCCGGCGTTGAAGACCCGCACCCGGCGCTGCGCGTCGACGGTGAACGCCGCGAACGGCAGTGCGCCGACCAGCCGCGCGGCCCGGTCCTCCTCGACCGCCGCCTGCGCCCGCTCGGCAACCGCGCTCGGCGAGGGGACAGCCCGCCGGCCCGGCCGCAAGGCCGCAAGCGCAAAGCCCGCACCGGCGACGAGCCCAACCGCACCAGCCACGATGTCAGAAGTCATAGGCGGCTCGGCCGCAGGCCGAACGCGACGGGTTCGCCATCGGCGAACCCACTACTCCTTGAACATGTAGCCGCGGCTGCGCACGGTGACGATGTGGCGCGGGTTGTTCGGGTCGATCTCGATCTTCTCGCGCAGCCAGCGGATGTGGACGCTGATCGTCTGGTGCTCGCCCTCGAAGTCGTAGCCCCAGACCTTCTCGAGCAGCAGCTGGCGGGTGACGATCCGGCCCCGGTTCTCCATCAGCACGTGGAGCAGCCGGAACTCCTTGGGCGCCAGCTGCACCTCGCGCTCGCGCACCACCAGGCGGTTGCGGGCCGGGTCGATCGTGATCTCGCCCGCGCTGATCGACTCGTCGCGCTCCTCGGCGTCCACGTCGGCCCGGCGCAGGCGCGCCTTGATGCGCGCCATGATCTCGCCCAGCGAGAACGGCTTGGTGACGTAGTCGTCGGCGCCCAGCTCGAGCGCGAGGACCTTGTCGAACTCGGAGTCCTTGGCGGTGAGCATGATGATCGGCACGCTCGAGGACTTGCGGATCTCCTTGCAGGCCTCGATCCCGTCCAGCAGCGGCAGCATGATGTCGAGCACGACCAGATCCGGGTGCTCGCTCTGCGCGAGCGCCACGGCGGTGCGGCCGTCCCCGGCGGTCGTGACGGCGTAGCCGTTCTTCTCGAGGTTGTAGCGCAGCGACTGGACGATCGCGGCCTCGTCGTCGACGAGCAGGATCTTCTTCTTGGTGGCGAGCGTGCCGTTCACGCGCGAACTCCCTCGGCGGCCTCGAAGCCGACCCGCACGCCGAAGGCGCGCTCGAACAGGTCGGCTTTCTCCGCCGCCGCGGCCAGTTCGCCCGACGCGTCGCCGTCGGCCTGCGCGCCGACGACGATCCGGCCCGGTTCGGTCCGTACCACGACGTCGCCCACCAGCCCCTGGTGGCTGGCGTCGAGGCCGTCGGCCAGCCGCAGCAGCGCCGCCAAGCCCTCGACCCGGGCGCGATCCGCCGGCGCCAGCGCGACGTACTCGGGGTGGGTGGGCTTGGGCATCGAGCGGCGGTGGTAGCGCGCCACCTGGGCCACCAGCTCGCGCTCGTCGTCGCGCCAGCCCTCGAGCGCGGAGCTGCGGACCAGGTAGGCGGTGTGCTTGTGGCGGTTGGTCTTGGCCACGAAGCGCCCGATCGAGTGCAGCATCGCCGCGGCCCAGAGCAGGTCGCGGTCGGCCGGCGCCAAGCCGTGGACCGGGGCCAGCTTCTCGAAGAGCAGCAGGGCCAGCCGGGCGACGTCGCGCTGGTGACCGCCGAGCTGCTCGTACTTCTGCGCCAGCCGCTCGACCGCGGCCAAGCGCTGCGCGCGGGCGTCGCCCAGCCGCTGCGCCAGCTCGCGGTCGCGGTCGGCGAGGTCGACCACCACCCCGTCGCGCAGCGCGCGCTCGCAGACGATCAGCTCGTCGCGGCCCAGCAGCGAGAGCGCGCCGAGCAGCACGGCGTTGCCGGCCACGATGATGTCGGCCCGGCGCGGGTTCATCCCCGGCAGCCGGCGCCGCTCGGCCTCGCTCAGCGGCAGCATGGTGCGCTGCAGCGCCTCCAGCCGCGCCCGGGTCAGCGTATAGCCGTGGACCCGCTTGAGCGCGATTCCGCGCGCGGCGGCGTCGAGCGCGGCCAAGCCCATGATCGTGCCCGACGTCCCGATCGCCAGGTCGAGCCCGTAGCGCCCGACGTCCTCGGCGACCGGCGCCAGCACGTCGGCGACGTGCGCGTCGAGCGCGCGAGCGGCCTTGGCCGGGTTGGCCGCGCCGCGCAGGAACGCGTCGTAGAGCCGCAGGCTGCCCAGCTTGACCGAGTCGACCATGTAGGGGCGCTCGCCGTCGGCGACGATGAACTCGGTCGAGCCGCCGCCGATGTCGATGATGACCGCGACCCGGTCGTAGAGCGGGAAGCCGTTGGTGACGCCGAGGTGGATCAGGCGCGCTTCCTCGGTGCCGTCGAGCACCTCCAGCCGCAGCCCGCTGCGCGCCTCGACCAGGCGCCGGAACTCGTCGCCGTTGGCGCTCTCGCGCACCGCCGAGGTCGCGACCGCCCGGATGCGCTCGGCGCCGCGCAGGCGGGCCGCCTCGGCGAAGCGCCCGATCGCGTCGACGCCGCGCTCCATCGCCTTGCGCGAGAGCCGGCCGCGCTCCATCGCGTCGTCGCTCCCGAGGCGAACCATCTCGCGCGCCTTGTAGACCACCCGCGAGGTGTCGAACGCGGAGTCCAGCTCGACGACCACCAAGTGGATCGAGTTGGTGCCGACGTCGATCGCGCCGAAGAGCATGGCTAGGTCTGCTGCTTGCGGACCCGGATCCCGGCGGCGCGCTCGTAGAACGTGGCGACCGAGGTGTAGTCGTCGGCGCCGTGGCCCTCGCCCGACGTGGCGGTGTAGAGCTGGTAGGCCAGCGCGCTCAGCGGCATCGGCACGCCGCCGGCGCGGGCCGAGTCGAGCGCCGCGGCGAGGTCCTTGCGCAGCAGGTCGAGCGCGAAGCCGGGCGCGTGCGAGCCGGCCAGCCAGCTCTGCGGGAGCCAGTTCGAGAGCAGGTAGTTCGAGCCGGTCGCGGTGCCGATCACCTCGAGCACCGCGTCGACGTCGGCGCCGGCCTTGGCCGCGAACGTCAGCGCCTCGACGTTGGCGATCATCGTGCTCGAGATGATGATCTGGTTGACCAGCTTGACCACCTCGCCCATCCCGACCGGCCCGACGTGGCGCGGCGTCCCCATCCCGCGCAGCACCGGCTCGGCGGCGGCGAAGTCGGCGTCGGACCCGCCGGCCATGATCGTCAGGGTGCCGGTCTTGGCCCGCGCCGGCCCGCCCGAGACCGGCGCGTCGACGAAGCGCAGCCCGCGCGCGCGCAGGCGCTCGTCGAACCCGCGCGTCGCGACCGGCGAGATCGTCGACATGTCGATCACCAGGCTGCCCGGCCGCGCGCCGGCGGCGACGCCCTGCTCGCCGAAGAGCACCTCCTCGACCTGGGGCGCGTCGGGCACGCAGACCACCACCACCTCGGCGGCGCGCGCGACGCCGGCCGGGTCGCCGCCGTCGGCCGCGCCCAGCGCGGCGAGCCGCTCGACCGGCTCGCGCCGGCGGTGCGCGCAGACGCTCAGCGCGAAGCCCGCGCGCAGCAGCGAGGCCGCCATCGGCTCGCCCATCGCGCCGACGCCGATCAGACCGACCGTGTTCGCCATACGTCGCGGCGCGTACGGCGCGCGGGACGCGACGGCCTGCGGCCGAACGGGGCGAGCGTGCGCGCCCTGCTCGCCTTCGCCCGCTTGTCGAGGCCGCTGTTCCTGTACGGCGGCTTCGCGGGCGTCGCGCTCGGCACGGCGATCGCACGCCGTCTCGGCTACCCGCTCGACCTGGGGACCTACCTCTGGGCGCAAGGCTTGGTCAGCGCGTTCCACCTGATGGTGCACTACGCCAACGACTACTTCGACCGCGAGGCCGACCGGCACGCCGCGCGCACCGCCTGGTCGGGCGGCAGCGGCGTGCTGGTCGCCGGCGACCTCCCGCCGCGCGTCGCGCTGGTCGCCGCGCTGGTCTGCGCGGCGCTGGGCCTGGTCGCGACGGCGCGCTTCGCGCTGGCCGGCAACGCCGCGGTCGCCGGGCTCGGCCTGGCGATCCTGGTCTGCGCCTGGTGCTACTCGGCGCCGCCGCTGCGCCTGACCGCGCGCGGCCTGGGCGAGCTCGACACGGCGCTGGTCGTCGCGGTCCTGGTGCCGTGCGTCGGCTTCGCCGCCTTCGCGGGCGGCGTCGAGGCCGGGCTCGTGCCCGCGCTGCTCGCCCCGGTCGGGGCGAGCGCGGCGCTGATGCTGGGCGTCGAGCTGCCCGACGCCGGTGCCGACCGGCTGGCCGGCAAGCACAACCTGGCGGTGCGCCTGGGCATGGCCCGGTCCTACATCGCCCTGGCGGGCACGGCGCTCTTCACCGCGGCGGCGCTCGCTGCGGCCGCCTGGAGCCTGCGCTCGCTCGCCGCCCTCGCGGTCGTGCCGGGGCTGGCCGTGGCGCTCGGCCTGCTGCGGCTGACCCGGACCGACTGGCGCCCCGCCCGGGCGGCGTTCCTGGGCGTCGCCCTCTACGCGACGACCGTGACCGGCTTGGCGGTCGCCTACGCGCTGACCCCGGCCTGAGGCGAGCGACCGCGGTCGTTGTGGCCGGCCCCATCCCGGCGCACAATGACGGGTACGAGCTCGGGCGAAGGCGACGGGCCGGGTCCGGACCGCGGCGAAGACGGGACGGGACACCTACCCACGACCTACCCGACCCAAGGGGAACGACAGGATGCTAGCTTCGATCCGCCGGCCGACGTTCGAGGAGCTCGATCTCTCGACCGGCAAGCGCGCCCGCCTCTACACCATGATGTACGGCCACGGCCCCGGCAACGGCACGCTGATGCTGCTCCCGATCGACCAGGGCCTCGAGCACGGTCCGGTCGATTTCTTCGACAACCCCGACGCGCTCGACACCGACTGGGTCCTGCGCCTGGCCGTCGAGGGCAACTTCTCCGGCATCGCCTACCACATCGGCCTGGCCGAGAAGTACCACAAGCAGTACGCCGGCCGCGTGCCGCTGGTGCTCAAGGTGAACGGCAAGACCAACGTGCCGCCCGACGACGAGTCGTTCTCGCCCTTGACCTCGAGCGTCGAGGACGCGGTTCGCCTCGGTGCCTCGGCCGTCGGCTACACGCTCTACGTCGGCTCGCCGGCCCAAGACATCGACATCGCGCAGGCCAACGAGGTCCGCCGCGAGTGCGAGAAGTACGGCATGCCGCTGATCGTCTGGTCGTACCCGCGCGGCTCGGCGGTCAAGGCCAAGGGCGGCCAGGACTCGCTCTACGCGGTCGACTACGCGGCCCGCGTCGCCTGCGAGATCGGCGCCGACATCGTCAAGCTCAACGTGCCCAAGTCCGACGAGGCCGCCGCCGCGGCGCCCAAGCCCTACAACACGCTCACCATGAGCGAGGCCGACGGCCTGCGCAAGGTCGTCAAGTCGGCCGGCCGCACCCTGGTGCTGGTCTCGGGCGGCTCGAAGATGGGCGACGACGACACGATCCACAAGGCGCGCCTGGCGATGGAGACCGGCTGCGTCGGCCTGATCTTCGGCCGCAACATGTGGCAGCGCAAGTGGGACGACGCGCTCGCCATGGCCGGCCGGATGCACGAGATGATGAAGGAGTTCGGCGAGTAAGTGGATTTCGTCGCGACGCGCGCGGACCCGCCGACGGTCGAGAGCCGCATCGAAGCGGCGCTCGACCGCATCCGCCCGGCGATCCGCCGGGACGGCGGGGACGTCTGGCTGATCCGCGTCGACGACGGCGTCGCCTACGTGCAGATGCTCGGCGCCTGCGGCGGCTGCCCCGCGTCCCACCAGACGCTCAAAGGCGGGATCGAAGCAGTGGTCCGCGAGGACGTCCCCGAAATCCGCGCCGTCGAGCAGCTCTGACCCCTAGCGGACCGCTGCCGGCGGCGTGAAGACGGAGTGCCATGAACGAACCCACCAACCACGACATCCTCGCCACCGTCCGCGACGTCCTCACCGCCGTCGAAACGATGGGCCACGACTTCCACCTCTTCCGCGACGTGGCCGAAGCCCGTTTCGGCCTCATGGGCGAACGCTTCGACCGGGTCGACGACCGCTTCGACCGGGTCGACGACCGCTTCGACCGGGTCGACGACCGCTTCGGCGGGCTCGAAAACCGCTTGGGCGAACTCGAGGGCCGCTTCGACGGGCTCGAAAACCGTTTCGGCGGCCTCGAAAACCGCTTCGGCGGCCTCGAAAACCGCTTCGGCGGGCTCGAGGGCCGCTTCGACCGGGTCGATGCGACGCTCGCCGATCACAGCTCGGCCCTCATCGAGCTGGCGACCGACGTCGCCGACGTCCAGACGACGCTGGTGCAGCACGGCCGCAAGCTCGACCGGATCGAACGGCGCGTGAACGCCGAAACTCGTTCCCTGGACGATCACGAACGGCGCATCACGGCGATCGAACGGCGCGGCTAGCAGGCAGGTGTTCGCGGCCTGGCTCGCGGATCGTGCGGACCACGCCTGGTTCAGCACGCGAGGACTGCCATCATGCCCGTATCGATTCAAGCATACGTCAACGGCGAGTCGCGAGACGTCGTTTCGCTCGAAGCCGCGCCGATCGCGGACCTCGATTACCTCTCGCTCGAGTACGGGGACGGTGAGGGCACGGGCCGCCCGCCGTTCTTGTTCGCAACCAGCGACGATTACGTTGCCGGAGCCTACCATCTGCGCGATACGGAAGCGGAGGGCGCCCGCCCCGGCTGCTACCGCGTGCGCGGCGTGAACGTCCGCTACAAGAACCGCACCACCGTTCTCGCACCGGTTCGCGACGAGATCGTCGTCAAGGTCGTCGCGCTCGAACCCTCTACCGAGCCGGTACCGGTGTTCTCGGCGCGTTGAGGTTCGAGCCGATCCAGGTCGTGCGCCAGCGGGCGTAGCTGCCGTCGGCTTCCCACGCGCGCATGCGGGCGCCGACGAACGCCGCGAGCGCGACCGCGTCCTTGGGAAAGAAGTACACTTTTTCGAGCCGGGTGAACGGGCGGTCGGCGTTCATCACCGCCAGGCGCGGATCGTTGCGCGCGGCCAGCGCGGCCTCGACGCCGTCGGTGATCATCACGTCGTACGTGCCGGCGGCGATCAGCGGCGGGATGGCGAGGTTCTGCTCCACCACGGTGAGCTGCGCGGCGTGGAACGTGGCGCGGTCGAACGACTCGTTGGTGCCGCCGGGGTTGAGCGCGATGCGGGTCGAGGGAACATCGAGGTCGGCCAGCGTGTGAAAGCGGCCGCGGTCGGCGGCGCGGATCAGCGCGACCTTGCCGTCGACGACGTAGGCCGGGCTGAGGATGCCGGCCGCGGCCCGCTTGGGATCGCGCGAGACGCCGCCCATGGCGAGGTCGAACTCGCCGGCCACGAGAGCGCCGGTCAGCTGCGGCCACGAGGTGCGCACGAAGGCCGCCTGCACGCCCAGCGCCGCCGCGAGCGCGCGCGCCACGTCGACGTCGAGCCCGCTCCAGGTACCGTCGTCGGCGAGCAGCGAGTACGGCCGGTAGTCGCCGGTCATGCCGACCCGCAGCGCGCCGCCGCTGCGCACCGCGTCGAGCCGCTCGCCGGCACCGGCAGCCGCAAGCCGAGGGGCCGCGGTCGCGGCCGCGAGCAGCGTGAGAAAAGCGGAACGGCGCATGCGCCGCGCTTCGCGTTCGCTCAGCGCGAGTCCACCCGCGCGAGCGCGGCGAGCCCGGCCTCCAGGTCGGCGACGAGGTCGGCGGTGTCCTCGAGCCCGACGTAGAGCCGGACGAGCCGGTCGCCGTACGGCGCGCGGCGCGGCCCGAGCGACCAGGTCGCGACCACGCTCGAGACGCCGCCCCAGCTGTAGCCGATCGCGAACAACCGCAGCGCGTCGATGAACGCGTGCACCGCGCGGCGCGAGGCGCCCGGCGCGAACACCACCGAGAACAGCCCGGTCGAGCCGGTGAAGTCGCGCGCCCACAGCTCGTGGCCGGGGCAGCTCGGCAACGCCGGGTGCAGCACGGTCTCGACCTCCGGCCGCGCGGCCAGCCAGCGCGCGACCGCCAGCGCCGAGCGCTGGACGGCATCCAGCCGCACCGCCAGGGTCTGCAGGCCGCGCAGCGCGAGGCTGCAGTCGTCGGGGGAGACGGCTTGGCCCAGGTTGTACTGCGCGCGCCCGATGCGCTCGTAGCCGGACCGGTCGGCGACGGTGACCGAGCCCAGCAGCAGATCGCTGTGCCCGCCGACGTACTTGGTGAGAGCCTGCATCGTCACGTCGGCACCGTGGCCGAGCGCGTCGAAATACACCCCGCCGGCGTACGTGTTGTCGACCGCGACGACGGCGCCGCGGCGGTGCGCCGCCGCCGCGATGGCCGGCACGTCCTGCACCTCCATCGTGACCGAGCCCGGGCTCTCGCACCACACGAGCGACGTGGCGGGCCGCAGCAGCGCCTCGATCCCGGCCCCGATCGTCGGCTCGTAGTACTCGACGTCGACGCCGTAGCGGCGCAGCACCTCGTCGGCGAAGTCGCGGCTGGGCCCGTAGATCGAGCGCGGCACGAGCACGTGGTCGCCGGCCGCGCTGAAGGCGAGGTACACCAGCGTCAGCGCGGCCTGGCCGCCCGGCGTGACGAAGGTGCGGTAGCCGTGCTCGAGCTCGCAGATCCGCGCGGCCAGCTCGAGCGTCGTCGGCGTGCCGTAGAGCCCGTAGGTGTAGGCCGCCTTGTCGTGGTCCCACTCGTCGACCAGCGCCGCGGCGTTGGGAAACACCGTCGTCGAGCCGCGGTAGACCGGCGTCGCGAGCGAGCGAAACCCCGCCGGCGCGTGCGGCTCGGTAGCGACCAGCTTGGTGCGCCAGCCGGTCGCGCGACGGCCGGGCGAAGACGGGGCGTGCGAGGACGACGATTCAGCCACCCGCCCGTCTTAGACGCTCGTCGCGCGATCGCCCGGGCGAGATCGGCGACGAGCTCCTCATCCTTCCCTTGGCTCGGGCCGCGTGCCATAATCGGAAGCGTGCCAGCCGTCGCACGTCGCCCGGCGTTGTTCCTCGTCGTTGCGACCGTCATGCTCGGGGTCCTGATGGGCGTGCTCGACGCGGCGATCGTGAACGTCGCGATCCCGTCGATCTCGGGCAATCTCGGCGCGACGCCCGACCTCGCGGCCTGGGTCGCGACCGGCTACACGCTCGGCATGATGATCGTGATGCCGCTCAACGGCTGGCTGACCGCTCGGCTGGGCCAGAAGCGTTACTACCTCGCCGCGTTCGGGCTGTTCACCGCGATGTCGTGCCTGTGCGGAACGGCCAACGGCATCTCGGCGCTGATCGTGTTCCGGGTCCTGCAAGGGCTGGGCGGGGGCGCGCTGCAGCCGATCGCCCTGGCGATCCTGCTCCGCTCGGCGTCGGCCGACCGGCGCAGCGACATGGTCGCCGCGTTCAGCTTCGCCTCGGTCGCCCCGTTCGCGCTGGGACCCGTGATCGGCGGGTACCTGCTCGACAACGGCGATTGGCGGATGCTGTTCTACTTCAAGGTCCCGCTCTGCATCGCCGGCATCGTCCTGGCGTACGTCGTGCTCGAGGACGACCGCGTCCACGGCAGCGGCGCGCCGATGCAGTGGTCGAGCTTGGCGGCGATGTCGGTGATGCTGGCGTCCTTGCAGTACGTGCTCTCGTCGGGGCAGCGCCAGGACTGGTTCGAGTCCCGGACGATCGTGCTCTTCACCGCCGCGGCGGTCGCCGCCGGGACCTATTTCATCTGGTCGCAACTGCGGGCGGCGCGCCCGTTCGTGAACCTGCGCATCTTCCGCACCCTCTCGTTCGGCATCGGCTGCGTGGTCACGGTCGTGAGCGGCTTCGGCCTCTACGGCATCAACCTGGTGACCCCGCTCTTCTTCCAGGGTCCGCTCGGGCTGCCCGCGTACGACACCGGGATCTGGCTCCTGCAGGGCGCGATCTCGACCGCCGTGCTGATCCCGTTCGTCGGCCCCTTGACCCGGCGGGTCGACGCGCGGATCGTCATCGGCGCCGGCCTGGTCCTGTTCGCGGCCGGCGCCTGGATGATGGGCAACCTGAACGCCGATGCCGGCTTCTGGGACATCTTCGTCCCGCGCGTGCTGCAGGGCCTGGCGCTCGGGCTGCTGTTCGTCCCGCTGGTCGCCGTCACGCTCTCCCAGATCGCGCCGGAACGACTCTCCGACGCGACCGGGATCGCGACCCTGGTGCGCTACCTGGGCGGCAACGTCGGGATCGCGATCCTCCAGGTCTTGCAAGTCCGCCGCGCGGTCGCCGTGGCCGATACCCTGGCCGCCGGCTCGACGATGGCGCATCCCGCCATCGCGGGCGCGGTCCACCTGCTCGGCGCCGCGCGGGCGCGCGCCCTGCTCTCCGCGTCGATCGCCGCCAACGCGAACACGGTCTCGTACCTCTACCTCTTCCGCATCTCCGCGGTGCTGTTCGCCTGCACCGTCCCGCTGCTGTTCCTGCTCCCGAACCCGCGCGCCGCCCGCCACGCGCCGCCCAGCGGCGACCTCAACGAAGAAGTCGCCGAGGAGCTCGCCGAGGAGCCCGCCGCGCAGCCTCAGAGCGAGACCGCCCCCGCGTACCCGGTCAGCTCGACGTAGCCCACCCCGAGCGGCTTGCCGCTCGCCGCATCGCGCACGGTAACCGAGCCCTCCCAGTACGAGACCCCGCCGACCGTATCGGCCAGCTCCTGGTCCCGCACCGTCGGCACCAGGGTCAGGTCCAGCCCCGCCGACGGCACCCGCACCCGCCACCCGCTGGGATAGGTGCCGCCCGTGTGCGGGCTCTTCCACGAGCCCGTCACGTCGACGCCGACGTCGCCGAGCGCCAGATACCGCACGTCCCCGCGCGGGCCCACCAGCGACCCGCTCGACTGCGCCACCAGCGACCCGTCCTTCTCGCGCAGCCGGTAGTCCATGAGCTCGCGCCGGTCGTCGAGCTGAATGGAGAACCAGTCCCAGCCCGCCATGTCGCGCTGCAGCTCGTCCGAGCCGAACTCGTGGTCCATCCACGACAGGCCGTCGACCCGCAGCGTCTGCCCGCGATACGCCAGCGTCCCGCGCGTCCGCAACCGCGTCATCGAGTAGTAGTGCGAAGCGCACGACGCGCACCCCGCCTTGAGCGAGACCCCGTCGTGCCCGTGCACCGCCGGCCCCTTCTCCGCCACCTGCACCAGATCGAGCCCGACCTGCGCCGAGCGCGCGTGCATCCGAAACGGCGAACTTCCCCGCAGCCACCACGAACCGACGTGCACGTCGAGCCCCCGGTCCGACGCCCCGCCCATCCCGAGCGCCTCGCGCGCGAACCGCTGGTCGTACACGAACCGCCCCCCCGCCTCGTCGGTGAGCGCCAGGTGCACCGGAAACACCTGGTTCCCGCGCCACTTCGACTCCCCGACCACCGGCCGCGGATCCCCCGGCGCCAACCCATACCGAAAGAACGTCAGCTCGTACCCGAACCGCCGCCCATCCCTAGCCCGCAAGTGCCCGGTATAATACCACCACTCGCTCTGAAACCCGAAATGCGCCGCATGATCCCGCGGAAACACGAACCGCCACGGCACCCGAGCATTCCTGAACCCACGAGAAACCGTCGTAGGAACACTCTCGCGCATCCCCGCCGGCGCCGCCGGCGCGGCAACTCCACCACCCCCGCCACCACCCACCCCGAACGACGAGCCCCTCACCGCCCCGAGCGCGATGCCAACGGTGCCCAGCGGTGCGGCGTGCGCTCCGCTGCGGGGCACTACGAGGGCGAGCGAAGCCAGGATGGCGAGAGCTCGCCCGAGTGTAGCGACAGCGCGCCCACGACGGGCGCGCCGAGCGGCCCCGCAGCGGAGCGCACGCCGCACCGCCGCCCCAACGTCCCGCCCGAGCGAAGTCATTCGGTCCGCACCGCATCCGCCGTCCGAATCCGCGCCGCCACCCCCGCCGGATAGACCCCCGCCACCACCGCCGCAACCACCACCAGCAGGATCGTCTCCCCCAGGAACCCCCACGGCACGTGCAGCTCGATCAGCCACCCGAACGCCTGCCGGTTGATCACGAAGATCAGCAGCAGCGCCAGCAGCATCCCGACCGCCACCCCTAGCCCGCCGCCGAGCAGCCCGATCCCCGCCGCCTCGGTCAGCACGCTCGCCCGAATCCCCCGCGTCGTCACCCCGAGATAGCGCAGCAGCCCGAACTCGCGCCGCCGCTCCAGCACCAGCGCGAACAGCGTCGAGACGACCCCCAGCACCGCGATGGTGATCGCGATGACGTCCAGCGCGTACGTGATCGCGAACGTCCGGTCGAAGATCGTGACGACGAGGTCGCGCAGCTCGCGGTTGGTCTCGGCGTCGATCCGCAGCGGCGCGACCGCGCGCAGCACCGCGGTCCGCAGGTGGGTCAGGTCGGTGCCGGGCGCGGCGTAGACGGCGATCGAGTTGACCGAGTCGTCGTGGAACAGCCGCCGGTAGGTGCGCACGTCGAGGATCACGACCCCCGCGTCGGAGGAGTAGTCGTTGTAGATCCCGGCGACCCGGAACGCCGTCGTCCCCGACGGCGTGGGCAGGGCGACCGTGTCGCCCTTGCCGACCCCGAACTTGGTCGCGAACGGCTCGGAGACGAGCACGCTGGTCGTGCCGGGCAGCGTGCGGGCCAGCGCGACCGGGTCGGCCCCGCCGAGCAGGCGCAGGTGCTCGTGCTCGGCCAGCGCCGACAGATCGGTCGCGCCCAGGTTGGTGAGCCGGCCGCGGAACGGCAGCTCGACCGCCCGGAACGTGTCGACCGCGGCGACGCCCGGCACGCGCGCGATCGTCTGGGCGACCCGCGGCGAGAAGCGCGCGTCGGTCGAGGCATCGCCCAGGCCCAGCGGCCGCACGAACAGGTCGGCCCGCAGCGTCTCGTCGGCCCAGGCGACGACGGTGGTGCGGAACGAGGCGACCAGCACCGCGACCGCGACCATCATGGCGATCGCGATCATCAGCGAGGCGACCGCGACCGCGGTGCGCAGCGGCGCGCCGGCCAGGTTCGCGGCGGCCAGCGCCAGGATCGGCCGGCGGGCGGCCAGCGACGTGCCCAGGCTCGCCAGCGAGCCGACCGCCAGCGGCGCGCACAGCGAGCCGCCGAAGATGATGAACAGCCCGGAGGCGTAGCCGAACAGCGGGATGCCGTCGACCGCCGGAGGGCGCGTGCAGCCGTAGGCGACCGCGAAGCAGGCCAGCCCGGCGAGCGCCGCGCGCGCGGCCAGCCGCGGCCGGCGGCGCTCGAACCCCTGCGCGCGCATGGTGATCGCCGGCGGCGTCGTCGCCGCGTCGAGCGCCGGGAAGGCGGCCGCGACGACCGACGCGAGCACGCCCAGCACGAGCGCCTTGACGAACAGCAGCGGGTCGTAGGCGACGCGGTCGGCGTGCGAGGCGACGTACATGGTGTCGACCGTGCCCGAGACCGCCGCGACCGAGAGCGTCGCCAGCAGCGCTCCCACCGCCAAGCCCAGCAGCGAGCCGAACGCCCCGACCAGCGCGCCCTCGGCGACGAAGGTCCGGAAGATCGCGCCCCGGGTCGCGCCCAGCGCGCGCACGGTGCCGACCTCGGCCCGGCGCTGCACGACCGAGATCGCAACCGTGTTGTAGATCAGGTACATCCCGACCAGCAGCGCGACGTAGGCCAGCGCCGAGAGGTTCAGCCGGAAGCTCTGCAGCATGCGCGAGATCTCGTCGGTGCGCACCTTCGGCCGGATCGCCCGCGCGCCGGGCGGGATCGCCGCCGCGACCTGCCGCTGCACCGCGTCCAGCCGGCTCGGCGCGACCTCCAGGTCGATCCGGTCGAGCAGTCCCAGCTTGCCGAACAGCTCCTGCGCGGTCGCGATGTCGACGAAGACGACGCTCGAGTCGATCCCGCTCACGCCGCGCGGGATGATCCCCGCGATGCGCAGCGCCACCTCGCGGTCGCCGGCCAGCGCGCGCACGGTCGCCCCCTGCTTCCAGCCGAAGCGCGCGGCGATCCGCGCGCTGACGAACGCGCCGTGCCCGTTCACCACCACGCTCGGGTCGGCGCTCTCCGGCGCGACGTCCCCCGGCGAGGCCGCCGAAGCCTGCGGCTCGCCCGGCAGGGGGCGCAGCAGATCGACCCCCAGCACGCGCAGGATCTCGCCCGAGAACGGGTCGCCCGGCTCGGCCCCGACGGTGAGCGCGTCCTCGATCGCCGGCTCGGCCGAGTCGACCCCCGGGATGTCCTGCACCCGCACGATCGCCCGCTCGTCGAAGCCGCGCCCGACGCCCGAGCACCTGCAGGTCGACGTGGTTCGAGATGACGTTGACGCTGGAGGCGAACGAGGCCACGGCGGTCGCGTTGGCCAGGTCGATCGCCAGGCCGATCGCCACCCCCAGCGCGACCGCGACCAGCGTCACCAGCGCGCGCAGGGCGTTGGAGCGGAGCTGGCCCAGCACGAGCGCGCGGAAGAGCGAGGTCACTGCGCGAGCTTGGACGACGCGCGGCAGGCTCCCGGCGCCGGCCTGCCTCGGCCGCAAGCAGGAAGGCGGCCGAGGCGTCGAATCAAGCCGCCATGAGCGCCGTTCTCCGGTATCACCGCCTCGCGCTGGCAGCCTGTGCCGCGGTCGCCCTGTCAGCCTGCGGCGGGAACTCGTCGAGCTCGCCGGCCGTCGCGACGGCCACGCCGAGCCCGACCCCCTCGCCGGCGGCGTCGCCGACGCCCGTTCCGGTCGTGAGCAGCGGCTCGGTGAAGTTCGACTCGATGCAAGACGCGCTCACCGTGCCTGCGAACACGGCGGGCCACGGGGCGCAGATTCCCTTCCCGCTGGTGATCGGCGGGCTCGGCGGGACGCTGACCGGCTACGTCGGTGCCTCCCCGCAGCCCGGCGTGCCGACGGTGCCGTCGTCGCTCTCGTCCCAGGGCGGCAACGTCACCGTCCACACCGTGCTCGTCTACCTGACCCTGCAGTTCTCCCAGGAAGTCGCCTTCCTCACGAACGGCACCAACTGCAGCTCCAGCGGTGAGGACTCGTTCATTCCGGTGACCTTCACCGGGATCGGCATCCCGGCCAACACGCCGGTCTACGTCGCCGAGTACAACACGCCGAACGGCGGGTCCACGCCGGCATGGCGCGGCGTCGGCCCGTTCACGTCCCAGAGCGCCACCGCCGGGTTCACGTACGACGATTGCGAGCTGAACCCGTGGAGCGGCACGGCCGCCTACGCGCTGGTGGACTGACGGCGGAACGCTAGCCCAGCTTGCACGCGCTGCGGCCGCGCGGCACCGGGTACGAGCCCGAGGCAACCGTGTCGACGAAGTCCCACTGGTCCTTCATCGCGCTCTTCGGCTTGCCGACCAGCAGGTAGTACGGCTTGACGACCTGGTGGTCGAAGGCACGAATCGCCTCGGGGCCGGTCGGGCCGGCGTACGCATAGCCCTCGAGCGCGCGGGCGACCCGGGCCGGGTCGGTCGACCTGGCCCGGGCGATGCCCTCGAAGGTCAGCTTCGCCTCGATGTAGGCGCTCGCGCCGACGTAGCCCAGCGGCTCGCCGTAGGCGGCCCGGTACGGCTCGCTGGCCTTGCGGGTCGCGGGCGTCGCCTCGTGCCAGTACTGGCAGCCGGCGTACACGCCGTCGAGGTCGTCGGCGCCGATGCCGGTGAAGTCGAGCAGCCCGCCGCTCCAGACGTAGAGGATCTTGGTCGACTTCTTGAGCCCGAAGCTGGCGGCGGTCTTGAGCGCCTTGATCGCGTCGCCGCCGAAGTTGAGCAGCACCAGCACGTCGGGCTTGGCCTCCGCCGCCTTGGCGACGTAGTTCGAGAACTCGCTCGCGCCCAGCGGGTGGTAGTCGTTGCCGACCAGCTCGAGGCCGCGCTCCTGCGCGACCTCCTTGACGTTGGACAGGAGCGACTCGCCGAACACGTAGGACGGCGTGATCGTGTACCACTTCTTGAGGTGCGGGTACTTTTGCACGAACGGGTACATCGTCGCGCGCACCGCGCCGTAGGCCGGCACCGACCAGCGGAACGTGTAGGCGTTGCAGTCCTTGCCGGTGATCTCGTCGGCGCCCACGCTGGTGAACAGCAGCGCGTGCTTGTCCTTCGCGACCTGCGCCACGGCCAGCGCCACGCTGCTCGAGGCGATACCGGCGAAGAAGCGCGCGCCGTCGTGCTCGTACGCGTCGGTGACCTGCTGCTGGCCGACGTCGGGCTTGGTCTGGTCGTCGCGGGTGATGTACGTGATCGGGTGCCCGGCGACGGACTTCTTCTGTTCGTCGACCGCCAGCTGGAAGCCGCGGTCGGTGTCGCGCCCGAACGGCGCGTACGCGCCGCTGGACGAGAACACGCCGGCGAAGACGACCGGGTCGGCGGCGCGGGCCGGGAGCCCCGCCAGCGTCGCGGCGGCCCCGCCGCCCAGGCCTGCCAGAAAATGCTTGCGTTCCATCGTTCTCCTCACCTCACGTGCCGACGCCCAGATACGCCGCCTGCAGGTCGCCGCGCGCGCGCAGCTCGGCGGCCGTCCCGTCGAAGACGATCGCGCCCTGGTCCATGACCGCGGCGCGGTCGGCGACGTCGAGCGCGACCTCCACGTTCTGCTCCACCAGCACGATCGCCAGTCCCTCGTCCCGCATGGCCTCGATCGAGCCGATGACCGCGTCGACGATCACCGGCGCGAGCCCCTGCGAGGGCTCGTCCAGCAGCAGCAGCCGCGGACCGGTCACCAGCGCCCGCGCGATCGCCAGCATCTGCTGCTCGCCGCCGCTGAGGAAGCGCCCGCGCCGGCCGCGCAGCGGCACCAGCGCCGGGAAGACGGCGAGCACGCGCTCCGCGCTCCAGGCGCCGCCGCGGGCCGCGACGGCGAGGTGCTCGTCGACGGTCAGCTCGGCGAAGACCCGGCGCTCCTCGGGAACGTAGGCGATGCCGCGCCGGTTGACCGCGTGCGGCGGCAGCCCGCCGATCTCGGCGCCGTCGAAGCGCAGCGAGCCGGCCCGCGGCGCGATCAGCCCCATGATCGTCTTGAGCGTGGTCGACTTGCCCGCGCCGTTGCGGCCGAGCAGCGCGAGGACCCCGCCGGCCGGGACCTCCAGCGAGACGCCCTTGAGCACCCAGCTCGGCCCGTAGCCGGCGTCGACGCCGCTCAGCGCGAGCATCAGCCGCGCGTCCCGAGGTAGGCCGCGCGCACCGCCGGGTCGGCCCGAATCTCCGCCGGGGTGCCGTGCGCGAGCACGCGGCCGAAGCTCATCACCGTGATCTCGTCGGAGAGCTCCATCACCAGCCGCATGTTGTGCTCGATCAGCACGATGGTGTAGCTCGCCGCCAGCGCGCCGATGCGCGCGATCAGGCGCCGCGCGTCCGCGGGCGAGAGGCCCTGCGTCGGCTCGTCGAGCAGCAGCAGCACCGGATCCGTCGCCAGCGTGATCGCCAGCTCCAGCAGGCGCTGGTCGCCGCCGGCCAGCTCGCCGGCGGGCCGCGCCCGCTGCTCCAGCAGCCCGGCATCGGCCAGCGCGCGCTCGGCGCGCGCGTTCACCGCCGCCAGCGCCGCCGCCGGGCGCCACAGCGCGAAGCTGGCGCGCGTGCGCGACTGCGCGGCCAGGCGCACGTTCTCGAACGCGGTGAGGCGCGGAAAGACGTTCGTGCGCTGGTACGAGCGCCCCATCCCCAGGTGCGAGCGCGCCGTCACGTCGAGCCTGGTCACGTCGCGGCCGGCCAGTTCGATCGTGCCGCCCGAGGGCGGCTGCTCGCCGCTGAGCAGGTCGAAGAGGGTCGTCTTGCCGGCGCCGTTGGGCCCGATGATCGCGTGCAGCGTCCCGTGCCGGACCGCGAGGTCGACGCCGTCGACCGCCGTGTGGGCGCCGAAGCGCTTGCTGAGCTCACGCGTGCGCAGCACCGCGGCTCCGGCGCTCGGCCAGGCTCCACAGCCCGCCGCGCATGAACAGGACGACCGCGCAGAACACGACCCCGAACAGCAGCGGCCAGTGCGACCAGACGTGGCCCAGCGAGTCGGAGAGCACGGTGTAGACCGCCGCGCCGAGCAGCGGGCCGTACGGCGAGCCGGTGCCCCCCAGCAAGGTGGCCACGACGATGCTGGTCGAGGTGTCGAGGTCGATCGCCTGCAGCGGCACGAAGCGGTACAGCTCCGCGTAGAGCCCGCCCGCCAGGCCCGAGAGCGCGCCGGAGATCGCGAACGCCGCGATCTTGAAGCGCCGCACCCGGAAGCCGATGGCCCGCGCGCGCGCCTCGTTCTCGCGGATGCCGCGCACCACCGCGCCGAACGGCGAGTCGACCAGGCGCAGCACGGCGGCGAACGCCAGCAGCACCACCAGCGCGGTGAAGTAGTAGTAGCGGGTCGCGTCGTCGAGCGAGATGCCGAGCACGTCCGGGCGCGGCACGCCGCGCAGCCCGTTGTCGCCGCCGGTCACGTCGCGCCACTGGAACGCGGCGTAGTACGCCAGCTCGTTGAGCGCGAAGGTCAGCATGACGCCGTACACGCCGCGCCCGGCGATGGCCAGCGCCCCGACGGCCGCCGCGACCAGCGCGCCGGCCGCGAGCGCGAGCGCCAAGGCCACCAGCAGCGGCGCGTGCGCGTCGATCAGCACGCGGGCCGCGACGTACGCGCCGGCGCCGTTGAACGCGGCCTGCCCGAACGAGAGGAACCCGAGCTCCCCCAGCAGCAGGTTGAACGCCACCGCCAGCAGGCCGAAGGTGAGGATCTGCGTCTCCAGCGTCGGGTAGCGGAAGACCAGCGGCGCGACCGCGACCAGCCCGACGAGCACCGCGAAGCGCCTCATCGCTTGCCGAAGAGGCCCTGCGGCCGGATCAGGATCACCAGCGCCATCGCCGCGAAGATCGCGGCCTCCGAGGCGGCCGGGTACACGATCGTCGCCAGCGCCTGCACCAGGCCGACGAAGACGCCGCCCGCGACCGCCCCCAGGTAGCTGCCCAGGCCGCCGATGACGACCACCGCGAAGCCGGTCGCCATCAGCTCGCCGCCCATCGCCGGCTGCCCGCCGCGCAAGGGCAGGATCAGCGCGCCGGCCAGCGCCGCCAGACCGACGCCGACGCCGAACACGACCGTGAACAGCCGCTGCACGTCGATGCCGATGCAGTCGACCATCGCCGGGTCGTCGATCCCGGCCCGGATGATCGCGCCGTACTTCGTCCGCTCGAGGCCCAGCCAGACCGCGCCGACCACGGCCGCCGCGAGCGCGACCAGGAACAGCCGGTACACCGGAAAGCTCAGCCCGCCCAGCGGGATGCCGCCGGCGAGCGCCGCGGGGACGTCGACGCTGGTCGGGTCCGCGCCCCAGACCAGCACGATCGCCTCCTGCACGATCAGCACCAGCCCCAGCGTGAAGAGGATCTGGTACACGTGCCCGGCGCGCGCGAGCCGGCGCAAGGCGAGCACCTCGACCAGCACGCCCAGCAGCGCGACCGCGACCGGCACGGCGACGACCGCCAGCCAGAAGTCGCCGGTGCGCGAGACGACCGTGAACGCCGCGTACGCGCCCAGCGCGTAGAACGCGCCGTGGGCGAAGTTGGGGATGTCGAGCATGCCGAAGATCAGGGTCAGCCCGGCCGCGAAGAGCGCGTAGATCATGCCCTGCACGAGGCCGTTGAGGAGCTGGATCCCGAGCAGGCCCGTCATCGGGCGGCGCGGTCCCACACCTTCGCGCCGCCGACGTAGGTGGCGCGCACGCCGAGCGAGCCCAGCGCGAACGGGTCGACCGCCAGCGGGTCGTCGTCGAGCACGGCGAAATCGGCCAGGTAGCCCGGCGCGAGCCGGCCCTTGACGCCGTCCTCGCCCGCGGCGTAGGCGGCGCCGACCGTGTAGAGCGCCAGCGCCTCGGGCGGGGTGATGCGCTGCGAGAGCCCCAGCGGCGTGCCGTCGCCGCCGGTGCGGGTGACGCACGACTGCAGCGCCAGCAGCGGCTGGAACGGCCCGCACGGGTAGTCCGACGAGCCCGCCACCGCGACCCCGTGGTCGAGGAACGAGCGGTGGGCGAACATCCGCTCCAGACGGGCGGGGCCGTACCAGTCCAGCAGCTTGCCGCCGTGGTAGTGGACGTAGCTGCCGAACGGCGCGGCGATCGCGCCGAGAGCCTTCATCCGGCGCAGGATGTCGTCGTCGACGATGCTGCAGTGCTCGATCCGGTGGTGCAGGGCGGGCCGCGGCAGCTCGCGCTGCGCGGCCTCGAGCTGGTCGAGCAGCTTGCCGATCGCGCGGTCGCCGTTGGCGTGCACGCAGACCCGGTTGCCGTCGAGGTGGACCATCCGCACGATGTCGCGCAGGTCGGCATCGGAGGTGGTCTGCATGCCGAAGTCGTCGCTGGTGCCCTCGAAGGGCTGCTCCATCAGGCAGGTCCGGCCGCCGATCGCGCCGTCGACGAAGCCCTTGATGCCGCCCAGCCGCAGGCGGTCACCGCCGAAGCCGGTGCGCAGCCCCAAGCCGCGCAGGCGCTCGTAGTGCTCGTAGTGGAGCAGCATGTTGACCCGCATGCTCAGCGCGCCGCGGCGCTGCGCCTCCCCGAAGAGCGCGATGTCGGCCGGCCCGACCATCGCGTCGGTCACCGAGGTGATGCCGGCCGCGTGAAACGCCTGCACGGCCAGGCCCAAGCCGCGCTGGCGGTCCTCGGGCGTGCTCGCCGGCGCGACCGTCTGCGCGCGGCGCGCCGCCTGCGGGTAGGCGTAGTCGAAGACGGCCTGCTCGAAGAGGATGCCGTTGAGCCGGCCGCTGGCGTCGCGGCCGAACTTGCCGCCCGGCGGCGCTTCGCTGGACTCGTCGATGCCGCCCAGCGCGAGCGCCTTGGAGTTGACCACGCCCCAGTGGCCCGCGACCTGGAGCACCAGGATCGGGTGCTCGCGGCTGATCGCGTCGAGGTCCCAGCGGGTGAGCACCCGGCCCTCGGCCATCTTGGCGTCGTCGTAGCGGCTGCCCCGGATCCAGCCGCCGGGCGGCGCGTGCGCGAGCGCGGCGCGCAGCACAGACGCCAGCTCCGCCAGCGAGCCGACCGCGTCGATCGAGAGGTCGGCGTGCAGCATGTCCTCGGCCGCGACCGCCAGGTGCGCGTGCGCGTCGTTGAAGCCCGGCACGATCACCCCGTCGCCGGCGTCGACGACCTCGGCCTGCGGGTAGCGCTCGCGCAGCGCGGGCAGCGGGCCGGTCGCGACCACCCGTTCGCCCGCGACGGCGAACGCCTCGGGCGCATCGGCGGTCATCGTCACGATGCGCCGGGCACGAAAGATGGTCGCCGTCATGACACCTCCGCAGCGTGATCGGGGCGCTATGGATTCGACGGCCCGGCGCGGAATGCCCTCGGCGAGGAGGGTCGCGCATGATCGCTTCGCGGGCCGCGGAAACCTTGTTCATCGACGGGCGCTTCGAGGCCGCGCGCTCGGGCGAGACGCTCGCCGTGATCGATCCGGCGACGGGCGAGCCGTTCGGGGCGATCTCGGCCGGCGGCGCGGCGGAGGTCGACCGCGCGGTGCGCAGCGCCGAGGCGGCCGCGAACGGCGGCTGGGGCCGGCTGGCGGCCGCCGAGCGCGGCCGGCTGCTGGCGCGCTTCGCCGCGCGCGTCGCCGAACATGGCGAGCGGCTGGCGGAGATCGAGTCGCACGACACCGGCAAGCCGATCTCGCAGGCGCGCAACGACGTCGCGGCCGCGCTGCGCTACCTGGAGTTCTACGCCGGCGGCGCGGACAAGGTCCACGGCGAGACGATTCCCTACCTGCCCGGTTACGAGGTGCAGGTGCTGCGCGTGCCGGTCGGCGTCACCGGCCACATCATCCCCTGGAACTACCCGCTGCAGATGTTCGCGCGCCAGCTCGGCCCGTCGCTGGCGGTCGGAAACGCGACCGTGCTCAAGCCCTCCGAGGACGCCTGCCTGACCAGCGTCGAGCTGGTGAAGCTCGCGGCGGAGAGCGGCTTCCCGCCCGGCGCGATCAACCTCGTGACCGGCGCGGGCGAGACGGCGGGCGCGGCGCTCGCGCGGCACCCCGGCGTCGACCTGATCTCGTTCACCGGCTCGCCCGAGGTCGGCACGCTGGTGCAGGCCGGCGCGGCGGAGCACCACGCGCGCTGCATCCTGGAGCTGGGCGGCAAGTCGGCCCAGCTCGTGTTCGAGGACGCCGATCTCGACGCGGCGATTCCGGTGATCGTCAACGCGATCGTGCAGCACGCCGGCCAGTCGTGCTCGGCGGGCAGCCGCGTGCTGGTCGCCGAGCCGGTGCTCGAGCAGGTGGTGGAACGGCTGGCGGCGGTCTTCGGGCGGCTGCGGATCGGCCGGCCGGCGAGCGATCCCGACGTCGGCCCGGTGGTCAGCCGCGCCCAGCACGAGCGCGTGCGCGGCTACGTCGCGCGCGCCAAGCGCGACGGCGTCGCGGTCTTCGCCGAGACGCCCGTGCCGCGCGGACTTCCGGCGGGCGGCTTCTTCGTCGCGCCGGTCGTCTTCGGCCCGGCCGAGCGCCACGAGCTGGCCCGCGAGGAAGTGTTCGGCCCGGTGCTGGCCGTGCTGCCGTTCCGCGGCGAGAGCGACGCGGTCCGGCTCGCCAACGACAGCCCCTACGGCTTGGTCGCCGGCGTGTGGACCGAGAACGGCGGCCGCCAGGCGCGGGTCGCGCGCGCGCTGCGGGTCGGCCAGGTCTTCGTCAACTGCTTCGGCGCGGGCGGCGGCATCGAGCTGCCGTTCGGCGGCTTCAAGCGCAGCGGGCACGGCCGCGGCAAGGGCTTTGCCGCGCTGCTCGAGTTCAGCACCCTGCAGACGATCACCAAGAAGTTCGCGTAGTGCCGCCCGACGGAACGCACAACGGCGCACGCCCGCGGCTGCACGGCAAGGTCGCGATGGTGACCGGCGGCGCGTCGGGATTCGGCGAGGCGATCTGCAAGAAGCTGGTCGAGGAGGGCGCCTGGGTGGCGGTGCTCGACATCGACGAGGCGGGCGGGCGGCGCGTCGCCGGCGAGATCGAGGCCGCGCACGGCGCCGGTCGGGCGGGATTCGTCGGCTGCGACGTCAGCCGGCGCGACGACACGGCCGCCGCCGTGCGTGAGGTCGTCGCCGCGCACGGCCGGGTCGACGTCTACGTCAACAACGCCGGCGTCACGCACCGCAACGGGCCGATGCTCGAGGTGGGCGAGGAGTGGTTCGACCGCATCTTCGCCGTGAACGTGAAGGCGCTGTTCCTCTCGGCGCTCGAGCTGGTGCCGCAGTTCCGCGCGCAAGGCGGCGGCGTCGTGGTCAACATCGCCTCGACCGCCGGAATTCGGCCGCGCCCCGGGCTGACCGTCTACAACGCCTCCAAAGGCGCGGCGATCCTCTTCTCCAAGTCGATGGCGGTCGAGTTCGCCGCCGACAACATCCGCGTCAACGCGGTCTGCCCGGTGGCCGGCGACACCCCGCTGCTGGCCGAGTTCATGGGCGGCGACACGCCCGAGCTGCGGGCGAAGTTCGTCGCCAGCGTCCCGCTGGGCCGCCTCTCGACCCCGCGCGATATCGCCAACGCCGTCGCCTTCCTGGCCTCGGACGAAGCCGCCCTGATCACCGGCGTCGCGCTCGAGGTCGACGGCGGCCGCTGTATCTGACCCATCCAGCCCTGTCTTATTATATTTTTGTAAGATAAATATAATAACGTGAAGGGATTGTCGATGGCCAGGCTGGAGCGGCACTCCTGGGCGGCGGTCGTTGCGCCGCCCCGCAATCGGCGCCGAGCCGTGCCGAGGACTTGCGAGCGTTCTGAAGCCTACGATCTCCCGACCCGTCGCATCAGGCGGTCGTTCGCGCAGCGCATTCGAAACGATCATCCATCCGCCGATGTCGCGGACGCGACGAGGCGCGCGCTCATCTCGCCTGGACCTGGGCGGCAAGGCCTCGGGACCGCATGACCGCGCCGGCTTCGCTCGGCTCCTGGCGTCGCGCGCGCAAGACTCGTCGCGGCTCGGCCCATACGCGGGACTCGGGTGCCGCCGGCGCCGGCGGCTCCGAGCGATGACCATTGGATCGCATTTTTTGCCGCGGGATCGTACGGGCGTCGCCGACGCCGAGTCGGCCGGCGAGGTCAGCAGGCCAACCGAGTGCGAGCTCGATGGCGGGCGCGCCGTTCTCGGCACTCCATTCTCGGCGCTTGCCGAGTTGCCGGTCCTCAGCGTGACCGGATGCCGCGAAATGCTATCGCATGTTCAGTGCCGTGAACCGACGCCGAGCGCTCGTCGAAGCAAAGATTTTGACACCCGTGAAAGCGGGCCAGCGCAATCGGGTGTTCGAGGCTCGCGAACTGATCGACGCGTTCACCGCGCTCGAACGGCAGCTCGCGAGCCCGCAGGCAGATACGCGCACCTCGGCGCCCGCCCGGTCCGTGCCGGCACGGCCGCGAAGGGGCTCTCCTGGGACCTAGCGCCAAGCCCCGCGGTGCAGCACGATGCGGTAGCCGTCGGGGTCCTCGACCGTGACGCCGTGCGCGTCCCAGTACGGGTTGTGCGAGCGCACCGGCGCGGCGCCGGCGCGCTCCAGCCGGGCCAGCGCCTCGTTCCACGCCGCCTCGTCGGCGAGGTAGAACACCAGCAGGTGCTCCGCCGAGGGTGCGCGGCCGGCCGGCGCGCCGCGCTCGCGGGTGAACTCGAGGTGGTACGGCTGGTCGGGGTGGCCGAGCATCACGCCGTCGAAGCCGGCGTGGTCCTCGAACGACGCGATCAGCTCGAAGCCCAGCGCATCGCGGTAGAACGCCACCAGCGCGGCGAGGTCGTCGCTCGGGCGGGCGACGCGCAGGTGCTGGGCGCGCATCAGCCCACGATCCGGCCGTCCTGCATCCGGATCACCCGGTCGCAGACGGCCGCCGCGTCGAGGCTGTGGGTCGCCATCATGATCGCCTGGCCGCCGTCGGCCAGGCCGCGCAGCAGCGCCAGCACCGTGGCGCCGGTCTGCGAGTCGAGGTTCCCGGTCGGCTCGTCGGCGAGCAGGATCGCCGGGCGGTGGACGATCGCGCGGGCGAGCGCGACCCGCTGCATCTGGCCGCCCGAGAGCTGCGCCGGGTAGGCGCGCAGCTTGTCGCTCAGGCCGACGCCGGCCAGCACCTCGCGCACCCGCGCGTCGATCGCGGCCCGCGGCGCGCGCTGCAGCACCAGCGGCAGCGCGACGTTGTCGCTCACCCGCAGCGCCGGCAGCAGGTTGAAGAACTGGAACACCGTGCCGACCCGGTCGCGCCGCAGCAGGGTCAGCGCGTCGTCGCTCAGCGCGCTCGTCGCGCGGCCGTCGACGTAGACGGTGCCCGCGGTCGGCAGGTCGACGCAGCCGACCAGGTTGAGCAGGGTCGACTTGCCGCAGCCGCTGGGCCCGACCAAGGCGACCAGCTCGCCGGCCCGCACGTCGAGCGAGACGCCGGCCAGCGCCCGCACCTCGTCCTCGCCCGCGCCGTACGTCTTGACCGCCTGCCGCACGCTGACCGGGTCGGTTCGGGCCGGCGACACGGGCACCGGCGCGCTAGCCGTCGAGCTCACGGCCGTCGAGCGCGCGGAAGACGAGCGCGGCGTTGATCCCGCCGAAGCCGGCGGAGTTGGAGAGGACGACGCGGGGCGCGAGCTCGGTGCGCCGGCGGGTGAGCGCGAGGTCGCATTGCGGATCGGCATCCTCCGTATTGACGCTGCGCGGCACGATTCCGTGCGTGATCGCCAGCAGCGAGAGGGCCGCCTCCCAGGCGCCGGTCGCGCCCAGCGCGTGGCCGTGCTGGCCCTTGGTGGCGGTCACCGGCACGCCGGCCGCCCGCGCGCCGAAGACGCGCTCCATCGCCAGCGCCTCGCCGCGGTCGCCCAGCGGCGTGCCGCTGCCGTGCGCGTTGACCAGGTCGACCTGGGCCGGCGCGACCCGCGCCTCGTCGAGCGCGCGCTGCATGGCGGCGGCGTTGAGCGCGCCGTCGGGCCGCGGGGCCGACATGTGGTGCGCGTCGTTGGTCAGCCCGTAGCCGGCGACCTCGCCGTAGACCCGCGCGCCGCGCGCCCGCGCGTCCTCCAGCCGCTCGAGCAGCAGCACGCCGGCGCCCTCGGCCATCACGAAGCCGTCGCGGCCGGCGTCGAACGGCCGGCTCGCGCGCTGCGGCTCGTCGTTGCGGGTCGACATGGCGCGGATCACGGTGAACGCGCCGTAGATCAGCGGCGAGAGCGGCACCTCGACCCCGCCGGCCAGCGCGGCGCGCGCGTCGCCGCGGGCGATGGCGCGGAACGCGTCGCCGATCGCGACCGCGCCCGAGGCGCACGAGTTGCCGTTGGCGACGGTCGGCCCGCGCAGCCCGAACTCCATTGCCACGTTGGAGACCGATGCGCCGCCGAACACCGAGATCGCCAGCAGCGGCTTCACCGCGTCCAGGCCGCGCGCGCGGAAGACGTCGTGCTGTTCGTCCGCGTAGGCGAGGCCGCCCAGCGCCGAGCCGAGGTACACGCCGACGTCGTCGCTTGCGCCGGCCGGGCGGTAGCCGCCGTCCGCCAGCGCCAGCCGGGCCGCGCCGATCGCGAACTGCGAGAAGCGGTCGGTCCAGCGCAGCCGCTTGGGGCTGACGTGGTCGCCGGGCACGAAGTCGTCGACCTGCGCGGCGATCCGCGAGCGGTAGCCGGCGGTCGGGAAGCGGGTCAGCTCGGCGACCGCGACGCGCTCGGAGAGCACGCCCTGCCAGAACGCGTCGATCCCGACGCCCAGCGGCGTCACCACGCCGATCCCGGTCACCGCGACCCGGTGCGGCCTCACCCTGGCCGTTCTTCGCAGAGCTGCTTCATGCGCGCCAGCGTGCGCGCCGCGACGCCGTGGACGAAGTAGTCCGAGACGACGTGCTTGCCCAGCCACTCGCTCGCCAGCGGGAACGCGAAGCGCAGCCGGTGGACGATGGTGACCTCGGTGCCGCCCGCGGTCGGCACGAACAGCCACTCGACCTCCATCCCGCGCGTCCAGCCGCGCAGGTGGGTGAAGGCGACGTGCGGGCGGACCGGGTCGTTCGTCTGGCGCGCGACCCAGGCGATCGGGAAGACGTCGCACCAGGCGCCCATCGCGACCGTGCGGGTCGCGCCGTCCTCGGCCAGCACCCGCACGTAGCGGTAGTGCGGCAGGATCGCCGGCCAGCGCTCGGTCGCGGCGGCGAGTGCGTAGACGGCCTGGGGCGGGGCGGCGACCTCGACGGTGTTGCGGGTGACCGTCATGCCAGCAGCTTGCCCAGCACCGCCGGCCGGAACGCGCGCTGGGGCGGCAGCGTGCCGGCCAGCGCTTCGAGCAGGGTCGCGGCGGCGGCGGGAAAGCGCGCCAGCCGGTCGGTCGCGCGGTGGGCGAGCGGCGGCACGTCGATCAGCAGCTTGACCGTCGCGCCCAGCCGGCGGCGCCAGACCAGATCGGCCGCCCGGGCGCGCGCGTAGGCGTCGTACGCGCCGCTCACGACCGCCTCGGCGGCGTGCTCGGCGCCGGTCAGCGCGAGGAACACGCCTTGGCCGGTGAACGGGTCGAGGAAGCCGGCCGCGTCGCCGACCAGGATCGCGCCCGGCGCGACCGGCCGGCGCACGGCGTGGGCCAGCGGCCCGACCGAGACCCGCGCGCCCAGCCGGGTCGCCGCGGCGAACGAGCGGACGCCGCCGCCGAGCGCCGCGGCCGCGCCGCTGAGGCCGCCGTCGACGTCGCGCGACCAGCCGGCCAGGCGGTCCTTGGGCACCACGACCATCACGTTGGTCCGCCCGCCGCCGAGCGGGTTGAGCGCGAAGTAGGCCCCCGCGCCGACGTACATCTCGACGTGCTCGTCGAGCGCGCCGAAGCCGGCGTAGTGGCCGCCCAGCGCGTAGCGCCCGCGCCCCGCCGGCTTCGCCAGCCCGAGCTTCCTGGCGACGACCGAGCCGCTGCCGTCGGCCCCGACCACCACCCGGGCCCGCCGCTCGTGCGGCTCGCCGGCCTCGTCGCGCAGGCGCACCCCGGCGCAGCGGCCGCCGTCGAAGACCAGCTCGTCGACCCGGCCCCGCTCGAGCGTCGCCCCCGCCGCCAGCGCCGCGTCGAGCAGCAGCCCGTCGAGCACCTCGCGCGCGCAGGCCAGCGCCGGGCGCGGGAACGGCAGCGCGATCCCCGCCGCGCCCGGCGCGACGAGCCGCACGCCGCGCAGCGGCGTGGCGGCGGCGCGCACCGCGCCGAGCAGGCCGAGACGGTCGAGCGCCTCGACCGCGCCGCCGTTGAGGTACTCGCCGCAGACCTTGCGGCGCGGGAAGCGGGCCCGCTCGACGATGTGGACCGTTCGCCCGGCCCGGGCCAGCAGCAGCGCGGTCGCGCTGCCCGCCGGCCCGCCGCCGACGACGAGCGCGTCGAGCCTCATGCCGCCCCGTCGCTGAGCGTCATGCGGAAGAACGGCTCGCAGCGCACCCGCGCCGCCTGCCAGCCGCCGGCGCGGGCGAGCGCGAGCGCCTCGCCGGGGGTGTAGGCGCGGCGCACCGAGAGCGGCGCGTCGTGGCGGGTCAGCCGGTTGCGCGAGCCGCGCGACCACAGCCAGGCTGCGGCCAAGGCGAGCGCCGAGCGGCGCAGGTCGCAGACGACCGGCGTGAGCCGCGCCACCCGGCGCAGCTCGCGCAGCAGCGCGCGCGCCGCGGGCGGCTCGAAGTGGTGCAGCGCCAGCGTGCAGGTGACGACGTCGAACGCGCCGTCGCCGTAGGGCAGCGCCTCGCCCTCGGCGCGCACGAACGCCAGCCGCTGCGGCTCCCCCGTCGCGCGGCGGGCCAGCCCGAGCATCTGCTCGCTGCGGTCCAGGCAGGTCACGTGCAGTTCGACGCCGCGGCGCGCGCCGTCGCGCACGAGCGCCAGCGGCACGTCGGCCAACCCGCTGCCCACGTCGAGGACGCGGCGGGCGCCGGTGCGGCGCAGGGCGCGCACGACCGGCGCCGTTCCCCCGAAGACGGCGTTCGCGAAGGCGATGTCGCGCAGGTTCGCTTCGAGCTCGGCTAGGTCGGCGACCGGCTCGTCCATCAGCTCGCGGGCGATCACCCGGCGCACGCGAGCTCCACCCGGTTACTGCTTGAAGAAGTCGGCGTTGATCTCGATGAAACCGCGCCACTTCTCGGGGACGTCGGAGTCCGCGTAGATCGCCTCGACCGGGCAGGCCGAGACGCAGGCGCCGCAGTCGATGCAGACCTCGGGATCGATGAAGAGCTGCGTGTCCGCGTCGCCCCCGTGGATGCAGTCGACTGGGCACACGTCGACGCACGACTTGTCCTTGGTGCCGATGCAGGGTTCGGTGATGACGTAGGCCATAGCGAGGGGTTGCGCGGGGGCCGGCGAGTGTCCTACCGACCAAAGCAGCAGCGCGCCCGACGGTACGGCGGGCGCGCTGCTCGGGCCGGGTGAGTCGAGTACTAGTAGGTTGCTCGCCGGCCGGTGATGGCGCGCAGGATGAACAGCAGGATGACCGCGCCGACGAAGGCGACGATGATGCTCCACAGGTTCAGGCCGGTCGCGCCGGTGTGGCCGAACGCGTTGAAGACGAACCCGCCGATGAAGGCGCCGATGATGCCGATGATGATGTCGCCGAGGATGCCGCCGGGCCCCTCACCGGGGACGACGTATTTCGCGAGGAACCCCGCGATCAGACCTACGATGAGCCAGCTGATGATCGACATGTGAACCGTGTACCCTCTTTCCTCGTCCTAGGGAAGCGGCCGCTGTTTCGGCGTCGCCGCAATCGCTCAGAAATCCTTCCCGGGAAGGTTTTATTTGAAACGGCAGACTGCCCGCTTGACCGACCGTTCCCGGATTGATGTGGCGCATCACGCCGGCCCGGCGGCCGGCGAAACTGCCCTCCTCGCCCGGGGTAGGTGAGGGGAGATGACCGCAACCTGCGAGGTCTGCCGGGCAAAGCCCGCGACCGTGCACGACTATGCCCTGCGCGCCGGCCGCTGGGTCGACGCCGAGGTGTGCGAGGAGTGCGCCCGCAGGCGCCGCCGCACGCCCTTCGCGATCCTCGGCGCCGCGGCCGCGGCCGCGGCGCTGGTCGGCGGCGCGGCCGTCGCGCTCGACGCGGCCAGCCGGCGCCAGCAGAACCAGAACCCCGATCAGCCGCCGCGCGAGCAGCAGCCGCCGCCGACCCTGAGCGAGCTGGGCCGCGCGATTCGCGGCAACCTGACCAACTCGACCCTGGCCCAGTACTCGCGCGACCTGACCGACGCCGCGCGCCGCAACGAGCTCGACCCGGTGATCGGGCGCGACGACGAGGTCGAGCGGGTCGTCTCGATCCTGGCCCGGCGCAGCAAGAACAACCCGGTCCTCATCGGCGAGCCGGGCGTCGGCAAGACCGCGATCGTCGAGGGCCTCGCGCAGCGCATCGCGCGCGGCAGCGTGCCGCAGGCGCTGCGCGACAAGCGCGTGCTGGCGCTCTCGCTCGGCCCGCTGGTCGCCGGCACGAAGTACCGCGGCGAGTTCGAGGGCCGGGTGAAGCGCATGCTCGACGAGGTCAAGCGCGCCGGCCGCGACATCATCCTGTTCATCGACGAGCTGCACACGCTGGTCGGCGCGGGCGCCGCGGAAGGCTCGCTCGACCTCTCCTCGATGATCAAGCCGGAGCTGGCCCGCGGCGAGCTGCAGTGCGTCGGCGCGACGACCTTCGACGAGTACCGCAAGTACATCGAGTCGGACGCCGCGCTCGAGCGGCGCTTCCAGCCGGTGCAGGTCGACGAGCCGACGATCGAGCAGACCGTCGCGATCCTGCGCGGCCTGCGCCCCAAGTACGCCGCGCACCACGGCGTGGCGATCGACGACGACGCGCTCGAGGCCGCCGCGACGCTGGCCGCGCGCTACATCGCCGACCGCTACCTGCCCGACAAGGCGATCGACGTGATGGACGAAGCGTCGGCGACCGCCGCGATGCGCAACGAGAAGCGGGTCGACGTCGAGCGCGTCGCCGCGGTCGTTTCGCGCTGGACCGGCATCCCGCAGGGCACGATCACCGACGCGCAGCGCGCCGGCCTGCTGGCGCTCGAGACCCAGCTCCAAGCGCGGGTGGTCGGCCAGGAGCCGGCCGTCCGGGCCGTCTCCGAGGCGATTCGCCGCGCGCGGGCCGGCCTCAAGGACCCGCGCAAGCCGGTCGGCGGCTTCTTGTTCATCGGCCCCAGCGGCGTCGGCAAGACCGAGCTGGCGCGCGCGCTCGCGCAGGCGCTGTTCGGCACCGACGACGCGCTGATCCGGCTGGACCTCTCGGAGTACACCGAGTCCCACACGATCTCGCGCCTGATCGGCGCGCCGCCGGGCTACCAGGGCCACGACGAGCCGGGCCAGCTGACCGAGCCGATGCGCCGCCGGCCGTACTCGGTGGTGCTGTTCGACGAGATCGAGAAGGCGCACCCCGACGTCGCCGCGATCCTGCTGCAGATCCTCGACGACGGCCGCGTCACCGACGCGAAGGGCCGCACGATCGACTTCCGCCACGCGATCCTGGTGCTCACCTCCAACCTCGACCGCGAGGACGTCGAGGCGACGCTGCGGCGCGAGCTGCTCGACCGGATCGACGAGGTGGTCGAGTTCTCCGAGCTCGGCCGGGCGCAGATCGAGCGGATCGTCGAGCTGCAGATCGCCGCGCTGGCGGAGCGGATGGGCGCGCACACCATGCAGCTCGACCTGAGCGAGCCGGCCCGCCGCTTCCTGGCCACCGAGAGCATCGCCCAGGGCAGCGGCGCGCGCTTCGTCGCGCGCACGATCGCCCGCCACGTGACGACGCCGCTGTCCGAAGCGATCCTGCGCGGCCGCCTGGCGAGCGGGCACACCGCCTGGGTAGACTACGACGGTAGCGCGATCACCGTCGAGGCAGCCGCATGAAGAACCGACCCGTCCGAACCGCAACCCTCGTGCTGGCGCTGGCCGGAGCGCTCGGCGCCGGCGCGGCGGCCCAGGTGACCGGCCCGCTGCCAAAGCCTCCCCCGCCGGGGAACCAGACCTCGAACCTGATCTTCGACGCGATGATGGCCACCGCGCGCGCCGCGGCGACCAACCCGCAGGCCGCCCAGAGCGCGACCTTCTCCTACACCCAGGCGGTCAACAGCTACAACGCCGGCGAGATCTCCCGCGCCC
This sequence comes from Vulcanimicrobiota bacterium, assembly GCA_963795695.1. GTDB lineage: Bacteria > Vulcanimicrobiota > Vulcanimicrobiia > Vulcanimicrobiales > Vulcanimicrobiaceae > Vulcanimicrobium. The sequence continues at coordinate 2,148,045 of CAWCJH010000001.1, read as the reverse complement.
GCACGGCCGCGATCCAGGCCCTCATCGACGCCAACAAGCAGCCGCCCAGCCAGATCACGACGGTCCGGCCGTACGCCCCCACCAGCGCCCTGCAGACGAACCCCTTCCCGCTGGCCGGCGGCACCGTCGCGCAGGTCGACGCCGACGCCTTCGTCGCGCAGGCCCGCGGCGCGGTCGGCGCCTGTGCGCAGGCCCGCTCCGCGAACACCCGCATCGCCCAGCAGCGCCTCGCCGCCGCCGAGCGCGAGGACAAAGCCGGCCGCTACCAGGACGTCCGCGTCGACGCGAAAGCGGCGGTCGATCTGTGCGCGGCGGCCCGCGCCGCCGGGCACTAGCGACGCGCCCGGCGCCCGCGCTGGTCCGCGAGGGGTTGGCCTACATCGTCGTGTGAGACATCGACGGCTGGCCGGCGGCGTCGTCGCGGTCGACCGCCCAGACCTGGGCCGGATCGCGCTCGTTCGGCCAGACGTGGACCATCCAGCCGAAGATCTGCGGCACCCAGCGGCCGTGCGCGGCCTCGCACTCGGGCTGCGAGGCGATCGTTCCGGCCAAGCCGAAGCGCCGGTCGCCGTGGATGCCGGCCGGCGCGAAGCAGTAGTCGACGTGGCGGTGCCAGCGCGCGACGCTCAGCGGCACCAGCGCGTCGAGCTGGTCGGGCGTGAACGACGTGCCGGCGGTGTACATCACGCCGACCAGCGCCAGATCGGCGCCGTGGCGCTCGAAGATCAGCGAGGTCGGGTGGTCGGGGTCGAGGTGGCCGGTCCACTGCTCGCGGGCGTACGCGGCGCTGGTGTAGTGCTCGATCGGCAGCGGTATCCCGGGCAAGAACTTCTTGAACCCGCCCTGCTCGGCCGCGGCAACGTCGGGATAGCGCGCCATCGCCCGCTTCGCCCCGGCGACGATCGCATCGGCCCGCTCCCGGTCGCCCGGCCGCGGAGGCCGCGGGTCGGTCAGCGCCATGTGGGCCATGTGCCCCATGGACATGGGCGGCTTCCCGGCCGTGGCCGGCATCGAGCCCATCGCGCCGGGCTCGTCCGCCCCGGCCCGCACCAGCCCGCCGGCGACGATCCCGGCAACCGTGGCCAGAACGATCAGCACGCGCATGGAGCCATCATACCGCAAGCGGACCTAGGGCGCATGAAAAAGCGCGTAGAGCGAGCAGCGGGGACTATGGCAAGGGTGCCATCTTGGACGAGCTCGGCGAGTATTTCGTAGTGAAAACTTCAGCCAAGCAGACGAGGATCGAGAATCGCCGGTTGCGGTTTGCCGATGATTCGTAGTTCGCCGATGCGCGGGTGTCCGGGATTGATCAGAACATTCGCTTCCTGGGGAACGATGGCCGAGGGTACGCGCAACGCAAGTGCGCTGTTCGAACGAACCCACCGGTCAGCGATCGTACGCAACGATGCCGGTGGCGGCTCGCTTTGCCATCCCTTCGGCAGTCCCGCCACGTCGAGGACCTCGACCGCATCGTCCGGGAGCTCGGCTTCGACGAACACGTAGTCCGCTGGCGCCTGCTCCCGGTTGATGTGCACCAGCACTTCGAGGATCGCGAGCGCCCTCGACGACGAAGCGTACGCGACGTAGGTGCCCCGGCCGTTCCACCGCCCTCCGCCGCGTGCAGGGCCGACGCCGTCGAACGGCGTTCGGGCGAAGGGCGCCCGCGTCAGGCGCCAGACGCGCACCTAGGCGACGCCGCCATACGCGATCGCATAGAGGGACTCGACGACCAGGTCGGTTCCGACTTCGGTGTCGAGCATCGCGACGGGTGTTTCTCCGCCCAGGTACGCGCTCGGAGTGCGCAGCCACGCCGTCGCCTTGCTCTCGTCGCCGATCAGCTCGATCGCGAGGTCGGCGACGCGGGCCAGCCGGTATGCCCGATCGGACTCCGTTGCCGACAGGGGCGTGTGCTGCTGCTCTTTTCGAATGATCGTGCGCTCGCCGGCCCCCAGGACGCGCGATGCGTCCGTAATCGTCAGCTTCAGCCGCTCTCGTACGGCGCGAAACGCGTCGCCCGCGACACCGTTCTGCACGATGGCGGCCCGGACCGCCGCCGTATCCGTACTGCCCACGAGCTGCAGCCGAAGCGAGCCCTGGTCGCCCGCTCCGCGCCGGCGGACCGGTTTCTTTCTCACCTTCGAGCGTGGCACTCTGCCTACTGCCATTTGGCACACCATATCTCACTTGCCTGGTTGCGTCAAAGGCTGGCCGGGTCGTTCGACCACGCCACGGATCCGGCCGCTACTTCAGGGTCGTCGCGATCGCGGTCTCGATCTCGCTCGAGTTCATCTCGCCCAGGTGGAAGACCCGCACGACGCCCTTGCGGTCGATGAAGACGTGGACCGGCATCACCACGGTGCCGAAGGTCCGGCCGGTCGCGCCGGAGGCGTCGATGCCGACCAGCGTGTACGGGGCGCCGTACTTCTTCTCGAACTCGGTCGCCTTGTTGGGCGGGTCCAGCTCGTCGATGCCGAGCACCTGCAGGCCGCGCTTGGCGTACTTGCCGCGGAGCTGGGCGATCGCCGGCGCCTCGACGTTGCACGGGCCGCACCACGAGGCGAAGAAGTTCAGGTAGACCGGCTTGCCGCGCAGCTGGGCCAGCGAGACCGTCGCCTTGCCGTCGGGCGAGGGCAGCGAGAGCGCCGGCGCGGGCTGGCCGACCTGCGGCACGGCCAGCGCGGCGGCCGGGACGAGCGAGAGGGCCGCGGCGAGCGCGGCGATGGTCGGTAAGCGCACGACCCTAAGAACGCGGTCCGGACCGGCGGGGTTCACCGGCGGTCAGACGACCGAGGGAAACTTCACCGTCGCCGCGTCCTCGCGCATCTGGGCGACCAGCTCGTCGGCGGAGCCGAACCTGCGCTGGCCGCGCACGAAGCGGAAGTCGCGCAGCGCGAGCTCCTCGCCGTAGAGCCCGCCGTGGAAGTCGAGCAGCCAGGCCTCGACCGTGCGGGCGCGGCCGCCGAAGGTCGGGTTGGTGCCGATCGAGACCAGGCCGAGGTAGTCGCGGCCGTCGTGGCGGCCGGTGATGCGGTAGACGCCGTCGGGCGGGAGCAGCTTGCGCGGCGAGACCTCGACGTTGGCGGTCGGGTAGCCGAGATCGTGGCCGCGCCCGGCGCCGAACGCCACGGCCCCGCGCACGGTGTACGGCACGCCGAGCAGCCGGTCGGCGGTCTCCAGGTCGCCCGCGGCGATCGCGGCCCGGATGCGGGTCGAGCTGACCCGCTCGCCGCCGTCGAGCTCGTTGGCCACCGCCACCGCGACGCGGCCCCGCTCGCGCAGGTGCCGCTCGGCGAAGGCCACGTCGCCGGCGCGCTTGCTGCCGAAGCGGAAGTTGGCGCCGACGACCATCGCGCGCGCGCCGATGCGGCCGACCAGCACGTCGTCGAGGAACCGCTCCGGCGCGAGCGACGCGATCGAGCCGTCGAAGGGAAGCACGTATGCTTCGTCGATCCCCGCGCGCGCGAAGGCGTTCACCCGCTCCTCGAGCGTCGCGATCAGCGGCGGCTCCTGCCCGGGCCGCAAGAACGCCGCCGGGTGCTCGCGGAAGGTCAGCACGGCGCTGCGCTCGCCCGCGCGGCGCAGCCGCAGCGCCTCGCGCACGATCGCCCGGTGCCCGCGGTGGAACCCGTCGAAGAAGCCGATCGCGACGACGCGCGCCCGCTCGGGCGCCCGCTCCGGCAGCGCGTGATGGACCTTCACGAGCCTCCGGCTTCTCGCCCGGGGACCCGATCTCCGCGCTGCTAAGGTGGCGTGACCCCGATCGGCAGCAGAATATGCGAGTACTCCTGGTGCGTCGGATTCAGGTGACCGCCCATCGGCTGCCCGTGCGCTTGGGCGATGTTGACCCGCCCGTTTCGATCGATGAACACATCACGCGCCACCCCGATCAGTACCATATCGGGATCGAGGAATCGATAGGCATGGTACTTCAGGCCGTTCATGTGCTCGACATCCAGCACTGCTCGCCGCTGGCCTCGTAATGCCACAGCGAAATCTTTGATCGGTTCCGGCGTAAACACGGGAATGGAAGGAGCCGCAATGGCTATCGACGCGGACGCGAGGAACTCTAACGCCATCAGAAGCAGAGCTTTCCAAGATAGACGAATGGTCATTGATGTCTCCACCTCTAGCTGAACAGAGTATAGCTACAATCAGAATTATATACTTCGACTCCAGAGTTGAAGTAACCGAGGACACCTGCCTTATTGGATATCGTGCCGTGGCCACGCGTCATTTGGATCGTGTATCCGCATGCTGCATTGTATGCAGACACTGCCGCAGGCCCGTGGCTGCCTCCGGCACAAACGACTCCGGCGGGGCCCCCGACGTCGTTGTAAAACGTCCCACCATCGGCGTTGCAAGCGTCCTCTGCAGCGACGTTCGGGTTCGGCGTGGGCGTCGGCGGGGCTCCTCCGTCGGCGCAGCTCTGCGTTGCGTGCTTATCAACCGACGTCTGGCCCTGGGTTTGGCAAGCACCGACGGTTAGTGCAGTCCCACCGCCGCGGGGAACGATTGATCCGGCATTTCCGGAACAGCCTACCGCAAGCAGGCCGATCGCTAGAACCCCGACGAGCTTCGTCACTGCACCGATCCCCGTAGATGACACTGGGCGATACCAATGATGCGTCCTTCGAGTTTATAGCCAACCATCAACTCCTGCAATGGTGTATTTATCTACAAAAAGACCTTGCGGGGAGCGAGCAGCGCGCCGACCGTCTCGCCGACGCCGACGAGCGCACGCGCGGAGTCGCGCACGAAGACGTGCTTATCGGCCGGCGGGTGGGCGAGCGGCACCATCCGGCCGGCGCGGAAGTCGGTCGCGCCGCGGCCGTCGAGGACGACGGTCGGAATCGGGATGACGCGCTCGGGCGGAACGAGCGCCGCCTCGGGGTCGCGCTCGACCTCGTCGAGCGTGCGGCTCTCGAAGAGGACGAAGGGGCCGGAGGCTTCGCGCAAGAGCGCGCCCATGTGGCCGACCGTGCCGCAGGCGGCCGCGAGCTCTTCGCAGAGCGTGCGCACGTACGTCCCTTCGCTGCACGCGACGCGCAGGCGCACGACGTCGCCGTCGCGGCCGAGCACGCGCAGCGCGTAGATCGTGATGGTCCGCGCCGCCCGCTCGACCGTCTTGCCGGCCCGCGCCAGATCGTACAGCCGCTGCCCGCCGCTCATCACCGCGCTGTACATCGGCGGCACCTGCGCGAGCGCGCCGGTGAACGCGGGCAGCGCGGCGGCGAGCCGCTCGTCGACGTCGGCCGGCACCGGCCGCTCGGCCAGCGTCTCGCCGGTCGCGTCGCCGGTCGCCGTGGCCCGGCCTAGCACCAGCGTGCAGACGTAGGCCTTGCGCCGGTCGAGGATCAGCGGGATCAGCCGGGTCGCCTTCCCGAGCGCGACCGGCAGCACCCCGGCGGCCTGCGGGTCGAGCGTGCCGAGGTGCCCGATCGCCAGCTTTCCGGCGGCCGGATCGCGGTAGATGCGCCGCAGGCGCGCACCGAACTGCGTCGACGACGGTCCCGCCGGCTTGAACAAGTTCACGAACCCGAGCATGATCCTCAGCGAAGCGATACGCGGCAATGCGCTGGCGGACCGCAGCGAAGCGAGGACCGCGAAGGATTCGCCGAAGGCGAATCCACCACTACAGCCCGTGAGCTTTGAGGACGGCGTGCACGCCGTCGATCGCGGCCTTCAGGCCGCCGTCCTCGTAGGTCAGGCCCGAGGCCATGAAGTGCCCGCCGCCGCCCAGCACCGAGGCCGCGGCCTGGACGTTGATGCGGCCGCTGGAGCGCAGGCTGACCCGCACGGCGCCCTCGTAGTCCTTGAACAGCGCCGCGACCTCGACGCCGTCGACCGCGCGCAGGTGCTGCACGATCTCCTCGGTGTCCTCGCCGTCCGCCCGGCACGCGTCGAGCATGGCCTGGTCGACGTAGGTCCAGCAGTAGCGGTCGTCGTCCTGGAGCACCGCGCGCTCGAGCGCCATCCCGAGCAGCTTGGTCGCGGCGAACCGCTTGTTGGCGAAGATCTCCTCGGTGATCAGCGGCTTGTCCGCGCCCAGCTCGATCATCTCGGCCGACATGCGCAGCACGTCGGCGGTCGTGTTGGTGTGCATGAACGCGCCGGTGTCGGTCATGATCGTGGTCAGGATGCAGGTCGCGATCGCGGGCGTGATCGCCACCCGCAGCGCGCGCAGCAGCCGCAGCACGCAGGTCCCGGTCGAGGCCTCGGTCGGGATCACGTAGTTGAGCGCGCCGAAGTGCGAGTTGCCCAGGTGGTGGTCGATGTCGAGCATGTTCGCCCGGTCGATCTTGGGCAGGAACTCGCCCGCCCGCGACCAGTCGCTCATGTCGCAGAACACCCACAGCGTATCGGCCGGCAGGTCGGCCGGCACGTCGCGCGTGACGAACTCCGCATCGGGCAGGAAGCGCAGGTTCCGCGGCACCGGGTCCTGCTGGAAGTACCCGACCCGCTTCCCCAGCGCCTTGAGCGCCAGGCCCAGCGCCAAGCCGGCACCCAGCGTGTCGCCGTCCGGCTTGACGTGCGAGACGAAGACGAACGACGAGCGCCGCCGCAGCTCGGCAACGACCTGCTCCGTGGTGGCCGAGACCGGGGTGACGACGCTATTCATCGATCACTTTCGCTTTCTCCAGCGTCTTGGAGAGCGCGATCGCCCTCTCCGTGGTGCGGTCCTCGACGAACGACAGCTCCGGCGTGTACCGCAGGTCGATCGCGTTCCCCAGCTCCCCCCGCAAGAACTTGGCCGCCGACTGCAGCGCGTCCATCGACTGCCGCGCGACGTGCCGGTCCCCGATGATCGAGACGTGCACCTTGCAGAACTTCATGTCCTGCGTGATCTCGCAGCGCACGACCGTCACGAACCCCAGCCGCGGGTCCTTGAGGTCCTCGTCGATGATCTTCGCAAGCGCCCGCTGGATCTCGTGATCGATCCGCGCCTGCCGCTGCTGTTTCATTCTAACGGCGCTCCGTCCTGGGCTGCGCGCCCCCCACGCATTGCGCGGGGCCCCCGGATCCGACCTCGCAACGACATTTCGATAGCATCATCATTCCGCTGCGCTCGGTCCATCACCATGCTGGCTGCGTTCGGGGCGGGCACGGTGCCTCGCCGGGGCGTCACAGAATTTCGCGAAGCCCGGAGGGCGAGAGCGAAATTTGTGCGAGTAGCAATTTCCCAAGGATGGGAAATTGCGGGCGTCCCCGGCGAGGCACCGTGCCCGCCCCGAACGCCCGCCACCATCGAACCCACTACGCCGGCTGCAACTCCGGTGCGACGAGCTCCGAGGTCCAGGCCTCGATGACGTCGCCCGGCTTGAGGTCGCCGAACCGCGCGACCTGGATGCCGCACTCGAAGTTCTCGGCGACTTCCCGCACGTCGTCCTTGAACCGCCGCAGCGACTCGATCTCGCCGTCGAAGACGACCGCCGAGTCCCGCAGCACGCGGACCTTGGAGTTGCGGGTGATCTTGCCGGACTGCACGTAGCAGCCGGCGATGGAGCCGACCTTCGAGACCTTGAAGATCTCGCGAACCTCGGCCCGGCCGAGCACGATCTCGCGGAACTTCGGCGCCAACAGGCCGACCATGGCCTTCTTGAGGTCGTTCTCCACGTCGTAGATGACCTGGTAGAAGCGCAGGTCGACCTGCTCGGACTCGGCTTGGCGCTTGACCGACTCGTCGGGGCGGATGTTGAACCCGATGAGCACCGCGCCCGAGGCCGAGGCGAGGTTGACGTCGTTCTCGGTGATGCCGCCGACGCCGGCCAGGATGACCCGCACGTCGACCTCACCGGTCGAGAGCGACTCGACCCGCGAGCGCAGCGCCTCGACCGAGCCTTGGCCGTCGGCCTTGAGGATCAGGTTGAGGGTCTTCTGGCCGCCGTCCGCCGGCATCATCATGAACGTCTCGAGCGAGACCTTGGCGCCGCCCGTGGTCGTCGCCATCCGCACGTCGCGCCGTTTGGTCGAGCGCTTGGCGGCGGCTTCGCGGGCGGTCTTCTCGTCCGAGACGACCGTCATGACGTCGCCGGCCGAGGGAACGTCGTTGAGCCCCATGATCTCGACCGGAACCGACGGCCCGGCCTTCTTCGTCTGCTTGCCCTTGTCGTCGATCAGCGCGCGGATCTTGCCGTAGGTCGGCCCGACCACCACGATGTCGCCGACCCGCAGCGTGCCGCTCTGGACCAGCACGGTCGCGACCGGACCGCGCCCGCGGTCGAGCGCGGACTCGATCACGACGCCGCCGGCCCGCCGGTGCGGGTTGGCCTTGAGCTCCTTGAGGTCGGCCTCGAGCAGCACGGTCTCGAGCAGCTTGTCGATGTTGTCGCCGCGGCGCGCCGAGACGGGCACCATCTCGATCTGGCCGCCCCACTCGACCGGCTGGAGGCCTTCGTCGGTGAGCTGCTGCTTGACCCGGTCGGGCTGGGCGTCTTCCTTGTCCATCTTGTTGATGGCGACGACGATCGGCACGCCCGCGGCCTTGATGTGCGAGATCGCTTCCTTGGTCTGCGGCATCACGCCGTCGTCGGCCGCGACCACCAGGATCGCGACGTCGGTGACCTTGGCCCCGCGGGCGCGCATGGCGGTGAACGCCTCGTGGCCCGGGGTGTCGATGAAGGTGATCGCGCGGCCGTCCTGGACGACTGTGTACGCGCCGATCTTCTGGGTGATGCCGCCCGCTTCGCCGGCGGCCACGTTGGCCAGCCGGATCTTGTCGAGCAGCGAGGTCTTGCCGTGGTCGACGTGGCCGAGCACGGTGACGACCGGCGGCCGCGGCTGCAGCATCTCCGGCTTGTCCTCTTCCTGCTCGACCTGGACTTCCTCGCCGGCTTCCTTGACGATCGCGTTGAAGCCGAACTTGCGCGCGACCGCGGTCGCCTGGTCGGCCGAGATGTTCTGGTTGATCGTCGCCATCGTGCCCATGCGGAAGAGCTCCTTGATGACGTCCGCGGCCGGGACGATCATCGAGGTGGCGAGCTCCTGCACGGTCAGGATGTCGGGGATCTCGATCGACTCGAGCTTCTTGGTCGGGTCCTCGACCCGGTCGACGTAGGCGCCGCTGCGGCGGCGCTGCTTCTCCAGCCGCATCTCCGCATCGCGGGCCTTCTTGGCCTCGAGTTGCTCGCGGGTGCTGCGGCCGCGGCCGCCGGGACCCCGGCCGCCGGTGGCGCCGGAGGAGGGCATGGGGCCGCCGCCGGGCGAGACCGGGCCGTTGCCGACCGCACCGCCCGGGCGCGGGGCGCCGAACGGCCGCGGGCCGGCGGTGGCGCCGGGGATCGCGCGGAACGCGCCGTTGCCGGCCGGCCGGCGGTTGCCGGAAGCCGCCGGAGGCGTGCCGGCGCCATTCGGGCCGGCCTGGGCGCCGGGCGCGCCGGGCTGGCCCGGGCGCGGCTGCTGGTACTGGCCCGGGCCGCCTTGGCCGGGCCGCGGTGCGACGCCGGGCCGGCCCGGAATCTGGCCGTTGCCCTGGCCGGGCGGGTTCAGCGGGCGGGCCGGCGGGCGCGGCGGCCGGACCGAGGCCTGGCCGGCCGGCACGGGCCGCAGGGTCGGGACGGGGTCGCTGGGCGCGCTCGGCCGGCGCGGCATCGGGGCGGGCTGGCCGGGGCGCGCGGTGACGCCGGGACGCGGCGGGGCGCCCGGGCCGGCCTGCGGCGGGGGCTGCGCCGCCCGCGCGGCGGGCTGCTGCTGCGGCTGGGCCGGCGCGGCCGGCCGGCCGGGCTGCTGCGGGGCCGGACGCGACCGCGGCGGGGTGTTGGGAACCGGCCGGAGCTGCGGGACCGGAGCGGCCGCGGGCCGGGCCGGCGCGCTCGGGGCGGGCTCCGGCGGCGCGGCGGCGGGCTGCTCGGGCGCGGCGGGCGGCGGCGGGGCGGCAACCGGCTGATCGGGGGCTGGCGGCGGCGGCGCGGCGGCGGCGACCGGCGCGGGCGGAGCCTCGGCCGGCGCCGGCGGCGGCGCCACCGGCGCGGCGCTGCCGTTGGCGGAGGCAGCCGGCGCGGCGGGGGCCGGAGCGGCCGCGGCCGCGACGGGCGGGGCTTCGGCAGCGGCAACCGGGGCAGCGGGCGGCGGCGCGGCGGCCGGGGCCGGCGCGGCCGCTACGGGCGCGGGCTTGGGGGCGGCTTTGGCCCCTTTGAGCTGCGCGCGAAGAAGGTCGGCGACCTTCGGCTCGACGACGCTGAGCTGGTTCTTCGCCTCCAGCCCGAGCCGGCCGAACAGGCCGAGCAGGTCCTTCGACGACATGTTGAGCTCTTTGGCGAGCTCGAAGATCCTGGGTTTACCGGTTGCCATGCAATCCTTCAAAGAAAGGCGTCTGGGCGACGCCACCGCCGTTAGGTCATTCCGCGGTCTCCACGGAGCCGAGGTCAGAGATCACCATTGTAACAGAGCTTCGACGTGCAAGCCCGGATAACGCTTGTTTTTCGCGACTCGTTGCGCGCAGTCACGCGAGCAGAGGTAGATCCCGCGGCCCTCCGCCCGCTTGTTTCGATCGGCGACCCAGTTGCCGTTGCGGCGGGTGAACCGCCGCAGCGCGGGCTGCTCGTGCACCGTCCGGCAGCCGACGCAGGTCCGCTTGGGGGTCATTCGGCGGTGAACATCTCCCGCTTGAACTCCTCGAGCCGGCGCAGCAGCTCGTCCTGGTCGATCGGGGCTTCCTCGGCGCCCTCTTCGCCCTCGGCCAGCACCTCGTCGCCCGCGGCGACCTCGGCCTCGGCCGTGCCGGCCTGCGCGGCCCGCGCCTCGCGCTCGTCGAGGTAGCGCTGGCGCGCCTCGGCGGCCTCGGAGTCGCTGGTGATGTCCATCCGCCAGCCGGTCAGCCGGGCGGCCAGGCGGACGTTCTGGCCTTCGCGCCCGATCGCCAGCGAGAGCTGGTGGTCGGGCACCGTCACCAGCGCCACTCCCTCTTCCTCGAACAGCTCGACGCCGAGCACCTTGGCCGGGGCCAGGGCGTTGGCGATGAACGTCTCGAGTTCGGGCGCCCAGCGGATGACGTCGATCTTCTCGCCCCGCAGCTCGTCCGACACGTTGGCGATGCGCGAGGACTTGGGCCCCAGGCACGCCCCGACCGCGTCGATCTCGGGCCGCTTGGAGGTGACCGCGACCTTGGTGCGGCCGCCGGCCTCGCGGGCGATCGCCATGATCTCGACGATGTCGTCCTGGATCTCGGGTACCTGGAACTCGATCAGCCGCTGCACGAGCCCCTCGGCCGCGCGCGAGAGCACGACCAGCGGGCCCTTGTTGGTCTTGCGCACGTCGAGCACGTAGACCCGGATGCGGTCGTTGATGCGGTAGTTCTCGCGCGGCACCTGCTCGGAGAACGGCAGCAGCGCCTCGGTCTTGCGGTCGTCGAGCAGCACGTACATGTTGCGCTGCTCGTAGCGCTGCACGGTGCCCAGCACGATGTCGTGCAGCTTGGCCGAGTAGGTGTTGTAGACCGTGTCGCGCTCGGCCTCGCGGATGCGCTGCACGATCACTTGCTTGGCGGTCTGGGCGGCGATGCGGCCGAAGTCGCGCGGGGTGACCACCTCGTCGTAGAAGTCGCCCGGCTCGTAGCGCGCGCCCGCGTCCTTCTTGGCGATCTCGAGCTTGGGATCGGTCACCTCGCCGTCGGCGACGACGTTGCGGCGGTGGTAGACCTGGTAGTCGCCGGTCTGGCGGTCGATCGTGACGATCGCGTTCGCCTCGCCGCCGAAATTGCGCTTGTACGCCGAGATCAGGGCGGCTTCGAGCGCCTCGAGCAGCGACTCGAAGCTGATGTTGCGCTCGTTCTCGATCTCGCGGAGCGCCGCGATCATCTCTGCGTTCATTTGTCCTTGTTCTTCTCTCGCTTGGCGCGCGTCAGGTCCGCGCGCACGTCGTATTCCAGGTTGGCCGACTTGACCACGGCCAGCGGAATGGGGAGCTCCTTGCCCTCGCGCACCAGGATCACGTTCGTCCCGCGCACGCCCTCGAGCCGGCCGCGGTGCGTCTTGGCGTTCTCGATCGCCAGCGTGGTGACGATCTTGGCGTCGTGGCCGCTGAAGCGCTCGTAGTCGCCGGGCTTGACCAGCGGACGGTCCAGCCCGGCCGACTCCACCTCGAGGGTGTAGCGGTCGGGGAAGGGCTCGAGCGCGGCGTTGATTCGGGCGGCGATCCGCTCGCAGGTCGCCACGTCGACCCCGCCCGCCTTGTCGACCACGACCTGGAGGGCGGTATCGCGGCGGTGCTTGTGGGACGCCGACGAGACGATCTCCACGTCCCGGAACTCCGGCTCGCGCGGCAGGGCATGGACCACCCGTGCGAAGGCTGCTTCGAGCAGCGGCTCCGCCCCAGGCTGCTCCTGCGGTCGGTCCATCACCAAACGATCCCTTACAACGACGAAGCGCGGGCAGTGCCCACGCTTCCAGCGCAACGTCCGCTCGCCATCATACGACGGCGCGGCGATTCTCGCAACTGCACCCGGACCGCTCAGGGATGCCGGGGAACCGGCGTCCCCAGCGTGCCCGGTACCACCGGCTCCATCCGGCGGTCGCTGCACGAGACGTCGATGTATTCGACCACCGGTTTGAGGTCGGGGTTGCGGTCGGGGAACGCCAGCGGGTGGTTGGGGTCGAAGCGCGCGGGCGCGGGCGGCTTGGGGTGGTCGGTGATCCGGAAGGCCCGGCAGCGCTCGCCGAAGGGCGTCCGGCGGCGCTCGAAGACGTACGCCACGGAGCCGGCGACCAAGGCGGTCCGCTCGACCCGGATCAGCCCGAAGGTCTTGGCCAGCACCTCGGCCGGCGGGGCGAGCGCCGCCTCGTAGGCCTCCACCGCGCTCTGCGCCAGGCCGGCGGTATCGGCCCCGTACTGCTTCATCGTGCCGCCGCTGCCGGCGCCGAGCGCCTTGAGCTTGGCGTTGAGCAGCGCGGTGGCGTCGGGCGTGCCGGCCGGCCCCGGGGCACGGGCGGGCGCGCCGGCGGGGCGGGCGGCCGCCGCGGCGGGCTGGGCGGCCGCGGCGCCCGTCGCGGCGCCGCGCGGGGCGGCCTGGCTCGGCGCGCTCGCCGGCGCACCGGTACCGGTGGGGCCGCCCGGCGGCCGCGGCGAGCCGGCGGCGGCCGGGCCGGGCGCAAGCGGGCGCGGGGCCGCCGGCACGGCGCTCGGAGCCTGGGTCAGGGCGGCCGCGGCGGCCCGGGTCGGGGCCGTCGTCGGCAGCACGCTCGCCGCCGCAACGGCGCGCGCGGTCGGTACGGCCGTCGGCGGGACGGTAGGGGCGGCGGTCGGCGCGGCCGTAGCGGCGGCGGTCGGCGCGCGGGTCGGCGGCAGCGTGGGCGGCACGCTCGGCGCGCGGGTGGGCGGCAGCGCCGGCGGAACGGTCGGCCGCGCCGTTGGCTCGACGGTCGGCCGGAGCGTCGGCTCGGCCGTGGGCCGGAGCGTCGGCTCGATGGTCGGCCTGGCGGTGGGCACCGCGGTCGCGAGCGCGACGAGCGCGCTCGGTAGGGCGCTCGGGACGCGGCTCGGCGGCACGGTGGGCAGCGGCGGCAGGGTGGGCGGTCGCGTCGGCGGCGGGCTCGGCTGCGGCGGTGCCGACGGGCGCGGGCGGGCCAGCTCGCGCGGGCGCGGCGGCAGGCTGGGCGGGACGGCCGCCCGCGGCCGCGGCCGGGCCGGCCGCAGCGGCGGGCGGGACGGCCGTGGGCGCGGGGTCGGCACCGGCGGCGGGGCGGGCGGTGGGGCGGCCTGCTCGACGACCACGTCGGCCGTGACGTCGGGCTCGGCGCCGGGGCCGCCGGCCGGGCCGGCCCGCACCAGCAGCAGCACCGCCAGCAGCAGCGCGTGGGCGACCAGCGACAGCCCCAGCGCGACCGCGTCGCGGCGGCGCGACGGCCGTTCGATGTGAGCATTCCGGACCGGTCGCCGCACGCGCCTCACGACCGGTCGCTTCTTTCATGCGCTCCCGCCGGCCCCATGCCGCCGGGCGCGCGGCCGGGCGGCGGTTTACCGGAAGGAGCGGATCGCCTGGGCCGGCGCGAGCACCGGGGTCGGGCGCTGGGCCGTCAGCAGCGGCGTGCCTTCGCGCAGGACGAAGTCGAGCCAGGCGCCGGCGACTTGCGAGGTCAGCACGGCGAACAGCACCAGGGTCGTGTAGAACGCCGCATTGATGATGCCGGCGCCGTAGGCGACGCTGGCCAGGACGATTCCCGGCCCGCCGCGCGCGTTGAGCGCCATCGACAGGTTGACGCAATCGCTCCAGTTGAAGCCCGCCAGGCGCGCGCCCAGCCCCGCGCAGATCAGCTTGGCGGCGCAGCCGATGCCCAGGAACACCAGCAGCATCGTGAGCGAGAACGACTTCATCAGGTCGAGCTGGTAGCCGACGACCACGAAATAGATCGGGATGAACACCGCGAAGGAGACCTTGGTGATCGTCCGCACGGCGTCGAGGAACAGGTCCATCCGCCAGACCAGCGCGTAGCCGGCCAGGAAGGCGGCGAACACCAGGTTGACGTCGAGCAGCGCGGCGACGGCCGAGTAGGCCAGCAGCACGACGATCGCATAGGCCACCGGCGACGTCCGCGCGAGCACGTTCCAGTGCGCCTCGCTGAGCCGCTTGAGCAGCCGCGGCACGATCGTCAGCCCGGCGGCGAAGTAGACCACGGCGGCCAGCACGTGCACGACGATCGCGTGCTCGGGGACCGAGCCGGATTTCGCCAGCGCCGTGGCGATCGCGAGCACGCCCCAGAGCGCGATGTCCTCCATGACCGCGACGCCCAGCACCAGCCGCGCGAAGCGCGTGTTCATGATGCCCAGGTCGTAGAGGATCTTCGAGATGACCGGGATCGAGGTGACCGCCATGGCGATGCTGACCACGATCAGCAGCGAGGTGCGCTGCCCGGCGCTGCCGATCAGCGGTTCCGACGGGATGAACGGCGCGGCGAGCAGCGCGAGCACGAACGGCAGCCCGGTCCCGACCAGGCCCAGCCAGGCCACCTCCCGCCGGTCGTCGCGGTTGAACAAGCCCTTCGTCTCCGCACCCGAGGCGAACATCAGCAGCAAGAGCCCCAGGTTGTACAGGAACCCCAGCACCACGTTGTCCTTCGCACCCACATGGCCGCTGCCGAACAGCAGCGCCGAGACGTGCGGCGCGAAGTGCCCGAGCAGGGCCGGGCCGAGCACGATCCCGGCGACGATCTCGCCGACCACTCGCGGCTGCCGGAAGTGCGTGAACGCAAAACCGAGCAGATGGGCGAGCCCCAAGATCACCAGCAATAGCAGAGTGAGCGAACCAAATTCCGCTGTCGACACACCCGTAGCCTCCGCGACATCGATCCTTCCGTTGTTGCACAAAAAGCCGGGTCGCAATCGTGACGTCCGTAACGACTTGCCGCCCGGCGACCGAGCGGCCCGTTCCTCACGGGGCGGGCGGTGCCGCGCGCAGGACCGCCGCGAGGGCCGGGGAATCCCGCGCGCCGATGCAGCCGCCGCCGAAACGTACGAAGATCGTCGCGACCGTGGGACCGGCCTCGCGCGATCCGGCGATGCTGCGCGCCCTGTTCCTGGCCGGCGTCAACGTCGTGCGGCTCAACTTCTCGCACGGGACGCACGACGAGCACGCCGCCACCATCGCCGACGTGCGCCGGATCGCGCGCGAGCTGCAGCTGCACGTAGCGGTGCTCCAGGACCTGCCCGGCCCGAAGGTTCGCACCGGCACCTTCGCCGACGGCATCGCCGCGGTCCAGCTGGCGGCCGGCATGCCGTTCGAGCTGACGACCGAGCAGGTGCCCGGCGATGCGCGCGGGGTCAGCGTCTCGTACCCCGGGCTGGCCCGCGACGTCGAGGTCGGCAAGCGCATCTACCTGGCCGACGGCTCGATCGCGCTGCGCATCACCGCGGTCGAGGGAGCGGCCGTGCGCACGGTCGTCGAAACGGGCGGCGAGCTGCGCGAGAAGCAGGGCATCAACTACCCCGACGGGACGTTCGAGCTCGACGCGGTGACCGACCGCGACCTCGAGCACCTCGATTTCGGGATCGCGCAGAAGGTCGACTGGGTCGCGGTGTCCTTCGTGCGCACGGCGCAGGACGTGTGGCGGGTGAAGTCCCACCTCGACCAGGCCGGCGCGGCGATCCCGGTCGTCGCCAAGATCGAGAAGCACGAAGCGCTCGAGCACATCGACGACATCCTGCTCGTCACCGACGCGATCATGGTCGCGCGCGGGGACCTCGGGATCGAGATTCCGCTCGAAGAGGTCCCGATGACCCAGAAGGACCTCATCGCGCGGGCCAACCACGTCTCGAAGCCGGTCATCACCGCGACCCAGATGCTCGAGTCGATGACGACCTCGCCGCGGCCGACCCGGGCCGAGGCGACCGACGTCGCCAACGCCATCCTCGACGGCACCGACGCCGTGATGCTCTCGGGCGAGACCGCGCGCGGCCAGTACCCGCTCGAGGCGGTGCGGGTCATGGCGACGATCGCCCAGCAAGTCGAGTCGCGCTACCCGTTCAAGGAGATCCGCCGGCGCCGGGCGACCGACTACGGCCAGATCGAGACCGACGAGGACATCGGCGCGGCGATCGCCCAGGCCGCGGTCGGCTCGGCCGACGCGCTGGGCCTGCGGCTGATCGTCACCGGCACGACCACCGGCAACACCGCCCGCCACATCGCCTCGTTGCGCCCGCGGGCGCGAATCGTCGCGCTCACCCCGCTCGAAGCGGTCGCGCGCCGGATGGCGGTCGTCTGGGGCGTCGAGTCCTCGGTCGTGCAGAGCTACCGCTACATCGAGACCCTGATCGAGATCGCCGAGGCGCGGGTGATCGCCGAGGGCTACGCCGCGCCCGGCGAGACGGTCGCGATCACCAGCGGCATGCCGGTCGGCGCCGGCGGCACCAACGTGCTCAAGATCCACCGCCTGCCGGCGCACTGATCCGCGCGACCGCGCGGTGACCAGGTTGCCTTTTGGGCTCACCGGCGCTAGGCTGGGCTGGACTCGATGAAGCCATGGCCGCGCGAGGACTCGTAGCCCAAGCGCTGGCGTCGCCCGCGGCGGCGCTGCCCGTGCGCGGCCGCGCGCTGGTCCGCGACCTGCCGGCGGCGCACGCGCTGCGCGCCGGCGGAAGCTCGCCGCTGCCGTTCGCGCGGGAGCCGGAGCATCCGACCGAACGCGCGGCTCGCGCGGCGGCGGGGGCCGCGAACCGCTCGGCAGCCGGTGCTGCGCCGGCCGGCTTCGACTTCGGGCGCATCCGCATCCACGCCGATGCGAGGGCGGCGCAGGCGGCGTGCGCGCTCGGCGCCCGCGCCTTCGCGGTCGGCGACCACATCGTGTTCGGGCAGGGCCAGTTCGACCTCGGCACCGCCGGCGGTGCCCGGCTGCTGCGGCACGAGACCGCCCACGTCATCCAGCAGGACGGCCGCCCGGGCTGGATCGCCTGCGATCCGCTGCCCGGCGCCCCGGCGGGCTCGCGAGCGGCGGAGGTCGAGGCGCTGCTCGACCGGACCGATCCGGTCGGCGGCGTCGGCGATCCCGCGGCCGCCGCGCGCTTGCTGCGCGACCTGCCGATGGACGCACTGCTGCCGACGATGGTCGAGCTGCGGGACCACGCCCGGCTCGAGCAGCTTCGCGCGTTCGTGCAGACGCCGCCGCGGCTGCGGGTCGCCTTGCACGTGGCCGAGCCCGCCACGGCGGGCGCCGTCGCGAGCCGGCCCGAGGAGTGGGCCGACCTGCGCGGCGAGGTCGCGCGGCTCGACCCGGCCGACCGCGCCGCGGTCGTCGCCTTTCTGCCCGCCGCCGCGGTGCCGGCCGACCCCGTCGCCGGCCCGGCCGACCTCACCCCGCCGCCCGGGTCGCCCTACGCGGCGCTGCCGGCACCGCTCGTCGCCGCGCTCTGGCGGAGCTACTCGCGGCGAAACGCCGGCATCCCGGGCTCGACGCACAACCTGGACAACGCCTTCTGGGGCGGCCGGCCGGCGAACCTCTGGGCTGCGCTGGACGCGATCGGACCCGCGCTGAACATCATCCGCCAGATCTACGCCCGCTGGACCGCCGCGGGACTGCGCTGGTCGCTGCTCGACGACGTCCACAACACGTGGGGCGGCGGTTCGCAAGGGTTCGAGTTCAGCTCGACCGACCGGGCCGCGCTGACCGCCGCGCTCGACGCGAGCACCCAGTTCTGCGCCGACCACGTCGGCGGCGCGTACCACTGGTGGCACGGCGAGACGCCGTGCTGGCGCGAGGTCACGCCCGACGCGCCCGGCCTGCACTTCTGCCTGGGCGGCGCGACGCCGTCGGTCCACATCGATCCCCACCAGCCGCTCTCGGGGCGGCACGACAACGGCTACTGCAGCTACAGCCTCGGCAGCTCCCTCACCCACTTCCAAGACCTCGGCTGGCTTCCCGGCGGAAAGCAATCACCGTGAGAACGACCGTCCCGCGCGGCGAACGACCCGTGCTTCGGCGCGCCTGCGCGTGCAGCGCGCGCGGCGACGAGCCCTGCGCGTGCCGCGCGACGCTTTCGCGCAGCGCGCGAAGCTCGGCCACCCAGCGCGCGGTGCCGCAGATCGCCAACGATGCGCTCGCGCGCGCCGGGCAGCCGCTCGACGCGCGCACGCGCGCGAGCTTCGAACCGCGGTTCGGTTTCTCGTTCGCGAACGTGCGGGTGCACGCCGATGGAGAGGCCGCCGCAGCCGCGCAGGCCGTCGATGCGCGCGCCTACACGGTCGGTGCGCACATCGTCTTCGATAGAGGCGCCTACGAGCCGCATTCCGCGCGCGGGCGCGAGGTGCTCGCGCACGAGCTGACCCACGTGGTGCAGAACGCCCGCTCCGCCGCACCAACCGGGCCCGCGGAGCACGTCGGCGAGCCCGACGCAGCGGCCGAACGCGAAGCGGAGTCGGCCGCGCGCCGGGTCACCGCCGGCGAAACGGTCGACGTCGGCGCGGCGCACGAACCAGCCGCCGTCCGGCGCCTGCCGTTCGGAATCCGGTTACCGGGCGGAATCCGCGGCCTCGACTCGGCGGAACTGGCGATCCTGACCCCGGTGTTCGGCTCGAGCCTCGACTACGGCGCGATCTACGTGAGCGATGCGCTCGGCGGCGGCGGGCGCCCGTTCACGACCGTTCTCCCGCTGATCGACGCCACCGCCATGCAGCTCGGGCCCGGTCCGTACGCGCGGCCGGGCTCGGATCCCGACCTCATCATCCACGAAGCGACGCACTGCTGGCAATCGCAGCACCATCCGGTGCGCTCGCAGTTCATGATCAACTCGCTGGCTAGCCAAGCGGCCGCGGCGGCCGCCGGCGGCGATGCGTACTGCTACGTCCCCGGCAAGACCCCCGACAACTACGGAGCGGAACAAGCCGCGCAGCAGAACGAGCGGGGCGAGCCCGCCATTCGGTCGTGGCTGGCATCGGTTCCGGCCGGCGTGCCGAGCCCGTCGAACGTGGTGGGGCTGGGGGTCCCGCACTGGGAAACGCCGGGCGCGCCGGGCGTCAAATGCTAGGCCGCTCGGCGCTCACCACCCGCGCGACCGCCGCGGCGAACTCCTCGACGTCGGACTCGGTCGTGTCCCAGGAGCACATCCAGCGCACGACCGACGTGCCGGCGTCCCAGACGTAGAAGCTGCGCTCGCGCTGCAGCGGCTCGATCGCCTGCGGCGGGAGCTGCACGAAGACGCCGTTGGCCTGCACCGGGTAGGCGAGCCGCACGCCGGGCACGCCGCGCACGCGCTCGGCCAGCAGCCGCGCCATGCGGTTGGCGTGCGCGGCGTTGCGGCGCCACAGATCGTCGCGCAGCAGCGCCTCGAACTGCGCCGCGACGAAGCGCATCTTCGAGGCGAGCTGCATGCCCTGCTTGCGCGCGTACGGCAGGATCGCGACCGCGGGGTGGTCGCGCAGGAAGACGATCGCCTCGCCGAAGAGCAGACCGTTCTTGGTGCCGCCGAAGGTCAGCACGTCGACCCCGGTCTCGACCAGCAGCGTGCGCAGGTCGGCGTCGAGCGCGACCGCGGCGTTGGCCAGCCGCGCGCCGTCGAGGTGGAACAGCAGGCCGTGCGCGCGGGCGACCTCGCCCAGCGCGCGCAGCTCGGCGACGGTGTAGACCGTGCCGACCTCGGTCGACTGCGAGATCGAGATCGCCGCCGGCTGGACGTGGTGCGGGTCGCCGATGCCGTGCAGGCAGGCCTCGACGTCGGCCGGCGTCAGCTTGCCGTCGGCGACCGGGACGTCGATCAGCTTGCCGCCGGCGAAGCGCTCGAACGCGCCGCACTCGTCGACGTTGATGTGGGCGAACTGCGGGCAGATGACCGCCTGGTGCGGCCGCAGCGCCGCGGCCAGCGCGACCACGTTCGCACCGGTCCCGTTGAAGGTGAAGAACGCTCGCGCCTGGTCGCCGAGCAGCCCGCGCAGCAGCGCCTCGGCGCGCTCGGTGTACGGGTCGGCGCCGTAGCCCGGCACGTGGCCGGCGTTGGCCGCGGCGATGGCGGCGAGGATCTCGGGGTGGGCACCGGCGTTGTTGTCGCTGGCGAAGTGGCGGCGGGCCGGGGCGTCGATCATCATGACGGCGCGGACTTCACGCTCCGAGCCGCGGCCTCCCTACCGCTCGCGGCGCCGGCCGCGGGCGAGCGCTACCGCTCGGCGTCGTCGGCGGCCAGCGCGAAGTTCGCGTAGTCGGCTTCGAGCTCGGCCTTCATGTGGGGCAGGTTGATGGTCGAGACTTGCTTCTGGACCACGGCGTGGCCGGCGATCCCGGGCACGTAGGTCTGCACCAGCGTGATCGTGCCGCCGTCGTTGCGGCCCCAGGTCGCGCGCAGGATCCGGCCGCGGGTCGGGTCGAGCGCGACGTCGAGCTGCTTGACCTGGACCGGGCTGCTTGGGGCGTGAGGCGCAGCACCGGTGCGGCGGGCGTCGACTCGGGCGCGAAGGCGACCTCGTAGCGCTCGGGCCAGCGGGCCGGGTCGCCCAGATCGTACTTCATGTCGGAGAACGCCTTGGCGACCAGCGGGACGCCGCGGAAGACGAACCGGTACAGGCCGGGGCGCTTGTACCACGAGTCGCCGTGGAGGGTCAGGCGGATGAACGGGAAGACCCGCATCCGGACGTGCAGCGCGACCGAGGCCTTGTAGGCCTGGGGCTGGTCGGGCGAGGCCGCCAGGGCGTCGAGCACCGCGGCGACGGTCGGCGCGCTCGGCGCGGGGACGTCGTCGGCCGCCGCCGCGAGCGGGGCAACGGCGAGGAGCGCTGCGAGGAGCAACGTCCGCATGGACCGATCCTACGCCGTTTCGTCCGCTCGTCCTACAGGCAAGCCGGGGGCCTGCCGGGCCGCGCGCAGCAGCGCGCCGGCGTGCTCCAGCGCGACCCCGTGCTCCTCGCCCGAGAGCATGCGGGCGACCTCGGCCCGGCGCGCCGCCTCGTCGAGCGCCACCGCCTCGATCGCCGTGGCCGACTTGGAGGCGCGCTTGCGGAGCGCGACGTGGCCCTCGCCGTACGCGGCGATCTGGGCCAGGTGGGTCACGCAGACGATCTGCGCGGTCCGGGCCAGCCGGGCCAGCCGCACCCCGACCGCGCTGGCGGTGGCGCCGCCGATCCCGGCGTCGATCTCGTCGAAGACCAGCGCCGTGCGCTCGCGCCGGTCGGCCAGCACCACGGTCAGCGCGAGCAGCACCCGCGAGAGCTCGCCGCCCGAGGCGATCCGCGCCAGCGGGCGCTCGGGCTCGCCGGGGTTCGCCGCGAAGCGCAGCTCGGCGTGCTCGAGCCCGGCCGGGGTCGGCTCGTCGAGCCCCTCGAGCGCGACCCGCAGGCTCGCGGCGGGCATGGCCAGCGCGGCCAGCTCGGCCCGCACCGCCCGCTCGATCCCCTTGGCCGCGGTGCGCCGGCGGCCGCTCAGCGCGGTGGCGCGCTCGCGCAGCTCGGCCCGGCGGGCGCTCAGCTCGCGCTCGGCGGCGGCCAGCCGCGCGTCGCGGTCGTCGGCGTCGGCGAGCGCGGCGGCCAGCTCGGCCCGCCGGGCCCGCACCGCGCCCAGGCTGCCGCCGTACTTCTTCTTGAGCCGGTCGAGCGCGTCGAGCCGCTCGGTCAGCGCGTCCAGCTCGGCCGGGTCCAGCTCGACCGCCTCGCGCTCGCGGGCGATCCGGGCGGCCAGCTCGCCGGCCTCCGACTGGAGCGCCGCGGCGGTGCCGGCCAGCTCGGCGAACGCGCCGCCGTAGCGGGCCAGGCCCAGCAGCGCGGTCTCGGCCGTGCCGAGCGCGTCGACCGCGCCGCCGTCCTCGAACGCCGCGCCGGCCAGGTTGAGCGCGGCCAGGATCTTCTCGGCGTCGGCCAGCACGTCGCGCCGCGCGCGCAGGCGCTCGTCCTCGTGCTCGTCGGCGACCGCGGCGGCGTCGATCTCGGCCAGCGCGAAGCGGGCGAACTCGGCCTGGGCCGCGCCGCCGTCCGCCCGCAGCGCGGCCAGCCGCTCGCGCGCCGCGCGCAGCTCGCCGTGCAGCCGGCGGACCGCCTCGCGCAGCGCGAGCGTCTGGTCGCCGCCGAAGCGGTCGACCAGGTCGAGCGCGTAGGCCGGCGCGAGCAGCCGCTGCGCCTCGTGCTGCGAGACGAGGTCGACCAGGCTGCCGATCAGCTCGCGCAGCTGGCCGGCGGCGGCCGGCAGGCCGTTGATGCGCGCCTGCGAGCGGCCCGAGGCGAGCAGCTCGCGCTGCACGATCAGATCGTCGTCGGCGGCGAGGTCGAAGCCGGCCGCGGCGAGCCGCTCGCGCAGCCCGTCGTCGGGCGCGAGCTCCAGCGTGACCCGCGCCCGCTCGGCGCCGCCGCGCACGCTCTGGCTCTCCGCCCGTTCCCCCAGCGCCAGGCCGAGCGCGTCGAGCAGCATGGTCTTGCCCGAGCCGGTCTCGCCGGTGATCACCGTCAGCCCGGCCGCGAACTCCAGTTCCGCCCGCGCGATCAGCCCGACGTTCTCGATCGTCAGGCGCAGCAGCGTCGTGCTCCTCCCCGTGCTGACGGCCTTCATGGTAACTTGATGGGCACGCCCCACTGCAGCTTGTCCTCGAGCCGCTTGAAGAACGCGCGGTCGCTGATGCGGGCGAAGCGCACCGGGTGCTCGGTGCGGCGGATCGTCACCCGGTCGCCGGCGCGCAGTTCGGCCGCGATGTTGCCGTCGGTCTCGAGGTTGGCGCGGGCGATCTCGCCGTCGCAGGTGATCTCGATCTCGGCGTCGCTGGGCACCAGCAGCGGGCGCGCGAAGAGCGTGTGCGGGAGCAGCGCCGCCACCCCGAGCGCGTCGACCGCGGGGTGGATGATCGGCCCGCCGGCCGAGAGGAAGTAGCCGGTCGAGCCGGTCGGGGTCGCGACGATCACCCCGTCCGAGGGCAGGTGGGCGACCGTCTCGCCGTCGAGCACCAGGCCGAACGGCGCCATCCGCGCTTGCGCGCCGCGCCGGACGACGACGTCGTTGAGCGCGAAGTGCGGCTCGGCGGCGCCGTTGACGCGGGCGTGCAGCGCGACCCGCTCCTCGACCTGGTAGCGGTCGTCGAACACCGCGCGCAGCGCGGCGAACCCGGCCGCGTCGGCCTCGACCTCGGTCAGGAAGCCCAGCCGGCCGGTGTTCACGCCCAGGATCAGCAGGTTGCGCGGGTGCGCCAGGCGCGCGCCGCGCAGGAGCGTGCCGTCGCCGCCGACCGTGATCAGCAGCTCGGCGTCGGCGACGTCGCAGGTCGGCACGAAGGCCGGCGGCGGGTCGACCGCTTCGTTCTCGCCGCAGAGCGCGACCCGCGCGCCGGCGTCGTGCGCGATCCGGGCGATCGCCCGCGCCGTCTCGGCCGCCCGCGCCCGGCTGTGGTTCACGTAGAGCGCAATCGATTTCACGGCTGGTGCGCTCGCTCCACCAGCGCGTCGAGCGCGGCGTCGCCGACCTCGTCGCCGGTGCGGGCCAGGCGGTAGAAGAACTCGGCGTTGCCGGCCGGGCCGCGCAGCGGCGAGAGCGCCGCGGCGACGACCCGCAGGCCGGCGGCGCGCGCGCCGTCGCGGACCTCGCGCAGGATCGCCGCGTGGACGGCCGGGTCGCGCACCACGCCGCCCCCGCCCAGCCGCTCGCGCCCGGCCTCGAACTGCGGCTTCACCAGCGCGACGATCGTGCCGGGCTCGCGCAGGTAGGCGACCGCGCGCGCGACGAGCGTGCGCAGCGAGATGAACGACGCGTCGACCACGATCAGGTCGAACCCTTCGGGAAACGCGTCGTCCGCCAGGGTGCGGAAGTTGGTCCGCTCGACCACCGTCACGCGCGGGTCGCCGCGCAGCTTCCAGGCGATCTGGCCGTAACCGACGTCGAGCGCGGTGACGTGCGCGGCGCCGCGCTGGAGCAGCGCGTCGGTGAAGCCGCCGGTCGATGCGCCGACGTCGAGCACCGCCAGGCCGGCCGGGTCGAGGCCGAAGTCGTCGAGCGCGCCGGCCAGCTTGTCGCCGCCGCGGCTGACGAAGCGCGGCGGCTCCGCGACCTCGACCCGCGCGCCCTCGGGCACGTGCGCGCCGGGCTTGGTCGCCGGCACGCCGTCGACCCGCACCTTGCCGGCCAGGATCAGCCCGCGCACCTGCGAGCGGGTCAGCCCCAGCGTGGCGGCGACGAGCGCGTCCAGCCGGCGTGCCTCGGCGCTAGATCTCGTCGTCACCGAGCGCGTCCTCGAGGGAGGGACGCGCGGGCACGTTGACGGCGTCGATCGCCTGCTGGGCGCCGGCCAGCAGCTCGCCGCAGCGCGAGACCAGGACCTTGCCCTCTTGGTAGAGAGCCACCGCCCGCTCGAGGTCGGGTTCCTCCGTCTCGAGCGTCTTCACGATCGTCTCCAGCCGCCGCAGCGACTCCTCAAAAGAGGCTGATTTGTCGTCCGCCATCCGTCCCGTCGCGTTCGACGCGGGCCCTGATGCTTCCGCGGGAGAGCTTCGCGCTGATGCGCGTGCCGGGCGGAGCATCCAGCGGGTCGCGCAAGAGGCGCCCCACGTCGTCGTACACGATCGCGTAGCCGCGTTGCAGGATCGCTTCGGGGTTGTTGCCCTCGATCGTCGCGGTGAGCCGGTCCAAGAGCGCCACCCGGCGGCCGAAGAACCCGTTCAGCGCCGTCTCCAGCCGCTCGGCGGTGAGCGCCAGCCGCGCGCCGGCGCGGGCCGCGCGCGCGCCCGGCTCGACCCGCTCGAGGCGCGCCGCGAGCCCGGCCAGCCGCTCGGCCCGGCGGCGCAGCAGCAGCGGCACGGCCCGCTCCAGCCGGTCGCGCACGCTCTCGTAGCGGCCGCGCCGCTGGGCCAGCCGGGCCGCGGGCGCGGCGGCGGCCAAGCGGCGCTCCAGGCCGATCAGCACGTCGCCGCGGCGGCGGACCCGCTCGCGGCCGGCCGCGCGCAGGTGGCGCACGGCCACGTCGACGTGCTGGCGGCGGGCCGAGACCAGCCGCTCGACGTCGCGCCGGAGTGCCCGCGCGCACGCGGCGACCTGGGCCAGCAGCTCGTCGCGCAGCGGCAGCACGGTCTGGGCGGCGGCCGAGGGGGTCGCGGCGCGGTGGTCGGCGACGAAGTCGGTCAGCGGCGCGTCGGCCTCGTGGCCGATCGCCGAGACGGTCGGGTGGGCGGCCGCCGCCAGCGCGCGCACGACCCGCTCGTCGCTGAAGGCGAAGAGGTCCTCGAACGAGCCGCCGCCGCGGGCCAGCACGATCAGGTCGAACGGCTCCGCCGACGCGCGGGCGATCGCGCGCACGATCTCGGGCGCCGCGTTCTCGCCCTGCACCGCGGTCGGGATCACCTGGACGAGCACGTGCGGCGCGCGGGCCCGCGCCTGGGTGACGAAGTCGCGCGCGCCGTCGGCCTGCTGCGAGGTGATCAGCGCGACCCGGAACGGGAAGCGCGGCAGCGCGCGCTTGCGCTCCGGCGCGAACAGCCCTTCCTCGGCCAGGCGCGTCTTGAGCTGCTCGTAGCGGCGGTGCAGCGCGCCGCTCGAGCCGACCGGCGCGACCTCGAGCACGCGCAGCTGGTAGCGCGAGGCCTTGGCGTAGGTCTGCACGCCGCCGTAGGCCACGATCTCGTCGCCGTTGGCCAGCGCGGGGAAGCCTGCCGCGGCCTCGCTGAAGGCGACGCAGTTCAGCAGCGCGTCGCGGTCCTTGAGGTCGAAGTAGGTGTTGCCGTTGGGCTGCTCGCGCAGGTTCGAGACCTCGCCCCGCACGCCCAGCCGCGCGAACGCCTTCTCGCGGCCGAACAGGCCCGCGATGTAGTTGGCCAGCCGCGAGACGGCGACGACCCGCACGTCGGCGCGCACGGTGGTCACGGCGCGGCCGTCGGCTCCGGGTCCGCGTCGAGCGGCACGGCCGCCCGGCCGTCGCCGACCGTGTCGGGCGGCGGCGTCAGCGGCACGACCGGCGCCGGCACGCGCGGCGGCAGCGCGGCGGCGGCGACCGGCACCGGCGGCGCGGGCAGCACGGCGGTGCGGTGGCGGCGGCGGTAGGGCGAGGGGGTCGAGCCGTCGTCGTCGGGCGTGCCGCAGGTGCGCTCGGGCTCGGTCCCGGCCAGGAAGACCTCGTCCTTGCCGGTGCTGCACAGCTTGACCTTGTGCACCTCGCCGACCGGCAGCACGAAGTCGCGCGGCTTGGTGTGCGCCAGCGCGCGCTTCATGAAGCGGGCCCAGATGCGGGCCGGGATGTTGCCGCCGTACGACTCGTTCATGCGCGTGTAGTCGTCGTTGCCGATCCAGACCGCGGCCACCAGGTCCGGCGTGAAGCCGACGAACCAGGCGTCGCGGAACGACGAGGTCGTGCCGGTCTTGCCGGCCGCGGGCCGGCCGATGTCGGCGTTGGGATAGCCGGTGCCCTCGGTGATGACCGACTCGAGCATCGAGGTCATCACGTAGGCGACGCCGGCGCTGACCACTTCGGTCTGCTGCGGGTAGGTGTTGTCGAGGACCGGCGTGCCGAGCGAGTCGCGCACCAGGCGAATCGGCGAGGGCGCGATGTGGACGCCGCCGTTGGCGAGCGTCGCGTAGCCGGCGGCCTGGTCGAGCGGCGAGACGCCCGACGAGCCCAGCGCGAGCGAGAGGGTCGGGTCGAGCGGCGCGGTGACGCCCATCCGGTGGGCGTACTCGATGATCCGGTCGACGCCCAGGTCCTGCGCCAGCTTGACCGCGACGACGTTGCGCGACTGCGCGAGCGCGTAGCGCAGCGTGATCGCGCCGAGGAACCGGTTGTCGTCGTCCATCGGCGCCCAGCGCGTGCCGTCGCCCATCGGGTAGTCGACCGGGGTGTCCTCGACCAGCGTCGTGGGCGGGTGGCCGGCGTCGATCTCGGCGGTGTAGACGTAGGCCTTGAACGACGAGCCGGGCTGGCGGTGGGCCTGCCAGGCGCGGTTGAACTGGTTGGTCAGCGAGAACGCGCCGGCGCCGCCGACCATCGCCAGGATCTCGCCGGTCGACGGCCGGATCGCGACCAGCGCCCCCTGGTGCGCGCCGATGCCCTCGCGCTTCGCCGCGTCGACGCCCCAGGTCACCGCCTCCTGCGCGATGTCCTGCATGGCCGGGTCGAGGGTGGTGTCGACCTGCAGTCCGCCCTCGAACGTCGCCTGCGTCCCGAACTGCTGCTCGAGCAGATGGGTGACGTAGGTGGTGAAGTACGGGTAGCGGTACGACGTCAGCCCCTGCGGCCGCTCGCCGATCAGGTGCAGCGGCGTGCGCTCGGCCTGCGCGGCCTGCGCGGCGGTGACGAAGCCCGCGTCGACCATCCGCTGCAGCACGTGGTGCTGGCGCTCTTTGGCGTGGGCCAGGTTGACGTAGGGCGAGTAGTCCGACGGCGCGGCCGGCAGCCCGGCCAGGATCGCCATCTGGCCGAGCGAGAGCCGGCCGACGTCGGTGCCGAAGTAGGTGTGCGCCGCGGCCTCGACGCCGTAGGCGCCCGAGCCGAAGTAGATCAGGTTGAGGTAGCGCTCGAGGATCTCGTCCTTGGTGTAGTAGCGCTCGATCTCGATCGCCAGCAGCGCTTCCTGGATCTTGCGCGAGATCGAGACCTCGTTGGAGAGGAAGAGCCGCCGGGCGAGCTGCTGGGTGATCGTCGAGGCGCCTTGGAACTGCTGGTGGCGGTAGTCGGCCAGCGCCGCGCGCGCGATGCCGCCGAAGTCGACGCCGTGGTGCTGGTAGAAGTGGGCGTCCTCGGTCGCGATGAACGCGTTGCGCACCCGGACCGGAAT
The DNA here is from genome assembly GCA_963795695.1 of Vulcanimicrobiota bacterium. Lineage (GTDB taxonomy): Bacteria > Vulcanimicrobiota > Vulcanimicrobiia > Vulcanimicrobiales > Vulcanimicrobiaceae > Vulcanimicrobium. The sequence goes on along the minus strand of CAWCJH010000001.1, from coordinate 2,119,916 downwards.
CTTGTCGATCGCGACCCAGGTGCGGTTCTCGCGGTAGAGGTTGGCGAGCTGCATGCCGTTGCGGGCGTAGACGCGGGTCGAGCGCGACGGCTGGTAGTCCGCCATGCGGTTGATGTCGGGCAGGTTGCGCGAGTACGACGCGACGATGCCCGCCACGACGCCGACGAAGAGCAGGATCGCGAAGAGCAGCAGGATCGCCAGCCACTTGATCGTGCCGAGCACGAACCGCCCGAAGCCGCGGCGCTTCTTGCGGCCCTGGCGGCGCGGCAGGCTGCCGCTCCCGGCGAGCGCGCGGCTCACCGCTCCGCTCCCTGGCGGCGCACCCGCTCGAGCACCCCGTTGACGTAGCGGCCGGAGTCCTCGGTCGAGAACTTCTTGGCCAGCTCGACCGCCTCGTTGATGACCACCGGCGGCGGCGTCTGCTTGCGGTGGGTCAGCTCGAAGACGCTCATGCGCAGCACCAGCCGGTCGATCGTCGGCAGCCGCTCGAGCGTCCAGCCTTCCAGCAGCGGCGCGATGATCGCGTCGCACTCCGCCTCGTTCTCGAGCGTGCCGAGCACCAGGTCGCGCACGAAGGCGCGGCCTTCGGAGGCCTCGCTGCGCGCCAGCAGCTCGGTCAGCAGCTCGTCCGGCGGCCGGTGCCCGACCTCGGTGCCGTAGAGCGCCTGCAGGGCGAGCTCGCGCCCGTAGCGCCGGGAGGTCGAGGGCATCAGGAGACGGCGGCCTTGGCCCGGCGCGCCAGGTAGGCCGGCAGCCAGCCGATGCCCAGGCCCCCGCGGCGGAACTCCGGGTCGGCGAGGACCTCGCGGCAGAACTCGACCGTGGTCTTCACGCCTTCGATACGGGTCTCCGAGAGCGCGCGTTCCATGCGCAGGATCGCCGACTCGCGGGTCCGCCCGACCGCGATGATCTTGGCCAGCATCGAGTCGTAGAACGGCGGCACCATGGCGCCGCTGTAGACGTGGGTGTCGACCCGGATGCCGGGGCCGCCGGCGAACACGACGCTGGTCAGCGTGCCGGCCGCCGGGGCGAAGTTGTGGTCGGGGTCCTCGGCGTTGACCCGGACCTCGATCGCGTGGCCGTGCGGGTGCAGGTCGTCCTGGGTGAAGCCCAGCGGCTCGCCGGCGGCGATCCGGATCTGCTCCTTGACCAGGTCGACGCCGTAGACGAGCTCGCTGACCGGGTGCTCGACCTGGATCCGGGTGTTCATCTCCATGAAGAAGACGTCGTCGCCGCTGACCAGGAACTCCAGCGTGCCGGCGTTGGTGTAGCCGACCGCCCGGGTGGCGGTGGTCGCGATCTCGTGCAGGCGGTCGCGGACCGCGTGGTCGAGCTCGGGCGCCGGCGCCTCCTCGATCAGCTTCTGGTGCGAGGGCTTCTGCATCGAGCAGTCGCGCTCGCCCAGGTGGACCACCCCGCCGTGCTCGTCGGCCAGCACCTGGACTTCGATGTGGCGCGGGTTGACGATCAGCTTCTCGAGGTACATCCGGCCGTCTTTGAACGACGCCTCGGCCTCGGCCTGAGCGGTCGCGAAGGCGGTCGGCAGGTCGGCCGGCGCGGGCACCGCGCGCATGCCCTTGCCGCCGCCGCCGGCGGTGGCCTTGAGCAGCACCGGGTAACCGATCCGGCCGGCGGCCTCGCGCGCCTCGTCGACCGAGGCGACGATGTCCGAGCCGGGCGTGGTCGGCACGCCGGCCGCGGCCATCAGCCGCTTGGCGGTGGCCTTGTCGCCCATGCTGCTGATGACCGCGGGCTTGGGGCCGATGAAGGTCAGGCCGTGGTCGGCGGCGATCTCGGCGAAGCGCGCGTTCTCGGCCAGGAAGCCGTAGCCCGGGTGGATCGCGTCGCAGCCGCTGATCAGCGCGGCCGAGATGATGTTGGGGATGTTCAGATACGAGCGCACCACCGGCCCCGGCCCGACGCAGAACGCCTCGTCGGCGTGGCGGACGTGGAGCGACTGGCGGTCGGCCTCGCTGAAGATCGCGACGGTCGCCACCCCGAGCTCGTGACACGCCCGGTTGATGCGCAGCGCGATCTCGCCCCGGTTGGCGATGAGAACTTTTCTAAACATGGCGCTCCGTCACCATCATCGCGTCAGCGGCGCTCGATCGCGAAGAGCGGCTGGCCGTACTCGACCGGCTGGCCGTCGGTGACGAAGACCGCGCTGACCCGGCCCGCGCCGCGCGAGCGGACCGGGTTGCGGATGCCCAGCGTCACGACGTAGGCCAGCTCGCGGTCGCCGTCGAGCTCCTGCTCCTGGGCGACCGGCGGGCGCAGGTGGCGCACGACCCCGACCACGTCGCTGGCGATCGTCTCGGTGCGGCGCTCGGGCGCGCGCTCGGGCTCGGCGGCGGCCGGCGCCGGCACGGCGGCGCGCGGCGCGCGGCGCAGCTCGATCTCGGTCTCGCCGTCGCGCACCCGCAGGCGGGCGAAGCCGCTCTCGGCCAGCGCCCCGGCCAGCGCGCGGGCGCGCGACGCGATCAGGTCCTCGGTCATCCGGCGCACGGTTCGACGCTCGCCCCGGGCGCCCCCGGGGTCGGGCGCCCGATTGCCGATAGAGCTTTGAGGAGGTGTCTGCCGTGGCCGTCACCGTCGCCATGGATCCGGCGTTCGTTCTGGTCTACCCGTACGGCTTCGATCTGCGGGGGTGCGAGCGCGCCCTCGACGAGGCCCTCATCCCGCACCGCGCTGCCGGCTTCCCCTACTCTCTGGACGAAGTGCTGCCGGTCCCGGTGATCTACCTCGTCGACGAAGCCGCGCTGAGCGCCCTGGGCCCGCCGCCGATTGTCGAGCAGGCCCTGGAGCTGATGGTCATGGGGCAGCCGGCGAGCGTCGTGGTGCTGGCCGAGCGCGGCTCGCCGGCGGGCTGGCTGGCGTCGCACCCGCAGGTCGGCGGCTGGCTGGTGGCACCGGTCGAGGGCGCGGCGCTGGTCGCGGCGGTCCGCAACGCCGCCGCGGCAGTCGCCGCCCGGGCCGAGATCGCTCGGCTGCGGGGCGAGAGCGACCACCTGCAGCGGATCGGCCTGGCGCTCTCGGCCGAGCGGGACATCGTCACCCTGCAGCAGACGATCGTGCGCAGCGCGCGCCGGCTGACCCACGCCGACTCGGGCTCGCTCTACCTGCTCGAGGACGGCCCCGGCGGCGAGCGCGTCCTGCGCTTCGCGGTCGCCCAGACCGGACCGGACGACGCCGGCACCCACCTCGGCGCGGTGCTGCCGCTCTCGCGCAGCTCGATCTCCGGCTACGTCGCGCTCAGCGGCGAGGTGGTGCGGATCGACGACGCCTACGCGATCCCGGGCGACGCCGAGTACCGCTTCAACCCCAGCTTCGACCGGGCCAACGCCTACCGGACCAAGTCCGTGCTGGCGGTGCCGATGCGCGACCACGCGAGCGCGATCGTCGGGGTCATCATGCTGATCAACCGCAAGCCCGAGTTCGAGACGGTGCTGGCCTCGCCGGCGCACACCGAGGCGGTCGTGCGCACCTTCTCGAGCCGGGACGAAGGGCTGCTGCTCTCGCTGGCCTCGCAGGCCGGCGTGGCGCTCGAGAACCGCGTCCTGATCGACTCGATCCAGAACCTCTTCGAGCAGTTCGTGCGGGCCTCGGTCAAGGCGATCGAGGTGCGCGACAAGTCGACCCAAGGCCACTCCGAGCGGGTCGCCGACCTGACCGTGCTGCAGGCGGAGGCGATCAACGCGGTCGGCTGCGGCCCGCTGGCCGGCCTGCACTTCGACGTCGACCAGCTGCGCGAGATGCGCTACGCCTCGCTGCTGCACGACTTCGGCAAGGTGACCGTGCCCGAGTACATCTTCGGCAAGAGCAAGAAGCTGCCCGACGGCCGCATCGACGCGATCCGGCTGCGCTTCCTGCTCGCGATCGAGCAGTCCGGCGACGAGCGCCAGCGCGCGCGGCTGCGCGAGCTGCTGGCGACGGTCGAGGCGGCCAACGAGCCGCGCGTGATCGCGGCCGAGATCGGCGGCGTGCTGGACGCGCTGGCCAAGACCACCTATCGCGACCTCGAGGAGGAGCGGCCGGTGCTGACCGGCGCCGAGCTCGACTACCTGCGCATCGCGCGCGGCTCGCTCTCGGCCGCCGAGCGCGAGACCATGGAGCAGCACGTCAGCCAGTCGTACTATTTCCTGCGCGAGATCCCGTGGACGAAGACCCCGTGGGCGAACGTGCCGGAGTACGCCTACAACCACCACGAGCAGCTCGACGGCAGCGGCTACCCGCGCGGCCTGCGGGCCGACGCGATCGCGCCGCAGGTCCGGCTGCTGACGATCAGCGACATCTTCGACGCGCTGACCGCCCACGACCGGCCCTACAAGCCGGCGCTCTCGGTCGAGCGCGCGCTGGACATCCTCGTCACCGAGTTCGCCCAGCGCGGCAAGGTCGATGGCCAGCTCCTCGACCTGTTCATCGCCAAGCGCGTCTACGAGCCGGTGCTCGCAGCGCGCGCCTAACGATTCCCGGCGGCTCGGCCGAAGGCCGAGCGCGAAGGATTCACCCGCAGGTGAATCCACTACATGCGGGTGGCCAGGCCCAGCGAGATCACCGGGTAGGTCCGCAGCACGCCGACCGAGTTGGCGAAGTCGTTGCGGGCCTGGGCGAGGTCGGCCTGGAACTGCGGCAGCTGCGCGGCCGGACCGCTGGCATCGAGGGTGGTGCTGACGCTGCGGAAGACGACGCCGGCGTCGGCGGTGAGATAGGTGCCGCGGCGGCGCGGCGCGCCGACGCCGAAACCGACGTACGGGGCGGCGGAGCCGAGCTTGGCGGTGCCGGCGACGGTGCCGACCTGGCTCACCGCGTAGCTGTGGCCGTTGATGGTGTAGGTGCCGCTGCCCGAGCCGGTGCCGGTGACGTCGATGTGGTCGTTGCCGAACAGCAGGCCGGTGGTCAGCCGGAACGGCGAGCGGGTCGGGTGCAGGTCGACCAGCGCGGCGACGTTGCGCAGCCGCACCGAGCCCGTGTAGTTCAGGTTGTCGGAGGTGCCGGTGCGGTCGAAGCCGAGCGTGCCGGTCGAGACGCGCAGGTCGGCGCGCGAGGCGATCGCGTGCGAGAGGGCCAGACCGTAGCCGAGCGAGGAGACGTGGAGATCGGTCGCGTTCTGCGAGAAGACGTCGGCCCGCGCGGCGGCCGGCGCGAGCAGCGCGCAGGACAGGGCCGCCAGCGTGGAGACGCGGCGAAAATTCATCATGCCCCTTGCATCGGCCGAAGCGGGCCGCCGCAACAGGACGCCGGGCGCCGCGCAGGCGGCGGTGCGGCGGCCGTGAAAAGCGGCCTGCCTATCGCTACGTTTGCTCGCACGAGGGGATTCGGGATGGACCAAAACGGCATTGCGTGGGGGGTGGATTCCGCCGACCCGGTCACCAGCGACGCCTGGGACGCCGCGTACGACCTGCTCGGCCGCCTGCCGCAGTTCTGGGGCCGCTACGTCGGCGGCGACTACGCGGTGAGCGCGGACGAGATCGCCTACCTGCACGAGAAGCACTGCAAGCTGCTCATCGCCTACAACGGCACCGGTCCCGACGACGTCGCCGGCGACCAAGCGGCCGGCGCGGCCGACGCGAACGCCGCGATCGCGGCGATGAAGGCGCTCGGCGTTCCGGCCGGGGTGTACGTCTACGCCGACATCGAGGCCGGCTGGTCGCCCAGCGTGGCCTGGCTCGACGGCTGGGTCTCGACCCTCAACGGCTCCGAGTACGGCCCCGGCCTGTACGGCAACCCGGACGCCGACTTCGGCCCCGCGTACGATGAGGCGTACGCCGGCGCGCCGCAGCACTTCGCCCGCACCCGGATCTGGTCGAGCGAGCCCGAGCCGTACGACGGGGACGAGTGCGGCGAGCCGCCGCCCGCGACGTTCGCCCCCGACACCCCGGACAGCAACGCCGAGGGCACCGTGGTCTGGCAGTACGTCGAGAACTGCACCGCGGCCGCGGTCGACTGCGATCTGGCCAACGCCGCCGGCCTGGCGACGATGTGGTGAGTGGATTCGCCTACGGCGAATCCGTCGCGTTCGGCCTTTCGGCCGAGCCGCCCGTGGCCGTCCTCGGGCACACTATGGGCGGTAGACGAGGCCCACGCTCAGGACCGGCGAGACGATCCGGGTGCGCAGCTCGCCGCGCAGCTGGGCCAGGCCGGCCGCGAAGGCCGGGTCGGCGCGCAGCGGCCCGGTCGCGCTCGCGCTGGCGACGCCGTTGCGCACCTGCAGGCCGGCGTCGAAGTCGAGCGCCAGGCCGCGGATCAGGCCGGTGCCGGTGCCGACCCCGGCGTAGAGCGCGGGCCGGGTGAAGGCGACCCGGGTCGAGACCGTGCCGGCCCCGCTGATCGGGTAGAGCCCGCCGCCGACCTGGAGCGCCGAGCCGTCGGGGTGGGCGACGTTGTCGATCCGGTCGCTGCCGAACAGCAGGCCGGCGCTGATCCGGTAGCGCCCGGCGTAGGGCCGGAAGTCGGCGATCAGGCCGACGTTCTGGAAGCGCGCGGTCGAGGTGTAGGGGACGCCGTCGTAGCTCAGCTGCTGGGAGACGCTCAGGTCGTTGGTGACGACCCGCGCGCTGAAGTCGTAGAGCAGCGGCTTCTCGAGCGTGATCCCGTCGCCGGTGGTGCTGACGTGCACGCCGTACGAGACCGCCGAGAACTGGTCGGCGCGCGCGGCCGCGGGCAGCGCGGCGAGCACGAGGGCGAACGACGCGGCAGCGAGGCGTCTCATCGCGGTTCGAGTTCGACGACGGCCGCGCGCTCCCCGGGCGGCAGCGCGTCGCGGGCGGCGGCCCAGCCCGGATCGATCTCGGCCAGCGGCACGAGCGCGAACGCCCGCTCGCGCAGGCGCGCGTGCGGGACGATCAGGTCGGGCTCGTCGACCCGCTCGGCGCCGTAGGCCAGGATGTCGAGGTCGAGCACCCGCGGTCCCCAGCGGTAGGTCGCGACCCGGCCGGCGTCGGCCTCGATCCGCTTGAGCGCGGCCAGCAGCGCGCGCGGCCGCAGCGCCGTCTCGAGCAGGGCGGCGGCGTTGACGAACGGAGCCTGCTCGCGCACGCCCCACGGCGCGCTGCGGTAGAGCGACGAGGTCGCGACCAGGCGGCCGAGCTCCGCCAGCCGCGCGAACGCGCCGCGCACGGCGGCCGCCGCGTCGCCGACGTTCGAGCCGATCCCGATCGCGGCTCGCACGGTGGGCACCGGCCGCGTCACCCGCGCTCGCGGCGGAGCGTCACGACCGGCGTCGCGCCGGCGAGCAGGCGCGGCTTGGCCAGGCTGATCCGCGCCCGCACGACGCGCGGGTCGGCGAAGAGCGCGTCGAGCACGACCTCGCCCAGCCGCTCCAGCAGCGCGAAGCGCGCGCCCGCGACGATCCGCACGACCGCCGCGTGGACGTCGGCGTAGCTGAGGGTGTCGGCCAGCGCGTCGCTCGCGCGCGCCGCGCGCAGGTCGAGTTCGAAAGCGAGGTCGATGTCGAACGGCTGCGCCACCTCCTGCTCGCCCGGGTTCGCGCCGTGGTGCCCCCAGGCCCGGATGCCGCGCAACTCGATCGCGTCGAGCGCCTCCTGCCGCGCGCCGCTCACGGCAAGCGCTCGTGCCAGCCGTCCGGGCGCCAGCCGCGCACGATCGCGTCGGCGACCCGCGCGACGTCGCGCTGCTCGGCCACGTCGTGGACGCGCACCAGGTCGACGCCGGCGGCGACCGCGAGCGCGACGGTCGCGGCGGTGCCGAACGCGCGCGCCTCGACGGTGCGGCCGGTCAGCTTGCCGATCGTCGACTTGCGCGAGGTGCCCAGCAGGGTCGGGAAGCCGAGCCCGACCAGCCGCGGCAGCGCGCCCAGCACGGCCAGATTGTGCTCGGGCAGCTTGCCGAAGCCGATCCCCGGGTCGAGGATCACGTGCTCGGCGGGGATGCCGGCGCGCACGCAGCGCGCCGCCGCATCGTCGAGAAAGCGCAGCACCTCGCCGACGACGTCGCGCTCGTACACCGCGACCCGCTTGTTGTGCATCACGACCAGCGGCGCACCGGTCTCGGCCGCGGCGGCGACGAGCTCGTCGGGCGCGCCCCAGATCGAGTTGAGCAGGTCGCCGCCGGCCGCGCGCGCGGCCCGGAACACGGCGGGCTTGAAGGTGTCGACCGAGACGATCGCCTCCGGCAGGCGGGCGCGGATCGCGGCCAGCGCCGGCAGCAGCCGCGCGCGCTCGAGCTCCTCGCCGATCGGCGTGTGGCCGGGCCGGGTCGACTCGGCGCCGACGTCGACCAGGTCCGCGCCGGCCGCGAGGTGGGCCGCGGCGAGCGCCGCCGCCCCGCCCGCGCCCGCGACGCCGTCGCCCGAGAACGAGTCCGGGCTGAGGTTGACGATCCCCATGACGTAGGTCCGCGCGCCCCAGGCCAGCGCGCGCCCGCGCGCCCGCAGCGCGCCGCGACCGGCGCTCGAGCTCGCACTCGCGGGCGGCTCGGCCACAGGCCGAACGCAACCGGTTCGCCCTTCGGGCGAATCCACCTCAGAGGCTCTTGGCCATCACGTTGGCCATCCACCACTCGCGCAGCTCGGCCACGATGAAGGTCGAGCCGGTCACCACGATGACGTCGTCCGCCTCGGCGTTGCGGCGCGCGATCGAGAACGCATCGACCGGGTCGCCGATCGCCCGCCCCCAGCCGCCCAGCGAGTCGGCGATCGAGGCCAGCCGCTGCGGGCGCATGGCGCTGCGGCCCGCGACCGAGAAGGTGGTGAAGGTGAACGAGCCGCGCAGCGCCAGGAACGGCCGGATCACCTCGGCGGCGTCCTTCGACTCGCCGATCGCCATCACGAAGGTGAAGCGCCGGTCGGGAAACGTACGCGCGAGCGCGTCGGCGAGGTGGGCGGCCTTGTCGGGGTTGTGCGCGATGTCGAAGACGACGCCGGGGTGCGAGGGAAAGAACTCCATCCGGCCGGGGATCTGCAGGCGCGAGAACCCGGCCTCGACCGCCGCGCGCGCGGGCCGCAGCCCGGGCCCGAGCTGCTCGAGGGCGCGGATCGCGACCGCGGCGTTCTGCTGCTGGAAGTCGCCCAGGATCGGCAGCGCGAGCTCGTAGCGGTCGGCCGGCGTGACGACCGCGAACGACTGGCCGTAGCGCTCGCCGCTGCGCGGCTCGATCGCCGTGCTGCCGGGCGCCCAGACGAACGGCGCGCCGACGTCGGCGCAGGCCCGCTCGATGATCCGCCGGGCGGCCTCGTCGCGCGCGCCGGTCACCAGCGGAACGCCCGGCTTGGCGATTCCGGCCTTGTCGCGCGCGATCTCCTCGACCGTGTCGCCCAGGATGTCGGTGTGGTCGAGCGCGACGTTGGTGATCACGCCGACCTGCGGGCGCAGGACGTTGGTGCCGTCGAGCGTGCCGCCCACGCCGGCCTCGATGACCGCGACCTCGACCTCGGCCCGGGCGAACCACAGGAACGCCAGCGCCAGCAGCATCTCGTAGTAGGTCGGCCGGCCGTGCTCGAAGCCGACCCGGTCGACCGCGCCCTGCATCTCGCCGATCAGCTCGCCGAACGCGTCCTGGGAGATCGGCACGCCGTCGACCCGCGCCCGCTCGGTCACGCTGGTCAGGTGCGGTTTGGTGTGCAGGCCGGTTCGCTTGCCGGACGCTTGCAGGGCGGTCGCGATCATGGTCGAGGTCGAGCCCTTGCCGCTCGTGCCCGCGACGTGGACGGTCGGATAGCGGTCCTGCGGGTTGCCGAGCACCTCGAGGAATGCGTGGAAGCGGTCGAGCCGGTTGGCCATCCGGCGCGATGCGTTCTCGTTGATCAGTCCCAGCAGGTACGACTGGGCGGCCTGGAAGGTCACGATGCTTCAGACCTCGCCGGGTGGCGGTCCGTTTCCACGTTCGCCAGCAGGTCGAGCCCGTGCGGCAGCGCCGGGACGATGGTCTCGAGCGTCTCGCGCACCCCGTTCGGGCTGCCCGGCAGGTTGACGATCAGCGAGCGGTTGCGCACCCCGGCCAGCGCGCGCGAGAGCATGGCGCCGGGGACGTGCCGCAGCGAGGCCGCGCGCATGGCCTCGGCGATTCCCGGCACCTCGTAGTCGAGCACGGCAGCGGTCGCTTGCGGGGTGCGGTCGCGCGCGGCCAGGCCCGTGCCGCCGGAGGTCAGCACCAGCCGGGTCGGGCCCTCGCAGAGCTCGATCAGCGCGGCCTGCAGCGCGGCGGGATCGTCGGGCAGGATCCGCTCGTCGTCGATCGCCAGCGGCTGCCCGCGCAGCGCGTCGCGCACGACCGGGAGCACCCGGTCCGGCCGCTCGCCGGAGTGCGCCCGGTCGGAGAGCACGATCACCGCGACGGGATGCACGACCGCGCTCACGGTGCGCGCCACTCGCCCGACTTGCCGCCGGTCTTCTCGAGCAGCCGGACGGTTTCGATGACGATGCCCTTGTCGAGCGCCTTGCACATGTCGTAGACGGTCAGCGCCGCGACGCTGGCCGCGACCATCGCTTCCATCTCGACCCCGGTCTGGCCGTAGGTCGTCGCGCGCGACTCGATCCGCAGCGTCGTCGCGTCGTGCCAGCCGCAGCGGACGTCGACCGCGCCGAGCGGGATCGGGTGGGCCAGCGGAATCAGCTCGCCGGTGCGCTTGGCGGCCATGATACCGGCCAGCTGCGCCGCGACGAACGCATCGCCCTTCGGCAGCGTCGCCGCCCGCAGCGCGTCGGCCGCGGCCGGCGTCAGCCGCACCCGCGCCTCGGCTCGCGCGGTCCGCGCGGTGCTGGCCTTCGCGCCGACGTCGACCATCGTCAGCGAACCGTCGGCGGCGATGTGCGAAGGCTTGGCCGGCGCGGGCTCGCTCACAGGAACTCGAGCCCCGTCGCCGCCGGCACGACGTCGTTCTCTTCGAGCCAGGCGCGGTCGTACAGCCGCGAGCGGTAGCGGTCGCCGCCGTCGCACAGGATCGTGACGACCCGGCTGCCGGCCGGCAGCGTGCGCGCGTAGCGCGCGGCGGCGGCGACGTTGAGCGCCGCCGAGCCGCCGACGAACAGACCTTCCTCGCGCACCAGCCAGTGCGCCGTCTCGACCATGGTGCGGTCGTCGACCCGGACCGCGTCGTCGACCGGCGCGCCGGCGAAGTTGGCGGTGATGCGCTTGATCCCGATCCCCTCGGCGTTGGAGTCGCCTTCGGCCGCCAGCGCGCCGGTCTTGAGATAGCTGTAGAGCGCCGAGCCGTAGGGATCGGCCAGCACCACCCGGATCGCCGGGTCGTGCGCCTTGAGCGCGCGGCCGACCCCGGCGATCGTCCCGCCGGTCCCGGCCGCCGCGACGAAGGCGGTCGGCCCGCCGCCGGTCTGCACCAGGATCTCCGGGCCGGTGGTGCGCTCGTGGGCCAGGCGGTTGGCGGTGTTCTCGAACTGGTCGGCCCAGACCGCGCCCGGGATCGACTCGGCCAGCCGCCGCGCGACGTGGTAGTAGTTCTCGGGGTTCGCGAACGGGACCGCGGGGACCACGTGCAGCTCGGCGCCGTAGGCCCGCAGCAGGGCGTACTTCTCGGCGGCCTGGTCGTCGGGCATGACGATCGCGGTGCGGTAGCCGCGCGCGTTGCCGACCAGGGTCAGCCCGATGCCGGTGTTGCCGGCCGTGCCCTCGACCACGGTCCCGCCCGGCGCCAGCAGCCCGCGGGCCTCGAAGTCCTCGACGATCCCGCGGGCCGCCCGGTCCTTGACCGAGCCGCCCGGGTTGAGGTGCTCGGCCTTGCCCAGGATCGTCCGGCCCAGCGCCGCGGAGAGCTTGGGCAGGACGATCAGCGGCGTCTCGCCGACGGCGCCGACGAAGCCGGCTCGGGTTGCCGATGACTGGAGCGGTGAGGGATTCGTCACGGTGCGGTGAACGTCGTCGGGCAAGGATGGCTGTTCCTCTCGACGCCGGCGGGTCGGCGGACGGCGCGCTCGGGCTTTTGAGCGCCGTCGGCGACGCATTTGCCGGACACTCCCTGGGCTTCGGGCGCCGCCGCGCGGCGCTCGCCGCGCGCTTCGCGCGCCACCGCGGCGAGGCGCCGGCCGCCGTCGCCGCCGCCTGGCTGGCCGGCGCGCTGGCCGACATCGGCCGGATCGCGGTCGTCGTCCCGCCCGGCACCGGCGAGCGCCGGCGGCTGCTGGCCTACGCCGACGCACCGCTCCACGGCGCCCGCCTGGTGGCGGAGCTGCCCGGCGCGCCGCCCCAGGCGGCCGACCTGGTTCGCTGGCACCGCGAGCACGACGACGGGACCGGCTTTCCCGACCGCCTGCGCTGGGACGGCATCCCGGCCGGCGCCATGGCGCTGGGGATCGCCGACGCGTTCCTGGCCCTGGTCGAGGACCCGGCCGAGCCGCGCGACCCCGGCGAGGCGCTCTTCGCCGTGATCGCCGAGAGCGGCCGGCGCTTTCGGGTCGAGCTGGTGCGCGCGTTCCGCGAGTTCGTCTCGACCTCGGCCGACGCGACCGCGCCGCTGGCGGTCGAGCTGCCGCCGCTCGATCCCGACGCGCAGCTGGGCGCGCTGGCGGCCCGGCTCGACGCCCGCGACGAGCGGCTCGCCGGCCGCAGCGAACGGGTCGCCCGGCTGGCCGGGCCGCTGGCGGCCCGGCTGGGGCTGGACGCCGGCCGGGCCGCGCGCCTGGCTCGCCTCGCGGCACTGGGCCGGGCCGCCGCCGAGCTGCCGCCCCACGACGACGGCTTCGACCCGCTCTCGCGCTTCGCGCGCGAGCCGCGGCGGGACGAGGCGCGCCGGGCGGCGGCGCTGGCCGCCAGCGTGCCGGCCTACGCCGCCGAGGCGCCGCTGCTCGCCGCCGCGGCCGGCTGGTACGAGGACGGCGCCCCGGAGCGGCTGGCCGCGGTGCTGGCGCTGGCGCTGGCCGCCGACGCGCTCGACCGGGTCGAGGGCCCGCGCCGGCTGGCCGCCGCCGCCGGCACCCAGTTCGATCCGGAGGTCGTGCGCGCGTACCTGCTCTCGCTCGGAGCCGCGACGTGATCGAACTGCCCGCCCGCACCCGCCGCAGCTCGGGGACCCGGCTGCTCGACCTCTGCGCCGCGCGCGGGATCCGCAGCCTGGTCGACCCCTTCATGGGGTTGCCGATGCACCTCGGGACGCTCAAGCGGCACGGCATCGCCGTCCACGGCGGGGACCTGCTGGAGTGGTTCGTGCGGGCCGGCGAAGGGCTGGTCGTCAACGACTTCACGACCCTGCGCGACAGCGAGGTGGCCGAGCTGGTCGAGATGCTGCCCGGCCGGATCTACCCGACCGATCTGTTCCGGGCCTGGGAAGGCGTCTTCTTCAGCGAGGAGCAGTGCCGGTATCTGGGCGTCTGGCACGCCAACGTCCACGGCCTGCGCAGCGACGGGCAGACGGGGCTGGCGGTGGTCGGCCTCTGGCACGTGCTGTGCCACTGGCTGCTCAAGGCCCGCTATCCCGACGACCTGGTCGACGTCGCGCCCAGCGAGCTCGCCTGGCACTACATCCGCGAGACGACCCGCTGGGTGGTCGACAACGGCCGCCGCAACACGGTGCGGCGGGGCGACTTCGCCGCGACGCTCGCCGCGGTCCAGGCCGACGCCGTCTACCTCGCCCTGCCGGGCCGCGGCGGGACGCGGGCCGACCCGCGGATCTGGATGTGGGAGGCCTGGTGGCAGGGCGATCCCTACCTGAACGTCGAGCGGCTCTACCGCGAGGGCGTCTTCGGTGCCCGGATCAACGACGACGCCGGCTACGACCGGGCGCTGGCCCACGTCCTGGCCGCCGCCGGCGCCGCCCCGTACGTGATCGTCCAGGCCGAGGCCAAGGACGCCGAGCGCTTCGAGCGCTGCGTGCGCGCGCAGCGGCCGCGGGTCGAGCTCGTCGCACCCGCCGACGACGAGCTCTACATCATCGCAGGGAGGCCGGGCTGACGCCCGGCGGTCGCCCTTCGGGCGAATCCTACGAGCGGCGGTTGCCTCTGCGGCCGACCGGGGTCCGTTCTGTTCGTTCGCGGAGTGCGCGCTAGCGGAGCGAGCTCGGCGTGGCGTTGGCGGACTGGAAGCGGTACCAGACCAGGCAGAGCAGGGCCAGCACGATGCTGACGATGCCGTGCTTGACGTGGACGCCGGCCGGCACGAAGTGGCCCAGGAAATAGAGCACGGCGACGATCAGGAACACGACGGCGAGGACCAGGGCGAGCGTTTTCATGCGATCACTTTCGTAGCGAAGAGGACGAACGAGAGGGCGCCGGCGGCCAGGCAGTACCAGGCGAACGGGGCGAGGTCGTTGTGCTCGAACCAGCGCGTGAGGAAGGCGACGGAGGCGTAGGCGGTGACGGCCGCGAGCAGGCCGCCGACCAGCGCCTGAACGAGCACCACGTGGGCGCCCGGCGCGAACAGCTTGGGGAGCTCGAGCACGCTGGCGGCGAAGATCACCGGGGTCGCCAGCAGGAACGAGTAGCGCGCGGCGTCCTCGTGGTGCAGGTCGCGCAGCAGCCCGGCGACGATCGCCGAGCCGGAGCGCGAGATGCCGGGCAGCAGGGCCAGCGCCTGGGCCAGGCCGACCAGCACGCCGTCGCCGGCCCGCAGCTCGGGCAGCGCGCGGTACGGGCGCGCCGCGGCGGCTTTCTGGCGCCGCCGCAGCCACTCGCCCAACAGCATGACGAAGCCGTTGGCGAACAGGAACAGCGAGACCGGGACCGGCGAGGCGAACAGCTTCTTCACCGTCGACTCGAGCAGCACGCCGAGGATCCCGACCGGGATCGTTCCTGCCACCAAGAGCCAGACGGTGCGCTCGTCGGCGTCGCTGCCGATCCGGCCGCGCACGATGGTGGCGACGAACGCCCGGATCAGCGCGAGCCAGTCGCGCCGGTAGAACAGCACCAGCGCCAGCGCCGTTCCGAGGTGCAGCACGACGACGAAGGCGAGAAACGATTCCGAGCCTTCGTCGACGTTCCAGCGGAGCAGCGCGGGCAGGAGCACGGTGTGCCCTAGGCTGCTGATCGGGAACAGTTCGCTGACGCCCTGCAGCACCGCGAGCAGCATGGCTTGCACGAACGTCACGTCCGCGTCGGTTCGCACGCGGGGGAGCCATTCCCGCTCGCGGTGAAAGCGGCGCGCGTGGGTGATGCACGCGCGCACCGGCGCCTCTCCGATGCCCCGATGCTGGTCGCGTACTCGATCGGCGCGGACGTCCCGCCCGCCCGCACCGAGGCGTACGACCTGGGCCTGGGCGGGATGGCGATGCTGAGCTCGGTCGAGCTCGCGCCCGGCTCGCCGCTGGGGCTGGAGCTCGAGCTGCGCGGCGACCCGCGGCCGCCGCTGCGGCTGACCGGCGAGGTTCGCTGGTGCCGGCACGATCCGGCGCTCGACCGCTGCCGGATCGGGGTGGAGTTCACCGACCGCACGCCCGAGCAGGAGCAGCAGTTGCTCGGCTACATCGACACGATGTACAAATTGCGCGACCTCGGCATCTGAGACCGAGCGGACCACCGCACAGCGCGGGCCGCAAACGCCACGGATCGGGACCGCTTCGCGGTCCCGATCCTGCTCATTGGCTGCTGAAGGTGACGGTGAAGATGTAGTCGGCCGCGATCGGCTTGCAGTTCTGGATCTCGGTCTGGAAGGTCGACTGCCGGGCCGCCGACATGGCCGTGGCGTTGAGGATCGCGCTCGGCGAGCTCTGGATCTTGGTCCCGACGACCTGGCTCTGGGCGTTGAGCGAGACGATCACCTGGACGTCGCCGCTGATGCCCTGCTGCTGCGCCAGCGGCGGCGTGTCCGGCTCGACCGCGCGAATCGTCGTCGCCTGCACGTTGGGGCGGGCGCACGAGAGCGGGGTCGGGGTCGGCACCGGGGTCGGGGTCGGGGTCGCCCGGGGCGCGGCGGGCGTGGCGGGCGGCGCGGACGGCGCCGGGGGCCCGGTACCCTGGCCCTGCGGGATGCCCTGGGTGTTGCCGGTGGTGTACTTGTTGGTCGCCTCGGTCGGGCCGCTGTTGCTCTTGGCCGAGGTCTTGAGCGTGTTGATCTTGATCTTGGGCTGCTGCGGCGCCGGGGTCTGCTTGGGCGGCGGCGTCTGCTTGGGCGGCGGGGTCGGCGGCGGCGTCGGCTTGGGCGTGGGGGTCGGCGGCGGCGTCGGCGGCGGCGTGGGGATGCGCGCGACCGTCACCTTCGTCGGCTGGTCTTCCTCGGTCTTGGTCTTCTCCTGCTTGAGGAACGGCCCGACGATCAGGTGGATGAGGATCGAGAGGACGAAGCCGTAGAGCAGGAAGTTCTTCGCGCGCTGGCCGGGCGTCGGCGGCGGAGCGGGGACTTTGTTCGTCGCCACGTCAGCCGCCCGTCTGCCCTTCCGGCGTGCCCTCGACGTGGTTGGCCAGCCCGAAGGTGTTCAAGTTCGCGCCCTTGGCGGCGTCCATCACGCGCAGGATCGTGCCGAAGCTGGCCTTCGGGCTGGCCTTGATGATGACGGTCTTGAGCCCGCTGCCGGTCGACTTGACGAGCTGCTGGAACTGCTCTTTCGCCTGCAGCTCGTCGACGATGCTCGAACCGATCTGGACCCGGTTCTTGTCGTCGACGAGGACGACGATCTGCGAGGGGTGGACCTTCTGTTTGTTCTTGGCGTCGGGGAGCTTCGGCTCTTTGGTAACCGAGGCGAGGATGATGAAGATGATGAGGAGGACCAACAGCACGTCCGTGAACGGCGTGATGTTGATCGTCGACATCACTTCCTCTTCGCCTTGTCCGGTGGAAACGGCCACGTAGCGGTCCTATTCTCTTTTAGGAGGTGACGAAGCCGACGTCTTCGAGGCCGGCGATCTTGGCGGCGTCCAGGATGCGGATGATCGTGCCGTACGGGGCTTTCACGTCGGCGGTCAGCGAGACGTGCTTGTGGCCCTTGCGCTGCTCGACGCTCTGCATGTCGGCGTAGATGTGCTGGTCGTCGGTGCGCTGGCCGTCGATGTAGACGGTGCCCTTCTCGTTGACGAGCACCTCGATGTCGTCGGTCTTCTTCTGCTGCTGCACCGGCGCGTTGTCGTTCTTGTCGGGCAGCTGCTTCTCGAAGCCCGGCGGGGCGACCAGCGCGGCGAGGATCATGAAGATGATCAGCAGGACCAGCAGCACGTCGGTGAACGGCGTGATGTTGATCTCGGCCATCACCTCGTTGTCTTGCGCCGAGGAAACCATGCTCATGAGTCGAGCCCTTCGGTCGAGAGGTTCAGCGGAGGATCACTTGCGCGCGGCGGCCGCGGCGGTCGTCGTCGGCTGGTACAGCTCGGTCGGGATCGGCGCACCGGTGTTGTGGAAGTGGAGCATCTCGGCGAGCTGGTTGGCCGCCACGATCATCTCCTGGTTGTACGCCTTGATGCGCGTCTTGAAGTAGTTGAAGAACACGACCGAGATGACGGCCACGACCAGGCCCGCGAAGGTCGTGATCAGCGCCTCGGAGACGCCGGCGGCGACGACGGCGGGGGTCGAGTTGCCCTTGAGCGCGATGTCCTGGAAGGCTCGGATGATGCCGAGCACGGTACCGGCCAGACCGACGAACGGCGCGATGACCGCGATGGTGCCGATCACGCCGAGGTTGCGCTCGAGCGAGTTGAGGTTCTCCATCAGCGCGATCGAGAGCGCGTCGGTGATGTCGGCCCGGTTCTTCTCGCCGCGGGCGAGCCCGAACTCGAGGATGCGCGGGAGCATGCCCTTGTTCTGGCGGCACAGCTTCTGCGCGCCCGCCAGATCGTCGGCGGAGATGCGCTCGCCGATCTGGCGCAGCAGGCCCTTCGTATCGGAGTGCTGGGTGCCGAAGAAGAGCAGACGTTCGATGACGATCGCGACCGCCACGACCGACATGAGCAGCAGCACCCACATGGCCGGGCCGCCGGAGTTGATCGTATCCAAGAATCCTTTGATGTCCACGAGGTCTATGTAGCCCCTTCTCTATTTTCCGCGGGTGTTGAGGACGGCCACCGGCCGCCGGGACAATACGAAAGACGGCGGGATGCTGCTCCCGGCGCGGGCCTAGGTGTTGGCCGTCTCGCCGTCCATTCCTACTACTTTTGTGCCGGCTTGTTGAGCTGGGCTAGCGCGGTGTCGATCTTGGCCGAGAGGTCGGCGTCCGACCCCACGTTGGTCTTGGCCTTGGCCAGCATGGTCTTCGCGCCGGCGCTGTCGCCGGCGTTGGCGAGCGCGATCCCGTCGATGAACAGGGCGCCCGGATCGTTGGGGTTGACCGCGAGCGCCTTGTCGGCCTCGGCCTTGACCTTCTTCCAGTCGTCGGCGCTCTTGGCGTTCCCGCCGAGCACGTTCGCGGCTGCCGTATAGAGTACCACCGCTCGGCTGGGAACCGCCTTGGCCCCCGCCTCCAGCGCCGCGACCGCTTGGTCGCGCTTGCCGCTCTGGACGTCGGCCGAGGCCTGCTGGTTGTAGTAGCCGGCCAGCGCGTCGTCGATCCGGGTGTTCGAGGGATCGCGGCGCTTGACGTCCGCGGCCAGGGCGGTGCCCTTGTCGGGCTGGCCGCCGAATAGGTAGGCGGTGGCCAGCGACGCGTCGATCGCGTTGAGGGTGGAGGCGTCGGCCTTGCCGGACTGGGCCAGGCTGCGGGCCTTCTCGAGGTTGCTGATCGCCTGCGGGTACTTCTGCCCGTTGGCGTACGCCGTGCCGAGGATGTAGTAGCCGTTGACGTTGGGCTGGAGGGCGAGGGACTTGTCGGCGTAGGCGACGGCCTGATCGTTGCTCTTGGCCTTGAGCGCGCCGACCGCGGCGTCGGTGTACGCCTTGGATGCGACGACCTTGAAGCGGTCGGGCAGGCTGCCGCCGGTCGCGTCGAACGCGGCCGCGGCCCCGGCGGAGTCGTTGAGGTACGAGTCGGCCACGCCGAGCAGCGCCTCGGCGTCGCGGTCGCCCGGGTGGCCGGTCAGGTAGCTCTGGAGCTGGGTCTTAGCGTCATCGTACTTGCCGGCCCGGATCAGGGCGTTGGCCTGGGCGACCTCGCCCGAGGCCGAGCCGGTGTCGCTGGTGACGGAGTTGCCGTTGAACTTGAGCGCCAGGGTGTAGTACGCGTCCTCGGGCTTGGCGTCGCGCGCGCCCGGCTTGTAGGTCGAGCTCTTGGCGATCTGCAGCGCCGCGGCGTCGTCGCCGTGGTTGGTCGACTTGAGCACGGTCACCGGGCCGACCGAGCCGTCCTTCTTGACGAACACCTTGACCGTGACGGCGCCGGTGCCCACGATCGGTGCGGTCGCCGTTCCCTGCTTGACGATCTTCGGCGGCGAGTAGAACTGCGAGGTCTGCGCCGGCGCGGCGGACGGAAGCGCCGCCGGCACCAGCACGCCAAGCGCGAGGGCAACGGGCAAGCGGAAAGTGCGGTCGGCCATCGGGTCGTCTAACCTCGGGTGCGGGAGTTGGTACGGGAACGAATACGGCTCCGGCGGTGTCTCGTTGGCGGTCCGACCCGGCGCGTTCGGGCTGCCTTCGGTCGATCACCTGCTCCGTAGCCGGCCGGCTACCTGCCGCTCAGGTCCGGGCGCAAGACCGTCGCCCCTTCCAAGTACACGTGTTCGATCGCCGCCTGGCCCAGCTCGGTGTTGACGTGGACCAGCACCCGGATGCAGCGCTCCAATCGCCCGGGTACCCCGATCTCGGTGAAATTCAACAGCGGGACCAGGCTCCAGCCCATCCGCCGGGCCGCCGCGGCGGGAAACTCCGAGACCAGGTCGGGCGTGACGGTGAACAGCGCCGAGGCGACGTCGTCGGGAGCGAAGCGGTTGCGGGCGACGATCGTGCCCAACAGGCGCTCGGTCGCGTCGAGGATCGCCGCCGGCTCGTCCCGGGCGACGGTGATGGCGCCCCGGATGCCGCGAACCTTCAATGGCCCACCGCCCCCGGGCCGGACCGCCCAGTGCGTCCGCTCACGATCGCCATCGCGGCCCCATTCCGCGAGGGCGCAGCGCACACATATCGGTTCGGTCTCACTCTTCGGGCGCGGCTTTCGCTGCGCCGGCGATCCGGCGCAGCGCGGCCAGCTCGCGTTCGGTCGGGTCGCGCACGGCGCCGACGGGCAGCTCGCCCAGACCGATCGGGCCGAAGCGCAGGCGCACCAGGGCGAGCACGGGGTGATCGACCTCGTCGAACATCCGCCGCACCTGGCGGTTGCGGCCCTCGTGGAGGGTCAGGTCGACCAGCGAGACGTCGCGCCGGACGGCGATGACGCGCAGCTGGGCCGGTGCCGCCCGGCCTTCCTCGAGCCGCACGCCGCGCAGGATCCGCTCGACCGCGGCCGGCTCGAGCCGGCCGCGCAGGGTCGCGCGGTAGGTCTTCTCGACCCCGAAGCGGGGATGGGTCAGCAGGTTGGCGGTCGCGCCGTCGTCGGTCAGCAGCAGCACGCCGCTGGTGTCGTAGTCGAGCCGGCCGACCGGAACGACCCGGGCCCGCACCCCGGCCGCGTGCACCAGCTCGGCGACGGTGCGGCGGCCTTGCGGATCGCGCATGGTCGTCATCACGCCGACCGGCTTGTGCAGCACGACGTAGGTGTGGGTGGCGGCCGGGCGGACGGCGCGGCCGTCGACCTCGACCTGGGCGTCGGCCTCGACGCTCGTGCCGAGCTCGCGCACGACCCGGCCGGCGACGCGCACGCGCCCGGCGACGATCAGCTCCTCGGCCCGGCGGCGGCTCGCGACCCCCGCCGCGGCGAGGTACTTCTGAAGCCTCAGACCTTGGCCAGGTCGAACTTGGTGACGAACTCGTCGTTCGTCTTGGTCCGGCCCAGCGCCGTGTAGATCCGCTCCGACGCCTCGACGCTCGAGACGCGCGCGAGCGCGCGCCGCAGGTCGCCGACCTTGTGCAGCGCGATCTCGCTGAGCAGCTGTTCCTCGTACGCGTTGCCGCTGCGGATCAGGTCGAGCGGCGGGTACGCGCGCGCCTCGGCGAGCTCGCGCGAGACGACGAGCTCGGCGTTGGACGCCGGGCCGAACTCCTCGAGCACCAGGCCCTCGAGCGCCGCGCCGCCGCTGCCGACCGACGCGACGACGGTCAGCGAGCCGCCGCCCGCGACCGCGCGCGCCGCGCCGAAGAGGCGCTTGGGACGCTGCAGCACGGCCGGGTCGAGCGCCGCCAGCGGGCCTTTGTGGTGCGCGCTCGCGACGTACGCCCGCACCAGGCGGGTGAACGACTCGATCAGCACCACCACGTCGCGGCCGACCTCGACCAGCCGCTTCGCCCGCTCGAGGACGAGCTCGGCGGCGGTGATGCTGTTGTCGGGATGCTCTTCGAAGCTGGTCGCGACGACCTCGGTCGCTAGCGACCGCTTGAGGTGGGTGATCGCCTCGGGGCGCTCGTCGACGAGCAGCACGATCACGTGCGCGTCGGGCTGGTTCGCTCCGATCGCACGCGCCAGGCGCACCAGCAGCGCGCTCCCGCCGGGCCGCGGCGGCGCGAGCAGCAGCGCGCGCTGCCCCTTGCCGAGCGGCGCGAACAAGTCGATCGCGCGCGCCGCGACGTCGCCGCGCGTCTCGAGGGTGAACTTCTGGCCGGGCGGCTCGGCGGCGAGCGTCTCGAAGACCCGCCGGCCGCTGAGCGACTCGGGCACGTAGCCGTTGATCGTCTCGACCTTGACGATCCCGTAATACTTCTCGTTCTCCTTGGGCGGGCGCACCTGCCCCGCGACCAGGTCGCCGCGGCGCAGCTCGAAGCGGCGGATCTGCGACTGCGAGATGTAGATGTCTTCGCTGCCGACCAGATAGCCCTCGCGGCGCAGGAAGCCGTAGCCCTCGGGCAGGACGTCCAGCACGCCGTTGGCCTTTTCGAGCCCGCTGCGCTGGGCCTGGACGGCCCCGATCTGGGCGATCAGCTCGTCCTTCTTGATCTTGGTCGGGTTCTCGATCTCGAAGGTCTTGGCCAGCTCGTTGAGCTCGGCTTTGCTCATCTCCGCGAGCTGCTCGGGCGAGAGCAGCGGCGGCCCGACGGGCTGCGGAAACTCCGGCTGGGCGAAGACGTCGGCCGGCGGCGGCGCGCCGTTCTCGTTGAAGCCGCGCCGGTTGCGGCGCGAACGGCGGCGCCGGCCGTTGCCCTCCGGGCGACCGTTGTTCTGGGGACCTTTGTCGAACTGCAGCGGAGTTGCTCCCTTGGGGAGTCGAGGCGCTTTGCGCGACGCGGCCGCTCGGCGAGGCTGCCGGGGCTGCGCGTCGGCGCAGGCGCCGAGGAACGTGACGGTCGGCACGGTTTGGGACCGCACGACGCTCCGCAGTCTACCACAAGCGCCCTCACGGCGACAAGGCGCGCGGGCCGCTGAGGCTCGGGTTTCCGCGCGCGTAGAAGCGGTGCGGCACGTCGGCCGCCCGGGTGATCCCGATCCGCACGCTCTCGCCGACCGGCAGCACCGTCCCGTCGTCGGCCAGCCAGAGCGCCGGGTCGGTCTCGAGGTCGGCGCCGTTCTCGGCCGGGCCGATCGCCAGCGCCCGGCACAGGTTGCCCGGCCCGCGCAGCAGCTCGCGGTCCTTGAGCTCGGGCCGCCCGCGCAGCGCCCGCATGGCGGCGGCGCCGGCGACCGGCTCGGCGGCTCGGATCAGGACCGCCGCCCCGATCCCCTCGCCCTCGCTGGAGACGTTGAGGCACCAGTTGGCGCCGTAGATCAGGTAGACGTAGACGGTCAAGTGGGGGCCGAACATGGCCCGGTTGCGCGGGGTGAGCCGGCGGTAGGCGTGCGAGGCGGGGTCGCCCGGCACGTAGGCTTCGGTCTCGACGATCCGGCCGGCCAGGGTCCGGTCGCGGTGGATGCGGACCAGCAGCTTGCCGATCAGCGCCCGGGCCAGGGCGACGGTCTCGAGCGGCAGCTCGGCACGGGTCAGCCGCCGGCCGAGCTCGGCCCCGGGCTCCGGGGCGGGGCGGGCGTCAGGCGGCGGCGGTGCTGCGGGGGGCGACGTCGGCGCGGGCGCGCGTCTCGAGCTCGGCGGTTTCAATCGGCTCGGCGCGTTCGACGCGGGCCAGCGTGAAACCGTGCAGGACGCAGCGCGTCTTCACGTAGGCCATGGCGAGCACGGGTGGGACCAGGCTGCGCGAGTTGAGGTCCTCGACCGCCTTGGCGTCGGGAATGCGCAAGCGGACCCGGGTGAAGCCCCGGCCGCGCAGGTAGCTGCCGACCGCGGCGACCACCGCGTAGCTCGCCTCGCGCCCGTCGAGCGCGGCCAGCGGCTGGGCGAAGTACGGCACCTTCACGACCGCCCGGCCGGAGCCCGTCGCGATCGCGGCGTAGGCGACCCCGTTGCCGGAGGGGTCGGAGGCATAGCCGACGGCGACGTCGGCGGAGCGGTGGCGGGCGGTGGTGGTTTGGGTCATGGCTCGTGCGTCAATCCTATATCGAACGTATGTTCGATGTCAAGCGGCTCGCGCGGCCAGCACCTCCCGGTAGAGCTCCAGGATCCGCCGCGTTTGCAGCTCTACCGTATACCGGTCGAATGCCAAATGTACGGCACTCTGATCGCGCCCGGCGGCGAGCGCGGCGGAAATCTCGGCCGCCATCGCGGCCGGGTCGGCCGGCACGATCCGGCCGCCGGCCCCCAGCACATCGCGCGAGGCCTCGCTGTGGGCCGCGACCACCGGCAGCCCGGCTGCCAGCGCCTCGGCCAGCACCAGCCCCTGGGTGTCGGTGGTCGAGGGAAAGACGAACGCATCGACCGAGGCGTAGACGTCGGGCAGCCGCTCGCGGGCCAGCGCGCCGGTGAAGCGGACCCGCTCGGCGACTCCCAGCCGCCGCGCGCGCTCCTCGAGCGCCGGCCGGTGCGGCCCCTCGCCGACCACCGCCAGGCGCAGCTCCGGCAGGCGGGCCAGCGCGTCGAGCGCGAGCTCGACGTTCTTCTCGACCCCCAGCCGCGAGACGACCAGCGCCAGCGGCCCCTCGCCGGATGCGCCCAGGCGAGCGCGCACCAAGCCGCTGCGCCGGCCGGCCGCGAAGCGCTCGACGTCGATCGCGCTCGGCACGACCGCGATCGGCGCCCGCACGCCGAGCGCCCGCAGCCGGCTCTCCATCGCCGCGGTCGGCACGACCACCGTGTCGGCCGCGTTGGCGTAGCGGCGGGTCAGCTCGATCATCGCCCGCTCGGTGGTGCCGCGGTCGAACGGCGCATAGTGGGCGTAGGCGTCGAGGCGCGTGTGGTAGGTGAAGACCAGCGGGATGCGCTTGTTGCGCGCGTAGGCGGCCGCCATCCAGCCGGTGACGAACGGCGAGTGGGCGTGCACCAGGTCGATCCCGCGCACCCGGGCCCGGTCGTCGGCGCTCAGGTACGGCACGCACAGCCGGTAGGCGGTCGCGGTCGGCAGCGGCAGCGAGGGGATGCGGACCACGTCGCGGGCGTCGTCGACGAAGCGCGGGAAGTGCGGGGCCACCGTGGTCACCTCGACCCCGCGCGCGACCAGGCCGTCGCGCAGCGCGTCGATGCTCGCGACGACGCCGTTCACGATCGGCTTGTAGCACTCGGTGAAGAACCCTACGCGCAGCGATGACACCGGACTCCAGGGGTTCGGCGGGCCCGGCCCCCTCCCTCGCGCGTATGCGAAGGAGCGCCCTCTTTCCTATGACCGGGGTCTTTGACACGCCCTTGACGGCCGTGGTAGAGTGCCGTAGTTCACCAAGGCCCGACCGGGTCTTGGAGGCATTCGACCGAGCGCCAAGGCCTCGCGGCCTCAGTGCACAGCTCGCCGACTACTGCTACGACGTCGAGTGCGGACCACGGCGGCACGGAGTTTCTACTCCGGGCTCGGTGGGCCGCACCCTCCGCCAGAAAGGAGTCGGACGATCCGCAACGATCGACCAACCCCCCTCGCGGCGACCGGCATGCTTTCCCTGGGTCTCCTCCTCCCGTTCGGTACGACCGACGGGATCGCGAAATCGCTCACGCAGCTCGCGGCACCCGCCCCGGCCAAGCACGTCACGCTCGTCCGCGCCGACCAACGACAACCGCTCGAGACCCACGCCGCCACCGCCCGCGACCTGCTCGCCGAGAACGGCATCACGCCGACCCCCGAGGACGCGCTCAGCGTCGACCTCGCCAGCCCCTTGGTGGACGGCGAGACGATCGAGTTCCGGGCCGCTCTCCCCGTCACGGTCGTCGTCGACGACCAGACCCGGACGCTGCGCAGCGCCGCGCCCACCGTGGCCGACCTGCTGGCCGCCCAGAACGTCGCCTGGGACCGCCACGACCGCGTCCGGCCGGCCCCTGCCACCCCGCTCGCGGCCGACACGGTCGTCCGGGTGCAGCACGTCGACGTCTGGACCGAGACGGTCCGCACCGCCCTGGCCCCGGCGACCGTCAAGCGCCCGGCGGCCGACGTCGCCCGCGGCAAGACCAAGCTGATCGACCGCGGCGCCCCGGGCGTCGCCGAGACCTCGTACATGGTCGCCCGGACGGCCGACCGGCTGGGCCTGCGCAAGACGACCCTGGCCTCGCGCATCCTGCGCCGGGCCCGGCCGCGCATCCTGGCCGAAGGGATCGGCGAGTACGCCGCGCTCTCGCAGCTCGCCTCGCGCGGGATCGACGGCACCCTCAAGCTGGCCACGGCCGCGCTCTCGATGGTCGCCACCGCCTACAGCGCGGGCTGCTCCGGCTGCAGCGGGATGACCGCGATCGGCCGGCCCGCCGGGCGCGGGATCGTGGCGGTCGACCCGCGGGTGATCCCGCTGGGCACCCGGGTCTTCATCCCGGGCTACGGCCGGGCGATCGCCGGCGACACCGGCGGGTCGATCCGCGGCCGCCGGATCGACCTGGGCTTCAACAGCAGCGCGGAGGCCAACCAGTTCGGCCGCCGCCCGATCTCCGTCTACCTCCTCAAATAACCATCGACGACGAGGGCGGACCGCCGCGCAGCGAGGACCACCCCAGCGGACCGCAGCGCAGCGAGGACCGCCACGGGTTCGGCGAGCGCCGAACCCTGCACCCGCGCGCGCTGCTGGGCGCGCGGGGGATTCGGCCCAAGAAGCGGCTCGGGCAGCACTTTCTCATGGACGGCGGGACGAGCGCGAAGATCGCTCGGCTCGCGGTCGACGCACCCGGCGAGCGGGTGCTGGAGATCGGCGCCGGGACCGGCGCGCTGACCGCGGCGCTGGTGCGGCTGGGCGCCGAGGTGACCGCCTTCGACGTCGACCCCGACATGGTCGCGATCCTGCGCGGGCGGCCCGACCTGGCGGGCGCCGACGTCCGGCTGGCCGACGCGCTCGCGTTCGACTACGCCGGCTGGGCCGGCGCGGGCGGCTGGCGCGCCGCCGGCAACCTGCCGTACAACGTGGCGACGCCGACCCTGCTCCGGCTGGCGACGCTGGACCGCCCGCCGGAGCGGATCGTCGCGATGGTCCAGCAGGACGTCGCCGACCGGCTGCTGGCCAAGCCCGGCACGGCCCAGTACGGCAGCCTGACCGTCGCGCTGGGGCTGACCATGCGGGCCGAGCGGGCGCTCACCGTTCCGCCGGGCGCGTTCTACCCGCGGCCGGGGGTCGTCTCGTCGGTGGTGGTGCTGCGCCGGCTCGAGCGGCCGGCGGCCGCCGTGCGCGACCGAGCCCGCTTCGAACAGGTCGTCCGCGGCGCGTTCGCGTACCGCCGCAAGACGCTCGCGAACTCCCTCGCGCTCGCGCTCGGCCTGCCGCGCGAGCGCATCGCCCAGGCGATCGCCGCCCTCTCCCTGGACCCCGACGCCCGTGGTGAATCCCTCGACATCCGCACTTTCGCCGCCCTCGCCGACGCCCTCGACGGCTGACGCGTTCGCCTGGTGGCGCTCGCTGCTGTTCGCGCTGCTGCTGACCGCCGGCTTCCTGGCCGGAATCGGCCTGGCGGTCGGGGTGCTGCTGGCCTCCGGCGTCCGCCCCACGCGCCTCGCTCACCCGGTGCTGAACTGGGGCCTGATCGGCGGCCAGACGCTCTCGTACGTACCGCTGGCCGCGGTGCTGCTCGGCGGCCTGTCGTGGCTGGCCCGCCGCCCGCTACGCGAGCTCGGCTTGCGCCCGCCCGGCTCGCGCGAGCTGGCCTGGGGCCTCGGCGGCGGGGCGGTGATGCTGGTCGTCACGCTGGCCGTCGCGGCGCTGCAGGACCTGGTGCTGCACCTCAAGACCGAACAGCTCCCGGTCCAGCTCCTGGCCGGGGCGCACGACCCGGGGCTGATCCTCGGCTTCGCCCTGATGGCCTGCGTGCTGGCACCGTTCGTCGAGGAGCTGGTCTTCCGCGGCTTCGTCTTCAACGCGCTGGCGCGCTACGCGCCGTTCTGGGGCGCGGCGCTGCTCAGCGGCGCGGCGTTCGGCCTGGCGCACTGGGACGCCAGCGCCTTCGCGCCGCTCTGGGCCGGCGGCGTGGTGCTGGCCTGGACGTACTGGCGCAGCCGCTCGCTGGTCAGCTCGATGCTCGCCCACGGCACGTTCAACGCGGTCCAGGTCGCGCTCATCGTGTTCGCCCACCAGACGTAGCCGCGACCGGCACCCCGGCGCAGAGCGTCGTGCCGGGCGGCCACGCGCCCAGGCCCAGCGAGGCGAAGAACGCGCGCGGGTCCTTGTCGTAGGCGGGACAGTAGCCGCGCTCGCGCCGGTCGTAGCGCGCCAGCACGACGTGCGGGTTGGCGGCGGCGGCGGCGTAGGCGCCTTCGTCGGTGCGGCGCACGACCACCGTGCGCGAACTGCCGCGCAGCGCGGCGGCGCGCGCGTAGGCGGCGCGGTCGACCACGTACGGCCAGCGCCCCGGCTTGAGCGCCGTGTCGTTGAGCACGAGCGCGCAGAGCGCCGCGCAGACCAGCATCGGGAGCGCGAAGCGCGGCCGCTTGGCGACCGCGTACGCCGCGGCGAGCGACGCCGCGGCGACGCACGGGGCGGTCCAGTGGGTGCCCAGCCGCGCGATCGGGTAGGCCCACGGCCGCGCGAGGACCAGCTCCGCGGCCAGCGGCAGCCCCAGCAGCAGGCGCCAGCGCAGCACCAGCGGCGCGAAGGCGAACGGCGCCAGCAGCGCCGCGAAGAACCCGAGCTTGCCGAGCGGGTCGTCGACGTGCAGCGCGTAGCCCGGCAGCGACGGCTGCCCGTGCGCCAGGCGCTCCGCGAGGACGAACCCCAGGCCGTTGAGCAGCGCCAGCGCGGCGAGCGCGAGGCCGATCCGGCGGTCCCACCAGAGCGCGCACGCCAGGCCGAACCAGATCAGGAACAGCGCCTGGTCTTCTTTCAAACCGAGCAGGAGCTGGGCGACGACCAGCCCGGCGGCGAGCGCGCGCCGCCGCACCGCCAGCGCTCCCAGCGCGGCGAGCAGCGGCACGAACACGTTCTCCAGGAAGTTGCCGTAGGCGAGGCCCTGGGCGCTGGGCGAGAGCAGATACGCGATCCCGACCGCGCTCCCCCCGCGCGCGCTCGCGCCGCACGCGCGCGCGAACGCGCACAGCGCGAGCGCCGCGCCGGCGACCGCCAGCACCTGCACCACCAGCAGCGTCTGCGCGTAGGGGAAAGCCGCCACCAGCGGCACCAGCGCCAGCAGCGCCCACGAGTCGTGCACCTGCAGGTGCGGCCGGTACTCGGCGCCGTTCCACGAGCCGCGCCCGTGCGCTTCGCCGGCCAGGAACTGCACGAACGTCCCGGTGTCGGCGCCGTAGCGCAGCGCGTAGAGCTTGTTGAGGTCGAGCGCGACGTAGACCAGCGCGAACACGCACGCCGCGATGACGACGCTGCGGGTCGGCCCCTCGCTGCGGCCGAGCATCAGCCGCGCGCGGCGACGGTCTCGTCGACGAGCGCGCGCAGCCGCGCGACGAAGCGCGCGGGGCGGAATTCCTCCGCGTGCGCGCGCAGCGCGCGCGGCTCGTAGCGGGTCGGGTCGAAGGCCCGGATCGCCGCGGCCAGCGACTGCGCGCTCGGCTCGCGGAAGAACGCCCCGGTGACGCCCGGGACGATCGTCTCGAGCGCGCCGCCGGCCCCGTAGGCGATCGTCGGCCGGCCGGCCGCCGCGGCCTCGAGCGGCACCAGGCCGAAGTCTTCCTCGCCCGGCAGCAGCGCGGCGCGGGCCGCGCCGAGCAGCGCGTTGCGGGTCGCATCGTCGACCGCGCCGTGGAACGTCGTGCGGGTGCCGAGCGCCAGCGCCTCGAGCCGCCGGCGGTCGGGGCCGACGCCGACGACGTGAAGCGGCACGCCGGCGAGCGCGCAGGCGGCGATGGCGAGGTCGATGCGCTTGTACGGCAACAAGCGGGAGACGACGACGTACGCGTCGCCGTCCCCCGCGCCGACGGTGAAGCGGTCGACGTCGACCGGGCAGGGCAGCACGTCGGCCGCCCGGCCGTACCAGCGCCGGACCCGTTCGGCGACGTTGCGCGAGTTGGCGACGAAGCGGGTCGGCCGGGCCGCGGCCCGCACGTCCCAGGCCGCCAGCGCCCGCACCAGCGGGCGCGCGAGGCGGCCCGGGCCGAAGCCGCCGACGTAGCGCGCCGCGTCGAACACGAAGCGCGAGACGGTGTTGATGTAGCAGACGTGGACCGCGTCCGGCCGCACGATCACGCCCTTGGCCCAGGCGGTGGTCGACGAGACGACCAGGTCGTACGCGCGCAGGTCGAAGGCCTCGAACGCGTGCGGGTAGAGCGGCGCGTAGGCTCGGAACAGCCGGTCGCGCAGCGGGAAGCGCTGCAGGAACGAGGTCCGCACCCGCTCGGCCGGGACGAGGTCGCCGACCGCGCGCGGGTCGTAGAGCGCGGTGTAGACCGGCGCCTCGGGCCAGGCGCGCACGAAGTGGGCGAAGACGCGCTCGGCGCCGCCGCGCTGGTTGAGGTAGTCGTGGACGAGGGCGACTCTCAGCCGCCGCCGCTCCCGCGCGGCAGCACCAGCGCCACGTCGAACTTCTGGAACCAGCGCTTGGCGACGCGCTGCACGTCGGCCGCCGAGACGGCGTCGACCGCGCCCGGGAGCGCGTCGAGGGCGCTGGGGTCGAGCCCCTGCGCGACGGCGTTGCCGAGCGACCAGGCGCGCTCCTCGAGCGAGAGCGACTCGAGCTGCCACTGCCCGCGCGCGGCCTCCTTGTAGCGGTCCAGGACGGCGGCCGAGAGCGGCTTGCCGGCGGCCGCCTTGACCACCGCGGCCAGCGTGCCCAGACCGGTCGCCGGGTCGACCTGCGCGCCGTTGATCCAGACCACCAGCTGGGCCGGCGCGGCGTCGTAGCCGTAGATCAGGCCGACGTCGCGCTGGATGGGCGGCAGCGTCGTCGCGCTGGCCTGGTCGAGCACGTCGCCGAGCAGGGCCCGCAGGACCAGCGCGGCGGGGAAGTCGCGGTCGCCCAGCGGCGGCGCGGCGAAGCCCAGGACGACGAACGGCACGGCGATGTCGCGGTGGGTCACCAGCTGGCGCGGCTCGTTCGCGAACGGCCGGGTCACCAGCGCCGGCTCCGCCGGCGCCGTCCCGGCCGGCAGCGCGGCGGCCAGCGCGCCGGCGGCCGCATCGGTCGCGGCGCCGGTCCGGCCGACCTCGGTCAGGTAGGCGTCGTCGCGCAGGTACCAGCGGTCGTGGAACGCGCGCACGTCGGCCGCGCCCAGGCGGTTCAGCGAGCCGGTCGTGCCGAGCAGCGGCAGCCCGGCGCCGCCGCGGTAGTACGACCCGCGCAGCATCTCCAAGCCGACCGCGATCGGGTTGCGCTCGTCCTCGGCGATCCGCTCGCCCAGCGCGGCGCGCGCGGCGGCCAGCGCGGCGTCGCCGTACGCCGGCGCGGCCAGCGCGCGGGCGACCAGCGGTGCCAGGCCGGCCAGCGACTCGGGCGCGGCCTGGAGGTTGAAGCGAACGTAGCGCGGGGCGACGGCGTAGCTGAGCGACCCGCCCCGGGCGGCGACCGCGTCGATCAGCGGGACGCCGCCGACCGGCGCGCGCAGGACCGCCTCGGCGGTCAGCGCGGCGAGGCCGCCCTGGTCGCTCGTCTGGCGGTCGAGTCCGGCCCGCACGAACAGCTGGACCGCGGCCAGCGGCGCGCCGGCGTCGGGCCGGACGTAGCGGCGCGCGCCGCTCGGGCCGGCCGCGGCCGGGTCCGGACCGGCGGCGGCCGCCGGCGCGGCGAGCGCGAGCGCGAGGGCGAGCGCGAGCGCCCCCCTCACGTCGTGCGCTTCTTCGCGCTGGGCGCGGGCGGCGGGACGACGAGCGTCACCACGGCCGGAGCGGGGCCGAGATAGCGCGCGGCAACCTGGGCGACGGCGGCCGGCGTCAGCGCCGCGGCAAGGCTGAAGTAGCGCCCGCCGCTCCCGTCCGCCGCCGGCGCGTAGCCGGGCGCACCCTCGACGGTGTACCAGCCGTAGGTGCCGGCGGTGTCCGAGGGCGTCTCCAGCCCGGCCCGGATCCGGTAGACGAAGCCGGCCCGGGCGGCGGCGAACGCCGCGGCCCCCATCGGCTTGGCCGCCGCGGCGATCGCTTGGTCCACCAGCGGCCGCACGGCCGCGGCGTCGTCGCCCGAGATCGTGACCAGGAAGACGCCCGGGTCGTGGTAGGTCACGAAGCGGCCGCTGACGGTCGCCTTGCGGCTGCCCACCGCTTTGGCGACGGTGCCGCTGCCGGGCGCGAAGAGCGCGTCGGCGACGAAGTCGAGCGCGGTCGCGGCGGCCTCGTCGGCGATCGGCGGGCCGACCCAGCCCAGGCCGATCCCGGCGGCGTTGCCGGTCCGGTTCAGCGGCGCGGGCGCGGGCCGCGGGACTTGGGCCAGCGGCGGCTCGGCGCCGGCGGCGGCGCCCTCGCGGGCGGCGACCGCGCTCAGGACGCCGGCGTCGACGGCGCCGGTCAGCACGAGGACCGCGTTGGCCGGCCGGAAGGCGCGCTCGGCGAAGGCGCGGACCTGGGCCAGGGTCGCCGTCCCGTAGTCCGCCGCGGTCCCGATCATCCCGTCGTGGAGCGGGCCGCTGGCGAAGAGCGCGCTGCCCAGCGCGTCCTCGACCGCCTGCTCCGGATCGTACGACCGCTCTTCCGCGTCGGCGGCGACCTCGCGGCGGGCCAGCTCCAGGCCGCTCTCGCCCACCACCGGGGCGAAGTAGTCCTCGGTCATGGCCCGCACGGTCTGGGCCACCCGGTCGGGCGGCACGAGCGCGGTGACCGAGACGCTGTCCGGGTAGGCCGCGACCCGCAGCCGGCCGCCGTAGCGCTCGACCAGCCGGCCCAGCGGCGTGCCGGTGACCGGGGTCGAGCCGGCGACGGTCGCCGCGGCCAGCCGGGCCAAGCCCGGGCGCGGTGCCGGCCCGAACCCGGAGGCCGGCGCCCGGTACCAGAGCGCGACCGCGGCGGCCGGCTGGGCCGGATCGGGCCGCAGCGCGTAGGCGCCGCCGCCGGGCAGCGTGCCGACCGCGGCGGCCGCCGGCCCGGGCGCGTCGGCGGCGGCCGCGGGCGCGAGCCCGCCGCAGACGAGGAAGGCCGCGGAGACCGCGGCCCTCAGGATCGTCGTCCGCCGCCGCGTCACGCGGGTTCCGGCGAGATCGTCGGCGGCAGCCGCTTGGGCCGCTCCGGCCGCGGCTCGGGCTCCGAGGGCACGAGGCCAATCGGCTCCTCGAGCGCCGGCGCCGGCGCGTTCGGCTTGGCCGGCGGCCAGGGCTTGTCGGCCAGGATGGCCAGCACTTCCTCGGCCTCGACCGTCTCGTGCTCGAGCAGCGAGTTGGCCATCCGGTCGACCTTGTCCCAATTCACTTCGAGGATCCGGCGGGCGTCGGCGTAGCAGTCGTCGATGATCTTGCGGACCTCGGTGTCGATCTTGCCGGCGATGTCCTCGGAGTAGTTGCGCTCCTCGCCGAAGTCGCGGCCGAGGAAGACCTGGTGGTTGCCGCGGCCGTACTGGATCGGCCCGAGCGTGTCGGACATGCCGTACTGGGTGACCATCCGGCGCGCCAGCTCGGTCGCCTTCTCGAAGTCGTTCGACGCGCCGGTGGTGACGTCGCCGAACTTGATCTCCTCCGCGATCCGGCCCGCCAGCGCGCGCTTGATCGTCGAGAGGATCTCGTTCTTGGTCATCGAGTGGCGGTCTTCGTCCGGCAGCGACCAGGTGATGCCCAGCGCCATGCCGCGCGGGATGATCGTGACCTTGTGGACCGGGTCGGAGTTGGGCGTCATCCCCGCGACGACGGCGTGGCCGGACTCGTGGAAGGCGGTGTTCTCCTTCTCGCGCTGCGACATCACCACCGAGCGGCGCTCGGGGCCGACCATCACCCGGTCGATCGCCTCGTCGCAGTCGTTCATCTCGATGACCGACTTGTTGCGGCGGGCGGCCAGCAGGGCGGCCTCGTTGAGCAGATTCTCGAGGTCGGCGCCGGAGAAGCCGGGGGTGCGGCGGGCCAGCGTCTCGAGCGAGACGTCCTTCGAGAGCGGCTTGTTCTTGGAGTGGACGTTGAGGATCGCCTGGCGGCCGCGCACGTCGGCCCGGTCGACCACGATCTGGCGGTCGAAGCGGCCCGGCCGCAGCAGCGCCGGGTCGAGCACGTCGGGCCGGTTGGTGGCGGCGATCAGGATCACGCCGGTGTTCTGGTCGAAGCCGTCCATCTCGACCAGCAGCTGGTTGAGGGTCTGCTCGCGCTCGTCGTGGCCGCCGCCCAGGCCGGCGCCGCGCTGGCGGCCGACCGCGTCGATCTCGTCGATGAAGATGATGCAGGGCGCCGACTTCTTGGCCTGCTCGAAGAGGTCGCGCACGCGCGAGGCGCCGACGCCGACGAACATCTCGACGAAGTCGGAGCCCGAGATCGAGAAGAACGGCACCCCGGCCTCGCCCGCGATGGCCCGCGCCAGCAGCGTCTTGCCGGAGCCCGGCGGGCCCAGCAGCAGCACGCCCTTGGGAATGCGCGCGCCCAGCGCCTGGAACTTCTTGGGGTACTTGAGGAACTCGACGACCTCGCCCAGCTCTTCCTTGGCCTCGTCGACGCCCGCGACGTCGGCGAAGGTGACCTTCGGCCGGTTCTCGCTGAGCAGCTTGGCGCGCGAGCGGCCGAACGAGAGCGCCTGGCTGCCGCCGCTCTGCGCCTGGCGCAGGATGAAGATCAGCAGCAGCGCCATGATGATGAACGGGACGAACTGGAAGATGTAGCCGATCAGCGGCGTCGACTGCTGGCTGACGACGTTCGTCTCGACCTTGTTCGCGCGCAGCGTCGGGACCAGGTCGCGGTCGTCCGGCGACGTCGTGGTGAACTTCTGCCCGTCGCTGGTCTCGCCGGAGATCTCGTGGCCCGAGATCGTGACCTTCTTGATCTGGTGCGCCTGCACTTTGTCGTAGAAGGACGAGTAGGACAGCGGCTGATTGTTCGTCGGGCTGAGCACCAGCTTGTCCACGATGAAGATCACCAGGATGAAGATGCCGAGGACGACGAGGATCGACTTGAGGTGCTTACCCATGCGTTGCGAGACCCTTTTACCGTTCTTTCTTCAGAACGTTTCTCGGTATGACACGTCTCGCGGCGTCTTGGTGGCCCGGCTCACGCGGGGAGGACTTCGGGCCGGAGCTTGGCGAGATACGGGAGAGTTCGATAGCGTTCCTGATAGTCCAGGCCGTACCCTACGACGAACTCGTCCGGACAGGTCAATCCGACGTAATCGAGCGGCACGTCGACGGCCCGGTGGTACGGCTTGTCCAGCAAGACCGCCGCCCGAAGCGAGGCCGGCTGGCGGTTGCCGAGCATGGCCCGCAGGTAGTGCAGGGTGTGGCCGTTGTCGACGATGTCCTCGACGATGACGACGTGCTTGCCCTCGATCGCGTGGGTCGTGTCCTGCACCAGCCGCACCTCGCCGCTCGAGCGGTGCGCGTTGCCGTAGGACGAGACGGCGATGAAGTCGAGCTGCACGTCCGTAGGACCGCCGGCGGTCTCGGCGAGTGCCCGGGCCAGGTCGGCGGTGGCGAAGACCGCGCCCTTGAGGACGCCGACCAGCACGATCGCCCGCCCGGCGTAGTCGCGGGCGATCTCGGCCGCGAGCCGGCGGTGCGCCGCGGCGATCTCCTCGGCGCTGATCAGGACTCGCTCGATCCCCGGCGGGAGCGTCTGCTGCATCGCGGTGCTCCTTCGCCGCCGGCCGAGGGCGGCCTCGACCTGGGCGAACGACACGTCGCGCAGCCGGTCCTCGGCCTCCAGCCGTTCGCGCAGCGCGCGCCGGTCCCGCGCGCGCGCTCCACCGGCGAGGTCGTCGCGCACGATCTCGGCACAGCGCGCGACCGCCCCGTCGAGCTGCGGAAAGTGCTCGCGCAGGGCCGCGAGCGGCGCCCGCAGGGCGTTGCGGCGGTAGCGCGGGCCGGCGTTGGTCGGGTCGAGCGCGTAGGGCAGGCCGCTGCGCCGCAGTTCCGTCGCCAGCTCGGCGTGGGTGACCCGCAGCAGCGGCCGGACCAGCTCGACCCCCTGCGCCAGCGGCCGGCGCACCGGCATCCCGGCCAGCCCGCGCAAGCCCGTGCCGCGGAAGAGCGCCAGCAAGACCGTCTCGGTCTGGTCCTCGGCGGTGTGCGCGGTGACCACGGCCGCCGCGCCCGCCTTGGCGGCGAGCGCCGCCAGCGCCGCGTAGCGGGCGTCGCGCAGGGTGGCCTCGTCGGCGGCTCCGGCCGCCGGGCGGGCGATCCGGACCGGCCGGCCGAGCCGGGCGGCCACCGAGAGCACGACGCACTCGTCCTGGCCGGCGCTGGCACGGGTGCCGTGGTTGACGTGCGCGAGGACGAGCTCGAAGCCGTCCTCGCGCGCCAGCCGGTCGAGCAGCGCGGCCAGCGCGACCGAGTCCGGCCCGCCCGAGCAGGCGACCAGCACCCGGGCGCCGCGCTCCCAGCGCACCGCGCCGCGGACCACGGCGTCCAGGGCCCGTTCGGGGCGAGCGCCGCGCACGGCGGTCAGGTCACTTGTGCCGCTTGGAGTTCACCGTGAACGCCGCCGAGGAGATGCTGACGTAGATCGTCGCCGAGCCGCCGCTGTCGCTGTTGACGACCAGCGGGCAGACGCCGGGCGAGAGCGGGCTCACGCTGAAGGTCGAGCCGCTGGTCGCCGTGACGGTCGCGATCCCGGCGCAGCCCGACGCGTCGACGGTGAACCCGCCCACGTTGGTGGCCTGGCTGGCGGTGAACGACTGGGGCGTGTACCCTGATCCTGCACCGGCGAAGAACACCGTCGGCTGGTTGTAGTTCGGGTCGCTCGGCTGGCCGCCGTGGGCCGAGTCGTCGTTGGCGACGCTGCTGCCGCTGAAGGTGATCGCGCTCGGCGGCACCGGGGTCGGCGTGGGAGTCGGCGCCGGGGTCGGGGTCGGGGTCGGCGTGGGCGCCGGGGTCGGGGTCGGCGTCGGAGTCGGAGTCGCACCCGGACCCGGGGTCGGCGTCGGGCTGGGGCTCGGTGTCGGCGTCGGAGTCGGCGTCGCACCCGGACCGGGTGTCGGCGTGGAACTGGGCGTCGGGGTCGGCGTCGCGCCCGGACCCGGGGTCGGCGTCGGGCTGGGCGTCGGGGTCGGCGTCGCACCCGGGCCGGGCGTCGGCGTCGGGCTGGGCGTCGGGGTGGGGCTCGGCGTCGACCCGTTGGTCGGCGGCACCGTCGTGCTGCCGCCGCCGCCGGGCGGCAGCGAGCCGCCCGCGGCGTTGATCTGGAACGCGTTGTTGGGCTGGCCGTCGTAGTTTATGATGACGACGTCGCTGGGGCTGGTCACCACCGCCGTCGGACCGGTCTTGCCGTTCTCGGTCAGCGAGGTGTGGCCCGACTGGTCGGTGTCGGTGATCGTGAACGGCTGCGAGTACGGTGCGCTGCCGAAGATCAGCGCGCCGCTGGCGTCGTAGGCGTTGACCGTGAGCGGACCGCTGAACGCGGTGCCGGCGGTGAGCTGCGGCGCGATGATGGTCACGCCCGCCACGATCCCGTCGAGCACGACCTGCAGGTTGGGGCTCGAGCCCGGGGCGATCGTGAAGGTGACCGTGTTGGTGGCCAGCGGGTTCTGGCTCGCGCTGCCGTCCAGCACCGTGAAGGTGTAGTTCACCTGGCCGGGCGGCGTGGCGATCGCGACGGTGCAGGTCTCGCCGGCGCTCGAGGTCGTGCAGTTGCCGCCCGGGGCGGTCGAGAGCGGCGTCACGGTGGTGCGCTGGACGCCCGCCGGCAGGCTGGTGCTGCCGTCGATCGAGTTGATCGTGACCTGGAGGGCGGCCGAGTTGGGCGAGACGTACTGCGGCTTGCGCGCGACCGACGAGCTGGTGTTGCGGGGAATCGTCAGGGTCAGCCGGCCCTGGCCGGCCGGCAGCGGCGCCGAGGCGCTCGGAGCCGGGCTCGGGTTGGGCACCGGCGGCTGCACGGACGAGCCGCCGCCGCCGCAGCCCGCGAGCAGCAGCAAGGATGCCAGGGCCAGTGCGCGGGTGTTCATGGATCGCTCTTCGCCTCTTCGGAAAGAATCGCTTGGAGAACGCGCAAAGTGGGCGCCCGCCGGATCCGTCCGGCGGGCGCCCACTCAGCAACCGGGACCGGGATTACACGTGGCGGTTGTGGCTGTTGACGGTGAAGTTCGAGGTGGTGACCGAGACCCAGATGATCACGGACTGGCCGACGGTGTCGGAGACCGTGAGCTTGCAGATGCCCGGGTTCTGCGAGGTGACCGTGAAGCTCGTCCCGGAGGCCGGGCTGATCGTCGCGACGGCGCTCGCTCCGCTGCCGCAGCTTGCCGAGTCGAACGAGGTCGAGAAGGTCCCGTTGTAGGGCGAGTTGCTGTAGCCCAGCTCGGCGGCGGTGAAGCCCTGCGAGTTGCCGGTGCTCGCGAAGAACAGCGTCGGCTGGTTGTAGTTCGGGTCGCCCGCCTGGCCGCCGTGCGCGGTGTCGTCGAGCGTCGTCACGCTGTCGGTGATCGGGTTGTCGGTGATGCTCGAGTTGCCGGTCGCGGTCGTCAGGCCGGAGCTGCTCGCGGTGACCGTGAAGCTGTCGACCGGCGGCTGTCCCGTACCGCTGACGGCACGGCCGGTGTAGACCAGGTTGACCGTGTCGGCGCCGTGGCTGAGCGTGCAGACGGTGGCCGACGAGCAGGTCGTCGCGCTGCCGCCGCCGGTGCCGGCCTGGAGCGAGGTCTGGCCGCTGGTGTCGTTGTCGGTCACGGTGACGGTCGCGCCGCCGTTGAACGGGGCGGTGCCGACGATGCGCGCGCCCGAGGGGTCCTCGACCGCGACGATGTCGGTGTCGGTGGCCGGCGAGTTGGCGGTGAAGGCCGTGATGTTCTGCGTCACCAGCGTGGTCGCCACGCCGCTGAGCGTCACGGTGAAGTTGTTGAGGATGCCCTGGACGACGTTCTCGTTGACGGTCGCGGTCGCAAGCGCCGTGCCGCTGCCGTCGGTGCTCGCGTACACGCCGAAGGTGTAGTTCGTCGTGCCGGGCGGGGCCGGAACGTTGTCGATCGTGCAGGTCTCGGTGCCGCCCGAGACGGTGCAGTTCGGGCTGCCGCCGGTCGTGGTCAGCGCCACGACGTCGGGGTTCGGCGTCACCCAGCTCGGGATCGTCGTGTTGCCGCCGTCGATCGAGTTGATGGTGATCTTGATCGAGTGGGAGTTCGGCGAGACGTACTGCGGGCTGCGCGCCTTCGACGACGACGTCGCGCCCACGTTCACCGGGAACGAGATCTTCAGGGTGGCCTGCTGCAGCACGGGATGATTCGGTCCCGGTCCGGAGCTGGGAGAAACGCCGCCGCCGCCGCCGCCGCAGCCGGCGAGGAGGAAGAGCGCCGCGACTGCGAGCGCGCGAGATGTCATGGCAGAGAACGCCTCCGGTTGGAACGCAATTGAACCGGAGCCGATTATGCTCCGGCGCCGGGAAGAGACCTGATATGCCGTATTCCACACGGGATCGACCGTGCGCCTAGCGCGTGGCCGATCCTGGCCGAAATTTAGCGCTACTGGAACAAACCCACCGCGACACCCGAACCGAGCGACCTCTCGGGACCGGTCGAGCAAGCACGTACGCCGGGTCGCACGGCCGTCCCTCTACAGCCCCGGAGCCCCGGCGGCTCAGCGCCCGACCGAGCGGGCCAGCTCGCGGGCCACGTCGCGGTCCTGGATGTCGCGCCGCTTGTCCCAGAGCTTCTTGCCCTTCACCAGGGCCAGCTCGAGCTTGACCCGGCCGCCCTTGAAGTACAGCCGCCAGGGGACCAGCGTGAGGCCCTTCTCGGCGGCGCGCCCGGCGAGCCGGTCGATCTGCTCGCGCCGCAGCAGCAGCTTGCGCGGCCGGCCCGGCTCGTGGTTGAAGTGCGAGGCCTCCTTGTAGGGCGGGATGGTGAAGTTCATCAGCCACAGCTCGCCGTCGCGCAGGCGCGCGAAGGCCTCGTTGATCGAGACGTTGCCGTGCCGGATCGACTTGATCTCGCTGCCCTGCAGGGCGATTCCGGCCTCGAGCGACTCGAGCTTCTCGTACTCGAAGCGCGCCCGCCGGTTGTCGAACGACGGCTCCGGCGCTTGCTTTGGCAGCTTGGCGGCTTGCCGGACCTGCTTCATGCGGGCCATCAGCCGGCAGCCCCGGGCCGGACGTCGGGGCTGCCGAGCCGGGCCGGGCCGAGCGGGCCGGCCGAGACGAAGGAGCCCTCGCCGCCGGCCAGGACCGTGCCGTCGGGCAGCGCGACCGCCGCGGCGAGCGCGATCACCTGGTGGCGCTTCCACTTGACGCTGCCGGTCACGACCAGCGGCGTGCCCAGCGGCACCGGGGCGCGAAAGCGCAGGTCCATCGCGGCGGTCATGCCGCGCTCGCCGACCAGCCCGCAGGCGTGCGCCATCGCCTCGTCGAGCAGCATCATGACGATCCCGCCGTGGGCGATTCCGCGCCAGCCCTGGAAGCGCGGCGGGAGCGTGACGTCGGCCCGCACCGAGTCGGGCCCGGCCGGCGCGAAGCGCAGGTGCAGCCCGTCCGCTGCGAACGGCCCGCAGGCGAAGCAGCGCCCGTCGTCGACCGGAAGCCCGTTCACTTGCGCCTGGGGCTGGCCGAGGGCGCCGGGGCCGGCGAGGCCGACGGGGCGGCGCTGGGCTTGCCGTAGGCGCCGTCGTCCAGCTTGCGCAGCAGGGTGCTGGCGTAGGCGACGTCGCTGCCGGCGCTGATCGAGGCCCGCAGGACCCGGCGCGCGTCGTCGAGCTTCTTCTGCTGCAGGTAGATCTGGGCCAGCAGCGTGTAGCCGTGCTGGCCGGCCTCGCCGACGTGGCCGACGTCGGTCTGCAGGCCGCGCGTCGCGTAGCCGATCGCCGCGTCGGACTGGCCCAGGTCCTGCAAGAGCGAGGCCAGGTGGAAGTCGATGTCGGCGTAGTCCGGCACCAGGTTCGGGATGTCGATGATCGTCGTGAGGGCGCGCTGCGGGTCCTTGAGGTCGATCTGGTAGATCTGGGCCAGGTACTCGCGCGCCAGCACGTTGTACGGGTCGGCCTCGAGCGCGGTCACGAACTCGGTCTTGGCGCGGTTCGCGCTCCGCTCGGCCTCGCGCATGATGCCCAAGCCGGTGTGGGCGGCCTGCGAGCGGGGATCGAGCTGCACGGCGGCGTTGAGCTCCTCGCGCGCGTCGACGTCGCGGTTGCGCCCGGTCTGGGTCGCGAACAGGTACGAGAAGCCCAGCCGCACGTGGGCCAGCGCGCTCTTGGGGTTCTTCGCCAGCCCGTCTTCCTCGGCGTCGATGAGCTGGTCCAGCTCGCCCGGCGTCTGGGCCGCGGTCGCGTTGCGGAACGAGAGCGCCAGCGTGTTGTCGGGCACCACCGCCAGCGCCGCCTCGAAGCCCTTCGCCGCGCCGGCGAAGTCGCGCGTGTAGAAGGCGCGCAGGCCCTGGCCCAGCGGCCCGGTGAAGGCCGGGTTCGCGTAGTCGTTGCGCGGCGCGGGCGAGCGCGGGGCGGCCGCGAGCAGCGGGGCGGCGCAGAGCGCCGCGAGCGCGCCTGCGGCCAGAGAACGGCGGAACACGACCGCTCTGGTTCCGGCCCGCCGCGGCGTCCTCCGCTTGGCCGCCCCCTAGCGGCCGACCAGGAGCCGGCGGGCCAGCGCGTCGGGCAGGTGGACGTGGTGGATTTTCTGCTGGACCCGAGCGATCGGGTACTCGAACCGCCGGATCGTGACCGTCCGCGCGCTCGCGTCGTAGAAGCCGAACGAGGCGCGCGGGTTGAGGTCGCGCGGCTGGCCCACGCTGCCGACGTTGACGAGGTAGCGGACGCCGTCCTCGAGCGCGACCTCGCCGCCCTTCTGCAGGTGGCGGTGCTCGACCGAGCCGTCGGGCCGCTGCGCGTAGACCTCGGCGATGTGGGTGTGGCCGATGAAGATCAGCGGCGCGTCGGTCGCCGCGAATGCCCGCCGCGCGCCGGCCTTGTCGATGATGTACTCGAAGTAGTTCACCGGCGCGCCGTGGACGAGCAAGAAGTCCGGCATGCGGAACTCGTAGCCCAGCCCGTCGAGCCAGGCCCGGTTCTCCGCGCTCAGCACGCCCTGGGTCCAGGTGAGCGCGGCCTTGGCGGCCGGGTTGAAGTAGGCCAAGCCGAAGTTGTCGATCGCCGCGACGTCGTGGTTGCCGAGCACGGTCGCGGTCGCCCGGGCCCGGATCCGCTCGACGCACTCGTTGGGCTGCGGGCCGTAGCCGACGATGTCGCCCAGGCAGAGCAGCGCGTCGTCGGGCTGCATCGCCGCGAACGCGACCTCGAGCGCGTCGAGGTTGCCGTGCACGTCCGAGACGATGGCGTATCTCATGCCGTCGCGCCGATCACGCCGGCGGCTTCTCGCGCACGCGCGCCAGCGCCTCGCCGAAGCGCTCGGCGAAGGTGGCCCGCTCGGCCGCCGTGCCGACCGTCACCCGGATGTAGCCGTCGAGCGGCGGCGCCCACGGCTTGCGCACGAAGACGCCCAGCTCGAGCAGGGTCGCGACCATCGCCTCGGCCTGGGCCTTCGTGCCGATCCCGATGCAGACGAAGTTCGTCGCCGAGTCCGGCGCGGGCAGCCCCAAGCGCGCGGCCAGCGCGCGGTACTCGGCCCGGCCGCGCGCGACCTCGGCGACCACGCCGCGCAGGAAGGCGCCGTCCTCGAGCGCGGCGAGCGCGCCGATCTGGGCGGTCCGGTTGACCCCGAAGTGCAGCCGGATCTTCTGGAAGGTCGCGATGACCTCGGCCGAGGCCAGCGCGTAGCCGATCCGCGCGCCGGCCAGGCCGAAGGCCTTCGAGAAGGTGCGGGTGCGGATCGTGCGCGGGTCGACCGTATCGTCGGGGAGCTGCTCGCGGGGCACGAAGTCCGCGTAGGCCTCGTCCAGGAACAGCAGCGTGTCGCCGGGCAGCTCGGCGCGCAGCCGGGCCAGCGTTTCCCGCGGCACGAACGTGCCCGACGGGTTGTCGGGGTTGGCCACGTAGACCAGCTTGGCGCCCGAGCGGCGGACCGCGGCGACGAGCGCGTCCGGATCGATTCCGCCGTCCGGGCCGGGCGGGGCGAACTCGGCCCGCGCGCCGTAGGCGTTGAGGTGGTAGAAGAAGGTCGGGTAGGTGCCGTGGGTCGCGACCGCGGCGTCGCCGGGCGCGCAGAAGGCGCGCACGATGAGCCCCATCAGGTCGTCGATCCCGCTGGCGACGACCAGCTCCTCGACCCGGCAGCGGTGGTGGGCGGCCAGCGCCGAGCGCAGCTCGAGCGACTCCGGGTCGCCGTACCACGAGCTCAGCGCGACCGCCTCGCGCATCGCCGCGATGGCCCGCGGCGAGGGGCCGAACGCGCTCTCGTTCGCGCCCAGCCGGAGCAGCGCGGCGCGCCCGGCGCGGCGGGCGAGCTCCTCGGGGGCGACGAACGGCTGGCTCGGCGGAACCGCGGCGACCATCGGCGTGGGTTGCGGCAGCACCTGCGAGAGTGGTTGCAAGCTCACGGACGTTCGACCCGAAGGCGGTCGACGACGTTGCGGATGCCCGCCGTGCCGCGCGCGGTTGCGACCGCCGTCGCTTTTGTCTTGGCGTCCGGGGCGCTGCCGTCGAGCGTGGCGGTGCCGCCCGCGACGTGGACCCGCACGCCGCTCAGGCCGACCTGGGCGGCCAGCGCGGCCGTGATCCGGGTCGCCAGGGCGAAGTCGTCCAGCTGCTCCTTGGGCCGCGGGCCGCGCGGGTCGACCCGGACGTCGGCGACGACCTGCTCGACGCCGCCCGTCCGCCGGGCGGCGGCGAGGTCGTGGTCCAGCGCCGCGCGGGTGCGGACCGTGCCGCGCAGGGTCACCACGCCGTCGCGGACGGCGACGCCCAGGCTGGTCGCCGAGTCGGGGTCGAGCGCGGTCAGCCGGGCCTTGACCGCGGTCAGGATCACGCCGTCGCGCAGCACCTCGGTCGCGGGCCGGGTGCCGAACGGGTCGGGCACCTTGACCGTGGTCGTGCCGCCGCCGCAGCCGGCCAGCAGCGCGGCGGCGAGCGCCAGCGCGGCCCGGCGCGCCGGGCGGCTCACCCGAGCGCCCCGTAACGGACCAGCGCGACCGGCTCGCCGGGCTCGATCCGGACCCGCTCGGGGCCGACCACGACGTAGCCGTCGGCCCGGGCCAGCAGGCTGGTGTGCGACGAGCGCAGCGCCAGCGGCCGCGCGCCCTCGGGGCCCAGCCCGGCCGGAACGTACCACGTCCAGCCGCTCCGGCCGGCGAACGGCGCG
Source organism: Vulcanimicrobiota bacterium (assembly GCA_963795695.1). Taxonomy (GTDB): domain Bacteria; phylum Vulcanimicrobiota; class Vulcanimicrobiia; order Vulcanimicrobiales; family Vulcanimicrobiaceae; genus Vulcanimicrobium. The sequence continues at coordinate 2,076,485 of CAWCJH010000001.1, read as the reverse complement.
GCGGCCACCGTCGCGACGGTCGAGCGGCGCGGCTCGCGCTCGCCGGTCAGCGCCCGCAGCACGTCGGCGGCGACCGCGTCGAGGATCGTCAGGGCGCTGGTGGGATTCCCGGGCAGCCCGATCACCGGCCGCGCGCCGACCGCCGCCAGCACGGTCGGCTTGCCGGGCTTGACCCGCAGGCCGTGGACGACCACGCCGGGCGGCCCCAGGCCGTCGATGGCGGCCGGGACGTGGTCGCGCGCGCCGACCGACGAGCCGCCGGTCAGCACGACCGCGTCGGCCAGCGCGAGCCCGGCGGCGATCCGGGCCGCGATCTCGCCGACCTCGTCGCGGGCCCGCTCGAGGTGGACGACCTCGCAGCCCAGTGCCGCCAGGCCGCCGGCGACCGCCCAGCGGTTCGAGTCGCGGACCTGGCCGGTCCCGGGCCGGGCGCCGGCGTCGACCAGCTCGTCGCCGGTCGAGACGACCGCCACCCGCGGCCGGGCGAAGACCTCGGCCTCGACCAGGCCCAAGGTCGCAAGCACCGAGAGCTCGGCGGCCCCGATCCGCCGGCCGGCCGGCAAGACCCGCTCGCCCGCGGCCATGTCCTCGCCGCGCGGGGTGAACGCCTCGCCGGCCGCCGGCGGCGCGTGCGGGGTCACCGTGCCGTCGCGCTCGTCGGCGTCCTCGAGCGGCACCACCGCGTCGGCCCCGGCCGGCAGCACGCCGCCGGTCGGAATGCGCATCGCCTCGCCGGGCGCCAGCGGCGCCGGCGGGGCGGCGCCCATCCGGACCGTGCCGGCGATCCGGCGCGGGCCGCCGCCGTCGGCCGAGCGGACCGCGAAGCCGTCCATGGTCGAGCGGGGGTCGGCCGGGTAGGCCGCCTCGGCGACCGCGTCGCGCGCCAGCACGCGGCCGAGCGCCGCGGCCAGCGGCACCGGCTCGACGCCGCGCGGCCGCGGCCGGACCGCGGCCAGGTAGGCCGCGACCGCCTCGGCCGGGGCGTGAAGCCGCTCCGCGTCGAACGTTTCACCCGGCTGCAGTGCTCGCATGAGCGCGGGATTCGACGCCGACCGCCCGGGAGCCGTCGTCCGACGGCCGATTCTCGCCGATTCTCATGGTAGGAGCCCGTCCCGAGGCCGCGTAACCGCGGCAGGTCGTGTTGAACATCGAACTGCTGCGCCGCGAGCCGGACCACGTGCGGGTCGCGGCGCGCCGCCGCGGCCTCGGCGCCGAGTTCGTCGACCGGGTCCTCGCGCTGGACGCCGAGCGGCGGGCGGCGATCACCGCGGTCGAGGCGCTCAAGGCCGAGAAGAACGGGCTGACCGCGCGGATCGCCCAGGCCGCCGACAAGAAGGCCGCCGCGGCCGAGCTGCGGCCGCAGATCGCCGCGCTCGACGCCCGCATCGCCGGCAGCGGTGCGCGGCTGCCGGAGCTCGACCGCGCGGTCGACGACGAGCTGGCCGGGGTGCCGAACCTGCTCGACGGCTCGGTGCCCGACGGCAGCGACGAGCACGCGAACGCGCTCGTGCGGACGTGGGGCGAGCCGCCCGTGCTGGACTTCGTGCCCAAGCCGCACTGGGAGCTGGGGGAGGCGCTCGGCATCCTCGACTTCGAGCGCGCGGCCAAGCTCTCGGGCGCGCGCTTCGCGGTCCTGCGCGGGCCGGGCGCGCGGCTGTCGCGCGCGCTGGCCGCGTTCTTCCTCGACCGCGCGGCGCGCAACGGCTACCTCGAGATCGCCCCGCCGCTGCTGGTCACCCGCGAGACGATGTGGTCGACCGGCCAGCTCACCAAGTTCTCGGACCAGATGTACGCGGTGGAGGGCGACGGGCCCGGCGACGAGCTGTTCCTGATCCCGACCGCCGAGGTGCCGCTGGCCGCGCTGCACCGCGGCGAGATCCTCGCCGCGGACGCCTTGCCGCTGCGCTACACCGCCCACACGCCGTGCTTTCGCAAGGAAGCCGGCGCGGCCGGCAAGGACACCCGCGGCCTGGTCCGCCAGCACCAGTTCGAGAAGGTCGAGCTGATCTGGCTGACCGCGCCGGAACGCTCGTTCGACGACCTCGAGACGCTCACGCGCGACGCCGCCGGGCTGCTCGAGGAGCTGGGCCTGGCGCACCGGGTGATGCTGCTGTGCGCCGGCGACACCGGCTTCAACGCCGCCAAGACCTACGACCTCGAGGTCTGGCTGCCGGGCGCGAGCGCCTACCGCGAGATCAGCTCGTGCTCGAACTGCACCGACTTCCAGGCCCGCCGCACCAGCATCCGCTTCCGCCCGGAGCCGGGCGCGAAGCCGGAGCTCGTGCACACCCTCAACGGCTCGGGCCTGGCCATCGGCCGCACCCTGCTGGCGATCCTGGAGAACTACCAGCGGGTCGACGGCGGCGTGACGATTCCGCCCGCGCTGCGCCCGTTCGCCGGCTTCGCCGCGATCGAGCCCGACGGCTCGACCGCATAGTGAGCGACGTCGTCGCGCGCGCGGTCGCCGTGCTGCGCGCCGGCGGCGTCGTCGCGCTGCCGACGGAGACGGTGTACGGGCTGGCCGCCGACGTCGCCAACCCGGCCGCGGTCGCGCGCGTGTACGCGATCAAGGGCCGGCCCGCCGATCACCCGCTGATCGTGCACGCGCACGGCCTCGACGCGCTGGCAGGGTACGCCGCCGAGATCACGCCCGCGCTGCGCGCGCTGGCGGCCCGCTTCTGGCCCGGGCCGCTGACCGCGATCGTGGAGCGCGGGCCGCGCACGCCGCGCACCGTCACCGGCGGCCAGGACACGGTCGCCGTCCGCGTGCCCGACCACCCGCTCGCGCTGGCGGTGCTGGCGGGGTTCGGCGGCGCGCTGGCGGCGCCGTCGGCCAACCGCTTCGGGCACGTCTCGCCGACCAGCGCCGAGCACGTCCGGGCCGATCTGGGCGACGCGGTCGACCTGATCGTCGACGGCGGCCCGGCCCGGGTCGGCGTCGAGTCGACGATCGTCGACCTGACCGGCGCGGTCCCCGCCGTGCTGCGGGCCGGCGCGATCACGCCCTCGCAGCTCGGCGACGCGCTCGGCAGGCCGGTGGTCGGCCGGGTCGGCGGCGCGGTCCGCGCACCCGGCACGCTGGCCTCGCACTACGCGCCGCGCGCGCGGGTCGTGCTGGTCGCCGCGCCGGAGCGCGACGCCGAGGCGCACCGGCGCGCGGCGGCCGGCGAGCGCGTCGCGCTCCTGGCGCTGCCCGACGATCCCGCCGTCGCGGCGCGCACGCTCTACGGCGCGCTGCGCGCGCTCGACGCCGACGGGTACGACGCGATCCTGGCGTCGCTGCCGCCGGACGACGAGGCCAACGCCGCCGTCCGCGACCGCCTGCTGCGCGCCGCCGCGCCGCGCTAGGCGGGCGCTGCTACACGTCCTCGACGCCGAAGGCGCGGCGCAGCTCGAGCTTGGCTTCCTCCAGCGTCTGCTTGCGCCGCTTGGGCAGATTCTTGCCGGCCCGGTTGATGAAGAACGTCAGCATCGACATCGCCGAGCGGTACGGCGAGGACTTGCGCCGGTGCGACTTCTCGGCATCGCGCTTGAGCTCGCGCGCGATCGCCTTGGGGTCGTCCTGGGCGAACGTCCCGCCTCGGATGTCGAGCGCGTCGCTCGTTTGGGTGACGTGGCGGGACCACCGCCGCTTCGTCGGCATTGGCGCTCTCGTACCCCTCAGGCCACGCTCTCCTCGCCGCGGGCGGGTGGCTCGCGCTCGAGCTGCTCGCGGGTCGGGGCGCTGATCGGCTCGGCCAGCGCCGCCGAGAGCGAACCTTCGTCGGGCAGCGGCGGCTCCTCGCCGAGCGGGCGCTGCAGCGCGACGCTCAAGCTGCCGTCGCGCAGGCACGCCGCGCTGCGGATCTCCCAGCCCTGCGAGCCCAGCAGCGCGAGCGTCGGGTCGACGTCCCCGCTCGCGGCGTCCCGCTCCCGGATCGTGTGGAAGGCGAACTCGAAGCGACCTCTCATGGGGCCGCTCCTACCCCTGCAGGAGAACCGTCTTACGCGCGAGCCGCAACACCGACTCGTCGGCGCCGTAGGCCGCCAGCGCGGCCAGCGAGACCCAGGCCAGCCGCTTCGACTCCCGGCTGACCACCAGCGGCTCGGCCGGGTCGGCCTCGAGCGCGAAGCGCACGTCGTAGTGGTCGTGGGCGGGCTCGCCCGGCCGAGCCGGAATGGCGTGCACGTCCAGGTCGTAGATGCCCTCGCGCACGAAGCGCAGCGAGCGCAGCCCCGACTCCTCGCGCGCCTCGCGCAGCGCCGCCCGGCGCAGGTCGGGATCGCCGTCGGCGTGGCCGCCGAGCTGCAGCCAGCGGCCGAGCTTGCGGTGGTGGGTCAGCAGCGCGCGGGTGCGCGCCGGGTCGACGATCCAGGCCGACGCGGTCACGTGCCCGAGCGGCAGCGATCGCTCGAACGCCGCCGGCTGGGCGGCGACGAACGCCGCCAGCCGGTCGCGCATCGCGGCCTCGCGCGCGTCGGCCGGAACGTACGCGCGCAGCTCGGCCAAGACGGTCGCCGGGGTCGCCGCGCGCACGCGCGACCCCGGCGGCTCAGAACGCGCCGATGCCGTTGGGCGAACCGTTGCCGGTCGGGCCGTCGTAGCCCGGCCCCGCGTTGCACTGGTCCGGGTCGGTGCAGGTGCCGTTCGACCCCGAGGTGATGTCGAACAGCGCGTTCTTGGACGCGTACAGCTTCTGCGCCGGGTACGGGAAGAGGTACGTGTCGGCGTTGGTGCCGTAGCCGGCGAGGCCGTAGAGGGCGGCGATCGCCGGCGACGCGACGCTCGTGCCGCCCAGCACGCCCCAGCCCTTGGTGCCGAAGCTGGCGTCCGCCGTATCGTAGACCGCGACGCCGGTGTAGGGCGAGGCGTCGTAGGCGACGTCACCGTAGATGCGCGACGGGAAGGTCGTGGTGTATCCCGCCGAGCCGGTGTACGAGCCGACGCAGTTGGGATCGGCGGTCTGCCACGACGGCATCGGCTCGTACTGGCTGCAGCCGCTGCCGGTGCCGCTCCAAGCCGACTCGTCCCAGCCGCGGGGCGAGCCGGGGTCCGCGGTGAGCTGGGTGCCCCCGACCGCGACCACGCTCGGGAACGCGGCCGGGATCAGCGCGCCGTAGTCGTTGCCGGAGAGCGCGTAGCCGTAGTCGCCGCTGGCGACCACGACGGCCACGTGGGGATGGACGTAGTACGGCAGCAAGCCGCCTTGCGAGATCGGCATGGGATCGGTCGAGGATTCCTGGGCGGCGTAGCTGTTGGAGATCGCGACGGCGCCCATGTTGGCGGCGGTGTTCACCGCAGCGCCCAGATTGTTCAGGTAGTCGTCGTTCGACTCGACCAGCAGGATGCGGCACTGCGGGCAGTTCGCCGAGACCATGTCCAGGTCGAGCGAGATCTCCCCGGCCCAGCCGTTGGCGGCCGCCGGGGCCGGCATCGGTCCGGGCTTGCCGTTCTGGTTGACCCGCTGAAAGCAGCGGTTCGCGCCGGTGCACGGCGGCAGACCGTACTGGGCCCGGTACACGCCCAGATCGTGCTCGGCCTGCGGGTCGTCGAACGCGTCCACGATCGCGATGAGCGGGCCGGCGTTCGGAGCCGGCTTGGCCTTGCCCGGGAGGCCGGTGGCCGCCACGGTGAGGTTGTACGCCGCCTGCAGCTCCGCCGGGCCGTACCCTTGCGGGGTCGCCGGATGCGCCCGGCGGTCGGGCAGCGCCGCGGCCGCCAGCCCGCTCGGCGTGAGCGCGTAGGAGACGCAGCGCGCGCGGCCGGGTCCGACCGGGCCGCACAGCGGCGTGAAATCGCCCGCCGCCAAACCGGCGCTCAGGCTCTTGACGTGGCGACCGGCCGAGGCCGGCGCCGACTCGGGGGCATGGGGAGCGATTCCCGTGCCGCCACCGCATCCTGCGAGGAAAAGCGCGCTCATCATGAGCGTGCCGAGCGTCATTCGTTGCACTCGGATACCCTCGGTCGCGTGTTGAAAAGCGCCCCGGCCATCACGGGCCGCGGCGTTTTCGTTGCTCGGCTCCTAATCTGCGGCGACCGAGGGAAATCCTCTTCTCGGTGTCCTGTCGCGGTACGCCTTCGCGCCCGCCGAGCTCGGAAAACGCGCGACTTTACCAAAGTTGTATGATCGAGCGCACAAAACCTAGGACGAAAGACCCGGGACTGGTGTAAACTCAACGTGCTGAGCTGTGCTCCGGTCGGGCGGGCCGGACCGCAGCTCGAGCCCTTCGTCAGCTCCGGCGGCGCCATGGATATGGGCGACGCCGAAAGGGTGTTCCACGGATGAAACCTTCCATGATCTCAGCCACCAAAGCCCTGTTCGCAGCGGCATCGCTCGCCGTTGCCGCCGGTTGCGCGGTCGGCGGCTCGTCGTTGACGCCGCCGGCTGCCGGCGACTCGGCCGGCCGCGACGGCGGAAACATCGCTCGGGCGCTGCCCTTGAACTCGCCCACCCCCACCCCGACCCCTGCGCCGGCCCGGAAGCGCGGCAACATCGCGCGGGCGCTGCCCGCGGCCTCGCCCTCCCCGACGCCCAAGCCCCGGAGCCGCTAACCCCCGGGCGCCGTCTCGAAGGCGCGGCGGCACCGCTCCGGCCGAGCGGTGCTGCCGCATGCGCCGCTCGCGCCGGCTCGCGGTGGAGGAGAGAGTGGGATTCGAACCCACGAGCCCCGCGAAGGGCCTGCGGTTTTCAAGACCGCCGCGTTCAACCGCTCCGCCATCTCTCCGGGTGAGGCGCTACGCGTCGGGCTCGATCATCGCGTCGTAGATCGTTTGCAGGTGAGCGCTGTCGTCGTCGGCTTTCATCGACTTGAGCACTTCTTGGCGGACGCTCTTCTGCAACTGCTGCTTCGAGCGCAGCGCGTTGCCGAGCATCACGTGCGCGTTGTTGTCCTCGTCGGGCGTCCGCGCCGCGACGACCGCTTTCTTCGCGGCGGCGATCTGCGCGTCGACTTCCTTCTCGCGCGCGCCGCTGCGCTCGGTGACCCGGGCTTTGAAATCCGCGATGAACGTCTCGAGCGCTTCGAGGCTGACGGCTTGGCGGGTCGGCTGGTCGCCGCCGGCCCGCGGCCGCGGCCGCGCGGCGGTTACGCCCGGCACCGCGGGCGGCTTGAGCTCCAACTGTTCGAACGACCGGATCTCCAACGAGATCGAGCCCGGAGCGCCGTTCTTTCCTTTACCGGCATCGTGGCGCCGGGCGATCCGTTTGATGTTGACGAGGTCGTTGAGCGCCGGCCCGCGCCACTCGGGCCGCACCGGAACTCTTCGCTTATCGGCACCGGCTTCGAACAAGTCGCGGGCTAGATTGTAGGAATCGGGGGCGAGTTTGATCTTCTTCTGTTGAGATACGGCCTGAGCCATCGATTCGGTCATCCTTCGCACGTGCTTCCGTGTTCGACCCGCGGTTCCCGACGTTAATTTTCAACCCGAAGAAATCCTTGACCGCATATTTCTATCGGTTGGCGCTGCGGAGCAGCGCTGAAGAGCGACCCGAGCGGGCGCCGCTACGCGGTGAGGTGGGCGCGCGGCTCGGGCTGCGGCGGCGGCTCCAGACCGCGCTGGTAGCACGTCACGATCAGCTCGGGAACCGAGTGGACGCCGAAGACTTCCTCGATCGCCTCGACGTGGTTGCGCACCGTCTTGTACGCGCGCCCGGTCGCCGCGGCGATCTCCTTGGGAACCCGCCCGGCGAGCAGGTGGCGCAGGATCTCGCGTTGCGTGCGGGTCAGCCGGGCGGCGACGGGATCGCCGTAGACCTTCGCCCAGCTGCCCAGCCGGCGGGCCAGGAACGAGCGGGGGAAGTGCTCGCGGACGAGCGCCGCCGCGCTCTCCAGCGAGAAGTCGCCGCGCGCGCCGGTCGGCGTCGCGTCGAGCTCGATCAGCGCGACGGCTGCGCGCGCGACGAAGCCGTGGCGAACGGAAGTCCGGTAGGCCTTCGTGAGCTCCTCGCGCGCCGCCGCCGCGTCGCCGCAGATTCGCTTGACCAGGCCGCGCACGGAGTACTCGAGCACGTCCAGCCGCGGGTCGTCGCTGAACACCTCGTCGGCGGGGATCGTCGAGGTCAGCGTGTCGTACTGCCGCAGGATCGTCACCGCCGCGAGCGGATCGGTCGACGCCAGGACCTGCGCGAGCATCAGCAGCCCGACCCGCTCTTCGCCGGCGGTGACGTTCCAGTCGACGCGCTCGGCGATCTCGAGCGCGTGCGCGGCGTGCTCGCGCGCGCTCGCGACGTCGCCGAACGCATAGGCGACGGCGGCGCGGTTCGCCAGCGCCCAGACCCGCCAATCCGGGCTCGGTACGGCGTCCTCGGCCCGGCGGACCTGGCGAAACGCGCTCGCCGCGTCGCCGTCGTGGGCATAGAGCCAGGCGTCGAACACCAGCGTCTGCATCCGGGTGACCGAGGCGTGCTCCGGCTCCGGCTCGCCGAGCGGGCGGGTCCGGCGGCCGTCGGGGCTCGCGTGCGTCCCGGTGACGTCCTTCGAGCGCAGCGTCAGCTCGAGCGAAGCGATCTGGAACACGGTCATCTCGGCCAGGTCCGCGTCGCGCTCGCGGCAGGCCCGGTACGCTTCGAGCACGGCGCGGAAGATTGCGAGCGCTTGGCGGTAGTCCCGGCGCGTGACCGCGACGAAACCGCGCAGCTGCATGGCCCGGACCGAGATGACGTCGGCCTGGGCCGTCTCCGCGGCGAGCGCGAAGCGCAACGTCTCGTCGAGCTCGCGCCGCACCCAGTGCGCGAGCGCGCGGGCGTGGGCGATCTCGGCCCGCACCGCGTGGTGCGCCTGGCGCGCGTCGGCCGCCGCCGCCACCTCGGCCAGCAGGACGAGGCCCTGGTCGTCGCCGGACCGGGCGAGCGCGGCGGCGTGCAGCATGCGGGCCGTGCAGGCGGCGTCGACGTCGGCGAACCGGGCCAGCACCGGCCCCAGCCCCGCGACGACCTCGCGGTAGCGCTTGAGCCGGTAGAGCGCACGCGCGCGCAACAGGACCGCCTCGTCGCGCAGCGGGCTCCCCGGGCCGGGCATGTCCGCCGCATCGAGTTCGGCGAGGCAGACGACGAAGTCGGCACGATGCCATGCCTCACGGGCTCGAGCGAGGGAGGGGGAGGCGTCGATTTCCGCTCCGACGGCGATACGCGCTCGCTGCATTACCCGAACTGCACCTGCGACGGCGGGATGAAGGCGCTTTCCAGCGCTTCGGGATGAGTTTTCAGCCGGTTTCCCAGGACGGCCGGGGACGCCCTTCCCCCGCGGGGCGGGGTCAGTGCTGCGGTTCGCCCGTCGGGCTGCCGCCGCCCGTTTCTTGCGGATCGGCGACCGGCGTTCCGTTCCCGGTCGGCGCGGCGGCGCTGTCCTGCGGGCCGAAGGAGCCCGGCCAACCGCCCTCCACCACGCCTCCGAAAGCGAAGCCTGCGAGAAGCGCGGCGATGATGAGTGCTGAGATGTTCACGATCGGAACCCCCTTAACACCAACTAGGGCAATTGCCCTACTTTGCATCCATCGTAGCGTCCGCACGACGGAGCGTCACGAGCCGGCAGCTACGGCCCGGCCCCGGCGGGGCACATGAAGGCGTGCGCCTGTTCCCGTTCGCTCTAGCGCTGATCGTGCTCGCCGGACCACCGCCCGCGAGCGCCGCGCCCGCCGCCCTCTCGGCGCTCGACGTCATCGGGCTCGAGATCGGCTACACCACGGTGCTGGCGCGCTACTACCGGCCGGTCGACCCGACCCTGCTGCTGGGCGGCGCGCGCAACGGCATCGTCGCCTATCTGGCCGGGCGCGGGATCGGCGAGCCGGCGATTCCGCTGGGCCCCGCCCATGCCGACCGCTACCGCGCCGAGAGCGAGATCGACCGCGACGTGGCGCTGGCCGTCGCCCGCTACGGCGGCAAGGTGCGCACCCCGGACCTGGTCGAGAGCACGATCGCGGGCGAGCTGGCCGCGCTGCACGACCCGTACAGCCTGCTCTTCCACCCTGCCGAGTTCAAGCGGTTCGTCGGCTTTCTCGACGGCACGGCGGTCGGCGGGATCGGCGCCGAGCTCGACGTCGACCCGCGAACGCATGCCGTCCGGGTGGTCGACGTCTTCCCGGGCAGTCCGGCCGAGACGGCCGGCATCCAGGCCGGCGACGCCATCACCGCCATCGACGGGGCGGCGCCGGCCGGCCCGCCGGAGGCGGTCGCCGGCGCGCTGCGCGGCCGCGCCGGGACGACGGTCCGCTTGAGCGTCAGCCGGGCCGGCGCCGTGCGCGAGCTGGCGCTCGTGCGCCGGAACGTCACCGCGCCGGACGTGGTCGGGCGCAGCCTCGCCGGCGGGATCGGCTACCTGCGGCTGCGCTCGTTCGGCGCGCAGTCCGCCCGCCAGCTCGACGCGGCGCTGGCGAAGCTGCGCGGCGCGCGGGCCTACGTGCTGGACCTGCGCGGCAACGGCGGCGGCTACCGCGACGACGCGGTCGCGGTCGCCTCGCACTTCGTGCGCGGCACGGTGGTGACGACCCGCGAGCGCGGCGCCGCGCCGCAGGTCTTCGGCGCCGACCCGAAGACCGCGCCGCTCGGCGCGCCGCTGGCGGTGCTGGTCGACGGCGACACCGCCTCGGCCGCGGAGATCGTCGCCGGCGCGATCCAGGACGCGAAGGCCGGAACGCTGGTCGGCACGCGGACCTACGGCAAAGGGCTCGTGCAGGAGGTCTTCCCGCTGCCGAGCGGGGCGGCGATCAAGCTCACCACGGCGCGCTACCTGACCCCGGCCGGGCGCGACATCGACCGGGTCGGCATCGTGCCGGACCTCGTCGTCGCGGAGCCGGCCGACGCCGACCCGGGCCAGCCGGGCCGCGACGCGCAGCTCGACCGCGCGCTCGCGCTGCTCGGCGCGGGCTAGGGCAGCGGCAAGAACCGCGCCGCCCGCGCCTAACCTAGCGGCGTGCGCCGTGCCGTCGTCCTCATCGCCGGGTTGATCTGGGCGCTCGCGGGCTGCTCGGGCAGCGGCGGGCCGAGCGGGGCCGGCCACGAACCGCCGACCCTGCGGCTGCTGGCGCCGGTCGACTTCCCGGGCTGGAACGGACTGGTGCTCGAGAACGCCGAGGCCAACCTGTTCTCCGAGCTGATCCACGGCTATCTGCTGCGCGCCGACGGCGACGGCCGGCTGATCCCCGACCTCGCGACCGCCGTGCCGAGCGCGGCGAACGGCGGCATCTCGCCCGACGGCCGGACGGTGACCTACCACCTGCGCCGTGACGCGCGCTGGCACGACGGCGTGGCCTTCGACGCGCGCGACGTCGTGTTCTCATTCCGCGCGGCGCTCAACCCGGCCAACGCCGTCCCCGACCGGACCGGCTTCGACCACGTCGCCGACGTCCGCGCGCTCGACCGGTACACGGTGCGGGTCCGGCTGACCCGGCCGTTCAGCCCGTTCGTCGCCTCGGCGTTCACCTTGGGGGCGAACGACCCGTACCCGCTGCTGCCGGCTCACCTGCTGGCCGGCAAGCACGACCTCAACCGCGACCCGTACAACGCCGCCCCAGTCGGCCTGGGCCCGTACCGGCTGACCAGCTGGGAGCGCGGCTCGCGGATCGTGCTGACCGCCGACCCGCACTACTTCCGCGGCGCGCCGGCCGTCCGGCGGATCGAGATCGCGATCGTCCCCGACCCCAACACCCAGCTCACGCTCTGGAAGTCCGGCGAGGTCGACCTGCTCTTCGGCCGGGTGCAGGCCGGCCGCTCGTTCCTGGACGGGCTGCGGGCGGTCGAGGGCGCCCACGTCGTGCTCGAGCCGCACTACGAGTTCGACTACCTCGATTTCAACCTGGCCCACCCGCCGCTCGACGACGTGCGGGTGCGGCGCGCCCTCGCGCAGGCGATCGACCGGGCGCGGATCATGCGCGAGCTCGCGGGCGAGCTGTGGGTGCCGGGCGAGAGCGACCGGCTGCCGGGGCAGTTCGCCTACGACCCCGGCCTGCGGCAGCCGCCCTACGATCCCGCCGCGGCGGCCCGCGAGCTCGACGCCGCCGGCTGGCGGCTGCAGCCGGACGGGACCCGCCGCAAGGCCGGCCGCCTGCTGGCGCTGGACTTCGTCGCCACGAGCGAGTCGCCGACGACCGCGCGCTTCGCGCTGCTGGCGCAGCAGGATCTGGCCCGGGTCGGCGTGCGCAGCGAGGTCAAGTCGTACGCCTACAACCAGATCTGGGCCACCCGGGCGGAGCACGGAATCCTCAAGAGCGGGCGCTTCGACCTGACCTACACCGGCTGGCAGCCCAACGCCGTGGCCGACCACTCCTATCTCTTCCGCTGCGACACCCGGCCGCCGGCCGGGACCAACGTCGGCAACGTCTGCGATCCGGTCATCGAGCGGGCCGCCCGCAGCGAGCTGGAGACGGCCGACCCGGTCCGGGAAGCCGCCGCCGACCGGGCCCTGACCCGGCGGCTGGTCGAGCAGACCGACGTGCTCTTCACCGGCTTCAACCGCGAGGCGGTCGCCTACCGCGACGGGGTCGAGGGCATCGTCCCCTCGGTGCTCGGCGAGCACTTCTGGAACGCCTGGGAGTGGCGCTTGCGGTTACCGCCGGGCTCGGGCGCGGAGTAGCGCCCGGCGCCGATGCGGAAGGGTCCCGGGTGCCGACTGCGCCCTTGACCTACGGCTCCTACCTGCGGGTCGCCGACCTGCTCGCGCTCCAGCAGCCGATCAGCGAGCCCGCCCACCACGACGAGCTGCTCTTCATCCTGATCCACCAGGTCTACGAGCTGTGGTTCAAGCAGATGCTGCACGAGCTCGACGCGGCGGTGCGCTTCTTCGACGCCGACGACGTGCTGCGGGTCGGCAAGGCGTTCCGCCGCATCCACGCGATCCAGCACGTGCTCGAGCAGCAAGTCGACGTGCTCGAGACGATGACCCCGCAGGACTTCAACGCCTTCCGCGAGGGCCTCAACCCGGCCAGCGGCTTCCAGTCGGCGCAGTTCCGCGAGATCGAGTTCCGCTGCGGCCTGCACGGCAACCAGGAGTACCTCAAGCACCTCGACCTGACCGCCGCCGAGCGCGAGCGGCTCGACCGGCGGCTGCGCGAGCCGACCCTCTACGACGCGCTCAAGGCCTACCTGACCCGGCGCGGGTTCGACGTGCGCGACCACGACGCGCTGCTGGCGACGTTCCGCACCATCTACGAGCACGAGGCCGAGCACTACGTGCTCTACCTGCTGCTCGAGGACCTGATCGAGTTCGACGAGCGGGTGCTGCTCTGGCGCGGCCGGCACGTGCGGATGGTCGAGCGGATGATCGGCATGAAGCCGGGCACCGGCGGGTCGCTCGGCGCGAAGTACCTCGAGACCACCTTGCAGCGGCGCTTCTTCCCCGAGCTGTGGGAGGTGCGGACCGTGCTCGGCGGAAGCCCGAGCGCGTGATCGCCGCCACCACCACGGCCCGGGCGCGGGAGCGCATGGCCGGCATCGATGTCAACACCTGGCTCGTCGGGCACTCGATGGGACCGCCGCCGCTGGCCGCGCGCGACGCGCTGGTGCGCTACCACGAGCAGTGGGCCGACGGCGGGCCCGAAGCCTGGCCCGGCTGGCTCGACGAGAGCCGCGCGATCGCCGACGGCCTGGGCGCCATCATCGGCGCGCCGGCCGGCTCCGTCTCGCTCGCGCCCAACGTCAGCACGCTGCAGTCGGCGCTGGCCTCGGCGCTGGACTTCCGGCGCGGCGAGCGCAACGAGGTCGTGTACGAGGCGCTCCAGTTCCCCTCGCTGGCCTACGTCTGGACCGCCTGGGAGCGGGCCGGCGCGAAGACCGTGCGGGTGCCCAGCGACGACGACCGCACGATCCCGACCGACCGCATCTGCTCGGCGATCGGCGAGCGCACCGCGGTGGTCGTGCTCTCGCACGCCTACTTCCAGAGCGCGGTGCTGATCGACGTGCCGCCGATCGTGGCGCGGGCGCGCGAGGTCGGCGCGCTGGTCGTGCTCGACGTCTACCAGACCACCGGCATCGTGCCCTTCGACGTCACCGCGCTGGACGTCGACGTCGTCGTCGGCGGCTCGCACAAGTGGCTCTGCGGCGGCTCCGGCTGCGGCTTCATCTACGTGCGGCCCGACCTGCGCGAGCGCTTCGCCCCGATGGTGACCGGCTGGTTCGCGCACCGCGACCCGTTCGCGTTCGCGCCGCCCGCAATCGAGTACGCGAGCGACCAGTTCCGCTGGGCCACCGGGACGCCGACCATCCCGGGCTACCTGGTCGCGCGGGCCGGGCACGTGCTGATCCGCGAGCTGGGCGTGCCCTCGATCCGCGCCCACAACACCCGGCTCACGACCGCGCTGACCGAAGCCGCGCTCGAGCGCGGCTGGACGGTCAACACGCCGCGCGACGCGCAGCGGCGCACCGGCTGGGTCGGGATCGACGTGCCCGAGGCGGAGCGCGTGCAGCGCGAGCTGCTGCGGCAGCGGATCATCGTCGACCACCGCCCGGGCTGCGGCCTGCGGGTCAGCGCCCATTTCTACACGACCGACGAGGAGATCGCGCGCTTCCTGAGCGCGATGGACGCGCTGGTCGCCCGCTAGCACGGCACGGGCCGTCCAAGCGTGAGCGTTCGATGAGCCCATGCACCGTCGCGGTGCTCGCTGCGGCTCTGACGATGGCGGCAACGCCGACGGCCGGCAGGACGGTGTCGTTTCCGACGAACGACGGTGGACGCATCTTCGCCGACGAGTACGGCGGGGGAGCACGCGAGGTCATCCTGGCCCACGGCGGCCGATACGACAAGGAGAGCTGGAGGCCTCAAGCGCGCGCGCTGGCGGCGTCCGGCTTTCGCGTGCTAGCGATCGATTTCCGCGGATACGGTCGCTCGTATGGTCCCGGGCAGAAGGACCTCGATGGAGCCCCGTTCGATCGCGACGTCCTTGCCGCAGCGGCATTCGCTCGCGCGAACGGAGCGAAGAGCGTCGCGGTGGTCGGCGCCAGCCTCGGCGCCATCGCCGCCGGCGACGCCGCCATCGAAGACGACGGGCACACGATCGATCGGGTGGTCATGCTCAGCGAATCGCCCAGCCGATCCGCAAAGGCCCTTCGCGTGCCTGTCCTGGCCATCGTGAGCCGTGGCGATGCGAGCGCCGAAGGTCCCAGGCTCCCGCGCATCGAGGCGCAGTTTCGGCGAATTCCGGCACGAAAGCGGCTCATCGTGCTGCCGGGGTCCGCGCACGGGCAAGCCCTGTTCCGTACCAGTCGGGGCTCCGCCGTCACGGCGGCGATCATCCGATTTCTGCGCGCTCCCTGCGGCTAGCGCTCCTCACCGAGCCAGCAAGCTCTCCATCTCGGCGTGGACGGCGCCGTTGCTGGCCAGCACCGAGCCGGTCTCGAGCACCAGCGGCCCGCCCGGCAGGCCGCCGACCCGCCCGCCGGCGCTCTCGATGATCACCGCGCCGGCCGCCACGTCCCACGGGTGGAGATCCCATTCCCAGAACGCGTCGTAGCGGCCGGCGGCGACGAAGGCCAGGTCGAGCGCGGCGCTGCCGTCGCGCCGCACCGCCTGCGCGCGGTCGGACAGCGCGGCGAAGTACGGGCCGTTGCGCGCGTAGTCGGCCGGGTCGAAGCCGGTGCAGACCATCGCGCCGGCGACCCGATCGACCGCCGAGACCCGGAGCGGCCGGCCGTTGCAGGTCGCGCCGCCGCCCCGCCGGCCGAGATAGAGCTCGTCGAGGACCGGCGCATAGATTGCGCCGGCTTCGAGCACGCCGGCGCGCTCGTAGGCGATCGAGACGCAGAAGAGCGGGTAGCGGTGGGCGTAGTTGGTCGTCCCGTCGAGCGGGTCGACGATGAAGCGCTCGTCGCCGCTGCCGGCGTGCGCGCCGCTCTCCTCGCCCAGGACCGCGGCGCGCGGGAAGGCGGCGCCGATGCGGGCCAGGATCAGCGCTTCGGCGGCCCGGTCGGCGTCGGTGACCAGATCGTGGGCGCGCTTCTCGGCGATCTCGCGCGGTCCGTCGAGCCGCTCGCGCAGGAGGGCGCCGGCGTCGCGGGCGAGCGCGGCGATGAAGGCGAGCGGGTCCAATGCGGTTCTCCTCGGAAAGGCGCGCAGATGAGGAGAGACGCTTCCGGCCCGCGCGACCGCGTCCTCGCGGCGATCGAGATTCCGGCCCTGGGGATCTGGCTCGGCGCGCTGCTCGGCTTC
Organism: Vulcanimicrobiota bacterium; assembly: GCA_963795695.1. Taxonomy (GTDB): domain Bacteria; phylum Vulcanimicrobiota; class Vulcanimicrobiia; order Vulcanimicrobiales; family Vulcanimicrobiaceae; genus Vulcanimicrobium. The sequence goes on along the minus strand of CAWCJH010000001.1, from coordinate 2,060,372 downwards.
GCCTTCGTCTCGGCGCCGCTGGCGTTTCGGATCGTCGCGCCGCTCGACGTGGCCCGCTTCGCCGCGCTGACCGCCGGCACGCTGGGAACACTCACCCTGTGGGGCTACGTCCTGGGCGGGGTCGCGATCGTCGCCGCGCTGCTGCGCGCGGCGAGCGCCGGCGACCGCACCTGGGACGCGATCCGGATCGGCCTGATCGTCCTCGCGCTGGGGCTGGCAACCTACCAGCAGCAGGCCATCGTGCCCCAGATGGCGCGCGCCGCCGACGTCGGCTCGCCGGCGTACCGCGCGCTCCACGGCCGCTCCACGGCGGTCTACGGCGGCGTCGTGCTGCTGGGCGTGATCGCGCTGGTGCTGGCCGCGACGCGGCGCGACGACGGGTAGCGACGGGCGGCTCGGCCGAAGGCCGAACGCGACGGATTCGCGGAACGCGAATCCGCTAGTTGCTGACCCAGGTGAAGGTGACGGTATGCTGCTGGGCAGCGACCGCCTCGGTGCCGATCGTCACCCGGTAGTCGGTCATGAACACGTACGGCGTGCGGTACGACTTGGTGGTGCCGCCGCCGGTCGTCTGGGCGACCAGGAAGCCGCCCGAGCCGGGACTGGTCGGCATCACGGTCAGCGTGCTGGTGCCGGGCGCGATGTTGGCGTCCTGGGTCTGCGAGCCGGTCGCGTCGTAGGCGATCTGCGCCTCGTTGGTCACCGCGGCGCCGGTCGTCGCGGGGTTGTTGTCGATCGAGGCGTAGAGCGACCAGCCGTAGGGGGAGGCCAGCGGCGTCCAGACGTTGACCTGCACCGCGTCGGTGCACGTCTTGGACGAGCTGGCGGCGATGGCGCCGAAATCGAGCAGGTTGGTCGAGGTGTTGTACGTCCAGCCCGTCCCGGTGCAGCTCACGCCGGAGTTGACCGCGACCGAGAGCACCGCGCTGTTGGTGATCGTCAGGGTGGTGTCGTTGACCCACGTCTCGGCCGCGGCGACCTTGGTGGCCGGCGCGCTCTTGGCGTAGACCGTGGTCGGGAACGCGTAGATCACGTTGACCCGGTAGGGCATCTTCATCGAGAACGCGACGTTGACCGAGTCGCCGGGCTGCAGGTTGCAGTTCTCCAGGCGAATGACGCCGTCGTTGGCGTTCTGCGAGCTCGACGAGACGTAGTCGTTGTTCGCCGCGACGATCTGGCAGCCGCCCGAGCCGTTGTTGCCGGTGTAGCTGATCGTGCCGCTGAACGAGGCCGGGGTGAGCGTCGGGTAGACGTTGCTCGAGTCGGCGCCGGGCGCGCCGGTGTTGGTCGTGCCGGGCACCGTGATCTCGACCTTGCCGATCGTGTTGTTGCCGGTGTTGGTCACGGTGTAGACGAACGAGTTGCCGTAGGTCGCGTTGCTGTCGCCGCCGGTCGCCGGCTGCGTGCCCGCGCTCAGCGGCGGCGCGGTGTCGGAGGCGTTGTAGGTGCCGATCGCGCTGAACCCGGCCGAGGCCGCGGTGCCGGTCTGCACGTTGACGGTGAACGGGGTCCCGGCCGACCAGCCGTTGCCGTTGCCGCCGTGGGCGAAGATGTAGCCGGTGTAGGCGCCGGCGTTGCCGGTGGTGACGATCTTCAGCGGCACCGAGAACGTCTGGCCGGGCTGCAGCGCCTCCTGCTCGTTGGGCGACTGGGCGCACTCGTCGGCCTTGGGCGCGTCGCCGCCGCGGGTCGTGCCGCCGATCGAGTTGGGCAGCGTGTAGCTGGTGTCGTACTGGTTGGTGCACAGCCCGAACCAGTAGTAGGTGTGGCCGCCGTACACGAAGCTGCTCTGGCCGTTGAGGAACTGCCAGCCGGCCGGCGAGATCGCCCCGAACTGGGTCGTGATCGACGAGACCGGCAGGGCGGCGCTGGGCGTCGGCACCTCGACCAGGATGCCGTCGACCCAGTCGGGGAACGGGTCGGAGCTGTAGGGCGTGTTCTCGAACTGCAGGGTGACGTTGTTGGTCAAGTTCGTGCCCAGCGAGCCGGGCGTGATCGTCGAGAGCATCTCGCTGGCGTTGAGCGAGTAGGCTCCGATCGAGTTGGCCGGGATCGCCGCGCCGCTCTGGGTCTTGGGCGCGAACACGTCGCGGGTGCCGTCGGCGGTCAGGTTGATGAGGTGGCCGAACCCGGCGTCGCCGTTGTAGATGATGCCGCCGACCGGCGCGTAGGGGAACGAGACCGACGACTGCGGGATGTCGACGAAGCAGTAGAACAGCTGGCCGTTCGAGATCGCGGTGCCGTTGCCGTTCCAGTTCGAGATGCAGAACGAATTGGCCGGGATGCCGTTGACGCCGCCGCAGTTGCTGACGGTGAACGTCGTGTTGGGGACGCCCGAGAACGAGTACCCGGCCCCCGCGCTCGTCACCTTGGAGGCGTCGATGCCCGGCGGCAGCGTGATCGCGACCGCACTGAAGGTGGCCGAGCCGCTGCTGCTGGTGTTGGTGATGGCGAAGCCGTAGATGTTCGAGCCGGCTGCCGACGCGAACGGCTGGTTGGCGGCGTAGGCGTTGGCGGCGTAGACGTTGGCGTACGGAACGCCGTAGTACGTGCCCAGATGGCTGTTGGTGTAGGGCGTGTAGCCCGGCAGCAGCTGCAGCGAGGTGCCGTTGGCGGTGTTGCCGACGATCTCGGCGACGATCGTGCCCGAGTGGTTGGAGCCGTTGTCGGTGACCTGGAGCTGGCTGGCGACGTACTGCCCGCCCGAGCCCTTGTTGCCGTGGAGCGGGAAGATCGACGACGTCATCGTGCAGGGCGTGTTGGACGGGCAGACCGACGAGGCGCCGGCGGTGACCGTCAGCGGGACGACGAGGCTCGAGCCCGGCTTGAGCCCGGTGTTCGCCGGCGCGGTCAGGGTCAGCGTGTAGCCGGCCCCGGTGGATCCGGTCAGCGAGACCGTCCAGCTCTGGTGGTCGGAGTCCTGGATCGGCGCGCAGCCGCCGGTGCAGCTCAGGGCCGGGAACGGCGCCGAGGTCGTGACGGTGATCTTCTGCAGCGAGTCGGCGTCGTTGTCGCCGAAGCGCACGTTGCCGTCGTTGAGAAAGGTGATCGTCGCGTTGGTCTGGGTACCCGCGCCGGATGCGGCCTGGAGCTGGTTGGACCCGGTCGGGAAGGTCGGCAGCATGCTGTAGCCCAGCACCTGCCAGGCCTGCGACGCGACGGTCGCGCCGGCGGTGACGTCGTAGATGCTCGTCGTGTAGACGTTGCCGGTGTACGACGAGGCCAGCGGCAGGCCGGTGTTGTTGGGCAGGCCCCACTGGTCGTTGGCCGCCGCCAGCGCGCCGCCCGCGGGCGTCTGGTTGGCGAACTGCTTGACCACGTTGCCCTGCGGGTCGGCGACGGTCACCCGGTAGGTGTGCGCGTTGTTCAGCCCGGTCGCGCCGTTGTAGACGTTGACGTAGGTCATGTTGGAGTCCGCCCAGCCCGCGCCGTTGCCGTTGTAGGCCACCCGCGGGACCGTCTCGCTGCCGACCGTGCTGAACGCGCCGCCGGTGCCGTCGTAGAACTGCACCACCGCGGCCGCCGCGCCGCCGGTCGGGCTGAGCACGGTGAAGTTGCGCTGGCCGACCCGCTCGTGGATGGTCTGGTCGTAGAGCGAGACGCTGTACGCGCCGGGCTGCAGCGCCGCGGGCGTGCCGATGGTGGGAACCCACGAAGCGGTGTAGGTTCCGGTCGACGAGACGACGCCGGTCACCGAGCTCGTCTCGACCGGGCACAGGCCGTTGGGATACGCGCCCTGCTGAGGCGCGGTGAAGACGCAGTACCCGTTGTCGGACGTGTTCTCGACCGCGAACACGTAGGCGTCGGTCGGGGTCAGGCCGCTGGCCGAGAGGTAGACCGCGTTGCTGCCGTTGGCGACGACGTTCTGCTGCGGCACGCTCAGGCCGGAGTCGGCGTAGGTGTCGAACCGGATCGGCGAGCCGACGGCGATGTACGCAACCGCGTCCCACGTCGCGGCCGGGTGGCCGCCGTTGATCGTCGTGTTGAGCGCGCCGACGATGTAGATGCCTTGCTGCGCGAGGGTCAGCGAGGCCGTACCGGGGTCGTTGTTTCCGGTGTACGTGCCGCCCAGGGTGGCCAGCGCCACGGTGCCGTTGGGCGACTGCACGTAATCCTGGTAGGTCGCGGTCGCCGAGGGCAGGCTCTTCGCGCCGACCGTGAGCTGGCAGTTTTGCGGGAAGATGTCGGTGCTGGCCGGCTGGGTGCAGGTCGCCCCGTTCTGCACCAGGTTCATGTAGGCGCCGTAGGCCGAGCGCGGCCGGCGCGTGCCGCGGCCCTTGGGGGCCGGCGGGAAGGGCGGGATCTGCGCGCGCTGCGCCGGCGTCAGCAGCGGGGCCAGCGACGGCAGGGCGCGCGCCGCCGGCTGGACCGACTGGCCCGCCCGGTGCGCGGGCAGCGCGTGGACGGTCTGAGCCAGCCCGGCGATGCCGGATGCGGCCGGCAGGACCAGGGCGAGCAGGACGGCGGCGGTTCGCGAGATGCGCACGTCAGTAGCTCACGTACAAGTTGTACTGGATCGCGGTCGAGTACGAGCCGGCCGCGACGGTGTTCGGAACCGTCAGCTTCAGGTCGATGCAGACCGACTTCGAGGTGTTGGCCGCGGCGCTGAAGGCCAGCTCGCCGGGCGAGCCCTGATTGGCGTAGGACGTGTACTTGGTCGAGAAGCCCTCGGCCGACCAGGCCAGGTCCGAGGTCGTCGGGTAGTCGTAGCTCGGGAAGACGCCGGCCGCGCCGCTGGACGAGCCGTAGACCCAGTCGGTCACCTTCCAGGCGTAGACGAACGTCGCGTTGATCTTGAAGGCGCAGAGGTAGGTGTTCGTCCCGTACTGCGCGCTCAGCGCCAAGTTGTTGGGCGAGATCTTGAGGTACGCGCCGGTCGGATCGGCCTTGGTCGTGACGTTCACCTTGGCGCTTTTCTGGGACGAGGTGACCTGGGCGACGACCAGCGGCGCGGCGGCCTGCGGCACCGCCCGGGCCAGCTCGCGGCGGCGCAGCGCCGTGCGCACCGCGCGCTGCGGGCTCAGGAAGCCGACCGGCGCCGGCGACGGCGTCACCAGCACGCTGATGCTCACGACCTTGGTGGTGTACTGCACCGTCGTCGCCTCGGCGCGCAGCCCGAAGCCGACCAGCGCCGCCGCGCCGACCAGCGCGGCGCCGAGCAAGCGCAACCGCGCGTTCATGAGGCCACCGCCGTGTAGACCACGTAGATGCTGTAGGAACTGATGTTGGTCGTGCTCGGCACGTCGAGCACGTAGTCGTAGCCCTGCGAGGCGTTGCCGCCGGGCAGCCCGATCGTCGAGCCGTTGTACTGCCAGATCTGCGCGCTCGCGCCGGGCGAAGCGCCGCCGTAGTTGATGCTGGCGCTGCCCGACCCGTACGTCACCGGGCTGAGCGTCTTCTGGAACGAGTGCGCCGCCGGCGGCCCGGTGTAGGGCGTGTTGCTCGAGCTCGAGCTCAGCCAGAAGAGCGAGTTCTGCAGCGGGAAGCTGGCGTCGAAGTCGGACGTGCCCTCGGCGAAGAGGACGAAACCGTTGACGTCGTTCGTCTGCACGGCGACCTGCGCGGCGTACTTGTAGAGGTAGTTGTAGCCTTGCACGACGGTGCCGAAGTCGATCGCGCCGCTGCTCGTGCCGGGCCCGGGCGAGGGCGTCGAGCCCGAGCCGGAGCCGCCTTGCGGGCCGAAGCCGGTCTGGTAGTTGGTGGTGAGCGTCATGTTGATGCTCGGCGGCACGTGGTAGAGCACCCGGACCGAACCGTTTGTCGCCTGGGCCTGGACAGAAGTGGGACTGGCCGATGCCACGGCGATTGCCACCAGCGCAATCGCCGCGATCCCGGCGAGCGAGCGGAATCGCATGGAACAAGATCCTTCTTGAGGTGCGGGCCCTCTCCGTAGGGCTCGCGGCACTGCGATCAGTGAACGGTGAAGGTGGTCTGGCCGCCGGTCAGCTTGGGACCGCCGTAGTCGAGCACCGCGACCGCGTCGTAGGTCCCCGCCGGCAAGGTCTTGCCGGTCGCCTCCAGGACCACGCGCGCGCCGCGCTCGACCAGCTGCTGAGTGGCGACGGGAATCTTCTCGACGACCTGGCCGGCCTTGCGGATCTCGACCCGGCCGTTCACGTAGACGTGCACGTTGCCGACGTTCTTGAAGCCGACCACGACCTTCTGGGCGCCCGGCGCAGGCTGGACCGCGACGTTGTCGACCTCGCCGCCGATGCGGCCCGTATCGCCCACCAGCGCGTAGAACTTCGAGGCGATCCGCTCGCTGAACCCGATCGAGCCGGGCTTGCGGGTCGGCCGCGTCTGGAAGAAGATGATGGTCGCGTACTCGCCCACCTTGTGCTCGGGAACGGTGAACGAGACGCGGACCTGTTGGAACGCGCCCGGCGGGATGTCGAACTCGCGCGGGTTGACCGACATGTACGGCGCCAGCGAGAACGTGCTCTTGCCGGGCGGCAGGAAGACGTGCTGGCCGTTGGGCGCGATGGTGAAATCGGAGAGCGACGCCTGGACGTGCACGACGTCCTGGCCGTCGTTGCGGACGGTGACCGGAACGGTCTCGGTCTTGCCGGCCTGGGTCGGGATCTCGTTCTTCGTCGGAATGACGTTGAGTCCGATGTCGGCCGGCGCAGGTGCCGCCGCCGCGAGGATGCTCGCGACTGCCGCGCACACGAAAAGACGTGCTCTCACGATTCTCCCGGATCTAGTTGTTGACGAGTTGGATCGTCATGAACGCCGAGGTCGCACCGCTGGTCGCGGGAGCGTTCGCGTTCAGGTTGAGCTGGAGGTCCTCACCGGCCCACACGACGCCGGACGGCGGGGTCGCCGAGCCGATGACGTTGAGGCCCGTGCCGCCGGAGAGGTACTCACCGGTGTAGGCGGCGTTCGGCTGGGCCGGAGCGGCGCCGGTGTTCGAGATGGTGCCCGAGGCGATCGGAACGTAGCTGCCGCCCGCGGCGCAGGCCGTGATCGTGCCGCCGGCGTTGAACGTCGCGATACCGGCGTCGGCCAAGCGCGCCGACTGGGTCGCCGCCGCCGAGCCCGGGCCGCCGAAGACGAGGCCGTTGGGATAGGCGCAGAAGCCCGTGCCCGCGGGAACTTCGGTGGTCGTGTCGAGGTACTCGTTCACCTGGTACTTCGCGTTGGTCGTCAGCTGCATCGCGACGGCGTTCTTGTACGTGCACGCCACGGCGGCGCTCGGGCTGACCGCCATCGTGCCGAAGTTCATGTTGAGGTCGGTCTCGCCCGAGGCCTGGCTCGTGCAGACGCCCGCGCTGCTGGCGTACAGCGTGTTGGACACGCCGCCGAACGCGCCGGCCGCGGTGTAGTTGGTGTGGACGTTCAACGTCGCGGTCAGCGGCACGTTCCACTGGAGTTTGACCGACCCGTACGTGTACGTCGAGGCGGCGCTCGCTGGCAATACCATCGTCCCGGCCGCGACGGCGGCGGCGGCGATGGCTAGAATCCGTTTCACTATCGCATCCCTTCCTTGAGAGCAGAGTGCCCGATGGGCTGATCGGCGGCAGCGTTCACTTTCTTGAGGCGCCGTCGCCATGAGGTCGGTCGATGACGATCGCCAGCCGTTCTCCCCCTTGCGTGGTCAGCGTGCCGCGCATCGGGAGACCGGCCTGTCCGATCCGAAGGTTGAACCCGAACACACGGCCGTGCGGCTCGGACAGCTTGATCTCTTGGCCGTCGCCGAACACGATCGCGTCCCCGGCCCGCACGTCCGCGTACGTTTTCATCACGACGTGGATCGACTGGCCGGGAATGACCCTCATCACTTGTGTACGGACCGAAATCAGCGCGACTTTAGGGTCCACCGTAAAGATACCGTCGGTCGCGCCCTTGGCCGCTCCTCCGACCTCGACGTGAACCGGCACGTCGCCGGCCTGCGCGCCGGCCGGCACGACGACCCGGCCGCTGAAGACGCCGCTCGCGACCGGGTGCAGCGCGACCCGGGAGAGCCCGACCGTGGCTTCGACCTTGGCGTCGCGCGGCGCGGTCGTCGCCAGACGCAGCTCGACCGTGCCCAGCGGCGGGACGCGGACCGGATCGAGCGTCAGTTGCAGCGCGGCCCGCTTCTTGTCGCTGAAGTCGAAGACCACGTCCTTCTGGGCCGCTCCGACGGAGAAGACCAGGTCGCCGACGTCCTGGCCGGGCGCGAGCTGCCTGACCTGGCCGTCGCCGCTCTGCACCGACGCGCCGTCGGGCAGGGTCTGGGGGTCGATCGTGAGGGTGTAGCTCCCCGGCGCGAGGTTGTCGAGGATGAAGGTCCCGTCGGCGCCGGAGATCGCGGCGTGGTCGCCCGGCTGCGCGACGACGTAGATGTCCGGCGCGCCGGTGCCCCGGACCGGGTCGCCGTCGAAGACGGTGCCGCGGATCGAGCCCAGCCGGACCGTCGTGAAGTCGACCGCGGTCAGCGTGCCCTGGCGGACCTGGACCGTCCGAGTCGCATCGCCCGCGATCTGGGCCGAGGCCGGCAGCGAGTCGTTCATGAGCTGCACGGTGTGCGCGCCGGTGGTCAGCTTGCCGAGCTGGAACGAGCCGTCCGCGGCGGTGAAGACGCGTTGGGTCCCGTCGACCAGGATCGCGACGCCGCCCAGCGGCGCCGCCTCGCCGGCCGTGCCGGAGCTGACGTGCCCGCGGACGCCGCCGAACTGGCCGACCAGGAAATCCGTCACCACGATCTGGCCGCCTTGGACGGTGAACTGGCGCGCGTCCCGCTCGGCCACCAGGCCGAGCGGGATCGTGCCGTCCTGGAGGGCGACGCTGTGCTCCCCCGGCTTGACGAAGCGGAACTCGTAGCTGCCGTCGCTGTCGGTGCGCTGGGTCTGGATGCCGTCCAGGACGACGATCACGCCGGCCACGCCGCGGTTCGCGAGCGGCCCGCCGCTGGCGTTGAGCCCGATGTCCTGGTAGATGATGCGGCCTTGCACGATCGCCGGCAGGTTGGGATTGGCCCGGCCGCTGTACCGCGCGGCGCCGCCGAAGGAGACCGGCCCGACCAGCTCCACGTCGAGCGACGAGCCGGCCCCGCCGCCGGGACCCGTTTGGGCGGTCCGGGCGGTGTCGACCCGCAGCGCCAGCGCGCGCGAGATGTGGCGGGTGAAGGTCGCCCCGACGGTCCGGATCGTCTCGGCCTGACCGCCCGTCACGACCCGCTGCAGCCCGGCCCGAAAGCCGATGTCGTTGCGCGGGTTGACCGTGCGGGTGAAGTCGAGCTCGCCGCCCAGCACGGTGGACCGGCCGTCGGCGTCGCTGACCTGGTAGGAGCCCTGGCCGGCCAGGAAGCCGCCCAGCGCGGCGTGCGAGGCGGCCACGCCGTACTGGGTGTACGAGGAGTCGGAGACCCCGCCGCCGACCGTCGAGCGGCCGTAGGTCTCGGCCAGCGCGAAGCCGTGCGGCGACTGGGTCGCGCCCAGCGTGAAGGACGAACTGCTCGTGTCGCCCCCGGCCGAGGTCACCCGGCCCACCGCCGCGTTGGCGTTGATGCTGCCCAGCAGCGGTAACGGAAGCGAGAGGCCGAGGTCGACCCGGTTCGCGCGGGTCACGCCGCCCAGCTGGTCGGTGCTGATGTCGCGGGCGAGGTCGATCTGCGATTGCGCCGCGCCGAAGTGGCGGCCGGCCGAGAGCTCGACGACCCGGTCGCCGTTCTGCACCACCCCGACCGGGGCGAATCCGACCGGCACGTCGTTGAACGAGAGCGACTCGAAGCCGGCGGCGGAGCGGAGGTCGATCCGGGCCGAGGTCGCCAGGCGGGCGGCGTCGGCGACGCCCTGGATGCCGTGCGTCGTGTCGAGCGCGGTCTCGAACCGGGTCGTGTAGCCGGCGGCGAACGCACCGAAGGCCAGGTCGGCGATCCGCGAGTGGGCCGCGGACGTCTCGCCGGCGGCGTCGACCACGGTCGCCGAGAGGAAGCGTCCCTGCTGCAGGTCGAGGGTCCGGCGCAGGCCCCGCACCCGGAAGGTCTGGTTGTCGGTTCCCTGCGCCGTGGCACCGAAGAGGTCGAACTCGCCGTTGCGGCGCGGGATCGCCAGGCTCACCCCGCGGGCGAAGCCGCCGATCCCGAGCTGAGTGTCGGACGGTCCGGCCAGCGAACCGTAAAGAAGTCCGTACAGTGGGGTTCGGTACCCGACGGCGAGCTGCCCGAACGAGGTCGCACCGACGTCCTCGGCGACCGACTGGGTGATCGTCAGCGAGGTCTGCTCGGTGCGGCGGCTGGCGCCCAGGGTCAGGTCGGTGTCGAAGCCGCGCTGCTGCGCGCCGCCGTCGGGGGTGCGGTCGCGGTGGTACCCGAGGTCGCCCGAGCCCGAGCCGCTCAGCTCGATCGGGCCTTCGCCGAAGAGCGGGCGGCGGCGCGGCGAGCCGCTCGGCGCCGGGCTGGGCGAAGCCGTGCCGGCGGCGGCCAGGTTCAGGTGGAACGCCCGCCGGAAGAACCGCCCGAGGTCCAGCCCGCCGGCCTCCTGGGCGGCCCCGACCGCGGGCGGCACCAGGCAGAACACCGACGCCAAGACGCACAGCGTTCCCAACAGGCGGAGCCGCTGCCGCGTACTGGGTGTCACGTTCAAGTTTTTCGGTCGGACGCCGATCAGATTGAGTACGGGTGGCCCTGGACGGGACGAAAAGCCCAATCACCACACGAACGATCACCACGGAGGGATGATCGAGCGAATGCAGTTCGACCGCCTCAGCGATGGCTTATCGCTGGCGATGGGTGGGACCCAAGCAGCGCTGGCCGATGCAACGGCCAAGCTCTCTTCGGGCTTGCGCATCAATACGGCGGCCGACGATCCGAGCGGGCTGGCGATCGCGGAGTCGCTCCAGTCGCAATCGCTCGGGCTCGACCAGGGCCAGCACAACGTCCAGGACGGGATCAACGCGCTGACCGTCGCCGACGGCGCGCTCGAGACCGTGCAAGACATCCTCCAGCGCATGCGCTCGCTGATCGTCGAAGGGCGCTCCGACCTGCTCTCCGACGGCGACCGCCAGAACCTCAACGCCGAGCTCGGCCAGCTCGGCACCGAGATCGACGCGATCTCCGGCAAGACCGAGTTCAACGGCCTCAAGCTGCTCGACGGCAGCCTCGCCGGCACGGTCGGGAGCCTCGGTCACGCGGTCGTGCCGCAGAACGACACCCTCGCCAACGGCCAGCAGCTGATCGACCCGACGACGCTCACCGTGCAGCCCAACGGCAACCCGCTCGACCTCAAGATCACCGTCGACGCCTTCGACCCGGCGACCAACCTGGTCACGGTCACGATCGACGCGCAGAGCCCCGACCCCTCGCAGACCTTCTCGCAGGCCTACCCGCAGTCGACCCAGATCCTGGCCGGCCAGAACTACGACAACATCTGGAACAGCTTCCCCGGCCCGATCCCGCCCAACGTCGGGACCCGCGAGATCGACGACGGCTCCCTCAACCCGCTGATCGACTTCAGCCTGGGGGACGTCACCGCGGCCGACGTCGGAAAGAGCTCGTTCGTCTATACCGTGCCGCCGGCCAACAGCGGCGGCGCCAGCGGGACTCACGGGCCGCTCCAGATCAACCTCGGCTCCGGGGAGGGCGACGTGGTCGTGCTCAGCTCGCCCGGCGTCTCGCAGAACCAGCTCGGCATCGCCGGCGTCACGGTCAGCTCCAGCGACACGATCACCGAGGGCAGCGAGTACCGCCTCGACGCCGCGATCACGACGGTCGGCGACAGCCGGGCGCTGCTGGGCGCGCAGATCGTCGCGATGGGCGAATCGGCCGACGACGCGGCCGTCCAGCAGGTTGCCACCACCGCCTCGGAGAGCGCGATCCGCGACCTGAACGTCGCCCAGGAGACCGTGCAGTACACCAAGCTGCAGATCGTCGGCAACATCCAGACCCATCTGCTGCACTCCGTCAACGACGTCACCACCATGGTCTTCCAGCTGCTCGCGACCAACCTGTAGCAGCCCCGCCGGTTGCCCGGGGTTGACGCCCGGGGGTACACTGGAGCCTGGATTCCTCGTTAGGTGAGGCGTCCGCACGCAGATACGCCGCTGCCCGGAAAGGTCGAGAGACCCCGACGTGGTGACCAGGCTCCGCCGAATCAAGGCGGCGCTTAACGCGGCTGGCTCGGAAGCTTGCTTCCCGCCGATGGCGTGTGGTGCTGAAGCTCGACGTTGAGGAGGTGACACCCCGATGCCGACCCAGATCGCCGCATTCCACGAGGGCTTCGTCTCCGAGCTCGTCGGGCGGCCCGCGGTCGTCGAGCGCGCCGGCCGCCGGGAGACGGTCGGCCGGATCGCGGACTTCGTGGTGGAGAAGCCCGAGGACACGTTCCCGCGGGTCGACGCCCTCGCCGTGAAGATGCGCGACGGGCTGCGGCTCGCGCCCATCGCGACCGTGCTCGAGATCGGCCCCGGGGAGATCCTGCTCTCCGAGCCGCCCGCCACGCTCTGCCCGCCCGACGACCAGACCCTCTACCTGGTCGAGGACCTCTTCGACAAGCAGATCGTCGACGTCGACGGCCGCAAGGTGGTGCGGATCAACGACATCGAGATCGCCCGCACCGCCGGCGCGCTGCGGGTGGTCGCCGCCGACATCGGCGTCGGCGGCCTGCTGCGCCGGCTCGGCGCCGCGCGCCTCGTCCCGGCGCTGATCGACCGCATCCCGCGCTCGCTGATCGCCTGGGACAACGTCGCGCCGCTGCACGACCTCAACCCGACCGAGATCCGGCTCTCGGTCGCCGAGCACCGGCTCGCCCGCCTGCACCCCTCGGAGCTGGCCGACGTCATCAGCGAGCTCTCGGCCCAGGACGCGGCGCGCGTGCTGGGCTCGCTCGACGACGAGACGGCGGCCGACGCGCTCGAGCACCTCGACGCCGACGTCCAGCGCTCGATCATCGACGACCTGGGAACCGAGCGGGCCGCGGACATCATCGAGGAGATGGACTCCGACGACGCGGCCGACTTGCTCGGCGAGCTGCCCGAGGCGCGCCAGGAAGAGCTGCTCGCGGAGATGGACCGCGAGACCGCCGCCGACCTGCGCGAGCTGGTCGCCTACGGCGAGGACACCGCGGGCGGCATGATGACCACCGGCTACGTCTGGATCTACCCGCACCGCAGCGTCGCCGCGACGATCGACAAGATCCGCGAGATCGCGCCCGAGACCGAGTTCATCTACTACCTCTACGTGACCGACCAGGCCGAGAAGCTGCTCGGGGTGCTCTCGCTGCGCACGCTGCTGCTCTCGCCGCCCGACGCGACGATCCACAGCGTGATGGAGCAGGACCTCGTCACCGTGCGGCCCGACACCGCTTCGGAGGACGTGGCGAGCACGATCGCGCGCTACGACCTGCTGGCCTGCCCGGTCACCAACGAGGACGGCAACATGCTCGGCATCGTGACCGTCGACGACGCGATCGACGCGATCATCCCCGACCGGCTCAAGAAGCAGCTGCCGCGCTTCACCAAGCGCCACCGCCGCCACCACGCCGAGACGTCGGCCTGACCGCGGCGATGCGTCGGCAGTGGCGGCGGCTGATCGCCTTCTTCCTCGTGCTCGGGCCGGGCTTCGTCACCGCCTCGGCCGGCAACGACGTCGGCGGCATCCAGACCTACTCCCTGGCCGGCGCGCAGTTCGGCTACGCCACGCTCTGGACGCTGGTCGCGCTGACCGTCTCGCTGATCGTCGTGCAGGAGATGGCCGGCCGGATGGGCGCGGTGACCGGCCAGGGCCTCTCCGGGCTGATCCGCGAGAACTTCGGCCTGCGCATCACGTTCCTGACGATGGCCGGCCTGTTTCTGGTCAACACGGGGATCACGGCGACCGAGTTCGCCGGCATCGCGGCGGCGGCGGAAATCTTCCACGTCTCGCACCTGCTGGCGATCCCGGTCGCGATGGTCGTCGTCTTCCTGCTCGTGCTGCGGCTGCCCAACAAGGTGGTCGAACGCATCTTCGTCGTCTTCTCGCTGATCTACCTGACCTACATCGTCTCGGGCGTGCTGGCGCACCCCGACTGGCATGCGGTCGTGCGCGACGCGTTCGTGCCGCGGATCGTGCCGCAGCCGGCCTTCCTGCTGACGGTGGTCGGGCTGATCGGCACCACGATCTCCCCGTACATGCAGTTCTTCCTGCAGTCGCAGGTGGTCGACAAGGGCTCGCGCGCGCGCGACCTGCCGGCGATCCGGGCCGACATCATCGTCGGCTCGGTGCTCGCGATCGTGCTCGCCGGCTTCATGATCATCGCCAACGCCGCGACGATCCACGTCGCCGCGCTGCACGCCGGCAAGCCGCCGCTGGACCTGAGCACCGCCCAGGCCGCCGATTTCGCCCGCGCGCTCGGCCCGCTGGCCGGCTCGTTCGCCGAGACGATCTACGCGCTGGGCATCCTCAACGCCGGCGTCTTCACCGCCGCCGTCCTGCCGCTGGCGACGGCCTACATCGTCTGCGAGGCGTTCGGCCTGGAAGCCTCGCTCGACCGGCGCTTCCGCGAGGCGCCGGTCTTCTACACGCTCTTCGGCGGCGCGATCGTGCTCGGCGCGCTGCTGGTCGTGCTGGTGCCGCAGGGCTCGCTGCTCCAGCTGATCGTCTACGCGCAGGTCCTGCAAGGCGTGCTCTTGCCGCTCGAGCTGGTGCTGATGCTGATCGTGATCAACCGCAAGAAGGTCATGGGCAGCCACGTGAACTCGCGGACGCTCAACGTCATCGCCTGGGGGACCGCGATCGTGATCGGCACGCTCGCGCTCTACTACGCGTTCCAGCAGCTCACCGGCGGAGGCTAGGCCGCGATGCAGGCCTGGCAGCGCCTGGCGCTCTGCGCGGTTCTCGCGCTCGCGCCGGGTACCGCGCGCGCCCAGTCGGCACCGCCCTCGCCGGCACCCGCGGCGAGCCCGTCGCCGACGCCGCGGCCGCTCGGCTTTCGCGCGGCGTCGAGCCTCGCGCTGACGTTCGTCGACCAGAGCACGGCTGGCCCGGGGCAGCTCGCACCCGAAGCCGGCGGGTTCGTCGCCGGCGCGCCGCTCGCACCGAACACCCCGTACGACCTCTTCTCCAGCGCGCCGCAGGTGCCGGGCGTCGCCGGCGTCGCGCAGCTCGTCTCGACCTTCAGCTACGGCTCGCGCCGGTTCGACGCCGGCCTCACGACGGGCCTGGGCTACGTGCGCGGCAGCGTGACCAACGCGTCGTACTGGAGCGAGAGCCTGCTGCCGACGCTCAACCCGCACCTCGGCTCGCAGGCGCTCGGGTACCGGGTCGCGTTTCCGACCCACCCGGGCCAGGACGACACGACCGCCGTGCGGCTCTCCGTGCTCGCGGGCAGCGTGGCGACGGCGGACGGCGGCCTGCGGCTGCGCGGCGGCTGGTTCGACCTGGCCCAGACCGACCGCTTCGTCTTCGCCCAGCCCGCGCTCACCAGCGTCAACCCGGCGATCGCCTACGCGCCGGCCGAGTCGCTCTCGAACGGCGTCCCCAACGCCGACTTCTGGCAGCCGTACGCGTCGGCGCTGCCGCTGCACGGCGCCGACCTCGTCGCCAAGCACGGCCTCGCCACCCTGGAGCTCACCGGCGCTGCGCTGCCGTCGCTGCCCGGCGAGGACGCGCGCATCGCGCTCGGATCGCTGGTCGTCGACCACGGCGAGGGCACGCGCTACTCCGCCGAGGTCGCCCACGTCACGACCTCGGGAACGGCGTTCGGCACGACCGTCCCGTTCGGCGCCGACCCGAGCTTCGTGCTCTACCCGCAAGGCGTGCTGCCGACGAGCACGCTCTCCGGCCAGCGCCAAACCATCGCCGGGCTGCGGGCCGCGTTCCACGCGCTCGCGGCCGCGAGCCTCGACGCGGTGGCCGAGATCGGGCGCGCCTGGTACGACGCGTCGCCCGCGGCCCGGCCGGGCACGCAAGCCCCCGGCGGCTACTATCACCTGGGCTTCTCGCAACGGCACGGGCGCGCGACGGCGTCGGTCGACTATTTCCGCATGGAGCCGCGCTACGCGACGGCGATCCTGCCCTACGGCGTACCGGAGAACCAGTGGAGCACCGCCTTCGCCTGGCCCGGCCAGTGGCTCAAATCGAACTACCAGCTCGTCGACGACAGCGTGCTGGGCGTCAACCGCCAGGGCTACCGGCTGCGCTACTACGTCGACGAAGGCCCGCTCGAGGTGCACGCCGAGTTCGTGAGCTTGCGCCAGATCGCGGCCGAGACGCGCGCGTCCGCGCTCCAGGAAGGGTTCGTCGACGGGTACTACCTGCCGCAGCTCGCGAACGCCGCCACCTACGGCACCCAGAAGCGGACCGGGCTGTGGATCGGCTGGCACCCGAGCGCGGGCGACGTCAGCCTGGACCTGGTCGACGACACCGAGTACCGCCCGTTCTCGCCCGCGCACCCGGAGGACATGGTCGCCTACGACGTCCCGCAAGCGGTCGCGACGTACTCGCGGCACTTCTCACCCGCCGTCGTCGCCGCGGTCGGTCTGGGGCGCTATGCCATGAAAGGCGCGTTCTCCGAGCCGCTCGACTACGCCGAGCGGCTCGCCTTCGCCGGCGTGCAGGTGCGGCAGTCCGGGCGGGCCGCGCTGCTGGTGACGTTCCGGCGCACCGCGTTCGCCGGCATCACGACGTTCCCGGCGTCGCCGCGGTCGCCCGACTTCACCGGCTCGGCACTGATCGTCGAGCAGCGCTACGGGTTCTGAGCGCTACGGGTCCCGAGCTCCACCGCTCGGCAGGCCCACCGGCTCGGTCCGGTAAACTGGCCGCGATGCGTCTGTGGATCGTCGCGGCGGTCGCTGCCGCGCTCGCCGTCTGCGTCGGCCTGAGCGCCACGGTCCTGCGCGAGACGCCTCCCGTGAGGACGGCCGTCAACGCGGTCGAACGGGCGATCGTGCCGAGCCCGCAGCAGGCGTTCGGCAAGGACCGCCTTCGCGTGCTGGTGGTCGGGCTCGACTACGACTACGACCGGCTCGACCAAGAAACCTCGAAGTCCTCGCGCAGCGACATCATCATGGCGCTGAGCCTGGACTTCAAGAACCACCGCGTGAACGAGCTCTCGGTTCCGCGCGACATGGTGGCGACGCTGCCGAACGGGCAGAAGGCGAAGATCAACCAGGCGCAGTCCGACGGCGGAATCACGGAGTCCAAGGCCGTCATCGCCGACTGGCTGGGCATCCCGCCCTTCGACCGCTACGTCGTCATGCGCATCGACACGTCCAAGGACGTCGTCAACGCGATCGGCGGGATCGACCTCGACGTGCGGAACTCCGACGCGCTCGAGCACACCGGACCCAACGGCCCGCTCGACTACGACGACAACTGGGGGCACCTGCACGTCCACCTCAAGCCGGGGAGGCAGCACCTCGACGGCGAGCACGCCGTCGGCTACGCCCGCTTCCGGCACGACTGGTGCAGCGACCCGTGCCGCATCATGCGCCAGCAGCAAGTCGTCCGCGCCATCGTCGAGAGGATCGAGCACGACGATCTCAACACCGTCCTGCACGCCCAGCAGCTCTTGACCGTGATCCGCAACGACATCCAGACCGACTTCACCCCGCGCGAGGAGCTCTCGGCGGTCATCGCGATGTCGCACCTGACGCCGCGCGACATCCGCACGGCGCAAGTGCCCTACAAGGGCGACGTGATGCTGCCCAACTACGGCGACTCGATCGTGCCCGACGAGGCGGCCAAGCAGCGGCTGGTGGCCGCGATGTTCCAGCCCGCGCCGGCCGACCTGGCCGCTTCCGCCCCGGCCAAGCCGCCCGCCGGCGTCCGGCTGCGGGTCGAGAACGGGACGTCGGTCCCCGGCCTGGCGGCTCGGGTCGCGGACGACCTGCGCCAGAAGGGGTTCCACGTCTCCGCGGTCGCCAACGCCCCGAGACAGGACGTGGCGACGACCCGCATCGAGAGCGCGTCGCTCGACTCGGCGATGACCGCGCGCGTTCGCGCGGCGCTCGGCGGCACGGCGGCGATCGTCGCCCGGCCCGCGACCGCCGGCGACGCCGACACCGCCGACGTCACCATCGTGCTGGGACGCGATGTCGTCGGCGCGCACCCGTAGCCGGCCGCTGCGCGCGGCGAGCCTCGCCCTGCTCTGCGCGCTGGGCGCCGGGGTGGCGGCCGCGCGGCCCGGCGCGGCGAGCGAAGCCGGCTACGACATCTGGTTCGCCGGCACGGTCCTGGTCGTCGACGCCCGGCACGGCAGGCTGCGCGTCCGCCACGGGCCGACCGAGACGGCCGGCCCGGGCGTCGAGGACTGCTTCGTGCGGGGCGCCGGTCTCGCGCGCATCCGGCCCGGCATGGAGATCGTCGCCCAGGTCGACAGCCGGCGCCGGCCGTGGCGCGTGCTGCACCTGCGGGTGATGCTCCGCGCGCCGCGCCGCTCCCGCGCGCTGCACCTGGCGCTCGCGCCGCTGACGGTCCGCCCGAATCAAAACTACAAATCGATACGCTGAATCTCGCCCCAGTGCCGGGAGAGGTACTCGACGCAGAGCCGCCGATGGCACCGTTCGGCTAATGCTTCACTGCAAAGCAGTACCGTATCGCTGAGATTCTCGGGCCTCAGCACCGCCTCGACTTTCCGTTCGGCGAGCTCCGAGAGGTATTTCCGCTCGTACTGATCCCAGGCTATCGCTTTACCTCGATATTCGCGAAGAATCGCCTCGGATGGTGCCAACGAGAGCTCAGCGCGGTAAGGAACGTTTTCACCAGGCGAGGCAAGAGATACGACAAGTCGCGTCCCTTCGCGAATCCCGACAGTTGCGTGTCGGGGTGACGCCGGACATCGGTCAGCGAGCGCGCCCCTGAAGCGGCGATGGCTTCGAAGAACTGCTCGGCAGTCTTAGCCGCCCATGGCCCGGGCAGCGTGCTGGCCGATCCCGAAGGTGATCAGGATCAGCAGCGACGAGACGACCGTGACGATCAGCGCCCGGCGGCTGCGCTCGTCGCGCCGGGCGATGGCGTTGGCGGCCATGTAGCCGACCCAGCCGAGGATCCCGAGCGCGTAGTGGTACCAGGGGACGTCGAGGCCCCGGACGATCAGGACCACGCCGAGCACGATCTGGAGGGTGACCACGTAGAGCGTGATGCGCCGGCCGCGGAGCTGCCAGACGAAGAGGACCGCGAGCGCCACGACGAGGGCGCCGAGCCAGAGGTGCGCGGTCAGCATTGCGTTCACGCCGCCGGTCGTTCGCGTTCGAGCCGCCCGATCCTCAGGCTGCCGGCCCGCTTGGTGGAGGCAGCGGCGCGCCTACGCCGTACTTATGTCTCTTGGCAGTTCGGAAGATGCGGGTCGTGGGGACCCGACCGACGCAGCCCGACTCGGCGGAGGCGCTCCTGGGCCACGCCGAGGCGCTGGCGCGCGTCGCGGCCAGCGGCGGCGGCGCGCAGGCGCTCGCGGCGCACCTGGCCGAGACGGTCGGGGCGGCCGTCCTGGTCGAGGACGCGCAGTGGCGCAACCTCGCGGTCGCGGGCACCGGGACCGGCGAGCACGTTTTGCCGCCCTCGGTGCGCGACCTCGTGCCCAAGGATGCCGACGGCAGCGAGCCGGTCGGCCTCGTGCCGCCGGCCGATCCTCGCGCGCGCGCCTTTCCGCTGCGCGCCGGCGAGGCGCGGTTGGGCTGGCTGACGGTGTTCCCCGCGGCCGGCGGCGAGCTCGACGAGCGGTCCGGCCCGATCCGGCTGACCGCGGTCCAGATCGCGATCGAGCTCTCGCGCGAGGGCGGCACGCGCGGCCGGCGGCGCGGCTTCTGGGACCGGCTGCTGGCCCGCGCCTACGAGGACCCGCTCGAGGCCCGCGACGACGCGCAGGCGCGCGGGATCGCGCTCGCGCCGGGCTACGTCGCGGTCGCGGTGGAGGGCGAGGGGCTCGACGAGGCGGGCGCGTCCCAGAAGAACGCCGAGATCCGGCGGGTCTGCCTGGACACGCTGGGCACGCGCACCGGCGACGTGGTGGTGATCGAGCGCGGCGGCGGCTTCTTCTTCCTGGTCCCCGCCCCGCTCGAGGTCGACGCGGCCAACGCCCGCACCGCCGCGAAGCTGATCCCGCGCGGCATCGCGCGGGCCGGCCTCGACGTGCGGGTGGTCGGCGGGATCGGCCGCCACGCCGAGATGATCGCGGTCGCCCAGAGCGTCGACGAGTCGCGCGAGGCGATGACCATCGCGCGCAGGATGTTCGGCGGCGGGCGAGTGATGCCGTACGACGACCTGGGCGTCTACCCGCTGCTCCACCGCACCGGCGCGACCCGCGAGGACTGGCGGTCGTTCGCCACCCGGGTGCTCGAGCCGCTGCGGCAGTACGACGAGAAGCACCAGACCGAGCTCGTCCGCACGCTCCAGCTCTTTTTCGACGTCGGACAGAACATCAAGGAGGCCGCCGCGCAGCTCAACGTGCACCGCCATACGGTTTTCTACCGGCTGCGCCAGATCGGCGAGATCGGCCGGCTCGACCTCGACTCGCCCCACGACCAGCTCACCGTGCGCGCGGCGCTGGCCGTCGACGCGCTGGACGGCTGACCGTGGCGCTCTCGACGGTCAAGGACGCCGCCGCCACCCGGCGCGCGGCGCTGGGCAGCGCCAAGGAGCGCGGCGTGCGCTGGGTGCGGCTCGCGTTCGTCGACGTGCTGGGGATCGAGAAGAGCGTCACGATCCCGGCCGCCGAGCTCGAGCGCGCGTTCGACGGCAACGTCACCTTCGACGGCGGCTCGATCGACGGGTTCGTGCGCGGCGAAGAGGTCGACATGGTGCTGCGGCCCGACCCCGCGACCTTCACGGTGCTGCCGTGGACGGTCGACGGCCAGGTCGAGGCGCGCGTGCTGTGCGACATCGCCATGCCCGACGGCACGCCGTTCGAGGGCTGCCCGCGCTCGACGCTCAAGCGCGTGCTCGAGGACGCCGGCGACGTCGTGCAGCGGGTGCGCAGCGGGGTGGAGGTCGAGTTCTACCTCTTCGCGCTGGACCCGGGCGGGCTGCCGACGACGCGCACCGCCGACAGCGGCTCGTACTTCGACTTCTCGGCCAGCGACCGCGGCGACGACGCGCGGCTCGCCGCGAGCGCGGCGCTCGAGGCGATGGGGATCCCGGTCTCGAGCGCGCACCACGAGTACGGCGCGGGCCAGCACGAGCTCGACCTCGCCGCCGGCACCGCGCTCGCCACGGCCGACCGCCTCGTGACCGTGCGCGGCGTCGTCAAGCGCATCGCCGCCCAGCACGGCCTGCACGCGACCTTCATGCCCAAGCCCCTCGAAGACCAAGCCGGCAGCGGGCTGCACATCTACTTCGCGCTGGGCTCGGTCGACGACGCGGTGCGGCTGCACGCCGTCGCCGGGCTGCTCGAGCACGCGCGCGGCTTCACCGCGATCTGCAACCCGACGGTGAACTCCTACAAGCGGCTGGTGGCCGCTTGGGACGCGCCGGTCTACACCGTCTGGTCCGAGCGCAGCGCCAATGCGCTCGTGCGCGTGCCGCCGGCCTTCGGCGGCGAGCCGCCGCTGCTCGAAGTGCGCAGCCCCGACGCGTCGTGCAACCCGTACTTGGCGATGGCGGTGCTGGTCGAGGCGCTGGCCGACGGCATCCGCTCGCGCGCGCTGCCCGGCGATCCGTTCACCGGCTCGACCTACGAGCTGGGCGGGCGCTTCCGAGCCGAGCACGGCATCCGCATGCTGCCGACCTCGCTGCGCCAGGCGATCGACGCGCTCGACGGGGACGTGGTGATCCGCGGCGCGCTGGGCGACCACATCTACCACGCGTTTCGCGATGCGAAACTGGCCGAGTACGAGCGCTACCGCCGGGCCGTCCACCCCTGGGAGCACGCGACCTACCTACGCACGTTCTGACGGGCAGCGCGAGCGGAGCACGTGTAACCCTTTTGTAACCGCGGTCACGGAAACTAGGGATCGGCAAGGGTTTCGGGTAGTGTCCCCGCCGTAGTCACGGCTCTTTCGAGGGTGACGGCCATGGCCATCCCGCGTTACGTAGACCTCCTGGTCGCGGTCGACGGTTCGGAACCGTCGGACTGCGCCGTGTCCTTCGCGCTTGCTCTGGCAGCCCGAGCCGGCGCCACGCTCTGCTTCTGCAGCGTCGCGGAGGACGACCCGCTGCGAGCCCGGCTGGCCTGCATCCACGCCACGGCGCGCGCGCTCGCGCACGGCATCGCAGCTTGGGCGAGCGTGCTCGCGGGCGATCCGGCCGCGGCGATCGTGGCCCACGCGCCCGCCTGCGGTGCCGGCGGCATCGTGCTGGGCACGCGCGCCCACCCGGGGCCCGAGCGCGTGCTGGGCAGCGTCGCGGCCGCCGTCGTGCGCCTGAGCGCGGTGCCCGTCTTCACCGTCTGCGCCGGCACGGCGGTCCGCGACGGCGGCTCGATCATCGTCGCGGTCGACGACACCCCGGCCGCCGAGGCGGCGCTGGATGCCGCGCTCGAGCTGGCGCTGGAGCGCCGGGCGACGCTGCACCTGGTCCACGTGGTCGAGACGCGCGCCGCGCTGGCCAGCGAAGAGCGCAGCTTCGCGGCGATCGTCGAGCGCGTGCGCGCGGCCGGCGTGGCCTACTCGGCGGAGCTGCGCGAAGGCGATCCGGTCGAGGAGCTGGTCGACGCGGCGGAGCGCCGCGCGGCGGGCCTGATCGCGACCGGCACGCACGGCCGCAACGCGATCGCGCGGCTCATCCTGGGCAGCGTCGCGGCCGGGCTGGTGCGCGCCGCACCGGTTCCGGTCATGACGGTCCGGGCTCGAAACGATAGTACTTCTTGACCACTGCGTTCACGAAGCGGCCTTTCGACTCGGCCGCCTGCAGCCGGTCCCAGGTCGCCGGCGGCACGCCGAGATAGCGGTACACGCCGCCGCCGACGAACTCGATCTCCAGCGTCGCGCTGCGCGCATCGTATCCCATCGACGCAACGCTCGTGCTCTCGACGCGCTCTCGCCGCATCGCTCACCTTCGCGCCCGCCTGCACCCGGTTTGCGATGTGATCGTACCCGCTCGGCGCTGGATCGAACGCGCTCGTTCGCGCTCGTCGCATGCAACGGTCCGGGCTCGAAACGATGGTACTTCTCAACCATTGCGCACGAAGCGCCGCGCGCAACCGCGGGTCGGCCTAGGTCGTCCGGAGCACGTCTCGGGCCGCTGCGACGGCCGCCAGTTCGGTTCGGCTTCGGACGCCGAGCAGTCGGAAAAGCTTGGCCACGACGTTCTTCGCCCGCGAGAGCGCGATACCGCGCGCCGCCGCGATCTCCTGGTTCGATTTTCCTTCCGCGACGAGGCGCACGACCGCCAGCTGCTCGTCCGTCAGCCGTGCCTGGGTGCGGGCCTTCGCCAGCCGTGCCTTGACCCAATACCGTTCGCTGACCGCGCTCAGCGCTTCGTCGATGAACGACTCGTACCGCTCCTCGCCCGTCAGAACGAAGAGACGATAGGCGGCGATTGCGGCGCTCCGCATCAGGCCACTGGTTCGGCAGACGTCGAATGCGCGGCGATAGGCGTCCTCGGCGAGAGAACGGTTCCCGCGCCGGTCTTCCAGCAGCCCCAGGATCAGCGCGTACCTCGACTCGATCTTTTGCCCGTCCGCGCCGGTGGTCTTCACGATCGGAGCGATCGCCTCGGAATAATACGCGACCAACCGCGAGGCGGACAAGGGGGCGTCGGAATACAGTAACTGCTCCGCCACGTCGAGCGGCAGCGGCCACTGCTCGCGCAGCCTCGACGCTCTGGGGATCGCGTCGTACTTGCGAAGGGCCTTCTGGGTGAGATACGCGTGTGCGTGCTTCTCGCCGTTGCGGCCGAAGCACTCCGCGAGGCGGCACCATGCGACGATCAGAGCGGCGGAATCGGGAGCGACGTCTTCGGCCAGTGACGCCGCGGCCACCGTCGCCTTCAGGTCGCCGAGCATTTCCGTGATGAACGAGCTTTCGATCGCGATCCAATACCGCCAGGTCGTCACGCCGCTGGCCGACCAGTCGAACTCCTCGATCCGTTTCGAGATCTCGGGCCACAGCTCCAGCCGCGGCAGCTGAGCGCACAGGTACGTCAGGGAGAAGAGGCCGTGCGCCTCGACGAACCGGTCTCGATGGCGGCACCGCCCGATCCGCGCCGAAGCCTCACGGAATTTTTCCAACGAACCGGCAAAGTCTCCATGGGCCCAGGCGACGGCTCCGCGATATTGCAGAGCGCGGACGGAGACGATGTCTTCGGTATCGGGAACGACGTCGAGGAGCCGGGACGCTTCGGCATGCTCTCCCTTGCGATAGTACGCGATTGCCAGGTTCAGCGCCAGCTCAGCGCGCACCGTCGCATGCGCCTCACCGATCTGGTCGTAGGCCTCGCGCGCGATCTGCACGGCCTCGTCGTACTTGCCCAGGCTGGCGTACGCCGCGCTCATCAGCATGCGGCCGGTGATGTACTCGTCGTGCTGGTCGTCGCCGACCCAGAGGCTGCGCAGGATCTCGAGCGCATGGTCGCCGCGGCCGAGGGCGATGAGACACCGGGCGCGCAGGAGCACGATCTCGGCCGCGTCCTTTGCGTCCCGTGGAGCGAACGCCTCGCACATGGTGAGACACGATTCGTGATCGCCCGCGAAGTACGCATCCCGAATCGCCGAGAGGGTTACCCGTTCACCCGGACCCCGTTTGCCTGCCATATCACCAAGGCTCACACCGCAGAGAGAATCGCGGCCGGCGCCAAAGCACCCGGCTGCGCTTGGCACGGTTCTTCGTCACCCTGTACGACGATCCGCTTTCCTTGCCGCTCGCCGGCCGTCGGCTCAGATGGGGCCGGGTGAGGTCACGTCCGCCGGGTTGACGATTCCGACCGGTTGGTCGCTGGGCGCCGACGCCCCGGCGGTGAGAAAGGCCAGCGCGGCGGCCAGGGCGAGGATGAGCTGGGTCATGGGTCGGTACCTCTCGACAGCGGTGAGCCGGTGCGAAGACCGGGTACTGCGCGCGGTTCCTTTCCCCTTGGGGCAGACGGCTCGCTCGGTCCTCGGTACCCCGGCCCGCTGCGACCGTGATTCGGTCGCTCGACCAGGGGGCTTGGCGTCCTATCCTTGCGGCACGAGCCTGCGGCGCATGAAGACCGTCGCCTGCGGGTTGTCGTTGTAGCGCGCGATCCGCTCGTAGCCGCGCCGCTCGTAGAAGCGGATCGCGACGGTGAGGTCGTCGGTCGAGTCCAGGTAGACGGTGCGGTAACCGGCCGCGCGCGCGAACGCCTCGAGCGCGTCCATCAGCGCCGCGGCGAGCCCGTGCTCGCGCCGGGCCGGCCGGACGTAGAGCCGCTTGGCCTCGCAGGCATCCGGCCCCACCGCCGGCAGCGGCCGCAGGATCACGCAGCCGGCCACCTCGCCGCCGCTCTCGGCGAGCCACAGCGCACCGGGGCCGTCGAGGTACGTTCGCAGCGCCGCCGCATCGTCGCGCACGACGACGTCGATCGCCCGGTTGTACTCGTCGACGATCGCCCACGCCGCCGCCGCATCGGCCGCGGTGGCCCGGCGAATCGAGGCGCTCACGCTACCCGCGGGCGGCCGCTTCTCGCTTCAGCAGCTCCCAGGCCAGCGCGACGTCGTCGCGGGTGGTGCGCTCGTTGCCGATCGCGATCCGCAGCACGATCCGGCCGTGCAGCCGGGTGTTGCTCAGGAACACCTCGCCGCCGGCGTTGACCGCGTGCATGATCGCCAGGTTGAGCTCGTCGAGCGCGTCCCCGTCGAGCGCGGCGTCGGGCTCGTAGCGGAAGCAGACCACCGAGAGCGGGTGCGGCGCGGCGACCCGCCAGCCCGGCTCGGCCGCGATCCAGCCGGCCAGCTCCTGGGCCAGCGCGATGTGGCCGCGCAGCAGCGCCTGGATGCCGCTCACGCCGTAGGTGCGCAGCGCGAACCACAGCTTGAGCGCGCGGAAGCGGCGGCCGAGCTGCAAGCCGTAGTCCATGTAGTTGTGGACGTCGGTCTCCGGGGTGACCAGCACGTCCGACATCAGCGCGAAGGTGCGCCGCAGCAGCTCGGGATCGCGCACGTAGAGCACGCTCAGATCGACCGGGACGAACAGCCACTTGTGCGGGTTGACCACGATCGAGTCGGCGCCGTGGGCGGGGTCGAGCAGCCAGCGGAACTCGGGCAGGATCGCCGCCGGGCCGCCGTACGCCGCGTCGACGTGCAGCCACACGCCGCGCTCGCGCGTCACCGCCTCGATCGCGCCGAGCGGGTCGGTCGAGGTGGTCGAGGTGGTGCCGACGGTCGCCACCGCGCACATCGGGCGCCGGCCGTGGGCGAGGTCGTCGTCGATCGCCCGGGCCAGCGCCTCGGGGCGCATGGCGAAGCCGTCGTCGACCGGCACCCGCACGACGTTGTCGCGCCCGATCCCCAGCGCAATCGCGCCCTTCTCGATGTGCGAGTGGGTGTGCTCGGTGACGTAGACGCGCAGCGCGGGGAGGTCGCCGCGGCCGGCCATCCCGCGCGCGCGGATGTCGAGGTCGAGCCGCTCGCGCGCGGCGGCCAGCGCCGTGAAGCCGCCGATGGAGGCCGTGTCGTAGACGATGCCGTGGAAGGCGTCGGGCAGGCCGAGCATGCGCCGCAGCCAGCCCAGGGTGACGTCCTCGAGCTCGGTCGCCGCGGGCGAGGTGCGCCAGAGCATGGCGTTGACGTCGAGCGCCGCGGCGAGCGCCTCGGCCAGGACCGTCACCGGCGCCGCGCTGATCGCGAAGTAAGCGAAGAAGCGCGGGTGGTTCCAGTGAGTGATCCCGGGCACGACCAGCCGCTCGAAGTCGGCGAAGATCCGCTCGAACGGTTCGCCGTCGAGCGGCGCCTCGCTCGGCAGCGCCCGGACCAGGTCGCCCGGGCGGCTGCGCGAGAGGACCGGGTACTCGCGGGTGTGCTGGTAGTAGTCGTCGATCCAGGCGCCGACGCGGGCCAGCGCGTCGCGGAAGGCGAGGTCGGCGGCGGCCGGGCTAGTCATCGGCGCAGACGTGAAGGGGCACGATCTCCGCGATTTGGTCGATGTAGAGCGTCGTGCCCTCTTTGCCGCGGCCGGCGATGTAGACCGCGAGGCTGCGCTCGGTCAGCAGATCGGTCCGCAGCCGGCCGGTCCAGACCGTCCCGTCGTCCAGGCGCACCCGGACGTCGGTCCCGGCGAACCGTCGCAGGTCGGCGGCCGCGCGCGGTCCACCCGAGGCAGGCTGCCCCTCCATGTCCACGACCGTATGGACGCTGCCGAGGGAGGGGGCGTTCCCCGTCGTACGAAGTGTGCAGCCGCCCGAAGGAGCCCGCATGAAGTACCGCACCTTGCCGCATACCGAGATCGCCGTCAGCGAGGTCGGCTTCGGCCTCTGGACCACCGCGACCGGCTGGTGGGGAACGATGAGCGACGCGGAGGCGGTGGCGCTGCTGCACGAGGCGCACGACCTCGGCATCACCTTCTTCGACGCGGCCGACACGTACGGGAACGGGCGCAGCGAGGAGCAGCTCGCGGCGGCGTTCGGCGCCAAGCGCGACCAGGTGGTCTACGCGACCAAGTTCGGCTACGACTGGTACAGCTACAGCGGCGAGCGCAAAGGGCAGAACGAGATCCCGCAGGACTTCTCGCCGGCCTTCGTGCGCAAGGCGCTCGAAGGCTCGCTCCGTCGACTGAACACCGATTACGTCGACGTCTGGCAGATCCACAACGCGCGCATGGAGCAGGTCCAGGACGGCGAGCTCTTCGGGCTGCTCGACCAGTTCAAGGCCGAGGGCAAGATCAAGACCTGGGGCGTCGCGCTCGGGCCGGCGATCGGCTGGCTGTGGGAAGGCGTCGTCGCCGCCCGCAAGGGCGCGCCGGCGGTTCAGATGATCTGGAACCTGCTCGAGCAGTACCCCGGCAACGAGATGGTGCAGGCCGCGAACGAGGCCGGCAGCGACACGGTCTACTTCATCCGCGTGCCGCACAGCTCGGGGATGCTCGAGGGCAAGTACACCGCCCAGACCACGTTCGAGCCGACCGACCACCGCAGCCACCGCCCCAAGTCGTGGCTGATCAACGGCGTCCAGAAGGTCGAGACGCTGCGCTTCCTCGAGCAGCCGGGCCGCACGCTGGGCCAAGCCGCGATCCAGTGGCTGCTGGCCGAGCCGCGCGTGATGTCGGTGCTGCCCAACATCTACGACCGCGAGCAGCTCCGCGAGTTCGCCGCCGCCTCGGACGCCCCGCCGCTGACCCGCGCGGAGCTCGACCGCGTGGCCGCGCTGGCGGCCCGCAACTTCGGCCTGCCGCCCGAGGAAGGCAAGTACAAGGGCACGATGACGCCGCCCGACGCCGCGGTCGCGGCGCCCGCGTGAACGAGCGCCGGGCGGTCTCCGCCGCCGACGTCCCCGCCCCGCTCGGCCCGTACTCGCAGGCCGTGGCGGGCGGCCCGTACCTGTTCTGCTCGGGCCAGCTCGCCACCGACGTGCCCGACGTCGAAGGCCAGACGCGGCTGGTGATGGCCAAGCTCGGCCGGGTCCTCGCCGCGGCCGGCCTGGGCTTCGCCGACGTGGTCAAGACGACGATCTTCCTGACCGACATCGGCGACTTCGCCGCCGTGAACGCGGTCTACGCCGAGTCGTTCGCCGGCGCCGCCCCGCCCGCGCGCTCGACGGTCGCCGTCGCCGCGCTGCCCCGCCCCGAAGCCCGGGTCGAGGTCGAGCTCATCGCGCTGCGGCGGTAGCCGTTGCCGCCTTCCCGAGTACTACGACACTTTCGATGATGGGGCAGGGTCGGTCACTTCCGCGCAGAGTGCTGGACACTCGAAGTCGCCGGCGAACCATGCCGTGAACGCCTTCTCGTATGGTTGTCCGTCGGGTTCGTGGACGATGCGCAGCAGTCGATTCCGTCACGCCGCCGGCGCCGACGCCCGCCGTGAGCGGAGTCGGACGGTGGGACCGGGGCGACCGACGGTCCGCCTTTCGCCGAATCCTTTCGGCGGTGACTCGCCGACCGAATCGGACGAGCGTCCCGGTCATCATTAGGATACACGAACTCGGAGCGCATACGAGACAATCGTCTGCGAGGCTCACTTGCCCCAGCCGAAGACGCGGCTGACCACGCTGGTCAGCGTCACGTAGACGCCGCGGCGGGTCTTCTGGCCGACCAGCTCCGGGTCGGCGGCGCCGGTGAAGTTGTAGCCGAGCGCGAGCCGCATGCTCTGGCCGAGGCGGTAGCCGCCCTCGGCGGCGAACTCGCCGCTGCGCGCGCCGGCGATGCCGGGCGCGGCCAAGAGCCGGGTCTCGGCGCCGACGTCGAAGCGGCCGCCGACCCGCTGCACCTCGCGCAGGCCGAACAGCACGGTGTGGGCGGCGTAGAACCCGTCGCCGTCGAGCTTGTACGCCAGGCGCGAGTCCATCTCGAACCGCCCGGTCGGCCGCCAGGCCGACTCGAACGAGAGCGTGTCGGTCCGCGCGCCGTCGGTCGCCGGCGAGCCGAGGTGGCGCTCGAGCTCGAGCAGCGCCGCGCCGCGGTCGTCGTCGTGCGGCCGCCAGGCCATCCCGATCCGCGCCTGGGTGTCGCGGAAGCCCTGGTTCTGCGCGCTGTTGAGGTTGCCGACCAGCGACATGTCCGGCGAGAGCGCGCCGGCGGCGCCCAGCGCGAGCGTCGTGCCGCCGAGCGACCCGGTGCGGTCCTGGAACGACGTGGTCGCGTGGAAGCGGTCGCTGCCGTAGGCGAGGTCGAGCCCGTAGGCCGTGAAGCCCGGCGAGCCGGCGTTGGTGCCGGCCGTGCTCTCCGCGCTGCCGCCGGCCGACTGCACGAACGCGTTGCCCTTGAGGTTCTTGGCCAGCCGGAGCACCTCGCGCACGCCGATCGACGAGTAGAGGTCGCTGCCGTTGCCGGTGTGCTCCATGGTGTACTCGGAGCTGACCGTCGTCGCGGCGCCGAGCTTGCGCTCGAAGCCGACCGTCGTCTGGTGGGTGGCGCCGGTGGTCGCCAGCGCGCTCGTCGCCGCGGCGAACGACTGCTGCGGCGCGTCGTTCCAGAGCTCGCGCGCGAACAGCCGGGTGCCGTCGCCCAGCCGCTGGTCGACCGTGAACGTCGTCTCGCCGGGCTGCGAGGCGGAGGCCGAGCCGCCGATGTCGGCGATCCGCTCGACCCGGATCGCGCTGCGCGTGCCGACGTTGTACTGCGCGGCCAGGCGCGCTTGCGCGGTGGTGGTGGTCGCCGCCGTCGCGGCGGTGAGCGGTGCCGGCGTCGCCAGCGGGTCGAGCGGGTCGAACGGCGCGGGCAGGGCGCTCGGGCCGGTCGCCCGGCGCAGGTCCAGACCGCTCTCGAGCGTGAGGCGCTGCGAGAACGGCTGGCGCAGCGTCAGCGAGGTCGCGCTCTGCGTGTTGGCCGTGCCGCCGACGTCGTTGCGCTGCCCGTCGTACGAGAGGGTCAGCTCGCCCTTGCGCGGCAGCGCGCGGGTCAGCGCGATGCGCTGATCGGTCAGGCCCGGCGTCGCCAGCCCGCCGAACGGGTCGTCGAAGCCGGCGCTGGTCTTGTCGTAGGACGCGCTCAGGCGGGTTCCGCCGCGCTGCGCGAGGTAACCGGCGTGCCAGCTCTGGCCGGCCGAGGCAGTGTCGACGCCGGGCACCGCGCCGGCCGAGCTGACGTGGGCGAAGTCGAGCTGGCCGAGCGCCGTGCGCAGGCGGAGGTTCTGCTGCAGCAGCGCGAAGTTGCTCGCCCCGCTGGCGTCGTTGACATAGCCGAGGTTGAGCTCGCCGGTGCCGCGCCCGAAGCTCGCGCCCAGCCGTCCGCCGGTGGTGCGCGAGCCGCCGCCGGCGGCGGCGTACTGGTAGCGCACGACGACGACCTGGCGCCGGAAGAACTCGTCGTAGGGCAGCGGGATCGCGATGAAGCGCAGCGTGCCGCTCATCGTGTCGAGCACGTAGTCGACGTTGCGCTCGAGCGGGCGCTCCGCGACGATCGCGCCGGTGCGCGGGTCGAGCGCGTCGAGGGTGACGATGTCGGAGCCGACGACGATGTCCGGGCGCAGCAGCTGGCCGAACGTCGAGAGCCCGGTGGCGTCGATGATCTGGCGGGCGTAGGCGACGTCGTTGCGGGCCGAGAACGCGCCGACGCGCACGTTGCCGCTGCCGTCGGCCAGCTCGAGCTTGGCGCCGCTGAGCACTTCGTGGAAGGCCGAGTCGCCGCCGGCCAGCGCCGGGCCGGTGTCGGCGTCGAAGCGGCCGTAGGTGAACGCGTCGCGGCCGTGCTCGAGCCGGGCGTACAGGCGGTCGGCCGAGAGCGCGTCGTCGCGCCGGGTGCTGCTGTCGCCGTAGGTCTGGTAGGCGCGGTCGTCGGGGTCGTCGACGAACGGCCCCAGCGTGTCGCTCGGCGCGAGCCGGCTGGCGGTGTCGTAGGCCACCGTGGCGGCGACGCCGCGCAGCGCCTCGCCGGTCGCGAAGAACGCCGCCCGGCCGCGCTTGGAGCCGCCGTCGTCGACGTGGTCGTCGCCGTCGCGCGAGCCGGGCGCGGCGCCGGCGCCGACGCTGACCAGCCCGACGACGAGCGCCTTGCGCAGGAACGGCTCGACGAAGACGCTCGCGTCGCCGGCGGCGTCGCCGCAGGCGAAGCCGATCGTCGCGTCGCCGCTGACCGTGCCCGGCACGACCAGCACGTGCGCGTCGCCGTCGTTGCCGACGCTGGCGTCGAGCGCGTTCGCCGGAACCGGCTTGCCCGAGGCGACCGCGCTCGCGCCGGGCGCCGGCGTGGGCGATGGGTCGGCGGCCGGCGCGTCGGCCGCGGCGGCCGGCGCGGCCGACGGCGCGGGCGCGGGCAGCAGCTTGACGTCGCCGCGGCGCACCTGCAGGCGCACGGTGCTGCCGGCGAGCGCCGGGTGGTGCCAGGCGTCGAGCGCGTGCACCGTCAGCAGCACCGGCGTCGTGCCGTCCGCGCGCAGCTCGCCGCCGAACCCGGCGCGCAGCGCGGCCGGCTTGCCGGACCCGTAGACGACGCTGCGGACCGTTTCGCCGCGCAGCCCGCCGGCGCCGAGCGGGGTGAGCTGGAGGTCGTTGGGGCCCGGGGCGAAGCGCACGCCGTAGTAGGTGAACACCGTCGCGCCGCTCTGCTTGTCCACCGCGCGCGAGCCGAGCTGAGTGGCCGGCACGACGCGGCCGTCGACCGCCAGCTCGACGCCCCCGCCCTCGCCGGTGATGACCGCGACCCGGCCCAGTTCGCTCGTGACGGTGTCGCGCACCGTCGGGGAGACGAGCGCCGCGTGCAGGTCGCCCGTCGCGGTGTAGGTCAGGTGGGTCAAGTCGCCGCGGGTCGGCCCGGCCGGCGCCTGCACCGTGGCGAGCGCGCCGGTCTCGCCCGCGGCGGGCGCCGTGACCGCGGCCGCCGTGGCGCTCCCCGCCGTCGTGACGACCGCCGCCGTCGTCGCGGCAGGCGAAGCCGACGGCTCCGCGGCGGCCGTCGCTTCGGCGGTCGCCGACGGGTCGGCGGCCGGCGGCTCGGCGGCGCGCGCGAACAGGCGCAGCTCGTCGGTGGTGCGCTCGGGCAGCGCGCAGATTCCAGCCAGCACGAGCAGCGCCGCGCCGGTGGCGGCGAGCCGGCGCCGCGCGGCGCGCGTCACCGGCCGGGCTCCAGCGCGAACTGCACGTCCTGCAAGAGGCCCTCGTCGAGGATGCCGTGCAGCAGGCGAACCGGGCTGCGCGGGCTGTCGATGCGGCGGTCGGCGGCGACGTGCACGTCGCGCGGCAGCGACGTCTCGTCGAGCCGCAGGACGTGCAGGCCGGGCCGCACGCCGGGGAACGAGAAGCGGCCCTGCGGGTCGGTGGTGACCGACTCGCCGCTCTCGAGGTACAGCCGCACGCCGCCCAGGCCCCGGTCGCCCTCGCCGAAGTGGCCGCTGTGCAAGTCGTCGGCGAAGACCCGGCCGGTGATCGCGACCCGGTCGCTGAACAGCCCGCTGCGCACCAGCACCGAGGCCGTGGCCGAGCCGCTCGAGCCGACCTGCGTGCCGGGGATGACGCCGCTGACGGTCACCGCGTTGACGAGGCTGGTGCCGGCCGGCACGCTCGGCAGCACCACGCAGGCGTAGGCGATCGTGTGGCTCACCCCGGGCGCCAGGCCGGTCAGCTTCCAGACCAGGTTGCGCCCCTCGGCGGTCGGCTCGAGCGGGCTGCCGTCCAGCGTCGCGGTGCCGCGCGCGTACGCCAGGCCGGCGGGCAGCGTGTCGACCACGCTGGTCGCGCCCAGCGCGCTCGGCACCGTCGAGGTGAAGCCCAGCGTGTAGGCCACCCGGTCGCCCGGCGCCGCGCTGCCGCGGTCGGCGGTCTTGGTGACGCTGATCGGCCGGGCCGAGAACAGCGGCAGATTCCCCAGCAGGCTGAAGACGTCGGGCAGCCTGACGCTCTGGTCGGTCAGCGCGAAGCCGCCGGCGCGCGCCAGCGGCTGGCCGTCGAGCGAGCGCAGCTGCACGGTGTAGAGCAGGCCGCTGGCGTCGGGCGTGAGGACGACCTGGATCTTGCGGTCGAGGTAGCCGGCGGCGTGGATGACGATGTCGAACGTCAGCGTCGTGCCGACCGGCGGGGCCGGAATCGTGAAGGCGTACACGCCGTCGGCGGCGGTGACGAACGGGTCGGCGTTCTTGGGGTTGACGGTCGAGCCGGCCGCGGGCAGCGCGATCGGCTTGAGCGTCACCGGGTCGACCAGCGAGACGGTCGCGCCGGCGATCGGGGTCGAGCCGTTGGAGAGCCCGTCGAAGACGATGTCGCTGGTGCCGACGAACACGCTGGCCGGCGTCGTCGTCTGCGGCACGATGTCGTCGGCCGCGATCGAGGCGACGTTGACGTAGGTGGCGCCCTGGACGTCGGCGCCGTCGACGGTCGCGCTGACGGTGAGGGTCATCGGCACGCCCGGCGCGAGCGTGCCGACCGGGATGCGCAAGCTCTGGCCGGTCAGGACCGCGGCGACCGCCGCGCCGTTGAGCCGCACGGACGCCGGATCGGGATGGATGCCGCCCGGCACGAGGTCGGTCACGACGGCGTTGGTCGCCGGGGCCGTGCCCCAGTTCTGGAACCGGATCTGGTAGACGACCGACGCGCCCGGCTGCGACTGCTCGCTGCGGCCCTCGTCGACGGTCTTGGTCACCGGCGCGCTGGCGCTGCCGGTTCCGGCGATCGACGGCGGCGGAACCGCGACCGCCCACTCGCGGCCCTGATCCGACTGCAGGCCGTTCGCCGTGGTGGTGACGGTGGTGCGCGCGGTCAGGCCGATCGGGAAGGACGTGCCGACCGCGACGCCGGCCGTCGCGATGCCGACCGCGACCCGGATCGTGCCGCCGGGCGGCACCGCCGGCGAAACGGTCGCGCCGGCGGTCGCCGGGATCGTCGCCCCGTCGGCGGCGAGGAACGCGACCGACGTGACGGTGCCGGCCCCGCTGCTGACGGCGGCGATCGTGTACGCGTCGGAGATGTTGCTCGAGTTGGTGATGGTGAACGTCCGGGTGATGGGCGAACCGGCGGCGTACGCCTCGCCGGCGGGGTTCGGGCTCTCTTCCTTGGGCGAGACCAGGATCGCGCCGACCGACGCGACCGTCGTCTGAACCGTGTTCGAGGTGACGGTGAAGACGTGGCCCGGCGCGTCGTTGTAGGACGCGCTGGCGGCGTTGGCGATGACGGTGCCGCCCGACGACGCGCTCGCCCCGCCGCCGCTCTCGTTCACGAGGGCGGCGGCGAGGGCGAGCGCAGCGATCAGCCGGCGGGCGGTCATCGCGGTGGGGAGTCCGGTTCTACTTGATCGTGACCGCGAAGGTCAGCGTCTGGGTCGTGCCGGTCGCCAGGCTGCTGGAGTAGCTGCAGCGCCACGCGCTGGCCGGCGAGCCGGCGGTCGGCGCGGTCGCCGAGCCGTTGGCGCCGGTCAGGGCGGTGACGCCGTTGTCCGAGAGGTACGCGAAGGTGCACTTCGCGGACGGGTCGGCCGGCGCCGCGGTGAGCCCGGAGGTCAGCGCCGCGGCGCAGGCCGCCGAGGTGCCGAAGCAGCCCCAGTTGTTCTTGTTGCCGGCGGCCGCGTTGCCGTTGGCGCCGTTCACGCCGTCTTCCAGGATCTGGAAGCCGCTGATGCCGGCACTGGCGAGCGTCCCCGAGCCCGACGACGCGAGCGTCGAGCCGCCGAAGAGGTCGTTGCTGCCGCTCTTGGGGAGCAGGTTCTGGTAGGTGATGGTGTACGTGATCGTGCAGCCCGCGGTCGGCACGGTGGCGCACGGCTGCGCGCCCTGCGTCGGCGTGCCGCTGGTCGCGGCGCTCTTGCTCACCGCGACGAAGCCGCCCGCGTAGAGCAGGTCGTAGGTCGAGTTCGAGGCGGTCGGATCGCTCACCGACGTCGCGGTGAGGCCGTAGCCGTACGGCGCGTAGACGGTGAGCGCGGTGCTCGCCGGCGGCGTGTAGCAGGCGTAGAACGTCGCGCTCGCGCCGATCGCCACGCTGGGCGTGGTGTAGGCCGCGGTCGCGCCCGAGCAGTTGGCGCCGGCCGAGTACTGCACGGTCCAGCCGCTGGTGTCGGCCAGCGCCGCCGAGCTGATCGTGAAGGTGTCCGAGGTGTTGCCGTTGTTGACCAGCGTGTTGGGCACCGCGATCACCGCCGGCGAGGCCGGCGTGGTGTAGGTCGAGCCGGAGGTCTGGCCGCCGAACAGCGCCAGCGCCGTGAAGTCGTGGTTGGCGTCGGCGGTGCCGCTGTCGTAGTAGGCCGCCGCGCCCGCCGCCAGGCTGAAGGCGCCGGTCGCGGTCGGCAGGTTGAGCGGGCCCAGGCTCACCGCGCCGCTGACCGCGGCGTCGGTCACCCGGTTCGAGAAGCCCGAGCCGGTGCCGGGGGTCGCATCGTTGCTCGCCCGGGCGTTCTGCAGCATCCCGTTGAGGTCGGCCGCGCTGACCGCGGTGTCGTCGTAGCTGCCGGTCGAGTTCGGGCCGACCAGCAGCGGCTGCGGGTTGCCGTTCACGTCGGTGGCGTTGTTGCCGGCGAGCGAGTTGGCCATGTTGGTCACCGAGGTGCCGCGGGCCGGCTGCGCGATCTCGAAGTGCATGCTGACCGCGGGGTTGGCGACGCTGGCGGTCGACGAGAAGCCGCCGCCCTTGCCGGCGATGGAGCCGGGGCCGGTGACGACGGCGGCCAGGTACGTCGCGCCGGCGAGCGACGCGACGGTGGTCGCGCCGGTGATCTGCGTCCAGGTGGTCGAGCCCGAGAACGACGGCGTGGCGGTGGTGAAGTAGAGGTTCGCGGCGGTGCCGGCGTAGCCGTTGGCGGCGCTGGTCGCGATGGTCGGAACCGTCTTGAGCGCGAGCGGCGTGCCGGCGACGGCCGGGATCGCGTCGATGATGGCGATCACGCCGCTGGCCGGCAGGCCGCTGCCGATCGCGGCCAGCGCGACCGGCTGGGCCGCGTACGCCCCGTGGTTGGCCGCGCTCAGGTCGTACTTGATGTTGGCCCCGGAGGTCGTCGGCGGCGTGTCGACCTTCTGCACGTCGAGCACGGCGTCGGGCTGCAGCACGTCGTTCTGGGTCGCCGACGAGGCCGCGGTGGTCTGCGCGGCGTAGCCTGCGCCGGCCGCGTAGGCCAGCGTCGCGCCGAGCGTCGTCGTGTCGGTCTGGTTGGCGGTCGCGACGAAGCTGCCGCTGTTGTAGCCGACGTTGACGGCGACCGTGTTGCCGGCCGGGATGCTGTAGGTGTTGAGCTGGGCGTTGATCGCGGCCAGGTCGTTGGCCGCGTTGCCGGTGTAGGTGTAGGTGTAGGTGCCGCCGCCCTGCGGGGTGAGCGCGATCGTGAACGCGGAGGGGGCGGTGCCGGCGCTCTGGGTCGGCGTCGGCAGCGCGGTGAGCTGGAACTTGCCGCTGCTGTTGCCGGAGTTGGTCAGCAGGAACTTGTCGGTGACCGTCTGGTACGGCGCGATGTTCTGCGGCTGGCTGGTCGTGACGTCGGTGACCGACTCGATCGCGACGTTCTGGACCACCACCGTGACGGTGTTCGAGTTGGTGCTGAAGCTGTTGCCCGAGCCGTCCTGATAGGTGGCGCTGGCGGCGTTCGAGATGTTGGTGCCGGCCGGCGTGGCGGCGTCCGCGCGCGGTACGCTCAGCGCGACCGAGCTCGCGGCGAATGCCAGCGCGAGCGCTCTGAGGAGCCTCGTCGACGTTCGTCCTTCCGTGGCTGCGGCGGTCACCGAACGGTGACCTCATAGGTGTAGTGGGCGCTCGCGCCGGGCTTGAGCGGCGCCGCGCTCGCCCAGCGGACCGCGGTGTACCGGGCCGGGTCGGCTTTGCGGACCTGAAGCCCGGTGGGCGTCTGGAGCGTGACGGTGGGGTTGGGCGACCACGTCTTGCCGTTGTCGAGCGAGTACTCGACCCGCGCGCCGGGCGCCGCCGCCGTGCCGGGCACGAACGCGGTCAGCCGGTCGATCTTTCCGACCGGGGTCAGGCCCAGCGCAGCCGAGTCACCGCTGTTGGCAGCGGTGAGGTACCAGCGGATCCGGTCGCCGGGACGGGCCTCTTGCGAGCCGACCGGAACCAGGTGCGGCGTCCCGTCGGGGTTCTTCTGAACGAAGACGCCCACGAGCTTGAGCGCGACGGCGGGTCTGGCCGATGCAACCGCCGGCGCGAAGCCGAGCAATAGAAAACCCAGCGCGATCAAACGGCGCATGGCAAGATGGCTCCTCGGGTTTGGGCAGGTCGGAGTTCTGACGCTCAGGCAGGCAAGAACGGCAGTCCGCTCACCAGTCTTTCGGCCCGCGGGCTTCGGACGTGAGGGCGGTCCGGGACGTTTGTACCATATTGCATTAGGACTACGGGTGCGATCCCGCCGGACCGGGCTAGAAAAAAACCGCCCCTTGACGTGCCGCTTACATCAGCCGCCGGCACGGTTTGCCGATCGGTCCCGGCTCGCAGCCCTTCTCTGTAGCTGTACAAGCGCACGCGACGAGCGCATCGATCCGCCCGAGGCACCCCGCCCGGAAATAGCGAATGGCGGTCACGTGCCTAACGTAAAGCGCGTCGAGCGCGACATCAAGACGGTCGAAGGCTTCGACGTCGTCATCCACGGTGATCGGACGAATCTGCCGAGCTACGCGCCGATCTACGCGCGCTCGGCGCGGAACGCTTTCTCGGTGGCCGACTGGAAGCGCGCGCGCTTCGAAAAGCACTATCCCGACTGCGCGGTCGACGTGCTGCGGGCCGACGGCCGCGTCGCCGGCGCCAAGCTGACGCTCGCGAAGCTGCGCGGCGAGTACGAGTAGCGCGGCCTACTGCGGCGGCAGCAGGGCCAGCTCGTTCTTGGCGGCGCGGACCACGTCGGTCTCGTCCGACTCGATCGCGCGGCGGTACTGCTCGCGCGCCAGACCGATCTTGCCCTGCAGGTTGTACGCCACCGCGAGCATGTAGTGCAGCCGGCCGTCGTCGGCCGAGATGCTCAGCCCCTTGAGGAAGGCGGCTTCGGCGAGCGCGAAGAGGCGGTGCTCGTTGTAGTCGTAGCCGAGGTCGATGTAGGCCTCGGGCCGGAGCGGGTCGGCGACGATCGCGCGGGTGTAGTAGGCGACGGCGCCCTTCCAGTCGCCCTGCAGGTCGAGGATGTAGCCGATGTCGACCAGCGCCTCGCTGCCGTCGGCGCGCAGCTTCAGCGCGCGGTCGAAGTAGGGCCGCGCGGTGGCGATCTCGTTCTTCTCCAGGTAGGCCTCGCCGAGGTTCACGACCGCCGGGTAGTAGGCCGGGTCGATCTGCAGGCAGCGCTGCAGGTGCGCGATCGCCGGGTCGATCCGGTGCAGGTCGACCAGCACGTTGGCCACGTCGACCCGTGCCGCGCACGACTGTGGCCGGATCCCGACCACCCGGTCGAACGCGGCCAGGGCCGGCTCGTACTGGTGCACCGCCCGGCGGAACTGGCCCAGATCCGTCCAGAGCTGCGGGTTGAACTGCTCGTGGTTGGCGGCGTACTCCGCCTTGGCGAGGAACTCCGGCAGGTCGCCCGCGCGCTTGTGCGCCATCACCAGGCCGGCGTAGCCGCCGCGGCTGGGCAGGCTCTTCTGGAACTCCGCGATCGAGTCGTCGATCCGGTCCAGCACGGCATAGAGCGAACCCAGCCGGTTGTGGGTCTCCTTGTCGCCGGGCTGGATGGCCAGGATCGCCTTCCAGACCTTCTCCGCCTGGGCATACTCCGGAACTCGGAAATAGAGGTCGCCGAGCAGCCGGCCGGCCGCGATGTCCCGCGGGTTGGCGGCGACGTACGGCGCCAGGCCGTTGATCGCGCCGCGGGTGTCGCCCGCCGCGACCTTCGCCCGGGCCGCGTCGAGCACGGCCGGATCGGGAGCGATCGGCGGGCCCAGCCGTATCACGGTCGTCTCGGCGAGCACGGGAGCCACCCCGCTCAGAACGAGCGCGACGGCGACGAGGATGCGAACCAGACGCATGGGGACGCTCCTGCGGTTGGGCGTTTGATCACAGTATACGGCAGACCGGGGGGCAGGCCTAGGCCCTGCGACGTTTATCGGCAGTGCCTGGGTCGAGGGGCGACGAAATCCACCCCGCTATGGCTACCACGACCACGAACGGCACGACGACCACGACCGGCTCGAAGCGCGTCGAGACCGACTCGATGGGGAAGATCGACGTCCCCTCCGACAAGTACTACGGCGCCCAGTCGGCCCGCTCGCTGATCCACTTCGACATCGGTGACGACCTCGCGCCGCGCGACGTGATGCCGCGCGAGATCATCCGCGCCATGGCCGTCCTCAAGAAGGCGGCCGCGCTGGTCAACCGTGACCTCGGCAAGCTGGACGAGGACAAGACCAAGCTCATCACCCAGGCCGCCGACGAGGTGATCGCCGGCAAGCTCTACGAGCACTTCCCGCTGCGGGTCTGGCAGACCGGCTCCGGCACCCAGACCAACATGAACGTCAACGAGGTCATCTCCAACCGCGCGATCGAGCTCGCCGGCGGTGAGATGGGCTCGAAGAAGCCGATCCACCCCAACGACCACGTCAACATGTCGCAGTCCTCCAACGACACGTTCCCGACCGCGATGCACATGGCCGCGGCCGAAGCGATGGTCGCGATGCTGCCGGCGGTCGAGCGGCTGCGCGACGCGCTCGACACCAAGGCGAAGCAGTGGGCGCACATCGTGAAGGTCGGCCGCACCCACCTCCAGGACGCGACGCCGCTGACGCTGGGCCAGGAGTTCTCGGGCTACGTCTACCAGCTCGACGCGAGCATCGAGCGCTGCCGCGAGGCGCTCGACGGGCTGTACGACCTCGCCATCGGCGGCACCGCGGTCGGCACCGGCCTCAACGCGCACCCCGAGTTCGCCGAGCGCGCCGCCAAGAAGGTCGCCGAGCTGACCGGTCTGCCGTTCCGCTCGCACCCCAACAAGTTCGCCGCGCTGGCCTCGCACGACGAGGTCGTGTACGCCTCGGGCGCGCTCAAGACGCTGGCCGCGGGCCTGATGAAGATCGCCAACGACATCCGCTGGCTGGCCTCCGGACCGCGCGCGGGCATCGGCGAGCTGATCCTGCCCGAGAACGAGCCCGGCTCGTCGATCATGCCCGGCAAGGTCAACCCGACCCAGTCCGAGGCGATGACGATGGTCGTCGCGCAGGTCTTCGGCAACGACGTCGCGATCAGCTTCGGCGGCTCGCAGGGCAACTTCGAGCTCAACGTCTTCAACCCGGTGATGATCTACAACTTCCTGCACTCGTGCCGGCTGATCGGCGACGCGTGCACCATGTTCCGCGAGCACGCGGTCGAGGGTCTGCAAGCCAACGAGCCGGTCATCGCCAAGTACCTGGGCGAGTCGCTGATGACCGTCACCGCGCTCACGCCGAAGATCGGCTACGACAAGTCGGCGGAGATCGCCAAGAAGGCCCACCACGACGGCAGCACGCTCAAGGACGCCGCGCTGAACCTGGGCTACGTCAGCAGCGAGGACTTCGATAAGTACGTCGTCCCCGCCAACATGACGCACCCATAAGGATTCGGCCTTCGGCTGAATCCGCTGCCTTCGGCCTGCGGCCGAGCCGCCCACTTGCGCCGAGCCCTCCGAACCTGCGGTCGGGGGGCTCGTTTCTTCTCTCGTGGAAGCGGCGGGGGACATGATCGTGCGACGTCTCTTCGCCGGCGTGGTCGCCGTGGGGCTGATCGTCCCCGGGGCCGCGTCCGCCTCACCGCTGCACTTCCCGTGGTCGCGCCTGCCCGCGCAAGCGGTGCCCGGGGGGCTTCCCGCCGACGACGGCGCCCGCGTGCTCGCCCGCGCCGAGGGCGTGGGGCAGAACGGCGCCTCGAGCCCGGCGCCGGCCGCCTCCGCGAAGCCGGCGCCCTCCGCGCCGGCCGACGCGCCGACGCCGCCGCCGACCGCGGAGCAGCGGACCAGGGCGCGCGCGGAGTACGACGATTTCGTCAAGGGCCGGATCGACCGCACCCACTACTCCGGCTACGCCAACACGCAGATCACCGACGGCCTCGTCACCCAGGTCGGCGGCGCGCTCAAGTCGCTCGGCACGGTCAAGTCGTTCGTGCCGCTGCTGACGACCTCGTACCAGGGGATGACGGTCTATCAGTTCCTCGCCACCTGCGCGAACGGCTCGATCGACGAGCTGATCGCCTGGGACGGCAACGGCAAGATCCAGCTGATCTACTTCCGCCAGAACAAGTAAGGCAGTCGCCGAGCCGGCCGGGGGGCCCCTTGGGAGGGTCGGAGAAAGCGCCGGGGACATGATCGTGCGACGTCTCCTCGCCGGCGCAGTCCTCGTCGCGCTCGCCGCTCCCGGCGCCGCGTCCGCCTCAGCCCTGCACCTGCCCTGGTCGCGCCTGCCCGCGAGTACGGCCCCGGCGCGGCTGCCGACCGACAACGGCGCGCGGGTCTTCGCCCGCGCTGACGGCCTGGGCCAGGCCGCCGCGCCGGCCGCCTCGGCGTCACCCGCGCCCGCGGCCTCGCCCGCGCCGACCGCGACCAAGGAGCAGACCGCCAAGGCACGCGCCGAGTTCGACGCCTGGCAGGCCGGCAAGATCGACCTCGACCGCTACGTCGCCGAAGCCAAGCCGCAGTTCTCCGACGCGATGGTCAGCCAGCTCTCCACCGCCTACCTCAAGCCGCTGGGCGCGGTGAGGTCGTTCACGCTCACCGACAAGGGCCCGTACCAGGGGATGACGGTCTACGCGTTCCGGGCGGCCTGCGCGAACGGCACGATCGACGAGCTGATCTCCTGGAACGGCGCGGGCAAGATCCAGTTCATCTTCTTCCGCCCGCCCCAGTAGATGGCCGACCCCTACGACGCGTCGGCGACCGTCGACGACGTCACGGTCTTCTTCCGGCAGTGGCGCGCCTGGAGCGACGAGGTGCGCGCGACCGTGCTGCAGGCCCGCGACCTGCGCTATGGTCCCTCGGCCGAGGAGACGCTGGACCTGGTGGTGCCGCACACCGGCGCGCCGCTGCTGGTCTTCTTCCACGGCGGCTACTGGCGGCGCTTGCACAAGGACGACGCGACCTACGTCGCGCACGGCTTCGCCCCGCACGGCGTGGCGACCGCGATCGTGAACTACGCGCTCGCCCCGGCGGTGCCGCTCGAGACGATCGTCGCCCAGGCCCGGCGCGCGCTGGCGTGGCTGCGCGCGCATGCCGGCGAGCACGGCGCCGATCCCGAGCGGATCGTCGTCGCGGGCCACTCGGCCGGCGGCCACCTCGCCGCCATGTGCGCCGTCGACGCGCCGGTCGCCGCGCTCGCGACGCTGAGCGGCCTGCACGACCTGCGCCCGCTGGCGACGTCGTTCGTCCAGGAGTGGCTGCAGCTCGACGGGGTCCGGGCGGCGGCCCTCAGCC
Source organism: Vulcanimicrobiota bacterium (assembly GCA_963795695.1). Classification (GTDB taxonomy): domain Bacteria; phylum Vulcanimicrobiota; class Vulcanimicrobiia; order Vulcanimicrobiales; family Vulcanimicrobiaceae; genus Vulcanimicrobium. The sequence goes on along the minus strand of CAWCJH010000001.1, from coordinate 2,017,673 downwards.
CGGTCCTGCTCGCGCCCGCCGCCCCGACCGTGGTTCTCGCCGCCGCCGGGGCGCGCGAGACCGACGCCTTCCGCGACCAGGGCCGCGCGTTCGCCGCCGCCTGGCGGGCCCGCGGCTGCGCGGCCGGCTACGAGGACAGCCCGGGCGACGATCACTTCGCGATCGCCTCGCGCCTCTACGACCCCGCCGACCCGCTGACCGCGCGCATCGCCGCGCTGGCGACCGGCGCGCGCTGAGCGCGCCGGCCGCCTACGGTCAGTGGCGCTTCGCCGAGTTGACGGTGAAGTTCGCGGAGGTCACGCCCACCGTGAACGTGCCGCTCTGGCCGAGGCTGTCGCTGACCTGCACCGTGCAGTTGCCGTCCGCTTGCGAGGCGACGGTCAGGGTCGCGCTGGGCCCGGAGATCGACGCGGGACTCAGCGTCGCGACCGTCGTCGCGCCCTGATTGCAGGGCGTGTAGGTGAACGGCCCGGTGTAGTTCGCCTCGCTGATCGTGACCGACTGGGTCTGCGCGCTCGGCGCGGTCGCGAACTGCAGCGCGGTTGGGCTGATCGTCAGCGTCGAGGTGTTCACGGTGACCGTCTCGTTGGTGGTCTGGCCGTTCGTGTCGGAGACCGCGATCGTGCAGCTGCCCGCCTTCACCGGCGTCACGGTGATGTTCGCAGACGGTCCGTTCGCCGTGGTAGGCGAGGCGGTCGCGATCGTCTGGCCGCCCTGCGTGCACGTGCCGATGGTGAAGGTTCCGGTGTAGCCGGTCTCGCTGACGTTGAAGCTGCCCGGCGTGTTGCCGTTGAGCGTCAGGCTGGGCGGGTTGACGACCAGCGCCGGCAGGTTGACCGTGACGTTCTCGCTCGCCGTCTGACCGTAGCTGTCCGAGATCGCGATCGTGCAGGTGCCGTTGGCGACGCCGGTCACCTTGACGGTCGCCGACGGCCCACTGGCGCCGGTCGCCGAGACGGTGGCGATCGTCTTGCCGCCCGAGGTGCAGGTGCCGACCGTGAACGGCCCGGTGTAGCCGGTCTCGGCGATCTGGAACGTCGACGACTGGCCCGGTTTGAGGGTGAGCGAGGTCGGGTTCGTCGTGATCGGGCTGATGATCGGCTGGTAGTAGATCTCGTACCCGTACAGGACGCCCCGTTTGAACGTGACCGGCGTGTGCGTGCCCGCGAGGATGATCTGCTTGTTCTTGATGGTGGCCGGGCCTTCCACGCCGTAGACCCACTGCGTGCCGTTGTAGAAGGCGAGGTAGAACTGCTTGCCGGCGGTCGAGAGGCCTTCGGGCACGGAGATTTGGAAACCGGGCTGCCCGGGGATCGTGTAGTTCACCAGCGCGACGAAGAACAGGTACCAGACCGGCGTGCGCGGGGGAGTGACCGCCTCCGGCGCCAGTTGCGCGGCGGGCTCGCTGATCCCGTACTGAGGCGGGATCGTCGTCGATGTCGTGGCCTGGACCGGAGCCGGCGGCCCCTCGCCGTTGGCCGCCAGGAACATCGTGGAGGTGATGCCGGCGGTGGGCGGCAGGTCGACGCTGCCGCCGGCCTGCGGGATCAGCAGATTACCCTGCGCCGAAGGACCGGCCGGGTTCGCGGCGGGCACCGGTGTGCCGGCGCCGCCTCCGCCACCGCCGCATGAAACGAGCCCGACGCCGATAATGACGACGAGCAGACGCTGGAGATGGCACCAGACGCGCATAAGTATCCCCCTATCGCTCCGGACGCAGCTTCGCAGCGGGAGGTCGTGTTTCATTCGGGCGAAGGGCTGAATTATCGACGACCAACGGCCCTGCGGGAAGGCCGTCGGTCTCGAAGCACTCGATGGAGCGAGAGCTTGTCGTCTTTCCAGACGAGCGTTACGCGCGTTCGCCCACGAGCGCGCCGGGCTCGGCCTCCGCGGCCGCGCCGCGGGTGCGCAGCAAGAGCTCCCAGCCGCCGACCAGCGCCGCCGCGAAGAGCAGGTCGAGATAGACCGCCGAGCCGATTCCCAGATGGTCGATGCCGACCGAGAACACGAACGCGAAGACGCCCATCAGGCTGTACCCGATCGCCATCTGCAGCCCGGTGACCGCGGCGACCTTGGCCGGCGGGATGTTCGCGATCATCTGCTTGAACTGGTGCGTCCAGATCAGCTCGACCGCAACGACCATCAGGTTGAACGCGATCAGGCACGGCAAGAGCTCGTGCCGCAGCAGCGGGATCGACAGGTAGATCGAGCCGGAGACGCCCACGACGACCAGGTTGCGCGTGCGCCCGTTGGCCTCGGTGATCAGCCCGCGGTCGGCCAGCGCCTGGTACAGGAACGCGCCGGCCGTCACGAACACGGACTCGCAGGTGAAGAACAGCGCCGTGCCCGACTTGCCCAGGCCGAACCAGACCTGCGGAACGATCGTCATCAGCACCTCGTAGGTCGCCTGGAACGCCGTGACCGAGAGGATGATGTAGAACACCGCCGACGCCAGCTTCGGGTTGCCGGCGATGATGCGGAAGGCGCCCGCGATGTGCGCGGCCCCGACCTCGCCCCGCGCGGCCGCCAGCGACCGTGCCAGGCGCTGCGGGTCGGGGCGCGTGAAGACGAAGACGCCCGCGGCGATCAGGAAGGTCGCCGAGTCGAGGTAGACGACCGCCGTGAAGCTGATGAACTTGAGCAGGTAGATGCCGACCGCGCCGGCCAGCGCCGCCGCCATGAACAGGCTGGAGTTGAACACGGCGGAGAACCTGGCCGTCTCCTCCTCGGTGAAGAACTGGACCAGCGCCTTGATCCGCGAGCTGTTGACCGAGTGCGAGAGCAGCGCGCGCGCGACGATGACCGCGATCGCGAACGGGTACGCATCCGGGCTGACGAAGCGCAGGAACGACAGCGTCACGACCGCGGCGACCAGGTTGAGGCCGATCAGCAGGTGCTTGGCGTTGCAGCGGTCGATGTAGCGCGTCCCGAACAGGCCGATCACCAGGCTCGTCGCCCAGTCCGCCGCGAACACGATCGACGCCAGTGTCGCGCTGCCCTTGGCCGCGTAGATGTAGGCGACGTACGACATCATGAGCAGCTTGGAGCCGAACAGCGAGATGAACGACGCGCCGTAGGTCAGCAGGAAGTTGCGGTTCAGATAGGTCTTCATTCCCCGCGGCCCGGCCTATTCGCTGACGATGACGACATCGTTCAGATAGCGCTCGCAGGCCGCGACCGCGGCAGCCGCGGAGGCGGCCTTCACCGCGACGCAGCCGGCTCGGGCGTAGTTGCTGGCCAGCTCCGCGATGCCGTCGCCCGGGGCGACCTTGCACTCGAAGACGACGACGTCGTCGCGGCGCCGCACGGCCTCCGCGCCGAGCACGTCCTTCACGACGCCGCGCGCCGGCGCGAAGAACCGGATCGCGGCGCCGGCGACCGGCTGAGGCCGCCGCGGCCAGGGCGCGGCCAGCCCGCAGGCCCAGGCGAAGGTCAGCTCGGCCAAGTCGATGCCGTACGCGGCGCGAACCAGGTCGTTGATCTTGTCGCCGCCGATGCGGTTGTGCGACTCGACGATGCGCGGCCCGGCGGGGCTCACGATGACCTCGCTGTGCGAGGGGCCGTTGCGCAGGCCCACGGCGTCGAGGAAGTCGCCGACGAGCGCCGCGATGGCCGCCTGCACCTCGCCGGGAAGCTGGGAGGGCATCGAGTGCCCCAGCTCGACGAAGTTCGCGCCGGTCAGCTTGTCGGTGATGGCGACGACGTGGTGCGCGCCGTCGAAGCTGAACGCCTCGATGCTGACCTCCCGGCCTTCGAGGAACTCCTCGACGATGAAGCCCGCGCCGCCGTACTCCCGCTGCCGCCGAACCGCCAGCTCGACGTCGTCCGGGCCGTCGAGCCGGGTCACGCCGACGCTGCCGCCGCCGTCGACCGGCTTGACGACCACCGGAAAGCCGATCTCGCGCACGAACGCGTGGATGTCCTCGGCTCGCGTGCCCGCCCGCGCGCGCACCGGGCTCAGGCCGCTGCTCGCGAGCAGCCGGCGCATCGCCCACTTGTCCCGCAGCAGCCGGACCGTCCGCAGCGGGGTTCCGCGCAGCCCCAGGTCGTCGTTGACCGCCGCCGCCGCGATGATCGCGGGCTCGGTCAGCGAGAGCACGGCGGCATAGCGGTGGCGCGCGTGGAGCGCGCGCGCCACCGGCAGCAGGAGCGCGGGATCGGTGTAGTCGAGCACCAGCAGCTCGTCGGCCAGCTCGACCTGCCGCTGGTCCAGGAAGCTCTTGCGCTGGATCAGCGTGGTGCGAATCCCGAGCTTGCGGCAGCGCTCGAGCAGGTTGCGGTCGTCGGCCTTGGTGCCGACGACGAGGAGGTTGGGCGTGCTCACGGTGTTCCTTTTCGGCGCTAGCGGGCCAGCGCGACGTCGGCTTCGTATACGATCGGCTGGTAGCCGGCGAGCCGCGCGAAGTCGCGGTACAGCGCCTCGTAGTCGTGGTTCCAGACCAGGAACGTGCCGCCGTTGGCGAGCAAGGAGTTGCTCTGGTCGACCACGTCGCCCGGCCGCACCTTCCAGGTGACCTCGAACTCGCTCTCGATCTCGGGCTCCACCAGCCGCGCGACGACGCCCTTGGCCTTGGGGATCACGCCGTCGAAGCAGTAGACCTGCCCGCGGTCGTACGGGCGGCTCGCGATGCCGGTCTCGATCGCGAACGCCAGGTTCACGAACGCGATGCCGTAGTTGCGCTCCATCGCCGCCAGGCCCGCCATGCCCTTGAAGCGCGCGGCGACCTCGAGGAAGATCAGCTCGTCGTCGGCGGTGTGGAACAGCTCGAGGTGCGAGGCGCCGTCGGGCCAGCCCAGCGCGTCGAGCGCCGTCTCGGCGAAGGCGACCATGCGCGCGACCCGGGGATCGTCGTCGCTCAGGTTGATGTCGACGTTGACCCGGCCGGCCTGCACGTCGAACGAGTTGACGAGATACTCCGTCACCCCGCCGAAGACGCTCCGGCGGCCCTGCGAGACGATGTTGACGCTGTACATCGTGCCGCTGATGAACTCTTCGTACTCGTAGTCGCGCCCGAGGTCGTCCGGCAGCGCCGTGAAGCCGGCGAGCGACGCGATCGCGCGCACGCCCTCGCCGGCGGCGGAGTCGGTCGGCTTGAGGATGAACGGCAGGCCGACCCGGCCCGCGATGCGCGCGAAGTACGCCGCCGCCCCGGCCGCGAACGCGGCGGGCTCGAAGCGGCCGAACTTCGGCACCCGCACGCCCCGGGCGACGAGCTTCTCCTTCATCAGGCACTTGTCGCGGAAGGGCAGGATGTCGTCGTACGCCGCGCCGCGCAGGCCGAACTCCGAGCGGAGCTGCGCGGCGAGCAGGACGTTCTGCTCGTCGTAGCAGTGCAGCGAGACGTCGGCGAGCGGCGCCCGCGCGAGCACCCGGCGCACGACCGCGCGGGCCGCGTCGAGGTCGACCAGCGAGCTGAGCATCGGGGTGGGCTCCGCCAGGCCGCACGGCACGACGTGGACCTCGGCGTAGTGCGCGCGCTGCGCGGGGGTCAGGTTGGCCGCGTCCTGCTCGGTGAAGATCCCGACGAAGCGGACGCTGCCGGGCGCTTCGAGCAGGTCGAAGCGGAAGATCCCGAAGCCGCGGGTGGATATGGCGATCGCTGTTTTCATGGCATCTCTCTGGGAAGGGGTTGTTCTGGGCGTCATGGCCGGTCGGGCCGGTCGCCTTCGCGGAGCCAGGCGTCGACCAGGAATCGCTCGATGGAATCGGGGTTGAACAGGCGGGGCTCGCCGGGCCGGGAGGTGAGCTCGCGCACCTCGGCGCGGGTGAACCAGCGCGCCTCCTCGAGCTCGTCGCGGTCGACCGCGACCCCCTCGGAGGCGGCGCGCGCGCGGAAGCCGATCATCAGCCCGGCCGGGAACGGCCACGGCTGCGACGCCTGGTAGACGACGCGCTCGAGCCGCACGCCGGCCTCCTCGGCGACCTCGCGGTGCACCGCGTCCTCGAGGCTCTCGCCGACCTCGACGAACCCGGCCAGCGTCGAGTAGGCGCCCGCGGGCGCGCCGCGGTGGCGGCCCAGCAGGCAGCGCGCCGGCGTCCCCGGGGCCTCGACCAGCACGATGATCCCGGGCTCGATGCGCGGGAAGAGCAGCTTGCCGCAGCCGCCCGGACCGGCGCAGACGCGCAGGTGGCCGCCGTCGCGGCTGACCGTGGCGCCGCCGCAGGCGCCGCAGAAGTGCTGGTTGCGGTGCCAGTGGAGGATGCCGCGCGCGTGCGCCAGCAGCGCCGCCCGCGGCGGGTCCAGCCCGCCGACGAGCCGCCGCACGTCGCGCGTCCCGGCGGCGCCGGCCAGCGCGAGCGCGCGCTCCTCGTCCAGCGCCGAGAGGTCGACGGCGAACGCGGCCGCCGCGCCGTTCAAGCCCAGGAGCACGAGCTCGCCCGCGTCCAGCTCGGCGCGCGCCTCGGCGGCGAGCACCACCGGGCTGCCCTCCCGCGTCGACCAGACACGCATCCCGCCAGAGCGGGATCACCAGCGCGTCCGGCTCCGCGCGCTTGCGCTCGACCCAGCCGGGATCGGAGCGCAAGCCGCCGGCCCGGTCGAGCGAGCGGTTCGAGTACGCGAGCGCGGGCCGCTCGGTCGGCGCCGCCTCCACCGCGACGCGCTCTACCCGGCCGCCGCGACCAGCGTGCGCCGGCCGGCGCCGGTCGCCGCGTGCAGCGCGTCGACCACGATGCTCAAACCGAGCTCGAGGTTCGCGCTGCCGATGGTCAGCGGGGGCAGGATCTTGAGCACGCTGCCGTCGCGGCCGCAGGTCTCGATCACCAGGCCGTTCTCGAAGCAGCGCTGCGAGACCCAGCCGGCCGTGACGCCGGGGACGCGGCTCACATCGACGCCCCAGATCAGCCCCATGCCGCGCACCGATGCGCCGAACGGGGCGGCGACGTGGCGCTCGAGGTACTCGGCGACGAAGGCGCCCTTGTCGCGCACCGCGGCGGCGAAGCGGCCGTCGGCCCAGAACTGGCGCAGCGCCTCGGTGCCCGCGATGAACGCGAGCTGGTTGCCGCGGAACGTGCCGCTGTGCTGGCCCGGGCGCCAGACGTCGAGGTCGGGCTTGATCAGCAGGATCGCCATCGGCAAGCCGTAGCCGCCGATCGACTTCGCGACGGTCACCAGGTCGGGCGCGATCCCGGCCCGCTCGAACGAGAAGAACTCGCCGGTCCGGCCGCAGCCGACCTGGATCTCGTCGGCGACGAGCAGGATGCCGTGCTCGTCGCACAGCGCGCGCAGGCCGCGCAGGAACTCGGCCGGCGCGACGTAGATGCCGCCCTCGGCCTGCACGGTCTCGAGCAGGATCGCGGCCGGCTTCTCGCTGCCGGAGCTGGGGTCTTCGACCAGCCGGCGCAGGTAGTCCAGGCTGTCGAACCGGCCGAAGGGGGAGTCGGGGTACGGCACGTGCGTCGTGCCGGAGAGCGACTGGTAGAGGCCCTGCTTGAAGTACGCGCCGGCGGTGGCCGCGAGCGACCCCATCGACACGCCGTGGAACGCGCCGCTGAACGCGACGACGCCGCCGCGCCCGGTGACCAGCCGCGCGAGCTTGAGCGCCGCCTCGACCGCGTTGGTGCCCGACGGGCTGCAGAACTGCACCTTGTAGTCCAGCTCGCGCGGCGCGAGGACGAGCCGGCGGAACGCGTCCAGGAACGCCGACTTGGCCGAGGTCGCGAAGTCCAGGCCGTGCGTGATGCCGTCGTTCTGCAGGTACGCGATCAGGCTGTCCTTGATCGAGTCGGGGTTGTGCCCGTAGTTGAGCGTTCCGGCGCCGGCGAAGAAGTCCAGGTAGCGGGTTCCGTCGTGGGCGAAGAGCCACTCGTCCTTGGCGCGCGCGAAGACCGCGGGGAACGCGCGCGAGTAAGAGCGCACCGCCGACTCGCAGCGCTCGAAGCTCTCGAAGAGCGGGTCGGTGGTCTGGTAGCGGTTCATGAGCGAAACTCCTCGTGTCGCCGCCCCGGCGGCCAAGAACCGGGCGCCGATGTCGGAACGGTACCGCATGCCCGGAAAGCTGATTCGGCCGATCTGCCGGTACGCGCGCTCGCGCGCCAGCGCCAGCGACGGCCCTTTGCCGACCACGTGGACGACCCGGCCGCCGGTGCTGACCGGCACGCCGCCGGCGTCCTTGCGGACGTTGGCGCAGAAGGCCGACGCCTCGCCGCGGTCCAGCGCGTCCAGCCCGGTGATGGGCTGGCCGGCGGCGAACGCGCCGAACGGCCAGCCGGGCAGCGCGCGCGGGTCGGCCGGGTCGAGGCAGCCTTGCGTGAGCGCGACGCTGCAGCGCACGAGCTCGTCGGTCACCAGCCGCCGCTCGGCCACCCTCCGGTCGAGGACGGCGCGGCAGATGCCGGTGAAGTCGCTGTGCACGCCCGGCAGCACCGCCTCGGCCTCGGAGTCGCCGAAGCGCGCGTTGATCTCGATGACGTGGAGCCCGTCCTCGGACATCATCGCGCCGACGTAGACGAAGCCGGTGAAGTCCAGGCCGTCCGCGCGCAAGCCGCGCACGAGCGGGTCGAGCAGCGTCCGGCGGATCTGCGCCAGCAGCGCCGGCGTCTCCATCGGGTGCGGCGCGATCGAGCCCATGCCGTCGCAGTTCTTGCCGGCGTCGCCCGCCGACGAGCGCTTGAAGTCGATCGCGGTCGGGAAGAGCAGGTAGCCCTCGCCGTCGAGCAGCGCGAAGACCGAGATCTCGGTGCCGTACAGCCGTTTCTCGACGACCACCCGGAACGACCGGCCCTCGCTGCGCGCGAAGCCGTCCACCGCCGCTTCGGCTTCCGCGGCGGTCGCGCACACGATGGAGCCGTCGCCGTCCCGGCACAAGCCGTCGAGCTTGACGACGCAGGCATAGGGCAGCGCGCGGACGTAGGCCTTCGCCGCCTCGGGCTCGGTGAAGCACCGGTAGGGTGCGGTCGGGATGCCGTGATCGGAGCAGAAGCGCTTGCCGCGTTCCTTGCTGGCCTCCAGCTCGGCGGCGCGGGCGACCGGGCCGATCGCGCGGTGGCCGTGGGCGCGCAGGACGTCGACGTAGCCGCGCGAGAGCGCCTCGATGTTCGACACGAAGACGAGCTCGACCGGGTGGTCCGCCAGGAAGTCCAGCGCCGTCTGCGGGTCGAGCAGCGAGACCGAGGGGGCCGGGACGATCCGCTCCTGCTCGATCGCGTCGGAGCCCGGGTAGAACACGGTGGTGCCCGGGTCGGTGCGGGTGAACAGGTCGCAGATCGCGTGGCCGCGGCCGGTCGCGTCCACCACCAGGATGCGGGTTGCGTCGGAAGACGTCGTATCGTGCTGCACGTTCACGTCAGTTCAGCCGGACGTTGCCGGCGGCGTAGAGATGGTCGGCGATCGTGCCCCACACCTCGGAATAGCGGGTCGAGCCGGCGCTGACGTCGGCGAAGCGCTCGTAGGGCGAGTTGGCCCAGTCGCACTTGGGGCGCACGTGGTGCAGGTCGTGCTGCACCGTATCGCCCACCAGGACGAACGCGCGGTAGGGCGAGTGCACGAAGAGCAGGCGCAGCCACCACGCGGCCCAGGCCGCGGCGCTGCCGCCCGCCGGCGCGGCCTCGCCGCAGAGCCGCCCGAAGGTCAGCTCGTCGCGCTGCTGCACGGTGAGCTTCTCGGCGTGGCCGAAGATCCACCAGCGGTGCTCGCTGAGCGTGTACAGCACCGTCGCGTTCTGGAAGAAGAACGACACCGGCACCAGCCACAGCACCAGCCAGCCGGCCCACAGGTGCGTCACTGCCAGGAAGGCCGCGACGATGGCGAGATGCGCGACCGACATCGCCAGCCGGTAGGGCGGCGCGGCGCGGCTGAAGTTGGACTCGAGGCGGCCCCAGAAAAAGCCCCAGTGGTGGCGCGGCGAGAAGAGCAGCTTCACCAGGTAGCGGTGGAACTCGGCCCGCGCCATGCCCGGGCGCATCCCGGTGCCGATCAGGTAGCGCGTGTCGATGTCCTTCATCGAGCACGGGAACGCGTGGTGCAGCAGGTGCTCCTTGCGGTTCTCGTCGTACGGCGCGCGCCACAGCAGCGTGGTGAGCAGCTCGCCCACGACGCGGTTGGCGCGCGGGCTCGCGGCGACCATGCCGTGCAGCGACTGGTGGATCATCAGCACGTCCAGGCGACGCATGCCGCCCGCCGTCGTCAGCCACGACAGGACGAGCAGCGGCGCCGACCACCACCGGAACGGCGCGAGCGCGAGCGCGCCGAGCGCGATGCCGGCCGCGATCTGGAAGACGCCCAGGGCGGCCACCTTGGCGGGCGACCACGGGATCAGCGGCCGCTCGCCGGCCAGCGGCACGCCCGTCACCCAGGTGAGGAACGGCTGCAGAACGCCGGGCAGGGCGCGCATCGTCTCGCGCGGCTGCGCGGTGACCGGCGCCGGAGCGGCCTCGAGCAGGGCGCTCACCGGCTCGCAGCCGGGTCCGGCCCGGTGCCGCCGAACAAGAGGTCGTTGGTCTCGTGGGTCTTCGGGGTCGCGATGTCCGCGGCGTTGGCCCAGGTCGTGTTGACGATGGTCCGCGTGACGTTCTCGCCGCGGACCGGGTACACGCGGTGCATGGTCGTGTCGGTCTTGATCACGTAGGCGTCGCCGGGCGCGAAGGCGTAGGAGCGCACCTGGCTGCGCAGCAGCGCGCCGTGCACGTCGGGGTTCTGCTTGTCCCACGACGTGTGCGGCGCCGCCTGCACGAAGCCGCCGTCGCGGTAGTCGGGCGCCTCGAGGATCAGCACGAACCCGTAGGCGTAGTCGTCCCAGTGCCAGCCGTGCGTGTCGCCCGACCGGCGCAGCCGGCTGATGACGTAGTGCTCGCCGGCGTACGGGCAGGTCGCGAGCGGCTCGCCGACGACGCTCGAGAGAAACGCGCCCAGCGCCGGCGCGAAGTAGAGCGCGTGGATGAGCGGGCCGTTGGCCTTGATCACCGGCTGGCCGACGGTCGTCATGTGGCGCGGCGTGTTGTCGGTGATCTCCAGCACGAAGTCGCGGCTGACGCCGAAGCGGTCCATGAGGTCGGCCGCCTCGTGCCGGATCGGCGCGAGCAGCTCCGGCGGGCAGAACCCGCGCAGCGGAACGACGTGCTCGTTGCGGAACTGCGCCTGCAGCGCGGCCAGCTCGGCTCCGGCGAAGGCTCGCGCGACGTGCCGCGCGAGCAGCTCGTCGACGCCGGGCACGGGCGCGCAAACGGTAGGGGAGGTGGCGATGCTCATCGGTTCCTCGTTCTCGGGTGAAGCGGTCACGAACACGGTCACACGGCTTCCAGGGCGGTCAGCGAGCCGGCGCTCGCGGTATCGTCGCGGTAGTACTGCAGGTCGTGGAGGCGCTGGGCGGTCTCGCGGGCGTGCTCGTCGGTGGCGACGTGGCGCCGGAGCTCGCGCCCGGACGGGAACTCGGTGATCAGGCGGCCGTCGACCCGCTCGCACGCGACGCCGCGCTCGCGCAGGAACGCCACCGGCTCGAAGAAGCCGCAGGTGACCGCCAGGGTGCGCTCGCGCAGCCCGGCGAGCGGCACGGTCGGGACGCCGAACCCGCGCAGCTCCGCGGCGGCGCGCGCGGTATCGCCGCCGCTCGCCAGGCGCAGCAGCGTCGAGCGCATGTCCAGCACGACCACGGGCCGCTCGGCGCTCACGGCCGGCACGACGGTCGTGCCGGCCCGGTAGTCGTCGCGGTTGAGCCGGCAGACGATCTCCACGCCCGAGCGCGCGGCCGCGTCGACGGCACCGTGGTGCATGACCTTCGCGCCGCTCGAGGCGACCTCGTACAGCCGGCGGTGCGAGATCCGCTCGATCAGCCGCACGTCGCGCAGCAAGTTGGGGTCGCCGCTGTACACGCCGCAGGCATCGGAGAAGATCTCGCAGCGCCCCAGCCCCAGCGCGGCGGCCAGCAGCACCGCGGACAAGTCGGAGGTGTTCTTGCCGAGCGACGTCGGCACGTTGTCGGCCGTGACGCCCTGCGCGCCGGGAACGACCACGCACTGCGCCCGCTCGAGCGCCGCGCGCAGCGGCGCGGCGCTCACGCCCACGACGCGCGCGCGGGTATGGCGCGCGTCGGTCGTGATGCCGAGCCGGTGCGCGTCGAGCACCACCGAGCGGACGCCGCGGTGGCGCAGCGCCATGCCGAGCAGCGCGGCGGACGCGGTGTCGGCCAGCGGCAGCAGCGCGTCGCTGGCCTCGGGATCGACCGGCAGGCCGATCTCGCCCGCCTGATCGCGCAGCCGCTCGGTGAGGCCCGCCATCGCGCTGGCGACGACGACGAGCTTTTCGGCCGCGTCCATCCGGCGACGGATGTACGCGGCAACGCGAGGATAGTCGTCGGTCGACCGAAACGTCGAACCGCCGAACTTGAGGACGTGTATCCGCAAAGCGTTTCTCTCTTGTACCGAACGATTCGCTGCTCGGCCGGCCCGCGTCGCGCACCGAGCGCGCGCCGAGCCGACCGCAGCGGCGAATCGCCGTGCGGGAATCACAGGATGAGACTACGGCCGCGACATGAGGAAATCGTGAGCCGAGATCGTGTCGAAGCGCTACCCGAGCCGAACACCGCGCCGCGTTGGTGAACGCCGCTCGGCGCCGTCGACGTTGGTTGTTGTAACTCCATGCGGATAGCGATGTCAAGCCGCGATAGGCCAAACGTCCGAATGTGACGCGCGACGAGGCACCGGCATCAACCGCCCCCGCACGTCGCGGCGCTCGATTCGGCGCACGCCCGCCGCCCGATGTTCGAAGCGATCGCTCATGCCGGTGATACGCCGCACACCTCGCCGCGGTTCGGCACGCTCGGGAAACGCACGAGCCCCGCCGGTCGTCCGACGAGGCTCGCGTGCGTGATTCGACCGCGCGCAGACCGCGCGGCGTCGTTATCTGACGTGCGGCAGGATGTTGGACGGCGTCAGCGGCACGATACCCAGCGCGAACGTCGCGGCGGCGCAGACCGCGACCGCGATCCACGGCAGGACGCTCGGCGAGCGCTCGTCGCGGACGTGGGCGAGGTCGACCCGAGCGAACATGGCGCGCACGAGCTTGAAGTAGACGTAGGCGGAGATCGCGGTGCCCAGGATCAGCAGACCGGCCAGCCAGGCGAAACCGGCGCCGACGTTAGCGGCGAGGATCAGGACCTTGCCGGTGAAGCCGGCCGTGGGCGGCAAGCCGGCCAGACCGATCAGGAAGAACGTCATCGCGGCGGCCAGCCAGGGGCGGCGGTACGCCAGGCCGGCGAAGCGGCTCAGGCCGACCACCGCGTCGCCCTCCTTCGCCATCAGCGCGACGACGGCGAACGCGCCCAGGTTCATGAACGTGTAGGCGGCCAGGTAGAAGATCGCGTAGCGCAGGCCGAGCGCCGTCTGGCCGGCCAGCGCGGCCACGATGTAGCCGATCTGCGCGATCCCGGAGTACGCCAGCAGCCGTTTGACGTCGGTCTGGGCGAGCGCGCCGAGGTTGCCGACCAGCATCGAGAGCGCGGCCACGACCCAGAGCGGGACGAGGATCGCCGCCGCGCGCTCGGGCGGCAGCGCGGCGTAGGCGAAGCGGGCCAGCACGGCCAGCGTGCCGGCCTTGGTCGCGACCGACATGAACGCGGTCACCGGCAGCGGCGCGCCCTCGTAGACGTCGGGCGTCCAGACGTGGAACGGCACCAGGCTCAGCTTGAACGCGAGGCCGATCAGGAACAGCCCGGCGCCCAGCCCCAGCAGCGGCGAGAACGGCGCGCTCGCCAGCGCCGAGAACAGCACCGAGCCGGTCGCGCCGAACAGCAGCGCCGAGCCGTACAGCAAGAAACCCGAGGCCATCGAGCTGAGGATCAGGTACTTGAGCGCCGACTCGCGCGAGGTGCGCCGGGCCGACATCGCGCACAGGCAGTAGAGCGCGAGCGAGAGCAGCTCCAGGCCCAGGAACACCGTCAGCAGCGAGCTCGCGCCGGCCATCAGCATCGCGCCGCTGGCGCTCCACAGCAGCAGCGCGGTGGTGCCCGCGACCTGGTCGTCCTTGCCGATCCCCAGCGACAGCAGCAGCGTCGCGACGGTCGCGATGATGACGATCTGGGCGAACACCGTCGCGAACCCGCCCTGCACGAACGCGCCGCCGAACGCGGCGTAGTTCTGGCCGTACTGGGCGACGTCGACCAGGCTCGCGCCGATCAAGCCCAGGATCGCGATCCCGACCGCGACCGCCCGGCGCGCCGTGCCGCCGCGGCTGAAGAACAGGTCGACGACGAGGATCAGCAGCGGGACCGCCGCGACGATGAACGCCGGCAGCAGCGCCGCGTAGTCGGCGCCGACGGGATAGCTAACGGGAGCCGACGACACGCTGTCCCTCCGGGCGGTGGCTGGTGGTGGCCGGCGCGCTCTGCGCCGCGGGCGCGCCGATCCCCGCGGCGAGCGCGACGACCTGGCTCGGGTCGACGCCGAGCCAGAGCAGGCCGAGCACGAGCGGCGCGAGCGCGATCCCCTCGAGCCAGGTCAGGTCGCGCCGCTCGGGCAGGTCCGGCACGTCGGGGCCGTTCATGATGCCCTGGAAGAGCCGCAGCATGTAGCCCGCCGCGAGCACGATCGGCAGCAGCGCGACGACCGCCGGCCAGCCGTAGCCGCCGCGGAAGAGGCCGGTGAGGATCAGGATCTCGCCGGCGAACCCGGCCAGGCCCGGCAGCCCGAGCGCCGCGAGCGCGCCGAGCAGCAGCGCGCCGGCGAGCTTGGGGTTGCGGCCGCCCAGGCCCCCCAGGCGGCGCAGGTCGCGCGTCTCCTCGCGCTGCTCGATCGCGCCCAGCGCCAGGAACAGCGCGGCCGAGAAGAAGCCGTGCGCGACGATGTAGACCGCCGCGCCCGCGTACGCCAGCGGCTGGCCGCTGAACACCGCCAGCAGGATCAGCCCGAGGTGGGAGAGCGAGCTGTACGCGACGACCCGCTTGGCGTCGCGCTCGACCAGCGCGGCGAGCGCGCCGTAGACCAGCGCGATCAGCCCGAGGGCGAACATCAGCGAGCGCGCTTGGGCCATCTCGGGCGCCAGGAACGGCAGCGTGATGGTCAGGAAGCCGTAGAGCCCGGCCTTCGACTGGACCGCCGAGACGACCGCGACGACCGGCGCCGGCAGGTCGGCGTACGTGTCGGGCATCCAGGTGTGGAACGGAAAGACCGGCGTCTTGATCAGGAACGCGAAGGCGAAGCCGGCGAAGATCCAGCCGCCCCAGGCGGTGCCGACGGCCGCGGCCGGGATCGCCGTGCCGATCACGTCGGTCGTGCCGAGCACCACGCCCAGCGCCGCGGTCGCCAGCAGCAGCGCCAAGCCGCCGACCAGGTTGTAGATCAGGTACTTCCAGGCCGAGCGCGCGTGGCTGCTGTTGCCGATCATCACCAGGAAGACCGGGATCAGCATCAGGTCCCAGAACAGCGCGAAGAGCAGCAGGTCCTTCGCCAGGAAGACGCCGCTCATCGCGCCCTGGAGGATCAGCAGCTGCGCGGCGGCGTCGCGCGTGCGCGGGCCGCGCAGGCAGAGCGCCGCGCTGAACGTCGCCAGCGCCAGCAGGATCGCGACCCAGTACGAGAGCGGGCCGTAGCCGAGGTGGAAGGCCGCGCCGAACGGCCGCGAGAGCCAGCGCACCGACGCGTCGCTCGCGTGCGGGTCGGCCGCCAGCGCCAGGAACGCGAGCGCGGCGACCGCCGCGGCGACCAGCTTGGCCGCGCCCTCGCTGCGGCGCGGCAGCGCGTAGAGCAGGAAGCCGACCAGGACCGGGCCGATCACCAGCGCCGTGACGATCATCGCGCGCCCCCGAACGCGAACGCGTAGTAGGCGATGAAGCAGACCGCCCCGACCGCGATGGTCAGCGCGTACGCCCGGACCAGGCCGGTCTGGAAGCTGCGGAACAGGTGGCCCAGCCACTGCGCGCTGATCGGCACCTCGCGCACGCCCGCGTCGATCACCCGCGGGTCGACCACCCGGTCGAAGAGCTCGCCCAGCGCCCGCGCCGGGCGCACCAGCAGCCAGTCGTAGGCCGCGTCGAAGTAGTACGCGTTCCAGAGCAGCGCCGGGGTGCGCACCGTCTCGGCCCGCAGGCGCGGGACCGCGTTGCGCAGCGCGTCGGGCTTCCAGTAGCGCTGCGCCGCCAGGCCGAAGCCGACCAGGACCACGACCAGCACCAGCGCCGTCGAGAGCGCCTCGGAGAGCGGCAGCGCGACCGCGCCGCCGGCCTGGCCGACCGGGAAGAACCCGGCGAAGAAGCGCGCCCAGGGACTGTTCTCGCCGCCGAAGTTCAGCCAGCCGATGAAGATCGAGAACGGGATCAGGACCGCGACCGGGCCGGACATCAGCCAGGCCGGCGCGTGGCCGTGCGGCTCCTGCTCCTCGGCGTGGCGGCCGGCGGCGGGCGCCGTGCCGGCCAGCTCGGGGTGGCGGATGCCGAGCTCGGAGGGGTCGACCTCGCCCCGGTAGCTGCCCAAGAACGTCAGGAACAGCATCCGGAACATGTAGTAGGCGGTGATTCCCGCCGTGATCACGCCGATCGCGTAGAGGACCGGGTGGCCCTTGGCGAGCGTCTCGTAGAGGACCGCGTCCTTCGAGAAGAAGCCGCTGAAGCCGGGCACGCCCGAGATCGCCAGCACGCCGACCAGCATCGCGACGAACGCGAACGGCTGGCGGGTGCGCAGGCCGCCCATCAGCCGCACGTCCTGCTCGTCGTGCAGGGCGTGGATCACGATGCCGGCGGTCAGGAACAGCTGGGCCTTGAAGAACGCGTGGGTCAGGAAGTGCAGCACCCCGCCCTCGAACGCGCCGACCCCGACGCCCATGATCATGTAGCCGATCTGCGACATGGTCGAGTAGGCCAGGATGCGCTTGATGTCCCACTGCACGCAGCCCAGGATCGCGCCCAGCAGCGCGGTCAGCGCGCCGATCACGCCGACCAGGTTGCGGGCGTCGGCCGAGGCGTTCCAGAGCGGCGCGAAGCGCGCGACCAGGTACACGCCGGCGGTGACCATGGTGGCGGCGTGGATCAGCGCCGAGACCGGCGTCGGGCCTTCCATCGCGTCGGGCAGCCAGGTGTGCAGCGGCAGCTGGGCCGACTTCGCGGCGCAGCCGACGAACAGCCCGAGGCAGACCAGGAACAGCTCCTGGCCGGTGAAGGCGGTCGGGAACTTGGCGAAGACGTCGGCGTAGCCGATCGAGCCGATCCGCGCCACGATCAGGAAGATCGCGAACATGATCCCGACGTCGCCGACGACGTTCATCACGAACGCCTTGCGCGCCGCCGCGACCGCCGAGGGCTTTGCGAACCAGAACCCGATCAGGAAGTAGGACGCCAGGCCGACCAGACCCCAGCCGACCAGCAGCCCGACCAGGTTGTCGCTGAGCACCAGCGTCAGCATGGCGAACACGAAGAAGTTCATGAACGCGAAGAAGCGCGCGTAGGCGCGGTCGCCGTCCATGTAGCCGATCGAGTAGACGTGGATCAGGAAGCCGACGCCGGTGATGATCAGGCTCCAGACCAGCGAGAGCCGGTCGAGCTGCAGGCCGAAGCTCCAGCCCGCCAGCCAGTCGACCAGCGGCAGGTGCAGGCCGCCCGGCGCGGTCGCCAGGCCCCACAGCGAGCAGGTCGCCAGGAACGGCACGCCGATCAGCGCCGAGCCGATCGGCCCCGCCCACGACCGCAGTTGCGGGCCGAACGCCCACAGCAGCACGGCGCCGAGCAGCGGCAAGAGCCAAACGAGTTCGAGCAGCATGGCGAGTCAGCCCTTGAGCGCCGCGACTTCGTCGACGTCGACGTGCGGCTGGCGGCGGAAGGTCACCGTGACGATGGCCAGGGCGATCGCGGCCTCGGCGGCGGCGACGGTGATCACCAGGAAGGCGAAGATGTGGCCGGTGTTGTCGACCCAGGCCCGGGCGTAGGTCACCAGCGCCAGGTTCGCGCTGTTGAACAGCAGCTCGATCGCCATCAGCATGATCAGCGGGTTGCGCCGCACGATCACCCCGACCACGCCGATGAAGAACAGCACCGCGGAGAGGACGACGTAGTTCTCGGGCGCGACGCTCATCGGACCAGCGGCTCCCGCTTGACGATCGGCTCGCGCTCGAGGCTGCGCCGCTTGCGCCGGCGCGGCCCGAGCGGGCCGCCATCGTCGCCGGCGATCAGCACGACCCCGATCACCGAGACCATCAGGACGAACGCCGTGACCTCGAAGGGCAGCAGGTTCTGGTAGAACAGCGCGCCCCCGAAGTTGGCCACGCTGCCGAAGGCGCCGGCGTCGCCGGTCGTCCCGCCGCCGGTGATCGGCCGGACCGCCACCGGCGAGCGCAGCACGGTCGTCACGATGCCGGCGAAGGCGAGGAAGGCGATGACGATGGCGACCGGCACCGTCGCGCGCGACATCTTGTCGGGCCCGATCTCGAACGGGGCCACCCCCGACGAGAGCAGCGCGATGACGAACACGAACAGGATCAGGATCGCGCCCGAGTAGACGACGATCTGCATGACGGCCAGGAACTCGGCCTGCAGGCTCAGGTAGAGGATGGCCAGCGCCACGAAGTTGACCAGCAGCCCGACCACCGAGTGGACCGGGCGCCGGGCGGTCACCGTGAAGACGGCGCTCGCGATCAGCACGATCGCGAGGACCCAGAAGGCGATCACCCGGCCAGCCCCCGGCGCTGCTCCTTGAGCAGGTGGCCGCGGTTGGTCGCCTCGTAGCCGTCCGCGATGTCGACGGTGTCCTTGGCCCGCGCGACCGCGCCCAGGTCGGCCGGGATGCCGTTGGGGCGCTCGTCGGGCGGCGTGCCCAGGCCCGCCTGGGGCGGCACCAGCAGGCGGTCCTTGGCGTAGACGAACGAGCCGCGCCGGTAGTCGGCCATCTCGAAGCGCGGCGTCAGCACGATCGCGTCGGTCGGGCACGCCTCCTCGCACAGGCCGCAGAAGATGCAGCGCAGCTCGTCGATCTCGTAGCGCGCGGCGTAGCGCTCGCCGGGCGAGCGGCGGTCCTCCGGCGCGTTCTCCGCCCCGATCACCGTGATCGCGTTGGCCGGGCAGGCGATCGCGCACAGCTCGCAGCCGATGCAGCGCTCCTTGCCGTCGGCGTAGCGGCGCAGCTCGTGCAGGCCGTGGAAGCGCGGCGCGTGCTGCTTCTTCACCGAGGGGTACTCGACCGTCGGCTTCTTCTTGAAGATGTAGCTGAAGGTGGTCGAGAGACCGCGCACGATCGCGCCGACGTTGTAGAGGTTCTTACGCATGCGGAGACCAGAGGGCGACGACCACGGCCGTCAGGACGAGGTTGAGGGTTGCCACCGGGAAGAGCACCTTCCAGCCGAAGTCCATCAGCCGGTCGTAGCGGAAGCGCGGCAGCGTCGAGCGCAGCCAGATGTAGAAGAACAGAAACAGCGCGGCCTTGAGGATGAACCACACCAGCCCGAGGATGCCCGTGCCGGGCAGGCCGAACGGGCCGTTCCAGCCGCCCAAAAAGAGCAGCGTCGCCAGGCACGAGACGGTGATCATGTTGAGGTACTCGGCGATGAAGAACAAGCCGAAGCGCAGCCCCGAGTACTCGGTGTGGAACCCGCCCACGAGCTCGGTCTCGGCCTCGACCAGGTCGAAGGGGGCACGGTTGGTCTCGGCGATCGCGGTGATCAGGTAGATCACGAAGCCGACCAGCTGGGGCAGGACGAACCAGGTCTTGTACTGCGCGCCCACGATGTCGGAGAGGCCGGTCGAGCCGGCCAGGATCAGCACCCCGATCACCGACATCGACATCGAGAGCTCGTAGGAGATCATCTGGGCGGTCGAGCGGATCGAGCCCAGCAGCGGAAACTTCGAGCCCGACGACCAGCCGGCCAGCGAGATGCCGTAGACCCCGATCGAGGTCAGCGAGAACACGAACAGGATGCCGGCGTTGACGTTGCCGACGCCCCACGGCGTGCCGTCGGCCGACGCCGAGAACGGGATGATCGCGAAGGTCCCCATCGCGCACAGCAGCGAGATGAACGGCGCCAGGCGGTAGATGAACGGGTCGGCGGTGTCGGGGGTGAGGTCTTCCTTGAAGATCATCTTGACCGCGTCGGCGGCCGGCTGGAGCATGCCCCACGGCCCGACCCGGTTGGGGCCCGGGCGCAGCTGCATCCAGCCCATCACCTTGCGCTCGAACAGCATGGCGTACGCGAACGTGGTGATGACCACGAACAGCACGATGATCGCCTTGATCAGGACGACCAGCCAGAACGGAACGGAACTCACGACCGAGCTCACGCGGGCACCAGCGCTTTCTCCAGCCGCACCGCCGCCGCGCCGCCCAGCGCGTTCAGCGGCGCCTCCGGGATGCCGTCGGCCAGCGCGACCGCGCCTTGCGGCACGCGCTCGTCGAGCACCGCGGGCAGGCTCGGCAGCGAGCCGCCGGCCGCGCTGAGGGTGACGAGGTCGCCGTCGGCGACGCCGAGCTCGCGCGCGGTCGCCGGGTGGAGGGTCGCGCGCGGCCGGGTGCGCAGCTCGGCGAGGCGCGCGTCGAACGCCAGCGTGCCGCCGCCGGTGAAGATCGTCGTCTCGGCGATCAGCCGCAGTTCGCCCGCACCGGGTGCGGCCGCCGCGGGCGCGGTGAAGCCGGCCGGGTCGTTCGCGGGCGCGGTGCGCACCAGCGCGTGGATCTTCCGCTCCAGGCCGACCACGTCGGGCAGCGCGACGCCGAGCGCGTCGGCCAGCATCACCAGCACGTCGCCGTCGGCGAGCACGTCGTCGGGCGGGCGGACCGCGCCCATCACCGGCAGCACGTCGCCGGCCAAGTCGGTCGTCGTGCCGCTCTTCTCGAACGCGCTGCAGACCGGCAGCACCAGGTCGGCCAGCTCGGCCGTCTCGGTCAGGAACAGCTCGCTGACCACGACGAACGGCACGGCACGCAGCGCGGCCTCGACCAGCGCGCGGTCGGGGAAGCGCAGCAGCGGGTTGGCGCCCAGGATCGCCAGCACCGCGAGCTTGCCGTCGCGCGCCGCCTCGAGGATGCCGCGCGTGTCGAGCCCGCCCGGGCCCGGGCGCAGGCCGAGCGCGTCGGCGCCGCGGCCGTTGGGCGTCTCGGGCAGCACGTAGGGGTAGATCGTCGCCCCGCCCGCGCTCAGCTCCGCGATGAAGGCGTCGAACGGCGCGTCGTCCGCGCGCGGGACGCCGTCCCAGACGACCGCGACCCGCTTGGCGTCCTTGGGGAACGCCGCGCGCAGCGCGGGGCCGTCGGCGACGTGCGTCTCGGGGACGAAGCTCTCGGCGCTGTGGTCGCCGACCGAGAACAGCCGCGCGCCGCGGCGCGAGACGGCCTTGCGGATGCGCAGGTCGAGCACCGGCGCGAGCTGCGAGGGCGGCCGGCCCAGGGTAACGATGACGTCGGCGTTCTCGAGCTCGGCGTGCGAGGCGAAGCCGCCGTGGTGGACGACCGTCTGCGCGCCGACCCGCGCGTCGAGGCTCTCGATCCCGAGCGCCCGGTGGACGTGGGCGGCCAGCGCGATCTCCTCGTTGAGCAGCCGGCCGCCGCCGAGCACCGCGACCGAGCTCGGCCCGCCGGCGGCGAGCGCCGCCTTCAGCCGCTGCGCCCAGAGCGCGACCGCGTCATCGTAGCCGACCTGGTTCCAGTTGCCGTCCACCCGCAGCAGCGGCTGGGTGAGGCGGCGCTCGTCGCCGACGAAGCCGATGTTGTAGCGGCCGCGGTCGCACAGCCAGGCGTCCGAGATCGCGTCGTCCTCGGTCACGCTCATGGTGCGCAGCACCGTGTTGCCGCGCTCGTCGACGTGCATCTGGCAGCCGACCGCGCACTGCGTGCAGGTGGTCGTGGTGCGGTGGTTGTCCCAGGGGCGCGAGCGGAAGCGGTAGGTCTTGGAGGTCAGCGCGCCGACCGGGCACAGCTCGGTGACGTTGCCGGTGAAGTCCGAGACGTACGGCTTGCCGGTCGCGGTGGCGATCAGCGTGTGCGCGCCGCGGTCGTCGGTCCGCAGCGAGCGCTCGCGGGTGATGACGTCGTCGAAGCGCACGCAGCGCTGGCAGACGATGCAGCGCTCCTCGTCGAGCACGATCGTCGGGCCGAGGTCGACCGCCTTGGGCTTGGAGTACTTCGGCTCGACCATGCGCGAGGCGCCCTGGCCGTAGGCCATCGAGTAGTCCTGCAGGTCGCACTCGCCGCCCTTGTCGCAGATCGGGCAGTCCAGCGGGTGGTTGAGCAGGAAGAACTCGAGGATCGCGCGCCGGCCGTCGTCGACCTTGGGGTTGGTGGTGTGGACCTTCATGCCCTCGGCGACCGGCGTATTGCACGCGATCTGCAGCTTGGGCATGCCCTCGATCTCGACCAGGCAGACCCGGCACAGGCCGGCCGGGCCGAGCTTCTCGTGGTAGCAGTAGACCGGGATGTCGCGGTGGATGGACTTCGCCGCCTCGACGAGCAAGGTCCCCTTGGGAACCCGCACCTCGACGCCGTCGATCGTGACGGTGACGAGTTCGGGCTGCGCCGAACTCGTCGGCTGCGGAACGGTGGCGGACACTAAATCGCGGCTTTCTCGGGCGCGCGCCGGATGTAGGCGCGGAACTGGTCCTCGTAGCGGGTGATCACCGAGGCCAGGAACGGCTCGATCGAGTCGCCCAGCGCGCACAGGTTGAGGCCGGTGAGCTGGTGGGCGGCCGACTTGATCACGTCGACGTCGGAGTCCAGGCCGCGGCCGTCGATGATCCGCTCGAGGGTGCGCTCGATCCAGTCGCCGCCCTCGCGGCAGGGGGTGCACTGGCCGCACGACTCGTGGGCGTAGAAGCGGATCAGGCAGTGCGCCGCCCGGACGAAATCGGTCGTGTCGTCGAAGACGACCATCGCGCCGGAGCCCAGCATCGAGCCGGCCTTGGCCACGGTGTCGAAGTCGTACGAGAGGTCGAGGTGCTCTTCGAACAGGCAGGCCGACGAGCCGCCGCCGGGCTGCACGCCCATGAACGTGCGCCCCGGCCGCAGCCCGCCGGCGCAGTCGTAGATGAGCTGGCGGATCGTGGTGCCCATGGCGACCTCGTAGTTGCCGGGCTTGACCACGTGGCCCGAGATCGAGACGACCTTGAAGCCGGGCGAGCGCTCGGGACCGGCCTTGGCGAACCAGTCGGCGCCGTTGCGCATGATGTAGGGCAGGTAGGCCAGCGTCTCGACGTTGTTGACCACGGTCGGCTCGCCGTAGAGCCCCTTGACCGCCGGGAAGGGCGGCTTGAGGCGCGGCTCGCCGCGCTTGCCCTCGAGCGAGTTGAGCAGCCCGGTCTCCTCGCCGCAGATGTACGCGCCCGCGCCGCGGTGGATGGTGAACTCGAGCCGCTTGCCGGTGCCGAAGACGTTCTCGCCCAGGAAGCCCGCCGCGCGGGCCTGCGCGACCGCGTCGCGCATGATCTCGTAGCCGCGCTTGAACTCGCCCCGGATGTAGATGTAGGCGTGCTCGCAGCCGATCGCGTAGGCGCCGATCAGGATGCCCTCGATGATCTGGTGCGGGGTCTGCTCGAGCAGCATGTGGTCCTTGAACGTGCCGGGCTCGGCCTCGTCGCAGTTGCAGACCATGTAGCGCGGCCGGCCGTTGTTCGGCAGGAACGACCACTTGCGGCCGGTCGGGAAGCCGGCCCCGCCGCGCCCGCGCAGGTTCGAGCCGTTGCACAGGTCGGCCACCTCCTTGGGCGTCAGCTCCGTCACCGCGCGGCGGAGCTGCTCGTAGCCGCCTTGCTCGCGGTAGACCGCGATGTCGCGCAGGTTCAGCTCGCCGATGCCTTGGGTGAGGACGGGCGTTACGAGCGAAGGCATCTAGTGGTGTCCGTTCTCCGAGAGTTCCGGGCGCAGGTTCGTCTCGAACACGAGCCGCTCGTTCGAGCGCGACTCGTAGCGCGGCCGGCCGACGATCAGGTCGAACATCGCCACCCCGCTGCGGTCGCCGATCCCGCCCGCGTTGTTCGCGTTCTCCACGCCGACCCCGCCGGCCGACTTGCGGCCGGTGTCCTGCGCGACCCGCCAGGTGCCGCCGGGCTTCACCGTCTGGGCCAGCGGCGCGACCTCGAACGTGCCGGACCGGATGGCGGCGATCAGCGCGTCGACGCTCTCGCGGGTCAGGTCGTAGACGAACTCGAGGTTGACCTGCGCGCAGGGCGCACGGTCGCAGGCGGCCAGGCACTCGACCTCTTCGTACGAGATCAGGCCGTCGGCGGTCGTCTCGAGGTGGCCGATGCCGAGCTGCGCGCGGGCGTAGGCCATGATCTCCTCGGCCCCGTTGATGATGCACGAGAGGTTGCGGCAGATCTGGACCATGTACTTGCCGACCGGGCGGCGGAACAGCAGCGTGTAGAACGAGATCGTCGACTCGACCGTCGCTCGGGTCTCGCCGAGCAGGTGCGCGATCGCCGCCACGGCGTTGGGCGAGACGAAGCCCTCGTGCTCCTGGAAGCGGTGCGCCAGCGGGATCAGCGCCGAGCGCTTCTGCTCGTACTGCGCGATCAGCTCGTCGAACTCGGGCTTCAGCCGCGCGTAGAGCGCGTCGAACGCGTTCCCGTCACGCTGCGCGTACGGCGACCAGTCGGCGACGAGCACGCCGTCGTCGCCGGGGTGCACGCCGCTCGCCGCGTCGGTGTCGGTGCCGATCGAGCTCACCGGTCGACCTCGCCGAAGACCGGGTCGAGCGAACCGATCATCACCACCATGTCGGCGATCAGCTCGCCGATCGCGATCTTCTTGAGCACCTGCAGGTTGTAGAGCGAGGGCGGCCGGGTGCGCACGCGCCAGGGCCGGTTGTCGCCGTTGGAGACGACGTAGTAGCCCAGCTCGCCGCGCGGCCCCTCGACCGCCTGGTACACGTCGCCCGGCGGCACCCGGAACGACTCCGAGACCAGCTTGAAGTGGTGGATCAGCGCCTCCATCGAGAGCGCGATCGTCTCCTTGGGCGGCGGGGCGAACTTCGTGTCGGGGATCTGCCAGGGGCCGGGCGCGTCGAGCAGCTTGCGGCACTGGCGGATGATCCGCATCGATTCGTCCATCTCGTCGAGCCGGACCAGGAAGCGCGCGTAGGCGTCGCCCTCGGGCCGGGTCGGGACGTCGAACTCGAAGCGGTCGTAGCCGCTGTACGGGAAGGCCTTGCGCACGTCGTAGGCGATCCCGGTGCCGCGCAGCACCGGGCCGGTCAGGCTCCAGGCGACCGCGTCCTCGGGCGCGATGATGCCGACGTCGATCATCCGGTCCTGCAGGATCGGGTTCTTCTGCAGCAGCCGGCGCACGTCGCGCATGCGCGGCTCGTACATGGCGATCACCGCGTCGAGCTTGGCGAGGAAGCCCTGCGGCAGGTCCTGGGCCAGGCCGCCGACCCGGATGTAGTTGGGGTGCATCCGCGCGCCGCCCGAGACCTCGAACAGGTCGAGGATGCGCTCGCGCAGGTCGAAGCAGTAGAAGAATCCGGTCAGCGCGCCCAGGTCGATGCCGCCGGTGCCCAGCCAGACGCAGTGCGAGGCGATCCGCGAGAGCTCGGAGAGCAGCACCCGCACGGTCCGGGCCCGCTCCGGGATGTCGGCCTCGATGCCCAGCAGCTTCTCGACCGCCAGGTAGTAGCAGAGCGCGTTGGTCAGCGGCGAGAGGTAGTCCATCCGCTCGATGACGGTGGAGGCCTGCGACCAGAACAGGTTCTCCGCGCTCTTCTCGATGCCGGTGTGCAGGTAGCCGATCTCGGGCGAGGCCTTGGTGACGATCTCGCCCTCGATCTCGGTCACCACCTGGAGCACGCCGTGGGTGGACGGGTGCTGGGGCCCCATCGAGAGCACCATGCGGCCCCCGTCGCGCTCGACGACGTCCATGGCCGGGGCGGCGGGAACGACGGCCGGTGTCGTCACGTGCCGCCGTCCTTCGTCTTGAGGTTCTCCGGCCGCTGGGCGAGCTGCTCGGGCGCGGCGTTGCCGGCCGTCAGCGCGCCGCCGGGCTGGGTCCCGCTGTTGGCGGCCGCCGCCGGATCGGGCGCGCCGTGGAACTCGCTGCGGCCGCGCGCCTGGGCGATCTGCCGCTGGAGCGCGGCGGCGGTCCGGCCCGAAGCCGGGGTGCCGGCGGCGACGTTCGACTTGAGCGCGAAGGAGGGGCGCGGCGCGCGCTCGCGGGCCGGCCCGCGCAGCGGGTAGTCCTTGCGCAGCGGCGCGCCTTCCCAGTCGTCGGGCATCTGGATCCGGCGCAGGTCGGGGTGGCCGTCGAAGCCGATCCCGAACAGGTCGTAGACCTCGCGCTCGGCCCAGTCGGCCGCCGGCCACAGGTCGACGCTGGTCGGCAGGCTCGGAGCGGACTCCGGCACGCCGCACAGCACCCGCACCCGCTCCGGCCGGCCGACCTCGGCCACGCTCGCCGGCCGTCCCGGCAGCTTGAGCAGGTGGTAGACCACGTCGAAGCGGGCCGGCTCGCGGCCGGGGTAGTCGGCGGCGCCCAGGTCGAGCAGCACGGCGAAGCCGTCGCGCTGGAGGCCTTCGAGCGTGGCGCGCAGCTCGGCCGGCGCGACCCGCAGGATGCGCGCGTCGGCGATGTCGGGACGTACGGCGGTCGGGTCGAGAGCGGTCGCCCCGGCCGGTGGCGCTTGTGAACTCGGCAAGATGTGCTCTCTAGGCTCTGGCGAGGATGCCGCCCCGGCCGCCCTGCTTGATCTGCTGCTGGATCAGGTTCACCGCGTAGAGCAGACCGTCGGGAGTGGGCGGGCACCCGGGGACGTAGACGTCGACCGGGATGATGGTGTCGACGCCCTGGACGACCGCGTAGTTGTCGAACACCCCGCCGCTCGACGCGCAGGCACCCATGGCGATTACCCACTTGGGGTCGGCCATCTGGTCGTAGAGGCGCTTGACGATCGGGCCCATCTTGCGGGCCACCCGGCCCGAGACGATCATCAGGTCGGCCTGGCGGGGCGAGGCGCGGAAGACCTCCGAGCCCAGCCGCGCGATGTCGTACTCGGGCGCGGTCGCGGTCATCATCTCGATCGCGCAGCAGGCCAGGCCCATCGTCAGGGGCCAGACCGAGGACGCCTGGGCCCAGCGGGCGACCGAGTCGACCGTCGTGAGCAGGAACTCGCCGGGGCTGCCTACCGCCACTGGAAACCGCCTCTCTTCCAGACGTACGCATACCCGATCGCGAGCACGATCACGAAGCTGAGCATCTCGGCCAGCCCGAAGACCCGCAGCTGGTGCATCTGGACCGCCCAGGGATAGAAGGAGGCCGCCTCGACGTCGAAGATCACGAACAGCATCGCGATCAGGTAGAAGCGCACCGGGAACCGGCCCGAGACGTCGGAGGTCGGCTCGACGCCGCACTCGTACGCTTCGGACTTCACCGGGTTGGGTTTCTTGCGCGCGACCAGCCCGGGCAGCAGGCAGAACGCGAGTGCCGCCAGGAATGCGACGGCGAGGTAGATTGCGACCGGACCGTAGGGAGACATTCGACCTGAGACTATACACGAAATTGACCCGGCGGGCCTCCGTCATCGGTCTGATCGCGCTGCTCGCGGCGGGCTGCGCGCCCAACCCCAACGGCGCCGGCGTCACCGACACCGGGCAAGTGGTCGGCCGGGTCGTCGACCAGCAGACGCAAGCGCCCATCCAGACGGCCGTGGTTCAGGTCGGCGAGCAGACCCAGCGCCTCTCGCCGGCCGACAAGGGCGGCTTCGCGTTCCAGAACGTGCCGATCGGCACCCAGCCGGTCCTGATCACCTCGCCGGGCTACATGTCGTACCCGACCCAGGTGGTCGTCCGCAAGGACCAGCAGAGCGATCTCGGGGTGATCACCCTGGCCTCGTCGACCGGGCTCTAGGGGATCGCGCTGCGCGCGATCCGTCGCGTTCGGCCTGCGGCCGAGCCGCCTAGGAGCCGAACTCCCGGCGCCCCGGCGGGGTCCTGGGCGTACGCATGCTCGTGATCCAGATCCTCGTCGGGCTCCTCGGGGCGGCCCTCGTCGTCGCCGCCCTCTCCGACGTCTTCCAGTCGGTCATCGTCCCGCGCTCGGTCGGCAGCCGCTACCGCCCCAGCGCCCTGATCTCGCGCAACGGCTGGCGCTACTGGCGCGAAGGCTGCCTGCGGATCGGCGACGCCGAGCGGCGCGAGGACACCCTGGCCATGTTCGCGCCCTTTCTGCTGGTCGCGCAGCTGGCGACCTGGGTCGGATTGCTGATCGTCGGCTACGGGTTGCTCTTCTGGGCGCTCCGCGCCGGGCTGAGCACCGGGCCGCATGCCCACCCCTCGCTCGGCGGCTGCATCTACTTCGCGGGCGCGACCCTCACCACGATCGGCTACGGCGACATCGTGCCGGTCTGGGGAATCGACCGCTTCATCGCGATCTTCTCCGCCGCCAGCGGCCTGGGCGTCGTCGCGGTGGTGACCACCTTCCTGTTCCAGACCTTCGGCGCGTTCCAGAAGCGCGAGGCCTTCGTGGTGACCGTCTCCGAGCGGACCGGCGCGCCGCCCAGCGGCCTGGAGTTCGTGATCCGCCACGTCAAGCTCGACCTGGTCGACGACATCGGGGCGATCCTGCGCCAGTCCCAGCAGTGGATCAGCGAGGTGCTGGAGACGCACCTGGCCTATCCGGTGCTGACCTACTTCCGCTCCAGCCACGACGACGAGTCGTGGGTCGGCACGCTGGGCGCGCTGCTCGACGCATCGACGCTGCTGGTCACGACGGTCGAGCTGGACCATCGCGGCCAGGCCCAGCTCACGCTCAAGAGCGGCACCCACCTCGTGCGCGACTTCTCGGGCTTCTTCCGCCTGCCGACCGGCGATGCGGCCGGGGTCGAGTACGACGAGTTCGCGACCGCCTACCGCAAGATGCGCGAGATGGGCATCCCGCTGCGCCCGCTCGAGGACGCCTGGCCCGACTTCTCCGCCAAGCGCGCCACCTATGCCGTGCAGCTCGACGCGATGGCCCGCTGGTGGCGCATCCCGCCCGCCCGCTGGATCGGCGACCGCTCGCGCGTCCGCACCCACGTCAACGTCGGCACGCCGCGCCAAGACCAAATCCATTAAGAGCCAGCCCAAAACCCAACTGCCGAAACTTGCCCGACTGATCGAGTGATAATTTCCGGAGGAACCTTCAGTGTTGGCCCTGGCTGCAGCGCTTTATGCGATCCACGTTCTGAGCGCACCGAGCGGTCGCTCCGTTTCTCTCGCACCACGAGAATACCAGCTTTCCATCCCCTTCCGGCCGACTCAAAACGCCGCGCTTACGCCTGGCGGAACGGCTGCCTTCATAACATCTTACGATGCAAGCATTGCGCTCCCCCAGCTGATCGTCGTGTACCGGGCGAACGGAACGCACACCATTTTGCAGTTGCCGGCGGATTCACTCCTGCAAAGCAAGTTTTCCCGATATGTCGGAGGGCCTCATGGCGAAATGCGTTATCCCGGCAAACGATTCGAGAACGTCGCGCTGGCAGATGACGGCACTCCCTTCGCAACCGTCGGTGTCGACTTCACCGGCGGCTATGGCGGCCTCGAGCAGTATCCGTTCGTCTGGTATGGGTCGGGGTGGATTCCGGGCATTACCGGTGGCCTACCATCGCGTGTCGCTAATTTGAGCGTTGCCGCCGTAGAGACGGTCACGAAGGCGATCTACGAGAGCGACTTTTTCAACTATGGAGCGGCCGAGCTGACACAGCAGCAAGAAGAGCCGCATTACGACGAAGATGACACCCTTCTCGTGGAAGGTTCGAAGAAGGTCGTCATCGGACATGGAGTTGGGACCGCGATGCGAAGTTCATTTGTGGTCGGCTATGAAGTGGACTCCCGGCAGCGGTGGTCGCCTGCAGCCAGCGTGACGGCAATGGCATGGCAGATCGCAGGCACGCGCACGGCGCTTGGTCCCGGCATCGCTTGGGCGGTGAACTCGCGCCAAGAGATCGTCGGCGACGACCGTTCGCACATCGGCGCCGCCGGACACCCGTCTCTCTGGAGCAACGGCCGTCGCATTCAGCTCAGCAATGCGCTGGGCTCGGCATACGGCATCAACGATGACGGCGTGGTCGTAGGTGATTCCGAAAACGGTGCCTTCATCTGGCGCAGCGACGCTCCGCAGGCCCGTAATTTGGACGGGCTCGTCCACGACCGTAACTGGCACATCATGCACGCTTTCGCCATTTCGGCAAACGGTCGGATTTTGTGCATCGCGGCTGATCGTCACGATCGCGCTCAGGTCGTGATGCTGGAACCTCAGCGCTAACTATAACTTCCGACCTACCGTTAGGTAGCTAGAAAAACAGGTAATATTGGAAGAATACCTAATTAGCCATAACTAATCGTTAGGTTAGCTTCTTAGCGTATCATTGTTGGGCGACGAGGAGACCATATGTGGTCCTTTAAATACAGCACTCTAGCGCTCGCTCTAGTGTATTTAAGCGCTTGCTCACAACGACCGATTGGGATAGTACCACCAGGCGCTAAGTCTCCGTCCAAGGTATCTCGCGCAGCAACGCCCCCTCAAGTCCCGAACCTATTCGCGACTGCCGTTGGAAAGAATCTCAGTGACGCTGCCATTGATTCGTATATCGACGCATCCATCGTAGGGTCTGATCGCAAGTTAGCTCATACCCTGTTGAAGATGATGCCACGGAATCGGCGCGGCGACTTCATCTATTACGACGGTAAGCGCCTCCTATCGAATAATCTCGCCCTGTTGCCGTATGCCCAGCTGACCGCATGGCATTCTGCGGTTCCTACAGCAGTTGCTTCCACTGAGCGCGTCACAACCCGTTCGTCTCCGCGCAAGCCGGCGTCCGTCGGCGCATGTTCGCCGCCAGATCCTTACACGAATAGCGGTCCGTACGTGCGGGAAGTCGGCAACTGCGGATTCACCGGTGGCTGGAGCATCGTCAACTTGAAGTGCGGCACGACTCAGCTCAACACGCCTTATTACGAGAACGGGTATATGTACATGGAAGAACGGGCGGCGAACGGCCAGTTCTATGAAGGAGGTATGTTTACGAAAACCGGATCACAGGGCGCTTACGACATCAACCTGGAGCTGACCCGGTTTGGTGGACAGGTGGTTTAGGCTGCTGATTCGTCCACCGACTCGAACTCAGCCGGGCTCAGGTAGCCCAGCGTCGAATGCCGGCGCTTGCGATTGTACCAGATCTCGATGTACTCGAAGACCGCCACCCGCACGTCTTCTCGCGTGGCCCATTGAAATCGATCGATCAGTTCGGTCTTGAGCGTGGCAAAGAAGCTTTCAACTACGGCGTTGTCCCAGCAATCGCCCTTGCGGCTCATGCTGCACTCCATCGCGAACTGGCGAAGGATCGCTTGGAAGTCACCGCAGGCATACTGCACGCCGCGGTCCGAGTGGTAGAGCACCCCGGCCGGAGGCCGACGGCCGACGATCGCCATGCGCAGCGCAGCCACAGCCAGTTCGCGATCGAGCGTGTGCCGCATCGACCAACCGATGACCCGGCGCGAACGCAGATCAAGTACGACGGCAAGATACAGCCAGCCTTCGCGGGTGGCAAGATAGGTGATGTCGCCGGCCCAAACGCGGTCCCGGCTCGCGATCTGGTCGAGCGAGAACTGACGGTTGAGCCGGTTGTCCGCAACGGCATGTCGGTGAAAGGACTGCGTCGTCGTCCGAAACCGACGGCGAGTGACGGCCTTCACGCCGTGGCGGCGCATCAGCCGGGCGATCCGCTTGCGCCCGCACGAGGCTCCTGTGGCTTTGAGCTCTGCGTGAATACGAGGGCTCCCGTAGGTCGCCCGGCTCACCCGGTGAACCGTTCTGATCCGCTCGACGAGCTGGGTATCGGCGAGGGCACGCGGTCCCGGCTCGCGCTTGCACCAGGCATAGAATCCGGCCTTCGACACCTCTAAGACTCGGCACATCGTCGTCACCGCGTACTGCTTGCGATGGGCGGCGATGAACACAAATCTCATCGGGATTCCTTGGCGAAGAAGGCCGTCGCTTTTTTTAGGATGTCGCGCTCTTCGCGCAGTTGCGCGATCTCACGGCGCATCCGGCGCATCTCCTCATCCTCGGAGCTCAGCTTGCCCTTGCCGGGAAAGACCTCGGCCGCCGGCGCGCCGGCCCGCTCCGCGAGCTGTCGGCGCCAGCGGTGAATCTGGTCGGGCCGGATGCCCAGTTCGCGGGCGACCTGGGTGATCGCTTTGTCACCGGCCGACGCTGCCCGAACCGCCTCGATCTTGAACTCGCGGCTGAAACCTCGCCGCTCTTGCTTGGCCATCGGACTCCTCCTGCCCAGCCACTACGCCGGGCCTATCGGGAAGTCCACCAAACCGGGTCAAGTCCAACCCATATATTTCAGGAAATTTCAATGTCCAGCTAAACAACTCCGCCGCTCGCTATACGTGCAATACGGATATCGGATTGATGTTTGGACCTGTTGTCGCACAGTCTGGCCAGCCTCCGATGTTTTACGTCTCCATTGGAACCATCCCTGATTACAACCCTCAGAATGCATGGCAACCGACGGAAGAGGTCCAAGAGCAAAACGCTGCATGGCTATACATGGCAGCGCCGGTCGGCGCCATGAACGAACCGGGTTACGATAGCGCTGGCATACCCACGCCCTGCGTTCAATGTGCGGTTACGAAGGTCACGTCGATTGCAGACAACGGCGGTTCTGACATCTTCGATGGCAGCACCTTCGGCATCGACATAAATGGTTATCTATCGGTCCACTGGGAAGAAGTGACATTCGGCAATTGGCAATCTGATTGTTCCGACTCGCTCTGCAACCTTGCTTACTCCACTAATCAAAGCCTCTGGTACGCAGGAATGGAAACGTATCCAAATGCCTACGACAGCCAAGCCAGTTTCAACGCCAATGGTGCGGTTTGGGAATCATTCGATGGGATCATCGCGAATCCCGGCTCGTCACAGGGCTATAAGCGGGCTCCGAGCGGGGCTTTCGTCGTTCCGGCACCGCCGAAGTGCAGCCCCGATAGCTATGGATATTGCGTTGCCGAAAGCGGTGGCCCAGGCTTAACGATGCAGAATGTGAGTTGCATGGCAGGAAACTATCCTGCTTCTTCTACGCAACTCGTCGGACAGAAATGGTATTACATCCAGAACTCACACTACGCGCTGCAATATGCCGTATATGAGGCCGACAACCCCGACGGAGCCGATCAATGCGGAGCGGACCAACCATACTGGTCCCCGCAGGAACCCAAGGTGCGATACAACGACCCGAATCTCCCATAAAATTCGACGACTTCACCAGCCAGAATCGTTGGACACCCGAACGAATGCTACGTACCTGACACGAGGTCGCGCCAAGTTATCTCATGGCCGATCGGCCGCGCTAATTAGTGGCGTGACCTGTATTGCCCTTTCCTCATGCATGCATATAGGGTCACCAATGCCGACTGGATCGTCTACGGACTTCGGTACGTGGACCGCTTATCAAGGTGGAGAGGGCCATAACGCCGTTCTTCATCGCGGTGCATTTTCGACATCGTGGACGGCAGATGTTGGAGCGCGGAGCAATGGTGGCTTAGCTATTGCAGGAAAGACGGTATTTGCAAGTTCATTCGAGCCGAGTGTAATTGCTCTTGACCTAACCGACGGTACAGTAAAATGGAAGACGACTGTCGACAATGTCGTTATGTCGACGCCGATCGTGTCGAGTAGTACTGTCTTTGTCGGGACAGGAACGGATCGCTTATTGTCTAGACGTATTTGGGGGAGACCTCAGGGTGATGCTATTTTAGCGCTCGACCGTGAGACGGGACGCGAACGCTGGCGCTTCAAAACAATCGGTGAAGACATGCCGTCGCCTGTTTTGAGTGGTAACAGACTCGTGTTCGCCAACGGAGATGGCCACGCATATGCTCTGGACATCATGACGGGACGAATGTCTTGGAAGACCCCGCTTGAAGGCGTTTCGACCATGGCTTCGGCCAATAAAAATGACGAAGATGTCTTCCTGTCAACCTGCACAACCAGACTCAAACCAGGACAGACCTTCGCCTTAAGACTGCGTGATGGCTCAGTTCACTGGCGGTCCCCTTACGGCAACTGTGATTCTTCTCCAGCTGTCACGCGCGATCGCGTCTTTGTAAGTGGAGTCGACCTTGTTCCCACGCCATATGGAATAGGCTATAGAGCTATCGTATCGGCGCTTGACTCCAAATCGGGATTCTTGCGCTGGTCATACCGATCCTCTGACTTGGGGCTGTCAGCCATGGTCGTCTCGAGCGAGCGCGCAGTCGCCGGAACTTACACAAATGGAATGTATTTTCAATCTCTTCCTACACATGATCTCTTACTTGCGTTCGATGCAGCAACGGGACACGTTCAATGGTCCTTACGAACGCTTGCGCCGGCAAAGATGAGTCCGGTCGTAGTGAATGATCGTTTGTATATTGGTGACACGGCTGGATGTCTATATACTGTAGACGCTCGTGATGGAAGGCTGCTGAACGTACGAACTTTCAAGGCTCCGTTTTCAACGTCGCCGCCTATCGTGTTCGATAAGACTCTGCTTGTCACGATTGGAACGACGATCCAAGCATTCCGTTTGCAAGAAGGGATACCACGCTAGCCGTTCATAACAAGGAGACGGTCGAGACACTGAGCCTGCTCGATGTCGGCGTGCGCAGTTCTCTTGCGCATGGCGTTAGCCTCCGCCACTGCGACGGCCCGCTCCAGCCGCATTGGGCCAGGTCGACCACCACGCCAGCCCGTCGAACACCGGGCCGCTACTCTCGCCGGGATGATGGGTCCTCTCATCTCAACATGTCGGATCGTGATAGCGGCCGACCGGCCTACGCCCGTGCGTCCAGCCACGGCAGCAGGCGGCGCGCGACCTCGCCCGCGCCGGGCTCGGCCATCAGCATGTGGATCGCGCCCGGCACCTCGACGTACTCGGCGCGGTAGGCCCGGGCGGTCGCGGCGAGCTCGCGCGGCGCGAACAGCCCGTCGCGCTCGGCGGCGACGACCAGCACGTCGGAGCCGTTGCGGGCCGGCTGCGGGAGGTCGAGGAGCATGCCCAGGAACGCCAGGTACGACTCGTCCTGCATCTGCGCGAGGGTGCGCCGGGCCAGTTCGGGCGGGTAGTCCGGCGCGTAGAGGAGCTCGCGCGCGCGGCGCTCGTCGGCGACGATCGGCCAGAGCGACCAGGTCAGGTTCGCCCGCGCGAACGCCGCCGGCGCCCGGCGCGCGATCTTCAGCGTCGCGCGCCACACGCCGTGCACCGGAACGGTCGCCAGCAGCACCGCGCCGCGCACGCGGCGGCGCTCCAGCAGCTTCTGCACGACCGCCCCGCCCATCGAGTGGCCGATCACGAACGCCGTGCCGCCGGCCCGGTCGAGCACGCGCTCGAGGTCGCGCACGTAGTCGGCGATCGTCGTGAAGCGCAGCGGCTTGCGGCGGCCGCTGCGGCCGTGCGCGCGCAGGTCGAAGCGCACGACGTCGTAACCGCCGCGGGCGAGCTCGTCGACGAACGGGCCCTCCCAGCAGCGCGCGTCGTGCCAGGCGCCGTGGACGAGCACGACCGTGCCGCGCGCCGCGCCGGGGGCCGGCTGGTCGGCGATCGCGAGCTCCGGCTCGCCGGTCACGTCGCGCCGGCGAGCAGCGCGGTGACCGGCTGGGCGACCATGTCGACCACGTCCGCGTCGTCGATGCCGATCTCGAGCGCGTCGGGGTGGGCGTCGCTGCCGGTGTGCAGGGTCAGCTCCAGCCGCGGCGGCGTGCCGTCGGCGTGGAAGATCAGCGTCGCCCAGCGCCCGTCGCGCTCCCAGCGCGCTTCGTCGCCCGGGCCCCGCTCGTGGCGGATGCTCGCCGCGATGGGCGGCTCGATCTGGCGGATGCGGCGGTCGATCTCGGCGACGCGGGTTGCGAAGCGGTCGGTCATCGGGAGCTCGCTTTCGGCAGCGGGTGCTGGGCCATGAACGTCTTCACCAGGTCGATCGGGGTCGCGAAGCCGATCGCGCGCTCTTCGTCGAAGCGCGACTCGGCGATCCCGACCACCGCGCCGCTGGTCGCGTCGAAGACCGGGCCGCCGCTCTCGCCGGGGATGATCGGCACCTCGATCTCGATCGTTCCGCGCCGCACGCTGGCGACGCGGCCGGTGTAGAGCGAGACGGTGCGGTCGAGCTTCTCGTCCTCGAACGCGTCGGGGATCGGGTAGCCCAGCACGCCGACCGCGGTGCCGGGCACGAGCTGCGCCGAAGAGCCGAGCGGCGCGGCGCGCTGATCGCGCAGCGGAACGTCGGCCAGCGCGAGGTCGAGCTCGTCGTCGCTGGTCGCGACGACGCGGGCGGGCGCGTGCGGGCCGTCGCCGATCGTCGCGACCAGGTCCTTCGCGCCGTCGATCACGTGCTTGTCGGTGAGGATGCGCGAGCCCCAGCCGCCGCTGGCCACCACGACGCCGCTGCCGTACGCGTCGTCCCACTGGCCCTTGCGCTTGGGGTCGTCGGCGGGAATCCGCATCGTGAACAGGACGACCGAGGGGTGCAGCGCGCGGTAGAGCTCGACGTACCGGTCGTTCTGCACGGCGGTCTCGTGCGCGCCGCTCGCGCAGGCGCTCAGAGCCCACGCGGCCAGCCCGGCGAGCGCGCGCGCGCAGCGCGCCGGACGCGAGCGAGGGGCCGTTCCCCAGGCCGCTCGCGCCCGCGCGGCGCAAAGCGGGGCATGCGCGTTTCGTTCCGACTCCTGGGCCTGCGCGGCTGCCTGGCCGCAGCCGTGCTCGCCGGCACCGCAGCGGCCACGCCGGCCCCCGCGGCGAGCGACGCCCCGGCGCCCGTCGCCGTCAGCGCGTGCCGCGGCGGCATCGCGAGCGTCGAGCTGGTCGAGATCGCCAGCTACGACGTGACCTTTCGCGACACCGCCGCCGTCGCCGCCGACGAGATCCGCCTCTCGGTCCCCTACGGCCGGCACGACAAGCGCGCGGCGTTCGACCTGCACGGCAGCTTCGCGCCCGGCGTGGACGTCACGCGGCACCTGCGGCGCACCGTCAGCGGCGGCCTGTACTCGTACTCGTCGGACCAGAACGACTGCCGCGTCGACTACGTGCACTTCACCGACGGCAGCAGCTGGAGCCGCCCCTCACGCAACGCCTGAGCCCAAGCGCTCGGCGATCGCCGCGCGCAGCCGGTCGATCCCCTCGCCGCTGGCCGCGCTGACCTCGAGCGCGTCCTGCGGCAGCGCGGCGCGCGCGGCCGGGTCGAGCCGGTCGACCTTGTTGAACACGTCGAGCGCCGGCTTCTCGTCCAGCTTGAGCTCGCGCAGGATCGTCTCGACCGACGCGCGCTGGCGCGGCCAGTCGGGATTCGACGCGTCGGAGACGTGCAGCAGCAGGTCGGCCGACTCCAGCTCCTCGAGCGTCGCCCGGAAGGCGCTGACCAGCTCCTGCGGCAGCGCGGTGATGAAGCCGACCGTGTCGGCGAGCCGCACGCTCAGGCCCGGCACGATGTAGGCCCGGCGCAGGGTCGGGTCGAGCGTCGCGAACGGCTGGTCGGCGACGAACGCGCGGTCCTTCTCCGGGCTGCCCGAGAGCCGGTTGAGCAGCGACGACTTTCCGACGTTGGTGTAGCCGACCAGCGCCACGTACGGGTCACCGCCCCGCGTGCCGCCGCTGCGCCGGGTCTCGCGCTGCCGGCGCACGTCTTCCAGCTGGCGCCGCAGGAGCGTCACGCGCTGCTGGATCTTGCGCCGGTCGACCTCGAGCTTCGTTTCGCCGGGACCGCGCGTGCCGACCCCGCCGCCCAGCCGCGAGAGGTCGGCCCCGACCCCGATCAGGTTCGACTGCCGGTAGCGCAGCTGCGCCAGCTCGACCTGCAGCTTGCCCTCGCGCGAGCGCGCGTGCAAGGCGAAGATGTCCAGGATCAGCATGGTCCGGTCGACGATCGGCAGCGGGATGACCTTCTCGAGGTTGGTGCGCTGGCGCGGGCGCAGGTCGTTGAACACGAAGAGGGTGTCGGCGCCCAGCTCGGCGGCCCGCTCGGCGATCTCGCGCGCCTTGCCGCTGCCGACCAGCGTCGCCGGGTCGACGTGGGCCAGCTTCTGGATCACCTCGCCGACCACGACCGCCCCGGCCGCCTGCGCCAGCGCGGCGAACTCGTCGAGCTCGGGCCGCAGCGGCCGGGCCGGGTCGCCGAGGTCGACGGCGACGACCAGCCCGCGCTGCGGGCCGGCGCTGGTCGGGTAGAGGCGGCGGTCCTCGTTCACCGCCGAGCGATACGCCGCCGCGCGCGCCGCACCTGGGCGCTCAGCGGCGGACCACGAACGAGCTCGGGTCGGCCCGCCGCTCCCAGCCCGCCCGCTCGAGCTCGGGATCGTCGTGCTCCTCCCGCGGGTAGCCGGCGCAGAGGTAGGCGACCAGCGACCAGCTTGCCGGCACGTCGAGGTCGCGGGCGACGGCCGCCGGGTCGAGGATCGACACCCAGCCGACCCCGATTCCGCGGCTGCGCGCGGCCAGCCAGAACGTGAAGACCGCCGTGACGACCGAGAACGCCAGCGTCTCGGGCATGGTCTGCCGGCCCAGGCCCGCGCCGGCGGCCGGGTCGCGCTCGACGAACGCGGCCAGGTGCACCGGCGCCTCGTCGAGCCCGGCCAGCTTGAGCGTCGCATAGCGCGCGGCCCGTTCGCCCGCGTAGCCGCGCAGCGCGTCGGCATTGGCCGCCCGGAAGTTCTCCGCCACCCGGGCGCGCCGGCCCGGGTCGTCGACCCGCACGAACCGCCACGGCTGGCTGAGGCCGACCGACGGCGCCAGCGCCGCCAGCACCAGCAGCTCGTCGACGTCCCGCTCGGCCAGCGGCGTGGGCGCGAAGCGCCGCACGTCGCGCCGCCAGCGGAGCAGGTTCTCGAGCTGGGCCCGAAACGCGGGGTCGAAGTCCGGCTTCATCGTTCAGCGTCCCTCGGCGCAGGCGAGCGCGACCAGCGCGCCGGCCTCGGCGATGCAGATGCCGAAGCCGTAGGCGTCGCCGACCAGCACGCCGCCGAGGCGGCGCGCGCTCCAGCGCGCGCACAGCGTCGCCAGCGCCGAGCGCGACGGCCACCGCAAGGGCGCCGCTCGCACCCAGCGGCCAGGCCAGCCCGGCGACGAGCAGTGCGCCCAGCGCGAGGCCGAGCGGCGATGGGCGGCTCGCGAAAACCCGCGCGCTCGCGCCGGCGCGGCCGTACGGCGCCCAGCGCGCCTGCAGCACGGCAGCCCAGCGCGCGCTCGCGCCGGTCAGCGCGAGCAGCAGCGGCAAGCGCGCCGGCGGCAGCGACCACAGCGCCGCGAGCTGCACCGCCGACAACAGGATGCCGCCCGCGACGGCGTAGGTGCCGTGGCGCGGGTCTTTGAGGATCTCCAGCCGCCGCTGGGGCGTGGCCGCGGCGAACAGCGCGTCGCAGCCGTCGAGGAACCCGTCGAAGTGGATCGCGCCGGTGAGCACGACCAGCGCCGCATAGGTCAGCACGACGGCGAGCGCGGGCGGCGCGATCCGGGCGCTCGCCGCGCCCAGGCCGCCGGCCAGCCCGCCGACGACCGCGCCGACCAGCGGCAGCCAGACCAGCTCGGCGGCGCCCGGCGGGTCGGCCGCGCCGACCGGCAGGACGGTGAAGTACGAGAAGGCGGCGCGCACGGCGCGTCAATCTTCCTTCGTCGCGACGCCGGCCTCGGCGAAGGTCTTCATCTCGCGCACCATCCGCGCCGCGGCGCTCAGCAGCGGCAGCGCGAGCGCCGCGCCGCTCGCCTCGCCCAGCGCGAGGTCGAGGTCGAGCAGCGGAACCAGGCCCAGCCGCTCGAGCGCGACGGCGTGACCGGGCTCGCGCGAGCGGTGCGCGGCGATGCAGTAGCCGAGCGCGGCCGGCGCGATCGCCGCCGCCAGCAGCGCCGCGGCGGCGACGATGTAGCCGTCCAGCACGATCGCGACGCGCTCGCGCGCGGCGGCCAGGATCACGCCGGCCAAGCCGACGATCTCGAACCCGCCGGCCTCGGCGGCGACGCGCTCCCAGGCCGGCTCGCCGATGCGCGCGAGCGCGCTCTCGACCGCGGCGATCTTGCGCGCCAGCCGCGCGTCGTCGATGCCGGTGCCGCGCCCGACCGCGCGCGCCGCCGCGGTGCCGGTGAACGCGGCGACCATCGCCGCCGCCGCGGTGGTGTTGCCGATCCCCATCTCGCCCAGCGCGAGCACGTCGAACGCCGTCCGGCGGCGCACCTCGGCGAACGCCGCCGCGCCCGCGTCGAGCACCGCGGCGACCGCCTGGGGAGCGATCGCCGGACCGCGGGCGAGGTTGGCCGTGCCGGCTCCGCAGCGCACGTCGATCAGCCGCTCGTGCGCCGGCGAGGCCGTGCGCACGCCGAAGTCCGCCACGTAGAGCTGCGCGCCGACCGCCCGCGCGAGCGCGCCGATCGCGGCCGTCCCGGCCAGGAAGCCGGCGACCATCTGGGCGGTGACCTCGGGCGGGTACGCGCTCACGCCGTCCGCCGCGACGCCGTGGTCGCCCGCGGCGACCAGCACGGCGCGCCGCTCGAAGGGTGGTCCGGGATCCCGCCCGCGATCGCGCACAGCCGCACGGCGAGATCCTCGAGCCGGCCCAGGCTGCCGCGCGGCTTGGTCAGCGCGTCGACCCGCGCGCGCGCCGCGGCGGCGACCGCCGGATCGACCGCCGCGATCGCGGCGCGCCAGCGCTCGGCGTAGCTCACCCCGGCAACCCGCGCAGCGCGCCGATCAGCCAGGCCAAGCCGTCGTTGTAGCGCGGCCCGGGCCGCTCGAGGATCGCCGGGTCGGGCAGCATGTAGACGTGGTGCTCGCGCACCGCGCGCAGCTGGTTCCACGGCGCGCGGCCGAGGACGGCGGCGAAGCCCACCGTCGGGTCGACGATCAGCGCGTCGGGCTGCCGGTCCAGCAGCGCTTCGGGCGTGTAGCGCGCGTACGGCACCCGCACGTCGCCCGCGGCGTTGCGCGCGCCGGCCAGCGCGAGCAGCTGCGCGATGTAGGAGCCTCGGCCGACGGTGAAGATCGGCGCCGTCCCGAGCACGACGAAGACCGCCGGCGGGCGCCGGCGCCGCGGCCGGGTGCGCGCCAGCGCGGCGGTGCGCGCGCGCAGCGCGCGGACGAGCGCGTCGGCCCGCGCCCGCGTGCCGGTCAGCTCGCCGACCGCGCGCAGGTTCGCGTAGACGTCGGCCAGCGAGTCGTCGCGCAGCAGCCGCACCCGAACGCCGGCGCGCTGCACGTCCTCGGCGATGTGGGCCTGCGCCGCGATCCCCAGCACCAGGTCGGGGCGCAGCGCGAGGATCCGCTCGGCGTTGACCGAGCCGAAGCTGGCGACGACCGGCAGCCGGCGCGCGGCGGGCGGGTAGTCGGCGAACTGCGAGACGCCGACGACCCGCCCGCCGGCGCCGACGGCGAAGAGGTCCTCGGTCAGCGACGGGATCAGCGAGACGATCCGCTGCGCCGGCACGGCCGCGGCGCCCGCACCCGGCAGCGCGAGCGCCAGCACGATCAGCGCGAGGGCGCGCAGGAGCATCGTGCCGCGATACGCCGCCACCGCCCTCAGCCCTCGTCCGCGACCCGCGTGCCGAGCGCGCGCAGGTCGACCGCGTAGCCGGCCACCACGAGCTCGACCCGGTCGGCTCGCGCGGCGAGCCGGGCCACCAGCCGGCCGAGCGCGTCGCGGAAGACGCGCCCCAGGACGCTGGCGGGAACGACGCCCCAGCCCGCCTCCTCGCCGACCAGCACCACGTCGGCGCGCGTCGCGGCCAGCGCCGCGGCGAGCTCGTCGCCCGCGGCGTCCAGCGCGGCCAGGGTGGCCAGCGCGTCGTGCTCGGCGGAGGGGCCGAGCCGCTGGACCAGCGCCCCGAGCCAGGTGCCGAGCGCGTCGACCAGCACGCAGGCATCCGCCGGTGTGGCGCGCAGCAGCGCGGGCAAGGCGGGACCCGCCGGCCCCGCCGTCTCGACGACCGCCCACTCGGCCGGCCGCGCGGCGCGGTGGCGGGCGACCCGGTCGGTCATCTCCGGGTCGGCCGGGTCGACGTCGGCGGTCACCGCGAGCACCACCCGCTTGCCGCTCGCGCGGGCGAGCGCGCTCGCGCGGGTGCTCTTGCCGGAGCGCACCGGCCCCAGGACGAGGGTGATCACCCCACGGCCTTCCGCGCGCACCAGGACGCGCCCGCCCGGCCTGCGAAATCGCACGACCGTTCGCGTGCGCGGGAAGCCGGTGGGAATCCGGCACGGTCGCGCCACTGTCAGCGGGGAGCCGCTGCGCGCCACGGTCACGGGACTGGAAGGCGGCAGCACGAGGCGACGATCCGCGGAGTCAGGATACCGGCACCGAGCGCCACCGCATCCCGCCTCGCGCAAAGGTTGGTCCCATGCTCAACGCTCCCCGCACCGCGGCGTTCATCGCGCTCGTGCTGTGCCTCGCCGCGCCGGCCGCCGCCCAGACCGCGCCCGCTCCGTCGCCCTCGCCCTCGCCGCTGCCGGACATCGGCCGGGTCGTCACCAGCGACCGCCACGAGGAACCGGTCACGAACACGACCCGGCCGACGTTCGTGGTCGACCGCGCCGCGATCGAGGCCCGCGGCGACCGCACCGTCGCCGACGCGCTGGCCGGCGTCCCCGGCGTGACGCTCTTGCGCTACGGCGCGTTCGGCGCGCAGGCCAGCGTGTTCGTCCACGGCACGAGCGGCTCGGCTCAGGTCCTCGTGCTGCTCGACGGCATCCCGGTCGCGCCGGGCTCGAGCGGGCAGATCGATTTGGGCTCGTTCTCGACCGCCGGCGTGCGCCGGATCGAGGTCGTGGAGGGCTCCGCCTCGACCCTCTACGGCACCAGCGCCGTCGGCGGCGTGATCAACATCATCACCGGCGTGCCGCGCGGCGTCTACCTCGAGACGGCGAGCGGCACGCTCGGCGAGCGCGACCTGCGCCTCGCGGCGGGAACCGGCCGGCTGGGCGTCGCGTTCGAGCGGCACCTGGCGACCAACGACTACGACTACCCGGCGGCCGCGGCGTATCCGGCCGGCACGCGCAACGACGCCGACGCGCAGCAGAGCGCCGCGCGCATCTCCTACGACGCCGACCTCGGCCGCGGCCTGAGCGCACGGGTGCGGCTGGGCTCGAGCGCGATCCACCTCGGCGTCCCCGGCGACCTCGTCTTCGGCACGACGCCCGACGCGCGGGAGAACGTCTCGCAGAACGACGCGCGGGTCGAGGTCGCGCGCGCCGGCGCGCAGTCGGTGACCGTGCTGACGCTGGCCGCCTCGCGCCAGTTCCTGGCCTACCTGCAGCCCTCGGCCGGGCCCGAGAACGACACCGACGACGGCCGCGCGCAGCTCTCGCTGCGCCACGTCGTCGCCGGCGGCGCCTCGACCCTCACGGCCGGTCTCGACCTCGCGCGCGAGTCGGCCGTCGTCACCAACGTCGCGCGGTACGACGCGAATTTCAACCTGCTGGGCTACGCGACGACCGGCACCGCCCAAGCGCAGAGCGCGCTCTACGCGCAGGAGCAGTACGCGCTGCCCGGCGGCGCGCGGGTCGCGGTCGGGCTGCGCGGCGAGCACGACGCGCCGGTCGGCGGGGTGCTCGCGCCCAGCGCGGGCCTGGCGATCCCGCTCGCGCCCGGCCTGCGCCTGGCGTTCAACGCGAGCAGCGCGTTCCGCGTGCCGACGATCGTCGACCTCTACTATCCCGGCGACGCGAACCCCAACCTCAAGCCCGAGCGCTCGGGCGACGGCGACCTGACCCTGAGCAGCGAGCGCGTCCTCGGCGGCGCCGCCCTGACCCTGTTCGGCCGCGAAGCGAACGATCTCATCACGGCCGACCCGAACGACGGCTACCTGCCCGAGAACATCGCCAAGGCGTCGGTGCGCGGCCTGCAGGCGACGCTGCGCACGCGCCCGTACCACGGCGTGCTCGCGTCGCTCTCGCTGACCGACACGTACCGCGCGCTCGACCTCTCGGGCCCGGCGACGCGGCTGCCGTTCGCCCCGGTCTTCGCCGCGTCGCTCAGCCTCGACCGCCCGCTGGGCAGCGGCGGGTTCGGCTTCGGCGCGACCGCCAACGTCTTCGGCCCGCACGTCGAAGGCGGCGCGGTCAACCACGACGGCCAGACGACGGTCGACGCGTACCTCCGCGCGCGGCTCGCGCCCGACGCGGTCCTCTCGCTGCGCGCGCGCAACCTCGGCGGCGAGCGCTACGTGCCGATCTTCGGCTACCCCGCGCCCGGCCGCACCTTCACGGTCGAGCTGGCGACCCGCTGACGCGCCGCGCCGGCACCGCCACCGTGCCGCCGTCGGTCGTCCGCCGGACCGCGATCTCCGCGCCGTACGCCCGGCTCAAGAGGTCGCTGCGGAAGACCTCCGCGACCGTCCCGTCGGCCAGCAGCCGGCCGTCGCCGACCAGCACGATCCGATCGGCGGTGGCCACCGCGAGGTTGAGGTCGTGCAGCACGACCGCGACCGCGGCGCCGTCGTCGGCCAGCCCGCGCAGGGTGTCGAGCGTGGCGTACGCGCCGGCCAGGTCGAGGTGGCTCGTCGGCTCGTCGAGCAGCAGGGTCGGCGCGCGCTGAGCCAGGGCGCT
The DNA here is from genome assembly GCA_963795695.1 of Vulcanimicrobiota bacterium. Lineage (GTDB taxonomy): Bacteria > Vulcanimicrobiota > Vulcanimicrobiia > Vulcanimicrobiales > Vulcanimicrobiaceae > Vulcanimicrobium. The sequence continues at coordinate 1,973,249 of CAWCJH010000001.1, read as the reverse complement.
GGCGATCCAGACCCGCTGCCGCTCGCCGCTCGAGAGCGTCCCGATCGGCCGCTCGGCGAACGCGCTCAGCTCGACCCGGGCCAGCGCCGCGGCGACGATCTCCTCGTCGTCGGCGCCGGCGGTCCAGCGCCACCACGGCCGGTGCGGCAGCCGGCCCAGCGCGACCGCCTCGCGCACCACCACGTCGTCGTCGGCGGCGTCCTCGGCGGCGACCAGCGCGACCCGCCGCGCGCGCGCGTCGGCGGTGAGCTCGCGGGCCGGCGTGCCGTCGATCGTCACCGTGCCCGCCTGCGGCGCCAGCGACCCCGCCAGCGCCCGCAGCAGGGTCGACTTGCCCGAGCCGTTGGGCCCGACCACCGCGACCAGCTCGCCCGGCCGCAGGCTGAGGTCGGCCCCGCGCAGCACGGTCCGCTCGCGGTAGCCCAGCACCAGCCCGCGCGCCTCGATCACGCCGGCCGCCGCCGAAACGCCAGGTAGAGAAACGCCGGCACGCCGAGCAGCGAGAGGAGCACCCCCAGCGGCAGCTCCAGCGGCGGCGCGGCGGTCCGCGCGACGGTGTCGGCCACGACCACGGCCGCCGCGCCGGCCGGCAGGCTGGCCGGGACGCACCAGCGCGCGTCCGAGCCGCACAGCCCGCGCACGACGTGCGGCACGATCAGGCCGACGAAGCCGATCACGCCGCTGACGCTGACCGCCGCGGCGGTCAGCAGCGAGGCCGCGACCAGCACGACCCAGCGGGTGCGCTCGAGGTCGACCCCCAGCGCCGCCGCGCGCGCCTCGCCCAGCCGCAGCGCGTTGAGCCCGGGCACGGCCGCGGCGGCGACCAGCGCGCCGGCCAGCGCGTACGCCGCCGCCCAGCCCAGGTCGAGCCAGCCGTGGCCGACCAGCGAGCCGCCCAGCCACGCCAGGATGCTCAGCGAGACGCCGGTGCTCGGGGCGAGCAGGATCACCAGCGTGGTCAGCCCGGCGAACATCGAGGAGACCGCGATCCCGGCCAGGATCAGCCGCTCGGGCGAGATGCCGCGCCCGGTGCGCGCCAGCGCCGCGACGCCGACCGTGGTGGCGAGCGCCGCGCCGAACGCCAAGCCGCCGTAGAGCGGCGGAGCCGCGCCGGCGGTGATCGCCAGCGCGATGGTGAACGCCGCGCCGGCGCTCCCGCCGGTCAGGTACGGGTCGACCAGGGTGTTGCGCAGCATGCCCTGCAGCAGGGTTCCGCTCAGCGCCAGCGCGCCGCCGACCAGCGCCGCGATCAGCACCCGCGGCAGCCGCAGCGACCAGACGATGGCGCTGGCCTCGTCGCCGGCGTGCGGGCGGACGAGCGCGCCGAGCACCACCCGCGGGTCGAACGCGACCGCGCCGGCGGCGATGCCCACGGCCAGCGCCCCCACCAGCGCCGCGCACAGCACGCCGACCCCGATTCCGCGCCGCAGGACGAGATGAGACACGGCCACCGGTTCGCCGGGGCGTCCGCCCCTCCCGCCGCTAGAACTTCACGATCGCCTGCCGCCGTCGCCGAACGTCTGGCCGCGCAGCGTCGCCGACAGCCGCGGTGCGAGCTGGTAGGTCAGGTACCCGGCGCGCCGGCGGTTACGCCGCCCGCCGCATCGCCTCGGGCAGCGCGGCCTCGGACAGAACGGCCGGCTTGGGGCTGGCCGGCAGGACGAACCACGAGAGCACCAGCGCGAAGAACGCGATCATCGAGATCAGGGTTTCCATGAGCAGTCTCCTGTTGCGTTTGCGGTCATGACGGGCTGTAGGCGATTTCGGAATGCTGCGAGAGGTCCAGTCCCATGGCTTCTTCCTTCTCGGAGACGCGCAGCGGGACGATCGCGTTGACGATCTTGAGGATGACGAAGGTCATCACGCCGCTGAAGACCCACGAGGCGCCGACCGCGGTCAGCTGGATCCAGAGCTGCGCCGGGTTGCCGTAGAACAGGCCGTTGGCGGCGCCGGCGTCGATCGCGGTGGTGGCGAAGAGGCCGGTGCAGAGCGCGCCGACGGTGCCGCCGACGCCGTGCACCGCCCAGACGTCGAGCGCGTCGTCGACCTTCATCTTGTCGCGCAGCTGCACCGCGCCGTAGCACACGACCGAGACGATCAGGCCGATGAGTATGGATGCGGCGGGCGTGACGTAGCCCGCGGCCGGGGTGATCGCGACCAGGCCGGCGACCGCGCCGGCGGTCGCGCCGACCACGCTCGGCGTGCCCTTGAACGCCCACGACAGCGTCAGCCAGGTCAGCGCGGCCATCGCCGCGGCGGTGTCGGTGTTCACGAACGCGCTGACCGCCAGGCCGTTGGCCGCCAGCGCGCTGCCGGCGTTGAACCCGAACCAGCCGAACCACAAGAGCGAGCAGCCCAGCACGACCATCGGGATGTCGTGCGGCTCGACCTCCTCGCCGGCCTGGTGGGTGATGCGCTTGCCGAGCACCCAGGCCGCGACCAGCGCCGAGACGCCCGAGGAGATGTGCACGACGGTGCCGCCCGCGAAGTCGAGCGCGCCCAGCTTGCCGAGCCAGCCGCCGTGGCCCCACACCCAGTGCGCGAGCGGGTCGTAGACGAAGGTCGCCCACAGCAGGCTGAACAGCACGAACGCCTTGAAGCGCTTGCGCTCGGCGAACGCGCCGCTGATGAGCGCGGGCGTGATCACCGCGAACATCATTTGAAAGACCATGTACGCTTGGTGAGGGATCGTCGCGGCGTAGTCTTTGTCGGGCGCCAAGCCGACGTGGTTGAGGCCGGCCCACGAGAGGTCGCCGATGATTCCCAGCCCCTTCCAGTCGGGCCCGAAGGCGAGCGAGTAGCCCCACAGCACCCACTGCACGCTGATCAGGCAGAGGATGAAGAAGCTGTGCATCACGGTCGAGAGGACGTTCTTGCGGCGCACCAGGCCGCCGTAGAAGAACCCGAGGCCGGGCGTCATCAGCATCACGAGCGCTGCGCAAGCGAGGACCCAGGCGGTGTCGCCGGCGTTGATCTTGTCCACACCGACATTCTAGGGGGCACGCGCGCGATCGTAATTGGGGATTTGGCGAACGATTCGCCGTTACGACCCTACCTGTGTCGGTGCCGCGCTAGCGGTGGGCGAGCTCGTGGACGTCCTCGGAGGTGACCCAGCCGTAGCGGCCCTTGCCGGGTCCGCTCTGGATCCGGATGCCGACGGCGTCCTCGAGGTCGCTTGCATACTTGGAATGGATCGCGCCGGGCGCGCACTGGATCACCATGGCGCGCGTGCCCGGCTTGGCCAGCAGCGAGTGGGCCAGAACGTCGCGCGTGTCCTTCCAGTAGCCGGCGGCATAGTCGACCGCGCGCTGCCGGCTGTCCCACACGAACACGTCGGGATCCAGGTCGGTCGATTTGAGCGACACCGCATGACCGACCGAGAGGGTGCACGGCACGGCGAGCGCCGGGACGATCAACGCGACGACCAGAGCGGTTGCCACGAGGATGCGGAGGACCACGACGCGCGTTGCGACGGCGATCCGGAGCGGTCCTCTCCCCAGCGTGGTACGATACCGGGACATCGTGAAGAACGTCCGTCGTACGCTCCTGGCCGGGGCCGGCATCGCGAGCGGCCTCGCGGCCGCCAACCGCGCGCTCCAGAACGCCCCGCTGCCGACCGACGCGCTGGGCGGCACGCGCCGGCCCTGGAACTGGCGCGGCTCCGAGATCTTCGCGACGGAGGCCGGCGAGGGACCGCTCGTCCTTCTCGTCCACGGCGTCCACGCGGGCGCCTCGTCGTACGAGTTCCGCCACCTCTTTCCGCTGCTCGCGCGCGAGCACCGGGTCGTGGCGTTCGACCTGCTGGGCTGCGGGCTCTCCGACAAGCCGAAGCTGGCGTACGGCGCCGAGCTGTTCGTGGAGCAGATCGTCGACGCGCTCGACGCGTTCGGCAGCGAGCCGGCGGCGGTCGTCGGCTCGTCGCTCGGCGCCGCCTTCGCGATTCGGGCCGCCACCCGGGCCGGCGACCGGCTCGAGCGGCTGGCGGTGATCTGCCCGGCGGGCTTGGCCGGAACGCTCGACCGCGAGTCCACGAGTGTGTCGCCGGTCACCCGGCTGTTCCGTGCGCCGGTGATCGGCGAGGCGCTCTTCAACCTGCTGGGCTCGCGGCCGGCGACCCGCTGGTTCCTCCAGCACCGGGCCTACGCCGACCCGGCGAGCGCCGACGCCGAGGTCGTCGCCCACTACTACGCGGTCAACCACCAGCCCGGGGCGCGCTACGTGCCGGCTGCCTTCGTCGGCGGCGGGCTGAACTGCGACGTCGCGCGCGACCTGCCGTTCCTGAGCATGCCGCTGCTGGTGCTGTGGGGCGAGCGGGCGCCCTCGATCAGCCCGCGCTCGCAGGCCGACGAGTTCGTCCGCTTGGCCAAGGACGCGCGGCTGGTGACCTTCGCCCACAGCGGGCTGCTGCCGCACGAGGAAGAGCCGGCCGCGGTCGCCGCGGCGCTGGAAGCGTTCCTGGCACCGCTTCCCGCCTAGGGGCTCGGCGGCGCCAGGTTGCCGTCGGTCCAGCGCGCGCCGGCCCGCAGCCCGGCGTCGGGATCGGGCGGGTCGGCGCCGGCGCAGCCCGCCCCGCTGCAGGTGAAGCGCGCGTGGATCAGGGTGCCGGAGTCGCCGGCCGGCCACGGGCTGGGCTGCGGCCCGGCGCTCGCGCCGCTGAGCGTGTCGCCGCCGAGGTCGCCCTCGTGGGCGGGCGGTGCAAGGGGGTCGGCGTCGGTCGGGCTGTCGGCCCCGCCGTCCTTGCGGCCGACGACCGCGCTGTACGGCGGCAGGTCGAACAGGCGCAGCGTGACGTACTGCTCGCGCCGCGCCAGGAGCTGGGCGCCGCTGCCGTCGAGGACCTGCACGCTCACCCGCAGCGACATGCGCGACTCCTGCACGAAGCCGTTGCACTGCAGCCAGGCGACCGTGTCGGCGCCGGCCTGTTCCGCACCCGGCGCGCAGGCGGGCGCGGCGAGGGTCGTCGGCACCACCGCGGTGATCACGGTGAAGCGCGGGCCGCCGTCGGTCGCCTGCGGGTCGGGCGTGGCCACGACCGGGGCGGTCGGCACGGCGGCGACCGGCGTCGCGTAGCCGCCCAGCGGCGGCGCCGAGGCGGCGGGCGCGGCACCGGCCAGGCTGGCCGGGTCGGCGCCGGCGATGGCGGCCTGGAGCCCGTTCTGGTAGCGCGCCACCGCATCGTGCATCGCCGCCTCGACCGCGTGGTCGGCGGCGGCCTGCACGCCGGCCCGGCCGAAGCCGGCCGTGCCGTCCAGCAGCACCGCCGTCAGCAGGCCCAGCACGGCCGCGAACCAGAGCGCCGTCGCGAGCACCTCACATCCTCGCCGGGACTTGCACGCTGCGCGCCACGCCCTGACCGGGCGGGTAGACCGACGGCGGCAGCGTCTCGGAGAGGGTCAGGCTGCGGTCGGCCCGGCCCGAGCAGGGGTCGGCCGGGTACGCCACCGTCACGCTGAGCGTCTGGCCGGCCGGGTCGAACGCGGTGGTGACCGGCAGGGACAGCGTGAGCGGCGCGCCGCTGCCGCACTGGGCCGGCGCGCGCAGCTGCGCTCCGGCCGCGAAGTGCTGCGTCCCGGCGGCGAACGCCCACGAGCGGTCGCTGGCCAAGCCGGCGACCGCGCTCGGGTCGGCCGACTGGGCGTAGGCGGTCGCGGCGCGGGCCCGGGCGAGCACGTTCTCGGCCGCCATCAGGGCCACCGCGCGGGTCGTGCCGGGCATGGCGTTGCGGGCCACCGCCGCGAACGCGCCGCAGGCCGCCGCCCCGGCCAGGGCCAGGACGAACACGCAGACCAGCAGCTCGAGCAGGCTGAAGCCGCGCTCAGCCGTTCTCATAGTAGCCCGGCCCGGTGCGCTGCGCGTTGACCCCGGCGCAGACCGCGTTCTCGCTCGCGAACGCCTGCCGCGCGGCGGCGCCGAGCGACGGCTGGAGCGCGCCGTACCACGCCTGGGGGTCGGGCAGTCCGGCGCTGCTGTCGTACGGCGGGCCCAGCGGCGTGAGGGTGCCGCCGCCGCCCAGGTTGTCGAGCTCGACGTAGTGGTCGAGCTCGTCGCCGCTGCCCGGCGGGACCGGGCGCGGGTCGTAGTAGCGGAACCGGAACAGCGCCGCCCAGGCGTAGCCCTGCGGCTGCAGCACGTAGCTGCCGGTCGCGCCGTCGTAGGCGTAGGCCTGGACCAGCTGCGGGTAGCGGCTGGGGTCGGTCGACCACGAGACGTCGCACGCGGTCAGCGTCTTGGGCGCGCCGGTGTCGTGGCCGACCAGGCAGCGCGCGCTGCACGCGTAGCCGAGCAGCGCGGTGAAGCCGCTCGGGAAGACGCCGGGGACCAGGTCGACCACCCGCGAGCCGTCGGCCGTGTCCAGCCGCAGCTCGGTCAGCGTGTTGCCGCCCCGGATCGGGTTGCCGGCGGCGTCGTTGAGCCCCAGCGGAACCCGCGGGTCGGGCGGCACCACGGTCAGGAACGGCGAGTCGGGCCCGCCCAGGTACGGGTCGGCGTGCGCCGCCAGGCCGGCCGGGTCGACGCGCTGCAGCGCGAAGCCGGCCACCTTCAGCAGCACGGTGGCGGCCGGGTCGGCCGGCGCGCAGGCCGCCGCCGGCGCCGTGCCGGCGACCCGCACGAGCGCGTCGGGCGGCACCGCGTCGGCGCTGGTGTGGTTGGGGAAGTTCCGGTAGCTCCAGAACTTCGGCCCGCCGGCGTCGGCGCCCAGGAAGTCCAGCTCGGTGCAGTCGTCGTGGCCGCCGCCGGCGGTCGCGCCGACCCAGATCGCGGTCGCGCTGCGGGCCTCGGCCCGCAGCTGCGCGGTCAGCCGCTCGAGACCGCCCAGCGCGAGCTGGCGCGCGGTGAGCTGCTGCGCGCCGGCGAGGAGCTGGCGCAGGGCTTGGAGCGCCACGAACCCGGCCACGGCGAACAGCGCCGCCGCGACCAGCACCTCGACCAGCGAAAAGCCCCGCTCCGAACTGCGCACGCCGGGAGCGGTGCCCCGGCCCGGCTCGGACTATGCGGCGCGCCTCGGCAGGGGGTCCCTTGTGAGGACTCCGCCGCCGCGAGGGGATATTCGAGTCTCATGGACTCTCTCTCGCCGCAACGCTTGACCGAGCTGAAGGCACACGCGAACGACGTGCGCCAGGGCATCATCCGCTCGCTGCTCTCGGCCGGCTCCGGCCACTCGGCCGGCTCGCTCGACATGGCCGACGTCTTCACCGCGATGTACTTCCACGTCTTGCGCCACGACCCGAAGAACCCCGACTGGCCCGAGCGCGACCGCTTCCTGCTCTCCTGCGGGCACATCGCGCCGGTGCGCTACAGCGCGATGGCCTACGCCGGCTACTTTCCGGTCGAGGAGCTGCTGACGCTGCGCCACTTCGGCACCCGGCTGCAGGGCCACCCGGAGCGGGTCAGCCTGCCCGGCCTGGAGACCACCTCGGGACCGCTCGGCGAGGGCCTCGCGCAGGGCACCGGCATGGCGCTGGGCGCGAAGCTGGACCGGGCCGACTGGCGGGTGTACGTCGTCACCTCGGACGCGGAGCACCAGTGCGGGCTGCACTGGGAGGCGATGATGACCGCGGCCAAGTTCGGCCTGGACAACCTGACCTGCATCATCGACCGCAACTTCATCCAGATCGACGGCAGCACCGAGGACGTCATGCCGCTCGAGCCGCTGGCCGACAAGTACCGCGCCTTCAACTGGGAAGTCTTCGCCTGCGACGGCAACGACATCGGCGCGTTCGTCGCGACGGTCGAGCGGGCCAAGCAGGTGCGCGGCAAGCCGCAGGTCATCGTCGCGAACACGCTCTGCGGCAAGGGCGTCTCGTTCATGGAGGGCGATTACCTCTGGCACGGCAAGCCGCCCAAGCAGCAGGAAGCGGACGAGGCGCTGCGCGAGCTGCAGGCGGCGCGCGAGCTGATCGGAGCGGGCGCCTGATGACGACCACCGGTACGGACGGCACGAGCGCCGCGGCGGCGATGCACCTGGTCGACTACACCGGCGCGAGCGCGATCAGGCAGGTCCCGACCCGCAACGGCTTCGGCGAGGGCCTCGTCGAGGCGGGCCGGCGCGATCCCAACGTCATGGCGATCTGCGCCGACCTGGCCGAGTCGACCCGGATGGAGCCGTTCAAGAAAGCCTTTCCCGAGCGCTACGTCGAGATCGGCGTGGCCGAGCAGCTGATCGTCGCGATGGCCGCCGGCCTCGCCTCGACCGGCAAGGTTCCGTTCATCGCCAGCTACGCCATGTTCAACCCGGGCCGCTCGTGGGAGCAAGTCCGCACCACCATGGCGCTCAACCAGACCAACGTGAAGATCGCCGGTGCCCACGCCGGCGTGTCGGTCGGGCCCGACGGCGCGACCCACCAGGCGATCGAGGACATCGCGATCATGCGGGTCATCCCGCACATGATCGTCGTCGTGCCGTGCGACGCGGTCCAGACGCGCAAAGCCACCCTCGCGGTGGCGGCGACGTTCGGCCCGACCTACCTGCGCTTCGCGCGGGCCGAGTCGGCGGTCATCACGACCGAGGACACGCCCTTCGAGCTGGGCCGCGCGCAGACGTTCCGCGAGGGCGGCGACGTCGCGATCGTCGCCTGCGGCATCCTGGTCTACGAGGCGCTGGTCGCGGCCGAGCTGGCGCGCAAGGACGGCATCGAGTGCCGGGTCGTCAACAACCACACCATCAAGCCGATGGACGAGCCGGCGATCGTCGCGGCCGCGCGCGACTGCGGCGCGGTGGTGACGGTCGAGGAGCACCAGGTGCACGGCGGGATGGGCTCGCGGGTGGCCGAGATCCTGGCCGCTCGGCAGCCGGTGCCGATCGAGTTCGTCGGCGTGCACGACCGCTTCGGGCAGTCGGGCGCGCCGCCCGAGCTGCTGCGGGAATACCGCATGGACGCGCCGTCCATCCTCGCCGCGGTCAAGCGCGCCGCCGCGCGCAAGCGCGCCGCGGGCTAGGTCATACCATGTCTTCTCCGAAAGCCGAGCAGATGCCCAACGCGTTCGACCCGTCGATCTTCAAGAGCTACGACATCCGCGGGATCGTGGGCTCGCAGCTCACCCCGCAGACCGCCTACCTGATCGGGCGCGCCTTCGCCCAGGCGCTGGGCCGGACCAACATCTGCATCGGGCGCGACATGCGGCCCTCGGGGACCGACCTGCTCGAAGCGCTCGCGCGCGGGGCGACCGAGGGCGGCGCCGACGTCACCCGGATCGGCCTGATCTCGACCGACGCGCTCTACTTCGCGGTCGGCAAGTACGGGTTCGACGGCGGGATCATGATCACGGCCTCGCACAACCCGGCCCAGTACAACGGCTTCAAGTTCTGCCGCGAGCAGGCCCAGGCGATCTCGCTCGACACCGGCTTGAGCGAGATGCGCGACCTCGCCCTCTCGGGCGCGTTCACCACCCCGCCGCGCACGGGCACGATCTCGGACAAGTCGATCCTCGACGACTTCGGCCGGCACTGCGTCTCGTTCATCCGCGACCCGGCCAAGATCAAGCCCTACAAGCTGGCGATCGACGCCGGCAACGGCATGGCCGGCGAGACCGTGCCGTACGTCTTCAAGTACCTGCCGCAGGTCGAGGTGGTCCCGCTCTACTTCGAGCTCGACGGCACGTTCCCCAACCACCCGGCCTCGCCGATCGAGGACGAGAACAAGCTCGACTTGCGCAAAGCCGTGCTGGAGCACCACTGCGACCTGGGCGCGGCGTTCGACGGCGACGCCGACCGGATGTTCATCGTCGACGAGCAGGGCGGCTTCCCCGACGGCAGCATCGTGACCGCGGCGGTCGGCGTCGCGACGCTCAAGAAGTATCCGGGCTCGAAGATCCTCTACAACCTGATCTGCTCGCGCAGCGTGCCCGAGGCGGTCACCGCCCACGGCGGCATCCCGGTCCGCTCGCAGGTCGGCCACTCGCTGATCAAGCCCGAGATGCGCGAGCAGAACATCCCGTTCGGCGGCGAGCACAGCGGCCATTTCTACTTCCGCGAGAACTGGTTCGCCGACTCGGGCATGATCGCGCTGATGCAGTGCCTCGACCTCTTCAGCGAGTTCGACGGCCCGATCACCCAGGCCATCGCCCCCTACAACAACCGCTTCCGCTCGGGCGAGATCAACACCCAGGTCCCCGACCCCGACGCCAAGATGCGCGAGATCCAGGACTTCTTCAACGATGGAAAGATCGACCACCTCGACGGCGTGACGGTCGAGTTCCCCGACTGGTGGCTCAACGTGCGCAAGTCCAACACCGAGCCGGTCCTGCGCCTCAACGTCGAGGGCGACACCCGCGCGCTGATGGAGCAGCACCGCGACGAGGCCCTGAAACTGATCCAGGGCTAGAGCAGCGCCCTCACCATGCCCGACGCGCTGGAGCGCTACGAGGCGGCCCGCGACGACGTCGCGGACTGCTTGGACGAGTTGCGCGAGCTGGTCGCCGGCGCCGCGAGCTGGCACGACGCGGACGACGATGCGGCGGCGCTCGGGCGCGTCGTCGCGCGGCTGCGCGGCGGGCGCTTCGTGCTCGCGGTGGTCGGCGAGTTCTCGAGCGGCAAGTCGTTCCTGCTCAACGCGCTGCTGGGCAAGGTCGCGTTCGAGGAGCGGCCGGGCGGAACGCGCATCGTCGGCCTGCTGGCGACCGACATCAACCCGTCGACCGCGACGATCACCGAGCTGGCCTACGCGCTCGAGGAGTCGGCGACGGCCGTGTATGCCAGCGGGCGCGAGGAGCGCATTCCGCTCGGGCGCCTGGCGCGCTTCGTCGCGGTCGGCGAGGAGGGCAAGCTCCACGACGCGACCGACGCGACCGACTCCGGCGCGCCGGTCCTGGTGCGGGTCGCGGTCGACTCGCCGTTCTTGCGCCACGGCTTCGTGGTGGCCGACACGCCCGGGCTGGCCTCGATCAACCCCGCCCACCGCCGCGCGACGCTCTCGTATCTGCCCGGCGCCGACGCGGTGCTCTACCTGATCGACACCCAGCAGCCGTTCACCGAAGGCGACGCCTCGTTCCTGGGCATCGTCCGAAGGTACATCGAGTCGGTCTTCATCGTGCAGACCAAGATCGACCTCTGGCGGATGAAAGAAGGCGAGCGCGAGGCCTGGCAGTCGGCCGCCCAGCGGATCGTCGCGCAGGCCGCGCTGCACGCGCCCGGGACGCCGGTCTTCCCGCTCTCCGCCCGCGAGTACGCCGAGGGACTGCTGCGCGGCGACGAGGCGCTGCTGGCCCAGAGCCGCTTCCGCGAGTTCTTCGGCGCGCTCGACGCCTCGCTGGTCGCCACGACCGGCCGCTCGCGGCTGCGCCGGGCCGCCGCCGAGGCGCGCCGGGTCGCCACCCGCGCCGCCGACGCGCTGGCCTTCGACGCCGCGGCGCTCGAGACGCCGGCCGCGGCGCTGCGCGCGCGCCGCGACGCGGTCGCGCCGGCGCTCGACGCGTTCGGCGCCGAGGCGGCCGCCGCGCGGCTGCGCCTGGACGAGGCGGGCGCGGCGCTGGCGGCCACGACCCGCACCCGCGGCGAGGAGACCCGCACCGCGCTGGCGCGCACGCTGACCCGGGCCTTCGACACCGCCGACGTGGCGCGGCTGCGCGACCGGGCCAAGCTGCACATCCTGGTCGACGACGTGCTGGCGAGCGCGATCGGCCGGTTCGCCGCCGACGCGGCGGAGCTGGTGGCCAAGCGCCTGCGCGGCGAGGCGAAGGCGGCCTCGGCCGCGGTCGTCGAGGGCGCGCGCGCCGCCGACCGCGACGCGGTCCTCGCGCCGCTGCTCGACGCGCTCGCCGCCGAACGGCTGCCGGTCACCGAGGACGCGGCCCAGGCCTTCGGCGCGGACGCGGGCTCCGGCGCCTGGAGCAGCGACCTGGAGACCGGCCTGCGCAGCTCGATCGTGCTGGGCGCGCTGGGCGGCCCGGCGGTCGGCCTGGTCGACGCGATCGCGCGCCGCTTCGCCGCCGTTCCGCCCGGCGCGTACATGAAGCGGGAACTTTTGGCCGACCTGGACGCCGGCGTCTACCCGGCCTTCGACGCGGAGCTCGCGGCCTACGTCGACGGCATCGCGGCGCGGGTCGAGACGATCGCTCGCGCCCTGGGCGCGCGGATCGCCGGCCTCGCGCCGCGGGTCCGCAGCGAGGCGCTGGGGCCGCTCGAGCGCGCGCTGGCCGCGCACGCCGGCGACGCCGACCGCGCCGCCGGCGCCGCCGCGGCCCGCGAGCGGGCGGCGGCCGTGCGGGCGATCGCGACCCGGATCGAGACCCGCACCGAGGCCTTCGCCCGCGAGAGCCGGGCCGAGCGCGCCGAGCTGGCCGATCCGGACGTGCCGCTCGACCCGCAGGCCGGCCGCGAGCGGGTCGCGCCGGCGGCCGCCGCCCGCTTCGACCCGACGACCTACGAGCACGGCCTGCGCCCGGAGCGCTGGCGGATCGCGATCCTGGGCGCGTTCAAGCGCGGCAAGTCGAGCCTGATCAACGCCATCGCCGGCTCGCGGGTGCTGCCCGACGAGGGCGGCGACGTCGAGATGCACTTCCCCGTCCACGTGCGCTACGGCCCCGAGCACCGCGCCTACGCGCTCGGCGACGACGCCGGCTGGAACGCGATCGCACTCGACGAGGTGCTGGGCGCGGCGGCCAGCACGCCGGTGCTGATCGAGACGCCCTGGACGCTGCCGCGCCAGCTCGTGCTGGTCCACGCGCCGGCCTTCGACTCGGGCTTTCCGCTGGCGAACGAGATCGTGCGCTCGAGCGCGGCGGCGGCGAGCGAGATCCTGGCCCTCTTCTCGCGCCAGCTCTCGGACCGCGAGCTGGACCTCTACGGGCGGGTCGCCGCGGGCGGCAAGCCGATGACCTTCGTGCACACCATGGCGGACCACGAGGACGGCTCGGAGCGTCGAAACGTCGTCATGCTGGCCGACCGCTACCTGCGCGAGCGCGCGATCGTACCGCAGCGCATCTTCACGGTCTCGACCCTGGAGTACCGCAGCGCGCTGGACGCGGCCCGCGCGCCGGCCGGCTGGAACGAGCTGATCGCGCTGCGCGCGACGCTCGAGGCGCACGCCGAGGAGCACATGGCCCGGCTGGCGCGCGGCGAGCGCGAGCAGGCCGAGCGGGAGCGCTTGGCCGCCGCCGCCGTCGCGCCCGAGCCGGAGCCGCGCCCGTCACTGTTCGCCCGCCTGTTCGGGCGCCGCTAGGGGGGCCGGGTGGCGCGCTCCCGAATCGGACCGGACGTGTCCGACACCTATATCCTCGGCCCGGCGCGCATCGCGCTCGGCGACGGCACGCTGACCCGCGGTCGGATCTCCGTGGAACGCGGGCGGATCGCGCGCATCCTCCCCGAGGACGGTCCCAGCGACCTGCGCCCGCCGGACGGCGCCATCGTCGCTCCCGGCTTGATCGACGTCCACACCAACGGCGCCGACGAGTTCCTGTTCAACCGCGACCAGGGCACCGCGGTCGAGGTGGCCTCGCGGGCCTACGCCCGCCAGGGCGCGACCGGTTTCGTGGCCGGGGTCATGACCGCGCCGTGGGAGTCGATGATGCACGCGGCCGCCGAGGTCTCGGAAGCCGCCAACGGCTTGGTCGAAGCGGGGGACCCGATCGGTGCGCGCTGCCTGGGCATCCACTTCGAGGGCCCGTTCCTCAACCCGAAGTTCCGCCGCGTCCACCGCGCCGAGTGGATCGTCCCGGCGACGATGGAACGGGCTCAGGAGATGGTCGACGCCTGCCGCGGCGCGCTCGTGCTGGTGACGATGGCGCCCGAGGCGGACGGCGTCGACGAGGTCACCCGTTTCTTCTACGACCAGGGAGTCGTCTGCTCGGCCGGCCACACCGCGGCGCGCTATCGCGAAGGCGTGCTGGCGATCGGCTTGGGCTTTCGCACCCTGACCCACGCCTTCAACGCGATGCCCCCGCTCGACCACCGCGATCCCTCGATCCTGGCGGCCTACATCCAGGAAGGGCGCACCACGGTACAGCTCATCTGCGACGGCTTCCACGTCTCGCCGCCGATGGTCGACCTGCTCTATCGCACCCTGCACGACCGGATCGTGCTGGCGACCGACAACATGCCGCCCGCCGGCAGCGGCTACCGCATCGAGGGCGGCGTGGTGAGGTCCGAGGACGGCACGATCGCGGGCAGCGCCCTGCTGATGGACCAAGCGGTCCGCAACCTGATGTCGTACGCCGACATCCCGTTCGCGAGCGCGGTCGTCAACGCGACCCGCAGTCCCGCGCGCCTGCTGGGCCTCGACCGCGAGCTGGGCACGCTCGAGCCCGGCAAGCGCGCCGACCTCTCGATCTGGGACGAGCACTACCAGGTGCTCGCGACCGTGGTCGGCGGGCTGCCGGTCTACGGCACGGCCCACCTCTTCCGCACCCGCGCGAACGCCTGAGTGGGTTCGCCTTCGGCGAACCCTTCGCGGTCCTCGCTTCGCTCCGGTCCACCCTAGCGGAGCGTTGATCGGCCTGATCGTCGCCGGGCTGGCGCTGCTCGGCGTGCTGTTCCGGCCCTTCCGCCTCGACGGGGCGTGGTGGGCGGCCGGCGGTGCGCTCGCGCTCGTGCTGCTGCGCGCGCTCTCGCCGCAGCAAGCCGCCGGCGCGCTCGCGCGCGGCATCGACGTGTACCTGTTCTTGACCGGGATGATGGCGCTGGCGGAGTTCGCCCGCGCCGAGGGCGTGTTCGACTTCGTCGCGCTGCGCGCGCTGCGCGCGGCGCGCGGCTCGCAGGCGCGGCTGCTCGCGCTCGTCTACGGCGCGGGGACGCTCACGACGGCGTTCCTCTCCAACGACGCGACGATCGTCGTGCTGACCCCCGCGGTGCTCGCCGCGCTGGGCGAGACGGACCTCGCCGGCGAGGGCGTGCTGCCCTACGTCTTCGCCTGCGCGCTGGTCGCCAACGCGGCCAGCACGCTGCTGCCGATCGCCAACCCGTCGAACCTGCTCTTCTTCGCCGACGGCATGCCGCCGCTGGGCAGCTGGTTCGCCTCGTTCGCGCTCGCCTCGGTCGCCGCGGTCGGCCTGACCTATGCCGCCTTGGCGCTGGTGTTCCGGCGCAGCCTGCGCGCGCCGCTCGCCGTTCGCGAGCCGGCCGGCTCGCCGCGACCGCGCGCGGCGGCGTTCGTGGTGCTCGGCGTCTCCGCGCTCGTCCTGGTGCTGACGGCTGCGCGCGCGGGCCCGCTGGGCGCGGTGACCTTCGCCGCGGGCGGACTGGCCGTGCTCGTCGCCGCCGGCCGCCAGCGCGGCGCGCCGCTGGCCATCGCGCGCGGGATCGCCTGGCCGGTGGTGGTGCTGACCGCCGGCCTGTTCGTGATCGTCGACGCGCTCGACGTCGCCGGCGCGGCATCGCTCTCGCGCGCGCTCTTCGGCTGGGCCGCGCACCAGGCCGAGCCGCTGGCGAAGCTGGCCGTCGCCGGCGCCGCGGCGGCCGCCTCGAACGCGGTGAACAACCTGCCGGTCGGGCTGGAGCTGGGCCGCTACGTCGGCCGCGTTCACCCGCCCGCCGGGCTCGCCGCCGCCGCGCTGGTCGGCGTGAACGTCGGTCCCAACTTCAGCGCGAACGGCTCGCTCGCAACCGTGCTGTGGCTGGCGATCCTGCGGCGGGCGAACGTCGCGGTGCCGCCGCTGCGCTTCGCCGCGGTCGGCCTCGCGACGACGCCGCTGGCGCTGATCGCGGCGGCGCTGCTGGCACGCTGAACCGCCTGGGAGCAGGAACCGCCGACGCTCGGACCAGAGAGGGCGGAATGGCTTCACTCGGTATCTCGGTGGACGATCGCGACGGCGTCCGGCACGTCGTCATCGATCGCGCCGACAAGAAGAACGCCCTCACCGCGGCCATGTACGCCGCGCTGGCCGACGCCGTCGGCTCGGCCGGCGGCGACGGCGTCGGCGCGCTGCTGATCCGCGCCAACGGCACGACCTTCAGCGCCGGGAACGACCTGCGCGATTTCCTCGAACGCCCGCCGCACGGCGACGACGCGCCGGTGTTCCGCTTCCTGCACGGCCTGGTGATGACCGACGTGCCGGTCGTCGCGGCGGTGCGCGGCGCGGCGATCGGGATCGGCACGACCATGCTGCTGCACTGCGACCTGGTCTTCGCCGCGCCGAGCGCATCGCTGCGGGTGCCGTTCCTCGACCTGGGCCTGGTGCCGGAAGCCGGCAGCAGCGTGCTGCTGCCGGGCCGGATCGGCCGGGCGCGGGCTGGCGCCGCGTTCTACCTGGGCGAGCCGATCGACGCGGCGACGGCGCTCGCGTACGGCCTGGTGACGAAGGTGGTCGAGGACGACGCGCTCGAGGGGACGGCCGAAGCCGCCGCGCGGGCGATCGCGGCCAAGCCGCGCGAAGCGGCGCGGGCGATGAAGCGGCTGGTCAACCACGACCGCGACGCGATCTCGGCCGCGATCCGGCGCGAGGGCGCGATCTTCGAAGAGCGGCTGCGGTCGGCCGAGACGCAGGCCGTGATGGCCGCCTTCTTCGAGCGCGCCGGCGCTCGAACGTGAGCCTGGCCGGCAAGACGCTCTTCGTCACCGGCGCGAGCCGCGGCATCGGCCTGGCGATCGGCCTGCGCGCGGCCCGCGACGGCGCCAACGTCGTCGTCGCGGCGAAAACGGTCGAGCCGCACCCCAAGCTGCCCGGCACGATCCACACCGCCGCGGCGGAGATCGAGGCGGCCGGCGGCACGGCGCTGGCGGTGGCGTGCGACGTGCGCTCGGAGGAGGCGATCGCGAGCGCCGTCGCGGCGGCGGTCGAGCGCTTCGGCGGGATCGACGTCGTCGTCAACAACGCCAGCGCCATTCGCCTCGGCGGCACGGCCCAGGTCGACGCCAAGGCGTTCGACCTGATGACCGCGATCGGCCCGCGCGCGACCTACCTGGTGACCCGCGCCGCCCTGCCGCACCTGGAAGCGTCGGCCCGGGCCGGGCGCAACCCGCACGTGCTGACGCTCGCGCCGCCGATCGCGCTGGGCTCGGCGTGGGTCGGCAGCGCGCCCGCCTACACGTTCAAGAAGTACGGCATGACGCTGCTCACGCTGGGCTTCGCGGCCGAGTTCCGCGGGCGGATCGCGGCCAACGCGCTCTGGCCCAAGACGACGATCGCGACCGCCGCGGTGCAGAACCTGCTCGGCGGCGACGCGGTGATCAAGGCCTCGCGCACGCCGGAGATCGTCGCCGAGGCCGCCCACGCGATCCTCACCGGCAGCCGCAGCGGCGCGTGCCTGATCGACGAGGACGTGCTGCGCGAGAACGGCGTGACCGACTTCTCGGCCTACGCGGTCGACCCGGGCACGCCGCTGGCCGACGACATCTTCCTGGACTAGCGCGCGGCGGTGTGCTCGTCGAGCCAGCCGAGCACGTCGCGCACGACCTCGTCGCGGTTGGTCTCGTTGAGCATCTCGTGCCGCCCGCCGGGATAGAAGATCGTCCGCACGTCGCGCAGTCCCAGCGCCTGATAGCGCGCAGCCAGCGCGCGCACCCCGGCGGTGTTCTCGCCGACCGGATCGCGCTCGCCCGCGAACAGCAGCACCGGCAGCTCGGGCGGCAGCCGAGCCTCGTTGGCCGGCTTCCAGGTCTCGCCGTAGCCGCGCAGCATGTCCAGCGTCAAGCGGTTGGAGAACGCGAACCCGCAGCGCGGGTCGTCGACGTACGCGCGCACCTCGGCCTCGTCGCGGCTGAGCCACGCGAAGCCGGTTCCCTCGCGCGCGAACGGGCGGTTGAACTCCGCGAAGCGCTGCTCGAGCAGCGGCGACGGCTTGCGCGCGCCCGGCCCGAAGGCCAGCGCCCTCGCCGCCGCCAGCGCGAGCGCCAGGCCCGGCGCCGCGCCGGTCGTCCCGGAGAGGATCAGCCCGGCCAGCTCGCCGCCGCGCCGCTGCGCGACGCGCTGGGCGAGAACCGAGCCCATGCTGTGGCCGAACAGCACCAGCGGCGCGCCCGGGTGCGCCTCGCGCGCCGAACCGAGCAGCAGCTCGAGATCGCGCACCATCCCGTTCCAGCCGTCGGCGCCGGCCCAGCCCAGCCGGTCGTCGGCGCCGGCGGTGCGGCCGTGGCCGCGCTGATCGGGCGCGTAGACGGCGTAGCCGCGGGCGCACAGCGCCTGCCCCAAGCGCGCGTAGCGCGCGCCGTGCTCGGCCATCCCGTGGGCCACCACCAGCGCCGCGCGCGCCGGCTCCGCCGGCAGCCAGGCATGCACGAAGACCTCGTCCCCGGCATCGTTGCGCAGGGTCAGCTCGCCGGGACCGTGCGCCGCGCTCACGCCCGGCTGCTAGAGGCCGGCGGTTCCGTTGGGCGCGCCCAGGCCCGTCATCAGCGCCGAGCCGGTCGAGCGGAACCCGCTCGGGTGCTGGTACGAGAAGCCCGGTCCGGCCGGGTTGGCGGAGAGCGCGTACGCGGCGGCCACCAGCGGCGCGCCGACGCTGGTCCCGCCGGCGACTCGCCAGCCGCCGCCCAGGGCTTGGAAGAAGGCGACGCCGGTCTGGGGGTCGGCGACCGCGGCGACGTCGACCGCCGAGCGGGTCGGGCAGGGGCTTCCGATCTGCCAAGGCTGAGCGCCGGTATACGCGCTGCAGCCGTGGCCCGCGTAGGCCCACGGCGTCTCGCTCCAGCTTGCGCCGGTGCGGGTGAGCGTCGTTCCGCCGACCGCGGTGACGTACTGCGAGGCGGCCGGATACGAGGGGTAGCCGTGGTCGCCCGAGCTGGCCGTGATGGCGATCCCGGGGTGCCGGAAGTGGCCGTCCTCGGCCAGCTCGCCCGCCCACTCGGCGGCGTAGTAGCTGTTGCTGATCGCCAGCGGCCCGAGCGCGGCGGCCGCATCGACCCCGCTGCCGAGGTCGTCGAGCGAGCTGGAATCCGCCTCGACCAGCACGATGCTGCAGCGCGGGCAGGCCGCCGAGACCATGTCGAGGTCGAGCGCGGTCTCCTGCGACCAGCCCGCGTTCGCCGCCGGCAAAGGACCGCCGGCGCCGCGCTCGTTGAGCTTGCGGAAGCAGCCGTTGAGGCTGGTGCATGCGGGCAGGCCGAACGCCGCCCGGTAGACGGCCAGGTCCGCTTCGGCGGCCGGGTCGTCGAAGGCGTCGATCACCGCGACCGTTCCGCCCGGGTTCCCGGCCGGCAGCCCGTACGCGCTCTGGAGGTCGGCCGGGTGGAGGCCCGGGATCGAGAGCGCCGGAGCTTGCGGGTCGCTCAGCGGGGCCAGGTTGGCGTTGATCGTCAGGGTGCAGTTCGCGCTGCCGGTCGGCTGCGGCTGCCAGCACGTGTACGCGCCGCCCGGCAGCGACTGGGGCGAGTCGCCGGGCAGCGACTGGGGCGAGTCGCCCGGCTGGGCCTGGGCCGAGTCGGCCGCGCCTCGCTGGTGCCCGGCGGCGGTGATTCCGGAAGCGCCCGGCAACGCGCCGCTGCCTGCGGCCGAGCAGGCGGCGAGCGCGAAAAGTGACCCGAGGACGAGCAGGCGCTTCACGTCGTTGAAACTCCAAACCGGCAAAGGCACTACGGCGACGCTCGCACCCGCACGCGAACTCGCCCGGTTCCTGATACCCCTGAACCGCGCTGATTCGTGACCGGCTGCGCCGGGTATGCCGGCTGGCCGGCAAGAATTGGGGAGCGGCTGGGTCTTTCCTTCACAGGCGGAGGTAGCCGCATCTTCTCCACGCGCTCGCTTCGCTCGCGCCTCAACGACCGCTTGGCCCGAGCGACGCGCTATCCGGTGACCTTGATCCTCGCGCCGGCCGGCTTCGGCAAGTCGGTGGCACTGCGCGACTTCATCGAGACGACCCGGCTGGACGCGATCCGCTACGACGTCAACCGCGACGACCGCACGGTGCTGGCGTTCGTGCGCGGCCTGAGCGCGGCGCTGGAGCCGCTGGCGCCTTCCGCCAAGGCCGCCTTCCCGGCCATGCAGCAGCGGGTGATGGCGGCGGCCGACCCGCTGCGCGAGCTGGGCGACTGGTTCGCGGAGCACCTGCGGCGGGTCGTCGGCACGATCGTGGTCGACGACTTCCACTACGCGGCCGCCGACCCGGGCGCCGTCGCGCTGCTGACCGAGCTGATCGGCGGCAGCGGCGACCGCATCCGCTGGATCGTCGCCAGCCGCTCCGACGCCGGGCTGCCGATCGCAACCTGGCTGGGCTACGGCCGGATGGACGTGCCGGTCGGCGAGGACGACCTCCGCTTCACCGCCGAGGAGGCGCTGGTCGCGGCCGACGACGCGCAGGCGAACCTCGACGCGGCCGAGGTGGAGCAGCTGCGCGAGCTCACCGCCGGCTGGCCGGTCGCGCTGGCCATCGCGCTGCGGACCCGCCTGCACGCGGCCGACCTGCGCAGCGCGACGCGCGGGACGCGCGAGATGGTCTACCGCTATCTCGCCGAGCAGGTCTTCACCGGGCTCTCGCCCGCGCAGCAGCGCTTTCTGCTCGACACCTGCGTCTTCTCGGGCTTCGACACGGCGACCGCCCAGGCGCTGGGCGGGACGCCGGACCTGCTCGCCGACCTGCGCCGCAGCGTGGCGTTCCTGACCGCGACCTCGCTGACCGGGTACCGCTATCACGACCTCTTCCGCGACTTCCTCGAGAGCGAGCTGCGGCGCTGCGGGGACGCGCAGTGGTACCGCGCCCACGCCGCCGGCGGCGCGCTGCTCGAACGTGGCGGCGACGCCGCCGGGGCGCTCTCGCTCTACGCCAAAGCCGGGGTGGCCGAGGGCATCCTGCGGCTGGTCGAGCAGGCCGGCTTCCAGCTCTTCGAGCGCGGCCGCACCGAGGTGCTCGAGGCGGCGCTCGACAGCCTGCCGGAGAGCGTGCGGCAGGAGAACGCCAGCGCGCTGGGCGTGCGCGGCATGCTCGAGGCGAGCCGGGGCCACTTCGAGCTCGCCGAGCGCGGGTTCGTCGCGGCCATCGACCGCGCCGCCGACCGCGAGCTGCGCATCGCGCTCGTCCACCGCTACGCGATCGAGCTCGTCCGCCACGACCGTGACTGCATCCCGCTGCTCGAGCCCTACGCGAACGACGACCGCGTGCCGCTCGCCCTGCGGGTGCCGATCCTGGGCACGCTGGCGACCGCGTACGTGCGCGCCCGCCGGATCGACGACGCGGTGACCACCATCGAGCGCGCGCTCAGCCGGATCGAGACCTTCGGCGACGACGTCCGGGCCCGGCTCTACCAGCAAGCCGGCTACGTCCACCAGTGGGCCGGCTCGGCCGAGCGCGCCCGGACCTACGCCACCCGGGCGGTCGAGCTGGCGCTGGCGCGGGGGCTCTTCGAGGTGGCGGCGCGCGCCTACACCGTCCTCTACGGGCTGCTCCACGACGAGACCGACGATCCGATCGTGCTGCTGGCGCTGCTCGACCGGCTCGACGAGTGCGCGCGCAAGGGCGCGAGCCGCCAGGTCCGGCTGTTCGGCCTGTTGGCCGCGTACGACGTCGAGGCCGAGCGCGGCGACGACGTCGCGCTGGAGCGGCTCGACCGCGCGCTCGACGAGGGCCGCGGCGCGCCGCCGACCGCTCGCGCCGACGCGCTGCTGCCGGCGCAAGCGCTGCGGGCGGGCTGGGAAGGCGGCTTCCACCGCGCCTACGACCTGCTGGCCGGCTCGACCGAACGGTTCGGCAGCGACGAGCGCCGGGCGCTGCGGGCGGCCGAGATCGCGCTCTACGCCTTCGCCGCCGGCCTGCACGCGCAAGGCGAAGCGGCCAAGAGCGAATCGCTCGCGGCGCTCGAGCGCTGCGAGCGGCCGTCGCGCCGGGTCGTGCGCTCGCAGCTCCTGCTGGCGCTGGCCGAGCTGGCCCGCGGCCGCGGCGCGGTCGCGCACCGCCACCTGGCCGAGGCCGAACGGCTGCTCGCGCCCGCCATGCGCCGGCTCAAGGCGCTCGCCAGCGCCGTCCGCGCGCTGTACCGGGTCGAGCTCGATCAGGCCGAGCCGGCGCTCGCGGCGACCGCGCTCGAGCGGCTGCGCGCCGAGCACCTCGGCGGCATCGCCCGCCTGCTCTCGGCGCTGCCGCTCGCGCGCGGCGAGGAGCGGCCGGGGCCCGGCCTGCTCACGCCGGCCGAGCGCGAGATCCTCCAGCACCTCGTCACCGGGGCCAGCACCAAGGCCGTCGCCGCCCGCACCAGCCGCAGCCCCCAGACGGTCGACACCCACATCCGCTCGATCTGCCGCAAGCTGAACTGCCGCGGGCGGCGCGAGGCCGTCGCCTTGGCCCTGGGCGAGCGCTGGCTGGCGTAAGCGACCGCCCCACACCTTGCGCGCCGTTGCAGGTCTCCGCAGCCTTGCCGCGTAGCCCGGCCGGACAAGCATCCGTTCCGGGGGTGGGTGATGATCGAGCGTCTCGCGCGGGCTGCGGCGGTCGCAGCGGTGTTCGGGTTGGGTCTGGCCGGCTGCGGCGGGAGCGGCAGCGCGCCGCCGGCGCCGGCCGGGTACGGCGGCGCGCCGGCCGGGCGCGCGCGCACGCCGCAGAGCGCGCGGCTGGGCAGCTATCACGTCGACCCGAGCAAGGTGACGGCGGCGGGGGTCTCGTCGGGTGCGTACATGGCGACCCAGCTCCACGTCGCCTACTCGGGGACGTTCAAGGGCGCCGCGATCTTCGCCGGCGGCCCGTACTTCTGCGCCCAGGACAGCCTCACCGTCGCGCTCGACGACTGCAGCGACGACGAGTACCCGACCGATCTGCCGGTGCTCGAGCAAGACACCGACAACGCCGCCTACGACGGCTACATCGACCCGACCTCGAACCTGCGCGGCCAGAAGGCCTACGTCTTCTCGGGCACCCACGACACGACGGTCTACCCGAGCATCGTGCACGACCTGGTCTCGTACTACCAGCACTACGGCGTCGGCGTCACGTCGAACTTCGGCACGGCGGCCGGCCACGGGTGGATCTCGCCCGACGCGACCAGCGCCTGCGGCGTCACCGCCAGCCCGTACATCAACAACTGCGGCTTCGACGCCGAGCAGACGCTCCTGACCCTGCTGTACGGCACGCTCAGCGCACGCCGCAGCGGCGCGCTGACCGGCTCGCTGATCCAGTTCGACCAGAACGAGTTCGTCTACGGCGACGCCCCGGCGTACTCGATGGACGACAACGGCTGGGTGTTCGTGCCGGCCAGCTGCGCCGCCGGGCAGACCTGCAAGCTGATCGTCGCGCTCCACGGCTGCAAGCAGGGCTACGCCACGGTCGGCAACGCCTTCATCACGAAATCCGGGCTCGACGAGTGGGCCGACACCAACAACCTGATCGTGCTCTACCCGCAGGCGATCGCGACGAGCGCGAACCCCAACGGCTGCTGGGACTGGTGGGGCTACGACGGCAGCGACTACGCCGCGCAGGCCGGCGTGCAGACCTCGGCGATCGAGGCGATGGTGAAGCGGCTCTGAGGCGGCCGGCTCAGGCGGCCCCGCCCAGGTAGGCCGCCTGGACCGCCTCGCTCGCCATGAGCGCGGCGCTGGTGTCCTCGTGCACGATCTTGCCGACCTCGAGCACGTAGCCGCGGGCGGCGATCTGCAGCGCCTGGCTCGCGTTCTGCTCGATCAGCAGGATCGTCGTGCCGCTCGCGTTGATCTCGCGGATCACGCCGAAGATCGTCTGGACCAGGATCGGCGAGAGGCCCAGCGACGGTTCGTCGAGCAGCAGCACCGCCGGGCGCGACATCAGGGCTCGGCCGATCGCCAGCATCTGCTGCTCGCCGCCCGACATCGTGCCGGCCTTCTGGTCGATCCGCTCCTTGAGGCGCGGGAAGATCGTCAGCACGCGCTCGGTGTCCGCGCCGATCTCCGCCTTCGAGCGCCGCGTGTACGCGCCCAGGTCGAGGTTCTCGCGCACCGTCATGCGCGGGAAGACGCGCCGTCCCTCGGGCGAGTGGCCGATGCCCAGCCGAACGATCTCGTCGGGGGAGGTGCTGGTGATGTCGCGGCCGCGGAAGCGGACCCGGCCCGAGGCCGCCCGCACCAGGCCGCTGATCGTGCGCAGGGTCGTGGTCTTGCCGGCCCCGTTGGCGCCGATCAGGGTCACGATCTCGCCCTCGTCGACCTTCAGGCTGACGCCGTCGAGCGCGGTGATGCGGCCGTAGCGGGCGACGATCGCGTCGACTTCGAGCAGCGCCATCAGGCCGGTTTCCCCAAGTACGCCTCGATCACGTGCGGGTCGCTGCGCACCTCCGCCGGCAGGCCTTCGGCGATCTTCTCGCCGTGGTCGAGGACCGTGATCCGCTCGCTGAGCTGCATGACCAACCCCATGTCGTGCTCGATGAGGAACACCGTGACGCCCCTGTCGCGGATGCGCCGGATCAGGCCGACCAGGTCGGCCTTCTCGCGCGGGTTCATTCCGGCCGCGGGCTCGTCGAGCAGCAGCAGCTTGGGCTCGCCGGCCAGCGCCCGCGCGATCTCCAGCCGGCGCTGGAACCCGTACGGCAAGTTGCGGGCGTAGTTGTCGGCGAACCGCTCCAGCTCGACGAAGCGCAGCAGCTCGCGCGCCCGCTCGCGCGCCTGCTTCTCCTCGCTGCGCTGCTTGGGCGTGTGCACCAGCGAGTCGAACAGGCTGGAGTGCAGCCGGGCGTGCTCGCCGGTCATGACGTTGTCGATCGCCGACATGAACGCGAACAGCCGGATGTTCTGGAACGTGCGGGCGATGCCGAGCGCCGCGACCGAGGAGGTCGTCAAGCCGGTGATGTCCTTGCCGTCGAACGTGATCCGGCCCTCGGAGGGCGTGTAGATCCCGGTGACCAGGTTGAACGCGGTCGACTTGCCGGCGCCGTTGGGCCCGATCATCGCGACGATCGCACCGGGCTCGATCGTGAAGCTGAGGTTGTTGACCGCGACCAGCCCGCCGAAGCGCTGGGTCACGCCGGCCATCTCGAGCAGCGCCATCAGCTCACCGCCTGGTTGTACAAGGTCTGCTCCTGCGCGGCGGCGCCCGGGTCGTCGTCCTCCGCGTGCAGCTCGGCCGCGCGCTGGCGGCTCGGCAGCAGGCCCTCCGGGCGGAACAGCATCATGACCACCAGGATGATGCCGTAGATCATGAAGCGCGAGTTCGCCAGGTCGACGTTGAGGAAGAAGCCGTGCAGGGCGGCGGAGCCCGAGAACACCGGCGCGACGGTGTCGTGGAGGAAGTTGGTCAGCTGCGGCAAGATCAGGCGGTCGAGCGACGAGATCACGATGCTGCCCAGGATGACGCCCGGGATGTTGCCCATGCCGCCCAGCACCAGCATCGAGAGCACCGCCACGCTGACGTTGAAGCCGAACTGGTCGGGCGAGACGAGCTGCAGCTTCGCGCCGTACGCCACCCCGGCCAGCCCGCTGAACGAGGCGCCCAGCGCGAAGGCGGCCAGCTTGGTCGTGGTGGTGTTGATGCCCATGTGCGCGGCGGCCAGCTCGTCCTCGCGGATCGCCATCCAGGCCCGGCCGAGCCGGCTGGAGCGCAGGTTGCTGGCGACGACGATCGCCAGCGCGATCAGGGCCAGCATCACGTAGTAGTAGGGCAGCACTTGGAAGCCGAACCGGAAGCCGAAGAACGTCGGCTGGTCGAGCGAGCTGATGCCGTTGGGACCGCCGGTCCACTGCGAGAGGTTGAGGAACGTCTGCGGCACGATCTCGCCGAAGCCGAGCGTGACGATGGCCAGGTAGTCGCCGCGCAGGCGCAGGGTCGGCGCGCCGAGCAGGATGCCGAAGAGCGCCGCGATGCCCGACGCCAAGAACAGCATCACCCAGAACGGGAAGTGGATCCCGAACTGCGGGCTGGACAGCATGGCGAACGCGTAGGAGCCGATCGCGAAGAACGCGGCGTAGCCCAGGTCGAGCAGCCCGGCGAAGCCGATCACGATGTTCAGGCCCAGCGCCAGCAGCACGAAGGCGCCGGCGTCGCTCAGGAAGTTGGTGAAGCCGCCGTTGTTCACCAGCAGCGGCAGCAGCGCGGCCACCACGAACAGCCCGACGGCTTGGACGCGGGAGCTCTTGAGCGCCGCCAGCGGCGACGGCTGCATGCGCGCGGTTGCCATCAGACTTTGCTCGGCACCGATTCGCCGAGCAGACCGGACGGGCGGAAGATCAGGACCAGCACGAGGACCGAGAACACCACCACGTTGCTCCACTGGTCGGAGATGAACTGGGTGGTCATCGACTCGACCAGGCCGATCAGGAAGCCGCCCAGCATCGCGCCGGCCAGGTTGCCGATGCCGCCCAGCACGGCCGCGGTGAAGGCCTTCAGGCCGGCGGCGAAACCGTTGAAGAAGTAGGTGCTGCCGTAGTACACGCCCGACACGAAACCGGCCGCGCCGGCCAGCGCCGAGCCGATCAGGAACGTCAGCGCGATCGTGGTGTTGATGTTGATGCCCATCAGCTGGGCCGCGTCGCGGTCCTGGGCGGTGGCCCGCATGGCCTTGCCCATCCGGGTGTTGTAGATGAACAGCTGCAGGGCGATCATCATCACGATCGCCAGCACGATGACCAGGATCTGCTTGGCCGCGATGGCGATCGGGCCGATCTGGAAGCTCGGGTTGGGGATGAACTGCGGCACCGGGATCGGCGCCGGGCCCTTCCAGTACTGCATGATGTTCTCGAGGATGAACGACATGCCGATCGCGGTGATCAGCGGGGCCAGCCTGGGCGCGTTGCGCAGCCGGCGGTAGGCCAGCCGCTCGATGATCACCCCGGTCAGGCCGCACAGCAGCATCGAGACCAGGATCGTGAGCACCGCCACGCCCAGCAGCGGCAGGCCGTGGAGCTCACCCGAGACGCCCAGCAGCGAGAGGGTCGCCAGCGAGAAGAACGTGCCCAGCGTGTAGATGTCGCCGTGCGCGAAGTTGATGAGCTCGATGATCCCGTAGACCATCGTGTAGCCGAGCGCGATCAGCGCGTAGATCCCGCCTAGCGAGAGCCCGTTGATCAATTGCTGGAGAAAAACGTCCAAGCTCGGGCATCTTTCGTCGACAATGGGTTGCCGGCTTCAACCCGCCAGGCCGGGCTTGCTCGTGGGCGGTTGCAGTACGCCGCGGCCGAAATCCTCCCCTCCAGGCCGTTACGAAGAAGAGCCGGCGCTCGCGCGCCGGCTCTTCCCGGTCCTCGGTTCGTCGGGGGGTCAGCCCCGGAGGTTGAACTGGCTCACGAACTCCGGCTTGCCGGCCTTGATCGCGTAGAGGCTGAGGATCGGCGACGTCGTGTCGCCGTTCTTGTCGAAGCCGACCTTGCCGATCGGGGTGTCGAAGCTCGAGGTCGCTGCGACGTTCTTCACGACCTCCGCCCGCGTCGGCACCTTGCCGCCGTCGGCCTTGGACGCTTTGACGATCGCGGCGACGATGATCTGGGTCGCCGCGTACGCGTTGGCGCTGTACGGGCCCGGGTTGGTGTGGAATCTCTTCTCGAACGCGGCGTTGAACGCTTTCGCGCTGGCGAGCTTGCTGGTCTCGGGCGCGGCGACCGTGTAGTACGAGTTGTTCGCCATGTCGCCGGTCTCTTTGATGAACTCCTCGTCGCTGATGCCGTCGCCGCCGATGAACTTGATGTCCTTCATGCCGACGTCCGCCATCTGCTTGCGCAGCAGGCCGCCGCCGCTGGCGGTCGTGCCGCCGTAGAAGATCAGGTCCGGCGAGGTGCTGTGGACCTTGGTGAGCAGCGCCTTGAAGTCTTGCTGGCCCTTGGTGATGTGCTCGTGGCCCAGCACGGTGCCGCCGTCCTTCTTGAAGCTGTCCTCGAAGACGTCGGCCAGGCCTTTGCCGTACGTCTCGTTGTCGTCGATGATGAACGCCTTCTTGAGCTTGAGGTTCTTCGCGGCCTCGGCCCCGGCCGCGCCCTGGCGGTCGTCGGTCGTGCAGACGCGGAAGAACGTGTTCACGTCGGGGTGCGAAGTGCGCAGCTTCTTGGCGTCGTCGCCCTTGGTCAGGCCGGGGTTGGTGACCGACGCGGAGATCTGCACCAGCCCGGCGTCGTTGGTCAGCGGGATCTCGGCCTTGGCGACGTTCGAGTTGAACGGGCCGACCACGCCCAGCACCGCGCTGTCGGCGATGAAGCTCTTGATGTTCTGCGCGCCCTGGGCGGGATCGTGGACGCCTTGAACCGCGTCGTCGAGCGACGACATCTCGAACTTGAGGCCGCCGTTGAGGTTCTTGTTGGCGTTGATCTCCTCGAGCGCGAGGATCACGCCGTTGCGGGTCGGGATGCCGTTGGTGGCATCGGCGCCCGAGACCGGCATGTCGACGCCGATCTTGACGGTGCCCCCCGCCGCCGAAGCGGGCAGCGAAACGCCCAGCGTCGAGCCGGCGACCATGGCGAGCGTCGCCGCCAAGGCGGTCGCGAACGCGATCGGACGCCTATGTAAAGAGATCATATAGTTCCTCCGTACGAATGCACAGCATGATACCCGGCGTCGTAACGCCCGCGTCCCGTGACGGGGCTAGCGCGAAGTACGCCGGGTGCGGCTTCTTCCCTCTGGCCGCATGGTTACGAGTTAACGAACCGCCCGGCACGGACGTTTCGCGACGGGTGAAGGGCCGTGCCGGGCGGTTCATCGTCTAGAACGACAGGCGGGTCTCGAGGAAGAGCGCCTGGCCGTCGTCACGCTGGATCGTGCAGCCCAGGCACGGGGTGACGACTCGCGCCGCGCCCGTCCCGAAGAAGTACGAGTCGATCGGGATCGCGGTGTGGAGCCCGTAGCCCTGGTAGATCAGCCCGACCTGGGCCTTGTCGCTGAAGAAGTGGTGCAGGCCGACGTAGCCGATCTTGTAGCCGTTGGGGTTGTTGATGAAGAACTGCTGGTAGTCCGGCGTGCCTTCGATCTCGGTGTGGACGCTGGTCGAGTTGAGCCCGGCGTAGATGTAGCCGAAGTCGGCGTAGTTGTTGCCGGTGTGGCCGCTCAGGCCCAGGGTGCCCTGGCCCCAGAACGCGTTGGGCTCGCTCCAGTTGCCCCCGCCCAGCGGGTTGTTGCCGAAGCGGTGCAGGAACTCGGCCTTGAGGCCGAAGGCCGGGCTGAACGCGTAGCCGGCGTCGATCGAGCCGACCGCGAGGTTCTCGGAGGTCAGCTGGTAGCGCAGGGTGGCCGGGTTGAAGACGGTCGCACCGCCGCCGTAGAACGCCGTGTCGTTGATGAAGTTGGCGCCGAGGCTGCCGTTGGGACCGATGGTCGTCGCCAGCCGGCCGAACAGCGACTGGCTGCTCTGCCCTTCGTACGGCGCCGCGTTGGAGTTGGAGGCCTTGTTGAAGCTGTAGCCGGCGAACCCGCTCACCCGGCTGTTCTTGCTCGCGAAGCCCAGCTCGCCGCCGTTGAAGTAGTCGGCGTAGGCCAGGCCGATGTCGCCGCCGCCCTCGACGAAGCGCCCCAGGCGCGCGTAGAGACCCGAGGGATCCTTGTAGGTCAGGCTGGCGTAGTTGATGCGCAGCACGCTGTTGTTCGGGAACGAGCCGACGCCGGGCGTGACGCTGCTGGTCGAGTCGCCGAGGGTGCCGCCGTTGCCCGAGGTGTTGTCGAGGTAGTAGCGGTCCTCGAGCCGGATCGCGTACGAGGTCTTGGCGTCGACGTTGCCGCTGAACACCATGCGCAGCGTCTGGAAGCCGGTCCCGTGCGCGGTCTCGCCCGAGCTGAGCTGCTGCGGGCCGATGCCGTTGTTGGGGCCGACCACCTGAGCGCCGGCCGGAAGCCCGGCCCCGCCCGCGGTGTAGGCCGCGACGCGGTCGCGGTACGTGCCCGGCGCGCGCAGGAAGTAGTAGAGGTGGAACTGCTGCCGGTCGAGCGCGGCGGTGTTGGTCGCGACCTGGGTCTTGAGCGCGGCGACGTCCTGCTGGACCGCCTTGAGCTGGTCGCCGAGCTCGTCGACGAGCCGGCGGATGGCGGCGATGTCGGCGGCGTTGACCTTCTGCGCCGTCTGCGCGTCGGCCAAAGCACCTTCAAGCTTCTTGACCGCGCGGGAGACGATGGCCGCCATTTCGTAGCGAGTCAGCGGGCGGTTGCCCTTGAAATAACCGCCGGGGTAGCCTTCCACCAAACCGTCCGCCTGCAGCTGCTGCAGGTACTGGTAGGCCCAGTGGTTGGCCGGGACGTCGCGGAACATCTCCGCCGTGGGGTTGGGTGACGTCATGGGCGCCGCAGCGGGCGCTTGGGCGATCGGGGTGTCAGCCGCCGAGGCGGCCATCGGGCTCAGCGCGAGGGCGAACCCGAGCGTGAGGACAGCCCGCAAGCCGGGGCGTGATCGTGGATGCAAGGGTCTTCTCCTATCAGAGGGGGTCCGTCGAATGCAGCAGCGCCAGGTCGACAAACGACGCTGCTGCACCAACACCCGCATGGCATAGCACGAAGCTATACATCGGTGAACGGCCCCTTCGGCAGCCCAAGAAGGAGGTCCCCTGCGATTTCACAGGATGCGCGTGCGATCAGGGAACCGCGGCGGCCAGCCCGGCGTCGGCGCGGTAGCCGTCGGCGTCGAAGCGCACCGGCCCGGCCGCGGTGGCGAAGCGGCGCCGCGCCAGCGCGCTGCGGATCGCGGCCCGGCCGGTGCCGGCGGCGCCCAGGATCTGCGCGGCCGCGTAGCCGCGCACGGCCGCCTCGTCGGGCAGAAAGCCCGCCGCGGCGTGGAACCGCCGGTCGAACGCGCGCCGGCCGGCGTCGTGCGGCAGCACCTCGCCGACCACGAGCAGGTCGCCGCGCGGCGTCCCGGCCGGAACGAGCTCGAAGCCGCGGTGGCCGAGACCGCGCAGGTACGCGTCGTCGAACCGGCGCCGGAACGCCGCGCCGCGCCAGAGCGCCGCCGGCCGCTCGTCGGCCAGCACCAGCACCGCGTCGGCTCCCCGCGCCCGCTGCCGCGCCGCCGCCAGCGACGCCGGCGCGTCGCCGACCCGCACGAACGGTTCGCCGAACCGGCCGGGCCAGTCGGCCGGCAATGCCGCGGCCGGTCCGACCAGCACCAGCAGCAGCCGGGGGCCGAAGCGCGCCCGGGCGGCGGCGCGCGCGAAGGCCGCCAGCCGCGGCGGCGAGGCGCACAGGCAGAACGCGCTCGGCCCGCCGCGCGACCAGCGCGCGAGGACGATCAGCGGCAGCCCGCGCGCGTTCGCCACCGCGGCGTCCGCGTCGCCGACGCTGCGCCGCAACCCGCCGACGGCCGCCGCGACGCGCGGGTCGGCGGCGAACCCGGCGACGATCCGCGGGCCCAGCCGGCGGTCGACGACGTTGTCGCGGCCCTCGTCCTCGTGCGGGTTCTCGACCCCGCCGTTGGAGCTGTCGCGCGCGACGACGCGCGCCGCTCCGAGGCCCAGGCGGATAGCGGCCGAGACGGCCAGTCCCTCACCGCCGTCGTCGCCGGCGGCCGGCATCTCGATCCCGATCCGCGCGCTCGGCACCGCCGCCGTCAGCAGCAGTCCAACAGCGCGGCCGCGACCCGGCGCGATACCATCACGCGCCGGAGCTACGCGCGCCGGCTGCGGCGGCCCTGCGCTACACCGTCGCCAGCTCGCGCACCGCGGCGGCGTTGAAGTAGGCCGCGCGCGGGTGGTGGATCACGATCGCCGCGGTCGACTGCTCGGGGATGATCTGGTGCGCCGAGGTGAGCGCGGCGCCGATCGCGTGCTCCACGTCGAGCAGCCGCCAGACCAGCTCGTGCTGGCTGAGGTCGGGGCACGCGCCGTAGCCCCACGAGTAGCGCTTTCCGCGCTCGTCCGGCAGGCCCAGCTCGCGCCGGATGCGGCGGTGGGTGTGCTCCGCGAGCGCCTCGGCCGACTGGACCGAGAAGCCGTGCAGGAAGTACGACTCGCTGTAGTCGCCGCGCGCCTGCAGCGCCTCGGTCCGGCGCGACGCCTCGGCGCCGACCGTCACCACCTGCAGCGCGATCAGGTCGCTCGCGCCGCCGTCCCCCGGCTCGCGCAGGTAGTCGGCCAGGCACAGGTGCTCGCCCCCGACCTGCCGCGCGAACGTGAAGCGCGCGATCTCGCGGGTGCGGTCGTTCGGGTCGTAGACGATCACGTCGTCGCCCAGGCCGGCGGCAGGGAAGTAGCCGTAGACCGCCCGCGGCTCGAGGAACGGCTCGCGCTCCGCCAGCGCTTCGTAGCGGCGCAGGCGCGGCTCGAACTCGGTGGCGACCAGCCGTTCCCAGTCGGCGCCCTTGGTGCTCGCGCCGCCCCACGAGAGCCGGTAGAGGCTCTTGAGGTCGAAGCAGTCCCACAGTTCGCGCGGGTCGATCCGGGCCAGCGTGCGCGGGCCCAGGAACGGCGCGGCCGGCACGTCGGCCGAGCCCAGCTCGGCGCGCGCGGTGCGGCCGTCGGCGGCCGGCGCGGCGTGCGCGCTCGCGTCCTTCGCGCGCAGCTCGGCGGCCTCGCCGCGCACTCGCTCGACGAGCTGCGTGCGCGCCGCGGGGCTGGTCAGCGCGTCCATCAGGTCGAGCCCTTCGAAAGCGTCCTTGGCGTAGAACACGCCGGGCTCGAAGAACTGCTCGCCCGCCGCGTAGGCGACGCGCCGGCCGAAGTCGCGGTTGATCGCCGCGCCGCCGATCACGACCGGGTACGTCAGCCCGCGCGCGGCCTGCTCCTTGACCAGCGTCGGCATTTGCTTGGAGGTCGAGACCAGCAGCGCCGAGAGCCCGATCGCGTCGGCGTTCACCTCGACCGCCTTGTCGAGGATCGTGTTGACCGGAACCTGCTTGCCGATGTCGTGCACGGTGTAGCCGTTGTTGGAGAGGATCGTGGCGACCAGGTTCTTGCCGATGTCGTGCACGTCGCCGAACACCGTCGCCAGCACGACGACGCCCTTGCTGACGCCTTCCTTGCGCTCGAGGAACTGCTCGAGGTGGGCGACGGCCTTCTTCATCACCTCGGCCGACTGCAGCACGAAGGGCAGGATCAGCTCGCCGGCCCCGAACTTGTCGCCCACTTCCTTCATCGCCGGGAGCAGCACGTTGTTCAGGACGTCGACCGGGTCGCGCGCGGCCAGCGCCTCGTCGATCTTGGCCTCGATGCCGTCCTTGCGGCGGCGCAGGATCGCGTTGTGGATGCGGGTCTCGACCGGCGCGCCGGCGTCGTCGTCGGCCTGCGCGGCGGCGCCGCCCGGCGTGACGACCTTGGCCTCGAAGTGCTCGATCACGCGCTGCAGCGCGTCGGGCCGGCGGTTGAGCACCAGGTCGTCGCACAGCTCGCGCTCGAGCGCGTCGATCTCGGCGTACGGCTTGATCTCGGCCGGGTTGACGATCGCCATGTCGAGCCCGGCCTCGACGCAGTGGTGCAGCATGACCGAATTGAGCACGTGGCGGGCGGCCGGGTTCAGGCCGAACGAGACGTTGGAGACGCCCAGCGAGGTCAGCACGCCGGGCAGCTCGCGCTTGATCAGCCGGATGCCGGCGATCGTCTCGACCGCCGAGTCGACGTACTCGGCGTCGCCGGTCGCCAGGGTGAAGGTCAGGTCGTCGAAGATCAGCGCGCCCGGCGGCAGGCCGTACTCGCCGACCACGATGTCGTAGAGGCGGCGGGCGATCTCGAGCTTGCGCGCGGCCGTCTTCGCCATCCCGGTCTCGTCGATCGTCAGCGCCACCAGCGCGGCGCCGGCTTCCTTGACCAGCGGCAGCACGGTGTCGATCTTGCCGCGCCCGGCTTCCAGGTTGACCGAGTTGACCACCGGCCGGCCGGCGTAGATCTTGAGCGCGGCCTCCATCACCTTGGGCTCGGTGGAGTCGATCACCAGCGGCGCTTCGACCGACTGCGCGAGGCGCTTGACGATCGTCGCCATCTGCACGTCCTCGTCGGTCCGCTCGGTCAGCGCGGTGCAGACGTCGAGCAGGTGCGCGCCGCCCTCGACCTGGCCGCGCGCGACCAGGGTGATCTCGTCGTAGTCGTCGGCCAGCAGCAGCCGCTTGATCCTGCGCGAGCCCTGCGCGTTGACGCGCTCGCCGATCAGCAGCACCGTGCCCTCCTGCTCGAGCGCGACGGCGGTCATCGCCGAGGCCGCGTACTGGAGCGGCTTGGGCTGCGGGAGGCGCGGCGCGTGGCCCGACGCGGCGAGCGCGTCCAGCCCGGCCCGGAAGGCGGTGACGTGGTCGGGCGTCGTGCCGCAGCAGCCGCCGATCGCGTTGACCCCGAAGTCGCGCACGAACGCCGCCAGCTCGTGCGCCATCTCGGCCGGCGTCTCGGGGTAGATCGTCTCGCCCTTGGGACCCATCTTCGGCAGCCCGGCGTTGGGGATGACGCTCACGAAGCAGCGCGAGCTCTCGACCAGGTAGCGGATCGGGTCGCGCATGTGCGAGGGCCCGGTCGAGCAGTTGAGCCCGATGACGTCGATCGGCAGCGCGTCGAGGGTCGCGCAGACCGCGCTGATGTCGGTCCCCAGCAGCATCCGGCCGGTGACGTCGAGCGTCGCCTGGGCCTGGATCGGCACCCGCCGCACGCCCTTGGCGAAGGCTCGGGTGATCCCGGCGATCGCGGCTTTCATCTCCAGCAGGTCCTGGCTGGTCTCGAGCAGCAGCAGGTCGACCCCGCCCTCGACCAGCGCGGTCGCCTGCTCCTCGTAGAGGTCGGCCAGCTCGTCGAAGCCGATCTTCGAGAGCGCCGGGTCGGACGACGAGATCAGCATCCCGGTCGGGCCGAGCGACCCGGCCACGAAGCGCGGCCGCTCGGGGGTCGCGCAGGCGTCGGCGGCGCGGCGCGCGAGCCGGGCCGCGGCCAGGTTGATCTCGCGCGTCTTCGCGCCCAGCCCGTACTCGTCGAGCTTGAGCCGCGAGGCGGTGAACGAGTCGGTCTCGACCACGTCGGCGCCGGCCGCGAAGTAGTCGCGGTGGATCCGCTCGATCACGTCGGGCCGGGTCAGCACCAGCGCCTCGTTGCAGCCGTGGTACTGCGCGCCGCCGAAGTCCTCGTCGGTGAGCTGCAGGGCCATGAGCTGGGTGCCCATCGCCCCGTCGAAGAGCACCACCCGTTCGCGCAGGGTCGCCAGATAATCCGCCATCAGGAGTCCACCCTAGCCGATGTCGCCGCCCCAGGGGCGGCCTTGGAGTCCAACGATCGCCGATCGGGTTCGAATGGACAGCTGCCGCTGGGCTCCTCGTAGGTCAGGACCGCCCGATACTCTGCGTCGCCCTCGATCACCCGCATCCCGCACTGCCAGGCGCAGTAGGGACAGTGCGTTCGCATGCAGCCTCAGTACCCGGCTCTGCCCGCTCCGGCTGCGACGCCGGGCCGGCCGTGACCGCGGGCACGGAATCCGCGCCCGCACGTCCAAGACCGCCGGCATGGACGCGATCGGACAGCTCGCGCGCCGGATCGATGAGCTGGCCGCCGAGGTGCGCACCGCTCCACCGTCGGTCGCCCTGCGCGATGCGTTCGCGGCGCTGCGGACCGAGGAGATCGCCGGCTCGAGCCGGCTCGCCGGGGCCCGGCTCGACCTGACCGAGGTCCGCGTCCTGCTCGAGCGCGGGCGGGCGCTGGGCGGCCACCGGCTCGAGGACTACCTGATCGTGCGCGGCTACGCCGAGGCCGCGGCCTGGGTCGCCCGGGCCGGCACCCGCCGGGCCGCGGTCGGCCGCGACGACCTGCGCACGCTGCACCGGCTGGCGGTCGGCGGCGGGGCCGAGGGCGGCTCCTGGCGGACGCGCAACCTGCCGCCGCTCCCCGACGGCACGATCCCGCCGCCGTACTGGATGGTCCCGTTCGAGACCGAGACCGCGGTCGGCCGGCTGGCGCTGGGCGAGACCGATCCCACCCCGCTGGCGCTGGCCCGGGCGATCGCCCGCTTCGTGCGCCTGCGCCCGTTCCCCAACGCCAACGGCCGGGTCGCCCGGCTGGTCGCCAACCTGCTCGCCTACCGGCGGGGGCTGCCGCCGCTCGCGCTCGACGCGCGCGGCCGCGGCGCGTACGTCGAGGCGCTGCGGGCGGCCGGCGCGCGCGACCTGGTGCCGCTGGCCGGGGTGGTCGGGCGGGCGCTGGTGCGCGGGCTCGAGCGCCTGCGCGACGCCGCCGAGGCTCCCGCCGAGCTGCGCCCGCTGGCCGACTTCGCTCCCGCCGGCCGGGCCGACGCGCTCTACAAGGCCGCTCAGCGCGGCCGGCTGCGGGTGGTGCGCCGCGACGGCCGGCTCTACACCACCCGGGACTGGGTCGAGCAGTACCGGCCGGACCCGCGCGGACCTGGAATCCCGGCGCCGGATGCCGAACGATAACCCATGCGCAAGCCGCAGGTCGCTTATTTCTCGATGGAGATTGCGGTCGGGGCGGCGGTCCCGACCTACGGCGGCGGCCTGGGCATCCTGGCCGGCGACGTGACCCGGGCCGCGGCCGACGCCGGCTACCCGCTGGTCGGGGTGACCCTGCTCTACCGCGAGGGCTATTTTCGCCAGTGGCTCGACGGCGGGTACCAGCACGAGGCTCCGCAGCTCTGGCAGCCCGAGCACGTGCTGGCCCCGCTGGCTCCGGTGGTGACCGTTCCGCTGAGCGGCCGCGACGTGCGCGCCCGGGCCTGGCGCTACGAGGCGGCCGGGGTCGACGGCGCGCTGGTGCCGGTCTACTTCCTCGACACCGACGTCGAGGGGAACGACGAGGAGGCCCGCGCGCTGACCCGCCGGCTCTACGGCGGCGACGCGCGCTACCGCTTGGAGCAGGAGGCGCTGCTCGGCCTGGGCGGGGTCGCGCTGCTCGAGGCGCTGGGCCACCACTCGCTGGCGACCTACCACATGAACGAGGGGCACTCGGCGCTGCTGGTGCTGGCGCTGCTCGAGCGCGAGGGCGGGCTCGAGCGGGCCCGCCAGCGCTGCGTCTTCACCACCCACACGCCGGTCCCGGCCGGCCACGACCGCTTCGAGCTCGACCTGGTCGCCGCCGTCCTGGGCCGCGAGCGGGCCGACGCGCTGGGCGCCCACGGCCTGCTGGAGGACGGCCGGCTCAACATGACGGTGCTCGCGCTGCGCGGCTCGCGCTACGCCAACGCCGTCGCGCTGCGCCACGGCGAGGTCTCGCGGGCGATGTTCCCCGACTACGAGATCGCCGCGATCACCAACGGCGTGCACGCCGCGACCTGGGCCGCGCCGCCGCTGGCGGCGCTCTTCGACCGCCGGCTGCCCGGCTGGCGGCAGGACAACGGCGCCTTGCGCCAGGCGGTCGGGATCCCGCCCCACGAGCTGGGCGCCGCCCACGCCGAGGCGAAGGCGGCGATGGTCGAGCGGATCGCGGAGAGCACCGGCGTGCGGCTCGACCCGCAGGTCTTCACCATCGGCATCGCCCGCCGCGCGACCGCCTACAAACGGGTCGACCTGATCCTGGCCGACCTCGGCCGGCTGCACGCGATCGCCCGCCGCGGCGGCGGGCTGCAGCTCGTCTTCGCCGGCAAGGCGCACCCGCGCGACGACGACGGCAAGGCGGCGATCGCGCGCATCTGCGCGGCCGCGCACGCGCTGGGCGACGGCGTCCGGGTGGTGTTCGTGGAGAACTACGACATGACGTGGGGCGGGCTGCTGACCGGCGGGGTCGACCTCTGGCTCAACACCCCGCGCCCGCCGCTGGAAGCCTCGGGCACCAGCGGCATGAAGGCCGCGGTCAACGGCGTGCCGAGCCTGAGCGTGCTGGACGGCTGGTGGGTCGAGGGCGCGTTCGAGGGCGTCACGGGCTGGACGGTCGACGACGTCACCGGCGGCCACGACGGCGCGACCGCCGAGACGCTCTACCGGCTGCTCGAAGAGACGATCGTGCCGCTCTACGCCGAGCGGCGCGACGCCTACCTGACCGTGATGCGCTCGGCGATCGCCCTCAACGGCTCGTACTTCAACGCGCAGCGCATGCTCGCGCAGTACGTCCGCGAGGCGTACGGTTCGAGCGAGCGCGCGCCGGACGGCTTGGCGACGCCCGCCGCGGCCTGATCTCACCAGACTCTCACCGCCATCTCAGCCCGGCCCAATGCAAGCGTAGCCGGCGGACCGTACGCTCCACCTCGACCGCTCTTTTCTTCCATTCGAGGTCTTCATGCGCACACCGATTCTGGCGGCGGCCGTAGCAGCCGCATTGCTCGCCGGCTGCGGCGGCGGCTCGTCCGGCCCCGGACCGGCGCTGCCTGGCAGCAACCCGCCGTCCAACGGCGGCTCGTCGCTCACCCCCTCCGACGTGGCCCAAACCTCGACCGACGCCGCCTTCGAGCCGATGGACAGCGGCGAGACCGACGCCGCCGTCGGCAATGGGACGGTCGGCACGTCGTCGTCGGGCCGCGCGCCGCAGGCGCTCGGCCACGGCTGCCACGACCGCACGACGCGCACCATCACGGTCAACCCCGACGGCTCGGTGACCGTCGAGACGATTCGCTACTACGACGCCGCCTGCACGCAGGCCGAGCGCGACTCGGTCGCCACCTACCGCGCCGCCGGCGGAACCGCGACGGTCAGCCGCACGGTGACGACGTTCAACCGCGATCACCTGCAGCTCGGGGTGCGCAAGACCAACTACGCGCTGACCGGCTCGACCGGCAACGGCTCGTGGGTCGTGACCTCGGCCTTCTTCGCCGGCAGCTCGACCACGCCGCTGACCCAGTCCGGTCGCGCCGCGGCGCTCGGCGGCAGCGCGTACAACGCGACGACCGGGCGCATCGCCAACGACGCGAATCCCGCGATCGACGCCTCCTATGGCGCGCAGTTCGCGGTGACCGCCAGCGTCGCGACCGACGCCGCCGGCGATACGACCTTCACCGGCGAGCGCAACGGTACGTTCTTCAAGGGCAGCCTGGACGGCCTGACGCTGGCCGCCGCCCCGCCGTTCACCGTCGGCGGCGGCAAGCAGCTCGGGACCTCCTCGCTCAACGGCAGCGTCAGCTTCGACGGCGACGGCAACCTCACGGCGGTCACCCTCAACGGCACGCTGGCCGGCGGCAACGTGCTCGCCGTGACGAGCACGACCGATGCGAGCGGCGACGTCACCGTGAACGGCACGGTGAGCTCACCGGGCGGGACGCAGCTCGAGACCTTCACCACCGACGCGAGCGGCAACGGCGTCCTGACGGTCGTCGCGACCGGCGCGCAGGTGCCGATCGTCGACTGGCACGTCGTCTGGAGCTGAGCCGCTAGACCCCGGCACGGGTCGCTGCCGCCGGCGGCGGGGTGACGCCGTCGGCCGGCGGGAGCGCCGCGTGCTTGCCGCGGCCCATCCCCAGGCGCTCCTCGAGCCCGGCGATGAAGACGTAGAGGACCGGCGTGACGATCAGGTTGAGGATCGTCGAGACGATCATGCCGCCGAACACCGCGGTGCCGAGCGAGTTGCGCGCGGCGCTGCCCGCGCCGGTGGCGAACACCAGCGGCGTGACGCCCAGGATGAACGCGATCGAGGTCATCATGATCGGCCGGAACCGCGTCTCGGCGGCGCGCCGCACGGCGGTGATCGTGTCGATTCCCTGCTCGCGCAATTGGTTGGCGAACTCGACGATCAGAATCGCGTTCTTCGACGCCAGGCCGATCAGCATGACGTAGCCGACCTGCGCGAAGACGTCGGAGATCAGCCCGCGCACCATCAGCCCGCCGACCGCCCCGAGCAAGCCCAGCGGCACCGCGAACAGGATGATCAGCGGGTCGGCGAACGACTCGTACTGCGCCGAGAGGACCAGGAACACGAACACGATGCCCAGCGCGAAGATGATCGCCGCCTGTGCGCCGCCCTCGATCTGCTCGCGCGAGATGCCGCTCCACTCGTACGCGAAGCCCGCCGGCAGGTGCGCGGCGAGCCGCTGCATGGTGGCGATCGCCTCGCCCGAGCCGTGGCCCGGCGCGGGGCCGCCGCTGATCTCGATCGAGCGGTAGAGGTCGAAGTGGGTGATGGTCGGCGGGGTGAGCTCCTGCTTGATCGTCACCAGGTCCGAGATCGGGATCGGGTCGGGCACGGTCTGCACGCCGTTGGCGCCGACGATCGGGGTGCCGTGCACGAAGATCGAGTTGAGGTCGGTGACGCGCGAGCGGTACGGCGTGTCGGCCTGCACGTAGACCCGGTACGACTTGCCGTTCATGTCGAAGTCGTTGACGTAGACCGAGCCCAGGTAGACCTGCATCGTGTCGAAGATGTTGGTCAGCGGGATGCCGAGCTGGAGCGCCTTGTCGCGGTCGACGTCGACCTGCTCGGTCGGCTTGTCGCTGCGGAAGGTCGTGTAGACCCGGAACAGCCCGCTGGTGGGGGCGTTGGCCGGGCCGATGATCGAGTACGCCGCGCCCAGCAAGGGCTGGATGCCGAAGTTCGCGCGGTCCTCCAGCTCGAAGGCGAAGCCGCCCTGGAAGCCCAGCCCCGGGATCGCCGGCGGGTTGATCGCGAACGCCTGGGCGTTGGGATAGAAGAACAGCTTCTGGTTGACCCGGTTGAGCACCGCGCCCAGGGTATGCGCCGGGCCGGGCCGCTCGCCCCACGGCCGCAGGCGGATGAACATCGTGGCCTTGTTGTTGCCCTGGCCGGTGAAGCTGAAGCCCGCCACGTCGAAGACGTCGGAGATCTCCGGCTGCTGCTTGAGGATCGCCTCGATGTCGCGCTGGACGCGGTGGGTGTAGTCGATCGAGACGCCCTCGCGCGCCTGGACCGAGATGATCGCGAAGCCCTGGTCCTCGTCGGGGACGAAACCGGTCGGGATGCGG
This sequence comes from Vulcanimicrobiota bacterium, assembly GCA_963795695.1. Lineage (GTDB taxonomy): Bacteria > Vulcanimicrobiota > Vulcanimicrobiia > Vulcanimicrobiales > Vulcanimicrobiaceae > Vulcanimicrobium. The sequence goes on along the minus strand of CAWCJH010000001.1, from coordinate 1,932,786 downwards.
GTGTAGAACAGGCCCGTCACGGCCAGCGCGACCACGAAGAGCGCGAGCACCAGGCCGCGGACGCGCATGACCCGGGGCAGCAGCTTGGCATAGCCGCCGCGGGTGGCGACGATCGCGCGGTTGACCGGCCGGAAGAAGCGCGACTCGCGCTGCACCTTGTTGCGCAGCAGCAGCGAGGAGAGCACCGGGGTCAGGGTCAGGGCGCAGAACAGCGAGATCGTGATCGAGCAGGCGATCGTGAGCGCGAACTGCCGGTAGAGCTGCCCCGTCGTGCCCGGGAAGAACGCGACCGGGACGAACACCGCCAGCAGCACCAGCGACGAGGCCAGCACGGCGCCGGTGATCTCGCGCATCGCCTCGCGCGCGCCCTCCAGCGGCGCCATCCCTTTCTCTTGGATGAAGCGGGCGATGTTCTCGATGACGACGATCGCGTCGTCGACGACCAGACCGGTCGCCAGCGTCAGCCCGAAGAGGGTGAGCTGGTTGATCGAGAAGCCCAGCGCCTTCATCAGGAAGAACGTGCCCAGCAGCGAGACCGGGATGGTCAGGGTCGGGATCAGCGTCGTGCGCCAGTCCTGCAGGAACAGGAAGATGACCAGCACGACCAGCGAGATCGCGACCACCAGCGTGATCACGACCTCCTTGATCGACTCGCGCACGAACTCGGTGGTGTCGAAGGCGACCGTGTAGTGGACCCCGGCCGGGAACTTCGCGGCCAGCGCGTCCATCGTCTGGCGGACCTGCTGCGAGACCGCCAGCGCGTTGCCGGTCTGGAGCTGCAGTACGCCCAGGCCGATGCCGTCGCGCCCGTCGAACCAGAGCGAACCGGCGTAGTTCTCCGCGCCCAGCACCACCCGCCCGACGTCGGCGACCTTGACGTAGCCGCCGTCGGGGTTCGTCTTGAGCACGACGTTGGCGAACTGGCTGGCGCTGGTCAGGCGGCCGGTGGCGCGCACCGCCAGCTCGTAGGGCTGGTGGCCGTTGGTCGGCGGCGCGCCGATCGAGCCCGCCGCGACCTGCACGTTCTGCGCCTCCAGCGCGGCGACGACGTCGCCCGCGGTCAGGCCCTGGTCGGCCAGGCGCTTGGGATCGACCCACAGCCGCATCGCGTACTTGCGCTCGCCGAACACCAGCACGTCCGAGACGCCGGCGATGCGCTTGAGGTCGTTGACGACGTTGTCCTCGAGGTAGTTGGTGAGGAACGTCTGGTCCCAGCGCGCGTCGGTCGACGTGATGCCCAGCGCCATCACGAAGGTGCCCGAGTTCTTGGCGACGCTGACGCCGGTCAGCTTGACCTCGTTGGGCAGCCGGCCCTGAGCGAGGTTCACCGCGTTCTGAACGTCGTTGGCGGCCTGGTCGAGGTCGCGGTCGAGGTTGAACGTGCAGGTGATCTGCGAGGTGCCGTCGCTGCCCGACTGGGACGAGATGTACTTGAGCCCCTGCACGCCGTTGATGGCCTGCTCGAGCGGCGTCGTCACCGACGACTCGACCGCCTCGGCGCTGGCCCCGGTGTAGACTGCGGTGACGGTCACCGTCGGCGGCGCGATGTTCGGAAACTGTGCGACCGGCAGGGTCGGGATCGAGATGAGCCCGAGCAGCAGGATGACGAGCGAGCAGACCGACGCGAAGATCGGCCGGCGCAAGAAGAAATCGACCACGACCCCGTGGACCGCTGCGTACGGTAAGGGGTTGCTAGCGGAGCCCGGTTTCCGCGCCCGGCGAGCCGGCCGGGATCCAGCCGTCCAGCGCGGCGACCTCGCCGACGACCCGGCCGGCGGCGTTGCGGACCTCCGACCGCGCGTGCGGCGCGAGCGCGGCCGCCGCCTCCGGCTCGAGCGCGCGCAAGGCGGCCAGGACCGCCAGCGTGGCCGGCGGCGCTGCCCGGCGGGTGCCGTCGACCACCTTGAGGGCCAGGCCCAGGCCCGCGTCGAGCAGGGCGTCCCCGTGGACCCCCTCGGCGCCGGCCTTGCCGACGATCCGGCCGCCGCTGGCGCGCAGCAGGTCGGTGTCGAAGCGGCCGGTGCCCGCCACGTACCACGGTTCGTTCGCCATCGCCGCGGCGACCCGCGCCAGCGCTCCGGCGTCGCGGTCGTCCAGACCGGTCAGGGTCGCCAAGCGCGCGAACGAGCGCGCCGCGTTGCGCAGCGAGGTCGCGTAGACCGGGATCCCGCAGCCGTCGACGCCCAGCCGGTCGGCCCCGAAGACGTCGTCGCTGACCCGCTCGCAGAGGGCCAGGACCGCGCGCTGGGCCGGGTGAGCGGGCTCGAGGTAGCCCGCCAGCGGCGCGCCGAGCAGCTTCGCCAGCGCCAGGATGCCGGCGTGCTTGCCGCTGCAGTTGTGGTGGAGCTGGCTGGGCGCCTCGCCCCGGGCGGCCAGCGCCGCGGCGGCCGGCTCGTACTGGGGCGGGTGCACCCCGCAGCCCAGGTCGTCCACCGTCGCCCCGATCCGCTCGAGCATGCTCGCGACCAGCTCGACGTGGCCGGGCTCGCCGTTGTGCGAGGCGCACATGACGGCGAGCTCCCGCTCGCCGAAGCCGAACCGCTCGAGCACGCCGGCTCGCACGCTCGCCGCGGCGATGAACGGCTTGGCCGCGCTGCGCAGGTAGACCGGCGTCTCGACGGTGCCGAGCTTGAGCACGACGGTCCCGTCGGCGTCGCAGACGCAGGCCGCCACCTGGTGCACGGACTCGATCCGCGGCCCGCGCCGCACGGCGACCGCCGGGACACCCGCCAGCTCCCAGAACATCTCGGGGTCGGCGCGTTCGGGCCCGGGCGGCCGGCTCCCCCGGCTGGGTACATGATTCGCCTATGGACCGCACCAACGTCTCCGTCCGGCCCGAGGTCGTGGCCCGGTTCGCCGACCACTGGCCCTCCGGCATCGCGCCGGCGCGCGACGGCCGCATCTTCCTGAGCTTTCCGCGCCTGGACGCGACCCCGGCGCCGTTCACGCTGGCCGAGCTGGTCGACGGCAAGGCGGTCCCCTTTCCCGACGAGCTGGTCAACACGATCGACCCCGGCGACGCCGAGCACCGCTTCGTCTCGGTCCACGGCATCGCGCTCGGGCCGGGCGGCCGGCTGCTCGCGCTCGACACCGGCGCGACGTCCCTCGAAGGCGGCGATCCGACGGCGGCCAAGCTCTACGTGATCGACCTCGACCGCAACGCGATCGTGCACGGCATCGGCTTCCCCGCCGGCGTGGTGCTGCCGACGACCTACCTCAACGACCTGGTGATCGACTACGCCCGCGGCAAGGCCGGCTTCGCGTACATCAGCGACTCCGGTGCCAAGGGCCCCAACGGCATCGTCGTGGTCGACCTCGACAGCGGCAAGTCGTGGCGCAGGCTCAGCGGCACGGACTGCGTGCGCCCGGCCCAGCCGGCCGGCTTCGCGATCGCGACGGTCGACGGCCCGGTCGCCGCGCCGCCGGGCATCGACGGGATCGCGCTCTCGCCCGACGGCCGCACGCTGTGGTGGACGCCGCTGGGCGGGTACCAGCTCTTCTCGGTCGACACCGACCTGCTCGCCCAGGAGCACGCCGACGACGAGGTGATCGCGCGCCACGTCGTGCGCTACGACGCGCGCGACTTCGCCTCGGACGGCCTGGACTGCGACCGCGAGGGCCGGGTCTACTTCACCGACGTCACCCACGGGACGCTGCAGCGCTTCATCCCGGCCGAGAACCGCTACGAGACGCTGCTCCACGGCGAGAACCTGATGGTCTGGCCCGACGCGGTCAAGCTCGGCCCCGACCGGATCGTCTACGTGACCGACAGCCAGGTCAACCGGATGCCGAACTTCAACGATGGCGTCGACCGGCGCGAGCGGCCGTTCACGCTCTACCGCGCGGCGATCGACGCCGACCCGGCGCAGTACTAGGCCCCCTGGGAAGGCGAGGAAGCGCACAGTCCGAAGACTGCGGCGATGCTCGCAAACGCTCTGCGGGGCCTCGGATCCGATGGCGCGGCCGGCGTGCGGCGCGCCCTCTCGATCATCGTGCTGATCGCCGGGATCGTGTTCCTGGGCGTCGTCGCGTGGATCGTGCCGCAAGTTCGCGCGTCGAACGACTGGGCGGAGATCCAACAGGTTTGCGGGCCGATCATCGCCTGGGCCCTGGTCGCCGTCTCCGCCGCGTGCGCGGCGGTGATCGCCGACGCGACGGAACGCCGCAACGCGCTTCGCCTCGCGGCGGCGCGTGCCGGTACGGCCGCAGCGGACGGTCCCGTGGCCGTTTCGACCCATCCGTGGCGCGGATCGGCACTCGCCGGCCTGGCGATCATCGCGTTCAGCCTCGCGCTCGTTTCGTCGACCCAGTTCGGCCACTTGCGGTCGATCACGACGTTCGATCTGCGCGGCCGCGACCCCGTAGCGCCGTGCGTCGCGAGGCTCTGGGCGCCGTCGATCGCGCGCACGGACGATCAGGTCCCGATCGACCTGAGCGTCTCTTGCCCGAGCGCCCCGCCGGGGCGAATGCCCACGGTCGCGGCGTCGTACGGAGCGGACGGCGCGAAGGTCGTGACGGCGTTCGCCGCCGCGAAGACGCAGCGCCCCGGTGAACGCGTCTGGCGCTGGTTCGTCACGTTCGCGAGCGGGGAGCAGCCGCTGGACGTGCGGCTCACCTTCCTCGACGATCAGATCGCCGTGCCGCTCGATCGGATCAGCGTGTCCAAGCCGACGACGCTCCAGTCGTTGACCGAGGACACGACCGCGATCGGCGGCTTGCTCGGAGCGGTGATCGGCGTGCTCGGCACGATCGGCTCGCTCTTCAAAGGCTGGCGCGGTCGGTCGTCGACCGTCGTGACGACCGACCCGAGCTGACGGCCGGCGCGACCGCGCGATTTCATCTCCCGGTTGCCGCTTGAAAACTCGCCGGCATCCGAAAGACCATCCTCGAGGCCGACCGGGAGATCATCGAGGAATGGAAGTGGATGGGAAGCCCAGTGTGGTCTCGCGACGGAATAGTTGCGGTCGGCAACGCCCACAAGGGGAAGGTGAAGCTCACCTTCGACCACGGGGCGAGCCTGCCGGATTCTAAAAACCCTCGTCCGTGCCGCCGTTGATTTCGATCAGGCCAAATCGAAGAAGAAAGCGGCTGCGGAGACTCGAGCGAAAGCCCGAAAAAGTAACAAGACGTGAGGCGATGAGTTCGCGGCCGAGCCGCACCGCGGGTCAGGCGGCGGTCGTGAACGCGGCGTGCGACTCCTTGCGGTCCTCGCAGGCGTCGTAGTCGGCGCAGCGCCGGTTGGTGCCGTCGAGCGCGGGGATGGTCACCGCGAGGTCGCCGGGATGGCCGCACTCGACGCAGCGCAGTGCGACGGCGGGAGCTTCGACCGAGTTGGTACCCATAGGTACAGACTCTTCCCCGGCGGCGGCCGAATTATCGCAGCCGGGGTCACACCGCCTGCCACCGGAACATGCTCCGGATCACTTGACGGCTCGCGCTCGGCGAAGCAGGCGGGACGGCCGCGCGGCGCGCGAACTGCGGCGAGGATGTCTTTTCTCGAGGTGATCGCCGCGATCGAGCACGGTATCGCCGCGATGGCGCCGCGCGGGTCGTACCATCACGGCGTGGTCGGCCGCACGGGCTCCTGGCGCCGGCCGGACCGCTACCGCTTCGCCGAGGTCCGGCACGACGACGCGCAGCGGGCCTTCCTGCTCATCCACCGCAACGCGCGGGAGGTCGAGGAGACCCCCTTCGACGCCTCGTGCCCCGAAGTGCCCGACGAGATCGCGCGCCGGATCGTCGCGCACCTGGAGCTCTAGCGGCTCAACCGGCTTCGGCTCCGCTCAGGGGGCGCAGCGGCCGCGCGCGCGCGCCGGGCAGGAGCGCACCGGCCAGCTGGAGGGGGTCGTACGCGCCGACGTCCACCACGTCGGCGTCGCTCCCGCTGCGGCGGGCGGCGCGCAGGGCGTCGAGCGCTTCGGGCAGGGCGAACTGCTCGCCGACGTAGCCCGCCACGAACCGGCCGCCGCGAATCTCGCCGCGGGCTTCCATGCGGCGCAGCGCCGCCAGCAGCTCGCGCCAGGGCGGCGCCAGGCTCTCGCGCGCGACCACGTCGCGGAACACGACCCCCCAGCGGGCCAGCAGCCGGCGCGCGAACGCGTCGGAGTCGATGCGCTCGGTTTCCGACGCGAGCAGCGTCCAGCGCCCGCTCGACGAGCGCGGCCGGGCGCGCAGCCCCTTCTCGCCCAGGCGCCGCTTGGCGTCGATCAGCGAGCGCAGCGCGTCGAAGCCGTCGGCGGTGACCAGGCCCGCGGCGACCAGCTGCCAGAGCGCTTCCTCCACCTCGGCCGCGAGCCGTCCCGTGCCGCGCACGATGTCGGCGAAGAACGGCGCGCCGCGCCGCCCGATCTCCTCGAGCACCTCGCGCGCGGCGTGCGACAGGCCGGCGGTCTCGCCCGCGCCGCGCGTCACCAGCGCGTCGGCGTCCTCGCGCGCGAACAGCGCGATCGGGGCGAGCTTGGTGGGGCGCACCTTGCGCCCGGGCTTGTCGTCGTCCGGCGCGAGCGCGGGGTGCGGCGAGAGCCGGCCCCACATCACGTCGCCGGCGTAGCATAGCCGGTCGAGGTACTCGCGCTTGTAACCGGCCACGCGGGCGGGCAGGATCGACGTTTCCCACGCCGCGGCGGGGATCTCGTAGCCTTCGAGCTGCTTGACGACGTGCAGCGTGCCGTCGATGCCGTGCAGCCGCGCGCCGGGCGCGACGTGCTGCCAGCGGAACAGGAAGCGCACGAGCTCGGCCGTCGTGACCGGCTCGATCTCGCGCCGCAGCGTGCCCAGGGTGAGCCGGTGGATGCGCGCCAGCACCCGCCGGTTGCACCACTGCTCGCCCTGGGCGCCGGGGCGGAAGCGGCCGCGCAGCAGCTGGCCTTCGGTCTCCAGCCTGAGCAGCGCGTACTCGATCGTCGCCGTATCGAGCGCGAAGCGCTGCGCCATCTCGGCGACGGTCAGCGGACCGGACGACTCCAGCCAGCCGCGCAGGATCTCGGCGAACGCGTCCTCGCGCGTTCCCGGCAGCGCGCCGGTCGGCGGCAGCGCCGCGATCTCCGGTGCCGCGACCGCGCCGGGATAGGCGATGCGCGCGACGTCGAGCCGTTCGGCGCAGGTCCAGAACTCGGCCGTGTCGCTCGCCGCATCATCCACCGTGGTCGCGGCGCGCCGCACCGACAGCGCCGTCGCGCGGCGCTGCGCGACCAGCTCGTCGAACCAGGCGCGCCACTCCGGCACCGGCGGCAGCACGGTCAGCGTCGCGAGCGCGTCGTGCAGCTCGTCGGCGGCGCGCACCACCGGCCAGACCGACTCGCTGACCTCGGCGATCGCGGCGGGGTCGAGGATGCCGGCGCCGTCGGCGTTCGCGTCCGCCCGGGTCGTGCGGCGCAGCGTCACGGCGCGCGCGCGGCGCTCCTCGAGCGGCGCGTCGTCGAGGTAGGCGTAGGGGTTCGCGTTGAGGATCTCGTGGCAGAACGGCGAGGGCTCGGGGGTGTCGACCGCGACGGTGCGGATCGCGCCGCTCTCGACCGCGCGCAGCACCGCGAGCAGCCCGTCGAGGTCCATCGCCTCGTGCAGGCAGTTGTCGATCGTCTCGCGCACCAGCACGTGGTCGGGGATGCGGATCGGGCCGCTCAGGTTCTCCGCGCACGCCGCCTGGTCGGGGAAGACCGCCGCCAGCAGGTCGTCGGCGCGCATCCGCTGGAGCTGCGGCGCGACCTTCTTGCCGGCCCGCATGCGCAGGATCGCCAGCGCCCGGGTCGCGTTCCAGCGCCAGCGCGCGCCGAACATCGGCGCGCCGAGCAGGGCCTGCGTGAGGGTGTGCTCGACGCCGGCCGACGTGACGTACTCGAACACGATCTCGAGCGGAAAGGCGTGCTGGTCGGTCAGCGAGAGGCAGATGCCGTTGTCGGTCGCCGCCGCCTGCAGCTCGAGGTTGAACGAGCGGCAGAACTTCTTGCGCAGCGCCAGGCCCCACGCGCGGTTGATGCGCGCGCCGAACGGCGTGTGCAGGATGAGCTGCATCCCGCCGCCCTCGTCGAAGAAGCGCTCGGCGACGATCGTCTGGTGCGTCGGCACGGTGCCCAGGACGGCCTTGCCGGCGCGCACGTACGCCACCGCCTGCTCGGCGCCCGCGCGGTCGACGCCGCACTCCGCGCTCAGCCAGGCGGCGGCGGAGGCGTCGTCGCGCTCGTCGATCGCCGCGCGCAGCGCCGCGACCTCGCGCGAGAGCTCGATCGTGCGGCCGGGGCTCTCGCCGTTCCAGAACGGGATCGAGGGCGGCGCGCCGTTGGCGTTCTCGACCCGCACCACGCCCGACTCGACCCGCCGGACCTGCCACGAGGTCGAGCCGAGCAGGAAGATGTCGCCGGCCATGCTCTCGACCGCGAAGTCCTCGTCGACCGTGCCGACCACCTGGCCGTCGGGCTCGGCGACGACGTTGTAGTTGGCCGTCTCGGGGATCGCGCCGCCCGAGGTGATCGCGGCCATCCGCGCGCCGCGCCGCGCGCGCAAGCGGCCGTTGACCCGGTCGTGGTGCAGGAACGTGCCGCTGCGCCCGCGCGAGGTCGCCACGCCCTCGGCCAGCATGGTGACGACGTCGTCGAAGTCCTTGCGCGCCAGATCGCGGTACGGGTACGCCGAGCGCACCGCCGCGTAGAGCGCGTCGGCGTCCCACTCTTCTTCCGCGGCGCAGAAGGCGACGAGCTGCTGGGCCAGGATGTCGAGCGGCGCGGCCGGGATCGTCAGCGCGTCCATCGCGCCGCCGCGGATGCCGCGGACCACCGCCGCGCACTCGAGCAGCTCGTCGCGGGTCGTCGCGAACAGCCGGCCCTCGGGCTTGGCGCCGACCCAGTGGCCGGAGCGGCCGATCCGCTGCAGCGCGACCGCGATCGAGCGCGGCGTGCCGAGCTGCACGACCAGGTCCACCGAGCCGATGTCGATGCCCAGCTCCAGCGACGCCGTCGCGACCACCGCGCGCAGCTCGCCCTTCTTCAACCGGTCCTCGGCCTCGAAGCGCTTCTCGCGCGAGAGGCTGCCGTGGTGCGGCAGCACGACGCCCTCGCCCAGCCGCGCGGCGAGCTGGAACGCGGCCCGCTCGCTCATCCGCCGGGTGCTGACGAAGACCAGCGTGGTACGGTGGGCGCGGACGTGCTCGGCGACGCGGTCGTAGATCTCGCCCCACATCTCGTTGCTGGCGACCGGCCCCAGCTCGTCGCCGGGCACCTCGACGTGCAGGTCCATCGCGCGGCGGTGGCCGACGTCGACCACGACCGCCGCCGGGCTCAGGAAGCGCGCGACCTGCTCCAGCGGCCGAACCGTCGCCGAGAGCCCGATCCGCTGCGGCTTGCGGCCGCCTTCGCGCCGCACCAGGTCGTCCAGCCGGGCCAGCGTCAGCGCCAGGTGCGAGCCGCGCTTGTCGGCGGCCAAGGCGTGGATCTCGTCGACGATGACCGTCTCGACCCGGGCGAACAGCCGGCGCGACTTCTCGGCGGTGAGCAGGATGAAGAGCGACTCGGGCGTCGTGACCAGCACGTGGGGCGGCTTGCGCAGCATCCGCGCGCGCTCGGCCGCCGGCGTGTCGCCGGTGCGGGTCGCGGTGCGGATCGGCGCGAGCGCCAGCCCGCGCGCCTGGGCCGCCGCGAGCAGCTCGCCCAGCGGCGTCTCGAGGTTCTTGCGGATGTCGTTGGTGAGCGCCTTGAGCGGCGAGACGTACACCACCAGCGTCTGGTCGCCGAGCTCGCCGGCTGCCGCCCGCCGCACCAGGCCGTCCAGGCAGAGCGTGAAGGCGGCCAGCGTCTTGCCCGACCCGGTCGGCGCCGAGATCAGCACGTCCCGGCCGGCCCGAATGAGGGGCCAGCCCTGGACCTGCGGCTCGGTCGGCTCACCGTACCGCGAGGAAAACCACGCGCCGACGAGCGGGTGGAAGTCGCTCAGCATGCTCCCGTCAAGACCGGGCCGGCCGGCCGACGTTTGCGGCCGGCGGCTCACGGGCGCGAGCGCTGCTCGGCGTGGCCGCCGTGCCAGAAGGCCAGGCGGATCGCGATGAACGCGAGCATCGCGGCGAGGATGCGGACCAGCGTCTTGCCCGGGACGCGCCGGGAGAGGTGGGCGCCGATCGGCGCGCCGGCCAGCGCCCCGGCGGCGGTGGTCAGCGTGACGAGGTCGTCGCCCGAATAGTCGCCCTGGGCGACGTGCAGGATGGTGGCGACCAGCGAGGTGACGGCCAGCACGGCGTGCGAGGTCGCCGTCGCGACGTGCTCGGGATAGTTGAGCACGCTGACGAGGAACGGCACCTGGATCGGGCCGCCGCCGATGCCGAACAGCGCCGAGACGACCCCGACCAGGACGCTGCCCGCGATGCCCAGCCGCATGCTGAACGACCATGCGTACCGGTTGCCGCCCGCGTCGACGAGCGCGCGCCGCGCCGACCCGCCGATGCCGGCCCGGACGCGCGCGGGCGCGACGGCCAGCCACAGTGCCATCGCCGCCAGCACGATCCCGAACGCGGGGTCGAACCAGCCGCGCTCGAGCCGGTCCGCGCCGAGCACCCCGAGCACCGCGCCGGGCGCGGCCGCCAGCGCGAACGGCACCGCGCTGCGCAGGTCGACCCGCCGCTGGCGCAGGTACGCCAGCGTGCCGCTGCACGCGTTCGCGCACACCACCGCCAGCGAGAAGGCGGTGACCGTCCGGGTCGACCAGCCCGGCTCGACCAGCGCGACGACCGGCACGATCAGGAAGCCGCCGCCGACCCCGACCATCGTTCCCAGCGCGCCGACGCCCATGCCGAACACGAAGGTCGCGATCTCGAGCAGCACGCCGTCCCTTTCGCCCGCGAGTCCTCGTCCCCGGCCAGGCGACCGGCGCGAGGCCGCGCTAGAGGTGCAGGCTGACGCCCGCGAAGACGCCCTGGCCGACGTAGTGGTTGAGACCGCTGTAGTAGCGGGCGACCAGGTCGGCGTGCGAGGCCAGGCGCGCGCCGGCGAACACGTCGTAGAGCGCGCCGGTCTGGAACGGCGCGGCGAGCCGGCCCGCGCCGATCCCCGCCCCGACGGAGAAGCCGCTCAGCGGCACGTGCAGCGCGCCCTCGGCGGTCGCGGCGTAGCGCTGGCCGCCGTCCGAGAACGGGAACGCGAAGCTGACCTGCGGCCGGACCCCGGGGACGCTGATGCCGACGCCGTGGAGCGTCGCGATACCGGCCAGCGAGGACTGGCCGCCGGTGGTCCCCATGAAGCCGGCCGAGACGTCGAGCGGAACGGTTTGGGCCGCGGCGACGGCCGGCAGCGCCGCCAGCGCGGCCGCGGCGAGGGTCGAGGCGAGTACGTTGCGATTCACGGACGCAGCCTATCGGGCGCGGCTGAGAGCAGAACCGCCTCGTCCTTGGGGCCTCGCTGGAGGAAACAGGCGAGCGGCGCCGAGGGCCGGCATGGCTGGCGTCCGAGCCTCGCGGCCGCGCGAAGGAACCGCCGGGCCGGCCGGATTACGACGCCGCATGCAGCTCGTCCGATCCTGCGCCGCGCTCGCGTGCGCCGCGCTCCTCGCCGCCGCGCCGCCCGGCCGGGCGCCGCTGGTGACGATCCAGACCACCGCCGGCACGATCGTCGTCGCGCTCGATCCCGAGCACGCCCCGATCACGACCAAGAACTTCCTGCACCTGGTCGACACCCACGCCTACGACGGGGCGTCGTTCTACCGCACGGTCGTGGCCGTGCCGCCGCGGCCGCGCTTCATCGAGGTCATCCAAGGCGGGCTGGGGGACAAGGCGGCGGCCCTGACGCCGATCCCGATCGAGCCGACGACGAAGACCGGCCTGCACAACACCCAGGGCACGATCGCGATGGCGCGCACCGCCGACCCCAACTCGGCGACCTCGGAGTTCTTCATCGACGTCGGCGACGACACGGTGCTCGACGCCCAGAAGTTTCGCGACGGCGCGGGGTACGCGGCGTTCGGCCACGTCGTGAAGGGCTACGGCGTGGTGCTCAAGATCCACCGCGCGCACGCGAACGGCGAGGCGCTGGCCCCGCCGGTCCGCATCCTGCGCATGACCCGCTAAGCGAGGGCCGGCTCGAAGACGTTGGCGTCCTGCTCGGCGAACAGCGGGCTGGAGAGGTAGCGCTCGCCGGTGTCGCAGCCGATCGTCACGATCAGCTTGCCCTTGTTCTCCGGGCGCGCCGCGACTTGCAGCGAGGCCCAGACGTTGGCGCCGGCCGAGATGCCGACCAGGATGCCCTCCTCGCGGGCCAGCCGGCGCGAGGTCGCGATCGAGTCGTCGAACGTGGCCAGGATGACCTCGCCGTAGACCTGGGTGTCGAGGATCGAGGGCACGAAGCCGGCCGCGAACCCTTGCAGCTTGTGCGGGCCGGGCTTGCCGCCCGAGAGCACGGTCGAGGTGTCGGGCTCGACCGTGATGCACTCGACGCTCGGCTTGCGCTCCTTGAGCAGGTGCCCGGCGCCGGTGATCGTGCCGCCGGTGCCGACCCCGGCGACCAGGATGTCGACCTTGCCGTCGGTGTCGCGCCAGATCTCCTCGCCGGTCGTGCGGTAGTGGACCTCGACGTTGGCCGGGTTGTCGAACTGGCCGGGCGAGAAGTACTTGCCCGGGTTGGAGGCGACGATCTCCTTGGCCTTGGCGATCGCGCCCTTCATGCCGTCGCTGCCGGGCGTCAGCACGAGCTGGGCGCCGTAGGCCTTGAGCAGGTTGCGGCGCTCGACCGTCATCGTCTCGGGCATGGTGAGGATCAGCGGGTAGCCCTTGGCCGCGCAGACGAAGGCCAGCGCGATGCCGGTATTGCCGCTGGTCGGCTCGACGATGACCGTGTCGGGCCGCAGCTTGCCGTCGCGCTCGGCGGCCTCGATCATCGCCACGCCGATGCGGTCCTTCACGGAGCCGGCGGGGTTCTTCGACTCGAGCTTGACCAGGATCTCGGCGCCGAGACCCTTGGTCAGGCGCGAGAGCCTGACGAGCGGAGTGTTGCCGAACGTGTCGGCAATGTTGTCGTAAACGCGCACGCGTAGCCTGCTCCTGAAGCGATGAAGTGTCGTGGAACGGTAAACCTCCGGCCGGCGGGAAAGGGTGCGTTTCGCCCAAGTCGCGAACGAACGTTCGGTTCCGTGTTCTCGCTCGCTCAACGGTCGCTCTACGTGGCCGATCTCGACCTCTGGATCGACTCGCTGCGCCCGCGCGCCCGCTGCTACGTCTCGCACGGGCACTCCGACCACGCCCGCGAGCACGACGCGATCGTCACGACCCCGGCCAACGCCGCGATCTGCGAGGCCCGCTTCGCCAAGCGCGCCGCCCGCTCGGCGGCGGCCGGGCGCCGCCAGACCTCGCTGCTGCCCGGCCCGCCGCGGCCGGCCTGCGACTTCGAGCTGCACGCGTTCAACGCGCCCTGGAGCGACGGCGAGCACCGGCTGACCCTCTTCCCGGCCGGCCACGTGCTCGGCAGCGCCCAGCTCATGATCGAGGGCGAGCGCGGCCGCTTCGTCTATACCGGCGACTTCAAGCTGGCCCGCTCGTACACGTGCGAGCCGCCCGAGGTCAAGCGCTGCGACACGCTGCTGATGGAGTGCACCTACGGCCGCCCGCAGTACGTCTTCCCCTCGCGCGACGAGGTCGAGGAGCGGCTCGTCGCCTTCGCGACCGCGGCGCTGGCGGACGGCTGCGCGCCGGTCTTCTACGCCTACTCGCTGGGCAAGGCGCAAGAGGCGATGGCGATCCTGGGCAAGGCCGGCATCCCGCTCACCGCCCACGGCGCGGTCCACGACATCGCCCGCGTGTACGAAAAATCGGGCGTGCGCCTGCCGCCGTACGCGCGCTACGATGCCACGACGTACGACCCGGCCAGCGCGCTGATCTGGCCGCCCTCGGGCAAGACGCTGCCCAAGGCGCTGCAGGGCAAACCCATGCGCAGCGCCATGCTGACCGGCTGGGCGCTGGGCAAGGGCGCGGCGTTCCGCTACGGCGTCGACGCCTGCATTCCGCTCAGCGACCACGCCGACTACGCCGCGCTGCTGCGCTACGTCGAACTGGCCCAGCCGAGCAAAGTGCTGCTCAACCACGGCTGGAAAGACTTCGTCTGGCGCCTGAAGCGGATGGGCGTCGACGCGGCCTACCTCGAGCCGAACGAGCAGCTCGCGCTGTTCTAGCACCCGCCCCGCACTGGGCCTTGTCGGCGGCGGAAACCGCGTGATAGGGTGGCGTGAGATGGACGCCATCGTGGACGGCGAGATCGTCCTGCCCGAGACGAAGCCCGAGACCGAGTGGCTGGCCGGCGGACCGGTCCAGAAGATGAGCCCGTTCTACGCCCACGGCGCGGTGCAGCGGCGCATCATGGAGCTGCTCCAGCCGTGGGCGCAAGCGCGCGGCCGGGTGGCGTCGGAGTGGCGGTTTCGGCTCGCACCGCCGGGTGAGATCCGGCGGCCGCTCGTGCCGGACGTGTCGTACCTGTCGTTCGCGCGGCTGGCGGCCGACGCGTACGACGCCGCCGACGCGCCCACGATCCCGCCCGATGCCGCCTTCGAAGTGCTCTCGAAGAGCAGCCGGCACGCGCTCGTTCGCGCGAAGATCGACGTACTGCTGGGCTGCGGCACGCCGCTCGTCGTCATCCTCCAGCCGCGCGACTGGACGGTCGCGCTGCACGACGGCGGTACGCCGGTGCTGCTGCGCGGCGACGACGCATTCGCGCACCCCGCGCTGCCCGGCTTCACGGCGACCGCGCGGGCGTTCTTCGAGAACCTGGTGATCGCGCCGCCGCGCGCGTAGCGCGCCGTCAGCTCGCGAAGAAGTCGTGCAGCGCCGCGTACGTCGCGTCGGGCGCTTCCTCGGCCATGAAGTGGCCGCTCTCGATGGCGCCGCCGCGGACGTCGTCGGCCCAGTCGCGCCAGACGTCCACGACGTCGTACCAGCCGCCCACGTCGCCGCGGCTCGCCCACAGCGCCAGCACCGGCGCGGCGATGCGCGCGCCGGCGGCGCGGTCGGCTTCGTCGAGCGCGAAGTCGCAGGTCACGCCGGCCCGGTAGTCCTCGCACATGGCGTGGAGCGTCGCCGGATCGCGGTAGCAGCGCAGGTAGTCCGCTTGCGCCGCGGGCGCGAAGACCGGCTTGCGGCCGGGGCGGTGGAGCAGGAACCACTCGGGGTCGGCCCCGATCAGGCGCTCGGGCACCGGGTACGGCTGGGCCAGGAAGAACCAGTGCCAGTAGCCCAGCGCGAAGCGCATGTCGGCCCGGCGCAGGTGCTCGCCGGTGGGCAGGATGTCGAGCACGGCCAGCTTGCGCACCCGGTCGGGATGGTCGAGCGCGAGCCGGTACGCGACCCGCCCGCCGCGGTCGTGGCCGGCGACGTCGAAGCGCTCGAACCCCAGCCGCCGCATCAGCGCGACCGCGTCGCGCGCCATGGCGCGCTTCGAGTACGGCTCGTGGTCCTCGGTCGTGGGCGGCTTGGAGCTCTCGCCGTAGCCGCGCAGGTCCGGCGCGACCACGGTGAACTCGCGCGCCAGCCGCGGCGCGACCTGATGCCACATGGCGTGCGTCTGCGGGTGGCCGTGCAGCAGCAAGAGCGGCGGGCCGCTGCCGCCGTGGCGGACCCGCAGCGTCGCCTCGCCCAGCGCGATCCGCTCGAGCGCGAAGCCGGGGAAGAGCTCGCTCACGCCGCGCGCGCCAGCGCTCGGGACGCGCTCACTCCGAGCCGATGTCCCAGACCAGGCCCAGGTCGCGCTTGGCGAAGGCCCGGAAGGCGATCAGCGTCTCGGTCGAGACGATCCCCGGCCGCGCGGCGATCGCCTCGGTGACCAGGTCGCTGAGCTGCTCGTGCTCCCGCACCCGGGCGATCGCCACCAGGTCGAAGGGCCCGGCGACGCTGTAGCACTCGGTCACGCCCTCGACCGCGAGCAGCTCCTCGGCCAGCGAGCGGACGCGGCCGGGTTCGACCTTGAGCAGCACGAGCGCGGTGATCACCGGGTGCCGCTACCCCGGGCCCGCCCGCGGCACCTCCGTGCGCGCCCGGCCGGGTGAGGAAATCGGGCTTCCCGGGCAACACTCCGGCATGAACGACGACACGACGGTCACCCACACCAAAGAGACGACCATCGAGAAGCACACCACCGTGGTCGAAGAGCCGGCCCCGCCCGAGGAGCACCACGGCGAGACGATCGTCATCGAGGAGACCTCCGGCTAGCGGTTGACCACTTCGAGCCGGTTGCCGGCCGGGTCCTCGAAGAACGCCGCGTAGTAGTGCGGCCCGATCTCGGGGCACTCGGCGGGCGGCTCGAACGCGCGCGCCCCGGCGCGCCGGGCGATCTCGGCGATCCGGTCGACCTCGGCGGGCGAAGCCGCCGCGAAGGCCAGCCGGGTCGCGTTCGGGCGGTGCCCGGGATCCTCGAGCAGCGCGAAGCCTTCGCGCACCGCGTGCTGGGCGACCCGCACGTAGACCACGCTGCCGTCGGCCTGCGGCTTGCCGCGGAAGCCGAACGGCTTGAGGAACGCGTCGTAGAACGGCCGCACCGCCGCGACGCTGGCGACCCGCAGGTCGACGTGGTCGAAGACCATCAGGCAAGGACCGGGCCGCACAGCGCGAAGGGCAGTTTCACGGCGCTGATCACAAAAGCTCGACCTTTCCGTTCACGCCGACCTGGAGCGCTGTTCCGGGCTTGACCTTGGCGACGCGCGATTCGATGGTGGGCCAATTCTTGATGACGTGTGCGACCTGGTCGAAGATCGGTCGACCCGTGAATCCCTTCTCCATGAAAACTGCTATCACGTTTGCTTCCTCGAGCGCACGCCGTTCGGCAGGCCGCCGGCTGATCCCGCGGTCACCGGTCACCACAGTCCAGCCGCGGCGCCCGATCTCCGGCAACCAGTCGACGTCGAGCGTGTTCGCGGCGAAGTGCTCTTGGAGATGAGTCGCCTCGACGCCGAGAATCTTCAGGATTTCCACTAGCTTCTTCGGAAAGGTGTTGTCGAAGAAGAACGTCACGCCGCAGTGCCGAGGCCTCGTTCGTACTCTACGGCGGCATCCACGTCTTCGCCGCTGATATCGTACCAAGCGGCAATTCTCGCGCGCTCTTCCCCGGCGTTCTGCATCTGATAGATCGCGAACGTAGGCACCCCGCTGCTGTCGAGAATCGGGCGACCGAAGGAGCGGTGCGCATCCAGCAGGACCGGACGACTCTTGCCGAGCGGCCAGTACTGGTACGCCAAGCCCCGCTCGAACGCCAGCAAGTCGCGGAAGAACGGTCGAACCAACTCATCGAAGGCAATTTGCCCGCGTGCCAGCTCGACCGTCAGCGTGCGGCTCGGCAGCTCATCGCTCAGCTCGGGTCCGATGGTCGCGAAGATGCCACGCCCATCGGTTTCGAGGGACTCGACCGCAAAGGGGTACTCGGTCTGAAAGAGCCGCTGCGCCGATGCGCGCGCGGCGCGAACGACCGCCATCGAAACGCCCTGGCCGCGAAAGAACCCGATGACGAAGAGTTCCATCAATTCGGGAAACGACAGAACTCGATCGGCCAGGTCATCGGACTCACCCGGCACGACCGGTTGCGAAAAGCGCTCCTCGTCGGCCGCCGAGTACCAGTACCCCGCAGCCCACCGGCGGAGCTTGCGATACGGAATGTGAAGCAGATAGGCCGCATCGAACAGCGAATACGCCCCCATCCCGATCGCGGATACCTTCGGCCAGCCGCTGCCGTGCGCTGTCTCCATTTCCCGCATGACGTTCGCTAGCAGCCTCGCGTTTCGCTTTCGCTAGGCCATTGGGCCAAGCAAGCTCTTCTCCATACAATATGTGGCTCTCGCCATTCGGTATCTGAACGCCTCTGCTACCCCTTGGCCACATCGTCGTCCCGGGTCGTGCAACAGAGGACCGGGCTGTCGACCGCGAAGCCAGCTACGTCGTGTCGTCGGCTCCTCGCCATACCTAAGTGATCGCCTTCGCGCGCTCCTGCGCCGCGATCGTCGCGACCGCCAGCAAGCTCGAAAAGGTTCGCCTGGTCGCCGAGTACCTCGCCGGGCTGGGCGACGCCGACCTGCCGCCGGCGGCGCGCTACTTCACCGGCAACCCGTTCCCGCAGGCGCAGGAGCGCAGCCTCGCGGTCGGCGGGCGCACCATCGTCGCCGCCGCGGCGGACGTCTGGGGGGTGGGCGACGCCGCGCTCTCGGCCGGCTACCGCGCCACCGGCGACCTCGGCGCGGCGCTCGGCCCGTTCGTGCGGCCGCCGCACGACCTGGGCCTCTTCCGCCAGACGCTCACCCCGGCCACGCTGTACGCGCTGTTGCTGGAGATCGCCGACGCCGGCGGCAAGCACGCCCAGAAGCGGCGGCGGATCCTCTGCGAGCGGGTCTTCGCCTCGTGCACCGACCCGCTCGAAGCGACCTACGTCATCAAGATCATGACCGGCGAGCTGCGGATCGGGCTGCGCGAGGGGCTGGTCGTCGACGCGGTCGCGGCGGCGTTCGAGCGCGACCCGCGCGCGGTGCGGCGGGCGGCCAGCGCGGCGGGCGACATCGGCGCGGTGGCGCTGGCCGCCAAGCACGACGCGCTCGACCAGGTGACGATCGCGTACCATGCGCCGGTCGCGTTCATGCTCGCCAGCCCGATCGCCTACGGCAGCGAGTACAAGGACCTGGCCGCCGCGGCGTGGCTGGTCGAGGACAAGTACGACGGCATCCGCGCGCAGGCGCACGTGACGCCCGAGCGGGTCTCGCTCTTCTCCCGCACGCTCAACGACGTCGCCGCGTCGTACCCGGAGATCGTCGCGGCGCTGCGCGCGCTGCCCGGCTCGTGCGCGCTGGACGGCGAGCTCGTCGCCGTGCGCGACGGCCGGGTGCTGCCGTTCCGCTACCTGCAGGCGCGCCTGCAGCGCAAGGAGGTCTCGGACGAGCTGCTGCGCGAGGTGCCGGTGCGCTACGTCGCCTTCGACGCGCTGGCCCGCGACGCGACGTTCCTGCTCGACGAGCCGCTGGCCGAGCGGCGCGCGGCGCTGGCCGAGCTGCTGGCCGGCGCCCCCGACGCCGTCGAGCTGGCGCCGTGGACCGCGCTTGAAGCCGGCGCCGCGCCCGAAGCGGTCCACGAGCGCTTCGAGGACTCGCGCTTGCGCGGGCACGAGGGGCTGGTCTTCAAGCGCACCGACTCGCCCTACGCGCCGGGCCGGCGCGGCAAGGCCTGGCTCAAGCTCAAGCGGGAGCTCGCGACGCTGGACTGCGTGGTGGTCGCGGTCGAGCGCGGCCACGGCCGGCGGGTCAACGTGCTCTCCGACTACACCTTCGCGGTGCGCGACGGCGACGAGCTGGCGGTGATCGGCAAAGCCTACAGCGGGCTGACCGACGCCGAGATCGCCGAGCTGACCGAATGGTTCGAAGCGCACCGCCTGCCGCCGCGCGAAGCGCGCGCGGCCTACGAGCGGCTGCAGCTCAAGCGGGGCGAGATCGTCGTCGAGCCGGCGCTCGTGGTCGAGATCGCGTTCGACATCATCCAGCGAGCGAGCTTGCACGCGAGCGGCTTCGCGCTGCGCTTCCCCCGCATCGTGCGGCTGCGTCCCGACAAGCTGCCCGAGGACGCCGACACGCTCGAGCGCGTGCGCGAGCTCTACGCCGAGATGCTGGCTCGCGAAGGGCGTTCGATAGTTCTTAACAAGTCGGGCGTACACTCGGCCCATGAGACATACCGCTCTCTCTCCCTCGCCGCGCTCTGCTGCGTCCTGCTCGGCCCGGCCGTCGCCCGAGCCGACGCTGCTTCCGGCGTGGCCGACTTCGTCCGCGCGTTCGACTCGGGAGACGCCGGTTCCATCGCTGCGTACCTGCACGCGCACGTGGCACAGGCACCGCCGGGAGCGGGCGAGCCGGGCGACAGGCGAGCGCGCTCGTGCAGCTGCGCTCCGCGATCGGGCCGGTGACGATCGAAGGGGTACGGGACCTTCCGCACAGCGTCACGGCTACGGTGAGGGCCAAGCTGGGCTGGTACGCCTTCGACTTTCAGAAAGCGCCGCCGGAGAGCGGCCGGCAAGGATTCATCGGCGTCTCGGCCGGGCTCGCCCCGCCTCCCAAGGCTCCCCGGCCAGCGCACGGACGAGTACCTGCGGTCCATCAGCTCAGCCGGATTCTTCTCCGGGGCGGTGCTCGTCGCCGAACGAGGCTCCGTCCCGTTCGTCGGGGCGTTCGGCCTGGCGAACCGCCGGACGGGCACGGCGAACTCCGCCGAGACCCAGTTCAACGTCGCCTCGATCGGAAAGCTCTTCACCACGGCGGCCGTCTACCAACTGGTCGAGAGCGGCAAGCTGCGCCTCGGCGATACGATCGGCCGGTGGCTTCCCGACTATCCCAACGAAGAAGCCAAGGGCGCAACGGTTCAGCAGTTGCTCGACATGAGCTCGGGCATCGGCGACATCTTCAATCCCGAAGTTCATGCGGGCGGACCACGCACGAATTCGCTCGCTGCAAGACTACCTGCAGTTCTTCGCCACCGACCCGCTGCTGTTCGAGCCGGGAACGGGGAAGGCGTACTCGAACGGCGGTTTCATCGTGCTCGGACTCATCGTCGAGAAGGCTTCCGGCGAGAATTTCTACGCGTACGTGCAAGAGCACGTTTTCGATCCGGCGGGGATGCGCGCCACGGCGTACCCGGCGCTCGACGAACCTTCCCCGAGCCGCGCCGTGGGATACACGCGCGGCCCGGCGGGGGTGCCGACGTGGTCGACCCCGGCCCGTGAGTCCGCCCCGCTCGAGCCCGTCCGCGGCAGTTCGGCCGGGGGAGCGTACTCGACCGTCGGCGACCTGCTCGCGTTCGCGCAGGCCGCCCGCGACGGAACGCTGGTCAAGGGACGGTATTGGTGGAACGGTCCGGGCACGGTGCTCGGCGGCGCGCCGGGCTGGAATGCGGTCCTCTCCGTCCGGGATGGGGTCACGACGGTCGTGTTGTCGAACCAAGATCCGCCCACGGCCGAACGTCTGGCGGACATCCTCGTCTCGGACCGGTAGGAGAACGTAAGCACTCGTCACATGCGCCATCGTCCAAGCCGCGTTCTGGTCGTCGAGGACGACGTGAAGACGTCGGAAACCGTCCAGCTCTACTTGCGCCACGCCGGCTACGACGTAGCCCACGTTCCGGACGGCGTGGCGGCGCTCGAGCGGTTCGGCTCGTGGAAGCCCGACCTGGTGGTGCTCGACCTGATGCTGCCCGAGCTCGGCGGACTGGAGGTGTGCTCGCGCTTGCGGGAGCAGGCCGACGTCCCGATCATCATGCTGACGGCGCGAACCACCGAGACGGATCGCCTGCGCGGGCTGGACGCCGGCGCCGACGACTACGTCAGCAAGCCGTTCAGCCCGCGCGAGCTCGTCGCGCGGGTTCGAGCGGTCCTGCGCCGCCGCAGCGACGGCCTGGGCGAGCGGATGATCTGCGGGGCGATCGAGCTGGATACCGGCGCGCGCGAGACACGGGTGAACGGCACCGCGGTCGCGCTCACCGCGACCGAGTTCCGCTTGCTGGCATCGCTCTGCCGGACGCCGGGAACGGTGCGCACGCGGGAGGCGCTCATCGCCGAGGCGCTCGGCTGGGACTACGACGGCACCCAGCGGACCGTCGACGTCCACGTGCGCAACCTGCGGCGCAAGATCGCCGCCGCCGGCGCGAACGCGGCCTGCATCCGCAGCGTGTTCGGCGTAGGCTACACGATCACCGCGGATGCGTAGCTTGCAGGCGCGGCTGTTCCTGGCGATCGTCCTCGTCGCCGCCGCCGCGCTGATCGCGGTCGGCGCGTTCTCGACCCGAACGACCGCGTTGCAGTTCGAGCTGCTGCAGCGCTCGCGCCCTCCGGTCGACGGAGTGTCCGGCAGCGTGCTGAAACGCGTTCAGGCGTGGTACGCGGCGCACCGTTCGTGGAACGGGGTAGGCGCGATACTGCGTGGAGGCAGTGCGGACGTGCTCTTGTTCGCTCCGGACGGCCGCTTCATCGCCGCGTCGTTCCCCGGCCTCGAACGCGCCGCGCTCACGCCGGGGGACGGTCCCACGATTCGGCTGTCGCGGACCGGCCGGCAAGAGCTGATCGTTCGAAGTCCCCCGAGCCGGCCCGTCGCGGACGGGCACGGTCGAACCGTCGCCGAGCTCTATGCCATCCGGCTCCCGCCTCCCGCGCGGGCCGATCCGGCCCGCATCCTCGGTCGACAGCTGTGGCTGGCGATCCTGTGCGCGCTGGTCGCCGCGTTCGCGGCAGCCGCGATCCTGGCGCGGAACATCTTGGCACCGGTCCGCGGCCTGAGCGAAGCGGCGGCGGCCATGCACGCCGGGAATCTCTCCGGCCGCGTGAGCGCCAGCGGCCCCGCCGAGATCGTCCGGCTCGCTCACCGGTTCAACGCTCTGGCTGCGCACCTCGAACGTTCCGAGGCGCTGCGGCAGCGGATGATCGCGGATATCGCCCACGAGCTGCGCACTCCCCTCACCAACATCCGCGGCATGATCGAGGCCGTCGAGGACGGGCACATGCCGGCGAACGAACGGACGATGAGCTCGCTCGCGGAGGAAGCCCTTTCCCTAGAGCGCTTGGTCGACGACCTGCAAGACCTCTCTCTGGCCGACGCCGGCCAAATCAAGCTCCACATCAGCGAGGTCTCCGCCGGTGAGAGCGTTCGTGCCGTCGTCGCAGCCCTCGAGCCGGCGGCGCGCACGAAGAAGATCGACGTCCGCGTCGATACGAGGACGAACCGCGACGGTGTCCGAGCCGATGAAGCGCGCTTGCGGCAGATCATCGCGAACCTGTTGTCCAACGCAATTCGCCTCGCGCCCGAGCGCTCCGAAATACGCGTGGTCATCGAAGCCGGGCCGGGGTCGGTGCAGGTGTCCGTCTGCGACCAAGGCCCGGGCCTTTCGGCCGAGGCGTTGGAATCGGCGTTCGAACGGTTCTATCGAGCCGACGACTCGCGTTCGCGGCGCAGCGGCGGCGCCGGGCTGGGGCTGGCCATCGCAAAGCAGCTGGTCGAAGCGCAAGGCGGGTCGATCGGCGCTACGAACAACCACGGCAGCGGCGCCACCTTTTCGTTTGCGCTGCCCAAGTCCTGAGCGCACCGAGGGCCGACCGGGAAAGCCGCGGTGATTCGTCGTCCTGGCTTAGGAGCGCCGCTTCCGCTGCACGCGCTCGGCGCGTATGCGCTCGATCCGCGAGTAGACGTCGTTCGCTCGTGCGTCGGCGCGGCGCACCCGGTGCGACCGCGTTCGCTGCACCAGCAAACCGACGATCGTCGCGATCGCCAGGCAGGCGCATAGCAGCCGCAGGTGCGGTGCAAGCGGCAGCAGCGCACCGGCGGCGAGCACCGTCGCCAGCAGGGCGACGGCGTTCTGCCAGGGGCGCATCGGCGGCGCGGTCACCGCGCCGCGCCGCTAATCGTCGCCCTCGTGGAGGTGCAGGTGACAGCCGTCCTCGGCGTCGTCGAGCACCTCGCGCGCTTCGTGGAGGACGCTCGTGGGCAGGGTCCCGCCGCCTTCGACCGAGTTCTCCTCGGCCAGGAACTCCAGCTCGTCCCAGTCCTCCCAGGTCTCGAGCGGCTCGCCGTCGACCTCGGCCGGAAAGCGGACGCAGTAGCCCTGCTCGATGTGGAGCCCGGTCACGAGCACGCGGGTGCCGCGCGGGTAGTAGGTCCCGTCTTTCCACAGGGTCCCGTACGTCGTGTCGTAGTGCCGGCCGATTTGCAGTCTTTCGATCGCTCCGCTCCCCGGAGTGTGCGATCCGTCCCAATTCCGCACGTCCCCGTGGTATACCCGTCACGATGAGCGAGCACCGACTCCGCCCGTGGCGCGTCCTCTCGTCCGACTACCGGGTCGACACGCCGTACCTGCGCCTGCGCGCCGACCGGGTCGAATTGCCCAGCGGCCAGGTCGTCGAGGACTATTTCGTCCGCGAGTCGCGCGGGTTCTGCATCGTCTTCGCCCTGACCGCGGACCGGCGGGTCGTGCTCGTGCGGCAGTACAAGCACGGCATCGGCGCGGTCATGCTCGAGCTACCGGCCGGGGCGATCGATCCCGGCGAATCGCCGCCGGCCTGTGCGGCGCGCGAGCTGGCCGAGGAGACCGGCTACGCCGCCGCGTCGCTGGAGCACCTGCGCAGCTTCGTGATCGACCCGACCAACTCGAACGGGCACTTCCACCTCTTCCTGGCCCGCGGCGCGGTGCTCGGCGGCCCCCAGGAGCTCGACGTCACCGAGGAGATCGACGTGCTGCTGGCGCCGCTGGGCGAGCTGCGCGCGATGGCGCTCGACGGCCGCATCGCGTCGGGCTCGCACGTCGCGGCGGTGCTGGTCGCGCTCGCCGCGCTGGGCGCCTAGGAACGCGAACCCTTAGTCGGCCCGCAGCCGGCGCCGGAAGCGGGACGTCTGGGTGATGCCGCGGGCGCTCGCGTGCAATGCGCCGCGCAGCGCGGAAAGGGTTCCGAACGGGAAGACCCGCTCGGCGGTCGCGGCGACCACCTGCAGGTCGCGCCGGCTCACCTTCCAGGCGCCCAGCGCGGCGATGCAGGCCTCGCTCAGGACGTCCAGGCCGGGCGAGTACGGGGTGAGCGCGGGGACCACGACCAGCGCGGGGGCGGCGAGGAACGCCGGCGCACTGCGGTCGCCGCCCAGGTGCAGGGCGGGGTGCAGGTGGCCGATCATCGTGCGCGCCGCGCCGGGCTGCGGCCGGTCGCCGTGGACGAGGGTCCAGCCGTCGCGGGTGCAGTGCTCGGCCGTCGGTCCGAGGATCGCGGCGCCGCGCGAGCGGCCTTCGTGGTTGCCGGCGACGACCGTCACCGCCGCCTCGGCGCGCAGCCCGTCGAGCGCGCCGCGCACCGCGCGCGCGGCGCCCTCGCTCAGCCCCGCGCCGTGGATGGCGTCGCCCAGGAAGACGATCTCGCGGACCGCGTGGCGGCGGGCGGCCAGCGCGATCGAGGCGACGATCTCGGCGGTCGACCAGAGCGGCAGCGCGCCGCCGCCGCCCATC
This sequence comes from Vulcanimicrobiota bacterium, assembly GCA_963795695.1. GTDB lineage: Bacteria > Vulcanimicrobiota > Vulcanimicrobiia > Vulcanimicrobiales > Vulcanimicrobiaceae > Vulcanimicrobium. The sequence continues at coordinate 1,907,849 of CAWCJH010000001.1, read as the reverse complement.
ACGTCCTCGTAACCGAGGTGCGCGTCGGCGCAGACCAGCGCGCGCGCCGCGGTCAGCAGCGCGAACCCGCCGGGCAGCGCCACGACGCCCTCGGCGAGCGGGTACGCCGCGGCGGCCGGCACCGGCTTCATCACAGCAGCCTGAGCTGGCCGCGCTCGTCCGCCGGCGGAACCGCGGTGCGCCACGCGAGCCGCTCCGGCTCGTCCGGCGTCTCGCCGAGCAGGGCCAGGACGCGCTCGTGCAGCGCCTCGATCATGCTCGTGCGGTCGTCCATCACCACCGAGTCGTTGAACGACGAGGTGACGATGCCGAAGGTGAACGGGGTCGCGGCGGCCGGGTGCAGCACGCGCGGCTCGCCCTCCAAGCCGTTCAGATAGCGCAGCGCGCCGGGCGCGTCGAGCAGCTCGCGGGTCACCACCCGGACCGTCTCGCGGATCAGCGGGAAGTCGCGGTCGGCCTCCCACAGCCGGTCGAAAATCTTCTGGGCGTTCCAGCGCAGCGCGCCGCCGCGGATCGAGCGGCCGCCGGCGCGCCGCAGCACGAGCAGCCCGGTGTTGGCGACGTAGCGGAACTGCTGGCGCAAGAGATAGCCCGCGCGCAGCGCGGCGAGCAGGTCGTCGTCGAAGCCCTCGGCCCCCAGCAGCGCCGCCCAGGCCGCGTCGGGGACGCTCCGGCGCGCCGGCAGCGCGACGAGGAAGCCGCCGTCGTCGGTGGTCAGCGTGCTCGAAGTGCGGTGGCGCGCGTGCAGCCGCGCGCCGACCACCCGCGCGAGCGTCTCGTTGACCCGCCGGCCGGCCATGGTGTGGAACACCGCGGTCTGGCGCCGGTCCATGCGGTAGAGCTCGATCACCGGCCGGCCCGGCGCGGGCAGGTCGGAGAGCGCGAGCTGCTGGGCGACGTAGCGCACCACGTGCGCCGCCTCGACGCCGTCGAGGCCGTAGCGCGCCTTCAGGTATGCGAGCGCGGGCCGGGTGCCGCCGCGCAGCGCCGCGGCGACGCCGTTGCGCAGCACGTCGATCTCGCCGGCCAGCTCGCGCGGCACGCCCTTCATGTGCGAGCTCCAGGTCGGCACCGTCGGGCGGCCGGCGTGCGGCTCGACCCGCAGCCCGCGCGGGCCCATCTCCTTGACCCGCAGCGTGCGCCCTTCGAGCAGGATCACGTCGCCCTCGCGCAGGCCCGCGGCGAAGCTCTCGTCGAGCCGGCCGATGCCGTGCCCGCCGGCGCCGGCGACCGCGACCGTCTGCTCGTCGGGGATGGTGCCGACGTTCTCGAAGTACGCGCTCGACGGCTCGCGCCCGAGGCCGTAGACCGCCTCGGCGTCCAGCCCGATGCGGCGCACGTGGGCCTCGTCCGGCCCGGCGCCGCCGCCGCTCAGGTACGCGGCGCACGCGCGCAGGTCGCGCTCCGCGAGCTCGCGGTACGGGTAGGCCCGCCGCGCCAGCGCCAGCGCGTCGGTCAGCGCGACCCGCCGGTCGGGCGCGCACAGGCCGACCAGCCACTGCGCGAGCACGTCGAGCGGCGCCTCGGGGATCACGATCTCTTCCAAGACGGCATCGCGGATGCAGCGCCGGGTCGCGGCCGCCTCGACGATGTCGTCGCGGTCCTGGGCGATCACCACCCCGGTCGCGACCGCGCCGGGCCGGTGGCCGGCCCGGCCGACCCGCTGCAGCGTCGGCGTCATCCCGCGCGCCCCGCCCAGCACGACGACCCGGTCGACGTAGCCGATGTCGACCCCCAGCTCCAGCGAGGTCGAGCAGACGACGGTGCGCAGCCGGCCGCTGCGCAGCTCGGCCTCGGTCCGGTGGCGCACGTTGCGCTCGAGCGCGCTGTGGTGCACGCCGATCCGGCGGTCGCGCTTCTCGGTCGAAGGCTGGGGCACGCCGTCCTCGACCGCGATCTCGTCGGCCCGCTCGCCGGCCGCCTCCATCTCGTGGGCGACCCGCTCGGCCTGGCTGCGCACGTTGCAGAACACCAGCGTCGAGCGGACGTCCTTGGTCAAGCCGTAGGCGGTGCGGGCGCACTGCGCCAGCGGCGCCGTCGCGCCGGCGAACGGCGCCACCACGTCCAGGCGAATCTCGCGCAGCCCGCGGCAGTCGACGACCGCGCAGGCGCGCTCGGTGCCGGCGAGATACGCCGCGACGCGCTCGAGCGGCGAGACGGTGGCCGAGAGGCCGACCCGGCGCAGCGGCACGCGGGTCAGCTCGGCCAGCGACTCCAGCAGCAGCGCGAGCTGGGCGCCGCGCTTGGTGCCGGCCAGCGCGTGGACCTCGTCGACGATCACCGTCTCGAGGTGGGTGAGCCCCTTGCGGTAGGACTCCATCGCGACCATCAGCGCGAGCGACTCGGGCGTGGTCAGCAGCACGTGCGGCGGGCGGCGCAGCATCAGCCGCCGCTCCTCGACCGGCGTGTCGCCGGTGCGGACGCCGGTCCGGACGTGCGTCTCGCGGACCCGGCCGCGCCGCAGGCGCGCCCGCTCGGTATTGGGCCGCTCCAAGAGGCCCATCTCGCGCAGCGGCCGGCGCAGGTTGTGCTCGACGTCGTAGCCCAGCGCGCGCAGCGGCGAGACGTAGAGGCAGTAGGTGCGGGCCAGCAGCTCGTCGGCGTCGCGCAGCTCGGCCAGCCGCGACATCACCGGCAGGAAGGCGGCGAGGGTCTTGCCGGTCCCGGTCGGCGAGCAGATCAGGGCGTGCGCGGCGGAAGCGGCCAGCGGAAGGGCCTGCGCCTGCGGCGGGGTCGCGGTGTGCAGGTGCTCGTCGCACCACGCCCCGACGGTGGGGTGCAACGTGGAAAAGGCGCCGTCCACGACGGCGCTAGTTGGTCGAACGCGCGTTCGCTTCCCGCCGAGGCGGGCGAGCGGTCAAGCCGCGGCGTTCACGTTGGCGCCGACGCCGAGCGAGGCCATCAGCCGCGACATCTCGTCGACCATCAGGTTCTCCGTGCTCGCCAGCACGGAGACGGCGACCGACGAGGTACCGGCCGCCGCGACGTCCATCGTCGAACCGCCAGAAACAGCACTTACATCCATGTTGCCGCCAGCCTACCGCACCGGCCGGAAAAATGCAAGCGAGCCATCCCTAACCGGCCCAACCGGCCCGCGGCCCTGAAACACGGTCCCCGGCGGGCCGGTATCTGCGGGCGGAGGATGTGATGGCTCTGTTCATTCGGCTCACCGCGCTGGTCGCGGTCGCGATCGTGGCCCTGTTCGTCCTGGCGTTCGTGCTCAAGATCGTGATCTTCGCGGCGATCGTCGCGGCCCTGGTGGTCGGCGCCCTGACCGTCTGGAAGCTGGTCCAGCGCCGCCGGACCGGGGTGCTGACGATCTCCGCCCGCCGCTGAGCGGTCGCCTGGCGACCGCAGGAGCACTCGCAATTCCCTCGTAGGTCGTCGCTTCGACTTCGACCCGCCGAGGAGAACCGCCACGCTCCCTCCGTCCTTGCGCGCCGCCCTGGCGGCGCTGCTCTTCGCCGCCACCGGCGCGCTCGCGCTCGCCCAGACCCCGCCCGAGGCCAACCCGACCGGGGTGCCGGTCCCGGCGGTCTCACCGACCGCGGCCGCCTCGGCCAAGCCGTCGCCCTCGCCCACCCCGCCCTACAACCGGCTGGCGTTCCGCGAGATCGGCCCGGCGGTCGCGGGCGGCCGGGTCAGCTCGGTGGTCGGCGTGGCCGACGATCCCAAGCTGTACTACCTCGGCTCGGCCGGCGGCGGGGTCTGGAAGACGACCAACGGCGGCGCCACCTGGGCGCCGGTCTTCGACCACGAGAACGTCGCCTCGATCGGCGCGGTCGCCATCGATCCCAAGCACCACGACGTGGTCTGGGTCGGCACCGGCGAGACCAACCCGCGCAACGACGTGAGCTGGGGCGACGGCATCTACAAGTCGACCGACGCCGGCAAGAGCTGGACCAACCTGGGCCTGGGCGCGACCAAGTACATCGCCTCGGTCGTGATCGACCCGCGCAATCCCGATACGGTGCTGGTCGGGGCGCTCGGCGACGTGTTCGCCGACTCGCCCGAGCGCGGCGTCTACCGCACTACCGACGGCGGCAAGACGTGGGCCAAGACGCTCTACGTCGGCCCGCGCAGCGGCGTCTCGGAGCTGGTCGCCGACCCCACCAACCCCAACGTGCTCTACGCCGGCATCTGGGAGTTCCAGCGCAAGCCCTGGACGTTCGCCTCGGGCGGGCCCGACGACGGCATCTGGAAGTCGACCGACGGCGGCAAGACTTGGAACCGGCTGACCGGCCACGGGCTGCCCGAGGGGATCACCGGCCGGATCGGCCTGGCGGTCGCGCCGTCGAACCCCAAGCGCGTCTACGCGCTGATCGAGTCGAAGACCGACGGCATCCTGTGGCGCTCCGACGACGCCGGCGCGAACTGGCGGCTGATGACGAAGAACACGCTGGTCGACCAGCGCTTCTTCTACTTCTCGCACGTGCGGGTCGACCCGGCCGACGCCGACCACGTGTACGGCGTCTCCGAGGAGCTCTCCGAGTCGAAGGACGGCGGCAAGACGTTCAAGTCGATCGCGGAGAGCGTCCACGTCGACTACCACGACATGTGGATCGCGCCGAGCGACCCCAAGCGCATGATCGTCGGCGAGGACGGCGGCTACGCGCTCTCGCTCGACGGCGGCAACGCCTGGGCGTTCTCGCGCAACCTGGCGATCGGGCAGATCTACCACGTCGGCTACGACGACCGCACGCCGTACAGCATCTGCATGGGCCTGCAGGACAACAGCGGCTTCTGCGGCCCCTCGAACAGCTTGCGGCCCGACGGCATTCCCGACGAGGCCTGGGAGCGGGTGATCGGCGGCGACGGCCAGTGGGCCTGGCCCGACCCGCGCGACTCCAACCTGGTCTGGACCGACCTGCAGAACGGCAACCTGACGATCTACGACCGCAGCGCGCAGCGCAACACGTTCGTGCGCGCGTACGTCGCGACGGCGGCGCAGCAGTTCGTGCCGGCCGGCCTGCCGTACCGCTTCAACTGGGACTCGCCGATCGCGTTCGACCCGTTCGACCCGAGCACGGCGCTGTTCGGCGGCAACGTCGTCTTCGCGTCGCGCGACCGGGGCCGCAACTGGACCCCGATCTCGCCCGACCTGACCCGCAACGACAAAGCGCACGAGGTCGCCGCGGGCGGCCCGCTGGCGCTCGACAACACCGGCGCCGAGACGACCGGCACGATCCTCGACATCGAGCCCTCGGCCAAGACCCGGGGCGAGATCTGGGTCGGCACCGACGACGGCCTGGTGCAGCTCACCCGCGACGGCGGCAAGCACTGGCGCAACGTGACGCCGCCCGGCGTGCCGGCCGACGGCCGGGCCGAGATGGTCTCGCCCTCGCCGCTGGCCGCCGGCAGCGCGTACGCGGTGATCGACCGCCACTACGTCGGCGACCACACGCCGTACGTGTTCGTCACGCACGACTACGGCGCGTCGTGGGCGCGCATCGCGGAGGGCCTGCCGCAGCAGGAGCCGCGCGCGATCCGGGCCGACACGCGCAACCCGCACCTGGTCTACCTGGGCCTGGAGAACTCGTTCTGGCTCTCGTACGACGACGGCGCGCACTGGCGCAAGCCGGGCCTCGGGCTGCCGACGGTCGCCACCTACGACATCCGGGTGCAGCCGCGCTGGAACGACCTGATCGTCGCGACCCACGGCCGCGCGGCCTTCGTGCTCGACGACCTCACGCCGCTCCAGCAGCTGCCGCAGGCCCAGGCGGCCGGCGCGATGCTGTTCGCGCCGCGCCCGGCCTACGCGTTCAGCCGGCACGCCAACGACCAGGGGCTCTACACGCGCTACGCCGGCAAGAACCCGCCGGCCGGCGCGCTGATCTCGTTCTACCAGACGACGCCCGGCGCGAGCGCGCCGGCGCTCGAGATCCTCGACGCGAACGGCCGCGTCGTGCGCCGCATCGCCGGGACCACCCGGGTCGACGAGCGCGAGATTCCGCTGGTGACGAACGACGCCGGGATCAACCGCGTCGTGTGGGACCTGCGCGAGGACGGGCCGGTGCGCTGGGACGGCGCGGCCAAGGACGAGTACAAGGGCCCGCGCACGGGCACCGCGGTCGTCCCCGGCCGCTACACGGTGCGCATCGCGCTGGGCGGGCGAACGTTCACCGCCCCGCTGCGGGTCGAGGCCGACCCGCGCGCGCACCTCACCGCCGCCGACTACCGCGCCGCGTACGCCTTCTCCAGGCAGCACCTCGGCGAGTATTCGGCGCTCGACGCCGCGCTGAACCGGCTGGACGCGTACGCCGCGTCGTCGGCGGCGCGCGCTCAGGGCGCCGCGCCCGCGCTCGCCGCGACGCTGCGCGACGTGCGCGCCGAGGCGCTGGCGCTGCGCGGCCGGCTGACCGCCGACTTCACCAACGACGAGGACTCGATCGCCCGGCCGGGCCGCCTGCGCGAGGACCTGCAGAGCCTGACCGGCACCGGCTTCTTCGCCAGCGGCGCGCCGCCCAACGCGGCGCAGCGCGAGTACGCGGGGCGGGTCGACGCGGCCTACGCCGCGGTGATGCGCGACGTCGCGGCGTTCGAGCGGGGCGACGTCGCGCGCGCGAACGCGGCGCTGCGGGCGGCCGGCAAGCCGGCGCTGGCGACGAGCGGCGCCAAGCGGGCCGACGTGGTCGGCGGCGAGGCGCCGGCCGAGGACGACTAGCCGGCGAGGCGTCCTCCCGCGCCCCCCGAATTGGAGGAGCCATGCAGATCGAGCGCTACCGCGACCGCTTCCGGGACGTCATCGGCCTGGTCGTGACCCCGATGGACCGCGGCTACGCGGTCGACGAGGGCGCGCTGCGCGCCCAGGTCGACTGGTGCTTCGCCCAGGGCGCGACCGGCGTGGTCGCGACCGGCTCGATCGGCGAGTTCCTCCACCTCGAGGACGACGAGCGCCGGCGGGTGCTCGAGGTGACGCTCGACCAGGCCCGCAAGCACCCCGGCGCCAGCACCTTCGCGATGACCTCCGGCGCGACCACGCTGCAGGCGCTGCGCTGGACCAAGTACGCGGCCGAGCTGGGCTACGACTGCGCGGTCGTGATCGCGCCGTACTACTGGAAGGTCGGCGAGCGCGAGGCGTTCGAGCACTTCCGCCAGGTCGCCGAGGCGTCGGCGATCCCGCTCTGCGTCTACCACAACCCGGCGCTCTCGAAGTTCCACATGTCGCCGAAGTTCTTCCGCGAGGTCGCGGAGCTCGAGAACGTCGCCTGCGTCAAAGAGGTCGAGACCGAGCTGCAGCACCTCGAAGCGGTCGCCGACGCGCTGGCGGACCGGGCGGTCTACCTGCAGACGTTCCGGGCGTATCTGACCGGCCGGCTGCTGGGCTCCGGCGGCGGCCAGATCAACGTGTTCGCGATCCCGGCCTGCGTCGCGATCGACGCGGCATGGAAGCGCGGCGACGTCGCGACCGCGCAGGAGATCCAGCGCCGGCTCAACCGCGTCTTCCCGCGCGGCGGCGAAGCGGCGCTGGGCGCGCTCGGCATGACCAAGGTGACGGCGTCGGTGGTGACCGGGATCGAGATGGGCCCGGCGCGGCCGCCCTACCTCGCGCCCGACGACGCCCAGGAGCGCATCACCAAACGGCTCCCCGAGCTGTACGAGCTCGTCCCCGCCATGCGGCCCGAGCGGCGCGCCGCGCTGCACGCGCTCTCGTGATCGCCCCCGACCTGCTGCAGGCGCGGCTGTGGATCGACGGCGCGTACGCCGACGCCGCGGACGGCGCGGCCTACGACGACGTCGACCCGGCCTCGGGCGCGGTGTTCGCCCGGATCGCCGACGGCGGCCCGGCCGACGTCGCGCGGGCGGTCGGCGCGGCCCGGCGCGCGTTCGACGAGGGACCCTGGCCGCGCGCGACCGCCGCCCAGCGCGCGAAGGTGCTGCGCCGGCTCGCCGAGCTGCTGGTCGAGCAGCGCGAGGAGCTGGCGCGGCTCGAGTCGCGCGACGCCGGCAAGCCGTTCCGCGAGACCGCCGAGCGCGACGTGCCGCGCGCGGCCGACAACTGCGCCTTCTTCGCGAGCGCGATCGAGCAGCGCGAGCAGAGCGCCTTCTTCGACCGCAAGCCGTTCCTGGGCGCGCCGCGCGAGCTCGTCAGCATCGTGCGCGAGGAGCCGGTCGGGGTGTGCGCGCTGCTCACGCCCTGGAACTCGCCGCTGATGCAGGCGACCTGGAAGATCGCGCCGGCGATCGCCGCCGGCAACACCTGCGTGCTCAAGCCCTCCGAGCTGACCCCGCTCTCGACCCTGCGGCTGGCCGAGCTGTGCGCGCAGGCCGGCGTGCCGGACGGGGTGGTCAACGTGGTGACCGGCTTCGGCCCCAGCGCCGGCGCGCCGCTGGTGGCCGACCCGCGGGTCGACGCGGTCGCCTTCACCGGCAGCGAGCCAACCGGGATCGCGATCAACACCGCCGCCGCGCCGACGTTCAAGAAAGTCACCCTCGAGCTGGGCGGCAAGAGCGCCAACGTCGTCTGCGACGACGCCGACCTGGAGCTGGCGGTCGAGGGCAGCGTGCTGGCGATGTTCCGCCACAGCGGCCAGGTGTGTCTGGCCGGCACCCGGCTCTACGTGCAGAGCGGGATCTACGACCGCTTCGTCGAGCGCTACCTGGAGCGGGTCCGCGCGCTGCGGGTCGGCGACCCGCAGTCGCACGCGAGCGACCTCGGGCCGCTGATCACGCCCCAGCACCGGGCGCGGGTCGAGCGGTTCGTCGCCGAGGCCGACGCCGAGGGAGTCGAGGCGCTGGTCCGCGGCGCGCGGCCGGCCGACGCCGCGCTGGCCGGCGGCAACTACCTCGGGCCGACGGTCTTCGCGCCGCGCGACGAGACGCAGGCGATCGCCCGCGAGGAAGTCTTCGGCCCGGTGCTCTCGCTGTTCCGCTTCGACACCCTCGACGAGGTGGTCGCCCGCGCGAACGCGACCCGCTTCGGCCTCTCGGCCTACATCTGGACGGCCAGCGGCGCGACGGGAATGCGCTTCGCCGCCGCCGTGCGGGCCGGCATGGTCTGGATCAACGGCTACTTCCTGCGCGACCTGCGCCAGCCGTTCGGCGGGGTCGGCATGAGCGGCCTGGGCCGCGAGGGCGGCCGCTGGTCGCTGGACTTCTTCACCGAACCCAAGCTCGTCTGCATCGCATATTGAGCAGGATTCGCGTGCCGCGAATCCGTGGCGGTCCTCGCTTCGCTCCGGTCCGCTCAAGAGGAAATCACAGCATGTCGTACATGTCACCGGTCACCGTCATTCCCGCCCACGTCGCGGGCGAGGAGCTGCGCACGTTCGGGACGCTGGAGTCGTACGAGGAGTACATCGAGCACCAGTACCGCGACTCCAAGGCGCTGCTCGAGAAGTACCGCGCCGCGAAGGTCCACGACCCGGGGCTCTCGAGCGCCTACCGCGACGCCATGCGGCCGATCATGGTGACGACCTGCTGGGGCGAGGCGCAAACGGCGGCCCAGGTCGCCCAGATCGTCACCAAGACGAACCGCCCGTCGATCCAGTACTTCTACGCCACCCACGGCCTCGACGAAGTGCGCCACACCCAGGTCGAGTGGCGCCGCATCCGCGACCTCGACCTGGCCGACTCGCTCGACGTGCCGCGCGAGCAGACCGAGCTGTTCCGCTTCGTCAACGGCCTGCCGACCTTCGTCGAGCTGGTCTACGGCCAGGTCTGCACGCTCGAAGCGTACTCGGCTCACGTCCTGTTCAACTCGATCATCGACCTGGCCAAGAAGCACGGCGACCTCGCCACCGCGGTGACCTACGAGTACGTGATGCACGACGAGGTGCGCCACATCGGCACCGGCCTGCGGATCGTCGCCGAGGCGATCGAGACCGCCCCCGATCCCGACGAGGCCCGCTTCCGCATCCTCGACCTGGAGGAGAAGCTGCTGCCGATCACGATCCGCAAGCTGGGCCGCGACTCGGCCATCGCCGGCTCGCTCTACGAGAGCGGACTGATCGCCGACAAGCGCACCTTCGAGTTCGACGGCTTCCGCCAGTACCTCGTCTTCCGCTCGAAGATCCCCAGCCTGCCGCCGATGCGCTACAAGGGCCCCGACGGCTGGACGCCGGGAGACGCGCTGGTCGGAGCGGCGTAGTGGCGGACGGTGCGATCGTGGCCGGGCTGTTCTCGACCCACGTGCCGCGGCTGATGATCCTCGACCCCGACGCGCGCCGAGCGTACATGGGCAAGAACGTCACCACGTTCTACGACGCGCTGCCGAAGCTGTACGACGAACGGATCGCCGGCCTGGACTTCGACACGTTCGTCGTGATCGACACGCACTGGCACTCGACGCTGGAGTTCATCCTCAACGCGCACGAGCGCCACGAAGGCGTCTACACCAGCGACGAGATCCCCTGGATGATCCACGAGTACGCCTACGACCACCCGGGCGATCCCGAGCTGGCGGCGCTGATCGCGGGCGAGGCCAAGGCGCGCGGCGTGCCGGCCGAGGCGGCCGCGCACCGCGGGCTGCCGGTCCACTACGGCACGCTCAACCCGATGCACTACTACAATCCCGGGCCCGGCAAGAAGCGCGTCCTGCCGGTCTCGGTGCTCGACACCGCCGAGGTCGAGCCGAACCTGCGCTTCGGCGAAGCGATCGCGGCGGCCGTCGCGCGCAGCGGCCGGCGGGTGGTGCTGGTCGCCTCGGGCGGGATGTCGCACCGCTTCTGGCCGCTGGCGACGATCCGCCAGCGCGCCAGCGCCGACCCGGCCGACATCAGCGACCCGGCCTTGCGCGAATTCGACGAGCGCGTCATGGCGCTGTGGCGGGCGGGCGACCACGCGGCCGTGCTCGCGCAGGCGGAGGAGTTCCGGCGGACGTGCTCGCCGGAGGGGCGGTTCGCGCACTACCTGGTGCTGGCGGGCGCGCACGGCGGTCCGGCTTGGACGGCGCCGGGCGAGCAGTTCGGCCGCTACGAAGCGGCGATCGGGACCGGCCAGGCTATCTTCTGGTTCGGGTCGTAGGCAGCGCCTTCACCGGAGGGACCGGGCGCGCGCGTTGCCAGGATCGGCTCAGCCTGGCCTCAGCATCGCTGCCGATGGAGGTGGGAGAGGCAGGTCCGCAACCCGGACCCGGCCCCCTTCCCGAGAAAGGATTCACCCCATGAGCTTCGGCGTGCAAACCATCGCCGGTACGGACCCCACCCAGCAAGCCGCCACGGCCTCGTCCGCGAGCATGCGCCCCTACGCCAACCTCGGCCTGAGCGAGGACCAGCGCACCCAGATCCGCTCGATCGTGCAGGACGGCAAGAGCCAAGGGCTCTCGCAGTCGCAAGTTCAGCAGCAGATCAGCTCCGTGCTGACCCCGGCCCAGCAGTCCACCTTCCAGTCCGACGTGCAGAACGCACAGAGCGCTCGTTCGGGACACCACCATCACCATGGTGGTGGCGGACACGCGAGTTCCTCGAGCACCGATGCGTCGTCGAGCGCGACCGACGCGCAGACCGATGCGCTCGGCGTGCCGGTCGCGACGAGCAGCAGCGACACGGTCACCGAAGCGAGCATTCAGAACCAGATCGCCGCATCCAACGCGATCCAGCAAGCCCAGCTCCAGAGCGAGTACGGCGCGCTGTAGCGCGTAGGCTTCCGCGCTAGGGCAGCCGCAAGGTCCTGCGCACCAGCGGGTCGCGCAGCCGGGCCGGCAGCAGCGCCGCGATGCTGCCGGCCCGGGCGGCCGCGCCGAGCAGGTAGTTCGCGCGCGGCTTGGGCGCGGTCAGCGCGTGACGGATCGCGCGCGCGACGACCGCGACCGGCATCGCACCCCGCTCCTCGCGGTCGGTCGCGGCAAAGACGGCCTCGATCGCCGCACCGTAGTGCTCCGCCGCCGCGGCCGGCAGCAGCGCGAGCAGCGCCGCCTTCGAAGCCCGGCCCTTGGCCCAGATCGGCGTCTTCACCGCGCTCGGCTCGACCAGCGCGACCCGGATGCCGAACGGCGCCAGCTCGACCCGCAGGCCGTCGGTCAGCGCGCGCAAGGCGAACTTCGAGGCGCTGTACGGCGCGATGAACGGGATCGCCAGCCGGCCCGAGCTCGAGCCGACGAACACCAGCCGCCCGCGCGCCGGGCGCAGCTGCGGCAAGAAGGCCTGCGCGACCTCGACCGCGCCGAACAGGTTGACCTCGAACTGCCGGCGCAGCTCGTCGACCGGCAAGTACTCGAGCGGTCCGGCGACGGCGATGCCGGCGTTGCAGACGACACCGTGCAGCGGCAGCCCGCTCTCGGCGACCACTTGCGCGGCCGCGTCGATCGAGGCGCGGTCGGTCACGTCCAGGCGCAGCGGGCGGACGTTGGGGTGCAGCGCCGCGGCGGCCGCCCGGTCGGCCTCGCTGCGCACGCCGGCGAACGCGGCGAACCCCTCGCGCGCCAGCAGCTCGACCAGCGCCGCGCCGATACCGCTCGACGCGCCGGTCACGACGACCGCCTTCATGCCGTCGCCTGCGCGCGCTCGCCGTGCTCGTCACGCCGCTCTCGCTCCGCGCGCTCGGCCCGGGCGTCGCGGTTGAGCCGCCGCTGGATGCGCGGGTCGCCGAACACGAGATCGGTGAACCACGGAAACGTCTTGAACGCGAACACCGCCAGCCGGTAGCCGGCCGGCACGATGCGCAGCCGGCGCGGCCGGTCGACCGCGCGCACGATCGCCTCGGCGACGATCTCGGGGCCCGGGAGCCCGCTCATCGACGGGTTCATCGGCGTGGCGACGAAGCCGGGCTCGATCAGCGTCACCCCGATGCCGTCGCCGCGCACCTCGCGCCGGACCGAGTCGGTCAGCCCGCGCAGCCCGAACTTCGAGCCCGAGTAGATCCCCATCACCCCCACCTCGCCGGCGATCGAGCCGACGTTGACGATCGCGCCGCGCCGCTGGGCCCGCATGATCGGCAGCACGGCGTGCATGGTGCGGGCGGCGCCGAGCAGATTGACCGCCAGGACGCGCTCGATCTCGGCGTCGCTGGTGTCGCAGAACGACGGGCTCGCGCCGATCCCGGCGACGTTGGCCAGCACGTCGATCCGGCCGTAGGCCGCCAGCGCCCGCGCGACCAGCAGGTCGACCTGGTCGCGGCGGGTGACGTCGGTCGGCACGACCAGCGCGCGCTCGCCGTACGGCTCGACCTCGCGCGCCAGCGCGGCGAGCAGCGCGTCCGGCGGCGCGGCGAGCACGACCGCCGCGCCGCGCGCGAGAAACGCGCGCACCGTCGCGGCGCCGATTCCGCCCGAAGCTCCGGCGACGACGGCGACCCGCCCGCGGTATGGCATGCGGCGCTCGTTCGGGGAGCTCGGAGGGGGCCCTTCGTCGGTTCGCGCAACGAGGCTCGCCATGTCCGCGGTCCTCGTCGCCCTGCTGGTCGCGCTCGCCGCCGTCGGCCTCAAGTCGCTCGCCGTCCTGGGTGGGCGCTCGCCCTGGACCAGCATGGGCTGGTGGGCCACGCTCGTCTACTGCATCATGACGGTCGACGAGCTGGTGCGCCGGACGCACCTGGCTTGGCACCTCCCGTACTGGTGCCTCGGGGCGCTGGCGGTGGCGTTCGCCGTGGCGGGCGTGCAGCACGAGGCCCAGGCCGACCCGTGGTGGTGGCCGCGACGGGCGAAGCGGTAGATCGAATTGCCTGGAGGCGAACGAGGCAATCCCTCCTAAGCAGGGGCGCACCGTCCAGTACCGGGTGGATAACGACGTGACGAGCCTGCCAGAGAACCACGCTCCCCTTGGACGCGCGGCCGGCGCCTCAGGGCGATCGAGCCCATCGCTCACCATTCGCCCGCGTCTGCTGCGCCGGCTCGACGAGGCGACGGCGTATCCCGTCACGGTGCTGGCCGCGCCGGGCGGCTACGGCAAGAGCGTCCTGCTGCAGCAGTACCTCGCCCGCAGCGCGCGGACGGCATTGGTCGTCGAGCTCCCGCCGCAGCCGGGTGATCTAGGCGCGGCGGTGCGCGGCATCGCCGCGGCCCTGCGGGAATCCGGGCGTGCAATGCGCTCGATTCGTGCGGTCGCCGAGCGGACCAGCCGAGGCGAGTTCGGCCCTTGGCGACTCGCCCGCTCGGTCGCCGACCTACTCGCCGGCTTCGAGGGCATCGTGCTCCTCGAGGACTGTCACAACACGGCCGAAATTCCCGAGTTCGAGACGTTCCTGCTGGAATTGGTCGACCTGTGTCCGCAGACGACGTGGATCCTGACCACGCGCGACGCCGATGCCATACCGTCCGCAACGTGGATCGCGTATCGCCGGCTCGGCGCGGTGATCCGGGAGGACGACTTGCGCTTGACGCTGCACGAGGCGGCCGACGTGGCGGGCGCGCTGGGCGTCGATGGACCTGCCGATGTCGCGGCGCTGCACGAGCTCACCGCCGGCTGGCCGACGGCGTTCGTCCTGGGCGCGCGGGCCTTCACGGATCCGGCGCAAGGCGACGTGCTGGCCCGCGCCCGTGCGCTGCTCGACGAGTTCTTGGCGGAACGCGTTCTGAGCCGGCTCTCGGCCGAGGACCGGCGGCTGCTCTTCGAGAGCAGCGCGTTCGACGTCGTCGACTTGCGCGTGCTCGGCCCGCTCTTCGAGGATCGCCGCGACGCGCTCACGCACGTGCTAAGCACCGTTCCATTGGTACGCGCGGAGGCACCGGGCGTCTTCCGCTTCCACTTGCTGCTGCGCGACTTCCTCGAACGGCGGCTCGCGACCGCCGAGCGCGAGCGCCTGCGCGGGCTACTGCTCGAGGGTGCCCGGCTCCAGCTCGCCGCGGGCGCGCGGGCTGCCGCCGTTGACGCGCTCGTGCGCGCCGGGGCGCACGGCGAGCTACTCGCGCTCCTCGAGCAGCACGGCTTCGAGCTGGCCGAGTCCGATGCCGCCGACGCCGTCGACCTCGCCCTTGACGCGCTCGAGCGCCAGGCCCACGAGCCCAATGCAGTGATCTTGGCGCTGCGCGCGGTTCGCGAAGCCGCGGCTGGCCGCTTTCCGTACGCCGACCACCTCTTCCGGCGCAGCCTAGAGACCTGTGCCGATGAGGCGCAGTGCCTGGCGATCACGTACCGGCGCGCACTGTTGCTCGCCAAGTGGAATGCTCCCCAGGCGCGCGAGCCGCTCGCGGACACCGTCGCAACGCTGGACCGGCTGCTCGCGGCAGGAATCTCCGACGAGCCGATGGCGTTGCGCGTGCGCGCCGCGAACGCCGTGGCGCGCGTGCTCCTGGGCGACGCGGCAGCGGCGGCGAGTGAGATGCGCGAGGTGCTCGCGCGGGTCGAGACGACGACCGGGGACGACGAACTGCGTGCGCTCGTACACCACCAGGCAAGCTTCGTGGCGCTCGCCGGCGGCGACGTGCGGCGCTGCCGGGCGCTCTCGGCGATCGCAGTCGAGCTGGCGTCGCGCAACGGGCTCTACGCGCTAGCGGCGCGCGCGCTGAGCATCCGCGCCTCGGTCACGATCCAGGTCGAGGGCCGCTACGACGAAGGCCTGCACGAGCTCGAGCAGATGGCCGACTACGCCGCCAAGGCGGGCGACACGTTTCTCGTCGTCGAGGCGGCGTTCGGGCGCTACGACCTGCTCGCCGACAAGGGGGCGGAAGAAGATCTCGATGCGATCGAAGCGCTGGTCGAGCGCCAACACCTGGCGATCGAGACCGGAACCGCCGCGCTGCCGTACGGCCGGGCGCTGCGCGCGGCCTGGCGCGGCGATCTCGACGAGGCGTACCGGCTGCTGTCGGGAACCGCCGAAGAGCAGCCGACACCCGCGCGCCGCTTCCGCCGCTGGGCGGAGATCGCGCTGCTGGCCGCGTTCTCGGGCCGGCGCGCGGAGGCCGACGAAGCGCTGGCGCGCGCGACCGAGTCGGTCGAGGGAATGAAGGGCGACCGCGGCGAGCTCGTGCGGCGCATGGCCCGCGGCAGCGCGATCGGTGCGATCGCCTTCGCGGCGCTGGGCCGAGCCGAGGGCGGGCGGCGATTTCTCGAGCGCCTCGCGCCGCCGCTGGCCCGCAGCGGTCGCGAGGGCCGTGCGCTGGGCGAAGTCGCCCGCGCCGCCTGTCTGGCGGCGGAGCTCGGCGACCGGGACGAGCTGCTGCGCGGCACGGCAGTGCTGCGTGAGGTTGGCTTCGGCGGACTGGCGGCAGTGATCGAGCGCTGCCCGCTCGACGGCACGAGCTCGGTCTCGCCGCTGCAGCGGCTCACCAAGACCGAGCTGCAAGTGCTGCGCTTGATCACCCACGGCGGCACCAGTGAGGACGTTGCCCGCCAGCTAGGCCGTAGCACTCACACCGTCAACGTGCACGTCGCCGCGATCCTTCGCAAGCTCGGCTGCCGAACTCGCAAGCATGCGATCGCCCTGGCGCTGGAGAGCGGCCTGTTCTAGCCGTCTAGTTATCGGCATACCGATTTTCTCGGTATCAGCGCCTGAAAACAAAAGCTTTACCCTTGGACCATCCCGCAATTAGGAGGTCCGAGTGATCGTCCTCATCGTGAGCGCTCTGCTGTCTCTGCTCCCGGCCCTTGCGCCGCCGGCGACGGCCGGCGCGGCCCATCCGCCGGCGATTTTCGCCGCGCCTGCAGCGGCTGCCGAGCCCGCTCCAACGCCCCCGCCCGGCGACCAGCCGGTTGCCCACCCGTAAGGAGTACGGCCAATGTCGGTAGGAACGACCCCGTCCTCGAAGGCAGTCTCCGGACGGCGCTACAAAGCCTCTCGGTTCAACGCGATGCGCACGTTCGAGGGGAAGACCGTGATCGGCAACAGCTTCTCCGGAGCTGTCGCGACGCTGGATGCTCAGGAGATCGGCATCGCTCGATCCGCGATGAAGGGAACGGTTCTGGACGAGCAGAGCCCGCCTGTCATCATTGACATGATCGAGGCCGGCTTTCTCGTGGACGCCGGCGCGAACGAGCTCTCGCGCGTGCACAACCTCCATGCGTCGATGAACGATCAGCGCGACTTCGGCTTGATCATCATGCCGACGGAGGATTGCAACTTCCGCTGCATCTACTGCTACGAGAGCTTCGCCAAGAAGGCCATGAGGCCGCCGGTCCGCGCTGGCGTCAAGGCCATGCTGGACGCAAAGGTTCCCAAGCTCGAGACGCTCGATATCGCCTGGTTCGGCGGTGAGCCGCTCTTCGCGTTCGACGTCATGCGGGAGCTGGGCGAACATGCGATCGCGCTTTGCGAGCGTTACGGCACGAAACTCAAGACCGGTATCACGACCAATGCCTATATGCTCGACCCGGGCAAGGTCGAGTTCCTGCTCTCGATGAATACCCGCTATTTCCAAATCACCGTCGACGGCGACCGCGAAACACACGACCGGAGCCGTCATCTCAACGGAGGTGGCGCGACGTTCGACATCATTTGGCGCAATCTCTTGCACTTGCAGTCGCTTCCACCAACCTTCAACGTCACCATTCGCGTCAACGTCGACGAGAAGAACTACGACGGCGCTGCGCGGCTCATCCAGCTCTTCACCGACCAATTCGGGGACGATGCCCGTTTCACCATCGATTTTCACCCCATCTGGAACCACAACGAGACGGCCTCCGACGACATCGTTCCGCTCCGCGAAAGTCGGTCCGTCACCGACCTGAAATTACTGGCGCTTTCGCAGAATGCCCGTGACTGCGTGGGGTTCAGTGCCTTCGGCCCCGGCGCGCGCTACTGTTACGCCTCGAAGGTGAACTCGATCGTGATCGGCTCCGACGGCACGATCTACAAATGCACGGTTGCTTTCGACGACCCGCGCAACGCGGTCGGGAAGGTGCATCCCGACGGGACTCTGGAGATCGACGACGACCGGTTCGCGCTGTGGACGGCCAGCGACTATCGCAGCGACTCCGGATGCCAGAAGTGCTTCTACGTGCCGAGCTGCTTCGGTGCTAGTTGTCCGCTGGTTCGAATCGAGACCGGTCGGCAGCCTTGCCCGTCAGACAAGACACGCATCAACGACACCATGCGCGTCTACGACGCGATGAGCGGCGATACGCGCCAGGGAGGTGATGCCTTGCAGCAGCCGCGCTGACGCAGCGTCCGTGATCATTCCCATTCGCGTGAACCGCACCAACTTCACTCACCACACACAGATTGGAGACTCTCATGTTCGTGATCAAGCCCCCCATCGACGTCAAGGACCCCAACACGTCCACGGCCCCCAACGGCAACTGCAACTGCGGCTGCTCGCCCAACTGATCTCCGGGTGATGAGAGGGATGGCGCTCGTGCAGATCGCGCGAGACCATCTCTCACATTTCGCATAGAGAGGAAATGGAACGTGATCGAGTTGAGCCATGTCGAGGTCGTCTTCACCGGTCGCGCGGTTCATCACGCGATCGACGATCTCAGCTTGTCGATCGATGGGTCCTCGGTTACGGTGCTGCTCGGGCCGAACGGAGCCGGGAAGACGACTTTGCTGCGGGTGCTCGGTCGGACGCTCCTGCCGACTTCCGGCTCGTACCGCCTGGACGGGAGAGACGTGCTGGCCGACCGCACCACCTTGCGCCATATCGTCTTCGCGCAGGAAGGCGACAAGTCGCTCTACATGCGCTACACCGGGCGGGAGAACATCGAGCTGTACTTGGCCCGGCACGGTGTCCGAGCCCGGCGCCGGGAGATCGACCGAATCGCCGCGGGGTTCGGTCTCGACGGCTGGCTCGACCGGGAAGCGCAGCTGTACTCCAAGGGGATGCGCCAGAAACTGTGCCTCATCGGTCCACTCCTGATCCCCGCCCGCGTCGTTCTGCTCGACGAGCCGACGGTGGGACTCGACGCCGAGAGCGTGTCGGTCCTGGCAAGCACGCTGCGCACCCTGCGAGACGAAGGCCGAGCGCTCGTCGTGGCAACCCACGAGATCGAGTTTGCCCAGTCCGTGTTCACAAACGTGGTCGTCATGGCCGGCGGGCGCGTGCTGGCCGATCTCGACGACCGCGCATTCCGCTCGGTGGTGGTCGGCCGCCGCTTGGTCGTAACCGTGCGGGATGCAGCGATTCCGGCGCTGGAAGGCTGGACCAGCTCCCGCGGTGAGCGCGGTGAGATCGTACTTTCACGCGACGGCGCTGAGACGGCCGATCTCGAGGCCGCTCTGCGGAGGCTGTTGCAGGCCGGCATCGTTCCGGTCGCGGTCTCCACCGGCGAGCCGTCGTTCGACATCGTCTACCGGAGGATTCTCGGCAATGCTCAATCTCATCGTGATTTCGACCAAGTGCCGTTTGGGAGCCTACCGGCGAGCCCCCTCAGCGCTGTTCTTTGAGATCCTGTACATCGGACTCATGATGGCGATCGTGCTCGCTGGTGCGGCGCACAGCCATAGCACGGCCGAGCTGCGCCACTCCGCGATCGGCTTCTTCGCTTGGATGCTGTTCGCAATGGTCGGTATGTCGGGCGTGGAGGCCGTCATGGGGGCGGCCGCCTCCGGGACGCTCGAAAAACTGTTCTCCGGGCCGATGCGCCACGTGACCGTCATTCTCGGGGAGCTGATCAGCAACGGAGCGGTCGGATTGGTGCGCTGGTCCATCGTCTTGGCGGTGCTCACCGCCATTGCTCGGATACCGCTTCATCTGTCGCTGGCCGGGTTCGTCGTGCTGGTTTTGCTGATCGCGTTCTTGATCGCCCTCGGAGTCTGTCTTTCGGGGTTGACCCTCATCTCTCGGCGCACGCTCAACGTCGGCAGCTACCTGCAGCTCGGGATGCTCGGACTGGCTCTGATCGGATCCAATCACAGTGCTTTGGCGCGGCCGCTCGAGTTTTTCCCCTTCACCCTGGCGATCCGGCTGCTCGATGCGCCCGCTATCGGAATCGCCGACCTCGCAACGCTCGCATTGGGAACGGCCGTGACGGTGGTCGTAGCCGGCATCGTCTTCACGTGGGCCGACCGACGCGCTCTGCGGCTCGGATTGCTCGCCGTGCAATAGAGGCGGCCGCTGACCGCATCCTCGGCGCCGACAGGACAGCTAAAGGCTTGACATCGTGTTCGTCGTTTAGCAATATGGCGATATGCCTGTTTGAAAGAGCCGTCGATGTCCGTGCTGATCGCCATCCGTGCCCTGGCCAGCGAGCGCCGCTTGCAGATATTGGAGTGGCTCAAGGACCCCGTCGCCCACTTTCCGCCCCAGGTCGACGGCGATCTGGTCGCCGACGGCGTCTGCGGCGCGCTGATCGCCGACAAGCTCGGGGTCAGCCAGCCGACCGTGAGCGAGCACCTCAAGGCGCTCTCGCAGGCGGGCCTGCTGCGCTCGAAGCGGATCAAGCAGTGGACGTTCTACCAGCGCGACGAGCGGCGCATCGCCGAGCTCAAGCACGAGTTCGCCACGACCATCTGAGCTTGCGAGAGGACACGACCTTGACCATCACCGAGCGCCTGGCCGAGCTCGGCATCGTGCTCGCGCCGCCGGCGCCGCCGATCGCGAACTTCCTGCCGGCCGTCCAGACCGGCAACCTGCTGTTCGTCTCGGGCCACGTCTCCGCCCGGCCGCCGGATCCGGTGGTGGGCAAGCTCGGCGCCGAGCGAACGGTCGAGGACGGCTACCGGGCGGCGCGCCTGGTCGCGATCGACCTCCTGGCCACGGTCCAGGCTGCGCTGGGCTCGCTCGACCGGGTGGCGCGGATCGTGAAGCTGCTCGGCCTGGTCAACGCCACGCCGGATTTCAGCGAGCCGCCGGCGGTGATCAACGGCGCCTCCGACTTGCTGGTCGAGGTGTTCGGCGAGCGCGGGCGGCACGCGCGCTCGGCGATCGGGGTCGCCGCGCTGCCGCGCAACGCGGCGGTCGAGATCGAGCTGATCGTCGAAGTCGGCCCGGCGAGCTGATGGCGGCCGCCACCGAACGCGGCTGGCCGTACCGCGTGCTCGACGTCTTCACCCGCACGCCGCTCGAGGGCAATCCGGTCGCGGTCTTTCCGGACGCCGGCGGGATCGACGACGCGACGATGCAGCGCATCGCGCGCGAGCTCAACCTCTCCGAGACCGTCTTCGTCGTGCCGGCCGGCCGGGCCGACTGCGCCGCGCGGCTGCGCATCTTCACCCCGTCGGTCGAGATGGCGTTCGCCGGCCACCCGACCATCGGCGCCTGCGCGGTGCTGCTCAAGCACGGTCTGGTCGAGGCCGGCGCCGCGCGGTTCGCGGTCGAGGAAGGGGTCGGGCCGGTGCCGATCCGGGTCGAGCGCGAACCCGGGCATGAGACGATGTTCTGGCTGACCACGCCGCCGATCGGCTTCGGCCCGACCTTCGAGCCGGCGGCGTGCGCCCGGGCGCTGAACCTCGACGAGGCGGCGCTTCTGCCCGGCGTGCCGCCGCAGTTGGCGACGGCCGGCAACCCGAACCTCTACGTCGCCGTCCGCTCCCGGGCCGACGTCGACCGCGCCGCGACCGGGCCGAGCGAGGCGCGCGCGCTGCGCGCGGGCGAGCCGCCGTTCTGCCTGTTCGTCTTCACGCCGACCGCCGATGGCGCGTACGCGCGCATGTTCGCGCCGGAGCTCGGCGTCGCCGAAGACCCGGCGACGGGCAGCGCGGCCGGTCCGCTGGCGGCGTACATGATGCGCCACGGGCTCGCTCCGCACGCGGACGGCACGCGCCTGGTCAGCGAGCAGGGCACCCGGATGGGGCGGCGCAGCCTGCTGCACCTGCTCGTGCACGGCGACCACGGCTGCGAGGGCATCGAGGTCGGCGGCACCGCCGTGCCGGTCGCGGCAGCCGTCATGACGCTCCCGACGTCCGGCTGAGGCGGTGCGCGCGCTCGCGGTCCTCGTTCTGGGAGTCCTCGTCTGGGGCTACAACTGGGTCCCGCTCAAGCTCATCGTCGCGGCCTTCGATCCCTACTGGCTGGCCGTGATCCGGGTGGTCGGCGGCGCGCTCACGCTGTTCCTGGTGCTCGCCGTGCTGCGCCGCAGCGCCGCCCCGCCGCCCGGCCGGGCCTTCGTCGGCATCGGGCTGGCCCAAGTCGCCGGCTTGGCGCTGTTCTCGACCGTCGCGCTGCGCTTCGGCGACGTGGCGACGGTGACGGCGCTGGTGTTCACCATGCCGCTGTGGACGGCGCTGTTCGCGCTGCCTCTGTTGGGCGAGCGGCTGCCGCGGGCGCGGGTCGCCTGGCTGATCGTCGCCGCGCTCGGGATCGCGGTCGTCGCCTCGGGCATCCACGGCCCGGGCGACCTCGTCGGCGGCGGCCTGGCGACGGTCGCCGGCGCCTGGTGGGCGCTGGGCAACGTGCTGCAGCGCAAAGCCGGCTACACGATCGATTTGATGCGGCTGGCCGCCTGGCTGCAGCTCGTCGCGGCCGTTCCGCTCGCCGCCGCCGCGCTCGCATTCGGGGGCAGGCCGTCGTTCGCGCACGTCGATGCGGGCATCGGGATCGCCATGCTGTTCGCGACGGTGGTCGGCAGCGGCGTGGCCTGGATGTGCTGGGGGATCGCGCTGCGCGCGCTGCCGGCCAACACCGTCGCGCTGGCCTCGTTCGCGATCCCGGTGATCGGCACGCTGGCCGCGCTGGCGCAGCTCCACGCCGTGCCCACGCTGCGCGGCGCGCTCGGCCTGACCGTGGTCGTGGCCGGGCTCGCCGGCAGCGTGGTGAGCGCGGAGCTCTACTCGAAGCGCAGCGCCCGGATGGGGTCGAGCGCGGCCGCCTTGCGGGCCGGCCAGTAGCCGAAGAACACCCCGACCGCCGCCGAGAAGGCCAGCGCGAGGAAGACCGAGGCGACCGGCACGCTGGCCGGCCAGTGGGCGAACAGCGCGATCGCGCCGGCGCCCAGCACGCCCAGCACCACGCCCAGCGCCCCGCCGCCGGTCGAGAGCACGACCGCCTCGATCAGGAACTGGCGCAGGATCGCCGCGCCGCGCGCGCCGACCGCGACCCGCAGGCCGATCTCGCGGGTGCGCTCGGTGACCGAGACCAGCATGATGTTCATGATGCCGATGCCGCCGACCAGCAGCGACACCGCCGCGACCGCGGCCAGCAGCAGGCCCAGGATCGACGCGGTCGCGGACGCCGCCGCCGCGATGTCGGCCAGGTTGCGCACCGAGAAGTCGTCGGGCTGGCCGGCGACGATCCCGTGGCGCTGCTCGAGCGTGCCGGTGATCTCGGCCTGCACCGAATCGATGTGCGCCGCGTCGACCGCGGATACCATCAGCGTGCCGATCGTCGTGCCGCCGGTGAGCCGCTCGAGCGCCGAGGTGTAGGGGATCAGCACCGTGTCGTCCTGGTCCTGGCCGGCGCCGCTCTGGCCTTTGGCGGTCAGGGTGCCGATCACGGTGAACGGCACGCCCTTGACGAGGACGGCCTGGCCGACCGGGTCGGCGCCGCCCGGGAAGAGCTGCTGCACGACGGTCTGGCCGAGCACCGCGACCTTGGCCGAGCCGTCGGTCTCGCTCTGGGTGAAGAACCGCCCGCTGGCCGTGTTCCAGGCCCGCACCACCGGGTAGGTCGGCGCGACGCCGGTGACGGTGGTCTGCCAGTTCTGGTCGCCGGCGACGAGCTGGGTGCGCAGGTTGACCGACGGCGACACCGCCGCGACGCCGGGCAGCTTCGCGATCGCCAGGCCGTCCTGCGCGGTCAGCGTGGACGCGCCGCCGGTGCCGGTCTTGGCGCCGGTGGTCTGCACGCTGCCGGGGATGACGACGACCAGGTTCGAGCCCAAGCCGTTGATCTGGTCGGCGACCGAGGTCTTCGCCCCGGTGCCGATCGCGACGGTGACGATCACCGCCGCGACGCCGATCACGACGCCGAGCATCGTGAGCAGCGAGCGGGAGCGGTTGCGCACCAGCGCCTGGAGCGCCATCCGGATGGTTTGCACGAAGCCGATCATGCGAGCACTTCTTCTTTCCGCGGGGTCGCGGTGTCCGAGACGATCTCGCCGTCGCGGAAGCTGACCAGGCGCCGAGCGTGCGCGGCGACGTCGGGCTCGTGGGTGACGAGCATGACGGTGATGCCGCGCTCCTGGTTGAGCCGGCGGAACAGCGCCATCACGTCTTCCGACGAGGCGGTGTCGAGCGCGCCGGTCGGCTCGTCGGCGAGGATCAGCTGCGGCGTGTTGACGATCGAGCGGGCGATCGCGACCCGCTGCTGCTGGCCGCCCGAGAGCTGGTTGGGCTGGTGCAGCGCGTACTTCGCCAGGCCGACCGCGTCGAGCGCGTCGAGCGCGGCCCGGCGCCGCGCCGCCGCCGGCACGCCGGCGTAGATCATCGGCAGCTCGACGTTCTCGACCGCGGTCGTGCGCGGCAGCAGGTTGTAGGCCTGGAACACGAAGCCCAGCGCCCGCGAGCGCAGGTCGGCGAGCTGGTCCCGGTCGAGCGTCGAGACCTCTTGCCCGGCGAACGCGTACCGGCCGGACGTCGGGCGGTCGAGGAAGCCGACGATGTGCATGAAGGTGGATTTGCCGGAACCCGAGGGGCCCATCACGGCCAGGAACTCGCCCGGCTCGATGGTGAGGTCGACCCCGCGCAGGGCGACGACGTCGTCGCCGCCCTCCAGCGGGTAGACCTTGCGCAGGTCGCGGACCGCGACGACCGGGGTCATCGCGCACCACCCAGCGCGCTGCGAGAGCTGCCGCCCGGGCCGCCGCGCTGCTGGCCGCCGGCCAGCGGGTTGCCGCCGCCCGCGGCGTGCGAGCCGCTGCTGCTGCTCGAGTCGCCGACGATCACGCCGTCGCTCGCGCCGAGCGTGCCGCGCAGCGGGCTGACCGAGGCCTGCGTCTCGCCGACCAGGCCGACGGTGACCGGAACCACGACCGGCTTGCCGCCGCGCAGGACGAAGATCCGCCCGCGCCCGCCGCTGGTCACCGCGCCGCCGCTCGCCGCGCTGGTCGCGCCCCACGGCGAGGCCGTGCTCGCAGCGCCGGTGCCGGCCGGCTTGGCCGCGGTCGTGGCGTTCGCGCCGCCCGCGGCGCCGTTACGATGGCCGCGGTGCGCGCCGCCGAACGAGCCGGCCGGGGGCTGGTAGCTGAAGGCCGCCAGCGGAACGATCGTCGCGTCGTCGACGTGCGCGACCTGGATCGTCGCGTTGGCCGTCATGCCGGGGCGCAGCGCGCCGTCCTGGTTGTCGACGATGACCACGCTGGTGTAGGTCACGACGTTCGAGACGGTGGTCGGGTTCTGGCGCACCTGCTCGACGGTCGCGTGGAAGGTGCGGTTGGGATACGCCAGCACGGTGAAGTCGACCGGGTCGCCGGCGCGCACGCGCCCGATGTCGGGCTCGCCGACCGCCAGGTCGAGCTCCATCTTGCCCAGGTCCTGGGCGATCGTGAAGAGGGTCGGCGTCTGCAGGCTGGCCGCGACGGTCTGGCCGATCGAGACGCTGCGCGCGATCACCGTGCCGTCGACCGGCGAGGTGATGATCGTGTGCGCCAGATTGGCCTTCGCCACCGCGACGTTCGCCTGCTGGATGCCGATCGCCGCGACGCTCGCGTCGTGCAGCGCGGACTGGTTGGCGGCCGTCGCGTCCGCGACGCCGGCCTGGTCGCCCGAGGCCTGCTGCGTCGCGCTGGCCGAGGCGGCCTGCGCGACCGACGCGTCGGCCTGCGCTTGGGCCTGCTGCACCGCGGCCTGCGCGCTCTGCAGCGCGGTCTGCGCCGCGACGAGGTTGGATTGATCGGCGTCGACCTGGTTCTGCGCGATGTAGCCTTGCCCGATCAGCGCGCGGTCGCGCGCGACGGTCTGCTGCGCCAGCACCAGCGCGCTCTGGCTCTTGGTGACGTTCGCCTGCGCGCTCGCCACCGCGACGCGAGCCGCCGCCGCGGTCTGCTGCGCCGCACGGGCGCTCGCGGCGGAGGCCGCTGCCTGCGCTTGGGAAGCGGCGATCGCCGAGGGTGCGCCGCTCGCGGTCGCCCCGGCGGCCTGCGCCTGCGCCTGGCTCTGCGCCAGCGTCGACTCGGCCTGGTCGAGCTGGGCCTGGAACGTCGTCGGGTCGAGCTTCGCGAGCACCTGGCCCTTGCGCACGTGCGCGTTGAAGTCGGTGTCGATCTCCGAGATCGTGCCCGACACCTGGGTGCCCACGCTGATCGTGTTCTGCGGGTTGAGCGTACCGCTGGCGGTCACCGTCTGCGCGAGCGAGCCCTGGGTCGCCGGCACGGTCGTGTAGGTCACGGCCCCGGCACGCGCGCGCACCACGATCAGCGACGCCAGGATGGCGACGACGACGAGCGCTGCGAGCGCTGCGAACCACCACCGGGAGCGACGGCGCGGCGGGGTCAGGGTAACCGATGAGACGTGACCGTTCGTCGACGGCCGATCCAAAACTCGCATGGCTGTACTTGCTACGTCCGGCCGCCGGGCGAAGTGCTGAGCCACGCATGAGAAAGTTTCTCAGGCCAGTGCCAGGAGAGCACGGCTCCGCTTCAAACAGGCGCTGGAGCAGGGGGTGTTCCATGCCGCGTCGTCTTCGCACGGCTGCGCTCGCCGCAGCGGTCGTCGTGGTCTCGTTCCTGGTCACCGCGCTGCCCGGCGGGCGGCACGGCGCCGCCCAGGCGCCGCCGTCGGCCGGCGCGGCAGCGCGCCCGTTCATCAAGCACGTCGTCGTGATCGTGCAGGAGAACCGCACCTTCGACAACCTTTTCGGCGGCCTCGCCCACCCCGGCTCCGGCGGCCCGCAAGCCTTTCCGGGCGCCGACGCGGTGTTCCCCGCCGATGCCGCCGCGCAGATGCAGCCGCTGCCGCTCGAGAAGGTGGGCGCGTACGGCAGCCACGACGCCTGGCAGTGCGTGAACCAAACGGCGTACGGCCCGCGCTTCAGCTTCGCGGCCTGGTACAACGTCGACCGGCTCGACCCCAAGCACCTGCTGCCGCCCGTCTGCCGCACGCCGCCGGCCGGAAACAACTACGACTTCTTCCGCTACGTGCCGGCGGCGGAGCGGTCGATCTACTGGGAGATCGCGCGCACGTACGCGCTGGGCGACCGCTTCTTCGCCGCGACCTCGACCGCGTCGTATCCCGGCCACCAGTACATCGTCGCCGGCGCCGCGAGCTTCAGCAACCGCGGCAAGGTCGAGACCGTTGCCGACCAGCCCGCGCCCGGCGGCGGCTGTTTCGACACCGGCTACGGCTCGTATTCCACCCCGGTGCTCGGGCCCAACGGGTTCTCCACCCCGCTGCCGCTCACCGACAACGCGGGCGAGTGCTACGCGCGCGCGACGTACGGCGACACGCTCGGCGCGGCGCACGTGAGCTGGCTGCACTACACGACGACGGGCCAGACCAGCGGCCACCCGTTCGACGGTTTCATGAACATCGCCGCCTGGTACCAGGCGACGCAGACGCCGCCGCCGTCCTCGCAGCCCAAGGCTTCGCTCTTTCCGACGACCACCCGCATCCTGACCGACGTCGAGACGATCGGCCTGCCGCAGTTCGCCTGGGTCAAGCCGCCCTGCATCAAGCAGAGCG
Source organism: Vulcanimicrobiota bacterium (assembly GCA_963795695.1). Lineage (GTDB taxonomy): Bacteria > Vulcanimicrobiota > Vulcanimicrobiia > Vulcanimicrobiales > Vulcanimicrobiaceae > Vulcanimicrobium. The sequence continues at coordinate 1,880,546 of CAWCJH010000001.1, read as the reverse complement.
ATCACCCGGGCGCGGGCGGGCGGAACGGTCCCAACTGGGTCGGCACGGTCATCAACGCGATCGGGGCGTCGAAGGACTGGAACAGCACGGTCGTCTTCGTCATCTGGGACGACTGGGGCGGCTTCTACGACCACGTCGTGCCGCCGACGCCCGCGCCGGGCGACCCGATGGGGCGCGGCGTGCGCATCCCGTTCCTGGTGATCTCGCCCTATCTCGCCAAGCGCGGCGAGGTGGTCCACACCGCGGGCGACCCCGGCTCGATCATGAAGTTCGTCGACGACCTCTACGGAGCGCAGCCGCTGACCGATTTCGACCGCGACGCCGCCGATCTGACCGGCTACTTCGACTTCAGCTCGAACGCGATCGCGCACCCGTTCGTACCGATCGCCGGGGCCGAGCCGCCCAACGAGTACCAGGACCAGATGTGCGCGAACAGCATCCGCACCATCGACGACTAGCCCGCGACCGGGCGCTCAACGCTGAGATCGGGCGCGTACCAGGATGGCTACGCCGCGAGCATCCGGACGGGTAGCGCACCCCGTTCGACCTGGGTGCGAACGTAGCGCTTGACCGCGCCGTAGCTGCCGGGAAAGGCGAAGCGTCGCACCAGCTCGTCGTGAACCGCGCGCAGCGAGGTCCCCTCGGCCAGCCGCTCGACGATCAGCGCGTGGTGCGGCTCGCACATCGACTGCGGCTCGCGCAACTCGGCGAGCACGGCCGCCTCGCCACCGAGCACCCCGGCCCGGCGGCCGTAGGCGGCGATCGTCTCGCGCCGGTGGCCGGTCTCCTGTTCGATGCGGCGCAGCGTCTTGCCCTCACGCAGCAGCGCGAGCACCCGTTCCCGCTGCGTCTCGGTCAGCGTGTTCATGGCGACGGTTTCGGACCGGGCGGGCGCCGGGCCCTGCGGGCGGTGGCCGCTTTCGGGTGCCCGCGCCGCACCGGCCGGCGCGGCAGCCGGTATACTGCGGCCCATGAGCCTGGTGCCCATCGTCGTCGAGCAGACCGCCCGCGGGGAGCGCTCGTACGACATCTACTCCCGCCTGCTCCAGGAGCGCATCGTGTTCGCCACCGGCGTCGTCGACGACGACATGGCGAACCTGATCGTCGCGCAGCTGCTGTTCCTGGAAAAGCAGGACCCCGAGCGCGACATCGACCTCTACGTCAACAGCCCCGGCGGCAGCGTGAGCGCGGGGCTGGCGATCTACGACACGATGCAGTTGATCCGCCCCGACGTGGCGACGATCTGCGCCGGCTTCGCCGCCTCGGCGGCCTCGGTGCTGCTCGTCGGCGGCGCGCCCGGCAAACGGATGGCGCTGCCGTACAGCAAGATCCTGATCCACCAGCCGTCGATCGGCCAGATCGGCGGCCAGGCGACCGACATCGAGATCCACGCCCGTGAGCTGATCGCCACCCGCCGGCTGCTGGCGGAAATCTACCAGCAGCGCACCGGCAAGCCGGTCGAGGACGTGCTGCGCGACCTCGAGCGCGACTACTACATGAGCGCTACGGAAGCGCAAGCCTACGGCATCATCGACCGCGTCCTCGTGCGCGAGAACCGGGTCGGCACGCCGACGGCCTAGCGGCTCGAACGCCGAGGCTCGGCTAGACGAACTGCGAGAAGAACGCGTCCGCCGTGCTCGCGTTCGTGCCCGCCGCCAGCGCGCGCTCGCGCGCCTCGGCGAGGTCGGGCTGCGGGTGCACCACCAGCGCGCTGGTCGGCTCGCCGCCGGGGATGAGCGTGATCCGCTCGACCGCTGCCGGCGAGACGATGGTCTGCCATGGTGCGAGCACCGCGCTGCCGTCGCCGGCGTCGACGCGCAGGTGCGCGCCCTGGGTCGTGACGGTCAGCGGGCGGCCGTCGGTCGCAAGGTGGGTCTCGCCGGCCTGCACCACGACGCGCTCGACCAGGAAGTTGCGGTCGGCGATCAGCAGCGTCCGCTCCAGGCCGTCGGCCGCGTAGGCCAGTTGCTGCACCGCGCCGGGGAAGGTCGCCCGGTAGTCGAGCACGTCGCCGGCTTTGGCGACGTGGAGCTGGCGCGGCTTGCCGTCGGCGCCGACGCGGTTCCAGTCGAAGATCCGGTAGGTCAGATCGCTGGCCTGCTGGGTCTCGAAGAGCTGGATGCCGGCCCCGATCGCGTGCAGGGTGCCGGCCGGCAGGTAGAAGGCGTCGCCCGGCCGGACCGGGACGCGGCGCAGGATGTCACCGAGCGAGCCGTCGGCGACCCGGCGCTCGTACTCGTCGCGCGAGGTGTCGCGCGTCCAGCCGAGCACCAGCTCGGCGCCGGGCTCGCAGGCGAGGATGTACCAGCACTCGGTCTTGCCGTTGGGCTGGTGCTCGACCCGCTCGGCGTAGGCGTCGCCGGGATGGACCTGGACCGAGAGCGCCTGGTGCGCGTCGATGATCTTGGTCAGCACCGGGAAGGTCCGGCCGGGATCGATCGGGCCGGTCAGCTCGGTGCCCAGCTCGGCTCGCAGGCCGGCCAGCGTGCGGCCGGCCAGCGGGCCGTTGGCGACCGGGTTCTCGTCCCAGCACTCCCAGGACTCGCCCAGCGCCTGGGTGCGGTCGCCGCGCTTCCCGTAGCGGGTCACCAGCGCGTCGCCGCCCCAGATCGCGGCGGTCTCCTTGGGCTCGAGCAGGTAGGGGTAGAGCCGGTCGCTGGTCACGCCGGGACCGTACGCCCCGGCGCGCTCGTTGTCCGTTTCGGGTTCGGCGCTAGTCGCGCCGGATGGTCGTGGTCGAGCGCGAGCGGTTGTTCGACATCGCGACCAGGCCGACGATCACGACCAGCACCACCGCGCCGATGACGATCCAGGTCCAGTTGGTGCCGCCGGCGGCTTGGTTGGTGCTGTTGTCGGTGGTCGTGGTCGTGGTGGACGAGCCGTTCGTGCCGGCAGCCGCGCCGGTCGTGCCGCCGGCAGCCGAGCCGCCGCCCCCTGCGGTCGCGCCGCCGCTGGTCGTCCCGCCGCCGGAACCGCCGGTGCCGCCCGTCTGGGCCAGCGCGAACGACGGCGAGACCGCGAGGAACAGCGCAACGAGCAGGATTGCGAGCCGAGAAAAGATCCGCATCGTTCCCCTCCTGAGGGTCGAGAGCGCGATGGCCTGCGGTTCAGGATCGACCGGGCCGGTCGGATCGGGCGGCATCGGAATCTCCGAGGGCGCATCCGGCAAGGACGGAACGTCCGGGACCGATTCGGGCATCTGATATTCCGCGTACATCGCGCCGCTCACGTTCCCGGCAGGCGAGCAGGCGAAACGGCGACCGGGCCCGTACGGCCGGTTCGGCGCGGGGGGCTCCGAGGGTACACGAGGCGAATGCGAGCGAAGTATGCGTTCCGTCCTGCGTAGCGCCGTTGCAGCCCTTGCGACGACCGCGCTTCTCGCGGAGGTGCCTGCCGACGAGGCGGTGCGCACCTTCGCCGCCACCGGAGCGCGCACCGCGTCGGTGAGGTCCTACACCTCCAAGCTCCACGTCGACCTCGCGCTGCGCTCGTTCCCGTATCTCAAGTTCCACCTCAACGGCACCATGACGTTCCGCAAGCCGAACGTGTATTCGGTCCACTTCGAGCGCGTGCCGTGGTTCGGCAAGGGGTTCGAGGACATCAAGGCCGACCCGCTGCAGCCGGCGACCTGGCCTGAGCACTACGACGTGACGAGCATCGCCCACGACGGCGACCGCACGCTGCTCGAGATGAAGGACAAGACCGCCGGAAACATCCGGGACGTCCACGCCGAGCTCGACTCCGACGGGCTGCGCCGGATCGAGTGGCTCTACGTCAACGGCGGCAACATCGACGTCCGCATCACGCCGGCCGCGGTCGCCGGCGTGCCGCTGCCGGCGGTCGAGGACGCCGAGATCAAGCTGCCGGCCTACCACGTGACCGCCCACGCGACGTTCAGCGATTACAAGGTCGTCTCCGAACCCGTCGATGGCGGTCGCTGAGCGCGGCTCGTTCCGCTCGCGCGACCACGCCACCGTCAACGCGCTCTGGGTCGGCATCCAGTTCCAGGATGCGGCGCTGCTGGCGATCATCGTCCCGGCGATCGTCCTGCGCCTGGCACCGCGCGAGCACACCGCGGTGCTGGCGGTGCTCGCCACGCTGGCCTCGGTCGCGGTCGCGCTGGTGCCGCCGCTCGCGGGCGCCCTCTCCGACCGCGCCCGGCGGCTGGGCGGCGACCGCCGCAAGGAGACCGCGCTCGCGCTGGGCGTCGACGCGCTGGCGCTCGGGGCGATGGGCTTCGCCGCGACGACGGCGGCCCTGGGCGTCGGCCTGGTCGTCGCGACGGTCGCGCTGACCGCGGCCTCGACGGTCTACCAGGCGCTGCTGCCCGAGATCGTGCCGCGCGGAGCCTGGGGGCTGGCCTCGGGCGTGCGCGGCGCGATGACCTTGGTCGGCACGATCGCCGGCCTGATCGCCGCGGCGCTGCTGCCGCCCGAGCTCGCGCTGCTGGTGACCGCGGCGATCGTGCTGATCGCAGCCTCGTCGCTGGCCGCCGTGCCGCGCGAGCGCGGCGGCGGCGCGGGCAGCGGGCCGGCCCACGCCGTCGTGCGCGACCACCACGACTTGATCGTGACGCTGATCGCGCGCGGCTGGATCGTGCTCGGCATGACCCTGCTCAACACCTACGTGCTGTACTTCTTCCACGACGTGCTGGGCGTGCACGACGCCGCGCTGGGAACCGGCCTGGTCGCCGGGGCGGCGCTGGTCGGCGCGATCGTCTCGAGCATTTGGACCGGCACGCTCTCGGACCGGGTCGACCGGCGGCTGGTGGTGGCGCTCTCGGGGCTGCCGATGACGCTGGCCGCGCTGGGCTTCGCGCTCGCGCCCGACCCGGCCGCGATCCTGCTCTACGCCGCGCTGTTCGGCCTCGGCTTCGGCGGGGTGTTCTCGGTCGGCTGGGCGCTGGCGCTCGACGCGGTGCCGGCGCTGGGCGACGTGGCGCGCGACCTGGGCATCTGGGCGACGCTCTCGAGCCTGCCGGCGATCGCCGCGCCGGCGCTGGGCGGCTTCCTGATCGCCCACGCGGCGACGCCCGCGGCAGGCTACCGGCTGATGTTCGCGGTCGCCGGCGGGAGCTTCGCGCTCGGCTCGCTGACCGTGCTGCGGGTGCGCAAGCGCGGTGCCGCGCCGTGATCGGCTTCACCCCGATCGAGGCGCTCGCCATCGCGGTCCGCCAGCCGTGGCTGACGACCCGGGTGCGGGTGCGGCAGTGGGGCCGGCTGCCGTTCCGCCGCGGCCCGACGCTGCTGGTCGCCAACCACCAGCACGAGGACGAGTCGGAGATCGTCGCCGGGCGGGCGTATGCGCAAGGCCCGTGGCGGCGGCCGGTCTTCACCGCGTCGTCGCGGCGGATCTACGAGCCGGGCTTCTTCGCCGAGCGGATGCCGTGGCTGGCGCCGTTCGCCCGCGAGCTCGACGCCGGCCCGCTGTTCATGGCGATCGGGATGCTGCCGCTGGAGAACGAGCTCTCGTCGCGCCCGCTCGCCAGCCTGGCCCGCGACGTGCAGCGCGCGCACGGCGATCTCGGCTTGGACGAGGTCTTCCGCGCCGAGGCGCTCGCCGCGCTCGGGCCGGGCGCGCGCCGGCTCTCCGACCTGCCGCGGCCGGAATTCTTCGCCGCCGCGCAGGCCCGCACGCGCCTCTCGCTGCTGCGCGAGCCGTACCGGCGCGAGGCGGTGGCCGCGCTGCGCGCCGGCGTCCAGGCCGACATCGCCCGCATCGCGGACGTCGTGCGGGCGGGCGCGACCTTCTTCGTCACGCCGGAGGGCTTCTACAGCACCGACGGCCGGATGCGGCCGCTCAAGGGGATCGTCACGCACCTCGTCCCGCTGGCCGACGTCTGGCTGGCGGCGATCGCGTTCGACCCGTTCCGCGGGCGGCGCCTCTCGCTGCTCTACCGGGTGGTGCCGTGGACGAAGCGCGGCGATCTGGCGACCTCGCTGGCAGCGGCCCGGCCGGTGACGACCAGCGCGCTGCTGGCGACGTGGCTCGCGGCATGGCGCGCCGAACGCGGCGACGAGCCGTTCGCGCGCGGCGCCGTGGCCGACGGCGTCGTGCGCGTGCGCGCGGAGCTGCCGAAGCGCCTGTTCGTCGACCCCGAGTTCGACGTGGCGCGCGAGAGGGCGCTCGACGAGGCGCTGGGGCTGCTGGCGGCGCGCGGCACGCTGGCGCGCGACGGCGAACGGTACCGCCTGGGCGAGACGCGGACCGACCCGCGCTTTCCCGGCGTCGAGGACGTGGTGGCGTACCACGCGACCTTCCTGGCCGAGACGGTCGCCGCGGCGCGCGCGCTCGATGCGACGCCGGGCGCGACGAACGCGCCGGGCGATCCGGGTACGGCCCGATGAACGAGCGGCGCGTGATCGTCACCGCGGACGACTTCGGTCTCGCGGTGCCGGTCAACGAGGCGGTCGAGCGCGCGCACCGCGAGGGCGTGCTCACGACGGCGAGCCTGATGGTCGGCGAGCCGCACGCGGCCGACGCGGTGGCGCGCGCGCGCGCGCTGCCCTCGCTGCGCGTCGGGCTGCACGTCGTGCTCGTCGCGGGGCGGCCGGTGCTGCCGCCCGAGCGGGTTCCCGACCTGGTGGAAGCGGACGGGACGTTCGGCACGGACCTCGCGCGCGCGGGCGTGCGCTGGTTCTTCCGGCCCGGCATCCGGCGCCAGCTCGAGGCGGAGATCCGGGCCCAGTTCGCGGCGTTCGCGGCGACCGGCTTGCCGCTCGACCACGTCAACGCGCAGTGCCACATGCACCTCCACCCCACGGTGCTCGGCATCCTGCTGCGGGTCGGCCGCGCGTACGGCCGCCCGCCGATGCGCATTCCGTACGAGCCGTTCAGGCCGTCGTGGCGGGCGACGCACGACGCGCGCGGCCTGCGCTTGGCCAACGCCTACCTGCTCGCGCCGTGGCTGGCGCTGATGAAGGCGCGCCTGCGCGCCGCGCGCATCCCGCACAACGACCGCGTCCTGGGCCTGAGCGACGTCGGCCGCATGACGCCCGCGCGCGCGCTGGCGCTGCTGAACGAGCTGCAGCCCGGCGTCACCGAGGTCTTCTTCCACGCCGCGACCCGCCGCTGGCCCGGCATCGCGCCCGACCTGGCCGAGTACCGGCTCGAAGACGAGCTCGCCGCGCTGACCAGCCCCGCCATCGCGCGCGCTGCTCCACGCACCCGGCACGGAGACGATCGCCTTCGCCGACTTGGCGCATGGGAGCTAGCGCCCGCGGCCTCGTCGAAGCCGGCACGGGCATCCTCGCCCTCGCCGGCATCGCATACTCCGCGTTCGCGCTGAGCCGGGTGATCGCGTTCGCGCGCCGCCCACCGGACGGCGGCGATGCGGCGCCCGCGGTGACGGTGCTCAAGCCGCTGCACGGCGACGAGCCGTTGCTGGCCGAGAAGCTGCGCTCGTTCTGCGACCAGGACTACCCGGCGTACGAGGTGATCCTCGGCACGCGCGATCCCGCCGACGCGGCTCTCGTCACCGCGCGCGCCGTGGCAGCCGAGCTCGGCGGCACGGCGCGAGCGCACGTCCGCGTCGTCGCCGCCGGTCCGCAAACGCCGCGGCATGCGAACCCCAAGGCGAACACGCTGGCCGCGATGGTGCCATACGCACGCGGCGAAATTCTCGTGATCGCCGACAGCGACATGCGGGTCGACCGCGGCTGGCTGCGCGCCGTCGTTGCGCCGTTCGCCGACCCGCGGGTCGGCGCGGTGACCTGCCTGTATCGCGGCGAGCCGCTGGGCGGCCTCGCCTCGGCGCTGGGCGCGATGGCGAATCACGAGCACTTCGCGCCCTCCGCGCTCGTCGCGCAGGCGCTCGGGCCGCTGCGCTACACCTTCGGCGCGACGATGGCCGTTCGCCGTGACGTGTTCGAGGCGTTCGGCGGACTGAGCACGCTAGGTACGCGGCTTGCGGACGACGCCCTGCTCGGCGAGCTGGTCGCGCGGCGCGGCTTGCGCGTCCACCTCTCGCGCTACGTCGTCGCCAACGTCGTCGCCGAGCCCGATGTGCGCGCGCTGTGGGCCCACGAGGTGCGCTGGGCGCGCACCCACCGCGCGCTGCGCCCGGCCGGCTACGCGGGCCTGTTCCTTACCTATCCGGTTCCGCTTGCGCTGCTGCACGTCATGGCGGCGCGCGACCGCCGTCGCGCAGCGGCCGTGCTCGGCGCGGCGCTCGCACTGCGCTTCGCGCTGCGCTCCGCGGCTCGCCGGGCTTTCGGTGCCGCGTCCGGCGAGCCGGGCTGGCTCGTGCCGCTCCGCGACGGCTTCGGTTTGGCGGTCTGGGCGGCGGCGTACGGCTCGCGCCGCGTTCGCTGGGCGGCCGACACGTTCGCCGTCGGCCGCGACGGCGGGCTCGGCCCGTGACGATCCTGGTGCCCCGCGGGTTCGAAGCGGCGGCCGTTCGCCGGGCGCGGACCGGCCGCCGCGTCGCCGAGATCGCGCCCGGCCAGGCAACGGCCGGAACGCTGCCCGGCTTCGCGCCGAGCGAACTCGTCGTCGTGCTCGGCCTGTGCGGCGCGCTGCACGATCACCACGTCGGGGAGATCGTCATCTACCGGAGCGTCGCGGACGAGCGCGGGCCATTCGCGCTCGACGGCGCTTTGGCGTCGGCGTGCGCGGCGGCGCTTGCCGCCCAGACCACCGCTGCCCGGATCGTCGCCGCGTGCACGGCGGACCACGTCGTCACGACGCTCGGCGAGCGCCGGGCGCTGCGCGAACGCTACGCTGCGGACGTCGTGGACATGGAGGGCTCCCACCTCGCCGCGGCGCTCGCCGCGCGCGGCGTGCGCTGCGCGATGGTCCGTGCGGTCAGCGACGACGCCTCGCGCGACCTGCCCGCGCTGGAAGGGGCGATCCGCGCCGACGGCCGGCTCGACGGCGCGCGCATCGCGCTGGCCTTCGCCCGCGCGCCGCGCGGCGCGGCCCGGTTCGTGCGCGACGTGTCCTCGGCGCTGGCCAGCCTCACCCGCGCCGCCCGGGTTCTCGCCGGCAGCGATTCGCTCGACGCGACGAGCTGAAGTCGCGGCCCTTCCACGTGCCGCCGCGGCCGCGCGCGTGGCGGCGCGCCGAGTCGACCGTCATCGCGGTGTAGAGCAGCGCCGCCAGCGGCAGTCCCAGCGCCTGCGCCCGCGGCACCCCGTACAGCCGCAGGGTCGGTGCGTACGCCAGCGCCATCGTCGCCCAGCCCAGCGCTCCGCCCGCCGCGACGTCCCAGCGCCGCGCGAGCGCGCCGCCGACCGCCGCGGCCGGCGGGGCGGCGTACAGCAGCGCCATCCCGGCGACCGTGCCCGCCAGCAGCCGCGGCGAGTACCGCAGTTGCGTGTACGCGGTGCGGGCGACCATCGACCAGATCGCACCGAGCGAGCCGTACGGGCGCACGCTGCGCGAGGTCGTCGCCAGGCCGAGCCACAGGCCGCCGCCGCTGTTCTTCACCGCCGCGGCGAGCGCGCAGTCGTCGATCAGCTCGCCCGCGATGCGCTCGATCCCGCCGATCCGCACCAGCGCGGCGTCGGCGAGCAGCACGCAGCCGCCGGCCGCGCCGGCCGTCGCGCGCCGGTCGTCGTTGACCCACGCGAACGGGTAGAGCAGCCGGAAGAAGAACACGAAGGCCGGGATCAGCCGCCGCTCCCAGCTCGTCCGGCAGTGCAGCGCCACCATCTGCGAGACCAGCGCGCGCCGCTCGCCCTGCGCGGTGGCGACCAGCCGGGCGAGCGTGTCGGGCGCGTGCTCGACGTCGGCGTCGCTGAACCACCAGTAGGCCGGCGCCGCGCCGCCGGCGCGCGCCGCGGCGACGCCCTCGGCCAGCGCCCAGACCTTGCCGCTCCAGCCCGCCGGCCGGGACCGCGCCGTCACCACGCATACGCGCCCGGCATCGTCGCCCGTCGCGCGCGCCGCATCGCCGGTGCCGTCCTCGCTGCGGTCGTCGACGACGGTCACCGCGAAGCGGCCGGGGTAGTCCTGCGCGATCAGCGAGCGCAGCGCGCGCGCGATGACGTCGGCCTCGTTGCGCGCCGGCACGACCGCGTGGACCTCCGGCGCGGGGTCGCCGGCGGCCGGCGCACGGAGGCCGTCGGCGCTCGCATCCCAAAACCGCCCGCGAGCGGCGACCAGCCCCAGCCACGTCGCAGCCCCCGCCCACGCCGCAGCACGAACCAGCTTGAGCACCATCGAGAAGCCGCCTTCGGACCGCAGTACCGGCCGCCCCGCCGCCCGGCCGCTGGCGGACGCGATCGCGCGCGCCACGGGCGCGCTGTTCGCGCTCCAGGACCCGGCCGGGTACTGGTGGGCGGAGCTGGAGTCGAACGTCTCGATCACCGCCGAGGTGCTGCTGCTGCACCACCTCTGGGGCCGGTTCGAGCGCGTCCCGCGGGCGGCCGCCGAGCGCTACTTCCGCGCTCAGCAGCGGGCGCACGGCGGCTGGGAGCTGGCCTACGGCGACGGCGGCGAGCTCAGCGTCACCATCGAGGCCTACCTGGCGCTGCGCCTGCTCGGCGTGCCCGCCGACGACCCCGCGCTCGCGCGCGCGCGCGCCTTCGTGCTCGCGCGCGGCGGGGTCACCCGCTCGCGCATCTTCACCAAGATGCACCTCGCGCTGGTCGGCGCGTACGACTGGGCCGGCCTGCCGTCGCTGCCGCCCTGGCTGATGGTGCTGCCCGCCCGCGGTCCGCTCTCGATCTACGACCTCTCGAGCTGGGCGCGCGGCAGCACGGTGCCGCTGATCCTGCTGTTCGACCGCAAACCGGTCTACGAGCCGCGGCTGCAGCTCGACGAGCTGTACGCCGAGGGCCGCGACAACGCGCGCTTCGCGCTGCCGTCCGCCGCCGACGCCGTCGAGCGCTTCTTCAACGGCGTCGACGCGGTCCTCAAGTGGGCCGAGCGCGCCGGCGCGGTGCCGTTTCGCGCCGCCGGCTTGGCGCTGGCCGAGCGGTGGACGCTCGAGCGCCAGGAGCACACCGGCGACTGGGGCGGGATCATCCCGGCCATGCTCAACGCCATGCTGGCGCTGCGCGCGCTCGGCTACGCCGCCGACGACCCGGTCGTCGTGCGCGGCTTCGCGGCGATCGACGGCTTCACGATCACCGCCGACGGCGCGTACCGCGTGCAGCCGTGCATCTCGCCGGTCTGGGACACGGGCCTGGCCGTGCGCGCGCTGGTCGACGCCGGCGTGCGGCGCGACGACCCGCGCCTGGTGCGCGCGGCGAGCTGGCTGCTGGGCGAGCAGATCGTCGCGCGCTACGGCGACTGGGCGGTGAAGAACCGCACCGGCAAGCCCGGCGGCTGGGCGTTCGAGTTCGAGAACGCCTGGTATCCCGACGTCGACGACACGGCGGTCGTCGCGATGGCGCTGGCGGCCGTCGAGCACCCCGAGCCCGGCCGCGTGCGCGGCGCGCTGGCGCGGGCGGCGCAGTGGGTCGCGAGCATGCAGTGCAAGACCGGCGGCTGGGGCGCGTTCGACGTCGACAACGACAAGGCGTGGCTCAACCGCATTCCCTACGGCGACCTCAAGGCGATGATCGACCCCAGCACCGCCGACGTCAGCGCGCGCGTGCTGGAGATGGTCGCGCGCTGCGGCCTGGACGATTTCGACCCGGCCCGCTTCGCTCGCGGGCTCGACTACCTGCTCGGCGAGCAGGAGGCGGACGGCGCGTGGTTCGGCCGCTGGGGCGTGAACTACGTCTACGGCACCAGCGGCGCGCTGGCCGCGCTCGGGCCGACCCGCCCCGGCGAGCGCCGGGTCGACGCGGCGGTCGTGCGCGGCGCGGTCTGGCTCAAGAGCGTCCAGAACCCCGACGGCGGCTGGGGCGAGACGACCGCCACGCTACGTGGACCCGGCGCTGCGCGGGCAGGGCCCGAGCAGCGCCAGCCAGACCGCCTGGGCCCTCATCGGCTTGCTGGCCTGCACCGAACGGCTGCCGCGCATCGCCGGCGCGTTCGATCCCGCGCTCGAGCGCGGGATCGACTTCTTGCTACGGACGCAGCGCGCCGACGGAAGCTGGGACGAGCCCGAGTTCACCGGCACCGGCTTTCCGGTCCACTTCTACCTGAACTACCACCAGTACCGGCTGCACTTTCCGCTCAGCGCGCTGGGCCGCTACGCGGCGTCGCGCGCGCCGGTCCCGCCCGCCGGCTGAGGCGCCGAGCGCGGCGGGAGCAGGCGGATCGCCAGCAGCAGCGCCGTCGCGACCGTCGGCAGCAGCCGCGGCTTGATCAGGCGGCGGTCGAAGCGGGCCATGATCCGGCGGTTCTCGGCCAGCGCCGTCGCCAGGAAGCTGGCCGGCGTGACGCCCTCGAGCAGCCCGCCCAGGTCGCCCAGCTCGAGGCCCGGCAGCTCCACCGCGCCGGCCGCGCTGCGGGCCGTGCCCCGCGCCGCGCGGACGTGGTAGCGGACCGCGTCGAGCGTGCGGCGGGCGAGGTCGTCGCGTCCCGCCAGCGCTTGCTGGTAGCGCCACCAGTTGATGAAGAACACGATGTGGCGCGCTTCTTCCCAGAGCAGGTTCTCGAAGATGCGCAGCAGCGGCTCGGGGAAGAGCCGGTTGCGGCGCACGATCGCGAACGCGCCGAAGCCGATGAAGGCGTCGGTGCACTCGCCGAAGCCGAAGATCCGGAACTCCTCCGGATCGAGCGGCGCATCGGGGACCGCGAGCTGCGGCGCGTCGATGCCGTAGCGGTCGACCACGTGCGACATCAGCACGCCGTGGCGCGTCTCCTCGGCGGCCTGCACCGCGACGGTCCGGCGGATCAGCGGGTCCTCGATCGTCTGCGCGAAGGCGGTCACCATCCTGCCTGCTCGCTGCTCGATCGAGCGGGCGTAGCTCCAGAACGGAAACGCGCGCAGGCGCGCGAGCTCGACCGGGCTCAGCTCCGGCCAGGGAAGCTGCTGGGGATCGTACGCGGCGTGCGTGTCGATGAAGGAGCGGCAGAACAGCTCCCGGTGGTATGGCGTCCCGGGTCTCATCGTGGCGGCTGTGCGCCGCACGGTCGCTCGCTCCTGCCCGTTTCGCGACAAGGGCACCTGGCCCGGCGCTGGAAGAGGGTGGCGGTGGTCGATCAGGTCGTCACGGCAGCCGGCGCCGAGCGCGCGTCGCGGCTGATCCTGCCGCGGGTCTCGCGGACGTTCGCGCTGGGCATCAAGCTGCTCCCCGCGCGGCTCGAAGCGCCGGTCCGCATCGGCTACCTGCTGTGCCGCATCGCCGACACGGTCGAGGACGACTTGCGCCTGAGCCCCGAGCGCAAGGCCGAGCTGCTCGACCGCTTGTCGGACGCCTTCGACGACGCGGAGACCGCCGACGCGTTCGGCGCCTGCGCGGCCGAGCTGAGCGCCAACGACGACTACCTCGAGCTGGTCGCGACCAGCGGGCGCGTGTTCTCGTCGTACCGCGGGCTCGATCCCGCCTCGCGCGAGATCCTGCGCCGCTGGGTCCGCGAGATGGTGCGCGGCATGCGGCAGTTCGTGCTCGCCCACCGGGCCGGCATCCGGATCGCCTCGCTGCCGGAGTTCCGCGAGTACTGCTACTACGTCGCCGGGACGGTCGGGCATCTGCTGACCGAGCTCTGGCACGCCCACTCGTACCTGGTCGGCGAGCGGACCCTCGAGCGCTTGCAGGTCGACTGCGAGGCGTTCGGCGAGGCGCTGCAGACGATCAACATTCTCAAGGACATCGCCTGGGACGCCGAGCACGAGAACGCGGTCTACATCCCGGCCGACCTGCTCGCCGCGGTCGGCAGCAGCCACGACACGATCCTGCGCGCGGAGCGCCGGCCCGCCAACCGCGACGCGCTGGCGCCGCTGATCGAGCTGGCCCGCGCCGACGTCGAGCACTCGCTGCGCTACATCGAGGCGCTGCCGGCCGCCGCGCTGCGAATCCGTCTGTTCTGCGTGCTGCCGGTGCTCTTCGCGGTCGCGACCATGCGCGAGCTCGAGCGGAGCGAGGCGATGCTGGTCTCCGGCGGCAGCGTGAAGATCGAGCGGGCCGAGGTCCAGGCGCTGGTCGTCGCGGCGTCGGGTTCCACCCTCACCAACGCCTCGCTGCGCTGGCTCGTCGAGCGCGTGCGCAAGCGCCCGTTCTCGCTCGCCTGGCGCTGAGCGCGGCCGTGCGGACCGCCTTCCTCACCGGCGCCTCCGGCTTCGTCGGCGCCAACCTCACGCGCGCGCTGCTCGCCGCCGGCTGGCGCGTGCGCGCGCTGGTGCGCGCCGGCGCGCCCTCGCTGGCCGGGCTCGACGTCGAGCTGGTCCGCGGCGACCTCTTCTTCCCCGACCTGGCCGAGGCGATGCGCGGCTGCGAGGCGGTCTTCCACCTCGCCGCGACCTACAGCCTGTGGCGGCGCGACCGCGCGGCACTGCTGCGCGCGAACGTCGAGGGCACCCGCAGCGTCCTGGCCGCCGCCCGCGCGGCCGGCGCCGCGCGGGTGGTCCACACCAGCTCGGTCGCGGCGATCGGCGTGCGGGCGGGCGGCCTGCCGGCCGACGAGACGTACCAGAGCTCGCCCCGGGAACTGATCGGAGCCTACAAGCGCTCGAAGTACTTCGCCGAGCAGGAAGCCCGGCGCGCGTTCGCCGCCGGCCAGGACGTGGTGATCGTCAACCCGACGACGCCGGTCGGCCCGTGGGACGCCAAACCCACCCCGACCGGTGAGATCGTGCTTCGTTTTCTCCAGCGCCGGATGCCGGCATACGTCGACACCGGGCTCAACCTGGTCGACGTGCGCGACGTCGCCGCCGGCCACCTCGCCGCGTACGAGCGCGGCACGGCGGGCGAGCGCTACATCCTGGGCAACGAGAACCTCGGCCTGCGCGAGCTGCTCGGGCGGCTGGCGGCGATCACCGGCTTGCCTGCCCCGAGCGTGCGCCTGCCGCGCGCGGTGCCGCTGGCCTACGCGGCGCTGGGCGAGCTCGTGCTCGCTCCGCTGGGCGTGCGGCCCGACGTCTCGCTCGAGAGCGTGCGCATGGCGAAGCAGCGGATGTACTACGACGCGACGAAAGCCGTTCGCGAGCTGGGCCTGCCGCAGCACCCGGTAACCGAAGCGCTGCGCGATGCGGTCTCGTGGTTTCGGGATCACGGCTACCTGGCCGCTGGTCGACACAAGTCGGAGGATGGATGGCGATCTCTCTCAAGCAAGCCGTGACGGTCGGATCGTACGTGGTCCGCCAGCGGCTCGCGGGCCGCAAGCGGTACCCGCTCGTGCTGATGCTCGAGCCGCTGTTCCGCTGCAACCTGGCCTGCGGCGGCTGCGGGAAGATCCAGCACCCGGTCGACGTGCTGCGCCGCCACCTCACCCCCGAGCAGTGCTTCGCGGCGGCCGAGGAGTGCGGCGCGCCGGTCGTGTCGATCCCGGGCGGCGAGCCGCTGCTCCACCCGCAGATCGAGGAGATCGTCGCGGGCCTGGTCGCGCGCAAGAAGTTCGTCTACCTGTGCACCAACGCGATCCGCCTGGAGCAGAGCCTGGACAAGTTCACGCCCTCGCCCTACCTCTCGTTCAGCGTCCACCTCGACGGGCCGCGCGACGTGCACGACCACGCGGTCGCCCGGCCCGGCATCTTCGACGTCGCGGTCGGCGCGATCAAGGCCGCCAAGGCGCGCGGCTTCCGGGTCACCACCAACACGACGATCTTCGACGGCGCCGACCCGGCGACGTTCCAGCGCTTCTTCGACTTCCTCACCGACGAGCTGAAGGTCGACGGGATGATGATCTCGCCGGGCTACCGCTACGAGAAGGCGCCCGACCAAGACCACTTCCTGGCCAAGGAGCAGACCCGCCAGCTCTTCCGCGAGATCTTCGCGCCCATGAAAGCCGGCAAGAAGCACTGGCAGTTCAACGCCAGCCCGTTCTTCCTCGACTTCCTGACCGGTGAGAAGGAGTACGACTGCACGCCCTGGGGGATGCCCTCGTACAGCCTCCTGGGCTGGCAGAAGCCCTGCTATCTGCTGGGCGAGGGCTATGCCGAGTCGTACCAGCAGCTGCTCGACGAGACGCCCTGGGAGCAGTACGGCCACGCCAGCGGCAACCCGAAGTGCGAGGACTGCATGGTCCACTCCGGCTTCGAGGCGAGCGCCGCGGCCGACATGATGCGCCCGGCCAACCTCCTCGGCTCGATCAAGTCGGTCTTCGCGAAATAGCGGCCCGGCGGGCTCCAGGGTGCTGACCCACGACGCGGTCGCCGCGTTCGAGGCGTTCCTCGAAGCGGCGGTCGACCGGATCGCCGGCGACGTCGCGAACCACCGCCTGATCCGGGCCCACTTCGCGTTCGACGATCCGGCCGCCAAGCGCGGCAAGCGGCTGCGCCCGCGGATCCTGATCGCCGCCGCCCAGGCCGAGGGCGCCGACGCCGCGGCCGCGTTCGCGCCGGCCGCGGCGGTCGAGCTGCTGCACAACTTCTCGCTCGTCCACGACGACATCGAGGACGGCGACGACGTGCGCCACGGCCGCCCGGCGCTGTGGGCGGCGCACGGCATCCCGGCCGCCCTCTCCGCCGGCGACGCCATGTGCGTGCTGGCCCACCTGACCCTGCTCGAGGGCACGCCGCGCGGCGCCGCCGACGTCGTCGCGATGGCGCGCTGCCTGCACCGCACGCACTACCAGCTCTGCCGGGGGCAGTCGTACGACATCGGCTTCGAGAGCGCGACGGCGGTGACGTTCGGCGAGTACGTCACGATGATCGCGGGCAAGACCGCCGCGCTGTTCGGCGCGTCGTGCGAGCTGGGCGCGCTGGCCGCGGGCGCCGCGCCCGAGCGGGCGCAGGCCTACGGCGCGGTCGGGCGGGCCTACGGCCTGGCCTTCCAGGTGCGCGACGACATCCTGGGCTCGTGGGGCTCGTTCGAAGAGACCGGCAAGCCGGCGGGGGCCGACGTGCGGCGGCGCAAGTGGTCGTTCCCGGTCGCCTGGGCGATGGACGGCCCGCGCTCGCCCGACCGCGACCTCGTCGCGCGGGCGTACGCCTCGGGCGAGCCGCTCGGCGACGCGCGCGCGGACGCCGTGCTCGCCGCGCTGGTCCGGCTCGGCGCCCAGGCCGCCGCCGACGACGCCTGCAGCGCCTACATCGCGCAGGCCAAGCAGCTCGCCGCCGCGCACGGCCTCGACCGCGCCGGCCGGCTCGCCGCGATCTTCGACGCGACCGCCCGCCGCACGGCCTGAGCGCGCGCCCTCACAGCAGCCGCAGGCCGGCATAGGCCAGCACCCCGACGACCAGCGGCTGGAGCGCGGTCTGCGGGGCGAGCGCGCACAGCCGGCTGCCGAGCCAGACGCCCGGCAGCGAGCCCAGCAGCAGGCTGCCGGTGAGCACCCAGTCGACGTCGCCGAAGCCGAGGTGGCCGAACGCCGCGACCGGCACGATCGCCGCGGCGAGCACGATCTCGGCGCCGATCAGCCGGCGCAGCCCGACGCCGCGCACGCTCAGCAGCAGCAGCGGCAGGGTCAGCGAGCCGGCCCCGATCGAGGTCAGCGCGACGACCAAGCCGACCCCGAAGCCGATCGCCACGACGACGCCGCGCGGAACCGGGCGGGTCGCGTCCTCCGCCTCCGGGCGGCGGACGAGCCGCACCGCGACGAAGGCGGCGCACGCGCACAGGATCGTGACGCCGATCGCGTGCCGGACCACCGTGTGCATCTGCAGCGGCGAGACGTGGGCCCGCACGAGCGCGAAGCACGCCAGCCCGGCGAGCGCGCCGGGCACGCCGCCCACGATCAGCCGGCGCGCGACCCGGCCGTCGACGGTGCCCTGGCGCAGGTGCGCGTACGCGGCGAGCAGCTTGGTCGGAACGCCGTACATGAGGTCGGTCCCGACCGCGACGGCCGGCGGCACGCCCATGACGAGCACCAGCAGCGGCGCCAGCAGCGAGCTGCCGCCGACTCCCGAGATCCCGACCAGCGTGCCGACCACGAAGCCGGCCACCACGACGCGCGGGTCCACGTGCCGCCAGACCGCGCCGAGCGCGGAGCGGTTGCCGCGCCGCAGCTTGCTTGGTAGGGCACCCGTGCAGCGCGTACTGTGCGGCATGATCTTCCAGCCCGAGTTCGAGACGCTCGAACGCCATGCGCTCGAAGCGCTGCAGCTCGAGCGGCTGCAGGCGCTGGTCGCGCGCCTGCGCGACGCGAACCCGATCTACCGCGAGCGCCTGCGCGGTGCGGCGGCGCCGGCCTCGCTGGCCGATCTGGAGGGCCTGCCGTTCAGCACCAAGGCCGACATGCGCGACAGCTACCCGCTGGGACTGCTGGCAGTGCCCGAGACCGACCTGGCGCGCATCCACGCCTCGACCGGCACGACCGGGACGCCGACGATCGGCGCGTACACCCGCGAGGACCTGCGCATCTTCGGCGAGGTCAACGCGCGCAGCCTCGCTGCGGGCGGCATCGAGCCGCACCAGATGTTCCAGATCGCCTGGGGCTACGGGCTCTTCACCGGGGGCCTCGGCATGCACGGCGGCTGCGAGGCGCTGGGCGCGTGCGCCATCCCGGCCTCGAGCGGCAACAGCGCGCGCCAGATGCAATTGCTGTGCGATCTGCCGGTGGTCGGCATCGGCGCGACGCCGTCGTACGCGCTGGTGCTGGCCGAGCGCTTTCGGGCCGAGAAGCGCCGGCCCAAGGCGCTGCGGTACGCGATCTGCGGCGCCGAGTCGTGGACCCGCGAGATGCGGGCCGAGCTCGAAGCGCTGTGGGGCGTGACCGCGACCAACATCTACGGGCTGACCGAGATCATCGGCCCGGGCGTCGCGCAGGAGTGCTTGGCGAAGCGCGGCCTGCACGTCCAGGAAGACCACTTCCTGGCCGAGATCGTCGACCCGGAGAGCGGCCTGCCGGTCGCCGACGGCGCGCGCGGCGAGCTGGTGATCACCACCCTGACCCGCGAGGCGATGCCGGTGCTGCGCTACCGCACCCGCGACCTCACCTCGCTGGTGCGCGAGCCGTGCGCCTGCGGCCGCACGACGGCACGGATCGACTGGTTCACCGGCCGGGTCGACGACATGCTGGTGATCCGCGGCGTCAACGTGTTCCCCTCGGCGGTCGAGGAGGTGCTGCTGCGCTTCGCCGAGCTCTCGCCGAACTACCGGATCTTCATCGACCGCCCGGCCGGCGGCCTGGACGAGATGCTGGTCGAGGTCGAGCACGACCCCGGGGCATCCTTCGACGACCTCGACGCGTTCGCACGGGCCGTCAGCGGCCGGCTGAACGAGGTGCTGCTGGTCTCGCTCGAGACGCGGATCGTGGCGCCGGGCACGATCGAGCGGATCGAGGCAGGGAAGGCCCGGCGCGTGATCGACCGGAGAGCGCTATGAGCGACGACGCCGTCCTGGTCGAGCGCCCCGCCGCGGGGGTCGCGCTGGTCCGCCTCAACCGCCCCAAGGTGCTCAACGCGCTCTCCAACGCGGTCGTGGCGCGCCTGGCCGAGATCTTCGAGGCGCTCGACGCCGACGGCACCACCCGTGCGGTCGTGCTGACCGGCGACGAGCGGGCTTTCGCGGCCGGCGCCGACATCGCCGAGTTCGCCGCCGAGGGCCCGCGGCTGGAGGAATGGGACCGGCTTTGGGCGATCGGCCTGCCGCTGATCGCGGCGGTGCGCGGCGTCGCGCTGGGCGGCGGCTTGGAGCTGGCGATGTCGTGCGACCTGCTGGTCGTCGCCGAGGATGCGCGCCTCGGCCAGCCCGAGATCAACCTCGGCGTGATGCCGGGCGCCGGCGGCACCCAGCGGCTGACCCGCGCGGTCGGCAAGCCGCTGGCGACCGAGATGGTGCTGCTCGGGCGCGAGATCAGCGGCCGCGACGCCGAGCGCCACGGCCTGGCCAACCGCTGCGTGCCGGCCGAGCGGGTGGTGCCGGTCGCGCTCGACCTCGCCCGGGCGCTGGCGCGGCAAGCACCGGGCGCCGTGCGGGCCGCCAAGCGCGCGATCGGGCGCGCGTTCGAGGACTCCCTCCACGCCGCGCTGCTCAGCGAGCGGCGGGCCTTCGCCGAGCTGCTGCAGACCGCCGACGCGCGCGAGGGCGTCGCCGCCTTCCTCGAAAAACGGAGACCGACATGGCAAGCACGCTGACCGCCCAGCCGCGCGAGCACCGGGTCGAGACCGCCGCGGGCGTCGCGACGGTCACCTTCGAGCGGCCGCAGGCCTACAACGCGATGACCGCCGACCTGCTGGAGTCGCTGCTGGCGACGTTCAAGGCGCTCGAGCGCGACCGGGCGGTGCGCGCGATCGTGCTGACCGGCGCGGGCAAGGCGTTCTGCGCCGGGCAGGCGCTCGACGACGAGCGCACCCTGCCGGCGGCCGGCGGGCACGACCTGGTGCAGGCGCTGGAGCGCCGCTACGGCCCGTTCATCACCGCGATCATGACCTCGGCCAAGCCGGTCGTCGCGGCGGTCAACGGCGTGGCGGCCGGAGCCGGCATGGCGATCGCCTGCGCCTGCGACTTCCGGATCGTGGCCGAGAGCGCGTCGTTCACCACCGCGTTCGTGAAGATCGGCCTGGTGCCCGACAGCGCGCTCTCGTTCACCCTGCCGCGCATCGTCGGCTACGGCCGGGCGCTCGAGCTGTGCCTGCTCTCGGAGAAGGTCGACGCGCGCCGGGCCGACGCGCTGGGCCTGTGCACGAAGGTCGTGCCGGCCGAGCAGCTCGCCGCCGAGGCGCAGTCGTTCGCGGCGGCGCTCGCGCGCGGGCCGCGCGCGCTCGGGATGATCAAGCGCGAACTGCTGCGCAACGGCCTGGGCGACTTGCGCGACGCGCTCGACTACGAGGTGCAGCTCCAGGCCGCGGCCGGCGCGACGGCCGACTTCGCCGAAGGCCTCGCCGCGTTCCGCGCGAAGCGCGCGCCGGACTTCAGCGGCGAGTGAGCTGGGCGATCCGGCGCGCGGCGCCGGAGGACGCCGCGCTGCTGGCCGAGCACCGGGCCGCCGTCTGGCGCGAGCACGGCAACTGGGACGAGGCGGTGCTGGCGGCGCAGATCCCGGTCTGGACCGCGTTCTTCGCCGACCTGCTGGCCGAGGACCGCTACGTGGCCTGGATCGCGCACGCCGGCAGCGCGACGGTCGGCAGCGGCTCGCTGCTGGTCAACCTGATCATCCCGCAGCCCGGCCATCCCGGCGACCGCTTCGGCCGGGTGCAGTCGCTCTACGTCGTCCCGGCCGCCCGCCGGCGCGGCATCGCGCGCGCGCTCATGCACGAGCTGCTCGACTACGCGCGCAGCGCGCTGTTCGTGCGCCTGGTGCTGCACCCGTCCGAGGAGGGCCGGGCGCTGTACGCCGAGCTGGGCTTCCGGCCCGTCGACGAGATGGCGCTGCGGCTCGAGCCGTGAGGATCGGCATCGTCGGCGCGGGCGCAATCGGCCTGACGCTGGCCGCCGCGCTGGCCGCCGCGCACGACGTCGTCGTGCTCGCCCGGCGCGACGAGGTCGTGCAGGCGATCGCCCGCGACGGCATCGCGCTGGTCGACGCCGGCGGCGCGGTCCGGCGTGCCGCGGTGCGCGCGACCGCCGACCCGCGCGCGTTCGCCGACCGCGACGCGGTGCTCGTCGCGGTCAAGGCGTTCGCGACCCGAGCCGCGCTCGCGCCGCTGCGCGGCGTGCTGGCGGCGCACGCGCTGGTCGTCTCGGTCCAGAACGGGCTCGACAACGCGGCCGAGGCGCTGGCCGCGCTGCCCGGCGCGCGGGTCGTGGCGGGCTCGACCATGCAGGGCGCGATCGGCCTGGGCCCCGGCCGCGTCCAGCCGATCGGCCGCGGCGCGACGGTCTTCGCCCGCGACGCCGGCGCGGCGCCGAGCAGCGACGAGCTCGCCGCCGCGTTCGCCGCCGCCGGCCTGGACGCTCAGGTCGTCGACGACATCGCGCTCGTGCTCTGGCGCAAGCTGGTCGTGAACGCCGCGATCAACCCGCTGGGGGCGCTGGCGCGGCGGACCAATGGCGCGGTCGGCAGCGATCCCGACCTCGTACCGCTCGCTCGCGCGCTGGTCGCCGAGGCGGCCGCGGTCGCCGCGGCCGAGGGCGTCACGATCGACGACCCGTGGGGCTTGCTGGAAGCGGCGTCCCGGGCGACCGCGCCGAACCGGACCTCCATGCTGCAGGACCTCGACGCCGGCCGCCCCACCGAGATCGAGGCGATCTCCGGCGCGATCGCGCGCCGGGCGGCCGCTCACGGCATCGCCGTGCCGCTGACCCAGACCGTCGCGCACCTGGTGCGCGCGCGCGAGCGGGCCTGATGCGGCGGCTGGGCGCGGCGGAGATCGCCGCGCGCAAAGGCACGGCCTTTCCGGTCGTCACCGCCTACGACGCGCCGTTCGCGCGCTGCGCCGAAGCGGCGGGCATCGACGTGATCCTGGTTGGCGACTCGCTCGGCATGGTGGTCCTGGGCCATCCCTCGACCGCGCCGGTCGAGCTGGCCGACATGCTGCGCCACGGCGCGGCGGCCGCCCGCGGCACCCAGCGCGCGCACGTGATCGTCGACCTGCCGTTCGGCACGTACGAAGCCTCCGACGCGCTAGCGGTCGCGAGCGCGACCGCGCTGGTCAAGCACGGCGGCGCCTCGTCGGTGAAGTTCGAGGGCGGCGAGAGCGCCGCGCCGCGCATCCGGGCAGTGGCCGGCGCGGGCATCCCGGTCTGCGCGCACGTCGGCGTGCTGCCGCAGACCGCGGCGCTGGGCAGCGGCTTCCGCCTCAAGCGCGCGCGAGAGCAACTGCTGCGCGACGCCCAAGCGGTGACGGCGGCCGGCGCGTTCGCGGTCGTCCTGGAGATGGTCGCCGACGACCTCGCCGCCGAGATAACGCAGACGATTGCGATTCCCACGATCGGCATCGGCAGCGGCCCGCGCTGCGACGGGCAGGTGCTCGTGCTGCACGACGTGCTGGGCCTCTATCCCGACGCGCCGCCGTTCGCCAAGCGGTACGCGAGCCTGGCCGAGACCGCGACCGGCGCGCTGCGCGCGTACGCCGACGACGTGCGCGCGGGCGCGTTCCCGCGCGAGCGCACCGCGGTCGACGGCGAAGGCGGCGGCTACCGGCCGAGCTAGAACCCGGCAGCGCGCGCCGCGGCGGTCATCTCGCGCTCGAAGCGCACCAGCAGGTTGTTCTCGGGGCGGCCGTCCGGGCTGGGGTCGAGGTCGAAGTGACCGCGGCCCGGGACGATCTCGATTTGGGCGTCGCTGCCCAGCGCGGCGAGCTCGTCGCGCAGCCGGATCACGCCGCGCTCGAGGTGGAAGGTGTCCTCGCCGCCGACCACCACGTGCAGCTTGCCGCGCAACTGCGGGCCCAGCTCGGGCCAGCGGTCGCGCAGGATGCGCGCGAGGTCGTACTTCTCCCAGGCGCGCGCGACGGCCGGATCGATTTGGCCGGTCGTGCGGTCGAAGAGCGGCTGCGGCCGGCCGTCGTCGCCGCGCGGCGAGAACACCGCGTCGAACGAGAAGGTCTGCCCGCCGTACGGTCCCAGCGCGCGGTCGAGCAGCGCGTACTCGCGCAGCGAGAGCACGTCGCGGCCCTTGACGCGCACGAGCTGGTACGGCGCGCCGCCGGCGTCCACGTACATGTTGCCGTCGGGGCGGTCGACCAGATCGGGGCCGGTGAAGTCGTGGAAGTCGACCGGGTCGGGCGAGGTCGACCAGGTGCCGCCGAACGTGCGCGGGTAGGCGATCTGCAGCCAGAGCGTGGCCCAGCCGCCCGACGAGTGGCCGGTCAGGAAGCGGGTGCGCTCGGTCGCCGCCATCCGCCAGCGCGACTCGAGGTACGGGATGAGCTCGCGGGCGAGCGCCGTGCCCCAGGGACCGTTGTTGGCCGAGTCGGCGAACGCACAGTGCCCGAGCGGCACGCGCGGGTCGAGGTAGACGTAGATCAGCCGCGACGGGTGATCGCGCGCGAACACGCCGCGCTCGGCGGCTTGCCGGGCCACGTAGTGCTCGTCGGCACCGAAGCCGGCGACGGCGTAGACCGTCGCGTAGCGACGGCCGGAGGCCGCGTAGTCGGGCGGCGGCACGACGTACGCGCGCATTTCGGTCGGGCGGCCGAAGAACGCGCTCAGCGACGGGCTGACGAACGTTTCCAGGCGCGAGCCGGGCGGCATCTCGCTGGGCCAGGGGTGCGGCGGGTTCTCGCCCGGCTGGCGGCGGCGTCCGCCGACGAACAGCGTCGCCGTCCGGCCCGGCGCGAGCTCGACCGGCACGCTCGCGCTGACCGGGTCGCCGGCTTGGCCGCCGTCGTAGGGATAGCGGTGCTGCAGGTCGAGCTCGGCGCGGGCGGTGTAGCGGCCGGGCGCGAGGCCCGCGAGCGAAGCCGGGAACGCGTCGGCGTCGAGCGGCAGCTCGACCGCCGCGCCGGGCTCGGCGTCGACCTCGGTGCCGAGCACCTCGACCGCGCGCGGGTCGTCGTCGCTCGGCTCGACGTCGCCGCGCACCGTTCCGCGGGCGAGGAACACCAGCAGCCGCCCGTGCGGCGCGCCGAGCACCGGATCGAACTTCACCACGATCCGCGCCGGCCGCGGCGCCGCCGCACCGGCGAGCGCCGGGAGCGCGAGCAGCGCGGCGAGAACGGCGGCCGCTGCGCGCATCGCGCTAGGCCAGCGCCGCGACGAGCCGGTCGATGCCCTCGACCAGCTCGGCCGGCTCGGTCGCCAGCGAGATGCGCACGTAGCCTTCGCCGCGCGCGCCGAACGCGCTGCCCGGCGCGACGGCCACGCCGCGCTCGCGCAGCAGCCGCAGCGCGAAGTCGCGGCTGGACGTTCCGCCGGCGCGCACGTCGGCCCAGACGTAGAACGCGCCGCTGGGAACCGGCGCCGGAACGCCGCCGCGGGCGAGCCGGGCGCAGACCTCGTCGCGCCGCTCGCGGTACGCGGTGCGCATCTCCTCGACGATCGCCTGCGGGCCGTTCAGCGCGGCCAGCGCCGCGTACTGGGACGGCGTGTTGACGCACGAGATGAGCGGCTCTTGCAGCTTGGCGAGCTGCGCGGCGACCCGCTCGGGCGCGGCGACGTAGCCCACCCGCCAGCCCGTCATGGCGTAGGTCTTGGAGAAGGTGTAGATCGCGATCGTGCGGTCGGGGTCGGCGACCGCGCCCGCGCTCACGAAGCGGTCGTCGAACACGGTCTGGTCGTAGCACTCGTCCGAGACGAGCCACAGCCCGCGCCGCTCCGCGAACGCGGCCAGCTCGCGCATCCGCTCGCGCGGGATCACCGTCCCCAGCGGGTTCGACGGCGAGTTGATCAGCAGCACCTTCGTGCGCGCGTCGCACAGCCGCTCGAGGTCCGCGATCTCCGGCAGGTAGTCGCGGCTCGCGTCCAGCGGGTAGAACAGCGTGCGCGCGCGCAGCATCCCCGCCCCCATCGCGAAGTTCGGCCAGCCGGGGTCGGGCAGCAGGATGCCGTCGCCCGGCGCCAGCAGCGCGGCCAGCGTCGCGAAGATGCCCTCGCCGCCGCCGGCGCTCACGATCACGTTCTCGGCCGCGACGCCGTAGCCGTTGACCCGCCGGATCTTCGCCGCCAGCGCCTCGCGCAGCTCGGGGATCCCGGCGTCGGAGACGTACGCCGTCTGGCCGGCCAGCGCCGCCTCGTGCGCCGCCCGGACGACGTGCGGCGGGGTCGGAAAGTTCGGCTGCCCGGCGGCCAGGTGGATCGCGCCGGGCGTCGCCCAGGCGGCGTTCATCAGCTCGCGGATGCCGGAGACCGGAATCGCGGCGATGTCGGGGCTGACGTCGGCGCGCTGCTGCTCGATCACGCCGGCTAGACGCGCTCGAAGATCGTGGCGAAGCCCTGGCCCATGCCCACGCACATGGTCGCGATGCCGTAGCGGCCGCCGCGCCGCTTCAGCTCGTGCAGCAGGGTGGTGGTGATCCGCGCGCCGCTGCAGCCGAGCGGGTGGCCCAGCGCAATCGCGCCGCCGTTGACGTTGACGATCTCGCGGTCGAAGCCGAGCTCCTCGACGCACGCCACCGCCTGCGCGGCGAAGGCCTCGTTGAGCTCGACCAGGTCCATGTCCTCGACGCTCAGCTTGGCCCGCTCGAGCGCGCGCCGGACCGCGCCGATCGGGCCGATCCCCATCACGCTGGGGTCGACCCCGTAGGTGGCCGAGGTGACGACCCGCGCGAGCGGCTGCCAGCCGTGCTTCTCGGCCGTGTCGGCGCTGCACATCAGCACCGCGGCGGCGCCGTCGTTGAGCGGCGAGGAGTTGCCGGCGGTCACCGTGCCGCCCGGCTTGAAGGCCGGCTTGAGCTTGGCCAGCGCCTCGAGCGTCGTGTTCGGGCGCGGCGGCTCGTCCTGGGTGACGTCGTAGTTCTGCTTGCCGTCGACGTGGACGGGCACCAGCTCGTCGTCGAAGCGGCCGGCCTCCATCGCGGCCTTGGTGCGCATCTGGCTCTCGTACGCGAACTGGTCCTGCTGCTCGCGGCTCACGTTGAAGCGCTCGGCGACGTTCTCGGCGGTCTCGCCGAGCGAGATCGGCGGGTACATCGCGGCCAGCTCCGGATTGACCAGGCGGTTGCCGAGCGTCGTGTCGTGCATGGCGGGCGCGCCGCCGAACGGCTGCTCGGGCTTGAGCATCACGTACGGCGCGCGGGTCATCGACTCGACCCCGCCGGCGATCACGACGTCGGCGCAGTCGGCCTTGATCGCGTGGAAGGCCGAGCTGATCGCCTGCAGGCTGCTCGCGCAGAGCCGGTTGAGCGTCGTGCCGGTGACCGTGACGGGCAGGCCGGCGATCAGCGAGGCCATCCGGCCGACGTTGCGGCAGTCCTCGCCGGCTTGGTTGGCGGCGCCCCACAGGACGTCTTCGATCTCGCTGGGGTCGACGCCGCTGCGCTCGACCAGGGCCCGGATGGTGTGCGCGGCGAGATCGTCGGGACGGACGGTTGCGAGCGCGCCGCGGTAGCGCCCCATCGGGGTGCGGACGGCGGCGACGACGACGGCTTCGGCCATGACCCCGCAACGTTCGCGCGCGGCGCGGGGGCCGCCTTGCCGCGTTGGTCACAGCCGGCGCGGCGGGCGAGGGCATGCCGGCACGCCGCCGCGAAGGGACCGGCGGATGCTCTCCACCGAGGAAACGACGCTGCGGGTCCGCTGCTGCATCGCGGGCGGCGGCCCGGCCGGGATGATGCTGGGCTTCCTGCTCGCGCGGGCCGGCGTCGAGGTGGTGGTACTCGAGAAGCACGGCGACTTTCTGCGCGACTTCCGGGGCGATACGGTCCACCCGTCGACCCTCGAGCTGATCGCGGAGCTCGGCCTGCTCGACGACTTCTTGGCCCGGCCGCACCAGGAGCTGCCGCAACTGAGCGGCGTGATCAACGGCAACCCGGTCACGATTGCCGATTTCGCTCACCTGCCGACCCGCTGCCGGTTCATCGTGCTGATGCCGCAGTGGGACTTCCTGAACTTCCTGGCCGAGCACGGGCGGCGCTATCCGGCGTTCCGCGTGCTGATGCGGGCGGAGGTGACCGAGCTGATCGAGGCGGGCGGGCGGATCGCCGGCGTGCGCGCGACGACGCCCGAGGGGCCGCTGGAGGTCCGCGCCGACCTGGTCGTCGGCGCCGACGGCCGCCACTCCACCGTGCGCGCCCGGGCCGGCCTGGCGGTGCGCGACCTCGGCGCGCCGATCGACGTGCTGTGGATGCGCCTCTCCAAGCACGCCGACGACCCGACCGCGGCGCTCGGGCGCTTCGAGGCGGGCCGCGCGCTGATCACGATCGACCGCGGCGACTACTGGCAGTGCGGCCTGGTGATCGCCAAGGGCGGCTTGGACGCGCTGCGCCGGCGCGGCTTGGCAGCGCTGCGCGAGGACATCGCGGCGATCGCGCCGTTCCTGCGCGACCGCGTCGCGGAGCTGGACAGCTGGGACGACGTCAAGCTGCTCACCGTCGCGATCGACCGCCTGCGCCGCTGGTACCGCCCGGGGCTGCTGTGCATCGGCGACGCGGCGCACGCCATGTCGCCGATGGGCGGCGTCGGCATCAATCTCGCCGTTCAGGACGCCGTCGCGGCAGCGAACATCTTGGCCGGGCCGCTGCGCGCCGGCACCGCGGCGGAGCCCGACCTGCGCGCGGTGCAGCGCCGGCGCGAGCTGCCGATGCGGCTGATCCAAGCACTGCAGGTCTTCGCGCAGAACCGCGTCTTCGGCAACCTCGCCGGCGCGGCGGCGGCGCCCGCCCCGAGCCCGGCGCCGAACCGCCGGGGACCGCTCCCGCTACCGCTGCGGCTGATACGGCGCTATCCGTACTTGAGCCGGTTTCCGGCGCGCCTGGTCGGCCTGGGCTTCCGGCCCGAGCACGTGCGCACGCCGGAGCGCACCGGCTAGCGCACGGCGCCCAGCGACGGCATCGCCCGCAGGCGCACCACTCGCCCGGCGTCGAGCTGCACTCGCGGGGCGCTGTTGAGAGCACCGATCGTCACGCGCTCGGCCAGCTCCGAGAGCGTGACGAACGCGAAGCCGTTCGCGCGGAAGAGCTCGACGATTCCCTTGAGTGCCGCGACCGTCGGCAAGAGGCTCGCGTGCAGGAGGATCACGGCCGGCGCGCGGGCGGCGTCCGCGACGCTTCGCACGAGCTTCTCCTCGCCCGCCTCGCTCCAGTCGTCCGAGTCGACGTTCCAGAGCGCCATGCGCTGGCGGGAAGCGGCGCAGACGGCGAGCGTCGTTGCGTCGTAGTCGCCGTACGGCGGGCGAAACCAGCGCACCGGCGCTCCGCTCGCCTCGGCGATCAGGCGCGCGCCCTCGACGATCTCGCGCTGCTGCGCCGCCGCGTCGAGCACCGAGAGGCGGGAGTGCGTCAGCGAGTGATTCCCCAGCTCCATCCCGGCGGCCGCGAGCCGGCGGCACACCGCCGGGTACCGGCGCGCGTCGACGCCGACGGGGAAGAAGGTGGCCGGCACGCCCAGCCGCACGAGCTGATCCAGGATGAGCGGCGTGACGACGGGGTCGGGCCCGTCGTCGAACGTCAGCGCGGCCAGGCGTTCGGGTGGAGCCCGCCGGACCGCCGCTTCGTCCGGCACGAGAACCGGCCGGTGCGCCCGGCGGCGCAGGCCGCGCGCGGCATTCGCGACGTGCTCGAGAACGGCGTGTCCCGCTTGGCTCGAGGCGACGCCGGCGACCACGGCGAGCCCGGCGCCGGCCGCGGTCGTGACCGCACCGGATCGGCGCAGGAGCGCCAGGGCCGTCGCCGGGTCGCCCGCGCGGACGAGCTCCTTCGCGGCCCTGATGACCCGCTGCTCCGTGAGACCGCGGGTCGAGCGGACGACGTCGTCGGCAAACCGTTCCGCGGCGCTCTCGATGCGCTCGAGCGTTTCCATCGCCTCGAGCGCCAGCCGATACGACGTCTTGGCCGGATCGCCGCTGGCGATGAGGTGGGTGAGCGGCTCTTCCACGGCGGCGACCTGCTGCGCCCGGACGATGCGCAGGAGAAAGTCGCGCTCTTCCACCCCGCGCAGCCCGACGTCGCACGGGGGAACGCCGGCGCAGAGCGCCCGCCTGACCAGGACGGAGGACAGCGCGAAGAGCTGCTCGTCGGCGAAGGCGAGCGCGACGTCGTCTCCCCTCAGGACCGCGATCGCGTGGTCCGCGGCGCGCCGGCCGAGCTTGCGGAACGCCGGGCTCTTCGCGAGCCGCGGCGGTGCTTCGCGGTCGCCCAGGGTCAGGTGATCGGTGAAGACGAGCGCGACATCGGCCTGCAGCCGGACGGCGTCCCATTGCCGCTCCAGCTTGCGCGGCTCCCACACCGCTTCGCCTTCCAGGAAGGCGATCCACGGCTGCTTGGCCGCGGCGATTCCCACCGCGCGTGCGCGCGCCGGGCTCGCTTCGTCGCAGACGACGACGCGTGCGCCGTGCTGCGCGGCCAGTGCCGCGACGTCATCGCCGCCGGCGGCCAGGACGAGCACCTCGGCCGGCGGGCGCGTCTGCGAGACGATGCTGCGCAGCGCATTGCGGAGGGACCGCTCGCCGCCGGTAGCGCGAACGACGGCGCTGACCGGAAGGCACGGCTCGGGGATCAGGGCGGTCAGCTCGATTGAATTCACCCGCTGCCTCCATGTGCGGTGGCGGACACCCCGCCGCTCGAGCTCAAGTATGACGGCGCGCGAAGCGAGCGCGGAAGCGGCGAGACGGCCGCACTCCCCGAGCCAAAGGTCCCGCCGCGGGCGTTACGCGAGCGTAAAGCGCTCCAGCTTCGCGATGCCCAGCCGGTCGGCCAGCGCGTCGAGTGCCTGGAAGACCTTCTCGTTGATCGGCACGCCCTCGCGCCGGAAGCGCTCGGTGAACTCGTACTCGGGCTCGCCCGCGACCAGCACCCGCTCCTCGCCCGGCGCCGGCGCGCTGCGCTTGAACGCGCGCAGCTCGCGGTCCATGTCGCGCTTGAACTCCGCCACGTCGCGCATCGCGTCGATCCGCATCGCGCCGAAGAAGTGGCAGGTGTACCCGCCGTGCAGCCCGTCCTCGGGCACCATCAGCTCGGTGCCGAACGGCCCGCCCGAGAGCACCGCGCAGAGGATCTCGACCAGCACGCCCAGGCCGTAGCCCTTGTGGCCGCCGCCCTCGGTACCGAACCCGCCCAGCGGCAAGTTGCCGCCCTGGACCTTGGCCAAGGTCGGGTCGAGCGTCTCGGCGCCGTCCGGCCCGACCGCCCAGCCCGGCTTGAGCTGCTTGCCCTTGCGCTCGGCGACCTCCAGCCGGCCGTAGGTCACCGCCGAGGTCGCCATGTCGAGCACGTACGGCAGCTCCTCGCCGGCCGGGATCGCGACCGCGATCGGGTTGGTCCCGGTCGTCTTCACCCGCCCGAAGGTCGGCACGACCAGGCGCGAGGAGTTGGTGGTGCACCAGCCGATCATGTCGTGCTCGAGCGCCATCATGGCGTAGTACGCCGCGATCCCGTAGTGGTTGGAGTTGCGGACCGCCGCCCAGGCCACGCCCCGCTCGCGCGCCTTCTCGATGGTCCGCTCCATGGCGCGCTTGGAGGCCGGGTGGCCGAGGCCATTGCCGGCATCGGCGTTCAGCAGCGTCGGGGTCTCGCGGACCACGCGGAAGGTCGGCCGCGGCTCGACCACGCCGGCCTGGATGCGGGCGATGTAGAAGTGGTCGAGGCGCGCGATCCCGTGCGACTCGACCCCGCGCACGTCGGCCGCGACCAGCACGTCGGCCACGTCCCGCGCGTCGGCCTCGCTCACGTCCACGGCCTGCAGCGCGCTGACGATGAACGCGTGCTCCGCCGCCTCGGGCGTACGAATCTTGGAGGGTTCTTCGCCGATCATGTCCGCGCGGCGTTCCGCGGCGCGGGCGCTCGTCCCCGCACAGCGGTAGGAGCTCGGCTCAAAGGACGGAACGACCGAGGAGTTGTCGGCTTGACGCGACTCGGGGGCTGATTCATGGAACCAGACGCAGGGCGAACGGCCCGGACCCGGACCAAGGACCGGCTGTTCCCGAAATTCGCCAGCGACTACTTCGCGCAGTTGCGCCAACAGTACACGCTCGTGCTCGACCAGAGCAACGCCGCGCCGCCGACGACGATCGTGCGGCTGTTCGAAGCGGCCGACGCGGCCCCGGCGGACGTGAGCTGGGCGGATATCTTCGCGCTGGAGACCGCCTATCTCTACGCGATCCCCGACCAGCGGGTCGCGGCGGAACTGGCCTACGCGCGCGAGCGGTACCAGCAGGTGGTCGGCGAGGGCCCCTACGCCCACTACAGCACCACGATGACCGCCGACATCGCGAAGATGACCCCGGCGGAGTGCCGCGCGGAGCTGCTGACGCTGGCCGAGCGCATCCGCTATCTCTACACGTTCGTCCCGCCCAAGGAGTCGATCCGCAACCAGCTCTCGATCAAAGCGGCGATCTCCACCCTGATCGTGGCGTTGATCGGCATCGCCGGCTATGCGGTCGTCGAATACCACCGAGGGAACATCTGGACGATCTTGGTGGTGCTCTTCGTCGGGCAGATGGGTGGCTTTCTGAGCGTGCAGCAGCGCCTGCAGATGTCGACGGAAGGATCCGATCCGCTCTTCAAGGAGCTGCAGCTCAACGCCGGCCAGTTCAGCGTCTCGGTCATCGCTCCGATGTCGGGGGCCGTCTTCGCGGTGGTGCTGTACTTCCTGTTCGTCGCCGGACTCCTCAGCGGCGGCCTCTTCCCGCAGTTCGGTCCTCAAGGCGCGTCCACCGTGCTAGTCCCGCCGCCGCACTATCACGACGTCACCGAGTTCCTCGACAAGGCCTCTCCGACGACCTTGGTCGACTGGGGCAAGCTCGTGGTCTGGGCCTTCATCGCCGGGTTCGCCGAGCGGTTCGTTCCCGACGTCCTCAACCGGTTGACCGTGGGGCAGTTCACGCCCGCCGAACGCACGCCGGTCCCGGCGCCGGCAGCCCCGAGCAGCCGCCAACCCGAGGATGCGGCTTCGGCCCGGTCGGCCGAGCAGGCGGCGGTGAAGCCGGGTTCGGCCGACCAAGCACAGGACGAGCCTCAGCCGTAGCCGGGCAACGCGGGGGTTTCAGCGTGCCGACCATGGGCGAGATCCGCAAAGGCATCGAGAAAGGTCACCGATACGGCGAAATCGCCGTGCTCGATCCGACCGTGCAGTAAGAGGAGTCCATAGCGATAGGATTTGGGGCTTCCTGCCGCCATCAAAGCAGGAGCAACCGCTCCACGACCCGCGCCAGTAACCGATCCGCGGCGTACTCGTCGTAGCGCGCGCGGTCGTAGCACAGCGAGAGCCAGCAGCTTCCGTCGACGATCGCGCCCGGGGCCAGGATCACCGCCTCGCCGGGTGGGACCAGCGGAAACGCCAGCAGCGTGCCGCTCGCGCCGACGTTGGTCACCGTGGCGTGGGCGCCGCCGACGTCCAACGCGGTCAGCGCGCTGGACCGCGCGCGCTCGGCCAGGTCGGCGATGCGGACCGCGATGTCGTGCAGCGAGGCATCGCGCGCGTCCGGCACGACCGGCACGACCAGCCCGCCGGGGATCTCGACCGCCACGCCGATCCGGTCGGCCTCCAGCGCCTGGGCGAACGCCTTGACGAAATAGGCCGTCCACGACACGCCGCGCCGCTCGATGCCGGAGAGATCGACCCGCCGCGCGCACGAGCCTTGCGCGATCGTCGCGCGCGCCTCGGTCATCCGCTCGGCGATCCGCCGCCGCAGCGGGCTCAGCGCATCGCTCGGCGCGGCTCCGGCGGGCGCCGCGCGCACCGCGGTCGCCGTATGCTGCACGCCGGCGTCGACCGCGGGCTCGCGCGCTTCGCTGCCGGCGGCGGGATCGGCGAAGCGCGCGAGCACTTGGCCGACCTCGGCACGCTCGCCGGCGGGGACGAGGATCTCGGCCAGGACGCCTTCGTACGGCGACTCGACGTCGCTGTTCACCTTGTCGGTCTCGACCGCGAAGAGCGGCTCGCCGCGCTTCACCCGGTCGCCGGGCTGCTTGTACCAGGCCGAGACGACGCCCTCGACGAGCGTGTCGGCCAGCCGCGGAAACTCAACCTGCACCGACGGCCTCCGCTGCGCCGCGCCGTTCGAGCGCGGTCTTGAACGCGGCCAGGAAGCGGCCGGCGTCGGCGCCGTCGACCGCCCGGTGGTCGACCGCGCAGGCCACGTAGGCGCGGCCGTCGCGCACGGCGCCGATCCGCACCGCGGCGGTCTGGCCCGGCCGCACGAACGGGACCGCCAGCTCCGCGCCGCCGGGGCCGTAGTCGACCAGCGTGATCGTGCCGCGCCCGGCGGCCGGCGCGCGCGGACCGAGGTCCAGGTCGACGACCACCTCCTCGTGCTCGACGATGCCGGACCAGGCGAAGCCGGCGTTGCAGCGCGGCACCGCCCGCGCCGCCTCGACCAGCGCGTCGAGCGCGAGCCGGGTGTGCTCTTCCGGCAGCGCGACCTCGATCACGCTCGCCGCCTGGGGGATCGCCGGGTCGTACGCCGGCCGCGCGGTCGCCGCCGAGCGCGTGGGCTCGCGCGCCACCAGCCGCACCAGCGCCGCGCGGATCGTCGCGCGGCCGGGCAGCACCGCGTCCTCGAGCGCGTCGTCGACCGGGATGCCCGGGATGTCGGGCATGGCGACGCGCACCGGCGGCACGTCGAGCAGGTCGGCCTCGGCGGCCAGCGCGCACAGCTCGGCGCCCAGGCCCATCGTCAGCGTGTCCTCGTGCACCACGCACAGCCGGCGGGTCTTCGCCAGCGAGCCCAGGATCGCCGCGCGGTCGAGCGGGAGCAGCGTGCGCAGGTCGACCACCTCGACGTCGATCCCTTCGGCCGCCAGCGTTTCGGCGGCAGCCAGCGACTCGTGCAGCATCATCCCGTAGGCCAGCACCGTCGCGTCGCGGCCGGGCCGCGCGATCGCCGCCCGGCCGATCTCCACGGTGTGATCGCCCTCGGGCACGTGGCCCTTGATCGCGCGGTAGGTGCGCTTGTGCTCGAGCACCAGCACCGGGTCGGGATCGCGGATCGCCGCCAGCAGCAGGCCCTTCGCGTCGGCCGGGGTCGACGGCGCGACGACCTTGAGCCCCGGCGCGTGGGCGTAGAACGCCTCGACCGACTGCGAGTGGTACGGCCCGCCACGGAAGCCGCCGCCGTACGCGGTGCGCACGACGAGCGGGCAGGTCCAGTCGCCGCCGGTGCGCCAGCGAAGCTTCGCCGCCTCGCCGACCAGGTGGTCCATCGCGGCGTGCATGAAGTCGGCGAACTGGATCTCGGCCACCGGCCGCAGCCCGCGCATCGCCAGCCCGACCGCGATGCCGGCGATCGCCGTCTCGGCCATCGGCATGTCGATCACCCGCTCCGCGCCGAAGCGCGCGAACAGGCCTTCGGTCGCGCGGAAGACGCCGCCCAGCACGCCGACGTCCTCGCCGAGCACCAGCACCCGCTCGTCGCGCGCCATCTCCTGGGCCAGCGCTTCGCGCACCGCCTCGATCACGGTCAGCTCACGCATACGCGTGCTCGGCGACGGTCGCCGGATCGCCGTGCGGCTGGGCCTCGGCCCACTCCGCCGCGTCGTCGGCGAGCGCCGCGCTCTGGGCGTCGATCCGCGCGGCGAGCGCCGCGTCGACCAGCGCGCGCGCCCGCGGCAGCGGGTCGGCCGCCGCGCGCAGCGCGTCCAGCTCGGCGCGGTCGCGGTAGCGCGCGTCGTCGTCGTTGGAGGTGTTGCCGAGGAAGCGCACGCAGGCGGCGTCGATCAAGGTCGGACCGTTGCCCGCCCGGGCCCGGGCGGCGGCCTCGGCCACCGCGGCGTGGACCGCCTCGACGTCGCTGCCGTCGACCGCGATTCCCGGCATGCCGTAGCCGGCCGCCCGCCCGACCAGCGTTTCGGTCGCGTACTGGTCGCTGCGCTTGACCGACTGCGTCCAGCCGTTGCGGTGCACGACGAAGATCACCGGCAGCGCGTGGACCGCGGCGACGTTCATCGACTCGTGGACCTCGCCTTTCTGCGCCCCGCCGTCGCCGAAGGCGACCACCGAGACGCTGCCGTCGCCCAGCAGCTTTCCGCCCCAGGCACAGCCCACCCCGTGCGAGCAGTGGTTGGGCTGCGGGCCCTGCTGCGAGAGCACGTGCAGCGCGCGCGAGCCGAAGTGCGCGTACGGCTGGCGCCCGCGGGCGTTGGGGTCGGCGGGACGCGAGAAGAAGCACAGCATCACGTCGCGCGCCGGCATGCCGAGCACCAGCAGCGCGGCCAGGTCGCGGTAGTGCGGCGAGACCCAGTCGACGCCGGCTCGCAGCGCGAGCGCGTAGCCGGCCCCGATCGCCTCGTGCCCGCTGCACGGCACCGCGAAGTGCGCCCGCCCGGCCCGGGCCAGCCGCCACATCCGCTCGTCGAGCGCCCGCGCCAGCGCGATCGCGCGGTACGCCGCGACCCGCTCGGCGTCCGTCAGCACGTCGTGCGCTCGGCGGCTTGGGGCGTACGCATCGCGGAAAGTTCCTCGCCGCTCATCGCGGCTTCTGCGAAGTCCAGGCACCAATGACCTCCGCGACGCTTGCCGCTTCCGGCTGCCCGTGGTAGACTCTGACTAGTATGACTAGAAAAATTCCGGACCGGCGTGGAGCCAGTTGGCAGGTTCAAGAGGCAAAGAGCCGCTTCAGCGCGGTACTGGCCGAGGCCGTGGCGCATGGTCCGCAGTCGATCACCAAGCACGGTACGCCGTTGGCCGTCGTCCTCTCGCAGCGCGACTACGAGCGCCTGGCGCGGCGTCCGCGCACGTCACTGCTCGGTTTTCTCGCCTCGAG
The DNA here is from genome assembly GCA_963795695.1 of Vulcanimicrobiota bacterium. Taxonomy (GTDB): domain Bacteria; phylum Vulcanimicrobiota; class Vulcanimicrobiia; order Vulcanimicrobiales; family Vulcanimicrobiaceae; genus Vulcanimicrobium. The sequence continues at coordinate 1,844,429 of CAWCJH010000001.1, read as the reverse complement.
CCCGCTGGCCGAGTTCGATCTGGGCGAACGCGACCGCAACGACGTCGGCCGCGAGGTGCGCCTCTGAGCGGCTTTTTGCTCGACACGAACATCGTCTCCGAAGCCGCCCGCGGTAGCAAAGCGCATCCCGGCCTGCGGGGCTGGATGGAAGCAGCCGACGAGACCACGCTCTACCTGAGCGTGCTGACGATGGGCGAGATTCGCAAGGGCATCGAGAAGGTCGCCGACCCTACCAAACGCGCGGCCCTGGAAGCCTTCTTCCAGCAGCTCGCGCAGCGCTTCACCGGCCGAATCCTGGCCTGTGACGAAGCGGTTGCCGAACGCTGGGGCCGCATGACGGGCCAGGTCGAAGCCCAGGGCCACCGGCTCCCTGCGATCGACTCGCTGCTTGCCGCAACCGCACTCGAGCACGACCTCACGCTGGTGACGCGCAATACTCGCGATTTTCGCGGGATGTCCATCACCGTGCTCGACCCGACGCTGTAGTGGTCGGCCGGCCGGACATCTCCATCGGCAGTGTACGCCGGCAAGAACCTTCTGCAGTAAGGTTCTCGCCGACACCCTCTCTCAGTGGACCAGCTTGAACTTCTGCTTCTCGGCCTGGGTGAGCACGGTCGAGAAGGTCGAGAGGCCGTTGTGGTCGTTGGGCGAGATGCGGTAGACGCCCGAGACGCCGGTGTAGGTCACCCGCTCCAGCGCGTCGCGGACCTTGGCCGGCTGGGCGCCGCCGGCGTGGCGCAGCGCGTCGGCCAGCACGTAGACGCCGTCGTAGCCGAAGCCGCCGAAGATGCTGACCGGCAGATCCTTGGGGTAGGCCCGCCCGAACGCGTCGATGTAGTGCAGCAGCACCTTCTTCTGCGGGTCGCTGTTCGGGATCTGGTCGGCGACGTTGATCTTGGTGCTGGCGATGTACGCGCCGTTGATCGCGTCGCCGGCCTGGACCAGGAACGCGCCGTTGGCGGCGCCGTCGGAGTAGTAGATCGGGTAGGGCAGGCTCAGCTCGCGGTAGCCCTTCATCACCACCGTGACCGAGGGCAGCGTGCTCCAGACGACGACCGCCTGCGGGTTGGCCGACTTGACGTGGGTGAGCTGGGTGGTCGCGTCGGTCGCGTTGGCCGCGATCGCCTCCGCGTCGACCACCTGGAAGCCCGCGTTCTTGCCGGCGTCCTGGAAGTGCGAGAGCCCGGTCTTGCCGTAGTCGTCGTTGCGGTACACGACGGCGACCTTGGTCTGGTTGTGCTTCTTGAGGTACTCCTGCATGGTCTGCGCGACGTGGAAGTCGGTGATCGGCATCTTGAAGATCCAGTGCCGGTCGCCGATCGGCGTGATCACCTGGGCGCTCGACGCGAGCGAGATCAGCGGCACCTGCGCCTGGGTCATCAGCGGCACCATCGCCAGCGACGTCTGGGTCAGCGACGAGCCGATGATCGCGACGGGATGCTGGTCGAGCAGCTTGCGCACGGCGTTGACCGCGGTGGTCGGGTTGGACTCGTCGTCGAGGATCGTCACCTGGAGCTGGTGGCCGCCGATCCCGCCGGCCTTGTCGATCTCGTCGACCGCGAGCTGGATGCTGTCGGCCTCCGGCCGTCCGAGCGACGAGCCGGGGCCGCTCTCGGAGACGACCGCGCCGATCAGGTACGGCTCGCCCGCGGCAGCCGCACCGCGCGGCGGCCCAGCGGAAACACTCAGGGCCAGGCCCAGCGCGAGCGCGCCGAGCCGAACCAACGTCGAACGCATGGTCAAACCGAACCTCCTCGAAGGGTGCGATGGTGTTCTGCGGGTGGCCCGGTTCACCCGTGCGTTTCCAGGTAGACGCGGCGCGCCGACCGCGCCAGCTCGTCGGCGGTGGCGGTGCCGGTGATGCGGCCGCGCTGCATCAGGTACGCGCGGCCGCAGATCTTCGCGGCCAGGCGCAGGTTCTGCTCGACCAGCAGGATCGTCACGCCGCGCTGCGCCAGCCGCGCCAGCGCGCCGAAGTTCTCGCTGCGCACCTTGGGCGCCAGGCCCAGGCTGGGCTCGTCGAGCAGCATCAGGTCGGGCTTGGCCATCAGCGCGCGGCCGATCGCGATCATCTGCTGCTCGCCGCCCGAGAGCGAGCCGGCCAGCGCATCGCGGTAGCGCACCAGCGCCGGGAACAGGCCGAAGACGTCGTCGAGGTCGGCGGCCAGCTCGGCCTTGCCCGGGCGGCGCGCGTAGGCGCCCATGAGCAGGTTCTCGCGCACGGTCAGCGGCGCGAAGATCCCGCGCCGCTCGGGCACCAGCGCGACCCGCCGCGCCGCGCGCCGCTCGGGCGAGAGGCCGGTGACGTCCTCGCCGTTGACCAGCACGCGGCCCGCGGCGGGCGGGATCAGCCCGGTGATCGAGCCGACCAGCGTGGTCTTGCCGGCGCCGTTGGGGCCGACGATCGCCACCGTCTCGCCGCGCCGCACGGTCAGGCTGACGTCCCACAGCACCTGCACCCGCCCGCGCACGGTCGAGACGCGCTCGACCTCGAGCACCGGCGCGTCGCTCACTGCAGCTCGTCCCCGATGTAGGCGTCGATCACGACCGGGTCGGCGGCGACCTGGGCCGGGCTGCCCTGCGCGATCGTGCGGCCGTGGTCGAGCACGACCACCCGGTCGGCGACCGAGAGCAGCTCGCCCACCGCGTGCTCCACCAGCAGCACCGCGATGCTCTGCGCGCGCGCCGCGCGGATCGCGGTCAAGACGTCCGCGATCTCGTCGGGGTTGAGGCCCGAGAGCGGCTCGTCGAGCAGCAGCACGGTGGGCCGCACCGCCAGCGCCCGGGCCAGCTCGAGGATGCGCTCCTCGCCGAAGGCCAGCGTCTCGGTGGGCCGGTCCCCCATGCTCGCCAGCGCCGTGCCGGCCAGCAGCGCGTCGGCCCGCTCGGCCAGCGCCGCGTCGGCGCGCCGCCGGCCGCCCGCGCCCAGGCCGCTGGGCAGCAGCCCGCGGTCGGGCCGCGGCGGGTACGCGCCGCCCGACTCGCAGGCGGCCAGCGCCACCGCCACGCTCTCGCGCACGGTGAGGCCCCAGAACATCACCGGCGTCTGGAACGTGCGGGTCACGCCCAGCGCGGCGACCCGGTCGACGCTGTGCCCGGTCAGCCGCACGCCGCCCAGCGCAACCTCGCCGGCGGTCGGCCGCTGCACGCCGCTGATCACGTTGAAGAGGGTCGTCTTGCCGGCCCCGTTGGGGCCCATCACGCCCAGCACCTCGCCGGTCCGCGCGGCGAACGTCACGTCCTCCAGCGCGACGACGCCGCCGAAGCGCATCGTCACGCCGCGCACCTCGAGCGTCCTCACGCGCGCCGCGCGGCCCGGCCGAGCAGGCCCTGCGGCCGCAGCACGAGCACCAGCACCAGGATCAGGAAGCCGACGCCTTCCTCCCAGCCGGTCGAGAGCAGCCCGCCCGCCACCTTCTGCACGATGCCCAGCACGAAGCCGCCCAGCAGCGCGCCCGGCAGGCTGTCCAGGCCGCCCAGCACCGCCGCGACGAAGCCCGCCAGGCCCAGCGTCAGGCCCATGTCGTAGGTCGCCTGGGTGATCGGCGCGATCACCACGCCGCCCAGGCCCCCGATCGCGGCCGCCGCGACGAAGCTCCACAACGCGAACGCGCGCAGCGGGATGCCGAAGGTCGAGGCGATCGGCGGGTTGGCGACCGCGGCGCGCACCGCCGTGCCGGCGTAGGTGTGCCGGAAGAACAGGTAGAGCGCCGCGAACACGAGCACGTCGGTGCCCAGCACCCAGGCCGCCTGCGGCGGCAGCACGCCGCCGAAGACGCTCAGTGCGCGCCCGCCGCTGAACGCGTCGAGCGCGTAGGGGTTGGTGCCCCAGACGAACAGCCCGGCGCCGCGCAGCGCGACGTCCAGCCCCAGCGTGATGAAGATCAGCGTCACCCCGGTCGAGCGGCGCGCGGGCCGGATCGCGAGCAGGTACGCCAGCGCCCCGACGAGGGCCGCGGCGAGCACCGCCAGCGCCGCCGCGCCCAGCGGCGGCATGCCGCCGGCGGCGAGCGACGCGGCCGTCATCGCGCCGATCATGGCGAACTCGCCCTGCGCGAAGTTGATCAGCCCGGTCACCTGGTAGATCAGCACGAACCCGGCGGCGACCAGCGCGTAGATCGCGCCGACCACGACCCCGGCGAGCACGTACTGCCAGAGCGAGGCGATCACGCCCGGCCCGTCCCGGCGAAGCGGCTGGTGATGCCGCGCGGCAAGAGGATCAGGATCGCGATCAGGATGGCGCCCAGGAAGAACGCCTGGAAATCGCCGCGCGCGCCGGGCAGCACCAGCGGCACGACCGTCTGCAGCACCTGGCCCAGCACCACCACGACCGCCGCGCCGACCAGCGCCCCCCACAGGCTGCGGATGCCGCCGATCACCGACATCAGCACGAAGTTCACCGAGAGCAAGAAGTTGAACGAGCTGGGGTCGATGTAGGAGGCGTACGAGGCGTAGACCGCCCCCGCCAGGCCGGCGTAGACCGCGCTGAGCACGAAGGTCTGGCGCTTGAGCCGCTCGCCGTCGACCCCCAGCGCCTGCGCGCCCAGCTCGCCCGCCGAGATCGCGATCAGCGCCCGCCCGAAGCTCGAGCGCACCAGGTTGCCGGCGAACCAGATGCCCAGCGCGAAGAGCGCCCAGGCCAGCACCGCGTACGCGCGCAGGTCGAAGACGTGCCCGGCCAGCGCGAAGCCCGGGATGCCCTTGAAGCCCGACGAGCCGCCGATGTAGTCCCACTCGTTGAAGACGACGTTGATGACGATTCCCAGCGCCAGCGTGGCGAGCGCGAGCAGGTTCTCGCGCAGCCGCAGCGCGACGAAGCTGAGCACGTACGCGGCGAGCGCCGCGGCGAGCGCGCCCGCCGGCATACCCAACCACGGGGTCAGCCCGGCCTTGACGGCGAGCGCCGCCGACGTGTACGCGCCGATCCCGACGAACGCCGCCTGCCCCAGCGACACCTGGCCCGCGTAGCCCATGAACAGGTTGAGGCCGATGGTGACCAGGCCGTAGAGCGCGATCAGCGTCAGCAGCCCGGTATAGTAGGAGGGGAGCACCCGGACGACCGCCGCCACCAGCACCGCCAGCACCAGCGCGACCGGCCCGTACGCTTGCGGGGAGAGCTTCACGCGGCGGCGCAGGGTACGCTCACGGCCATGCCCCCTTTCTCACCGGCGCGCGGGGCAAGTCCTTCGCGCCGGATGCCCCGCCCGATGAGGAACTCCGCCGCCCGATGACGACCGCTTCCCAGCCGCTGTCCCGCTCGTGGGACCTGCGCGGCGTCTCGCTGATGGCCTTCGCGCACGGCGCGAGCGACCTGTACTCGGGCGTCGTGCCGTTCGTCATCTTCTTCGACGTCGCGCGGGCCGGGCTGCCGGCCTGGTGCCAGGGCGCGCTGGCCGTTGCCTGGTACCTGACCAGCTCGATCGCGCAGCCGCTGGTCGGCGCCTACAGCGACCGGCGCGGGCACTGGTGGTTTCTGCCGGCCTCGGTCGGGCTGACCGCGGTCGCGATCTCGCTGGCGACCGCGACCACCTCGCTGGGCTGGCTGGTCGCCTGCGTCGCGCTGGGCGGGCTGGGCTCGGCGGTCATGCACCCCGAGGCCGGGCGCTACTCGACCCTGCTGGGCGGAACCCGGCGCGCGTCGGCGATCTCGATCTACCAGATCGGCGGCCAGGTCGGCTACGGGATCGGGCCGCTGGTCGCCGCGGCGGTGCTCGCCCACGCCGGGCCCGCCTCGCTGATCGCCATGGCCGTTCCCGGCGTGCTGGCCGCGCTCGCGATCTCGACCGTGCTGCCCGGCTTCGCGCGCAGCGCCGACGCCGCCGCGCCGCGCCGGGCGCCGGGCGCGGCCGGGCACGTCCCGGTCGACCGGGTCGCGGTCGGCCTGCTCGTCACCAGCACGGCGCTGCGCCAGCTGGTCGGGGCGGCGTTCGCGTTCTACCTGCCCAACCTGCTGACCGCGCGCGGCCTGCCGCTGACCGCCGCGGGCGCGGTGGTGACGGCGTTCCTGGGCGCCTCGGTGCTGGGCATGTACGCCGGCGGCGCGACCGGCGACCGCTTCGGCAACGCGCGCGTCTCGATCGCCGGCCTGGTCGCCGCGGTGCCGGCACTGCTGCTCGCGCTCTACGCGCACGGGCCGCTCGCGATCGCGGCGCTGCTGGTCGGCAGCGCGCTGCTGGCGGTGCAGAATGCGCCCGGCGTGGCGCTGGTGCAGTCGCTGCTGCCGCGCAATCTGGGCGCCGCGCTGGGGCTGATCAACGGCGTCGCGTTCGGCATCGGCTCGCTCGGCGTCGCGCTGGTCGGCTGGCTGGTGACCAGCAGCGGCGCCGCCCCGGCGCTGGCGGTGGTGGCCTGCGTGCCGCTGCTGGCGGCGGCCGCCTACGTCGCGGTCGACCGCCGCGCGCCGGCTCAGCCGGCCAGCGGGCTCGGCTCCGGCTCGCGCTGAGCGCGCCGGAAACCGGCCAGGACCAGGCCGAGCACGATCAGGCAGGCCGGGTAGAGCAGCTCGATCCCGAACGAGGCCATGGTCAGCACCACCAGCACCGCGGCCAGCACCCCCAGCGGGCGCGCCACCGGGCCGCGCTCGAGCGCGAGGTACGCCGCCACGCAGAAGCCGTAGAGCACGAAGAAGTTCTGGCCGGCGAACTTCAGCAGCGCCTCGATCCGGATCGCGCCCAGCGCGTTGAGGCTCAGCACGACCAGGAACACCGCGGTGATCGCGCTCAGCGCGCGCAGCGGGGTGCGGGTGCGGGCGCTCAGCTCGGCCAGCGCGCCGGGCAGCAAGCCCTCGCGGGCCGAGGAGAACACCAGGCGCGAGACGGCCCAGACCGCGCCGATCAGGTTCGCGCCGATGATGACCGTGCCGAGCACGCCCACGAAGACCCGCCCGAAGGGGCCGAAGAACTGCGCCATCATCGTCGCCAGCGGCGCGGCGGCCAGCGACGGGTCGCCGGGCGCGAGGCTGAGCTGGATGCCGACCGCGATCGCCAGGTACAGCAGCACGACGATCAGGTAGCTGGCCCCGACCGCGATCGGGAAGTCGCGCTTGGGGTCGTGGTACTCCTCGGCGGTGAACGAGAGCACTTCCCAGCCGGTGAACGCGAAGAAGATCAGCCCGACCGCCGGGATCGCCGGCCACACCGCCGGGCTGAAAGCCGCCGCCGAGGCCGCGCCGTGCCAGTGGCCGCCGACGCTGGTGGCGCCGATGACGGCCAGCATCGCGACCAGGATCGCGGCCAGCACCGACTGCGCGCGGCCCGAGACGCGCGCGCCCAGGCAGTTGACCGCGTACGCGCCGAGCAGCAGCGCGAACGCGGCCGGCGTCGCGATCGCCGGCCGGTCGAGGATCGCGGCGAAATAGCGCCCGCCGGTCAGCGCGATGGCCGGCAGGCCGAGCGAGAACGTGCCGAGCAGGATCACCTCGGTGACCAGCCCCCAGCGGCGCCCGAACGCCGCTTGCACGAACCCCGCGACCCCGCCCGCCGACGGAAAGCGCGCGCCCAGGCGGGCGAAGATGAACAGGATCGGCAGCACGATCAGCGCGCAGATCAGCCAGGCGTAGATCGCGGAGCGCCCGACCCGCTGGTAGGCCAGCCCGGGCAGGATCAGCAGCCCGCTGCCGACCACGATCGTGACGCCGAGCGCGACGGCCTGGCCGATCGTGAGCGTCTTGCTGAGCTCAGCCGGTGCGCTCATCGGCGACCATCCGCATCGCGATCAGGTAGAGGCAGCCGCGCTCGCCGGCGACCGACGAGTGCACGGTGCCGGCCGGAAGCAAGAGCCGGTCGCCCGGGCTGCACGTGCTCTGCTCGCCGTTCCAGGCGAACGTGATCTCGCCGTCGAGCACCAGCAGCGTCTCATCGGTCGCGTGGCGGTGCGTCGGGTGCTCGCGGTGCGGCGTGTCGCGCTGCACTTCGACCGAGCCCGTCTCGGGCAGCAGCTCCATGACCGCGCGCTCCAGCGGCAGCGGAGCGCCTCGTTCGATGCGCGGGGGGTTCATCGGACCGCCTCTTCGTTGCGGGCCGGCGCGCGCCCGCTCCCGGCGTGGAACGGGCACTCGGTCAGCGGCGTGTCGTTGCGGTCGGGGATGAAGTACTGCAGCCACTCGCGGTTGTCGCCGTCGCCGTAGCTGCCGAGGTTCGGGTAGAGATCGACCCGGTCGTAGTTGCGCAGGTGCCCGCGGATCACCCGCCGCGCGGCTTGGCCGGCCTTGGTGTCGCCGGTGATGCCGGTGAAGACCCAGCGCGGCTGAAAGGTGATGTACATGCCCGCCGCCCGGCGGCTGCGGCGGTGCTGGTGCAGCGGCGTGTTGCAGACCACGAAGAACGAGTCGCCGCCGAACGAGAACTCCCAGTCGGGGTCGCGCGGGTCGGTCGGAACCCCGGCCGGCCAAGCCTCCGGGTCGCGCTCGTGGAGCTGCTGGAGCACGTTCCAGAAGGCGCGGAAGTAGTCGCTCTCGCGCTCGAGCCGCGCGGCCGGGTCGAAGAAGCAGACCAGCGACGTCATGCGGTCGATGGACTTGTACTGGCCGATGTACGCGAGCAGTGCCTCGCCGAGCGCGGCGATGTCTTCGGGCGAGCGGAAGTCGTCGAGGAACACGAAGCGCAATCCGCCCCGCTGCGCGCCGAGCGTTCCGAACGTGCAGGGAAAGGTCCGCTCGTTCGAGGTGAGGTCGCCGTGGAAGTTTTCGAAGAACGTGCGCTGCCACGAGCCCGGGCTGAACGAAGCCCGGATCGTTTCCGCGCTGTGGATGACGGTGGTTCCCATGATTCCTCGCTAAGGATGCAGCAGTGCTCGCTGGGCGAGCGGAAGCCCGCGGCAACGCTCGGGGCGAGCGCCGCGGGTCGGGTGCCGAACCGCTATGCGGCCGGGGTCAGCCGGCCGGCGAGGCAGCCGCCGGCGACGTGGTTCCGGTCGATACGCGACTTTTGTCGCAGATCAGCGCGCAGACGCCCGCATAGCGCGATCAGCATCGTCCAAATGTATGGAACAATTAACACCCTCCGGTCGCATCATAGCAGGAACGCCCTAACGCGCCAACCTTGGCTCCGTGCTGTGATGTGGGCCCGCGACCTCCGGACGAGCAGGACCTTCCCCCCGTGGGCTGAAGGCTCGCGGACCTCTCACGCATCATGAGGAGGGCTTGCTCGATGGATGACATCGCGCGCCTCAGGAATGTCGCCGTCGTCGGACCGCACCACGCCGGAAAGACGACGCTGGTCGAAGCGCTGCTCGCACACTGCGGGGCGATCCCGCGCCGCGGCTCCGTCCGGGACGGAACCACCGTCACCGACTGCGAGCCCGAAGCGATCGGCCACTTGCAATCGGTCTGCGTCGGGTTCGCCCACGCCGCGTGCGGCCCGGTCGACATCACGCTCGTCGACACGCCCGGCTTCGTCGACTTCTTCGAGGAGACCAAGCTCGCGCTGGTGGCGGCCGACGCGGCAGTGATCGTGATCGATGCCGAGCCCGGCCGGGTCGTGCAGACCGCCGCGGTGGTCGAGCACCTCGAATCGCGCAAGATGCCGCACCTCTTCTTCGTCAACAAGCTCGACCGGCCGGGAGCCGACTTCCCGGGCACGCTGGCGGCGCTGCGCGAGGCGTACGGCCCGCACGTCGTCGCGACCCACCTGCCGGTCGGCGTCGGCGAGCGGTTCGCCGGCTACGTCGACCTCGCCACCAAGCACGCCTACCTCAACGGCGACGCGGGCGTCACCGAGATCGCCGTTCCCGCCGGCATGCGCGACGCCGTCGAGGCCCAGCGCACGGTCCTGCTCGAAGCGCTCGCCGACTTCGACGACACGCTGATGGAAGAGCTGCTCGACGGCAAGGATCCCAGCGAGGAAGAGATCGAGCGCGATCTCTGCACCGACTGCGCGCACGATCAGATCATTCCGGTCCTGGCCGGCGCGGCGCACGAGAACATCGGCATCGCGCCGCTGGTCGACGCGGTCGCGCGGCTGTTTCCCTCGCCGCAGACCGAGCCGCGCCACGACGTCGACGGCCGGGCGATCGTGCCGCGCGCCGACGGCCCGGTCGTCGCGCAGGTCTGCAAGACGGTCGTGCACCCGCAGCAGGGAAAGCTCTCGGTGGTGCGCGTCTTCACCGGCACGCTCGTGCCGACGACGCCGCTGGTCGACGCGTCGCGCAACGGCGCGGCGGTGCGGCTCTCGGGCATGGCGCGGCTGTTCGGCAAGCGCCAGGAGCCGGTCACCTCGGCCGGACCGGGCGCGATCGTCGCGCTGGCGCGGCTCGATGGGGTCTGCACCGGCGACACGCTGACCTCGCCGGGCGCCGGCACTTTGATGCCGACCGTGCCGCTGGCCGAGCCGCTCTTCGCGGTCGCGATCGCGCCGGCGCAGCGGCTCGACGAGGCGAAGCTCTCGCAGGCGCTCAACCGGCTGATCGACGAGGACCCGGCGCTGCGCGTCGGGCGGGCGGAGTTCACCAACGAGCTGCAGCTCCTGGGCAGCGGCGAGACCCACGTCTCGACCGCCACCGAACGGCTCGCGCGCAAGTTCAACGTCGACGTCAAGACGCACCCGCCCGCGATCGCGTACCGCGAGACGATCACCAGCGGAACCGAGATCCACTCGCGCTACAAGCACCAGACCGGCGGCCACGGGCAGTTCGCCGACGTGAGGCTGCGCTTCGAGCCGCGCGAGCGCGGCAGCGGGGTGGGCTTCTCCGAGCAGATCGTCGGCGGCGTCGTGCCCAAGCAGTTCTTCCCGGCGGTCGAGAAGGGCGTGCGCGAGGCGCTCCTGACCGGCGGCCCGCACGGGTTCCCGGTCACCGACCTGCACGTGACGCTCTTCGACGGGGCGTTCCACGACGTCGATTCGAGCGAGGCCTCGTTCAAGACGGCGGCCGGGATGGCGGTGCGCGACGCGCTGCACAAGCTCGGCACGGTCGTGCTCGAGCCGCTGATGCACGTCGAGGTCGTCGTCCCGTCGGCGTCGCTCTCGGCCGCCGTCTCGCAGATCACCGCCAAGCGCGGTCAGATCCTGGGCTTCGAGGCGGCCGAGAAGGCCGGCCGCGAGCGCGTGGTCGCGCTCGTGCCGCAGGCCGAGCTCGCGCGCTATGCGACCGAGCTGCGGACCGCCACCGCGGGCCTCGGCACGTTCAGCGCCCGGCACGAGCGCTTCGAGCTCGCCCCGGAGCGAGCGGTCACCTCCGGCTGAGCCGAGCGCCCGAGCGCCGGTCCCCGGCCGGCGCTCCGGCGCTGCGCCCCGCCGGCTTGGCCTCGGCCGGGCCGATCCGCGCCACGAAGAGCTGGATCAGCCGCGGCAGCGTGTAGATCGGCAGCTGCGTGCAGGCGAAGTAGAGTGCCATCGTGGGGGTCGCCGCAGAACCCAAGGCCGACCAGAGCAGGCCCACGTTGCGGTTGCCGGCGATCAGGCCGGTATTGAAGCGCGCCCGCAGGTCGCCGGGGAAGATCGCCGCGGCGAGAACCTGCAAGCCGACGTTGAACCCGAACGCGAGGCCGATCGCTTGCAGCGCCAGCGCCGGGTGCCCGGCGATCATCGCCCGGACCCCGGCCATGGTCGCCAGCGCGAACACCAGCAGCGCCACGACGATGACCGCGTCGACCACCAGATCGTAGCGAGCCAGTACGCCGGCGGCGAACCGCCGCAGCAGGATCGCGACGCCTTCCGCACCGCCGACGAGCACCGCCAGCCGCAACGCCAAGCCGAGCGGGTCGATGGCGTGACCGTGGCCGCCGAACGCCGCGGCCAGCAGCGGAGCGGTCACCGGGGTCAGCGCCATCGACGCGAGGGTGACGACCAGCGGTACCTCGGGCTCGAACCCCAGCATCCGCGCGACGGCGGCCGTGCCGCTCGACGGCGGAGCCGAGAACGCGACGACCAGCGCCAGCTGCAGCTCCGGATCGAGGCCGCTCGCGCGGGCGACCCAGCCGATGGCGATCGGGCACAAGACGATCGCGAACAGCGGCATCAGCAGGACGAAGCGCACCCGTTTGAGGTTTTTCGCCACGGCCCCCATGTCGACGCGCAGCAGCGTCCCCAGCACGAACACGAAGACGGTGGCCGGCATCGCCGGCTTGGCCAACGCCGCCAGCGCCGGCCACGCCAGCCCCAGCCCCACGCCCAATGCCAGAATCGACGGCCCGTGCCGGGTCAAGAAGCGAAGCGCGGCCGTCATCGCTCGAGCTTGGGCAGCGTCGTGACCGGCGGCGTGTTGCGCGACGGGTGGACCACCACCTCGCCGTCGATGACGACCATCCCGATGCCGGGCAGATCGCCGAGCTCCAGGCTCTCCAGGACCGTCCGCCCGGCGCTGCCTTGCGGCCGGTCGACCAGCACGAAGTCGGCGGCCCGGCCCGGTTCGATGATCCCGCAGTCGAGCTCGCGGGCGCGCGCCGTGTTGCCGGTCGCCAGGCAAACCGCCTCCGCGGCCGGGATCCCGCCGAAGCTGCTCGCGAACGCGATCAGCCGCAGCATTCCCAGCGACGGCACGCCCGAGCCGGCCGGGGAATCCGTGCCGAAGATGACGCGCCCCAGCTCGTTGCGCTCTTTCGCGATCCGGATGACGGCGAGCGCCGCCAGCTCGTTGCCGTTGTGGACGATCTCGAGCGTGCGGCTGCAGCTCTCGCAGATGCACCGGATCTCGCTCTGCGCGATCGCCGTGTGCCCGCCGTTGAGGTGACCGATCACGTCCGGGTCGACGGCCAGCACCGCCTCGGCGTCCATCAGCCGCGAGCCCGGAATCGACGGCCCGCCCGTGTGCGCGATCGTCTGCAAGCCGCTGCGGCGGGCGAGCGCGACCAGCTCGCGCGCGATGCGCGGGTCGGTGACCGACCCGATACCGACCTCGCCGAGCATGGTGACGCCCGCCGCCGCCAGCTGCTCGAAGTCCTCGGGACCCATGCCGTACTCCAGCAGCGGCGCGCCGGCGATCACTTTCACGCCGGCCGGGCGGGCCCGCGCGTAGGAGCGCTGCACCGCGATCGCCAGCGCTTTGACGCCGACCACGTCGACCGGTCGTCCGGGCACGTGGACTTCGCCGGCCGAGACCATGGTCGTGACGCCGCCGTGCAAGCAGTGGGTGATCCAGAGCGGGTGGTCGGTCCGCGGGCTGTACTCGCCGATCGTGGGATGGACGTGGCTGTCGATGAGGCCGGGGATCAGCGCCGTCCCCATCGCATCGATCACCTGATCGAAGTCCGCCGCGCGCCGGCCGCCCGCGCCGCCCACGCCGGCGATCCGGCCGCCCTCGACGACGACGGTGTCGGCGTCGAGCACCGGCTGCTCGAGCCGGCCGGACAGCATCAGCCCGACGTTGCGGATCAGCAGACGCTTGGGCGGTCGGCTCGAACCGGCCGGGGGCTCCGCAGCGGTCAACCGGGCTTCCTCTCGGGCGCACGAGAATCTCGGAAGCGCGCTCTTACGCGCCCGGCACCGCCATCCATTCAGCGCGCGCCGGCCGCGAGGCGCCGGTCAGGAAGCCGCGTCGCACGCTGTGCGACGAAGGTCGGGGTGAATACCCGGTCGTCGGTGCGGTCCCAATCGTCGAAGTTCGCGATCCGCTCGCTGACGAACACGCGCTGCACCCAGCGAAACGCGCGTCCATCGTCGTCGAACACCGCGGGGAACGGCGTTCTCGCGTGCAGGGTGACCCGGTTGTCGATGCCGAGCAGCTCGCCGGGTGCCACGACCTCGTCGATCCCGACCGCTTCGATCGCGGCCTCGAAGTTCTTCGCGGCCCGCTCGGCGCCGCTCGAGCGCGCCTCGGCGATCATGTCGCCGTAGAACGCGGCGTGCACCAACAGCCCATCGGGTCTTTGCTCGACCAACGGCAGCGGCTGCGTGACGATCTCGTCGTAGCCCGGCCGGAAGGGACGCCAGCGGTAGGGCAGCCGCAGGCGGTAGGCGGGGCTCGTCAGGTACCGGACGTCGCGCGGGCTCAGCAGCGAGAAAGCGAGGCGAGCGTCGCTGATGCGGGTGTACGGCGGGGTCGGCTCCTGCCGCACCCCGGTCAGGAACAGCGCCTTGGGCGAGCAGTCGGTGCGCACCAAGAACCGCAACGCGGCGTTCTCGATGTGGTAGCCCAGATCCGAGGCCGCGCCCAGGCCGGTGAGCTGGGCCGAGGTGCTCTGCGATGGTATCAGGTTGTTCACCAGCCCGCGGCCTTCGCACTCCATCGAGTACGGCTCGCCGAACAGCGACGCGATCGCGACCAGCACGTTCTCCGAGAGGTAGTCCCCCTTCTCGATCCGCTTGAGCCGGCCGTTCTCGACCGGCGGCATCGGGACGGAATCGCTGGTTGGGAGGTTCTCCAGCTTGATCGCACCAGGGCCATGCAATCCCGAGCGGCTCAGCCCGGCATGCTGCACGAGGTCCTCGAACAGCTCCGCGACGGCCGAACGAGCGCGCCGAATCTCTTCGAGGTACGGCTTGTAGCGGCTCTTCGGGTACTCGATTCGCTCGAGCTGCACGGCGAGAGCGCGCTTCTGCGCGTCGGTGAGCCGCTTGACGTAGGTCTGTGTCTTCTGCAAAGCTTCTCCTTACCGCTCGGCGGTTACGAAGGCGGACGACGGCGCGCGCACAGTAGCGCGCGCGGTGAGCCGCTTGCGCGAACGCGCACCCGGGATCGCACGACGGATCGCCGGCGGGGTCAACCGTGGCCCGGCCCGGGCACCGCAGGACCATCACGCCCTGCGGCCCGCGGGCATTCCGGTGGCGTGGTCAGTGGGCCGTCCGCGCCGCGATCGCGGCGATCATGGCCGTGCCCACACCCGCGCCCACACCCCCTCGCACGCTCGCCCACACCCTTCGCACGCTGTTCTACCCCGCGCCGCGCCGCCGAACCGGCCCGCTCCGACCTGTGATGCACCGCGCAGGGAGACCGGCGCTCACCGGCTCGCCCGGCGTCTCGGCAGCCCGCGGGGACGCGCCGGATCGAGCGGGAAAGCTGCCCGGTGGACACCGCGCCTGCGCTGCCTCCGGCGAGCGAGAAGCACACGATCGACGACTGCCCCGCACACCGCGCGATCGAGGCGCTCGGCGACAAGTGGAAGCTGCTGATCGTCATCGAGCTCGGGCGGGCCGGCAAGCTGCGGTTCGGCGGGCTGCAGCAAGCGCTCGTCGGGATCAACCAGAAGGTCCTCACCGGCGCGCTGCGCGGTCTCGAGCGCGACGGCATCGTCGAGCGGAGAGCCTACGCCGAGCTGCCGCCGCGGGTCGAGTACCAGCTCACCGAGCACGGCCAGGGCGCGCTGGCGGTGGCGCGGGCGCTCGACGAGTAGGCGGCCATGCACGGGCTCTGCGAAGAAGCGGGGGGCACCTGTTGACGGTAATCACTGACGTGGTCCGGCCGTTCTGCTAAGTATAGTCAATCTAATCATCAATGCCAGGGTGTGAATCGTATGATGCTTTCACGACAATCCTTTGCAATGCTATTGCTAAGTGCTGGCTTGGGTGTGCTGACCAGCGGGTGCAGTGCAGCGGGCAACACGTCACAACTACCAGCGAACACGCAGCGACCATCTATGCTACATTCCAGCAATGTAGCACTAACGACGGGCGAAGCTCAAAATGCGATGGATCCGCAGATAAGCGGAGACGAACGAGCGATGATTTTGAGTTATGTCTCCAGCTCGACATCAAACCATATTCGTCAAGAGCTGGCCGATCCATCGCACCGAGTGAATATCGCGATCTACGATTCCAAGACGGGACGATTCTACACAAACCGAGCAAACCTGCATGGCCGTGTTCACGCATATCGACCAATCGACGGTACCAGCAACTTATATAAGGACGATCGCAGCAGGCAATTCATTGCCCCCGCACAGACGTTGCGCTCGAATCAATTTCAGCAAGATCAGCTCGCCGCTGGAGGCCAGCGCTACACCCGTGAGTATCAGGTTGCGCTAGATCATGGGACTGGCCCGTATAGGCGGCTGGAGACGTCACCCAACGACTTCAATACCAACGTCAATGCACCCCTTTCGAGCAATTCAATTCTAGCGTTACCGCCGTGCGGAAGCCAGCATTATGCGGTTGGTTCAAGAGATGCAGGCAGCATCTTCGTCGGCGGTTGGGGTACGTCAGCTGGCGGGTTTCCGATCGATGCAGGGGTGGAGCACACCTTGCCGGTGAGTGGATCCGATAATTACCAGATGTTCATGAACATCAACGGAACATATCTCACCGTATCGACCGATACGGACCCCAACAATGGTACCTTCCCACACTTCAATTGCGGTTCAACGGTGACTTTATTCTACAGCATAGCTCAAGACGGGTACGGTTATACTACTCTGAATCTCGAGGTCAACGGTAATTACATCGCGTATCGTGATTCGAGCTTCGAAGCTGCCTCTAATGGATACAACATTCCCTGTGACGGGTGCATTCTCAAAAAAGTCACCAGCATCGCCCAGATGCCCGAAGGTTTGCTCGACGGTTCGTCGTTTGGGCCCGTCACTTGGCAATTATCGACCATTTCATGCGACCAAGGAAGCTCGGGCTGCAACTACTCCTACAACAACTTCCCCAATTACCCGAGTCCGGCCACGAATTCGACGTGGGAGCCAGCGGAGATGGCGTACGGCGGATGCATGGAGTACCCGCAGTGGGAAGACACGGGCTATCCTCCGCCTTATCCGGACGACTGTAACAGCACTCCCGGTGGGAGCTACCAAGCGGTCCAAGTGAATTTTCAAAGTACCTCTGCTGAATCGGTGACGATAGCTTTGCCTCAAGGACCCGTTGCACCGGGACCAGCCCCGATCCCGACCGCAACCCCGACACCGAGGGCTGCGCCGTCGCCCAAGCCATGCATCCGGCAGACTTGTCCTCAGGTCGGTCATCGCACCTAGCTGAACCTCTGAAGCTGGCGGTCCGAATACGAATTGCCGGAGCGTGCGCGACGGGCACTGAGCCGTTCTCCCAGCTTCTTCTTAGCATAACTTAACCGACGATCGGGGACGCTCGGCGTCCCGGATGCGTTCATCGGGTACGACCGCGCTGTCTTTGCTCGCCATTCGCCCAAGGAGTCGTCGTGCGTTATCATCTTACTTTGCCCGCGCACGTTGGGCGTACCCTCGTCGCCCTATCGCTGTTCGCTGTGAGCGCGTGCAGCAGTGGCGGCAGCTCGGGGACGAACCCGGTACCCAACACTAACGGCCCATGCAGCTACGACGCGCAAGCTGGCAACATTCAGCTCGCGTATCCGCCGAACGGTTCTCAGGTGTCCGCAGGCTCGGTGAACCGGCTTGAAGTCGTCGCGGCCGGCAACCAGCTGGCCTTTTCGACCACCTTCGCCAACTACATGCTGGTCGCCATCTCACAATTCAACACTAACATCAATGCGACGACCGGTAATTTGGGCACGGCCTCGGACCCCAATGGCTATCATCCCTACCCGGTGCCGAACCCGGGAGATTACTACTACGCCGCCGGGATCAATCAAGGCTCGATCCAGTCGGGGCAAATCTACAACGTGTACTTGAACGTCCAGGTCAACAATAACCCATGCCAGCCGACGTTGGTCGGCTCGTTCCAAACTTAGGCCGAACGATCAGCCGCGCGGGCCGCGAAGGCGGCCAGCGCGCGCGCGGTGCGCTCCGGCGCCTCGAGCTGCGGCAGGTGGCCGACCTGCTCCAGCAGCACGAACGCCCCCTCGGGCAGCGCGCTCGCCGTCGCGCGCAGCGACGCCGGGCTGAGGTAGGCGTCCTCGGCGCCCGCCAGCACCAGCGCCGGCACGCGGACGTCGGGCAGCAGGTCGTCGCTCGCGACGCGCTGCTTCATCCCGCGGACCAGCTGCGCGCAGCCCGCCGGATGCTGCCGGGCCATGAGCGCGCGCACCCGCTCGACCAGCTCCGGCCGCTCGCGGTAGGCGTGCGGCGCGAGATAGCGCGGCAAGTAGCTCTCGACCGCGGCGTCCATCGTGCCCTCGCGCTCCAGGCGCGCGGCGAGGTCGTCGCGGCCGGCGGCGAGCTCGCGCTGCGCCGCGAGCGCTCCGGGCGCCGCCTGCTGCGAGGCGTCGGCCGCGGTGTGGCTGGCGACCAGCGCGAGGCCCGCGACGCGCTCCTCGTACATGCGGAAGAACGCCAGCGCGACGTAGCCGCCGATCGAGTGGCCGGCGAGCGCCGCGCGCTCGACCTGCAGCGCGTCGAGCACGCCCGCGACGTCGCCGGCGAGCGCCTCCATCAGCGCCGGGCCGTCGCTGGGCTCCGACTCGCCGCACCCGCGCAGGTCGACCCGGATCACCCGCGTGCCGGCCAGCGCCGGCAGCTGGGCGTCCCAGCTGGTGCGGTCGAGCGGAAAGCCGTGCAGCAGCACCAGCGGCGGACCCGGCCCGCCCGTGTCGTCGTAGCCGATCCGCCGCCCGTCGACCCGAACCGTCATGCCAGCAGGCTAGAAGTCGCTTTCCTTGAGGTTCGCGGCCGGGTTCACGTCGGTGAAGTCCTCGGTCTCGACCACCGTGCCGCCGGCGTACGTCACCCGCCGGACCGGCAGGTGGGTGCTCTTGGCCAGGTAGACGGTGCGCTTGGTCGCGCCGTTCGCGTCGGTGTAGGGAATCGTCACCGCGTCGGTCGCGACGCCGTTGACGGTTTCCTCGGCGCTCGTCTCGGACGGCGCGCTCTTGAGCGCGTCGGCCATGTTCTGGAACGAGCCCTCGTCGATCGTGCCGCCGCGCAGGTCGACCGCGCGGCCGTCGTGGATCGAGACCTTGAGGTGGATGCCGCTGAGGAACCCGCCCTGGTGGCCGCTCACCGTGTCGCCGCCGGTCCACGACGCCCCGCCGCCCTTGCCGGCGCCGCCGGTGATGTCGATCTTGGCAAAGTGCGGCTTGAGGTAGGCGTAGTGGTAGTTGCGGTCCTGGACGTCGCTGCCCTTGGTCTCGTGCACCTTGATGTTGCAGGTGTAGCTGGGAATCTTCGCCCAGGCGTCGAGGAAGGCGGTCGCGGCCGGGCCCGGCGCCGCGCCCAAGAGGGCGGCGCCGAGCGAGCCGGTCACGAGCGCGAGGCTAGCGCGCCGCACGGAGGTACGAGCTGGGGTCGACGTTCGCGAAGTTCGCCGCCGAGTACGGGTCGCTCGCGTAGATCGCCTGGACGTTCACCGGCGGGATCGCCAGGCCGTACTTCTGGTCGAAGGCGGCGATGAACGAGTTGGCGACCAGCGCGTAGCCGGTGTTCGACGGGTGCAGCCCGTCGAGGCTGAAGAAGCCGCCGCCGTACTGCAGCGAGGCGAGGTCGCCCTGGGCGTCGACCGGGAACGGCTTGCCGCTGGCGCGGGCCGTCTCGGCGGCCTGGAACAGCGCCGCTTGATCGGCCAGCACGGCGTTGGTCTGCTGGACCGCGCCCGCGATGGCTTGATCGTAGGCCGCGTTGAGCGCCTTGACCGTGAGCGCGACCTGGTCGTTGATGACCTCGCCCGCGCCGGTCGGGTTCGCCGGGGTGACCAGCTGCGGCACCGGCTGCCGCTGCAGGATGGCGGCGACCGTCGCGAGCAGCGCCGGCAGCACGAAGTAGCCGTTGGGGCCGAGCTGCGCCTGGGCTTCCTCGGCGAGCGCGTACTGGTGCGCGGCTTGGAACGCCGCCGCGATCTGCTGCTGCACCGCCGGGTTCTGCGCCACGACGGCCGGCGGAGCGTGGAACTGCTGCGCCGCCGCGCCGATGATCGCGGCTTCCAGGAAGGCGTCGAGGTTCTGCTCGTAGTTCGGCTCGGTCGACGACTGCACCGGGAAGAACGTCGCCGCGCCGAGCACGTCGACCAGGTTGCCGACCGCGACCTTCGCCCCGCTGGCCTGGAGCTGGCGGATGATCGTCGCGATGTCGCTGCCGATCGAGGCCGGGCTGGCCGGCGGCGAGCCGCCGTTCGCGAACGCGAAGTGGAGCAGGTCGTTCGAGCCGAGGTAGACGGTCGCGAGCTGGCCGTGCAGCGACACGGCGGCCTGCAGCGGCGTCACGTGCGAGCCGAAGTTGGCCAGGACCGGGTAGAAGTCTTCGCTCTCGCCGGCGACGAGCTGGTTGAGCCCGAGCAGCGCGCGGCCTGAGGCGGTCGCGGCGAGCGCGGCTTGGTCGGGCGGCGGAACGCAGCTCGAGATCGGCTCGAACATGGCGACGGCCTCGTGCGTCGTGATCCCCGGTACGCCCAGGTCGTACGGCGTCGTCTGCGGGTTGAGGCGGTCGCTGAGCGCGCCGCTGGGCGAGAACGCCGCGGCGCGCTGGCCCTGGCACGCGACCGTCAGGCCGGCCGGGAAGCCGCTGCTGGTCTTGGTCAGGATGCCGCCGAGGCCGAGCGGCGCGAAGAGCGGCAGCGGCGAGCTGGCCGGGTTCTCCAGCGCCGACTGCGGGACGCCGTTGGCCTGCTCCCAGATCAGCGCGAAGAAGCCGTGCTCCTGGGTCTCCTGGACCCGGCCGATCGTGCCGACGCCCGGCGCCATCGCGCCGCCCGGGATGTCGGCTCCGACCGTGCCGCCGGACTGGGTGCCGGCGGTCAGGCTGTCGCCGACGCCGACGATGCGCACCGAGGCGGGGACCGTCGAGCCGGGGCTGGCGTTGAACGGGGTGGTCAGCGGCTGGCTGCCGCCGCCGCCGTTGCAGCCGGCCAGCGCGAACGCCGCGGCGAGCGCCGCGGACGGTACGATTCGCGCCCTCACAGCGGCAGCACCGTGGGCGAGCCCAGGCCGAACTGGAGCTGGACGGTCGTCGCCTTCAGGCCCCCGCGCGAGGTCGAGACGGAGCTGCAGGCCGGCAGCTGCTGGCAGTAGAGGCCGGTGATACCGAGGTCGGTGTAGTTCGTGGCGCCGCCGGTCAATGCGGTCATCTGGACGTACGTCCTCTTGGTGAAGTGGTGCGAGAGCCCGTAGATGAAGGTGGGCGTGTACTCGGGGAACGGGTCGACCGGGTTGTACTGGACCAACCGCGAGGGCTGGAAGAAGAACGTCGTCTGCCGGTTGGCGCGGTACTCGAGGTAGAGCAGCTCGAAGAGCTGCGCGTGGTTGGTCTGATTGATCCCGTTGAGGTGGTTGAGCCACTGCGCGGCCACGGTCGCCGTGCCGAACATGCGCGGCGAGGCGAGGAACGGCAGCGTGAGCGGCAGCAGGTACTCTTGCTCGGTGCGCTGGCGCACGCTGACCGGAAAGCCGTTGTACTCGATCAGCGCGGTGTCGTCGCCGCCGCCGATGCTCGCGGTGTGGGCCAGATACGTCGGCGAGATGACGATCGGCAGCTCCGTGGTGCCGTGGCCCAGCACGAAGAGGTTCTGGTCGACGACGGTGAGGATCTTGTCCTTGGTCGTCGCGTCGACCGGACCGGTGTTCTGGTAGAGCTGCGCCAGCGTGGTCCCCGGGCCGGTGAAGCCTTGGATGTAGAACGGGACCGTCTTGTTGCTGAAGCCCAGCGGGAACTGCTGGATCTCGTAGTAGCCGACCTGGAGCCGGTTCGTCCGCGAGAGCCCGAAGCCGAAGCCGGCGTCGATCCCGCCCGGCATCTTCGCGTTGTAGTCGATCCCGCCGTACGGGTACGCGAACGACAGATCGACGTTGTACGTGAAGGCCTGCGGCAGCCCGGGGCGGCGGATCGGGCGCTGGGGCGTCCCGACCGGGTTCGCCTGCGCGACGGTCCGGCCGTCGTCCTGGTTCTCTTTGATCGATTGGAGCGCACGCTGGAGCGACGCGTTGGCGGGTGCGAGGAGGCCGGCGCTGATCGCGTTGGCCTCCGCTCCGTCAGCGCGCGCCGGGAGCGGCGCGAGGACAGCTGCGGCGCACACCAGCGCGAGCGCAGCCGACGACACACGACTCATCATAATCCCGCCGCCTTGCACCGCGCGAAACAAGGTTCCTCCGCAAAGCTCCGTTTGCCGGAGCTCGGGACCGGCTGACCGCCCCGGGCACTCGCCGACGTCAACCGGTGCATTTCCTCTCGGAAAGTTGCGCTATTTCCCACTTTAGGGTATAAGGAAGTCAACCCCGCCGGCGCACTCCGCCGGTTCTCCGCGCGTCCGCCGTGACAACGCGGACGCGGAAAGGACTCGGTAGACTACCGATGGCCAGCAAGAAAGCGGCGCCGAAGCGCAAGACGTCGGCACGCAAGAAGACCGGCGCGCGCAAGACGGCGGCGCGCAAGACCACCGCCCGCAAGACCACCGCGCGCAAGAAGGTCGGTGCGCGCAAGCCCGCCGCCAAGAAGACGACGGCCCGCAAGAGCTCGACGCGCAAGAGCACCAGCCGCAAGACCAGCGCGCGCAAGAAGACCACCGGCCGCAAGACCACCGCCCGCAAGACCACCGCGCGGAAGACCGCCGCCCGCAAGACCAGCGCGCGGAAGACCAGCGCGCGCAAGAGCACCAGCCGCAAGAAGGTCGTTCGCAAGGCGAGCACGCGCGCCGCGACCTCGCGCCGCAAGACCGCGACCCGCCGCAAGAAAGCGGCCTAGACCCCGACCGGTCCCAGGGACGCAGCGCGTCGCGAGGAGGCTCGCGGCGCGCTGCCGTTTTCCGGCGGGTCAGGAACGCCCCGCCATCGACCGATACCGAAGGGAATGGAACCCTCTGCTGTAGTCGGGGGCGGCAGCATGGACTGGGAATCTGCCCTGGCCGCAACCCACCGCCGCTTCCAGCGCGATCGCCTGCTGGCGCTGGCCGCCTCGTTCGCCGGGGCGATGGTCTTCGTCGCGACCTCGGGCGACTTCAGGCCGGTCGAGGCGCTCTGGGCGGCCGCCGCGGTGCTGCTCGGCGCGGTGCCGATGGCGGTCGCCGGCAGCGTCGTCGCGGCGCGCGGGTTCACCGCGATCCGGGCCGCGCTGCGCGAGCGGGACGCGGCCAGCGTCGAGCGCTTCGCCCGCGCGATGGGCAGCCTGCCGCTGATCGCGGCGACCGCGTTCCCGCTGGTCGGGCTGCTGGCGGCGCTCAGCGAGATCCCGGCCGGCTGGGGCTTCGGCCGCCACCTCGCCATCGACGTGGTCGACACCGTGGTGGCCGCGAGCCTGTACGCGACGCTGGTGTCGTTCGCCGCCGAGCGGGCCATCGGCGAAGGGCGCCGGATCGTCGAGCTCGCGACCGGCATCGGCCGCCCGCCGCGCGTGCGCCGCTACGGCGTGACGGGCCGCTTCGCGATCACGCTCGCGGGGCTGCTCGCCTACGTGATCGGCGCGCTGCTGATCGCCGCCGTGCACGCCTGCAGCGACGCGGCGGCCGGCGACCCGTCGTGGCCGCGCGTGCTCGCCGTCGCGGCGCTGGGCGTCGTCGCGATCGCGCTGGTCTACGGCGCGCTCGCCATGCGGGCGATCGCGGGCACCGTCTGCGAGCCGCTGGCGGCGGTCGCGGCGCTGCTCGGCCGGGCCGGCGGCGGCGACCTCGCCGCCCTGCAGGAAGCCGGCGCGCTGCCCCGGCTGCCGCACGAGGTCGGGATCCTGGCCGACGCGCTGACCCGCGCCCACGCCGCGCTGGCGCGGGTCGCCGAGGCCAACCTGCGGGTCGCCGCCGGCGACCTGCGCAGCGAGCCGCGCCCGCTCGGCGCGGGCGACTTCCTGGGCGCGGCGGCGGCCAGCCTGGTCGTCGCGCTGCGCTCCGCGCTCGGGCGGGCGCTGGGCGCGGCGCGCACGGTCGAGCGCTCGAGCGCCGACTTCGAGCGCAGCCGCGGCGAGCTCGGCGCGGCGGCGCAGCGCACGGCGGACGACGTGGCCGGGCTGCGCGACGCGGCCCGCCGGCTGGCCGGTGCGATGGCGGCGATCGGCAGCTCGGGCGAAGCGCTGCGCGGCGCGGCCGAGAGCGCGGCGCACGGTGCGGCGCTGGTCGGCGAGAGCGCGCAGAGCGGCTCGGCCGGGCTCGACCAGCTGCGCACGACGCTGCTGCGGAACAGCGCGGCCAGCGAAGCGCTGCGGGCGCGCACCAGCTCGGCGCGCGAAGCCGCCGAGCTGGCGGCGCACGCGGTCGCGGCCGGCGCGGCGCGCTCGGAGCGCGCCATGGACGCGATCGCCGAAGGCGCCCGCGCCATGGAGCACTTGCGCAGCGCGGCGGAGCGCATCGGCGACGTCACCGCGACGATCGAGACGATCGCCGACCAGACGAACCTGCTGGCGCTCAACGCGGCGATTGAAGCGGCCCGGGCCGGCCAGCACGGGCGCGGCTTCGCGGTCGTCGCGGACGAGGTCCGCAAGCTGGCCGAGGCGGCGACCCGCGCGACGCACGAGATCGGCGACCTGGTGCGCGGCATCCGCGCGGAGGCGGAGCGCTCGGCGCAGGCCGTCGCGCGCGGCACCGAAGCGGCGCAGGGCAGCCTGGGCGAAGGCGCCGACGCGGCGCACCGAATCGAGCGGCTGGCCGAGGACGTGCGCGAGATCGCCGGCACGGTCGAGACGATCGCGACCACCCAGCAGGAGCAGCTCACCGCGACCGGGATGCTCGCGCAGACCAGCGGGCGCCTCGGCGGCGAAGCGGAGCGGCTGGTCGGCGCCGCGCAGACCATCAGCGCGACCGCCGAGACGCTGAGCACGACCTCGCGCGCGGGCCTGGCGATCGGGGCCGACGTCGAGCGCGCCGCGGACCGGCTCGCGGCGGTCGGCGGCGAAGCCGCGGCGGCCTCGCACGCGCTCGGCGACGTGGTCGAGCGCACCCGCCGCGCGGCGGCGGAGCTGGCCGGCGTGGTCGCGCGCTTCCGGCTCGGCGACGACGCGGCGCCGGCTCAGGGCGCGAAGACCGCCGCGATCGCCGCCTCGTCGTAACCGGCCTCGCGCAGCAGCGCGGGGCCGTGCTCGTTGAGCGCCGGGGCGGGACCGCGCGCGTCGTCGTCCCACGCGCTGCCGCGCACGGGCCGGCGGACGGTGCGCAGCACGCCGGCGGCCGAATCCTCGTCGAGCTTCCAGAACCCGGTCGCGGCGAGCTGCTCGTCGGCCAGCAGGTCTTCGACGTCGTGCAGCGGGCCGGCCGGGATGTCGGCCGCTTCGAGCGCCGCCAGCCACGCGGCGGTCGGCCGGCGCGCGATCAGCTCGGCGACGACGCCGTAGGCGTAGTCGTAGTCCGTGCGGCGCACGGCCGGGTCGTTCAAGCGCGGGTCGGCGTCGAAGCGCGCGCGCTCGCCGACCAGGTCGAAGAAACGCGCCCACTGCTTCTCGGCGTAGAGCAGCAGGCAGACGTAGCCGTCGCTGGTCCGGAACGGGCGGCGGTTCGGGGTGAGGATGCGGTCGTAGCCGACCTCGCCCGCGGGCGGCTCGAACAGCCGGCCGCCGAGGTGGTCGCTCAGCACCAGCTCGGCCATCGTCTCGAACATCGGGATCTCCAGCGCCTGGCCGGCGCCGGTCCGCTCCCGCCCGAACAGCGCGGCCAGCACCGCGTGCGCGGCGCTCGTGCCGGTGATCCGGTCGGCCAGCAGCGCCGGCACGTAGCGCGGCTCGCCGCCGCCGACGCGCTCGAAGATGCCGGCCAGGCCCGAGATCCCTTGCACGAGGTCGTCGTAGGCCGGCCGGGCCGCGTACGGGCCGCGCTGGTCGAAACCGACCAGGCTCGCGTAGACGATGCGCGGGTTCGCCGCCGCGACCTCGGCGTAGCCGAGGCCGAGCCGCTCCATCGCCGCCGGGCGGATGTTGTGCAGCAGCACGTCGGCGCCGGCGCACAGGCGCAGCAGCGCCGCGCGCGCGGCGGGCCGCTTGAGATCGAGCGCGATGCTGCGCTTGCCGCGGTTCATGAACAGGAACAGCGATCCCATGCCGGGCTCGCGCGCCACGCCGCCGTTGCGCATGATGTCGCCCTCGGGCGGCTCGACCTTGATCACGTCGGCGCCGTAACCGCCCAGGATGTGCGCCGCCCACGGCCCCATCACGACCGTCGAGAGGTCCAGGACGCGGATCCCCGCCAGCGGTCCCGGGCGCGGGGGCCCTTCGTTCGCGCTCATGGCGAGCCGTCTTCAACGCCGGGCCGCGGAGCCTCTACCGGCTCGGCCGCGCCGCCGCGGCCACCGCTCGCTACGGTGCCGCGGCGCGCGCCAGCGCGTAGAAGCGGGCCGAGACCAGCGCCGTGTACGCGGTCGTGAACCCGCCCACGGCGAACGCCGCCACGAAGTTGAGCAGCGGAACGTGGATCAGGACCGCGGTCGCGATCTGGCCCGCGATGCCGACGGCCACCATCGCCGCGAACGCCAGCGCGCTGGTCGCGAGGTCGGCGCGGACCAGCCGCCAGGACGCGTCCAGCGCCGCGAACCCGCTCTCGCCGCCGAGCACGATCGCCGGCAGGACGTACATGGTGCAGTAGCCGAGCGCGAGCAGCAGCAGGAAGCCGATCCCGACCACGGTCAGGATCGCCGGCACGACGGCCAGCAGCGCGATCGCCAGGCCCGCGGCCAGCAGGGCCGGGAGCCTGCGCGCGACGACCGCGGCGGCGCGGGCGAAGTCCGGCGCGCGCCCTTCCCACGCGTCCACCGCCGCGACGACGGTCACGGCGTTGGCGACGAAGGCCAGGAACAGCAGCAGCGGCACGAAGAGCACCAGCGAGAGCGAGCCCATCCCGACCAGCGCGCCGAGCGCGTGGCCCACCCCGCCGCCGCCGGCGGCGAGCACGGCCGCCCCGGTCAGCCCGACCAGCACCGAGGCGATCAGGACCGCGAAGAAGATCGCGAACGCCAGCGACGCCAGCGCCGGCGGAACGGCCAGGACCCAATAGCGGGAGAGCAGCTCCCCCGCGCGCTGCAGCTCGGCGGCGACGTCGATGCGGCGGACGACCATGGCGACTTCCTTTCCTGCGAACGGCCTGCTGGGCGAGGGTACCGCGCCGCCCAGGCGGAGTTACGCCGGGGCGCCACATGGCCGCGCTCACTCCAGCCGCGACTCGGCCAGGTCGATGTCCCACTGCAGGTCGCGAAAGGCCTGATCGGTGATCTCGCCGCTGGCCCGCAGCGCCGCCAGCGCGCGCCGCTCGGCGGCGTACGCCTCGCGCCGCAAGCGGCGCTCGGCGTCGTGCCGCAGCCCGTCGGCCGAGGCCTCCGCGCTGCCGTCGAGGTGCGCGCCGAAGTGCGCCGCGCGCTGCTCGTAGTCGGCCGCGATGCGGCCGGCGACTTCCCACTCGGCGGGCGAGGCGAACGACGGCTCGAGCGTGCGCAGGTGATCGCGCACCGCCTCCGCCGCGCGCACGTGCGCGTAGGCGGCGGACCGGCCGGCATCGTCGTCGAGCTGGTCCAGGCCGAAGCGGCGGATCAGCCAGGGCAGCGCCAAGCCTTCGCCGACCAGCGTCACCAGGATCACCACGAAGGTCACGAACAGGATCAGGTCGCGCTCGGGGAAGTTCAGCGGCAACGCCAGCGCCGCGGCGAGCGAGACGATCCCGCGCATCCCCGCGGTGCTCAGCACGAAGATCGCCTGCCACGACGGCGAGGGGCCCTCCCGCGCGGCGATCCCCGGCCAGATCCGCCGCCGCCCGTACGCGGCCGGGTACATCCAGACGTAGCGCACGACCACGACGAGCGCCGCCACCGCCAGCGCCCAGCCGACCAGCAGCGGCGTGCCGTAGCCCGAGCGGTGCAGACCGGCCAGGATCGAGCGGAGCTGCAGCCCGATCAGCAAGAACGCCGCGCCGTTGAACACGAAGACCAGGAAGTTCCAGACCCCGGCCGCCGCGATGCGCGACTCGGCGTCGAAGATCTGGAGCGACTTGCGGCTGAGGTAGATGCCGCCGGCCATCGCCGCCAGCACGCCCGAGGCGCCGATCCGCTCGGCGCCGACGTAGAGCGCGAACGGCGTCACCAGCGAGATCGCGACCGCGATGACCTCGTCGCTGAGCTGCTTGCGGCGCAGCCAGGTAGCGACCTTCACCACCAGCCAGCCACCGGCGACGCCGGCCGCCAGCCCGGCGACGGCGACGTAGGCGAACTGCAGCGTCGCGGCCAGCAGCGAGAAGGTCCCGGTCAGCACCGCCGCGATCGCGAACTTGTAGATCACCAGGCCCGTCGCGTCGTTGACCAGGCTCTCGCCGCCGGCGATCGTCGCCAGGGTGCGCGGCAGGCCGACGTCCTCGGCGATGGCGTCGGTCGCGACCGCGTCGGTCGGCGAGAGGATCGCACCCAGCACGAAGCCCAGCGCCAGCGGCACGCCCATCAGCCAGTGCGCGAGGTACGCGACGCCGAGCGAGGTGACGATCACCAGGCCGATCGCGAGCAGCAAGATCGGCTGGTAGAAGCGCTTGAACGAGCGGAAGTCGGTCGTCCAGCCGTCGCTGAAGATCAGCGTCGGCAGGAAGAGCAGGAAGACCAGGTCCGGCTCGAGCTCGATCGTGGGCACGCCGGGAACCAGCGCCAGCGCGAGCCCGCCGACGACGAAGACGATCGGATACGGCACGCCCAGCCGCTTGGCGAGGATCGCCAGCGCGGCGATCGCGGTCAGGAAGGCCGTCAGGAACGGGCCGGTGCCGGTCACGCCTGGCGGACCTCCGGCTTGCTCAGCACGATCCAGAGCGCGATCAGCAGCCCCAGCGTTCCCGCGCCGACGAAGGTCCAGCGCAGCTCGAACAGCGACGCGATCGCGCCGACCAGCAGCGAGCCCAGCGGAACCAGGCCGAGCAGGATCATCGAGTAGACCGAGAGCGCCCGGCCGCGCATCTCGTCGGGCGCCAGCGTCTGCAGCAGGATGTTGGAGGAGCCGATGAAGCTCAGCGTCGCCAGGCCGATCAAGCTCAGGACGCCCGCCGCGATCCCGAGCCGGTCGGTCAGCCCGAGCAGCGCCACGCCCAGCGACGCCAGCACCGCCGAGACGCACCAGATGATCCCGCGCCGCTCGCCGCCGGTCGCCGCGGTGAAGAACGCGCCGACGATCGCGCCCGCGCCGGCCGCGGCCATCAGCCAGCCCAGCCCGCGCGCGTCGGTGTGCACGGCGTACACCGCGTAGTCGGGCAGGAGGAAGTTGTAGGGCCGCACGGTGAGCGAGGTGACCACCAGCAGCAGCACCACCCAGCGCAGCACCGGGTGGCCGGCCAAAAAGCGCACGCCCTCGGCGATCGCCGCGATCACGTTGCCGCGCCGGGTGCTGCTCGGCGGGGCGGGTTTCATGATCGTCAGCGCCAGCACGACCGCCAGCGTCGTGATCGCGTTGACCAGGAAGCACGGCGCGACGCCGATCCCGGCGATCAGCAGGCCGGCCAGCGGCGGCCCGACGACGCTGGGGCCGTTGAACGCGACCGAGTTGAGCCCGATGGCGCTGCCGACGAACTCGCGCGGCACCAGCAGCGGCACCCAGCTCTGGCGCGCCGGCGCGTCGAACGACTGGGTCGCCGCCTGCAGGCCGCTGGTGATCATCAGCGCCCAGAGCGGGGCGTGGTGGCCGACGACCAGCGCGAAGAGCGCGAACGAGAGGAGCGAGGTCGACGAGTTGGTCAGCAGCAGCACGCGCCGGCGCGGGTAGCGGTCGGCCACGACGCCCGCGAACGGCGAGAGCACCAGCACCGGCAGCGCCCGCGCCGCTCCCATCAGGCCGATGTCCAGCGCGCCGACCCGGCCGTTGGGCGCCAGCGCGGCGACGTAGTAGCCGAGCGCCGTGAACTGCATCCAGGTGCCGAGGTTCGAAACCAGCAGGCCGCCCCACAGCAGCCGGAAGTCGCGGAACCGGAACGGGCCCAGGACGCTCGGGCGGCGGTCGGGGATCCGGGGTTCGGCGAAGTTCACCCGCCGGCCGCGCGGACCGCGGCGGCGATCAGGTCGCCGCTGCCGTCGATGCCGAAGCGCGAGCTGTCCAGGACGAGGTCGTAGTTGCGCGGATCGCCCCAGCTCACCCGGTACCATTCGCGCGCATAGGCCCGGCGCGCCTCGTCGATCCGGGCGACCTCGGCCTTGGCGTCGGCCGGGCCGACCCCCAGCGACGCGGCGACGTGCGCGATCCGCCAGGCGAGCGGGGCGCTGACGTAGACCCGCACCAGATCGGGCCGCCCGGCCAGGATGGCGCTGGCCAGCCGGCCGACGATCACCACCCGGCCCGCCTCGGCGGCCTCCCGGACGGCCAGCTCGATCCCCCGCTTGCGCTCGGCGGCCAGGTCGTCGTCGCGCGAGGTCGCCGGGAGCGCCAGCTCCGGCAGCCCGCCGCCGAGCTGTTCCATCACCCGCTCGCCGAAGCCGCGCGGCCGGTCGCCGACGCTCTCGACGACCTCCGGCGAGGTGCCCAGGCGGGTCGCGACCAGCACGTCGAGCTCGTCGTCGAGCAGCCGGTAGCTCAGGGTTTCCGCGGCCCGGCGGGAGACCGCCCGGGCGGCGGCCCCGTAGGCGCGTGAGACGGTGACGATCAGGTGCTCCGGTCCTCCGCGGCGCGCTGCTGCCGGCTCAGACCCGCCGCGCGCGGCCGGCGTTGCTACGCGCGGGTCGTCGGCAGCGTCGGCCGGCGCCGGCGCTCGTAGGCGGCGATGTCGGCCTCGTGCTCCAGGGTCGCGGCGATCTCGTCGCGGCCCGTCAGCAGCCGGCGGCGCGCGTCCTCGTCGAGCACGAAGGGCTGGACCAGGTCGGCGCAGCGCACTTCCACCCGCTCGAGGTCGACCGTGACCGGCACGGCCGGGTCGGCGGCGATCAGCGCCCACAGCCGCTCGACGGCCGCGGCCGGGACGACGGCCGCGAGCAGGCCCTTCGCCAAGGCGTTGGCGCGGAAGATGTCGCCGTAGCGGGGCGCGAGCAGGACCCGGAAGCCGGCCGCCTGCAGCGCCCAGACCGCCGACTCGCGCGAGGAGCCGGTGCCGAAGTCGCTGCCCGCGACGAGGATCGTCGCGCCGCCGTGCTCGGGCAGGTTGAGCACGAACTCCGGCTCGGCGCGCCAGTCGGCGAAGAGCGCGTTGGTGAAGCCGGTTCGGCTGAAGTACGGCACGAAGCGGGTCGGGATGATCTGGTCGGTGTCGACGTTGCTGCGCCGCAGCGGCACGGCGGTGCCGGTGTGGACGGTGAACTTCTCCACGTCAGCCGCGCAGGTCGGCCGGGGCGGCGAGCCGGCCGGCGACCGCGGTCGCGGCGGCGACCGGCGGCGAGACGATGTGCGTGCGCGAGCCGCGGCCCTGGCGGCCCTCGAAGTTGCGGTTGTTGGTCGAGGCGGCACGCTGCCCCGGGCGCAGCCGGTCCTCGTTGAGCGCGGCGCACATCGAGCAGCCGGCGGCGGGCCGGAAGTCCGCGCCGGCCGCGGCGAAGATACGGTCCAGGCCCTCGGCCTCGGCCTGGCGCCGCACCTGCGCCGAGCCCGGCACGATCAGCATGTCGAGCCCGGCGGCGACCCGCCGGCCCGCCAGCACCTCGGCCGCGGCGCGCAGGTCCTCGATCCGGCCGTTGGTGCACGAGCCGAGGAAGACCGCGTCGATCGCCACGTCGCGCAGCGAGCTGCCGGGCCGCAGGTCCATGTAGCCCAGCGCGCGCGCGGCCGCGGCCCGTTCCTGCGGGTCCTCGAAGTCGGCCGGCGCGGGAACGCGGCCGTCCAGCGGGATGCTCTGGGCCGGATTGGTGCCCCACGACACGTACGGGCTGAGCCCGCTCGCATCGAGGCTGACCCGCTCGTCGAAGACCGCGTCGGGATCCGTGCGCAGGCTCCGCCAGTGCGCGACCTCGGCGTCCCAGGCCGCGCCCTGCGGCATCCCCGGCCGGGTCTTCAGATAGGCGAAGGTGACCTCGTCGGGCGCGACCATCCCGGCCTTGGAACCGGCCTCGACCGACATGTTGCACAGGGTCATCCGGCCCTCCATCGAGAGCGCGGCGACCGCCTCGCCGCGGTACTCGATCACGTGGCCCTGGCCGCCGGCGGTGCCGACCCGGGCGATGAACGCCAGCACGAGGTCCTTGGCGGTGACGCCGGCCGGCAGGCGGCCGTTCACCGTGACCGCCATCTGCTTGAGGCGCCGCATGGGCAGGGTCTGGGTGGCCAGCACGTGCTCGACCTGCGCGGTGCCGATGCCGAAGGCGAGCGCGCCGAAGGCGCCCAGCGTGGTGGTGTGCGAGTCGCAGCAGACGATCGTCATGCCGGGCCGGACCAGGCCGAGCTCGGGACCGATGACGTGCACGATGCCTTGGCCCGGATCGCCCAGGCGGTGCAGCGGGATGCCGAACTCGGCGCAGTTCGCGCGCATCAGCTCCGCCTGCCGCCGCCCGGCCGGGTCGCGGATCGCCCGGTCGAGCGCGGCGGTCGGCGTGTTGTGGTCCTCGGTGCCGACGTTGAGCTCGGGCCGGCGCACCCGGCGGCCCGCCGCGCGCAGGTCGTCGAACGCCTGCGGCGTGTTGACCTCGTGCAGCAGCTGCAGGTCGACGTAGAGCAGGTCGTCGCCGGCCTCGCCCGGCCGGACGACGTGCGCGTCCCAGAGCTTCTGCGCCAGCGTCCTCCCCATGCGTGCCGCCGCGCGCTACCGCGCCAGGCTCAGCGGGCCGGCGGCGAGCGCCGCGGCCATCCGCTCGAGCGCGCCGGCGATCGTGTCGTACGACGCCGCGAACGAGAGCCGGACGTAGCCCTCGCCGCCCGCGCCGAACGCCGCGCCCGGGGTCACCGCGACGCCGGCTTCGCGCAGCAGCCACTCGGTGAACTCCACCGAGCTCGCGAAGCCGGTGCCGCGGATGTCGGCGAAGGCGTAGAACGCGCCGTCCGGCGCCGCGCACGCGATCCCGGGCAAGCGGTTGAGGCCCGCGACGATCAGCGCCCGGCGGCGCGCGTACTCGGCGACCATGGCGTCGACGACGTCCTGCGGGCCGGTCAGCGCGGCCAGCCCGCCGCGCTGCACGAACGACCCGGCGCAGCTCACCGAGTGCTCCTGCAGCTTGGCCAGGGCCCGCATCACGGGGGTCGGACCCGCCACGTAGCCGAGCCGCCAGCCGGTCATCGCGTATGCCTTCGAGAACCCGTTGACGGTCAGGGTTCGCTCGGCCATGCCCGGCAGGGTGGCCAGGCTGATGTGCTCGACGCCCGCGAACCGAATCTTCTCGTAGATCTCGTCGGCGACGACGTACAGGTCGTGGTCGCGCGCGAACCCGGCGACGTCGTCGGCCTCTTCGCGCGTCAGCACGCGGCCCGTCGGGTTGTTGGGCGTATTGATCAGGAGCGCTTTGGTGCGCTCGCTGCGGTGCGCTTCGAGCAGCGCGCGGGTGATGCGGAAGCCGTCCGCGCCGTCGAGCCGGACCGGTACCGGGCGCGCGCCGATCAGTTGCGCCATCGACTGGTAACTGACCCAGCTCGGCGTCGGCACCATCAGCTCGTCGCCCGGGTCCAGCAGGGTCATCAGCGACACGAACAGGGCGTGCTTCGCCGACGGCGTCACGACCACGTCGGTCGCCGGGTCGAGCACGATCCCGTTGTCGTCGCGCAGCTTGGCGGCGACGGCGGCAACCAATGGCGGGATGCCGCGGCTGGCGGTGTAGTGGGTGAACCCTTCGCGCAGCGCGGCCGACGCCTGGCCGGCGATGTGCTCGGCGGTCGCGACGTCGGGATCGCCGCCGCCCAGGTCGAGCACCGTGACGCCCTGCGCGCGCAGTTGCTGCACCAGCTCGAGGACCGCGACGGTCGCCGACCGCTCGACGCCGGCGAACCGGCTTGCTACGGGCTTCATTCCTGATTCGCTCCCAGCGCTTGCGCGACGGTGGTGATGGTGGCGCTGCGCGCGATGACCGCCAGCGCGGCCGCGTGCAGCTCGGGGTCGGCGGTTGCGGTCGCGTCCTCGAGGACCTCGACGCGGTAGTCGCGGTCGTGGCCTTCGCGCGCGGTCGAGAGCACGACCAGCTCGGTGGTCACGCCCATCAGCAGCAGCGTGTCGACGCCCAGGCTGCGCAGCA
This sequence comes from Vulcanimicrobiota bacterium, assembly GCA_963795695.1. Lineage (GTDB taxonomy): Bacteria > Vulcanimicrobiota > Vulcanimicrobiia > Vulcanimicrobiales > Vulcanimicrobiaceae > Vulcanimicrobium. The sequence goes on along the minus strand of CAWCJH010000001.1, from coordinate 1,810,715 downwards.
GCAGGTCGAGGTGGGTGCCGTAGAACGGGCTGAGCCGGCGCTTGGCCACGACCGGCTCGCCGGCGGCCGGCGCGAGCGCGTCGTGCACGCGCGTCCCCCACGTGCCGAGCACGAGCGCCTGCTTCGTGCGGGTTTGCGCGAACACCGGCGAGCCGGCCGGCCAGTCGGGATAGCCCGGCGAGAACCCGACCACCACGTAGATCACCGGGACGCCGGTCGCGCGGGCCCGCGCGATCGCCGCCGCGGCGTGCTCGAGCACGCCCCGGCGGGTGACCTGCTCGAGGTAGCCGTCGCCGGCGTACTTGCCGTCGGGGTGGACGATCTCGTTGATCAGGTCGAGCACCAGCAGGGCAGGCCGCCGCTGCGGGCGTTCCGCCGGCCGGTTCTCCTGCATCACGCGCCGCCCGCCGCGGCTGCGGCGAACTGCGGCTCCGCGCTCAGCGGCTGGGTAGAGAGCGCATGGGCCGCGATCGCGTCGGCGTCGTGCACGAAGTCGGTCCACCGCCCCGGCCGGCTGCTGCCGCCCTGCATGAACCAGCGGGTGTGCTCGGTCGGGATGCCCAGCACGTACAGGCCGGTGTCGGCCGTGCCGTCGCGGCCGACCGGGTGGTACGGCGCGCGGGTGACCGCGACGCCGCCGGTGTGGAACGCGCCCGCGCCCTCGCCGTTGACGTAGCAGGTCAGCACGCCTTGCTCGTAGAGCCGGCGGGTCAGCGGGGCGGTGTCGCGGTAGACGTCGGGCGACGGGATGCGCGCGTCGATCACCGTGTCGACGGCGACCTCCGAGCCGCCGACGTGCGGCGAGGAGACGACGAACCGGTCGCGCCGCGGGTCGCCCGCGAAGCGCGCGTCCGGCCCGACGATCCGCAGCACGCCGGCGTGGATCAGGGCGAGGGTCTGCCGCAGCCGAACCCGCGGCGGCCCGGCCGCCAGGAACGCGGTCCGCGGGTTGTACCAGCCGATGAAGTCGGCCTCGTGCGAGGCCGGGGTGAGGCCCGCGAAGTCGACCAGCGCCCGGATCGCCCAGCGGGTGTCGCGCAGCACGTCCAGCGCCGCCTTGAGCGGCGAGTCGACGTTGCCCGCTTCGGCGTGCTCGAGGTCGCGCCGCAGCGCCGCGACCAGCTCGCGCTCGAACGCCTGGCGGTCGGCGAACGACCGGCCCGCGAACGGCCGGGCGATCGCGTCGAGGTCGACCGGCGGCAGATCGACGCCCCGGCGCGCCGCCAGCGCGCGGACGTCCGGCACGCCGGCCTCCGCGGCCGCCGCCACCTCGGCGGTGAACGCCGCCGCGGCCGGCTCGCCGTCGCGCAGCCGCAGCGCGGTCGCGTAGTAGACGAGGTCGATCTCGGCCAGCAGCCAGGGCACGGCATGCGCCTTGAAGTCGAGCTGTCCGCTCGGGCACGCGCGGCGCACGCGCTCCGGCGTGAACATCACCGGCGGGTACGCGTAGAGCGGCGGCTTCTGGTTGCGCCCGCGCGCCGGCAGCGGCATGCCGCTGCGCGAGCCGCCCACCAGCAGCGGCTCGGCGCCGCTCGGGCGGTAGATCAGCCCGTCGTCGCCGCCCTCCACGAAGCGGCCGCCGCGCCCCAGCGTGAGCGCGGCCATCACGTCGTAGAACGACAGCCCCAGGCCCAGGATGCCGACCGGCGAGCCGGCCGGGATCGCGTCGAGCGGCATGTCGGCGGCGGAGTCACCGTCGATGAAACGCAGGTGCGGGCGGTCGGCGGCGAAGTCGGCGAGCGCCTTCAGCGTGCCGGTGAGCTGCTGGCGGGAATGGCCGGTCACCAGCACCACCCGGTCCGCCTCGAGGGCCGTTCCGTTCGCGAAGCGCACGCGGTAGCCGGACCGGGTGCGCTCGACGTTTTCGACCGTCGCCTGCACCCGGTGCAGCCGCGCGCTGGGCGGCAGCCCCGCCTCGACGGCGGCCAGCACGAAGTGCATGTAGCGGCCGTACAGGGCGCGCGGCGCGTAGCCGTTGGGTCCCGGGCAGGCGGGGTCCAGCGCGCTCCACCACTGCACCAGCGACGGGCCGGCGCCGGGCCGGGCCGGGCCGCCGTCGGGAATCCCGGAGAACGCGGAGACCTCGCCGGCGACGGTGTTCATCAAGAACCACTCGGGCTGATCGGTGCGCCAGACTCGGCCGCAGCCGACCTCGACCGCGTCGATCAGGTAGATCTCGACCGGCCACGGCGGCGGCTCGGCGGCCAGCCGGGCGGCCATGCGCTCGACCACCGAGAGGCCGCGCGGGCCGCTGCCGACCACCGCGATCCGGTGCGCCGAGACGCCGAAGCTCGAGCTCACGCTCACAGCCTTGCCAGGGCGCGGGGCTGGGCCAGCCGCTGCCGGAGCGACTCGAGGTCCTCGCAGTCGCTGCCGGTCCGCTCGGCGATGTGCACCCGGTAGAGCTCCGCCAGCTCGGCGTCGTCGACCTCGAAGCCGCTCTGGTCCAGCACGTAGCGCAGCACCGCGCGGCCGGAATGGCGGCCGATCAGCAGCATGCGCTCGCGCCCGAACTTGGCCGGTTCGACGTACTCGTAGGTCGCCGGGTTCGCCAGGATTCCTTGCTGGTGGATGCCGGCCGTCGTGCCGAACGCGTAGGCGCCGAAGATCGCCTTGTTGCGCGGCTCCGCCAGGCCGATCACGCCGCGCAGCGCGGTGTACGCCGCGTGCATTCCGGCCAGATCGACGTCGGTGTAGAGCCCCAGGTGGTCGCCGCGGTATGCGAGCAGCGCGGCGACCTCCTCCCAGGCGGTGTTGCCGGCGCGCTCGCCGATGCCGCCGAGGGTCGCCTGCACCTGGTCGGCGCCGGCCTGCAGCCCGGCCACCGCGTTGGCCAGCGAGAGGCCGAAGTCGTCGTGGCAGTGGGTCGACAGCCCGACCGCCGGCGGCGCCCACGAGCGGACCTCGCCGATCAGCTCGCCGTACTGGTCCGGCGTCATGCAGCCGGTCGTGTCGGCGATGACGATGCGGGTCGCGCCCGAGCCGACCGCGCTCTCGACGATCGCGCGCAGCAGCTCGCGCTCGCCGCGGCTGGCGTCCTCGATCGCGACGCACACGTCCTCGACGCCCAGCGAGCGGGCGAAGAGCACCGTGTCGACGACCTCGGCGATGCACTGCTCGCGGGTGATGCCGCGCTTGTAGCGCAGGTGCAGGTCGCTGCCGGTGGCCATGAGCTGGAGCTGGTGGTTTTTGATGCCGCCCGCCTCGAGCGCGGTCTCCACGTCCTTGCGGACCGAGCGGCAGAACGACACGAACCGGGCCTTCGTCAGGTGCTCCGAGATCAGCCGGGTCGCGGCGAACTCGCTCGGCGAGGAGGCCGGGAAACCGGCTTCGATGCAGTCGACGCCGAGCGCTTCGATGCGCAGCGCCATGGCCAGCTTCTGCTCGGGCGCCATGGCGTTGCCGGGTGCCTGTTCGCCGTCGCGGAGGGTCGTGTCGAAGATCGAGATTCGGCGCGCTGTGCCTCGTTGTTGCATGGTTCTCCCTTTGAGTGGCCCGAAGGAGCTAGCGCGCCGGCCGCCCGGCCCGCGCTTGGCGCGGCACCAGCGGCACGGCGAGCAGCGATGCCGCGGCGGCGAACGCCCAGACGACGGGCCACGACGACCAGGCCAGCACCACCGGGATCATCAGCGGGGTGATGAACGCGGCGGTGAAGGCGGTCGTGTTCTCGAGGCCGAGCGCGGTGCCGGCGCGGCGGGCACCCGCCATGGCGGCGATCTCGGTGTACGCGACGCCGTGCCAGGTGCTGGCGAGCAGTCCGCCGACGGCGATCGCCGCCGCGGCGAGCACGGTCGGGGCATGGGTGAGGAGCGCCGCGCCCGCCATCGCGATGCCCGCGAGCGCGCCGATCCAGGCGACGACGGCGCGCCGGTTGCCGTGCACGTCGGTGTAGCGGCCGGTCCAGATGCGCGCCGCCGCGCCGCCGAACTGCACCACCAGCAGGGTCAGCACGACGGCCAGCGTGCCGGCGTGCTTGGCGTCGTGCAGGAAGACCGCGGTGAAGGTGAGGACGCCGATCTGCGGCACCGTCAGCAGCCCGCTCGCCAGCGCCAAGCGCCAGACGTCCCAGCGCCGCAGCGGCGAGCGGTCCTCGGTCGTCGCGCTCGCCGCCGCGCCCGCCGCGGGCGCGGCGAGCGGGGGCTCGTGCAGCCAGCGCCAGGTCGCGGCGGCGGTGGCGAAACAGAACAGCGCCAGCACGCCGAAGACGGCGCGAAAGCCGTAGGCCACCGCCAGCCACGGCAGCAGCGCGGTGCCGATCGCGCCGCCGACCGGGATCGCGGTCTGGCGCACGCTCATCGCGAAGCCGCGCTGCCCTTCGCGGAACCAGGCCATCACCGCCCGGCCCGACGAGCCGTTGACGCTGCCGCCGAGCGCGCCCACCACCAGCAGGCAGCCGGCGAGCAGCGCCGCGCTCGGCGTCCAGCCGGCGCTCGGCACGACGGCCAGCGCCATCAGCGCGAGCATCGCGCCGGTCGAGAGCAGGCCGGCCAGCAGCACGCGCCGCTCGCCGAGCCGGTCCGTCCACAGGCCCCAGAAGATCTCGGAGAGCGCGATGCCGAGGTAGATCGCGCCCAGCGCCAAGCCCAGGGTGTAGTTGGAGAGGTGGTACGCGGCGCGCATGGTGATCCCGGTGACCGGAATGCCCGCGAACGAGGCGGAGAAGCTGGCCTGCGCGGCGACGCCGATGCCGAGGATCGTCCAGCGGTGGTTCGGCCCGAACCGCGGCTGCGAGTGCGCGACGGCCGCGTCGACGGCGGCGTTGGAGGACGTGCTCACCCCTGCGGAGCCCCGGTTTCCAGCGGCTGGACGGGCTGTTCCCAGACCGCCAGCGCCAGGCAGCCGCGCGGGCTGCGCGGCGCGTGCGTGCTCTCGGGCGGCATCACGAGCAGGCTGTTCGGCCCGTACGTGCCGTCGTCGGTCTCCAGCTCGCCGCTGAGCACGTAGATCAGCTCGTAGCCGCGGTGCCGGTGCGGCTTCGCGAGCGCGCCCGGCAGGTACCGGACGATCGCGGCGGCCGGCCCGTTCGGGCCGGTCTCGCCGGTCGAGTACAGGCGGTGGATCTCGGCGCCGATGCGCCCGTCGCTGATCAACGGCTCGAAGCTGAGCGGCTGTTCGGCGAACCCTGCGCCGGGCATGCCGGAGAACAGGCTGGGCAGCTGCTCGATCAGTCGATCTGGCGACATGGCTTCACTCCTCGGTGGCACGGTGCGGAAGGCGGGCGGATCAGTCGCCGACGCGGCCGGGAACGCCGCCCAGCCACTTGTCGGCGTGGCGGTCCGCGGCGGCTCGGTCGCGGAACGCGTACGTCTTGAGCAGCCAGCGGGTGCGGGCTCGTTGCGGATCGGAGATCTCCAGTTTTTCGCGGCTGTGCAGCCCGTCTTGGTTGACGAACGTGAACAGGTCACCGGTGCGGATGCGGTGCCGCGTCTTGACCGCCCGGGCGAGCGCGTTCTTGAGCGCGATCAGCGCGTCTTTGGCCTCCGGCGGGCTGCCGCCGGCGACGGTGGTGGTGGTGTCGAGGTAGCGGAAGCTGTGGTGGTTCTCGAGGATCGGGTGCTGCTCGGAGACCGTCAGGCTGCAGTTCCGCTCGCGCGAGAAGACGTCGAACGGCGTGACGAAATAGGGCTGCCGCAGCACCGCCTGCTCGGCGGCGGCGAGCTGCTCGAGCAGGGTGCGGCCGTCGACGAAGTTGGTGTAGACGAGGTCCTCTTCGGGGCAGCGCAGGCCCAGCAGGGTGATGAAGTCGGCCCGCACCGGGTGCGCGGTGCGGTCGTTGTGATAGGTCAGCTCGCCATCGCTGAAGCCGGTCAGCATGCCGCTGTAGCGCTTGATCGCGACGACGTCGGTGAAGAAGTCGCCGTTGGAGCGGGTGCCGTACGCGAGCAGCGGCGTGGCGAGGAGCTGCCCGAACAGCGCCAGGAACGCCTCGCCGACGAAGGTCTGCTTCTTGGCGTACTTGTCGCTGAGCGGGTCGTCCTCGTCGAGGACGGGGATCGCCGGGTCGAGCGGGCAGTTGCGCAGCACGTGCGCCTCGGGGCCGCCGGACTCGCGGTCGCGGCGAATCCGCCCGCACGCCTCGACGAGGAAGCGCGGCACCGCGCCGCGCTCGACCACGTTCGTCACCGCCCGAGCGAACGCCGGATAGTCCCGGTACGGGTTCTCGTCGACGGCGGCCAAGACTTCGCGCAATTCGTCGCGCTCGGCGTCGGTCAGGACGTGGACGGGCTCCATGACGTGCTCTTCCTCACAAGCTGCAGATTCGGCGTAGCGGTGGGCATGGCGATTCGGCGCGCAAGACACGAACCGGCGTGATTCGTGCGCTCCGCGGTGCGGAACGGACATCGTCGATGCGACGTATCGACGTCGCGAGGCGGTACTGCGAAATCGCGAACGGCCTGGCTCAGCAGTTCGTCAGCGCCGACACCCTACAGCGTGTGCTCTTCGACGCATCGAAGAACATCGAGACACGTGGTCCCGTCGTCACCCATGCAAACATACTACCAAATACAAAAAGTTTTCGTCAAGCGGGCGTTTAAGGCGAGCGAGCACCTGCGTGTGAGCGAAGTCATAGCTCGCTACACGCGCAGCGGCACGCTGAACTCGACGATGCGGTCCGGCGGGATGCCGAGCGAGTCGGTGAACGGGTTGGCGTTGCGCATCATGTAGCTCAGCAGCCAGCGCTTCCAGGCCGGAAACGCGTGCTCGCCCTCGCGCGGCACGATGCGCGGCCGGGCCAGGAAGTAATCGGCGTCCTCCAGGTCGATCTCCGGCGGAATGTGGAGGCGGCAACGGCGCCAGATGTCGTCGACGTTGGGCGTCTCCATGAAGCCGTAGCGCGCGGTCACGCGGGTCAGGCGCGGGACGAGCTGCTCGACCGCGACCCGCTCGGCGGTGTCGACGTAGGGCCGCCGCTCGCTCAGGATCGTCAGCAGCACGACCTCTTCGTGCAGCATGCGCGACTTGAGCCAGTGGTGGCGCAGGATGAACGGGATTCCCTCGGGGTGCGGGGTGAGGAAGATCGCGGTCGAGTCGGCGTCGCTGGCCGGTTCCGTGCCGACCTCGCGGATGAACTCCTCGACCGGGGTCGAGAGCTCGGAGAGCGCGAGCGCCAGCCGCCGCCGGCCGCCCACCCAGGTGGTGAACAGGGTGAAGATGACCAGCGCGATCCCCAGCGGCACGTAGCCGCCCTGCAGCAGCTTGGGCAGGTTGCCGACCAAGAATGCGCCGTCGACCGTGATGAACACTCCGATCAGCGGGACGATCGCGGCGACGGCCCACTTCCAGCGCCGGCGCAGCACCCAGCCGATCGCGATCGAGTCGGCCAGCATGGTCATGGTCACCGCCAAGCCGTAGGCCGAGCCCAGCCGGTCGGAGCTGCGGAAGGCCAGCACCAGCGCCAGGCACGCCAGGGCGAGCGCGATCGTGACGAACGGCATGTAGATCTGGCCTTCGACCGTGTGCGAGGTGTGCACGATCTTGAGCCGCGGCAGGTAACCGAGCTGGACCGCCTGCTGGGTGAGCGAGAACGCGCCCGAGATGAGTGCCTGCGAGGCGATCACCGTCGCGACGGTCGCCAGGACCACCATCGGCACCAGCGTCCACGACGGGAACAGCCCGTAGAACGGGTTGGCGAGCTTGCTCGGGTCGAGCAGCGTGAGCGCACCCTGCCCGTAGTAGTTGAGCAGCAGCGCCGGAAACACCGCGGCGTACCAGGCCAGCCAGATCGGCCGGCGGCCGAAGTGGGCCAAGTCGGCGTACATCGCCTCGACCCCGGTCACGCAGAGCACGATCGCACCCAGCACCAAGATCGAGAACCAGCCGTTGTGGACCAGGAAGCCGATCGCGTGGGCCGGGTCGAGCGCGGCCAGGACGCGCGGGTCCTGGACGATCGCGGCCCCGCCACCGACTGCAAGGGCGAAGAACCAGAGCAGCATGACCGGCCCGAAGACGGCGCCGATCTTCCCCGCGCCGCGCGACTGGACCAGGAACAGGCCGATCAGGACCCCCATCGTGAGCGGCACGACGAACGGCTCGGCCGCGGGCGTCGCCACGGCCAGCCCCTCGACCGCGGAGAGCACGGAGATCGCCGGCGTGATCACGCCGTCGCCGAAGACCATCCCGGCGGCGAACAGCAGCAGCAGCGCCAGGAACGAGAGCGGGGCCGGGATGCCGACCCGCGTCCCCGGCCGGAGCTGGGCCAGCAGCGCCAGGGTGCCGCCCTCGCCGTCGTTGTCCGCCCGCAGCACGACCGAGGCGTACTTGACGCAGACCACCAGGATCAGGGCCCAAGTGATCAGCGAGAGGACGCCGAGCACGTTCTCGGGCGTCGGCGCGAAGCCGTGCCCGGTGCCGAAGCACTGTTTGTACGCGTAGAGCGGGCTGGTCCCGATGTCGCCGAAGACCACGCCCAGCGCCGCCAGCGCGAGCACGGGCAGCCCGGCGTGGGCGTCGGACGGGCCGGGCTCGGTCGAGCGCAGCCGGGCCGAGCTGTCCGCCCCGCTCACCGTCCGGCTGGCCATCGATCGTTCCATCCTGGGATGCAACTACCCGTTCACCGACCCGTTGCGACGGGTGCTCAGAGCTCGACGGTCATTCCCAGCTCGATCCGGCGTTCGGCCTGGATCCGCAGGTCGTCCGGCAGCGGGCGCGCGTTGCGGTGCAGGGTGACGAACAGCTCGCGCCGCCAGCCCGGCATGCCTTTGCCGGGCGGGGCGGGCTCGATCTTGGGATCGGCGTAGAAGAACGAGGTGTCGTCGCGGTCGAGGTCGAGGCCAAAAGCGCTGCAGGCGCGCAGGATCGGGTCGATCCGGGGCGCCTCCATGTAGCCGAAGCGGGCGGTCACCCGGATCAGCCGCAGCGAGAGCCGCTCGACGAACACGCGGTCGATCTCGTCGAGGTACGGCGTGGCGGCCCGGGCGATGTTGAGCAGGACGATCCGCTCCTCGAGCACGCGGTCGCGGACCCAGCGGTGGCGAGCGAGGAACGGAACGCCGCGCGGGTCGGGCGTGAGGAACACCATCGTCCCGCGGCTGCTGCCGACGCCGCTGGGCAGCTTGTCGATCACCTCGTCGACCGGGGTCTGCTGCGCCGCCAGCTCGCGCGCCAAGCTGCGCCGGCCTTCCAGCCAGGTCAGGCTGATCAGTACCAGCACCGCGCTGATGCTGATCGGGATGTACCCGCCGTCGACGAACTTGGGCAGCGAGGCCAGCACGAAGCTGCCGTCCATGGCGACGAAGCAGGCCACCAGCGGCAGCGCGAACCGCTTGCGCCAGCCCAGCACGCTGGTGACGACGACGTAGAACGCGATCGACGTGCACAGCATCGTGAAGGCGACCGCCAGCCCGTACGCCGACGCCAGGCGCGCGCTCGACTGGAACACGATGACCAGGACCGCGCAGCCGATGGCCAGCCAGCGGTTGACCGACGGCACGTACACCTGCCCCTTGTAGCGGTGCGAGGTGTGGCGGACCAGGACGCGCGGGGCGAGGTTGAGCGCGATGGCCTGCTCGACCAGCGTGAAGGTGCCCGAGATCAGCGCTTGCGAGGCGATCACCGTCGCGATCGTGGCGAGCACCACCATCGGGATCAGCGCCCAGCCCGGCGCGAGCGCGTAGAACGGGTTGGCGAGCGCGTGCGGGTCGGAGAGCACCCGGGCGCCCTGGCCGAAATAGTTCAGCACCAGGGCGGGGAACACGATGGCGTACCAGCCGAGCGCGATCGGCTTGTAGCCGAAGTGCGAGAGGTCGGCATAGAGCGCCTCGACCCCGGTGATCGCCAGCACCACCCCGCCCAGGATCGTGAACCCGGCCAGGCCGTGACCGGCCGCGAAGCCCAGCGCGTGGAGCGGGTTGAGCGCCCGCACGATCTCGGGGTGCGCGAGGATCGGGATCAGCCCCAGCACGCCGATGACGGTGAACCAGAGCACCATCACCGGCCCGAACAGGCGGCCCACGCCTTCGGTGCCGGCGCGCTGCAAGGCGAACAGGGCGATGATGACGACCAGCGCGATCGGGACGACGTACGGCTGGAACGCCGACGACACCACGCTGATCCCCTCGACCGCGGAGATCACCGAGATCGCGGGCGTGATGATGCCGTCGCCCAGCAGCATCGAGCCGCCCACGATCACGACGATCGTCAGCACGCTCGAGCGGATCAGCGCCCCGAACCTGGGCGGGGGCGAAGCGAGGGCGAGCAGCGCGAGGATGCCGCCCTCACCGTCGTGGTTCACGCGCAGGATGAAGCCGACGTACTTCGCGCAGACCACCAGCGCGAGCGCCCAGAACAGCAGCGAGCACACGCCCAGCACGCTCGGCAGGTCGGGTTTCGCGCCGACCAGGTCGAAGCACGTCTTGAGCGTGTACAGCGGGCTCGTGCCGATGTCCCCGAACACCACGCCCAGCGCGGCGACGACCAGGGCCGCGGGCATGCGGGACGTCCGGGGGGTGGTCATGGCCGAAGCGGTCACGGTCCCCCTTCTCCCCCGTCGCCCCGGCGAATCCCGCTCGCCGGTCACCCCGTCAGCCTTCGGCGAGGGCCGCCTACCCTCGCCGTGGCTGGGGGAGGGTTCCGGTCTGTTGGCCGAATTGGATCGACGTATGCCGATCATCGAGACGCGCGACCTGCGCAAGGTGTTCCGCTCGCTCGTTCGGCAACCGGGCGTCGCGGGCACCCTGCGCACCCTGTTCTCGCGCGATTACGAGGACAAGGTCGCGGTCGAGGGCGTCTCGATGGCGCTCGAGCCGGGCGAGCTGGTCGGCTACATCGGGCCCAACGGGGCCGGCAAGTCGACCACGATCAAGATGCTGACCGGCATCCTGGTGCCGACCTCGGGCTCGATCCGGGTCGCCGGCCTGGTGCCGCACGAGCGGCGCAAGCAGAACGCGCGCAACATCGGGGTCGTGTTCGGCCAGCGCTCGCAGCTCTACTGGGACCTGCCGCTGGTCGAGTCGTTCGAGCTGCTGCGCGCGATCTACGGCATTCCCGCCGAGCGCTACCGGGCCAACCTCGGCCACTTCACCGACGTGCTCGACATGGGGCCGTTCCTGCGCACGCCGGTGCGCCAGCTCTCGCTCGGCCAGCGGATGCGGGGCGACTTCGCGGCGGCGATGCTGCACGACCCGCGCATCGTCTTCCTGGACGAGCCGACCATCGGCCTCGACCTGGTCGCCAAGGAGGCGATCCGGGAGTTCGTCGCGCGGGTCAACCGCGAGCGCGGCACCACCTTCATCCTCACCACCCACGACCTGGCCGACGTCGAGCGCCTGTGCCGGCGGATCGTCCTGATCGACCGCGGCACGCTGGTCTACGACGGCGAGATCGAAACGCTGCGCGACCGCTACGGTACCCACCGCACGCTGGTCGTGACCCTCTCGCGGCCGGCGGGCGAGATCGTCGTCGAGGGCGCCGAGCTGGAGTCGCGCGAGGGGCCGGTGGTGCGGCTGCGCTTCGACCGCGCCGCGACCTCGGCCGAGGCCCTGATACGGCGGGTGGCCGAGCGCTACGGCATTCAGGACCTCACCATCGAGGAACCCGAGCTCGAGTCGATCATCCGCCGCATCTACGTCGAGGGCTACAGCGCCGCGTGAGGGTCGCCGCCCTGGCCGCCCCGTACCTGGCCTTCGCCTCCAAAGCGTTCTCGCGCGAGGCGACCTACCGGATGGAGGTCTTCACCAACGTCGGCTCGCTGATCGTGCGGCTGTACCTGATGAAGTCGGTCTGGGACGCGCTCTACGCCCAGAACGCCGCCCCGGCCGGGGTCCCGCTCCACGCGGTCCTCACGTACACCGCGGTCGCGCTGCTGATGTCGCTGGTGCTGGAGATCGACGGCACGCGCACGATCCGCGACAAGGTCCGGGAGGGCACGATCGCGACCGACCTGATGAAGCCGATCTCGCTGCCGCTCTACTTCTTCAGCGACGGGATCGGGATGACGCTGCTGCACGCCGTGCTGATCGTTCCGGCGCTGGCGCTCGCGCTGCTGATCGTCCGCGTCGACGTCCCGCCGCCGCCGGTGCTGGCCGTCTTCGCGCTCAGCTTCGTGCTCGGCTACCTGGTCAACTTCACGCTGAACTTCTGCATGAACCTGGTCGCCTTCTGGACGCTCGAGACGTTCGCCGTGCAGGCCATGGTGCGCTGGATCAGCGACCTGCTCGGCGGCCAGATCGTGCCGCTGATCTTCTTCCCCGGCGTCTTGCAGAAGGTCGTGCTGGCGCTGCCGTTCGCCGCGGTCTACTCGACCCCGCTGCTGATCTACCTGGGAACGATCAAGCCGGCGGGCTATGCGACGGCGCTGGCGGTTCAGCTCGGCTGGTTCGTGGTGTTCGCCGGGCTCTCGGCGGTCATCTGGCGGGCGGCCCAGCGGCGGGTCGTGGTGCAGGGCGGCTGAATCGACGAGCCGCGGGCGCCGGTTCGTGCGCTTGCGCGAGCGCAGCCGAGAACAGCGGCGGAATCACCGAGTACGGCAGGATGCCGGTGCCTTCGTTGGTGAGCACGATGATGTCGATCCCGTCGTCGGGGAACGTCGCGTTCATCGTCTGGAACCCGCCGAATGCGCCGTCGTGCCAGACGTAGCGATGGCCGTCGAGCGAGCTGATGAACCAGCCGTCGGCGTACGTGCCGTACGGCTGCGGGAAGGGGCCGGGCGCGAACATCTGCGCGAGCGAGTCGGCGCTGAAGATCCCGGGCCGGCGCACGGCACGGTCCCACTTCTCGAGGTCGCCGACCGCCGAGGTCAATCCGCCGGGGCCGGCCAACCAGGCGAGGTTCCACTGCGACGCGCGCCCGACCGTGCCGCCGTAGGTCTCGTAGCCCAGCGCGAAGTCGGTCACCGGCGGCGGCGGAAAGCCCTGCTGCGTCTGCGTCATGCCGAGCGGGCCGAAGATGCGCTGCTGCAGGAACGTTCCCAGCGGCTCGCCGCTGACGGCGGCGACGATCATCCCGAGCAGCAGGTAGTTCGAGTTGCTGTACTCGTACGCCGTGCCGGGCGCGAAGTCGAGCGGAAAGCTCGCCAGCCGGTCGGCGATCGGGGCGTAGTTCGTCTGGCCGCTCGCCATGAAGGCGTCGTACGCGGCGCTGAAATCCGGGTAGTCGCCGAAGTTGTCGTAGTCGACCAGACCGCTGCTGTGCTGCAATAAGTCGTGCAGCGTGATCGCGCTCGCGCCGGGAATCGCCGGGAAGTACTTGGAGAGCGGGTCGCCGACGGACAGCTTTCCGTCCTGCTGCAGCAGCAGGATCGCGCCGGCCGTGAACTCCTTGCTGACCGACGCCAGCTCGAAGTACGTGCCGGCGTCCGGCGCGAACCGGCCGCGGGCCAGCCCGTAGATCGTCTCGGGCGCCGGAACGCGCCAAAAGCTGCCGTGGCCGTAGACGTCGGGCAGCCCCCGGTCGCGCAGGCCGTAGCCCTGCACGTACAGCGGCGCGCCGTTCTGGTAGACGCCCAGCTCGACGCCCCAGCCGCCGGCATAGTTCTGCTGGATGACCGCGTCGTACGGCGATCCGGCCACCGCCGGCGTGGGCGTCGGCGTAGCCGGCGGCGCGGCGCCCGTACCGGACGCACCGCCGCCGCACGCCGCCGGACCGACGGCCGCGGCGATGACCAGCACCAGGGTGAGCAGACGCATGGGCGAGCCCTCGGGCGAGCACTTCCGCCGGCGGCCGGTCTCGACCTCGTACGACGAAGCCGCGCTCAGGCATGGAGCTCAGCGCGCGCGGTGGAATGTCGCCCCGTTTCCTCGAGAGGAGAGATCGATGGCGGCATGCGTTTTCGTCCACGGGGCTCGGCGCGCTCTGGCCGGCCTGATGCTGTGCGCACTCGCGGCGACGGCGCTCGCGGTGCCGCCGGCGTCCGCGCAGGGCGACGACGCGCGCAGCATCGCGCGCGACGGCTACCTCTACGGGTACCCGCTGGTGCTGATGGAGCTCACCAAGCAGATCGCGACCGCGGCGAGCGGCAGCGGCCGGTTCGTCCACATGCTCTCCGGCCCGACGCCGGCCTTTCGCATCGTCGTCGCGCCGAACGGCGACACGCGCTACTCCTCGGCCTGGGCCGACCTCTCGGGCGAGCCGCAGGTGCTGCACGTCCCGGCCGCCGGCGGGCGCTACTTCGTCGCGCAGGTGATGGACGCGTGGACCGACGTCATCGCCGACCCGACGGCGCGCATCGCAGGCTCCGCGCCCGGCGACTACGCGCTGGTGGGACCGCAGTGGAAGGGCATGGTGCCGGCCGGCGTGCACGTCGTGCGGTCGTCGACCGACGACGTCTGGATCCTGGCCCGCACGCGCGCCAAAGCCGGCGACGAGGCCGGCGCCATCACGGCGATCCAGCAGCAGTACACCATCGTGCCGCTGAGCCGCTTGCGGGACCGCGCGTACCAGCCGCCGGCCGGGGTCCTGCGCGAGCCGAACGTGCCGACCGGCCCGACGCCGCCTTCGCTCGTCGCCGCGATGAACGCCGCGACGTTCTTCGGGCGGCTCGCGGCAGCGCTCGCCGCGAACCCGCCGCGGCCGGCGGACCGCCCGATCGTCGAGCGGCTCGCCCGGATCGGCGTCGTCCCCGGCAAGCCGCTCGGTCCTGCCACCGCCGCGGAGCTCGCCGTGCTCGACGAGGGGCTGCGCGCTGCGCGCACGGCGCTGGCCGGCTACGACCCGCCGTCCGTGCCGCACGTCGACGGCTGGCGGTGGACGAAGAACACCGGCCGCTTCGGGACGAACTACGCCTACCGCGCCTTCATCGCGCAGACCCTGCTGGCCGCGAACCTGCCGGAGGACGCCGTGTACCCGGAGACGAGCGTCGACGCCGCCGGCGCGCCGCTCACCGGCGCGCGCCGCTACGTGCTGCACTTCGACGGCGCGCACCTTCCGCCGGTGCGGGCGTTCTGGTCGCTGACGCTGTACTCGCCGGACCATTACCTCGAGCCCAACCCGATCGACCGCTACACCCTGCGCGATACGAGCCTGCGGCGCAACCCGGACGGTTCGATCGACGTGCAGGTCCAGCACGACCCGCCCGCCGGCGACCAGACGAACTGGCTCCCCGCGCCGGCCGGCCCGTTCGTCGTCACGCTGCGGATGTACTGGCCGCTGCGCGCCGGCATCGACGGCACGTACCGCCCGCCCACGCTCCAGCCGCAGTAAGGATGCGACGAATGCCGCGATCGGCTCCAGAGGGTTGGCACAGCGTGACGCCGCGGCTGGTGGCGCGCGATCCGGCCGCGCTCGTCCGGTTCCTCGCGGAGGCGTTCGGGGCGAGCGGAGCGTACGCGGCGGACCGGCCGTCGCAGCTGCGGATCGGCGACTCGATCGTCATGGTCAGCGGCACCGGCCCGCGCGCAGCGACGTCCTCGTTCCTCTATCTCTACGTCGACGACGCCGATGCGGCGTACCGGCGCGCCTTGGCGGCCGGTGCAACCTCGGTCGAGGAACCGCAGGAAACGCCCTACGGCGACCGGCGCGCGATGGTCACCGACCCGGCCGGCAACGACTGGCAGATCGCGACGTACCGCCCGCCGGCCGCGGAAGCGTGAGCGCCGGGGCTAGCCTGCGGCGGACGAACTGCTTCTCCGCCGTCAGGTCGCGGCCGCTTCTTTTCGTTTCTTACGCGGTCGTCCACCGCGCTTACCATTTTCCGCGGATGCTGCCTTCTTTGCAGCAGAGGTCACCGCACCGGCCGTGCGCTGCTGCAATGAAATGGACGTCGTCATCGGCGAGAGCACCACATCGACGAGCTGCTCCGGCGTGGCCCGTTCCAGCCCTGGGATCTGCGCGCGCTGGATGATCACCTTGTTGCCGGAATCCAACTCGATGAGAAGTTCATCCCGATCGGGAGCATAATGCACCAGGCGCGCGCCGTCGCGACGCATCTCTTCAGCGCCGCGGCGCTCGGCCGCCTCGAGCTCTGCGTCGGTCGAGCCCCTTGAATTTCAGCGGTGGCGACGATTCGCTCGGCTTCGCGGCCTTGAGCTCTCGTCGTCTTGCCGCTTCCACCGGAAGTCACGACCTTGCCGGTCACGAGACTAAACGACGCTAGGTTTTCAAGTGGCGGTACACCTCCTTGGTGGCGCGCAAGGTCAGCCGCGCCAGGTCCGCGACCGCTCCGCGGCGGGCTAGTCGCTGGCTCAGCCGCTCCTGGACGATATTCGAACCGCAGAGGGTGGCTGGGTGACGGTCGCGGCCGCCATGCTCTGGCGGGACGGGAGGCGGAGCGCGTCGCGGCGCTCGCCCAGGTAGCGCGCGGCGGCGGCGGGCGAGAGCAGCGTGACCGCGCCGAAGCCCAGCCCGCGCAGCATCGGTTCGACCTCGGCCGGTTCGAGCCGGGTCCGCAGCGGCTCGCCGACCGCCGCGACGCGCCGCTCCAGCTCGGCGCTGCCGCCGGGCGCGGTGAAGGTGAACGCGATCTCGCTCTGCACCGGCAGCCCGGCGACGAAGCGGAACACGGCGTCGACCGCGTCGCGCGTCAGGTACACCATCACCCCCAGCCACGAGAAGAACGCGGGCGCGCCGGCATCGAAGCCCGCCGCGGCCAGACCGTCGGCCAGCGCGGTGCGCTCGAAGTCGATCGGCGCGAACGCGACGTTGCCGGGCACGGCGATGCGCGCGCCCGCCAGCCGCGCGCGCTTGTCGGCCTGCGTCGCCGGCGCGTCGACCTCGATCAGCCGCACGCCGTCCATCCACGCCGGCTGGCGGTAGGCGAAGGTGTCGTAGCCGGCGCCGAGGATCACGCACTGGCGCACCCCGCGCGCCACCGCCGCGCGCAGCCGGTCCTCGGCGAACGCGCTGCGCACCAGCACGTGCGCGCGCAGCTGCACGCGCGCCGGCTGCTCGGCCCACGACGGGTCGTTCCGCACGAGGTAGCGCGCCATGTCGCCGAACAGCGCGAGCGACACCGGGTCGTCGAGCACCCACGGCTCGGCGTCGGCGATGCGGTGCAGCGCGCGCAGCGAGCCGACCCCCAGCGCCGTCCGGCTGACGCCGTCCACCGCCTCAGCGCCCGCTCCAGCGCGGGCGGCGCTTGGCCAGAAACGCGTCCATGCCCTCGCGGAAGTCGGCGCTGCCGTAGCACAGCCGGATCAGGTCCTCGTCGGCGGGCAGCGCGCGGGCCGCGCGCAGCCGGCGGACCATCTCCTTGCTCGCACGCTGGGTGAGCGGCGCCAGCGCGGCCAGCGCTTCCGCGACCGCTTGCGCGTGGGCCGGCAGCGCCTCGTCGCTGGCGGCCAGCTCGGTCAGGAAACCGGCCCGCAACGCGTCCTCGGCACCGAGCAGCCGGCCGGTGAGCAGCAGCTGCTTCACCCGGTCCAGCCCGATCAGCTCGGCGACCCGCACGACGTTCGCGACCGACAGGCAGTTGCCCAGCGTGCGCGCGATCGGGACGCCGACCCGCGTCCCCGGCGCGCCGATCCGCAGGTCGCACGCGGCCGCGATGCCGACCCCGCCGCCGGTGCAGGCGCCGCCGACCGCCGCGACGGTCGGCACGGCGATCGCGTCGAGCGCCGCGGCGACCGCGTCCATGCGCGCTTCGTAGGCCACCCCGTCGTCGGCCGCCGTGCTCGTGCCGCCGCCGAAGGCACGGAACTCGCCGATGTCGGTGCCGGCGACGAAGCTGCCGCCCGCGCCGGCGAACACGACCACCCGCACCGCGGCGTCGGCGGCGAGCTGTGCGGCCAGCTCGCGCAGCTCGCTCCACATCGCGAACGTCATCGCGTTGCGCGCCTGCGGCCGGTCGAAGACCACCCAGACGATGCCGCGCTCGCGGCGCTCGACCCGGATCACCGCTCGAGGCCCAGCTCGCGCAGCACGTCGGCGGTGTCCGCGCCCAGCACGGGCCCGGCCGCGTCGAGGCGGGTCGGCGTGCGCGAGAAGCGCATCGGCGAGCCGAGCTGGCGCACCGGCCCGAGCACCGGGTGCGGCGCGTCGGCGAAGAAGCCGCGCTGGGCCAGGTGCGGGTCGGCGAAGACGCGGTCGAAGCTCCAGATCGGGCCGCACGGCAGGCCGGCTTCGCCCAGCCGCGCGGTCCAGTGCGCCGTCGGCCGGGTCGTCGTGACCGCCTCGATCAGCCCGATCAGCGCGGGGCGGTTCGCCAGCCGCCGCTCGTTGGTCGCGAAGCGCTCGTCCTCGGCCAGCGCCTCCAGGCCGAGCAGCGCGCACAGGCGCAGCCAGTGCGGCTGCGAGTTGGCACCGAAGGTGAACCAGCCGTCGGCGGCGCGCACCGCCTGGTACGGCGCGATCGACTGGTGCGCCGAGCCGCTGGGCTGCGGCACCTCGCCGGTCGCGAAGTAGCGGCCCGCCTCCCAGACCGCCAGCGACACCGCCGACTCGAGCAGCGAGACGTCGATGAACTGGCCCAGGCCGTCGCGGTCGCGCGCGCGCAGCGCGGCGAGCACCGCGATCGTCGCGTAGAGCGCGCAGGTCAGGTCGGCGATCGGTACGCCGACCTTCACCGGCGGCGCGCCGGGCTCGCCGGTGATGCTCATCAGCCCCGACATGCCTTGCGCGATGATGTCCAGGCCGGCCAGCTCGGCGTACGGCCCGTCGCTGCCGAAGCCGGTGGCGGCCAGGTAGACGAGCCGCGGCGACGCGGCCCTCAGCGCCTCGTAGCCCAGCCCCAGCCCGGACATCGTGCCGGGCCGCAGGTTCTCGATCACGACGTCGGCGCTCGCCGCGAGCGCGCGGAACGCCGTCTTGCCGGCCTCCGATTTCAGGTCGAGCGCGACGCTGCGCTTGTTGCGGTTGAGGCGCACGAAGTTCGAGCTCTCGCCGGCGATGAACGGACCGGAGGCGCGGGTCAGGTCGCCGCCGCGCGGGTTCTCGACCTTGATCACCTCGGCCCCCAGATCGGCGAGCTGCAGCCCGCAGAACGGCACCGCCATGAAGTTGCCGACCTCGACCACGCGGGTCCCGGCGAGCGGCCCCACCGTCACGCGCGGTCCACCCTCGAGCGCCGGGTGCCGCAGGTGTGGTGACCGGTTCGCCGACCGGCCGGCGCGTGTCGCGGCATGCCCGGTTATCGCAGGCCGCGCGCGCATTCCCTGCCGGGGAGTCCGCCCGCGCGCGTGCAATACCGCTCCAGCCCAAACGGCGAGGAGGCGCATTGCCCGAGTTTCAGAGCGGCATCCATTTTCTCCAGATTCCCGGTCCGACCAACGTGCCCGAACGGGTGCTGCGCGCGATCGACCGGGCGACCATCGACCACCGCGGGCCGAGTTTCGCCCGGCTGACGCACGAGATCGACGGCTTGATCCGGCCGGTGTTCGGAACCGAGCGGCCGGTGGTGATCTACCCGGCCTCGGGCAGCGGCGCGTGGGAAGCGGCGCTGGTCAACACGCTCTCGCCCGGCGACCGCGTGCTGATGGCCGAAACCGGACAGTTCGCGGCGCTCTGGCAGCGGATGGCGGAGCGCCTGGGGCTCGCGATCGAGCTGGTTCCCGGCGACTGGCGCCACGGCGTCGATCCCGAGGCGGTCGGCGCACGGTTGGCCGCGGACCGCGAGCACGCGATCAAAGCGGTCGCGATCGTGCACAACGAGACCTCGACCGGCGTGACCAGCCGGGTCGCCGCCGTGCGGGCGGCGATCGACCGGGCCGCGCACCCGGCGCTGTTCCTGGTCGACACGGTCTCGTCGATCGGGTCGCTCGAGTACGAGCACGACGCGTGGGGCGTCGACGTGACGATCGGCGGCTCGCAGAAAGGCCTGATGCTGCCGCCCGGCCTGGCCTTCAACGCGATCTCCGAGAAGGCGCTGGCGGCCTCGCAGAGCGCCCGGCTGCCGCGCGCGTACTGGGCCTGGGACGACATGCTGGCCTTCAACCGCGACGGGTTCTTCCCGTATACGCCCGCGACCAACATGCTGTTCGGCCTGCGCGAGGCGCTCACCATGCTGCACGAGGAAGGCCTGCCCGCGGTGCACGCCCGCCACGCGCGGCACGGCGAGGCGACCCGCCGCGCGGTGCGCGGCTGGGGCCTCGAGCTGGTCGCGCTCGACCCGCGCGAGTACTCGGACACGGTGACGGCGGTGCTCGTGCCCGACGGCGCCGACGCCGACGCGCTGCGCGAGCTGATCCTGGAGCGCTTCAACATGTCGCTGGGCATGGGCCTGGGCAAGCTCAAGGGGCGCACGTTCCGGATCGGCCACCTGGGCTGGTTCAACGACCTGATGCTGGCCGGGACGCTGGCCGGCGTGCAGATGGGGCTGCACCTGAGCGGCATCGCGCAGGGCGACGGCGTCACGCCGGCGCTGGCCCAGCTCGAGTCGCCGCAGGCCGCGCCCGAACTCGCCGCCCGCTAGGTGACGACGGTCGCCGAGCAGCCGCTGCTCTACCAACGGCTCGAGCAGCGGCTGCGGGCCGAGGTGGAAGGCGAGGTGCGCTTCGACCGCACCACCCGCGGGCTGTACGCGACCGACGCGTCGATCTACCAGATCGTGCCGCTGGGCGTGGTGGTCCCGCGCAGCGCGACCGACGTCGAGGCGGCACTGGCGATCGCGCGCGAGCACGGCGTGCCGGTCACGCCGCGCGGCGGCGGCACCTCGCAGTGCGGCCAGACCGTCAACCACGGGCTGATCGTCGACGTCAGCCGGCACCTGCGCGAGATCGTCTGGCTCGACGTCGCCGCGCGCCGCGCGCGCGTGCAGCCCGGGATCGTGCTGGACGCGCTCAACCGCCGGCTCGCGCGCGACGGGTTGTTCTTTCCGGTCGACCCGTCGACGGCCAGCCGCGCGACGATCGGCGGGATGACCGCCAACAACAGCTCGGGCGCGCGCTCGATCCGCTACGGCATCATGGCCGACAACGTGCTCGGCATCGACGCCGTGCTGGCCGACGGCACGCGGGCGTACTTCGGCCCGGCCGGCGCGCTCGGCGACATCGCGCCGGCGCGCTACCGCGAGCTGGTCGAGCGGGTGCGCGCGATCGCCGCCCGCGAGGCGGCCGAGATCGAAGCGCGGATCCCGAAGGTGCAGCGCCACGTCGGCGGCTACGCGATCCAGAGCGTTCGGCCGGACGGGCACAACATGGCCCGGCTGCTGGTCGGCTCGGAGGGCACGCTGGCGTACTTCGGCGCGATCGACCTCGCCCTGCAGCCGCTGCCGCGGGCCAAGGCGCTGGGCATCTGCCACTTCCCGAGCCTGGGCGCGGCCATGCGCGCGACCCCGGCGCTGGTCGCGCTCGACCCGGTCGCGGTCGAGCTGGTCGACCGCACCATGATCGAGCTCTCGCGCGCGATCGCCGCGTTCGCGCCCACCATGGCGCGCTACGTGCGCGGCGAGCCGGGCGCGCTGCTGCTGGTCGAGTTCACCGGCGACGAGCCCGAGCCGCTGGCCGAGCGGCTCGACGCGCTCGAAGAGACGATGGCCGAGCTCGGCTATCCCGGCGGCGTGGTGAAGGTCGCCGACGGCCCGGGCCAAGCCGCGGTCTGGGAGGTGCGCGCGGCGGGGCTGAACATCATGACCTCGATGCGCGGCGACGCGAAGCCCGTCTCGATCATCGAGGACTGCGCGGTGCCGCTCGAGCACCTGGCGGACTACACCGACCGGATCACCGGCATCTTCGCGCGCTACGGCACGACCGGCACGTTCTACGCCCACGCCTCGGTCGGCTGCCTGCACGTGCGGCCGGTGCTCGACGTCAAGCGCGACGACGACGTCGGCAAGCTGCGCGCGATCGCCGAGGAAGCGTTCGCGCTGGTGCGCGCGTACGGCGGCGCGCACTCCGGCGAGCACGGCGACGGAATCGTGCGCTCGGAGTTCCACGAGGAGATGTTCGGCGCGCGGATCGTAACGGCGTTCCGCGAGATCAAGACCGCCTTCGACCCGGCCGGCACGCTCAACCCCGGCAAGATCGTCGACGCACCCAAGATGGACGACCGCACCAACTTCCGCTACGGGCCAGGCTACGCGCCGCTGCCGCTGCGGACCGAGCTGGACTGGAGCGAGTGGGGCGGCTTCAGCGGCGCGGTCGAGATGTGCAACAACAACGGCGCCTGCCGCAAGGACGCGCCGGGCGCGATGTGCCCCTCGTACCGGGTGACCGACGACGAGCACCACGTCACCCGCGGCCGGGCCAACGCCCTGCGCCTGGCGCTGACCGGCCAGCTCGGGCCCGCTGCGCTCGCCTCGCAGGAGCTGTACGACGTGCTCGACCTGTGCGTGTCGTGCAAAGCCTGCCGCCGCGAGTGCCCGACCGGGGTCGACATGGCGCGGATGAAGATCGAGTTCCTGGCCCACTACCGCGCCGCGCACGGCATCCCGCTGGCCGACCGCATGGTGGCCGAGCTGCCGCGCGCCGCGCACCGCGCCGGCCCGCTGGCGCGCCTGGCGAACCTGCGCGACCGCATTCCCGGCTTGGCGAAAGCGCTCGAAGGGCCGACCGGCCTCACCGCGCAACGGCCGCTGCCGCGCTGGCACCGGCGGCCGTTCCGCGACCCGGGCGCCGCGCGGCGCGGCGGCGCGGCCGCGGCCAGCGCGGCCGGAGCGGCATCCGCGCGCAACGGCGAGGCGGTGCTGTTCGTCGACACGTTCAACCGTTATTTCGAGGCCGACGTCGCGCGCGCGGCGGAGCGCGTGCTGCGCGCGGCGGGCTACGCGCCGGCGTTCGTGCGGGCGGCCGACGGCTCGCGCCCGCTCTGCTGCGGGCGCACCTTCCTGAGCGCGGGAATGCTGGCCCAGGCGCGCGCCGAGGCCGAGCGCACGATCGCGGCGCTCGCCCCGTACGCCGCCCGCGGCGTGCCGATCGTCGGCCTGGAGCCGTCGTGCCTGCTCACGCTGCGCGACGAGTTCCTGGCGCTGGTGCCGACCGACGCGGCGCGCGCGGTGGCGGGCGCGGCGCTGCTGTTCGAGGAGTTCGTCGCCCGCGAGCTCGATGCCGGGCGCTGGGACCCGCCGCTGCGGCCGCTGGCGCGCACGGCCGTCGTGCACGGCCACTGCCACCAGAAGGCGTTCGGCGCGATGCCGGCGGTCGTGCGCGCGCTGCGCGCGGTCCCCGGGCTCGCGGCCGAGGTGGTCGAGTCGTCGTGCTGCGGGATGGCCGGCACGTTCGGCTACGAGCGCGAGCACTACGACGTCTCGCTGCGGATGGCCGAGCGCGACCTGCTGCCCGCCGTGCGCGCGGCCGCCGACGCGCTGGTCGTCGCCGACGGGATGAGCTGCAAGCACCAGATCGCGCACGGCGCGGGCCGCCGGGCGCTGCACGTCGCCGAGGTCTACGCGGCCGCTTTGGAGGAGTGATTCAGGGCGCCATTCGGCCGCGCAGCGTCTCGGGGGCGAAGGGCAACCGGCGTGGAACGAGGGTTCGCGACGTCACCGAGCTGCTCTTCAGCATCGTTTCGGGAATGATGACGAGATTCCAGCCGTCGGGCTTATCGGCGTCGGACGGTGCGGCGATCCTTCGAAACGCTCTTCCCGAGCCGCTTGGCCGATGCGCTGCGTCAGCGGAAATCGCCCTTTGCTCTGCTCCAGCAGCCATGAAGCGTAGAGGTCACCGAAAGAAACGCCGAGCGCAGCGCGGACCGTAGGATCGCGCAGATCCGGTACGCGCGTCAGGTCGACGTCGAGGGTGAGCATCGCCCGTCCCGCGAGAGCATGAACGAGACCTGCGGCATCGGCGATCGCACCGACTTCGAGGAGCGCCGTCCTCCGCTTCGCCGCGACATAGTACGCCTCGAAAGACTTCTTGCGGTTGTAGCGTCCTCCACGCCCGGACGAACCGTAGCCGGAAAGAGGTGAAGCGGCGTACCGGATGTCGATGGATCGATAGAATCTGCCGGTTACGGCAACGCGCGGCATCCCGCTCAGCCGCTTGCGGAACCCGAGAACGGTGGTCAGACCGGCTGACCCGTTTCGAGCGCGTACACCAGCGTTTCGATCGGCGCGTAGGTGCCGGCCATGATCAGGTCGAGCGGCGAGGCATCATCGAGCTGAGGTCGCGGGCTCTTGAGCCAGATCAGCGTTGAACGGCGAGAGCCCAGCAGGTGATCCAAGCGCGCGATGAGGGCGGCGATGCGGCGGCCCGGCTTTTGCAGGCGCTCGGACGCCGGGTTGCTACGAAGAGCGCGTTCGGTCAACTGCGCCGTCTTCGCAACCCGTCCCAACGAGACGTCCAGCGCACGCGCCAAGGCGGGTCCGAGGACCCGTCCTCGCTCGTCGAAGACCTCTTCGGCCGCGACCCCCTTGAGGGCGCGCTGGGCTACAGCTGCCATGATCCGTTTCGTTCCGAGTTTCGAGCCTTGAACCTTCCAAAAACCTGCCCTATGAACACCACCTCAGTGGCGCGAGGAGCGTTTCTCAGGGGCTCGTGCACCCCGCGCTTCAGACGGTTCGGGCTCGTACGCGGCCAGCCGAACTCGCCGCCAGTCCGAGACCGTCCACCCCTGGGGCGCCATCACGGGGTACGCGTAGGGCTGGAGCTGCTCGTCGCCGGCGCCCAGGCGCTCGAACGACACGCGGAAACCTTCGCGCGCGAAGATCTGCTCCTGCAGCTCGGTGATCGTGATGCCCGGCCGTCGTGCCATGGGCTCGGCTAGCGGTTGCAGTCGTCGTAGAGAGCCTCGAAGACGTCGCACCCCTCGGCGTAGCAGGCGCAGGTGAGCGCTTCCAGCCGCGCGCGGTCGACGATGCGGACGCGGCCGCGGCTGGAGGCGATTGCGCCCGCCTGGCTCAGCTCGCCGATCGCCTTGGTGACGGTCGCGCGGCGGACGGCCAGCATCAGCGACGTCGCCTCGTGGGTCAGCTCGAAGGCGTCGCTCCGCGCGCGGTCGCGCATGCGCAGGATCCAGCGCGCCAGCCGCTGGGTCGCATCGTGCCGAGCGTTGCAGGCGATCCCGATCCCGGCGACCCGCATTGCCGCGACCGCGTAGCGGTTGGCCATCGCGCGGAGCTCCGGCGAGCGGTCGCGCACGGCCAGCAGCGCGGCGGCGTCGATCGCGAGCGTCTGCGTCGGAAGCTGGATCAGCCGCAAGCGCTGCTCGAGCGGCTCGTCCAGCAGGCGCTCGACGGCGCTGAGCCCTTCTGCGCCGACGGCGGTCACCTCCGCCGCGCCGCCGTCGCGTTGCTCCTCGATCTCCGAGATTGCCCCGGCGGTGACGAAGTGCAGCTCGCGAACCGGCTCGCCGCGGTGTGCCACGACCTCGTTGAGCTCGAACGCCCGGGGCCGAGCGAGCGCGAGGATCTCGCCGCGCACGCCGGTCGGCAGCGCATCGAGGAAACGGTTGCCGGTCGTCGGCACGCTCCGCGCGTTCGTAGCCATGTGGTTCCCGTACCCAGCGCACCGCTCGCCCTCCTCGTACGTTACCGTACCGAAGCGGTCGGCCGGGCCACGTTCGCGAAGCGATGCACTGCTGGCCGGGGAGGCCTCGCGATGGACCTGATCGACCGCCCCACTCACCTCACGCACGAGGTCACGAACCAAGCCCCGCCGCTGGCGGGCTACGACGTCGCCGCCCGGGACGCCGCGCTGCTCGAGGGCGTTCGGCGCGAAGGGGCCGGCTGGGACGAGCCGGCGCTGCACGCGCTCGGCGCGCGGGCCGGCTCGGAGGAGGCGATCGCCTGGGGCTTCGAGGCCAACCGCCACGAGCCCGAGCTGCGCACCCACGACCGCTACGGCAACCGGATCGACGAGGTCGCCTTCCACCCGAGCTGGCACCGGCTGATGGAGGTCGCCGTCTCGCACGGGCTGCACGGCGAGCCGTGGCGCGTGCCGCGCCCGGGCGCGCACGTCGCGCGGGCGGCCAAGTTCTACGTCTGGTCGCAGGTCGAGTCGGGCCACGGCTGCCCGATCTCGATGACCTACGCGGCTATCCCGGTGCTGCGCCGGCGGCCCGATCTGGCGGCGCTGTTCGAGCCGGTGCTGACCTCGACCGAGTACGAGCCCGTCCTCAAGCCGCTGCGCGAGAAGCGCGGCGCGCTGTGCGGCATGGCGATGACCGAGAAGCAAGGCGGCTCGGACGTGCGCGCCAACACGACCCGGGCCGAGCCGTTCGACGGCGACACCTATGCGCTGACCGGCCACAAGTGGTTCTGCTCGGCGCCGATGTCCGACGCGTTCCTGGTGCTCGCCCAGGCGCCGGGCGGGCTGAGCTGCTTCCTGCTGCCGCGGGTGCTGCCCGACGGCACCCGCAACGCGCTGCGGATCCAGCGGCTCAAGGACAAGCTCGGCAACCGCTCCAACGCGTCGAGCGAGATCGAGCTCGACGGCGCGCTCGCGCTGCGGATCGGCGAGGAGGGGCGCGGGGTCGCGACGATCATCGAGATGGTCAACCACACCCGCCTGGACTGCGTCGGCGGCAGCGCGGCGCTGATGCGCCAGGCGCTCGCGCAGGCGGCGCACCACGCGCGCCACCGGCGCGCGTTCGGCGCGCTGCTGGCCGACCAGCCGCTGATGCGCAACGTCCTGGCCGACCTCGCGCTCGAGTCGGAGGCCGCGACCGTGCTGCTGCTGCGGCTGGCCCGCGCGGTCGACGAGGGCGCGCACGACGAGCGCGAGGCGGCGTTCGGGCGGATCGGGATTGCGCTGGGCAAGTACTGGGTCTGCAAGCGCGCGCCGGTGCACGCCGGCGAGGCGATGGAGTGCCTGGGCGGCAACGGCTACGTCGAGGAGAGCATCATGCCGCGGCTCTACCGCGAGGCCCCGGTCAACTCGATCTGGGAAGGCTCGGGCAACGTCAACGCGCTCGACCTGCTGCGGGCGCTCGGCAAGGCGCCCGCCGCGCTCGACGCCTACCTGGCCGAGATCGGGCTCGCGCGCGGCGCCGACGCCCGGCTCGACCGCGCCGCCGGGGCGCTGCGCGAGGCGCTCGCCGCCGACCGCACCGACCTCGAAGGCGGAGCGCGCCGGCTGGTCGAGCGGATGGCGCTTGGTGCTGCAGGCCTCGCTGCTGGTCCGCCACGCGCCCGCGGCGGTCGCCGACGCGTTCTGCGCGACCCGGCTCCACGGCGAGGGCGGCTTCGCGTTCGGCACGCTGCCCGCCGCCGCCGACACGCGAGCGATCGCCGAGCGCGCCTGGCCGGCGTAGGTGCGGACATGCAAGCGGGTACGATGAGCGGGCCATGCGCTCGCCGATCGTCCTCGCCGCCGTCGTCGCCCTGACGCTTCCCGCCGCCGCGTTCGCCCAGACCGAATCGCCCGGCCCCGCGCCCAGCAGCGTCCCCAGTGCCGCCGGCAGCCCGGCCCCGGCGCCCGCGGCGTCGAGCGCTGCGCCGAGCCCGGCGCCGAGCGCGGAGCCGAATCCCACCCCGAGCGCCGCGCCGGCGGCCGTCCCGAGCGCGGCGCCCGAGCCCGTGTCCCGGCGGACGCCGAAGCCCTCGCCCAAGGCGGTCCGCGCGGCGCGCGATGCGACGCGCAAGGCGGAGACCATCACCTACCGGCTCGTCGGCCCGAGCGGCTCGCGCGGCAGCGTCGCGCTGTACCCGATCGGGCGCACGCGCAGCCGCATCGTCGTCACGGTTCCGGGCGGAACCACCCAGCGGATCACGCTGCACCGCGGCGCCGACTGCAACGACGCGCGCTACGGCAGCCAGGCCGATCTGGCGCTCGCGCCGCTCGGTGCGGCCATCGCCGCCAACGCGCCGCGCTCGGAGACGATCGTCGACATCCCGCTCGACCGGCTGCGCGCCGGCGACTACAACGTCGCCATCGCCAACGCGACGGAGCGCGCGCGGTTCGCCGAGGCCTGCGCCCGCCTGCGCTCCCGGTAAACCTCGCTCGGCTCCGCAGAGGTCAGTTGATCGCGTCGCGCTCGAAAACCCAGCTCCGCTCCGGACCGCCGGGCGGCGCGACGCTCACCGTGATGCGCGTCCCGGGCGGCCCGAGCGGGCCGCCCGAATCGTAGCGGTCGAGCAAGGCGGCGAACTGCTCGGCGAACGGGTGCGGCGAGCCGTTGCGCAGCGCCCAGCGCGACGGCGGGACGGAGGCGCTCTGGGCGACGGCGTCCAGCCGCGCGCGCAGCATGACGGCGTCGACGCCCTCGGCCAGCGGCAGCGGGTCGTCGGTCTCCAGCAGGCCCAGCGCCAGGTGCGGCGTGCCGATGAAGTTGTGGTTCAGCCGGCGGGCGTTCTCGAAGGCGGACTCGATCGCGCGCTTGGCGGATGGAGCGAAGACCATCTCGGCGCTCGGGGCGCTGCTGGCGGCACCGAGGCGCGCGCGGAGCGCGTCGCGGTCGAGCGACTGGGCCAGCGCCGTCGCGACCCCGTCGCCGCCCTGGTCGAGCGCGAAGGCGAGGTGCTCGGTGCCGACCGCCGCCGAGCCGAACAGCTGGGCCACCTCCTGCGCTCGAACGATCGCCTGGCGCGCGCCTTGGGTGAACGGCTCCCACAGCGACACGGTGGGCGCTACTCCCACACCGTTTCGTCGACGTAGCACCACTTCCAGTGCTCGCCCGGCTGGAACGATGCGATCACCGGGTGCTGGGTCGCGTGAAAGTGCTTGGTGGCGTGCTTGTTCTTGGAGGAGTCGCAGCAGCCGACGTGGCCGCACTCCTCGCACAGGCGCAGGTGCACCCACTCGTCGCCCGTCCGCAGGCACTCTTCGCAGCCTTGCGGCGTGTGCGGCCGGGGATGCTTCAGCGCTTTGGCGTGCTCGCAGGCGCCCTGCCTCATGCGTCCTCCAGCCGCACGCCGGTCGGCGGGACGTCCCACAGCACCAGCTCGCCCGTGCCGTGCACGGCGAGCGCCTGCGCGCCGGAGAGGCGCACCGCGTCGCCGGCCGCCAGCACCTCGCCGCCGGCGACGACCTCGCCCTCGGCGACGAAGAGGAAGCCGTAGCGCCCGGGCCGGAGCGCGTAGTCGAGCGCGCCGCGCTCGAGCTTGGCGACCCGCAGCGTCGCGTCGGCGCGCAGCACCACCGGCGTCTCGACGCCGGGCTCGCCGCTGGCCGCGACCAGCCAGCGGTTGCGCCGCGCGCTCTCGTCGAACGCGTGCTGGCCGTACGACGGCGGCTCGCCGTAGCTGCGCGGCAGGACCCACATCTGCACGAAGTGCACGTCGTTCCGCTGCGAGTGGTTGAACTCGCTGTGCCGCACGCCGGTGCCGGCGCTGATGTACTGGATGCCGCCCGGCGCGACCACGCCGTGGTGGTCCAGCGAGTCGCGGTGCTCGACCTCGCCGCGCAGGACGTAGGTGACGATCTCCATGTCGCGGTGCGGGTGGGTGCCGAAGCCCTTGCCGGGCAGCACCGTATCGTCGTTGAAGACGCGCAGCGCGCCCCAGTTGAGGTTCGCGGGATCGTAGTAGTCGGCGAAGCTGAACGAGTGGTACGTCCGCAGCCAGCCGAAGTCGAAGAAGGCGCGGTCCGCGGCGCGCTGGATGGCGAAGACGGGAGTCGTTGTGGTGTCCATGGCTGTCCTTCCGGACCCTGGTGGTTCCCGAGCGGTTCCGTCGGTTCCCTGGCGGTAACCGCCCCACGCTCGCCGGTCCGCGCAGCGGTCAGACGGCGGACTACACCGTCACCCGCCCTTCCAGGGCGCCGCGTCCATCGTCCTGTTCCGAGCGCGTTCGCCGCTCAGAGCGTGATGCGGAACGCCCGGAAGGGGTGCGACGTGCTGCAGGTCGGGCAGCGAACGATCAGCTTGGTGGGATGGTACGCGCGGTCCACCAGGAACAGGCCGCGCTGGCGTGCGGCGCTGCCTTGCACGATGTTGAGCGGGTTGGGCTTGATCAAGTAGCCCGGGATCTCGAAGGTCACGTCGTCGTTGTCGGCCAGCGTGTAGGTAAGCAGCTCCGCGAAGTTCGCCTTCGCGCCGTTGCGCACGAGGGCCGACATGACCATCACGCGCTGGCTCGCGCCCGGCAGCGCGGCCTCGGGATGGTCGGCTGCGGTGGCGTCGCGCAGCTCGTCGACCTTGAGCCGGACGATCCCGTTGAACAGCGTCTGCCCGGCGGAGCCGCTCAGCGCGTCGACCTGGTTGGCGCCGCCGGGAACCGGCGTCGGCGCGGCCGACACGCCGGAGGCGCCGAGGGCGCCGGCGAGCACCGCCAGGGCCAGCGTACGAACGAATACCATCAAAAAACGACCTTCTCGGGTTCGGACCGGGTGGACCGCACTCTTCGGCAGCCTAGCTCGGTTACCTGTCCTGTGACGCCAGCGTGATCTCGCCGGTAGCGTGCAGCCGGCCCAGCAGCAGGTGATAGTACAGCATCCCCTGCTGCGGGGCGAGCGCGGCCAGCACCGGCTCGGGCTCGACGTTCGGGTCGCCGGTCAGCGTGCGCAGCGACTTGGCCACGCCCGAGTCGTTCATCGGGAAGACGTCGAGCCGGCCGAAGCCGCGCAGGGCGATCACCGCGGCGGTCCACGGCCCGATCCCCTTGTGCGCGACCAGCGCTTCGACGAGCGCGGGCGTCGGCAGTGCTTCGAGCTCGCCTTCGGCGAGCTCGCCGGCTTCGAGCGCGCGCGCGGTCGCCTTGAGCGCGGTGATCTTGTTGGCCGAGAGCCCGGCGTCGCGCAGTTCCACCGGGTCGGCGTCGAGCAGCGTCCGAGGAGCGGGGAACGGGAAGATGCGCGCGTCGCCCAGCTCGACCGCGAACGCGTAGCGCTCGATCACCCGGCGCAGGATCGCGCCGGCGGCGTGGATGGAGACCTGCTGGTAGACGACCGCGTTGCAGACGGTCTCCCAGAGCGAGGGGTAGCGCGGCGGCTTCACGCCGCGAGCGCCCCGCGCGATGCGGTCGAGCCACGGAAAGCGCGCCGCCCCGGCGTAGAACGCGCCCAGCTCGCGCTGCGCGCCCAGGATGCGGCCGGCGAGCGCCGCCGGGTCGAGCCGCTTGGCGTCGGGGCCTTGGACGCGGGCGGTCAGCGCGCCGGGCGCGGTCTGCGCCACGGTCAGCAGGGTCGGGCGGGCCGGGTCGCCCAGCAGCCGGCGGTACGTGCCGCCCTCGAAGACGTCGACGACGTTGGTCGAGAGGCGGCGCAGGACGGCCGCCGTCAGGTCGAGCCGGTAGGGAGTCTGGACGGGGACGACGGCCTCGCGCACGGAACCGGTCGGGCGTGTACCTCGCGACGTACGCACGTTACTGGCGGACCAATCTGCTCACCATGCTGGAGTACCGGGCGAACTTCCTCATGTGGGCGGGCTTCACCGTGGTCTTGCACGGCACCGCCGTGATGGCGCTCTGGGTGACCCTGCGGAACTTCCCCTCGATCAACGGCTGGGACTTCCGCCAGACCGCCTTCATGTACGGGCTGTGGATGCTCGGCCACGGGCTCCACAACACGGTCTTCTTCACCGTCGGCAGCGTGCCGGAGTTCGTCCGCGAGGGCAAGTTCGACCGCTTCCTGATCCGCCCGCTCGACCCGCTCTTCCAGGCGCTGACCGTCCCGCAGCAGATCTGGCCCGACGAGCTGATCCTGGCCATCCTCTACTTCTGCGTGGTCACGCCGCTCGCCGGCGTGCGGGTGGACTGGCTCTTCCTCTGCTACGTGCCGCTGGTCGCAATCGGCGGGGCGCTGATCGACTTCGCGATCAACCTGGCCATCGCGACCGCGTCGTTCTGGTTCATCCGGATCGACACGCTGCGCTGGGTGGTCATGTCGCTCGAGCAGGACTTCTCGCGCTACCCGCTCTCGATCTACCAGCGCGGCGTGCAGCTCGTGCTCGCCTTCGCGCTGCCCTTCGCGTTCATGAACTACTTCCCGGCCACGTTCTTGCTCCACAAGAGCGAGCGCGCGCTCCACCTCAACCCCGCGGTCGGCCTGCTGACCCCGCTGGTCGGCCTGTTCGCGGTCTCGCTGGCCTACGCGTTCTGGCGGGTCGGGCTCAACCGCTACCAGGGCACGGGGAGCTAGGCGCAACGCCTGCACGCCGCTGCGCAGCCGCGACCACGCCGCGCGCTCGTCCGGCGTCGGTGCTGCATCCGCGCTCTCGACCGAGCTTTCGAGCTCGGCGAGCGCATCGGCGTACGCGCGCAGCGAGGAGCGGACTGCGGGGCCGCCGCTGCGGCGGCTTTCACCCGCCCGAGCAACGCGTCGACGTCGCGGGCGAGCGCGTACTGCGCGGCCAGGTCCGCATCGCTCGCGCGCACGCGCGGATCGCGGCGCACGACCAGCGGCTGCGCGTAGCTGCGGCCGTCGAGCGTCAGGCGCACCGTGTAGCGGCCGGGCGGCGCGAGCGGCGCGCCCTCCCCCGCGCGGCTGCGGAAGTCCCACACGAAGCGGTGCATCCCTGGGGTCCCCTCGGGCGGCTGCGGCACGACGAGCCAGTAGGCCGGGTAGTCGGCCTTATCGGGGTCGGCCGGGATCGGGCGGTCGGCGCTCGACCACCGCCGCAGCGTCGTGCCGTGCGCGTCGGCGACCGCCAGCGTCAGCGGGCCGTGCGCGCCGGACGGGACGGCGTAGTCGAGGTACGCGCCGCTCGGCGGGTTCTCGCCCAGCGGCGTCTCGGGCGGGCTCGCCTCGGCCTCGTCGTGGCCCGGGCGCGTGCGCACCGCGTCGCGCGGCGCGAACAGCCGCGCGCCGGCGGCCGGGTTCGCGGCCAGCTCGCGCAGCGGCGCGACGTCGTCGAGGACCCAGAACGCGCGGCCGTGGGTCGCGACCGCCAGGTCGCCGTCGTGCACCACCAGGTCGCGGACGGAGACCACTGGCATGTTGAGCCGCAGCGACTGCCAGCTCGTCGCCGTCGTCGAACGAGACGAACGCGCCGGTCTCGGTCGCGGCGTAGAGCAGCCCGCGCCGCACCGGGTCCTCGCGCACCGCGTTGACGAAGCTGCCGTCGGGAATGCCGCCGGCCGCCGCGCGCCAGGTGCGGCCGGCGTCGTGCGTGACGTAGAGGTACGGGCGGTCGTCGTCGAGCCGGTGGCGGTCGACCGCCACGTACGCGCTGCGCGCGTCGTAGCGCGAGGCCTCGATGCCGCTGACGTGCGCCCAGGCGGTCACGCCCGGCGGCGTCACGTCGGCCCAGGTCCGCCCGCCGTCGCGGGTCAGGCGCACCAGCCCGTCGTCGGTGCCGGCCCAGACCGTCCGCGCGTCGCGCGGCGAGGGCGCCAGCGCGTAGACCACGCCGCGCCGCGGTTCGCCGGCCGGCGCGGGACGGGTGAGGTCGCCGCTGATCGCGTCCCAGCGCGCGCCGCCGTCGCGGCTGCGGAAGACCTGCTGGTCGGCGGCGTAGAGCGCGCGGTCGGGGCCGAAGGCGAGCGGCATCGTCCACTCCGAGCGCGGGGTGCCGGGCCGGCCCAGCGTGGGCGTCACCCGGCGGGTCTGCCCGCTGCGCAGGTCCTCGCGGTTCACGTCGCCGCCGTAGGTGTTGCCGTAGAGCACCTCGCGGTCGCGCGGGTCGAGCGCGATGCTGCCGCTCTCGCCGCCGGCGCTGATCGGGCGCCAGTCGCGCGCCTCGATCCCGCGGTGGTCGCTGCGGGCGAGGATCATCGCCGCGCCGCTGTCCTGCTGCGCGCCGTAGAGGTGGTACGGGAACGCGTCGTCGGCCACGACGTGGTAGAACTGGCCCGTCGGCTGGTTGAACCACGAGCTCCAGGTCGTGCCGCCGTCGAGGCTGACCGTCGTGCCCTGGTCGCTGGCCAGCGCCATGCGGGCGGGATCGACCGGGTCGATCCAGAGCTGGTGGAAGTCGTCGCCGTCGGGCGAGCCTTTGATCGCGCCGAAGTGCGCGCCGCCATCGCTCGAGCGGTAGAGCGCGGTGTCGGAGACGTACACGACGTCGGCGTTCTTGGGGTCGACCGCGACGTGGCAGAAGTACCAGCCGCGCTCCCAGAGCCGCTCGTCGGCGTCGATCCGGCGCCACCGGGCGCCGCCGTCGTCGCTGCGGTACAGCCCGCCCGCGCGCGCGTCGACGATCGCGTAGACGCGCCGCGGGTCGCTCGGCGCGACCGCGAGGCCGATCTTGCCGAGCTGCTCGGCCGGGAAACCGCCGCCGCGCACCGCGTTCCAGCTCAGCCCGCGGTCGGTCGACCTGTAGAGACCGCTGCCGGGGCCGCTCGCCGGCGGGTAGACGCTCCAGGGCGGGCGCCGGGTCTGCCAGAGCGAGGCGAAGACGACCCTGCCGCTCGGGTCGGCCGCGAGGTCGATCGCGCCGGTATCCGCGTCGTGGAAGAGGGTGCGGGTCCAGCTCGCGCCGCCGTCGGTCGAGCGGTAGACGCCGCGCGTGTCGTTGGGCCCGTAGGCGTGCCCGAGCGCCGCGACCAGCAGCGTCCGGGGGTCCTTCGGGTCGACCAGGATCCGGCCGATCTGGCGCGAGTCCTCGAGGCCGATCCGGGTCCAGCTCGCGCCCGCGTCGGTCGAGCGGTACATGCCGTTGCCGTGGATGATGTCGGAGCGCATGTCGGCCTCGCCGCTGCCGGCGTAGACCGTGCTCGGGTCGCTCGGCGCGACCGCGACCGCGCCGACCGAGGCGACCGGCTGGGCGTCCATCACCGGCAGCCAGGTCCGCCCGGCGCTGGTCGTCTTCCACACCCCGCCGCCGACCGCGCCGAAGTAGAACGTGCGCCCGTCGCCCGGGACCCCGGCGACCCCGACCGAACGCCCGCCGCGGAACGGCCCGAGGTTGCGCCAGCGCAGGCCGGCGTAGAGCGCCGGGTCGACCGCCGTATCGCGCGCGCGAACCGAGCCGGCCGGCGCGAGCAGCGCGGCGAGCAGGAACGCGGCGAGGGCCACGGCCAGGAGACGGCGGCGCGTGCCGTGCCCTGCGCGCACGCTAGACCGGACCGTCCGGGTCGAGCTGCTCCTCGCCCGGCAGCGGCGCGAACAGCGACCCGGCCTCGTCGAGCCGTGCTGCCACGCCGGACGGTTTGAGGTGCCGGATGAACCAGTGGGCGATCGCGCGCAAGCGCAGGACGCGGCTGCGCGGCTTGCCGGCCCGCGACATCTCGTGGCCGGTGTCGGTGAAGCGCACGAACTCGGCGTCGGTGCGGCCGAGCCGGCGCAGCGCGGTGAAGAGCTGCTCGCCCTGGTCGATCGGGCAGCGGAAGTCGCGCTCGCTGTGCTCCACCAGCAGCGCGCCGCGGACGTTCGCCGCGGCGCGCATCGGCGAGCGCTCGAAGAGCGCGCGGCCGGCGTCCTCGGCGTAGCTCGTCCGCAGCTCCTTCTCGAGGAACCAGCCGATGTCCGAGGCGCCGATCTCGCTGACGAAGTCGTTCACCGCGCGCATCGACACGCCGGCCTTGAAACGGTCGCCGTGACCGAGCAGCCACGACGTCATGAAGCCGCCGTACGAGCCGCCCGCCGCGCCGAGCCGGGCGCGGTCGAAGTCGCCCTGCGCGAGCGCGCCGTCCAGGATGGCGAGCACGTCGGCGACGTCGAGCCCGCCCCAGTCGCCCAGGATCGCGTCGGCGTAGTCGTGGCCGTACGACTGCGAGCCGCGCGGGTTGCCGTAGGCGACCGCGATCCCGGCGCTGGCCAGCACCTGGAACTCGAGGAAGAACGTCGCGCCGTAGGCGCCGTGCGGGCCGCCGTGCACCTCGACCACCAGCGGCGGCGCCTTCTCCCGGGCCGCGGGCGGCAGCAGCAGCCAGGCGTCGAGCACGGTGCCGTCGGCCCCGCGCGGGCGGTAGCGCTTGGGCGTGACGACGGTCTTCTCCGCCAGCCACGGGTTGGCGTCGGTCAGCGTCCGCTCGCCGCCGTACGGCTCGACCACGGCGATCTCGTTGGGCACCGTCGCGGTCGAGAACACGATCGCCAGCGCCCCGTCGCTGGCGGCGCTGAAGCCGTAGACGTGGCGCTCGCCGCCGGCGGCGACCCGCGCGCCGCTGCCGTCGCGCGCGAACGCGCGCACCGTCAGCGCGCCCTCGTCGCAGAAGTGGCAGAAGATCTCCTCGTCGCCGGCGCTCCAGACCGGCGCCACCGCGCTGTGGCTGCGCAGGTCGCCGGCCATGACGTCGACCACGGTGCGGCCGAGCGGCGCGGAGAGCGAGCGCGTCTCGCCGCCGTCGGCCGCGATCACCAGCAGCTCGGCGTCGTAGCGGCCGCCGGCGTCGTCGCCGTGGTGGTGCCCGACGAAGGCGATCTCGCGCCCGTCGTGCGAGAACGCCGGCATGACCATCGGGCCGGTGTTGCGGGTGAGCGGGCGCAGCTCCCCGCCGGCGGCGTCGACGACGCAGATGTCGCTCAGCGCCATCGCGGTCTCGGAGGGGTCCATCCGGGCCGAGAACGCGATCCGGCTGCCGTCGGGCGACCAAGTCGGCCCGGCGACGTCGAAATCGCCCTGGGTGAGCCGGCGCGCTTCGCCGCCGGCCGCGTCGACCACGAAGAGGTGCTTGCGCACGCCGTCGAGCAGGCCGTCGGCGTCGCTCTTGAAGGGCAGCCGGCGAATGTGGCGCGCGCCGCTCTTGGCATCGTGGAAGATCGGCGCGCCGGCCGGATCGTGCGGCGCGCTGGCGACGAACGCGATGCGCTTGCCGTCCGGCGACCACGCGTGCGCCACGATCTTCGCAAACGAGGCCAGCGGCGTCGCCTCGCCGCCGTCGAGCGGCAGCACGAACAGCTTGGCGGCTCCGTCGCGGTCGGCGACGAACGCCAGCGCCGAGCCGTCGGGCGCGACCCGCGGCAGCCGGTCGTTGGTGCCGGCGGTGAAGGCGCGGTCGGCACCGTCGCGCGTGACGCGGCGGATCGCGCCGCGCAGCTCGTCGGCCTCGCGATCGAACCACGCGCGGCGGTAGTAGACGGCCGCGCCGTCGGGGCTGATCTGCGGATCGGCCAGCAGCGTGATGCGCAAGAGGTCGCTCGGTACGACAGGAGTGCCCATGGGTGCCGTCAATTACGACAACCCCATGCGCCTTCCCGCGGCAACGGCCGCTCTGCTCGCTGCGCTCGCGGCCGCGACGGCGGCGCGCGCCCAGACCGGCGACGTGCTGATCCAAGCCGGGCACGAAGGGCGCCCGGCGCACTGCCTCGCGCTCGGCTTCGGCGCGGCGCGCTGCGGCCGCACGGGCGCGGCGTTCGCGCGACCGGGTCGGCCCACCGAGCGCGAGATCGCGTGGACGCCGGTCGTCGCGGACGAGGCGACCGCGGTGCTGCGCCGGCACGGCCTGCGCGTGATCCGCCGCCCGGCCGACTACCGCATCGCGCAGCCGGACCGCGTGCGCGCGGCGGTGTTCCTGCACTTCGACGGCGCGAGCCCGGCCTGCGCGAGCGGTGCCTCCGTCGGCTACCCGAGCAGCACCAGCCCGGCATTCGTCGCCGGCTGGAAGACGGCGTACCGCGAGCTGCAGGCGCCGATCCCGTTCATGCGCGACAACTTCACCGAGAACGAGCACCGGTACTACGGCTTCCACGATGTCGACGCCCCGGAGAAGATGCTCGTCGAGTTCGGCGAGCTCTCGTGCCCGGCGCAGGCCGCCTGGATGAAGCCGCGCCTGCGCGAGCTGGGCGACCGGCTGGCGGCGTTCTTGCTGGCGTCCTTGGCCCGGTGAAGCGCGCGCTCTTCCTGGCCGGTGCGGGTGCGGCGCTCGCGGCCGGTGCGCTGCCGCGGCCGGCCGCGGCGCTGCCGGCGGTCGACGTGAGCGACATCTGCGCCCGCATCCCCGGCGTCACCGGCGCCTGCGCGCGCACCATGGACGATGCGCCGCCGCTGCTCGCGCTGCGGGCCGGCGAGCGCTTCGCGTCGGCCTCGGTGATCAAGCTGGCGATCATGGCGACCGTCTACCGCGCCTACGACGCCGGAACCGCGGCGCCGCAGCAGACCGTGCGCACCCGCGCGGCGGACCTGATCGGCGGCTCGGACGTGCTGGCCGGCTCGCCGGCCGGCAAGGCCTGGACGATCGACGCGCTGGTCAAGGCGATGATCCACGTCAGCGACAACAGCGCCTCGAACACGCTGATCTCGGCCTTCGGGATGGACACGATCAACGCCACCATGCAGCTCGCCGGGATGACGAGCTCGCGCCTGGGCCGCCACTTCGCCGACGTCGTCCCGGCCTGGCACGTCAGCGAGAACGTCATCACGCCGGCCGACACCGCAGCGCTGCTCTACGCGATCGAGCGCGGCGCGCGGGAGTCGCTCGCGACCATCGCGAGCCCGCAGAGCTGCCGGGCCATGATCGAGGTGCTCTTCGGCAACGACGACGGCAGCAAGATCGTGCGCGGGCTGCCGGCGGGGACGCCCTGCGCGCACAAGACCGGCGAGATCGACGGCGTGCGCAACGACGCCGCCATCGTCGACCCCTTCGGCGACACGCCGTACGTGCTGGTCGTGCTGACCAAGGAGCTGCGCGACGCGAGCGCCGGCAACGCCGGGATCGCCGCCATCGCTCACCGAGTCGACCGAGCGCTGCGCGGGTCGGTCTAGGGGAACCCTCCTCGGCCGCTGGTGGCGTCTACCCAATTTCCGGTATGTCGCCGCCGGCCGCCGTTGCCTACGCTGGGGCAACAGGAGGATGGCATCCATGAAGAGGTTGGCAGCCGTCGCCCTCACCGTAGGTGTGGCGACGGCATCGTGCTCGGGTGGTCATGGCGGAAGCTCCGTCCTGCCGCAGCCGGGCGCGCAGTCGCAGGGAAAGACTCGCGTCACCCGCTCGGCGGCCCCGACGGGGTGGGCGAACACCGCGACCCAGGTGTTGAACCTGGTCAATGCGAGCGACCAGGGCGCGCTCTCGGCCGCGCAGCCGCTGACCGTGCGGCTCGGTCTCCAGCTCCGCAACGTTCCGCAGCTCCAGTCGGCGATCGCCGCCGGCCAGACGATCGCGCCGGCGCAGTTCGCCGCGACCTACGGCCCGACGTCGGCCGAGGTGCAGCAAGTAACGGCCTACCTGCAGAGCAAGGGCTTCAGCAACGTCACCGTCGCGCCCAACAACCAGCTCGTCAGCGCGACCGGCACGGCGGCTCAGGCCAGCACGGCCTTCGATACCACCCTGCACGCGTTCTCGCAGAACGGCAAGAGCGTCTACGCCAACACGACCCCGGCCTACGTGCCGGCCGCCCTGGGCAGCATCGTCGTGGCCGTGCTCGGCCTCAACGACGTGCCGGCGTTCAAGCCGCCGCTGCACGTCGGCCCGGCGGAGGGAACCCCGCCCTCGCCCTGCACGGTGACCGGCGTGGCGGCCTGCGTGCGCGGCTACGCGCCGGCCGACTTCTGGCGCGCTTATGACGTCGGCAGCGTGCCGGACGCGAGCGGCGTGAACGTCGCGATCATGGCCGAGGGCGACGTCAGCCAGGCGGTCGCGGACTTCCGCGTCAACGAGCAGACCGGCGGCCTCAGCCAAGTGCCGGTCGTGATCAAGCCGGTCGGACCGGCCAGCACCGACACCTCCGGCGACGACGAGTGGACCCTCGACATGTACGCCTCGAGCGGCATGGCCGGCAGCCTCAGCACGCTCTACCTCTACGACACGACCTCGCTGGACGACGCCGACCTCACCGCGGAGTACAACGCCTGGGTCAGCGACGACATCGCCCCGATCGGCAACTCCTCGTTCGGCGGCTGCGAGTTCAGCCCGTACCTGGACGGCTCGATGGCGATGATCGACCAGATCCTCATGCAGGGCGCGGCCCAGGGCCAGACCATGTTCGCCTCGTCGGGCGACACCGGCTCGTTCTGCTCGGTCGGCACGCCCAACGGCGTCCCGGCCGGCGTGCCCGAGGTCGAGTACCCGGCGTCCTCACCGTACGTGGTCGCGGCCGGCGGCACGACGCTGGTCACCCAGAGCGGCGGCGCGTACCAGGGCGAGATCTCGTGGTACTCGGGCGGCGGCGGCGTCAGCGACTTCGAGACCGCACCGGCCTGGGAGAGCGGCGCGCAGCCGGCGAGCGCCGCCCTGCGCGGCGTGCCCGACGTCGCGATGGACGCCGACCCCAACACCGGCATGAACATCTACACGACGGCGACCGGCGCGACCCAGATCGGCGGCACCAGCCTCTCCTCGCCGCTCTCGGCCGGCGTCTGGGCCCGCCTCATCCAGACCCACGGACCGCTCGGCTTCGCGGGCCCGCGCCTCTACCGCGAGTTCAGCGCCACCAGCGCCGGCTCGCCGCTGGCCGGACCGCCGCCCACGGTTCCGCACGGCGGGTTCCACGACATCATCGCCGGCGCGAACGGTCTGTTCACCGCGCTGCCGGGCTACGACTACACGACGGGCCTGGGCACGTTCGACGTCAGCGCGACGAACGCCGCGATCTGAGCCCGTCACCACCCCGGGTGTGGAAAGGGGCGCCGCGCGAGCGGCGCCCCTTCGCATTGGTCAGGCGGTGTGCTCGGCGCCTTGGGCGGTCTCGAACAGGAACCAGATGCGCTGTTCGGTCTCGTCGATGAAGTTCTCGAGCAGCGAGGCGGTCGCGACGTCGCCGACCTCGTCGCACAGCTCGTGGACCTCGCGCATGCGCGCGTTGAAGCTCTTGTTGTCCTCGATGAGCTGACGGAGCATGTCGAGCGGCCCGACGTACTCGCGGTCGTCGTTCTCGACCCGCGTCAGCGAGGCGATCTGGCCGACGCTGCGGAGCGTTCCCTGACCCAGCTTGCGCGCGCGCTCGGCCAGGATGTCGACGTACGCCAGGAGCTGGGTCGCCTGCTCGTCGAGCAGCAGGTGGTACTCCCGGTAGTGGCTGCCCGAAACGTGCCAGTGGTAGTTCTTCGTCTTGAAGTACAGCGCCACGACGTCCGCGGTCAGCGGCAGCAGCGCCTTGCCGAGCTGCTCACGGCCGGCGTCGGGGAGATCGGACGGGGTGCCCAGGCGGGCTCGGAATTTCGAGATCGTCGTATCCATAACAGAGGTCAGACCGCTCGTCGGTCAGCTTGGTTTCCGTGACGCGTCGGCTGCAACGAGGGCTGCAGCGGTCGCAACGTCCTCGATCCCCAGCCCCAGCGAGACGAAAACGGAGACCCGTCCGGGGCGCGGCACGGCCCGGCCGGCCAGCACGCTGCCGAGGCCGACCACGCCGTCCCACGACGCGGCGCCCTCGGCCACGGCCAGGACGACGTCCCCGGCCTCGGCCCGTGCGGCAGCCAGGTCGTCGACCACCAGGGCGGCGGTGCCGACCAGCCGGCCCGGCAGCTCGCGCCGGTCGGGCACGCACGCGCCGACCGCGTTGAGGTGCGCCCCGTCGGCAACCGACTCGGCGGCGAACAGCGGTTCCACCGCGCCGGTGCAGGTGCTGATCACGTCGGCCGCGTGCACCGCCGCGTCGGCGCTCTCGGCGCGCCGCGCGCCGACGCCCAGCGCGCGCGCGTGCGCGACGAGCGCGTCGGCGCGCGCGGCGTCGCGCGACCAGACCGCGAGCGACTCCAGCAGCCCGGCGCGGGCCAAGGCGTCGGCGTGCGCGCGGCCCTGCACCCCCGCGCCGAGGATCGCGTGCCGCCCGCGCGGCCGCGCGGCCAGCGCCTGGGTCGCCGCGACCGACACCGCCGCGGTGCGGTCGCGGGTGATCGCCTCGGCCTCGATCCACGCCGCCGGCGCGCCGGTCTGGGGCTCGAACAGCACCACCACCGCGCGGTGGGTCGGCAGAGCGCGCGCCGCGTTGGCGGGGACCACGACGACCAGCTTCGCACCCAGCCCGCCCGGCGTGCACGCCGGCATTGCCGCGAACCACCCGTTCGCGGTCGCCATCGACGCCCGAGTGGGGCCGCCGCCCTCACCGAGCGCCGCCGCGCGCAGCGTCTCGCGCATCAGCCCGACCAGATCGAGCTCGCCGAGCAGCACTTCGACTCGTGCTTCGTCCAGGTGGATCACGTGCGCCGCTTCGCCGTGTCGTAGGCATCGTCATGGGGGGCGAGCGACATCACGTACACGGAGCGCTCCGCCTCATCGAGCCGGAACACGGCCCGCCACGACTCCCGGCCGCGATACCGTAACGAGGCGGCGCGCGCGTTCGCGAGCTTTCCCGATTTCTTCGGGAATTGCTTGGGATCGCGCTTCAGCTCCGCGACCAGGTGTGCGAGCTTGGGCCGGAACGCCGGGTTCGCCAGCCCGAGCTTCGCCAAGCTGTCAGCGACCTCGGGATGGAACCTTACGTTCCACCCCCCGCCGTCGCTTGGCGGCGGCGGATTCACGGACGGCGGCTTCTTCGACGGCGGAGAGGAGCTGCTCCGCGTCGACGTAGTCCGATGCAGGCGTTTCGGCGCGGCGCTCCAGCTCGGCGTCGGAGGCGTCGTGCGGGTCGGCGATGGGGGCGAGCAGTTCGTGAACGGCGACGCCGAGCGCGGAAGCGATTCGCCCGAGCACGTCGAGCCGGGGATTGACGTCGTCGCCCGATTCGAGCTTGACGATGGTGTAGCGAGAGACGCCGGCGCGCCTGGCGAGTTCGGCCTGGGAAAAACGCTTTCGCGCCCGCTCGACGACGAGATGCGCACGAAGATACTCCTGGAGCCGCGGCACACCCCCAGCAGCGGCAACATCGGTTGACATGAATTCTGCGCACCTCAAACCACGCGAATACGCGTGATTTTTGATCGCCCGATGAATCGAACGAACCCCGCCTACACCCGGGAACGTCACCACAGTACACCATACCGAGCCGTGATGTCAACCATAATTGACATCACGGCCTACCGGGATTACTCGAACAGCGACGTCTGCTCGATGCGGTGCGGGCGCTCGTGGGGGATGCCCAGGGCGGCGTAGACGTCGCGGATCGCGGCCGGGCTGTGGCCGGTGTAGTGGTTGTTCGCGTAACCGCACAGGCGGGTGAGGCGCGGCGCGGCGGCGCGAATCGCGCCGGCCCACTGCTCGATCTGGTCGCGGCGGTCGAACTGCACCTCGTTGAAGGCCTGGACCGCGTCGCGCCGGCCGAGCCAGCGCACGTAGGCGTGCGATGCGGTCGGGTCGCGCAGCTCGGCCAGCATCACCGGCAGCGGCACGAACGTCCCGTCGCTGACCGCCAGCGCGACGTCGCGCGCGCCCAGCGCCGCGCGCAGCCGGGCGTGCACGTCGCCTTCGAACCAGCTCGGGTCGCGCACCTCGAGCGCCCAGCGCGGGCCGGCCGGCAGCGCGGCGACGAATTCCTCGAGCGCGCCGAGCTCGGCCGGCGCGAAGTCGGGCGCGAGCTGGATCAGGATCGCTTCGAGCCGGTCGCCCAGCTCGAACGCGCTGGTCACGAACTCGTCGAGCAGCTTCTCCGCCGCGAGCAGGCGGTGGTCGTGGGTGATCTCGCGCGCCAGCTTGAGCGCGAAGGTGAAGTCGCGCGGGACCTGCGCGGCCCACCTGCGCACCCGCTCGGGCGGCGGCGTGCCGTAGAAGGTCGAGTCGACCTCGACGCTGGCGAACTCGCGCGCGTAGGCGCGCAGGTAGCCCTCGGGCCGCGTGCCGGCGTCGTACATCGGGCCGACCCAGTCGGCGTACGCCCAGCCCTGCGTCCCCAGGGCGATCCGCGGGAGCGTCAGCCGGGGCCGGCCCCGCTGCCGCCGTCTTCGATCGTGACCTTGGTCATCACGTCGCCGGCGCGGATCGCGTCGACCACGGTCTGGCCCTCGACGACCTGGCCGAAGACGGTGTACTGGTTGTTGAGGAACGGCGCGTCCTCGATGCAGATGTAGAACTGCGAGCCGGCCGAGTTCGGGTTGGACGAGCGGGCCATTGCGACGGTGCCCTTGACGTGCTTCTGGCCGTTGAACTCGGCGTCGAGGTTGTAGCCCGGGCCGCCGGTGCCGTTGCCGCTCGGGTCGCCGCCCTGGATGACGAAGCCCGGCTCGTAGCGGTGGAAGGTCAGCCCGTCGTAGAACCCGGCTCGCGCCAGCTTGATGAACGCGGCGCTGTGCTGCGGCGCGTCGTCGGGATAGAACCGGAAGACGATGTCGCCCTTGGCGGTCGCGATGCGGGCGCGGGCGGTCTTCGCCTCCGCCGCCAGGGCCGTGAGCTCGTCGCCGGTGGGCTTGGTGTTGGTAGCCATCGCCCAGCACCTACGGCGCCCGAGCGGCGGGCACCCGCGCGCCGCGCGGCGGCCGGAGGTCCGCCCGCGCCCGGCCGCGCACACCGCGCCATGCACCGCTCCGCCCTCGCGCTCGCCGCCGCTTTCTCGCTCGTCACGGTCGGGCCGGTCCGAGCCGACGTTCCGCCGCTGCCGCTCGACCCGGCGATCGGCACCGCGCTGGCGCGGATCTCGGCCGCGCAGCTGCGCGCGACCGACGAGCGGCTGGTCGCCTTCGGCACGCGCTCGACGTTCTCCGAGCACAGCCGGCCGGGGCGGGGCGTGTTCGCGGCGCGCGCGTACCTGGTCGGGCGGTTCCAGCAGATCGCGCGCGCCAGCGGCGGCCGGATGACCGTCGCGCTCGACACCTACACCCAGGCTGCCGATCCGAAGCTGCGGGTGCCGCGCGAGGTCGTGATCTCGTCGGTGATCGCGACCCTCAAGGGCGACGATCCGTCCGGGCGGACGGTCGTCATGTCGAGCCACTACGACTCGCGCAACTCGAACAACGACGACGGCACCAACGACGCGCCGGGCGCCGACGACAAC
Source organism: Vulcanimicrobiota bacterium (assembly GCA_963795695.1). Taxonomy (GTDB): domain Bacteria; phylum Vulcanimicrobiota; class Vulcanimicrobiia; order Vulcanimicrobiales; family Vulcanimicrobiaceae; genus Vulcanimicrobium. The sequence continues at coordinate 1,766,418 of CAWCJH010000001.1, read as the reverse complement.
GGTTCCGCCACCTCGGCCGTGCTCGAGGCCGCGCGCGTGCTGGCCGCGCTGCCGGTGCACGCCACGGTGGTGTTCGCCTGCTTCGACGCCGAGGAGCAGGGCCTGTTCGGCAGCGCGCACTTCGCCCAGGGCCTCAAGACCGCCGGGGTCGACGTCGAGGGCGACCTCAACAACGACATCGTCGGCGCGTCGGTCGGCGACGACGGCGTCCGGCGCGACGACACGATCCGCATCTTCTCCGAGGCGATCCCGGCCGGCGCGAACGTCGCGCGGCTCAACGCGATCGGCGCCGAGAGCGACTCGCCCTCGCGCGAGCTGGCCCGCTTCGCCAAGGAGACGGGCGACGCGTACCCGGCCGGGCTGCACGGCGACCTGATCTTCCGGGCCGACCGCTTCCTGCGCGGCGGCGACCACGAGTCGTTCAACGCGGCCGGCTTCCCGGCGCTGCGCTTCACCGAGCCGCGCGAGACGTTCGCCCACCAGCACCAGGACGTGCGGGTCGAGAACGGCGTCCAGTACGGCGACCTGCTGCGGTACGTCGACTTCGACTACCTGGCGAAGGTGACGCGCTACAACGCCGCCGCGCTGGCCACGCTGGCGCTCGCGCCCGCGCCGCCCAAGACCTCGGTCGACACCAAGGCGCTCACCAACGACACGACGCTCTTCTGGGACCCCGTCCCGCGCGCGGTGCGCTACGAGGTGGTGCGCCGCGCCAGCACCGAGCCGGTCTGGACCAGCGTCCAGGACGTCGGCGACGTCACCCGGGTGACGCTGCCGTTCTCCAAGGACAACTGGCAGTTCGGGGTGCGCAGCGTCGACGCGCAGGGCCACCGCTCGCCGGCCGCCTACCCGGCGCCGGTGCGCTGAGCAGCGCGCGAGGACGGCTAGCCGGCGAGCAGCGCGCGCTCGAGCGCGGCGAGGCTCTCGACCAGGGTCGTGAGGTGCTTGAGCACGCCGATCCGCTCCTCGGCCGAGACCGCCCCGACGCAGGCCAGCAGCTCGGCGGTGATCGTGCCGTGGTCGCCCGCGTCGTTGATGCGGGCGTGCTCGAGCACCGGCGCGACGAAGCCCTCGGGCAGGCCCGCGGCACGCGCGGCGGCCGCGAACGCGTCGTGGAAGGCGTTGCTCTCCTCCTCGAACAGGAACAGGCACGCCGCGAAGCCGAGCGGCTCCTGCGCCGCGAGCACGTGCAGCATCGAGACGACGGCGAACGTCTCGGGCAGCGGCAGCGCGTCGTCGATCGCCGCGCCGTCGACGCCGACGGCGAGCAGCGCGCGCCGCAGCAGGCGGTCGTGGCCCAGCTCCGAGCGCAGGAACCGCTCGAGGATCGCGCGCCGGCGCGGGTCGTGCGCGTGCGCGAGCGAGGCGCCGATGATCGCCGGCGCGGCCGCGACGACGTGGTGGTACTCCGCCACGTAGGCGACCAGGCCGCGCGCGCCGACCCGCCCGGCGGCGAGCGCCTCGTGGAAGGCCGAGCCCGCCCGCTGCCGGGCGCGCTCCGCGAACGCCGCCACCTGCTGCGCGAAGAGCGCGCCGTCGACGGTCGGCGGCAGCTCCAGCGCCGACTCGCGCAGGTAGCCGTAGCGGTCGAAGCTGTGCAGCAGCTCCTCGACGTGCGGCGCGAAGCCGCCGTAGCGCTGCGGGATCGCGGCGACGTCGAGGCCCTCGGCCAGCTCGGCGCACAGCGCGGCGACCAGTTCGCGCGCCGCGGGCGAGAAGTCGGCGTCGAAGCGCACCCCGCCGTAGTCGAAGACCGCGCGCTCCGCTTCCACGACGGTGCGCACGCCCGCGCGGAAGACCGGCCGGCGGTAGTAGGTCGCGGGCGCGGCGCTCACAGCTCGGTGACCCGCCGCACGACCGCGCCGCCGCCCGCGTAGTGCCGCCAGACGCCGCCGTAGAAGCGCGCATAGAGCCGGACGAACAGCTCGGTCAGCCGGCGCAGGCGCGCCAGGTCGGCGGCCGCGACGACCGGGATCGCGTCGAAGATCGTGCGCGCGAGCAGCCCGTGGCCGCTGTCTTTGTTGATCCGCGCGTGCGCCGCGATCGGCTCGACGAACGCCGCCGGCAGCCCGCGCCGGCGCGCCGCGCCGACGAACGAGTCGATCTCGACCTCGCGGCCTTCCAGCGGGCCCAGCGTCGTGAAGAAGAACAGCGGGTCGTAGCGCGCCCAGTAGGCCAGCGCGTTGTAGAGCGCGGCGGTCTCGGGCAGCGGCGTGGTCTCGAAGAGATCCTCGGCGGTGATCCCCAGCGACGAGAGCGCGCGCAGCAGCAGCGCGTCGTGGCCGAACTCCTCGACGTAGAACGCGTTGAAGAGCCGGCGCGCCGCGGCGCTGCCGGCGTACGAGAGGATCGGCGCGTCGAAGTAGCTCTCGCGGAAGAGCAGGTGGTAGTTCTCCGCGCACAGCCCGTGAAAGACGTTCTCCGGGACCGCCGCCGGGTCGTCGATCAGCGCGCGCCAGAACGGCTCGCGCTGGACCGTTCGCTCGGCCAGGCGGTTCTGCAGGTCCTCGATCTCGAGGATGGCCTCGCGGCCGGAGACGCCGGCGGGCTCGGCCGGCTCGCGCTCAGAGGTGGAGCGCGATGGTGACCGCACGGCCCTGCGGCTGGTTCACCCTGAGGTGATAGATCTGGCCGTCGGTCTGGCCGGTGCGCACGGTGATGAGCGGCGGTTCGCTCGCGTTCTTGATGTGCTCGGGATCGGTGATCAGCTCGACCGGGCTGACTTTGGGATCGTCCGCCATACCGTCACTCCTGGGCGCCAGTGGATGCGGTGCTTCTCACGCTTGGCTCGAATTCCTACCCAGTCCAGTCGGCGTGTGCTGAGCGGGACCGGCAGCCCCTCCGTCGACCGCACTGCGGGCGACCGTGTGAGCCTCCGCACGGCGGCGGGAACGACACCGGCACGGAGGACAGCATGGCACGCGGCAATACCGATTACGAATCGATGACGGTCGAAGAACTGCAGGAAGAAGCCAAGCGCAAGGGGCTGGAGGGCACCTCGCACATGCGCAAGGCCGAGCTGATCGAAACCATCAAGGGCGAGAGCGACGAGGGCGGCCGCAGCGCGCGAGATGCCGAGCCGACCGGCGACTCCAAGAGCGTGAAGTACTCACAGCACGTCCACTCGCCCGACGAGCACGAGGAGCGCGAAGGCCGCTCGCTGATCACCCGCGACCACGACACGATCCGGCAGTGGGCCGAGCAGCGCAAGGCGACGCCGGTGCGGATCGCCGATACGCGCGTCCTGCGCTTCGACTTCCCCGGCTACGGCCAGAGCGACCGTTTCGAGGAGATCTCCTGGGACGATTTTTTCGCGACGTTCGACGAGCGCCGGCTCAACTTCATCTACCAGGAGCACCGCACCGACGGCAAGCAGTCGAACTTCTTCCGGTTGGAGAGCCCGGACCGCGAAGACGGCTGACCGCGGGCGAAGCGCCCGCTCGCTTCAACCGAGCGCGTCGATGGCTTCCGCCAGCCGGACGTCGCGCTCGGTGATCGCGTCGACGTCGTGGGACCAGGTGCGGATCGTCACCTCGTTCCACGACAGCGCGATGTCGGGATGGTGGTCGAGCCGGTTCGCGACCGCGGCGACCGCGTTGACGAACGCGATCGCGCCGTCGAAGTTCGTGCGGTCGAAGACGCGCACCAGCGCCTTGCCGTCGTTGGTCCAGCCGGCCGGAGTTTCAGCAGCCATCAGATCACCTCGTTCGCGCGCAGCTCGCGCAGGCTCGACTCGATCGCCGCGAGGGTGAGCGCCACGTCGGCGTCGCCGTGGGCGGTCGAGAGGAACATCACCTCGTTGTGCGAGGGCGGCAGCAGCACGCCGCGCGCCCGCATCTCGTGGTAGAACGCCGCGTAGGCGCGCTGGTCGTCGCGCTGCTGGTCGTCGTACGAGCGGGTCGGCGGGCCGGTCCGGAACTTGAAGTCGACGATCGACTCGAGCTGCACCACCGCGTAGTCCAAGCCCAGCTCGCGCAGCGCCGCGCGGATGCCGGCCGCGAGCGCGCGCGCGCGGCGGTCCATGTCGCCGTAGAGCGACGGGTTCGATTCCAGGTGGTCGAGCACGCGCAGCCCCATCGCGACCGCGAACGGCATGCCCGCATGCGTGCCGCCGGTGAAGCACGGGCCGTCGGGCGCGAGCACGGCCATGATCTCGGCCCGCCCGCCGAAGGCGGCCAGCGGGAAGCCGCCGCCCACGATCTTGCCGACCGCGGTGAGGTCGGGCCGCACACCCACCCGGGCCTGCGCGCCGCCCAGGCCGAGCCGCAGCCAGGTGATCACCTCGTCGAAGATCAGCACCGCGCCCAGGCGGTCGGCGCGCTCGCGCAAGCCTTCGAGAAAGCCCGGCGCGGTCGGCACCAAGCCCATGTTGCCGCAGATCGGCTCGACCAGGATCGCGGCGAGCCGGTCGCCGGCGCGCGCGAGCCGGCGGTCGACGTCGGCCAGGTCGTTGTAGCGCGCGACGGCGAGGTCGCCGACCACCGCGCGCGGGATGCCGGAGCCGCTCGCGTCGGGGGTCTCGGCCGAGGCGCCCGCGTCTTGCAGCGCGAGGTCGAAGTGGCCGTGGTAGTTGCCGGCGAACTTGAGCACCGCGTCGCGGCCGGTGTACGCGCGCGCGACCCGCACCGCGCCCTGCACCGCTTCGCTGCCGGTGGTCGCGAAGCGCAGCTTCTCCAGCGAGGGCAGGTGGCCGCGGATGCGGGCGGCCAGCTCCAGCTCGCCGGGCGCGGTCGAGCCGTGGACGACGCCGCGCGCGGCGAGCGCGTCGAGCCCGCGCAGGAACGGCGGGGTGTGACCGAACAGCAGCGGCCCGTAGGCCATCACGTAGTCGACGTAGCGCCGGCCGCCGGGGTCGAACGCGTACGGGCCCTCGGCGCGCGCGCAGACGAACGGCTCGCCGCCGACCCGCCGCCCGGCGCGCACCGGCGAGCTCGCGCCGCCGGCGAGGACGTCGCCGAGGCCGGCGGTCAGTCCGGGAGCGATGTCGCTGCCCGCTCCGTGGCGCGAACCACGCAGATCGTCGCCCGGCTCGCGTCGTTCGCCAGCCGCACGAACACGACCGTGACCCGTTGCCGCCCGCGCGGGAACGGGAAGACGAACTGGAACGGCTCGACGCTCGTCTGCTCGGAGTCGAGGAACGCCTCGAAGCGTCCCTCGAACTCCTTGATCGCCGTGCAGGGCGCGACGTCGCGGAAGAAGTTCGAGCCGATCACCTGCCGCCCGCCCGCGCCCGCCATCTCGCGCTCGTAGGCGTTGTACTCCAGAATGGTCCCGGCCCGGTCGACCACGATCACGCCGAACGGGAGCCGGTCGAGGTCGTTCCCGGTCAGGCGCTTGGCCTGCTCGAGCTCGAAGGGGTCGAACGTGGACGGCAACGAGGCTCCTTTCAGGGGAACACGGCGCGGATGCGCGCCGCGGCGGCGTTCGTCTCCCATGGTAAAACCAGCGCACCCTCCGTCGTTGCGATCCGGTTCCCGCTCGCCTCGGCGTCGAGCGCGAAGCGCGGCCGCCCGCAGGCCCGGGCGAAGCGCATGGCGTGCATCGCGCCGCCTTCGGCATCGGAGGCGACCAGCACGACCGCGTCGGCGTGCGCGGCCTGGAGCCGGTCGCGCCGGCGGCGGGTCCACGCGCTCGCGGGCGCGGCGGGCCCGTACTCCGTGGCGACCGCGCCGCCGCCGGCGACGATCGCGTCGGCCAGCTCGGGGTCCTCGGCCCGGCCCAGCCCGCTGCCCAGGTAGGCCACCGTCGGCCGGCCGGCGTCCAGCGCGCCGCGGTGCGCGGCCGTGTCGATTCCCGGCGCGAGGCCGGCCACGATCGGCCGCTGCAGCCGGGCCGCCAGGGCCCGGGCGAACCCGCACTCGGCCGCCGTGGCGTCGCGCGCGCCGATCACGGCGATCCCGCCGCGCGGCAGCGCGCCGCGCACGGTGAGGAACGCCGGCGGCTCGCGCAGGCCGGCGAAGCCCGCCGGCCACTCGGGGTCGGCCGGGGTCACGATCCGCGCGCCCAGCGCTTCGAGCGCCGCCAGGTCGAGCCGCGCGTCGCGGCGCGCTTCCGCCAGCCGCCACGCCGACTCGCCGGCGAGCCACGCCCGCAGCGGCCGGTGGTCGCCCGCGGCCAGGGCGCGCAGCCGCCGCAGCGGCACGCGCAAGCGCAGCGCGGCGAGCAGCGGCAGATCGCGGGCCGGGTCCAACGCCGCCGGCTAGCGGCTCTGGACGATGAAGCCGGCGCCCAGGCTCAGCAGCGCGATCACGCCCAGCGCGGCCAGCGTCGGCGAGATCACCAGGCCCAGGCCGACGAACGCCACCGCGAGCGCGGTCCAGAACGGCAGCGGCGAGCGGATCGAGTACGTGCCGACCACCTCGCCGGCCGCGTCGCCGGTCTTCGCGTCGGCCCGGTCGCCGACCAGGTCCGCCTCGCGTTCCGCGATTATCATATAGCCCGCGACGAAGCTCAGCGCGAACGCCATGAACCCGAGCAGGAACGTGCCGGTGATCTCGTGCGCCACCAGCCAGTACGCCACCGCGATCGCGACCGAGAACACCGCCGACGAGATGAACAGCCGCAGCCCGACCGTCACGGGTCCATCACCGCTGCGTCTCTTGCAGCTCGGGGTGGCGGGCATCGAAGACCGGGCGCTCGCTGCGGATCGGCGGCAGGCGGTCGAAGTTGTGCTCGGGCGGCGGCGACGTCGTCGCCCACTCGAGCGAGTTGGCGTGCCAGGGGTCGTCACCGGCCGGCTCGTGGCGGCGCGCCGAGACCAGCACGTTCCAGGCGAAGACGAGCACGCCGGCCAGCATCACGTACGAGCCCAGCGTGGCGACCAGGTTGAGCAGCGGCAGCGCGCCGGCGTCGGGATAGGTGTAGACCCGGCGCGGCATGCCGTCGATGCCCAGCAGGTGCATCGGGAAGAACGTCACGTTGAAGCCCACGAACAGCAGCCAGAAGCAGAGCTTGCCCAGCCCCTCGCGCAGGCGGTAGCCGAACATCTTGGGCCACCAGAAGAACAGCGCGGCGAAGATCGCGAACAGGCTGCCGCCGCCCAGCACGTAGTGCATGTGGGCGACGATGAAGTACGAGTCGTGGGCGTGGAAGTCGATCGGCGGCGAGGCGATCATCACCCCGGTCACCCCGCCCAAGAGAAAGTTCATCAGGAAGCCGAGCGAGAACAGCATCGGCGTCTCGAACGAGATCGAGCCGCGCCACATGGTGCCGATCCAGTTGAAGAACTTGACCCCGGTCGGGACCGCGATCAGGAACGAGACGAAGCTGAAGAACGGGTCGTTGACCGCGCCGGTGGTGAACATGTGGTGCGCCCAGACGCCCATCGAGAGCCCGGCGATTGCGAAGGCCGCCAGCACGAGGCCGGTGTAGCCGAAGATCGGCTTGCGCGAGAAGACCGGCACGATCTCGCTGATGACCCCGAAGTAGGGCAGGATCATCACGTAGACCTCGGGGTGGCCGAAGAACCAGAACAGGTGCTGCCAGAGGATCGCGCTGCCGCCGGCGGCCGGGTCGAAGGCGTGCCCGCCCAGGTGGCGGTCGACGAAGAGCAGCAGCAGGTCCGCCGCCAGCGCCGGGAACGCCATGAAGACCAGCAGCGACGTCGCGATCATCTCCCAGGTGAAGATCGGGATGCGCCACATGGTCATCCCCGGCGCGCGGTAGATGAACGCGGTCGTGATGATGTTGATCGCGGTCAGGATCGTCGCCACCGAGACCAGGAACACGCCGACGATCCACAGGTCCTGGCCCAGGCCGCTCGAGATCGTGATCGCCGAGAGCGGCGCGTACGAGGTCCAGCCGGCCGCCGCGGCGCCTTCGCTCGTCGCCGCGCCGGCGAAGACGGTCAGCCCGCCGAACAGGAACATCCAGAACGAGGTCGCGTTGAGGCGCGGGAACGCCATGTCGGGCGCGCCGATCTGCAGCGGCACCAAGAAGTTGGCCAGGCCGAACGCGAACGGCGCGACGAACAGGAAGATCATCGCGGTGCCGTGCAGCGTGAAGAGCTGCGCGTAGGCGTGCGAGCCGACCAGCGTGCCGTTGGGGTGGGCGAGCTGGGTGCGGATCGCGACCGCCAGGCCGCCCGCCACCGCGAAGTAGCCCAGGCTCGAGACGAGGTACAGGATGCCGATCCGCTTGTGGTCGGTGGTGGTGATCCACGAGAGCAGGTCGTTGCGCGGCGCCGGCGCGGCGGCCGGGGCGGTGACCGCGCTCACGGCGCGCCTCCCGCGCGCCAGCGCGCGTACTCGGCCGGCGGCACGACCCGCACGCTGAAGCTCATCAGCGCGTGGTCGAGGCCGCAGAACTGCGCGCAGCGGCCGATGAACGTCCCGGCTTCGTCCGGCCGCAGGTCGAACGTGTTGGTCTGCCCCGGGATCGCGTCTTTCTTGAACAGGAAGTCGGGAACCCAGAACGAGTGCGTGACGTCGCGCGAGGTCAGCCGGATGCGGGTCGTCCGCTGCAGCGGCAGCACCATCTGCGGCGGCGCGTCGGCCGCGCCGTTCACCGTCGGGCCGCCGGCGTAGGCGAAGGTCCAGCCCCAGCGGTAGGCCGTCACGTCGACCGCGACGTCCGGCCCGGGCGGCAGCGCCTCGACCCGGGCCTCGGCCCGGTAGGTGTAGACGAACAGCGCGCAGACCAGCAGCAGCGGAACCACCGTCCAGGCGATCTCGAGCGGGTTGTTGTTGCGGAACTGCGGCGGCAGCGCGCCGCCGGCGCGGCGCCGCCAGCGCACGACGGCGAAGAGGATCAGCCCCCACACGAGCGCGGCGACCGCCAGGCCGACGTAGGTGAAGAGCGCCCAATCCGAGGCGAGAACCGAGGCCTGCGTCGTCGCGGTCTGCGGCCACGTCTGCGCGTGCACGATTCGATGCTACCCGATTTGGCGGCACCCCACCCGGGTAGGGTGTCGTCATGCGTTCCGTCGCGGTTCGCGCGCACCCGCTGGTCTTCGGCGTCGTCGTGTTCTTGGCGTCGGAGTCGATGCTCTTCGCCGGCTTGCTCGCCGCCTGGTACGACTTGCGCGGTCTGGCGCCGGCCTGGCCGCCGCCGGGCGCACAGCTGGATTTCGCCGGCGCGACGTTCGGCACGGTGCTGCTCGGCCTGGGCAGCGTGACGATGGGGATCGCGCAGGTCGCCGCGACGAAGCGCAAGCGCGGCGTGGCGCGCGCCATGCTGGTGCTGACGCTGTTCTGCGCGCTGGCGTTCGCCTGGATCGCGCTGCGCGGCTGGTCGCAGGCCAACTTCCGGGTCGACACGGATGCCTTCGGCACGCTGTTCTACGTGCTGACCGGGACGCACCTGGCGCACGTGCTGGCCGGCGCGGTCCTGCTGCTCGCGCTCAGCCTGTTCTTGGGCAAGCGGGCGTTCACCGCCGACCGCCACGCGGGCGTCGAGGCGATCGCGTACTACTGGCACTTCGTCTTCGTCGTGTGGCTGGCGCTCTACGCCACGATCTACTTGGTCCGATGAGGAGCGGGGGCTTGATCGTCGCGACCCTCGCCGCGCTGGGCTGCGTGGGCGTCGCGGTCGGGCACGCGAACCCGGCCTGGCTGGCGGGCCTGGCGGCGCTGGCCTGCCTGGGCGTGGCGGTCTCGGCCGGCGCGAGCGCGCTCGAGCTGCGCGCGCCCGACACGCTGCGCGAGCCGCGCCACGCCCGCGGTCCCTCGCCCGCCGCCCCGCTGCCGCCCGACGCGGCGATCCCGCCCGGCCGAATCTTCGGCCGGCTGTGGTTCCTGGCGCTGGGCGCGTTCGCGCTGGTCGGCCTGGTGCCGGCGGTGGTGCTCGGCCGCCGGCCGCGCCGGCAGGGCACCGCTTGGCGGCGCGGCGCGCACCTCGTGACGCCGGAAGGCCGGCGGCTGCGCGCCGACGACGTGGCCGTCGGCGGCGTCGAGACGGTGTTCCCGGAAGGGCACGTCGACGCGCCCGAGTCGGCCGTGCTGCTGCTGCGGGTCAACGACGGCGACGTGCAGCTGCCGCCGCAGCGGCAGGGCTGGACCCCGCACGGCAACGTCGCGTACTCGAAGATCTGCACCCACGCCGGCTGCCCGGTGGCGCTCTACCGGCACGCGACCTACGAGCTCTACTGCCCCTGCCACCAGTCGGTCTTCGCGGTGCTGCTCGGCGCCAAGCCGACCGGCGGCCCGGCGCCGCGCGCGCTGCCGCAGCTCGGCCTGGACGTCGACCGCGACGGCTTCCTGATCGCGCGGGGCGACTTCGCCGACCCGGTCGGCCCCGACGAGTGGTGGCGGACGGTATGATCTCCCGCAAGACCGTGCGCTTCTTCGACGACCGCTTCGGCAGCAACGCGGCCGTCCGCTTCGTGGCGGTCAAGGTGTTCCCGGACCACTGGTCGTTCTACTTGGGCGAGTTCGCGCTCTACGCGTTCGTGCTGCTGGTGGCGACCGGCGTCTGGCTGACCTTCGTCTACACGGCCGACGAGCGGACCGCGTTCGACTCGGTCGTCGCGCTCTCGCGCGGGATGCCGGTCGGGTACGTGATCCGCCAGGTGCACCACTGGAGCGCGGTCTTCTTCGTCGCCGCGATCCTGGTCCACATGGCGCGCATCTTCTTCACCGCCGCCTACCGCGCGCCGCGCGAGCTCAACTGGACGGTCGGCGTGCTGATGCTGATCCTGGCCTCGCTGACCGGCTTCACCGGCTACTCGCTGCCCGACGACGCGCTCTCGGGCACCGGGCTGCGGATCGCCGACTCGGTGATGCTGGCGGTGCCCTTCGTCGGCGGCTGGGCGGCCGATCTGCTCAACGGCGGCAGCTATCCCGGGCCGCTGCTGCTGCCGCACCTCTACACGATCCACGTCTACTTCCTGCCGGTCGCGATCGCGGGTCTGCTGGCGCTGCACATGGCGCTGCTGATCTACCAGAAACACACCCAGTTCGTCGACGACCCGGCGCACGTGGTCGGGCGGCGCTTCTGGCCCGACTACGCGCTGCGCACGCTGGCGGCGTTCGCGCTGACCGTCGCGGTGATCTTGGTCCTCGCGGCGGCGCTCGAGATCAACCCGATCGAGCAGTACGGCCGCTACCACGACTGGATCGTGACCAACCCGGCCGAGCCCGACTGGTACGCGGCCTTCCTGGACGGCGCGCTGCGGCTGGGCCCGTCGACCGAGCTGGTGATCTTCGGCCACCCGGTCCCGCCGGTGTTCTGGCCCGGCGTGGTCATGCCGCTGGTCGCGTTCGGCGTCATCATCGGCTGGCCGTGGATCGACAAGCGCATCACCGGCGACGTCGTGCAGCACGACGTGCTGGTGCCGCCGACCGCCGCGCCTTGGCGGGTCGGCGCCGGCGCCGCGCTGCTGACCGCCGGCGTGGTGCTGACGCTCGCCGCCAGCGACGACACGCAGGCGCTCGCGCTCAAGGTGCCGGTCCAGAACCTGGTCTGGCTGTACCGCATCCTGCTGCCCGCCGGCAGCGTCGGGATCGGCTTCCTGGCCGCCGCGCTCGCGCGCGAGCTGGGCGTCCGCAAGCGGCTGCACGGCCAGGAATCCGAGCGGGTCGTCGTCATGCGGCGCAACGCGCAGGGCGGGTTCGACGACGAAGAGGTCGCCTCGGCGTGATCGTCGCGCTGCTGCTGCTCGCCGCGGGTCTCTACGGGTGGGGCGTGCTGCGGGTGCGGCGTGCCCGGCGGCCGTTCCCGGCCCACGCGGCCGGGCTCTTCGGGCTCGGCCTGGCCGCGCTGGCCGGCTCGCTGCTGGGCCCGCTCGACGATCTGGCCGACGGTTCGCTGGCCTGGCACATGGTGCAGCACCTGGCGCTGGTGAGCGTCGCCGCGCCGCTGCTGCTGCTCGGCGCGCCGCTGCGGCTCGCGCTGGCCGCGCTGCCCGCGCGCCCGGCGGCCGGGCTGGCCCGCGCGCTCGCCTCGCCGCCGCTGCGGGTGCTGACCCACCCGGTCTTCGCCTGGCTGCAGTTCGCGCTGGTGCTGTACGGCACGCACCTCTCGCCGCTCTACGAGGCGGCGCTCGAGAACGAGGGCGTGCACGCGCTCGAGCACGCGCTCTACCTGAGCTCGGCGCTGCTGTTCTGGACGCCGCTGCTGGCCGTCGCGCCCACGCCGCACGCGCCGCCCCACCCGGTGCGCATCCTGGCGCTGTTCCTGGCGCTGCCGATGAGCGCGTTCCTGGGCTTCGCCTTCTACGTCAGCCGCCACGTGCTCTACGCGCACTACGCCGCCCGCCCGGGCGCGCTCGACGATCAAGTCGACGCCGGGGCGATCATGTGGATCGCCGGCGGCGGCCCGATGTTCGCCGCGCTGCTGTGGTGCGTCGCCGACTGGGGGGCGCGCGAGCGCCGGCTCGGCGCGATCTCCGACGCGGGCGGACGCGCATGATCCCGCCGCCGCCGCCCGCGATCGTCCAAGCCGGCAAGACCGCCTACGAGCAGGCCTGCGCGTCGTGCCACGGCGCCGACCTGCGCGGCGGCGTCAATGCACCCTCGCTGCGCGGGGTCGGCGCGGCCGACGTCGACTTCTGGGTCGGCACCGGCCGCATGCCGGCCGCGGTGCCGTGGATCCAGGTCGAGCACCGCGGCGCGCAGCTCCCGCAGGGCACGATCGACGCGATCGTCGCCTACGTGACCTCGGTGCAGCCGGGCGGCGACCCGATCCCGCAGGTGGCGGCGGGCGGCGACCTGCGCCGCGGGCGCGCGCTGTTCGAGCAGAACTGCGAGCACTGCCACGGCGCCGGCGGCGGCGGCGCGTCGATCGGCTACGCCGACTGGGCGCCCTCGCTGCACCGCGCGACGATCACCCAGGTGGCCGAGGCGATCCGGATCGGCCCGGGCAACATGCCGCGCTTCGGCCCGCACCAGCTCGACCCCGACCAGCTCGACGACGTGGCGAGCTACGTCGAGTCGCTCGACGTCGCGGCCGCCACCGGCGCCGTGCCGCTGCGCTCGAGCGGGCCGGTGCCCGAGGGCCTGCTCGGATGGCTCGCGACCGGGCTGCTCTGCGTGCTCGCCTACGCGTTCTCGAAGTCCAAGCCGTCATGAGGAACCGTTCCGTATGAGCACACGACGCACCGCCGCCGGGTGGGCGGCCGCCGCCGCCGCGCTCGCGCTGGCCGCGTTCGGCCCGCACTTCGGGCAGGCGCGCGCCGCGGGCGACCCGATGTTCCCGCCGGTCACCGACCAGCGGCTGCTCGACGCCGACCGCGACGACGGCTGGCTGATGTACCTGCGCTCGTACCGCAGCAACGGCCACGTGCCGTTCGACCAGATCGACACCAAGAACGTCGGCCGGCTGCAAGAGGTCTTCACCCACGACGTCACGATTCCGGAGGGCTTCGAGGCGCCGCCGATCGTCAACGGCCGGACCATGATCGTGACCACGCCGGAAGACCACGTCTACGCGCTCGACGCGACCAACGGCAAGCAGCTCTGGCAGTACGACTACCCGCTCCCGCACAAGGCGCTGCGCACGGTCTGCTGCGACATGGTCAACCGCGGGGTCGCGCTCTACGGCACCACCGCGTTCATGACCACCCTCGACGACCACGTCGTGGCGCTCGACGCGCGCAGCGGCAAGCTGCTCTGGAACCACACCGTCTACGCCGAGCCGGGCGCCGGGTACGCGATGTCCGACGCGCCGATGGTCGTCAAGGGCACCGTGATCGCCGGCGCGGGCGGGGGCGAGTACGGCGCGCGCGGCGTGCTGGTCGGCCTCGACGCGCAGACCGGCGCCGAGAAGTGGCGGACCTACATGGTCCCCGCGCCCGGCGAGCCGGGCGGCGACACCTGGCCGGGCAAGACCTACGAGCACGGCGGGGCCGACCCGTGGGTGACCGGCAGCTACGACGCCGAGACCGACACGCTGCTGTGGGGCACCGGCAACCCGTCGCCCTGGCTGTGGTCGGAGCGCAAGGGCCGCAACCTCTACAGCGACTCGGTGGTCGCGCTGAACCCGGCCGACGGCAAGATCAAGTGGTACTTCCAGCAGACGCCCAACGACCCGTGGGACTACGATGCGACCAGCACGCCGGTGCAGGCCGACCTCACCATCGCCGGCCGGCCGCGCAAAGTCTTCATCCAGGCCGGGCGCAACGGCTGGTTCTACGTCGTCGACCGCACCGACGGCAAGCTGATCCTGATGCGCCCGTTCACCAAGGCGACCTCGGTCACCGGCTACGACGCCGTGCACGGCATCGGCACGACCGATGCGAGCAAGAAGCCGGTACAGGGCAAGACGGTGTTCACCTGCCCGGCGTTCTTCGGCGGCGACAACTGGTGGCCGTACAGCTTCGACCCCAAGACCGGCTACGCGTTCGTGCCGACCATGAAGACCTGCATGACCATGGGCGCCACCAAGCCGCAGCCCTTCAAGGCCGGCGCGAACTACATCGACGAGACGTTCCAGGTGGAGCACGTGCCGGGCCAGCGCGGCTGGGGCGCGCTGCAGGCGATCGACGTCGCGACCGGCAAGCGCGCCTGGAGCTTCGACACCGAGCAGCCGTGGAACGACGGCGCGCTCTCGACCGACGGCGGCCTGGTCTTCAGCGGCACGCCCGACCAGAAGTTCTACGCCTTCGACGCGCGCACGGGCAAGGTGCTCTGGCAGCACCACATGGCCTCGGGCGTGATCGGCGTGCCGGTCAGCTACCGGGTCGACGGCAAGCAGTACGTCGCGGTGCAGTCCGGCTGGGGCGGCGTCTCGCCGTTCTGGGGCGGCAAGAACATGACGCCGCTCTTCCGCGGCATTCCGCTGGGCGGCCGGCTCTACGTCTTCGCCCTGCCGTCGCCCGCGCCGGGATCGGGCTCGTGAGGGTGCTGCCGGCCGCCTTCGCCGTGGTGGCGATCGCCGGTTCGCTCGGCTCGGCGCTGGCGGCCGGATCGAAGCCGGCTGCGCCGCCGCGGGTGTCGTACACCGCCGGCCAAGCCTGGCAAGGCCGCTTCGCCTACATTCAAAACTGCGCCGAGTGCCACGCCGGCGACCTGCACGGCTACCACGGCCCGGCGCTGGCGGGCGACGGCAGCAACGTGCCGTGGCAGACGCCGCTCGCGGTGTGGCAGTACCTGACGGTGCAGATGCCGGTCGGCAACGCGGGCGGCCTCTCCCAGCGCGACTACCTCGACATCATGGCGTTCATCCTGCGGTCGAACGGCATGCGGCCCGGCCGCGCCGCGCTGACGAAAGACGCGATCGCGCGCGACACGACGCCGATCGACGGATCGTAAGCGCTCGGTGGCGGGCGCTTCGCTCGGCGCAGCGGCGTACCCGGCTTGACCCCGGCCGGCACCGTGGCATACGATGCCTCGATGGACGGGGGTCGGATCGTCTCGGTCAACGTGGGCACGGCGCGCCAGGTCGAGTGGCAAGGCCGCCCGCTCACCAGCGCCATCGTCAAGGCGCCGGTCGAGGGGGCGGTCCCGCTGCGCGGGGTCAACCTGGTGGGCGACGACCAGGCCGACCGCAAGGTCCACGGCGGCCCCGACCGGGCCGTCTACGCGTACGCCGCCGAGGACTACGCCTGGTGGAGCGGCGAGCTCGCCACGGCGCTGGCACCCGGAACGTTCGGCGAGAACCTCACCACCACCGGGCTCGACCCGAGCGGCGCACCGATCGGCGAGCGCTGGCAGGTCGGCGGCGCGGTGCTCGAGGTAGCCGGCCCGCGCATTCCCTGCGTCAAGCTCGGCTGGCGGATGAACGACCCGCACTTCGTCAAGCGCTTCGCCGACGCGCTGCGCCTGGGCGCGTACTTCCGCATCATCGAGCCGGGCGCGATCGCCCGCGGCGACACCGTCACCGTGCTGCACCGCCCGAGCCACGACATCACCGTCCGCGAGGTCGGGCACATCTACTTCTCCGCGCAGCAGCGCCGGCGCGAGCTGCTGGCCGTGCCGGAGCTGGGCCAGGCCTGGCTGGCCTGGGCCGAGCGCGAGCGCTGAGCGCTCAGGCCGGGCTCCTCAGCGCGGGCGCGCCGCGCGGCGCGACGCGCACGGCGAGCATCAGCAGCCCGGCGAGCAGCAGCGCGCCGGCCATCAGCGAGTACGACGCCCCCGGGTTGCCGGTGCGGCCGTTGAGGTAGCCGACGAGGTATGCGCCGACGAAGCCGCCCAGCGCGCCCGCGCTGTTGATGAAGGCGGTCGCCGAGCCGGCGACGTTGCGGGGCAGCAGTTCGGGGATGATCGCGAAGAACGGCCCGTACGGCGCGTACATCGCCGCGCCGGCGACGATCAGCGCGGCGAACGAGAGCGCGAAGTGGTTGGCGCCCAGCGCGAACGAAGCGTAGAACGCCAGCGCGCCGACGAACATCGAGCCCGCGACGAGCGGCTTGCGCTCGCCGCTGCGGTCGGCGTACGACGACAGCAGCAGCATGGCGATGACCGCCGCCAGATACGGCACCGCGGTCAGCCAGCCGACCGTCACGATGCCGCGGCCCGAGGCGTCCTTGATGATCGACGGCAGCCACAGCACGAAGCCGTAGATCCCCAGGCTCCAGCAGAAGTACTGCGCCGCGAGCAGCCCGACGGCGGGCAGCCGCAGCGCCGCGCCGATCGAGGCGACCGCCGGGATGCCGTGCTGCTCGGCCTCGAGCTGCGCGTCGAGCGCGGCCTGCTCGGACGCGGGCAGCCAGCGCGCGCCGCGCGGGTAGTCGTCGACCAGCCGCAGCCAGACGAAGGCCCAGACGACCGCCGGAATCCCTTCGAGGATGAACATCCAGCGCCAGCCGAGCGCCTGGAGCAGGTAGCCCGAGAGGATCGACGCCCACAGCACGGTGACCGGGTTGCCCAGGATCAGGAACGTGTTGGCGCGCGAGCGCTCGCGGTTGGTGAACCAGTGGCTCAAAAAGACGATCAGCCCCGGCAGCACCACGCTCTCGACCACGCCCAGCGCGAAGCGGTCGGCGAAGAGCAGCGGCAGGTTGGTGATGATCCCGGTCAGCGACGCGAACGCGCCCCACAGCAGCAGCCCCCAGAAGATCAGCCCCTTCGCGCTGCGCGACTCGGCGTAGTGGCCGCCGGGCACCTGGAAGAGGAAGTAGCCCAGGAAGAACGTCGCCCCCAGCAGCGAGGCGGCGTTGGGCGTGATCCCGAGCGACTGCGCCAGGCCCCCGGCGGCGCCGAACCCGTAGTTGACCCGGTCCAGATACGCCAGGCTGTAGGTGACGAAGACGATCGCCAGCAGGCGCGGCCAGCGCACCGAGCCGGCGGGAGCGGCACTCACGTTCATGGTTGTCTCCTTGAGCCCGACGACCGCCGGACTGTGCACCGAGGTGGCGAAGGACCGCGCGTGCGCATCATGATCGCGACGCCGGTCGAGCCCGAGCTGGTCGAACGCATCCGTGCGGCCGGCCCGCGCAACGAGGTCCTCTACGAGCCCGCGCTGCTCCCGCCGCCGCGCTACCCTTCCGACCACCGCGGTCCGCCGGATTTTACCCGCGACCCGGCCGGCGAGGCGCGCTGGCAGGCCCTGATCGCGCAGGCCGAGATCCTCTACGGGGTCCCGGGCGACACGCCGGCCGGGCTGGCCGGCGCGGTCCGCCGCGCACCGCACCTGCGCTGGATCCAGGCGACCGCGGCCGGCGCCGGCGAGCTGGTGCGCGACGCGGGGCTCGGGGCCGAGCTCGACGCCGTCGTCGTCACGACCGCGGCGGGCGTCCACGGCCCGATACTAGCCGAGTTCGTGTTCGGCGGCGCCCTCTGGCTGCTGCGCGACTTCGGCCGGCTCGCCGCCGACCGCGCCGCGCGCGCTTGGCGGCACTACCCGAACCGCGAGCTCAGCGGCGGCACCCTGGCGGTGGTCGGGATGGGCTCGATCGGCAGCGCGATGGCCCGGGTCGGGCACGGCTTCGGGATGCACGTGATCGGCCTGACCCGCGACGGCGCCGCGCGCCCCGATACGGAGGCGGACGAGATCGTGCCGCTCGCCCGGCTCGCCGGTGCCTTCGCCCGCGCTCAGCTCGCCGTCGTGACGCTGCCGGGCACCGTGCTGACCACCGGCATCGTGGACGCGGCCGCGATCGCCGCGCTCCCGCCCGGCGCGATCTTCGCCAACGTCGGCCGCGGCTCGGTCGTCGACGAGGCCGCGCTGGTCGCCGCGCTCCGGTCCGGCGCGCTCGGCGGCGCGGTGCTCGACGTCTTCGCCCAGGAGCCGCTGCCGCCGGAGCACCCGTTCTGGACGCTGGACAACGTCGTCCTCAGCCCGCACACCGCGGCGCTCTCGGTCCACGAGAACGCCCGCATCGTCGACCTGTTCTGCGACAACCTGCAGCGCTTCGCCGAGGGCCGCCCGCTGCGCAACGTCGTCGACACCCGCGAGTTCTACTGATCCCGCTCGCAAAAGGAAGAGGCGCTCCTTGGAGCGCCCCGGCCGGATCGGAAACGACGCGATCTCAGCAGTAGTTCGTGCTGCAGGTGTTGCGGGAGTTGCAGGTGCAGCCGACGGTGCAATTATCCGAGGTGGTGCAGGCCGCGGTAACGTCCGCCTCGGTGCTCTTGCCGGACGGAGCTTCTTCTCGCAGGTCGAGGTCGTCGAAACGCAATTCGATTGGCATGACGTACTCCTTGAGTTGGCCGCTGTCGGGCTACCATGGATGAATTGCGGCTAAACGCTCGCCTACCCGTGCTCACCCGCAGCAGACGGGCCGCTACGATAGGAGGGCCTGCTAGACCTGCCCGGACGCTCCAACTGTGGCAGCGAGCTGCTTGCGAGCCGGAGCAAGAGCGCCGTGCGACAACCGCAGGGCGCTCCAGTCGAACCCCTTGGCTGAGCTGGGGCCGCCGAGCTCAGCAGTAGAACGTGGTGCAGGTGTTGCGGCTGGTGGTGCACGTCTGGGTGCACGTGTCGGCACAGGTACGGAGGGTCGAGTCCGCTTCGGCGGACTTGCCGGACGCGGCTTCTTCGCGCAGATCGAGGTCGTCGAAACGGAGTTCAATCGGCATGATGCGCTCCTTCGGAGACTTGCTGCTTCCGAGCTGCCGCGGCGTAGACACATCGAACGCTCGTTTGTCCGCACCCGTTCACCCGTTGCACCCGTCCACGTACGGCGCGAAGCTCGCCGGGCCTGCTGCGCGAGGCGGCCGCGGGCACCGGGCTCCGGCCACCGAGCGGCCGCTGCCTGAGCCGCCGGCGCGATCTCAGCAGTAGTACGTGCTGCAGGTGTTACGGGAGTTGCAGGTGCAGCCCTCGGTGCAAAGAGCCGTGTGGGTGCAGTTGGCGCTGGTGTCCGTCTCGGCGGATTTTCCGGACGCGGCTTCTTCGCGCAGGTCGAGGTCGTCGAAACGCAATTCGATGGGCATGACGTACTCCTTTGAGACTGCTCGTCAGCAGAGGGTCGTGGTGCAGGTGTTGTGGCTGGTGGTGAGCCTGGTGCAATCACCGGTGCAGGTGTTGACGGTGGTACCGTCCATCGCTTCGGACCTGCCGGACGGAGGTTCTTCGCGCAGGTCGAGATCGTCGAAGCGGAATTCGGTCGGCATGGTGTCCACCTACGGCACGCGGCTTGCCGGGCCTGCCGCGCGCCCTGCTCGACCGCGGCCCGCCGGCGCGGCCCTGATCATCGGATCGGCGGTCGGCTCGACCATTGCCCGTGCCCGCAGGACGGCCACATCGTGATCGCGCTCCGGCAGCCTGACCGCCCGTACGCGCGGCGGCGAAGTGACCAGGGATCGGAGCCGGCAGAACTCAGCAGAGGAACGCTGTAGGCGAAGCACCACAAGGCGCCTTCATGCGCTTGCGGGAAGGAGGCAAGGTGAGCGAACGGCCGCAGTGGTGGATCGAACGGGCCGCGGTACGACGAAGCGCGCTCGACGCGGCCGTCGTGCGGCTGCGCGCGCGGCTCGGGCAGTACGCGGGCGTTCGCGGCGCGCTGGTGTTCGGCTCATACGCGCGCGGCGAGGTCGGGCCGGATAGCGACCTCGATCTGATCGTCGTCCGCGACACCGATCTTCCACAGATGCAACGCGACGACGACCTGCGGGCCTCGCTCGATCTTGGTGTCCCCTACGACCTCGTGACGCTCACCCCCGAGCAGTACGAACGCCTACCGCGCGAGCGCTCGTTCTACGAGCAGGCCGTGCGCGAAGGCTTGTGGATCGATGCAGCGCGACCCGGCTGAGCTGGCCTACCGCTGGTACGATCAGGCCGCCGCGGACCTCGACGCGGGCGAGCGAACGGCCGAAGCAGGGATCGCGTATCTCGCTTGCTTTCTCGCTCAGCAGAGTGCCGAGAAAGCGCTCAAGGCGCTGCTGTACTGGACTCGTGGCGACTGGCCGCGCATCCATCTGATCGAGACGCTCCTGCGCGAGCTTACGGCAGAGGATGCTCCGGATGCCGAGCTCGCGGCCGGTGCACGCAGCCTCGACAAGTATTATACGACCACCCGCTACCCCGACGTTCTCGATTATGCGCTGCCGGCAACGTCGTTCGTCCGCCGCGAAGCCGATGCGGCACTCGACATCGCGCGCGAACTCTTGGGATTCGTCCAAACGCGGCTGCCGGCGCGGCCCGCGTAGCACCGCATCGGCCGCGCCCGCCTCAAAGCGGCTCTCCGCCCGGGAAGCCGAGCCACGTTCCGAGCGCCATCAGCAGCTTGGTGCGGAACGGCACGTACGCGCGGCGGCTGAACACGTCGTAGTCGTTCGCCTCGATCCGCTCGAGGATGCGGCGGTACAGACCCAGCGCGAGCCGCACGGTGAAGCGCGACTCGCTCGCCAGCATCGCGATCCCGGGCTCGGCTTCGGCGTACATCGCGCGCACGCGCTCGATCTGGAACTGCATCAGCTCGACGAACGGCTCGTCGATCACCGCCTCGAGGATCGAGGACTCGCTGCAGCCGAAGCGGCGCAGGTCCTCGGCCGGCAGGTAGATGCGGTCCATCCGCGCGTCCTCGCCGACGTCGCGCAGGATGTTGGTCATCTGCATCGCCCGGCCGAGCGCGACGCCGTAGCCGACCGCCTGCGAGCTCGCCGTGCCGAGGATCGGGATCACCAGCAAGCCGACGGTCGAGGCGACCAGATAGCAGTACTCGTGCAGTTCCTCGTAGCTCTGGTAGCGGCGGACGGTGACGTCGAGGCGGGCGCCGCGCAGCAGGTCGAGCGCCGGCTCGATCGGGATCGCGAAACGCTGCGCCGCGTCGGCGAACGCGACGAAGATCGGGTCATCGACGATGCCGTCGTAGGCGTCGATCAGCTTGCGCTCCCAGCCGTCGATGGCGCCGAGCCGCTCGGCCGCCGGGGCGATCTGGTCGACGATGTCGTCGGCGGTGCGGCAGAACGCGTACACCGCCCAGACCGCGCGCCGCTTGAGCGGCTCGAGGAACAGCGAGCTCAGGTAGAACGTCTTGGAGTGGAAGCGGACGATCTCGCGGCAGGCGCGGTAGCAGTCCTCGAGCCGGTCGGTGTCGCGCACCTGGGCGCCGGCCGGCGCCGCTTCGCCGTTAGACGCGAGCATACGATTCCGCCAGCACCGCGTCGACCGCCATGCGCGCGCTGCGCACGGCACCCTCGATGCTGGCCGGGAACTTGGTGTCGACGTAGCAGCCGGCCAGGAACAGGTTGCGGACCGGCGTGCGCGAGCCCGGGCGCAGGCGCTCGGCGCCCGGGCTGGCCCGGTAGACGCTCTTGGGCACGCGGACCAGTTTCGCTTTCACCAGGTGGGTCCGGTTCGCCAGAGGGTAGAGCTTCTCCAGGTCGTCCATCACCCGGTTCACGATCGCCTCGTCGTCGAGCGCCATCAGGTCGTCGGCCGGGGCGACGCAGGCCTCGATGAACGACTTGCCGGCCCACTCGTAGCCGGCCGAGACCTGGCCGAGGTCGGCGTGGACGCTCAGCACCGTGCCGGGCGAGAACATCAGGTTGGTGAAGGGCGAGACCGGCCGGTCGAACCAGAGGTGCGCGTTGATGACCGGCGAGGACTCCAGCTTGCCGACGCCGTGGATCAGCGGGTCGCGCAGCAGCTCGGCCGGCAGCAGCTTCTTGGCGTCGTGGACCGGGGTGGCCAGGATGACGTGCTCGGCTTCGAAGACGCGGCCGTCGCGGGTGCGGGCGCCGGTGCAGCGGTCGCCGCTGAAGAGCAGCTCGGCCACGCCGGCCGACGTCTGGGTGATCTGGCCGCGCCGGCGGACGTGCTCGGCCAGCGGCTCGACGAAGCGCGGCCCGGGCGGGCCGTCGAGGAACCCGGCCCGGCTGGCGTTGCGGGAGCTGGCGAAGTAGGCCATCACCCGCAGCATCGCCTCGGCCGAGATCCGCTCGACCGGGGTGAAGTTGAGCGCCAGCGCCATCGGCCCGAAGAAGGTCTGGAGCATGTGCTCCGACATGCCGCGCCGGCGGTGCCACTCGGCATAAGTGATCGCGTCCTGGGCGTCGGCGTAGGCGTAGTCGCCGCGCAGAATCGGCAGCGTCCCCTTGGCGAAGAGCAGCTTCTCCCAGTGGCTGAAGACGTACTTGGCGTTGAGGACCGCGCCGATGCCGTTGAACGGCGAGGGCGCGTCGACGAAGCGGAACTCCTCGTAGACCGGCTTGCCGTTCCAGCGCGGCGAGAAGCCCGGCGGCATGGCCCAGGTCAGCGCGTGCGGCTGCCAGAGGACGTGGTGGGCGATCCCGACCTCGTCGAGCAGCGCGTGCAGGGTCTCGTAGCCGCCGAAGAAGGCGTGCAGGCCGGTCTCCAGGATGTCCCCGTCCCGGTCGCGCCACGACGAGAGCTTGCCGCCCAGGATCGGGCGCTTCTCCAGGACCACGGCGGTGCGCCCCGCCTCGGCAAGGTAACCGGCAGCGGCGAGGCCGGCCGGGCCGCCTCCCACGATCAACGTGTCAACCATCAGCCTATTCGACGTATCTCACCGCAGAGAGTGCCCGGGCGGTGACGGGACGCACCGACCCGGGCCCGAACTCCCTGGTCCACCGTTTACGATAGTGTCCCTTTCCGACGAAAGTTGTAGCTCCCGCTTCATGGCCGCCCCGATCGCGATCACGCCGACCACCAACATCCGCGAGCTGGTCGAGGACCTCCCCATCGCCGAGCAAGTCCTCGAGGAGTTCGGCCTCCACTGCTCCGGCTGCGCGGTCAACAAGTACGAGACGATCGAGAAGGGCGCCGCCGCGCACGACCTGCGGGTCGAGCCGATCCTCGCCGCGCTGACCCAGGCCCGCCTCTCGGGCCGGGTCCCGACGATCATGAACGAGGACCGCACGCCCAAGCGGCGCGCCCCCGGCGCGTTCACCCGGCGGGCAAAGTTCGGCCGGGTCGTGCCGATCATGTCGGGCAAGGGCGGGGTCGGCAAGTCGCTCACCACCGGTCTCTTGGCGGTCGGCCTGCGCCGGGCGGGCAAGAAGGTCGGCATCCTCGACGCCGACATCACCGGCCCCTCGATCCCCCGGCTGTTCGGGCTGACCACCCCGCTGGGGCTGGAGTCCGACCCGAACTCGCCCAAGGGCCAGCCGCCCAAGCCGCTGATGGTACCGGCCATGTCGCGCTCGGCGATCCAGGTCGTCAGCTCGAACCTGCTCACCGACAAGGAGGACACGGCGATGATCTGGCGCGGCCCGATCCTCTCGGGGGTGATCCGCCAGTTCTACGAGCAGGCGCTCTGGGACGACCTCGACTACCTGCTGATCGACCTCCCGCCGGGCACCTCGGACGCGCCGCTGACCGTGCTGCAGTCGCTGACCGTCGACGGGATCGTGCTGGTGACGATGCCGCAGCGGCTGGCGACGATGATCGTGCGCAAGGCGGCGAACCTCGTCCACCAGCTCGGCAAGCCGATCGTCGGGGTGGTCGAGAACATGTCGTACTTCGTCGCCCCCGACACCGGCAAGCGCTACGACATCTTCGGCCCCTCGTACGCCGAGCAGGTGGCCGAGCTGGCCGGCGCGCCGCTGCTGGCCCGGCTGCCGATCGACTCGCGCTTGGTGGAGCTGGCCGACGCCGGCCGGGTCGAGGAGATCGACGACCCGCTCGTCGACGACCTGGCCGCCGCGCTCGAGCGCGTGATGGCGCAGCAGCCGGCGAAAGCGCCGCAGACGATCTCGCTCATCTGAGCCCGGGGCCCGCCGACTTCGTGGCCGGCATCCGGCTCAGCTCTTCTCCGTCTGCTCGACGATCGAGTCGACGACATCCTCGATGCTGCCGTTGCGCGCGAGCGCCGCTCGCTGCCGAGCAGCGCCGTTCCCGCCCGTCAGCACGTCGCGCACCAGCGCCGACACCTCGTCGTAGTCGCCGGCTTCCTCCAGCGCGTCGCGCAGCGAGGCGAGATACGCCTCGATCAGCTCCTTGGCCGGTATCTTGCGCCGTTGCTCGACGTCCACCAGCTCGCCGTCCAGACCGTACCGTGCCGCCTGCCAGTGCGCCGCGCGCAGCAGCTCGTGGCGCACCGTCTCGTACGGCGTCTCTTCGACGTGCTCGCGGTACGCGGTGCGGGCGAGCGCGCGCACCAGGGCCGCGATCATCACCGCTTCGTCGACCGTCGTGCAGACGTCCGTTACCCGGAACTCCACCGTCGGGAAGCGCCCCGACGGGCGCACGTCCCAGTAGATCTTCGTCTCGTCCTCGATGATGCCGACGCCGACCAAGCCCGCGATCGTCGCGTCGTACTCGGCCTTCGCGGCGAACGGCAGCGGCGGGCCCGAGAGCGGCCAGCGCGACCAGACCTCGGTGCGGTAGCTGGCGTAGCCCGTGTCCTGGCCGAGCCAGAACGGGGAGTTCGCGGCCAGCGCGAGCAGCGGCGAGAGCCGCGCGCGCACCCGGTTGAGCACGCCGATCGCGTCGCCGCGGTCGGGGATGCCGACGTGGACGTGGCAGCCGAAGATGACCGTCTCGCGCGCGACCTGGCCGAAGTCGCTGGCGATGCCGCGGTAGCGCGGCTTGGGCGTGATGAGCTGGTCCGACCAGGGCGAGAACGGGTGCGTGCCGGCCGCCGCGATGCGCGAGCCCACGCCCTTCGCCGCGTCGATCACGCCCTTGCGCGCGCCGACCACCGCCGCGCGGACGTCGGCCAGCGTCGTGCAGACCGGGGTGGCGATCTCGATCATCGAGAGCTGCAGCTCGGGCTGCACCGCCTCGCCCAGCGCTTCTTCCGCCGCCGGCAGCACCCGCTGCTGGCGCTGGGCCAGCCCGCGCGTGGCGGGGTCGACGATCTGGTACTCCTCCTCGACCCCGAGGGTGAAGGTCTCGATTCCCAACATGCTGCGGTCTCCCGGGCGCGAGGTCAGTCCGTCACCTGTACCCCGTCGCGCCAGGTCTGCGCCACCCGCACGCGCTCGAACGAGCGCTGGGCGATCGGGTCGCCCTCGAGCACGACGAAGTCGGCCGCGTAGCCCGGCGCGAGCCGGCCGGTCTGCGTCTCGGCGTGGCCGAAGCGCGCCGCGTCGTAGGTGTACATCAGCAGCGCGTCCTCGACGCCGAGCTGTTCGGCGGGGTTGTGGTGGCCGTGCGCGGCGCGCATGCCGTCGAGCGGCGAGAGCGTGCAGACCGGGCTGTCGTCGCCGCCGACCAGCGTCGCGCCGGCGCGCTTGGCCGAGGCCGAGCGCGTTCATCGTGCGCGCGCGCTCGCGGGCCCAGCCGCACGGTCGTACATGCCGCCCGGGTGGCCCCAGTAGGCGTCGAACTGCGGCTGCATCGAGAGGAACAGCCCGAGCTTCCCGCAGCGCGCGATCTGGCCGGGGGTGGCGATCTCGAAGTGCTCGACGAAGTGCCGACAGCGCGGCGACGGCTTGCCGCCCAGCACCTGCTCCCAGGCCGCGATGCACTGCTCGATCGCGCGGTCGCCGATGGCGTGGACGCCGGCGCTGATCCCCAGTTGCTCCGCCGCGCGGAAGTACGCCTCGACCTCGGCGTCGCCGTGCATGAGCTGGCCGCAGCCGCCGCGGTCGGCATACGGCTCGCTCACGGCGGCGGTGCCGCTGCCGATCGAGCCGTCGAGGAAGACGTCGCCGCCGACGTACGGCAGGCCCAGCTCGTGCGCGATCGCCGGGTCGCGCTCGCAGATCTTCGGGTGCCACTTGGCCGGGCCGGCCGCCCGCATCGCCGCGATCTCCTCGGCATACGCCGCCCGCGTGCCCAGGCCGACGAGCTGCACGTGCAGGTGCAGCGCGCCTTCGCGCAGCGCGAGCGCGGCCGCGCGCCGGTCGGCGGCGCGCTTGTCGGCTTCGGGCAGCGCGCTCAGGATCGTTGCCTGCGCGCGCCAGTTGGCGTCGAGGAAGAGCCGCCCGGTCGGGTTGCCGTCGGCGTCGCGCTCGATCCCGCGCGTGCCGGGCGGCAGGCCGGCGAAGGCCAGCGCCTTGCGGTTGAGCGTGCACGAGTGGCCGTCGACCCGCACCACCATGGCGATCGCCTCGGGGAAGTGGGCGTCGAGCGGCGCGGCGCTCGCGGCGCCGCCGTCGGTCCAGCGCGCGTCGTCGTAGTTGCCGGCCAGCACGAACGCCGCGCGGGGCAGCGCGGCGATCCGCCGCGCGTACTCGTCGGCCGTTCGCACGGCGGCCAGGTCGTGCTCGCCCAGGAACAGGCCGGTGTCGGTCAGGTGGACGTGGCAGTCGGCGAAGGCCGGGTAGAGCGCGCGGCCGCCGAGGTCGATCCGCGGCACGCCGGTGCCCGCGTCGCGCTCGTCCAGCGAGACGACCCGGCCGTCGTGAACCACCAGCGCCTCCGAGCGCGACCAGGTATCGGTAGCCGGCTCGTACGAGTAGCAAGCTCCGCTCACCGCGAACGTCCTCACCGGTCGGAGGTTCCCTCATGCGCCGTCCCCTCACCCTCTGGCTCGCGCTGCTGGTCGCCGCGCTCGGCACGCGCGCGGGCGCCGATTCGGGCGAGCGGGTCAGCACGCTGGCCGACCAGCGCGCCGTCGGGATCACGATCTACAACGCCCAGCTCGCGCTGGTGCGCGACCGCCGCCGGCTGGAGCTGCCGCGCGGCGAGTCGCGCCTGGCGCTGCGCGACGTCAGCGCGAAGATCCAGCCCGAGACCGCGCTGCTGCAGAGCGTCGGCGCGCCCGACCGGCTGACCGTGCTCGAGCAGAACTTCGACTACGACCTGCTCTCGCCCGACACGCTGCTCCAGAAGTACGTCGGCCGCCAGGTCGAGGTGATCCGGACCGACCCGCGCACCGGCGCGCAGACGCGCGAGCGCGCGACGGTGCTGGCGACCAACGGCGGGGTGGTGCTGCGCTACGCCGACCGGATCGAGACGGCGGTGGCCGGCCGGCTGGCGTTTCCGGCGCTGCCCGAGAGCCTGCGCGACCGGCCGACGCTCGTCACCGAGGTGGACAACGCGCGCGAGGGCGCGCAGGACGTCGAGCTGACCTACCTGAGCGGCGGCCTGGACTGGAAGGCCGACTACACCGCGCTGCTCGCGCCGAGCGACGACCGGCTCGACCTGCACGGCCTGATCACGCTCAAGAACGAGAGCGGCACCAGCTACCGCGACGCGGCCGTGCAGCTCGTCGCCGGCGACGTCAACGTCGTGCGCTCGGCGTTCCAGCCGGTGCCGGCGCCGCAACCGCTCTCGGTGATCGGCAACACCCGCTCGGTGAGCCAGGAGGCGCTCCTCGAGTACCACCTCTACACGCTGCCGCGCCGCACCACCGTCGCCGACAACCAGACGAAGCAGGTCGAGCTGCTGAGCGCGCCGGGCGTGGCGGTGACCAAGACGCTCGAGCTGCGCGGCCAGCCGTACTACTACCGCGCGGCGCAGAGCGGCGACCTCGGCACGCGGCTGAAGGTCGGGACGTACGTGACGTTCCGCAACCAGGGCGGAGCGCTGGGCGTGCCGCTGCCCAAGGGCGTGGTGCGCGTGTACAAGCGCGACAGCACCGGCACCGCCCAGTTCGTCGGCTCCGACGCGATCGACCACACGCCCAAGAACGAGACCGTCCGGCTGCACCTGGGCGATGCGTTCGACGTCACCGCCGAGCGCAAGCAGACCGACTACCGCGCCGTCGACGACCGGACGTCCGAGAGCGCGTACCAGATCGTGCTGCACAACGCCAAAGCGACCGCCGAGACCGTCCAGATCGTCGAGCCGATCCCCGGCGACTGGACGATCCTGCAGACCTCGGCGCCGTACCAGAAGTCGTCGGCGTCGACCGCGAGCTGGTCGCTGCGGGTTCCGCCCGAGGGCACGGCCACGCTGACCTACCGCGTGCGGACGCGCTCCTGATGCGCCGCTTCGCGCTCGGCGCCGCGGCCGGTTTTTCGCTCGGGTACGCCGCGCTGCGCGCCGGGCAGGCGCTGCACGAGCTGCGCGCGCCCAGCCCGGTCGACGACGCGCCCGACCCGCGGGCCTACGGCGCGGCCCGGCGCGCGCTGCAGGTCGCCGGCCTCGCGCGCGAGGTGTGCGGCCTGGCGCTCACCGCGTTCGGCCTGGCCGACCCGCTGGAGCGCCGGCTGCGCCCGCTGCCGCGGCCGCTGCGCGCGCCGGCCTTCGCGCTGGCCGTCTTCGCGCTCGAGGGGCTGCGCGAGCTGGGCACCGACTTCGTCGAGGGCTACGTGCTCGAGCGCGTGCACGGGACCAGCGAGCAGACCCCGCGCGCGTGGCTGGCCGACCAGGCCAAGAGCGCGGCGGTGAGCGCGGTCGTCATCGCGCTGCTGGTCGAGCTGGCCGACGCGGTCGTCGTGCGCGCGCCGCGCCGCTGGCCGCTGATCGCGATCGCCGCGGCGCCGCCGCTGCTGGCGTTCGCGACCGTGATCGCGCCGACGTTCGTGATGCCGCTCTTCAACCGCTACGAGCCGGTGACCGGCGCGCTCGAGCAGCGCATCCGCGCGCTGGCCGCCCGCTACGGCGTCGGCGACGCGCAGATCCTGCGCTTCGACCTGAGCCGCCGCACGAAGAAGGCCAACGCGTTCGTGACCGGCGTGCTGGGCACCGAGCGGATCGCGCTGGGCGACACGCTGGTCGAGTCGTTCCCCGAGGACGAGACGCTCTTCGTCGTCGCGCACGAGCTGGGCCACTACGTCATGCGCGATCCCTGGACCGGGATCGCGCTCGGCACCGCGGCGCTCGCGGCGACCGTGCTCGCCGCCGACGCCGCGCTGCGCCGCACCACCGGCCGGCGGCTGGACTCGCCGGCTCAGGGCGCGCGGCTGGCGTTCTACGCGACGCTCGTGCAGCTCGGGCTGATGCCGCTGGCGAACGCCGGCTCGCGCGCGCTCGAAGCGCGCGCCGACCGCTTCGCCGTCGCGGCGACGAACGACCCGCAGGCCGGCGTGCGCGCCTTCCGCCGGCTGGGCGAGCAGAACCTGGCCGAGCTCGACCCGCCGCGCTGGGCCGAAGTGCTGTTCGGCTCGCACCCGTCGCTGGCGACACGCATCCGCGCGCTCGAAGCCGGCGGCGGCGCGCGCAACGCCTAGTCCTCGCCCAGCCGGGAATACGCCAGCCCGGCCGCCAGGCCGCCGGCGGTGTAGAGGGCGACGGTGATCGCCTCGGTCGTCGGCGTGCGGGCGGTCGGCTTCTCGTCCAGGCCCAAGCGCGGCGGCAGGAAGACCGCCCCGATGCCCGCCGCAGCGCCGAGCGCGAGCCCCAGCGGAACGGCGCTTCCGCCCGAGCCGAAGCCGACCGCGCTGAAGTAGGCGCTGTTCGAGAGCAGGTCGCCGATCAGGGTCAGCCCGTAGAGGCCGTCGCCGCTCGGCGGGTCGCCGCCGGCCGAGCGCAGGCTCTTGGCGAGGGCCTGCATGCCGAGCAAGTCGACCCGCGGCGCGTCGGGCACGATCCGGCGGGTCAGCTCGTGCAGCACGTTCGTCGTGATGGCCCCGAGGGCGCCGGCCGCGACGGCTTTGGTGAAGGCGTTCATACTTTGCAGCTTGCCCGCGCAGGCTACTCGTCGAACCCTGCGTCGAACGGCTCGTCGTGCGGTGCCGTCTGCATGCGGGCGTCGAGCCAGCGCACGAACGGCGCGGTCGCCCGGATCGTCTCGCGGAACACCGCGAACGGGCCGCGCGCGCGCAGCTCGGCGTCGGGGACGTCGCGCCGGACCAGGTAGTTGCGCGCCCGGATCAGCTCGCGGCGCGGGTGCGCCTTGGCGAAGCCGCGCGGGGTGACGCGCAGCGGCTCGGTGTCGAGCGGCAGGTACGGGCGCAGCGCCTTGCTCGCGAGGAGCCGGTCGAAGGCGCGCGCCTCCGCGCCGTCCTGGGCGAAGGTCGAGCGCAGCGCGTGCAGGGCCGGCTTCACCGGCACGTACACGCCGGCCGAGACGTGCGAGTTCCCCGGCGCGAGGTGGAAGTAGTAGCCCGGAAACGCACCGTCCTTGCCGCCCGGCGAGAGCCAGGCGGCAAGGTGCGTCTTGTACGGCGTTCGCCCGTGGTGGAAGCGCGTGTCGTTGGCGAGCCGGAACAGGCAGGCGCGCGGGTCGACGTGGGCCAGCCGGTCGTCGGCCGCGCTGCCGGCCAGCAGCAGCAAGGTGACGAGGTCTTCCCAGCCGTGCCGGACGTGGTCGTCCCAAGCCGCGCGGTTGGCGTGGAACCAGGTACGGTCGTTGTTGCGCGCCAGCTTGCGCAGAAAGCGGAACGTAACGTCGAGATCGAGCGGGTTCGCCTCAGAGCGACGCGAGGGCATCCCGTACCCGTTCGGCGGCCGCGTCCCGGGTTCGTGCCACCCGCTATCCGCCGGAGGCGGCGAGCAGCTGCTGCAGGTACGGGCCCCAGATCGCCGGCAGCGTGTGCGTGCCGTGCCCGCGCGTCGCAGCCGTGATCGGCAGCAGCACGAACCGCCCGTGCGGCACGTGCGCGATCTCGCGCTCCATGATGCCGAGCTCGGGCGGGTTGATCTGGTCGTCGGCGCTGTTGATCGCCAGCAGCGGCGCGACGATCGCGCCCAGCTCGGGCTCGGGATCGTAGTCGCGCGAGGACTCGAACTGGTAGATCATGTCGTTGGCGTCCAGCCGCTGCGCGGTCGGCTTGACGTGCTCGGCGTAGTATGCGTCGGAGGCGGCCTGGGTCGGCATCAGCGCCTGGTCGTAGAGCGGCGCCGAGCCGAAGATCCACTCGACGTCCCAGGCCGCCTTCAGCCCGTGCACCGGCTCGCTCGCATAGTCGCCGCCACGGTAATCGGGATCATTGCGCAGGTCGTCGACGATCATGTCGCGCCAGACCCGGTTGCGGCCGGCGATCTGCACCGGCAGGCTGGCCAGCGGCAGCAGCGCGTCCATCATGGCCGGATACGTCTCGCCCCAGAGCCAGGTCTGCATGCCGCCCATCGAGGTGCCCATCACGAGGCGCAAGTGGTCGACGTGCAGCGCCTCGGTCAGCACCAGGTGCTGCGCCGCCACCATGTCGCGGTAGCCGTAGTGCGGGAAATGCGCGCGCAGGCCGTCGCTGGGCTTGGACGACTTGCCGTGGCCGATGCCGTCGGGGATGACGATGAAGTAGCGCGCGGCGTCGAGCAGGCCGCCCGGCGCGAACAGCACGCCGGCGAAGCGGTCGCTCAGGAACTGGGTGGTATCACCGCCGGTGCCGTGCAGCACCAGCACGGCGTTGGTGACGTGGCCGCTCGCGTCGCGGCGCGGCGTGCCGAGCGTGACGTAGTGCAGCCGCAGCTCGCGCATGGTCTCGCCGTCGGCGAAGCGGAACTCCGGCACCACGTAGGTACCGTCTTGCGGCGTCGGCCAAGTCGCGGCGCGGACCGGCACCGAGGCGGCGGCGAGCAGGGCCAGCGTGAGGAGCAGACAGGTCAGCACAGCCGCTCTGTACGCGCCGCATCGCTCGCGTCCCCCGTCGGGCCGGGAGAGCAGGGAGGCCGGCTCCGCTCGGTTGAACCGTGGATACGATGAAGCGCTCGGAGCTCCTGAACGACGGCCCGAAGTTCGGCGCAGCTCGGCTTGCGGGTGTGCCTCTCGCGCGAGTTCTCGGTGCTGGCGACGCACCGCTCGACCCCGCTGACCGGCTGGGTGCGCGACCTGGGGCGGCTCGTGCACGAGGACCTCGGCGGGCCCGGGATCGGCGCGGTGGGTCTCTGCCTCACCGGCAGCTTCGCGCTCACGATGATGCTCGACCCGTGGATGCTGGCGCCGGTCGTCTCCGAGCCCTCGCTGCCGTTCGCGGTCGGCAAGGAGCGGAGCGCGTCGCTGCCGCTCGCCCCGGACGAGATCACCGCGATCCAGGCCCGCCGGGCGGAGGTCCTGGCGTTCCGCTTCGAGGGCGACCGCCTGGTACCGGACGAGCGCTACGCGACGCTGGCCCGGACGTTCACCCTCGCCGCGCGCTCGAACGGCCGGCTCACGCCGACCTGCCCCAACGCGCACTCCGTCTTCACCGAGCACTACGACGACCGGCCGACGAGCTCCACCCGCGGCGCACTCGACGGCGTCATCGCGTTCCTGAGAGAAAAGCTGTAACGCGAAGCGCCCGGCCGTCACGTTATTGGAGTGGAAGCTGCGGAGCTCGGAGAAACTCCGGAAATCGAATCTCCGGCAGGCGAAGACGGCCGTTGGTGAAGCGCCGGATGAATTCTTCATCCATGAAGTCACTGATTAGCGTCTCGTCTTCCGGCCCGAGTCGAAGCGATTCAGTTCTGCGCTTGAGGACTTCCGTGATGCTCACATAGCTCGTGTGGAGCTCGACTTCACCTGCTTGCGCCGCTCGTAGAATGTCTCCGCACTCCGGCGAGTACGGCTCGTTGCCGTTCAGGTGCGCGATGAAGATTCCCGAGTCGGCATAGATCCGCGGCGACATTAGTCTTCACCCGCCCAATGTGCATCGAGATACACCGGAATGGAGAGCCCGCCCGTGATCGAGGGAACGGCTCCAAAAAAGGCCGACACTTCCTTTCGGACCCGTACCGGCGCGCGGAAAAACTCGTCGACTTTGACCGATACGATCTGGCCGAGCCGATTAGCCGCGATTTCGCCGGTCACGACGACCCGTTGGCCCAAATACTCCAGCGCATCGGGAAGCAGCCCCGGCGGAAGATAACAGCGCGCCACGTCTCCCGAGTCGGCGTAGATCGTGATCTTCTGGCCGCGATGGACCGAAACCACGTCCAGGTTGCCGATCACCGACCCAAAATACTGCGTTCTGGGAGCCAGCAGGTCCGTCACATGCACGACGGCGTCATAAGGTCAACTTCATCGACTCGCCGGACGGTAGCGTCAGCTCGATCCCGTCATCGGCGGCAAGGTTCGCCAAGATGCGTGAGTAGCGCAAGGCGGACTCGGAGAAAAAGATCGGCTTCGCCGATCCTGCTTCGACTTGGCGCAACCCGGAGACGACGAGCTCTTCGACGTACTCGGCACGGCCGTTCAGCGCGGCAGGCGCCGTAGCGAGCATGGCACTCCCGAAGCGGAGATCGGTGATGACCCAGTCGCCGTACGAGCCGGTTGCCGCATACGATACCTCGCCCAGGAGGCGCCGCGTGTAACGGACAAAACGGTCGAACTCGTCGAACGAGAGCGCCTTTCGACGATGGGAAACAGATAGGCTGACCGAACGCAGCTCCTCGATGATCGCCGCGTCCAAACTGCGACGTCTCGTCACGCCTCTATGGTGCGACAGTCCCGTGTCAGATGCCTGGCATACCCCGACGGCACGTCAGCATGCCGGGGCCGTACGGGCGCGGACCAGGTGATCGCCCTCGGGTTCGCCGCGGTCGCGCATCGCCAGCATCTCGGCGAGGGTGAGGTAGCGGTCCTCGCGCTCCCACCAGCCGGGCGCGCCGGCGGCGCCGACCCGGCCAGTGCGCGCCAGCGCCTCGACCGCATCGGCGAGCGCGGTGCGCTGCGGGGCCTCGCCCGGTCCGGCGAAGGCGAACACGCCGTCCTCGCGCTGGTCGGCCTCGCCGCGCAGCAGCGAGTGCCAGTCGGTCATGCCGAACGCCGCCCAGACGCCGACGGCGCGCACGTCGATGCCGTCGGCGCGCAGCGCGCGCACGTCGTCGACGTGCTGGGCCAGCCAGCGCACGCGCTCTGCGGCCGGCGCGTGGACGTGTACCTCGCCCAGCGCCAGCGGCAGGCGCAGCCGCTCGGCCGCGGCGCGCAGCAGCGGCCCGGCGCGCGGCACGGGCTGGCCTTCGACGTACACTGCCGGCACGTCGCCGACCGTGCCGTCCGGCGCGCTGAACAGATAGCGCTCGCTGTGCGGGTAGTGGTTGAACGCGACCAGATCGGGCGCGAGCGCGCGGGCCCGGATCTCGGCCAGCTCGCGCGGGTGGACGCCGCAGCGCTCGACCAGAAACGCCGCCAGTGGGTGCGCGGCGTCGACCCGCCCGGCCAGCAGCTCGGCTGACAGGAAGCCGCGCTCGCGCAGGAACGCCGCGTAGCCGCTCACGCCCGCGTCGCCGGCCGCGAAGCGCTGCAGGTCCTCGGTCAGCACGAACTCGGCCGCCGGGTTGACCGCCCGGATGCGCGCGCTCGCTTCGAGGATCGCCAGCATCTGGTGGACCAGCGCCCGGCCGAAGGCGCGGTCGTCGCGCAGGTTGGGATACCAGACGCCGTAGAGCGTCGCGAAGCGCGCGGTGGTCAGCGGCTCGTTGATCGGCGTCCAGCGCCGCACCCAGGGAAACGCGCGGGCGACCGTCTCGGCGTAGTCGGCGAACAGCGCCGGAAAGGCCGGGTCGAGCAGGTCGGTGTAGCGCGGGCCGCTGCCGTGGTGGAGCAGCGTGACGATCGGCTCGACGCCGGCGGCGCGCAGCAGGCCGAGGCGCCGCTCCGCCCAGCGCAGGTCGACCCGGGTCGGGTCGTCGGGCGCGCAGCGCTCCCACAGCACCGGCGTGCGCGACGCGCCCGCGCCCAGCGACGCCAGCAGCGCGACGTCGCCGTCGCGCGCGTCGTGGCCGGTCGCGGCGAGCTGGTCGCGCCAGGTCGCCGCGTCGACCCGCGCGACCGTGGGCTCGGGCGAAGCCCAGATCTCCAGGTCAGACGCTGACAACGGGCGAGGGCCGGGTGCCGAGCCACGTGGCCAGATCGGTCTTCACGTCGACGTGGCTGCCGTCGCGCAGCTCGCGGCGAAACTCGCCGAACAGCCCGAACGCCTCGGCGAACGCGTCGTGCTTGTGGATCGACTCGTAGTTGACTTGGCTCGCGCCGATGTACGTCGAGTCGGGGAAGTCGGCGTACACGTCGAGCGCGCGGGCGAGGATACCGCGCACGACGTCCTCGACGAACTTCGGGTTGTGGTGCGCCTTGTTGACGATGAAGAACTCGTCGGGCCGCTTGAGCAGGTCGTAGGTCTCGCTCGACATCGAGGACTCGACGATCTCGACCAGGTCCTCGGCCCGCACGTCGCCGGCGTGCGCCGCGTCGGTGCCGATGAAGATGCCGCCGCGGCCGCGCTGGTTGTGGGTCGCGACCGGCAGCGCGTCGATCGCCCGGATCGCGTCGGCCGCGGAGAAGCCGGCTTCCTGCAGCTCGCGGATCGAGTGCTCGCGCACCATGAGCTGCGCGCACGGGCAGGCGGTCATGCCCTCCGCTTCGACGCCGACGACCCGGCGGGTGCCGTGCGCGTCGGCGTGCGCGATGCCGATCAAGGTGTAGGTCTCCTCGGTGCGCTTGCCGCTGACCGGCGTCCAGCGCTCCAGGCCGAACTCGGCCCGCAGCCGCACGTCGGCGCGCAGCGCGCCCTGCGAGCCGACGATCTCGCGCGCGATCTGCTCGGTGAGGTCCTCGACCCGGGCCGGCTTCTCTTTGCGCGCCAGCACGTCGAGCGTGGCCGCCTCGAGCAGTTCGCTGAAGCGCGACATGTGCACGCCGGCCTTGTCGGGCGCGAGGTCGGCGACCATCGTGAAGTCGCCGTGGAACAGCCGCTCCCGGCCGCCCACGTTCAAACGGACGATGTGCTTGACCGACGAGACGCCGACCCGGTTGAGCGAGAGCCGCACGTCGGGCGCCTCTTCCTGGCGGTTGGCGACGAAGTGCACTCCGCGCGCCTTGCGCGCGATCCACGAACGGTCGACCGCGGCGGCCAGCGCCGCGATCGTCTTGCCGCTGCGCGGCTCGACGGCGTCCGGCGCGATCTCGGCCAGCGGAACGAGGTTGAACGCGCGCTGGGCCAGGTACGGGTGGGGCAGCTCGAAGCGGCCGAAGTTCGCGACCAGGTCGTCGAAGAGCAGCACGTCGACGTCGATCGGGCGGGCGTCGAGCGGCCGGCGGTTCTGGCGGCCGATCGCCACCTCGACGCCGCGCACGAACGCCTCGAACTGCTGCGGGCCGAGCGCCGTGGTCAGCTTGGCGGCGATGTTGAGGAAGGCGGGGCCGGCGACGCCGTTGGCCGGCGCGGTCTCGTAGTAGGAAGAAACCGCCTCCACGCGCGCTTCCTTGCGCAGGCGCTGGAGCGCGGCGAGAATGGTGCTCTGCCGATCTCCTAAGTTGGAGCCGACCCCGACGTAGACGGTGTGCATGGCGCTCGCTTAGACCGCCCGGGGCGGTCGCGAGTTGCCCGCGGCGAGCGGTGTGTCGGGCATCCGGTCGCTGAGCGCGATCGCGCGCCGCCGCTCCGGGCCGACCGCAGCCAGCATCCTGGCCAGTTGCGCCGTCTCGACGACGTCGTGGACCCGCAGCAGCCGGGCGCCGGCGGCGATCCCGATCGCGGCGGTCGCCAGCGAGGGAACCAGCAGCTCGCGGGCCGGCCGGTCGAATACCCGGCCGATGAAGCTCTTGCGCGAGCTGGCGAACAGGATCGGGTAGCCCAGCGCCCGCAGCTCGGCGAAGCGGTCGAGGATCTCGAGATCGGTCTCGGGCTCCTTGCCGAACTCGAGCCCCGGGTCGATCGCGATCGCGTCGCGCGCGACGCCTTCCGACCGCGCGCGCTCGGTCCGCTCGTAGAGCACGTCGACGATCTCGGCCAGCGCGTCGCGGTAGACGTACCGCGCGGCGTCGCGCACGTTCAGCTCGCCCTTGAGGTGCATCACGACCAAGCTCGCGCCGTGCTTCGCGACGACCTCGGGCAGCGCCGGGTCGGACAGGCACGAGCAGTCGTTGACCAGGTGCGCGCCGGCGGCCAGCGCCGCGTCGGCGACCGAGGCCTTGAACGTGTCGACCGAGAGCGCGACGCCGATCCCGGCGGCGACGATCGCGCGCACCGCCGGCACCACCCGCTCGCGCTCTTCTTCCGCCGCGATCCGCGGGTTCCAGTGGGCGTACGACTGCCCGCCGACGTCGACCAGCGCCGCGCCCGCGGCGGCCATCGCGCGGGCCCGCTCGACCGCGGCGGCCACCCCGTCGACCCGCTCGTAGAACGAGTCCGGCGTGACGTTGAGGATGCCCATGATGCGCGCCTCGCCGCGCAGGTCGAGTTCGCGCTCGCGCAGCCGCAGGCGCGGGGCGGGCGCGGCGGCGCGCTCCAGCGCGAGCAGCAGCGCGTCGACCAGCTCGCGGTCGCCGGCCGCGGCGCGCGCGCGGGCGCGCTCCAGCGCGGCGCGCGAGGCGGCCAGCAGCGTTCCGCCGTCCACCGCGGCCGACGCCACCCCGGCGTCGCGCAGCAGCGCCGCCGCGGCGGCGCCGAGCGGTTGGGGGACGACCAGCAGCCGCGCGTCGGCGGCGCCGGCCAGCTCGGCGGCGGCCTCGGCCGAGAGCGCGGCGCCGTAGCGGCCGCGCAGCGCGAGGGCATCGGTGGCGGCGAGGAAGCGGACGTTCACGGTCGCCCGCTTCGACCCGTCCCGGGCGATCCCGGGTTCCGCGCGGTTAGCTCGCCGCTCCCCGCTCGGCGACCGCGGCCGGGGTTCGTCAGATCGAGCGCACGTTGGTCGCGTGGAGCACGCCCTTCACCCGCACCCGCAGGTCCTCGAGGTGAGCCCGGGTCGCTTCGTCGTGGGCGGCCGGGACGGCGCGGTCGAGCTTGGCGGCCAGCTTGACCAGGTTGTAGCGGGCCAGGGACTGGGTCTCGCGCGGCAGGTCGAGCTGGTCGGCGAAGGCCGAGGGCAGCCCGGCGATCTCCATCTGCAGGTCGGCGTAGCGGCGCTGCAGCTCGCGGTGGGCGGGATCGATCGCGGCGCTGCCCAGGTCGTCGTAGATCGCATCGCCGGTCCAGCCGAAGAGGTCGGCCAGCGACATCGTCTCGCCCGGCCGGCGCTGCTTGAGCTCCTGGTCGGCGACCCGGGCCAGGTTGGCGGGCGAGAACAGCTCCGCGATCACGTCGTCCTGCACCTCGGCCACGACCTCGCGGATCGGGAAGTCGGTCCGGCGCGGCACCGCGGCACCCCAGTGGACCCCGAAGCGCGAGGGCGCCGCGGCGTTGAGCAGGTCGGGCGAGAAGCGGAACGCGCGCGAGGAGAGCACGTAGCGGTCGAGCAGGTCGAAGGCGCGCCGCTGCTGCGCCCGCGGGATCGAGGCGAACGGGAGCGGTGCGCCCGGCTCGCCGCGGTGCGCGCGCGAGGTGTAGATGCCGCCGACGTAGTGCGCGGCGACGTCGCTGATCTCGAACTGGTCGTCGAGCACCGTGATGAGCTGCGCGCGCAGGTCCTGGAAGGTGCGGGTGTCGCCGGGATAACGCTTCGTCAGGTGCGCCGCGACGTCGTCGTCGACCCGGAACTGCTCGCGCACGTACGCCAGCGGGTCGCTCGAGAGGTCGAAGCGCTGGATGCGCGGGTCGATCGCGCCGGCGCCGGCGTCCTCGTCGGTGCCGTAGGCGTGGCCGGGCTCGGTCGAGCGCGAGGCGATGCGCTGCAGCGGGATCGCCTCGTCGGCCGAGCTGCGCACGTTGGGGAAGGTCGAGTAGCCGTAGGCGATCGCCCAGTAGTCGTACGGCCCCAAGCGGTTGGGGAAGTAGGCGGCCTGCCGTTCGCCGGGGGCGGCGACGTTGGCCGGCGTGTAGTCCATCACCGAGCCCGTCGTGCCGTGCGCCGCGGTGAACTTGGGGTCGTGCAGCTGCGCGTACGTGAACGCGGTCGAGCCCTGGAAGTTGTGGCGCAGGCCCAGGGTGTGGCCGACCTCGTGCATCACCGTGTTGTAGAGCCACTGCTGGGCGTAGCGCTCGCGTTCCGCCGCGCCGGCCTTCGGGCGGGCCGCCAGCAGCGCCGAGCCCAGCGCGGCCTGCGCCAAGGAGTCTTCCTCGAGCGAGCACCACTGGTCGGCGCTCTCGTCGGGCGCGGCCGCTTGCGCGGCTTGCGCCGCCAGCGCCGCGGCCGGATCGGCGAACGCGTTGACCCGTGCGCGCTGCGCGGGCAGCACGCGGTCGACGTAGCCGCGCTTGATCGCCCGCAGCGACTCGCCGTCGACCACGACTTCGGCCCGGATGATCTGGCCGGTGTCGGGATCGCTCACGTGCGGGCTGTACGCGCTGAAGTCGGACTGGTCCGAGGTGATCCAGCGGACCGTGGTGTAGCGCGCGTCGTCGGGGTCCCAGGCCGGGTCGGACGGGCGGTCCTTGACCACGATCGCGCCCGGGTGGCCGATCCGCGCGAAGGCGTCGTTCCAGGCCAGGATCCCGCGCCGCACGGTGTCGCGGTACTCCTTGGGGATCTCGTCGGTCAGGTAGAACGTGATCGGCCCGTCGCCCAGGTTCCAGCGCTCGATGAAGCGCTCGAAGGGCGAGGCCGCCGCGTCGTTGCCGTAGCGCTTGCGGGCGGTGATGAAGTAGCCGATCCGGTCGTCGGCGTAGCGCGGCACGAACTTCGGGTCGCGCTCCGGCGGCGCGACGATGCTGTAGTGGACGGTGATCGGGATGCCGCGCCCGTCGGGCACGGTCGGCAGCGCGTTGGGCGGGCCGTTGAAGGCCAGGTTGACGCTGACCTCGTCGTTGCGCGGAAAGGCCTTGGTCGCGCCGTAGTACGACTTGCTGGCGTCGACCGCGAACGACGGCCGCGCGCCGATGATGAGCAGGCCCGGGATCGACGGCGCGGGCGCGGCCCGGCCGAGGTCGGCCCCGATCCCCTCGAAGTCGGTCAGGAACACCGCGGGCGAGACGATGGTGTGCTGGTGGGCGGCGTCCTCGGCGAGGATCGGGGTCGAGAGCAGCACCGTGTCGGCGACGCTGACCGCCAGCGAGTTGGCCGCGCTGCTGCCCTTGGCCGCGACGTAGCGCGTGTTGGGGGTGATCCACAGGACGCGCTTGCCGACCCGCTTGAAGGTGACCGGGAACGGCTCGTAGACCCGGCCGGCGAACGCGCCCCCGCCGACCCCGCGCTCGATCGAGGGCAGCACGATGTAGGTGCGGTCGAAGTTCTCGGGCCGCAGGTCGAAGTAGAGGTCGTCGTCCTTGCGCACGAGGTCGATCACGCCGGCCTGCTTGGACGCGCCGCGCACGAAGGTCG
Organism: Vulcanimicrobiota bacterium; assembly: GCA_963795695.1. GTDB lineage: Bacteria > Vulcanimicrobiota > Vulcanimicrobiia > Vulcanimicrobiales > Vulcanimicrobiaceae > Vulcanimicrobium. The sequence continues at coordinate 1,726,305 of CAWCJH010000001.1, read as the reverse complement.
CGTACGGCTGCGTCGAGGGCACGCCCAGCGCGAACGGCAGCACGCCGGCCGCCCGCGCCGCCGCGGGCGAGGCGCTGCCGGCCGGCACCGGGCGCGGCGAGCCCTCGGGCGCGCCGGACGGTTCGGCCGGCGGGGTCGCCAGCGTCGGTGCCGGCGCTGGCGTTTCCGCGCCCGACGGGCCGGGTTGCGGCAGGGGCGCCATCGTCGTCTGAGCGCCCGGTGCGGCGGTGGCGGCCGGCTGGGGAGCCGGCGCCTGCGCGGCGGCCAGCGATGCGGTGCCGACGAGTACGGCCAGAAGAGCGACGGAGGTGCGCCGGATCATGGCCGGAGGTTCGCCGGCCCGCGCGGCGCGCCCGCCGGTGCGGGCGAGCCGTCGCCGAGCCTCCAGCGCTGCGCGTTCGCGGTCTGGGTCACCAGCGAGGGCGCGAAGCCGCGCAGGTCGTCGCGCAGCGCCGAGATCGCGACCGGCGAGGCGATGAAAGCGATCGGCACGTCGCGCAGCAGCAGCGCTTCGATCCGCGCGTAGGCGCGCTTGCGCGCCGGCTCGTCGTACGACGCGAGCGCGGCGCGCTGGGCGGCGTCCATCGCGGCGCTGCAGTAGAACGAGTGGTCGTAGCCGGCCGGCGGGCGCTGGTCGCAGGTGAACTGGCCGCTGTCGTCCGGGTCCATGCCCGCGTACCAGCCGTAGATCGCCAGGTCGTAGCGCCCGCGCGGCAGGATGCCGCCCTCGGCCGGCGGCGCGTCGAAGACGTTGCCGCGGTAGGCGTGCACGCGCAGGTCGATGCCCAGCGGCTGCAGCTGGCTCTGCAGCGCGACCGCCTCGACCCGGTGCGTCTGCGAGAACTGCAGGATCGCCAGGTCCAGCCCGAGCCGGTGCTGCGGCCCGTAGCCCGCCGCGGCCAGCAGCCGGCGCGCGCCGGCGACGTCGTGCGGGAGCGGCCGCAGCGCGCGGTCCGCCGCCCACAGCACCGGCGGCAGGTCGGCGATCGGCGTGCCGTAGTAGCCGTGGGTGACGTTGGCCCGGAACGACGCCGCGTCGAGCCCCTCGGCGATCGCGCGCCGCACCCGCAGGTCGGCGGTGGCGCCGCGCGCGGTGTTCATCATGATCCCGTAGTACGCGTTGAGCGGCGAGCTGACGATCCGCAGGTGCGGGATCGTGCGCGCCTGCGCGGCGGCATTGGCGGAGAGCCCGATCACGCCGTCGAGGTCGCCGCTGCGCAGCCCGACCAGCTGCGTGTTCTCGTCGGTCACGAAGCGGATGACGATCCGCGCGATCGCCGGCTTGCCGCCGCGGTAGCGCTCGTTGGCGACCAGCTCGAGCCGGTCGCCGCGCGCCCAGCTCGCGATCTCGTACGGCCCGGTACCGACCGGCAGCGCGCCGCGCCGGCCCAGATAGTACGGCGCGTCGCTCTCGGCGAACACCGTGCCGACGAACGGCGCGAACGGCCGCTTGAGCCTGAACCGCACCGTGGCGGGGTCGGGCGTCTCGACCCGCGCCACCACGTCGTACCCGTGCCGGGTCTGCACGGCGGCGCGCGGGTCCATCACCGCCCGGAACGACGCCGCGACGTCGGCGCTGGTGAACGGGCTGCCGTCGCTCCAGCGCACGCCGGGCCGCAGCCGGTAGGTGATCGTGCGCCCGTCGGCGCTGATCCCGCCGTTGGCGCGCGTCGGCACCGCCGCGGCGAGCGCCGGCAGCGGCCGCCCGGCGCGGTCGCAGCCGATCAGCGGCTCGTAGACCAGCCGGAGGATCTCGTTGTCCTGGATCGACTGCGCCAGCACCGGATCGAGCGCGTGTGGCTCGACCGCGATCGCCAGCCGCAGCACGTCGCCGCGCGGCGCGGCCGGCGCGCACGCGCTCAGCCCGAGCGCCGCGCCGAGCGCGAGCAGCGCGCGCACGCTAGTCGGGTTCGCCGAAGAGCGGGCGCACGTCGCGCTCGCCGCGGTGCAGGTAGTCGACGCCGTCCATCCAGCTCGGCCGCCGCGCGCCGGCGAGCCAGTAGTCGAACCACTCGTCCAGGTGCACGGTCCAGTACTTCTGCTGCTCGCGCCCGCGCAGGTTGTGGTCCTCGCCGTCGAAGCTGAACAGGTACGCTTCCTTTCCGAGCCGCCGCATGGCGGTGATGAACTCGATCCCTTGGAACTGCGGCACCGCGCCGTCCATGTCGTTGTGGATGGTCAGGTACGGCGTGGTGATCTTCGTGATCCCGAACAGGCCGGAGTTCTCGAGGTAGAGGTCGGGCCGGTCCCACGGCGTCGCGCCGATGCGCGACTGGGTGTGCTCGTACTGCGACTCGCGCACGACCCCGCTCTCGAGGCGAATCCCCGAGTACGCGCTGATCATGTCGTCGACCGCGGCACCGGCCTCGACCGCCCGGAAGCGGTGGGTCCGGGTGATCAGGTAGTTGATCTGGTAGGCCGCCCACGAGTGGCCGGCGATGCCGACCCGCTGCGGGTTGACGTAGCCGGTCTTCAGCGCGGCGTCGACCGCGGGCAGGATCGCGTCGACCGCGCTGCGGCCGGGGTGGCCGGTCCGGTAGTGGACGTCGGGGAACAGCATGACGTAGCCGTTGGAGACGTAGCGCGGAAAGCTCGGGCTGGTGCCGGGCCCGGGGTTGTAGTGGACGTGGAACATGCTGCTCCAGGTCTCGTAGAAGTAGACCAAGAGCGGCGCCTTGCGGTCGCGGCGCAGGCCGTCGGGAACCAGCATGACCGCCCGCAGCGGCCGGCCGTCGGCGCTCGTGTAGTCGATCAGCCGCTCGGTGCCCCAGCGGTACTTCGCCTGCTGCGGGTTCGCGTCGGTGACCTTGGCCGGCGCGCGGAACGACGCGTCGGTGCTCCAGTAGTCGCGGTTCTCGCGGAACGTCTCGCGGGTGAAGAGATAGCGGTCGGCGTGGCGGGCGGCCAGCGGCGGGAGGGTCAGGTCGTGCAGCGGCGCGTTGAACACGTCGCGGAAGCCGTTGACGACCGCGTCCGCCTTCAGCAGCGTCGTCGGCACGCCGCCGCTCGGCGCGACCCGGGCGTAGCCGCTGGCGAACGTGCGCGCGTCGATCAGCCCGAGCAGGATCGGCTTGTCGCGGGCGAACGCCTCGGCGTCCGGATCGGTCTGCACCGGGCTGTAGACCGTGTGCGTCCGGCGCCCCGCGCCCGCGGTCAGGTTCGTCGCCGCGCCGGTGTCGGGGTCGGCCAGCCAGACGTCGTACTCGTCGTAGAGGAGCACGCCGCGGTCGTCCGCCAGCCAGCCGCCCAACCCGTACGGCTGCGGCGGCGCGGGGTGGTCGTCGCCGACGAACCAGAACGGCACGCCGGCCTTCGCGCCGAGCACGACCCGCTTGCCGTCGGAGGTGCGCAGCGCGACCCAGTGCCGGGTGCGCTCGTCCCACGTCACGGCGTAGCGCCCATCGGGCGAGAGCGCGGCGTTGTCCGAACTGCGGCGGGCCAGCAGCGTGCGCCGGCCGTCGGCCAGCGAGACGGCGTAGAGGTCGCGGTAGTCCTCGCCCAGCCACGACGCCGCCCGCCGGTAGGCGCGGTCGTCCTGGCCGAACGCGACGGCCGGGTTCTGGTTGAACGCGACGTCGCGCAGCGCCGGCGAGCCGAGCTGCGCGTAGCGCCCGCGCACCAGGTCGTACACGCCCAGGTACGTGCGCTTGCGCTCCTTGGCGGCGTCGTGCTTCTGCTGCGACTGCAGCACGTCGTCGTGCCAGGTCCAGAGGTCGACCGCGGTCGGCGCCGGCGTGCCCGAGGGCAGCGGCGTCGGCGCCGCGGCGGTGCCGAGGAACAGCCGCTTGCCGTCGTGCGTGAAGGTCAGCGCGCCGTTGGCGCTGGGCGCCTCGCCGGCCGCCATCCCCGGCGTGCCGGCGTCGACCGCCTTCACCGCGCCCAGCTTAGCCGCGCGCAGGTCGACCACGTACGCCGCGTCGTGCGGCACGTCGCTCGCGTACGTCGCGACGTCGCTGAGGAACGCCAGCGCCGAACCGTCGCGAGCGAGCGCGAGCTGGCGGTAGCGGCCGTCGCCGACCAGCACGTCGCTCGTCGTGCCGCGCGCGACGTCGTAGACGCGCACGCCGTCGGTCGTGCCGGCTTTCGTCTCGACCGCGTACGCCACGAAGCGGTCGTCGTCGGAGACCGCGTAGTCGGTCACGTCCTTGGCGACGAGCTGCTTGCCGCCGACCAGGTCGCGGATCGTCAGCGGCGCGCCGGTGTCCTTGGTCTTGTCCGCCTTGGGCGCGGGCGAGGCCGACGGCGACGCCGACGGTGCGGCGCTGCCGCCCGGGGCGGCCGTCGGCGAGGCTTGGACCTGCGGCGTCGGCTCGCCGCGCGGCGGCCGGCTCGGGCGGGCCGCGGGCGTCGCCGATGCCGCCGGCGAGGGCGCGGGCGAGCCGCTGGGCGCCGGCGACGGCTCGGCCCGGTAGGCGATGACCGGTCCGCCCAGGCGCGCGACCTGGACGCTCTTGACGTCGTCGACGACCGTCGCCGGCGCGCTGCCGCTCAGGTCGAGGATGCCGACGCCGTTCTTGGGCTGCTGGGCCTCGGGCTTCTTGGCCTTCTTGGCCGCATCGACGTCCTTCTTGGCCGCCAGGTGGGTGAAGACCACGAAGCGGCCGGCGGCGGCGAACGCCGGCGCGCTCCCGCGCGCCTCGCGCCGCTCGCTGCCGTCCGCCAGATCGCGCACCACCAGGGTCGGGTCGCCGTCCTGCGGGGTCAGCGCGTAGGCCAGCCGGCGGCCGTCGTCGGAGAGCCGCGGCGTGCGGATCGCGTTCCAGCCGTCGTACGCCTTGTAATCGAGCGGAACGGGCGCGTCGGCCGCCGTCGCGTGCGGCAGCACCGCGGCGAGCAGCGCGCCGGCGAGCGCGGCGGCGAACGGCGTGCGGGCGCGAGGCATCCCCGGGCGTACCTCCGCAGGAACTAGGATACCTGCGCCGCGGCCTGCCGCGCCGGCGCGGCTACGACAGGTAGGTGAGCCAGGGCCCCGGCGCGTCCCGCCGGCCGCGGACGATCTCGCTGTAGGCCGTGCGCAGCCGTGCGGTGATCGGGCCTTCGCCGCCGAAGTCCCGCTCGTCGATCTGCACGATCGGCACCACCTCGGCGGCGGTCCCGGTGAAGAACGCCTCCTCGCAGGCCGCGATGTCCGCGACCGTGATCGGCCGGATGCGGACCGGGATCCCCGCCGCCCGGGCCAGCTCGAGCACGCTGGCCCGGGTGATGCCGGGCAGCACGTCGGCGTCGGCGTCGTTGGTGATCAGCTCGCCGCCGCGCACGATGAAGATGTTCTCGCCGCTGCCCTCGGCGATCTCGCCGCGGTCGTTGCGCAGGATCGTCTCGTCGAAGCCGCGCGCCTGGGCTTCGGCCAGCGCGCGGATCGAGTTGGTGTAGTGGCCGCCGGCCTTCACGGTCGAAGCCAGTGCCGCCGAGGGCGTCTTCATGAACGGCGAGACGGTGACCCGGAACCTCAGCTCGGTGCTGCCCGGCACCAGGCCCTCGAACGGCAGCACGCCGATCATGACGTGGACCGGGCACTCCTTGCCCGGGTTGAGCCGGACGGTCTCGCCGCCGAAGAACACCAGCGGCCGGACGTAGGCTGCCTCGCGCCCGCTGGCGCGCACGGTCGCGACGACCGCCTCGCAGAGCGCCGGCGCGTCGAAGGGCACCTGCATGGCGTAGGCGGCAGCCCCGTCGAGCAGCCGGTCGACGTGCTCGCGCAGCCGGAAGATGGCGGCTCCGCGCGGCGTCGGGTAGACCCGGATGCCCTCGAAGATCGACGACCCGTAGTGGAGCGCGTGGGTGAGCGCGTGGAGCTGCAGCTCGTCGCCGCCCAGCAGGCGACCGTCGAGCCAGACGGTGGTGGCGGTCCGGGTCAACACGGGGCTTCTCCTCTCGCGGGCGACGAGCACGGACGTGTTCCGGCGGCCACCACGTATACGAGAAGAACGCCGTCCACCTCTCTTGGTGCGGACGGCGCTCTGATCCCGAGGGCTGGTGCGAAGTGATGCTGGAGGCCCCTCGCGGGACGTTCTGCCCCTCCGATCGGAGGCTCAAACCTGGGGTACATCTTTTTCAGGGACTACCGGCCCCACGGCAGGTGTCGGGAAGCCCGCTCGGGCATATGTCCGCCCGCCTTCACCGGCGGATGATGGAGGAGGTACGCCATGCCGATCGTTGCGGACCGGGACGCGATCGCGACCGCATGCGACGAGGCTGCCGAGCCGGCCCCGAGCTTGCCCCAGGACTCGCGCAGCTGGACGCTGTCCGCTGCCGACGCCGAGACCGCGCTGCGCGCGCGCCGCGCGTTCCGCGAGCACCTGCTCGCCTACGGCGATCCCGGCTCCGACTTCCATGCCGCCGAGCTGGTGTACGGCGAGCTGGTCGCCAACTGCGTTCGCCACGCGCCCGGGCCGGTGCGGGTCGAGTTCCGCTGGAACGACGCGACCCTGGCCGTGATCGACGCCAGCGACCGCCTGCGCAGCTGGCCGTTCTCGCCCGACGACCACGCCGCCGAAGGGACCCACCACGCGTTCGCGCTGGTCCGCGCGCTGACCGGCCGGCTGCACCTCGCGCGCGAGCCGCAGGGCGGGACGCGCGCCAGCGTCGTGCTGCCGGTGCGCCGCCGGGCCTAGCCCGACCGCGCCGGCAGCACCGCCTCGGCGCGGAACGCCGCCCGCACGCGCGTGCCGCCGTTCGGCGTCGGCTCGATCTCCAGGCCGTCGCTGAGCGCGCGCACCAGGTTCAAGCCGCGCCCGCTCTCGGCGTAGGGATCGAGCGGGAACTCGGCCGGCACGAAGCCGGGGCCGCTGTCCTCGACGCTCAGGCTCGCGCTGCCGTGGCCGTCGGCGGCGGCGACCACCCGGACCGGCCCGGGCGCGTGGCGGACGGCGTTCGCGACGAGCTCGCCGAAGGCCAGCTCGCTGGCGTAGCGCACGTCCTCGCGCCCGGTCCACCCGCTCACCAGCCCGCCGACCTCGCCCCGGACCAGCACCGCGGTGCGCGCGTCGGTGCTGGCGAAGCGCCACTCGCGCTCGTCGCCGGGCAGCGGCTGCGCGAAGCGGTCGATCGTGACGGTCAGGATCGCGATGTCGTCGGTCGGCACGTCGTCCCGCAGCACCGACTTCATCAGCGCCCCGGCCAGGTGGTCGATGTCCTCGGCGGCGAGCGCGCGGATCGCGCTCTCGATCCGCTGCTCGGCATCGGCGATGTCGCGGGCGAACTCCAGCAGCCCGTCGGTGTAGAACACCAGCGTGCACGGCGCGTGCAGCCGCAGGGCGAAGTCGACCCCTTCCTCGTCGCGCAGCCCGATCGGCAGACCGGAGGCCGGCAGGCGGCGCAGCGACGCGCCGTCGCTGAGCAGCGGCGGCGGGTGCCCGGCGGTGGCGTAGGTGAAGCGCCCGCTCAACGGGTCGAGCACGCCGAAGATCGCGGTCACGAAGACGGTCCGGCCGCTGGCGACCAAGAGCCGTGAGGCGCGGTCGAGGATCGCCGAGGGCTCGGCCGACTCGAACGAGGCCGCCCGCAGCGCCTGGCGGATCTCACCCATGATCACCGCCGCCGCGAGGCCGTGGCCGGTCACGTCGCCGATCGCCAGCGCCACCCGGCCGTCGGGCAGCTCGAAGGCGTCGTAGAAGTCGCCCCCCACCCGCTGCGACTCCGACGCGGCCGAGTACGACTCCGAGAAGCGGATGTCGGGCAGCTGCGGCAGGTAGGCGGGGAGCATGGCCCGCTGCAGGGCGTCGGCGGTCGTGCGCTCGCGCTCGTAGAGCCGGGCGTGCTCGAGCGAGAGCGCGGCCCGGCGGGCGAACTCGCGCACCAGCGCCACGTCGTCCGCGTCGTAGGCCCGCCCGCCGCTGCGCACCAGCGCCAGCGCCCCGATCGGGACGTCGCCGGTGACCAGCGGGACGATCATCGCCGCGCCGGCCGGCAGCTCGCGCAGCCAGGGGTCGGGGAAGCGGTCGGGCTTGTCGAGCACGATCGGGTCGCCGCCGGCCACCACCGCTTCGACCGCGTCGTGGAGCGCGGGGCCGAGCGGCGCGCCGATCCAGCGCCGGGTGTCGAGCTCGTCCGCCAGGTCGGTGCTGCCCAGACCCGTCAGCACGTAGCGCCCGTCCTCGTCGAGCAGCGCGACCCAGATCCGCTCGGCCAGCCGCGGGATCAGCAGCGCCCGGATGCCGGCCACCGTCGCGGTCACGTCGAGCGAGGCGCCCAGCCGCTCGCCGGCCCGGGCCAGGAACGCTTCGCGCTCCTCCAGCCGCTTCTGGGCGTCGACGTCGGTGCAGGTGCCGATCCAGGCCATGGTCTTGTCCTGGCGGGCGCGCACCGGCGCGACGTTGAGCAGGAACCAGCGGTAGCGCCCGCTCGCCGCGCGAATCCGGTACTCGGCCGCGAACGGCTCGCCGGTGCGCAAGGCGTGGAGCCAGCGGTCGCGCACGGCGAACTCGTGGTCGGGGTGGAGCGCGCTGCGCCAGCCGGCGCCGCGGGTCAGGCTCAGATCCATCCCCGTGTACGCCGTCCAGCGGTCGTTGACGTACTCGACGTCGCCGTCGGCCCGGGTGGTGAAGATCAGCTGCGGCACGACGTTGGCCAGCGACGCGTAGCGCGCCTCGCCGATCTCGAGCGCCTCGGCGGTCGTCCGGGTCCGCGCGGCCAGGCGCATCATCAGCCCGTTGTACTTCACCATGAAGACGGCCAGGACGACGACCGCGGCGATGAGTCCCTCGAAGCGCGCGGCGTACCAGCCGACCGAGAAGCGGTTCGCCCCGATCACCCCGCCGGTGTACATGTCGAACACCCGGGCCAGCAGGACGACGGTCAGCCAGACCTGGGTCACCGTCCGCCAGCGGCTCCCGGCGACGAGGGCCGCGACCAGCAGCAGCACGACGACCGCCGGGCTGCCGAAGTGCCGGTACGACGGAGCATACGTGGTCCCGATGACGACCGTCGGCAGCAGCGCGTGCCCGAAGGTGAAGAACAGCGTCTGGCCGAGCAACACGAAGGCGGTGCCGAGCGTGAAGATCCGTACCCCGGTTCGCGAGGGCTGCCAGGCGACGTACGACAGCAGCGCTTGGGCCAGTGCCAAGACCGCGAAGCCGATCTGCGAGGCGAGGAAGAACGCCGACGATGTCTGCGGGCCCGCGCCGAGCAGCCAGTTCGGCGCGAACAAGCGCGGGAAGGTCAGCAGGTAGAGCAGCTGGGCGGCCGCGGTGTAGCCGTAGGCGACGAAGAGCAGCGCGAGCCGCAGATCGCGCTCGATCCGGTATTGCAGGTAGAGCAGCAGCGCGGTCACGATCAGCGCGACGACACTGGCCCCGACCACCGCCGGCAGGACGGCCGGGATATCGACCAGCCGCCGGTCCGCGAACGGCAGCGTGCCCAGGAAGAGCAGCAGCAGAGCCCCGACGCTGACCAGTGCGGCACGGCGGTCGGTCGCCGAGGCGGGGGCGGCGGCGATGTTCTCGACCGCGCGGACGTCCATGGTCCTCACGCCGCCACCGGCCTGCTCGTTTTGGGGTCGTACATCCGATGAGACAAGAAACCGCGATCTTCGCTGCCGGCTGCTTCTGGGGCGTGGAGGCCGATTTCCGCGACCTGCCCGGCGTCCTCGACGTCGAGGTCGGCTACACGGGCGGAACGACCGAGAACCCCACCTATCGTCAGGTCTGCTCGTCCACGACCGGGCACGCCGAGGCCGTGCGCGTGACCTACGACGCCGACCAGGTGTCCTTCGAAACGCTGGCCGACGCCTTCTTCTCGCTCCACGACCCGACGCAGATGAACCGCCAGGGGCCCGACGTCGGCACGCAGTACCGCTCGGCGGTGTTCTACGGCGACGAGCGCCAGCGGGCGGCAGCCGAAGCGAGCAAGGCCCGTGCGCAGGCGCGCTTCGCTCGGCCGGTCGTCACCCAGATCGCCCCGGCGAGCGCGTTCTACCGCGCCGAGGACTACCACCAGCGCTACCTTGAGAAGCAGGGCCTGCGCACCTGCCGCATCTAGCGTAAGGCTCAGTAGAGCGCGACCGCGGCGAAGTCGATCAGCTCGGCGGCCGGCGCGATCGCGGTGTGGGTGCGGTAGGCGTCGGTCACCCGGAAGCGCCGCCCGTCCGCGCCGCTCCTGACCGGTCGCCGGCGCGAGGGCGTCGACCGTATCGGCCGCCGCGCGCAGCAGCGCCGCGGCGCGCGCTTCGTCGCCGGGCGCGCGATGCGCCCGGAGACGTCCTGCAGCGCGCGCGCTCGTCGACCGCGCCGACCAGCGCGGCGACCTGCGAGGGAACCGGAGCGCTCATGGACCTCCCGACCAGCGGTGAAGTGCGGGTCATTGGACGCGCCCGCCCGCCCTCCTCGCAACCGAACCGGCGCGCCGGGCGTCCCAGACCAGTGATGTCCGCCCTGTTCTCCCCGCTGCGCCTGCGCGACGTGACCCTGCGCAACCGCGTCGCCGTCTCGCCGATGTGCCAGTACTCCTCCGCGGACGGGTTCGCGAGCGACTGGCACCTGGTGCACCTCGGCAGCCGCGCCGTCGGCGGCGCCGGGCTGACGCTGACCGAGGCGATCGCCGTCACCGCCGAAGGCCGCATCTCGCCCCAGGACCTGGGCATCTGGAAGGACGACCACGTCGAGCAGCTGGCTCGGATCGCCCGTTTCTGCGCCGAGCACGGTGCGGCGTGGGGAACGCAGCTCGCCCACGCCGGCCGCAAGGGCTCGACCAAGCGGCCCTGGGACGGCAACGGCGCGGTCCCGCCGGCCGCCGGCGGCTGGACGCCGGCCGGCCCGACCGCGGCGCCCTTCGACCCGTCGTACCCGACCCCGGCCGCGCTCGACGAAGCCGGCATCGCGGCGGTGATCCGGGCCTTCGCCGAGGGCGCGCGGCGCACCGAGCAGGCCGGCGGCACGGTGATCGAGCTGCACGGGGCGCACGGCTACCTGCTGCACCAGTTCCTCTCGCCGCTGGTCAACACGCGCAGCGACCGCTGGGGCGGCTCGTTCGAGAACCGCACCCGGCTGGCGCGCGAGGTCGTGCGGGCGGTGCGGGCAGTCTGGCCCGAGCGCTTCCCGCTGTTCGTGCGCCTGTCGGCGACCGACTACGCCGCCGGCGGCTGGGACGCCGAGCAGACCGTCGAGCTGGCCCGCCTGCTGCGCGGGGACGGCGTCGACCTGATCGACGTCTCCAGCGGCGGCGCGCTGCCGCTGCCGCCCGGCACGATCCCGGTCGGGCCGCTGTACCAGACCGATTTCGCCGAGCGCGTGCGGCGCGAGGCGGGGATCGCGACCGGCGCGGTCGGCATGATCACCGAGCCCGCCGACGCCGAGGCGATCGTTGCCGAGGGCCGGGCCGACCTGGTGTTCCTCGCCCGCGAGCTGCTGCGCGACCCGTACTGGCCGCTGGCCGCGGCGCGCGTGCTGGGCGCCCAGGCGGACTACCCGCCCCAGTACCAGCGCGCCGCCGGCCCGCGCGCGACCATGCGCGAGAGCGCGCTCGCGCTGGACTAGCTCGCGGCCGGCGCGCCGGCCTTCAGTAGTGGGTCGGCTCGAACTGGCAGCTGCTCGGCGCGCGGGTGCCGCGCAGCCGGGCCGCCAGCGCGTCCGCTTCGGCGGCGTGTAGGCGCAGGTAGCTGCGGGTGCGGCCGCGGCTGACGCTCGCCACCAGATCGCGCAGTCCCGCCGCGTCGACGTCGGCGCCGCGCACCAGCGCCGCGATGCGCTCGCGCGCGAGCCGGCCCAGGCCGCTGGGGCCGGGGCTCGGCGCCGCGAACGCGACGATGCGCTGCGCGCCGTCGAAGCCCAGCCGCAGCACGACCTCGAGCCGCTGCCCGATCAGCGCGCGCTCGTCGAGGTAACGCTGGGCCTCGTCGCCGCAGGCGATCCCGGTCGCCGCCTCGAGAAAGCGCGCGAAGGCGGGATACGGCTTGTGCGCCGCGCGGCGTTCGAGCTCGGCCCGGCAGGCGTAGGCGATCGTCGTGCCGGCGCACGCGCCGCAGACGACCAGCAGGACGATCGAGATCCGCGCGTCCGCCCGCCGCGGGCGCGCGATCTCGGCACCGGCGACGACCACGGTGTAGCGGCCGTCGGGCGGCGGCCCTTGCCCGACGAGCCCTTGGGTGTGAACGGTGGTCGCGAGCAGGCGAGGATTGTCCATGCGTTTCAGTATATGCTATATTGGTTTTATGTCAATCTCTTGCGCATATTCGGTTGTGCATGAAAGGGGCAGCGATGGGCAAAGGCGTTAGTTTGCTGCTCGTGGCGACCATCGGAGCGCGCATCCGCGAGGCGCGGGCCGCGGCCAGTCTCTCGCAGGCGGAGCTCGCCCAGCGGGTCGGTGTCGCGCAGGCTGCCATCTCGCGAATCGAGCGCGACGAGACCCAGGACCCGGGCGTGCTGATCGTGGCCGGAATCGCCAAGGCGCTCGGGCTCACGCTCGACCAGCTCGTCGAGGGCCAGGTCATGCCGCGCGCCCCCCGGCGATCAATCGAAGAGCGGGTCGCTCAGCTCGAGGACGAGATGGTGATAGCGCTGCGGACGGCGCGGGATGCGCTCGCCCTCGCACAGCAGCTTCAGCAGACGCGAGCGCCGAGTCGCACTCGAGCAAGCGCTTCGTAACGGGGTCGAAGAGAGACGGTCCACCCTGCATCGTCCCGTTAGAGTATCGAACATGTGTTCGATTTGACAAGCGGGAATCGAATGGCGTGCCATACGGGTGGCACTCCAGTCACCGGAGGAGCGGGGCGGCCGCATCCGACAATTCCGTGTTTCTGATGAAAGCCGCCCGTCTCGTCGCTTTCCGCGAACCGCTCGCGATCGAGGACCTGCCGGTCCCCGCGCCGGCCGGCGACGAGGCACTGGTGCGGGTCAGCGCGGTGGGCGTCTGCCGCAGCGACTGGCACCGCTGGAACGGCGACCTGGGCTGGGTCGGCATCAAGCCGCGGCTGCCGATGACGCTCGGCCACGAGATCGGCGGGGTGATCGAGGCGGTCGGCGACGCGGTGCGCACGCTGCGGCCGGGACGGCGGGTGACGGTGCCGTTCCTGCAGTCCTGCGGCGTGTGCGCGAACTGCCGCGGCGGGCGCGACAACCTCTGCCTCAAAGGCCAGTTCGCCGGCTTCAACCGCGACGGCGGCTTCGCCGAGTACGTGCTGGTGCGCAACGCCGACCTCAACTGCGTGCCGCTGCCCGAGGGGATCTCCGACGAGGTCGCCGCCGCGCTGGGCTGCCGCTTCCCGACCGGCTACCACGCGGTCGCGCACCGCTCGGGGGTGCGGGCCGGCGAGTGGATCGCGGTCTTCGGCGCGGGCGGGGTCGGGCTCTCGGCGATCCAGACCGCGGCGGCGCTGGGCGCTCGGCCGCTCGCGGTCGACATCGACGCCGGCAAGCTCGCGCTGGCCCGGCGGGCCGGCGCGGTCGAGACCCTCCTGGCCGACGGCGCGCCGGTCGCGGGCCGCATCCGCGAGCTGTGCGGCGGCGGCATCGGCACCACCCTCGACGCGATCGCCAGCGCCGCGACGACCCAGCAGGCGATCGCGGCGCTGCGCCCGGGCGGGCGCCACGTCCAGGTCGGCCTGACCTCGCGCGACGAGAGCGGGCAGATCGCGATCCCGGCCGACCTGCTGGTCAACACCGAGCTGGAGATCGTCGGGTCGGCCTCCAACCCGCACGGCGCCTACGGCGAGATCTTCGACCTCATCGCGCAGGGCCGGCTCGACCCCGCCGCGCTGATCGCGCGCCGCATCGCGCTCGGCGAGGTCACCGGCGTGCTGCACGACTTCGACACCTTTGCGACGCACGGGCTGGACGTCGTGACCTCGTTCCGGCCGTGAGCGGCGTCGTCGAGCTGATCGCCGAGGTCGCCCGCCGCCACGGCGGCGCGCCGGCGGTCGCGGAGCCGGACGGCGGGCCGGGGCTGACCTACGCGGCGCTGGCCGAGCGCAGCGCGCGCGTCGCGGGCGGGCTGGCGGAGCTGGGCCTGGGCCGCGGCGACGTGCTCGCGCTGCTGCTGCCCAACCGGGCCGAGTACCTGATCCTGCTGCTCGCGGCGGCCCGCATCGGCGCGTGCGCGGTCGGCGTCAACACGCGCTACCGCGCGGAGGAGCTGGCCGGCGTGCTGCGCACGGCGAGCGCGCGGGCGATCGTGCTGGCGCCGCAGTTCCTGGGCGTCGACTTCGCCGCCATGCTGGCCGGCGTGCGCGCCGAGCTGCCCGCGCTGCGCTCGGTCGTCGTGCTCGGCGCGCCCGCGGCGGCGCTCGCCGGCGCGGTGCCGTACGAGGCGCTCGAGCGCGGGCCGGCGCTCGCGCACGCCGCGGGCGCGCACGCGAACGAGCTGGCCGCCGCGTTCACCACCTCGGGCACGACCTCGGCGCCCAAGCTCGCCGCGCACGACGGCGCCGGCGTCGCGCGGCACGCGCGCAACGACGCCGCGGCGTTCGGGCTGCGCCCGGGCGACGTGAACCTCTGCGCGCTGCCGTTCTGCGGCGTGTTCGGCTTCAACGTCGCGCTGGCCACGCTGGCCGGCGGCGCCACGGTCCTGCCGCTGCCGGTCTTCGACGGCGCCGCGGCAGCGCGGGCGATCGAGCGGCACGGCGTCACCCACCTCTTCGGCAGCGACGCGATGCTGGCCGCGATCCCGCTCGCGCCGGGCGCGCTGCGCAGCCTGCGCGGCGGCGGCTTCGCCGACTTCGGCGGCCGGCTGCGCGAGCAGCTCGAGCGCTGGGAGGGCGCGGCCGGCGTGCGCTTCACCGGGCTCTACGGGTCCTCGGAGTGCTTCGCGCTGACCGCGGCCTGGCCGGTGGAGCTCGACGCGGCGCAGCGCGCGCGGGTGGGCGGCGTGCTGGTCGACCCGGCGATCGGCGTGCGCGCGGCCGACCCGCAGAGCGGCGCGCCGTGCCCGCCCGGCACGCCGGGCGAGCTGCAGTTCCGCGGCTACAACGTCGCCCAGGCGTACGTCGGCAACCCCGCCGCGAGCGCCGCGGCCCGGACCGCCGACGGCTGGTTCCGCTCCGGCGACCTCGGCTACACCTGCGATGCGACCTCGTTCGTGTTCCTCGCGCGCCTGGGCGACTCGCTGCGGCTGCGCGGCTTCCTGGTCGACCCGCGCGAGATCGAGGAGTTCCTCGAGCGCCACCCGGCGGTCGCCAAGGCGCAGGTGGTCGGCGCCGACGGCGAAGCCGGCCAGGTGCCGGTGGCGTTCGTCCAGCCGCGCGCGGGCGCCGCGCTCGAGCCGGACGCGCTGATCGCGTTCGCGCGCGAGCGCATCGCCGGCTACAAGGTCCCGCACGCGGTGATCGCGGTCGACGGGTTCCCGACCACGCCCAGCCCCAACGGCGAGAAGGTGCGCAAGGCCGAGCTGCGCGAGCGAGCGCGCGCCGTGCTGGCCGCGCGCGCCGGCCACTAGCGGTGAGCCTGCGCTCGTGTGCGCAGGCTCACCGCTAGCGGCGAGCCGCCCGCGCGGGCGCCCGGCGGCGAGGCCTGGCCGCCGCGGTCGTGGTAGTGGAGGACCTCCATGACCGCACCTCAAGCCGACCTCGACATCCTCGAACACGCGGCCATCGCGATCTTGCGCGAAGCGTACGCCACGCTGCGGCCGCTGGCGATGCTGTGGTCGATGGGAAAGGACAGCACCGCGCTCCTGTGGCTGGTGCGCAAGGCGTTCTTCGGCGAGGTGCCCTTCCCGCTGGTCCAGCTCGACACCGAGCTCGAGCTGGACGAGGTGTACGCGTTCCGCGACCGGCTGGCGCGGGAGTGGCAGCTCGACCTGCGGGTCGAGCTGTGCCCGCCCGAGGACCAGATGGACCCGACCCTGCCGCCGGCGACCCGCGCCGCCGCCCGCAAGACCGAGGGGCTCAAGAACTACCTGGCCCGCGAGAGCCCCCAGGGCATCGTCGTCGGGATCCGCCGCGACGAGCAGGCCACCCGCGCCAAGGAGCGGATCTTCTCGCCCCGCTCGGTCAGCGGCACCTGGGACGTGCGCGCCCAGCCGCCCGAGCTGTGGGGCTACTACACGACCGACGTGCCCCACGGCGCGCACGTCCGCGTCCACCCGCTGCTGCACTGGACCGAGGTCGACATCTGGCGCTACACGCAGCGGGAGGACATTCCGTACGTCGACCTCTACCTCGCGCGGGACGGCCTGCGCTACCGGTCGCTCGGCGAGAAGAACATCACCGTACCGATCAAGAGCGAGGCCGCCTCGATCGACGAGATCATCGCCGAGCTGGTCGCGACCCGCGAGCCGGAGCGCGCCGGCCGGGTGATGGACAACGAGAGCGAGGACTCCTTCGAGCGCTTGCGCACCGCGGGTTACATGTAAGCGATGGAGATGGAACTGCACACCAAGCCGGCGGCCGGCGCGGTTGCCGGGGACCAGGTCTCGCGCATCGTGGTGGTCGGCCACGTCGACCACGGCAAGTCGACCCTGATCGGCCGGCTGCTGTACGACCTGGGCCTGCTGCACCAGTCGAAGGTCGACGACGTCGTCGCCAGCAGCGCTCGGCGCGGCACGACGCCCGAGTGGTCGTACGTGCTGGACTCGCTCCAGGAAGAGCGCGACCAGGCGATCACGATCGACACGACTCGCCTCTGGTTCAGCCACGCCGGCCGGCGCTTCATGGTCATCGACGCGCCCGGCCACCGGCAGTTCCTGGCCAACATGCTCAGCGGCGCCAGCGAAGCCGACGCGGCGGTGCTGGTCGTCGACGCGGCGGCCGGCATCGGCGAGCAGACCCTGCGCCACGCCTACCTGCTGGCGTTCCTCGGCATCAAGCACGTCATCGTCGCGGTCAACAAGATCGACTTGCTGGCCGACCCCCGGCAGCGCGTCGCCGAGCTGGAGCGCGCGCTGCGCGGCGCGCTCGCGCGCACGCCGCCGGCCGCGATCATCCCGGTCAGCGCCGCCTTCGCCACCAACGTCTCGGCCCGCTCCGAGACGACGCCCTGGTACGACGGGCCGACCGTCATCCAAGCGATCGACGCGATCCGGCGGGTGCCCGCGCCGGTCGAGCGGCCGTTCCGCCTGCCGGTGCAGGACGTGTACCGCCGCGACGGCACGCGCATCGTGGTCGGCACCGTGGCCAGCGGCGAGCTGAGCGCGGGCAGCGAGCTGCTCCTGCTGCCGGCCGGCGTGCGGGTCGCCGCCGAGCGGCTCGTGCGCTGGCCGGAAGGCGACGTCGCGCGCGCCGCGGCGGGCGAGACGATCGGGGTGGTGCTCGACGGCGACCGCTTCGCCGGGCGCGGCGACAGCTTCGCGCTGCCGCACGAAGCGCCGGCCGTCGCGCGCGACGTCGCGCTCGAGACGTTTTGGCTCGACCACGACGGCCCCTCGGCCGGCGAGCGGCTGCGGCTCAAGCGCGGCACGCAGGACGTGCCGGTGGTCGTCGACGGCACCCCGGCGATCTACGAGATCGACGCCGCCCGCGACGCGTACTCGACCGAGGCGGCGCAGCACAACATCGTCCGCCTGCGGGTGCGCGCGACGACGCCGGTCGTGTTCGACCGGCGCGACGACGACCCGCACGGCGCGCGCAGCGTGCTGCTGCGCGGCGACCGGGTGGTCGCGATCGGCTTCACCACCGAGCCGGTCGTCGCCAGCGCCGCGCCGGCGCGCGCCGACGCGGGCGCGGTGACGCTGCCCGAGCGCGAGCGGCGCAGCGGCCACCGGGCCGCGATCTTCTGGCTGACCGGGCTCTCGGGCGCCGGCAAGTCGACCCTGGCGCGCGGCGTCGTGCGCCAGCTCTTCGACCGCGGCTTCTCGATCGCGACCGTCGACGGCGACCAACTGCGCTGGTCGCTCAACACCGACCTCGGCTTCACCGAGGCCGACCGGGCCGAGAACGTGCGCCGCAGCGCGGCCGTCGCCGGCGTGCTGGCCGAGGCCGGCCACATCGTGCTGGTCTCGGTGATCGCGCCGTTCGCCGCCGCCCGCGCGGCGGTGCGCGAGAGCGCGCGCCACCCGTTCTTCGAGGTCTTCGTCAACGCGCCGCTGGCGGTCTGCGAGCAGCGCGATCCCAAGGGCCTCTACCGCAAGGCGCGCAGCGGCGAGATCACCTCGTTCACCGGCATCGACTCGCCCTACGAGGCACCCGAGACGCCCGACCTCGAGCTCCGCACCGACACCGCCACCGTCGAGGCCGGCGTCGCCCGCTTGATCGCGTTCATCGAAGAGCGCACCGCCCTGCGCGGAAGCTGACCCGGGCGTGCTGGACGAGATCGTCGCGCTGGCCCACCGCGCCGGCGCGGCGATCGCCGCGGTGGTGGCCGAGCGCGCCCACGCGGTGACCTTCAAGGCCGACGACTCGCCGGTGACCGCCGCCGACCTCGCGGCCGACCGCGTCATCGCGGCCGGCTTGGCGGCGCTCGACCCCGCCACGCCGGTCGTCTCGGAGGAACAGCCGCACACCCACGCCGGCCGGCCGGCTCGCTTCTGGCTGGTCGACCCGCTCGACGGCACCCGCGAGTTCGTCCGCGGCGGCGACGACTACACGGTCAACATCGCGCTGGTCGAGGACGGCCTGCCGGTGCTCGGCGTGGTGCACGCGCCCGCGCGCGGGGTGAGCTACGCCGCGGCGCGCGGCGGCGGCGCGGCCCGCATCGACGCGCGCGGGGCGCGGCGCATCGGCGCGCGCCGCCCGCCCGCCGAGCTGGCGGTGGTGGCGAGCCGCTCGCACGCCGGCGACGCGCTGGCGCCGTTCCTCGCCGCGCTGCCGCCCCACACCGTGGTCTCGATCGGCAGCTCGCTCAAGCTGTGCCTGGTCGCCGACGGCAGCGCGGACCTCTACCCGCGGCTGGGACCGACCTCGTGGTGGGACACCGCCGCCGCGCATGCGGTCGCGCTCGAAGCCGGCGCCGAGGTGGTGAGGCTGGACGGCGCGCCGCTGCGCTACGCCGGCCCGTCGGTCCTCAACCCGTGGTTCGTCTGCTCGGCCGTGCCGCGCGCGAGCTGGGCCGCCGCGGCGGAGGCCGTCGCGGCACTGCAGCCCGCGCGCTGAACCGCCGCGGCTGGGCGAAACCCCAGCCGCGGCGGAGCGCTCCGCTAGAGCGTGTCGAACGTGCCGATCAGCGCGGCGCCCGAGTTGCACTGCACGCCGGACAGCGACGCCACGGCGGCCGCAGTGCAGTCGACCGCGAAGACCGAGGTGCCGGCGGTGTTCGGGTAGTTCAGCGAACCGGCGGTGTTCGGCTGGGCCAGCGAGCCCGACGCGAAGAGCGAGCTTGCGCTGAGCGTATCGGTCGAGCTGATCGTCGTGCCGCCGCCGTGTTCGGCCCGATGACGAAGCCCGGCGTCGTGCTCGGGTTCTGGATCGGGCCGGCAGGCTGCACCTGGGTGAACGTCGCGCCGGACGCCGCGATCGCGTCGCTGCCGAGGTTGGCGACGTTCGCCGAGCCGTACGCCGCCGGGGTCCGCCGGTATGCTCGTGCCGTAGGCGATCTGCGTGCCCAGGCTCGCCGCCGCGTCGTGGACGCGGTACTGCGCGCCGCTCGCGTTTAGTCGAAGTCCTGGAACAGCGGCAGGTGTGCGTTCCGCCGTTGCCCGCGATCACGACGGTGTACTTCGTTGGCCTGCATCTGCGGGATCGGGCACGCCAGGCTGCCGCAGCGCGGGCGACGTTCGACGACGCGCCGGTGCTGCGCACGGTCAGCGTGCCGGCCGGATCGGCTCCTGGAAGAACGGCGTGGTCTGGCCGTAGGGCACGTTGGTCGTGCTGGCGCCGTTGGCGGTCGAGCCGGGCGCAGCGGCCGCGCCGGTCGCCTGGAAGTAGATGTCGACGTTGCTACCCAGATCGGGCGAGCCGTTGACGAAGCGCAGGTTCGCGGTCTGACCGCCGGTGCCGACGTTGTTGCCGAGCACACCGGACGAGCCGCCGCCGCAGGCGGCCAGCGAGAGCGCGGCAGGCACCGCGACGAGTGCGGCGAGACGAGTCAGTTTCATGCGGGGAGTCCTATCGGAGAGCGAGTGGGTGCGGACGTGAAGAGAACGCACGCAACGTACCATGCGTCTCTGGCAGGCAAACGCGCCGCTCATGAGACCCAGGTTAGCGTCCGCTCGGAATCGGCTGAGCCGTCAGCGCAAGCGGACCGCCGCGGCGACGCGCGTGACGATGCCGTCGCGCACCAGCACGTCGACGATGCCGGGTATCTCGTGCAGGCGGTCGGCGGGAACGAGCGCGGCGAGATCGCGCTCGAGCGCATCCAGCCCGAGCGTCTCGCGCGGCGGCACGTCGCGCAAGCGGTCGATGATCCGCCCGCGCAGGAAGCGGGTCGTTCGCTCGAACGGTATGGCGCTCTGCGGCGGCTTGCGCTTGGCGTGCAGGCGCGCGCGCTCGGCCAGCGCGTACGGGTCGACCGGCGCCGCGGCGCAGTCGGCCCGCAGCGGGCAGACCAGGCACTTGGGCGCGCGGGCGGTGCAGAGCGTCGCGCCGAGGTCCATCAGGGCCGAGTTCCAGTCGTGCGCGGCGCCGGGCGGCACGGCCGCCAGTGCCAGCATGTCGAGCGCGCGGTCGTCGGCCAGCGGCGGGTGCTCGAGGCCGAAGCGCACCCGGTGCACGACCCGGCGCAGGTTGACGTCCATCGCGGCGTCGTCCAGCTCGAAGGCGAACGCGCGCACCGCCGCCGCGGTGTACGCGCCGATGCCGGGCAGCGCGCGCAGCGCCGCGAGGCCGGCCGGCAGCGCGCCGCCGTGGCGCTCGACGACCGCGCGCGCGAGCGCGTGCAAGCGCACCGCGCGGCTGTTGTAGCCCAGGCCGCGCCAGGCGCGCACGACGTCGCCGGCGGCGGCGGCGGCCAGCGCGGCGAAGCTCGGCCAGCGCGCGACGAACGCCTCGTAGAGCGGGATCACCCGCTCGACCTGCGTCTGCTGCAGCATCGACTCGCTCACCACGATCCGGTACGGGTCGCGGGTCGTGCGCCAGGGCAAGTGGCGCCGGCCGTGCACCGCGTACCACGCCAGCAGCGCCGCGGAGGGGAACGGCTTCACCGCGCGGCCTCGCCGATGCGCCGGATCCCCTCGGCGATCGCGGCGCGCGGCACCGGCGTGAGCGCCAGGCGGAAGTTGTGGTCGCCGCCGGACTGCGGGAAGAACGCCTCGCCGAACAGGAACGACGCGCCGCGCCGCTCGGCGCTGGCGAGCAGCGCGCGGGCGCGCGTCTCGCGCGGCGCGGTCGCCCACAGGTAGTAGCCGTCGCCGCCGGCCGGCACCCGCAGCGCGGGCGGCCAGTGCCGCTCGATCGCGGCGTGGGCGAGCGCGCGGCGCGCCTGCAGCTCGGCCCGCAGCGCGACGACGTGCGCGTCGTAGCCGTGCTCGAGGTAGTCGCGCACCCCGGCCTGGATGTACATCGAGGAGGCCATGTCGTAGGACTGCTTGCGCAGCAGCAGCCGCTCGTAGATCGTGCGCGGCGCGACCAGCCAGCCCAGCCGCAGCGACGGCGCGATCGTCTTGGAGAACGACGAGAGGTAGATCACCGACTCGGCGTCGCGCGCGAGCAGCGGCGCGGCGGCCGGCTGGGCCAGCCCGCCGTACGGGTCGTCCTCGACGATCGGCACCCCGTGGCGGCGAGCCAGCGTCACCAGCCGCTCGCGGCGCTCGGCGGGCATGGTCACCCCGGTCGGGTTGTGGATCGAGGGCATGGTGTAGATGAAGCGCGGCCGGCGGGTGCGCAGGATCGCCTCGACGTGGTCCACCCGCAGGCCCGCCTCGTCGAGCGGGACCGGGATCGCGCGCAGGCCGGCGATCTGGAAGATCTGCAGCGCGCCCGGGTAGGTCGGCGCCTCGACCACGATCTCGTCGCCGGGCTCGGCCAGCGACTGCGCGACCAGCGTGATGCCCTGGGTCGAGCCGGTCAGCACCAGCACGTCGCGCGGGTCGACCACGCAGCCGCGCGCGCGCATGCGCAGCGCGATGGCCTCGCGCAGCGGGCCGTAGCCCTCGGAGTCGCCGTAGGTCAGCACGTAGTTGACGTCGCCGCCGACCCGCGCGAACGAGCGCGAGAGGTCGGCCAGCGGCGAGGGCTCGGCCGGCGGCACGCCCTGGACGAACGCCACCCGGTCGCCGTGCTCGGCGGCGGCCAGCTCGCCCAGCACGGCCGGGAACTGGCCGACCCGCCAGGGCGGCAGGGTGACCCACCACGGCACGGCGCGCGAGCGGTCGGGCCGGCCGCCCTCGGCCAGCGCGACCCGCGAGCCCGAGCCGACCCGCTGCTCGATCAGGCCGTCGGCGGCCAGATCGCGGTAGGCGTGGACCACCGTCGAGCGGTTGACCGCCAGCCGCTCCGCCAGCGCCCGCTCGGGCGCCAGGCGCACGCCCTCCGGCAGCGCGCCGGCCAGGATCTGCTCGCGCAGCCGCTCGTAGATCTGGCGGTAGACCGGCACGATGCTGCCGCGGTCGAGCTCGATGGCGAGCTCCGACCACCCCGTCCGCATTGCGGTCCATTCGTCGGTTGGCACCATCCAATCCCGCGGCCCGGCCGAAATGGACCGCCATTGGATGGCTCCGGGCCCGGAATGGCGGACGGGCGCCCGGGCGGTGCGCGCTACACTCCATGGCGAAGCCCGCGTCTCCCCCGCCTCGGAGCCCGTCATGATCGATACGCCCAGCGCAGCCGCCCCCGACACCGCCGCCGCGGCTCGGCCGGGAGCCCAGCCCGACCCGCAAGAGACGCGCGAGTGGCTCGACGCGCTCGACGGCGTCATCGAGGCCGAGGGCCCCAGCCGGGCCAGCGAGCTGGTCCGGGCGCTGGTCGAGCGCGCCGCGACGCGCGGCGTGCGCACCCCGGCGGCCCAGACGACGCCCTACGTCAACACGATCCCGGTCGAGCAGCAGGGGCACTTCCCGGGCGACGAGCCGATCGAGGCCAAGCTGCGCCACTACGTCCGCTGGAATGCGATGGCGATGGTCGTGCGGGCGCAGAAGGACCACAGCGAGCTGGGCGGCCACGTCGCGACGTTCTCGTCGGCGGCGACGCTCTACGACGTCGGCTTCAACCACTTCTGGCGCGGCCCCAAGCACGCCGACGGCGGCGACCTGGTCTACTTCCAGGGCCACAGCTCGCCCGGCGTCTACGCCCGCGCGTTCGTCGAAGGCCGGCTGAGCGAGGAGCAGCTCGAGAACTTCCGGCGCGAGGTCGACGGCAAGGGGCTGCCGTCGTACCCGCACCCCTGGCTGATGCCGGAGTTCTGGCAGTTCGCGACCGTGTCGATGGGCCTGGGATCGCTGCAGGCCGCGTACCAGGCGCGCTACATGCGCTACCTGCACGACCGCGGGCTTGGCCGACACCTCGCAGCGCAAAGTGTGGGCGTTCCTGGGCGACGGCGAGATCGACGAGCCCGAGTCGCTCGCGGCGCTGGCGATGGCCGCGCGCGAGAGGCTCGACAACCTGATCTTCGTGGTCAACTGCAACCTGCAGCGGCTCGACGGGCCGGTGCGCGGCAACGGCAAGATCATCCAGGAGCTCGAGGGCGTGTTCCGCGGCGCGGGCTGGAACGTGATCAAGGTGATCTGGGGCTCGCGCTGGGACCCGCTGCTCGCCGCCGACCACACCGGCACGCTGGTCAAGGTGATGGCCGAGACGCTCGACGGCGACTACCAGACGCTCAAGTCGCGCAACGGCGCGTACGTGCGCGAGCACTTCTTCGGCAAGTACCCCGAGACGCGCGCGCTGGTCGAGCGGCTGACCGACGACGAGATCTGGGAGCTCAACCGCGGCGGCCACGACCCCTACAAGGTCTACGCGGCGTACAAGGCGGCGGTCGAGCACACCGGCTCGCCCACCGTGATCCTCGCCAAGACGATCAAGGGCTACGGCATGGGCTCGGCCGGCGAGGGCATGAACATCGCCCACCAGCAGAAGAAACTGCTGGTCGACCAGCTGCGCTTCTTCCGCGACCGCTTCTCGATCCCGATCTCCGACGCCGACCTCGAGACCGTGCCGTTCATCAAGCCCGCGCCCGACAGCCGCGAGGCCGAGTACCTCCAGGAGCGGATCGCCAAGCTGGGCAGCGTGCCGACCCGCCGGCGCAACGTCGAGCCGCCGCTCACCGTGCCGGCGCTCGACAAGTTCGGCGCGCTGCTGGAGTCCAGCGGCGAGCGCGAGATCTCGACCACGATGGCGTTCGTGCGGTCGCTCACGGCGCTGCTGCGCGACAAGCAGATCGGGCCGCGGGTGGTGCCGATCGTCGCCGACGAGTCGCGCACCTTCGGCATGGAGGGGATGTTCCGCCAGCTCGGGATCTACTCGTCGTCCGGCCAGCTCTACCACCCGCAAGACGCCGACCAGCTCAGCTGGTACCGCGAGGACAAGGCCGGCCAGATCCTCCAGGAAGGGATCACCGAGGCCGGCGCGATGTCGTCCTGGATCGCGGCGGGAACGGCGTACTCGACCCACGGCGTGCAGACGCTGCCGTGCTACATCTTCTACTCGATGTTCGGCTTCCAGCGGATCGGCGACCTGGCGTGGGCGGCGGGCGACATGCGCACCCGCGGCTTCCTGCTCGGCGGCACCTCGGGCCGCACCACGCTCAACGGCGAGGGCCTGCAGCACGAGGACGGCCACTCGCACCTCTTCGCGGCCGCCGTGCCGAACTGCATCCCGTACGACCCGACCTACGCCTACGAGGTCGCGGTGATCGTGCAGGACGGCGTGCGCCGCATGCTCGCCGAGCAGCAGGACGTGTACTACTACATCACCCTGCTCAACGAGAACTACAACCACCCGGCGCTGCCGGCCGGCGCCGAGGACGGCATCCTGCGCGGCATGTACCTGCTGCGCGACGGCGGCAAGACCAAGTCGGACGCGCCGCGGGTGCAGCTCATGGGCAGCGGCTCGATCCTGCGCGAGGTGATCGCGGCAGCCGACCTGCTGCGCGACGACTGGGGCGTGACGGCCGACGTCTGGAGCGCGACCAGCTTCACCCTGCTGCACCGCGACGGCGAGGCGGCGGCGCGCTGGAACCTGCTCCACCCCGGCGACGAGCCGCGCCGCGCGTACGTCGCGCAGCAGCTCGACGGGCACGCCGGCCCGGTGGTCGCGGCGACCGACTACGTCAAGACGTTCGCCGAGCAGATCCGGCCGTTCGTCGAGCGGCGCTTCCACGCGCTGGGGACCGACGGGTTCGGCCGCAGCGACACCCGCGCGAAGCTGCGCGCGTTCTTCGAGGTCGACCGGCGCTGGGTCGCGCTGGCCGCGCTCAAGGCGCTCGCCGACGACGGCGCGATCAAGCGCAAGATCGTGGCCGAGGCGATCGCCAAGTACGGCATCGACCCGGCCAAGCCCGAGCCCACCACGGTCTGAAGCGGAAGAGTAGCGTGGCACAGATCGAGCTCTCCGTCCCCGACATCGGCGGCTTCGCCGACGTTCCGATCATCGAGGTCCTCGTCGCGCCCGGCGAGACGATCGCCAAGGATGCGCCGCTGATCACGCTCGAGAGCGACAAGGCGACGATGGAGGTCCCCGCCACCGCCGCCGGCGTGGTGAAAGACGTCAAGGTCAAGGTCGGCGACAAGGTCTCGCAAGGCTCGGTGATCGTGACGGTCGAGCCGGCCGACGCGGCGGCCGCCGGGGCGCAGCCGGCGCCGGCGGCGGCGTCCGGTGCGGAATCGGCTGCGTCGTCTGCCGGCGAACAGTCCGCTGCGGCATCCGGCGGTGCAGCGCAGAGCGCAGCTCCGGCCGCGCCGGCGGCGACGGACGCGAAGCAGGGCGTGACCGAGCTGGTCGTGCCCGACATCGGCGACTTCAGCGACATTCCGGTGATCGAGGTGCTGGTCGCGGCCGGCGAGACCATCGCCAAAGAGGCGCCGCTGGTCACGCTCGAGAGCGACAAGGCGACGATGGAGGTGCCCGCGTCGACCGGCGGGGTCGTCAAGGACGTCAAGGTCAAGGTCGGCGACAAGGTCTCGAAGGGCAGCGTGATCGCCACCGTCACCACCGACGCTCCCGCCTCGTCATCGGCTTCTGCTTCTGCTTCTCCGCCGGCCACGGCGTCCGCGCCGCCACCGGCGCAGCCACAGCAGCCGGCCGCGCAGGGCAACGGCCGTCCGGCGCCCCAGCCGACCAACGGCGTGCCGACGACCGGCGCCTCGACCAACGCGACGGTCGGGACGACGAGCGCACCGGTGCACGCCTCGCCCGCGATCCGGCGCTTCGCGCGCGAGCTGGGCGTCGACCTGGCGCGGGTCAAGGGCAGCGGCCCCAACGGCCGGATCACCCGCGACGACGTGCAGGGCTACGTCAAGACGTCGCTGCAAGCCGCGCCAGCCGCCGCGCCCGGTACCGGTGCGCAGGCCGGTCAGACCAGCGGCCTGGGCCTGCACCTGCCGCCCTGGCCGACGGTTGATTTCGCGCGCTTCGGCGAGATCGAGCGCGTGCCGCTCAGCCGCATCCAGAAGATCAGCGGCCCGGTGCTGGCGCGCAACTGGGTGATGATCCCGCACGTCACCCAGAACGACGACGCGGACGTGACCGAGCTCGAAGCGTTCCGCAAGCAGATCAACGGCGAGCGCAAGGACGTCAAGGTCACGATGCTGGCGTTCCTGATGAAAGCCGCGGTCGCGGCGCTGCGGCGCTACCCGCAGCTCAACGCCTCGCTCGACGGCGCGGAGCTGGTGCTCAAGAAGTACTACCACCTCGGCTTCGCCGCCGACACCCCGAACGGGCTCGTCGTCCCGGTGATCAAGGACGTCGACCGCAAGGGCGTGCTCGAGATCGCGCGCGAGACCTCGGAACTGGCCGCCAAGGCGCGCGACGGCAAGCTCGGCCCCGCCGACATGAGCGGCTCGACCTTCACCATCAGCTCGCTGGGCTCGATCGGCGGTACCTACTTCACCCCGATCATCAACGCCCCCGAAGTGGCGATCCTCGGAGCCTGCAAGGCGGAGATGCGCCCGGTCTGGGACGGGTCGGCGTTCGTGCCGCGGCTGATGCAGCCGCTGAGCCTGTCGTACGACCACCGGGTGATCGACGGCGCGCTGGCGGCGCGGTTCACCGTGGAGATCAAGAACGCGCTGGCCGACCTGCGGCGGACGTTGTTGTAAGCCGCCTCGTCGATCGCGACCCACGCTGGTACAGCGGCTCGGCCTGTTGCGATCGTGTCCCACGGAGCGTATGAACGGGGCTGGCGGTTGGGCATCTCAGTGACCACCGCTGAGACCGTTGGTCTGATTGTGCGAGGTTACTCTTCGGCCGCCTCCGCAAGCGTCAGGGTAATGAGCGTGCTGACCTGCGAAGCGTCGGTCTCGATGGAATCGCGAATCGCGGACCACACGCGCTCCTGCCGATCGACGAAATTCCATCCCTCGAAAGCCATCCCATACCAGGACTCCGCTGAGACGCCCCGTGTTGCCCAATGGCTCGATGTGAACGTCCATGCCGTCGAATCGGTCGTGAAGCAGATGCTCTAAGCGCTCCCGGAATGCGTTTGTCCTTTCCATGCTAGGTCCCCCACGCCAGCCAGGTACGTTGCTCCGCCGTACTCCTTGTTCTCCCACAAGTGCCAGGCCTCACCCAGCCGCTCTACTGCTGCATCACGATAGCGCTCGGGTCGAATTCGCAGAGTCCCGCCTCCGAACGTACGCTACGCGTACCCATGATTCTGCTCCAAGGGGTGAGCACGCCTCTTACGACGCTGTCTTAGCCGCCTTCAACTTCGCAGCAGCGCGCGGCGGAGGGCCGGTTGTACCTCCGGCGCGAGGTCGTACACCAAGTCGTCGAAGCGCAGGATCGGGCGCAGGCCCGTGTCGCCGGCCAGGGTCGAGAACACCGTGAAGCGGAACGCGAGCGTGCCGGTCGCGGCCGGCACGCCGGCTGCCTGCGCTTGAGCCTGGACGAAACCGGCGAAGCGCGCGACGAAGCTCGCCGGGTTCTTCGGGTCGCCGTCGGCCTTCACCGTGTAGTCGGCCTGCGGCACCAGGGCGAGCGGGAAGCGCACCGGGACCGGGTTGTCGGGCGCGATCGTGTACGCGTAGGCCGCTTCGATCGCGATCCGCCGGGTGGTCGTCGGGCTGGACGCGATCTGGGCCGCGAAGACCGTGTCGAAGAAGCCGCCCAGCGCCGTCGCGAGGTCGCTGCCGTGCGGCGCGTACGCCTGGAGCTGGACCTGGTCGGCGATGACGGAGCTCGGCGTGGTCGTGCCGGGCAGCGCGACCAGCGGCGTCTGGTAGACGAACGCCGAGTCGGTCGTGCGGTTCGGCAGCAGGTTCGCGTTGCGGGTGACCGACATGCCGGCGATCGCGTTCTGCTTGCCGATCACCTGCATGCGCTCGAACCGGAGCTGCACGCGCAGCGGCTGCTCGATGCTGCCGCCGAACGTCACCAGCGACGCCGCGCCGATCTGCTGCGCCGGATAGGGCGTCCCCGCGGAGTCCGCCAGCGCCGGCCAGAGGTACCGCCGCGCGACGACGATCGCCGCCGGGCCGACGGTGAGGGTGAACGTCAGGTCGCTCGGCGCGTCGACCAGGCTCCACACGCCGGTTGCGGGCGGCACGACCGGCTCGAGCTCGGCCGCGCTGGAGAGCACGTACTTCTGGGCCGCGAAGGCCGCGCGCAGCGCGGCGTCGACCGGGCCCGCGGTCAGGTTCGGCCGCGTACGAGAGCGGCAGGGTGAACGCGAAGTCGGGCGGCCCGGTCGGCTGGTCGAGCAGCAGGTACGCGTACGTGCTCGGCCGGCTCTCGTCGACGATCGTCTGCAGCCGGTAGGTGTAGATGTCGCCGACGGTCGGGAACGCGGCCCGCACGGGCGAGGTGGCCTGCCATGCGCTCTGGATCTGCTGCGCGAGCGTGACCAGCGTCTGCACCGCGGCGACGACCCGTTTGGTCTGCGCGGCATCGCGCTGGGCCAGGCTCAGCAGCGCCAGATCGGCCGAGAGCGCCGGGTAGACGAACCCGAACTGCGCGAGCTGCGCGAAGAGCGCGTCGCGCTTGGGACCGGCGGCCATGGCCAGCGCGTTGGCGGCCGAGTCGTCGGGGATGTTGAACGCCGCCGCCAGCCCGGCGGTGTCCTGCGGCGCCATCGTGCGGGTGGTGCGGAACGCGTAGCTCCACTCGAAGATCGTGTCGCCGTTCCCGTTGCCGCCGCTGGGGTACTCCGCCGCCGCGCCGTCGAGCACGAACGGCTGCGGGTACGCGCGCAGCGGGAGCGGGATCTCGACCGGGCCCAAGTCGCCGTCGTTGGGGAAGCTCGGGTCGACCGCGAGGACCGGCAGCACGAAGGCGAGCCAGGACGACGCCTGATAGGCGCCCAGCGCGCTCTCGTCCTGAACGATGTCGTACTCCATCCCGGTGATGGCGTACTCGAGGTCGAGGAACACCGAGCGCTCGAGCGCGACGTCCTTGACGTCGAAGACCGAGGTCAGGTAGCCGGTGCCCTTGGCGAGCGGAACCTTCGCGGTGGTGAACGTGTAGGCCGGCGGCACCGCCAAGAGCGCCAGCGCGACCCCGGCGGCCAGCGCGTAGGCCGCCGTATCGCCGGTCACGTCGGCGTTCCAGAGCGCGCCGCCGAGCGCGTCGAGCGTGATCTCCAGCGCCGCCGCGACGCCGGCGAACGAGCCCGCCGGCGGCACCGGCGTGCTGGGATGGCCGGGCAGCGTGACGGACGAGCCCGGCGCGAAGACGTTCGGCAGGTCGGCGTTCGCGCGCACCAGGCCGATCACGGTCCCGCCCGTGCGCGCGGCCAGCCCGACGAGCCGCTCATCGCGGCCGACCGTCGCGGCGACGCGCGTGACGTTGACCACCGCGTCGTTGCGCAGCAGCCCCGAGCCGGTCGTCTCGACCTCGATGTTTGCGACCAGCTCGGCAACCGTCACGCCGTAGACGAGGGCCAGCGAGGCCAGCGTGTCGTCGTTGCCGGTCGTGTACGTCTTGGCGCCCAGCTTGGTCGCGATGCGCGGCGCGATCAGGAAATGGGTCGTGGTCAGCGCGTCCTCGAGGTAGGCCAGCGCCACGCCGAGCGCCGCCGCGACGTCGGCCAGCTCGACCGCGCCGGTCTTGGCGGTGCGGTAGACGTGCGCCAGCGGCTTGCCCGCCAGCCGCGCGGCGACCTCGGGCTGCGTGCAGCCCGAGTCGACCGCGAACGGGTACTGCACCAGCACGCCGCTCGCGTAGGCCGAGCCCAGCTCGACCAGCAGTTCCTGGTAGAACCGCTCCTGCGCGTCCGCCAGTCCGCCGCCCGCGCTGCCGAAGAGCGGCAGCAGCTCGTCGCGCAACTGGCCCGCCAAGCCGTTCTTGACGGTCAGCAGGGCGTCGAGCGGCGCGGGGCCGCCGGCCGCCGCGCCGAGCGCGTACAGGTTCGCCGCCGCGGCCGGCGCCAGCACGCCGTCGAGCGTCTCCAGGAACGTCCGCGCCCACAGGTCCGGCTCGGCGGCCTGGAAGCGCTGCGTCTGCTCGCCGGTCAGGCCCTGGCCGCTGACGTAGGCCTGCACCGTCAGATCGCCCGAGTCCCAGAGCGCGGTCGAGAGCGGCGGGTAGGCGTAGAACTGGACCCCGGCCCGGTCGACCCGGTAGTTGAAGCGCGCCGCCGCGGTACCCGCGCTGCCCAGGTTGACCGTCCACAGCCGGCGGTTCGCCGGCAGGTCGGGCGGCGCGGCGGCCTGGGCGAAGCGCCCGCGGACGGTCGGGACGATCGTGCCGCAGGCCGCGCGCTGCGCGTCCAGGCCGTAGTCGGCGTCGGCGCCGGTGGCCAGCTTGAGCCCGGGGAACGCGGCCTCGAACGCCGCCGCGAAGCCGCGCAGCGAGAACAGCGGGGCGGCGCCGGTCTGATCGGGATCGGCCAGCGCCGGCTGCGGCGCGACCGCCACGACCGAGCGGAAGACCGCCGGCGCGGCGCGGAACTCGGGGTCGACCAAGCCCTCGTCGCGGGTCGTCGTGAGGGTGACGGTGACCGGCGCGATCGCCGCGGCGTAGGTCGGCGTCACCGCGACCGAGAGGGTCAGGCCGCGCACCGGCGAGACCAGGGCCGCGGCCTGCAGCAGCAGGTCGGGATTGGCGAGCGCGACGTCGGCCGGCGCGAGCCAAGGCGGCTCGCCGTGGGCCGCCCGGGCCGCGTTCACCCGCGCGGCGAGGCTGGTGAAGGTCTCGGCCGCGCCGCTGACCAGCTGGTAGCCGCCGACGGTGACGGTCTGGCCGGCCGCGATGAGACCGTAGACCGACGCGTTGGCGTCGGCCAGCTCGGCCACGCCGGCGTGATAGCGGTCCGCGACGGCCGAGAGCTTCTCGCCCGCGGCCGCCGTCATCGCGACCGCGTAGAAGGTCGCTCCGGCGCGCAGGTAGCCCGCCGTGCCGGCGATCGCGCTGACGAACGCCAGCGGGTCCAATCCGAACTGCGCCGCGAGCGTGTCGATGGTCGAGGCCAGCGTCGGCTGGTGCTTCTGCCCGCCGATCACGATGTCCACGCCGGGCGCGAACTGCGCCGCGACGTAGCGGTTGCGCACGACGAACTCGCTCAGCGCCGCCGGGTCGTTCTGCCAGCTCGCGTAGCGCGCGACGATGTCGTCGATCGACTCGCTGCCGTCGGCGCGGTAGGTCGAGCTCGCGACCGCGCCGGCATCGACCAGGAACGGGATGCGCAGGCTCTGCCCGGGCTCGAGCGTCAGGCCGGCGTTGCGCGAGCCGAGGTCCTCGACCGTGATCGCGAACGCGTCGGCGACGCTCTGCAGCGTGTCGCCGCCCTGCAGCGCGTACGTCGTCAGGCCCCAGAACAGCGGCGTGCCGGGCGGGAAGACGTCGGGCACGTCGAGGTTGTCGATCAGGAGCTGGGCGGCGTCGCCGCCGTCGAGCGTGCCCGGCCAGGCCGCGACCGTCGCCAGCGTGTCGTTCGGCTGCGCGACGTAGTTGGGCAGCGCCAGCACGACGCCGTCGGCGAAGAAGCGCTGCACGAGGCGGTTGGTCTCGGCCACGCCGGTCGCGCTCGCGTCGGGCACCGTCGCGGCGAACGCGGCGACCGCGTCGGCCAAGCTCTGGTTGGGGCCGACGGTCAGCGCGGGCGCGCCGGTATAGGTCAGCGTGATGCCCTCGCCCAGCGTCGCGGTCGGGTTGGCGTCGGCCAGGCCGACGAGCTGCGCGGCCGGGTCGCTCGCGACGGCGACGTACTGCGAGGCGGCGAGCGCGGCCACGCTGGCCAGGTCGCCGTCGCGCGCGGCGATCGTGACGCTGCGCGGCTTGGCGATCAGGGCCGTGCCGGCCAGCAGCGGCAGGCCGGCGTTTGCCGCCCCGATCGCCCGGATCAGCGCCAGCCGCTGCTGCTCGCTGCCGCCGGGCAGCAGGCGGATCGCGATCCCGCGCGCCGTGTCGCCGGTGGCGACCCGCTCGTAGCGCGGGATGTTCAGCGCCGCGCGGGCGCCGAAGAGCGCGCCGGCGTCGGCCTGCGGGTTGGCCTGGGCGAGCGCGCCCGGGACGGTCTCGAACGCGCCCGCGATGCTGGCCAGCGTGTCCGCCGCCGGCTCGGCGGTGACGTGCGCGACCGCCGGCAGCAGCTCGGCCGAGCTCGCGAACACGTACGCCTCGGCGAGGTAGTCGTTCAGGCCCAGGCCGAGCGCGGTCGCGGTCGCGGCGGGATCGTCGACCGTCGCGATCGAGCTGCTCAGCGCGACCCGCACGTCGGGCATGCGCATTTGGTAGTACGCGGTCATCAGCCGCTGGCGGTCGACCCGCGCCTTGTCGTGCGTGGCCGGGTAGTCCGCGCCCGGCGCCGGCATGTAGGCCGCCGCGCTGAAGCGCCACTCCAGCGCGAGCCGCGCCGCGCCGCCCTGCGCCACGAACGCGTAGGCGCTCGCGGTGCTCGGCCAGGCCGAGACGGCCAGCAAGTCGTCGGTGTAGCCGACCGGCACCGGCGGCGCGAGCGGCGCCCCGCCGGGACGGTTGCCGTGGACGTCGTGGAACTCCAGCTCGAGCGTGAGCGCGGCCCCGGCCGCGATCCCGGCATAGGGGTTCGCGCCCGGCGGCGGCAGCGCCGGCGAGGCGGGCACGACCTGCGCCAGCGGGCCGGGCAGCGCGAAGCTCGCCACCGCCAGCGTCTGCAGGTAGTTCCAGCGCGGGTCGCCGTCGGCGTGGGTGGGGCCGGCCGGCACGCCCTCGCCGCTGGCCGCGAACCCGCCCGCCTCGGCGATGCGGAAGCCGAGCAGGTTGAACAAGGTGTCCAGCTCGCTCTGCGCGTCCGCCGTGCCGAGCGCGCGGCCCTGGTCGGGCGGCTGCTGCGGGTCGGTGCGGGTCACGAAGAACCCGCTGCTGCCCGGCCGCAGCGTCGCCGAGGGGCGCAGCATCCCGGCCAGCGGCTGGACCAGCGCGCCGGTCTGGAAGATCGCTCGGTTCGCGTTGGCCGTGCCCAGCGCGGCGGGGTCGGTGTGCGCGGCCAGCGCGATGCTGGCG
Organism: Vulcanimicrobiota bacterium; assembly: GCA_963795695.1. Taxonomy (GTDB): domain Bacteria; phylum Vulcanimicrobiota; class Vulcanimicrobiia; order Vulcanimicrobiales; family Vulcanimicrobiaceae; genus Vulcanimicrobium. The sequence continues at coordinate 1,692,998 of CAWCJH010000001.1, read as the reverse complement.
AAGGTGTCGAGCGGGCCGATCGGCTGCTCGGCGCCGTTCACCACGATCGTGCGCTGCGGGTCGAGCAGGTGGCTGACGGTCGCGTTCGCGGTCGCCAGCGCGGCGGCGTCGAGGGGTGCGAGCAGCGGGTAGCCGGCCGCGATCGTCGTCAGCGTGTCGCCCGCGACGACCGCGTGCGCGGCGGCGCGGGCGGTCAGCGTCGAGGTCGACCCGTCGACGTTCTCGCCCACCACCACCGCGTCGTTGAGCGGCAGCAGCAGGCTGGCGGCCAGCGACGGCTGCGAGTCGAGCAGCGCGACCAGCGTCAGCGTGGCCTCGCCGTTCACCCCGAAGATCGCGTCGGGCAGCGAGCTGCCGTCGGCGGCCGTGTAGGTCAGGTAGAACCCGCCCGAGCGGACCACGCTGCACTCCCACAGCAGCGTCACGAAGGCCGCGCTCTCGGCCGGCGCCAGCGTCGCGCTGAACCCGCCGCTCGCCGCCGCCAGCGCGGCGACGCGCAGCCCGCGCTCCGAGGCGGCCTGGGTCGGCGTGCCGTTGCTGAGCGTCGAGAGGTTGGTCTTGACCAGCACGACCTGCTCGCGCACCAGCGCGTCGGAGACCAGGCCGCCGCCGCTCGGATCGCTGGCGTCGGGCGGGTAGAGCAGGTAGAGCGTCGCCTTGTCGTCCGCGAGGCGGCGCAGCAGCGCGAGCAGCGCTTCCGTGCCGAGCTGGTCGGCGCCCAGCATCAGGAACGTGCCGGGCAGGTTCGGCCCGTCGCTGGTCTGCGAGGGCACGCGCGCGATGCGCAGCGCGACGGTCGTCGCCCAGCGCGCCGCGGTCACCGCGCGCTCGTGCGGCGGGCCGGCGGGCGCGGGGGTCGCCAGCTCCAGCTCGTACGGCACGCCGGCGAGCGAGACCGCGCTCACCGCCGAGCGCAGCGCGTCGGGCAGCAGCCACAGCGTCGGCTCGCCGGCCGCCGTGTCGGCCGGGGGGAGGACCGGTGCCTGGCCGGCCTGCCAGCGGTACGAGGTCTGCAGCGCGCGGCCGTCGCGGACGGTGGCCGAGAGCGCGATCCGCTCGCAGCGCTCGACGGCCGGCGCGAACGCGATCTCGCCGAACGCGACGATCTGGTCGACCTCGTCCTGGCAGAGCGGGAAGCCGAGCGTTCCGCCGGGCACGGTCAGCCACGCCGCCGGCCCGCTCTTCTCGAACGCGAAGGTGTAGCTCGCCGGGTCGCTCGTCGGCGCCGCGAACTCCTGGCCGGTCAGCGCGAAGAGCGGGTAGGTGGCCAAGCTCGGGTCGTGCGGGTCGGCCGCGAACTTCGGGTCGCTCGGGTTCGGCAGCCGCAGGCCGGCGAGCAGGAAGCGCGACGCCATCGCGGCGGTCTGGTTGGCTTTGTCCGAGCCGGTGACCGCGGCGACCAGATCGTCCAGCGCCAGCGCCGGGACGTAGGGGATCGCCAGCTGCGGCGCGGCCGGGTCGGCGTCGCGGAACAGGCCGGCCGTGCCGGCCAGCGCGTCGGCCAGCTCGTCCAGCGTGAGGTCGTAGCGCTGGGCCAGCGAGGCGAACGTGTCATCGGCCGCGATCGCCGGCTCGATCGGCGGGATGGCGAACGGCGCGCGCGGCGCGAGCAGCGTCGTGCTGGCGGCGTTCGCCGGCGCGTAGAGCGTCTGGGGCGGAATCGCGAACGTGCCGAGCAGGTTGGCGGGCGTCTCGGGCACCGCGAAGGCCAGCGCCGCCGGGGCCGCCAGCGGAAAGACCACGGTCGGGTTGGCGTGCTGGATCGTGGCCTGGTTGGCGAGCGTGTCGGCGCCGAAGAAGCGTTCCGCGAGCGCGCCGAGCTCGTCGCCGGTCGTGCCCATGTAGGCCACCGCGATGGTCGAGCCGGTCGCGGTGTAGGTCACCTGCGGCAGCTTCACGCCGCTGCCCGGGACGACCGGCAGCGCGGCGTTCACCGCCAGCAGCTCCGCCGCGGTGGTGTGGTTGGCCGCCGCGAACGCTTCGAGCGTCGTGCCCTGCGCCAGCGGCACGGTCTGCGCCACGCCCGGCACGATGACGTCCTGCGCGACCAGCGGAATGCCGGCCGGGTTCGCCGCCAGCACGAGGCCGATCCGCCCGGCGAAGCCGTAGAACCCGGCGATGCTCTGCAGCGTGTCGCCGGCGCGCGCGACGGTGCTCAGATCGCCCAGCGCGACGACGCCGCCCGGGCGCAGCAGCCCGGGCGCGCCGGCGTTGGCGCTCATCAGCGGCGTGGCGTCCAGGCCGAAGCGCTTCGCCACGGCGTCGATCGAGTCGCCGTCGACGACCTGGTACACGATGGTCGAGAGCACCGGCCGCTGGGCCGCGCCGGCGGCGCGGATCAGCCCGTTGGACGGGCCCCAGACGCGCAGCAGGCCGGGCGTCGCCGCGTTGGCCGCGACGATCGTGCGCGGGGTGACCTCGACCGGCACGCGCAGCGCGGTGCCGGGCGGCAGCGCCGCGCCGGGCGGGCCGAACGGCACGAGCGGGTTGGCCGCTTCGAGCGCGGCGACGGTCGTGCCGAACTCGTCGGCGATCGAGGCCGGCGTGTCGCCGGCCAGCGTCAGGTACGCGACGAACACCTGGACCGGGATCTGGATCGTGATCCCGACCGGCAGGTCGGAGAAGTCGACGCCCGGGTTGGCCGCCTCGATCGCCGTCGGCAGCGCGTCGTACTCGCGCGCCAGGCCGGCCAGCGTGTCGCCGGCGACGGTGACGTGCGCGAACGCGATCGTGCTGAAGCGCGCCGCGATGCTCGCCAGCGACTCCGCCGCCGGGTCGGCGACGGCGTAGAGATAGCGCTCGAGCACGTCGGCGGCGGCCTGCACCGCGCCCTGCGCGAGCAGCAGGAACCAGCGCCGGAACAGGAACGCCGCGACCGTCTCGTCCGCCAGCGCGGCGAACGCGCGCGGCGGCGGCGGCGGCGTGCCGCCGGGGTTGCTCTCGACCGGGTTGGCATACTGCGCCGCCAGCGCCGCGAAGTACTCGGCCACCAGCGCTTCCTCGGCCGCCGTGATCGGGCGGTCGGTGCCGAAGTCGAAGCCGTAGTTCGGCGTGGTCAGGCTCAGCGCCGGGATCATCGGGAAGAACGTGACGCCCTTGAGGTCGCCGGCGGTCGGCCGCGGCTGCAGCGTCAGCGCGACGTTGGCGTCCAGGAACGCGTCCAGCGCCGCCGAGGAGAAGCCGTCGTCGAACGTCGCCGGCCGGCTCAGCGTGGCGGCGATGTCGGCCAGCTCCGCGGCGGTCACGCTGGGATACCCGGCGCCGAAGCGGACGATGGCCCAGTCCAGCACCCGGCCCAGCAGCCGGTTGAAATCGCTCGCCGCGCCCGCGCCGGCGACGCGCAGCGCATCGTCGGCGCTCGCCGCGCCGGGGTCGATCGCGTTCTCGATCATCAGCATCGCCGAGAGCGACACGACCGCGTCGTCGAGCGCGCCGGCCGGCGCGCCGGCCAGGACCAGGTCGCCCGCCAGCGCCTTGCTGACCACCGGCGTCGCGTACACCACGATCGGCTCGGGCGCGGCCGCCGCGGCGGCCGCGGCGAAGCGCGCCGGCCGGGTCCGCGGGCGGCGCAGCGCGCGCACCCGCGGGTGCGGGTCGCGCGCCAGCAGCGTCCGCCCGCGCACCGCGCGCGCGCTGCCGCTCGAGCCGCCGCCCACGACGTGCCAGGGCGGCGTGCTGCGCGAGCCGATCGTGAACGACTGGCGGATCGTCGCCCGGAAGCTGAAGCTGATCCGGAAGAAGACGATCTTGATGCTGACCTCGACGCTGACGCCGGCGCTGACCTCGATCAGGATCGGCTCGTAGGTCTTGAACGCCAGGCCGACCGAGGCGTACACGGTCAGCGAGACGCTGGCCTGGATGATGCCGAAGTCGATCGTCGCGTAGACCTTGCCGACGACCGCGACCGTACCGTCGAGCGAGAAGAACGTCGCCGCGGGCACGTTGGCGACGTTGGGCTCGAACGACGCGTAGACGCCTTGGATCATCCCCTGCACGGTGATGCTGATCCCGCCCGAGAGGATGCCCAGCGAGAGCGACTTGCCCAGCCCGACCGCCAGCGCGATCCCGAACTCGATCACCGGCGCGAAGCGGCCGTTGTCGATCTTGGGCACCTTGAGCGACGTGTCGCCGCTGAGCTTGGCGAAGTAGAAGCCGCCCGCGCCGGTGAACGGGAACACCTCGATCGCGAACGAGCGCGAGAAGTCGGTCAGGCTGGTCGGGAAGCCCATGTCGATCCGGAAGTCGCCGTTGGTGTAGATGTCCAGCGCGACGACCGGCAGGGTGATCGTCACCGAGCCGAGCTGCAGGCGCCGCATCACGTCGGGCAGCTTGAGCTCGATGTGGTAGACGCCGATCGAGTCGGTGACCTTGCGGTAGAGTATCTCGAACTGCAGCCCGGCGAAGATGCCGGCCTTCTCGCCGGCCAGCGCGATGAGCAGCCCGTAGACGTTGGGGTCGTTGAAGACCAGGCTCATCGAGAACGTGCCGGCGATCGTGAACTGGGCGCCGATCAGCCAGTTGCTGCCGCTGTCGAAGGCCAGCCCCGGCAGCTGCGCGAGCGGGTTGCCGGCGGGGTTCGGGACCGGGTTGAGCGCGCCGCGCAGCGCCGCGATCACCTTGCTCACGGTGTCCAGCGGCTTGTTCGGGTCGAGATTGCGCAGCGCGACGTGCTGGCCGATGCCCAGGTACTGCAGGTCGAACAGCGCCGCGCCCGCGCCCGGCAGCGCCGGCGGCGCCTGGCTGACCGGGTTCCACGCCAGCGCCGGGTAGTCTTGGCCCAGGAACGACGCGTCGAGCGAGAGCGCGATCTCCGACTGGCCGTAGACCTTCTTGTAGTCGAACGTGATCTTCTTGATGTTGATGAAGCCCAGGTCCAGCGCGATCGGGTAGACGACCGAGATCGCCTTCGTGTTCAGGTAGACCGTGATCTGCAGACCTTTGAGGCTGATCGAGTTCAGCACGTTCCACGGCGCGGGCAGCTTGGCCGGGCCGAGGCCGCCCAGCCCGATGAGGAACTCGAGGATCCCGCCGACCGACGTGTCGCCGAAGGCGACCCGCACGAACGGGTTGCCGTCGTTGGTGTCGTAGGTGCCGGTGATCTCGGCGAAGATGAACGTGATCTGCGTGTTCTTGGGCTGGAACGCGTACACGACCGTGAGCGCGATGTCGTTGAGCGAGATCGTCCCGCGCACGCTGCCGCTGTACTGGGCCGGCGCGGTCGTGCCGCCGGGCCGGCTGGACTCGAGGTGCATCGCCGCCGCGATCGCGAAGTGCAGCGACGAGGTGAGGTCGAGCTCGAGCTCCGCCGCGCCGTCGAAGGTGAACGTCTTGGCGCCGAAATCGTACGAGAAGGCCAGCGTCGTGATGTCGGCGCGGGTCAGCTGCGAGGGCAGCGCGAGGTTCCAGCTCGCCGGCACCAGGGCGCTCGGCCCTTGGATCAGGTCGAGGAGGTGCCACGTCTGGGCCAAGCCGGCCGAGAACACCCAGCCGCCGCTGCCGGTGTAGGTGGCGACCACGTTCCAGGTCGCGCCCAGCAGCTCGACCAGCGCCGCGATCGACGCCTGGAAGAGGGTCGGCGAGCGGCGCAGCGAGAGCGTGATCTCCTCGAGCGCGAGGATCGACACGCTCTGCGGCAAGTCGCTGCCCAGCCGCAGGGCCAGCGTGTCGGACGGCGCGACCGTCGCCCGCTCGAGCACGTAGGTGCGGTTCGCGACGTCGACCGAGAAGTCGAGCGCGACGATCGGCAAGAGCGCGTCCAGCCTCGGCGCGGCGCCGAAGAAGTGCGCCACCGCGCCGACCAGGTCGATCTGCCCCGACACCAGCGAGCCGGTGAACACCAGCGAGGGCAGCAGCAGGCCCAGCGCGACCTGCGCGGTGTCCTTGGCGTCGGCGGGGTTGCTCAGCGTGAAGCGGCCGTCGATCCCGGCGCTGAGCGAGATCGCGCGCGTGGTCGGCGAGCCGACGATGAAGCCCAGCCGGATCTGGTCGAGCGTGACGAGGTCGGGCACCAGCACCCAGTCGACGTCCAGCGCGATCGTCATCCCGATCGAGGCCAGCATGCCGAACGACGCGTTCGCCACCAGCTGGAACTGCAGCTGCGAGAGCAGCAGCAGGTCGCCCAGCGAGAACTGGCTGGGCATCAGGTTGCTCAGCGACGAGCCGCCGGCCAGCGCGACGAGCTGGTCGAGGCTGGTCAGCCGCCGGCCCGGGCCCGCCATCGCGGCGGTGAGCAGGCCGTTGGGCGCGTCGTAGCTGCCGCTCAGCGCGAACGGCGCCAGGCCGCCGCCCGCGTCCAGCGTCGAGGCGATGCCCAGGCTGCCCGTCGGCGCGCCGGCCGGGTCGGCGCTCAGCGTCAGGCCCGCCGCGTAGGTCACGCCCGGCAGCGCGATCGCGGTCGGTCCCTGGCTCGCGGCCAGAACCAGCGTCGGCGGCTCGCTCGCGAGGTTCGCCGGCAGCCCGACCGGACCGGTCAGGCGCTGCTGCGCGCCGCCGCTCCACAGCCAGCCGAGCGGGGCGAAGCCGGCCGATGCCAGGTCGGCGACCCCGTCGAAGTTCAGCCCGGCCGCGTACGGCGCCGACGCCGCCGAGGCCAGCACGAAGCCGGGCGCGCTGAACGTCGCCCCGTCGAGCACGCCGCCGGCCAGCGCGGGGAAGCTCTGCGGAAACGCCCAGCCGGCCGGAAAGGCGATCGTCTGGACCAGTTGGGCGACCCCGCCGGCGACGTAGAAGCGCAGCGCCGAGCGGGGCGCGGTCTGGCCCAGGAACGCCTGGCCGAACACGCCGGCGGCCGGGATCGTGCCGTTGACGATCGCCAGCGTCGTGCCGGGGTCGAGGGTGAGCACCAGCGACCCGCCGGGATAGTACGCGCCGTTGCCGAGCAGTGCGTCGATCGCGGGCGACTGCAGCGTGTTCTGCTCGGGCACGGTGAGGACTTGGCCGGCCAGATAGGCCTGCAGCAGGCCGAGCAGCGCCTCGATGGTCATCGATCGACTCCCTGCAGCGCGACGACGTCGCGCCGCGCGTGCTCGGCCCACTGCAGCACGCCCGGCCCGAGGCCGCCCAGCGGCGGCTGCTTCTTCTGCGCGTTGCCGCCGGGCTTGTTGAACGCGGCGTACCAGCCCAAAGTCTCGCGGTCGGTGCCGCTGGGATCGCCGAAGAGCAGGATGCTGGTCTGGCCGCTCGGCGGGAAGGTCAGGCTGAGCACCGAGAGCGTGATCGTCCGCAGCTCGAGGATGTACGTCTCGCCGCTGACGATGAAGTTGACGTCGCCGAAGGCCAGCGTGAGCACGCCTTGCAGGCTGATCGAGCGCTGGCCGTTCTTCACCCCGGGGATCGAGAGGCCGACGAAGACGCTCAGCGCGCCGTCGGTCGGCGACCACGCCGCGATGAACCCGGCGGTGAAGCCGACCTGCGCCGCGAGCGCCCCCGGCGTGCCGAGGTTGAGCGAGAACGACAAGCCGTACCAGGCGTCGCCGAGGCCGCCGCTGCCGACCATCGGGGTCAGCACCGGCATGAAGTCGGCCTTGTCGGGCCGGGTCTGGGCGTCACCGCGCGCCAGCCCCGTCAAGGTCAGCGGAAAGTGCCGGTACAGGCTGCCGGCGCGCGCGCTGCTGGTCGCGACGTCGAAGGCCACCCCGGCGGTGTCGAAGGCGAACGTCTTGTACGACGGCGTGGCGACCGCGAAGTCCATGTCGACCGCCAGGTTCGTGTAGGCCAAGCCCGCATCGGGGTTGGTGTCCGAACCGAACGAGAAGACGTCGAAGCCGGCCAGCGCGCGGAACACGATCGCGCCGGCCAGCAGGAACTGGGTGCGCACCGAGTCGGTGCCGCCGCCGGCCGGCGGGGTGAGGGTGACGAACTGCGCCCGCGAGACGACCACCCGCCGCAGCACCGCGCTGGCGGCGAGCTCGAACACGTTGAGCGCGTCGTTGGTGAACAGGTACGAGCCGCCGTCCCCGCTGCGCACGTACGCGCCGGCGAAGTCGATCACGCTGGCGCTCGCGCCGGCCAGCCGCGCGTTCTCGCCGAACAGCGTGTTGACCAGCAGCTGCACCTTGCTCGCGAAGTCGCTGACCGCGCTGTTGGCCAGCAGCACCTTGAGCTGGAGCACCTCGAACTGGTAGTCCGGGGTGGTGTCCGCGATGCCGGCCGAGACGTAGTCGATCAGGCCGAACACCGTGCTCGGCTTGACCGCGAGCGCCCCGCTCGCCGCGACCACCGGGGTCACGCTGATGCCGACGTGGTGGGCGGTGAACTGGGCCGGGTCGATCCCCGCCGCGAGCCCTTCGAGCTGCTGCGGCAAGCCGTCCAGCGGCACCCGCGCGCTCAGCGCCAGGATGCCGTTCCAGCTCGGGTCGTCGACGACCGTCTCGACGAAGTAGCGCAGGTCGGGGTCGGCCGGGTCGGCGCCGGCGACGATCTGCGCCAGCTGCTGCTGCACCGCCGGCACCGAGGCGTTGAACGCCTCGGGCTGCGACCACGAGCTGACGTCGGCGATCAGGTCGCGCAGCCGGCCGCGGGCGAACTTGAACAGCAGCACCGTGCGGTACGCCGACCAGGCGTAGGGCGAGAGGTCGAACGTGTAGCCCGCCGCCCCGAGCCGGAAGCGCGCCGCGTAGGCGAGCATCGACGCGCCGTAGGTCACCGGCTGGTCCTCGTACATCGAGAAGCCCGCCGCGGCGTAGCCGATCGTCACCTGGCCCCAGGCCGGAGCGTCGGCGCCCAGCGCCGCCGCGACCGCGGCCGCGATCGCGTCGTAGCTCGCATAGGCGGTGCCGACCAGCGGCGCGAGCGCGGTCAGCCCGGCGGGCGGGAAGCCCGGCACCAGGCCGAGCTGGGCCAGCCCGGCTTTGGTCAGCGCGTACGGCGAGAGCAGCCGCAGCACCGCTTCGCGGTACGCGTCCAGACCGTCGTACGCCGTGCCGTCGAGCGGCGCCAGCCGGTTGACGATCGCGCTCGGAACTTGCGCGGCGACGAGCTCGGCGCGCACGAGCGCGCTGCTCGCGTACGGCACCGAGGCGGCGGCCAGAAACCGCTCCGCGTCCGAGGCGACCAGGAACACCTGGTTGCTCTGGAGCGCCTCGCGCAGCGGGCCGCGCACGTCGTGCAGCAGCAGGTCCTCGGTCGAGCCGTCGGCCAGCAGCGACTGCCCCAGCGTGAGCGTGCGCCAGGCTTGCCCGTCGCGCTCGAGCAGCAATCCCTGCGGCGTCGTGGCGCCCGGCGATCCCGACGCGAACGCCGCGAAGGCGCTCGCCGGCGGCGGTCCGGCGGCCGCGATCGCCGTGCGGCGGGTCGGGCTGAGCAGCTTGAACTCCAGGTCGCGGAAGACCGACGTCTCGGGCAGCGCCGTCCCGGCGTACGGCGCGAGCGGGAACGGAGCCGGGCTCGCGCCGCCCGCCGCCGCGTCCGCCGCCGGCGGCGGCAGCGTCCCGGCCGGGAGGGCCAGATACGACAGGAAGCCGGCATCGCCGCCGCCCGGCTGGTGCAGCACCGCCGCGTCCGGCTGGGCGAAATAGGTCAGCGCGCCGGCGCTCGCGCCCGCATCCGCGTCCGCGGCGGCCGCCGGCTCGGCGTAGAGGTTCGCGTACGACGTCGTCGCGTCGGCGGTCAGCCCGGCGAAGGTCACCCGCACGCCGCCGTCGGGCGGTTCGGTGAAGGTCGCCGGCGCGTAGGCCGGGCCGTCGGGCTCGAAGCGCAGCACGGTCGCCGCGCCCGGCGCGAGCGCGGCGTACTCCGCGCCCGAGAGCCCGGCCATCAGCGTCGCGCGGTACGCGCCCGGCCCGGCCGCGCCGGCCGCGGCGGCCGCGCCGGCCACTTCGACCGCGAACGAGCCGGCCGGGGTCAGGAAGTACGGCGCGCCGTCGGTGCCGGAGCCGCCGCCTTCGGGCACCGCGCCGAGCACCGGGCGCAGCACGAGCGCGGCGTCCGCCCGCGGCGTCGCCCGCACCACCTCGCCCAGCGCGTTGCGGTAGTAGGTGCGCACCGGCGCGCCGGCCGACGCCAGGCCCAGGAACGTGCGCCCCGCGTCGGTCGGCGCGACCGGGTCGAAGCTGCCGCGCAGCGCCAGTTGGGTCGCGTCGCCGGCTTGCGCGGCCGCGCGGCGCCCAGGTCGAAGACCGGGTAGCGCTGCGTGTCGACGTAGCCCGGCGTGTCGTAGGACGTCACGAAGTAGCGGATCCCGGCGTCCAGCCCGGTCAGCCCGGCGTCGTCGGTGCTGGTCGCGAAGCCGAAGCAGCCGCCGCCGGCCGGCACGATCAGCGGCAGCTCGACCGGGCCGGCGAGCGGGAACGACGCCTGCGGGCCCAAGCCCAGCGCCGACGCCAGCAGCACGTTGTCGGCACCGGCCGGCGGGCCGAAGCGCAGCCCGGTCGCATCGCCGTCGACCGCGACCGCGTTGCCGCGGGCGAGCCGCAGGGCGTAGTTCGCGACGGTCAGGTCGACCCGGTCGGCGGTCGTCCACGCGCCCGCGGCGCCGGTCAGCGCGATGGTGAGCCCGCTCAGCGGGCGCGCCTGCGGCGCGGCGAACCAGGCGAAGCGCACCCGCTCGCGTCCCGGCGCGCGCAGGTACGCCAGCGCCGCGCTCACGAATGCGCCGAGCGCGTCGGGCGCGAGCGGGAAGCCCGGCACGAAGACGAACCAGCCGGCGCCGTCGAGCGCGTCGGTCAAGCCGATGCGCGGCGCGGTGGGCGCGGCGACCAGGTAGCCCAGCCGCGCGCCGGCCAGCCCGCTGCCGTCGGGCAGGTACAGGCCGGTGCTCTCGAAGCGGACGAAATCGGCCATCGCTCAACCCCTCCGCCGCAGGCCGGCGCTGGTCGGCAGCTCGCTGCAGCCGCCGGGCGAGACCGTCGCCGTGAGCTGAACCGGGTCCTTGCTCTCGAGCCCCCACGTCAGCGGGCTGCAGAACGAGCCCTGCGGCGAGTCGATGAAGACGTTGAGCAGGTTGGGGATCGCGTAGGGCCGCGGCAGCACTTGGCGCATCTTGCCGACGCACGCCAGGGTCACGCTGCCGCTCTCGGTCAGGGCCGGAAACGGGTCGGTGTCCTGCGACCAGCCCGGGAACTCGACCTCGGTGTCGTTCTTCACCGCCAAGCCGTCCTTGGTCACGACGCTGAGAAAGACCGGCGTGTACACGCCGTCGGGATAGAACGTCAGGTTGACGATCTTGCCGACGTTGCTGCCGTCGACCGCGTCGTAGCGGTCGTCGAACACGAACGGCGTGAACTCGAAGAAGACCAGGTAGGATCCCCTCTGGGTGAACGCGATCGGCACGTTGGCGAACCCTCTGGCGTCCACCGACCAGCTCCCGACGTCGCTTCGCCACGCCGACGACGGCTCGATCGTGAAGAAACCCTGCTCGCCGAAATTCACGGTGTAGACCGAGAGCACCGGCTCGGTCACGTACTGCAGGTCGTCCTGGGTATAGCGGCCGTTGCAGAACTGGTAGTCGATCGGCGTCCAGTCGGCGCGCGCCGGGCGCGGGGCGAAGGTTCCGGCGAAGACGAGCAACGCGGCGAGCGCGACGGCGGCACGGCGAATCACGAGCGGCGTTCCTCCGGGCGGGTGAGGGTGAAGGTGCGCCGGCCGGGCGCGCCGGGCGGCACGGGCACGGCGGCGGTGAAGCGCTCCGGGCCCGGCACGTCGACGAACAGCACCGCCGCGCCGGCCGAGGCGTTCGCGACCGCGAACTCGCCGCGGGCGTCGGTCCGCGTCTCGGCCCGCTCGGGGTAGTCGTCGTACACCACGGTCGCGGCGCGCACCGGCGTGCCGTCGCGGTAGCGCAGCGCGCCGAGCAGCCGCGCGCGGGCGCGCCGCGGCAGCAGCACCGGGCCGCCCAGCCGAACCCGCAGCGTGCCGCGCGGCGGCAGCGCGAAGGTGCGCTCGAAACCGCCGTCGATCACCGTCGTGCTGAACGCGACGCGCAGCGGGCCGGCCGGCAGCGCGCCGATCCGGGTCGCGCCGGCGAACGCCAGCGGCACGGCCTGGCGCGCGCCGGCCACGTCGAACACCGCCGCGACCGCGATCGGCAGCGCGGTGCGGGGCGGGTCGAGCACGATCTCCAGCACCCGCGCCGCCGCCGCCGGTGCCGCCGCGTGCGGCGGCGCCGCGACCGGCGGCGGCGGCCCCGCGGCGGGCCGCGCCGCGTCGGCCGCACTCAGCCGCCGCACCAGGCGAAAGCCGATCGTCGGCGCGCCGGCGGCGAAGTAGTCGGCGCGCAGCACCGCCGAGCCGCGCGGCGCGCCGTCGGTCGGGCCGCCGCGCACCGCCGGCGTCGGGCAGGCGGGATCGAGCACGCGCGGGTCGTGCAGCGGCGAGTGCAGGTACAGGCGCAGGTCGAAGCAGTCGCCGGTCCACTCCCACAGCGCGCCCGGCATGCCCACGATCGGCGCGCCGCGGGAATCGGCCGCGGCGGCCCGCGCCGCGTACTCCCACTGCGCCTCGCTGGGCAGCGCGTACGCGCGGCCGGTGCGCGCGGAGAGCCAGCGCGCGTAGGCGCGCGCGGCGGCCCAGCTCACGCCGGTGACCGGCGCGCCGGGAGCGCCCGGCGCGCGCCGGGCGTAGGCCGCCCGGTCGGCGGGCGCGAGCGCCGGGTCGGCCAGGAACGCCGCGAACTGCCCGTTGCTCACCGCGCCGCGGGCGATCGCGAACGGCGCGAGCACCACCGGGTGCGGAATCGTCTCCAGCCGGTAGCCCGGCGTTCCCGGCGGCGTGCCCATCACGAACGCGCCGCCGCGCAGCGCGGCCAGCGCCGGGCCGGCCCGCCCCGAGCCGTCGCGGAATGCGTCGTGCCAGGGCGCCGCGCCGGCCGGTCCCGCCGCGGCGGCCACGCCGAGGGCGGCGGCCAGCAGCGCCGCCCGTCCGCGCTCAGTACGCAACGGTGATCTTCACCGCGACGTGGTCGGACACGTTGGTGCGGTACGACGGCAGGGTGGAGTAGGGACCGGGCGGGCTGGTGATCGCCGCCGCGCCGGTGCACGTGACGGTGCTCGTGCACCAGAAGTGGTCGTAGCGCGACGACAGCGCGCCCTTGGGGTTGAGGCTGGTCTCGGTGTCGGGCGCGAGCGTCGTCCCGCCCAGCGTGAGGATCTTGGCCAGCTCGGCCTTGGAGAAGTTCCAGTCGCCGCCGATCACGACCCGGTTGTACTTCGTGCCCCCCACCGAGAGCTGCTGGAACACCTGCACGACCGCGCCGATCTTGCCGACCTCGGCCTTGCGGTTGTTGACGTTGCCGAACATCGCGTGGTAGTCGAGGAACCACGTCCCGACCAGGCCGATCTTGACCAGCACGCCGCAGGGCGGCCGCGAGATCGCCGTGCTGGTCGAGCAGGTCAGGGTGCTGCCGCTCACCGGCAGCACCACGTTGCCCAGCCGGTTGTTCACCAGCAGGCCGTACGTCTCGCGGTACGAGCTCTTGCCCTGCGCGGTGGACTGGTTGACGTAGTAGGTGCCGACCGGCGCGTTGGGCCAGATGGTCGTCAGCCCGCCCAGCTTGGGCATGACCTCCTGCAGCAGCGCGACGTCGTAGTTGGCCCCGAGCAGGTTGTTCTTGATGTACGCGTTCTTGTTCGTCTGATACGGCACCTTGCCCCAGCCCAGGTGGAGCGTGTTCTGCGCGAACACCTCCATCGTGGCCGCGCGCGCCGCGAGCGCGCAGGCCGGCACCAGCACGCAGGCGGCGAGCACGGCTCGCAGCAGACCGCGGTTGCGCGCGCGCCGCCTCACTGCTGCGCCGCCACCGGCAGGGTGAGCGTGACGACGTCGCCGGGGAACAGCGGCAGGTCCCACTGCGAGAGCCCGGTCGTCGCCGAGACCGCCGTCGCCGGCGTGAACACGACGCTGGTGCTGCCGAAGTTGTTCGGCCCCAGGTCGATCTTGTAGAGCGAGGGCTGCACCCAGCGCAACAGCCCGAACGGCCGCGGCACGGCGCCGTACGTCTCGGCCGGCGTGAGCGCGAACGAGGTCGCCAGCAGGTCGCCGAGCGTCGTCCCCAGCGCGACCTCGCGCGGCTGGCCGTTGAAGTAGACGGTGATCAGCGGCGTCAGCGCGGCGCGGCCGGAGAAGAACGCCGAGCTGCCGACCCCGCCGGTGTCGCCGCCGGCCAGGAAGTTGGCCGTCGCGGTCGCCAGGTCGGCCGGCGAATCGGCGAAGATCAGCGCGGGGTTGGCCAGCGGGTCGGGCGGCGAGGTGACGTAGGTGGGGTTCTGGAGCTGGGCCGGGTAGACGAGCCGGCCGTACGCTCCGCTCGCGCCCTGCGCCTCCAGGTCGAGCACGCCCGCGATCTGCTGGCCGGCGTCGGCCACCTGCGACCGCGCCAGCGCGTCGGCGAACGCGTCGAAGCCGAGCGTGCCGTCGGGCCGCCGCCGGATCGCCAGCGTCGCGCTGCCCGCGCCGCCGTACGCGTTGCGCTTGCCGCCCGGCTGCGTCGCCGGCGCGACATAGGCGTAGTCGGCGTAGCCGACCCGCAGCGACATCCCGGGCGCGAGGTCGACCCAGCGCTGGTCGGGCCGCAGCCCGTAGCCGAACTGCAGCGTCTCGGCGAAGGTCAGCGGCAGCGCTTGCGCGACCCGGAACGCCAGCACGCGCGCGCCGCCGGCCGTCAGGCAGCCCGACGCCTCGAGCGCGGGCAGCGCCGCGCTGAACGCGGCGAACGCGTCGTAGAGCTTGCCGCGATCGGTCATCGAGTAGAGGTGCGTCGGCGCGACGGTGACCTTCGCGAAGAGCACCTGGTTCTGCGAGAGCGCCCAGCCGGTCAAGGCGAAATCGGTGTTCGCGCCGCTCGGCGCGAGCGTGCAGCCGCCGCTCGCCGACGCGTTGGGCCCGGCGACGCCGGGAATCGAGAGCGCCAGCCCGCCCGTCCCCGCCGGGTCGAACATCGGCGGCAGCAGGAACGGGCCCGGCACGGTCGGTCCGGAAGCGAGAAAACTCAGGCTGATCGTGAAATTGCCGACGGCTGCCACGGAACAACCACCCTTTCGCGGGCGCTAGGAGAGGCCGATCGTGACCTGGTACGTAGGCTGCGCGCTGCCGAGGTTGATCAGCACGCCGTTCACCGCGATGGCCGTGTTCTGGGCGTAGGCGGCGGCCTCGGGCATCCCGCCCGCGGGCCAGACCCAGCCGACCGTGATCGAGCCGCCGGTCATCGGAACGAACACCAGCGACCCGCCCAGCCCGCTGAACGGCCCCACCGGCACGTTGACGTACCGCGGCGCCTCACCCGGAAACACGCCGCTGCCGGCGACCGGCGCGGGCGGGACCCACGTGCCGGCGCTGAGGGTCGCCGTCTGCAGCGCCAGCGTCGTGCCCGACGCGTTCTGAACGGCGATGACGAACGCCAGCGACGCCGTGCCGGAGGGTCCGCGAGCCGGGCCGGGCTGGCCGTGCACGCCGCTTACGTCGGCGTCGGCGCGTTGAGGACGGTGACCTGGAGCGTCGGGTTGGCGGTGTTCTGGTTGATGACCGTCGCGCTGACGCTGATGCCGTTCAAGCTCGCCGCGGTGGCCGAGCCGGTCGCGACGCCGCCCCACGACCAATTCCAGTTCAGCGTGATCGTGCCGCCGGTGGCCGGCACCAGGGACATCAGCCCGCCCAGCCCGGTGAACGGCTGATCGGTGGCGTTGTTGTACGACACCATCTGGCCCGGGCTGATCGGCGCGCCCGCCTGGGGCGGCACTTCCCAGCTTCCGCCGGTCAGATAGAAGTTCTGGATGATGAGCAGCGTCCCGCTCGAGTTCGTCGTCTGCACCGTGAACGTGCGAAACGCCTGAGCGCTGAGATAGTCGGCTTCGGGCACGTCGAAACTCCATGAAACGGTCGCGCCAGGTTCACATGCCGGTGGGACGTCGAAGAACCCGGCATCATGCCCGGTCCCCGGCGTCCAACCCGTGCTGCGCCCCTAGAGATAACCAAGGTTGCGCTTTATCGCAGCGGTCCCGTTGCGGGTCGCGAGCGAGCTTTCCTGCCCCCGCGCCCGCGATCACCAGCCCAGGTCGTAACTCTCCGGAATCCAGCTCGGGCGAGTCAGCCCGAAGTGCTCCTCCAGCATCAGCTCGGCGACGCACAGCGCGCCCTCGACCCAGCCCTGCTGGTCGGAGTAGGCCTCGCCGACGATGTGGACGTGCTCGTCGGCGTAAGGGCCGCGCATGTACGGCATCACGTCCCAGACCGGAGCGCCCGGCGCCCAGCCGTGGTAGCCGCCGCCGAACGGGTCCTCGGCCCAGTTCTTGTAGTAGCCGACGTACGGCTCGGGAATGTTCGCGATGCCGTGCAGCTCGCGCACCTCGGCCATCGCCTCGGCCACCATCGCGTGCGACGCCAGCAGCGCGGGATCGAGCCGCGCCAGGTCGTCGACGCCGACGAGCCTGGTCGTGCGCGGCTGGTAGCGGCGCTCGGCGCCGAGCTGCAGCGCGCTCCAGAACGTCTCGTTGCGCATGTCGTTGTAGCTGGCCATGAACAGCGAGTGCGCGTCGGCCGGGTCCTGGCCGAAGTAGTAGCACTGGCGCATCGGCAGGTCGGTGATCGACTCGCCGGCCCGAGCGCCGAAGTCGGGCGTCCACCAGTCGGTCTCGAAGCCGAGCAGCAGCTTGAACGACGGCTCCGGGATCACCGAGGCGATGCCGGCTTGGATCTGGCTGTCGGGGCCGTCCGGCGCGAAGAAGAACTCGGCCTCCGATGCGTTCTGCTCCAGCAGCTCCAGCGACCGGCGCGGCATGCCCAGCACGATCGCGTCGGCGTGCACCGTCCAGTCGCGGTTCGCGTTCTCGTTGTGCACGGTGAGCACGTAGCGGCGCGGCTCGCCGGGCCCGGCCTTGCGGAAGGTGACCAGCCGGTTTCCGCTCCAGATCGCCGTGCCGGGCCGGTCGGTGTAGGCCTTGCCCAGCGCGTAGAGGACGCGGTCGTAGCCGCCGGCGATCGTCTTGTAGATGGTGCTGGCGTCGGAGAAGTCGCCGACCATGTACGGGAACGCCTCGGCCGCGTTCCAGTTCAGCGTGTTCGAGTAGTAGCCGCCGACGTCGGCCAGGTAGTTGTAGCCGTCCTGGTTCACCTGGTCCTTGAGCAGGTTCCAGAAGCCCAGGTCGTTGACCAGCATCCCGGCGTACGGGCCGGGGAAGTTGTAGATCAGCCGCGGCTTGACGACGTTCCAGTCCTGCGCGGTGAGCCCGAAGGTGTAGTCGTACGGCTGGGGATTGGCGACCTTCGCGGCGTACTCGCTGCCGGCGAACCACGGGTCGGCCATCAGCACGTCGTAGACGACCTTGTTGAAGAGCTGGTCGCCGCTGAAGCCCTGGTCGGCCTCGTCGAGCGCGTAGGGCACCGGGAACTTCTGCCCTTCTCCTTGGGCGACGCTCCAGGCGTCGGCGCGGAAGCGCCGGCGGCGCAGGTAGAAGAAATGCGAGGCCGGATCGCCCATCGCGAACGGAACCCACTGCAGCTCGGCGGCGAACTGCTGCTCGATCAGCGCCGCCACGATCACGTGCGCGTCGAGGTAGCGCATCCCGCCCATCTCGGCCGGGACCGTCATCCCGGGCAGCGTCACGGTCTGCAGCCGGCCGCCGATGCGGTCGCTCAGCTCGAAGACGTGCGCCGCGGCCGGCGCGCCCGACGTCGCCAGCCGCCACGCGGTGTAGAGCCCGGCGGCGCCCGCGCCGACGATCGCGACGTCGAGCTCGAGCCCGTCTTGCATGCCGCCGTCGAGCGGCACGTCGATGGGCGGAACGATCGGCTGCATGGAGGCCTCCGGATCACCAGCGTGTGCGAGGCTCGTTCCGCGGCGGCTAGACGAGCCCTTGGCGCGAGCGAGGGCGGTTCGAGCCGGATTTTCCGCGCCGACCTGTGGGTACGCTCGTGAAGCCGCCCGCTCGTCGCCCAGGAGGACCGTTGGCCGCCACCGCTGCCGGGAAGATCACGACCGACATTCCGTTCCGCCTGGACCGCCTGCCGTGGGCCAAGTGGCACTGGGTGGTGGTGATCGGGCTGGGCATCACCTGGATCCTCGACGGGCTCGAGGTGACGATCGTCGGCACGATCGGGCCGACGCTGACCTCCAAGGAAGGACTCGGCCTCAGCCCGACGCAGGCCGGCCTGGCGGCGACGACCTACCTGATCGGGGCCTGCGTCGGCGCGCTCGTGTTCGGCTACCTGACCGACCGCTTCGGGCGCAAGAAGCTGTTCCTGATCACGCTGGTGTGGTACCTCACGAGCACGCTCTTGACCGCGTTCTCGTGGGACTTCTTCAGCTTCGCGCTCTTCCGCATGCTGGCCGGGGCCGGGATCGGCGGCGAGTACAGCGCGGTCAACTCGGCGATCGACGAGCTGATCCCCTCCAAGCGCCGCGGCGTGGCCGACATCGCGATCAACGGCTCGTGGTGGATCGGCACGCTGCTGGGCTCGGTGCTCTCGATCCCGCTGCTCGACGGCAAGTTCGTCCCGCCCTCGCTGGGCTGGCGGCTGGCCTTCGGCCTGGGCATCGTGCTGGCGGTCGCGGTGCTGTTCGTGCGCAGCGGCATCCCGGAGAGCCCGCGCTGGCTGATCACCCACGGGCGCGGCGAGGAGGGCGAGCGGATCGTCGGCGACATCGAGGACGAGATCCGCAAAGAGACGGGCCGCGATCTGCCGGCGGTGGGCGACCGCAAGCTGTCCTTCGATGCATCGCTGCACAAGAGCGTCTTCTTCGACGCGGTCAGGACGATGGTCAAGACCTATCCCAAGCGGACGGTCCTGGTGCTGGCGCTGATGATCACCCAGGCGTTCCTCTACAACGCGGTGTTCTTCACCCAGGGGCTCACGCTCACGACCTTCTTCAAGGTGCCGGCCGGCGACGTCGGGCTCTACATCATCCCCTTCGCGATCGGCAACTTTCTAGGGGCGCTGGTGCTGGGCCACTTCTTCGACACGGTCGGCCGCAAGAAGATGATCGCCGGCTGCTACATCCTCAGCGGGCTGCTGCTCTTGGCGACGACGTACCTCTTCCTGCACGGCAGCTTGACCGCGGCGACGCTGACGGTCTGCTGGTCGGTGATGTTCTTCTTCGCCAGCGCCGGCGCGAGCGCGGCCTACCTGACGGTCAGCGAGATCTTCCCGCTGGAGACGCGCGCCGCGGCGATCGCGGTGGTCTACGCGGTCGGCACGCTGGTCGGGGGCGCGATCGCGCCGCCGATCTACGGCCACCTGATCGGCACCGGGCAGCCCTCGGCGATCGCGCTGGGCTGGGTGATCGGCGCGCTGCTGATGATGGTCGGCGGCGGCTTCGAGATCGGGCTGGGCGTCGACGCCGAGGGCAAGTCGCTCGAGGACGTCGCCTCGCCGCTGACCCAAGCCCGAGCCGAGCCGCAAGCAGCCTAATTGCCGCAGTTCGATCGGCTCTGGTACCGCGACGCGATCGTGTACCAGACCCACGTCAAAGCCTTCCAGGACTCCAACGGCGACGGCGTCGGCGACGTGCGCGGCCTGACCTCGCGGCTCGACTACCTGGCCGAGCTGGGGGTGACGGCGCTGTGGCTGCTGCCCTTCTTTCCCTCGCCGCTGCGCGACGACGGCTACGACATCGCCGACTACACCGGCGTGCACCCGGCCTACGGCACGCTCGAGGACGTCGAGCGGCTGGTCGAAGCGGCCCACGCGCGCGGGATCCGGGTCATCGCCGAGCTAGTGGTCAACCACACCAGCGACCAGCACCCCTGGTTCCAGCGCGCGCGCCGGGCGCCGCGCGGCTCGCCCGAGCGCAACTGGTACGTCTGGTCGGACGACGACCGCAAGTACCAGGGGACGCGGATCATCTTCACCGACACCGAGCACTCGAACTGGAGCTGGGACCCGGTCGCCGGCCAGTACTACTGGCACCGCTTCTTCGCGCACCAGCCGGACCTCAACTTCGACAACCCCGAGGTGCTGCGCGCGATCGTCGACGCCATGCGCTTCTGGTCGCGGCGCGGCGTCGACGGTTTCCGGCTGGACGCGGTGCCCTACCTGTGCGAGCGCGAGGGCACCAACAACGAGAACCTGCCCGAGACCCACGCGGTGATCAAGATCCTGCGCGCGGTGCTCGAGAAAGAGTTCCCCGACCGGATCTTCCTGGCCGAGGCCAACCAGTGGCCCGAGGACCTCAACGCCTACTTCGGCGACGGCGACGAGTGCCACATGAGCTTCCACTTCCCGCTCATGCCGCGCATGTTCTTGGCCGTCGCCGACGAGGACCGCTACCCGATCCACGACATCCTGCGCCAGACGCCGCCGATCCCCGCCGGCTGCCAGTGGGCGATCTTCCTGCGCAACCACGACGAGCTGACGCTGGAGATGGTCAGCGAGCGCGAGCGCGAGCGGATGAACCAGGTCTACGCGATCGAGCCGCGGATGCGGATCAACGTCGGCATCCGCCGCCGCCTGGCGCCGCTGCTCGAGAACGACCGGCGCCGGATCGAGCTGATGAACGGCCTGCTGCTCTCGATGCCGGGCACGCCGGTGATCTACTACGGCGACGAGATCGGAATGGGCGACAACCTGTTCCTCAAGGACCGCGACGGCGTGCGCACGCCCATGCAGTGGTCGCCCGACCGCAACGGCGGCTTCTCCGACACGGAGCCGGTGCGGCTGTACGCGCCGCCGGTGACCGACCCGACCTACGGCTACGCGGCGGTGAACGTCGAGGGCCAGGCCAAGACGCCGACCTCGCTGCTCAACTGGATGCGCCGCATCATCGCGGTGCGCAAGGCCACCAAGGTGTTCGGGCGCGGCACGCTGGCGCTGCTCTACCCGGCCAACCGCCACGTGCTGGCCTACCTGCGCGAGCACGAGGACGAGACCGTGCTGGTCGTCGCCAACCTGGCCGGCAACGCCGAGGCGGTGCAGCTCGACCTGGCCTCGTTCGCCGGCCGCACGCCGTTCGAGCTGCTCGGCTCGACCCCGTTCCCGCCGGTCGCGACCGGGCCGTACACGATCACGCTGGCGCCGTACGGCTTCTTCTGGTTCTCGCTGGTCCGCGATCCGGCCGGCACGGCGGCGCGCAACCGTTCGCTGGCGCTGCCCGAGCTGCCGACCGTGGTCGTGCCGCGCGCCGGCTTGGCCTTCGACCGCTGGGCGCGGGCGGTGATCGAGACCGACGTCCTGCCGCTGCCGCTGGGCCCGAGCGAGCCCGCCCGGGTGCGCGACGCGTTCGTGATGCCCGAACTCGACCCGGGGCTGGCGTTCGTGGTCGTCGGCGACGCGGAGCGGGCGGTCTCGCTGCCGCTGCGCTTCGTCTGGGACGAGCCGGTGCGCGAGGACGCGCTGGCCCGCGCGCGCAGCGGGCCCAGCGAAGGCTGGATCGTCGACGCCGGCGACGACGGCGCCACGGCGCTCGTCGTCGAGCGCGCCATGCGGGCCGGCACGGCGCTGCACGACCGCGGCCGGCTGGTGTTCGCGCTCGAAGACGGCCCGCCGCCCGAGGCGACCAGCTCGCAGCGGCTCGGCTCGGCCACCGGCGCGCAGCGCTGGGTCCTCGACGACGAGCGGATGGTGACGCTGCACCGCGCCATGCCGCGGGTCGAGGACTCCACGGTGGTGTTCCTGCGCCACCTGCGCGAGACGGGCTTCCACGGCATTCCCTGGCTGTACGGCACGGCGCTCTACGTCGGCGAGAGCGGCGCGTCGTACGTCGTCGCGACCTCGCAGAGCTTCGTCGCCCACCCGACCGACGCCGACTCCTCGCTGCGCGAGGTGCTGGCGGCCGGCACGGCCGACGAGCGGCTGCTGCTCAGCGCGGAGATCGTCGCCGACGGGCTGGCCGCGCTCCACCGAGCGCTGGCGACCCCGGCCAGCGATCCCAGCTTCGCGACCGAGCCGCTGCGCCCGCAACGGCTGGCCGAGCTGCAGGCGACGGCCCGCGCCGACCTCGACGCGCTGGTCGGCGCGCGGGTGCCCGGCGTGGCGGAGCTGCGCGAGCGGGTCGCCCGGGCGATCGACGAGCTGCCGCCCGGCATCGATGCGGCGGCCGGCCGCGCCCACGGCCGGATGACGCTCGGGCGGGTGCTGCTGGTCGACGGCCGGCCGGTCTTCGTCGGCTTCGGCGAGCCGGTCGCGGCCAAGTCGTCGCCGCTCAAGGACGTCGCCTCGCTGACCCGCTCGTTCGAGGCGGTCGCGCGCGAGAGCGTCGCCGCCGCCGCGCACGATCTCACCACCGACCCGGCCGAGACGCGCAGCACCGCGGCCGGCATCACCGCCCGCGCCCGCGCGGCGTTCCTGCGGCGCTACTTCGAGCGCGCCGCCGGCCTGCCGACGATCCCGGCCGACCCGGCGCAGCGCGACGCGCTGCTGCGCTTCCTGCGGGTCGCGCAATCGATTCGCGAGGTGCGCGACGCGTACGCTCGCACCCCCGCCACCTTGCCCGCCACCGTCGAAGCGCTGGCCGCGGAGTGCCCGTGACGACTCGCACCTCGTTCACCATGCCGTTCGGCGCCGAGCTGCGCGCGGACGGCGTCGCCTTCCGGCTCTGGGCGCCGTCGCGCACGGCGGCCGCGGTCGTCGTCGACGGCGTGGAGCGGCCGCTCGAGCAGCGCGAGGGCGGCTGGTTCGAGCGGGTCGTCGCCGAGGCCGGGCCGGGCTCGCGCTACGCCTTCACCTTCCCCGGGCTCGAGCTGCGCGTGCCCGACCCCGCCTCGCGCTTCCAGCCCGGCGGGCCGCATGCGGCCAGCGCCGTGATCGATCCCGCCGCGTACGCCTGGCGCGCGACCGGCTGGCGCGGCCGGCCCTGGCACGAGACCGTGCTCTACGAGCTGCACGTCGGCACGTTCACGCCCGAAGGCACGTACGCGGCGGCGGCGGCGCGGCTCGACGAGCTGGCCGCGCTCGGCGTCACCGCGGTCGAGCTGATGCCGGTCGCGCAGCCGGCCGGCGCGCGCAACTGGGGCTACGACGGCGTGCTGCCGTTCGCGCCGCAGCACGCCTACGGCTCGCCCGACGCGCTCAAGGCGTTCGTCGACGAGGCGCACGCGCGCGGCCTGGCGGTGTTCCTCGACGTCGTCTACAACCACTTCGGCCCCGAGGGCAACTACCTGCACGCCTACGCCGAGCCGTTCTTCACCGAGCGCCACCGCACGCCGTGGGGCGCCGCCATCGGCGTCGACGGCGAGCGCGCCGCGACCGTGCGCGAGTTCTTCATCCAGAACGCGCTGTACTGGCTGCGCGAGTACCGCTTCGACGGCCTGCGCCTGGACGCGGTCCACGAGATCAAGGACTTCTCGCGGCGGCCGTTCCTCGACGAGCTGGCGGCGCGGGTGCGGGCCGCGATCGAGCCCGACCGCCACGTCCACCTGGTGCTCGAGAACGACGCCAACGAGGCGCGCTGGCTCGACCGCTACGACGCGCAGTGGAACGACGACGCCCACCACGCCTTCCACGTGCTGCTGACCGGCGAAGTCGACGGGTACTACGGCGACTACGCGGGCGAGCCGGCCCGGCTGCTGGCCCGCGCACTCGGCGAAGGGTTCGCCTACCAGGGCGAGCCCTCGCCGCACCGCGGCGGCGCGGCGCGCGGCGAGCCGAGCACCGCGCTGCCGGCGACCGCGTTCGTCGACTTCCTCCAGAACCACGACCAGATCGGCAACCGCGCCTTGGGCGAGCGCATCTCCGCGCTCGCGCCGCTCGAGGCGGTGCACGCCGCCGGTGCCGTGCTGCTGCTCGCGCCGGCGATCCCGCTGCTGTTCATGGGCGAGGAGTGGGCCGCCTCGACGCCGTTCCTGTTCTTCAGCGACTTCGGGCCCGAGCTCGCGCACGCGGTCACCGAGGGCCGCCGCAAGGAGTTCGCGGCCTGGCCGGCCTTCAGCGACCCGGCCGGCTGGGACCGCATTCCCGACCCGCAGGATCCCGCGACGCTGCGCGCGTCGGTCTTGCGCTGGGACGAGCGCGCGCAGCCGCCGCACGCCGCGACGCTCGGGCTGCACCGCGAGCTCTTGGCGCTGCGCCGGGACGTGATCGTGCCGCACCTCGCCGGCGGCGCGCGCGGCGACGGCTGGGAGGTGCTCGGCACGACGGCGCTCGCGGTGCGCTGGCGGTTCGGCGACGGCTACCGGCTCGGCCTGGTGGCGAACCTCGGCCCGCGGCCCGCGGCGGTGCGCTACCGGCTCGCGGGGCGCCCCGTCTTCGCGCTGGGCGGCGTGCGCGCGGAGCTGGACGGCGAGCTGCCGCCCTGGAGCGTCGGTTGGTTCCTCGCGGTTCCCGCGTGACGCCGCGCAGCACCTACCGCCTGCAGCTCCACGCCGGCTTCCGCTTCGCCGACGCGGCCGGGCTGGTCCCGTACCTGGCGGCGCTGGGCGTCTCGCACGTCTACGCCTCGCCCTACCTCAAGGCCCGGGCCGGCTCGACCCACGGCTACGACATCGTCGACCACAACCAGCTCAACCCCGAGATCGGCACCCGCGCGGACTACGCGGCGTTCGTCGCGGCGCTGCGCGCGCACGGCATGGGCCACATCGTCGACTTCGTGCCCAACCACATGGGCGTCGGCGGCGACGACAACGCCTGGTGGCTCGACCTGCTCGCCTGGGGCCGCGAGTCGCACTACGGCGACTACTTCGACATCGACTGGGCGCCGCTGCGGGCCGAGCTGCGCGGCAAGGTGCTGCTGCCGTTCCTGAGCGGCCAGTACGGCGACATCCTCGACGCGGGCGACCTGCGCTGGGAGTACGTCGAGGGCGGCTTCGCGCTGCGCTACTACGAGCACCGCTTCCCGCTGGCGCCGCCGACCTACGCGCTCGTGCTGGAGGGCGCCGAGCCGGCCTCGCTGGCCTCGTTCGGGCCGCTCTTCGCCGCGCTGGACAACCTGCCCGAGCGCGCCGCCAAGCGCGAGGGCGCCGCCTCGCTGCGCCGGCTGCTGGCGGAGACCGAGGACGCGAGCGCGCGGGCGCTGGCCGCGCGGCTGGACGCGCAGCGCACCACGCCGGCCGGCAAGGCGCTGCTCGAGCGCGTCGTCGAGGCCCAGCACTGGCGGCCGACGTCGTGGAAGGTCGCCGCCGAGGAGATCAACTACCGCCGCTTCTTCGACGTCAACAGCCTGGCCGCGATGCGGATGGAGAACGCCAACTGCTTCGGCGACGCCCACTGCCTCTTGTTCGAGCTGATCGCGAACGGCGACGTCGACGGCGTGCGGCTCGACCACGTCGACGGCCTGTTCGACCCGATCGGCTACTGCGCGCTGCTGCGCGAGCGCGCGGCGCTGCTCGGCCACCCGATGTACCTGGTCATCGAGAAGATCCTCGCGCCGGGCCAGGAGCTGCTGGCGCGCTGGCGGGTCGACGGCACGACCGGTTACGAGTTCATGAACGCGGTCACGGGCCTGGCGGTGGACGGGCGCAACGAGCCCGCCTTCGACCGGCTCTACCGCCGCTTCACCGGCGACCAGACGCCCTTCGCCGAGGCCGCGTACGACGCCAAGCGCTTCATCCTGATCAACGCGCTGGCGGCCGAGCGCAACGTGCTCGCCATGCGGCTCGACCGGATCGCGCAGCGCGACCCGCACACCCGCGACTTCACGCTGGGCGCGCTCACCCGCGCGCTGGTCGAGACGATCGCCGCCTTCCCGATCTACCGCACCTACGTCACCGGCGCGACCGTCGAGCCGCCCGACCGGCTCTTCATCGAGCGGGCGATCGAGACGGCCCGCCGGCGCGACACGACCAACGAAGGCTCGGTCTACGCCTTCCTGCGCCGCGTGCTGCTGACCGAGGCCGGCGACGACGCGCTGCGCGAGCAGTACGTCGACTTCGCCATGCGCTTCCAGCAGCTCACCTCGCCGGTCACCGCGAAAGGCGTCGAGGACACCGCGTTCTACCGCTCGCTGCGGCTCGTCGCGCTCAACGAGGTCGGCGGCGACCCGGGCCGCTTCGGCACCACCGCCGCGCAGTTCCACCGCCAGAACGTCCGCCGCGCCGCCCACCACCCGCACGCGCTGCTCGCCACGGCGACCCACGACATGAAGCGCGGCGAGGACGTGCGCGCGCGGCTGGCCGTCCTCTCCGAGATCCCCGACGCGTGGCGCGCCGCGCTGGCGCGCTGGTCGCGCGCCAACCGCGAGCACCGCGGCCCGGTCAGCCCGCTGGCCGAGTACCTGCTCTACCAGACGCTGGTCGGCGCCTGGCCGGCCGAGCTGCTCGCCGGCGAGCTCGACCCGGCCGGGCTGAACGGCTTCGCCGACCGGGTCGCGGCGTATCTCCTCAAGGCGGCCCGCGAGGCCAAGCTGCGTACGAGCTGGACCAATCCCGACCCCGACTACGAGGCCGCGCTCGAGCGCTTCGTGCGGGCGCTGCTCGACCCGCGCCGCTCGCGCCGGTTCATCGCGAGCATGCGCGCGTTCGCCGGCGACGTCGCGGCCAGCGCGGTGACCAACGGCCTGGCCCAAGTCGTCCTCAAGACGACCGCTCCCGGCGTGCCCGACACCTACCAGGGCACGGAGCTGTGGGACCTGAGCCTGGTCGACCCCGACAACCGGCGGCCGGTGGACTTCGCCCGGCGCGCCGCGCTGCTGCACGAGCTCGATGCGGCGGTGGCGGGCCCGCGCGAACGGGTCGCCGCCGGCCTGCTCGCGAGCTGGCACGACGGCCGGATCAAGCTCTACGTGCTGGCTTCGCTGCTGCGCCACACGGCCGCCGCGGGCTGGCCCGCCGACGCCTACACGCCGCTGGACGCGGCCGGCGAGCGGGCCGAGCACGTCGTGGCCTTCGCGCGCGGCACGGCGCTGGTCGTCGTCCCGCGCCTGCCGCGCGGGCTGGCCGGGACGGCGCCGCCGACCGGGCCGGTCTGGGGCGACACCGTCCTGGTGCTGCCCGAGGGCGCGGCGGCGCGCTACCGCGACGTGCTGACCGACCGGGTCGTGGCCGCCGCCGAGCAGGAGGAGCGCCGCGGGCTGCCGCTCGCCGAGGTGCTGGCGGTGCTGCCGGTCGCGGTGCTCGAACCGGCGTAGGCGCCGGGAGCCGGTGCGGCCGGCGCGAAGGCCAGCGAAACCGTCCGTGCCCGCATGCCGGTCTTGGCGGCCGGCCCACTCGTCCTCCGAAGGAGAGCTCGTCTCACTCATGGCTTCGTACAACGTCGACGCGATCGTCATCGGCGCCGGCCCGGGCGGCTATCATGCCGCCATCCGTCTCGGCCAGCTCGGCAAGAAGGTCGTCTGCTTCGACCGCGACGAGGTCGGCGGCGTCTGCCTCAACTGGGGCTGCATCCCGACCAAGGCGCTGCTCCACGTGGGCGAGATCACACGCCAGATCGACCACGCGGCCGAGCTCGGCCTGAAGGTCCCCAAAGCCGAGGTGGACCGCGAGGGCGTCGCGGCGTTCGCCGACAAGGTCGTCAAGGCCAACGTCGGCGGCGTGAACCAGCTCTTCAAGGCCAACAACGTCGAGTTCGCCTACGGCGACGCCTCGTTCAAGTCCAAGAACGTCGTCGCGCTGAAAAAGAAGGACGGCAGCACCGACGAGTACACCGCGCCGGCGGTCGTCATCGCCACCGGCAGCGCGCCGATCGACGTCGGCGCCTGGCCGCACGACGGCGACACGATCATCAACAGCGACGATGCGGTGCGGATCAAGCGCATCCCCAAGAACCTGCTGATCGTCGGCGGCGGCGTGATCGGCCTCGAGTTCGCGACCGTCTACACCCGCATGGGCGCCAAGGTGCTCGTGGTCGAGGCGATGCCGCAGCTCCTGACCGGCACCGACCTCGAGATCAGCAAGACGCTGGGCCGCATCCTCAAGAAGCAGGGCATCGAGATCGCCCTCAACACCAAGGTCGAGGCGGTCGAGAAGACCGGCGAGCAGGCGGTGAAGGTGACGATCAACGGCGAGTTCACCAACCGCAAGCCCGAGACGCGCGAGTTCGACCAGGTGCTGGTCGCGGTCGGCCGCAAGCCGATCACCGACACCCTCAACCTCGCCGCGGCCGGCGTGCAGACGACCGACAAAGGCTTCATCGAGGTCGACGCCCAGCGCCGCACCAAGGTCGAGGGCATCTACGCCATCGGCGACGTCACCGGCGCGCCCATGCTCGCGCACAAGGCGATGAAGGAGGGCGTCGTCGCGGCCGAGGTGATCGCCGGCGACCGGGCCTCCGCGTTCGACCCGGTCGCGATCCCGAACTGCGTCTACACCGACCCCGAGGTCGCGACCATCGGTCTCTCCGAGGAAGAGGCCAAGGCCGCCGGCTACGAGATCCGGGTCGGCAAGATGAACCTGATCGCCTCGGGCCGCGCCCGCACCATGAACGAGACCGACGGCCTGATCAAGCTGATCGGCGACGCCAAGACCGACCTGCTGCTGGGCATGCACATCGTCGCCCCGCAGGCCGAGTCGCTGATCGGCGAGGGCGTCATCGCGCTGGAGATGGGCGCGACGGTCGAGGACATCGGTCTCTCGATCCACCCCCACCCGACCCTGACCGAGTCGATCATGGACACCGCGGAGTTCATGCACGGCAAGGCGATCCACATCGTCAACCCCAAGCCGGCCAAACCGAAGACCCCCGCCGCGGTCTGACCGCCGCGGGCGCCCGCGCCCGTCAGAGGTTGAACCAGACCTGGTTGCGGTCGACCGCGATGTGGACGTCCGACGGGCTGAGGCCGTTGTGGTCCTGGGGCGTCATGCGGTAGGTTCCGGTCGCGAGCGCGAGCGGCTTCATCGATTCCAGCCCGGCCGAGATCGCGCTCCCGTCGGTCTTGCCCTTGGCGGCGCCGACCGCGTACGCGAACAGCTCGACCGCGTCGAAGGCGAAGGCCGAGAAGTTGGCCGGCGTCTGGTGCCACATCGCATGGTACGACTCGATGAAGCGGTGCTGCACGGCGTTCGGGTGGGTGAAGTTCAGGTCGGTGTCGGAGTAGACGCCCTCGCCGTCCTTCCCGGCTACGCGCAGGAACGCCGGGGTCACGATCCCCGTCGTGCCGACCACCGCCGCCTTGAGGCCGAGCTGGCGCATCGCGCGCACGATCAGCGGCGGCGCCGTCGCGGCGCCCCAGAGGAACACCACGTCCGGGTTGCCGGCCTTCACCGCCAGCACTTGCGGCGTGAAGTCGCTGCCGGCGCTGGGATAGGTCTGCGACGTCGCGAGCTGCATCCCGGCCTTGGGGATCAAATCGCCGAGGATCTGCAGCCCCTCCTGCCCGTAGGCGTTCTCGTCGGCGATCACCGCCGCGCGCTTGGCGTGCAGCTTGCCGGTCGCGAAGGCGACCAGCGCCGGCGCTTCGACGCCGTTGGACGGGGTCGTCTCGAACACGTACTTCGAGACGCCGGCCCGCGTGCTCCACGTCTCGGAGGCGGGGTTGAGGATGATCAGCGGGACCTTCGCCTCGTTGGCGACGCGCGCCACCGCCGCGCCGGTCGCGACCGAGACTCCGCCGATGAGCGCGACCGCGCCGCCGCCGACGGCCTGCGTCGCGAGCTGTGCCGAGACGTCCGGCTTGCCCTCGTCGTCGAGGATCGCGACGTCGAGCGGACGGCCTGCCACGCCGCCGCGCGCGTTGATCTGCTGCTGCGCGAGCAGGATCCCTTGCTTCTCGGGCACGCCCTGCGTCGCGTAGCGGCCGGAGGTCGAGATGATCGCCGCGATCTTGATCGGCGGCCCCGGCGCCGCCGCGGCGCCGGCGGCCGGCGCGACCAGAACGGCGGCGGCGATCACGCAAATCCCAGGGGCCAGGTTCATGGCGTCCTCCGCGGACCCGAGCGTCCGGAGCGATTGTTATGTGGCAGAACAGAACGGCACGGGACCCCGATACTCCTGCCGCGAACCGCCCCGCATGGGGAACCCGGCCTTCGACCTCGCCTCGCTCGCGGCCATCGACGCCCACGTCCACGCCGAGCGGCACGACGACCGCGGCGAGGTCAGCGCCGCCGCCGCGCGCTACTTCGGCCAGGCCGGCGCCCCCGGCGACCTGGACGGTCTGGCCGCGTACTACCGCGAGCGCCGGATTGCCGCCGTGCTGTTCACCGTCGACGAGCGGCTCAGCGGGCGCGGCATGGTCCCCAACGACGAGGTGCTGGCGGCGGCGGCACGGCATCCCGACGTCCTGATCCCGTTCGCCAGCGTCGACCCGACCCGCGGCGATGCGGCGCTGGCCGAGGTCGATCGCCTGCTCGCGACGGGCGCGGTGCGCGGCTTCAAGCTCCACCCGCCGCTGATGGCCTTCTCGCCCGACGACCGCGCGGCGTACCCGTTCTACGAGCGGGTGCAGGCGGCGCGGCTGCCGCTGGTGTTCCACACCGGGCACAGCGGAATCGGCACCGGCGTGCGCGGCGGCGGCGGGATCCGCCTCAAGTACGGCAACCCGATGCCGATCGACGACGTCGCGGTCGACTTTCCCGACCTGCCGATCGTGCTCGCGCACCCGTCGTTCCCCTGGCAGGACGAAGCGATCTCGATCTGCCTGCACAAGCCCAACGTCTTCATCGACCTCTCGGGCTGGTCGCCGAAGTACTTCTCGCCCACGCTCGTGCAGTACGCCAACACGCTGCTGCGCGAGAAGGTGCTGTTCGGCTCCGATTACCCGCTGATCACGCCCGACCGCTGGCTGCGCGACTTCGCCGCGCTGCCTATCCGCGACGAGGTGCGGCCGCTGATCGTGAAGGAGAACGCCGCCCGGCTGCTCGGGCTGGGCTGAGCGCCTCGGCCTCGGGCGACGCGATGCGCCACAGCATGTCGAGCAGCGACGCCAGCTCGGCTTCGGAGAGCCGGCCCATCGAGCGGGCGTTCGCGGCGTCGTTGCGGCGCCGGGCGCGCTGCACCAGGCGCCGCCCCTCGGGCGTGAGGCTGAGCCCGTTGGAGCGGCCGTCCAGCGCGACCCGGCGCAGCAAGCGGCGGGCGGCGAGGCGGTTGAGCAGCGGCACGAGGTTCGCCTTCTTGATGCCCAGCGACTCGCCGACCCGCGCCTGCACGATGCCGGGGTTGGCGTCGATCAAGGTCAGAACCGAGAACTGGGCCGGCCGCAGGCCGAGCTCGGCCAGCTCGGCGATGAAGTCGCCGAAGACCCGCAGCTGGGCGCGGCGCAGCGCGTAGCCGGCGTACGACGTCAGCGGACCGCGTTTTCCGGCCCGGCCCGGGACGATCCCGTCCTTTCCCGCGGCATGCCCGTCATGGTTCACGCGGCGAGGTTCGCCGAGCGGCCGGCTCGGCCCCGGGGGAAGCCCAAACCGTTATGTCCAATACCAGTTCCGATGGACGCCGAAGGCCGGCCCGCGCTGCCCTCCACGCTGCGCTTCGAGCGCGACGGCGAGGTCGGCGTGCTGGTCCTCGCGCGGCCGGAGAAGCGCAACGCGATCGACGACGCCACGGTCGCCGGCATCGGCGCGTTCTTCGCCGGGGTTCCCGGCGGGGTCCGAGCGGTCGTCGTCTGCGGCGACGGCGACCACTTCTCGGCCGGGCTCGACCTGAGCGACATCGCCCAGCGCGACGCGATCGAGGGCATCGCGCACTCGATGGCCTGGCACCGCGCGTTCGACGCGATCGAGTACGGGACGGTTCCGGTCGTCGCCGCGCTGCACGGCGCCGTGGTCGGCGGCGGGCTCGAGCTGGCCGCCGCGGCCCACGTACGGGTCGCCGACGCGACCGCGTTCTACGCGCTGCCGGAGGGCACGCGCGGCATCTTCCTGGGCGGCGGCGGCTCGGTCCGCATTCCGCGGCTGATCGGCACCGCGCGCGTGGTCGACATGATGCTCACCGGGCGCGTCTACGACGCCGAGGAGGGCCTGCGCGCGGGCCTCGCCCAGTACGCCGTGCCGGCCGGCGAGGCGCGCGCCAAGGCGGTCGAGATCGCGCGCCGGATCGCCGCCAACGCGCCGGTGTCGAACTTCGCGGTCCTGCACGCGCTGCCGCGCAACGGCGAGGGCACCCGCGCGGCGGGGTATCTCAACGAGGCCTTGATGGCGTCGATCGCCCAGAGCGCCCCCGAGGCCAAGGCGCGCGTCGCGGCGTTCCTGGAGAAGCGCGCCGCCAAGGTGCAGGCCCCGTCGTGAGGACGCGCGCCGTGCGGCTGGGCGAGCGCGCGGTGACGGTCGAAACGCGGCCCGACGGGACGCGGGTGGTGCGCAACCGCGCGCCGCTGGGGGCCTACCCCGCCCGGCTCACGGACCACCTCGAGCGCTGGGCCGCGGCGGCGGCGGACCGCACCTTCGTCGCCGAGCGCGCGGGCGACGGCTGGCGCGGCGTCAGCTACGGCGAGGCGCTGCGGGCGGCGCGGGCGATCGGGACGGCGCTCGTCGCCCGCGGCCTCTCCGCGCAGCGCGGCGTCGCCGTGCTCTCCGACAACGCGGTCGACCACGCGCTGCTCGGGCTGGGAGCGATGTACGCGGGGGTGCCCTACATCCCGGTCTCGACCGCCTACTCGCTGGTCTCGCTCGACCACGCCAAGCTGCGCGAGGTGCTGCGGGTGGTCACGCCGGGGCTGGTGTACGCGGCCGACGCCGCGCAGTACGCCTCGGCCATCGACGACGCGGTCCCCGCCGGCACCGAGATCGTGGCGTCGCGCAGCGAGCACCCGCGCCGCCCGACGACGCCGTTCGCGGCCCTCGCGGCGGCCGAGCCGGACGAGCGGCTGGAGCGCGCGCACGCGGCGGTCGGGCCGGACACGATCGCCAAGATCCTCTTCACCTCCGGCTCGACCGGCTCGCCCAAAGGCGTCGTCAACACCCACCGCATGCTGTGCGCGAACCAGCGGATGATCGCGTCGTTCCTGGGCTTCCTCGAGGACGCGCCGCCGGTGCTGCTCGACTGGCTGCCGTGGAACCACACCTTCGGCGGCAACCACAACTTCGGGATCGCGCTGGCCAACGGCGGGACGCTCTACGTCAACGCCGGCAAGCCGACGCCGGCCGGCTTCGCCGAAACGGTGCGCTCGCTGCGCGAGATCGCGCCCACGATCTACTTCGACGTCCCGCGCGGCTACGCGCTGCTGGTCGACGCGCTGCGCGCCGACCCGGCGCTGGCGCGGCACTTCTTCTCGCGCCTGGGCGTGCTGTTCTACTCCGGCGCGGGGCTCTCCGCGCACGTCTGGTCGGCGCTCGAGGAGATCGCGCTGGCGACGGTCGGCGAGCGGGTGGTCGTGACGACCAGCCTCGGCTCGACCGAGACCGCCCCGGCGGCGCTGGCCGCATCCTGGTTCGCGCCCGGGCCCGGCTACGTCGGCGTCCCGGTCCCGGGCGTCGAGGCCAAGCTCGTACCGGTGGAAGGAAAGCTCGAATTGCGACTGCGCGGACCCAACGTCACGCCCGGCTATTTCCGCGACGAAGCGCGCACGCGCGAAGCCTTCGACGACGAAGGCTTCTACCGCATCGGCGACGCGGTGCGCTTCGTCGACGAGACCCGGCCGGAGGAGGGGTTCTTCTTCGACGGGCGGCTGGCCGAGGATTTCAAGCTCGCCACCGGCACCTGGGTCAACGTCGGCCCGCTGCGCATGCGCGTGCTGGCGGCCTTCGACGGCCTGCTGAACGACCTGGTCCTCTCCGGGCCCAACCGCGAGGAGATCGCGGTCCTCGCGTTCCCGGACCTGGCCCGCGCGCGGGCGCTCGCGGCCGACGTGCCGCCCGGCGCGGACGCCGCCGCCGTGCTCGCCAGCCCGCTGCTGCGCGCCCACGTGAGCCGCGTGCTGGCGGGCCTGGGAAGCGATGCGACGGGGAGCGCGACGCGGGTCACCCGGTTCGCGTTCCTGGCCGAACCGCCCGCGCTCGACTCGGGCGAGATCACCGACAAGGGGTCGCTGAACGCAGGCGCCGTCCTCGCGCGGCGCGCCGCGGCCGCCGACGCGGCGCACGCGCCGCTCCCCGATCCGGCGGTGATCGTCGCGGCGGGAGCGCGCGCGTGAAGACCTCGGGCACGGCCGCGATCGTCACCGGCGGCGCCTCGGGCCTGGGCGCGGGAACGGCTCGCGCCCTCGCGGCGGCCGGCGCGCGGGTCGCGATCCTCGACCGCGACGGCGCGCGGGCCGCCGCGGTGGCCGGCGAGATCGGCGGCAGCGCGCACGTCTGCGACGTCGCCGACGAGGCCGCGGTGGCCGCGGCGCTCGAGGCGGCGCGCGAGCGGCACGGCGAGGCCCGCATCCTGATCGCCTGCGCCGGGATCGGCACGGCCAAGCGCGTGATCGGCCGCGACGGCCCGATGCCGCTGGCCGACTTCGAGCGGGTCATCCGGGTCAATCTCCTGGGCACGTTCAACGTCACCCGGCTGGCGGCGAGCCGGATGGCGGCGCTGCCGCCGCTCGAGGACGGCGAGCGCGGGGTGGTCGTGCAGACGGCGTCGGTCGCGGCGTTCGACGGCCAGCTCGGCCAGGCGGCGTACGCGGCGTCGAAGGGCGGCATCGTCGCGCTGACGCTGCCGCTGGCGCGCGAGTTCGCCCAGTTCGGCATCCGCGTGCTGACGGTCGCTCCCGGCCTGTTCGCGACGCCGCTCATGGACGAGCTGCCGCCCGACGTCCAAGCCGCGCTGGGGGCCTCGATCCCGTTCCCCAAGCGCCTGGGCACCGCCGCCGACTACGCCGACCTGGTCCTGGCGCTGGTGGGCAACGCGTACGTCAACGGCGAGACGATACGGCTGGACGGTGCCTTGCGTCTCCCGCCGCGGTAGATGCCGCAGCTGATCGTCGCCGGGCTCACCGTCGGCGCGCAGTACGCCCTGGTGGCGCTGGGCATCCACCTGATCCTGCGCGCGACCCGGGTGGTCAACTTCGCGCAAGGCGAGTTCACGGTGCTCGGCGGGCTGCTGGCCCTGACGCTCGAGCAGCACCTCCACCTCGACGGGTGGCTGGCCTTGGCCGGTGCGACGGCGATCGGGTTCGGCCTGGGCGTGCTGTTCGAGGTCGCCGTGCTGCGGCCCGCGACGCGCGCCGGCGAGACCGGCGTCGCGATCGCGACGATCGGCGCGGTCTTCGTCGTGCTCTACGGCCACGCGCTGGTGCCCGAGTGGGGCTCGGTGCCGCAGCCGATGCCGGCCTTCAGCGGCGGCGTCAGCGACACGCTGGCCTTCGCCGGCACGACGGTCCAGCTGCAGTCGCTGTGGATCCTCGGCCTGCTCGCCGCCGCGCTGGCCGCGCTGTACGCGTTCACCGAGCGGACCTACTACGGCAAGGCGATCCGAGCGGCGGCGGACGACCCGCTCGGCGCGCGGCTGATCGGGATCGACGTCCGCGCGACCCGGGCGATCAGCGTCGGGCTGGGCGTCGCGCTGGCGTGCTACGGCGGCACGATCATCGGCCCGCTGACGCTGGTCGGCGGCGTCGCCGGAACGTCGATCGCGATCAAGGGCTTCGTGGCGGCGATCGTCGGCGGGCTCGAGTCGCCGCTGGGCTGCGTCGCGGGCGGTCTGGTCGTCGGCGTCGTGCAGAAGCTGCTGGAGGGCCGGCTCTCCTACGAGCTGGCCGACCCGATCGTCTACTCGCTCCTGCTGGTCGCGCTGCTCGTGCGCCCCCAGGGCCTGTTCGGCCGCGCCGCCGCGGTGCGCGATTGAGCGCGCGGCTGCGCCTGGACGCGCGGCTGCTGCCGGCGTTCGCGGTCGCGGTCGTGCTGTTCGGCGTGCTGGCGCGCCGCGATGCGACGCTCGTGCAGGCCGGCACGTACGCCGCGATCTATGCCGTCGCCGCGATCGGCCTCTCGCTGCTGCTCGGGAACGTCAACCAGATCTCGATCGGGCAAGCCGGCTTCTTCGCCCTGGGCGCGTACGCGGTCGCGTACGGGACGGCGACGCTGGGGCTGGCGTTCTGGCCGTGCGCGCTGGCCGGAATCGCGATCGCCGCCGCCGTCGGCCTGCTGCTGGGCGTCATCGCGCTGCGCTTTCGCGGCCACTACCTGGCGATGGCGACGCTGGCCTTCGGGCTGATCGTCGTCGGCCTGGTGCGGGCGGCGCGGCCGCTGGGCGGCGCGGTCGGGATCTCGGAGATCCCGTACGCCGCGCTCGGGCCGTGGACGATCTCCGGCAACGCGGCCTACTGGTTCGCCTGGGGCGCCGTCGCGCTCGCGGCGGTCGTCTCGTTCGCGCTGCTGCACGGCAGGACGGGATACGCCTTCGCGGCGACGCGGGAGGACGAGCTGGCGGCCGAGGTCGTCGGCGTCCCGACCCGGCGGTACAAGATCCTCGCCTTCGCCTACGCGGCGGGGCTGGCCGGGCTCGCGGGCGGCGTGTACGCGTCGGTGCTCGGGACGCTCAACCCCGACGCCGTCGGGGTGGCGCTCTCGATCGACCTGCTGCTGATGGTCGTGCTCGGCGGCGCGGGGAGCGTCGCCGGCGCGATCGCCGGGGCCACGCTCGTCGGCTTCCTCGACATCGCCGGCCACCAGTACGAGAACTGGCGCGAGGTGGCGTACGGCCTGCTGGTCATCGCGGTGGTGGTCGCCGCGCCGGGCGGGATCGTCGGCCTGCTGCGCCGGCCGCGGCGGCGCGCCGAACGCGCGCCGTCTCCGCGGCCGCCGGCGACGACCCGCGCCGACCGCCGGGTAGCGCCGCCCAGCCCGGCGCCGCCGCTCGAGGTGCGCGCCGTCAGCAAGCGGTTCGGCGGGCTGGTCGCGCTCGACGGCGTCTCGTTCGCGCTCGAGCCCGGCACCCTGACCTCGCTGATCGGTCCCAACGGGGCCGGGAAGACGACCCTCTTCAACGCCATCTGCGGCATCGGGCGGGTGAGCGCGGGGACGATCCGCATCGCCGGTACCGACGTGACCGCCGCTCGGCCGCACCGCATCGCCGCGCTGGGCGTCGGCCGGACCTTCCAGAACGCCCGGCTGTTCGCCGAGATGACGGTGCTCGAGAACGTGACCGCGGCGGCCTACCGGGCGAGCGGCGACGCGCGTGCCCGCGCGCGCGCCGCGCTGGCGCGGCTCGACCTCGCGCACCTCGCCGACGTGCCGGCGCGCGACCTG
The DNA here is from genome assembly GCA_963795695.1 of Vulcanimicrobiota bacterium. GTDB lineage: Bacteria > Vulcanimicrobiota > Vulcanimicrobiia > Vulcanimicrobiales > Vulcanimicrobiaceae > Vulcanimicrobium. The sequence goes on along the minus strand of CAWCJH010000001.1, from coordinate 1,656,165 downwards.
CCGTTCGGCGACCGGCGGCGGGTCGAGCTGGCGCGCGCGGTCGCCGCCGAGCCGTGGCTGCTGCTGGTCGACGAGCCGGCGGCCGGGCTGAACCACGGCGAGCGCGCCGCGCTGCAGCGCGACCTGCTGCGCCTGCGCGACGCCGGCACGACGCTGCTGCTGGTCGAGCACGACATGAAGCTCGTCATGGCGGTCTCCGAGCGGGTCATGGTGCTGCGCTTCGGCAGCCTGATCGCCGACGGCGACGCCGCCACCGTGCGCAACGACCCGGCGGTGATCGCGGCGTACCTGGGGACGGCCGGCTGATGCTGCTGGAAGTCCGCGACCTGCGCGCGGGCTACGGCGAGCTGGACGTGCTGCGGGGCGTGTCGCTGGACGTCGGGCGCGGCGAGCTGGTGGCCGTGCTCGGTCCCAACGGCGCGGGCAAGTCGACCCTCCTGCGCGCGATCTCGCGCAGCGAGGTCACGACGCGCTCGGGCACGGTCCGGTTCGACGGCGCCGACGTCACGCGCGAGCGCACCGAGCGGATCGTCGCGCGCGGCGCGCTGCACGTTGCGGAAGGCCGCCGGCTCTTCACCTCGCTCAGCGTCGAGGACAACCTGCTGCTGGGCGCCTTCACCACCCGCCGCCGCTCGATGCGGGCCGACCTCGCCGCGGTGTACGAGCGCTTCCCGGCGCTCTTCGCGCGCCGCGCCCAGGCCGCGTTCGCGCTCTCGGGCGGCGAGCAGCAGATGCTCGCGATCGGGCGGGCGCTGATGGCCAAGCCGGCCCTGCTGATGCTCGACGAGCCGTCGACCGGCCTCGCACCGCAGGTGGTCGAGCAGATCTTCGCGATCCTCGCCGCGCTGCGGCGCGAGGGAACGGCGCTGCTGCTGGTCGAGCAGAACGCCTACCTCACGCTGCGCCACGCCGACCGCGCGTACGTCCTCGAAGGCGGCGCCGTCGCGCTCGCAGGCTCCGCCGCCGACCTGGCGGCCGACGACCGCGTGCGCGCGGTCTACCTGGGCGGCGCGACCGACGAGTAGCCGCGCCGGATTCCGGCCGCTGCTGCGCGCTCGGTGCGCAACTCGCCATCGCTCGCAGGTGGTCCCACCAGCGGATGGCACAGGCGCGCTTGCTCGACCTGGGGCGCCGGCGCTACGGGCCGGTGCTGGAACTCCAGCGCGCGCTGCACGCGGCGGTCGCCGAGGAGCGTGCGCCCGAGACCTGGCTGGTGGTCGAGCACGAGCCGGCGATCACGCTCGGGCGCAACGCCAAGGCCGCCAACCTGCTGCTGCCGCGCGAGCTGCTGGCGGCGCGCGGGGTCGACGTGGCCGAGATCGAGCGCGGCGGCGACGTCACCTACCACGGCCCCGGCCAAGTGGTCGTCTACCCGATCCGCAAGCTGGCGCGCTTCCGCGAGGTCGTGCCGGTGGTCGGCGCCATGGAGGGCGCGGTGGTCGACGCGCTCCACCGGTTCGGCATCCGGGCCCACCCGCGCAGCGAGCACCGCGGCGTGTACGCCGGGAACGACGCGATCTGCGCGATCGGGCTGGCGGTCAAGCGGATGACCACCCTGCACGGCCTGGCGCTCAACGCCTGCACCGCGCTCGACTACGACCGGCTGATCACCCCCTGCGGCACGCCCGAGTTCGGGATCACCTCGATCTCGGCCCAGCTCGGCCGCGAGGTGCCGTGGGCCGAGGCGCGCGACGTGCTGCTGGAGTCGCTGGCCGGCGCCTTCGGCGTCGTCTTCGAGCGCCACGTCGTCGAACCGGGGGCGCCGCTGCCGTTTCCGTCGAACCCCGTCCCGGAGCCCGCATGACGACCATCGACCTGATCGGCCCCGAACCGCCCCGCCGCAAGCCCGAGTGGCTCAAAGTCCGCCTTCCGTCGGGCGAGAGCTACGAGCACGTCAAGGGCGAGGTCGAGCGGCTCGACCTGCACACCGTCTGCCAAGAGGCGATGTGCCCCAACCTCGGCGAGTGCTGGGGCGCCGGCACCGCGACGATCATGATCCTGGGCGACACCTGCACCCGCGGCTGCCATTTCTGCAACGTCAAGACCGGCTCGCCCAAGGGCGAGGTCGACTGGCTGGAGCCCAAGCGGGTCGCGGCCGCGGTCGCCGAGCTCGGCTGGCGGTACCTGGTGCTGACCGCGGTCGACCGCGACGACCTGGCCGACTTCGGCGCGGCGATCTTCGCCAACACCGTGCGCATGATCCACAAGAAGTCGCCCGGCGCGAAGGTCGAGTGCCTGACCGGCGACTTCGCCGGCAACCTGGCCGCGCTGGACATCGTGCTCGACGCCCGGCCCGAGGTGCTGGCCCACAACCTCGAGACCGTCGAGCGCCTGCAGCCGACCGTGCGCGACCGGCGCGCGAACTACCGCCAGTCGCTGAGCGTGCTCGAGCACGCCAAGCGCTCGGGCAAGGTGACCTACACCAAGACCTCGCTGATGCTCGGCCTGGGCGAGACCGAAGCCGAGATCGAGCAGGCCATGGACGACGCGCGCGCGATCGGGGTCGACATCTTCACCATGGGCCAGTACCTCCAGCCGACCAAGCGCCACCTGAAGGTCGAACGGTTCGTCACCCCGGCCGAGTTCGCGCGGCTGCGGGCGCTCGGCGACACGAAGGGCTTCGTGCAGGTCGTCGCCAGCCCGCTCTCGCGCAGCTCGTACCACGCGGAACGAGCATTCGTCTGACGGCCACGGAGCGGTAACATCGATCGTGTCTCCTGAGAGCGTGACGGACGAACACATTCTCGCCGGCTTCAAGAGCCTGCACGAAGCCATGACGAGCGGCTTCGACTCGCTGCGCGACACGCTCCGCAAGGAGATGGACGAGCGCTTCAGTGCGGTCGACAAGCGGTTCGACGGGCTCGATGCACGGTTGAACCAGCGCATCGGCGATCTCGACCACCGCATGATGCAGCGCTTCGACGCGGTCGACGGGCGCTTCGACAAGGTCGAGGAACGTCTCACCGAGCTGGAAACACGGCGCCCGAAACGGGGCCCCGATCGCCGCTGAAGCCGTGCCCGACGGGCTGCCGCGCGCGCGGCGGCGGACCGCCTTCGTGGCGCTCGCCATCGCGGTGGCGATGTCGGTGCTGGACGGGTCGATCGCCAACACCGCGCTGCCCGCGATCGCGCGCGACCTGGGCGCTTCACCGACCGCGTCGATCTGGGTCGTCAACGGCTTCCAGCTCGCCGTAACCGCGTCGCTGTTCGCGTTCGCGTCGCTGGGCGATCTGCGCGGGCCGGCCAAGGTGTATCGCGTGGGCGTGCTGCTCTTCATCGCCGGCTCGTTCGGCTGCGCGCTGGCGCGCACGCTGCCGTTCCTGGTCGCGGCCCGCGTGCTGCAGGGGCTGGGCGCGTCGGCCGTCATGGCCATCTCGCCCGCGATCCTGCGCGAGGTCTTCCCGCGCGCGCAGCTCGGCCGCGCGCTGGGCCTCAACACGCTGGTCGTCGCGACCAGCGCCGCGGCCGGGCCGACGATCGGCGGCTTCGTGCTGGCCGTCGCGCCGTGGCCGTGGCTGTTCGCGATCAACATCCCGTTCGGGCTGGCCAACGTGGCGCTCAACCGCGCGCTGCCGCACGACGACCGCGACGGCGGCCGGCTCGACCTGCCGAGCGTCGTGACGAGCGCGCTGGGCTTCGCGCTCACGATCTGGGGGCTCGACGGCTTCGCCCGCAGCGATCCCGGCTGGTCGATCGCCGCCCGCGTGACGGTCGGGCTCGCCTGCGCGGCCGTCTTCGTGCGCCGCCAGCGCGTGCTGCCGCGGCCGATGATCGCGCTCGACCTGTTCCGCATCCCGGCCTTCGCCAGCGCCGGCCTGACGTCGCTCGTCACCTACGTCGCGCAGGGCTTGGCCTACGTGGCGCTGCCGTTCTACTTCCAGGAGGCGCTGGGGCGCACGCCGCTGGAGTCGGGGCTGCTGCTCACCGCCTGGCCGCTCTCGATCGCGGTCACGGCGCCGCTGGCGGGCCGGCTCTCCGACCGGGTGGCGGTCGGCGTGCTGGCGACCGCCGGGCTCTCGGTGCTGACCGTCGGCCTCGCGCTCTACGCGACCCTGCCGGCGCAGCCCACCTCGCTGGACATCGTGCTGCGCGGCATCGTCTGCGGCCTGGGCTTCGGGTTCTTCCAGTCGCCCAACAACCGCGAGCTGATCGGCACCGCGCCGCGCGAGAAGAGCGCCAGCGCGGCCGGCGTGCTGGCCGCGGCCCGGGTCGGCGGCCAGACCCTGGGCGCGGCGCTGGTCGCGATCGTGTTCGGCCTCTTCGGCGCCGAGCTGGCCGGCGCGGCCGGCGCCCACGACGCCGTCACCCGAGCCGCGCCGACCGCCCTCTGGCTCGCCTGCGCCGCGGCCGGCGCCGCGACGCTGGCCAGCGCCCTGCGCCTGCTCCCCCGCGCACCCGCCGCCGCTCCGCACCACCGCTGAAGCGCGCCCGGACGCCGCGCGCCGGCGCTACCAGGGCGCGGGAACGCCGTCCCGCCAGAACCGGCCGGTCTCGCCCGCCGGCCGGGTCGCCAGCCGGTACACCGCTTCGGCCGCGGCGGCCGGCGCGAGCGGCGCGTTCGGCCCGCCCATCGCCGTCTTCACCCAGCCGGGGTGCAGGCTGTCGACCAGGATCCCGCGCTCGCGCAGCGCGCTCGCCAGCGCCGCGGTGTACGCGTTGACCGCCGCCTTGCTCAGCGAGTACGCGACCATCGTCGGCGTCATCCCGCCCGGCTTGCCCAACTGCCCCAGATCGCTCGACAGGTTGACGATCCGCCCCCCGCGCGCCATCAGCGGCACCACCGCGACGCACACGCCGACCGTCCCGATCACGTTCACCTCGAGCGTGCGCCGCAGCACCTCGGCATCGAGCGCGTCCGCCCGCATGGCGTAGTCCCGCTCCTCGAACACCGCCGCGTTGTTGACCAGCACGTCGACCCGCCCGAACCGCGCCCGCAGCCGCCCCGCCAGCCCCGCGACCTGATCCCGCTCGCGCACGTCACAGCGCTCGACCACGGCACCGGCTAGCTCCCGCTCGCCCGCCGCGTCCCGCACCGTCGCGACGACGACGTCCCCGGCCGCCAGAAACCGGCGAGCGATCGCCAGCCCGATCCCGCGATTGGCGCCGGTGACCAGAACGATCCGCCCGTTCGGTTCCTGCATGCGCCGGGTAGGATACCCACGATGGAGACGACGGTCGAAGAACTACGCGCGCTGGGCCAGAACGGCGCCACGATCATCAACGTGGGCCACCACGCCGGCAAGCACGAGATCCGCGGCTCGATCCGCTACCGCCCGCACGACCTGCTCACCCCCGACCACCTGGCGCTGCCGATCGCCCCCGAGCTGCCGGTCGTCCTCTACGACGAGCACGGCGACGGCCACGACACCCGAGCGATCGCCGAACGCCTCCAAGCCAGCGGCTTCGACGACGTCCGCATCCTCAGCGGCGGCTACAAAGCATGGGAAGCCGCCGGCGGCGAAACCCAAGAAGCCTCGATGGAACAAGTCGTCCCCCCGAGCAAACCCAACGAAGTCCAAGAGCTCGACCGCCGAGCCTAACCCGCCCGCAGCCCGCAGCAACCCCGCCCGCAAACTGCCGCCAGCGACCGCGACCATGTCGCGGGAGCGACGCGCTGCGGCTGCGGGCCGTGTGAGCGAGCGAAGCGCAGGATGCGCGAGAGCGATGCGAACACAGAGCGGCCCCGGACAGGATGTCCGGGGCCGCGTGCCCGCAGCCGCAGCGCGTCGCTCCCGCGACTACGACGCTACGCGTACACCCCGCGCAGCTTCATGCTCCGCACCACCCGGTCGATCGCCACCATGTAGGAGGCGGTCCGATACGTCACCCCGCGCTGCTGCGCGATGTCCCGCACCGCATCGAAATTCTCGATCAGCTGGTCGCGCAGCCGCTCGTTGACCTCTTTCTCGCGCCAGAAGAAGCCCTGCCGGTCCTGCACCCACTCGAAGTACGACACGGTGACCCCGCCGGCGTTGGCGACGATGTCGGGGATCACGACGATGCCGTTCTTGGCGAAGATGTGGTCGGCTTCGGGCGTGGTCGGCCCGTTGGCGCCCTCGACGATCAGCTTGGCGCTGATCCGCGAGGCGTTGTCGATGGTCAGCACCTTCTCCAGCGCCGAGGGTATCAGCACGTCGCAGGGCACCTCGAGCATGGCCTGGTTCGACATGCGGTCGCCGCCGCGGAAGCCTTCGAGCGAGCCGTGCTCCTGGGCGTACGCGGTCGCGTTGGCCACGTCGATGCCGCCGGTGTTGACGTAGGCGCCGGTGACGTCGCTGATCCCGATCACGGTGCAGCCGGCGTCGGCGAACATCTTCGCCGCGATCCCGCCGACGTTGCCGAAGCCCTGGATCACGATCTTGGCGCCCTTGGGATCGATGCCCAGGCGCCCCATCTCGTCGAGCGCCAGGATCGAGACGCCGCGGCCGGTCGCCTCGACCCGCCCGCGCGAGCCGCCGATGTCGAGCGGCTTGCCGGTCACCACGCCCGGAACGGACTGCCGCATGTGCATGGAGTAGGTGTCCATGATCCAGGCCATGTGCTGCGGCGTCGTGTTGACGTCGGGCGCGGGCACGTCTTTGTCGGGCCCGATCACCTCGACCAGCTCGGCCGCGTAGCGCCGCGTGATCCGCTCGATCTCGGACATCGAGAGCGTCTTGGGATCGCAGGTGACGCCGCCCTTGCCGCCGCCGAAGGGCAGGTCGACGACGGCGCACTTCCAGGTCATCCAGAAGGCCAGCGCGGTGACCTCGTCCAGCGTGACGCCGGGGTGGAAGCGGATGCCGCCCTTGGCCGGCCCGCGGGCGAAGTTGTACTGGACCCGGTAGCCGGTGAAGACCTCGATCTGACCGTTGTCGCGCTGGAACGGGATCGAGAAGATGATCTGGCGGGAGGGGTGGGTGAGGATGGCGCGCATCCCGGGGTCGAGGTTGAGGAGCGCCGCCGCCTCGTTGAAGTAGGCGATCGCGTCGCCGAAGACGCTGACGTCGCGAACTGCGGGGGTGCCCGATACGGCTGTGGACATCGCGAAAGTGGCCTCCTGAGCCGTCCTGCGTCTTTAGGACATTGGACGCAATGACCTTGCGCCCGCTCATCCAAATGGCGAAATCGAAACGGTTCGGGCCGACCGCGGGCGGGACGCTCGGTCGGTTAGGCGAAACGACCCCTCATGAACCTGCTAGCGCAAGCCACCACGACGACCGTGCCGGATCCCACCGCCGTGCTCGCGGCGATGGGCGGATCGTTTCTGCTCTTCGGGCTGATCGGGATCATCATCGGGATCGCGGTCTACTACGTGATCATCAAGAAGACCGGTTACAACCCCTGGCTCTCCCTGCTCATCCTGATCCCGGGCCTGGGCGGCCTGATCGTCCTGGTCATGCTGGTCTTCACCGAGTGGCCGATCGAGCGCGAGGTCCGGGCCCTGCGCGCGCAGTCGGCCGGCGGCGGCATCCCGCCCACCGGCGGGGCGATCTACCCCACCGCGTGAAGCCCCGATCGTGCGGGCGATCACGGCCGGCGGCCGAGGCGCCCGCCCCACCGGCGTACAACGTCTCGGCCGGACACCACCACTCGGTCCGTCTCGACATGAAAGGGTGTAACCCATGCTACGTTCGATTCGAACGCTGTCCGCGGCTGCCGTTCTCGCGCTCGCGCTGAGCGCGTGCGGCGGTGGCGCAGGCACCACCACCAACCTGCTGCCGGCCGGCGCACCGCAGCAAGCGCAGAGCGGCAGCCAGCGGCACACGAGCAGCTCCTGCACGCCGGACAGCTACGGCTACTGCCTGGCGTATACCAGCTCGCAGACGGTCTACCACTATTACTGCTACAACGACCAGGGCATCATCATCCACACCTCGACGCAGATCACCAACTACGAGCTCTACCACAACGGCAGCGCCGACGGCGCGTATTCGAAGAACGTCAGCACGACGTGCGGCGGCACGGACACCACCTGGACTCCGGAAGACCCCTCCGCCGCGACCGGCGACCCGAACCTGCCGTAGACCTCCACCACGCGTTCAGATGGAACGGTGCATCATGAATCGACTCGCTCGAGGCGCGGCGGGCGCGCTGCTCGCCGCGCTCGCCCTCGCCGGCTGCGGCGGCAGCGGCGGCTCCGCGCCGGCGCCGGCCGTGCCGCAGGCGGCTCCCAACGGCGCCGCGCGCCACGTCAGCAGCACGTGCACGCCGGACAGCTACGGGTACTGCCTCGCGCTGGTCAGCCAGGATCAGGAGTTCGCCACCTGCAGCAACGGCTTCGAGTACCAGACCGAGAGCGACTACTACCAGCTCTACCACAACAACGTCTCGGACGGGTTCTACACCTATTCGAACACGGGCCGCAGCAGCAGGTGCCCGCCGCCGTACGCGTGGTCGCCGCGCGACCCGAGCGCCGCGACCGGCGACCCGGACCTGCCCTAGTCCCGCCGGCGGGCCGGGGCTGGCTCGCCGAGATCGCCGGGCCGTTCGGCCCTGGGCACGGGCAGGTGAGCATTCGCGCCGGGCCGGCGCAGCTGGTACGGTAAGCTCGTGATCGAAGCGGTTATCATGGCCGGCGGCCGCTCGGAGCGCATGCGGGCGCGCGGCGACCCCACGCACAAGGCCATGGTCGCCGTCTCGGGCGCAACGCTCGCCGAGCGCAGCCTGCGCGCGCTGCTCGGCCACGGCTTCCGGTCGCTGGCGATCGCCGTCAGCGCCGCGGAGACCGCGCTCGTCGGCCACGTCCGCGAGGACCTGGTTCCGCTCGCCCGCCGCGCCGGCGGCAGCCTGCGCTGCATCGCCGAAGCCCGGCCGCTGGGCACCATCGGCGCGGTGCGCGAGATCGCGGCCGACGCGGCGGACGCGGTGCTGGTCGTGAACGTCGACAACCTGACCACGCTCGACCTGGCCGCCCTGGTCGCGCACCACCGGCGCTGCGGGGCCGCGCTGACGATCGCATCGCACCTCGAGCCGGTCCCGCTGCCGTTCGGGGTGCTCGAGCTCTGCGCCGGGCGCGTGAACCGCTACGCGGAGAAGCCCGTCCACCGCGTTCGCGCCAGCAGCGGCACCTACGTCCTCTCCGCCCAGGCGATCGGCACGATCGCCTGCGGCGAGCCGATCGGCGTCCCGCAGCTCTTCGAGCGCTTGCGCGAGCGCGGGCTCGGCGTGGCGGCGTTCGAGCACGACGCGGCCTGGGTCGACGTGAACGACGCCGCCTCGCTCGAGCGCGCGGCCCGGCTGGTCGCGCGCGAGGCGCCGGTCGGGTGAGCGGGACGATCGCCGTCACCGGCGGCGGCGGGTTCATCGGCTCGGCGGTGGTCGCCCGCCTGCACGGCGCGGGAGCGCGGGTGCGGGCGCTGCTCGGCCCGCCGGGCGCGCCCGTCCACCCGCCCGCGGACGGGGTCGAAGCGATCCGTTGCGACATCACCGAGCACGCCGCGCTCGAGGCGCTCTTCGCCGGGGCCGACGTGGTCGTGCACGCCGCCGGCCCGCCGTCCGTGCGCGCCTCCTTCGACGAACCGCTCGAGTTCGTGCGCGCGCACGTGCTCGGGACGGCCTGCGTCCTCGAAGCGATGCGCCGGACCGGCGTCCGGCGCATCGTCCACGTCTCGTCGGCCGAGATCTACGGCCGCCCGCTCGGCGAGCTCGTGCGCGAGGACGATCCGCCCGCGCCCCGCTCCCCCTACGGGGCGGCGAAGCTCGCCGCCGAGACCCTGGTGCGCGCGGCCGCCTGGAGCGCCGGTCTGTCGGGCTACAGCCTGCGGCCGTTCTCGGTCTACGGCCCGCGGATGGCGGGCACGTCGCTGGTCGGCACGATCCTCGCCCAGGCGGCGGCCGGCAGCGAGATCCTGGTCGAGGACCTCGGCGCCGTGCGCGACTACTGCTACGTGCGCGATCTCGCCGACGCGGTGGCGGCGGCCTGCGAGCGGCACGCCGCGGGCGTGGTGCCGCTGAACGTCGCATCCGGCGCCGCAACGAGCGTTCCGATGCTGGTGAGCGCGCTTGGCCGGGCGCTGGGACGGCCGCTGTCGGTCCGCCAGCGCGACGGCCGCGCCCGGCCGCCGAACGCCGAGATCCCGCGGCTCGTCGCGGACGTGCGCGCCGCCGCGGAGGTGCTCGGCTGGCGGCCGCGGCACGGGATCGAAGCGGGCTTCGCCGACATGCTGCGCCAGGCGGTCGCGCGATGAGCGCACGCGTGCTCGTCACCGGCGCACAGGGATTCGTCGGCGTCTACCTCGTCGCCGAGCTGCTGCGGCGCGGCACGGCCGAGCGCGTCGCCGGCATCGGGCGCGGCGCGCGGCGCGACGCGCCGTTCGCCCAGCCGGTCCGCAGCGCGCGCTACGCCTACGCGGCGCTCGACATCGCCGACACGGAGCGGCTCGCCGGGCTGATCGGCGCGCTGCGGCCGACGCTGGTCTTCCATCTGGCGTCGGGCTTGCGCGACGACCCGCCGGCCGCGCTGTTCCGCACCAACGTCGAGGGAACGCTCTCGCTGTTCGCGGCGATCGAGCGGGCCGGGATCGATCCGCCCCGGGTCGTGCTCGGATCGAGCGGCGGCGTCTACGGGATCCCCGAGCGCCTGCCGATCGGCGAGGAGGACCGCTGCCGGCCGGTCGACCTGTACTCGGCCAGCAAGCTCGCCGCCGAGCACGCGGCCGCGATCGTCGCGCGGGCCGGCGGCATCCCGCTGTTCGTCGCGCGGCTCTTCAACCTGATCGGCCCCGGTCAGGACGAGCGCCATGCGTGCGCGCGCTTCGCCGCCCAGCTCGCCGCCGTCGCGGCGGGCGGCGCGGCGGCGCGGATCGAGGTCGGCGACCTCTCCCCGACGCGCGACTTCGTCGACGTTCGGGACGTCGCCGCAGCGCTGGTCCTGCTGGCCGAGCGCGGCATCGAACCGGGCGCCTACAACGTCGCCAGCGGCGTCGAGACCTCGATCCGCACGCTGCTCGACACCACGGTCCGCGCCGCGCGAGCCGGCGCCGCGCTCGAGCTGCGCGCGACGTACCGGCGCGCCGCCGACATCCCCCGCCACGTGGCCGACCTCACGAAGCTGCGCGCGCTCGGCTACGAGCCGGCGTTCGGCCTCGCCGACGGCGTCGCCGAGCTGGTTCGCTTCTACGCGACCGGGGCGGCGGCGACCGCGCCGGCCGACCCGGCGACGACGTCGGCGACCAGCGCGGGAACGGCCTGAGGGCTGCGGACCCACGGGTGGGCGGCGAGCGCCGCGCCGAGCAGGCGCGGCGAACGGGCCGTCACCGCCGCCGCCGCCAGCCGCTCGTACTCGGCGAGCGCCGCGATTTCCGTCCGGATGGCCGGGGGCAGCCCGCGGTCGCGCTGCAGCGGCACGAGCGATCCGGCCCGTGCCGTGTGCGGAACCTCGAGCACCGCGTCGGCCGGCAACTCGGGCAGATAGTCGCCGTTCACCGTCGTCAGGAACAGCGGCGTCTCGGTGCTCCGGCCGGCGAGCGCGGCCAGCAGCGGGGCGACGGCGGCTTCGTACCACGGTGCGGGACGGCGCTGCAGTGCGGCGCGGATCGCCGCCGGGCCGCCGTGGGCGAACGCTTCGAGCGATGCCGCTCGGACCGCCTCGAGCACGGCCGCCCGCGGGGGCGCGCGCCGCTGCTCCGCGACGACCCGCTCGGGGGCCTGGTGGAGGCGAACGTACTTCAGCGGCACGGCGCCCCACGCCGCAACGGCGTCCCCGCTCGGAAAGTCGTCGCCGGCCCGGGCCGCGGCGTACCGCTCGACCAGGTCGGCGCCGTGCCACCCGATCGCGTCGAACCAGCCGAGGTGGTTCACCCCGGCGTAGCGGAACGTCGCCTCGCGCCAGTCCACCCCGACCCGGTCGCAGACCGCGCGCAAGGTCACCAGCGGCAGCTCGCACGAGCCGACGAAGCGGAGCGCCGGCCGGTGGTGCAGCGCGCAGCGGGTCAGGATCCCGAGCGGCGCGGTCAAGCAGACGACGGTCGCGCCCGGCGCCGCCGCGGCGACCAGCGCGAGGAGCCGCTCGACGTGCGGCCACGACCGCCAGGCGGCGGCGAGCCCGCCGGGCCCGAGGCCTTCGTCGCCCGGGATGCCGTGGCGGAGCGGAAACCCTTCGTCGAACGCGCGCCCCGCGTAACCGCCGTAGCGCGCTTGGAGCAGCACCACGTCGGCACTGGCGAGCGCTCGGGCCAGGTCCGAGCGCGCGTCGCAGAGCCGCGGCACGAGCCGCTTCGGCAGCGCGAGCTGGGTCATCGCGCGAGCGACCGCGGCGAGCGCGCTCGCATCGCGCGCGACCAGCACCAGCTCCAGGTCGTCGACCAGCTCGGCGAACTGCGCCGCGCCGGCGAGCTGCGGCGTGCTCTGCGCGCTGCCGCCGACGACGACGAGCTTCACGCGGGCGCGACCCGCGCGCTGCGGCCGTAGGCGGCCGCGCCGCGCAGGCACGGCTCGTCCTCGGCGTCCCACAGGACGACGAGCTCGCCGACCGGCACCTCGAACTCCGGGCCGCTGGACACCCGGCGCAGCGCCGCGGTCAGCTCGTCCGCGTACCGCTGTCCGAGCTGCTGGGCGAAACCGCCGATGACCACGATGCGCTGCGCGGCCGCGACGTGGACGATGAGCGCCAGCGCCCGCGCCAGCGGCATCACGCCGGTGCGGATCGCGGCCCAGGCCCAGGGGTCGCCGGCCCGCGCCGCCGGCACCAGGTGCGCCTCGTTCGTCAGCCCGGCCGCCGTCGCGCCGTAGCTGCGCGCGCACAGCGAGCGCGCGAACAGCTTGGGCGCTTGCGCGGCGATGCGCCGCGCGCTGCGCTCGATGCCGCGGCCCGAGGCGATCGCGCCCAGGTGCCCGCTGCCGCCGCAATCGCAGAGCGGCGCGCCGGGCCGCTCGTCGACCACGACGTGGCCGATCTCGCCGGCGTAGGGGAGGTCGTCGACGACGGGCCGGCGCCGGCCGCGGTCGACCAGCTTGCAGCCGATCCCGCTGCTGACCGTGACGACGACGAAACGCTCGGCGTCGAGCTTGTCCTGCAGGTACCAGCCGGCGGCCGATACGTCGTTGATCAGCCGCACCGCGCGGCCGGACCGCTCGCCCACGGCGGTCGCGAGGTCCGGTACGCCGCGCCGCCCGCCGGCGACGGTCGGCGCGCAGAGCGCGCGCTCCGACGCGTCGAGCGGGCCGGGAAACGCGACGACGAGCGGCTCGCCAGGGTCTGCCGCGCGCGCGTGGCGGCGGGCGAACGACGCGATGTGCTCGACGATCTCGTCCCACGGCGGCGGCCCGGCCGCCAGGCGCAGACGCTCCACGTGGCGGACGGTGCCGTCCTCGGCGACGACGCCGCAGCGCAGGAACGTCCCGCCCAGGTCAAACGCCAGCGACGCCATGCGCGGCTGCGAGCTCGTCCATGCCGTCGGCTTCCTCGAGGAGGTCCAACGCGCCGGCCAGCAGCGCGCCCGGGACGTCCTGCACGAACGCCGCCGTGCCGACCGCGGTCGGAACGACCAGGTTCAACTGGTTGCCGCGGTGCCGGCTGGCGTGCGCGAGCGCCCGCTGCAGCAGCGCCGGCGAGCAAACCGGGTGCGTCAGCGGGAGACCGGCCGCCGCGCACAGCGCGTGCAGCCGGTAGAACACCGCCGGCTCGCACAGGCCCAGGCCGACCGCGATGGCGGTCGAGAGCAGCATGTCGAGCGCCACCGCCTCGCCGTGCGAGAGCTCGTACCCGCTGGCGGACTCGAGCTCGGGGCTGAACGTGTGCCCGAAGTCGGCGGCGCGCCGCAAGTCGTTCTCGTACAGGTTCGGCTCGAGCTCCTCGATCATGGCGAGCTGCGAGCGCAGGAGGATCTGCTGCGCCACCTCGCTCGGCTCGGCGAAGCGCGAGCGCACGAGCAGCGGCGCGGCCGCCTCGACGAGTTCGAACAGTCCCGGGTCGCGAACCAGCGCGACCTTCACGATCTCGGCCAGGCCGCCGGCGATGTGGCGCCGGTCGAGCGTGCGCAGGAAGCGCGGGTCGACCACCGCCGCCAGCGCGGGGTAGAACGAGCCGATCAGGTTCTTCTTGCCGTGCAGGTTCACGGCTTGCTTGATGCCGACCGCCACGTCGACCATGCCGATCAGCGTGGTCGGGACGCGGACGTAGCGGATGCCGCGCCGGTAGAGCGCCGCGGCCAGGCCGACCGTGTCCATGACGACGCCGCCGCCGACCGCGACGAGCACCCCGCTGCGGTCCAAGCCGCAGCGCGCTGCCTCGGTGCAGATGGACTCGACCGCGGCCCACTCCTTCAGCCGCTCCTCGCCGGGCATCGTCATGCAGCTCAGCAGCCGGGTGCGGTCGGAGAAATAGCGCAACAGCCGCCGGCCGTGGAGCCGCATGATCTCGCCGTCGGCGACGACGACCACGGCCCGGCCCGCCAGCAGGGACGACAGCACGCGCTCCCGGGCCGAGAACGCCGGCTCGGCCAGGTTGTGGATCGAATAGTGGACAGCCTGAACCTGCTCGACACGTAACGCCGTGGCGTCTGTCGAAACGACGACTCGATCCCGCACGGCGCGTCCTCTTTCCGATGTCCGACACCTATAGGGATATCTGTTATGACCTACCGCGGCTGGGCTTGGCAAGAGGGCGCGACGCCCGTTCGCTGGGCCGAGAGTCCCGGCCGAGCCTCCCTTGCCGCCGTTGCGCGACCGCCCGCGGCGTGGGACGATCCGGCTCTGCACCGGTCGGCACGCTTCCGAGGAACAGTGCGAGTAGCGCGATACAACTATGAAGCGCAGTTCGAGGGCGGTATCGACGAGCTCGTCGCTACGATACGCGCCGTCTTGCTGCGGGGCGAGTACGTTCCGAGCCCCGAAGGCGCGCAGTTCGAGGCCGCCTTCGCGCGCTTCGTCGGCTCGCGCTTCGCCGTCGGGGTGGGCTGCGGGACGGACGCGCTGATCCTCTCGCTGCGAGCGCTGGGAATCGGCCCCGGCGACGAGGTCGTCACCCAGGCCAACTCGTTCTATGCCACCGCCGCGGCGATCGCGGTCGCCGGAGCGACGCCGGTCCTGGTCGATGCGGACGAGGAGAGCTTCCTGATCGATCAGGCCCAGGTCCGGGCGGCCCTCACCGCCCGGACGCGCGCGATCATCCCGGTTCACCTCTACGGCAAGCCGACGCCGATGCTCGAGCTGCTGCGGCTCGCCGCCGAGCAGGGCCTGGCGGTCGTCGAGGACGCCGCGCAGGCGCACGGCGCGGTGATCCACGGGCGCGGCGTCGGCAGCTTCGGCGCGGCGGGCTGCTTCAGCTTCCACCCCAGCAAGAACCTGGCCGCCGCATCCAACGGCGGCTGCGTGACGACCGACGACGAGGGACTGCGCAGGTCGCTCGACGCGCACCGGACGCACGGGCAGCTCGTCCAGCACGAGCACGTCGTGCTGGGCGTGAACAGCAAGCTCGACGCCATCCAGTCGGCGATCCTGCTCGCCAAGCTGCGGCACCTGCGCGACTGGAACGAGCGGCGGCGCCGGATCGCGCGGTTCTACCGCGAGCAGCTTGCCGATCTGGAGCTGCGCTTCCAGCGCGACGACCCCGACGAGCTGCACGTCTACCATCTCTTCCAGGTCCGGCTCGAGGCGCGCGACCGGCTGCTGGACCACCTGCAGCACGCGGGCGTCGACGCGACGGTGCGCTACCCGCACCCGATCCACCTCCAGCCGCCGTTCGCGCGCTACGGCTGGCGGCGCGGCGCGTACCCGGTGGCCGAAGCGCTGGCGGACCAGCTGCTGTGCCTACCGATCCGGCCCGACATGTCGCTGGCGGAGGCGACCCACGTCACCACCGCGGTTCGCGCGTTCTACGGCCGGAAGGCCGCATGACGCGGCTCCCGGCGGTCGCAATCGTCGGCTGCGGCCGGATGGGCGGCGAGCGGGCCCGCCAGGTGGCCGCCTGCGGCGGCCGGATCGCCGCCTGCGCCGACGCGGATCCCGAGCGCCGGCACGCGCTCGCCGCGGCACACCCGGGCGCGACCGCCCACCCGGACGCGAACGGCTTGCCGTGGGCCGGGCTCGACGGCGTCTTCGTCTGCACGCCGCCGGCCGGCCACGCCGAGGCCGTCGCGCGGGCCGCTCGCGCCGGCGTCGCGGTCTTCGTGGAGAAGCCGCTGGCCGCGAGCCTCGCGGGCGCAACCGAGATCGTCGACCACGCCGAGCGGTCGGGGATCGTCGCCGCGGCCGGCTACATGAACCGCTATCGCGCGGGCGTCGTGCTCGCCCACGACCTGCTGCGCGAGCGGCCGGGGCTGCTCGGCATCACCGCGTACTGGGCCGGCGGCCGGTACCGCGTGCCGTGGTGGTCGCAGCGCGCGCTCTCCGGCGGGCCGGCGACCGAGCAGGCCACCCACATCGTCGACCTGTGCCGCTACCTGGGCGGTGAGGTCGTCCGCGGGCACGCGATCGCGGCCGAGGACGACGAGCGGCTGGGCTGCGTGCTGGAGCTCGAGTCGGGCGCGCTCGCGACCCTGCTCTACAGCTGCGAGGCGGACCAGAAGTCGATCGGCCTGGACGTGCTGCACCGCGCCGGCAGCCTGCACTTCGAAGGCTGGGACTTCGCGCTGACCCGCAACACGCTCGCCCCCGGCGCGGTGCTGCCCGAGGTCGACCCGTTCGCCGCCGAGGTGCGCGCGTTTCTGCGCGCGATCGCGACCGGCGAGCGGAGCGGCCTGCGCTGCAGCGTCGCCGATGCGTACCGCACGCAGCTCGCGCTGGCGATGCTGCTCGCCGGTGCCTCGCGCCCGCCGCGAACGGCCGTGGGATGACCTCGGAGCGCAGCGGGAAGCGCCCCTGGTCGGCTCGGGTCGCCCGGACGCTCACCGAGAACCCGTACTTCGCGGTGCGGCTGCAGGACGTGACGGTGACCGACGGGTCGAGCCGCACGTACTACACGATCCACCACCCGGCGCCGGCGGTCGGCCTGGTCGCCCGGCGCGGCACGGACGTCCTGCTGATCCACCAGTACCGGTTCATCGTCGACGAGTACGTCTGGGCGATTCCGTCGGGCGGGCTCGCAGCGGGCGAGACGCTCGCCGCGGCGGCCGTGCGCGAGCTCGAAGAGGAGGCCGGCTACACCGCGGCATCGGTCGTGCCGCTGCTGAGCTGCTACGCATCGTACGGGTGCAGCGACCAGCGCTACGAGATCTTCCTCGCCGACGAGGTCAGCCCGATCGCCGTGCCGCCCGACCGCAACGAGGTGATCGAAGCGCGCTGGTTCAGCCGCCCCGAGCTGCTCGCGCTGATCCGGCGCAACGGCATCGTCGACAACCTCTCGCTCTCGCCGCTGCTCTACGTGCTCCTGCACGACCGGGAGCCGTAGCCATGGCCGCACCGCTGCGGATCCTCTCCGTCGTCTCGGAGCTGCTGTTCGGCGGCGACGAGAACCGGCTGCTGGCGCTGGCGCGAACGATCGACCGCAGCCGCTTCGAGCTCTCGGTCCTGACCCTCAAGGCGCCGCACCCGGTGCTCGATCCCTACTACGGCACGATGCGGGCGCAGTACGCGCGAGCCGGCATCGAGGTCCGCGACCTGGGCGGGGGCTATCCGAACTTCGGCCGCGCGCCGGGCAGCCTGCGGCGCGCCGCCAACTCGGCCGCGCTGTTCGCCCGCACCCTGCGCGGCCTCTGTCGCGCCGTGCGCGAGCAGCGGATCGACGTCATCGACGCGCACGGCGGGCCGGGCTGCCTCATCGGCACCGTCGCCGGGCGGCTGACCGGCAAACCGTGCGTGCTCACGACCTACCACGTCGAGCAGTGGGACCCGCGCTGGCTCTGGAACGTCGTCCACCCCTGGACGCTCGGCTCGGCCGACACGATCTTCACCGACTCCGACGCCGTCGCCGACACGCTGCGCGCGTTCATGGGCCGGCGCGATCCGCGCATCCTCGTCATCCCCAACGGCGTCGTCCCGCCCCGCTCCGAGCGCAGCCCGGACGAGCTGCGCGCGGCGTTCGGCCTGCCGCGCGATCCGGCGGTGCGGATCGTCGGCCAGATCAGCACCCTGTTCCCGACCAAGGGCCACGGCGTGCTGCTCGAGGCCGCGCCGGCCGTGCTGCGCGCCCAGCCGAACACGGCGTTCCTGATGGTCGGTTTCGTGCGGCGCGACCCGGCCTACAAGGACCGCCTCGAAGCCCGGGCGCGCGAGCTCGGCATCGCCGACCGGGTGCGGATCGTCAGCTACCCCGGCCCGATCGGCGACGTCTGGAAGGTCATCGACGTCCAGGCCCACCCGACGCTGCTCGACTCGCTGCCGAACGCGATCATCGAAGGGATGTCGCTGGCCAAGCCGGCGGTGGTGACCAGCGTCGGCGGCATCCCGACGCTGGTCGAGGACGGCCGGACCGGGCTCGTCGTCCCGCCGGGCGACGCCGAGGCGCTGGCCCGTTCGCTGGTGCGCCTCCTCGCCGACCCGGCGTACGCGCGGAGCCTGGCGCTCGCGGCCCGAGCCCGCTACGAGCAGGGCTACACGCCCGAGCACATGACCCGCCGGCTCGAGAGCGCGTTCGCCGACGCGGGCGGCCGGCGTCAGACGTTGAAGCGGAACTCGACCACGTCGCCTTCCTGCATCACGTAGTCCTTGCCCTCGGCGCGCAGCTTGCCGGCGGCGCGGATCGCGTCGAGCGTCTCGTACCGCACGTAGTCGTCGTACGAGATGCACTCGGCGCGGATGAAGCCGCGCTCGATGTCGCTGTGGATCTTGCCCGCCGCCTGGGGCGCCTTGGTGCCCTTCTCGATCGTCCAGGCCCGCGTCTCTTGCTCGCCGGTGGTGAGGAACGTCATCAGCCCGAGCAGGTCGTAGGCCTCGACGATCAGCCGGTCCAGCCCGCCGGTCGTGATGCCGTAGTCGGCCCGGAACATCGCCACGTCCTCGTCGCTCATGCCGGCGAACTCCGACTCGACCTTGCCGTTGAAGGCGATGGCGCGGCTGTTCTCGCCGCGCGCGTGGGCGAACACCGCCTGCGCCATCGGGCCCGGCTCGCTGATCTGCGCCTCGTCGACGTTGGCGACGTAGAGCATCGGCTTGGCGGTGAGCAGGAACGACTCGCGCGCCAGCTCGGCCTCCGGCGAGCCGGGCGAAAAGGCCCGCGCCGGCCGGTTGGCCTCGAGCGCGGCGATCAGGTTGTCGAGCACGGCGAGCTTGGGCGCTTCCTTGGGGTTGGCCCGCACCTCGCGCTGCAGCCGCTCGCGCCGGCGGGTCAGCGAGGCCAGGTCGGCCAGTGCCATCTCGATCGCGATGATCTCGATGTCGCGCAGCGGGTCGGGCGAGCCCTCGACGTGGGTCACGTTGTCGTCGCTGAAGCAGCGCACGACCATCGCGACCGCATCGGTCTCGCGAATGTGGGAGAGGAACGCGTTGCCGAGCCCTTGCCCGCTCGCCGCGCCGCGCACGAGCCCGGCGATGTCGACGAAGCGCATGGTCGCCGGGACGATCTTGCGCGAGCGGCTGAGCGCCGCCAGCACGGCCAGGCGCGGGTCGGGGACCGGTACCTCGCCGACGTTGGGCTCGATGGTCGCGAACGGGTAGTTCGCCGCCAGCGCCTGCGCCGAGCGCGTGAGGGCGTTGAAGATCGTGGACTTCCCCACGTTGGGAAGGCCGACGATACCGCACGACAATGCCACGGGTCGCGTTCGTACGCGAAGGCGGACGAATCGCCTGGTGGATTCGCCCCTCCGGGCCGAATCCGTCGCGGTCCTCGCTGCGCTGCGGTCCGCCCAGAGGAGTTGGTGGATTCGCCCCTCCGGGGCGAATCCGTCGCGGTCCTCGCTGCGCTGCGGTCCGCCCAGAGGAGTTGGTCTGGGGGGCCCCGGAGTACCACCGGATGCGGCAGATGAAGGTCGACAAACTGGGGATCGATCTCCTCACGCACGACCCGGTCGTCATCCTGAAGGACCTCGAGGGGAAGCGCTATCTTCCTATCCTCATCGGCCCGTTCGAGGCGACCGCGATCGCCTTGGCGCTCGAGGGGACCGCCGTGCCGCGCCCGCTCTCGCACGACCTGATGCGCACCCTGCTGGAGTCGCTCTCGGCCAAGCTGGAGCAGGTCGTCGTCCACGACATCAAGGACTCGACCTTCTTCGCCAAGCTCGTCGTGCGCACCAACGGCGAGGTCCAGGAGATCGACGCCCGCCCCTCCGACGGCATCGCGCTGGCGCTGCGCATGCACGCCCCGATCTTCGTCAGCGACAAGATCGCGCTCGAAGAGACGGTCCCCGACAAGACCGTCGAGCCCGAAGACCCGACCAAGTTCAAGACCTTCATCGACAACTTGAAGCCGTCGGACTTCTTGGACTAGGCGCGGCCCGGGGAATATCGCGGCTCGGCGTCCTAACTAAGACGCCGATATGGAATCAGGAACGAACGCCGCCGAGATCGGGGTCTACGGCGGCTCCGGCTTCTACTCGCTGATCGAGAACCCGCGCGAGGTCTGGATCGAGACGCCCTACGGGCTGCCCTCGGACAAGATCGCGCTGGGCGAGATCGCCGGCAAGCGGGTCGCCTTCCTGCCGCGCCACGGCAAGGACCACCGCTTCCCGCCGCAGTCGATCAACTACCGCGCCAACGCTTGGGCGATGAAGGCGCTGGGGGTGACCCGGATCATCGGGCCGACCGCCTGCGGCTCGCTCCAGGCGCACGTGAAGCCGGGCTCGATGGTCGTCGCCGACCAGATCGTCGACCGCACCACCGGGCGCAAGGACACCATCTACGACGGCCCGATCACGACCCACGTTTCGTTCGCCGACCCGTACTGCCCGCAGCTCCGCCCGCTGGCGGTCGACGCGCTGCGCGGCCTGGACATCGAGACCCACGAGCGGGGCACGATCGTCGTCATCCAGGGGCCGCGCTTCTCGACCCGGGCGGAGTCGAAGTGGTTCAGCTCGCTGGGCTGGGAGGTCATCAACATGACCAACTACCCCGAGTCGTACCTGGCCCGCGAGCTCGAGATGTGCTACGTCAACATCTCGCTGATCACCGACTACGACGTCGGGCTCGAAGGCGAGTCGGGCATCCAGCCCGTCTCGCACGCCGAGGTGATGCAGGTGTTCGCCAGCAACAACGAGCGGGTCAAGAACGCGATCTTCAAGCTGGTCGAGGCGATCCCGGCCGAGCGCACCTGCGGCTGCGGGAGCGCCCTCTCCGGCGCCCGCGGCTGAGCGATGCGGCGGCGCGGGCCGATCTCGGCCGCCGATCTGGGCGTGTACGCCGGCGCGCTGCCGCTGCTCGTGCGCAACCCGGCGATCGTCGTCGTTCCGCTGCTGGCGCTGGTCGTCGGCGTGCTGCTCGACCTGGTGCTCGCGCCGGCGGCCAACGGCACGGCCGGCGCGCTGGCGCTGGGGCTCGCCCAGCTGGTCGCCGTGCTGCTCGGGCTCTACGGCCTGGGCTCGGCCTGCATCCTGGCCGACGGCGCCTGGCGCCGCGGCCGGATGCCGTTCGACGAGGCCTGGACGCAGACGCAGCGCCGCAGCGGCGACCTGCTCTCGGCCGCGGTCGGCTTCTCGCTGCTGGTCTTCGTCGCGCAGTACGCCGGGCAGCTGCTGGGCGGCGCGGTCGGCCTGATCCTGCAGGCGGTCGCGGTCTTCTTCCTGATCTGGACCATGCCGGCGGCGGCGGTCGGCGGGATCCCCGGCAGCGGCGCGATCCAGGTCTCGATCGAGCGCGTGCGGGCCAACCCGCTGATCGCGGCGCTGGTGACGATCGTCTCGCTGGTGGTCGTCTTCTACCTCCCGCTGCTGCTGACCGGGCTGGTCACCGGGCTGCTCGGGCCGGCGACCAGCGGGATCGTGGTCAGCCTGATCTTCGCGCTCTTGCGGGCGGTCGCGCTCGGCTATGCCGCGCTGGTGCTGACCAAGACCTACACCGACGCCGCGTTCAGCCGTCCGCCCTGGCTTTAGCCCCGCGCGCCAGCCAGCCGTCGATCAGGCGGCGGGCGATCGTCTCGAAGTAGGGCGCGCGCTCGCGCTGCTGCTCGCGCAGCGCGAGCAGCTCGGCCCGCTCGAACCAGCGCACCGCCTCGAGCTCCTCGCCGGCCAGCGGCGTCTGGCCGGGCTCGGCGCGCGCGTAGAAGCCCAGCATCAGCGAGCGCGGAAACGGCCACGGCTCGGAGCCCGCGTAGCGCACGCCGGCCGGCCGCACCCGCACCCCGCTCTCCTCGAGCACCTCGCGCGCGACCGCCGCTTCCGCCGTCTCGCCCGGCTCGACGAAGCCGGCCAGGGTCGAGTACATCCCCGCCGGCCAGCCGGCCTGGCGGCCCAGCAGCGCGCGCGCGCCGTCGTGGACCAGCACGATCACGGCCGGGTCGGTGCGCGGGAACTCGCGGTGCGCGCCGGCCGGGTTGGTGCACGACTTGGTGGTCGCGCCGGCGTCCCAGCCCAGCGCGAAGCCGCAGCGCGCGCAGAACCGGGTGGCGTGCGACCAGTTCGCCAGCGCCAGCGCGCGCACGATCGCCTGCCGGGTCGGCCGGTCGTAGCGCCCCAGCTCCGCCATCACCGGCGCGAAGCGGGCCTGCGCCGGGCCCAGGCCGAGCGCCGCGAGCGCCGCCTCCTCGTCGGGCGCGTCGACCTCGGCCACCGCGCGCCCGTCGGCCTCGACCGGGTGCGGGGCGAAGCCGCCGGCCTCGACCAGCAGCCGGCCGCGCCAGAACGCGAGCGTCACCGGGCCGGCGGCGCGAGCGCCATGCGGACCAGGTCGGCGACCAGCGGCGGGCTGACGTTGGTGCGGGCGATCCGCTCGGCGTCGCCCAGCGCCCCGAGCAGCCGGGCGAAGACGGCCGGCTCGCGCCGGGGCAGCGCCTGCAGCCGCGCCCGCTGGTCGCGGGCCAGCAGCGGGACCCCCTCGCCCAGGCCGAGCGCGACCCAGTCCCGAGCCAGCGTCTTGACCGTCTCGAGCCCGGCCTCGAGGGTCGCCCGAGTCGCCCAGCCGCTGGCGTCGGCCTCGCCGCCCTCCGCCGCGGCGAAGAACCACGCGACCGCCACGTCGCGCACGGCGCCCTCGCCTTCGAGGTAGGCGAGCGCGCGGGCGGCGCTGCCGCCGGCGACCGCCGCCGCCCGCGCGGCCTCGTCGCCGGCGATCCCGTGGCGGCCCAGGACCTCGCCGATCTCGGCCTCGCTCAGCAGCGGAAAGCCGACCTCGACCAGCCGCGAGCGGATCGTCGGCAGCACCCGGCCCAGCGCGCTGGCGGTGACGATCAGCACCACGCCCGCCGGCGGCTCCTCGAAGAACTTCAAGAGGGCGTTGGCCGCCTCGCGGGTGAAGTCGGCGTCGCCCAGCACGAAGACGCGCCGGCCGCCGGCGTACGAGTGCAGCGCCAGCTGGCGCACCAGGTCGCGCGCGCTGAACTCCTTCTCGTCGTGGAAGCCGCTCCCGCCGCTCTCGCCGATCCGCACCTGGCCTTCGGTCGCGTAGAAGTCGGGATGGGTGCCGGCCGCGAAGCGAGTGCAGCCGGTGCAGTGGCCGCACCAGCCCAGCAGGCTGCGCTTGGGGGTGACGCAGAGCAGCGAGCGCGCCAGCTCGCGGGCGAAGGTCTTCTTGCCCACCCCGGCCGGGCCGCCGAAGAGGTAGCCGTGCGAGAGCGTCGCAGCCGTGAGGTGCTCGAAGAACGTGCGCGGCCCGGCTGCGCCGACGACCTCGAACCGCCCGTCGATCACGCCGGGTGTGCCTGCGCCGGACGGCGTTCCTGGAGCACCGCGTAGGCCGAGTCGGCCAGCACCTCGGGCGCCATCGTCCCGTCGAGCACGACGATCCGGCCGAAGCGCCGGGCGAGCTGGAGATAGCCCTCGCGCACCCGCTCGTGGAAGGCGGCGTCCTCGCGCTCCAGCCGGTCGGCCGCGCCGCGGGCGCGCACCCGGGCCGCCGAGACCTCGACCGGCACGTCCACCAGGAAGGTCAGGTCGGGCGCGATCCGGCGGGTGGCGATCAGGCACAGCTCGAGCAGGCTCTCGACGTCGAGCCCGCGGCCGAAGCCCTGGTAGGCCACGGTCGCATCGAAGAAGCGGTCGCACAGGATCGTCCGGCCGGCCTTGAGGGCCGGGTTGATGACGTCGGCGACCAGCTGCGCGCGGGAGGCGTTGAGCAGCATCACCTCGGCCACCCCGTCGATCCGGTAGACCGGATCCACGAAGAGGGCGCGTAAAGAATCGCCCAGGGGCGTGCCCCCGGGCTCACGGGTGACCAGGACGGCAGCCCCGGCATTGCCAAGCCTGCGGGACAGCGCTTCGATCAGCGTGGATTTCCCCGCGGCTTCGATCCCTTCGAAGGTGACGAGCACCGGGCGAGTCTTCGCGACGACGATGGCCGGGCCATCGCGGAGAGTACGGATGCTCAACGAATTGGTGCGAAGGATATCGGCCGGCAAGTCCGAGCGGCGCGGTGCCGAGCGGGTGCGCAAGCGTTTCCCGATCGCCTGGCTGCACCGCGGCGCGCTCGCGCCCGGGCTAGGCCTCGAGATCAGCGAGAAGGGCGTGCTGTTCGCGGCCAGGGAAGCTCCGCCCGGCCCGAGCGTCGACGTCGCGCTGGACCTCGGCGCGCGCCGGGTCCGGGCCCGGCTGAGCATCGCCCGCCAGGGCTCGATGGCGCGCGAGGGGACCGAGTGGGCCGTGATCGCCGGCGTCTTCCAAGGCATCGCCGCGGACGACTGGGACGCGATCGTGCGCTTCTGCAAGAACGTCGGGGAGCCCACGAACAAGGGCGCCGAGGAGCTCGCCGCGCTGGCCGCCGCCGACGACGACGCCTACCGGCTCTTGCCGCTCAAGGTCCAGCAGCGCATCGTCGAAGCGCTGATCGGAGCCGGACGGCTGGCGCCGGAAAGCGACGCGAAGAGCCCGCTGCTGCGGATGACGTACGTCGGCAAAGTCCGCTCGGGCGCCCACCGCTTGGCGGTCCGCAGCCGGCGCAACCTCGACGGCAACGTGCTCAATTTCGATTCCTTCCTGGCGATCGACGACGCGGGCAACGTCACGCTGGAACGCTAGCGCCGGGCGAGCAGCGCGCAGGCCGCCCGGTAGTGCGCGCTCGTCGTCTGCGCCGTCCGGGACGACGGCGCCGCGACGCTGACGAGCTGCCCGCCGACCGGGTCGACGGCCGCATGGCCCACCACCATGCCGTCCCGCTCCAAGTCGACCCAGCGAATCGCGGGCATGTCGGCGATCACGGCGGCGGCGCGCGCGCCCGCGAGCAGGCACGCCAGCGGGCCTTCGGTCGCGAGCCCGTGCCGGGCGATCCCGAGCTCGACGATCCGGCGCACGTCGTCGTCCCCGCCGACGGTCTGGCCGGGATCGCTCGCCAGCGTCCCCGGCGCGACCGCGGCGGCCGCCTCGGCGGGCGCGCTCACGATGGTGGCGAAGGCCGGCGGCGACGCGCGGTACGGCGTTCCCCAGCAGAGGTGCTGCCAGCCGTAGGCGGTGACGTAGGCGTCGGCGCTGCCGCGCCGGTCGCCCGTCCCGCACCCGTCGCCGGGCGCGTGCGGCGGCGGTGCGCCGGGGTCCGCGCCGATCCGGCTCGGCGACGGCGGCAGCGGGTCGTTGACGAAGAATCCTTTGAGCTGCCACGGCGCGCCCGGCGCGCGGCCGCCGCCGAGCATCGCGCCGCTCACCGCGACCCAGTGCTCGGCGCCCCAGATCACCGCCGGCACCGCGACGCCGGTGACCAGCAGCGCGCGCGCGATCCGCAGGCACCCCGCGCTGCGGTCGGCATCGTAGCAGACGCTGAACGCCAGCTCGCACGCGGCCGGCTTGGCGCGGCTCACGACCTCGCAGAGCGCCTCGGGCCCGTTGAACGGCGGCGCGGACAACCGCAGGCTCTGGGCGTCGAGCTGGTCCTGCGAGAGCAAGCCGGCACCGAGCGAGGCCAGCAGCATCTGCGCGACGGCCGGCGCGCAGTAGTCGACGCCGTCCTGCTGGTGGTAGGGCAGGTTCGTGCCGACGTAGCTCATGCCGCTCCCGGCCGGGACCGGTTCACGCGCGCTTGCCGCGGCGAACGAAAGCGCCCGCGGCGACATCGTAACGGTAGCATTGCACCGCGTCGCCCGGGTCCAGCTCGATCACGGCCGCGGCGACCGGAGCGCGCGCGAGGATGCCGCTCGGGACGGGGCTGCGCTGCACCCACACGTGGAGCTTCGTCATGGCGCTGAAGTCGGCGGTGAACCCGGGCGGCAGGACGACGGCGTTGACCGGAGCGGCGACCGCGGCACCGTTGAGCGTCGCCGCCTGCAGCAGGCCGAACGCGGCGGCGAACGGTGCGTCGTTGCGGACGTTGTAGTGCCGGCGGGGAATCCGGCCGCCGGCGCCGGGCGCGGCGAACCGCTCGCCGACGAACGGGTAGAGCGCCCGTTCGGCGGCCGGATGGATCGCGGCCAGGACGTTCAGCGGCGCACCGGCGCCGGGAACGTGCGCGGCGAACACGCCGTACGCGTCGCCCCAGGCGATCGTGTCCGAGCCGGACGGAGCCCAGGCCAGCCAAACGACGTTCGGCGGCCCGTTCCCGGCCGACTTGCCCACGGCCAGCCACGCGTCGTCCTCGCCGAGCCGGCGCAATCCGGCATCGTCGACCTCCATGACCAGCGTGTACGTCTGCGGCACAGCACCCTCCCTGGTATCCGGTGTGATCCGATCGTCGCCGACGCCGGTTACAGTGCGGTTAACGGCTGCAAGCGGTGATCCCGCCGGCCGCGTCGTAAAGGCGAGCAACACTGGTCGGAGGCGCTTTCGCGGAGTGTGGTGACTCAGACGACGGTCGACTTTGGTTTTGCGGATCTCGCGGCGTCCGTCGCCGAGGCTGCTCCGCGCGTCCTGGTCCTCGCGGCGCCGCCCGGTTACGGGAAGAGCGCGTTCCTGCGTGCGTACGCGGCCCGCACCGGCCGCCGGCTCACGCCGTGCGAGCTCGGTGCGGGCGGTGCCGCCGACCTCTTTCGGCCGGTGCTCGACGCGCTGGTCGCACCGCACCAAGCGCGCGCGACCCGCTCGGCCGCCGACCGGCTCGCGCAGCGCCGTCCGGCGGCGACCTCGCGCGAGACCTTGCGGCGCGAGTGGCCGTTCGTCGCCGGCCCCGAGCTCTTCGTCCTGCACGATCCGCTGCTGGCGCTCGCGACGCCGCCGGGTGTCGACCTGCTGGCCGAGCTGATCCGAACCCTGCCCGCGCAGCGCAGCTTGGCGATCAGCACGCGCAGCGCGCTGCCGCCCGCGCTGCAGCACGCGATCGCGCGCGAACCGGCCCGCACCATCGCGCACGGCGAGCTCGCGCTGCGCTTCGAGCAGGTCCAGGAGCTGACGCGCCGGGCCGGCGCGCCGGCAGCGGCGCGCGCGATCTACGACCGCACCGCAGGCTGGCCGCTGGTCTGCCGGCTGCTCGCCGGCCTGCTGCGGCACCATTCCGCCGCCGAGCTGCTCGATGCCGCCGCCGCGCTGGCGCCCGCAGCGCTGCTCCCGTTCGCCGCCCACCGCACGGTCGCCGCGCTCGCCGGACCGGTGCGCGAAGCGCTCGTCGTGGCGGCGCTGCTGCGCACGGCCGGTTACCCCGACCTCGTGCGCGTGCTGGGCGAGGACTGCGACGACGCCGTCTTCGCCCGGCTCGTGGCGCTGCCGTTCGTCGAGCTCGAGCGCGACCGGGTGACGGTCCACCCCGAGGTCACCGCCCTGTTGCGCACGCGCTTCGAGCCGCTGGTGCGGGCGCTCTACGAGCGGATCCTGCACGTGCTGGCCGGCGACGGGGCGTACGTCCGGGCCGCGCGGCTCGCGCTCGACGCGGGCGACGCCGCCCGGGCCGCGGCGATGATCGACGCGGCGCCGCCGTACACCGCGGCACCCGTCCCGCTGGGCGAGTACGAGCGGGTCATCGACCGGATCGACCGCGGCTTGATCACCCAGTACCCGAACCTCTGGATCGCGACGATTCCGTACCGCTCGCTCTCGGTCGACCCGCTGGCCTACGTGCGCGAGGCCGAGACGGTCTACTTCTGCTTGCCGGCCGCGTCGGGGGCGGACCAGCGCGCGGCGGCGCTCATGCTGCTCGCCTCGGCGTACGCCAACGTCGGCCGACCGGCGGAGAGCGAGCAGCTCATCGAGGACGCGCTGCACGACTTCGCCGCCGAACGGTCGCCGGCCCGAGCCGCGATCCTCAACTTCGCCGCCTCGCTGCGCGGGATCGAAGGCCGCTTCGCGCTGGCCCGCGCGCTGGCCAGGGAGGCCGCGGCGGTCTCGCGCGACGCGTTCGGCGAGAACCAGACGCTGCACTACATCGACGCGCACGAAGCGGCGTACCGCGGCAGGCAGGACCGGGTGGTCGTCATCCTGGACGAGCTCCTGCGGCGCCGGTCGCGCGAAGAGCTGCCCTTGTACCTCGCCTACGTCGCGACGAACGGCATGCTGATCTCGTGGGTCAACGGCGACGACGCGGCGTTCGAGCGCTATCTCACCGCGCTCGAGGACGCGATCACGCCGGGTCTGGAAGCCGGTTTCGCGCCGCTGATCGACGGCGCGCGCGGCCGGCTCGTCCAGTCCGACGAGGACCATCCCTGGCCGGTGGTCACCGCCATGGCGCAGCTCTACCGGCTGGGCGCGGCCGACACGCGCGAGAGCGCGCTCGACGCGGCGCGCGCCGCCGCCCGCGCGGCGGACCGGCGGCGCGATCCGTACACGCAGATCTTGGCGCACGCGGCCGTCCACGTGCTCGACCGGGCCGCTCGCCCGCACGAGGCGGCGGTGCTGAGCGCGATCGTCGCCCCGTTCGAGAGCGCCGAGATGCGCGCGGCGGTCGAGGGGATCGTGAACGGCGGCTCGGCCGGCATCCTCGAGCCCTTCGTGCGCCGGCGGGTGCTGCGCGAGCGCGAGCCCGAGCGCGAGCAGCCCGGGTTGCGGGTCGAGCTGTTGACCGGCAGCGTGCGGCGCGCCGGCGCGCCGGTTCGGCTCACCGACAAGGAGTTCGAGCTGATCGCGCTGCTCGCGGCGACGCGCGGCTCGCTCTCGCGCGACCGGATCGGCGAGGCGCTCTGGGACCACCTCGACTCCCAGGAGTGGGCGAACAACTTCAAGGTCACGCTCTACCGCGTTCGCAAGAAGCTCGCCCGCGACGTCGTCCTCGCCGACGAGGGAGGGTACCGGCTCTCGCCGGCCGTCGCGGTCGACCTGCGCGGCACCGAGGCGCGGGTGCGCGAGCGCGTCGCCGCGCCGCTCGACGGGACCGTGCGCGAGGAGCTGCGCGCGCTGCTGGCGGCGTTCCGCGGCGGGGCGGCCGCGCGCTACGAGCGCTTCGCGTGGGCGCACGCGCTGCTGGCCCGCATCCACGACCTCGTCTGCGCCGCCGGGACCGCGCTGGCCGCCGACGCGCTCGCCGGCGACCGGCCCGCCGACGCGCTCGCCTTCGCCCGCGAGCTGCGCGAGATCGACCCGTTCGACGAGCGCGCGTGCGAGCTGGCCGTGCGCGCCTTGCTCGCGCAGGGCGACGCCGACGGCGCCCGGCGCGAGTACCAGCGCTACACGGCCGGGTTGGCACACGAGCTGGGCATGGTGCCCTCGCGGCACCTGGCCGAGCTCGTCATCAGCCGGCCGTAGGCCGCTCAGGGCATGTCGATCTCGACCCCCATCGGCCCGATGATGCCGACGACGTTGGCGTACGGCAGCACGATCGTGGCCGTGTTGTGGTGCGGGTAGTCCGGCACGGTGACCGGGTTCTCGACCCAGAGGATCCGGTACGGCGCCTCCGGCTGCGCGTCGTCCTGGACCAGCACGAACCCGAGGGTCGCGTCCTCCTGCCCGGCGACGGGGGCGGACGGCGGCACGGCCTCGACGACGTAGAGGAACGCCTGGCTGAAATCCGGCGAGAGCCGCATCGACCAAGCCAGCAGCGCGCCGTCGTACTGGACCGGCTGCGGGGCGCTCCAGCCGGCGGTCGTGCCCTTGTAGGTCACCGTCACCATCGCGTCGGTGACGGTGCCCGGCGGCGCACCGCTCGCGCTGCGCTGCCGGCTGGCCGGATCGAGGTTGTTCTTCGGGTTCTGATCGACCGTGATCGTCAGCGTCGAGCCGCTGATGCCGGCATGGCAGTACAGGCTCTCGCCTTGGTAGTTCGCGATCGGCGGGCCGGTGAGCGGCTGCGTGCCGCTGTCCAAGACGGTCGCTGCGGAGATCGTCAAGTTCAACGCGTTCCTCGGGGTGCTCATGCAGATCGGTTTCCTTCGGGCGGGCGAGTGCTTAGCGGCTCGGCGCCGCGCTCGAGCCGGGCCAGCTCCGCGGCGACGGCCTGCACGACGTCGGCCGCGTGGTCGGCGACGACCCGCATGGCGCGCGCGTCGCGCTGCAGCACGACGCACGACTGGCAGATCGACGGCGACGCCGGCAGCGCGTAGCCGGGGAGGTAGCGCGCCACGAAGTCGGCGATCCCGGCCGGGCCGGCGACGTGCAGCCACAGTTTGAGCAGCTCGTCGGGCGTTTGGTGGAGCACGTCGTCCAGCCGCCGCTCGGCGACCGACCCGATGCGCAGCCGCGGCAGCTCCTCGAACGGGAAGCCGCAGCAGGCCCGCAGCTCCTGGTCGGGGGTCACCGAGACGACGCTGAGCACCTGCGCGCAGCGGCCGCCGTCACGGGCTCGGCCGTCGGCCAGCAGCCGCTCGTGGCTGAGCGGCGTGCGGCCCCGGCCGCCGGCGTCGGCGATCCAGGGATGGCGCGTGAGCCGGACGGTGCCCGCCGCGACGAGATCGCAGAGCACCGCGCGCAAGACGGTATCGTCGAAGCCGGACTGATCGCACTCCTCGATCGCGACGTGGGTCGCGATCCCGGCGTTCGCCGCCGCCCGGGCCGCCGTGGCGATGCGCTCGACCGGGACGAAGCGCTGGTGGAACGTCCCGGTCGAGAGCACCAGCTCGTCGAGCCCCTGCGCGCGCAGCGAACCGACGCGGGCGGCGGCCGCCCGCGCGTCGACCGCCCAGTACCCGTTGCTGATCGCGCGGGTGGTGAAGCCGGCGCCGGACGCGTGGGCGACGAGCGCGTCCAGGTCGGCGCCGAGCAGGAAGCACTCGCCGCCGGTGAAGCCGATCAGCTCGAGCGACGGAACCTGCCGCGCCTCGTCGATGAGGCGGTGGATGCGCTCGACCGGGATCGCCCCGGACGCGCGCGGCCCGGCCCCGACGCAGCAGTGGTCGCACGCCGCGGTGCAGCGCCGGGTGGTGAGGATGGAGAGCATCCGCGGCCGGACCAGCATGGAAGCAGCATGAGGCCCGGCGGTTACACCGCGGTTAACGCGCCGCGGTGCCCGCCGGGCCGCTTGCCGCTACGGGTGGCCTAGACGTCAGGCCCCTTGAACAGCCGGACCCGGCGGTTGGGCTCGAGGCCGGTGCTGCGCGACTGGACCCGGTAGCGCTCGGCGAGCTGGTGCTGCATGCGCCGCACGTAGGAGGTCTGCGGGGAGAGCTCGACCGCGCGGCTGTCGAGCAGGACCTGGTAGACGGCCTCCTCGGCCTCGCGCATCGCGATCTCCTCGACGTCGATGGTCGGCAGGTTGAAGACGTCCTTGAGCGCGTTCTGGATCTGGGTGGTGGTGTTGGTCTTGATCGAGTAGATCGGCACGTTCTCGGCCGCGATCGTCTTGAGCCGCTCCGACTCCTTGCGCTCCAGCGCCTTGAGCGTGAGCACGACGTCGGCGTCGTCCCACTTGCGCGCGATCGAGGCGTGCACGCGCAGGTTGTGCACGGCCCGCTCGATCTTGTTGCGCGAGACGCCGTACGGGAAGATCATCAGGGGCTTAGCGTCCTCGGGCACCGCTTCGCCGGCCGCGCCGAAGAGCGCCGCGTCGTCGTCGCGCGGCTGCTGGACGAGCGCGCGAACCGGGGCGATCGCCTCGGGGTTGGCCTGCTGGACGATGTCGATCGCCCCACCGGCGGTGCGCTGGCGCAGCTCGGGCTGCGGCTGGTAGCCGCGCAGCAGCGCGTCGACGACCTCGCCGACGTTCTGGTGGATCGCCAGGCGGTCGCGGTCCTGGATCTCGACCACCACGTCGAAGGTCGGCGGCTGCTTGCGCTCGAGCACGGTCTTGCGCGTGCCGCGCCGGCGCGCTTCCTCGTCCGAGAGCGTGACGGACTGGATGCCGCCCAGCAGGTCGGAGAGGGTCGGGTTCATCAGCAGGTTCTCGAGCGTCTGGCCGTGCGCGGTGCCGATCAGCTGCACCCCGCGCTCGGCGATCGTGCGGGCGGCGAACGCTTCGGCCTCGGTGCCGATCTCGTCGACCACGATCACCTGCGGCATGTGGTTCTCGACCGCTTCGATCATCACGTTGTGCTGCAGGTGCGGGTCGGGCACCGGCATGCGGCGCGAGTGCCCGATGCCGGGGTGCGGCACGTCGCCGTCGCCGGCGATCTCGTTGGAGGTGTCGACGATCACGACGCGCTTGCGGTCTTCCGCCAGCACCCGCGCGCACTCGCGCAGCATCGTCGTCTTCCCGACGCCGGGCCGGCCGAGCAGGCAGATCGACTTGCCGCTGCGGATCACGTCCAGGACGATGTCGATCGTGCCGTACACCGCGCGGCCGACCCGGCAGGTCAGCCCGACGATCTTCCCCGTGCGGTTGCGGATCGCGCTGATGCGGTGCAGCGTCTGCTCGATCCCGGCCCGGTTGTCGCCGCCGAACGGCGAGAGCCGCGCGGTCACGTGGGCGAGGTCCTCGTGGCTGACGTTCGTCTCGCTCAGGAACACGAAGTCGTCGTCGAAGCGCGCTTCCGGCGGCCGGCCGAGGTCGAGCACGACTTCGATGACACGATCGAGGTTCGGGAGGCGAACGAGCGCTTGGCGGATCGGGAGGGGAAAGATGTCCAGGAGCTGCGTCAGCTCCCAGTTCGGCACGAAGGACTCGGC
This sequence comes from Vulcanimicrobiota bacterium, assembly GCA_963795695.1. GTDB lineage: Bacteria > Vulcanimicrobiota > Vulcanimicrobiia > Vulcanimicrobiales > Vulcanimicrobiaceae > Vulcanimicrobium. The sequence continues at coordinate 1,623,349 of CAWCJH010000001.1, read as the reverse complement.
GTTAAGTGCCAACCTGTCTCCTCGTCGACGTCGTTCGGTTGAGCGTCGCCGTCTCCGTCGCCGGAGTATTGCGACGGGATTTCGGCTTCCCGCTCGCCTGCTCGATCACCTGGAGCATTTGCCTTCGAGATACCCGCGCGGCCCAGCCCGGTTTCGGTCGCTCGGCCCGGGAGAACGGCGAGGCTTCGGCCGATACGGGGCCGCCCGGCGAGGCGGCGAAAGCGCGCCGGATGAGCCGGTATTTCGAAGACTACGAGGTCGGCAGCAGCGCGGAGTTCGGCGCGGTCGAGGTCAGCGCCGACGAGATCGTCGCCTTCGCGCAGCGGTACGATCCCCAGCCGTTCCACCTGGCCGGCGCGGGCGCGTCCTCGCCGTACGGCGGGCTGATCGCCAGCGGCTGGCACACCGCCAGCATGGCGATGCGGGTGATGGTGGACCACGTGGTCGACGGCGAGACGAGCCTGGGGTCGCCGGGCCTGGGCCCGATCCGCTGGCTGCGCCCGGTGCGGCCGGGCGACGTGCTGCGGGTGCGGGTGCAGGTCGTCGCCGCGCGCCCGTCGGCCAGCAAGCCCGACCGCGGCACGATCACCTACGAGGTGGACGCGCTCAACCAGCACGACGAGGTGGTGATGCACATCGAGGAGTGGCTGGGGATCGTGAAGCGCCGGCCCGGCTAGCTCAGAGCATCACCAGCCCGAGCCGGATGCCGGTCGCGACCGCCTCGGTCCGGGTCGCCGCGCCCAGCTTGGCGAGCACCGCGCCGACGTGGGCCTTGACGGTGTTCTCGCTGATCGCCAGCCGCTCGCCGATGCGGCGGTTGGAGAGGCCGCGGGCGAGCATGGCCAGCACGTCGCGCTCGCGCTCGGTCAGCGCGTCCACGCCGGCGGCGCCGAGCGGCAGCGCGCGCGGGCCGAGCGCCTCGCGCGCCGCGCCGTCGACCACCACCAGCCCGGCGGCGACCGCTTCGAGCGCGGCCAGCAGCTCGCGCGGCTCGCTCTGGCGCGCCAGCACCGCGGCCGCCCCGGCGGCCAGGGCCGCGCGGGTCAGGTCGGGATGGGGGTCGTCGACCAGCAGCAGCGTCGGCACGGCGAAGCCGGCCGCGACCGCGGCCAGCGCCTCGCGCGGACCCGCCGCATCGACCACCACGACCTCGGCGCCTGCGGGCGCGACCGGCTCGACCCGCGCGCCCAGCGCCCGGGTCAGCCGCTCGCGGGCCGCCGGGCCGCCTTCGAGCGCGACCCGCAGCACGGCCGGGGTGCCGTCCGGCCCGGGCCGCTCAGGCAGCGCGGGCGCTCCGCGGGTCGGGCGGAACCGGCACGACCAGCGGAACCCCGCCGCGCACCACCTCGAGCATGGTTGCGAAGCGCAGCCGGTCCGGCTCGCGGCCCGGCAGCGCGTCGCCGACCCGCAGGCCGGCGCGCGCGGCCCGGCTCTGCGGCTCGACCGCCAGCACCACCAGCACGTCGCGCCCGTCGCGCAGCCGGGCCGGGGCGAGCTGGACGCCCAGCGGCGCCTGCGCCGGCAACGCGCCGACGAAGCGCTGCACGTCGTCGCTGGGGACCGCCAGCGCCAAGCCGCCGACCACCATGCTGTTGATGCCGACCACCCGGCCCTGCACGTCGGCCAGCGGCCCGCCGGAGTTGCCCGGCAGCAGCCGCAGGTCGGCCTGGACGAAGCGCGCGCGGGTGCCGCCCGCGGCGTGCGCGATCCCCATGCTGATCGCGTTCGGCACGCCCAGCGGATGTCCGACCGCGACCAGCAGCTCGCCGGCGCGCAGGTCGGCCGGGTCGCGGACCGCGGCGGCGGTCAGCCCGTCGGCGGCGATCCGCAGCAGCGCCAGGTCGCGCCGCGCGTCGCGCCGCTCGACCCGGGCCGCGAAGCTGCGCCCGTCGCTCAAGACGACCTCGGCCGCCGGCCGGCTGGCGACGTGCGCGTTGGTCACGATCGCGCCGTCGGCCGCCCAGATCACCCCCGAGCCGGCACCCGCGCGGCCCAGCCGCACCGCCACCGTCGAGGCGCGCAGCCCTTCGGCCAGCGCCTCCAGGTCGCGTTCCACCGCGCCCATCAGCGGCCCCGGCCGCCGTGGCGGCGGCGGTCGTGGCCGGCCTCGTCGTCGCCGGGCCGCGCGCCGACCGCCACCTCGACCCGCCGTGGGGTGCCGCCGCGCAGGACGTCGAGCCCGATCGTCCGGCCGACGCTGCCCGGACCGAGCCGGGCGTGCACGTCGTCGGCGTCGCCGACCGGCGTGCCGTCGAGCGCCAGCAGGATGTCGCCCACGATCAGCCCGCCCCGCTCGGCCGGCCCGCCCGGCTCGACCCCGAGCACGATCGCGCCGCGCGGGTCGCCCTCGCGGGCCGGCGCGAGCCCCTGCAACGCGACGCCGAGGTAGCCGCGGGGCACCCGGCCGCCGCCGCTGAGCAGCGTCTCGACGACCCGCTCGATCGTGCTCGCCGGCACGGTCAGGTCCTGGCGGCGCGAGAGGCCGCCGGTGTTCATGCCGAGCACCGCGCCGGACACGTCGACCAGCGGGCTGCCCGAGAAGCGCGGGTAGAGCGAGAGGTCGGGCCGCACGAAGCGGTCGATCTCGCCGCCGTGCCAGGTCCGCCAGGCGGCGCCGACCGCGCTGAGCACGCCCATCGAGGCGGCGACGTCGCCGTCGTCGTCGCGCGCGACGGCCACCGCGAGCGCGCCGACCCGCAGCGCCGCGGCCGGCGCGAAGCGCAGCGGCGCGCCGGCCGAGCCGGTGCGCAGCAGCGCGAGGTCGGTCGAGGGATCGCGGCCGGCGATCGCCGCGCTCTCGCTGCGGCCCTCGGCGTGGACGACCTCGACCTCGTCGCTCTCGAGCGCGTGGTCGGCGGTCAGGATCAGGTTCGGGCGGACGTAGAAGCCGCTCGAGCCGATCCGCGCGCGGGCCTCGACCGCGACGACGCCGTGCGCGGTCCGCTCGACCGTCGCGGCGATGTCGTTGGAGAGCGCGGCCAGCGCGCTCGTTTCGGTTGCCATGCCGGGATCGTACGCCGCCCGGCCCGGCACCGCATCACCCGATCGGGCTAGCCGCCGCGCGGCTCGAGCAGCACCTTGCACTCGTCCTTGTCGGTCTTGAGCGCCTCGAACGCGGCCGGGAAGGCATCGAAGCCGACCGTCCGCGAGATCATCGGCGAGGGGTCCAGCCGGCCGGCGGCGAGCATGTCGATGGTGAACGCGAAGTCGGCCCGGCGGTAGCCGAAGACGTAGTTCACCTGCAGCTCCTTGGTGACGGCTTTGACCGGCAGGATCGTGTCGGGCTGCATGCAGACGCCGACCACCACGATCCGGCCGTCGGTCGGCGCGTAGTCCATCGCGAGCTGCTGGCTGCCGGGCACGCCGACGCAGTCGAACACGACCCGCGGCCGCGCGCCGGCGCTGCGCTTCACCGCGCCGATCACGTCGCCGGCGCGCGCGTCGACGCAGGCGGTCGCGCCGAGCTCGGCCGCGCGCTCCAAGCGCGCCGGGACGAGATCGCTCACCACGACGTCGCGGGCGCCGAAGAACCGGCACCACGCCGCGACCGCCAGGCCGATCGGCCCTGCGCCGACGACCAGCACGCTCTCGGCGCGCTCGAGCCGCGCGACGTGCACCGCGTGCAGGCCGACCGCGAGCGGCTCGACCAGCGCGCCGGCCCGGTCGCTGACGGCGTCGGGCAGGGCCAGCGTCTCACGCGCCCCGACCCGCACGTACTCGGCGTACGCGCCGGGCAGACGCCCCAGGCCTAGTTCCGCCGCGCGCGCGCAGCGGCCGCCCGTCGCGCAGCCCGCGCAGGTGCCGCAGCCGACGTACGGCAGCGCCGTCACCCGCGCGCCGGGCTGCCAGGCGTCGCGCACGTCGCGTCCCACCGCGACGACCTCGCCGGCGAACTCGTGCCCCATGACGGCGCCGCGCGGCAGCGGCTGCATGCCGGCACCCCCGCGCACGTCGGCCAGGTGCAAATCCGAGCCGCAGATCCCGCAGGCCGTGACCCGCAGGACCAGATCGGTCGGACCGGGCGTGGGCTCGGGAACGTCCTCGACCGCCAGCGGCCGCCCCGCCGCCTCGAACACTGCCGCTTTCACGATCCGTCCTTCTTCGCCGCGACCACCGCGCGCCTGCGGCGGCGCGCCGCAGCTCAGCGTGCTACGGGACGCGGGCGAGGCGTGTGGCGAGGGCGCCGGCCAGCTCGTCGAGGCCGGCCTGCATGGTCGTGTAGTCGCCTTTGTAGCCGGCTTGCAGCAGGGGCTGGCTGCGGCCGCTGGCGACGTCGACGACCAGCGCGTCGGTGGCCCAGATCATCGCCATCTCGCGCGTCGTCGTGGCCAGCACCACGCTGCGCGCGCCGAGCAGCGCGCCGATCCGGCGCGCGCAGAGGGCGTCCAGACAGGCGCGCAGGGGATCGTGCTGGTCGAAGCCGGCCCGGCGCACCGCGCGCACCACGGCCGGGCCCGCGACCAGCGCGACGTGCCGCGCGCGCAGACCGTGGGCCAGCGTCGCGGTCAGCCCGTCGAGCTCGCGCGCCGAGGGCAGCGGCGCGTAGGGCATGCCGGTGACGTGCGGCGCCAGCGGCAACACCGCTACGCCGGTGAGGGCCTGCGCGGCGGCAACCGCAGCGCCGCACGGCACCGCGGTTACCGAGAGCACCGCAGCGGATACGCTCGCGAGCGCGCCGCGAACCGTCCGGCCGAGCGCTACTTGTACGACCGCACCATCGCCTTCGACGTCGACGCGCCGGCGTAGGTCAGCTTCTTGGCGCCGGCCGGGTAGCCGTTCTGCTTGAGGATGTAGGCCAGCACGGCGACGTACTGGTCGTGGCTCAGGCTCGCCGGCGCGTTCATCGGCATGTTGGAGGTGATGTAGCCGAACATGTCGCCGACGGTCAGGTGGGTCTTGGTGCCCAGCGTCGTCATGTTCGGGCCGGCCAGCGGCGGGCCGGCGCCGCCCTCGAGCTGCGCACCGTGGCACAGCGCGCACTTGGCCGCGTAGACCGCGCTGCCGCCGGCGGCTTGCGCGCCGGCGTAGAGGGCCGGCGCACCCGTCCCCGCGGCACCCGGCGCGAGCGCGCCGAGCGCGAACGCGCCGAGCGCGAGCCCGCCGAGCAGCGCTCGCCTCATCGCGCCTGCAGGTGGGCGTGGAGCTCGTCCAGATCTTCCAGCGTGTTCAGCGTGACGGCGTCGGCCACGCCGTCGTTGGTGACCCCCGAGGCGGCGCGCATCTTGCGCCCGGTATCCTCGGGGTGGTTGTAGCCCAGCACCGCGGCGTTGTGCGCCTCGATCCGCTCGCGCGCGATCGTGCCGCCGTTCTGGTCGAGCACCCACCGCTCGAACTGGACGTAGGTCGGCTTTTCCCGGCCGACGTAGTCGATCGTGCGCTGGCGGTCCAGGCCCAGCGCGTCGAGCGTCATCTGGTCGTAGGCCGGGCCGCACGAGTCGTAGCCGTCGGCGAGCGCGCCGGCGTGGTGCAGGCTGAGCTTCGCCCACAGGCGCGGCAGGTGCACGGCGCCGAGCGGGCCGGCCGTGCCGGAGCTGATGAGCGGGATGACGTTCGTACCGGTGGCGCTGGCCATGGCAATTCTCCTGATGCGAGGTGCGGTGTTGTTCAGGCGGGTTCGGCGTACTGCTTGCGCCGTTCGGGAAAGGTGAGCTCGGCGACGCCCGACTTGTCCAGCGCGTCGCCCACGCCGAGCGCGACGAGCCGGTCGTACTGGGCCTTGGTGGCGGCCGCGAGCGGCAGGTCGAGGCCCTGCTCGCGCGCGAGCTCGAGCGCGATGCCCGAGTCCTTGGCGGCGTGCGCGGCCGAGAAGTAGACCTCGTGCTCGCGGTTCTGCATGTCCTCGCCGTCGGTCTGGAGGACGCGCGAGCCCGCGCCGGTCTGCGCGAAGACCTCGCGCAGCATGGTCAGGTCGAGCCCGAGCGCGGCGCCCAGGCCCAGCCCTTCGGCCAGACCGGCGGTGTTGATGTTCATGACCATGTTGACGAGCGCTTTGACCTTCGCCGCCTCGCCGGCGCCGCCGACGTAGCGCAGCGACGCGCTCAGGCCCTCGAGCAGCGGGCGCAGGCGCTCGAAGACCTCGCGCCGGCCGCCGGCCATGAGGTAGAGCGTGCCCTCGCGCGCCTGGGTGATGGAGCTCGCCATGCAGGCCTCGATCGCGGCCGCGCCGCGCGCCTCGGCCAGCCGCTCGACGTCGAGGTGGACCTGCGGCGAGACGGTCGCGCAGTTCACGAACGTCTTGCCCCGCGCGCCCTGCAGCAGCGAGTCGCCCGAGGGCGCGAAGATGCCGTACATCGCGGCGTCGTCGGAGACCACGGTGATCACGACGTCGGCACCGGCGCTTACCGCGGCGAGCGTCGTGACGGCGCTCGCGCCGGTCTGGCCGGCGACCGCTCGCGCGGCCTCGGGGCGGACGTCGTGGACGGTGGCGATCGGGTAGCCCAGGTCGTTGAGGCGCAGCGCCATGTTGGCGCCCATGCGGCCGGCGCCGACCAGCCCGATGCGCGGCTTGCGTTCGTCGTTCATCGCGCGCTCTTCCGTCCCGGTGCGGTGCCTTCCGTCACGTCCCGGCGGGCTGGTAGAGCCGCACGCCGTACGCGGTCAGGATCGCGGTCAGCTCCGCCTCGTGCGCGGCGATCGCGCGCTCCAGCCGCGGCGCGAGCACCGTGTCGCCGGGCCGGGTCGCCATCGCCATCGGGAAGACGTACTGCTCGGGCGAGCCCTGCGAGCGCGAGTTGGGCACCGGCACGACGGCCAGGCCCGGGCGCGAGCGCAGGAAGTAGCCGATCGACGGCTCCCAGGTGACGGCGACGGTGATCTTGCCGGACTGCACCGCGTCGAGGATCGTCGCCGGCGACGTGCCGGGCTCCTCGCTGACCTGGAACGGATCGGCGTGGGTGATCAGCGCGCGCAGCTTGAGCCCGGTCTCGGCCGGCGTCTCGGCCTCGAAGCCGAGCCGCACGTTGCGCAAGGCCGGCGAGTCCATCGAGGTGATGTCGAGGTGCTTGGCCTTGGGGTAGACGAACACGTACGACGAGACGTAGTAGGGGCGGGTCACGGTCAGGTTCGCGCTGGCGTACGGCACGTCGACCACGACGTCGCACAGCCCGGCGCGCAGCGTGTGCTGCAGGAACTGGTCGAACCCGCCCGGGCCGCGGGTCGAGGCCCAGGTGAACGCCACCGGCTCGCCCAGCGCCCGGCCCATGGCCAGCGCGATCTTGTTCTCGAAGCCGCGCCCGTCGCGGGTCGAGTACGGCAGGTAGTCGGGGTCGGCGCAGACTCGCAGCGTCGCCGCGCCGCTCGCGCCGCGCGCCGCGCCGCCCGAGAGCGACGCGGCCAGCAGCGCGAGCAGTGCGGCCAGAGCTCGCGCTCGCATCAGAGCGCGAACACCATCAGGTCGCCGCCGAGGTTGGTGTAGTTGCGCAGGTCCATCGCGGCGTTGACCGCGCCCAGGCCCGCCGTCGGTTCGGTCAGCCCGGCCGCCAGGCCCAGCCCCGCCCAGCCGCCGACGCCGTCGAAGACCGCGACGTACTGCTTGCCCGCGTGGGTGTAGGTGATCGGGTTGCCGATGATGCCCGAGGCGACGTGGAACTTCCAGAGGTCCTTGCCGGTCTTCGCGTCGACCGCTTTGAACCAGCCGTCCATCGTGCCGTAGAAGGCCACGCCGCCGGCGGTCGTGAGCGTGCCGCTCCAGGCCGGGAAGCGCTCCGGGTGGGTCCAGGCGATCTCGCCCTTGATCGGGTCCCAGGCGATCACCGCGCCGCGGTTGCCGCCCGGGCCGGGGTACATCTTCACGATCGCGCCGACGTACGGGAACCCGCCCTTGTACTTGGTCGCGAAGGCCTGGTAGTCCATGCAATTGTGGTTGGTCGGGACGATGAAGTAGCCCGAGACCGGATCGTACGACGCCGGCTGCTGGTCCTTGCTGCCCATCGCGGCCGGGCAGATGTTCTTGACGTTGACGCCGGCGTGGGTGGTCTTGCTGGCGACGACGACGGGCCGGCCGGTGGTCATGTCGATCGAGGACGCCCAGTTGACGGAGGGATCGAACTTCTTGGCCATCAGCAGCTTGCCGTTGCGCCGGTCGAGCTCGTAGGCGAAGCCGTTGCGGTCGAAGTGCACCAGCGCCGGCACGGTGTTGCCGTTCATGGTCAGGTCGACCAGAATCATCTCGTTGACGCCGTCGAAGTCCCACTGGTCGTGCGGGGTGAGCTGGCGCGCCCAAACCGCTTGGCCGTTCGAGGGCCGGCGGGCGAACACGGTCATCGACCACTTGTTGTCGCCGGGCCGCTGGGTCGGGTTCCACGTGCCGGGATTGCCGGTGCCGTAATAGATCAGGTCGAGCTTGGGATCGTAGGAGTACCAGCCCCAGGTCGTGCCGCCGCCGACCTTCCACTGGTCGCCGTGCCAGGTGTTGATGCCGGCGTTGTGCGGGCCGCTGAAGCCGGCCGGAATCAGCGTGTCGCTGTCGGGACCCTCGCTGTACGCTTTCCAGACCTGCTTGCCGCTGTTCAAGTCGAACGCGGTGAGGTACCCGCGCACGCCGTACTCGCCGCCGGACACGCCGACGAGCACCTTGTTGCCGACGATGAGCGGCGCGGCGGTCAGCGTCTGGCCGCGCTCCGGATCGGCGTTCTTCGCCTTCCAGATCACCTTGCCGGTCAGCGCGTTGAGCGCGAAGACCTGGCCGTCGAGCGCGTTGACGATCAGCTTGCCGTCGGCGTAGCCGACGCCGCGGTTGACCAGGTCGCAGCAGGCGACCGAGACCGCGAAGGGGTCCTGCTTGGGCGTGTACGACCACTTGATGTGGTAGTCGTTGAGGTCGACCGCGTAGACGTTGTTGGGGTACGCGCTCTCGAAGTACATCGTGTCGCCAATCACCAGCGGCTGGCCCTCGTGCCCGCGCGTCGCGCCGGTCGACATCGTCCACGCCACGTGGAGGTTGGCGACGTTGTCGGTGGTGATCTCCTTGAGCTCGCTGTGCCGGGTCGAGGCGTAGTTCTGGCTCGGCATGACCCACTGGGCCGGGTCGCTCGACATGTCGGCCAGCGACATCTGCTCGTGCGTCGTGACGTGCGCCTGAGCCACCGCCTGCCGGGCGGCGTCGTCAGCCCCGGCGGCGGGCCGGTGGAGGGCGACGCTCCCACCGATCAGGGCCGATCCGAGCAATGCCGCGGCCACCGCGACGGTCAAAACCTGACGCTTCATGGACGATCTCTCCAAGTCGGGCGGAACGAATGGAAACCGGCTCCGGAGATCTCAGAATGATCCCATCTGGCAAAAGTCGCAAGTCAACCACCTGGTTGACGGCGAACGTACGGTGGGACCACTCGACTGGGAGGGGGTGCCCCATTCAAACGGCTACGATTCCGGTCATCATCGTCGCCGACCGAGGGACGACTCGGGAGGCGCTCGCTCACGTGCTCTCGGCCGACTCGGAGCTCAGCGTGGTGGGCGACGCGCACGACGTCACTTCCGCCAGGGCGCTGCTCGAGACGGCGAGCCCGCGGGTCATGCTGGTCAACCTCGGGCTGATCGGCCAGCACGCGCCGGGGCTGGAGCTGATCCGCTACAGCAAGGCCACCTGGCCACAGGTCGGCATCCTCTCGCTCAAGCGGCAGGTCGAGGAGCACCTGCTGCGCTCCGCGCTCGACGCCGGGGCCGACGCGTGCTGCCTGGCGACGACCAGCGAGTCGCGGCTGCGCAGCGCGATCAAGGCGGTCGCCGACGGCGCGGCCTGGCTCGACCCGGAGATCTCGCGCATCCTGCTCCACCCGAGCGAACCGCCGGCCGCCCCACCGCGCCCGGCCGGGCACCGGCTCTCGCCGCGCGAGACGGCGATCCTGCGGCTGGTGACCGAGGGCTACACCAACGACGAGATCGCGGCCCACCTGAGCTGCTCGGAGGCCACGGTCAAGACCCACCTGATCCACCTCTTCCGCAAGCTCGGCGTCCACGACCGGGTCAGCGCGGCGGTCAGCGGGCTGCGCAGCGGCATCGTCTGAGCGAGCGCCGGCGCCGCGCGCGTCAGCGCACGACCCGGATGAACTTCAGGTCGTCGTCGTAGGGCCCTTGCATCTTCACCCCGGCGCGCTTCTCGAGGATCAGGTAGTCGATGACCTCCGGCGTGATCTCCTCGCCGGGCGAGAGCACCGGGATGCCGGGCGGGTAGGGCGTGATGACCTCGGCGCAGACCCGCCCGGCGCTCGCCTTGAACGGCACGAACTCGGTCTCGGCCAGGAACGCCTCGCGCGGCGCGAGGCGAATCGGCGGGATCGAGGGCAGCTTGTAGGTGCCGCTCTTCACCCGCCGGTCGAGCACGCCCGAGGGCGAGAAGATGTCGAGCGGGCGGTCCTCGCGAGCCAGCTCGCTCACGCCGTGGATCAGCGCGTCGGACGCCTCGGGCGTGGTGCCGATCGTGTAGAGCGCGACCACGTTGAAGAGGTCGGCCAGCTCGACCTGCACGTTGTAGCGCCGGCGCAGGATCTCTTCGGCCTCGTAGCCGGTGTAGCCGAGGTTCTTGACCGTGACGGTGATCTTGGTCGGGTCGAGGTCGAAGACGCCCGGCCGGCCCTCGAGCTCCTCGCCGAAGCAGTACACGCGCGGGATCTCGTTGAGCCGCGCGCGCGCGTCGCTGGCGATCTCGATCGTGCGCGAGAGCAGCGCCGGGCCGTCGAGCGCCATCTGCCGCCGCGCGACGTCGAGCGAGGCGACCAGCACCAGGTTGGGCGAGGTCGAGAGGAACAGCTTGTAGACCGCCTTGAGCCGGTCGAGCCGAATCCGGTTGCCCTGCACGTGCAGCATCGCGGTCTGCGAGAGCGAGCCGAGCATCTTGTGGGTCGAGTTGATGCACAGGTCGGCCCCGGCTTGCATGGCCGAGACCGGCAGCGCCGGGTGGAAGTGGAAGTGCGGGCCCCAGGCCTCGTCGACCAGCAGCGGCACGTCGTGCGCGTGCGCGACCGCGGCGATTCCGGCCAGGTCGGCGGCGACGCCGTAGTACGTGGGCGAGACCACGTAGACCGCCTTGATGTCGGGATGGCGCTGCAGCGTGGCGCGCACCGTCTCGGGGGTGACGGTGTGGTCCATGTGGAGCGCCTCGTCGACCTCGGGCTGCATCCAGACCGGCAGCGCGCCCGACATGATCAGGCCGCCCATCGCGCTCTTGTGCGAGTTGCGCGGCACCGCCAGCTTGTCGCCCGGGTTGAGCGCGGCCATCATCATGCACTGGTTGCCGCTGGTCGAGCCGTTGATCAGGAAGAACGACTGCTCCGCGCCGAAGCACGCCGCCGCCAGCTCCTGCGCCTCGACCAGCGCCTCCTCGGGCTGCAAGAGGTCGTCGAGCCCGCGGATCTGGGTCAGGTCGATCGCCAGCACGTTGTCGCCGACGAAGTCGCGGAAGGCCCGCTCCATCCCGATGCCCTGCTTGTGACCGGGGGTGTGGAACGGGATCACGCCCGCGTCGACGTAGTCGAGCAGGACCTGGAAGTACGGTGCGCGCGTCTGGTCGAGCGCGGTGGCGGCGGGCTCCCCGATCGTCACGACGCGTGCGAGTATAGCATGCCGCCACCCCGTTCCCAGGGGTCGCCGGTCGCAAGCGCCGAACCGGGCGGGCGATGATCTCCGCGCGCTCGTCCTCCCTCTCGCCCACCGCGCTGCTCGCCCGCAACGCCGTCCTCGTGCTGGCCGGCTCGGCGCTGATGGCGCTCTCGGCCCAGATCGCCGTGCCGGCGTCGCCGGTCTGGGGGGTGCCGATCACCCTGCAGACGCTGGCGATCCCGGTGCTCGTCGCGCTGCTGGGGCGCCGGTTGGGGACCGCGGCGGTCGTCGCCTACCTGGCGGAGGGGGCGCTCGGGCTCCCGGTGTTCCAAGGCTTCGCCGGCGGCTTGGTCAAGTTCGCCGGCCCGACCGGCGGCTACCTGATCGGGTTCCCGCTGGCGGCCTGGCTCGTCGGCACGCTCTACGAGCGCGGGCTAGATGGGGGCTACGGCCGCCGGTTCGCCGCCGTCTTCCTCGGCACGGCGGTAGTGTTCGTCACCGGCGCCGGCTGGCTGGCGTTCGGCCTGCACCTGGGCCTCGGCCGGGCGGTGGCGCTCGGGGTCGTGCCGTTCCTGATCGGTGACGTTGCGAAGTGCCTGGTCGCCGCCGGCCTGCGGCCCCGGCGCGTCGGGTAGCACGGTCAGCCGCACGTAGAGCCCGTCGCGGCCGCGGGCCGTGACCTCGCGCAGGCGGGACTGGCGGTCGTAGACCACCCGCACCCGCGAGCGCGGGTCGAAGGCCCGCCGGTCGCCGGTCTGGCGGTCGACGTGGACCGGCAGCGGCACGTCGCCGAACTCCTCGGCGTAGCGGTCGAGCGCGTCGTGGCTGACCTCGACGGTGACGAAGCCGTTGGAGTAGCGCAGGGCGAGCTCGGGCGCGCCCGGGTCCTCGACCAGCGGGACGAGGCCGTGCGCGCGCTTGGCGACGCCCAGCTCGCGGACCGTGCGGGCCGGGCGCTCGATGCGGCGGATCATGCGCCCGCCTCGCCCGGGTCGAGCAGGCCGCGCTCGACCGCGATCCGGGCCAGCGCCTCGCGCGCGGCGCGCTCGGCCTCGTCGGCGGCGCGCAGCGCGTCGGCGATCTCCTCGGCGCTCGCCCGGCGCCGGAACAGGACCCGCCCCGCGGCGTCGGTCACCGTGATGTACGCATCCATCAGGCTTCGCCTGCGGCGAAGCCGTGGCGGTCCTCGCTGCGCTGCGGTCCGCCTTCGAGCCTCGGGATGGTGGTCACGCCGATTCGATCTTCTCTTCGATCGAGACGTTGTAGAGGAACAGGAACTGGTGCCACTCGCCGGGCAGCGTGTTGCGCTTGACCCGGATCCAGGGGATGTACTTGGGCGCCTTGGGCCGCCGCTTGAGCTTCATGTTGGCGTGCTCGGGCGTGCGGTTGTTCTTGCGGTTGTTGCAGCGCATGCAGGCGCAGACCAGGTTCTCCCAGGTCGAGGGGCCGCCTTTGCTGCGCGGCAGCACGTGGTCGACGGTCATCATCCGCTCGCCCCGCAGGCCGCAGTACTGGCACTCGTAGTTGTCGCGCAGCAGCACGTTCTTCTTGGTCAGCGCGACCTTCTGCATCGGGCGCTTGATGTAGTAGAGCATGCGGATGATCGACGGCAGCCGCATCTGGTAGCTGGTCGACTTGAGGATCTCGTCCCGCCGGTGGACGATCTCGGCCTTGCCCGAGAAGATCAGCTTGACCGCGCGCTGGAACGAGGTGATGTTCAGCGCTTCGTAGGTGAAGTTCAGCACGAGGACGTCGTTCACGATCGCTCCCGAACGGCGGTGCGAGCGGCCGGGGTCCCGGAACGCGAGAAGCGAGGCGCCTGGGCGGCCTCGCTTCTTCCGACGGACGTGGCGGTGTGGCGGAACGGACTGCGAGAGTCGTTCCAAGCGGACGGCCTGACCCGTGGCCCCCGTGACGGCAGCGCCATGATGGGGTAGGATTCGCTCCCTCGGTGGCGGTTCACCTCGTCATGGGGCGCCCGTGTGCCCGAAGTCCTGGCCGGCGACGAGCCCGAGCCGTCGGCCGGCGCGCACGCCGGGCTCGCTCAGGCGGGTGACCTGCCGGATCCCGTTCGCCTCCTGGATCGCGGCCGGTACGGCCCGCGCCGGCCGGCGCCGCCGGTGCCGCTCCACGGCGCGGCTCCCCGGGTAGCAGCGCGCGCTCAGGTTCTCGGCAGCAGCGCCTTCACGTACGTACCGTAGGCCGGAAGCCGCCGGATCTCGAGCTTTTCGGCGAGCGCGGCGACGAGATACAATCCCCGCCCCGACTCGGACCACACGTCCTCCGGGAGCGACGGCGGACCGTCGAATCCCGGTCCGTCGTCCATGACGTGAAGCCACAGGCCTCGCGCGTCGGCCGAGAGGCCGAGGCTCAGCCGCCCGGGCGCGTAGCGCAGCACGTTTCCGACGAGCTCGCTGAAGATCATCTCGCAGGAATTGATGTCCGCCCCGTCGCCGTACACGGCCTGTACCTCGGCGGTGAAATCGCGTTTGATCGCGTATGCCGCGGCGGAATCGCTCACGTCGAACGTCCAGCGGCCTTGTGTCGCACCGAAGCGAACCGTCAAGATCGCCATGTCGTCGCGGGTTGCCTTGCCCGATACGAGCCGGCTGACGTAGCGGGCGGGATTTGCCGCGATCAGCGCCTCGTCCGTCGAAAGCAGCGTCTCGACCGCTGCCTGTCCTTGCACCGGATCGCGATCGGCCTCGGTCAGACCGTCCGTATAGAAGACCATCAGAACGACGTCGTCGAGCCGTGCCGCGTACTGCACGTAGTCGGTCGCGGGCGAGACGCCCAGCGGCACGCCCGGCGCACCGCCGAGCGCATAGGGCTCGCCCTTCACCGGCTTGGCGATCGGCGGCGGGTGACCGGCCGAAGCGTACGAGATGCAACGCCGTTCTTCGTCGATGATCGCGATGAACGCCGTCGCCAGCTCGTCGCGTCCTTCGAGAACCAACGCGCGGTTGAGCAGTACCATCATGCGCGCCGGCTCGGGGCACACCACGGCAGCCATTCGCACCCATTGCCGGAGCTGCACCATCAAGCGGGCCGCGTCGACGCCCTTACCGGTAACGTCGCCGATCGTCATCACGATCTTGCCGTCGACGGCGAACGCGTCGTACCAGTCGCCTCCGAGCGCGCTGTCGACCTGGGCGCCCTGGTACATCGCGTTGAACTGCAGCGTGTCGGTGTCGGGCAGCTCGTCGTTGAGGAACGCGCGCTGCAGCGTTTCGGCGACGTGCTGCTCGCGGCTGTACTGCTTCGCATTGGCGACGGCGAGACCGGCGCGACGGCCCAGCTCCTGCGCCGCCTGCATGTCGCCCATCTCGAACGGCTGCGAGCCCGCCGTGCGAACGAAGGTCAGCGCGCCGAAGATGTCGCCGTGCGCGATCACCGGAACGACGATTTTCGAACGGTACAGCATCAGCCGCATGAACGCTTCGTGCTGGTCGGAGGACGCGTGTTCCAGCAGCGTTCGCTCGTCGAAGACCGGCACGAAGAACGACTCGCCGCTCTGCGCGACGTACCGGGCGGGATGGATCCCGCGGTCTTCGCGCTGCAGGATCGGGGTGACCATCGCCTTGAGCGACGATTCGATCGTCGGATCGCGGTGGGCGCCGACGCTGACGTACAGCCGGTTGGTCTTCTCGTCGATCAAATCGAACAGGCACAGCTCGGCGAACGATTCGACCGCCGTCCGGGCGACGTTGTAGAGGGTCTCGTTGAGATCGAGCGACCGGTGGAATAGCTCTCCGGCGCGGACGAGCAATGTCAAACGCTGCTGCGTTGCGTCAATCGCAGTATCGAGCTGCTTCACTTCTCCACGGAGCGGCAAAGCCGCACCCCCAGGCCTAGAGTTCCTCTTGCTGCTATACCCAAAGCGGCGGCTCGAACCGGCCGCCGGCGGGTCATCCGGCGCGGGGCTCTGCCGGCAGCATCCTCAAGAAGTAGCCGTGCACCCGGTCGTCCGGTCAGTTCCGGGGTGGAACGACGGCCCGGCGGGTGAGTTCCGGTGCGGTGGAGCGTCTTCGCGCGCTACATGAGGTCCCGGCACGGTGAGCGAACGGCTTCCGAGCCGATGGTGAAGAGCGACCCCGCTTCGCCGGCGTTCGGGCTGCCCGATTGCCTACACGTCCCCATCGCGGCCAGCGGACCCGACGCGGTCGAGACGTACGTTGGTCCGATCGTCCGGCGCGAGGTCGGCCGGAGCGGCCGCATCAGCGCTCTGCTGGTGCAGAGCTTCTCGGGGTTCTCCAGCGCATGTCACATGGTCCACGGCTTCGGCACGCTCGTCAGATGGCCCCGGCTGATCAGCGCGGATGTGCACGAAGGACATCGACGGCCGCTGCCGCCCGTTGCGGGACGTCTCGGCTCACGCTGAGCGAGTCTCGATCTCGTTGCGCGATCAACCAATACGGCGTCTCCATGCCGTTGTCGTAGAGCGCGATGCGGTCGGCATACGGGATCGCTCTGGGCAGCATCATCATGCTGCGCGCGAATCGTCGCCGGATATCGGCTTCGGGAACGTCGTGCCCGCCGAGAGTGACGCGCATCCGTACGCGACGGACGCATTCGTTCGGGTCGTCGACACCGACATAGAGCAGCGTTACCTCGTAGCCGAGACCATGGGCAGTATGCAGCGTCGTGAGCGGGAAACGCCCCGAAAGTGTGGTTTCCAGAACGAAACTCTCGCCGGTTGCAAGCGCCTCGTGGACCCGCCGAATGGCCAGCCGGCCTGTAGCAACTCGACTTTGCACGTTCGCGCTAGTACCATAACGATCTGGGTCGAGCAGCAGAAAGCCAGCCGCAAAGGCGCTGCGAGAATACGTGCTCTTACCGACGCCGTTCGGCCCCGCGACGACGACCAACCGAGGCGGGCTCTGCACCGGCGAGGCTAAGCGTCACGCTCGATCGAGTTGCGGGCTGCCGCTCCCCCGACATCGGTAGCAGCAAGCCACAAAAGATTCGCGATGCCGGCTTTCCCGGTGCCGGACTTCACTTCGATCACGTATTCGCGTTCGGAAGCACCGTCCGTCGCCGCGCGCAGGACGAAATCGTGCCCGGTATTCGAGCCCGTGTCTTCCGCACCGACCTGCCTCAGCACCGCTCCAATCATCGCCGCGTCGGATATCCCTTCGACGAGCAGCACGATCCGCCCGTCGGAGCGGGGATCTCGGTAGAGCACGTAGCCTCGCTGATCGCGCTCGACGGTCAACAGTACAGCCGCCAGTGCGTGCGGCAGATCGGTACTCATCGGCGGCTCCAGACTGCGGTCGGATTATGGCGAGACCGTACCATGGTGAACCGGTTCAGCGCCGTTGCTCGGCTTCCCGCGTTGCGCCTCGCGCTCCGCCGGCAGCATGCCCAGGAAGTAGCCGTGCACGCGGTCGTCGCCCGTCAGTTCCGGGTGGAACGACGTGCCCAAGACGTTCTTCTCGCGGACCATCACGCCGTGGCCGTCGCGCTGCGCCAGGAGCTCCACGCCGGGACCGGTGCGTTCGATCCACGGTGCGCGGATGAAGATGGCGGGGAACGGTTGCGCTCCCAGCGCGTCGATCGAGAGCGGCACTTCGGCGGAGTCGACCTGGCGGCCGAACGCGTTGCGGCGCACGGTCACGTCGAGCAGGCCGAGGGTGGGCTGGTCGAGGTCCGCGACGTCGCGCGCGGCGACGATCATGCCCATGCAGGTGCCCCAGAACGGCATGCCGCCCGCGACGCGTTCCTTCACCGGCCCGACCAGGCCGAAGCGCTCCAGCAGCTTCATCACCGTCGTCGACTCGCCGCCGGGCACCACCAGCGCCTCGACCTGGGCGAGATCCTCGGGCGTCCGCACCTCGACGACGCGCGCACCGGCGCGCTCCAGCGCCGCCACGTGCTCGACGACGTCCCCTTGCAGCGCCAATACGCCGACTGTTTTCATCGTCAGAAGGCGGACCGCAGCGCAGCGAGGACCGCGACGGATTCGGCGCTAGCCGAATCCACCATCCTAATTGCCGCGGCTGGCGAGCAGCTCGTGCGGGGCGAGGGTGCGGATGTCGAGGCCGTCCATCGCCTTGGCTTCCTCGGGGATCGACTGGTGCGCCTTGAGCACGACGTCGGCGTTCTGCCAGTGGGTGGTGGCGTCGACGATCGCGCGGGCGAACGCCTTGGGATCGGTGGACGCGAAGATGCCGCTGCCGACGAAGATGCCCTCGGCGCCCAGCTCCATCATCAGCGCGGCGTCGGCCGGCGTCGAGACGCCGCCGGCGCAGAACAGCACCACCGGCAGCTTCTTGTTCTGCGCCACCTCGGCGACCAGCTCCAGCGGCGCGCCCAGGTCGCGCGCGCGGGCGACCAGCTCTTCCTTCGGCATCACCGAGAGGCGGGCGATCTCGTCGCGGATGGTGCGCATGTGACGCACGGCCTCGACGATGTTGCCCGAGCCGGCCTCGCCCTTGCTGCGGATCATCGCGGCGCCCTCGGCGATCCGGCGCAGCGCCTCGCCCAGGTCGCGCGCGCCGCACACGAACGGCACCTTGTAGCCGTGCTTGGCCAGGTGGTACGAATCGTCGGCCGGGGTCAGCACCTCGGACTCATCGATGTAGTCGACCCCGAGCGCCTCGAGCTGGCGGGCCTCGCCGATGTGGCCGATGCGCACCTTGGCCATCACCGGGATGGTGACGGCGTTCATGATGTTCTCGATCATCTTCGGGTGGCTCATCCGCGAGACGCCGCCCTCGGCCCGGATCTGCGAGGGGATGCGTTCGAGCGCCATCACGGCGACCGCGCCCGCTTCCTCGGCGACCTTGGCCTGCTCGACGTTCATCACGTCCATGATGACCCCGCCCTTGAGCATCTGGGCGAGCCCCCGCTTGACGGTCTCGGTCCCGGTCTGGTGCTGCGACTGCCCGTTCATCTGCTCCATTGTCCTGCCATCATCGCGATGGTTCAATGCGGACAATGGTTACAATCGGGGCGAGCGGCCGGACTGGGGCGGGCGTCACGCTCTAGAAGTGCGGCGTGGCGGTTGCGTTCACCGATGGGGCGACGTTGGCGCGTTCCTGGGGCGAGAGGGTGGGCGGCTCGGTCTCGGTCTCGCCCGGCTCGTGGGTGGCGAGCGGCAGCGGCAGCGGCGGCGAGGTGTAGGTACTGGCCGGCGGCGGGGTCGGGGTGTCGACCGGCTCGGGGATCGGGGTCACCCGCGGGCGCGGCGGGGCCGCCGCTTGGGGGGCGGGCGTGGGGGTCGGCGGCCGGGTCACGCGCGGGTCGGGGAAGCCGGGGTCGGTCGCCACCGAGACGACCTGCAGCCGCTTCCAGTTGCGCAGCGCGGCCTCGGCGGTCGGCTCGGTCTGGGGAACCGGGGTGATCGCCCCGCCGGCCAGCGGACTGCGGCGCTCGGTCTGCAGCAGCACCCGGTCGCCCAGCTTCTGGCCGATCAGGATCGAGACGAGGAGCACGATCGCCCCCGCCACGAGCAGCACCGAGGTCCGGGGACGGCGGCTACGCACGGGCCGGGTGTTTGGCCGCGGCCGCGTCCGGGCCTGCGCCGCCCTCGGGCGCGCCGTGGGTCGGCATGGCGTCGACGAGCTGCGGCTCGCCGAGCACGATCTCGACCATCCGGCCGGCGTGGACGTGCCGGCGGTAGGTCTGCTCGCGGAAGGTCAGCACCACGTCGCGCGCCCGCTCGGCGTCGTTGCAGACGAAGATCCGCACCCCGCCCGGCGCTTCGAAGGCGACCGCGCCGACCTCGACCGGCGAGGTGCGGACCTCGTCGGAGACGTCGCGGCCGGCGTAGTAGACGTGGTAGGGCTCGTCGGCCGAGGCGAAGTCCATGTCGCCGACGACCAGCTTGCGCTCGGCGTCGATCACGTAGCTGTGGCGGGTCCCGCCCCAGTGGACCCGCACCGCGGCGGTCCAGGTCCAGTCGTCGGGCAGCAGCGGCGCGATGTGCAGCCGGCCGCTGGTGCGGTAGCCGTCGATGCCGCAGACCGTCTCGGCCACCGCCCAGAGGTACTTCGCGCCGGTCCAGGGCGAGAGGTACATGCCGCGGTTGGTCAGCGAGCCGCCGTCGAACCACTCGCCGAACTGGCCCGGCACGGTGTTGCGCCCGACGCCGGCCTCCATCGTCGCGTAGATCGTCTCCAGCCAGCGCACCGCCTCGCGCGGGCCGCCGTTGCGCGCCAGCGCGACCGCGAACCAGAGCGTGAGGTCGGGCCAGATCCCGCCCAGCAGGCCGAAGCCGTGCGAGGGGAAGTACCAGGCGTCGGCGGTCGAGATCGTGCGCAGCCCGACCGAGGTCGTGAAGTCGGGCTCCAGCAGCCGCTCGAGGATCGCCTTGCGGACGGCCGGCTCGGCCACCTCGAAGAGCACCGGGAAGATCTCGTCGGCGGTGAAGTTGTCCTGGTAGTTGCCGTCCTTGTCGTAGTTGAGCACGAAGGCCGAGGTGTCGGCGTTGAACAGCTTGGCCAGCATCGCCTCGCGCAGCGCGGTCGCCGCGCTCGAGTACTTCTCCCATGCCGCCCGGTCGTCGACCAGCGCGGCGAGCCGCGCGGTCGCCTCGAGCGCGAAATAGGCCTCGGCGTTGATCTCGGTCACCGCACCGTCCAGCGTGTAGTACGGGATGATGTTGCGCCACGAGGTGATGCCGAACATGTCGACCCCGCCGGCCTTGGCGAACAACAGGCCGTTGGCGTCGCGCTGCGAGAGCATGTAGTCGGCGATCTTCACCACCAGCGGAAACACCGCGTGCAGCCAGTCGTCGTCGAGGGTGGCGTTGTAGTGGTGCAGGATCGCGATGACGTGCAGCGGCGTGTCGTCGTTGACGTTGAGCTCGTAGAAGGTCTTGAAGCCGTTGACGCCGCGCACGTACTCGACCACCTGGCCGCTGGGCTCGAGGAAGCGGTTGAACAGCTCGAGCGCGTCGCGCGAGAACCAGGGCAAGAAGTAGTCGTAGCCGTGCACGAACCACGAGGTGTCGCGCGAGACGAGGATGTCCGAGGGCGGCGAGTTGGTCGAGCCCCAGCCCTGCGGGTACTCCTTGATCACCCGCAGCATGTTGGTCTTGGCCCAGACCACCCCGCGGTTGATCGGCGCGGAGGGGGTCAGGAAGCGCGCGTCGGCGAGCTGGGCGGCGTAGTAGCGCTCGGTGGCGGGCAGCGCGTCCTCGTCCGCGAGCAGCTGCTCGAGCACGGGCTTGGACTCGGCGTCGCCGTCCTTGTGGAAGACGACCGCGATGCGCAGCGACTCGCGCGCGCCGGGCGCGACCTCGAGCCGGTACTCGAAGGCGCCGAAGATGCGGCTCGAGGCGAACTCGGCCAGCTGCGGGGTGACCTCGCCCAGGTGCTCGCCGCCGTCGAGCGCGCCGCGGGTCATCGCCTGCAGCAAGGTCTGCTCGCGCAGCCCGACCACCACCGCCTGCGGGGCGCGGTTGCCGCCCCACCAGCGCACCCAGCCCGACTCCTCGCCGTACGAGCGGATGAAGCGTTCGCCGGCGTTGGCCCGGACCTGCTTCTCCGGCTCACCGTAGAAGCGCTGGCCGATCAGCAGCGCCCAGGGGAACAGGCGCACCTGGCGCGCGGTCTGGCCGGCGTTGTGAACGGTGACGTCGACGACGAACGAGACGACCCGGTCGTGCGCGGGGCCGTGCGGGACGTAGAACGCCTCCGTGACGCGCACCTCGGGCGCCAGCGCGAACGCGCCGATCTGCGCGTACGGCAGGAAGGTGAACTCGCGCGTGATCTGGTGCGGGAAGCGGGTCGGCTCGCCGTCGAGGCGGTACGCGATCTGGTGCGCGCCGAAGATGATCTGGTCGGTGTCGGCGTCCCACAGCCCGCGGATGCCGCCCTTGGCCGTCGAACTCGCGAAAGTCTTGAAGTTGCCCAGCGTCAGGCCGAACGGGGTCTCCGTCTCGTCGAGGACGTAGGCGCTGTACTCGTTGCGCTGGGCGTCGAAGCTGGGTCCCACGGCCTCCTCCTGTACCCGCCCGCCGCCGGTGCGGCCTTCCTGTTCCGGGGAAGAGACGACGCGCGCCGAAGCTCCGTCGCCGTGCCCGCCCGCTCGCTCGCCCTCGCGCTCGCCGCGGCCTCCGTCGTAGCGGCGGCCCGCGCCGATGCGCGCGGCGAGACGTCGCTGCAGCCGCAGCGCACGGTCGTCCCGGCCGCAGCGCCGGCGCTGGTCGCGCGCGCGCCGCGCTGGTCGCGCCCGATCGCCTTCGCCGACCCGCTCTACGCGCGCTCGCCGCGGGTCGGCGCGGTGCCGTTCCGGCCCGAGGTCGGCTTCCCGCGCGACCCGCCGGTGCTGGTCGCGGGCGGCGGGCTGGTCTTCGCGGCGGCCGGCGCGCGGACGTGCGCCTTCGACGACCGCAGCGGCCGGGTCGCCTGGTGCGCGAACGGCGCGGCCTGGCGGCTGGCGCTGGGCCACGGCGAGGTGGTCGCGGTCGCCCACGGCAGCGCGACGGCGTACGAGGCGACCAGCGGCCGGCGCCGCTGGAGCGTCCCGGCCGACGGCGTCACCCCGAGCCCGCACGGTTTCGTGTTCAGCCGCGGCGAGTCGGTCTGCGGCGAGCTGACGCCCGGCGGCAGCCTGTTGTGGCGGGCCGTCGTGCCGGCCCGCCTCGACGCCGAGCCGGTCGCGCTCGGCCCGCGCACGATGCTCCAGCACGGCTTCGTCGAGGGCGCCCGCTTCGGCGACCCGCTCTTCCTGGTGACCAGCGGCGCGGGCGGCGGCGTTCGCCCGCTGCCGGTCGAGGCGACCTCGCTGCTGGCGGTGCGCGGCGCGACGATCGCCACCGCCGGCGGCTGGCGCGCCGAGGAGGTCGAGGACCGCGCCTTGACGCTCGACGTCGACCTGACCGACGTGCAGACCGCCAAGCCCCTGCAGAGCTGGCACTACGAGCCCGACTACGACGCCAACCTGCGCGCCTACGGCGAGCCCCGCTCGCTGCTCGCCGGCCGGGTGCAGAGCAAATGGGCCGCGGTCGAGGGCGACGCGCTCTACGCGACCGTGCTCGACCGGCTCTACCGTTACCGGCTCGGCCCGGCAGCGGGCCAGCACCCGCTGCTGGTCGCCGCCGGCGGGCGCTGGATCGGCGGGCCGTACGCCGGCGCGCTGCTGATCGACCGTCCCGACGGCCTGTGGACCGTTCGCGCCGACGAGGCGCGCACGCGCGAGATCCTGGCCGTGCCGCACGGCGCGCAGGTCGAGGTCGCGGCGCTCGCGCTGAGCGACGGCTACGCGTACGCCGCGCTGACCGACGGCACGGTGGCCGGCTTCGCGCTGCGCGACGGGCGGCGCGCGATCGCGGCCCGGGTGGCGTGCACGTCGTACCGCGGGGTCGCGGTCGGCTCGACCAGCGTGCTGCTGGTCTGCACCAGCCGCGCCGCGCCGACCGTCTACGCCTTCCCGCGCCTGCGCGCAGCGCCGTGATCGTGCACGCACCGGCCAAGCTCAACCTGACGCTCGAGATCCTGGCTCGGCGCGACGACGGCTATCACGCGCTGCGCAGCGTGATGGTGCCGATCGGGCTGGCCGACGAGCTCGAGCTCGCGCCGAGCGCGGCGTTCGCGTTCGCCTGCGAGCCGGCGTCGCTGGCGCCGGACAACCTCGTCACGCGCGCGTTCGCGCGGATCGGGCTGGCCGCGGCGCCGGTCGCGGTGACGCTGCGCAAGCGGGTGCCGGTCGGGGCGGGGCTGGGCGGCGGCTCGAGCGACGCGGCCGGCGTGCTGCGGGCGGCGATGGGCGGCGCATTCGGCCCGGCGCCCGCGCGCGACTGGGTCGCCGACGCGCGCGCGCTCGGCTCGGACGTTCCGTTCTTTCTGGTCGACGGGCCGGCACTGGTCGAGGGCACCGGCGAGCGGGTGACCGCGCTCGGCGGCGCGCCGCCCTGGTGGGTGGTACTGCTGGTGCCGGACGCGCACGTCGCGACCGCGGGCGCGTACCACGCGCTGGCCGAGTCGCGCGCGGCATCGCCCGCGCCCAGCCGGCCGCGCAATGGCTCGGCGACGCTGCGCTGCGCCGAGGCGCTGCAGCGCGGCGACTACGCCGCGGTCCTGGCGGTGCTGACCAACGACTTCGAGCCGGTCGTGCGCGCGGCGCACCCGCCGGTCGACGCCGCGCTGCGCGCGCTCGCCGCGGCCGGCGCGCCGGGCCGGGCGATGCTCTCCGGCTCCGGCGGCGCGTGCTTCGCGCTCTTCGCCGGCGAGGCCGGCGCGCGCGCCTTCGCCGCGCGGCTGCACGTCCCGAGCGGCGCCGCGCTGCACGTCGTGCCCTTCGCGGCGAGCGCAACGTGGGCGGGTTCACCCGCGTGAACGCGCTCGACGCGATCGTCCTGGCCGGCGGGCCGCCCGACGCGGTTGCCGCGCTCGAGCCCGGCGCGCCCAACAAGGCGTTCGTGCGGGTCGGGGGCACGGCGCTGGTGACCCGCACGATCGCCGGCCTGCGCGCGTCCTCGCGCATCGACCGCATCGTCGCGGTCGCGCCGCCGGCGGCGGCGGCCCACCCGGCGCTGGGCGGCGCGAGCGAGGTTCGCGGCGACGGCGCGCGGATGATCGAGAGCCTGCGCTCGGGGCTGGCCGGCTTCGGCTCGAGCACGCTGGTCGTGGTGGCCGCCTCCGACCTGCCCGCGCTCGACGCCGCGGCGGTCGACGAGTTCGTCGACGCGGTGCTGGCGCGCGAGCTCGACCTCGCCTACGCCTGCCTGGAGCGGCGCTACCACCAGGCGGCGTACCCGGAGTTCCCGCACACCTGGGCCCGGCTGCGCGAGGGCCGCTTCTGCGGCGGCGGCGTCGTCGCGCTGCGCCCGCGGGTGCTGCCGCGGCTGGCGCTGCTGCTCGACGCGCTGGGCGGCGCGCGCAAGTCGCCGCTGCGCTTGGCCGGGCTGTTCGGCTGGGACGTGCTGGTCCGCTTCGCGCTCGGCCGGCTCTCGATCGCGCAGGCCGAGGCGCGCGGCTCGCGCCTGATCGGCGCGCGGGTCGGCGCGATCCGCTGCACCCGGCCGCAGATCGCGCTCAACGTCGACCGGGTCGAGGACGTGGCCCGGGCCGACGCGCGGTTCGCGGCCGGGCGCTGATCGGCGAACCCCCGCGCCGCGGCCGGCGTTACGAGGAGAATGCGTCTCGTACTCCCTGTCCTCGTCCTCGCGCTCGCCGCGCCCGCCGGCGCGCAGACCGTGCCCGCTCCCGCACCGGCCTCGTCCGCGGCGCCGGCCGCTGCGAGCCCCTGCGAGCCGCGCCAGGCGAACCTCGGCGGGATCGGGCGAGCCGGCGTGGTCGGCTTCACCGGCGCGGTCTTCGGCGACCGCGTCTGCGCGACGGTCGCCAACCTCGCGCTCGACGCGGTCGCGCCGCAGCTCGCCGCGAGCCCGCCGGCCGACGCGCTGGTCGTCGCGCCGCTCGGCAACGGCGCCGGAGCGACGCTCCTGCTCGCCGGCGGCGGGCTCGCGCTGGTCCCGGCCGGCGCCGCGCCGCCGGGCGGCGACGCAAGCGCGCCGGTCGGCCCGTTCGTCATCGCGCCGGGCGGCCTGATCCCGAGCTTCGGCGGCGACACGGAGGCGCTCCCGCGGGTCGTGCTGGCCTACGCCGGAACGCGCCTGCTGCTGATCGGAACCTCGCCGGTGGCGCTGGCCGACCTGGCGCGCGCGCTGCGCGATCAGCCCGACCTGTTCGGCGCCGACGCGGTCGAGCGCGCCGCGGTGCTCGCCTCCGGCGCGAGCGCGAGCCTGGCGCTGCGTGCCGGCGATGGACCCCTCGGCACCCCCGGCCCGGCCGCCCGCTACCTGGTGCTCGCCAAGCGAATCTAAGACAGCAAGCCTTCGGCCTCAGTTACTTGCCAGCCGACCCGGGCATAGTTTTTACCCATGCCCGCAATCACGGTGCTGTGCGATCGAGTCGGTGCCGTCGGGGGCGCGGAGCGCTACTGGGAAACCGTGCTGCCCGGGCTGGCGGCGCGCGGCGCGCAGGTCCGGCTGCTGGCGCGCGAGGTCGGCGACGCCGGGCACTTCGGCGTGCCCGCACTGGCGCTGGGCTGGGCCGACGACGACGGCCCGCCGTCCGCCGCCGCCGCGCGGGCGGTGGCCGAGGACCTGCGCCGCCACCCGGCCGACGCGGTCGTCACCGCCAGCGTCTTCGACGGCGCGGTGCTCGACGCGGTGCGCGCGGCGGCGCCGCGCTGGCTGGCGCGCATCCACGATCACCGCTCGTTCTGCCCGACCGGCGACCGGGTCTACCCGCAGTTCGAGGCAGTCTGCCGCTCGCCGATGGGCGCGGCGTGCCGCACGGCGACCGTGCTGCACGGCTGCGTGCACGGTCCGCGCGCGGCGTCGTTCCAGCGCATCGGGGCGCGCGAGGACCTGCGCGACCGGCTCGCGCGCGCCGACCGGGTACTGGTCTCGAGCGCGCACATGCGGGCCACCTGCGCGGCCAACGGCATCGCGGACGCGCGGGTCGCGATCACGCCGCCGCCGCTGCCCGACGCCGCCTTCGCGGCCCGGCCCGCACCGCGGCCGCCCCGGCCGACGCTGCTGTTCGCCTCGCGGCTGACGCCGCGCAAGGGCTTGAGCTCGCTGCTCGGCGCGCTGGCGCTGCTCGCGCCGGCCGAGCGCCCGCGGCTGGTCGTCGCCGGCGAGGGCGAGCGGGAGGAGCGCGCCGGCCGCGCCCAGGCGGCGCGCCTCGGGCTCGAGGTCGAGTGGCGCGGCAAGCTCGACGCGGCCGGGCTGCGCGACGCGATCGACGCTGCCTGCGCGGTCGCCGTGCCCTCGCTCTGGCCGGAGCCGTTCGGCTTGGTCGGCATCGAGGCGCAGGCGCGCGGCCGGCCGGCGGTCGCCTACGACGTCGGCGGGATCGGCGACTGGATCGGCGGCGCCGGGATCGCGGTCAAGCGCGGCGACCGGCGGGCGCTGGCCGGCGCGATCCGAACCGTGCTCGGCGTGCGCCGCTGGCCGGCGTTTGCAGCCGCGGCGCGCACCCGCGCCGAAGCGTACCGCCTCGACCGGCACGTCGAGACCTTCCTCCACCTCGTGCAAGGAGCCTGATGAAGACCCTGGTGATCGGCGGCGACGGCTACTGCGGCTGGGCGACCTCGCTCCACCTCTCGCAGCGCGGCCACGACGTGACCATCGCGGACAACCTGATCCGCCGCAGCTGGGACCGCGAGCACGGTTTGGGCTCGCTGGTGCCGATCGCCGCGATCCGGCGCCGGGTCGCCGAGTGGGAGCGGCTGACCGGCCGCACGATCGGGTTCGAGCCGGTCGACGTGACCGATTTCGCCGCGCTGTGCGGGCTGATCGACGAGCTGCGGCCCGACGGCGTGGTCCACTTCGGCCAGCAGCGCAGCGCGCCGTTCTCGATGATCGACCACGAGCACGCGCTGCGCACGCACCTCAACAACACGGTCGGCAACCTCAACCTGCTGTGGGCGCTGCACGAGCGCGCGCCGGCGGCCCACCTGGTGAAGCTCGGCACGATGGGCGAGTACGGCACGCCCAACATCGACGTCGAGGAAGGCTTCATCACGATCGAGCACAACGGGCGCGCCGACCGGCTGCCGTATCCCAAGCAGCCCGGCTCCTTCTACCACCTCACGAAGGTCAGCGACAGCGACCAGATCCACTTCGCCTGCCGGGTCTGGGGCCTGCGCGCGACCGACCTCAACCAGGGGATCGTCTACGGCACGCGCACCGCCGAGACCGCGCTCTCGCCGGTGCTGGCGAACCGCTACGACTACGACCACGTGTTCGGCACCGTGCTCAACCGCTTCTGCGTGCAGGCCGCGCTCGGCCACCCGCTGACCGTCTACGGCGCGGGCGGGCAGACCCGCTCGTTCCTCGACATCCGCGACACCGTGCGCTGCGTCGAGATCGCGCTGGCGAACCCGGCCGAGCGCGGCGAGTACCGGGTGTTCAACCAGTTCACCGAGCTCTTCGCGGTCGAAGAGCTCGCCCTGCGCGTCGCGCGGGTCGCCGCGTCGCTCGGCCTCGACGCCGAGGTCGCGCACCTGGAGAACCCGCGCACCGAGCGCGAGTCGCACTACTACAACGCCGCCAACACCAACCTGCGGGCGCTCGGCCTGGAGCCGACGCCGCTCTCGGACGAGACGATCGCCGGTCTCATCACGCTCGCCGACCGCCACCGCGAGCGCATCGACCTGCAGCTCATCCCGCCCGACGTGAGCTGGCGCGGCGATCCGCCGGCCCGCGCGGCCCGGCCCGCCGTCGCATAGGCGAACCGATCGCGGGTGAGGCGATGGCGCGGCTCGTCCTGATCGCGGCGTGCGCTTCGCTCGCCGGAACGGTGAGCGCGGCGCACGCCGCTCCCGTGCACGCCCGCCCCGCGCGATCCGCGAAGCCGGCGGTCGCCGTGCGGGCGCTGATCGTCTCGGGCACGCCCCAGTCGGCCCACGCGTACGCCGAGCCGGCCGCGGCCAAGTACGTCACCGAGTTCACCCGGCCGCTCGTCGTGCGCGTCAGCGGCGCGAAGAACCCCAAGCTCGGGGTGCGCTTCTCCTGCATCACCCGCGGCTGCGAGCTGCCGCCGCAGGTGCAGCCCGACGAGGTCAAGCGGATCGACCCGCGCACCTTCGAGGTCCAGAGCAAGGACGGGAAGGCGTCGATCAGCCTGACCGTTTCGACCGATACGCCGCAGACCGTCGAGATCGTCGCCGAACCGGTCGCCGGCCCCGGCGAGCGCGCCGTCCGCAGCGACCCGTTCCGCCTCACCGAGCAGTGAGGTAAGGACGGCCACGCGCCGGTCACGAACCGGACACCCGGAGGCGCGAGACTCGGATGAGTGACATGGTCGAACGCAAACGCAAGCCGCACCCCCGCCCGGTCACGGTCGACGAGTACTACCGGATGGCCGCGGCGGGAATCTTCGGCCACGAGGAGCGGGTCGAGCTGCTCGACGGCGTGGTGATCCGCGTGCCCCCGCCCTCGCCGCCGCATTCGGACTCCACCGACCGCATCGCCGAGATCTTCCACGACCGCTTTCGGAAGCACGCTCGCATCGGCGTCCAGCGGCCGGTGCTGCTCGACGACCGCTCGCAGCCGGAGCCCGACGTCGTGCTGATTCGCCGGCGGGACGAGGGGTACGGCGACCGGCACCCCAGCCCGGCCGACGTGCTGCTGGTGGTCGAGGTGTCCCGCTCGTCGCTGGCGTTCGACCGCGGCAAGAAGCTGCGCGCCTACGCCCGCACCGGCATCGCCGAGGTCTGGATCGCCGACCTGGTCCACCGCCGGGTCGAAGTCTACGCCGGGCTGTGCGGTCGCCGCTACACCCTCGCCCGCATCGTCAACCCCGGCGAGTCGGTCGCACCGGGCGCGTTTCCCGACGACGCGATCCCGGTCGCGTCGTTCCTGCCGCCCGAGCCGCTCGGCCGCTGAGGGGCGGTCAGGCTCGTTCGCGCGCCCGCTGCGCGGCGAGCTCGCCGCGCGAGCGGACGCCCAGCTTGGCGAACACCGCGCCGAGGTGGTGCTCGACCGTGCGATCGCTCAGCGAGAGCTTCGTCCCGATCTCGCGGTTCGACATGCCTTCCACCGCCAGCTCGGCGACCTGCTGCTCGCGCGCCGTCAGCCGGCCGCGCTCGAACGCGCCGGGCTTGCGAGCGCCGCGCTCGGCCAGCCGCTCGACGTCGCGCGCCGCACCGCACGCGAGATAGAGCTCGCGCGCCGCCGCAGCGTCGCCGGCCAGCTCGTGAGCGCGCGCTTCGAGCCAGCGGTAACCGGCGTCCCGGAACGGGCCCACCGCCGCGCGGGCGTGCCGCGCGCGCTCCCCGCCGCTGCGAGCCGTGAAGGCGCGGTACAGGTGCAGATAGCCGACGGTGTGCGGCCAGGCGCGCGTCTCGGCCGCGAGCCACCCCTCGACCTGCGGAAACTCGCCGTCCAGCCCGTACTCGGCGACGGCCAGCAGCACGTTCCCGCCCACGTCGCGCCCGGAGGCCAGGGCGCGAACCGCGCTGCGGACGACGCCGCGCGCGCGCTCGAACCGCTCGCCTGCGGCATGGTACTCGGTGAGCGCCGGGACCGCGGCCATGAGCTGCCAGGGCACGCCGCTGCGCAGGGCGCGCTCCAGCAGCGCCTCGCGCAGGCAGCGCTCGAGCAGCGCCGCGTCGGCGGCGCGCACCGCGAGCACGACGCCGGTCGCGGTCGCGATCAGCTCGGAGGTGGGATACTCCACGCAGGCCGGCAGCGCCAGCTCGACGATCCGCCGGGCGCGCGCCAGGTCTCCGACCATCAGGTAATGGTGCGCCTGGATCGCGAGCACGTGCGGGACCAGTTCCAGGCAGCGCTCGCGCTCGGCCAGCTCGAACGCGCGGCCGTCGAGCGCCAGGGCCAGCGCCGTCTCGCCGAGATAGAACGCGGAATTGGCGAAGTTGCCCAGCGCGCCGACGTGGCGCACCACGTCGCCGGACGATTCGGCCGCCGCGATCATGCCCTCGTAACTGGCCCGCCAGCTCGGCAGGTCGCGCCGGAACTCCGCCGCGATCGCGGCGGCCTCGTACGCGCGCATCACCCACTCGCGCTCGGCGTGCGCGCGGTGCGGCTCGGCCTGCGCCAGCGCGCCGAAGGCGGCCTCGCCGTCCTTGGCCGTCGCGGCGAGCCAGGCGCGGAACACGTGGACCGCGTAGTGCTCGGCCGACGATCCGCTGCCGAGCAGCGCGCGCGCGCGTTCGATCGTCGCCCGCGCCTCGTCCGCGCGCGCGGCTCGGAACTCCGCCCGGGCGATGCGCAGCAGCACCCGCACCCGCACCAGCGCGTCGCGCTGCGCATACGCCGCCAGACAGCGCCCCAGCAGCGGCAGCGCGGCGGCCGGCCGGCCGGCCCGCTCCAGCGCGAGCGCCTCCTTGTCGAGCAGCGCGCTCTCGGGCGCCTCGCTCGCGGCGTTGGCGCGGTGGTACAGATCGGCGGCGTCGGCGAAGGCGTAGCGCGCGAAGGCCGCGTCGCCGGCCCGCTCGTTCCAGCTCGCCGCGGCGGCGCGGTCGCCCGCCGCCCAAGCGTGCAGCGCGCGGCGCGTGAAGGCCGGATCGAGCTGCGGTGCGCCGTCGAGACGGCGCAGCATCGCACGGTGCAGCCGGCGCCGCTCGGCCGGCAAGACGTCGTCGTGCACCGCGCGCCGGACCAGCTCGTGCGAGAAGCGCAGGTCGAGCCACGGCTGATCGGGCCGCACGAGAAAGCCCGCGTCGATCGCCGTTCGCAGCGCGGCGGCCACCTCGCTCGCGTCGCTGCCGGTGACCTCGGCGACCAAGTCTTCGTCGAACTCGCCCAGCGCGGAGGCAGCCCGCACGACCGCTTGCACGTCGGCCGGCAGCTCGCGCAGCCGCGCCCGAACGCTCGCGCCCAGTGAGGTTGGCAGCGTCTCGGGCGGCGCCGCGGACGCGCCGGCATGGCGGGCGAGCTCGCGCAGGTAGAGCGGGTTCCCGGCCGCCGCGGTCGCGATCGCTCGCCGCTGCGCGCGGGTGAGCGCGCGCGGCGCGCGCCGCAGCTCGTGGTCGAGCACCGCTTCCGCCTCGGCCGGCGAGAGCGGCCCGAGGCGCACCTCCGCCGTGCCGGGCAGCCGCAGCAGCCGCGCGACGACCCCGGCCCGCTGTTCCTCCAATTCGCCGTCCCGAACGGTGAGCGCGAGCGCGAGCGGGATCGCGTGCAGCACCAGCGCGAGGTGGTAGACCAGCTCGAGCGACGCGAGATCGCTCCACTGTGCGTCTTCGAGGATCAGCCGGACCGGCCCGCGGGCCGCGTAGAGCGCCAGCGCTTCGGCGGCGGCATCGAAGAGGCGGCGCTTGTGCTCGTCGTCGCCCGTGTCGGCGGCTCCGGTCCGTGGCGGCTCTTCGGCTCCCGTGATCCCGGCCAGCACGGTCCGCAGGTCCGGCCGGCGCCGGAACACGACGGCATCGCGCGCGTCGAGCTGGCGCCACAGGGCGTGGAAGGGCGCATACGGCGCCGCCGTGTCGAGGGTGCACGCGGCGAGCGCCGCGCCGCCGGCGGCGAACTCCTCGATCAGGCGAGACTTGCCGACGCCCGCTTCGCCGAACACGGCCAGCACCCGGACGCGCCCGGCCAGCAGGTCCTGCTCCGCCTCGCGCACGACGGCCAACGCGTCCGCTCGGCCGACCAGGGGCAGCCGCCCGGGAGCGGTGGCGCGCGAACGTTCGAGCCCCTGTCCTCCAGTGCCCACCAGACGCCCCGATTCGCTCCGCCTAGGGGATTTCCCCGATCCGCGGGCCGGGCTACCGCGCTACGCTGGCTTCGCAGACGACAGCCTGACGGCACCGTCCCGCCGCACCGCACGACCGCAGGAGCATCTCGATGAGCAGCAAGTATCCGGACGACGCCATTCTCGCGCCATCCCGGTTCGAATTCCCGCCCGATCCGATGAAAATAGCGCACCTGAGCGCGACGAACTTTTTGAAGCGCGTCACCATGGCGACGACACCCGGGGAGCGCGGCTTCTTTTCGACCGAAACACCGGATTTGATCACGCTGATGGTCGCGGCGATCGATCTCGAGACCGACATCCGCCTCATCGCCGACGGTAGGGAACCTCACGATCAACTTCCCTCGGTGAATCCGTTCGACGGTCTGCCTCTTCCCAACTCTGACCGGAATTGGGTGATACCGACCGTCAATGCGATGATCATGCGAGCCCAAGCGATCCGAGCCGCCGCGGTCGAGCCCTCGCCGCCGCCCACCGACCAAATCACGGAACTGCGCGAATACATCATGCTGCGCAGGCAACTGCGCAACTTCCTCGACGGGATCTAGGCCCCGGTCCAGCGCGCGAAGAGGCTGTTGTCGATGCCGAACTGGTCGAGCGCCTTGCCGACCGTGTGCAGCACGATCGCCTCGACCGACGTGGGACGGGCGTACATGCCGGGAATCGGCGGCAGGATCACCGCGCCCAGCTCCGCGAGCTGGGTGAGGGTGCGCAGGTGGCCCAGGTGGAGCGGCGTCTCGCGCACGACGAGCACGAGGCGCCGCTTCTCCTTGAGGCAGACGTCCGCGGCGCGCACCAGCAGGTTGGCGTTGAAGCTGTAGGCGATCGCCGAGGCGCTCTTCATCGAGCACGGGATGACCAGCATGCCGTCGGTCTTGAACGAGCCCGACGAGATCGAGGCCGCCAGGTCGCCGTCGCGGTGGACGACGTCGGCCAGCGCCTCGACCTCCTCGGCCGTCGAATCGGTCTCCAGCGCGATCGTCTGGCGCGCCTGCCCGGAGAGCACGAGGTGGGTCTCGAGGTCGGGCACCGCGCGCAGCGCGCGCAGGGCGGCGATCGCGTAGACGCTGCCGCTCGCTCCCGAGACCCCCACGATCAGGCGCCGCATCGCCGGCGCTCCGCTCGGTCCATCACCGATCCCCGCATTCCACACCCGTCCACAGATTCCGTAAGGTGGGACGCCGCCCGGGGGCCGCCCGGCGCCCGGCCCGAACTGCAGCCGGATGCTCCTCGTCGACGAACGCCGGCTGCCCGCCGGCGACGCGCTCGCGCCGGCCGCGTTCCTGACCCGGCTGGTCGGCCGGCGGGTGCTGGGCGACGGCGAGCGGCGGGCGGTCGTGCGGCGGATCGCCGCGACCCGCGAGGACGTCGGGCTGCCGCCGCACGTGCGCAGCTCGCCGTCGTTCGCCGGCCGGGTCCTGACCGCGCTCGACCGCGGCGCCGTTCCGGCGCCGTTCGAGGCGCTGGCCGGCCACGTCCGCACGCTGGTCGCCTTCGCCGACGCGCTCGACGTGCGGACCGCGGTGCGCCAGGGCTTGGGCGGGGCCAAAGCCGCCGACGGCGCCGACCGGCTGGCGCTCGACGCCGCGCTGCTGGCCGGCGACGACGACGCCTTCGCCTGGCGCCGGCTGGCAGGCGAGGCCGGCCTGGCGTTCGAGGTCGTCGACCTCGGGCCGCCGGCACCGCCGCCGCTCGACCTGGGGGCGGTGGACGGCGTCCAGGCGATCCTGCGCTATGCCCGCTCGCAAGCCGACGCCGACGCGCGGCACGCGATCGGCACGGCGCTGGGCGGCGTGCGTCCCGACGACGCGCGCACGCTGCTGACCGCGGCCGGCGAGCGGGCCGACCTGCTGGAGGTGATCGCCAAGGGCGCGGTCGCCGACGCCGGCCGCTTCGCCCACGGGCTGGCGACGGTGAGCGCGGCCTACAAGCTGCCCGACGCCTCGGCGGCGACCGTGCTGGCCGCGCTCTTCGCCAGCTTTCCGCTCGCGCACGCGCCGACGCGGGCCGCGCTGGAGCGCATCGCGGCCGACTTCGACGCCGCGCGGGCGTTCGCGCCGCAGTGGGAAGCCGACGATCTGCTGGCCGAGCTCGACGCCGAGCTGGCGAACGCACCGCGCCGCGGGGCCGCCATCGACGAGGTCGCGCCGAACGGCATCTCACCTGCCGAGCCGGTGGCCGACGAAGACCCGGCCGCGGTGCCGCTGCGCAAGCTCTCGTTCAGCGCGTCCTCGCTCAACGCGTACGCCGAGTGCGCCCGCAAGTGGTTCTTCCGCTACGCCTGCGCGGCGGTCGAGGACCGCGGCTCGTCGGCCTCGTTCTACGGCATCGCCTTCCACGCCGCGCTGGAGGACTTCCACACCGCGCACGCGCGCTTCGACGGCGAGACCGGCGCGGACGCCGGGGCGCTGGCGAGCGCGCTCGACTACGACGTGGTGACGGCCTTCGACCGCTACCGCACCCGCTTCGACGCGCCGGTCGAGTTCGAGCTGCAGAAGCGCCGCGCGCGCCGCACCGCCAAGAAGTACCTCGGCTGGCTGCTGGAGCGCGCCCGCCGCGCCCCCTTCGAAGTGGTCGGCAACGAGACCGCGATCGACCTGGAGCTGGGCGGCCACCGCTTCGTCGGCTACATCGACCGGCTCGACCGCGACGAGCGCACCGGCACGGTGACCGTGGTCGACTACAAGACCGGCGCCATCGCGCTGTGCGCCGAGGACTACCTGGCCGAGGTGCGCGCCTTCCGCGAGTTCCAGCTCCCGTTCTACTACTGGGCGCGCACCCAGGCCGGCGACGTCGTCACCCGCCTCGCGCTGGTGCCGCTCAAGGACGCCCTGCTCGACGTCGCGCCGGTCGAGCTGGAAGTGGTGACGACGTCGCGCCCGCCGCGCAGCCGGGGCACGACGGGCGAGATCGCGGTCGGCGAGCTGGAGCGCGCGCGCGACCGGATGATCGCGCTCGCCTCGGAGATCGCGGCCGGCACGCGGGCTCACTGGCCCGCGACCGACGACCCCGCCGCCTGCCGCTACTGCGCCTACGCCGAAGCGTGCCGCGAGCGCCCCTCCGGCCTCGAGGAGCGCTTCGGCCGCTGAGTGGCGATCGGTGATTTGCGCAAGCGCTGCCTGGCGTTCCGTACACCAGGCAGCGCGCCGAGCAGCGGATCAGGCAGCGATCGCAGCCTGGAGCGCGGCTTGCGCGATCGGTGAGGACACGACGGTGCCGACGACGCCGGTCAGGGTGTCGAACCAGCCCTTGTCGTCGGCCGGGGACTGGTCTGCGACGAAGCTCTTTTGCGTCGTCGCGAGCGACTGCATCACGACGGGCAGCGCAGTGCTCAGCACACCGCTCAAGATGCTCGTGAAGCTCTTCGAGTCGATCGTGACGGCGTCGCGTCCTTCGTATCCTTTGCTCAGCGAGCTCTGGAGGTGGCTGATCGCGATCGGAGCGATGGCTCCCGCGAGCTGGGTGGCGAGGTCGGCCCAGCCCTTCTGGGCTGCGGGCGAGACGGTGGAAGTCGAAGCCATGACGGTGGTATCCCTTTCGTTGTTTGGAGGAGTGAAGGCTTTGGAGTCGACCTGCGAAACAGCCGGTGCCGGCTGCGACCGCAGGAAGGGTTGTTGATCGAGCTCGGCCGGAGCCTTGAGCATCGGTGTCTGGGTGATCCCGAGATCGCGGAGCCGCTGTCCGGCAGCGTCGAGGAGCGCCGACGTGGGTCCGGCGGCGAGGTCGGCGACCGCGATGCGATCGAGGAAGCTGAACGTGAAGGCGGATTTCCCGGCGGTCTGCGACGTCGACGCGGCCGCCGTTTCGTCGGCCAGGCACGCCGACATCAAGAGGAAGCGGCGCTCGTCGTCGCTCGGAGCCGGCGCGACGATCGAGAACGCTTTGTCGGACGGCGTTCCCGCCTGGAACTGCTGCAAGGCGGCAGCCGCCGTTTGGCTTGCGGTGTAGCCGAACGGCCGGTACTGCAGCGGCTTTCCGAGGGTGAGCTGGATGAACGCTTTTTGTGTGCCG
This sequence comes from Vulcanimicrobiota bacterium, assembly GCA_963795695.1. Lineage (GTDB taxonomy): Bacteria > Vulcanimicrobiota > Vulcanimicrobiia > Vulcanimicrobiales > Vulcanimicrobiaceae > Vulcanimicrobium. The sequence continues at coordinate 1,587,629 of CAWCJH010000001.1, read as the reverse complement.
GCCGGCTGGTAGTGCTTGACGAGACCGCGCTCGACCATGCCGTTGGGCAGCACGAACGCCTTCTCCATCCCGCCCGAGAAACAGGCGTCGAGCACGACGGTCAGCGCCCCGGGCGGCACGGCGTTCGTCAGCGCCGCGAGCTGGTCGCTGTCGAAGAAGTTCGCGTCTTGGGGCACGAGCGCTTCGACGAGCGCACCGGCCTTCTCGAACGAGTACCCGTGTCCGGAGTAATAGAATACCAGTTCGTCGCCGACCGACGCGTCTTGCACCAGCCGTTGCAGGCCGGCCGCCATCGCCGCGTTGCTGGCTTGCTGGTCGCGCAGGTTCGCGATGTCGGTGAACCCGTAGCTCGTCTTGAGCAAGTCTTCGAATGCATCCGCGTCGGCGATGCAGCTCGGCAGGGCGTTGGGGGGATCGTATCCGTTGATCCCCACGATGAGTGCCTTTTTCGCCATGAGGTCCTTTCTGAGCGGTTTTTGTCGACCGCTCGGCATGTCGGCGGTCAGTCACAGCCTAGGGCCGCGAAGGGGCTCGCACATGGGGGGCCTCCCCTATGGCGGTACGGAGCCGTCCGAGCGAACTCACCGCTTCCACACCCCGTCCACAGATCGGCCGGCGCAGCCGCCGCCCGCCGGGTCCCGCTCGCTCCGCGCCCGAACCTCCCCCGCGTGTCCCCCGCTCCCGCGGCCCGCTCGGGCCGGTGATCGCCAGCCTCGCGCTCGAGCGCGCGCTCGAGCTGCCCGCCGCGCACGGCCTGCTGGCCTTCACCGGCCCGCCGACCAGCGGCAAGACCGCCGCGCTGGTGCGCCGCTTCACGGTGCTCGTCGCGGCCGAGCCGGCGCTGGCCGAGGCGGCGATCGTCACCGCCGCGCGGCCCGAGGGCGCGCGCGCGCTGGCCGAGCGCATCCGTGCCGCGACCGGCAAGGCCGTGCAGGGCACCACGCTCGACGCGCTCGCGCTCGACCTGCTGCGCGCGCACCCGCTGGAGACGGGCCTCGCGCTCGACCTCGAGCTGATCGACCCGCTCGACGCGCAGGAGATCTTCGAGCGCGCCGCCGCGCCGCTGTTCTCGGCCGAGTGGAGCGAGTGGCTAGGTCCCGAGGTCGACCCCGAGATCGCCGGCCTGCGCACGCCCGACCGCTTCGCGGTCGCCGCGCTGCGGCTGATCCGCAAGCTGCGCGACGCCGGCATCGACGACGCGGCGTTCCTGCAAGCCGCGCAGCGCGGCGCGGCCGCGTTCTACGCCAGCCCGCCCAACCTCGCCTCGCCGGCGCTGATCGCGGCGACCAAGGACGAGCACCGCGGCGCGCTCGCCGCCGATCCCTCGGAGCTCGACCGCCAGCGCCGCCGCGAGCTCGACCTGGCCAAGATCCTGGCCCGCCTGCAGCGCGCCTACGGCGACGAGCTGGTGCGGCGCGGCTGCCTGACCGCCGCCGACGCACTGGCCGAGGCGACCCGGCTGATCGAGCACCGCCCGGCGGTCGCGCGCGCGCTGCGCACCCGCCTGCGGGTCGCGTTCGTCGACGACGCGCACGACCTGCCGGCCGCCGCGCTGCGCTTCCTGCGCGCGCTCTTCGGCGACGCGCTCGACGGGGTCGCGGTCGCCGGCGATCCGGACGCCGCGACGCAGACGTTCGCCGGCGCGCGGCCCGAGCGCATCTTCGGCCGCGCCGCGACGACGGTGCAGCTCGCACCCGGCCCGCTGCCGGCGCAGATCCTGGCCGCGATGCGCGCGGTCGTGCACGGTGATCCCGCGCTGGCGCTTCCGCGCGGCGACGCGCTGCGCGTGCTGCGCGCGCCGAGCCGCGCCGAGGAGGCGGCCGCGGTCGCCGAGCAGGTCGCGGCGCTGGTGCAGGCGGGCACGCCGCCCGGCCGGATCGCCGTGCTGCACCGCACGCTGCGCACGCTGGTCCCGTACGAGGACGCGCTGGTCGAGCGCGACCTGCCGGTCGCGCTGGCGGGCGATCCGGCGCTGTTCGAGCGCGCCGACGTGCTCGACGCGCTGGCGCTCTTGTGGACCGCGGTCGACCCGTACCGCCACGCCTGGGTGCTGCGCGCGCTGCAGACGCCGATGCTGCGCCTCTCCGACGCGTCGCTCGCGATCCTGTGCGGCGAGCCGGCCGACCCGCAGCCGGCGCTCTTCACGCTGCCCGAGAGCGAGGTCCAGACCGACCGCCGCTGGGACCGCAAGCGCGACCTGCGATTGGGCACCAACCTGCTGCGCGGCGAGCGCGACGCCGACCTCGGCCCCACCGCGCGCGAACGGCTCGCCGCGTTCCGCGCCCGGCGCGCGCGCTGGCAGGCCTGGCTGCGCGCGACCGGCGTCGAGACCGCCGCGCGCGCGATCGTCGCGGACGGCGGCCTGCTGCTGCCGCGCGCCGGCGAGACCGCCGCGCGGGCGCGCCGCCGGGCGGCGCTGATCGCGCGCACCCTCGAGCTGATCGGCCGGTACGCGGCCCGCCACCCGCTGGCCGACCTGGCCGCCGCGCTGGCCTACTGCGAGCGCTTGGCGGCGGGCGAATGCGGCCCGGAGTTCGTCGACGAGCGCGGCGACGCGGTGTTCGTCGGCGCGGTCGAGCGCGCGCTGGCGCGGCGCTTCGACCACGTCTTCGTCGTCGACGCGCGGGCCGGCGCGTTTCCGCCCTACTACGTGCCCGACGCGTTCTTGTTCAGCCCGACCTACGGCATGATCCCCAAGGACGCCGCCGGCGACGCGACCGCCGCCCGGACCGCCAAGTTCACTTGGTACGAGCACCAGGCGCGGCCGCGCGCGGCGTACGTCAAGGAGCAGCGGCGCCTCTTCGCGCAAGCGCTCGGCCGGGCCGACGTGCGGGTGACGGTCTGGGCGAGCGGGCGGCCGACCCGCGGCGTCGCGGCGCCGGAGCTGGCCCACGAGCTGGGGCTGCTGCTCGGCGCGCCGCGATAGCCGCGCCGGCGATCACATGCGGTTGCGGCGCATCACGTTGATGCGGTCGGCCTCGAACCGGCCGCGGACCCACGAGCCGGTGATCGCCACGCGCTGGCCCGGGCGGATCGTCCAGCCGGTCGGGTTGATCACGGTGCCCTGGTGCAGCCGGACCATCCGGCCGTTGTCCAGTTGCAGGTTGTAGCCCGAGTACGAGGCGACCCGGCCCACGACGTGGTGGCGGTCGTTCGTCATGCCCATCGTGGCGCCGCCGTGGTAGATCTGCGCGGAGGCGGCGAGCGGGGCGGCGACGAGCGGGGCGGAGAGGGCGGCGGCCAGAGCGAGGCCGGTCAGAAAAGTGCGTTTCATGCTCCGAAAACGCGACCGGCCGGAAGGAAGTTCGCCGCCCCGCGAGCGCAGGGCTCTCAGACCCGTGTGTCTCACCGGACTCTCACCCGGGCACGGCGCCGTTCGGCGATACTGGTCGGGCCCAGCGCGTTCCGAGGAATACCGTGCCCGCCATCGACACGTCGACCGACCCGCAAGTCGGGTTCCGCCCACCGGGTCCGCTCGAGCCCGGCCCGCTCCAGCCGTACGGCGGCCGTTTCACGGTCCGCCAGGCGGCGCACCTGCTGCGCCGGGCCGGCTTCGGCGGCTCGCCCGCCGACGTCGCCCGCCTCGCAGCGCTGGGCGCCGGCGGCGCGGTCGACGCGCTGCTCCACCCGAGCGCGCCCGACGCCGCGTTCGCCGACTACCCCGAGAGCGCGCTGCTCTACGACCCGAAGAAGGCGCGCCAGACCGTGCAGCTCTGGTGGCTCGACCGGATGCTGCGCACGAACCGGCCGCTGGTCGAGAAGATGGCGCTCTTCTGGCACGGCCACTTCGCGACGTCGATGCAGAAAGTGCCGCCGCAGCACATGGCGCGCCAGATCGACCTGTTCCGCGCCCAGGGCCTGGGCCGCTTTCCGGCGCTGCTCTCGGCCGTCACGCGCGATCCGGCCATGCTGATCTGGCTCGACAACCGCTACAATTACAAGGCGCACGCGAACGAGAACTACGCCCGCGAGGTGATGGAGCTCTTCGCGCTCGGCCTGGGCGGCTACGGCGAGGACGACGTCAAGGAAGCGGCGCGCGCGTTCACCGGCTGGACGCTCGACCGCGGCGGCAACGCGGTGTTCGACCCCAAGCGCCACGACGACGGGCCCAAGACGTTCCTCGGCAAGACCGGCGACCTCGGCGCCGACGACGTCGTGGCGATCATCGTCTCGCAGCCGCTCCACCAGCGCTTCCTGGCCCACGCGCTGCTGGAGTTCTTCGTCTACAGCGATCCCGAGCCCGAGCTGATCGAAGCCGTCGCGCAGGTCTACGCGCTGGCGGGCTTCGACCTGGCCAAGACGGTCGGCACGGTCCTGCGCTCGAACGTCTTCTACTCGACCCGCGCCTACCGCGCGCTGCCCAAGTCGCCGCTCGAGCTCGCGATCGGGACGCTGCGCTACCTGGGCGCGACGGCGGTGCCGCCGAACCTGCCGTACCAGCTCGCGCGGATGGGCCAGGAGCCGCTGCTGCCGCCCAGCGTCAAGGGCTGGGACGGCGGGCCGAGCTGGATCAACACCTCGACCCTGCTGGCCCGCTTCAACTTCGTCAACGGGCTGATCGCGCAGACCGCGCCCGGCAAGGACGGCGTCGCCGCGGTCGGCGCGCCCAACGTCGCGCCCGACGCGCTCGTCGCGCGCACCGGCATGCGGCCCGACCGCATCGTGGCGGCGATCGTCGGCGGCGCGGTGCAGGACGACGTCACCAGCGACGTGCGCGCGACGCTGGTCGGCTACCTCGACTCCGCCCAGCCGGCCGGCGCGGCGACCAATCCGATCCCGTTCGGCCCCGAGAACTACCAGGACAAGATCCGCGGCGCGCTCGCGCTGACCCTCAACCTCCCCGTCAACCAACTGAATTGAGGACCGCATGAAGCGCCGTTCGTTCGTCGGCTCCGCTCTTTCGGTCGCGTTTCTGGGCGGCAGCGGTTCGGCCGCGCTCGCGCAGGCCGTCGGCGCGCCCGCGCTGCCGGCGCTGGGCGGCACGGTCGATCCCGGCAACGTGCTGGTCGTCGTGCAGATGGGCGGCGGCAACGACGGGCTCGACACCGTCGTGCCGTGGAGCGACGACGCGTACCACCGGGCGCGCCCGGCGATCGGCATCGCTCCCGGCCAAGTGCTCAAGCTGAACGACCGGATCGGGCTCAACCCCGCGCTGAAGGGCTTGCACGAGCTCTACCGGCAAGGGCGGGTCGCGCTGGTGCAAGGGGTGGGGTATCCCAATCCCAACCGCTCGCACTTCGAGGCGACCCAGATCTGGGAGACCGCCTCGCCCGACCGGCCGCAGCAGTACGGCTGGATCGGCCGCTACCTCGACCGCCGCTTCGCGGCGAGCAAGCCCGCCTCGGCGTTCGAGGCGGTCGCGCTGGGCGACACGCTGCCCGCCGCGATGGTCGCCGCGCACGTCGAGGTCCCGGCGATCGGCGCGCTGGGCGCGTACGGGTACAACACCGGCCGGGACCTGGCGTCCAAGCAGAGCGCGGGCGTGCTCTACGACGGCGCCGAGCGGGGCCAGTCGCCCTACTTGGCGCTGATCGCGAACACCGCGCGCGAGGCGTACCACGGCGGCGACCTGCTGCGCAAACAGACCGCCGCGTTCACCAACCGGGCGGCCTACGCGAACAACGGCTTCGCCCAGCAGCTCGCGCTCGCGGCGCGCCTGATCGGCTCGCGCGCGGGCTCGAAGATCGTGTTCGTCTCGATCGGCTCGTTCGACACCCACGCCGGCCAGCGCGCGCAGCAAGACCGCCTCCTCGGCTACCTCGGTGACGGTCTGCTGTCGTTCTACCAGGACCTCGCCGCGCACGGCCTCGACGAGAACGTCTTGACGCTGACCTTCAGCGAGTTCGGCCGGCGGGTGCAGCAGAACGCCTCCAACGGCACCGACCACGGCACCGCCATGCCGCTCTTCGCGCTCGGCGGCACGGTCAAGGGCGGCATCTACGGCGAGCACCCCTCGCTGACCGACCTCGACCACGGCGACCTGAAGTTCTCGCAGGACTTCCGCTCCGTCTACGCCACCGTGATCGCCAAGTGGCTCGGCCGCGACCCGGCCGCCGTGCTGGGCGGCCAGTACCCGGCGCTCGCGTTCGTGTAGCGCTCGGCCGGTCGCGCCGTTCGGGCCGAGCACAGGGAAACCGCCTGCCCGCGTCACAGCGGTAGCCCGGAGGATTTGCCGCCGGCTGCCATGACGCCTGAGACCCCGGACGATTTCCGACGCCTCGCGGACGACGTGCCGCTGTTCGTCTGGACCCAGACACCGGACGGCACGGTCGACTGGGCGAACCGGGCCTGGTACGACTACGTGCGCCTGCCGGCCGCCATCGCGACCACCGCCGCGGGCTGGGCGCGGGTCGTGCACCCCGACGACATCGAGGCGGTGCTGAGCGCCTTCCGGCACGCCGTCGCGACCCGCACGAAGTACGAGATCGAGCACCGCGTCAAGCCGGCCGACGGCGACGAGGGCAGCTACCGCTGGTTCCTCGCCCGTTCCGTGCCGCGCTTCGACGCCGTCGGCGACCTGGTGGGCTGGGTCGGGACCGGGGTCGACCTGCACGACGCGAAGCTGCTCGCCGCGCGCGACGCCGAGTCGTTCCGGGTGATCGCCGACGCGGTCCCGCAGATGATGTGGTCGGCGCTTCCCGACGGCTGGCTCGACTGGTACAACGAGCGCTGGTACGACTACACCGGGCAGACCCCGGAAGAGGCGGCCGGCTGGGGCTGGCAGGCGGTGCACCATCCCGAGGACCTGCCCGAGGTGATGCGCGCCTGGCCCGGCTCCATCACCAGCGGCGAACCGTTCGAGATGGAGTTCCGGCTGCGCGGTGCCGACGGCCAGTTCCGCTGGTTCCTCACCCGGGCCACGCCGGCTCGCGACGCCGCGGGCCGAATCGTGCGCTGGTACGGCTCGAACACCGATATCGACGCCGAGCGGCGTTCCCGGGTGCGCGAGCGCTTCTTCTCGCGGCTGGGCGCGGAGCTGGCCGGCGCGCTCTCGCTGGAGCAGACGCTGCGGGTCGTCACCCGCAGCATCGTGCCCGAGTTCGCCGACTGGGCGCTGGTGAACCTGACCGACGAGCGAGGCGAGGTCCGGCTGGCCGCCGCCTACCACGAGGACGCGGCGGCGCGGGCCGTGCTCGAGTCGCTGCGCGGGGAGGTCTACGCCGGCACGTCGGCGCGGAACGGCACTCGCGGCGTGCTGCGCACCGGCAAGCCCCTGGTCTACGAAACGGTGCCGCCGGACGCGATCCGGGACTCCGTCGAGGCGCCCTTCCGCGCGGCGTTCGAGCAGATCGGCTTCGACTCGGTGCTCATCGTGCCGCTCTTCTCCGCCGGCAAGGTCGTCGGAACGCTCAACGCCGTGGTGCGCGGGAGCGGGCGAGCGTACTCTCTGGGCGACGTGCCGTTCTTCGAAGAGGTGGGCCGGCGCATCGCGCCGGCAATCGGCAACGCCACCGCCTACGAGCGCGAGCGGCGGGTCGCGACGACGTTCCAGCAGGCCGCTCTGGTGCCGGCGCTGCCCGACGTTCCCGGCCTGACGTTCGACGCGATGTACCAGGCCGCGATGCTCGAGGCGACGGTCGGCGGCGACTGGTACGATGCCTTCCGGCTGCCCGACGGGCGGGTCGTCGTCTCGATCGGGGACGTCGCCGGCAAAGGGCTCGAGGCGGCCGTCGCGATGGCCAGCGTCCGCCAGAGCATTCGCACCGCGGCGCTGATGAACCCCGACCCGGCCGCCGTGCTCAACGCGGTCGACCGGATCGTGCGAGCGATGGAACAGGCGCCGTTCGTGACCGCGCTCGTGGGCGTCCTCGACCCGGTCTCCTTCGTCCTGACGTTCGCCTCCGCCGGGCACCCGCCGGCGCTGCTGCGCGATCCCAAGGGCGCGGTGGTTTCGCTGGCGGAGGGCGATCTGCCGCTCGGGCTGCGGGGCCGTGCCGAGGACGCCGCCCGCACGCTCGAGATCGCGCCCGGTTCGGTGCTGCTGTGCTACACCGACGGCTTGACCGAGTTCGACCGCGACCCGATCGCCGGCGAGCAGCGGGTGCGAGCCGCCTTGGCCCGAGCCGGAGGCCACGTCGCGCACGACGTCTACTCCGCCGTGACGAACGGCCGGCCCGCGCAGGACGACGTCGCCATCCTCGCGATCGGCTTCCACCAGCCGCTGCTGGCGCTCGAGGGTGCCCGGCGGGCGACCGCCTGGACCTTCGCGGCCGGCGATGCGGAGCGGGCGCGGGGGACCCGGCGCGAGTACGTCGCCCGGCTCGCGGCGGTGGGGCTGACCGCGGACGAGCTCGGCAGCGCCGAGCTGGTGTTCGGCGAGCTGATCGGCAACGTGGTGCGCTACGCGCCCGGGGCGATCACCGTGATGCTGGACGTCTCGGGCCAAGCGCCGGTGCTGCACGTGCTCGACGCCGGCTCCGGCTTCGAGTTCCGCCCCCGGCTGCCGGCCGATCTGCTCTCGGAGCGCGGCCGCGGCCTGTTCCTGGTCACCGCCTTCGCCGAGGAGCTCTCGGTGGAACGCCGGCGCGGCGGCGGCAGCCATGCCCGGGCGGTCCTGACCGGCCACACCCGTAACCGCAGCGCCTCCAGCCTCAACCGGGACCTCGTGCTGTGAGGAGAACCGCACCTGCCGCGTGAGCCTGGACGCGCGAGGCCGATATGGTACAATCGCGCTGCCCATGCCCTCTCCCACGGCGGCGGACGCCCTCCTCGGCGACGTCCGCGCCCGGCACCTGGTCCAGTTGTACGGCGGTGAGGGCAGCTCGCTGGTTCGCAACGTCGGCCGCTACCTAGCGGATGGTCTCTCGCAGGGCGAGGCGGCAGTCGCCATCGCCGGCCCTCGCCATGCTGCCGACTTCCGGGCGGAGATCGACGCGGTGACCGATGCCGCCGCCGCGCTGGCGGATGGCCGGCTGGTCTTTCTCGACGCCGAGCAGACCCTGAGCCGCCTGCTGGTGAACGACCAGCCCGATGCGACCCGGTTCGAGCGGGTGGTCGGCATCCTCGTCGAGCAGCTGCTCGGCCGCTGCCCGGCCGGCGTGCGCGCCTACGGCGAGATGGTCGGCGTCCTCTGGCAGGCGACCCGCTTCGGCGCGGCGATCGCGCTCGAGGAGCTGTGGAACGCGCGGCTCCTCGCGGGTGGCCTGCGGCTCTTCTGCGGCTACCCGATCGACGTCTGCGCGGCGGAGTTCAGCGAAGCCGACGTTCACGGCGTGCTGTGCAGCCACAGCCACCTCGTGCCGAGCGGGCCGAGCCTGCACCGCGCGCTGGAGCGCGCGATGGGCGACGTTCTGGGCACGCCGGCCGCCGCCGTGCGGTCGCTGGCCGAAGCCGCCTCGCCGGCGTCGTCGGCGAGCCTGCCGGCCGCCGAAGCGACGATCCTCTGGCTGCGCCGGCACCTGCCCCTGCACAGCGAAGCGATCCTGGCCCGCGCCCGCGAGTACGCCTGCATAGCCTGAACCGGTAAACTTTCCTCGCCGGTGGACCGATGGCAGGTTGGTACACCAGGTCCATTCGCACCAGACGTGCCGAGTGCCGACCGCTCCGAGGAACGAGAACGAATCGATGATACAGCGAACCGGGCGCTGGAACGTCAGCATCGCGGCCAAACTGGCGACCCAGGCCGGGTTGGCGCTACTCTGCCTCGCCATCATGGCGGTCGTCGCGATCGCTCAGATGCGCGTCATGACCGTCCGTGAAGCGGCGGTCGAAGACGCCCTTGCGACGCGTGCGCACCTCAACGACCTCAAGTTCCAGCTCCTGTACGAGGTGGGCGGCGTTCGCGCGGCCGAGATCGTGAGCTTGACCGGTCTGCCCGGCGCCAAGCACTACATCGAGTTCCTGGCCGGCCTGCGCAAGAGCAGCGGCGAGGACCTGACCTATCTCGACGCCCGGCACCGGATGGGGCCGGCCTTCGACCGCGACCTGCCGGCGGCGGAATCCGCCGTGCGCGACGTCGAGGCACAGGTCGATCACGAGGTCGAGCTGATCAAACACGGCGATCTCACCGCCGCGGCGCACGCGATCAACGAGCTGCGCCCGTCCGTCTCGTTCAAGCGGCTCAACCAGCTCGCGGCGGCCGCCAACGCCGTCGCGGAAGCGGACCGAATCGCCTTCGAGCGGGCCCGCGACTTCGCGATGATCACCATGATCGCGCTCGGCGCCCTGGCCTTCGTGCTGACCGGGCTGCTCTCGCTGGCGATCACGCGCGACATCATCAGCCGGGTGCGGGCGGTCAGCGCGGCGCTCACCCGGGTGGCGAACGACTCGTTCGCCCACCTGATGGCGGCCTACGACGAGCTCGCCGACGGCAACCTGACGGTCCGCTTCGCCGCCGACGTGCAGCTCGTGCCGGAACGCGGCAGCGACGAGCTGACCGCGCTGGCGCGCAGCTACAACGCGTTCGCGACCGAGATCGGCAAGAGCGGCGAGCGGTTCGCGCGCACGACGGCCGGCCTGCGCGACGTCATGCGCGGCGTCGCCGCCTCGTCGGCGGAGCTGCTCATGGCAAGCGCCCAGGCCTCGGTCGCCTCGGAGCAGTCGGCCGTCGCGGTCGACGAGATCGCCGGCGCCGTGCAAGGCGTCGCCGAGGGCGCGCGCCGCCAGTACGACGGCGTCCACGACACCCGGATCGCCGCCGAGCAGCTCTCGCGCACGTCCTCGCAGATCGCCGACGGCGCCGCGGCGCAGGCCCAGTCGCTGGTCTCCGTCGGCGACAACGTCGCCCACCTCGACATGCAGATCGGCGAGCTCTCCGCGATGGGCGAAGCGCTGGCCAAGACGGCCCGCCAGGCCAACGACGAGTCGGCCGCCAGCCGCGACGCCGTCGCCAAGTCGGGCGAAGCCATGCAGAACATCCGCACCCAGTCGATCGCCGCCGCCCAAGCGATGGAGCAGCTCGAAGCGCGCTCGACCGCGGTCGAGAACATCGTCGCCACCATCGACGAGATCGCGGACCAGACGAACCTGCTGGCGCTCAACGCGGCGATCGAGGCGGCGCGCGCGGGCGAGCAGGGCCGCGGCTTCGCCGTGGTCGCCGACGAGATCCGCAAGCTCGCCGAGCGCTCCGGCGGCGCGACCCGCGAGATCGCCGGGATCCTGGCCCAGATCCGCTCCCAGACGCTGCACGCCTCGGGCGCGATGCGCGCCTCGCTGGGTGCGGTCGAGGGCGGCCTGCACCTCTCCGAGCAGGCTGCCGCGTCGCTGGGCATCGTCTACGACGCGGTCGCCGACGTCAAGCTGGTGGCCGACCAGGTCGCGGGCGGTGCGGAGACGATGCACCAGGCGAGCACCCAGGTCGCCGCGCACATCGCCGGCGTCTCCGCGGTGGTCGAGCAGAACGCCGCCGCGGCGGGCGAGATGCAGGCGGCCACCCAAGCCGTCACCGCCGCGCTGGCGCCGGTCGCGGCGGCCGCCGAGTCGCAGTCGAGCGCTTCGGAAGAAGTCTCGGCCTCGGCCAGCGAGCTCTCGGCCCAGACCCAGCACATCGCGGCCACCGCGCGCCAGGTCCGCGGCCACGCCGAGTCGCTGGCCCAGCTGCTGCGCGGCTTCAAGGTCGACGACCAGAGCGCGGCCGCGTTGCCCCGGCTCGAGCTGCCGCTGCCCGTCCCCGCGGCGGCCCTGGCGGTCGCGGTCTAGCGCTCCGCGCGGGCCTCGGCGGGCAGCCAGCGCTCGGTGATCCGCCGCAGGTCGCCGAGCGTGACGGGCTTCGAGATGTAGTCGTCCATGCCGGCGGCCAGGCACGCGCCGCGGTCGTCGGCGCGCGCGTTGGCGGTCATCGCAACGATCGGCACGTGCGTGCGCGTGCGCAGCTCGCGGCGGCGGATCGCGGCGGTCGCCTCGAAGCCGTCCATGACCGGCATCTGCACGTCCATGAAGACGAGGTCGTAGCGGGCGCGCTCGTTGGCGTCGACCGCCTCGGCGCCGTTGCCGACGACCTCGGGGGCGAAGCCCAGCCGCTGGAGCTGGCGCGCCGCCAGCCGCTGGTTGACCGCGTTGTCCTCGACCACCAGCACCCGCTCGAGCCGAGTCTCGGCCGGCGGCGCCAGCGGCGTCCCCGACGAGAGCCGCTCGCGCTCGTGCACGACCCCCGCCACCGCGTCGTAGAGCGCCGACTGGGTGACCGGCTTGATCAGGTACGCCGCGAACCCGGCGTCCTTCGCCGCCGCGGCGCGCCCGGCGTCGTCGTAGCCGGTGATCATCAGCATGGCGGTGCGGCCGAGCTGCGGGTTCTCGCGGATGGCGCGGCCGAGCGCGAAGCCGTCCGCGTTGCCGAGCGCGAAGTCGATCAGCGCGTTGTCGTACGGCTCGCCGCGCTCCGCCGCCCAGACGAGCCGCTCGAGCGCGCTCTCCGCGTCGGGCACCGCGTCGGCCACGACGCCCCAGCCTTCGAGCGTGCGGCGCAGCAGCTCGCGCGCGCGCTGGTCGTCGTCGACGACCAGCGTGCGCGTGCCGCGCAGCTCGGCCGGAACCGCCGCGCTGTCGGTGCGCAGGCTGCGCGCGAACGGCACGGTGCACCAGAACGTCGAGCCGCGCCCCGCGACGCTCTCCATCCCGATCGCGCCGTCCATCAGGCGGACGAGCCGGCGCGAGATGGCCAGCCCCAGGCCCGTGCCGCCGAAGCGCCGGGTGGTGGTCGTGTCGGCCTGGCTGAACGGCTCGAACAGCCCGCCCTGCGCGCCGGCGTCGATGCCGATCCCGGTGTCGGCCACCGCGAAGCGCAGGGTGACCGCGACGTCGCTCGCCTCTTCGACCGTGACGATCGCGGTGACGCTGCCGCGGTCGGTGAACTTCACCGCGTTGCCGAGCAGGTTGGTGAGGATCTGGCGCAGCCGCAGCGCGTCGCCGACCAGCACCCGCGGCACCGCCGGGTCGACGTAGGTCAGCAGGTCGATCTGCTTGGCCCGCGCTTGCGGCGCCAGCATGGATGCGACCGACTCGACCAGCGGCACGAGCTCGACGTCGGTGCGCTCGATCTCGAGCCGCCCGGCCTCGATCTTCGAGTAGTCGAGGATGTCGTTGATGACGCCCAGCAGCGCTTCGCCGGAGTAGCGGATGGTCTGCGCGTACTCGCGCTGGCGGCGGTCGAGCGGGGTCTCGAGCAGCAGCTCCGACATGCCGATGACGCCGTTCATCGGGGTGCGGATCTCGTGGCTCATGGTCGCGACGAAGTCGGACTTCGCGCGCGAGGCGTCCTCGGCGCGCGCCAGCGCGGCGCGCAGCTCTTCCTCGCGGCTGCCGATGCGCTCCGCCATCGCGCCCAGCGTGCGGTCGAGCGCGGCGATCTCGTCGTTGCCGGTGACCGCGTCCGCCGGCGCGACCGGCTCGCCGCCGGCGTAGGCCTGGGCGTGCGCGCCGACCCGTTCGAGCCGCCGCGCGAGCGAGCGGCTCAGCATGATCGCCAGCAGCACGCTCGCCGCCAGCCCGGCCAGCGCGGTCGCGGCGAGCAGGCCGTCGGTGACGCGCCAGATGCGCGCCAGCGCATCGCGCCGCTGGTTCTGGCGCACGCGCAGCGCGTCGTCGAGGGCGGCGGTCTGCGCCCGAAAGTCGTCCATCACCCGCCTGCGCTCGGCCAGCTCGCCGGTGCCGCCGGCTCGGCCGGCCCGCGCCCGGCTCACGTACCCGTCGAGCAGCGCCAGCTCGCGGCGCGCCAGCCGCTCCATGCCGCCGACCCGGCCGCCCAGGTCGGGCTCGGCCAGGACCGCGCCGCGCAGGGCGTCCAGCCGGTCCGCCAGCACCCGCCGGGCGACGTCGTACGGCTCGGTGAAGCGCGGGGCGGCCGTCAGGCCGAAGCTGCGCGCGCCGGTCTCGGCGTCCAGCAGGCTCTCGAGCACGCCGTCGGAGGCGACCAGCAGGGCGGTCGAGTCGCGCTCCTGCGCCTCGACCGCCTGGGTCCGGGCGTCCAAGCTCGCCACGCCGGCGATGACCGCCAGGACCAGCGTGAGCGGGACGACGACCAGCGCCAGCAGGCGAACGCGCAACGTCACGGCGACGCCTTCGACGGAGCGGGCCCGAACCTCCGTGCCGGAGGCCGGCGGGCCGGCGCGCCGAACGGCGCTGCCCGATGCTGGCTCTCGCGACGCTCCCGCCCGAGGACTACGTGCGCGAGGTCCTGCCGCACTCGCAACGGCTCTGGGCCGGGTCCCGCAGCTTCGAGCAGTACGTGGCGGAGTTTCGCGCGGCGGCCGGCTCGGGCTGGGGCCGGCGCCGCTTCCGCACCGTCGGCCTGTACGTCGAGGGGGCGCTGGCCGCATCGTGCAAGCGCTACGAGCGGGTGCTGCGCTGCGGCGAGCGCAGCTACCGGGCGGCCGGCATCGGCGCGGTGTTCACCCCCGAGGCGCTGCGCGGCCGCGGCTACGCCACCGCGCTGCTGGGCGCGTTCCTGGACGCGGAGCGCGCCGCCGGCAGCGATCTGGCCTACCTGTTCAGCGACATCCACCCGGTCTTCTACGAGCGGCTCGGCTTCGTCGCGCTGCCCTCGCGCACGATCACCCTGCGGGCCGACGCGCTGGCGGCCGAGCGGGTCGGCGTCGTGCCGCTCGGCGACGCCGACACGGCCGCGCTGCGCCGCTGTTTCGCCGCGCTCGACGGGCGGCGGCCGTTCGGGCTCGCGCGCACGCCGCTGGACTGGGAGTGGCAGCGCCTGCGCGCCGCCTCGCGCGAGCACGACGGCCAGCCGGTGCGGCTGGGCGTGCGGCGCGGGCGCACGCTGGCGGCCTACGTGCTCGGCCGGCGGGTGCCCGCGGCCGACGCGTTCGTGCTCGACGAGCTCGCCTTCGCGCGCACGGACGACGCGCGCTGCGTCGAGCCGCTGCTGCGCGCCGCGGCCGGCGACCTGCGCAAGGTCCAGGGCTGGCTGCCGCCCGCGCTCGCGCGCGCCGCGCTGCCGCGCGGCGCGGTGCGGCGCCGCGGCGACGCGGTCGCGATGGCCGTGCCGCTGAGCGCGCCGTTTCGCGCCGCGCTGCGCACGGCGCCGCTCGGCGACGACCCGTGCTGGAGCACCGACCACGTCTAGGATTGCGCGCGGCGCTCAGAACAGGCGCAGCTCGCGCTCCGGCTCCTCGGTCAGCGAGGCGACCCGGGTGCCGAGCAGCCGGATCGGCACGCCGTACATCTCCGCGCGCTGCCAGCACGCGGTCGAGGCGGCCAGGATCGCGCCCGCATCGTTGGTCGCGACCGCGAGCGAGGTCTGGCGGCCGGTGACCGTGTGGTCGGCGCGCTTGATCTTCACCCCGACCGTCGCCGCGCGCAGCGCCTTCGTCTTGAGGTCGGCCGCGAGCTCGTGGGCCTGGGCGCGCAGCAGCTCCAGGATGCGCGCTTCGTCGCGCTCGTCGTACTCGAAGGTGTTCTCGGTCGAGATCGACTTGCGCTCGCGCGAGCCGTCCACGTCGCGCTCGTCGATGCCGCAGGCGAGCTCGCGGTAGAACGTGCCGCCGCGCCCGAACAGCGCGTAGAGCCGCTCGTCGTCCAGCCCGGCGACCTGGCCGATGGTGCGGATGCCCGCCGCTTCCAGCCGCGGCTGCGTCTTCGGGCCGATTCCCCACAGCCGCCCGACCGGCAGCGGCGCGAGGAACGCGGCTTCGGTGCCGGGCGGCACGACGGTCAGGCCGTCGGGCTTGTCGAGATCGCTCGCGATCTTGGCGACCATCTTGCCGCTCGCGACGCCGGCGCTGACGGTCAGCCCGGTCTCGTCGCGCACGCGCGCGCGCACCCGCCGCGCGAAGGCGACGGCCCGCTCGAGGTCGGCGTCCGGCACGTCGACGAACGCTTCGTCGAGCGAGAGCCCTTCGACCGCCCGCGCACCGTCCTCGAAGATCGCGAACACGCGCCGCGAGGTCTCGCGGTACGCCTCGAAGTTCGGCGGCACGACGACCAGCTGCGGGCACAGCTCGAGCGCGCGGTAGAGCGGCATCGCCGAGCGCACCCCGAACGGCCGCGCCTCGTACGACGCGGTCAGCACCACCGAGCGGCGCGTTTCCCACGCGATCGCCAGCGGCACCCCGCGCAGCGCCGGATCGTCGCGCTGCGCGACCGACGCATAGAAGGCGTCCAGATCGAAGTGGCAGATCACGGCACGCCCTTAGGCGAGCGCGCTCAGCGGCGGCGGCCGAAGTTGAACTGCCGCGCCCGCATGCCGGCCGGCATGAAGGTCTGGGCGCGGGCCGTCGGCATCGCGCGCGAGGGGTTGCGCTCGAACGTCGTGCCGGTCAGCAGCACCGCGTCCGAGGGGCGCTCGCGCCGGCCGACCCGGCCGATGAGCTGCTCGACCTCCGACTCGCCGAACGCATCGGAGTCGGTGATGACGATCAGGTCGGCGGCCGGGATGTCGATGCCGCTGCCGACCAGATTCGTCGCGGCCAGCACGGCGGGCGCCGTCCGGCGGAACTTGCCCATCATCTCGACCCGGGTGCCGACCTCGTTGACCTTGACGCCCTTGCGGCGGTGGCGGCGGCTCTGCTCCTCGGTGTCGGCCATGTCGCCGCGCAGCTGCTGCACCTCGATCCCGTAGGTGTGCTCCAGCCGCTCGGCCAGCCGCGGCACGTCGCCGCGGGTGCGGCCGATGACGAAGATCCGCGAGCCGCGCGCGAGGTGCTCACGGATCAGCCCGTCGGCGCGCGAGAGCTGCTCGGCCGGCGGCTCGCCCCAGACGCCTTCGACCTTGTGGACCTTGGTCGGCTGCACGTCGAACGGCATGCCCTTCATCTTCACGACGTGGTCCATCGCGCCGACCCGCTCGAGGAAGCGCTGCAGCTCCGCGGGCGTCGCGCTGGCGAAGAGCATCGGGCAGTCGAGGTCCTCGAGCAGCCGCAGGTGCTCGCGCTCGTCGAACGCGTTGACGTCGTCGACGATCAGCAGCGCGCTCTTGTCGATCAGGTCCCAGTAGCGGTCGATGGTCAGCATCATGGCCGAGCCGACGATCACGCTGACGCTGCCGTCGCGCAGGCCGGCCTCGTCGTCGCGCCGGTCGCCGGGCGCGGCGCCGCCGTGGATCTGGCCGACGCCCAGGCCCGTGCCGGCGAGCCGGTCGGTGAAGTAGGTGACGTGCTGGCGGATCAGGTCGCGGGTCGGGGCGAGGATCACGACGTAGCCGCCGGTCTCGAGGATCGTGTCGACCGCGACCCGGAGCATGACCTCGGTCTTGCCCGAGCCGGTCGGCGCCTTGAGCAAGAACTCGAAGGTGCCGTCGTCGAGGCCGGCGATCAGCGCGTCGATCGCCTTCTTCTGGTCGTCGGTGAGCCGGAACGTCTCGCCCGGCTGGATGAGCTCGTGCAGCAGCGCGACGCGCTGGCAGTTCTCGTCGATCGTCCGCCAGATCTGGGCGGGGGCGGGGGTGGGGGCGGTTAGACCGCTGATGGCGCAGGCTCCGTTTCTTCTGCTGCGGCGGTCGTTTCGCCGACCGCCGACTCGGTGAGGGGGTTCTCGACCCGGTCGAGCGTCACATCGTCGCCCGGTGCGGCCGGCACGAGCGCGGTCGGGATGGGCAGCGCCAGCTCCAGCGGCAGGGCGCCGTCGACGTCGACCGGCGGCAGCTCGTCGAGCGAGCGCAACCCGAAGGCTTCGAGGAACTCCGCCGTGGTCTTGTAGAGGGTCGGCCGGCCCGGGGTGTCGCGCTTGCCGGCGTCGGTCAGGAACCGGCGGTCGAGCAGGGTCGCGATCACGCTGTCGGCGCTCACCCCGCGGATGCCCTCGACCTCGCCCTTGGTCACCGGCTGCATGTAGGCGACGATCGCCAGCGTTTCCAGCGCGGCCGGCGAGAGGTTCGTCTTGGGCGGCATCAGGTAGGCCTCGACCGCCTCGCGGGCGGCCGGGGCGCTGGCGAAGCGGTAGCCGCCGGCGACCTCGCGCACGACGATGCCGCGCTGGGCGAAGTCCTGGTCGATCCGCTGCAGCGCCACGCTGACCGCGCTCTCCTCGGCGCCGGTCAGCCGGGCGAGCTGCTTGATCGAGAGCGCCTCGGAGGCGACGAACAGCAGCGCCTCGAGGCTGCGCTGGAGGTTGCCGGTGTCGACCAGCTCGGGCTGGACGGGCTCGGACCGGGCGATCTGGGGCTCGACGGGCTCAGGCTGCATCGGTGCTCGCGCCCGGGAGGAGGGCGATGTCGCCGAAGGCGGCGTCCTGGGCAACCCGCAGGCGCTCGCGCCGGACGAGCTCGAGCACCGCCAGGAAGGTCACGATGATCGCCGGCCGGTCCAGCCCGGCGCAGAGCGCGAAGAACGAGGCCCGGCCCGCGCGCCGGACGGCGCGGGCGACGACCTCCATCTGCTCGACCAGCGAGACCCGCTCGCGGATGATCGTCCGCTTCTCGGGCTTGGCCGAGCGCAGCGCGGCGGCCAGCGCGCCGGCCAGCTTGAGCGCGTCGATGCGGTATTTCTGGACCAGCTCGGCGGTCGGGTCGCCGCCGTCCGGGCGCAGGTAGAACGCGGCGGCCTCGGCGGCGCGGGCCTTGAGGTCCTGGCCGGCCTCGCGGTAGCGCGAGTAGGCGATCAGCCGCTCGCGCAGCCGCGCCTCGACGGCCGCGGCCGACTCCTCGGGGTCTTCGAGCTCGAGCGGGATCGGCGGCAAGAGCGCCTTGGACTTGAGGAAGACCAGGGTCGCGGCGACGACCAGGTAGTCGGCCGCCAGCTCGACGTCGATCGCCTCCATGGCGTGGATGAAGGCCAGGTACTGGTCGGCCAGCTTGGCGAGCGGGACGGTGGCGATGTCGAGCTGGCGCTCGCGGACGAGGTTGAGCAGCAGGTCGAGCGGGCCGTCGAAGACGTCGAGCGAGACCCGCAATGCGGAAGCGGGAGCGGGGTTCACGTGGTCAGGCGCTCGTGCCCCTCGACGACGATGCGGCGACGGTCTGGGGATCGAACAGGCCGCTTCCATCGGCCTCGAGGTACTCCAGCCCCAAGTCGACCAGGCGCTTCTCGTTGACGTACTTGAGGGCTTTCTTGGCGGCCTTGATCTCGAACCAGCGGGCCTCGTCGACCTCGTGGTCGTGGTTGGCGGTGTCGCCCGAGAGGTAGCGCATGAGGTAGAAGTGGACCGATTTCTTGTGCTTGGTCCGGTTGAGGTAGAACCAGTAGGAGATGTCCGAGAGCTTCGAGAGGACCTCGGCCCAGCAGCCGGTCTCCTCGCGGACCTCGCGCAGCGCCGCCTGCTCGTGGGTCTCGCGGGCCTCGACGTGGCCTTTGGGCAGGGACCAAACGCGCGGCTCACCCCGCCCGATGAGCAGGGCCTCCAGCACGTTTCCGTTCCGCCGCAGGACCAGCCCGCCGGCGGAGACCTCGTATTTGATCCGCATCGCCATTCCACTGACAGACCGCGCCGGACGACCCGGGCCGGTCCCTCCAGTATAACCCGCTCCCCCAAGAAGGCGCGACCCGGCGGCGGTCGCTTCTAGGGGTTCGGCGCCGCCGGGGAGGGCAGCCGAATCCAGAGCGTGACGGCGCCGCCGGGCGCAGCGCCCCCGCCGCCCGGGGCGGCGTCGGCCGAGCCGGCCGCGCCCGGTGCCGGGCCGAAGCCGTCGTCGGCCGAGGTCTCGGGGCCGCGGCACGTGCGGCACGGCCGGCGCTCGAGCACGGCGTAGGCGACGGCCCGCGGCCCGGCCGGCCGGCCGCCGGCACGGTGGGCGCGGCGCGGCGGCGCGGACGCGAGCGG
Source organism: Vulcanimicrobiota bacterium (assembly GCA_963795695.1). Lineage (GTDB taxonomy): Bacteria > Vulcanimicrobiota > Vulcanimicrobiia > Vulcanimicrobiales > Vulcanimicrobiaceae > Vulcanimicrobium. Next base: position 1,567,988 of record CAWCJH010000001.1, on the reverse strand, counting down.
CCGGACCGACGCGACGGCGCGCAGGGCGGCCGGCGCCGTGGCCGGCCCGAGCGCTGCGGCGACCCGATGCGGCGGCGGCACGGCGCGCGGCCGGGCCGGACTCGGGACCGCGCGCACGGCGGCGAGGCGGGCCGGCGGTCGCGCGGCCACGACCGGGTGCCGGACGATCCGGTGGACGGCCGCGGGCGGCGGCGGGCCGGCCCGGTGCGGCGCCGGGACGGCCACCAGCGCCCCCAGCCCGACCGCGAATGCGGTGGCGGTGAAGGCGCCGAGCGCGGCGGCGCGGGCGACCGGGCCGCCGCCGGCGGCCGGGCGCAGCAGCCGCTCGACCCGGATCGCCAGGTGGGTGCGCCGGCCCCAGAGGGCCGGCGCGACGTCGCCGCAGCGGTCGGTCGCCAGCCGCAGCAGGCAGGCGGCGTAGCGGCGCGCTCCGGTCGCGTCGGCGGCCTGCTCGTCGCTGGCCAGCTCGCGCTCGAGGTCGAGCGCGCGGCCGATCAGCCACAGCCCGGGCAGCCACCAGCCCAGCCGCAGCAGCGCGCTCTGGACGGCCTTGGCCCAGTCGTCGCGGCGGGCCAGGTGGGCGCACTCGTGGGCCAGGACCGCGTCCCACTCGGCGGCGTCGACCCGGGTGCGGAAGCCGGCCGGCACGATCACCGCCGGGTGCAGGTAGCCGATCGCGGTCGGCGTCGCGACCGCCGCCGAGGCGCCCAGCCGCGCGCCGCGGACCGGCGCCGCGCCCAGCGGCGCGGCGCGCCGCTTCACCGCCAGGACCCGGACCACGTCGGCCGCCAGGGCCAGCAGCAGCAGCGCCCCGACGGCCGCCGCGGCCAGCACGAGCGGAACGGCCAGCTCGTCGAGCGCCGGGCCGGCCAGCGCCGCCCGCGCTCCGCCGGCGGGCGGGACCGGCCGCAGGACCGCCGCGGCGAACGCGAACGGCGCCACGGCGGCGACCAGCCCGAAGGCCGTGCTCAGCAGCCGGTAGCGGGCCGCCGCGCGCGCGTACACTCGCCGCACGGCGAGCGCGCAGGCGGCCAGCGGGAGGCTCGCGGCGGCGGCGGTCAGCCCGGCCAGGACGAGCGCGGCGGCGACGCTCAGCGGGCGTCCTCGAGCAGCGCGCGCAGGCGGCGCTCCTCGTCCGGGGCCAGTTGCTCGGTCTCGAGCAGGTTGAGCATCAGCGCGCGCGGCGAGCCGTCGAAGAAGGTGGTCAGGACGTTCTCGATCACGCTCCGGCGGGCGGCCTCGCGCCCGACCCGGGCCCGGTAGACGTTGGCCTTGCCGCGCACGGTGTGGCGGACGTAGCCCTTGCGCTCGAGGATGGTGAGCGTCGAGAGAACGGTCGTGTAGGCGATCGGCCGGTCCTCGAGCCGCGCGTGGACCTCGGCCACGGTCGCGTTACCGAGGTCCCAGAGGATGTCCATGAGGCGGTACTCCGCCTCGGTCAGCGTCGGCGACGACCGGCGGGCCATGCGCGCAGACTACGACGCCCGGGCGGTCCGCGCCTCGGCTCGCCCTCAGCGGGTGCCGTTCGCCAGCCAGTCGTCGACCCGCCGCTCGAGCAGGTCGAGCGGCAGCGCGCCCTGCTCGAGCACGACCTCGTGGAAGCTGCGCAGGTCGAATGCCGCGCCCTGCCGCTGGTGCGCCCGCGCGCGCAGCTCGCGCAGCTTCAGCTCGCCGATCTTGTAGGCCAGCGCCTGGCCGGGCAGCGTGATGTAGCGGTCGATCTCGTTCTCGACGTCGAGCCGCGTCTTGGCCGCGTTGTCGAGGAAATAGTCGATCGCGCGCCGGCGCGACCAGCCCTGCGCGTGCAGGCCGGTGTCGACGACCAGCCGCACCGCGCGCCACATCTCGTAGGTCAGCGCGCCGAACTGCGATTTGGCGTCGTCGTAGATCCCCATCTCGTGGCCGAGCGACTCGGCGTAGAGCCCCCAGCCCTCGGTGTACGCGGTGTAGGCCAGCGTCGCGCGGCGGAACTCGGGCAGCCCGGTCAGCTCCTGCGCGAGCGCGATCTGCAGGTGGTGGCCCGGCACCGCCTCGTGCAGCGAGAGCACCGGCATCTCGTAGACCGGCCGCGCCTCGGGCTGGTAGAGGTTGACGTAGTACGTGCCCGCCCGCGAGCCGTCGAGCGCGCCGGGATAGTAGTACGCGGTCGTCGTGTCGGGCGCGGTCGCCGCGGAGATCGGCACGACGCCGTACGGCAGCCGCGGCAGCACCCGAAAGACCTTCACCAGCTCGGGATCGATCCGCTTGGCCAGCGCGCGGTACGCGGCGAGCAGCTCGGCGCCGCTGGCGTAGTAGTTCGCCGGGTCGGCCCGCATCTGGGCGAAGACCTCCGGCAGCGAGCCGCGGTAGCCGGTTCGCGGCGCCAGCTCTTCGAGCGCGGCGCGAACCCGCGCGACCTCGCGCAAGCCGAGCTCGTGGATCGCGCCGGGGGTCAGGTCGGTGGTCGTCTGGGTGCGCACGAAGTGCGCGTAGAGCGCCTCGCCGCCGGGCAGGTGCGCCAGGCCCACCTCGGCCGGCGCGGCCGGCAGGTACGCGTCGAGCACGAACGCGCGCAGCTCGCGCAGCGCGCCGGTCACGCCGGCGAGCGCGGCCCGCGCCCGTTCGCGCAGCCGGCCGGCGGCCGGCGACGGCTGCGCGAACGGCGCGTAGAACGGGCTCGCCTCCGGCGCGGCGAGCAGCCGGTCGAGCTGGGCCGGCAGCCGCTCCATCACGACCCGCGGCCAGAGCAGCTTGCGCGCGACCGCCTCGCGCAGCAGCGCGATCTCCTGCGCGACGGCCCGCGGGTAGGCCTCGAGCCGCGCCAGCCAGTGCTCGTGGTCGGCGGCGCCGCGGAACGGCAGCAGGGCGGCGAACAGGCCGTAGGTCTGCACGCCGTCGCGCGGGTTGAGGGCGAAGAAGTGCGTGCCCAGCTCGTAGCCGCGCAGCGCGTCGCGCAATTGCCCGGCGTAGAGGTCGCGGTCGAGCCGGCCGGCCGCGCTCAGCCGCGCGCCGTCGAGCGCGTCCAGCCGCGCCAGGACGGCCCGCCGGTGGGCGGCTTCGTCGGCCAGCGCCTCGGCGGAGCGGTCGTCCCAGCGGTCGTCGGCGCTGCGGTCGCCGTCGAGCGAGGCCGCGATCGGGTGGCGGCGCTGGTAGTCGCGCCAGTCCTCGGCCAGCAGCGCGCGCAGCGCGTCGTCCCCGAGCCGTTCCCCACCGTGCATGCGGCCGATTTCCCGCGCCGGCTCCACGGGCCTTCGCAGCTCGAGCGTGTAATCATCGAGGCGATGGCCGGTCCTGCTTCGCTCGTCGCCCTGGTGGTCGCGCTCGCGACCCCGCCGCCGTTCACGGTCGACCTGCCGACGCCCTCGCCGCTGCCGGAAATCGGGCGCACGCGCTCCACCTCGCGCGCCTGCACCGCGTACCGCGAGCTGGTGATGCCCTCGCTCTCGGCGGTGCTCCGCGCCGACGCCCGCTTCGGCCAAGCGCGCGACCACTTGTCCGCCTACGGCGAGCGGCTCGACGACACGTTCCACGAGGGCGGTGCGCTGAGCCGGGCGCTCGACCTGATCGACCGCGACGGGCTGGCGATGCTCCAGGAGACGCTCGTGCTCAACCGCGCGCTCGGCGACCGGCGCCTGGCGGACCCGAGCGACCCGCAATTGCGCGAGGAGCGCACCGCGCTGCAGCAGCTCTACGACGCGGAGAGCGACCGGGCGTGGCTGCTGGTCAACTTCAGCCGCTCGGCCAAGTTCCGCCAGCTGCGGCTGGTGGGCAGCAAGGATCCCTTCACCGCGGTCGGGCCCAACGCGGGCGACGCGGGCCCGGACCAGGGCGCGACGCCCGCGCCGGACCCGAAGCCGACCGCGGACAACGGGTTTCCGCAGCTCTCCGGGATCGGCCAGGCCGACAAGCGCGCGCTGGCGGGCTGGAGCACGGAGCTCGGCGAGACCGTGCGGTCGGCCGAGCTCGGCGTCGCCCCGGCCCTCGTCAGCCTCTCGCGGGGCTGTCGCTGAGCGGCCGCCAGCGCAGGTCGGGCTGGCGCGCCGCGCGCGTCTCGTCGATCCGGCCGACCGCGGTGTCGACCGGCGTCCGCAGCACCGTCTCGGGATCGGCCTTGGCCGCCGCGACGATCTCGCGGAAGGCGGCGATGAACCCGTCGAGCGTCTCCTTCGACTCGGTCTCGGTCGGCTCGATCATCAGGCACTCGGGCACGATCAGCGGGAAGTAGACCGTCGGCGCGTGGTAGCCGCGGTCGAGCAGCGCCTTGGCGAGGTCGAGCGCGCGCACGCCGGTCTCGCGCTTGAGCGACTGGGCCGAGGCGACGAACTCGTGCCGGTTGATCTCGTCGTACGGAATGTCGATCACGTCGCGCAGGCTGGCCCGCAGGTAGTTCGCGTTGAGCACCGCGAGCTTGGAGACCATCGTCAGCCCGTCGGCGCCGTTGGCGTAGGTGTATGCGAGCGCCCGCACCATGTGGGCGAAGTTCGACCAGAACGAGCGCATCGGCCCGACCGACTTGGGCCGCGCGAAGTCCAGCGCGAAGGTCAGCTCGTCGCTCGCGGTCCAGCCGGTCGCCTCCGACGGGTTGCCGTCCGCGCCGAAGGCGCGCACGACCGGGGTCGGCAGGAAGTCGACCAGGTGCGCCGCCACGCCGACCGGGCCCGCGCCCGCGCCGCCGCCGCCGTGCGGGATCGAGAACGTCTTGTGCAGGTTGAGGTGCATGAGGTCGAAGCCCATGTCGCCCGGGCGGGTGTTGCCCATCAGCGCGTTGGCGTTGGCGCCGTCGTAGTACATCAGCCCGCCGGCCTCGTGCACGACGTCCGAGACCTCGTGGATGCGCGGCTCGAACAGCCCCAGCGTGTTGGGGTTGGTCATCATGCAGACGGCGGTATCGGGGCCGACGACCTTGCGCAGTTCGTCGGGATCGACCCGGCCCTGGTCGTCGCTCTTGAGCGAGAGCACCTTGAAGCCGACCATCGCGGCCGAGGCCGGGTTGGTGCCGTGCGCGGTGTCGGGCACGATCACGACGTTGCGGCTCGTTTCGCCGCGCTGCTTGAAATAGGCTTTGGCGATCAGCAGCGCGGTCAGCTCGGCGTGCGCGCCGGCCGCGGGGTTGAGCGAGAACGCGGCCATGCCGAAGAGCGAGGCCAGCGCGCGCTCCAGCTCCCACATCACCGCCAGCGCCCCTTGCGCCGCGTGGTCGGGCGCGAACGGGTGCAGGTCGCGCAGCGCGGGCAGGTTCGCCAGCGCGTCGTTGACGCGCGGGTTGTACTTCATCGTGCACGAGCCGAGCGGGTAGAACGCCGTGTCGATCCCGAACGTCTTCTGCGAGAGCCGGGTGAAGTGGCGCACCACGTCGAGCTCGCTGTTGTCGGGCAGCGGCAGCTCGTCGCGCAGCAGCTCGGCCGGCAGCAGCCCCTCGAGCGCCGGCCCTTCCGGCAGGTAGCGGTTGGCGCGGCCGGCCTGGCCGGTCTCGAAGATCGGGGGGGTGTCAAACGCGGGCAGCGGCACGGACCGGAATCTCCGAGAGCGCGGTGACGAGGCGGTCGAGGTCGGCGCCGGTGGTGAGCTCCGTCGCCGTCATGAGGATGCAGTCGTCGAGCTCGGGGTAGAACCGCCCGAGGTCGACGCCGCCCAGGATCTTCTGCTGCTCGAGCGCGGCGAGCACGTCGGCGGCCCGGCCCGGCACGCGGATGGCGACCTCGTTGAAGGTCGGCGCCGCGAAGCGCGCCGCGAAGCCGTCGAGCTTCGTCACCCGCGCGCGCAGCTCGCCGGCGCGCGCGACGTTGAGCGCCGCGCAGTCGCGCAGGCCGCTGCCGCCCAGCGCGGCGAGGTAGATCGTCGCGCACAGCGCGCAGTGCGCCTGGTTGGTGCAGATGTTGGAGGTCGCCTTCTCGCGCCGGATGTGCTGCTCGCGCGCCTGCAGCGTCAGCACGTAGGCCGGGCGGCCCTCGCCGTCGACCGACTTGCCGACCAGGCGCCCGGGAATGCGGCGCAGGTGCTCGCTCGTCGCGGCGATGAAGCCGACGTGCGGGCCGCCGTAGGCGACCGCGACGCCGAACGACTGCGCCTCGCCGACGCACAGGTCGGCGCCCCACGAGGCCGGCGTCGCCAGCGCCGCCAGCGCCATCGCCTCGGCGACGACCCCGATCACGACCGTCTTGGTCGCCTTGATCGCGGCGGCCGCGCCGGCCGGCAGCGGGTCGACCGCGCCGAAGAAGTTGGGCGACTGCACGACGACCGCGGCGTAGCGCTGGTCGGCCAGCGCCGCCTCGAGCGAGCCGAGGTCGGTGCGGCCGTCCGGGCCGTAGGGCAGCTCGTCGACGGCCAGGTCGAGGCCCTCGGCGTACGTTCGGAGCACCGCGCGGTAGTTGGGGTGGACCGCGGCCGAGATCAGGATCGCCTTGCGGCCGGTCGCGTTGACCGCCATGATCGCGCCCTCGGCCAGCGCCGTCGCGCCGTCGTAGACCGAGGCGTTGGCGACGTCGAGCCCGGTCAGCAGCGCGATGTAGGTCTGCCACTCGTAGATCGCCTGCAGGTAGCCCTGCGAGACCTCGGCCTGGTAGGGCGTGTACGAGGTGAGGAACTCGCCCCGCATGGCGATCGCGCCGACGACCGGCGGGACGTAGTGCCGGTACGCGCCCGCGCCCAGGAAGGCGGTGTAGCCGCCGGCATCGGTGCGCTCGGCGAAGCGGCGGAAGCGCTCGGCGAGCTCGATCTCGCTGAGCGCGGGGGTGACCTCGACGGGAGCGCGCAGCGCGATGGCGTCGGGGACGCGGACGAGGTCGTCCAGCGCGTCGACGCCGATCACGCGCAGCATCGCCTCGACGTCCTGGGCGGTATGCGGTGTGTACACGGTTGAGAGACACTCCGGGCCCGCGGAGTTCAGACGCGGTGGCCCTTCAGCAATCGGGTTCGGTCACGCCCCCTCGCGGGACCGCGACACCAAGTTCTGGACCACCCGGCGCCCCCGGGGGTTCCGGTCAGGCCTCGGCGACCAGCTGGTCGTAGTCCTCGGGCGAGAGCAGGCTCTGCCGCAGCTCGGAGGGGTCGCCGACCTTGACCTTGTAGAGCCAGCCTTCGCCGAACGGGTCCCGGTTGACCAGCGCCGGGTCGGCCTCGATCGCGCCGTTGATCTCGGTCACTTCGCCGCCCACCGGGGTGAAGATGTCGGAGACCGCCTTGACCGACTCGACCACGCCGATCGCGTTGTGCTGGGTCAGCTCCGCGCCCAGGCGCGGCAGCTCGACGTAGACGATGTCGCCCAGCGACGCCTGCGCGTAGTCGGTGATCCCGACCGTGGCCACCTCGCCGTCGAGCTTCACCCACTCGTGTTCCTTGCTGTAGAGCAGTCCTGCCGGTTGTGCCATCGGTCCCTTCAGTGTTGGTTGTCGTCCACCGAGACCTGCCGGGTCTCGGTCACGCTCACTTGGGACGCTTGTAGAAGGCCGGCGGTGCCACGACCGCGGCATGGCGGGTGCCGCGGACCTCGACCTCCAGCCGGGTGCCGTCGGCGGCGGCCGACGGCTCGACCAGGGCGGTCGCGATGTTCTTGCCGACCGCCGGGCCGAACGAGCCGCTGCGGACCTCGCCGACCCGCGCGCCGCCGGCGAGCACCGGGTAGCCGGCCCGGGCCGGGACCCGGCCCTCCATGACCAGCCCGACGATCCGGGGGTAGTCGCCCGCGTCGCGCTGAGCGAGCAGCGCCGCGCGGCCGGTGAAGGCCGGCTTGTCGAACTTGATCGCCCAGGCCAGGCCGGCCTGGAGCGGGGTGATCTCCTCGGTCAGCTCGTGGCCGTAGAGCGGCATGCCCGCTTCGAGCCGCAGCACGTCGCGCGCTCCCAGGCCGCACGGCTCCAGGCCGCGCGCGCGGTTCTCGGCCAGCAGCAGGTCCCAGGCTCCGACCGCCTCGTCGGCGGGCAGGAACAGCTCGAAGCCGTCCTCGCCGGTGTAGCCGGTGCGGGCGATCACGATCGGGTCCCGGCCGCCCCGCACCCGGACCTCGGCGCACGAGTAGTACTTCATTCCGGCGAGGTCGGTGTCGACGTAGGGCTGCAGCCACTCGACCGAGCGCGGGCCCTGGATCGCGATCAGCGCTCGCTCGCCGTGCAGGTTGGCGAGCTGCACGTCGCCGGAGCGCCGGGCCTGGACGTGGGCCCACATCTTGTCGGCGTTGCCGGCGTTGACCACCAGCAGCCAGCGCTCGTCGGAGAGGCGGTAGAAGATCACGTCGTCGTGGGCGCCGCCGCGCTCGTTGGTGAAGACGTTGTAGCGCGCCTGGCCGGGCTTCATGTTGGCGACCTTGTTGATCGTCAGCGACTCGGCCCAGGCGCCGACGCCGGCCCCGGTCAGCCCGATTTGCGCCATGTGCGAGAGGTCGAACAGGCCGGCCGCCTTGCGCACCGCCTCGTGCTCCTTGAGGATGCTCGAGTACTGGACCGGCATCTCGAAGCCGCCGAACGGCACCATCCGCGCCCCCAGCGCGAGGTGTGCGCCGTGCAGCGCGGTGCGGCGAAGGGTTCCGGAAGCGTCGGCGGTCATGGTCAGACCGGTGCTACGCGGGACCGAGTGCGTCCTGTGGCGCCGCACGCCCGCCGGAACGTTCAGCCCAAGTTGGCGAAGTTCATCGTCGCGTGGGCGACGATGCGGTCGTCGCTGGTCACGCTGACGTCGCCGTAGACGATGCGCTTGCCGGGCTTGATGACGGTCGCGGTGGCGAACAGGTCGTGCGGCGGCCGGGCGGCGGCCAGGAAGCTGCAGGTCAGCGTCGCGGTCGCCGTCGGCTGCTCGGGGCCGTAGATCGAGGCCAGCGCGACGTAGAACGCCGAGTCGCACAGGCTCACCACCGCGCCGCCGTGGATCGAGCCGGCGCCGTTCATCAGGTCCTCGCGGAACGGCATGCGCACCACCACCCGGCCGCGCTCGAGCGACTCCAGCCGCAGGCCCAGCAGCTTGACGAACGGGCCGCGGCCCTCGCCGAAGATGCGGCGCGCCGTTTCGATGTCGATCACGCGAACACGTCTCCTTGCTCGGCCAGCGCGCGGCGCAGGTAGAGCGGCAGGGCGAACAGCCGGCGGTGCGTCTCGGCGTCGTAGAACCAGTTCTCCCCGCGCAGGCCCGCGACGTACGCGTCGATGCGGGGCGGGTCGGTCGCCGCCACGTCGGCCTCGTCGCTGCAGGCGATGAACGCCCAGTCGTTGTCGAAGGCCGGCACGTGGGTGTAGAAGCTGCGCACGTGCCGGAAGTAGGCGCGCAGCGAGCGGGCCATCTTGGCGTGCAGCGCCAGGTTGTGGAAGCCGGCCGTCGACGCTTGCAGCACGTACACGCCGCCCGGCGCCAGGCGCGCCTTGACGTCGCGGAAGACCTCGCCGTTGAAGAGCGGGAACGACGGCGAGTCGGGCAGCGGCTCGGTCAGATCGCTGACGATCACCCCGTAGCGGTCGCGGTCTTCCTTCAAGAAGGCGAGCGCGTCGCCGATGATCACCCGCGCGCGCGGGTCGTCGAAGGCGCCGGCCGACCACTCCGCCAGGTAGCGCTTCGCGAGCTCGACGACGTGGCCGTCGATGTCGACCATGGTGCAGCGCCGCACGCTCGGGTCGCGCAGCACCTCGCGCAGCGTCGCCCCCTCGCCGCCGCCCAGGATCAGCACGTCGCCGCGATCGGGCGCGGCGGCCATCGCCGGGTGCACCAGCGACTCGTGGTAGATCCGCTCGTCGGCCTGCGAGGACTGGGTGTCGCCGTCGAGCACCAGCAGCTTGCCGAACACCGGCGTGCGCAGCACCGCGACCGACTGGAACGGCGTGCGCCCGCTGTAGTACGTCTCCTCGATCGCGTGCGCGTGCAGCTCGGTCGGCGCGAACTGCTCGGTGTACCATTGATAGTGCTCGGTCTTGGGCATGGCGCCGAGTCGGGTTGGTCGGCCGGGCGCGATGCCCTGCCGGCCGCTCAGCGGCGGCGGCGCGCCTGGAAGCCGATGCTCGAGGCGGTGAGCTGCACGCCGAGCTGCGCGCTCCGGCCGCCCGGGCGCGGGTCGCTGAACGTGATCGTCGCCGACCCGCAGTACGGCGGGTTCGCCGTGCTCGTGCCCGAGCCGACCGTGAAGCTGGTTCCCGTTCCCGGCGAGACCGTGATCTCGGGCAGCGTGCAGCCGCCGCTGCCGGCCTGCACGCTGCTCACCACCGCGCCGAACGGTCCGGCGTAGCCGCTCTCGCTCACCGCGACCGTGGCGGTCTGGCCGGTGCCGGTGAACATCAGCATCGGCGCCGGCGTCGCGCCGTAGAACGGGCTCGTCGAGGTCAGCCCGAGCGCGGACGGCCCGGGCGTCGCCACCGGGGTCGGCGTCGGTGTCGGTGTCGGCGCGGGCGTGATCACCGGCGTCGGCGTCGGCGTGGGCGAGGGCGAGGGCGTCGGCAAGGGCGCCGGGGTCGGCGTGGGCGAGGGCGTCGGCGGGGCCGAGGGCGTCGGCACGGTCGCCGGGGTCGGGGTTGCCGAGGGCGTGATCGCCGGGGACGGCACCGGCGTGGGCGGCGAGGGGACGCTCACCGGGGCCGGCGTCGGCGTCGGGCTGGGCTTGGGCGAGGCGCTCGGCTGCGCGGTCGCCGGTGGGCCGCCCGGAGCGCTCGCGCCGGGCGCGGACGGCGCGGTCTGGGGCAGCGCCCCGCTCGGGGCCGACGCGCCCCCGCCGCCCCCGCCGCCGCAAGCGGCCAGTGCGGCAGCCGCGCCGAGCGCGAGCAACGCTGCGGTGCACGAACGGCTCCTGCTCGCGAACGACCCCACACCTGTGCCATCGTCAGATCGGGTGCCCGGGTGAAGGGGCGGGCCGGGTCAGGTGTTGGTAAACGCCCTTGCCGAGCGACTGTACCGTAAGAGACAATGCTGTCCGAGCGGTGGGCGTTCGGGACCACCGCCCGTCTCGTCTCCGAAAGGCAGTCCACCATGCTCAGGCTGATGCGAACGCCGCCCCGACCGGTCCCCACCGGGCGCGAGCTGTTCGCCGGCCTCGACGACGAGCGCATCGCGGCGCTGCTGTACGGCGCCGACGCGGACGGCTTGCGCCGGATCGACGGCTACCTCTCGGACGAGATCGTCGTGACGCTCGACGACGACGGGTTCCACGCGCTCTGCGCGCTGACCGTGCTCGGCCCGGCGAGCGCGGCCCAGGTGGCACGGGTGCTGGACGGCGAGCCGGCCGCGACCGCGGCGCTGCTGCGCCGGCTGCCGCTGGTGACGGCCGAGCACGACCGCTTCTCGCTCCACCCGCTGCTCGCCGCCCACCTGGTCAGCTACGCGCGCAGCCGGGTCCGGCTGGTGGCGCAGCGGGCCGCCGGCCTGGAACGGCCCGCGCTCGCCGCGGCGTCCTGACGAACGAAGAAGCCCGCTGCGCGCAGCGGGCTTCGGATTCTCTGGAGCCTGAGGAGCCGCTCCGGTGAGCGGGCGAGCTAGGCCGTGGCGGCCAGCTCGCGGGTGTCGAGCTCGGTCGTGACGACGTGGGTGAAGCGGCCGGGGCCGGCTTCGACGCCGCGTTTGACCTCGGTGGTCAGCATGGTCGTGGCGCCCATCGCCTCCGCGGCGTACTCGCACGCCGCCCACGGATCGGTGTGGTCGCCGCACGTATAGAAATCCATCGCGGCGTAGCCGGTCTCCGGCCACGTGTGGATCGATATGTGCGACTCTTGGAGCACCACCACGCCCGAGACCCCTTGGGGCTGGAAGCGGTGGAAGGCCGTCGTGACGATGGTCGCGCGGGCCGCCAGGGCGGCGTCGCGCATCATCGTTTGGACTGCATCGACGTCGCTGAGCTTAGCGGCATCGCAGCCGGACAGCTCGCAGACGATGTGCGTACCGAGTGCTTTCAATTTTTTTCTGACTCCTCGGGTTCGGTTGGGAGAATCCCACCTCCAGGCTTGTCGTCCGGCGTGTGCGGTACACCGTCTCGCCGTCGACCTTTCAGCGAACGCTTGCCGGCACGGTCCCTTCGTTCCGTACGGACGGTCCACTGCGATGGCGCGTAGGGCGCGCCGTCCCCAAACCGGACTGCGAGACCCCGGCATAACGCACGGGGTCTCGTGAAGACCGTAGATGATGGTACCCCCCGGGGGGTGCGTTGTAAAGGCCCCAAATCCGGGCGGCCGTACGGGCTCGGCCGGTGGCGGGTGGCACGATCCGGGCGTCGAACGGGTTAGAAAGTCCAGAAACATCTGCACTATCTTGACCGAGGTGGTGCGGACCGCTACGCTGAGGACCTGATGGCCGCTGCACCCGAGACCCTGATCGAAGAGTACCGCCACGGTTTCCACGACTCGGAAGAGTCGTACCGCTTCAAGTCCGACAAAGGTCTGACGCGGGAGATCGTCGAGCGCATCTCGGCGATGAAGAACGAGCCGGACTGGATGCTCCAGTTCCGCCTCAAGGCGTACGAGGTGTTCCGCTCCAAGCCGATGCCGCGCTGGGGCGACAGCGAGGCGCTCGACGCGATCGACTTCGACGACATCCGCTACTTCGTCAAAGCCGGCGACAAGACCGAGCAGTCGTGGGACGACGTCCCCGAGGACATCAAGAAGACGTTCGACCGCTTGGGCATCCCCGAGGCCGAGCGCAAGTTCCTCTCCGGCGTCTCGGCGCAGTACGAGTCGGAAGTGGTCTACCACTCGGTCGTCGAGGCGCTCGAGAAGGACGGCGTCATCTTCTGCGACATGGACACCGCGCTGCGCGAGCACCCGGACATCGTCAAGAAGTACCTGGCGACGGTCATCCCGGTCCAGGACAACAAGTTCGCCGCCCTCAACTCGGCGGTCTGGTCGGGCGGCTCGTTCGTCTACGTGCCCAAGGGCGTCACCGTCTCGATGCCGCTGCAGGCCTACTTCCGGATCAACACCGAGAACATGGGCCAGTTCGAGCGCACCCTGATCATCGCCGACGAAGGCTCCAAGGTGCACTACATCGAGGGCTGCACGGCGCCGCAGTTCTCCACCTCGTCGCTGCACTCGGCGGTGGTCGAGCTGATCGCGATGGAAGGCGCCTCGATCCGCTACACCACGATCCAGAACTGGTACCGCAACATCTACAACCTGGTCACCAAGCGCGCCGTCGCCTACAAGAACGCGACGGTGGAGTGGGTCGACGGCAACATCGGCTCGCGGCTGACCATGAAGTACCCGGCCATCTACCTGATGGGCGAGGGCGCGCGCGGCGAGATCCTCTCGGCCGCGTTCGCGGGCGAGGGCCAGCACCAGGACGCCGGCGCCAAGGTGATCCACGGCGCGCCCAACACGACCTCGGTCGTCACGAACAAGTCGGTCACCGCGCACGGCGGCAAGACGACCTACCGCGGGCTGGTCGAGATCCACGCCGGCGCGACGGGCGCCAAGACCCGCGTGAAGTGCGACGCGCTCATCATGGACGACAAGTCGTCCTCCGACACCAAGCCGACGATGAAGATCGACGAGCAGCAGTCGACCGTCGAGCACGAGGCCTCGGTCTCGAAGATCGGCGAGGAGCAGCTCTTCTACGCGATGAGCCGCGGCCTGAGCGAGGCCGACGCGACCGCCATGATCGTCAACGGCTTCTTCGACTTCTTCGTCAAGGAGCTGCCGATGGAGTACGCGGTCGAGCTCAACCGCCTGATCAAGATGGAGATGGAGGGTTCGGTCGGCTAGCGCCGGCGATCCGACTCCGCAGGCGCCGCCGTCGACGGCGCCTTTTTCGTTACCCGGCCGTGGCTGGAGAACGGCAATGACGGCTCGGGGACGAAGCGCCGGTACGGTGCGCGCTCGATTGCTGCTCGCCTTGGCAAGCGTCCTGGCCGTCTGGCTGGGCCCAGTGCCCGTTCGGGCGGCGCGGGTCTGCGCGTTCGCGATCCCGGTGGAGATGGCCGACACGGTCTACTCCGGCAACGCGCGGCCCGGCGGGACGTTCCGCTTTCGGGTCAGCCAGGCGATCACGCTGGACGACGGCAGCCCGGTGCCGGCCGGGACGCTGGGCTACGGCGTCGTTCGCAGCGCCAGCGCCGCCGGCCGGCACGCCCACGACGGGATGCTCGCCATCGAGCCCCGCTATCTGCTGCTGCCGGGCCGGCGGCCGGACGCGCCCGAGCGGGTCCTTCCGGTCACGATGAACCCGCAGTTGCCGGTCGCCTGGACGCCGTCCGAACCGCTGCTGCAAAAGGGGATGTCGCACATCCCGCTGCCGGTTCCGGGGCTGGCGATGCAGGCGGTCAACACGGTCCGCTGGGGCCGCAACATCACGCTCGGGCCCGGCTTCCGCTTCACCGTGCTGCCGGCCGAGAACCTGGCCCGCGGTCCCGTCTGCTGAGGCCGGTTCGGCTGCGCCGAACCGGCTACTGGGTCGGGTCGGCCGGCTTGATGCCCAGCAGCTCGACGTCGAAGTCGAGCGTCGCGTTGGGCGGGATCACCCCGCCCGCGCCGCGCTCGCCGTAGGCCAAGCGGGGCGGGCAGACGAGCTTGCGCCGGCCGCCGACGCGCATGCTCGCGACGCCTTCGTCCCAGCAGGCGATGACCCGCTTGCGGCCGAGCGGGAACTCGAACGGCGTGCCGCGGTCGCGCGAGCTGTCGAACTTCTTGCCGCCGGGGAAGGTGCCGACGTAGTGCACCACCGCGATCTGGCCGGCGGCCGGCTTGGCGCCTTTGCCGACCACCAGGTCGGTGTACTCGAGGCCGTCGGGCAGGGTGACGGTCTTGCCGGCCTTGGCGGTGGCGGCGGGCGCGTGGTGCTTGGCGGGCGCGGGCGCGGCGAGCGCCGCGGCGGGCGCGGCGAGCAGCAGCGCCAGGGCGCAGATGGCGGGACGGGTCATGCGCCGCCATTCGCGAACCCGGCCGTGTGCCCCACCCGATCGCCAAAGCCGCCGACGTCCCGCCCGGCAGCGCCAAGCGCTTCGAGGTCGACGGCGTCGAGGTGCTGCTGTGCAACGTCGACGGCGCGTTCTACGCGGTCGAGGACGTCTGCACGCACGACGGCGGCCCGCTCGACCAGGGCGAGCTGGAGGGCTGCCGGATCATGTGCCCGCGCCACGGCGCGCTCTTCGACGTCACCACCGGCGCGGCGCTGACCCTGCCGGCGGTCGTGCCGCTGCCGACCTACCCGGTCACCATCGACGGGGACGACGTCTCGGTCGAACTCTGAGGCGCCCCGCGCTAGACGTGCTCGTCGGGCTCGGCCTGGTTCATGTCGCGCTGGTCGTCGCGGTTCTGGTCCTCGTCGCTCTCGCCGTAGACGACGCTGGGGGTGGTCGAGACGCCGGCCACGTCGGCTTCGGCACGGCTGAGGGTGGGCTCGTCGTCGGCCTGGGTGCGGAGCTGGCGCGGCATGCCGGAGTCCGCGTGATCGGTCACCTCCGAGGGGAGCGCGTTCTTGTAGTCGCCCTGCTGCTCGGTGTCGGTCGATCGTTCCATACCGGCCAGCGTACCCACGCGGGGCTGACCCGACCCCGGCGGCGCTAGCCGATTGTCGAACGACGGGCCGCGCCGCAAGCGGTACGATCGCCCCATCATGGCGACGCGGTTCCTGGTCTGCCCTCCGGCCCACTACGACGTGCGCTACGCGATCAACCCCTGGATGCAGCGCCACGTCGGCGACGCCGCGCCCGACGCGGCGCGCCAGTGGGACCGCTTCGTCGAGCTGCTGGGCTGCGCCGCTCCGGTCGAGATCGTGCGGGTCGAACCGGCGGCGCAGACGCCGGACCTCGTCTTCACCGCCAACGCCGGCCTGATGGTCGGCAACCTGGCCGTCGTCTCGTCGTTCCGCCACGCCGAGCGCCGCCGCGAGCAGCCGCTCTACCGGGCCGCGCTGGCCCGGGCCGGCTTCGCCACCACCTTCCTGCGCCAGACCTACTTCGAGGGCGCGGGCGACGCGCTGTTCGACCGGGTGCGGCCGCTGCTCTACGCCGGCTACGGCTGGCGCAGCGAGCGCGGCGCGACCCTCCAGCTCCAGGAGATCGTCGGCTGCCGGGTGCTGCCGCTGCTGCTGGTCGACGAGCGCTTCTACCACCTCGACACCGCGCTCTGCCCGCTGGGCAGCGGCCACGTGCTGGCCTACATGGGCGCCTTCTCGCCCCACGCGCAGCAGCTGCTGCGGCGCGCGGTCGAGCCGGGCTACCTGATCGAGGTCTCGGCCGACGACGCGCTGCAGTTCGCATGCAACGCGGTCGAGGCCGGCGACGCGGTGATCATGCACGACTGCTCGCGCCGGCTGCGCGAACGGCTCCACGACGCCGGCTACCGGGTGTTCCGGACCGACCTCTCCGAGTACCACAAGGCCGGCGGCTCGGCCAAGTGCTTGACCCTGCGGCTGGACGACGGCCCGGCGGCCGCGATCGCGGCCGCGACCGCCTAGCAACTCGCCGCGCCGGGGCGCGGTCCAACCGGCATATGAAGAGCCTCACGATCAACGGGGCGGCGCACGACGTCGACGTCCCCGACGAGATGCCGCTGCTGTGGGTGATCCGCGACGTCGTCGGGCTGCCCGGCACGAAGTTCGGCTGCGGGGTCGCCCAGTGCGGCGCCTGCACCGTCCACCTCGACGGCCAGCCGGTCCGCTCGTGCTCGACCGCCGTCGCGCAGGCGGTCGGCAAGCAGGTCACCACGATCGAGGGACTCCACCCGCAGGGCGAGCACCCGGTGCAGCGGGCCTGGATCGAGCAGGCGGTGCCCCAGTGCGGCTACTGCCAGTCGGGCCAGATCATGTCGGCCGCGGCGCTGCTGGCGAAGACGCCCAAGCCGGGCGACACGGAGATCGACGCCGCGATGAGCGGCAACATCTGCCGCTGCGGCTGCTACGTGCGGATCAAGTCGGCGATCAAGCGCGCGGCGGAGCTCGCCTGATGCGCCGCGACGCGTTTCTCACCGTCACCGGCGCGTTCGGCGCCGGTCTCGCGCTGGCGGTCGCCGGCTGCGGGCCGCACCAGACCGCGACCGTCCCCGACTACCAGCCCTCGCCCGAGCCGAGCGTCACCTTCGCGCCCAACGCCTGGGTGCATCTGCGCACCGACGGCACGGCGCTGGTGATGCTCAACAAGAGCGAGATGGGCCAGGGCGTCTACACCGGCCTGCCGATGCTCGTCGCCGAGGAGCTCGACCTCCCCTGGGACCGCGTCCGGGTCGAGATGGCGCCGGCCGAGGACCGCTACGCCGATCCGGTGTTCAAGGACATGACCACCGGCGGCAGCACCAGCATGGCGGTGATGTACCCGCTGCTGCGCGGCGCCGGTGCCGCGGCGCGCGCGATGCTGGTCGCGGCGGCGGCGAAGCGCTGGAACGTCGCGCCCGCCGCCTGCACCACCAAGGACGGCGTCGTCCACCACGCCGGGTCCAACCGCAGCATTCCGTATGCCGACCTGGCGGCCGAGGCCGGCACGATGCCGGTGCCCAAGCAGGTCGCGCTCAAGAAACCGGGCGAGTTCTTCCTGATCGGCACCTCGCCCAAGCGCCTCGACGTGGACGCCAAGTCGCGCGGCACCGCGCAGTACGGCATCGACGTGAGCGTGCCCGGGATGGTGTACGCCAACGTGCTCAAGGCGCCGACCTTCGGCGGCACCGTCGCGAGCGTGAACGACGCCGGCGCGCGCAAGGTCCCCGGCGTGATCGACGTCGTGCGCATTTCCAGCGGCGTGGCGGTCGTCGCCACCAACACCTGGGCCGCGATGCAGGGCCGCGACAAGCTGGCCGTGCAGTGGCACGACGGCCCGCACGCGCACATCGACACGCCCCAGCTCTTCACCGACGCCGAGAAGGCCGCGCGCACGAGCGGCGTGGTCGCCGGCCAGCACGGCGACGTCGACAAGGCGTCCGGCACGGTGCTCGAGGCGGTCTACAAGGGCCCGTTCCTCGCCCACGCCGCGATGGAGCCGATGAACGCGACGGCCGACGTGCGCGACGACGCGTGCGAGGTCTGGGCGCCGACCCAGGTGCAGACGCGCTGCAAGACCGCCGCGATGAAGATCACCGGCCTGCCGGCCGACAAGGTCAACGTCCACTGCACGTTCCTGGGCGGCGGCTTCGGGCGCCGGCTCGATCCCGACTAC
Source organism: Vulcanimicrobiota bacterium (assembly GCA_963795695.1). Lineage (GTDB taxonomy): Bacteria > Vulcanimicrobiota > Vulcanimicrobiia > Vulcanimicrobiales > Vulcanimicrobiaceae > Vulcanimicrobium. The sequence goes on along the minus strand of CAWCJH010000001.1, from coordinate 1,549,978 downwards.
GTCGTCGACGCGGTCGAGATCTCCAAGGCCGTCAAGAAGCCGGTCAAGGTGACCTGGCGGCGCGAGGACGACATCAAGAACGACTTCTACCGCCCGATGAGCGTCAACGTCGTGCGCGGCAAGCTCCAGGACGGCCGCGTCGTCGCCTGGGAGCACCGCGTCGCGTCGCCCTCGATCGTCAAGCGCTGGCTGCCGCCGATGTTCAAGAACGGGGTCGACTTCAGCGCCGTCGACCAGGTCACGCCCGAAGCGTACGCCTTCCCCAGCGCGCGCACGACCTACGCCGACTTCGAGGTCGGCGTCCCGGTCGGCTTCATGCGCGCGCCGGGCGCGAACTGGAACACCTTCGTGACCGAGTCGTTCGTCGACGAGCTGGCCCACGCGGCCGGCAAGGACCCCCTCGCGTTCCGCCTGGCGCTGCTCTCGCCCAAGGCCGCGCGCGAGCGCGCCGCGCTCGAGACGGTCGCGAAGGCCGCGAGCTGGGGCCACCCGCGCACGCCGGGCGCGGCGCAAGGCCTGGCGCTGACGAACTGGGGCGGCAGCATCGCCGCGCTGGTCGCGGAGTGCTCGATGAAAGGCAAGGACATCGTCGTCCACCGCGCGACCATCGCCGCCGACTGCGGAACGGTCGTCCACCCCGACATCGTCGACGCGCAGCTCCAGGGCGCGATCATGTACGGCATGGCGATGGCGATGTCGGCCAAGATCACGCTCACCAACGGCCGGATCGACCAGAACAACTTCTACGACTACACCGTGCTGCGGATGGCGAACGCCCCGGCGGTCGACGTCCACATCATCAAGAGCACGGAGAAGCCGACCGGCATCGGCGAGCTCGGCACCCCGCCGATCGCCCCCGCCATCGCGAACGCGGTGTTCAAGCTGACCGGCAAGCGGGTGCGGCAACTGCCGTTCAGCGACGCGCTGGCGTAAGCAGTCGCCTTTCGGGCGGCGAGCGGCCCAACGTCGGTCACGATACACAGCGGTCACCTGGAAATCAGGTGGCCGCTGTTTGCATGCCGTCAGGTCCGATCACTCGTCGCCGCGCTTTCCACGCCGGGCCCAGCCGGGCTGCTCGCCGACCTCGACGGGATACCACTGCGCGAACGGAACGCGCTGAGCCCGGCCGACGAGGTGTAACGCCGTGTCGAACACGACGAGTTCCTCGCCCTGGACGACCTCGTTCGTGCGCTCGGTGGCGTCTGCCGTGCGGCACGCGATCCCGTCCTCGCCCGCCGCGTACGCGCGAGCGCCGATGCGCCGGCACGCGGCCCACGTCGCGCCGACCGGGTAGGACGTCGGGAGCCGCAACGAGCGCAGTCCCGCGTCCGTCACCGCGTCAACGGCGCGCATCGGGGCGACCGTGACGAGCTGCAAGCCGGGCCGCTGCTCCGGCAGCAGGTCGAACAGCGTCGCGATCTCGCCCTCGTAGGCGCGGCGCGCGTTTGCGGCCGCGACGGCGACCGTCGCGTTGAGGTACAGCACGCCGAATGCGGCAGGCGCGTTCCAGTGGCCACCGTGGCGCTTGGCGAACGCCGTGTCCAGCGGATCGGTCCAGCTCGGGTCGCAGACGCGAAAGTGCAGCCCTTCGCGTTCGACGTGCTTCACGCGCGAAACCGGCGTCGGTGGCGGAACGCTACGCCGCGGTATACGAGAAGAGCCGCTCCAGGTACGCGTAGACCGGTTCGACGCCGCGCCGTGCGATCACGGCCAGCACCGTCTTGCCGCCGAGGCCTTTGCCCGGCGTGCGGACGATCTGCGGGATGCGTACTTGGATGAAGCGCCGGGTGAAGTACGCGGCGAGCTCGCGCACCCGGTCGACGTCGGCGGCGCGCTCGACGGGGACACCGCGCAAGCGCCACTTCGCGATCGACGGGCGGGTCACGCCGAACAGGCCGGCCAGCTCCGTCTCACTCAATCCGAACGTCTCGCGAATCGCGTCCAGCGCCTCGCCGCCGACCCGCTGGATAGCTGCCACCATGCCGGACATCGTAGCCTATTCATCACCGGATGGCAACCTTTCGGCAACCCATTGCGCAGCCCCTCGGGCCGGTCGGCCATGGCCACGAAACGGACCCGCCTCGGCAAGCGAGTCCGCCAGTCCCGTTCAGCGATGCGCTAGCCTAGGTCCGCCGAACTGGTGTGCCCGCCTGGCCCGAGCTTCCGCTTCGTGCCAGGCGTCGGGCGTGTCGACGTCGGTCACGTACGCGTCGTCGTGCTCCTCGAGCGCGACGGCGCGCAGCGTGGGGTCGCGGCGGATGCGGGCCGGGGGCTCGTCGTCGCGCAGGGTCGGGATGCGGGTGCGGGCGCGGGGAGACCAGATCACCGGGTGTCCCGGCACCCCGGCGACCACCGGCCAGGCCTGATCGGCGTCGTCCGGGACGCGAGCGACGAACGCGCGCACGCGCTCGGCGTCCAGGAACGGCATGTCGCACATCACGACGGCTAGCGCGAGGTCGTGCGGGACGGCCGTGTGCGCGAGCGCGAGCGTCGCGCTGGGGCCGGCGGTCGGCGCGGTGACGACGAACTGCAGCGCGCGCAGGTCGCCGATCACGTCGGCGACGCGGTACGCCGCGACGACCAGCGGCCGCAGCTCGGCCAGGCCGAGCGCGACGCGCCGGGCAAGCGGGATGCCGGCGAAGGGCGCGGCGAGCTTGTCGAAGCCCATCCGGCGCGAGCTGCCGGCGGCCAGGACGACGAGACGGACGCGCGAGAGATCCACGCGCGCCCGCTTCGCTAGACCGTGACCGGCACCCCGGCGAGCAGCTTCTCGGGCACGATCGGCAGGTCGCGCACGCGCACGCCGCTGGCGTGGTACACGGCGTTGGCGACGGCGGCGGCGACGCCGGTGATGCCGATCTCGCCCATGCCGCGCACGCCCAGCGGGTTGAACGCGTAGTCCGGCTCCTCGACGAACAGCACCTCGATGTCGTGCACGTCGGCGTTGACGGGCACGTGGTAGTCGGCCAGGTTGTCGGTGACCAGCGCGCCATAGCGGTGGTCGCGCACCGTCTCCTCCATCAGCGCCATGCTCATGCCCCAGGTGATCCCGCCCAGCATCTGCGAGCGCGCGGTCTTGTGGTTGAGCACGCGGCCGCAGTCGAAGACGCCGAGCAGGCGCGTGACGCGCAGCCGGGCCAGCTCCTCGTCGTAGCGCACCTCGCAGAACTGCGCGCCGAACGAGTGCAGGGAATACTGCCGCGCGTCATCGCCCGGTGCGGCGCTGCCGCCGGCCTCCAGCGACGGCGCCCCCGAGAGGCGCACGACATCGGCGTAGGCCAGCGCCCGCGCCGGGTCGGCCTTCGCGCGCAGGATGCCGTCGCGCACCTCGACGGCGCCGGCGGGCAGGCCGTGCAGCGGCGAGCCGCCGTGCGCGACCGCGATCCCGATCGCCTCGTGCCGCAGGCGCTGCGCGCCGTCGAGCACCGCGGGACCGACGCTCGCCGAGCTCATCGAGCCGCCGGCGACCGGCGCCCGCGGCAGCAGGGTGTCGCCGATGCGCACCGCGACCGTGCGCGGGTCGACGCCCAGGCCGTCGGCCGCGATCTGGGCCAGAATGGTGTACATGCCGGTGCCCAGGTCGTGCGTCGCGCTCGTCACCTCGATGCGGCCGTCGGCACCGAGGGTGACGCGGGCCTCCGCTGGCGCGCGCATCGCGGGATAGGTCGCGGTGGCGACGCCCCAGCCAATGAGCTCGTTGCCCTCGCGCATCGAGCGCGGCGCGGGCGTGCGCCGCGCCCAGCCGAAGCGCTCGGCGCCGCGCGCGTAGCACTCCAGCAGGTGCTTGGACGAGAACGGCTTGCCCGACTCGCCGTCGCGCTCGGCGTGGTTGCGCCGCAGCAGCTCCAGCGGGTCCAGGCCCAGCCGCTCGGCCAGCTCGTCCATCGCGCAGCCCAGCGCGTAGGTGCCGGTTGCCTCGCCCGGCGCGCGCATCGAGGTCGGCGTCGGGATGTCGAGCCGCGCGACGCGGTGCGTCACGGTGACGTCGTCGCAGGCGAACAGCATCGGCGTGGGCGCGCCCGCGGTCTCGACGTTGTCGCCGACGCGCGAGCTCGTGCACAGCACGTCGTGGACGATCGCCCGCAGCCGGCCGTCGGCGCTCGCGCCCAGGCGGATGTGCTGCTCGGTCTCGCTGCGGTGGCCGCACGAGGTGAACATCTGCTCGCGCGCCAGCACCAGCTTCACGCTGCGGCCCGTCGCCCGCGCGCCCAGCGCGGCGACGATCGTGTGCGGCCACGAGAAGCCCTTGCAGCCGAAGCCGCCGCCCAGGTACGGCGCGAGCACGCGCACCTTCGCCTCGTCCAGCTCGAAGGCCGCGGCCAGCGTCCCGCGCGAGCCGTAGACCCACTGCGTGGAGTCGTGCACGACCAGCTCGTCGCCGTCCCAGGTCGCGACCGTCGCCGACGGTTCGAGCGGGTTGTGCGTCTCGGTCGGCGTGCGGTACGTCAGGTCCAGACGCACGTCGCTCGCGGCGTACGCGGCCTCGGCGTCGCCGCGCTTGGAGTCCGTCTTGGAGCCGAACGACACCGGGTCGACGTCGACTTGGCCGGCGCCGCTCATCTCGGTGACGCCCGCGTCGCCGTCGTACGCGATGCGCAGCAGCGCCGCGCCCTCGCGCGCCGCCTCGAACGTCTGGGCGAGCACGAGCGCGACGTGCTGGCCGTCGTAGTGGACCTCGTCGTCCTGCAGCGGCGCGAGCTGCTCGGCGGCCGGGGTCTTGGTCCAGTCGAACGGCAGCGCCCGCACGCGCGGCGCGTTGCGGTGGGTCAGGATCTCGACGACGCCGGGGACGGCGCGGGCCGCCGTCTCGTCGATGTCGCGAATGCGGCCGCGCGCGATCGTGCTCTGCACGATGACGCCGTGGAGCGGCTCGGCGACCCGGGCGTCGGCGGTGTACGCCGCCGCGCCGGTGACCTTCGCCCGCCCGTCGACGCGGTCCAGCGGCTGCCCGACGACCGATGCCGTCGTCGTTCCGTCGGCCGATGCGCTCATACCGAACCTCCGCACAGCTCGCGCAAGGCGCGCACGATCGCGCGCCGCGCTAATTCGACTTTGAACCCGTTGTGCGCGCGCGGCCGCGCGCCGGCCAGCGCCGCGTCCGCCGCGCGCCGGAACGCCGCCTCGTCGGCGGCCGCGCCGGCCAGCGCGTCCTCCGCCGCGAGCGAGCGCCAGGGCACCGTGCCGACCCCGCCCAGCGCGAGCCGCGCGCTCGCGATCCGGCCGCCGTCGAGCTCGACGCCCGCCGCGACCGAGACCAGCGCGAACTCGTACGACGCGCGGTCGCGCAGCTTGAGATAGGCCGAGCGCTCGTGCGCGGGCGCGAAACGCAGTTCGACCGCGGTGATCAGCTCGCCGTGCGCGAGCGAGGTCTCGTACTGCGGCCGGTCGCCCGGCAGCAGGTAGAACTCGCCCAGCGGGACGACCCGCTCGCCGCGCTCGCCCTCGATCACGACGTGAGCCGAGAGCGCGGCCAGCGCGACCGCCATGTCGCTCGGGTTGGTCGCGATGCAGGCCTCGCTCGTGCCGAGCAGCGCGTGGCCGCGGTTGAAGCCCTCGAGCGCGTCGCAGCCGCTGCCCGGCGCGCGCTTGTTGCAGCGCCAGCGCGTCTCGCGGAAGTACGGGCAGCGCGTGCGCTGCAGCAGGTTGCCGCCGATCGTCGCGGCGTTGCGGATCTGGCCTGACGCGCCGCTGAGCAGCGCCTGTGCGAGCGCCGGGAAGCGCGCCGCGACGGTCGCGTCGTACGCCACGTCGGTGTTGCGCGCCAGCGCGCCGATCCGCACGCGGTCGCCGCGCACCTCGATGCCGGTCAGCGGCAGGCGCGAGATGTCGACCACCCGCGAGGGCACCTCGACGCCGCCCTTCATCAGGTCGACCAGCGTCGTGCCGCCGGCGTAGAAGCGCGCGTCGGGGTCGTCGCGCACCAGCGCCCGGGCCGCCGCGGCCGACTCGGCCTCGACGAACTCGAAGCGGCGCATCAGGCGCTCTCGCGCGCGGCTTGCACGGCCGCGACGATGTTGGGGTAGGCGGCGCAGCGGCAGAGGTTGCCGCTCATCGCCTCGCGGACCTCGTCGTCCGTGCGCGCGTGCCCCTCGCTCAGCACGCCGACCGCCGAGACGATCTGGCCCGGCGTGCAGAAACCGCACTGGAACGCGTCGTGCGCGACGAACGCGGCCTGCACCGGGTGCAGCGCGTTCTCCTCGGCCAGCCCTTCGATCGTCGTGATCTCGTCGCGCGCGTGCGCCATCGCCAGCGCCAGGCAAGACAGCGTGCGCCGGCCGTTCACCAGGACGGTACAGGCGCCGCACTGGCCGCGGTCGCAGCCCTTCTTCGTCCCGGTCAGACCGAGCCGCTCGCGCAGCAGGTCCAGCAGGGTGACGTGCGGCTCCAGCGCGGCCCGGACGGCGCGGCCGTTGATCCGAAAGACGACGTCGCTCGCCGTCGGAGCGGCGGGCGGTGCGGTGGTGCGCATGATGCCCCCAGCGTACCCTCGCGAACCGCCGTCCATGCCCTGCGCCGCAGCCGCGCCGAGCGGCCAGCAAGATTGCGTTAAGTGCGGCTTGCGCCCGAATCGGCGGCAGGGAGCCGGTGCCGCGGCGTGTTAGGCACGAGCAAGGGTGTACGCGTTTTCTCAACCGCTTTAGGAAGTTGGCTGTCTCTTCATGTTGCCTCGCCGGTTCTTGTCCTGTCTGGGCCTGCTTTCGCTCGCGGCGTGCAGCGCCGGCGGCACGTCGTCGAACGTGCTGCCGAACGCGCACCCTGCCGCCGCGAGCCACGGCACGTCGCGCGCGATCAGCGACGACAAGGTGATCAGCGCCTCGCCCGGATCGCTCGCGTTCACGGCGGTCGGCGCTGCGGCCGCGCAAACCATCACCGTGAGCGACGTCCACGGCGACCATGCCGCCGCGGTCAGCTCCGACCCCACCTGCGCGACGGTCGCCGAGCCCGCCGAGAGCGGCAACGACCACGTAGAAAACAGCACCAAGGTGGACACCTTCGTGGTCACGCCGGTCGGCGGCGGCTCGTGCACGATCACGATCACCGCCAAGAAGAGCAGCGTCGACGTGCCGGTGACCGTCACGCTCGGGCACCTCTACGTCACGCTGGGCGTCGGCGCCGAGCACGTGGTCGAGATCTTCGACCGGCAAGCCGACGGCAACGTCGCGCCGCAGTCGGTGATCGGCGTGCCGGGCGCGCAGGCCATGACCACCGCGCTCTTGAGCAACCCGGTCAACATGACGACCGCGCCCGACGGCACGCTCTTCGTGGCGAACTCCGGCGCCGGCGACAACATCCTCGCGTACGCGCCGAGCGCCGGCGGCGACGTCGCGCCGGTGGTGAACCTCGGCGGTCCCGATACCGTGCTCAGCTCGCCGCGCACGGTCGAGCTCGACCGCAGCGGCAACATCTACGTCGTGGTCGAAGGCCGGTCGCTGCCGCCCAGCGCGTATCCGGGCGGCGTGCTGCGCTTCGCAGCCGGCGCCAACGGCGACCAGGCGCCGGCCGCGGCGTTCCCGATCGACGCGACGACGCAGATCTTCACCCCGGTCGACCTCGCGGTCGCGCCGGACGGCACCATGTACGTCGCCTCCGCGTTCGCCGGGTTCACCGCCGACCCGTACGGGGCCGGCACGATCCTGGTCTTCCCGCCCAACGCTCCCAGCGACTCGGCCCCCAGCCGCATCATCAGCGGGCCGAGCACGCACATCGGCTTCCCGCGCGGCGTCAAGCTCGACGCCGCCGGCCGCATCTACGTGCTGACCAGCGACAGCAACGACGGCGGGACCGCGAACTTCTCGGTCGAGGTCTACCCGCCGGGCGCGAACGGCGACGTCGCGCCGGTCGCCGCGATTGCCGGCCCCGCCACGCACCTCAAGGGCGGCATCGACATGGCCGTGGACGCGCAGGGCGGCGTCTACGTCACCGAGATCACCGACAACGCTGTGCTGTACTTCGCGCCCGGCGCGAACGGCAACGCGGCCCCGACCCGCACGATCTCCGGCTCGAACACCGGCTTCGCCAGCGCCAACGGCATCGGCGGCATCGGGCTCTGATGCCGCACCACACGGTCGGGCAGCCCTCCTGCCGAGCCGGTCGAGCCCGACGTCTCGCGTTGACGCTGTCCCGGCCGTGTGGTAAAGTACCGCAGTTATGTACGCGATCATCGAGACCGGCGGCAAGCAGTTCCGCGTGTCCGAGGGGGACGTCATTCGGACGGACCTCATCGAGACCGAGGTCGGCTCCGCGGTCACCTTCGATCGGGTCATCCTGGCGGCCGACGGCGGCGACGTCTCCATCGGCACCCCCGTCGTGAGCGGCGCGGCGGTGACCGGCACGGTCCTGCGCCAGGCCAAGGACAAGAAGATCCTGGTCTTCCGCTACAAGTCGAAGAAGCGCGTCCGCAAGCTCAACGGCCACCGCCAGCGCTTCGCCGAAGTCCGGATCGACAAGATCGTCCTGTAGTGGATCTGCAGCTCCGCTGCGGTCCGCCCCCGACGGCATGCTGACGGTACGATTTCGCAGGGACAGCCGGGAACGGCTGTCTTCTATTTTGGCTGCCGGCCATGCCGAGCAGGGCGAGCCGGGTGAGGACATCGCCTGCGCCGCCGTCTCGGCCCTGCTCCAGGCCGCCTGGGCCGGGCTGGCCGAGGTCGCCGGGGTCCGGGTCGACGGCCACCGCCGCAGCGGCGACCTGGTCATGCGCTGGCCGGAGGATGTCCGCGGCCGGGCCGACGTCCACGCGATCGTCGCCACCACCGAGCTCGCCGTCGCGCAGATCGCCCGCCAGTACCGCGGCGCGATCCGCTGCGTCCGCGAGGCCGAACCGGCGCCGTAACGCCGGGCGCAGTTTCCGGGTACCCTGGCGTGGAAAGGACACCGCACGATGACCGACGCCAACAAGCCCCTCAACGGCGAATTTCTGCCCGACACCTCCTCCGGCGCGAGCACCGATCCGGGGCGCACCGTCCTGGTCGGGGTCCTCGGCGGGATCATCTCGGCCGCCGGCTACCTCGTCTACCAGCGGCTGCCGGACGAGCAGAAAGACCGGCTCCACAAGCAAGTCCGCGGCTTGCTCGAATCCCGCATCAACGAGCTCCGCAACAACTTCAATTTGTAGGCGCTCCGCTAGGACCCGAGGAGGGCGGGCACCGGACTCGGTGTGCGCCCTCTCGTTTTGCTCATGCTCGGCGTCGGGCTGCTCGGGGCAGCGCCGGCCAGCCCTGCCGCACCGCTCTTCGCGTATGCCGCGGCGCTGCGCGGGTTCGCTCCGGGCCTGGGGCAGGCGCAAGCGGTGCGGCTGGCGTGGCGGGTCGTGAGCGAGGCGGACGCCGCCGGCATCGACGCCCGGCTCGTCGTCGCCCTGGTCGCGGTCGAGTCGGCCTGGAACCCGCACGCGGTCTCGCCGGCCGGAGCGCGCGGCCTGGGCCAGCTCATGCCCGGGACGGCGGCCGGCCTGGGGGTCGATCCGGACGACCCCGAAGCCAACCTGCACGGCACGATCGCCCACCTCGCGGGCCTGCTGGCGCGCTACCGCCGCTACCCCGCGCCGGAGCGCTACGCCCGCGCGCTCGCCTCGTACAACGCCGGGGCCGGGGCGGTCGAGCGCTACGGCGGCGTCCCGCCCTACGCCCAGACGCGGCTATACGTGCGGCGGGTGATCGCGCTCTGGGGACGGCTCTGCGGCGGCTAGCCCCTCGTTCTCGGCGCGCTCGAGCGCCTCGCGCGGCTCGGCCAGCTTCTCGCCGACCGGCTGGTGGACGGCGGGCTCGAGCACCTCGCCCGGGACCGGGTCCGGCGCCGGCGGCTCGTACGGCGTCACCGGCTCGTAGACCGAGGGACGGGGCGCCTCGGCCACGTCGGCCGCCCGCTCCATCTCGCGGATGAAGGCCGAGGAGGTGTTCTGGATCTCCCGCATGACGTTCCCGGCCCGGCGTGCGACGCGCGGGAGTTGTTCGGGTCCGAAGAGCAGGAGAGCGGCCGCTCCGAGCAGGGCCATATCGGGGATCGAGAGCATCCGGAGGGTTTCTTCCCGGTGCCGTGCAACGGCACATGCCCCCGCGCTGCGACGGCGGTCGTCCCGGCGGGAGATCATGCGCGAAGGCCGGCACCCGACCTGAAGATCATCTACACCCGCGGCAACCGGACCGAGACCCTGGCGTCGATCGCGACGCTGCGGAAAATCCTCAACCGGTTCGTCGCCCACCGCGTGTTCTACGAAGTGAGCTCGCGCAACAAGCGCGGGCACGAGTTCTTCTCGTGCAAGAACACCTTCGTCGTCGGCTCGATCGAGATCGTGAACCGGGATTACCTGACGATCACGATCTTCGACGCGCACAACCCGACCCACTCGATCGAGATCCTCAACCCGGCCGCGATGCGGATCTACGACGACACGCTGGGCAAGGGCTTCGCGGTCTCGTTCCTGAGCGAGGGCGCGGGTGGGGTCGAGTCGCGCTGCTACCTGCGCGACGAGGGCGAGGACGGCACCGGCATCAAGGAGCGCAGCGCGCTCGAGAAGATCACCTTGCCCCAGCTCTTCGAGTACCTCGAGGACATCACGTCGGCCGACGTGATCGGCACGAAGACGATCTAGCCGAGCATCACAGCGCGTAGACCGCGCTGGTCACGTCTTGCGGGTCGGCGCCGAAGAGGGCCAGGATGTCCTGGTCCTTGACCGCTTCGTTGACGAAGCCCATCGCCAGGTGCTTGGCGTGGTAGACGTCGTCGGCGCGGCGCGCGCCCTCGATGAAGACGTGGTGCGCGTGCGCGTCGAGGTAGAGCGTGTGCGCGCCGTCGCGCGAGCGGAACGCGAGCGTGCCGTAGCGCGCGAAGGGCGGCGGTTCGGCCGGCTCGAGCGGGTCGTCGGCCGGCTCGGCGCCGGGCGGCGGCTCCAGTGCGGCGGCGGCGGCGGCTTTGGCCAGGCGCTCGTGCGCGACCAGGCCGGCGAGGGCCGCGCCGACGCGCGGGTCGTCGAGCAGGCCCAGCAGCAGGTCGGGCGGGGCGACGAACTGCGCGCCGCGCGCGAGCGCGTGGCTGACGCCGGCCCGCATGACGGCGAGCAGGTCGGGCGCGAGCCGCAGTTGCTCGTGGTCCATCAGCGCCTCATGCGCCCTTCGAGCCGCGTCGCCTTCCGCAGCAGGTGGACCGCCTCGCGCTTGCGGCCCTGGCGGTGCAGCGCGACGCCGTGGTTGTGATACGCCGGCGCGTAGTCGGGATCGACCATCTCGGCGTAGGCGTAGTGGACGATCGCGTCCTCGACGTCGCCGTCCTCGAGCAGCAGGTTGCCGACGGTGACGATCGCCGCCGCGCAGCGCGGGTCGTGCTCGAGCGCGGCGACCAGCTCGGCGACCGCGCCGGCGCGGTCGCCGCGGTGGATCGCGACGATCGCGCGCTTGTTGCGGACCGCGGCCAGCGCGGCCGAGCCGGTGGCGGCGGCCAGCGCTTCGTCGAACGCGGCGGCGGCGGCGGCGAGCCGGCCGCGTTCGAGGTGGTGGGTCCCGCGGGCGAAGGGTTCGGCGGGAGCCCGGCCGGGGACCGCACGCCGCAAGAGGTCGAAGAAGGCCACGTGGGAGTCTTGCACGTCGACGTGGTGACGCTCTTCCCGGAGATGTTCGCGCCGGTGATCGGGCTCTCGATCGTGGGCCGCGCGGTCGAGCGCGGCCTCGTCGAGGTCCGTATGCACGACCTGCTCGACGCGCTGGAAGGCCGCGAGCGGGCCGACGAGCGGCCCTACGGCGGCGGCCCGGGGATGGTGCTGCGGATCGAGCCGCTGGCCCGCACGCTCGACGCGATCCTGGCCGCCGCCCCGGCCGGCGAGCGGCGCCGGATCGTGCTGACCTCGGCCAGCGGCCGGCCCTTTCGCCAGGCCGACGCGGCGGAATGGGCCCGGCTGGACCGGCTGGTGCTGGTCTGCGGCCACTACGAGGGGGTCGACGAGCGGCTGCGTGCGCTCTACCCGGTCGAGGAGGTGTCGCTGGGCGAGTTCGTCCTGACCGGCGGCGAGATCGCCGCGCTGGCTTTCCTCGACGCCGCGGTGCGGCTGGTCGAGGGCGCGATCGACCCCGCGTCGGCCGCCGCCGAGTCGTGGGGCGCCGACGGCGGGCTCGACCACCCCGCTTACACCCGCCCGCCGGTCTTCCGCGGGGTCGAGGTGCCGGCCGTCCTGCTCAGCGGCGACCACGCCCGCATCGCCGCCTGGCGGCGCGAGCAGTCGCGCGCCCGGGCGACCGCCCGCAACGCGGCCGCCGGCTCCGCCGCCGACCCGACGTGACCGCGCCCACGAGCGGGCGACCGCGCGACGCGGCCGGGATGGGAATATGCCCGACCGGTAAGGGTCGGCCGGAACGGAGCATGAACGGGGTGCAGACCGAACGCGAGCGGTACCAGGCACCGGCCTACGCCCAGGTCGGCGGAATACGGCTCTGCTACGACGCGTTCGGCGACCCCGGCGCGCCGCCGCTGGTGCTGGTCATGGGGCTGGCGTCGCAGATGGTCGTCTGGGACGACGACTTCTGCGCCGGGCTGGCCGGGCAGGGCTTCCGGGTGGTGCGGTTCGACAACCGCGACATCGGCCTCTCGACCCGGCTCGACGGGGCGCGCACCCCGAGCGCGGCCGAGCTGGTCCTGGCCGGGCTGACCGGCGTGCGCGGGCGCGCGCCCTACACCCTGACCGACATGGCGCGCGACACCGCCGGGCTGCTCGACGCGCTGGGACTGGCGAGCGCGCACGTCGTCGGCATCTCGATGGGCGGGGCGATCGCCCAGGAGCTGGCGATCCGCGCTCCGGACCGGCTGCGCACGCTGACCTCGATCATGGCGACGACCGGCGACCCGCGCGTGTCCCGGCCGCAGCCGCGCGCGATGGCGGCGCTGTTCAAGCGGCCGCCGGCCGACCGCGCCGGCTACCTGCGCAACTGGATGTCGACCTGGGCCGTCCTCAACGGCCCGCACCTGCCGTTCGACGCCGAGCGGATCCGCCGCCAGGGCGAGATCAGCTACGCGCGCGGCATCAACCCGCCCGGCGCGGCGCGCCAGCTGCTGGCGATCATCGCCTCGGGCGACCGCACCGCCGCGCTGCGGCGGGTGCGGGCGCCGGCGCTGGTGATCCACGGCTCGGCCGACCCGCTGGTGCCGGTCGAGGCCGGCCGGGCCACCGCCCGCGCCCTCTCCGGCGCCGAGCTGCTCGTGATCGAGGGCATGGGACACACCCTGCCGCGCCTGACCTGGCCGCGCGTCATCGGCGCCATCGCGGCGCACGCCGCGCGCCACGATGCGGCCGCCGCCGGCCGCCGAGGAGACCGACGATGACCGACATGCCGTGGACCCGGTCGTACCCGCCGCCGGCGCGCTGGGACGCCCCGATCGAGACCGGCCCCGTGCAGGCGATTCTCGACGCGGCGGCGGCCCGCTTCGGCGACCGGCCGGCGGTGGAGTTCCTGGGCCGGCGCGCGACCTACGCGCAGCTCGCGGCGCTGGCCGACCGCGCCGCGGCCGGCTTCCAGCGCCTGGGCGTGCGGCCCGGCGTGCAGGTCGGCATCTACCTGCCCAACACGCCGCACTACCTCATCGCGTACTTCGGCATCCTGAAGGCCGGCGGCACGGTGGTGAACTACTCGCCGCTCGACGCCGAGCAGACGCTGGCGCACAAGGTCGACGACAGCGAGACGGCGCTGATCGTCACGCTCGACACGCCGCCGCTCTACCCGCAGATGGCGGCGCTGCTGGAATCGACCCGGCTCGAGCGGCTGATCGTCGCCAGCCTGACCGACCTGCAGGCGTTTCCGGAGTACGCCGGACCGGTGCCGCACGCCGACGGCGCGCGCGACCCGCGCCAGGTGAGCTTCCACGCGCTGCTCGACAACGACGGCCGCTACGAGCGCCACCCGCTCGGCGACCCGGCCGAGACGATCGCGATGCTGCAGTACACCGGCGGCACGACCGGGCTGCCCAAGGGCGCGATGCTGACCCACGCCAACCTCACCGCCGCCGCCGCGCAGTACCTCGAGACGACGAAGCTCGAGCCGCCGGTGCTGCTCCCCGGCCGGGAGCGCGCGCTGCTGGTGCTGCCGCTGTTCCACATCTACGCGCTGACCGCGTGCATGCTGCTGTGCATGCGGCTGGGCGCCGAGCTGGTCTTGCACGCTCGCTTCGAGGTCGAGGCGGTGGCGCGCGACCTGGCCGCCAAGCAGGTGTCGGTCTTCTTGGGCGTGCCGACGATGTTCGCCGCGCTGCTGGCCCACCCGGGCCTCGCCGAGCTCGACCTGAGCGCGCTGAAGTACGCCTCGTCGGGCGGCGCGCCGCTGCCGGTCGAGGTGCTGCAGCGCTTCTTCGAGGTGACCGGCTGCTACGTCAACGAGGGCTGGGGGATGACCGAGACGTCGCCGGCCGGCACCTTCACCCCGCTGCGCGGATTGCGCAAGCCGGGCTCGTGCGGCATCCCGGTGCCGCGCGTCGAGCTGAAGTTCGCCGGCGTCGAGGACCCGTCGGTCTACGTGGCGCCGGGCGAGCGCGGCGAGATCTGCATCAAGGGCCCCAACGTGATGAAGGGTTACTGGCGCAACCCGGGCGCGACCGCCGACGTCATGACCGCCGACGGCTTCCTGCGCACCGGCGACGTCGCGTACATGGACGAGGACGGCTATATCTTCATCGTGGACCGGATCAAGGACATGCTGCTGTGCGGCGGCTTCAACGTCTACCCGCGGGTGATCGAGGAGGCGATCTACACCCACCCGGCGGTGGCCGAGGTGGCCGTGATCGGCATTCCCGACCCGTACCGCGGGCAGTCGCCCAAGGCGTTCATCGCGCTGCGCCGCGGCGCCGAGCCGTTCGGCCTGGCCGAGCTCAAGGCACACCTCAAGGACAAGCTCGGCAAGCACGAGATGGTGGCGCAGATCGAGTTCCGCGGCGCGCTGCCGAAGTCGCCGGTCGGCAAGATCGTCAAGACCGCGCTCTACGAAGACGAAGCGCGGCAGCGGGCGACCGCGGGCAGCGAGGCCTGATCGTGGCCGAAGCGCCGAAGGACCCGTTCGCGCTCTGGCGCGAGCTGGTCGGCCAGTGGGAGAAGAGCGTCAACGCCGCCGCCAACCAGACGATGGGCTCGGAGCAGTTCAGCCGCTCGATGCACGGCGCGCTCGGCGGCTCGCTGCAGGCACAGGAGACGATGCGCACCGCGATGGCGGCCTACTTGGCCAGCCTGAACCTGCCCAGCCGGGCCGACGTCGCCGCCATCGGCGAGCGGCTGGACCGCATCATCGCGCTGCTCGAGCGCCAGGCCGGGCCGGCCGCGCAGCCCGAGCCGCCGGCCAAGCCGCCGCGCACGAAGCGCCCGCCGGGCGAGCCGGCGGCGTGAGCGCGCCGCCGGGCGAAGCGCCGCTCGCGCAGCGCGTCGCGGCCGAGGTCGACCGCACGATCCGCCGCAGCCTGGGCGGCTTGCAGTACGTCGCCTCGCCCGGCTCGGCGGTCGGCCCGACGCCCAAGGACCTGCTCCACGAGGACGGCACGCTGCACCTCTACCACTACCGGCCGACCGCGGCCGAGCTGTACCGGGTGCCGATCCTGATCGTGATGGCGACCAGCAACCGCGGCTACATCCTCGACCTGGTGCGCGGGCAGAGCTTCGTCGAGTACCTGCTGGCGAAGGGCTACGACGTGTACCTGATCGACTGGGGCCCGCCGGCGCCGTCCGAGAAGCGCCTCACCTTCGCGGACTACACGCTGCGCTTCATCCCCGAGTGCGTGCGCCGGGTGCGGGCCGACGCGGGCGAGGACGACGTCACCGTGCTGGGTTACTGCATGGGCGGCGTGCTGACCGCGATCTACGCCGCGCTGCACCCGCACGAGCGGCTCAAGAACGTCGTCTTCTTCACCACCCCGGTCGACTTCCAGCAGATGGAGCTGTTCGCGACCTGGTCGGACCGGCGCTGGTTCGACGTCGACCGGCTGGTCGACGCGACCGGCAACGTGCCCTCGGAGCTGATCTTCACCTCGTTCGAGATGCTGCGCCCGGCGACCCGGGTCGCGGGGCAAGTGCAGCTCTGGGAGAACATGTGGAACGACGACTTCGTGAAGTCGTACCGCGCCTTCGAGCGCTGGTCGACCGACACGCTGCCGCTGGCGGGCGAGTTCTTCCGCCAGACGATCAAGGAGCTGCTCTGGGAGAACCGCTTGGCGAAGAACGAACTGGTGGTGGACGGCAAGCGCGCCGACCTGCGCGCGATCACCGCGCCGATCCTGCACGCCATGGCCGAGCACGACCACATCGTGCCGTACGCCGCCGCCAAGCCGCTGCTCGCGCACGTCGGCTCGACCGACAAGGAAGACGTCGTGCTCAAGGGCGGCCACGTCAGCCTGGTCGCCGGGCCGAATGCCGTCAAGCGGCTGTGGCCGCGGCTGGACGCGTGGCTCGGGCCGCGCTCGGTATGAGCGCGACGCGCACCTACCCGCGGGCGCTGCAGGCCGGCGACGCGGCGCTCGAGCTGCGCCGCATGGGACCCGGCGACGAGGCCGCCGTGCTGGCGTTCGCGCGCGAGCTGCCGCCGCACGACCTGCTCTTCCTCCCGCGCGACATCACGCACCCCAAAGTGCTGGCGGCGTGGATCGGCGAGATCGAGCGCGGCGCGATGACCAGCCTGCTGGCGACGGCCGGCGAGACGGTCGTCGGCTGCGCGACGATCGCGCGCGATCCGCTCTCGTGGTCGCCGCACGTCGGCGAGCTGCGGGTCGTCGTCGCGGCCGCCTGGCGCGGGCGCGGCCTGGGCCGGCTGCTGAGCGAGGACGCCTTCGCGCTCGCGCTGAGCATGGGGATCGAGAAGATGGTGGCCCACATGACGGCCGACCAGCGCGCCGCGATCGCGGTGTTCGAGACGCTCGGCTATCGTGCCGAGGCGCTGCTGCGCGACCACGTGCGCGACCGCGACGGGGCCGACCACGACCTGGTCGTCCTCAGCCACGCGGTGGCCGGCGTGCGCGCGCGCATGAGCGCCTACGGCCTGACCGAGGCGCTCGGCGACGGCGGTCCGGCATGAGCGCCACGGACGGGCTGTTCTCGCTCGAAGGGCGGACCGCGCTGGTCACCGGCGCGTCGAGCGGCCTGGGGCTGCACTTCAGCCGGGTCATGCACGCCGCCGGCGCGACGGTGGTGCTGGCCGCGCGGCGCACCGACCGGATCGAGGCCGAGGCGGCGCGCCTGGGCGCGCGCGCCCGCGCCTTGGCGATGGACGTCACCGACGAGGCCTCGATCGCGACCGGCTTCGAGCGGCTGGCGCAGTCGCTGCCGCCCTGCGACGTGGTGGTCAACAACGCCGGCATCAGCGGCTCGAGCCTGCTGCTGCAGCTGGAGACCCGCGAGTGGGACGACGTGCTGCGGGTCAACCTGCGCGGGCCGTTCCTGGTCGCGCGCGAGGCGGCGCGCCGGCTGGTCGCCGCCGGGCAGCCGGGCAGCATCGTGAACATCGCCTCGATCCTCGGCCTGCGGGTCTCGCCGGGACTGGCGCCCTACATGGCGAGCAAGGCCGCGCTGATCCACCTCACCCGCAGCATGGCCTACGAGCTCGCCCGCTACAAGATCCGGGTCAACGCGATCTGCCCGGGCTACTTCGAGACCGAGATCAACCGCGAGTTCCTGCAGACCGACTACGCCCAGGCGATGGTCCGCCGCACGCCGCAGCGGCGGGTCGGTGACCTGCGCGACCTCGACGGGCCGCTGCTGCTGCTGACCTCGCAGGCCGGCGCGTTCATCACCGGCGAGGCGCTGGTGGTCGACGGCGGGCAGTCGATCAACGCGCTCTGAGAGCGTTGCGAAGGAGTGCGTGCCTGCCTGCCCGGCGAAACCGGCGCTTGGCCGATGCATCGGATGGGAACGATTCTCGGGAAATGAGGATGACATGACCACTGCCAGTTGGGACTGGGCCGGTGCAAACCCGAGTTCACGCACCCTGCGCCCGCCCTCGAAGCTGCTCTGGCTGGCCGAGCAGCGCTCGCTGTGGGAGTTCGGCTTCAGCCTGGCCGCGGCACCGCTGCTGCTGACCGCGCCGCGCGGCGACGGCCACCCGGTGCTCGTGCTGCCGGGCTTCCTCGTCAGCGACCTCTCGACCGGCGTGCTGCGCAGCTACCTGCGCACGCTCGGCTACGACGCCTACGGCTGGGAGCTGGGCCGCAACCTGGGCGGGATCGCCCGCATGCGCCGGCAGCTCCGCGCGCGCCTGGAGGAGATCCACGCCAAGACCGGCCGCACGGTCAGCGTCGTCGGCTGGAGCCTGGGCGGCGTGTACGCGCGCGACCTGGCGCTGGCCGCGCCGGACCTGGTCCGCTCGGTGATCACCCTGGGCAGCCCGTTCTCGCGCAGCGTCAACGCCAGCAACATCAGCGCGCTCTACGAGTTCGTCAGCGGCGAAGGCCCGTGGGAAGAGGGCAGCCCGACCGGGCACGAGTTCGACGCGATCAAGGGCGAGCTGCCGGTCCCGGCCAGCTCCATCTGGTCGAAGGTCGACGGGGTCGTGAGCTGGAGCGCGTCGGTGGTACCGGCCGGCGAGCGGAGCGAGAACATCGAGGTCCTGGGCGCCAGCCACATCGGCCTGGGCGTCAACGCGCCGGTGCTCTGGGCGGTCGCCGACCGGCTGGCGCAGCCCGAAGGGACGTTCGTGCCGTTCGCCGGCGGCGGCCCGTTCGGGCTGGGCTACGGCCGCGGCGGCCGGACGGAGATCGCCTAAACCACCACGCGCGCAAGGGCCAACAGAGAGGGGCCTCCGTCGGTTCGATCAGCGGGGCAATCCCTAAGCGTGTGATACGGGCTCTACCACGCAGAACGCCTGATTTTACGGGAGAAACGCCTAAGCGCCGGCGCAGTGCTAAGCTGCGTCAGCCACGCCTGATACCACGAGAACCAGGTTTAGAGCCTTGATTTCATTACGACCGGCTGGGTCGGCCAGCGTAAGGCTGCTCACGGTCGTCGACGTATTTCACCGGAGTGCTTAGCGCTCGAGGTCGCGTGAAGGTTTCTCCCCCAGGACGTGATCGGGTTCGTACCGTGGCGGGCGAGGAAAGCATAACGCTCAGTCTTGAATTTATAATTTTGCGGCTAGGAACGTCTGCTGGCGAACCGGTATTACGAAGTGGCGGACATTCGTCCGCCACTTCCTGCGCGATGGAGCAGCGAATGTACGGTGCGTTGGGGACCGGTGCCTGGAACACGTTGAGTCGTCTTAGCAAAGTTGCAAGCCGGGGCGCACATTTCGTTGTCACCACTGAACGCTGGCTCGCAGCTCAGTCTACCATCATGGATGGTCATGCTGATCGCTGTATGGTCGCGCGCCGTCCTGTGCATGCCATACTAGCCGTTGCAACTGCGCTGATGTGCAGCGGCTGCTCTCACGGTGTTACTGAAGCGCCGTTGCGTGGACTGTGGCCCATGTACCAAGCCCTTCCGACGCACAATGCCGTATTCGCCGCAAGTCACCTATCCGCTCGTTGGACATGGCACGCCGGTTCGCAAATCAATGGTGGCCTAGCACTCGTCGGAGATCGCGTCTTCGTTGTCGATTTCGCTCACGAACTGGTGTCTCTCGACGCGCGGACGGGTGACGTCGTGTGGAAAGCCAAGAGCGTAAACGTGCTGATGTCGACCCCAATCGTTGTCGACGGCCAAGTAGTCGTCGGTTCGGGGCATAACGGCCGCCTTTCCGGAAATATCGCTGACTCACCGTACGCTTACGATCGTAGCGAACATACCAGCCGTCTGTGGGGGCGTCCAGAGGGCGACGAAGTTGCCGCATTCGATGCAATAAGCGGTCGTCGGACCTGGGACTTTCAAACTATCGGCGAAGACATGCCGAGTGCTGGGTATATCGACGAAACGTTGGTCTTTGCCAACGGCGACATGCACGCGTATGCGATCGACCCGCATACGGGAACGCTGCGCTGGCAACAGAGCATTCAAGGGGTGAGCACCATGGCGTCCACGACCGTGGCGACGCACCGCGCCTTTATCTCGTTCTGTTCGGATGCACCGTACCGCTGCGCAACAGACGCGATAGAGCCTCGCTCGGGATCCGTAATGTGGACGGTACCGTTTGGCAATTCCGATTCGTCGCCAACATTGGGAAGTAGTTCGGTCTTTCTCAGCGGGCTCGACGCCGCTCGATCGACGCCATCCTACGGCGCTGCTCTTGTTGCGGCCATCGATGCCCGTAACGGTAAGCCGCGATGGATATACCGCGCCTCGGGAAGCGGGCCGTTTACGCAAGTTGGATCGAACGAACGCGCGATCACGGGGACCTATGCTAACGGGACGTACTATCAAGCGTTTCCAACAACCGACCAATTCATCGCTTTCGATGCGGCTAACGGCCGAACAGAATGGACCTTTCGATCCGCCGCGCCGATCAAGATGAGCTGCGTCGTCCACAACGGCATCGTGTACGTCGGAGATACGGCCGGCGTTCTCTATGCTCTCGCCGCACATGGAGGGCGCCTGCTTGGTTTCCGTACCTTTCGGGAACCATTTTCTACATCGCCGCCCGTCGTTGCCGGGAACACGCTGCTGATCGCCGGATACGCCAGCGTAACGGCGATGCCGCTTAGCGACATTATAATGAACCAGCGCTTGGAGGGAGGTCATGCCACGCCGAAGTTGAAAACGCAACAGCCGCGAGCTTGACCGCCCCAGAAATCCAGCATGACGCCTGCGGGGGACCGTCGTTGAAGCGTTCGTTTTGGACAGCCTTGTTGTGCAGCGCATCTTTTCTACTCAACGGCTGCGGAGGGACAACGCAGTCCGCGGTTCCGATGCGCGATACATCAACGGATGCCCGCTCCGCCTTGGACTCTCATTCTAAACTTGTCGCCATCGTTGGCGAATCGGAAGACGACGTCATCAATGGTATTGGCCTGTCGAGCGCGTCAGGGAAGATCCCGCTCTTCATCCAGGTCCTTGGGCCCAAGAACAAATACGTATTCCCGCCATATTCGCTTGTGACGCGAAGCGATGAGTCGTTGGCAGTTGTAGCGTATGATCATGCCTACGTATTTCCACTTGCCGACGTCAGCGTCCGATTCTCGAGCAACAGTGCTAACGTCGCGTCGCAGGCGTTACCGAGGGTGGATTCTCCGGCGCTTGACCGTTTGGTTGCGCGTTATATTCGGCTTCGGCAAAATGGTCAGCTAGCTGACCAATATCCAAAAGCCATGCTACAAGCGAAGCAAGAGACATGTCCGGACTGCGCGATGTTGGAGACGGCTCCCAAGCATAGCGAGCACCTTGCTCAGCACTTCGGATCGGTTTCAGATCCTTGGTTTCCGCAGTTGACCGACGTTGCAGTGTGGACGGCTGCGGATACCGCTGCGGCAATAGCGCGCATCAATGGAACGCACACCGTCGCTGATCGGACGCGCCACCACGACGATGACTGCGTGATGTTCACCGGCGGTGGTGGCTCAGGGTGTAATGGCGGCGCTTCAAGCTGGAGCTTCCCAAGTTGGTATAGTTCAGGTGTCGGCCCGTGCGGCTATTCGTCCTCATTTTCAAGTGGGGGAACTAACTGTGCGCCAAGGCGCAAGTCTCCCCATCACTCACCGTCAGCGCGCGCCAAGAACCTTGCAGCCTGCTTGGCGTTGGCGGCGAGTGCTAGCATGGCGGAATGGCAAGCGTATTGCAGCGCGAAATTCACTGGGGGTACCGCAAGGCTCTGCTATGCAGCTGGACCGGAGTCGGCGCAAAATCGTGCCGGCTTCTGTGCGGCGCGCTTTGGCGGGGGGGTCGTTTGAGCTCCAAAGGCGAAACAAGCGGTGAACGTATCGTCTGCAAGCGGGAGCTGACCTTTGTAAGCGAGGACGGCGAACAGCCCGTTGTAGTGTCGCTCTTCGTTCCAACACGCGTTAAAAGGCACTACGAGTGCCTCTGCATCATCGATGGTCTCGGGTCGAAGTTAGATCGAACGGACGCCAGCGCCCACTCGCAGGTCGTTTTTGGTGGTGACGCCATACAGGCGCTGACGCTAGCGTTACGCGTCATAGAGAAGACGCTTACGCCTTTGGAAGGCAAATTGGCGCTGGACGGCGCGCTCGGGTGGCATGGCTTTCCTATCGTGTTGGAGTTTGGGTCGGACTACGGCGCGGAATTCCGTCGGCATATTGAAGACATGGTCGAGAAAGAGACCCAGAAGTTTCTTGTCCACAAGTTTGGTTCAAAGGTCATCACGTCAGCGCGCCGTGGAAAACGTAAACCCTGAGACGTTCTGCTGTTCTGGCGCTTGCGATAGGAGTCTTGGCGTTCGCTGGCTGCGTGCACGCAGACGGCGTGGTTACCGCTCGTCGTGCGATACACCACGTAGTGATCATTGTTCAGGAGAACCGGAGCTTCGATAACCTGTTCCATGGATTTCCTGGTGCTGACTCCGCTGAATTGGGATCGATTCACACTGGACAACGTATCCCGCTTGAGCCGGTCTCGTTGACCGTTGACTATGATCTCAGTCACGGCTATCAAAACTTTCTCGCGGACTATGACGACGGGAAAATGGACGGGTTCGACCTTGAGCGTTTCGGCAATGGTGGACGGGGACGCGAACCTATCATTCGCATTCGTTACCCGCAGTACGCCTACGTTCCCGCACGAGAAGTACGCCCGTATTGGGACCTTGCGCGGCAATATGTGCTATACGATCGCATGTTCCAGTCGAACCTCGATCAAAGCTTTGCGGCGCATCTCTACTTGATCGGGGCCCAGGCTGCAAGCGCCACAAATGTTCCGGACGGACGGCCCTGGGGCTGCGATGCAAGTTCCGAGACAACCGTGCTCACACTTACCCGGAGCCGACGACCAGGAAAGCGCGTCTTTCCCTGTTTCAGCTTTCGTACTCTTGCTGATGAACTTGATGCGCGCGACTTATCGTGGCGCTACTATGCCCCGGCGATCGATAGCCGCAAACGTGGGCCAAATACTTACATGATCGTCTAAATCACCGCCTCCGCGTGGGCGCGCGGAAGCCGGAATTTGGGCAGTTATGGTCTGCGTATGATGCCATCGCGCAGATTCGTTATGGTGGTGACTGGACGCAGAATGTCGTGTCACCGGAGACCCAGGTTCTGCGCGACATTCGCCATGGAAACCTTGCGAATGTGACCTGGATTGTTCCAGATCTGCGTAACTCCGACCACTCATCGTCACGTAGTTCGACGGGACCCGACTGGGTTAGCACGATCATAAACGAGATCGGCAAAAGCCATTTGTGGCCTCAGACTGCGATCTTCGTACTGTGGGATGACTCGGGTGGATGGTACGATCATGTTGCACCTCCGCAACTGGACTACGACGGCCTGGGGAATCGTGTTCCGCTTATCGCTATCGGCGCATATGCCCGGTCGGGATACGTGTCGCACGTGCAAGTAGAATTCGGCAGCGTGCTAAGGTTCTCGGAACGTATCTTCGATCTGGCGCCCCTTGCAGCGAGTGATACTCGCGCGAATGACCTGTTCGACGCTTTCGACTTCTCCCAGCGGGCACGCCCGTATCAAGCGATTCCGACTAGACTTGGGACCGAGGACTTTCTCCATGAGCCGCCGTCGCGCGTTGCGCCGGATGACGACTGAGCTTGAAGAGGCTTCACGCGCCTGTTGCAAAGCTCAATAGCGTCCCAGCACCTCGACGATGATGTGCGGAGTTCCGCCCAAGTCGAGTGCTGAGCATGACGCCTCATCAGCTCGTTCGAGGGGCGTGATCCGCGTCGTGCCGGCGTCTCGTGTCCGCGGCGGCACACGCACCTCCAGCCGGTGGAAAGCCGCACCGCCGATCATCGGGTGCGCGTGGCTCACGAGGATGACCGGCAGCGCCTAGCGCGCCGTGCCGGCCACCACCAGCAGGGCGTGCAGCACGACCCCCGCGCTTCCGCCGACCAGGCTGCCGTTGAGGCGGACGAACTGCAGGTCCGGGCCCAGCTCGACCTCGACCTTGTCGGCGATGGTCGCGCCGTCCCAGCGCTGCACGACGTCCTCAATCAGCCCGGCGAACTGCTGACGGAAACGGCCCAGCAGTTGCTCCGCGCCGTCGGCCAGCCGGTCGCTCAGCCGGGCTACCAGCGCCGGCTCGGCCAGCAGGCCGCGGGCCAGGTGGGACACGATCTCGCCGGTGCGCGCGGCGCCCGATGCCGCCTCGTCGGGCGGGCCGCCGAACCGCCCGCGCAGCGCCTTCCAGCCCAGGCCGGCCAGCCCGTCGGCGGTGCGGCTGTGCAGCAGCGCCGCCTTGAGCCGCTCGGCCTTGGCCTCCAGCTCGGGATCGGTCCGCAGCCGCTCCGCCGCGGCTCGCAGGTAGCCGTCGAGCTCGGCCCGCAGCTCGTGGTCCGGGTTGCGGGCGACCTCGCCGATCAGGTCGATCGCGCCGTCGACGAAGCCGTTGACGATGTAGCTGTCGAGCCAGCCCGGCGTCAGCAGCGAGCGCTTGGCGAAGCGGGCCTTGATCGTGCGGCGCTGGCCGTCGAGCCAGCCGGCGACCAGCGGCAGCGCACGGTCGAGCAGCCGCTGGTGCAGGTCGCCCGCGCCGACCACCGCCAGCAGCTCGGCCGCCGCCCGGGCCAGGTCGGCCCGCTCCAGCTCGGCCTCGGCGACCCGCCGCACCACCGCGCCCAGCTCGTCGTCGGCGGCGGCCTCCAGCAGGCGCGGGGTCAGCCCGCGCACCCCGGCCGCGAGCGCACGGCCGTTGGCGGGCTCGGCCAGCCAGCGCAGGAGGTGGCCGGCCAGGTCGAGCGCGCGCAGCCGCTGGGCGATGGCGCTCGGGGTGAGGAAGTTGTCCTCGACGAAGCGGCCCATCTGGCTGCCGATGCGGTCCTTGTTGCGCGGCACGATCGCGGTGTGCGGCAGCGGCAGCCCGCCGGGGTGGCGGAACAGCGCGACCACCGCGAACCAGTCGGCCAGGCCGCCGACCAGCGCCGCCTCGCTGAACGCTTCCAGCCAGGCCAGTCCGGGAACCCGGGCCGCGAAACGGGCCGACAGCACGAACACGACCCCCATCACCGCCAGCAGGCCGGTGGCGATCGTCTTCATGCGGCGCAGCTTCGCCCGCCGCGGGGCGGCGGCGGCGTCCCAGCCGGTGAGGATCACCGGCCTACTTCTGGGTCGTGGTGCCCTGGTCGGCGGACTCGGCGGCGCTGGTTTCCTGCTGGGTGGTCTTGAAGATGTCGACCAGCTGGCTGACATAGGCGTTCTGCTGCTCGATCAGCTTGACCGCGTAGGCCGAGTTCAGCTCGTTGAGGCGCGACACGACGCTCGGGACCGCGCCCAGCGCGCCGGCGCCCGGCAGCTTGCCCGTGAGGTTGCCGAGGAAGTCGCGCAGCGAGGTCGCGGCGGCGGCCTGCGCGGCCTGCGCCTGGCGCAGCGTCTCGAGGCCCTGCTGCTGGAGCTTCTCGAGGGTGTCGATGTAGTTGTCGTTCATTTGCTAACTATATCAAGCATTACGCTGTGTATGTCAAGCAGTGGCGGCTCAGCTGCTTGCCCAGACGTCGAGCACGTAGCGCTCGCCGGCGATCAGCCCGTCGAGCCAGGCCGCCGCGGCGGCCTCGCCGCCGCCGGTCCGGGCCTGGTGCAGCGCGAGCAGGCCGGCCCGAACGCCCGGCTCCATCCGGCTGCCGTCGCCGCAGACGTAGACCACCGCGCCGGCCTCCAGGTCGGCCCAGACCGCCTCGGCCTGCTCGGCGACCAGGTCCTGGACGTAGGTCCTGCGCCCGTCGAGCCGCGAGAACGCGACGTGCAGCTCGACCAGCCCCCCGGCCGCGAAGGCTTCCAGCTCGTCGCGGTAGAGGAAGTCCGTGTCGGGCCGCCGGCAGCCGAAGAACAGCCGGGCCGGCCCGAGCGCCTCGCCCCGCTCGCGCAGCGCCCGGCGCTGCTGGAGGAAGCCGCGGAACGGTGCCAGGCCCGTGCCCGGACCGATCATGACCAGCGGCGTGCGCGGGTCGGCCGGCAGCCGGAACCCGCTGCGCGACTCCTTGACGAAGGCGTCGACCGCCTCGCCCGGGCCGCGCCGCGCGAGGTGGGTCGAGCAGACGCCCTCGTAGCCGCCCAAGCCCGAGCGGGCCGGCTCGGCCACCACCCCGACCGTGATGCTGCAGCGGTCCGGCGCGGCCAGCGGCGACGACGAGATCGAGTAGTAGCGCGGCGTCATCGCCGGCAGCATGCCCAGGTACAGCGCGAACGGCAGCTCGCAGGCCGGGAAGACTGTCAGCAGGTCGAGCACCGAGAGGCGCTTGCGCTTGACCTCGGTCTTGTAGGGGCTGGTCTCGCTCTCGTCGTCGCGGGCCAGCTCCAGCAGGCGCGGCTTGGTCTGCGGGCAGCGGGTGTGCTCGGCCAGCAGCTCGACCTGCGCCCGGGTGGCGACGTTTTGCAGCTCGACGTAGCGGCCCAGCAGCTCGGCCAGCGCGACCGGCTCGCCGACCGGCAGCGAGGCGGTGCGCGGGCTGCTCGAGCTGAGCCGGACGTAGCTGTCGGGCTCGAAGCCGAAGCGCGCTGCGACGCGCTCGACCAGCGCCGGCGGGTTGAGCGCGACCACCGCCAGGTGGTCGCCGGGCTGGTAGGCCGCGCCGGCCGGCAGGCCGACCTCGATGTGGCGGGTCGAGCGCTCGCCGCCGGCCTGCAGCTCGCGGTTGACCAGCACCGGCAGCGCGGTCGCGCCGTGCGCGGCGGCGAGCGGGTTGGCGGGCGGTGGGGCGACCAGCTCGACCGCATAGCGCGGCCGGCCCTGGGCCTCGGCCGCGGCGTCGAAGACGACCCCGAAGTCCTTGGCCACCGCCGTCCACAGCGCCAGCCGCCAGGCCCGGAACTGGCCGTCGAGGTCCTCGCGCGCGTCGCCCTCGCCGCGCGCGAACAGCCGCTCGGCGCCGAACGCCGCGAGCCGCTCGTCGAGGAAGCGCGGCACGGCCTGGTAGGTCGAGGACCAGTTGCGGTTGCCGCAGCCGAACACGGCGTAGCGGACGCCGGCCAGCGCCCCGGGCGCGAGGCCCTCCTTGAGCCAGCGGTAGAAGCCGGCCGCATTGTCGGGCGGCGCGCCGTTGTACGAGGCGCACACGATCAGCACCCCGCCCTCGGTCGGCAAGCGGCCGGCGAAGTCGTCGAGCCACGAGACGGTCACCGCGAAGCCCAGCGCCGCGGCCGCGTCGGCGACCTGGCGCGCCGCGTCCTCCGAGCTGCCGAGGTTGGAACCGAACAGCACCAGCAGCGGCGTGCCGTGCGCCGGCAGCCGCTCGGGCGGCGCCGCGACCGCCGCGGTCCCGTTCGCGCGCGGGCTCGCCGGCGCGACCGCGGGCGCGCTCGCTGCGGTCGCGCGCGCGCCGTTCGCGGCGGCCGGAGCGCGGCGGCGGACCTTGATCGTCAGCCCCTCGGGCTTGAGGGTCAGCGTCTCCTTGACCCGCAGCGCGTAGCGGTGGTCGTCGATCAGCCGGAAGCGGTGCAGCATCATCCCGATCACCAGCGTCGCTTCCTGGAGCGCGAACTGCTGGCCGATGCACGCCCGCTGGCCGTTGCCGAACGGCTTGTAGGCGTTGGGCGGGCGCGCCGCCTCGCGCTCGGGCAGGAAGTTGTCGGGGTCGAAGATCTCGGCCCGCTCGCCCCACACCGCCGGGTCGCGGTGCAGCATCGGCAGCAGCACCAGCACGTGCGAGCGGGCCCGCAGCGCGTACCTGCCGCCGATCACCTCGTCGCGGTACGGCATCAGCGCGAAGCCCGGCGCGGTCGGCCACAGCCGCAGCGACTCCTTGAGCACCTGCTGCACGTAGCGCAGGCCGTTGACCTGCGCCAGCGTCGGCCGCAGTGCCGGGTCGGGGCCGAACACGCGGTCGACCTCCTCGGTCGCGCGCGCCAGCACCTCGGGGTGGCTGAGCAGGAAGTAGGCCGCGAAGGTCAGCAGGCCGCTGGTCGTCTCGTGGCCGGCGATCAGGAAGGTGATGATCTGATAGCGGATGTTGGTGTCGTCGAGCCGCTCGCCGGTCTTGGGATCGACCCCGGTGAGCATGTAGTCGAGCAGGTCGTTCTTCTCGCCGCCGCCGGCCGCCGCGCGCTCGGCCTTGCGCTCCCGGATGATGCGGTCGACCACCGCGTTCATGTAGCGCCCGTCGGCGTCCATCCGGCGCTGGCGCGCCTTGGTGACGTCCTCGAACGGCAGGCCGCGAGTGCTCATCGCGATGCCCAGCGCGTCGGCCATGGCGTCGACGAACGGGTGGTAGTCGCGCCGGTAGAACGAGTTGAGCCGGTAGCCGAAACCGCACAGCCCGATCGTGTCGAGCGTCAGCGCGGTCATGTCGTGCGAGACGTCGACCTCGTCCTCGGCGTTGAGCCGCTCCCACTTGAGCATCATCTGCTCGGCGACGTCGAGCATCATCGGGTGGTAGCCGCGCATGGCGCGGTCGCCGAAGTTGGGCAGCAGGATGTTGTGCGCGCGCGACCAGTTCGGCTCGGAGGTGTAGGCGGTGAACAGCCCGTCGCGCGAGACCTCGCGCAGCTTGTGCAGCCCGCCGCGCACCGACTTGTCGAAGCGCGTCTGGTCGGAGAGCTCGTCGACCAGCTCGTGTCCCCACACGACCGTGAACGGCTTGCCCATCATGTCGAGCCGAAAGATCGGTCCCAGCTCGCGCGCCAAGCCCATCAGGTTCTGGACCGGCGCGACCGTGTCGACGTCGAGCAGGTTGCCCAGCAGCGGCTTGCGCGGCGGCGCCGGGATCGGCGCGAGCCCGCCCTCGGTCGGCATCGGCGCCGCCTCAGCCGGCCAGGCCGTAGGCGCGCTCCAGCGCCGCCAGCTCGTCGGGCAGCGCGTCGGCGATGGCGTGCAGGTCGGGCACGACGTTGGCGCCGGCGATCAGCCCGAAGTCGAGCCCGTCGACGTAGCCGTGGACGGTGACGTTGAGCGCCTGGCCGTGGACCGCTATCGACATCGGGTAGACGTGCTCGATCCGCGCGCCGGCGACGTAGAACGGCTTGCGCGAGAAGAACACGTTCGAGACGACCAGGTTGACCGGCGGCGGCAGGCTGTCGGCCAGCCGCGAGCGGCCGTAGAACACCGCCAAGAGCTGGAGCAGCATCGGCGAGCCGAAGGTCGGGATCTCGGCGAAGTGCGGCGCCAGCGAGCGCAGCGGGTTGGAGAGCTCCTTGGACGTCGCCGAGTCGGCGACGATTCGCTCCAGCCGCGCCTTGGGGTCGGCGACGTCGGTCGCCAGCGGACAGATCATCGCGGAGACCTGGTTCTTCAGCTCCGCGTCGCCCTGCTCGCGCGCCGACACCGGTACCATCGCGGTCAGCGTCTTGGCCGGCAGCGCGCCGCGCTCGAGCAGGTAGCGGCGCAGGATGCCGCTGGCCAGCGCCAGCACGACGTCGTTCACCTTGCCGCCGGCGGCGGCGGCGACCGCCTTGACCCGCGCCAGCGGCACGGTCACCGCGGCGAAGCTGCGCTCCGAGGAGATCGCGGCGTTGAGCGGGGTCGGCGGCGCCGACAGCAGCTCGAGCGCCTTGAGCGCCTCGGGCCGGAAGGCGTTGGTCAGCGCGGTCCACGACGCGGCGGCGATCTGGCTCGCGTTGGCGGCCATCTGCAACGGCCACTCGATGCCGTGGATCGCGGCGTCGGTCAGCACCGAGGCCCAGTCGGTGCCGCCGCTGCGCGGCAGCGCGAGATCCTTGAGCGCGGTCGGCTGCCACGGCGCGCGCCACAGCTCGGCGTAGGCGGCGAAGGTCGAGGTGGCGATGTCGCGCACCGTCTGGGCCCGCGTCTCGGGCGCTTTGGCCGGCCGCTCGGGCGGCGCCGGCTCGGGCGCCGGCGTCGGCGAGGCTTCGTAGAGGATGCCGGTCAGTGCCGCGCCGGCCCCGCCGTCGATCAGCGCGTGGTGCATCTTGGAGTAGATCGCGGCCTCGTTGTTCGCCATGCCGTCGAACACGTACAGCTCCCACAGCGGGCGCGCGCGGTTGAGCGGCTTGGCGTGCAGCCACCCGGCCAGGCGCTGCGCCGTCTCGCGGTCGTGCGGCTCGGGCAGCGCGCCGCGCAGCACGTGGCGGCCCAGGTCGAACTGCTCGTCCTCGATCCAGCTCGGGCGGTCGATGTCGAACGGCGTCTGGGCCAGCTTCCAGCGCAGGCTCTCGGCGCGCGGCAGCCGGCGCGCGATCATGCTCTTGAAGTCTTCGTAGAAGTCGCCCGCGTAGCCGTCGGGCAGCTTGAGGATGGTGAGGCTGCCGACGTGCATCGGGCACTCGGTCGTCTCGCCGAAGAGGAAGGCCGAGTCGAGCACCGAGAGCTTGCGGATCGTTTCAGCCATCGCGCGTCCTTTGATTCGAGAAGTCCTCGGCTCTTGGTCATATCCCCGAGGGCTCCCTCGCACGACCGGGCGCAGTGCCGGTTGCCGGAGCGAGCGACGAGGCGCGCCCGGCGCGCGGCCGAAGCGGGGAGCATGCTCGACCCGCAAGCCCGCGCCTTCCTCGACCAGCTCGCCGCCGCCGGCCGGCCGCCGATCGAGAGCCTGTCCCTGACCGAGATGCGGGCGCTGTTCGAGGACACCTTCACCCGCCTGGCCCCGCCGGCGCCGGCGGTCGGCGGGGTAACCGACGTCAGCGCGCCCGGCCCGCGCGGACCGATCCCGGTCCGCGTCTACGCTCCTGCCGGGGCGCACGGCCCGCTGCCGCTGGTCGTCTTCCTACACGGCGGCGGCTGGGTCTGCGGCAGCCGCGCCAGCTACGACGCCGTCTGCCGCCGGCTGACCGCCGCCAGCGGCTGCATGGTGGCCTCGGTCGAGTACCGGCTGGCGCCCGAGTTCCCGGCCCCGGCGCCGTTCGAGGACGCCTGGGCCGCCTTCGCCTGGCTGGCCGCGCACGCCGGCGAGCTGGGCGCCGACCCGGGCCGGCTGGCGATCGCCGGCGACAGCGCCGGCGGCGGCCTGGCGGCCGCGGTCGCGCTCAAGGCCCGCGACGCGGGCGGGCCGCCGATCGCCCACCAGCTGCTGATCTACCCGTCGGTCGCCGAGGACACCGAGAGCGCTTCATACCGGGCCTACGGCGAGGACCACTTCCTGACCGCCGACCGGATCGCGTTCTACTGGCGCTGCTACGTCCCGCGCCCGGAACTGAAGGAGCACCCGTACCTGCTGGCCGCCCGGGCGCCCTCGCTGCGCGGCCTGCCCCCGGCGACGATCGTCCTGGCCGACCACGATCCGCTCTTCGACCAGGGCCGCGCGTACGCCGAGCGGCTGCGGGCCGAAGGCGTCCCGGCCGACCTGCGGGTCTACCCCGGCATGATCCACGCCTTCTTCTCCTTCGGCGGCATCTTCGACCAGGGCCGCCAGGCCGTGGACGACGCCGGCTACGCCCTGGCGGCCGCTCTGGGCACGGTCCCGGCGGCATGAGCGGATCCGGAGCGGTCCGGCTATCCCCGCCGAATGCGGCTGGGAATTCGCGGCTCACCCTCGCCCGGCTTCATTCGGCGTAGGGCGAATTCGTAAAAGAGAGGCACGGTGAACTCCGTTTCCGCGTGCTCCGGGCTGTAGATCATGCCCTTCGTGATGAGTGACTCGCGAATCGTGCCGACTTGGTCGGAAGTGGCGTTCAGGACGCGCGCAACATCGCCGGAACGGTGCGATCCGGCTCCGAGCGTCGCCAGCGCATACGCATAGGCACGCTCACGAGGGGTGAGCCGCTCGAAGCGGACGCTGAAAAAGTTGTTGTCGAGCTCTTGCTGCACGATCGGTTCGACGTCATGGATGTCTTCCAGCGTTACACGCGGGCCTCGAGCGTGGTCCCACGCCTTGGCGCCGAACTCTTGAATGAAATAGGGATAACCCTGCGTGCGCTCTACGATCCGCGCAAGGGCGTCACCGGTGAAGCTGACCCCGAGCTTTGCAACCGGGTCCAACAGCGCACTGCGAGCTTCATCGGGCGCCAGCGAGGTCACTCGGGGAAACTCGAAAAGCCGTTCCGCATACGACTTCGCTTCGCCGGCGAGGCCGGGAAGCTGAGGGAGCCCGGCTCCGACGAAAACGACCGGCAGAGCGCGCTGTGATATCCGGTGCAGAGCGGTGATGATGGCGCCTAGTTCCTGCCTGGTGAGATACTGAACTTCGTCGACTGCCAGAAACAAGCCGACGGAACGAGCCGCAGCGGCTTCACCGATCGCCTCGAACAAGGCCGTCAGGTCGTGATCGAGTTGACCGGTGTCGGCCGTCCCTCGTTCGGCATCGACTCCAACGTCGAGATTCAACGAGCCGTCCACGTTCAGCTTCACCGAAAAGCCCGTGAAGATTCGAAGCGCGCGTTTGACCTTCTCGTTCACGCCGCCCAACCGATCCAATGCGAAGAGAATCGACCGTAGCTTCGGTGCCAGGATCGTGCTGAAATCCGCCCGCACTTGATTGCGCTTGAGCTTTCGCTCGGGCTCGGGCACTTCGATCAGCGCCACTTGGTATCCGAGCTGCCTAGCGTGCTCCTCGAAGACGTTGAGGAGCACGGTTTTGCCGACCCCCCGCAAACCGGTCGCCATGAGGCTGCGGGCGAACCGGCCGGCTAGGACGCGGCGGAGGACCATATCGGTTTGAGCGATCAGCCGGTCCCGGCCGATCAAGGCGGGCGGCGCCACCCCGGCCCCAGGGGTGAATGGGTTGTACAGCGGGTCCACGCCGAGTTTATATCACTTTACACCGAATCACGTAAACTGCGTAAAGCACGTAAACTCTAAAACCATGCAAAGAGCCGTGGCATGGCCGGCCGGTTGGAAAGGTAACCTGTCGTACAACTTGCCAAGCGGGCATGACCCACTAGCCGCAACCGGGCCGACTTGCCGGAGTAGGCGCCGCGTGATATACTCCCGAGGTTGCCCGCCGCCCCCCGTGCGGCGTTTTCGTCGTCAGAGAGCTGTCATGAACGTACTCGACCTGATCCAGAAGGAACAGGAAAAGCCGTCCGTCCCGGACTTCCGTCCCGGCGACACCGTCAAGGTCTACTCGAAGGTCGTCGAGGGCGGCAAAGAGCGCATCCAGATGTTCGAGGGCGTCGTGACCGTCCGCCGCAACGGCGGGCTCCAGGAGACGGTCACCGTCCGGCGCGTGGCCCACGGCGTCGGCGTCGAGCGCTCGTTCCTGCTGCACAGCCCGCGCGTCGACCGGATCGAAGTCTCCAAGCGCGGCATCGTGCGCCGCTCGCGCCTGTACTACCTGAGCGACCGGGTCGGCAAGGCCGCGCGCATCAAGGAGCGCAAGGTCGACCGCAAGGCGGACAAGACCGCGAAGTAGCGCGGTCTTCCCGTGACGCCGCTCGAACTGCTCGCGCTCATCGCGGTCTTCGCGATCGTGCGCGTGGCGATCAGCATCCGCCCCGGCGTGGCCGCGGGCGACCGCGACCCGGCCGCGCAGCCCTCGGCGCGCACCGTGGTGCGCGAGTACCTCGACGCGTTCATCGTCGCCGGGCTGGTCGCGCTGTTCCTGATCACCTTCGTGGTGCGGACGTTCTTCATCCCCAGCGGGTCGATGGAGCCGACGCTGCAGATCCACGACGTGCTGCTGGTCAACGAGTTCGAGTACCGCTTCAGCCGGCCGCACGACGGCGACATCGTCGTCTTCCCGCCGCCGATCCCCAGCTCCAACGACTTCATCAAGCGCACCATCGGCTCGCCCGGCGAGAACATCCGGGTCCACAACGGCACGGTCTACCGCAACGGGCAGCCGCTGGCCGAGCCGTACATCGCGCAGAAGCCGAACTACGAGCTGGAGATCCGCGACTACGGCGTCTTCGTCGACGGCGTGCGGCTCGACCCGGCGCTGGCCAACATCCCGCCCAAGGCGGCCTGGTCGGCGCCCGACCGCATCCCGGCCGGCTGCTACCTGATGTTCGGCGACAACCGCAACAACTCCGAGGACTCCCACATCTGGGGCTTCGCGCAGCCGAGCGGAACCTTCGCCACCGGCCAGCGCGCCGGCCAGAAGGCCGGCTTCACCGGCCACGCCTTCGTGATCTTCTGGCCGCTCGACCGCATCCGGATCCTCAAGTGAGCGGAGGCCGCTCCGGCGGAGCGGCCGAAGGGTTCCCCCCGTGGCGAAAGCGCCTCGACTGGTCTCGCTGTCCGTGCAGCTGTGCGTGCTGCTCGTCATCGCCGCGGCGTTCTTCATGCGGACGCCGCAGGTCGACGGCCTCTCGATGGAGCCGCGCGTCCACGCCGGCGAGTTCGTCCTCATCAACACGCTGGCGTACCGGGTGAGCCCGATCCGGCGCGGCGACGTCGTCGCGTTTCGGCACGACGCGCCCAACCCCGAGACGTACATCAAGCGGGTCGTCGGGCTGCCCGGCGAGCGGGTCGAGATCGACGCCGGCGTCGTGCGGGTCGACGGCCGGGTCCTCGCCGAGCCCTACGTCCGCTACCGCGACCGCCGCAGCGCGCCGCCGACCGTCGTCCCGCCGCACGCCTACTACGTCCTGGGCGACAACCGGGCCGACAGCGACGACTCGCGCGACTGGGGCGTCCTGCGCGAGGGCGACGTCGCCGGCCGCGCCCTGATCGGCATCTGGCCGCTGCGCAGCCTCTGATGGCCGGCGGAGGCGTCCAAGCGGCGCAGATCCACTGGTACCCCGGCCACATGGCGAAGTCCATGCGCAAGCTGGGCGAGCGGCTCGCGATCGTCGACGTCGTCGTCGAGGTGCTCGACGCGCGGCTGCCGGCCGCCAGCGCCAACCCGCACCTCGACCTGATCGCGGCGCGCAAGCCGCGGATCGTGGTCCTGGGACGCGAGGACCTCGCCGACCCGCACGCGACGCGGGAATGGCTGGCGTGGTACGAACGGCACGGCCGGACCGCCTTGGCGGTCAACGGCAAAGATCAGGGCTCGGTCAAGAAAGTGAGCGCGGCGCTGGCCGCGCTCGGCGCGGGGCGCGGCACGACGCGGGCGATGGTGGTGGGCATCCCGAACACGGGCAAGTCCTCGCTCATCAACGGCATCGCGCGCCGCACGGCCGCCAAGACCGAGGACAAGGCGGGGGTCACGCGCGCCCTGCAGTGGTTCCGCATCCAGCCGAAACTCGAAGTGATGGACACGCCGGGAATTCTGGTTCCGAAGATCGCGACGCCGGAGGCGCAGTGGCAGCTCGCCTTGACCGGCGCGCTGCCGCGCGAGCGGTTCGACCCCGAGGCGGTGGTGGCGCAGTTCACCGGTTGGGCGCAGGCCCACCGGCCCGCCCTCGCCGTGCCCGACCTGGCGAGCTTCGCCCGCGCGCGGGGCTTCGCGCGGCGCGGCGGCGAGCTCGACCTGCACAACGCGGCCGGGGCGTTCCTCAAGGACTTCGGCGACGGCAAGCTCGGCCGGGTCAGCTTCGAGCGCCCGGAGCCCGCTGATGGCGAGCGCTGAGGAGCAGCGCCGCAAGGCGCGCAACGCCGCCGCCCGCGAGCGGCGCCGGCTGGACCGGCTGCACGAGTACGAGGAGCGCGCGCGCGCCGCGGGCCACCGGCTGGTCGGCGGGATCGACGAGGTCGGCCGCGGCCCGCTGGCCGGGCCGGTCGTCGCGGCCTGCGTGGTGACCGACGGGCCGCTGCGGCTGCGCGGGCTCAACGACTCCAAGCAAGTCACCCCCGAGCTGCGCGGGGAGCTGGCGCTGGAGATCAAGGCCCGCTGCGTGGCCTGGGCGGTCGGCGAGGCCAGCGTGGGCGAGATCGACCGGCTCAACATCTACTGGGCCTCGGTGCTGGCGATGGAGCGCGCGCTCGCCGCGCTGGCGGTCGCCCCGCAGTACCTGCTGACCGACGCGGTGCGGATCAAGTCGTGGAGCGCGCCGCAGGAGCCGGTGATCAAGGGCGACGCCAAGTGCGCCACCGTCGCCGCCGCCTCGATCGTCGCGAAGGTCCACCGCGACGGCCTGCTGGTCGCGCTCGACGCGCGGTACCCGCACTACGGCTTCGCCCTGCACAAGGGCTACGCGACCGCCCAGCACATCGCCGCGCTCGAGTCGCACGGGCCGTGCGCCGAGCACCGGCGCGGCTTCTGGCGCGTGCGCGCGGCCCTGCTGCCGGGCCTGGAAGTCGAAGCGTGAGCGCCCGGGCGGCGCTCGGCCGGGCCGGCGAGGATGCCGCGGTCGCGCTCCTGCAGGCCAGCGGCTACCGCATCGTGGCCCGCAACGTGCGCCTGCCGGGCGGCGAGATCGACGTGATCGCGCGCGACGGCGACACGCTGGTGTTCGTCGAGGTCAAGGCCCGCTCGAGCGCGGCGTACGGCGGCGCGGTGGGCGCGGTCGACGCGCGCAAGCGCGCGACCCTGCGGGCGCTGGCGGCGGACTGGCTGCAAATCGCCGCGCCGCGCGCCCGCGCCCGCTTCGACGTGGTCACCTTCGACGCGGGCCGGCCGCGCCTGCACCGGGGCGCGTTCGCGTGACGCTGGCCGGCCGCACCCTGGCCGAGCGCTACCGCGTCGACGCGCTCATCGGGCGCGGCGGCATGGCCGACGTGTACCGCGGCGTCGACGTGCTGCTGGCCCGGCCGGTGGCGATCAAGATCCTCACCGACCGCGACGAGCGCGAGCGCGAGCGCTTCCTGCGCGAGGCGCGCTCGATGGCCCGGCTCAACCACCGCGCGATCGTGGCGGTGTACGACGCCGGGCGCGACGACGAGTGGTCGTTCATCGTGATGGAGCTGGTCGAGGGGCGCACGCTGGCCGCCATCTCGCCCGCCGAGCTCACCGTGCACCGCGCGCTGCGCTACTACATCGAGATCCTCGAGGCGCTGGGGTACGCGCACGAGAGCGGGGTGATCCACCGCGACGTCAAGCCGGCCAACGTGATGGTGCTGCCCGGCGACCGGGTCAAGGTGATGGACTTCGGCCTGGCCCGCAACGCCAGCGAGATGTCGAGCGCGAGCAGCGCCGGCGAGATCGTCGGCACCATCGCCTACCTCCCGCCGGAGCGCTTCCTGGGCAAGCCGGCCGACGCGCGCAGCGACCTCTACTCGGTCGGCGTCATGCTCTACGAGACGTTCAGCGGCACCTTGCCGTTCAAGAGCGACACCGAGGACCTCGTCGCGGTCATCTTCGGCCACGTCAACGAGCCGCCGCCGCCGCCGCACACGGTCAACCGGGCGGTGCCGCCGCAGGTCGAGCGGATCATCATGAAGCTGCTCGAGAAGGAACCCGACGACCGCTACCAGAGCGCCGCCGCGGTGGTCGCCGCGCTCCAGGAGCTGCTCGCGCCGGGCACGCCGGCGCCGACGCCGCCCGACCCGGCCCTCCAGCAGGCGGCGGCGCCGGGCGAGCCCAAGCGCGAGGGACCGCCGAGCCGGGCCGAGGCCGACGCGCGCGCGGTGCTGGCCAAGACGTTCGGGCGCTCGCGCACGGTCGACCTCGGCTACTCCGAGACGCTGGCCGGGATGCTCGCCACCCGCAAGCGCGACTACCCGGAGGCCAAGCGCGCGTACGCCGCCGCGCTGCGCGCGTTCGCCGAGGCCTCCAACGAGGTCGAGGCGGCGAAGACCGCGGTCAAGTACGGCGCGATGATCCTGCAGAAGAACAGCGAGGCCGACTTCGGCAACCGCCACGAGCTCGCCGACGCGGTCGACACGGTGACCGACGCGCTGCCCAGCTTCCGCGGCCGCAAGATGCTCAAGGAACTCGAAGAGGGCGAGCGCCTTCTCTACGCGCTCCAGCGCCTGCTGATCCGCAACCGGTGAGACGGGTCGACCGGAGCACCGTGCTGCGCTACCGCGCGCTGTTCGGGGTCGGTTTCGTCGCGCTCGGCGCGGTCACGCTCTGGCGCGTGCTCGCCACGCCCGCTCCCGGCGCCAACAAGACGCTGGGCGTGCTGCTGGCGCTCGCGATGGTGGGTCTGGGGATCGCGCGGATCGTGCAGTACGCGCGCGCCCGCACCGCCGCCCGGCGCTGAATGATCGACGCGATCGAGCACCGCGACGCCGGTGCGGCGCTGCGCCGGCTCGCCACGCCCAACGCCCTCGCGCTGGTCAGCGAGCAGCTGCTGGGCACGGTCGACACGATCGCGATCGGAGCGCTCGGCACCGCCGCGCTGGCCGGCATCACCGGCGCGGCCGGGGTCTTCATGGTGCTGGGCATCGGCCTGTTCGCCTTCGCCACCGGCTTGCGGATCGTCGGCGCGCAGGCGATCGGCGCCGGCCGGAGCGCGCGCTTCGGCGCGGTCGTGCGGGCCGCCACGGTGGTGCCGCTGGCGATCGCGCTGCTCGCCGCGCTGGCCTCGCTGATCGGCGCGCGGCCGCTGCTGCACGCGATCCTGCCGGCCGCCGCCCCGCTCGACGCGGCGGCGCGTTATCTGGTGCTGCGCAGCTTCTGCCTGCTGCCGATGGTGTGCAGCGGCATGCTGATCACCGCGTTCGCGGCCGCCGGCGACACCCGCCTGGCGCTGCGGGTGCTGCTGGTGATCAATGCGGTCCACGTGCCGCTGGTGTTCGTGCTGGCGCTGGGGGCGGGGACGCACCACCCGTTCGGGCTGACCGGCGCGGGGCTCTCCTCGCTGATCGCCGAGCTGCTCGGCCTGGCCTACGCGGTGCGCGAGACGCTGCGCCGCCCGGAGCTGGGCGTGTTCGCCTCGTGGCGGATCGAGCCCGGGCTGGTCCGCCAGACGGCCGCGCTGAGCTGGCCGGAGTTCGTGTTCCTGACGCTGCAGATCGTGCCCGAGCCGGTGACCGTCGCGCTGCTCGCCCCGGCCGGCACCGCGGCGGTCGCCGCGTTCCGCGCCATCTCGGTCGTCAGCGACGCGACCTGGGCGATCCCGGGCTCGCTGGGCGACGCGACGGAGGTGGTGCTGGGCCAGCGCATCGGCGCCCGCGACTACCCTGGCGCCAAGACGTTCGGGCGCGCGGCGACCCGGATCGCGGTGCTGGCCGGGGGCGGGATCGGCCTGCTCGTCGCGGCCGCAGCCTGGCCGCTGGCCGCGCTGGTGACCCTCAGCCCGCAGCTCGCGACGCTGGTCGCGCTGCCGCTGGCGCTGCACGTCGCCGTGACGGTGCCGCTCAAGTGCTACGCGATGACGGTGCTCGCGCCGATCCGCGCGGCCGGCGACACCCGCTTCGTGATGGTGATGGGCATCGCGACCAGCCTGGTGGCGCTGGCCGGCCTGACGCTGGCGATCCGCGTCCTGCACCTGGGCCTGTGGGGCTTTCCGCTCGGCTGGATCGTGTCGTGGACGGTGCGCAGTGCGATCACCGCGCAGCGCCTGCGCTCGGGCGACTGGGAGCGGCGCCGGCTGGCGGTCTGAGGCCGTCCGAGCTCGCGCGCCCACGCGCACGAGCTGGAACTGATTACCCGGGCGATCAGCAACGGCTACTGGGCGGTGAACGAGCGCGCCGCGCGCCCGGGTGCTCGCGTTGCGGATGGCCGGACTCGACGAGCTGGAGGCGGATGCACCGTTCGGCTTCGTCTTGATCCAGGAAACGAACGCCGACGGTTCGATCGGCTACCGCATCGCCTGGGTTTCGAACGCCAACGACATCCTGATCAGAAATTATGCGAACGTCAGCGGCGCCACGCTGGTCGAGCCCGATCCCGGCAACGGCGGGATCGCCGGCCCGCTCGGAATCGTTCTCTCCGACCCTCAGGTGCCGCCACGCGCCAGAACGGCGAGATGAGCCGACGGCGACGTCTCCAGTTCGTTCGCGCCGCGTCGCCGTCGCCGCGCGCGCGGTGCGCGCGGATGACCGCCGCGCAAGCGCGCCTCGTCGAGCGGAGCAACGTTGATCGAGCGCTACGCGCGCTGCGCGAAGGTGTAGGCGTCGTCGGCGGTCAGGATGTCCAGGACGTTGGTCAGCTCGGGCCGCGCGTGCATCACCGGGTGGCGCTCCGCCAGCAGGGCCTTGTCCTCCGGTGACATCCGCTCGCTGGTGAACGTCTCCAGCTTGCGGTTCGCCTCCTCGGCCCGGGCCGGGTCTATCCGCTCGCGCACCCAGGCCGTGACCTCGTCCTCGTCGCGGGCCGCGGCGACGGTCGCGCGCAGCTCGTCCATGTCGAGCCCGACCCGGCGGATCATGTAGGCGCTGAAGCCGCGCGGCTCGTTGATGTACCGGCCGGGGTTGCCGCCGGGCAGCTCGGAGCGCAGCTTGTCGATCGTGCGCGGCAAGAACATCAGGCCGGCCAGCATCGCGCGGGGAGCGCGCGGCGGGCGGACGGAGAGGTCGAGGGGATCCATGGTGTGCGGCGCATTCGTCCGCACTCCCCGCCGTTCCCGGAGCGGACCCTCACGCATGGTCTGCCCGCCGCAACGATTCGACGACGCCTCGCCCACCGCGTGCGCCTGCCTGCTCCACGCTCGCCATCGCGTGCGGTGCGTCGTAGCGGAAGCGCAGCCTCAGCGCCGTGCCGGCCGCGACGGCGGGGCGAACGGGCATCAGCCACACGGCGTTGCCCCACGAGCAGGCCGCGTCGGCCGTCGCCGGGTCGGTCGAGAAGCGCGCCTGCGGGTCGAGCTCGAGCTCCCAGAACACCACCACCGCGTCGAGCCGGCCGGCGGCCGACGCGGCCACCGTCGCCTGCGCCGCCAGCGGCGGCCGCGGCGGATCGGCCAGGTCGATCTCGAGCAGGCGCACCGCCGGCGTGAGCGCCGGCCACGCCGCGGCTTCGCCGGTCGGCACCGAGAACCAGCGCGCGCTCCGCGCCGACGCGTCGACCAGCGCGGAGAAGTCGAACCCGTAGCGCGCCTGCCAGCCGCGCGCGGCGGCCGGCTCGGCGGCGTGCCGGGCGACGACCGCGGCGGGCAGGCTGACGGCGCGCGCGAAGACGCGCAAGCGCCGCGGCACGACCCGCCCGCCGGCGACCACGAGCCGGTCCACGGCGTCGCGCGTGTACTCGAGCACGCGCTCGGCGAACGGCTCGCTGCCGAGCAGCTCGCTCACCAGCACGTCGGCCCGCTCGGGCAGCACCGCCCGGGTCGAGACGTCCCGCACCAGCACGATGCGCTCGGCCAGGCCGTTGCGCGCGAACGCCTGCTCGGCGACGTCGGCGATGCCGCTCCGCTCGAGCGCGTAGACGCGCCGCGCGCCGGCCCGGGCGGCCGCCAGCGCGAGCACGCCGCTGCCGGTGCCGAGGTCGACCACGACGTCACCGGCCCGCACCACGCGCCCGATCGCCTCGACGTACGCGCGGGTGCGCCGCTCGTCGGCGAGCATGGCGATATGCGGCTCGAGGTAACCGAAGCCGTGGTCCGGGCGCAGTGCAGCCGGAAGTGGGCCGTCGCTCTCGATCGCGCCGGCGCCGAGCAGCTCGAGCAGCGCGGCGGAATGCGCGATCCACTCGCGCTGCGGCAGCGGCGCCAGCGCATCGAACAACGCGCCGAGCGTGCACGGCGCGCGCAATCGGTCGAGCAGCGGCAAGAGCGCGGCGTCGCACGCGACCGCATCGTCGGCGCCTTCGACGACGAGCCGGTCGCGTGCGATCGTCAGCCGAACCCGCGCGGCCAGCCGCAGCACCGTGCCGCGGCTCAACCGCGGCCCGGGCATCACGGCCGGCCGGAACGACTCAGTGTTTCGCCGGGCCGCTGAAGGTGCCGACGATGACGAGCGCCTCGGACCCGGTGCTCTCCCAGCCGTGCTGCTCGCCGGCCGGGATGAGGATCGTATCGCCCTGCTTCACGTCGCGCGCGCGCTGACCGGTCGCCCGGCCGCTGCCCGCCACGATCACGTAGCTCGACGGCACGTCGTGCTGGTGGTCGGGGATCGCCCCGCCCCCCTGGATCGTCGACTGCTGGACGTTCATGCCGGCATCTTCGTGCACCAGCTCGATCGTGGTGCCGCGCGTTCCCTCGGTGCTCAGCGCACTCATTGAGAAACCCTCCCGGGCGCAGGAGCGCGCCCACGGCCCATCTTCGCAAAGATCGGCTTCCGGCGCAAGGGGTCGCGCGAGCGTACTTGATCGAACGCGATCATGGTGCTACGCTCGCAGCCTGGTGAGCTTCGAGTCGTGGGGTGCGCGTACGACGAGCAACGGGTCTCGTCGCTTGACGCCGATCGCTTGGGGCGGTCGCGAGTTCTTCGTGACGCCGCAGACGTTTCAGCCTCGCGCCTCGTCCGTCGGGCTGGTGGGCTTCGCGCTCGGGCTCCCGCTGTGGGAGCGCGACGCGCTGCCGCCGACGCTGGTCGACATGTGCTGCGGCTGCGGCGCGCTCGGCATCGCGCTCTTCCTCGCCGCGCCGCGCCCGTTTCGCGCGCTGCGGCTGCTCGACGCGAGCGCCGACGCGGTCGTCTGCGCCGAAGCCAACCGGCTGCGCTACGCGGTCCCCGGCACGGCCGAGCGCTGGGAGGCGGGCGAGCCGCTCGCGGGGCCCGCGCTGATCGTCTGCAACCCGCCCTATCTGCCCGTGCCGCTGGCGCACGGCT
Source organism: Vulcanimicrobiota bacterium (assembly GCA_963795695.1). Classification (GTDB taxonomy): domain Bacteria; phylum Vulcanimicrobiota; class Vulcanimicrobiia; order Vulcanimicrobiales; family Vulcanimicrobiaceae; genus Vulcanimicrobium. Next base: position 1,507,680 of record CAWCJH010000001.1, on the reverse strand, counting down.
TGCCGGCCTGGGAGCGCGACTGCGTCGCGGCTCCCGAGGGGGGCCTCGCGGTCGTGCGCCGGTGCTTGCGCAGCATCGCGGCGCGCGGGCAGCACCTGATCCTCAAATCGCTCGCGGCGCAAGTGCCGCAGATCGAGCGGCTCGAGGAGAACCGCCTGCGCTTGGCCGCAATGCAGCTCGCCGGCGACGGCGTCGCGTTCTCGTTCTGGGAGCCGGCCCGGTGCTGAGCGCGCCCGGCGCGACGTTCGGCATCGAACTGGAGTTCTTTCTGCTCGACCGCGCCGGCTATCCCGCCTTCGGCGCGACCGCGCGGGCGATCCGCCGCTGGCGCGAGCACGGCTGGCCCAATCCGCCGGTGCCGGAGCTGGGCAGCTTTCAGATCGAGCTCAACCCGGGGCCCTGGCCGCTCGACGACGCGGGGCTCGCGGCCGGGCTGGCCGAGCTCGCGCGCGACGTCGAGCGGCTCGGCGCGTGCGCGGCGGAGCTGGGCCTGGTGCTGTGCAGCACGGCGCTGGTGCCGCGGGTGCTTCCGGCCCAGCTCGCCGACCGCGCGCTGCTGGCCGACAACCCGCGCAGCCGGGCGACCTCGTCGTACTTCGCGCACCGCGGCGCGGTCGCCGAGTTCGCCGACGGCACGCGGCTGGCGTTCCCGGGCGAGACGGTGCTGGCGTGCCTGAACGAGATCCACATCCACGTTCGGCTGCCGGACGACGCGCGCACGATCGAGCTGTTCAACGCCTTCAACGAGCACGGCGACGAGATCGTGCGCCCGTACCAGTCGCCGCTCGCGATCAACGGCAAGACGCTCGACCCGGGCTGCACCACGATGCGGCTGTTCGCCCAGTCGGACGGCGAGCTCAACCGCAGCGGCGAGCTGCGCCGGGTCGGCTACCTGCCGGGCCCGATCCGCTCGGCCGCCGACTACCGGCGCGCGGTGGCGAGCTTCCGGCCCATTCCCGCGCCCCACAGCGAGCCGCCGTATCTCGAGCTCGAGTCCAGCGTCTGGTTCTGGACCCGGTTGCGCGGCGCGCCCGGCGCGCTGCGGGTCGAGTTCCGGCCGATGGACATGGGCCCCGACTGGCCCGCCCGCGTTCGCCACCTGGCCTGCACGGCGAGCAGGCTTTCCGACCACGTACCCGCATGAGCACCGCCGCACGGCGGAGGAGAGTTCGATGATCAAGGAGCCGGCGCTCCCGTCCAGCCCGAAAACGTACACCGTCGATTTCGGCAAAGGCTCGTTCGCGATCGCCGAAGGCCAGACGATCCTCGACGCCACCCGCGGGACCGGCATCTCGATCCCGCACACCTGCGGCGGCCAGGGCAAGTGCCACACCTGCCGTTTCCGGGTCGTCGACGGCACGGTCTCCGAGCCGAACGAGATCGAGGCGAGCGGCGCGCACAAGCTCGACGGCTGCCGGCTCTCGTGCCAGAACACGGTCGCCGGCGACGTGCGGCTCGAGTTCGCCGGCCCGGTGCGGGTGATGGACCCGCTCCCGGCGGCGATCGGGCGCGACGTCGCGCAGAGCGGCCCGCAGATCACCGTCGCCCCGCGCCCGAACCCGCGGCTGGCGCGCGACCGCGCGCTGCTCGTCCCGCTCCAGGCGGCGTACGGGATGGCGCAGGACGAGATGAACGCCGCGCTGCGGCGGCTCTCGGAGAGCGACGACCGCGAGCTGGCCCGCGGCACGCTGCTGCCCGCGCCGGTGTTCGACTCCGAAGGCTACACCGACGAGGAGTACTGGTCGTCGCGCCGGCGCGAGCGGCTGCTCTATTTCAACCTGGAGTTCACCAACCACTGCAACTTGGCGTGCACCGGCTGCTTCGCCGGTTTCGGCGACGTCAAGGACGTCTTCGAGCTGGACGCCTTCGAGCCGGGCTTCAAGAACGTCAACGCGACCAAGTCGCCGCTGAGCCTGGAGCAGCTCTACGACGTGGTCGACCAGGCCGCGGCGCTGGGCGCCAAGACGGTCGACCTGATCGGCGGCGGCGAGCCGCTCTCCTCGCCGCTCTTCTTCAACCTCGCCGAGCGCGCGGTGGAGCGCGGCATGCAGGTCGAGGTGTTCACCAACGGCACGCTGATCGACCGCAAGAAGGCCAAGCGGATGGCCGAGCTGCGGGTGATGCCGTACGTGAAGCTGTACAGCACCCGCTCGTGGGTCCACGACCAGATGGTCGGCCAGCAGGGCGCCTGGAAGAAAGTGCTCGACGGCATCGACAACCTGATGGAGGCCGGCTACGGCGCCGAGAACGGGCTGCCGATCTCGCTCGAGAGCATCGTGGTGCGCAAGAACCTCGAGGACATGCCGACCATGTGGCGCTACGCGCGCGAGCGCGGCATGATCCCCTACTTCGAGCGCTTCGTCGGCTGCCACTACGACGGCGATCCGGGCGAGCTGCTCTCGCCGACCGAGCTCAAGTCGCTCTGGGAAGAGCTGTGGCTGCTCGACCGCGGCGAGTACGGCTTCACCTGGCCGCTGCTGCCGCTGCGCGTGGGCTACTCGTGCCTGGCGAACTACTACTCGTTCTACGTCAACTACGAGGGCGACGTGCGGCCCTGCAGCGGCACCTTCGTGCCGCTCGGCAACACCAAGGAGGTCAGCCTCCAGCAGATCCTCGACGAGTCGCCGGTGGTCAAGGACCTGCGCGAGTACGAGCGCCCGGCCGAGAGCTGGTGCGCGGGCTGCTACTACTACGAGAGCGACCGCTGCCCGGGCTGCCGCGGCATGGCTCAGGCCAGCGGCAGCTACATGGCGGACGACCCGCTCTGCTTCCACAACCCGCGCAACCTCACCGACGCGGCCGACCCGCGCAAGACGCCGCACCTGAGCAAGATGCCGACGACGATCCTCAAGAAGTATCCCGGCCTGTTCGGCGCGCGCGAGCGGCTGCTGCTGCACCCGCTCTACCACACCGTCGACTCGCTGCCCAAGCTGCGCGCCTTCATGGAAGACCACGTCTTCGCGGTCTGGGACTTCATGTCGATCGCCAAGCGGCTGCAGCGCGACCTGACCTGCCAGACGCTGCCGTGGATGCCGGCCGACGACGCGAGCCTGGCCCGCTTCGTCAACGAGATCATCGTCTCGGAGGAGAGCGACGAGGGCCCCGACGGCGTGCCGGCCAGCCACCTGGAGCTCTACCTGGCCGCGATGCGCGAGGTGGGCGCCGACCCGAGCCGCTTCCTGGGTTTCCTGGCCCGGCTGCGGGCCGGCGAGGATCCCGCCGCGGCGCTGCGCGCCCAGGGCGTGCCGGAGTACGTCCGGGCGTTCGTGCTGCGCACGCTCGGCGTGGCGATCGACGGGCACACCGTCGAGGTCGTGGCGGACTTCCTCTACAGCCGCGAGGACGTCATCCCCGAGATGTTCGAGCGGCTGCTCGCGCGCTGGGACGACCCGCAGACCGACGTGCCGACGTTCGCCTTCTACCTCCAGCGGCACATCGAGCTGGACGGCGGCAACCACGGCCCGGCGGCACGGCGGATGCTCGAGCGGCTGGTGAACGACCGCGACGAGCTGTGGGAGAAAGCCGCCCAGGCCGCGCAGAGCGGTATCGAAGCGCGCATCGCGCTCTGGGACGGCGTCATGGCCGCGCTGACCGAAGCCTCCCCCTCGCCCGTACTGGCCTGACCCGACCGCAACGACACCGACCGAGGAGAACCGCGACGATGGACGACTACACGATCAGCCCGATCCGCCCGCAGCACGCCCGAGGCGCGGACGACGCGCGCACGCCGGCGCTCGCCCGCCACCCCGGCTTGGCGCGCCATCCGGGGCTCGCGCGCCATCCCGGCCTCGCGCGCCACCCGGGGCTCGCGCGCCACCCGGGGCTCGCGCGCCACCCGGGCCTCGCGCCCGCGGGCTAGGCGCACCGGCCGGTGCTCGACCGGGCGGAGCCGTGCGCTGCCGGCGACGAGGTGCTCGTCGTCGACGGCGCGCGGTTCCACCTCGTCTGGCTGCGCGACAACTGCCCGTGCGCGGCCTGCCAGGACCCGGGCACCTGGCAGAAGCTGTTCGACGTCACCGCGACCGACCTCGCGCCGCGCGCGCGCAGCGCGGCGCTCGACGCCGGCGCGCTGTGCGTGGTGTGGGACGAGGAACCGCCGCACCGCTCGCGCTACCCGCGCGGGTGGCTGCGCCGTCACGCCTACGACGTGCCGGCGCGCGCGGCGCCGCCCGAGCCGTTCGAGCCCTGGCAGGCCGCGACGTGGGCGCCGGCCGGCCCCGCCGTGCGGGACGCCGGCGATCCCGCCTGGCAGGCGGACGTGCGGCGCTACGGCTTCGCCCTGCTCGGCGGCCTCGACCAGGCCGCCTACGAAGCGCTGCTGCGCGCGACGGGCCCGGTCACGCCGACCGAGTTCGGCCCGGTCGCGCCGCTGATCGCGCGGCCCGACCCGAGCGACCTGGGCGAGACCGGTGCGGCGCTCGCCCCGCACACCGACTACACGGTCTACATGGACTTTCCGCCGACGCTGAGCTTCCTGCACTGCCTGCGCAACGACTCGGACGGCGGCGAGTCGCTGCTGGTCGACGGCTTCGCGGCGGCGGCGGAACTGCGCGAGCGCGACCCGGCCGCCTTCGCGCTGCTGGCGCGCACGCCGCTGCCGTTCCACCAGGTGTACCCGCGCTGGCGCTTCCACCACAAGCGGCTGCGCCCGACGATCGAGCTGGACCGCGACGGCGCCGTCTGCGGCGTTCACGTCGGGCACCCGCACACCCGCAACTGGCGCTTGCCGTTCGACCGGATGCTGCCGTTCTACCGCGCCTACGCGGCGTTCGTGCGCATGCTCGACGACCCGGCCCGGCAGTTGCGCCGCCGGCTGCAGGCCGGCGAGTGCCTGGCGTTCCGCAACGTCCGGGTGCTGCACGGCCGGACCGCCTTCACGCCCGGCTCGGGTGCCCGGCACCTGCAGATCGCGTACGTCAACTGGTCCTACGTCACCGCCCGCGCGCGCTTCGCCCGCCGCCACGAGCGGTGAGCGTTCGCTACGACGAGAGCGTGGTCGCGCACGATCGCGACGGCGCGATCGTGCTGCTGCGGCTCGACGACGGGACCTACTTCGGGCTGCACGGCAGCGCCGCGGTGATCGTGCGCGCGCTGACCGGCGGCGCGGCGCTCGGCGACGCGCTCGCCGCGCTGCGGGCGGCGTTCGCGGTCGACGCCGCGACGCTCGCGCGCGACGCCGACGCGCTGCTCGCCGCGCTCGCCGCGCAGCGGCTCGTCGAGCCGCTGCCGCTCGCCGCGGCCGCGCACCCGCCTCCCGGCGCGGCGCCGGCCGCAACCGGCACGCAGCCGTACGCGCCGCCGGAACTGGTGGCGTACGGCCACCTCCGCGACGTCACCGAGGGCGCGGCGATCCGGCCGGGGACGTTCGGGCAGGGCTAGTTGCGCGCTCGGCTCAATCCGCGGCGCCGGCGCGGTAGCCGAAGGCGACCTGGTGGAACGGCACGACGCCGGGTCCGCTCCCGGTGAGCGCGCGCGCGCGCGCTTCGTCGATCGCCGCGGAGAGGAAGCTGTCGGCGCCGCAGGCTTGGCCGAGCAGGATCAGCCGCTGCGCCAGCGCGCCCAGCCCGATCAGCCAGGTGCGCAGCGCCGCGGGGTGCCGGCGCTCGGCGACGACCCGGTCGAGATCGCCCGCCAGCAGCACCGCGACCGCGCTGCCGGCGGCATAGCGCTGGCCGGCGAGCAGGCCGATCAGCTCGGCCTCCAGCGCGGCGGCCGCGCCGGCCCGCACCGGCCGCAGCGCGTGCGCGCCGGGCCGGTACTCGTAGACGCCCGGCGCGATCCCGTCGGCGCGCAAGACGATCAGGTGGCAGACCAGGTGCGCGGGCGGCGCGCCGAGCGCGGACCCGAGCCCGTGGCCGAGCACGAACGCCAGGTCGTCGAGCGCGAGCGCGCGCCCGCCGAACGCGCGCACGGTCCGCCGGCGCGCCAGCAGCGCGTCGAGCGGCGTCGCGGGCAGCGCCCGCGGCAGCGGCAGCGCACGGAGCGCCGGCGCATCGTCGTCGGCGGCCGGAGCGCCGGCATCCGCCGCCGGTTCGTGCGGCGCGAAGGGCTCCGGCCCGGCCTCGTCCGGCGCGGCCAGCGACGCAGCGTACGCTTCGAGCGCGAGCTTGCAGCCGTAGTCCTCCCACGGCCGCAGCGCGGCCGCGCGCTGCGGCTCGTCGTCGCGCTCGGCGACGAACGCCAGCGGCCAGAGCCGCTCGAGCGCCGCCGCGCCGCCGCCGGCGCGCGCCGCAGCTTCGGCGAGCTCGGCCTGCGTCCAGCCGCGGTCGAGCGCGCCGTCGAGGAAGCCCGGCAGCCAGAGCTCGTCCGGCGCGAGCCGCAGGCTGCGGTTGCTGAGCGGATCGTACGCGCAGAACGCCAGCGCGCCGCCCTCGCCGGTCGGCCGCCAGCCGAACGAGAGCAGCGGGTTGACGCGCCGGCGCTCGCTCACCGCGCGCCGCCCGGCCGCGTGCCGGCGGCGAGCGCCGCCAGCGGCAGCTCGCCGTACGCGGGCAGACCCAGCCGGTGCGCGACCTCGGCCACCGGCAGCTCGAGCGCCGAGGCGTGCGCGACCCGCTCGGCGCGGCAGACCAGCGCGAAGTTCTCCAGCGCGTGGCCGAGGTCGAGCAGCATGACGTTGAACGAGGTCGGCTCGCGGTAGCGCCACATGGCGCGCTCGGGCCGCAGCGCGAGCACGACCACGACGTCCGGCGCGAGCGCCGGGAAGCAGCTCGCCGCGAGCGCGTCGCTCGCCGCGGCGCCGCCGGCGAGCCGGCGCAGCGCGTGCTCGCGCGGCGCGTAGTGGTACGGGCCGGCGGCCAGGCCCCTCACCGCGCGCGCCGCGACGTAGCACTCGAGCGGGTGGCGCGCGCCGCCCGAGGGGTGCGTCTTGAGCAGCAGCTCGCCCTGGACCGGGTCGTGCAGCGCGCCCGTCACGCCGAACGCGTGCCGCAGCAGCGCCGCCAGCCAGGCCAGCCCGAGCTCGCGCGCGACCGGCGGGCCGGCCGCCGCGGCGAGCCCGCCGAGCGCGGGCGCGGCGGCCGGATCGCCGAGCGGCACGACGACGGCGGCGGGATCGCCGGCCTTGCAGGCGGGCGGCGGCGCGCTCTCGGCTCGGTAGGCGGCCATGAGCGCCGCTTCGGCGGCCTCGGCCTCCGGCGCGCCGTAGTCGAGGTAGCGCTGCGCGGCCTTCGCGCGCAGCAGCGCGTAGGCGGCCGAGCAGCCCGCGCGCGACCAGCGCAGCGCGCGCGCGTCGCCGTCCCGCCAGCGCGCCGGCTCGCCGCGCTGCAGCAGCCCGTGCTCGAGCGCGTCGGCCAGGAAGCGCCGCGCCCGCGCCGGATCCAGGCCGAGTTCGCCCAGCCGCGCCAGATACGCTTGCGTGCCGATCCAGTCGCGCGCCGCGTCGAGCGCGCGCAGCAGCGCCGGGCTGGGCAGCCGGAAGCGGGTCGTGGCGTCGAGCTGGTCGACGACCAGGCCGCGCCGGCCGGTTTCCTCGTCGCGGTCGACGTGGAGGTGGAGCGCCGGGTCGACCCGCAGCATCGTCGCCGCGCTCTAGCGCGCCAGGTAGCGCTTGCGCAGCTCGTCGGCGACCACGGCGAGCAGGATCACCACGCCCAGCACGATCTGCTGGGTGTACGACTCGATGTTGAGCAGGTTCATCACGTTGTTGAGCACGCCGATCAGCAGCGCGCCGAAGAACGTGCCGACGATCGAGCCGCGCCCGCCCATCAGCGAGGTGCCGCCGACCACCACCGCCGCGATCGCCTGCAGCTCGTAGCCGGTGCCGGTCTGCGGCGAGCCCGAGGAGAAGCGCGCCATCAGCAGGAGCCCGGCCAGCGCCGCGCAGCCGCCCGAGATCACGTAGACCAGGGTCTTGACCCGGCGCACGTCGATGCCGGCCAGCCGCGCGGCCTCCTCGTTGCCGCCGTCGGCGAGCACGTAGCGCCCGTAGGCCGTGCGGCCGAGCAGCACGGCGAACACCACCACCACCACCGCCATCACGACGACGATCCAGGGAATCGCGCCGGCCAGCGCGCCGGTGCCCAGCCAGTCGAACGGCGTGCTGTCGCTCAGCGGGATCGGCTGCCCGTGCGCGAGGATGTACGCCAGCCCGCGCGCGACCTGCATCATCGCCAGCGTCGTGATGAACGGCGGCAAGCCCAGCCGCACGACCGGCAGCGCGTTGATCCAGCCCGCCGCGCAGCCGACCGCCAAGCCGGCCAGCAGCGTCACGACGAACGTGCCCGGCCCGCCCAGGTGCAGCGCGTTGGCGACCAGCGCCATCACCACGCCGGCCAGCCCGACCAGCGAGCCGACCGAGAGATCGATCCCCGCGGTGATGATGACGAACGTCTGCCCGACGGCCATGATCGCGTTGACCGAGATCTGGCGCAGGACGTTGGTCAGGTTGCCGGTGTTGAGGAAGTCGCCGCGGGTCAGCAGGTTGACGACCACGACCAGCACGACCAGCGCGCCGGCCAGGCCGGCGGTGCGCAGCGCGGCGGCGCGGCGCTTGCGCGCGGCGGCGTCGTCGCTGCGCGCGTCCATCACCGCCTTGACGCCCATCAGGCGGCCACCCCGGTCGCCACCGCGATCACCCGGTCGGGCGTCGCCTCGGCGCGCGGCAGGTCGGCCCGCACCTGGCCGCCGCGCACGACGAGCACGCGGTGGGACATGCCCAGCACCTCGGGCAGCTCGCTGGAGACCATCACGATCGCGGCCCCCTGCCGCAGGAGCTCGACCATCAGCGCGTAGATCTCGGCCTTCGCGCCGACGTCGATCCCGCGCGTCGGCTCGTCGAAGAGGAAGATGCGGGCGTGGCCGATCAGCCACTTCGCCAGCACGACCTTCTGCTGGTTGCCGCCCGAGAGGTTGCGCACGGTCTGCTCGCCGGAGGGCGTGCGGATGCGCAGCTCGGCGATCTCGCGGCTGGTCGCCGACGTCTCGGCGGCGCGGTCGACGAACGCGCCGCGCACGAACCGGCCCAGGTGGGCGAGGGTCGTGTTCTCGCGCACGGTCATGCCGAGCACCAGCCCCTGCGCCTTGCGGTCCTCGGTGATCAGCGCGATGCCGGCCCGGATCGCGCTGCGCGGCGAGCGCACCACGGTCGGCTCGCCGCCGACCCGGATCTCGCCGCGGGTCGGTACGTCGGCGCCGGCGATCGCGCGCACGATCTCGGTGCGGCCCGCGCCGACCAGGCCGGCCAGCCCGACGATCTCGCCCGCGCGCACCGCGAACGACACGTCGCGCACGCCGACGCCGCCGGCCGACGCGAGGCCGCGCACGTCGAGCACCACCGGCGCCTCCGGCCCGACCGGCGGCAGGTCGGGGAAGTGGTTCTCGAGCGAGCGGCCGACCATCAGCCGGATCAGCTCGTCGCGCGGCAGCTCGCCGATCGGGCGCGTCTCGATCGCCTTGCCGTCGCGCAGCACGGTGACGCGGTCGGCGATGCGCGGCAGCTCTTCGAGCCGGTGCGAGATGTAGACGAACGCGACGCCCTGCGCCTTCAGCCGGCCGATCAGCGCGAAGAGCGCGTCGGTCTCGCGCTCGGTCAGCGCCGCGGTCGGCTCGTCCATCACGATCAGGCGCGCTTGGCGGACGAGGCACTTGGCGATCTCGGTGAGCTGCTGCTCGGCGACGGCCAGCCGGCGCGCCGGCCGGTCGAGCGGCAGCGCGATCCCCAGCTCCGCGAGCACCTCGGCGACCCGCTCCGCCGCGGCGGCCCGGTCGAGGAACCGGCCCTTGCGCGGCTCGACCCCGAGCACGACGTTCTCGATCACGCCGAGGTCGGGGACGAGGTTGAACTCCTGGTAGATCATCCCGATGCCGAGCTCGGTCGCGGCATTGGGGCCGTCGATCGCGACCGGCTCGCCGTTCATCCGCATCGTGCCGGAGTCGGCCGGCTGCGCGCCGGCAAGGATCTTCATCAGGGTCGACTTGCCGGCGCCGTTCTCGCCGACGAGCGCGTGCACTTCGCCCGCCCGCACGTCGAACGTGACGCCGTCGAGCGCGCGCACGCCGGGAAACGTCTTGACGATGTCCCGCATCTCGAGCAGAGGCGCAGCCGGCGCTGCGGCCGCCATGCTACTTGCCCGCGTCGGCCTTGGTGTAGGTGCCGACGGCGACGGCGATCTTGGCCGGCGGAGTCTTGCCGCTGAACGCGTCGTGGATCGCGTCGATCGTCTTGGCGCCGATCTGGTCGGGGTGCTGGATCGCGTCACCGTACATCGAGCCGTTGCCGATCGCGGTGCGCGCCTCCGGGGCCGCGTCGTAGCCGACCACCGCGATCGTGCCCTTCTTGCCGGCCGCCTCGACCGCTTTGGCCGCGCCCAGCGCCGAGTCGTCGTTGATCCCGAACACGCCCTTGAGGTCCTTGTGCGACTGGAGGATGTCTTCCATCGCCGAGGAGGCCCGGGCGCGCTCGCCGCCGCCGTCGATGTCGGCCACCACGGTCACGCCGGGGCAGCCCGACGCCAGCGCCGCCTTGAAGCCCTTGACCCGGTCCTGGACCGAGGTCACCTCGGGCTCGTCGATGATCGCGACCGGGCCGCTCTTGACCGCCGCGCACATCAGCTTGCCGGCCTGGCCGCCGCCCTGGACGTTGTCGCTGGCGATGTGGGCGACCACCTTGCCCTGGCTCGACGCGTTGGCGATGTCGGCGGTGAAGACCGGGATGCCGGCCTTGTTGGCCTCCACGATGGCGCTGCCGATGGCCTTGGAGTCGTACGGGGTCAGCACGATCGCGTCGACCTTCTTGGAGATGAAGTCCTCGACTTGGTTCTGCTGCTTGGCGTTGTCGCGAGCGGCGTCGACGACCTGGATCGTGTAGCCGTACTTGGCCGCCTCGGCCTTCATGCCGGACTCCATGTCCTGGTAGAACTGGGCCTCGCGGTTCTGGACCGAGAAGCCGATCGTCTTGGCCCCCGAGGCGGCCGCCGAGCCGCTCGCGGCGGGGGCGGCGCTCTGCGAGGTGGTCGTGGTGGTGGTCGAGGTGTCGGAGGGCTTGCTGCAGCCGGCGACGGCGACCGCGAGCGCGCACGCGAGAACCAGAGACGTCTTCATACCGACGAACCCGATGCGGGAGCCGGGGGCGGAACCCCTGCGAGCCCGGCCGTGCGCCTCTTTTGCCAGCCTTATTGAGATTAGTTCTCAAGTAAAATGGCCGCGTCGGCCGGTACAGGAACGGGTGGCACCGGACGTCGCGCCGGCCCGAGGGCTAGGTCGCCTCCTGCCACTGCGTCGCCACTAAAAATCGTGACTCCTGCCGCTAAACCGAAAGCAATACCACAAACTTATCAATCCAGGGTACTCTAGCGTACCGATAAATTACGCTTCGATGTGTTGCGGCGCGCGAGCCGCATCGCGCACGCGCATCATTGCGCGGGCAGGCGAACGCACCGGGAACGCGGCCGAAAGGCCCATCCGCGGCGCGCTCACCGAGTTATCCACAGTTCCGCCCGCTGCGGCTGTGCACCGTGTGGAGACCGATTCTCAACGCCCGCTCGGCTGGGCGGGTCCTTGGTACCGGTTCGAGAGCCAGTTCGTGACGATTCCGATGCAGACGAGGCCGCCGAGGAACAAGATGCCGCAGATGGCCATCGCGACCGGGGAGGCCGGCCGCACGTTGCCCAGGCTCAGGGCGAAGGCGAAGCACACCAGCAGGGCCTGGAAGTAGTTGTGGATGTGGCTGCCGGCCATGGGGCGCTCCAGCGCGTAGACGATCGCCGCCATGAGCGGCACCGCGAACGGGAAGAACGCGGTGAGATAGAGCGGGTTCTTCGTGCCGGAAGCCATCCGGTCGAGCGCGCGCAGCAGCCGCCACGATGCGTAGAACATGCGCGCGAGCCGCGCGAACCCGATGAAGACGAAGAACGGGAAGACCGTCAGGAGCGAGACGACGTCCAGCATCAGGATGCCGTAGTAGCCGGTGGTGCGGTCGACCGTGAGCGCGATTCGGCTCGCGATCTCCACGGCCAGGATCGCCGCCATCGCCAGCTCCGCGACGTGCGACCACACCGACGTGGACAATCCGAGCAGCCCGTCGTTCCACGCGCCGGCGAGGACGAAGAGGTAGGACACGACGATGACGGTGCCTTCGTGGTCGATTCCGTCGGAATTGACGAAAGCGCGCAGACTGAGCCCGGTACGAGAACTCGCCATGGGCGCAATTCCCAGCCGGGCGGTCGGCCTTCCTCGCCGAAGCGGCAGGAGAGCGTTTCCTTTACGTACCGCTTGCCGCCGCCATCGCCAGGATGGATGCCCACGTCGTCCGGGTCGAGATCCGACTCGGGCGTCGGCGTGCCCGCTTTCGCCATCGTCGACCTCCACTGTGGGAGTATTGGCTCTTGCGATATTTGCGTGTTTTCAGCAGTAGTACGAGCTGCACCCGGTGTCGCGGCTGCTGTTGGCTGGTGGGGCACGTCTCCGTGCGCCACTTCGGCTTGCAGCCGGCGCCGACGGCCGCGCCGGCCGGCGAGCGAGTGCCGGCCGGGGCAAACTAGCCGCCGGTCGTTACTGTGAACGCGACGGCCTGCCGGTGATCGCCCGCGCCGGGGCCGCGCCAGGCGTCGATGCCCGAGACCAACCGTCGGAAGATCACCAGCGACATCCGCCCACGCGCCGCTCAAAGGGGCGTTGGCCTTCTAGTACGGTCCTCCGCCCACGACATCGTGCGGCGTCACGACGTACGGTCCGCCACCCACGACATCGTGCGGTGCGACGACGTAGGGGCCGCCGCCGACGACGTCGAGCGGGCGCGAAGATGCACCGAAGGCGAGGGAAAGCAGCGCCGCCAGGGCCAGGCTCACGAGGGCCATGAGGATGTCCTTTCAGGATTGAGTAGCGGGCGTGCCGAGACGCGCCACGACCGGCCATCGCCGACCACCCGTAGCCCGTACATAGCCCACCTGGGGCACGTCGCCCTCGCTGGGCGGGCACACCCGCATCCGCGAGGGCGTCGTCGAGCGGGGCCTGACCCGCGAGCTGGCGCCGCTGGGCCTGGAGCCCGGCGGGGAGGCGCCGCCCGACGCGGGCCAGACGTCTCACCTATCGCTTATCGCTGCACTGATTGCGACCACCGGTTCTCCGCCCATGGCGAAGCCCGTCCAGCCGTGTGACCCGTCTCCCGTATCCCACTCGGATACGGGACCACGAACCGAAGGAGGGGAAGGGCGCCCCAGACGGCCCGGATTCGTCGCCCGCGCGCGCTCCTGTGTAGGCCAGTCGAGCGCCCCGAGCCGGGTCCCGATCCGGGCCGTCCCCCGCCCTCGCTGCGCCGGACGTCAGGCGGAGATGCCGCCGTACCGGCGGCGCAACTCGTCCACCGAGTGCAGGTCGGTCCGCTGGAGAATCTGCTTGACCTGGTTGCGGACCGTCCCCAGCGCGGTCCGCCGCTCCTCGGCGATCTGGCGCTTGGACTTGCCGGCGCACAGCGCGCGGATGATCGCGATGTGCGTCGGCGTCAGCGGCTCCGGGGCGGGGACAGGCGTCGGTAACGCATGGTCGTGTAGCTCGCGCGCCAAGTACGAGCGCGGGAAGCGGTCCAGCACGAACCTCCGCGCGTCGCGATACGCCCGCCGTGCCGCGGCGGTATTCTCGCGCGCGAGCGCGAGCTGCGAGGCCGCTGCCCGCCAGTGGAAGCCGACGGCGGTGAACAACCGGTGCGCATCGAGCAGGTGACTGAGGGCGGAAGACGAGTCCGAAGCGGCAAGTGCCACGATGCCACGCGCGTGGTGCTCGGTCGCCCGATGGAAGGCGTGGGCGCCGCGCGCGTAGCGCGGGTCGACCTCGGTCGCGATGCGGGCGTATGCCCCGAGCAGCGCCTGGGCGCGGTTCACGTCGTGCCCGGCGAGTCGCTCGGCGCCGTACAGCAGCGCCATGCGGCTCTCACCCGGCAGGTCCGTCCAGTCCGTTCCCGTGGCGATGGTGAACCCCACGTCGGCGGTGGCCCGCGCGAACTGCTCGTGGCCGAACGACCGCGCGATGCCGGCCCGGGTCGCCAACCCGAACACCCTCCAGTGCGGAGGTACGTCGTTCGCCTCGGTCTGGGCCGCGAACGCCACCGCACGGTACTCGTCACCGGCCAACGCGGCGCGCCAGGCGTCGGCGACGCCCACCAGCAGCCGGTACGTGTCGAGCGACAAACCGTGGACGCGCGGCAATTCCTCGGCGTAGTAGTGCGGCTCGCCGTCATGCTCCAGCAACTGCCACTCGTAGGTCGCCAGCGCGTGCACGACCGACGCTTCGAACGCCGCGTCGCGGCTCACCGAGGTGAACGCCCGGCGCGCCTCGCGGAAGAACGGCAGCGCCTGCGCGTACTGCGAACGCCCCACGTGAATCCAGCCGCGCAGCGCAGTCGCTCGCGACACGATTCCGTCCACGCCGGGCTCCAACGCGCGCGACGCCTCGACCTCGGCTCGGACGTAGTCACCCGTCAGCCAGCACGCGAACGCCAGGTGGTAGACGGCTTCGAGCCGGACCGAGACGTCGACGGGGTGCGCGTTCGCGTACGCCAGCGCGTCGTGCAGCGAGCGCATTCCTTCGTCCGAGCGCCCGGCTGAGACCAGCGCGAATCCTCGCAATGCCTCGATCGAACAGCGCACGTCGTCGTCCGCCAGAAGGGAGGGTTCCACGTCGAGGGCGTCCACTGCGTCCGCCGCGCGGTCCAAACGCAGGAGGGCACGGGCACGAAGGAGAGCCGCCTCGGCCACATCGATCCCTGAGAGCATCGTGCGCAGCCGCTCGAGTTCCGTCAGGCAGGCGGTGAAATCGGCGTGCGACCACAGGTTGTAGGCCGCCAGCAATGGGCTGCGCGGCGAGGACGGCATCAAGGCAAAAGGGACGAGTCGCATACAACACCCGCGGCAGGCGCACCGACGCCCACAGCGGCCCGATCATTCCGCACCCGCACGACTATGCCTCTCGCCGCGGCGCCGAGAGCGACGCCGCGGCGCGGTGATCAGGGAGCGATGCGGTCCTTGGGCTCAGTGGGTGGCCGGAACGACCATGGGGCCACCGCCGACAGCGTCGTACGGATGGACCATCGGACCACCGCCCACCGCATCAAACGGAGCGGCGTGATGTGCTCCTGGCGAGCCAAAGGGCAATAGCAACGAGACGAAGGCGGACAACAAAAGCGTCACGAGAGTCATCGGGGCTCCTTCGGGGAGTTGAGTATCGGGCGTGTCAGCTCGCGCCACGACGCCATCGCCGACCACCCGTAGCCCGTACATAGCCCACCTGGGACACGCCGACCTCGCCAACTGGGACACAATCGTCCCCGTCAGGTGGGACACGGATGGGACATGGCCAACCGGCCCGTGGGCCACGCCGATGGGATATTGCGTGCGGCCGCTCGCCCGATCGATGATCCGGTCCATGCGCAACGGATGCTCGGGGTGAGTCGCGGTGCCAGACGATCCGGAAGCTCTTGTCTACGACACGGTCGTGGCCGACATCGCCGCCATCCGCATCCGCGAGGACGTCGAGCGGGTCCTGACCCGCGAGCTGGCACCGCTGGGCCTGGAGCCGGTCTTCGAGGACTCCTTCGCCGCCCTGGTGCTGCGGGTGTCCAGCGCCCGGCAGACCGGCACCGCCTACATCGAGCTGCGCCAGGATGACGTGCGCATGCGCATCGTCCTCCACCCCGACACGCCGCCGCCGTTGCCGGGCCCCTGAAGCGGCGCGATGCACGAGAACGAGCCCGGCGGCGAGGCGCCGCCCGACGCGGGCCAGCGACGTCTCACCTATCGCTGTACCGAATGCGACCACTGGTTCTCCGCCCACGGCGACGCCGGCTGCGAGCGGGCGGACGACGAGACGAAAATGCGCTGCGAATGTACGCGGACGAAGGAGGCGCTGTTCGCGTCGTACGGACCGCCGTTCCCCGCGCTGACGGTGCGCGGGCGCTACGCCCGGCACCTGCGCCGCTACCGCGTACGCAACGATCCGCGGCAGGTCGCCATGCGCCCCGTCTTCGCCGCGCTGCGCGCGCAACGCCAGGAAGGCAAGCCGTTCATCCCACCATGGCCGCTGATAGGGTGAATCATGACCTACGATCCGAAACCAACGCATCAAATGGCCAAGCGATGATCGCCTTGCCCTTGCCGGCCGACCGGCTCGTCGTGATAGCAGGGCGATGCTCGCCCTCGCTTTCTCCGCCGCCATCGCCGGGATCGACGCCCACGTCGTCCGGGTCGAGACCGACTCGGCCGCCGGCGTGCCCAACTTCGCCATCGTCGGCCTGCCCGACCGCGCCCTCAACGAGTCGCGCGAGCGGGTCCGCGCCGCCATCGTCAACTCCGGCTTCGGCTTTCCGCCGGGCCGGCTGCTGGTCAACCTCGCCCCGGCCGACATGCGCAAGGCCGGGGTCGGCTTCGACCTGGCCATCGCGCTGGCGCTGCTGGCCACCGACGAGCAGCTCGACCGCACCGCCCTGCACGGCTACGTCGTCTGCGGCGAGCTGGCGCTGGACGGCACGCTGCGCGCCGTCCCCGGCGTGCTGGCGATGGCGCTGGCGGCACAGCGCGCGGGGTTCGAGCGGATCATCGTCCCCTTGGCAAACCGCGACGAGGCGGCGCTGGTCGAGGGGCTCGACGTCTACGCGGTGCCGGCCCTGGCCGACGCGATCGCGGTCGTGCTCGGCCACGGCGCGAAGTTCCGCCGCCGCGGCGCGACCGTGCTCGCGCCGCCCGAGCGGGCCGACGTCGGCGACTTCTGCGACGTGAAGGGGCAGGTGCTGGCCAAGCGCGCGCTCGAGATCGCTGCCGCGGGCGGCCACAACGTCGTGCTGGTCGGCCCGCCCGGTTGCGGCAAGACCATGCTCGCGCGCCGCTTGCCCTCGATCCTGCCCGCCATGACCAGCGCCGAGGCGCTCGAGGTGACGAAGGTCTACAGCGTGGCCGGCATGCTGGGGACCCGGCCGCGCGTCGTCGCTACCCGGCCGTTCCGCGCCCCGCACCACACCGCCAGCCGCGTCTCGCTGGTCGGCGGCGGCATCAGCCCGCGGCCGGGCGAGATATCGCTCGCCCAGCACGGCGTGCTCTATCTCGATGAGCTGGGTGAGTTCCCGCGCGCGACGCTCGAAGTGCTGCGCCAGCCGCTCGAAGAGGGTGCGGTGACGATCGCGCGCGCCGCCGGCACGCTGACCTTTCCGGCCCGCTTCACCCTGGCCGCCTCGATGAACCCCTGCCCGTGCGGCTTCCGCGGCGTGCGCGGCTCGGACTGCCGCTGCGACGACGCGGCGGTGCAGCGCTATCTGGGCAAGCTCTCGGGCCCGCTGCTCGACCGGATCGACCTGCACGTCGCCGTCTCGCGCGTCTCGTTCGACGAGCTGGTCCACCTCGCGCCGGCCGAGACGTCGGCCACGATCCGCACCCGGGTCGAGGCCGCCCGCGGACGGCAGGCGGAGCGGCTGGCGGGCAGCGGCGTCGCGACCAACGCCGCGATCCCGGCCGCGGCCGTGCGCCGGCTCTGCCCGCTCGGTGCCGACGCGCTGGCGCTGCTCGAAGGCGCGATCACCCGCGGCGCAATCAGCGCCCGCGCGTTCGACCGCATCGCGCGCGTCGCACGCACCATCGCCGACCTCGCCGCAGCGGAGCACATCGCCCGCGAGCACGTCGCCGAAGCACTGGCGTACCGCGGGTTCGAGCGCGGGTGATCCACGTCCAGTCAGCCGCGACGCGCCGTTCACGCATCGGGTCTCGACCGCGTCGTCCTGCACTGCTACGTCATCTGCTGTGAACTCCCACTGAACGGCACGCTGGGCGCGGTCCCAACCCTGCTAGCCCTCCCCATTACTACTCTGGGCCAAGCGCCGTGGCTATGTCCTCAGAAAATTCGGCTGCAAGAACGGTGAACGAGAGCATTTCGACGCGGGCGGCTCGCCCGTTTCCAAGGAGCGCGCGCATAGCTCTTTCGCCAAGCGCAGCGTTCGTGCTTATCTCCCGGAGATGCGTTGCACCCGTGCGAATGCAGTCGGGAAGCCCGCGCTTTCCTGCGATCGCGCGGACCGTCGCAACCGTTTTCTCCCGCTCGCTCACACGGAGGAGTCGGTAGACGTCTTCAAACGCTTCTGCGCCTTGCTCAGAACGCTCGCCCAATTTCCATGCCTTCGCGACGAGTAGTCCGACGACTCCGGCGACGGCGATCTCGAGGCTGAGTGGCGGTCCGCCGTCTTCTAGCGCCGAAATCGTCATTGAAGCGTGATCGTGCGGGCAGACTTCAAGCCCGGGCTGGGACATCGTAGCACGCGCGTCGTAGCCATCAGCTTCCCATAGGTACTCGACGCCCGCGGGTACGAGGAGGTTGGATCTACCGCGAGATCGCCATCGAACGTAAAGGTCGAGATCGCGCTCCTCTCCCGCGGTGTGTGCAGGTAGACCGCATGGGCACCGACCAGGATGAAGCCTTTCGGCCAGCGCTCACGCAGCGTTATTGCTGCCTGGATAAGCGTGCGCCGTGCCAGCGCATAGCGCTCAGCGAACGCGCCAGACTGATACATTGTGCGCCATCCAGGCGAAGAGTGCGTCGATTTCTTCGTTCGACCGATGCGGGAGCGTCAAGAGGTCGGCCGCAACCTGCGACGGCCACGCCACCTTCAGCGCGTCTCTTACCATAACGCGATCAAGGACGTCGGGATCGAACGGATCGACAAGGCGTACGTTCCCGACGCCGTCCGCGTCGACTAGCCCGATCTCGTGCTGCGCAGTTGGTACGCTGGCCACATAGACGTCGAGCGCTGCCGGGACGGCAGCCGGTGCGATGAGAGCTGCCGCACACGAGCCCGTCAGCGCGTACGAAAACGAGGCTCGGCGAAGGCGCTCGATCGCGTGCTCCTCGCCGCGGGGATCGAGAAAGGTGCGAACCTTCCGATCCTTCGCAAGGTCGACGGCCCATCTGCGGATGAGGTCCTCCCACCGAATGTCCTCCCACAGCACGCGGTGCTCCCGTCTATAGCACACGATGAGCGCTTCGTGCTCGAGCAGCTCGAGAATGCGCGAGACGTTGCCTGGGTTGACATCCGTGGCGGCTGCGATCTCGCGCACCCCCGGCGGCCTTTCGGTGTCGCAAAGATAGCGGATCACCCGCCCGGTAATGGGACCGCGCAGCGAGCGTCGCATCTGGGACTCGGCGGCGTCCGGTCGCGGATCCCGCTCGGCACCGTGCCGCTCGATCCAGAGCGGTCCGGCGGCGATCCAGAGCGAGCCAGCCGTGTCGGCGTGGGAAAGTCCCCGTGTCCGAAGGACCTCGCGCGTCCGTGGGCTCAAGTACGGTGCGATAAGGATCGGGTACGCGCCGGCCGCAGAGGCGGTGGTTTGTAGCTGGTCCGAAACCGCGTCCACATCTCGCGGCGCGAATCGGCTTTTCACCTCTGCGAGGAGGCGCACCGTATCGCCCGTCGGAGCTTTAAGGCTTAGAGCGAAGTCGAGGTGTCCACGAGTCGGCGCTCGCTTATGAGCAAGCGACTAGCCGGGCGGCAGGCTTATGCCAGGGGAAAAGCGGCTCGCCGTACTCGCTTCACCAAGAGCCACGGTGGCCGCCCTTTATTCAAGGCGACCCCGACCTCAAACACCACGCCCTGGGACCTGATGACCGTTCACGGCTCGGGTTTGGTGCGCTCCAGGGCGGCTCGGGTCGCCTGGTCGTCGGGAACCGGCGTTTTCAAGCTGTCGTAGCGGCCGTTGCGCCGGACGTAGTTCTCGCGGCAGCGGCGCGCCAGCGCGAACAGGCCGCGGTAGTCCGGCTGGGTGTAGGCGGTGTACACGCCGCTGACCGTCGCGTAGACGAACAGCACGTACTCGTCGTACTCGTCGAGGAACATCTCGCGGCTGATGAGTCCCGTATCGTACATCCGCGCGATCTTCGAGAACAGGTTGGCGATGGTGAAGAGATCGCGCTCGCGCCCCAGCCGGAGGGCGTCGTCCTCGGCCCGGGCCAGGTCCGCCCGGATCGCCGCCCAGTCCTCTTCGTAGTCGAGGTGCGCCGACGTCCGGTCGATGATCTCGCCGACCTCTTCGATGCGCTTGAAGACGTCGAGCGTGCGGCTCGTGCGCGCGTCGGCGAGCGACGAGCGGTATTGCCCGAGCGCAATCAGCGCCGCCGCGATCAGCAGCAGCAACTGCCCGAGGCTGGACCAGGCGGTGGCCTGATCGGTCCACTTGACCGCCTCGGCCGCCGCCTCGGCCAGCATCAAGCGGTCAGCGAGCCTCGCATCCGGATGATCTCGCGGAACAGCCCGGGGTGCTCGGCGAACGGCTCGCGGCCGTGCAGCCAGACGTTGTTGTTGAGCATCAGGATCGAACCGACCGGGATCGTGACGTACTCCGTCGCCCGGGTCTCGGTCAGCGAGGCGACGAGGTCGCGCAGGAAGAGCGCTTCCTCCAGGTTGCGCGGGTGGACGAACTGGTCCACGAAGCGCATGCTCAGGCCGCCGTGCCGCTCGAAGAAGAGCGGGCGCTCGCGAACCTGCGAGGCGGCGTGGTTGCCCCACTGCTGCTGGCGCGGGTCGTTGGGCGGCGGCAGCTTGAAGCACAGGGGCGTGCGGCCCAGCGGGTGCTCCGCGAAGGTCCGGGCGTCGTCCCAGTCGTCCAGGTGGAGCAGGATCGAGCGGCCGCCGCCGGCGTTGCGCTCCTCGGTCTTGGCGAACGCCAGCCAGTCGGTCGTCTCGGCCGATGCGGCCGCGCCGTCGGTGTGCAGCGCGAAGGTGAGGTACGGCTGGTAGAGGTTCGCCTTGGCCGGCGTGACGTTCTCGCCGGTCACCTTCATGCGGCCGTAGAACGTGCCGGAGAGCACGTCGTCGTCGGGCCGGCCGACCGTGAAGGCGAGCGCGGTCGTGAGCTTGATGAGGTCGTCGCCGTCGGGCCGGTACCCGTCGATGTCGAGCCGGAAGCCGGCCACCCGGCGCTGCGCGAGCAGCGCGCGGATGTCGTCGGCGAAGCCGGCGCCGAACGCGGCGAGCAGGTGCGGAACCAGGCAGTACCGCTGGTACGGCACGTAATCGAGCGAGCGCAGCGGTATGCCGCGTGACGCTTCGGCGAAATGGGCGACCGCGCCGCCGTCGAGCACGATCCGCACCAAGCGCTCGGATTCTGTGAGATTTTCGATCCTATGACCCTTGCGTTCCACCTCGGCCCGAGCCGAACGAACCTGTCCCATCTTCACCCTAATCGGTAGGCCGCCGTCGGCCCAACCACGTTCGTTTGTCAAGATCGGAGTCCGGTACACCCGTACCCTCTAATACGAAAAGCATCCGGGGCCTACCCCTGGTAGGTGAAACAACCCAATTTCGCGGCCGGCTGCACCGCGGCGGGCGGCTGGGGTGCGCGAGCGCGAAGAGCGTCCGGTGCACCCCGAAGCGCAGCGGCTGATCGCCGCCTTCCGCCTCCAGCCCCACCCCGAGGGCGGCTGGTACCGCGAGACCCACCGCAGTGCCGAGCGGGTGACCACGGCGCGCGGAGCCGTCCGCTCGGCGACGACCTCGATCTACTTCCTGCTCGCCGCGCCGGCGTTCTCGGCCTTCCACCGCCTGGCCTCGGACGAGACCTGGCACTTCTACCGCGGCGACC
This sequence comes from Vulcanimicrobiota bacterium, assembly GCA_963795695.1. Lineage (GTDB taxonomy): Bacteria > Vulcanimicrobiota > Vulcanimicrobiia > Vulcanimicrobiales > Vulcanimicrobiaceae > Vulcanimicrobium. Next base: position 1,486,138 of record CAWCJH010000001.1, on the reverse strand, counting down.
CGGTCGCGCTCGAGCTGATCGACCCGGCCGGGCGCCACGAGCGGCGGGTGCTGGGAGCGGGCGACGCGCTGCAGACGACGATCGCCGCGGGCACCCACTTCGCCGCGCACGTCGACGCCCCCGACGGCTGGGTGCTGGTCGGCTGCGACGTCGCGCCGGGCTTCGAGTTCGCCGACTTCCACCTCACCACGCGGGCGATGCTGAGCGCCGCCTACCCGCAGTTCGGGCCGCTGATCGCCCGCTACACCCGCTAGCCGGAGCGCCTGCCGTCAGGCGACCGGGCGCGCGTCCAGGGCGTAGCTGATGCCGCCGGCGTCCTCGTCGCGGCTGACGACGCCGCGCCCGCGCAGGTGCTCCAGGTGCGCCAGCGTCTCGGCGACCGCGAACTGCTGGTGCGCCGGGTGCAGCGCGGCGAACGGGTCGCCGCGCCGCCGCCACGGCAGCGCGCGCGCCACGCCGGCGGCGCTGGCCGCGCCGGCCTCGAGCGCGGCGAGCACCTGCCGCTCGCGCGCGTCCTCGTGCGCCAGCAGCTCGTCGACCCGCCGGTCGAGATCGGGGAACGGCTCGCCGTGCGCCGGCAGCGCGCCGCCCGGGCCCAGCCCGCGCACCGCGCGCAGCGAGCGCACGTAGTCGCCCAGCGGGTCGCCGCGGTCGGCGTGCCAGATGCCGACGTGCGGGGTGACCGGGTCGAGCACGTGGTCGCCGGTGAGCAGCTTGCCGCTGACCGTGTCGGCGAAGCAGAGGTGACCGGGGGTGTGGCCGGGGGTCCAGACCGCGCGCAGGCGGCCGACCCGGTCGCCGTCGGCCAGCAGCCGGGTCGGCGCGACCAGGTCCGAGCGGTGGTGCTGGAGGTCGTCGGCCATCGACTGCTCGAGCACGTAGCCGTTGCGCGCGATCCAGGCGTCGGCGTCGGCGTCGGAGCCGTCGAGATCGGCCAGGTGCACCCGCGCGACGTTCCAGTCGCGCGCGTGCATCGCCAGCTCCGGCACGCCGGCGGCGACCAGGGTGCCGGCCAGGCCGTAGTGGTCGAAGTGGAAGTGGGTGATCAGCAGCCGCCGCACGTCGCGCAGCGCGCGGCCGTGCTCGGCCAGGCCCGCGTGCAGCGCGGCCAGCACGTCGCCGGCCTTCCAGCCGCAGTCGACCAGCGTGAAGCCGTCGTCGTCCTCGAGCAGGTAGCCGTTGACGTAGCGGAGCGGGTTGCCGGCCATCGGCAGCCGGATCTGCACGATGCCCTCGCCGAGGGCGGAGCTGAGCGCGAAGTCGTCGTGCGGCATACCGTGCGTCCGCTTCGCGCTCGCCGTCCGTCCACCGTTCGAGCGCTACGCCGAGGCGCCGGTCAGCCCGGCCCGGTTGGCGGCGATCAGCTCGGCGAAGCGCGCCAGGCGGCCGCCCTGGTGGCGCGCCGCGCCCAGCACCGCCTCGGGGATCGCGCCGTCCGCGGTCGCGGTGTAGCTGGTGCCGTACGGGTTGCCGCCGGCCTGGAAGATCACCGGGTCGGTGTAGCCCGGCGGGACGATCACCGCGCCCCAGTGGTAGAACGCGTTGGAGAGCGCGAGGATCGTGCTCTCCTGGCCGCCGTGCGGGTTCTGCGCGCCGGTGAAGGCGGTCGCCGCCTTGTTGGCGAGCTTGCCCTGGAACCACAGCCCGCCCATGGTGTCGATGAACTGCTTGAGCTGCGCGGCCGGGCCGCCGAAGCGGGTCGGCGTGCCGAAGGCGAAGCCGTCGGCCCACTCCATGTCGTCCGGCGCCGCTTCGGGCACGTGCTCGGTCGCGACCCGGTGGTCGACCCAGCCCTGCTGGGTCGCGATCACCTCGTCGGGCGCCAGCTCGCGCACCTTGCGCAGCCGGGTCTCGGCCCCGGCCGCTTTCGCGCCCTCCTCGACGGCCTGCGCGAGGCGGTACGTGTGGCCGTAGGTGCTGTAGTAGATCACGGCGATCTTCGCCATGCGGTTCTCCTCGTGTCGTGGTGTGACGACGGCGAGGACCGCGCGGCGGCCGAGCGTGGTTGCTTCGGTTACCGCGCGGTAAGCGCGCTCATTCGGTGGCCGCGCCCTGGTGCGGCGCCGTGCCGGTGTCGGGCCCGATCCAGACCGTCTGGACGTTGACGAACTCGCGGATGCCGAAGCCGGCCAGCTCGCGGCCGTGGCCGCTCTTCTTCACCCCGCCGAACGGCAGCCGCGGGTCGGAGACGGTCATCCCGTTGATGAACACGTTGCCCGACTCCAGCCGCCCGGCGAGCTCCTCGGCGCGGGCGACGTCGCGCGTCCAGAGGTTGCCGCCCAGGCCGTAGCGCGAGCTGTTGGCCAGCTCGACCGCGTGCTCGGCGTCGCGCGCGCGCATCAGCGCGGCGGCCGGCCCGAACGTCTCTTCCTCGGCCATCCGCATGCCGGCGACGACCTCGCCGACGACGGTCGGCTCGTAGAACGCGCCCGCGCCGGGCGGCACCTTGCCGCCCAGCAGCAGCTTCGCGCCGGCGGCGACGGTGTCGTCGACCTGCTCGGCCAGCTCGTCGCGCAGGTCGGCCCGCGCCAGCGGCCCGAGCTTCGCGTCGGGCCGGGTCGGGTCGCCCGCCTCGAGCGCGCGCGCGTGCTGCACGAACAGCTCGCTGAAGCGGTCGTACACCGCGTCCTCGACGATGAAGCGCTTGGCCGAGATGCAGCTCTGGCCGGTGTTGATGAAGCGCGAGCGGACCGCGATCTTCGCCGCCTCGTCGAGGTCGGCGTCGGCCAGCACGATGAAGTAGTCCGAGCCGCCCAGCTCGAGCACGACCTTCTTGATCGCCTTGCCGGCCGCCGCGCCGACCGACGAGCCGGCCGCCTCGCTGCCGGTCAGCGTGACCGCGGCGATCCGCTCGTCGAGCACGATCGGCTCCATCTCCTTGCTGCCGACCACCAGCGTCGTGAAGCCGCCCTCGGGCAGCCCGGCGGCACGGAAGATCTCTTCGATCGCCAGCGCGCAGCCGGTCACGTTCGAGGCGTGCTTGAGCACGACGGTGTTGCCGGCCATCAGCGCCGGCGCGGCGGCCCGGAAGGCCTGCCAGAACGGGAAGTTCCAGGGCATGATCGCCAGCAGCACGCCGAGCGGCCGGAACGCGACGTAGCTGCGGGTCGCGCTCGAGGGCGCGTCCTCGGGCGCCAGCAGGCGGGCGCCGTTGTCGGCGTACCACTCGCAGGCCAGCGCGCACTTGGCCACCTCGGCCTCCGCCTCGGCGATCGGCTTGCCCATCTCGGCGGTCGCGATCCGCGCCCACTCGAGCTTGCGCTCGCGCAGCACCCGCGCCGCGCCGCGCAGCAGCTCGGCCCGCTGGGCGAACGAGGTCCGGCGCCAGTGGCGCTGGGCCGCCACCGCGGCGTCGAGCCGGGCGCCGACCGCGGCCCGGTCGTGGATCTCGTAGCGCTCCAGCAGCTCGCCGGTGGCGGGATTGCGGGTCTCGATCGAAGCGGGTTTTACAGCGGTCGTGCTCATGCCGGAATGGTTCCCTTTCGTGCCCGGACCGCCGCGCGCAGCGCGGCGGTGTGTGTCTTGTGACAACCCGGGCAGAGCGTCTCGAGGTTCGCCAGGTGGTGCGCGCACGAGAGCTGACCGTGCTTGCCCTCGCACGGCACGATGTGGTTGACCTCCAGCCGCGCGACCCGCCGCTCGGCCCGCCAGCCGCGCAGTGCCTTCAGGTAGGCGGCCTCCGTGCGGAAAGTCGCTTTCACCGGCCGCTTGGGCGGCGCGGCCCCGCAGCGGGTGCAGCGGTACTTGTCGCGCCGCTTGGCGGTCCGGCGCGCGACCGACCACCAGTGGTTGGCCCAGAACGCGTCGCCGCAGCGGTCGCTGCACCAGGTCCGCCGCCGCGCCGGCAGCGCGCTGCCGCACCACGCGCAAGCGCCGTCGGCGAGCGGCGGCGCGAGCGAACAGACCGCCAGCAGCTCGGCCGACCGCACGCCGTCCTCAGCGCCCGGCGGGCGCGCCGAGCTCCAGGCCACGCACTAGCGCAGCGCGGCCGCCGCGTCCTCGGCCAGCAGCGCGGGCGAACCCGCGCCGGCCAGGAACACGCCGAGCTGCGCGAGCGAGAACTGCATCCCGGTCCAGAACCGGCCGAACTCGCCGAAGCGCGAGGACGCCGCATCGAAGCGCATGGTGTAGACCAGCTTCTTGAACACCAGCGGGTCGTCGGCGTAGAGATCGACGCCCCACTCCCAGTCGTCGAACCCGATCGAGCCCGAGATCACCTGGGTGACGTGGCCGTGGAAGGAGCGCCCGATCTTGCCGTGCTCGAGCATCAGCTTGGCGCGCTCGTCGTAGGGCGTGTCGTACCAGTTGTCCGCGCCGTCGCGCTTCTTGTTCATCGGGTAGAAGCAGGCGTAGCGCCGGCGCGGGATGCGCGCCCACAGCCGCGCCGCGTTGCGCGGCTCGTTGCCCGCCTCGGCCAGCAGCCCGTCGAACGCCTCGTTCCAGGCCTCCGAGTGTGGCTTGAGGCCGCGGTCGCGCAGCTCGGCATGGATCCGCGCGGTGTCGGCGTAGAGCCCGAGCTCCAAAATCGAGACGTACGAGTCGCGCGGCTCGAGGAAGTCGCGCAGCCCGAGCTTGTCGACCTGCGCCTGCACCTCGCCCAGCGCGTCGAACGTGCGCGCGTAGTGGGTCAGCATCAGGTCGGCCTTGTGGCCGAGCAGCTGCGCGAGCCCGACGTCGCTCTCGGCGTCGCGCGCGAGCGGCGCGAGCAGGTCGTGCGCCTCGCGCTCGAGCGCGCCGCGGCGGTCGGCCGGGAGCGCGTCCCAGCGGCGCCGGTCGAAGCGGAACATGCGGTGCAGGATCGCCCACCCGTCGAGCGACTCGGGGACGTTGGGATGTCTCATCGTTCGACCTCGGCGGCGAGCACGTCGGGGCGTTCGCGGTACTTCGCCCAGAGCTGCGGCATGTGGGCGATGTCGCTGACCAGCCGCGCGAACGCAGCGTTCACCGGTGCCGCGACGCCGGCCTCGCGGGCCGCTTGCGCCACCGCGCCGTTGAGCGCGTCGACCTCGGTGCGCCGCTTGCCGGCGCGCAGGTCGAGCAGCAGCGAGGGCGGCTTCTCGCCGCGCGCGCCGGCGATCCGGTTGGCCAGGATCGCACGGGCGACCGGCGCCGGCAGCCCGGCCACGCCGAGCAGCGCGCGGACCGGGTAGCGCGGCAGGTCGATCGGCGCGATCCCCAGCGCCTTGAGCGTGTCGCGCAGCTCGCGGATCGCCCGCAGCTCGAGGGCGAAGGCGGCCTCGGCACGGACCAGCCGCTCGGGCGTCAGGTCGAGGATCGCGCACGAGGCGTTGGCGACGATGTTGAGCGCGAGCTTGGACCACTTGAGGGCGCGGTGATCGGCCACCGCGCTGGTCGGCAGGCCGGTCGCGCCGAAGGCGGCCAGAATCCAGTTGTGCGCGCTGCCGCTGCCGACCGGAGCGAAGGCGATCCCGCCGCCGCGCGCCGCGACGCCGCGCCCGCCGGGGCCCCGCTCGACCGGCACGGTCAGCGCCGCCGCGACCACGTTGTCGGCCCCGAACGCCGCGGCCAGCGCCGCCTCGTTGCCGACCCCGTTCTGCGGGCTGACGATCGCGGTCCGGCCCGGGTCGCGCAGCGCCCGGCGCAGCGTCTCGATCGCGCCCGGGGTGTCGTACGCCTTGACCGTCACCAGCACCAGGTCGGCCGCCACCGGCTCGACCGCGGCCAGCTCGCGCGGCGCGTAGACGACCTCGTTGCCGATGCCGCGCAGCAGCTCGCCCAGGTACGTCCCGACCGCTCCCGCACCCACGACGTAGACGAGCATGGCGTCAGCGGCCGGTCGAGCCGAAGCCGCCGGGACCGCGGTCGCTCGCGCTCAAGGCGGCGGCCTCGCGAAAGGCGGCCCGCACGACGGGGGCGACGACGAGCTGCGCGATGCGCTCGCCGCGCCGGACGACGAAGGGGTCGGGGCCCAGGTTGACCAGCAGCACCCGCAGCTCGCCGCGGTAGTCGCTGTCGACCGTCCCCGGGGTGTTGAGCAGGGTCACGCCGTGGCGGTGCGCGAGGCCGCTGCGCGGGCGGACCTGGACCTCGTAGCCGGCCGGCACCTCGAGCGCGAGGCCGGTCGGGACCAGCGCGCGCCCGCCGGGCGCCAGCACGAGGTCGGCGCTGATGGCGGCCACGACGTCGGCGCCGGCCGCGCCGGCGCTCATGTACGCCGGCAGCGGCAGCCCCTCGGCGGCGGGCAGCCGCACGACGGCGACCGTCGGGGCGGCGCTCACTTCGCGAGCAGCTCGGCCAGCTCGGCCTGGAAGCTGGCGACGTCGCGGAAGTCGCGGTAGACGCTGGCGAAGCGCACGTAGGCGACCTCGTCGACCCGCTTGAGCGCCTCCATCAGCTTCTCGCCGATCAGCGTGCCCGCGACCTCGCTCTCGCCGCGGGCGAAGAGCTCGCGCTCGATCCCGGCCACGATCTCTTCCATCTGCGCCTCGGAGACGGGGCGCTTCTCGCAGGCCCGGCGCAAGCCCGTGAGGACCTTGTCGCGATTGTACTGCTCGCGCCGGCCGTCTTTCTTGACGACGAACAGGCGCGGCGCTTCCATCCGCTCGTAGGTCGTGAAGCGGTGCTTGCAGCCGAGACACTCGCGCCGCCGGCGGACGGAGTTGTCGTCGTCACGCGAGTCGACGACCCGGGTCTCGTTCTTGCGACAGTGCGGGCAGAGCAGGTGGGGTCGGTCCTCTCGAGGCGGGGCACCACCCCCTACATGTTGTGGTGCCTTGCCAGTATACGCCCTAGCGCGCGGAAAACCAAAGGCCGGCGCCGCGCCGGCCTGCCAGCGCCTGCTACTTGGCGGCGCCGATCTTGAACATCTTCGTGCCGCAGTGCGGGCACGAGCCCTGGGTCGCCGGGCGACCGTTCTTCATGGTGATCTCGACCGCGTCTTTGATCTCGCGCTTCTGCTTGCACTTGACGCAGTAGGCTTCGGCTGCCATTCCCTCGCTCGCTTTCTCTCTCGGAACCGCCGTCCGAAGGCGGACGGCCGGTGTCGCCCGGCCCGTTACGGGGGCCAGGGCGGGAATCCTTGGAGGAGCCGGCCCCTGGTCAGCCGGTTCGCTGCGCGTGAAGTACCCACGTGGACGAATCGGAACGCCGCTGGGCGCCCCGAGCGGAGCTCGACGCCCTGTGCGGCGAGCGCTTGGGGGACGCCCGCTTGGAAGGTCTGTGGGTCGCGGGCCAGCTCGGCGGCCTGCGTGCGCCGTGCGTCGCGGTGGTGGGCACCCGGGCGCCCTCGGACGAGGGCCGCCGGCGCGCCCGGCGGCTGGCCGAGGAGCTGGCCCGGGCCGGCGTGTGCGTCGTCTCGGGCCTGGCGCTGGGCATCGACGGCGCCGCGCACGAGGGCGCGCTGGCGGCCGGGGCGCCGACGATCGGCGTGCTGGGCGGCGGGCACGACCACTTCTTCCCGCCCCGCCACCGCGAGCTGGCGGCCCGGATCGTCGCCGGCGGCGGGGCGGTGGTCTCGCCGTTCGCCCCCCAGGCCGAGCCGCGCCCCTGGCAGTTCCTGGCCCGCAACGGCGTGATCGCCGGGCTGGCCGACGCGGTGCTGATCGTCGAGGCGGCCGCCCGCAGCGGCGCGCTCAACACCGCCGGTCACGCCGCCGACCGCGGCATCCCGGTGCTGGCGATCCCGGGCGATCCCGAGCGGGCCAAGGCGGCCGGCTGCAACGCGCTGATCCGCGACGGCGCGACCCTGGTCCGCGACGCCGAGGACGTCCTGGCCGCGCTGCCGCTCCCGCTCGCCCCGCCGGCGCGCCGTCCCGGCGGCCCGTCCGCCTACGCAATTGAGCGTACGTACTTTGGGGACAGCACATCTCCGAACGAAAGTCAATACGCTTACCGGCGTACGTACTCGCCGCCGGCCGCGCCCGGCGGGGACGATTCTCCCGACGTGCGGCGCATCACCGCGGCGCTCGCCGACGGCGCCTGCGACGCCGCGCGGCTGGCCGACGGCCTCGGCCTGCCGCCGTGGCAGCTCCTCCCGCTGCTCACCGAGCTGGAGCTGGCCGGCCGGATCGTCCAGGGCGCGGACGGCTACGCGCTGGCGCGCGAATGAGCGCGTGGCGTTACTCTCCCCACGCGCTCGAGCAGATGGACCGTAGAGAGGCCACGTACGAGGAGGTCGAAGAAGCCCTGCGGTCGCCGTTTGCGATCCGTCCGGCAGCCGGACGCCGGGCGCACTGCTTCCGCTCGATCGGCGGATACTCCATCCGCGTGACGGTGGTTCCGCGTATCAAGCTCATCGTCACCGTTTGGAAGGAGTCGCTTCCGTGATACAGCCGCTCTCCGTCAAATGCGCCCGTGACGTGCGCGTCCTGTACGTGCGTTACGCCGAAGGCCCGTTGTCCCACACGAAGGCGGTCGATCAGGAGGGCGAGATTCTGGCCGACTTCGCGAGCGATGGCCGCGTGCTCGGAATCGAGTGCCTCTGGATGACGCCCGGCCTGCGTGCGGCACTCGTCGCGTTCGCGGCGCAGCACGAGCTCGTGCTGCCCTCGGAGATCGATACGTTCGCGGCGTAGGACCGTCCGCTGACCATTCGGCTGATCGCGGTCGGCAAGGTCCGCGAGCGCTACCTCGCCGACGCGATGGCGGACTTCCGCGCCCGGCTGCGGCCCTACCACCGGCTCGAGGAGGTCGAGCTGCGGACGGCCGACGGGGCCGAGCCCGAGCGGGCGGTGCGCGCCGAGGGCGCGGCGATCCTCAAGCTGCTCGACCCGGCCGACCGGGTCTGGCTGCTCGAGCGAACCGGCACGGCGTTCTCCAGCGAGGAGCTGGCGCGGCGGATCGAGCGGCTGCCGCACGAAGGCGTGGCGCGGCTGACGGTCGTCGTCGCGGGCACCTACGGCGCGTCCGAGGCGCTGCTGGCGCGGGCCGACCTGCGCTGGTCGCTCTCGCCGCTGACCCTCTTGCACGAGTGGGCCCGGGCGCTGGTGCTGGAGCAACTGTACCGCGCGGCGAAGATCGCCCGCGATGAACCCTACCACCATTGAGGAGATCCCGTTGCTCTCGCTGGACGAGCTGGCCGCCCGCTTCGCCGAGGCGGCCCGCGCGCTCTATCCGGGGGCGGCGCCGGTGGTGGCGTTCGAGGCGCCGCGGCGGGCCGAGTTCGGCGACCTCGCCACCAACCTGGCCTTCGGCCTGGCCAAGGCGGCGCGCAAGCCGCCGCAGCAGATCGCGGGCGAGCTGGCCGCGCGCGTGCTGGCCGACCCGGCCGCGCGCGCGACGGTCGCCGCGGCGACGCCGGTCGCCGGGTTCGTCAACCTGCGCCTGGTGCCGGCGTTCTGGCAGCGGGTCGTCGCCGACGTCCTGCGCGCGGGCGCCGACTACGGCCGCGGCGCGCCGGCCGGCGAGCGCATCTCGCTGGAGTTCGGCAGCGCCAACCCGACCGGACCGCTGGTCGTCGTGCAGGGGCGCACGCTCTCGGTCGGCGACTCGCTGGCCAAGGCGCTGCGCCACGCCGGCTACGACGTCTTCACCGAGTGGATCATCAACGACGCCGGCTCGCAGATGGAGACGCTGGGCCGCTCGCTCTACGCCCGCTACCGCCAGCTGTTCGATCCGGCCTACCCGTTCCCCGACGACGGCTACCCGGGCGATTATCTCATCGCGATCGCCGCAGCGCTGCGCGCGCGCGAGGGCGAGCGCTGGCTGAGCGTGCCGGAAGCCGAGGCGGTGCCGCCGCTGGCGCAGTTCGCGCGCGACGTGCTGGTCGCCGAGCAGGTGGCGGTGGCGCGCAGGTTCGGGGTCGAGTTCGACCTCTGGCAGTCGGAGCGGGCGCTGCACGACGCCGGCGCGATCGAGCGCGGCGTGCAGCGGCTGCGCGACCTGGGCGCGCTCTACGAGAAGGACGGCGCGACCTGGCTGCGCACCAAGGAAGCCGGCGACGACGAGGACCGGGTCGTGATCCGCAGCGACGGCCGGCCGGCCTACCTCGCCAACGACGTCGCCTACCACTACGACAAGCTGCAGCGGGCCGACCGCGCGATCGACATCCTGGGCCCCGACCACCACGGCTACATCGCGCGCTTGGCGGCGCTGGCGAACGCCTACGGCCGGCCGGGCGCGATCGAGGTGCTGCTCGCGCAGCAGATCACGCTCAAGCGCGGCAACGAGATCGTCTCGATGTCCAAGCGCGCCGGCACGGTCGTCACGCTCGAGGAGGTGATCGACGAGGTCGGCGTCGACGCGGCGCGCTTCTTCTTCGTCATGCTCTCGACCGACCAGCCGCTGACGTTCGACCTGGAGCTGGCCAAGAAGCAGTCCAACGACAACCCGGTCTACTACGTGCAGTACGGCCACGCCCGGATCGCCTCGGTGCTGCGCCGCGCGCAGGCCGGCGCGCCTGCGGCGCTGGCCGCGGCGCGGCGCGGCGCGGCGCTGGAGCGGCTGGTCGAGCCGGCGGAGCTCGCGCTGGCGCGCCGGCTGGCCGACTTCGGCCCGACCGTCGCCGGCGTCGCGCGGGCCCGCGCGCCGCACCGGCTGACCAAGTACGCGCGCGACCTGGCCGCCGAGTTCCACCAGTTCTACGACGCCTGCCGGGTGCTGGGCGACGACGCCGGGCTGACGACGGCGCGGCTGGGCCTGTGCATCGCGACCAAGACGGTGCTCGCGACGACGCTCGCGCTGTGCGGCGTCAGCGCGCCCGAGGCGATGGAGCGCGGTCAGGAGCCGGCCTAGTGCGCGTTCTGATGCTCGGCGGAACGGTGTTCCTCGGGCGCCACGTCGTCGAGCTGCTGCTGGCGCGCGGGCACGAGGTCACGCTGTTCCACCGCGGGCGGCGCGGTGCCGAGCTGTTCGCGCGGGCGGAACGGGTGCTCGGCGACCGCGCGAGCGACCTCGACCGGCTGCCGGCCGGCGCGACCTGGGACGCGGTCGTCGACACGTCGGGGTTCGTGCCAGGCGTCGTCGCGACCAGCGCGCGGGCGCTGCGCGAGCGGGCGAATCACTACGTCTTCATCTCGACGATCGGGGTCTACGACGTCTCGCTGCCCGCGCTCGACGAGGACAGCCCGATCGTCGCGCTGCCGGAGGGCGCCTCGCGCGAGGTGATGGTGCCCGAGACGTACGGCCCGCTCAAGGCGCTCTGCGAGCAGGCGGCGGTCGAGGCGTTCGGCGCGGAGCGCACGCTGCTCGTACGGCCAGGGCTGATCGTCGGACCCAACGATCAGAGCGACCGCTTCACCTACTGGCCGCTGCGCTTCGCGCGCGGCGGCGACGTGCTGGTGCCCGACGACCTCGACGCGCCGGTGCAGGTCGTCGACGTGCGCGACCTGGCGGCGTTCGTCGTCCAGGCGCTCGAGCGCGAGCTGGGCGGCGTGGTGAACGTCGTCGGGCCGGCGGAGCGGCTCACGCTGCGCGAGCTGCTCGCCGCGTGCGCCGCCGCCGGCGGCGTCCCGAGCCGCATGGTGCCGGTCGACTTGGCGACGCTGCGCGCGCACGAGGTGGGCGAGTGGATCGACCTGCCGGCCTGGGTCGCGCCGGGCAGCGGGCACGACGGCCTGCGCAACGTCGCCACCGCGCACGCCCGCCGGCTGGGCATGCGCTACCGCCCGCTGGCCGAGACGGTCGCCGACACGCTGCGCTGGGCGCAGACCGAGCGCGGCGATGCGCCGCTGGCGGCCGGGCTCACGCCGGAGCGCGAAGCCGCGGTGCTCGCGGCGCGCTAGAGCGGCTTGGTCAGCATCCGGCGCTCGGTGGCGTACCCGGCGCCGTCGTAGAGTGCCCGCGCCGCGCGGTTGTCCTCGGTCACCATCAGGCTGACGTAGCCCAGGCCGCGCGCGCGGGCGGCCGCCTCGGCGGCCTCGAGCAGCGCGCGCCCCGCGCCGCGCCCGCGCGCGAAGGGCTCCACCGCGGTGTACGCGACGAACGCTTGCGGGGTCAGCGTCACCTCGTCGGGGATGTCGTAGAGCAAGAGCAGGAAGCCGACCGGCACGCCGTGCTCCGCGGCGACGAGCAGCTCGTGGTCGCGGGTGAGGACGAACTCGATCAGCCGCTCGAACGCCGTCACGACGTCGTCGTAGCGCGCGTTGCGCACCGCCGAGACGCTGCTGCCGCCGCTGCGCAGGCCGAGGTCGCGCACGAAGCCGTGGTCGCCGGCAGTGCCGCGGCGCACCGCGACCGGGTTCACGCGTGCGCGGGAAGCAGCGCGGCGAGCGCGGCGATCACCGCCGCGTTGTCCTCCGGCGTGCCGATCGTGATCCGCAGGCGGCCCGGCATCCCGAGCGCGTCGCCGCTGCGGGTGATGACGCCGCGCGCGAGCAGCGCCTCGTAGGCCGCGCCGGCGCTGCCGGGCACCGCGACGGCCAGGAAGTTGGCCGCGCTCGGGTACGCGTGCAAGCCCAGCCGCTCCAGTTCCGGGTAGAGGTATGCCTTGCCGGCCTCGTTGGTCGCGAGCGAGCGCGCGACCCAGTCTTGGTCGTCGAGCGCGGCCAGCGCGGCGACCGCGGCCGGGCGCGAGACGTTGAACGGCAGCCGCACCCGCTGCGCGCAGCCGATCAGCTCGGGATCGCCCAGCGCGTACCCCAGCCGCAGCGAGGCCAGGCCGTAGAGCTTGGAGTGCGTGCGCAGCACGATCGTGCCCGGCCGCGCGGTGACGTAGTCGGTGCCCTCGACCGAGCCCGCCGGCATGTACTCTTTGTAGGCTTGGTCGAGCAGCAGGATCACGTCCGGCGGGAGCGCGCGCGCGAAGCGCTCGAACGCGTCGCGCTCGACCCGGGTCGCGGTCGGGTTGTTGGGGTCGACCACGACGACGATCTTGGTGCGCGGGCCGACCGCGGCGAGCATCGCGTCGAGGTCGTGGACGCCCTCGCGCAGCGGCACCTTGACCGGCACGCCGCCGAAGAGCACGGTGTCGACCGGGTAGAGCGAAAAGGTCGGGTCGGCGACGACCACCTCGTCGCCCGGCGCGACGAACGCGGTGAAGAGCGTGCGCGCGACGTCGTTCGAGCCGTGGCCCAGCATCACGTGGTCGAGCCCGAAGCCGTACGGCTCGCCCAGCCGGCGGCGCAGCTCGCGGTGGTCGTCGTCGACGTAGACCTGCACGTCGTCCAGTGCGGCCAGCGCGGCGAGCGCCTTGGGCGAGGTCCCCAGCGGGTTCTCGTTCGAGGACAGCTTGACCACCCGCGCGAGGCCGTACTGCGCCTTGGCCTGCGAGGCGGTGGTGCCCGACTTGTACGCCTTGAGGGTCGCGATCTCGGGCCGGACGATCTTCTGGTAGTTCACGGTCGCGACGGCTTCGCGCTCAAGAACCGCGAGCCCGGCTCGGCGAGGGGCTCGCCGGCCGCACACTGCGGGCACTGGGCGGGATCGTGGGACTCGATCGGCAGGTCGAGCAGGACGGTGGTCGGGACGCCGAAGTCGGCCGCCGCACGCCGCACGACGATGCCGACCCCGGCGACCGCCGCGCCGCGGGCCCGCACGACCGCGAGCACCTCGCGCACCGAACCGCCGGTCGTGACGACGTCCTCGACGACGAAGGCGCGGTCGCTCGGGCCGAGCGCGAAGCCGCGCCGCAAGGCCGGCACGCCGTTCTCCTTCTCGACGAAGATGCCGAAGGTACCGAGCTGGCGCGCGGTCTCGTAGCCGAGCACGATCCCGCCGACCGCCGCGCTGACCACGACCGTCGGCTGGGAGCGCAGCGCCGCCTGGGCCAGCGCGCGCGCGACGCGCTCGACCAGCCGCGGGTCTTCGAGGATGCGGAACTTCTGCACGAAGCGGCTCGAGTGGCGCCCCGACGAGAGCCGGAAGTGGCCGCGCAGGATCGCGCCGCGCGCTTCGAGCGCGCGCAGCAGCTCCGCGCCCTCGTTCACCCGGTCAGCTCCGCCAGGATCGCGCGCGCCGCGCCGAGCGGGTCGGGGGCGGCGACGATCGGCCGCCCGACCACGGCGTAGTCGGCGCCCGCCTCGCGCGCCTCGCGCGGCGTCGCGGCGCGCTTTTGATCGCCGTGCGCGCTGCCCCCGGGACGAATCCCAGGGCTGAACGTCCCGAATTCGTTGCCGAAGTAGGCCTTGAGGTCCGCCACCTCGCGCACGCTGCAGACCACGCCGCTGCAGCGCGCGTCGCGCGCGAGCGCGGCGAGGCGGATCGCATTCTCGCCCGGACCGCCGCTCAGCCCGAGCTCGCCCAGCTCTTCGGCGCCGATGCTGGTCAGGATCGTCACCGCGTAGATCTGCGGCACCGGCAGGCTCAGCTCGGCCGCGCGCTCGCGCGCCGCCTCGACCGCCGCCTCGAGCATCGCCGCGCCGCCCAGCGCGTGCACCGTCATGATCCGCACGCCGGGCCGCACCAGCGCGCGCACCGCGGCGTCCACCGTATTGGGGATGTCGTGCAGTTTCAGATCGAGCGCGTACTCGGCGGAGCGGGCCGCCAGAACCGCCTCGAGCTCGGCGCCGTAACCGTAATAGGCCTGGTAGCCGATCTTGAAGAGCACGCCGAGCGGAGCCAGCAGATCGACTAAAGTCGCAGCGCGAGCGAGGTCGGAAACATCGAGCGCGACGACCAGGCGGGGGACGGCCATGTGTGAACTTTCGTGCCGCATCCTTGCGGTAACTTCACGACTGCCGATAACGTTAGGAGAGTACCGGCTTCGGAGGAAGCTGGAAAGGAGAAACGAGATGCCAGGAATCCAGGTCTTCAAGACGTTGGCCGACGCGCTCAGAGCGGGCTATCACGTCTACGACCGCACCGAGCACGGCTATCTCGTCCGCACGCGAACCGCTTCGGGCTGGGCCATGGCCCTGGTGAGCTGCCGCTGACGCTGCCTCGCAGGCGAACGGAAACGAAGGGGACGGGCCGCTCCGGCAGCCCGTCCCCTTCGTTTTCCGCCCCAACTGCCGCTCAGCGCAGGTCGGGCGGCGTCGGCGGCTTGGCGATCTCCTCGAACGGCGAGCGGCCGGGCTGCTGCTGCCAGGGCGGCGGCGGCGCGCCGTAGTTCGGCGGCGCGCCCGGCGGCGGCGGCGGCGGCTGGTAGCGCGGCCCGGCTGCCGACCCGACCCCGGGGAGCTGGGCGCCCGAGAGCAGCGCGATGATGACCTGAGCGATCCCGACGAACATCGGGATCAGCCCGCCCAGCAGCCAGGGCCCGGTGTGGAACCCGGGCGTGAGCGGCGTGCCGCCGATGAACGAGAGCCCGAGCAGCAGCGCGAAGCCGATGAACGCGGTGCGGATGCCCTTGAAGAGCGCGCGCTGCGGCTCGTCGTCGTAGCCGCTCCAGGCCGCGGCGGCCGGCGGCGGCGCCTGCGCCTGCCACTGCGTTCCGAAGCCGCCGCCCTGCTGCTGCCACTGGCGGTAGGCCTTGCGGCCGCGCCCGGGCGGCGGCACGATGCCGTGGCGGATCATCTCCAGCCGCTCGCGGTGCGCCAGCACCCGGGTCACGATGAACGCCAGCACCGGGGCGCCGAACAGGAAGAAGAACAGGGCGATGGCGACGAGTCCGTTGTCCATGGCTAGACGTGCGCTCCTTGGGCGATGGAGATGGGTCCGCTGCCGGTCGAGACCTCGAACCGGCCGCGGCCGGAACCGAGCCGGACGACCCGCTCCTGGCGGTCGCTCTCGGCGTCCGCACGGGCATCCGCAGCGGCGGGGTCGCCGGTCAGGCCGGCGGCAAGGTCGATCCGGCCGTCGGCGGTGCGAACGGTGAGCGTGGCATCGCTGTCCGGCGTGAAGGCGACGCTGGCCCGGCCGTCCTTGGTCGTGATCGCGCCGTCGGCCAGGCGAACGTCGGTGGCCTGGATGCGGCCGTCGTCGGTGCTCGCCCGGAGCCGGTCGGCGACGACCCGGGTCAGGATCAGCCGGCCGTCGGCGGTGCGCGCCGTCACGTCGGCCGCCTCCACGTCGACCAGCTCGATCCGGCCGTCGTTGGTGCTCAGGTCGAGGTCGCCGCGCTGGTCGTGGACGTGGACCGAGCCGTCGTCGGTGTGGGCGGCGAAGCGCGCCCGCAAGCCGGTCGCCTCGATCCGGTCGGTGCTGGTCACCTCGACGGCCGCCGTCGCGGGCACCGTCACGATCAGGTCGTGCTCGAGCCCGCCCATGACGACGTTCAGGCCGCTCCCGCCGTGCGAGGAGATCCGCACGCCGTCGGCGGTCTGCTCGGCCTGAACCGGCGCCAGGCTCCCGCTGATCCAGCCGACCCGTTTGACCTGCTCGAGGACGTGCACGCCGGAGCCGGCGGCGGCCCGGACCACGACGCTGACGTCGCCGACGTCGACCACGACGTGCGGGGCCGGGCCGGTCGCGAAACGGCGGTCGAGCGGGGTGGTGGTCCCGGCCTGCGCCGTCCCGCTCCAGCCGAACCCGTGCGGCTCGGGCGAGCCGCCCAGGCCCGAGAACGAGTCGACCGCGGCGCCGACGATGGCGAGCTCGACGACGACCAAGGCGCCGATGAGGGTCGAGCGAGAAATCATGGCCCATGTACGACCCGGTCGGCGGCGAGTTTCGCCCCGGGCGAAACCGCCTCGTCCGTCGCGCGTACATGGGGACGGCATGGGGGCTGCGCTCGCGGTGGAACCACCGGTAGCCGCGCCGGTCGTCGAGGACCAGGCGCTGATCGCCGCTGCCCTGGCCGGCCGGGGCGACGCCTTCGGCGAGCTCGTCGCCCGCTACCAGCGCGCGGTCTACAACCTGGCGGTGCGCACCCTCCACGACCGGACCGAGGCCGAGGACGCGACCCAGGAAGCCTTCATGCGGGCCTACCGGGCGCTGGGAACGTTCCGGCCCGGGGCCAAGTTCTCGACCTGGATCTTCACGATCTGCTACCGGGCCTGCTGCGACCGGCTGGCCAAGCGCAAGCGGCTCTCCGGCGACGAGCTGCCGGACCGGGCCGACCCGGCGGCCGGCCCGGCGGCGCTGGCCGAGCGCAACGACGAGGCCCGCCGGCTGCGCGCGGCGATCGACGCCCTGCCCGAGAAGTACCGCACGGTGGTCACCCTCTACCACTTGCAAGGAAAGCAGTACGAGGAGATTGCAACCGTCTTAAATCTTCCGCTCGGAACGGTGAAAACGCACCTCTTCCGGGCCAAAGAACAGTTGCGGAAAGCACTATCGACATGATCGACGACGACGCCCTCGACCGCGCCCTGATGGCGCTCCCGCTGGAGGAGCCGCCGGCCGACCTGCACGCCCGCATCATGGCGGCGACGGTCGATGCGCCCGAGCCCGCCGCCGCCGCGTTCCCGGGCTGGGAGCTGTGGCTGGTCGTGCTCCTCTCGACCCTGGCCCTGTGGCTGGCCTGGGTCTTCGTCTCGACCCCGCACGTCGTCGACCGGCTGGGCGCCGCCATCGACCGCACCGTCGCGGGCGGCGACCTGACCTCCGCCTCCACGCTGATCTGGGTTGCGGTCGGCGTCTCGGCGGCGTGGTGGATCACCCAGCTCAGCGTCCCACGGATGGTGGCAATTGACGAACGTCGCGACCGACCGTAAGTTCAAGATCCTGCTGGTCGAGGACGACCCGCAGATCACCCGCGTCCTGAGCCTGGAGCTGGAGCACGAGGGCTACGAGGTCGAGACGGCCGCCGACGGCCTCTCCGGCCTCGAGAAGGCGCTCAAGGAGCCCGACCTGGTCGTGCTCGACCTGATGCTGCCCAAGCTCGACGGGCTCGAGGTCTGCGCCCGGGTGCGGGCCAAGTCGCGCGTCCCGATCATCATGCTCACCGCCAAGGACCGCATCCCCGACCGGGTCGCCGGCCTGGACCGCGGCGCCGACGACTACGTGGTCAAGCCGTTCTCGATCGAGGAGCTGCTGGCGCGCATCCGGGCCCGGCTGCGCGAGCGCGCGCCGCACGACAACGTCCTCACCGCCAAGGACCTGGTGATGGACCGCGACCGCCACGAGGTGACCCGCGCCGGCAACTCGATCCACCTCACCGCCAAGGAGTACGCGCTGCTGGAGTACCTGCTGCTCCACCGCAACAAGGTCCACACCCGCGACGAGCTCTTCAACGGCGTCTGGGGCAGCGACTTCCTGGGCGACTCCAACCTGATCGACGTCTACATCCGCTACCTGCGGGGCAAGATCGACGACCCGTTCGAGGCCAAGCTGATCCAGACGGTGCGCGGCGTCGGCTACGCGCTCAAGGAATAGGTGCCTGCGCCCGGCCCCGACGGATTGTTGAACAGCCTTCGCACCCGGATCGCGGCCTGGTACGCCGCGCTGATCGTCGTCGTGGTCGCCTTCGGCGCGGTCGCGATCGACTTCGCCTTTCGCTCGCTGCTGATCGACCAGGCCCAGCTCGCGATCGCGCAGACCGCCGACGAGATCGAGCGCACCGCGCTCGCCACGGCGACCTTCGCCGTCACCGAGGGGCCGCTGGTGCTGGTCCTCTCGGACCGCCCGACCCTCGACCGCTGGGCCTCGGCCAACGAGTTCGTGCAGATCGACACGCTGCGCGGCCAGGTGCTCGGCAAGAGCTCGAACCTCGGCGGCCTGACCTTTCCGCCGCTGAGCGCGCCGAAGACCGAGCACCAGGTCGAGATCATGCGCGTGCCCGGCGACCCGCCCGGTTCGATGCTGGTGCTGGACCGGGTGCTCACCGACAGCGCCGGGCACCCGATCGCCGTCGCGCACGTCGGCGCGCGGCTGGACGACGTCGACACGCTGGCCCGGCGCGCGCGCACGATCCTGCTCGGCGTGACCGTGCTGGCGCTGCTGGTGGTGCTGATCGCCTCGTACTTCATCGCCGGGACCGCGATCGACCCGATCCAGCGCCTGACCGCGGCGCTCGACGAGATCGGCTCGGAGCGGCTCGACCGCCGGCTGCGCTGGGCCCGGCGCGACGAGGTCGGCCGGCTCGCCGCGGCGTTCGACGCGATGCTCGACCGGCTCCAGTCGGCCTTCGCGCGCGAGCGGCAGTTCATCAGCGACGCCTCGCACGAGCTGCGCACGCCGCTCACCGTCATCAACGCCAACGCCCAGCTCTTGCAGCGCTGGGGCGACCGCGACCCGCAGGTGCGGGCCGAGTCGATCGCGGCGATCGCGGAGGAGAGCGGACGCCTGGCGGGCATGGTCTCGGGGATGCTCACGCTGGCCAAGGCCGAGTCGGGCGACGAGATCCCCAAGGAACCGCTGGTGCTCGAGCGGCTGGTCGACGACGTCGTCGCGCACGCCCACGAGCGCGCCGCGGCCAAAGGGCTGGCGCTCGCCGCGCACCACGCGCCCGGCGCGAGCACGATCGTCGTCGGCGACGCCGGCCTGCTGCGCCAGCTGGTCGGCAACCTGGTCGACAACGCGCTCAAGTTCACCCAGGCGGGAGCGATCGACGTGACGGTCGCCCGGGCGAACGGCACGGCGCGGATCGACGTCGCCGACACCGGCCCCGGCATCGACGGCCAAGCCTCCGACCGGCTCTTCGACCGCTTCTTCCGGGGCGACCCCTCGCACGCGCGGGCCATCGAGGGCACGGGACTGGGCCTGGCGATCGTGCGCAGCATCGCCCGGGTCCACGGCGGCACGGTCGCGGCCCGGCCGCGGCCCGAGGGCGGCTCGGTCTTCACGGTCAGCCTGCCGGCCGAGCCGGAAAGCTTCACGGCCAGCCAATGATGCGGCGCGGCCCCAAGCGGTACGATCGGGCGGTGGACGCCCTCCGGTCTCGAGCCCCGCGGTGGATCGCCGCGGGGCTCGGCACGCTGCTCCTGTGGTGTGCGGCCGCCGCCTCCGCCGGGGCGGCGACGGCCTCGTTCGACGTCGGCGACCAGGCTTGGGTCCAGATCAACGTCAAGGGCAAGGGCAACGACGTCACGGTGCGCAGCTGGGACCGCCAGACGGTCCAGGTCGACGCCGGCGACGACGCGCCGGCGGTCGAGCGGCACAGCGTCGACGCCGGGGCACGGTACCCGCTCTCGGCCCCGATCCCGCCGTTCGCCTGGACCCAGCGCAACGACGGCCAGGTGGTGCAGGGCGTCTTCCCGCCCGAGGACTTTCCGTTCGCGCCGATCCGGCCCGGCCCGCACGACCTCGTCCGGGTCAGCGCCGAGCCGGGCGCGCACCTGGTCGTGACCGTGCCGGCGAGCACCGGCGTGCTGCGGGTCCAGGTCGGCGGCGGCACGACCGCGATCGACGGCTACCGCGGCGGCAACCTGTTCGTCATCCAGAACGCGGGCCGGGTCCAGCTGAACGGGGTCGCGACCACCGCCTTCGCCCAGATGAGCTTCGGCATGCTCTACGCCGCCGACTCGGCGTTCGACCGCATCCGGGTGCGCGCGATCAACACCCACGTCGTCTTCGAGCACTGCCGCGCCAAGCAGATCGAGACCTCGACGATCAGCGGCAGCATCGTCTACGACGGCGGCACGTTCGACCCGGGCCTAGCCCGCTTCGAGTCGCAGACCGGCAACATCGCGCTGGGCGCGGCCAGCCCGGCGCAGCTCTCGGGACGCTCCGGCGACGGCCACGTCTACACCCTGGCCGAGCGGCGCAGCGCGAGCGACCAGCGCGGCGACGGCGACGCCAGCCTGACGGTCGGCAGCAACGGGCCGCTGGTCAACGCGATCAGCAGCCACGGCAACGTCTACCTCTACGACGGCACGCTGGCCTCGCGCCGCAATCTCGCGCCGGAGTGGCGCGGCGTCCACCAGCTCTTCGCCGCGCGGCGGCGCGCGCCGCCGCCCGCCGCGCGGCCCCCGCCGCCGCAGCCGCGCGCCGAGAGCACGCGCCACCGCCCCGCGCCGGTTCGGCGGTCAGCTCGGGCCTGAGATCGCCGCGACCAGCGCGTCGGCGGCGCTCCGCGCTTCGGCCAGCGCGCTCGCGTAGGACCGGCGCGCGTCGGCGACGACGGCAGCGCAGAACGGGCAGACCTCCGACCCCGCGAAGACGTGGCGCGAGCAGCCGTAGCAGACCTGCAGCGCCGGACCGGCCCGCGCGTCGCGCGGCGTCCGGTCGAGCGCCGGGCGATCCGCCGGGCGGCCGTCCAGCGTCTGGACCTCGACCGCGAAGAGGCCGTAGTCGAAGGCGGTCCCGGGCGCGCCGCAGACGTGCCGAATGGACTCGCGCAAGCCCTGCCGCCGCAGCTCGAGCACGCGGTGGTGGCAGAACGGATTGTCGCCCGGCTTGCCCAAGAGGCTGTGCGCCATCCAGGTGCAGCCGCCGCGGCAGACCGGCGCGTAGTAGCACGAGCCGCAGAAACCGGTCGGCACGGTGCGCCGCTCGCGCGCGAAGGTCAGCTCGGGAGCGTCGAACCAGATCGAGGTGAGGTCGATCTCGCGCACGTTGCCGCCGGTGTACGGGTCGGTCGGCAGCGACGGGCAGCCCTTGACCTTGCCGTCCGCTTCGATCCCGATCGCGCCGTTGCCGGCGACGCAGCCGCCGTAGTGGACCGCGTCCAGGCCGTTCCCGCGCAGCCTGCCCTCGTACGGCCCGAAGTAGCCGAGGTTGTTGCCGATCTGGAGCAGGACGCCGTGCTGCGACGCGCGCTCGAAGAGCGCCGCGAGGAGGGGGAAGAGCTCGGCCAGGCGGTACGGCTGCAGGATCAGCTCCGGCCGGTCGGCCGCCCGGCCCATCGGCACGGTGAGCTGGAGCTGCCAGTTCTTCGCCCCGGCGGCGATCACGAGGTCGAGAACGGCGTCGAGCTGGTCGATCACCGCTGCGCCGACCTGCGTGTTGACGCTGGTCGTCACGCCGTGCGCGCGCAGCCGGGCCAGCGACGCGAGCGCGGCATCGAACGAGCCGGCGACCCCGCGCAGCTCGTCGTGCAGCTCGCGCAGGCCGTCGATCGAGATGCCGGCCGCCTTGAGGCCGGCCCGGACGGCCGCCTCGATGCGCGCGTCGGTGAGGTTGCGGCCGCCGCTCTGGATCGTGCACTCCATCCCGGCCGCCGTGATCGCCGCGACGATCTCGGCGAAGTCGCGCCGCAGGTACGCTTCGCCGCCGATGAGCGTGACCTCGCGCGTGCCCAGCCGCGCCAGGTCGGCGACGATCTCCAGGCACTCGGCGGTCGAGAGCTCCGTCGGGCGCTTGGCGCCGGCCCGCGAGCCGCAGTGCGCGCACTTGAGATCGCACGCGAGCGTGATCTCCCAGACCGCGTGGACCGGCCGCGGCGCCGAGCGGTCGGCTTGGGTGAGGAACCGCGTCGGCCGCTCGCGGCCGACCGCGGTCACCGCGAGCCCTGCTGCTGCTTCAGGCGCGCGATCGCGGTTTCGAGCGTGGCGAGCGCCGTGGTGACGGCGCCTTCGTTCTGGTCGGTCACCGGCGTGAAGCTGACCGCCCCGGGCACGGGGCCGATCCCGCGCGCCGCCGCCGCGAACTTCGTGTTGCCGGCGGCGAGCGCCAGCCGAGCGGCGTTCGCGACGGCTTCCATCTCGGCCAGGTCGCCGCGCTTGGCGGCCGCGTGGATCGGCGGGCCGTACGGCACCAGCGGGCCGGATTCGAACGGCGTGGCCTGCCCGGGCAGCAGCGGCTCCTGCGACGCCGGCGCCTGATCCATCCGGACGATCGCGGCGGGGTTCGGCGGGGGTCCGAGATCAGCCATTTCTACACCTCGACGAGCATGCGCGCAGCCGTCACAACGGTGATGCGGCGAAAACCACTCGATTGTAGCAAGACGCCGACAGCCGGCGCAAGTGCGCTAGAGCAGGAACTTCCGCAGCACCGCGACGTCGAGCTTGAAGGTGTGCTGCGGCAGCACCGCCTCGACGGCGTAGCCGCAAGCGCTGAAGAACCGCTGCGCCGCGCCGTCGTGGAGGACCGCCACGGTGACTTTGTGGCAGTTGTAGTAGTTGGCCACGTCCTCGGCGCGCGCGAGCAGCAGCCGGCCGATCGCGCGCCGGCGCTGCGCGGGCAGGACGTAGAGCGCCTCGAGGTGGCCCAGCGACGCCGCGATCCGCAGCCGCAGCGCGCCGACGATCTCGTCTTCGGCACGGGCGATCAGGTCGTGCGTCTGCTCGTGCCAGACGACCCGGAAGCTCCACAGCTCGCTGCGCCGGTCGCGGTCGTGGGCCCGCCAGAACGGGTCGGTCTGGCCCGGCTTGGCGCGCTCGATCTCAAGCGACATCGTACGTCCAGCCGTCGTAGGCGGCGAACGTCTTGATCCCGGTTTCGTCCTCGAGCGCGTAGGCCAGCTTCGCCGGATCGCGCTCGAGCATGCGGGTTCCGAAGTGGGTCATGATCGCCGCGCCGGGCCGGATGCCTTCGATCAAGGTGCGGGCGTCGTCGTAGGTGAGGTGGTCGACGTCCATCGTGTCGCGGTAGCGCAGCACGTTCATCACCAGCACGTCGGGCCGCTGCCGTTCGTAGTCCTCGACGATCGCGTCGAAGTAGCGCGTGCAGGGCAGGTACGAGACGGTCGTGCCGCTGGCGGTGCGGACGTGCAGGCCGTACGCCTCGACCGGGTGCTGCAGGCGCAGCGACGAGCGCAGCTCGAGGCTGCCGACGGTGAACGGCCCGCCGTTGGCGCCGACGATCCACTCGCGCGGCACGAACTTGCGCGCGTAGGGGAAGACCACCGGCTGCCGGTCCGGGTCGAGCGCGTCGAGCGGGGCGCAGAGCGCGCCGCGCGGCCGCCAGCCGCCCTGGCACATCGCCTCGATCAGCGCGTTGACGTCGCCGGCGTGGTCGAGGTGCTTGTGCGAGAGCACGATCGCATCGAGGGTCGCCGGGTCGCACGGCGGCAGCGCGCCCAGCGCCCGCACCAGCGCGCCGGGGCCCGGGTCGACGTGGACGTTCGTCCCGTCGGCGTGCAGCCAGAACCCGCCCGAGGCGCGGATCTGCTTGGCGACCACCCAGCGCGCGCCGCCGGTGCCCAGGAACCGCAAGGAAACCACGAGGGCGCGTTCGCAGCCCGTCCCGGAAGTCCCGGCCCCCAGGCTGCTCACAGCACCCCCCGCCGGGGCGCCGCGTTGCAGGGGTGATCCGGCATTGGCCGGACCCCTCAGGAGGCAATCATTCGATGAACCAACGTCAGCTCGTCTCGGTGCTCGGCGCCGTGGCGATCCTCACCGCGCCGCTCGCGGCGTCGGCCCAGCAGCAGCCCTACGGCTGGTCGCAGAACCAGAACCAGAACCAGCAAGCCGGCGACCGCCAGTTCTTCGACGCGGTCCGGTCGCTCGATCTGCGGCCCGACCAGCGCGCCCAGCTCCGCTCGCTGGAGCGCTCCGGCAGCGGCCAGGACGTCCGCCGCCAGATCATCGGCATGCTCGACGAGAACCAGCGCCGCGAGCTCTTCCGCCGGCTCGGCTCCGCAAACGGCAACGGCTACGGCAACAACGGCTACGGCAACGGCAACGGCCGCTACGGCAACAGCGGCTACGGCAACGGCACTACGGCCACGCTACGGCAACAACGGCTACGGCAACAACGGCTACGGCGGAATGCGCAACGGCCAGCTGACCGGCATCGTGTCCTCGTTCGGCGGCTACAACCTGCAGCTGCAGAATGGGATGGCGGTCTCGCTCCACCAGGGCACCGTGATCAACCCGACCGGAACGACCCTGACCCCCGGCATGCGGGTCGCGATCCGCGGTTCGCGCAACAGCGCGGGCGGCTTCAACGCCGACGAGATCGACGTCCTCAACCGCTGACCCACCCACCCGAGCGCGGTGGCATTGCAACCGCGCTCGGCACCGCGGCTGTTCCGCGTTCCGACATGGCGGTGACGGCGGCGATCGTCGGCTTCCTGCGCGCGATCGGGCTCGACGTGCGCTTCGCACCCGTGCCCGCCGACACGGTCCTGCCGGGGATCGCGGTCGAGCGCGGCACGCTCGTCGTCGACGAGGGCGCGCTGCTCTATCCCGGCGACCTGCTGCACGAGGCCGGTCATCTGGCCGTGCTCTCGCCCGCGCAGCGCCGGCGCGCCGGCGGCCGCTTCGCGGGCGGCACGCCGGACGGCCTCGCCGGCCAGGAGATGGCTGCCATCGCGTGGTCGTACGCCGCCGCGCGGCACCTCGGCATCGACCCGGCGCTGGTGTTCCACCCCGCCGGCTACCGCGGCAGCAGCGCCGCCTTGCTGGAGCTGTTCGGCAACGGCGGCACCTTCGGCTGGCCGATCCTCCAGTGGCTCGGCATGACGTCGGCGTACCCGGCGATGACCGGCTGGCTCAACCGGCGCACCGATGCCTGGTCCGCTGACGAGGGGACGGCGGAACCCACGGCGGCTGCCGGCCCGAGCGCGACCTAGGCCGGGCCGCCGCTACGTTGCCCGCGCGGCCTCGGAGAGGCGCGCGCCGGGACGCGCCACCATCGCACCCAGGACCTCCTCGTAGGCGCGCACGAACGCGGCCGCCCGTTCGGGGCCGGCCACCCGCTTCATCGCGTACAGCGACCCGCTCAGCCCGGCTTGCGACTCGCGCGTGAACAGGCACAGCTCGCTCGGCAGGTACCGGTCCTGGGTGCTGGAGAGCTCGAGCGTCGTGCTGGTGAGGCCGGGGCCCCACGACTGCTCCACCGGGATCGACGGCAGAAAGTTCATCAGCACTTGCCGGTAGTACTCGGCCGGCTGAGCGTTGCGCCGGAGCAGCTCGATCAGCCGGCCGTACGGCATCGGGTTGACCTCGGCTTCGAACATCCGGCGGGCGGCTCGCGCGGTCACCTCGGCCAGGGTCGGGTCGCCCGCGAGGTCGAGCCGCAGCACCGCGGGGCTCATGAACGTGCCGACCACGTTGGCTTCGGCCGGACGGCGGTTCGCCCGCAAGCTCGCGATCAGCATGTCGGTCGCCCGGCTCTCGCGGTGGAGCAGCACGGCGAAGCCCGCCAGCAGCGCCGGGTACGGGGCGGCGCCGACCGTCCCGGCCAGCCGCCCGAGGCCGCCCAGCAGCTCGGGCGAGAGCGCGAAGCGCACCGTCGCGCACAGGCCGGGGGCCCAGCTGCCGTCGCGCGGCGTGTCGGTGGGGAACGGGACCGGCGCCGGCGGCGGCGCGAGCGTGTCGAGCCAGTAGCGCTGCTTCGCCCGTTCCTCGGCGTCGTCGGCCGGGTTCGCCTGCTCCCAGGCGTAGTCCGCGTAGCGCGCCGCCGGCCGCGCGAGCTCGACCGGCCGCGCGCTGACGACCGCGTCGTAGAGCCGCGCCCACTCGCGCATCACGACGGCGACCGCGGCGCCGTCGGCGATCAGGTGGTGCGCGTTGAAGTAGAGGATCGCCTCGTCCTCGGCCAGCCGGAAGAGCGCGCAGCGCGCCAGCGGCGCGACGGCGACGTCGAAGAGCACCGCCTGGTCGGCCGCCATCCGCGCGCGCGCGGCCGCCTCCGGGTCGTCCTCGGCGCGCAGGTCGATCTCGTCGAGCGGCACCGTGGCCCGGTCCTCGACGTACTGCCGCGGCACGCCGTTCTCGAGCCCGAACCGGGCGCGCAGCATCTCGTGCCGTTCCACCACCTGGGCCAAGCTGCGGGCGAGCGCGCCGAGCGCGCACGGCCCCTGCATCCGCAAGGCGAAGGAGCTGGTGATCGGCAAGCCGCGCGTCGCAAACTCCCAGAACGTGTCCTGGGTGCGGGCGAGCGGGTACGGCCCGCGCGCCGGCGCCGGGCCGCTGCGCGCGCCGCCGGGGCCGAGCTGCGCCGCGACGCGCGCGCTGAGCCGCTCGACCGTCCGGGCCGCCAAGAGCTCGTCGACCCGCAGCCGGCTCCCCAGCCGCTTGTTGATGCGGCTGACCAGGCGCGCCGCCTGGATCGGGTCGCGCCCGAGGTCGGCGACGTCCGCCGTCGCCCCATTCGTATCCACCGTCTCGGCCCAGATCCGGGCGACGACGCGCTCGACCTCGCTATGCGGCTGCATACACGTCCTCCATGGTGTAGCGCCCGGGTGGAATCGGACCGGCGGCCCACGCCGCGGCCAGCAGCGCGCCGGACGCCATCGCGCGCAGCCCGCTGACCTCGTGATCGATCGTCACCGTCTCGCAGTCGAGCGTGAGCGCGATGCGGTGGTCGCTGACCGGTGCGCCGTGCCGCAGCGACTCCACCCGCACCGCGCCGCCGCCAGCGCGCTCGAGCAGGTGCGCGAGCCGGCGCGCGGTGCCGCTGGGCGCATCGCGCTTGGAGACCGGGTGGCGGTCGACGACGGCGATCTCGGCGGTGGCGAGGCGGCTGGTGCGTGCCAGCAGCGCGGCGATCCGCGCCTGCACGAAGTGGCCCAGCGAGAAGTTGTCCGCGACCAGCACCGGCAGCCGGCCGGCCAAGCCGGCCAGCAGCGCGTCGTCGTCCGCGCCGCGGCCCGACGTCCCGACCACCAGGCTCGCGCCCAGCTCGCGCGCCAAGGCCGCGGAGTCCGCCAGCGCGGCGGCGTGCGAGACGTCCAGGACGACGTCGGGAGCGGCGGTGCGCCGTTCGCCGCCGCGCCAGCGCTCCAGCCCGACCGCCACCCGCCGCTCGCCGGCCAGCGCCACGATGGCCGAGCCCAGCCGCCCGCGGGAACCGATCACGCCGATCGTCATCGCCGGCTCACGGCCGCGCCGCCGCCGACGCCGGCCCCAGGCTGCGGTGCGCCGCGGCGAGGACGGCCATGGCCAGCAGCCACAGCCCGACCAGGGTCAGCGCGATCAGCGCGATGGCGTGCCAGCCGAACCGGTCGACGACCGCCCCCGCGCTGAACGCCGAGACCGACACGGCGACCAGTACCGTGAGGTTGTAGATGCCTTGGACCTGGGCTTGCTCGTGCGTCGCGATGGAGCTCGCCGCCATCGCGGTGCTCGCGACGTAGGCGAGGTTCCAGCCCAGCCCGACCAAGCCCAGCACGAGCGGGTAGGCCCAGGCGGCGTCCCGGCCCAGCGCGACCGCGCCCGCGGCTCCCATCGCGAGCGCCCCGGCCGCGGCGACGCGGTCGGCGCCCAGCCGGGCGATGAGCGTGCCGGTGAAGAGCGAGGGCGCGTACATCGCGACGTAGTGGCACTGCAAGCCGAAGCCGATCGCGCCCAGCTCGAGCCCGCCGTGCTTCATCGCCAGCGGCGCGGCGACCATCACCAGGTTCATGATCGCCCAGCCGCAGGTGCTCGACACGAGCGCCATCGCGTAGCGCGGGACGGCCAGCGCCCGCCCGAACGAGCCGCTCGGCCGCGTGCCCGGCGCGCTCGCCGGCGCGGGCGCGGGCGCGGGCGGCTGCCGCAGCGCGAACAGCAGCAGCGCCGAGACCCCGCACAGCACCGCGATGACGGCGTACGGCAGCACGAAGGGCGGCACGCCGCCGCCGCCGCGCGCCAACCGGACCAGGGTCGGCCCGATCAGCGCGGCGACGATGCCGCTGGCGACGTTGATCGAGATCGCGCGGCTGCGGAAGCCCTCGGATACGGCCTCGGCCGCCGCGAAGCGGTAGTTGGCCGCGAAGGCCGCGAGCACGCCGAACATCGCCCCGCCGGCGACGACGACGGCGAACTGCCCCGTCCAGGCGCCCACCACCGAGACGACCCCGGCCGCGACGCCGAGCAGGTTGCCCACGGCCAAGCCCCGGCGGCGGCCCAGGCGCTTGACGACGACGGTCGAGGGAATCGCGAAGACGGTCGCGACGGCGGCGCTCGCGGCGATGGCCCCGGTGCTCAGCGAGCGGTGGTGGGCGAGCGCCTCGCCGGCCAAACCGCCGACCGTCGTGAGCAGCGAGGCTACGACGTAGTAGAGCGCCTGGCAGGCGGTGAGGACCGCGAGCTCGCGCAGCTCGCGCGGCTTCACCCCGGCACCTCGGCCGGCCGGCGGCCGAGCGCGGGCCAGACCGCGGCATCGACCTTCTCGCCCTCGGTCGCCGCGCCGAACGCCTGCACCAGCAGCGGGAAGACGTCCGCGAACCCCAGCAGCCGCTGCAGCAAGCGGTCCGAGAAGCCGCCGATCGTCGTCGTGCCCAGCCCGGTTGCCGCACCGTACCGGTAGAGCTCGGCGCCCAGGACGCCCGCGCGCAGGCAGCTCTGGGCGAACGCCCGATGGCTCGCCGTGCCGGCCGCGGAAACGCCGATCGCCAGCAGCCCGCCGGCGCGCTTGACGATCTGCTGGTTCTGGAAGACGCGCGCCGCGAGCTCGTCCCACCCGGGGCCCGGGTCGAGCCGGTGCTCGCGCACGCCGTCCGCGTCGATCACGAGCGCGGTCGGCGCGAGCGCACGGCCGTCGCTCGTCGCGAGCAGCACGCCGGTGAGCGAGTGGCCGTAGCGCTGGGCCTCGGCCCGCGCGTAGTCGTGCACGAGCCGGGCCAGCGCCGGGCGGACGGCCGGGTCGAGCGCGCCCCGCGCGAAGTCGCGGGCGGAGCAGCGGCGCGCCACCCGCTCGAAGTAGCGCTCGCCGCGCAGCACCGAGACGGCGTGCACCGCGCAGCGCTCGCCTTCGCGCACGCGGTCGTGGAAGCGCTCCACCCGGATGAGCTGCGGGCTGAGCACCGGGCTCGCCTCGCGCAGCGACGCGGCGGGGGGAGCCGGTGCCGGCGCGGGGTAGGCGGGCAGCGACGCCAGCGCGCGCTCGCGGACGACCCCGGCGCACAGCACGGGGACCTCGGGCGGCAGCCCGAGCCGCGCGTCGAACGCGCGCGGTACCGCGGCGAAGCTGCAGCGCTCGTCCCCGGCGCTCGCGGCGAGCAGCTCGCCGACGTTCGAGGCGATGCAGCCGGCCTCGAAGAGGCAGTAGCGGTAGCCGCGCACGCCGTAGCGCTGCATGGTCCGCCAGAGCACGGCGGTCAGCACGATCGCCACCTCGCCCGGGCGCAGCGCGAACGGCTCGTCCAAGCGGCCCGCGCGAACGGGGCGGTGCACGAAGCGCTGGCGGGCGAAGTCGAAGTGCAGCAGCGCCCACGCGCCGCGCAGCTGCGCGACGCACAGGATCTCGATCGGGTACCGCCGGCCGGCGGAGGGCGCGTTGCGCCGAACGCCGCCCGCCCGGGGCGGGAGCGCGAAGCCGTAGGCCCAGTTCAGCAGGTCCGCCAGCCGGGCCAGCCGGTGCCGGTCGGCCGCGCCGAGCGCCGCGGGGTCGACCGGCACGCCGCCGCCGTCCGGCATCTCGATGTCGCCGCAGATCGGCCAGGTCGACGAGGAGGTGGAGAGCACGTCCTGGTGGCCGATGTCGGCCAGGAGCCGGTCCGCCGCGGTCGCCCCACGCGGAGCGGCTTGGGCGGTCATGCCGCGGCGCCGACCTGCGTCTGGAGATAAGCCGCGATGGTGTCGATCGACGCGAAGACGTCGCGCGGAACGTCGGCCGACCACTCGAAGCCCAGCGCGTCCTCGATCGCCACCAGGAACGTGAGCAGGCCGACCGAGTCGAGCCCGAGCTCCCGCAGCGGCACCGCGGACTGCTCGGCGGTCAGCTCCAGCCGCCCTTCGTTCACCTCGACGAAGGTGTCGATCAGCAGCGTCTTCAGATCTGTCTGGTTCACCGTCTTCGTTCTCCTCTGGCTCACTCCAGCCCGGCGCTCATGACCTTGCCGGCCGCCGAGCGCGGGAACGCGCGCAGCACGCGCACCTTGTGCGGCACCCCGACCTCCGGCAGCGTCTCCAGGCAGTGGCGGCGCACTGCGCTGGGGCTGAGCTCGGCGCTCTCGACGTACGCGGCGAGGTAGACGCGCGACGCGCCGGACTCGGCGCGGACCACGACGTCGGTCACCGAGGGCAGGCGCCGGATCGCCGACTCCACGTCGCGCGGGTCGACCTTGTTGCCCGCGATGTTGACCACGCTCCCCAGCCGGCCGGCGAGGAAGAGCTGCCCCTGGGGATCGAGCGAGCCGCAGTCCCGGGTGAGGTAGTAGCCGCGCGCGTCGAGGTCGTCGCTCAGCGGCGCGCCCTCGGCGTCCAGGTAGCGCAGCGCGCGGGACGCGGAGCGGACGGCGATCCGGCCGCGCGCGCCCGCCGCGAGCGGCTCGCCGTCCGCGCCCACGACGGCGAGCTCGACGCCGGGGATCGCGCGCCCGACGCTGCCCGGCGCTTGGAGCCGGTCGAAGGTCACCGGCCCGACCTCGGCCACGCCGTAGTAGTTCACGATCGGGCTGCCGGTCGCGGCCCGCCAGCGCTCGCGCACGGCGTCGGCGATCGGCGCCGCCGAGCTGACCGCGTAGGCGAGCTCGCGGAACGCGGCGCGCAGCCGCTCCTCCCGGGCCACGAGCTGCTCGAACAGGAACGGGAAAGCGACGAAGACGGTGGGCGCCAGCGCCTCGGCGGTGCGGCAGACGGCCGAAGGCAGCAGCTCGCCGGCGTGGAGCGCGAGCGTTCCGCCGCCCAGGAACACCGGCAGCAGCGAGGTGTTGAAGGCCAGACCGTTGTTGAGCGAGGCGACGCAGAGCACCCGCGCGCCGGCATCCAGACCGGTCGCGCCGCGCCAGTTGACGGCGGCGCTCAGCGCGGCGTCCTGCGAAAAGGCCAGCGCCCGCGAGCGCCCGCTCGAGCCCGACGTGAAGCGCACGAACGCGGTGCGCTCGTCGTGCACGGCTCGCGCGCTGCGCGCGCCCGCCTCCTCGATCACCAGGCCGGCGCGCTCGTCGTCGCGCAGCAGCCGGCGCAGCCCGAGGCGCTCGGCGGTCGGGACCAGCTCGCGCTCCGTCCACTTCGGGTCGGCCAGGTACGGCACCCCGCCGGCGCGCAGCAGCGCGTAGAACGCCGCGATCGACGCGGCGGTGTTGCGCGCGACGAAGAGGCACCCTTCGCCGGGCTGGAGCCGCTCGCAAAACCCATCGGCGAGGGCGACGATTTGCGACCACAACTGCGAATAGCTCAGCGACTCGCCGCCGGTCACGATCGCTTCGCGCTCCCCGAAGACGTGCGCGGAGCGCTGCAGCGCGACGAGCATCGCCGCGGCTCTCGGAGCATCTGTCATCGCGTGTGGAGCACCCCTCCCCGCAGCGCGTCGAGCGCAGACCGCAAGCGTTCGGCACGGAACGTCTGCACAGAGCGTATAGCAAGCCGGGAGCGCGTTTGTCAAGCGCGCTCCGCCTCGCCCTCGTGCGCGTGCGCGCAGTCACTCTTTGGCGCGGCGCACTTTGCGGCGGCCGGCGGTTCGTGATAGTCAAGGATTCGAGGTGTGACATGACCGTCGATGCCGAGCCGCGCGCTGCGAGCGCGCAGGCTCCCCCGACCCACCCGCTCCAAGTGCAGTTGGGATTCGCCTGCCGCGTCCTCTCGCATCACGGGCACGACGACTTCAACCAAGGCCAGGCCTCGACCCGGCTGCCGGGCGGCGCGCGGTTCTGGATCAAGCGCGCGGTCTGCGGCTTCGACCAAGCGGTGCCCGCCGACATGGTGCTCTGCGCGGTGGACCCCGCGGATCCGCCGCCGGCCGACGCGCCGCCCGAGCTCCCGCTGCACCAGGCGATCTACGGCGCGCGGCCGGACGTCAACGCGATCGTCCACACCCACGCCGAGAGCGCGACGGTGTTCGGCGCCACCGACCTGTGCCTCGCGCCGCTCTCGCACGAGGGCGCGTACTTCAGCGAGGGAATACCGCGCTTCGACCGCACCAGCCAGACCGTGCTCGAGCGGGACGTCGCCGCCGCGATCGCGCAGGCGCTGGGCGACCGCGCGGCGGTGTTCCTGTGCAACCACGGGGTGGTGGTGGTCGGCAAGACGATCCGCCAGGCCACCGTGCTCGCGCTGATGCTCGAGCGGGCCTGCCGCATGCAGCTGCTCGCCGAGTCGCTGCGCCTGCCGTACCGCGTCTCGCGCGCCGACGAGCTCGACGCGAAGCGGCGCTTCATCTACTCCGACGTCGCGCTCAAGTCGTATTGGGACCACAGCGTGGCGTCCGTCCGGCGGCGGGATGCCGATACCAGAGAGTGGGCCGTGCGATGACCGACACCGACGCGCTGCGCGAGACCGGCTGGGTGCGGCCGCGCACCGGCCCCGAGCTCTATTACGAGGTGCGCGGCGAGGGGCCGCCGCTGGTGATCCTGAACAACTTCTTCATGACGGCGCCCCACTGGCGCCCGCTGACCCGCCGGCTCGAGCAGCAGTTCACGGTGGTCAACTACGACCTGCGCCACCAGGGCCGCTCCGGCCGGGTCGACGGCGCGATCGCCCTGGGCGAGCACGTCGGCGACCTCGGCGCGCTGCTCGACCACCTCGGGCTCGAGCGAACGCACCTGCTGGGAACGTGCATCTCGACGCTGATCTGCCGCGACTTCGCGGTCGCCTTTCCCGAGCGGGTGAAGTCCGCGGTGCTGGTCGGGCCGATCTTCAGCCCGTTCGGCGACCTGCACCGCAAGTTCTTGCACCGCGCGCTGATCAACAGCTTGCGCAACGGCGGCGGCGAGGCGCTCTTCGACCACTACTACCCGCTGCTCTACACCGCCAAGACGATCCAGCAGAACCGCGCGGTCGGCTACCTGGCGCTCAAGACGCGCTTCCTGGAGAACAATCCCGACGAGCAGCTGCTCAAGCACTTGCAGTCGACGGTCGCGATCGACGACGACCCGGCGCTGCTGGCCGAGCTGCGCGCGCCGACCCTGCTGCTGTGCGGCGAAGAGGACTTCCTGACCAGCCGGCAGTCGCTCACGCTGCTCACCCAGGTCCTGCCCGACGCGCGCTACCAGATCATCGAGGGCGCGGCGCACAACCCGTATCTCGACGCGACCGCGCAGTTCGAGGCGCACGTCATCGGCTTTCTGCGCGAGCGGGAGGCGCTCGCGGCGCCCGCCGCGCTCGAACCCTCGCGATGACCGGCTCGGAGCCCGGCGCCGCGCTGCTCGACCCGGCCGGCGGGGCGATCGCCACCGTGCGCTGGAGCCCCGCGCTCCAGCGCTGGCGGCAAGCGCGCCCCGGGGAGTGGTACGACGCGGTGCGCGCGGCGGTGCTGGAGCACGGCGCGGTCCTGTTCCGCGGCTTCCCGGTCGGCGGCCCGGCGGAGTTCGAGGCCTTCGCCGGCGGCGTGACCCCGGCCGGTTCCTGGATGCCCTACCACGAGAAGGCCACGCCGCGCAGCGAGGTCGCCGGGCACGTCACGACCTCGACCGAGTACCACCCCAGCGGAACGATCTACCTGCACAACGAGTGCTGCCACCACGCGAGCTGGCCGCTGCACCTCTTCTTCTCGTGCCGGGTCGCCGCCGCGAGCGGCGGCCGCACGCCGGTCGCCGACATCCGGGCCGTGACGCGCGAGCTCGACGAGCTCGTGCGCCCGCTCTTCGCCGGCCGCACGATCCGCTACGTGCGCAACTTCGGCCCGGAGCTGGGCGCGAGCGTCGCCTACGCGTTCGGCACCGACGACCGGGCCGAGGTCGAGCGCTACTGCGGCGCGCGCGGCATCGCGTGGGAGTGGCTGGGAGAGCACCGGCTGCGCACGCACTACGAGCGGCCGGCATACGCGCGCCACCCGCTCACCGGCGAGGAGCTCTGGTTCAACAACCTGGTCTTCTACCACCCCTCGACCATCGAGCGGCGGCTGCGCCTGGCGCTGCGCGGCGTCGCGGACGAGGACTTGCCGTTCAACAGCCGCCTCGCGGACGGCAGCCCCGTGCCGCCGGAGATCGTGGACGCGTGCCGCCGCGCCTACGACCGCTTCACCTACCGCTTCGACTGGAGCGCCGGCGACGTGCTGATGCTCGACAACATGCGCTTCGCGCACGGCCGCGAACCGTACACGGGCGAGCGCCGGGTGTGGGTGGTGATGACCGAGGAGACCCGGCATGGATAGGGCGGTCGCGCCGGCACCCTTGGAGGTCCCGGCCGAGGTCGCGCGCAGCTTCGAGGTGCGCCCGGGCGCCGACGTGCTGGCCCAGCCGCTCGAGCTGCGCTTGGCCGAAGGCCGCGACTTGTGGGCGGCGCTGGAGCGGCCGGCGGTGCGCGCGTTCGTCCGCGACGCCAAGCTGACCATCGGGGCGGTGCTGTTCCGCCGGCTGCCGCTGGCCGGCGCGGCCGACTTCCAGCGCCTGATCGACCGGCTGAGCGCGGGGCGGCGCGCCGCGTACCGCGAGCCGCAGTCGCCCCGCACGCGGCTGGTCGACAACGTCTTCACCTCGACCGAGTACCCCGCGTCCCAGACGATTCACCCCCACAACGAAAACGTGCACTGCCTGGGCTGGCCCAAGACGATCGCGTTCTGGTGCCGCGAGCCCGCGCGCACGGGCGGCGCGACCACCATCGCGAGCACCCGCCGGGTGCAGGAGCGGATCGCGCCCGCGCTGCTGGAAGCGTTCGCCGCGCGCGGCGTGCGCTACGCCCGCGCGTTCGGGTACGGCTTCGGGTTCGGCCTCGCCACCGTCTTCGGCACCGACGAGCGGGACGCGATCGACCGCTACTGCGCCGAGAACCGGATCGAGCGCGCCTGGGGCGAGGGCGGGAAGCTGCGCACCTGGTACGACCGCCCGGCATTCGTCGTGCACCCGGACACCGGCGAGCGGCTCTGGTGCAACAACGTCGTCCACCTCCACCCGGCCTCGCTCGAGCCGCGCCTGTACCGGGCGCTGCGCGCGCTGGCGAACGACGAGCAGATGCCGTTCCGCGTCTCGTTCGGCGGCGGGGAGCCGATCGCGCCCGAGGCCCTCGACGCGCTGCGCGCCGCCTACGCGCAAGCCACCCACCGGTTCGACTGGAAGTGCGGCGACGTGCTCGTGCTCGACAACATGCTCTTCGCCCACGGCCGGGAGCCGTACGCGGGCGCGCGCCGGGTCCTCGTCTCGATGGCCGAGCCGGTGGTGCGCACGGCCCCGGGCGCCAGCCGCGACGCCGCCTGCGTCGCGGACGACGGGTAGCCGCGCGCCGGGGTCAGCGCCGGCCGACCCGGCGCAGCAGCTCGCGCACCGCGGCGTCGAGCTGCGGGTCGTCGCCGCGCTCGGCGGCGCCGGGCGGGTTCTCGACCAGCACGTCGACCGGGCGCGGGTGCAGCTCCATGTCGACGCCGGCCTCGGTGAGGACGCGGGTCGAGGGCAGGCGCAGCGCCGTGCCGTCGGCCAGCGTCGTCTCGCTGGTGAAGATGATCCAGCCCGCGGTCGGGACGCCGACGATCGGGCCGGCGTGCAGGCGGCGGTAACCCTCGGCCATGTTCTCGCCGTCGGAGAGGGTGTGCTCGTTGGTGACGAGCACCGTCGGCCGGTCGAGCACGCGCTGGCCGAGCGAGGTCCGCTCGGGCGGGTCGTTGCCGAAGCGCGAGGCGAAGCGCAGGTACTCGTGCCGGGTCAGCACGTCGAGCGCGTAGGGGTCGACGAAGCCGCCGTTGTTGTTGCGGATGTCGACCACGACGCCGGCCCGGCCGCGGTTCTGCACGTCGAGGTCCTGGTAGAACTGGCGCAGCGACTCGGGGCCCATGTCGTAGAGGTGCACGTAGCCGAGGCGGCCGCCGCTGATCCGCTCGACGTAGGCGCGCCGCCCGGCGACCCAGGCCCGGTAGAGCAGGTTCTTCTCGGCCGGGCGGTCGACCGGCAGCACGGGGACCGTCGCGGTCGTGAAGCGCAGCTCGGTGCGCTTGCCGATCCGGTTGGCGAGCAGCGCGTCGAGGTCGGTCCGGCGGTCGACCGGCGTGCCGTCGACGGCGAGCAGCTCGGCGCCGGCCGCGATCCGGCCGGTCAGCGCGAGCGGCCCGAGCGGAACGATCTCGGCCACCCGCAGCCGCCCGCTGCGGGCGTACTCCGCGGCGTCCCAGCGCGCGCCGATGCGCCCGACGGTGAACTGCGGGCTGCCGGGCACGGGCGCGGCGGAGACGCCCAGGTGCGAGGAGTTCAGCTCGCCGAGCATCAGCGAGAGCACCCGCCGGAACTCCTCGGGCGTGCGGGCGCCCAGCGCGTGCGGCTCGTAGGCGCGCCGCACCGCCTCCCAGTCGGCGCCGTGGAAGTGCGGGTCGGCGTACCAGCGGTCGAGCAGCGACCAGGCTTGGCGGAACAGCAGCGGCTCGTCGCGCGCGAAGTCGGCGTCGAGCTCGGCGGCGAGCGCGAGCGGGTGGGGCGGCCCTTCGCCCTCGAGCGGGACCGTGTACGCCCGGCCGGCGTCGAGATAGACCACGCTGCGGCCGTCGGGCGCGATCGCGAACGCGCTCTTGGCGCCCGGCGTGCTGGTCAGCTGGTGCGCGACCGGGTCGGCCTTGGCCGTCGCGTCGATCGAGAAGCTGTAGAGGTTCTCCTGGGCGGCCGCGGTCGCGACCAGCACCAGCGTCTTGCCGTCGGGTGCGACGCGGACGCGCGAGACGTCGAGGCCGGTCGGCAGGTACGTCACCCGCTCGCGGATCCCGTCGAACACGATCCGCGTCTGGCGCGGCTTCGCCGGTGCCGCCGCCGGCGTCGCGCCGGCCGGCGGTTCGGGTGAGGCGCTGGGGGCCGGCGTCGGAACCGCTCGGGACGGCAGCTCGGTGTGGGCGGGCAGCTCGTCGAACAGTTCGCGGAACGCGTCCTCGCGGAACTTCGGCGCGCGCGGAACGAGGTCGATCTGCGCGACGTCGCCGTTCTCGGTGCGCTGCGAGGTCACCACGAACAGCCGCGTGCCGTCGGGCGCCCAGGCCAGCGGGCCGCCGTTGGCGTTCGCGAGCGTCGTGACCGGCCGGCTCTCGCCGCCGCCGGCGCGCACGACCTTCACGTTGGCGAAGCCGCTGCGGTCGTTGTCGACGTAGGCCACCCAGTCGCCGGCCGGCGAGAACGCGACGTCGTCGCGCTCGCCGAACGGCCGCCGGTCGAGCACGCCGCGCGCGATCACGCGGTCGGCGCGGGTCGCGAGGTCGAGCGCGTGCAGCTCGCGCCCGTCGCGCACGAAGACCAGCGTGCCGCCGTCGGGCGACCAGTGCGGGTAGTCGTCGTGGTGGCCGGCCGGCGTCACGACGCGCTCGCCGCCCGCCCCGAAGTCGTAGGTCGCGACGGCCTGCTCGGTGCCGCGGTCGACGACGTACGCCAGCCGCCGGCTGTCCGGCGCCCAGACCGGGTCGGCGTACGCGCTGCCGTCGTGCGCGGTGACCAGCTGCGCGTCGCCGCCTTCCTTGGCGTCGGCGGCGAAGACCCGGCCGCGCGCGACGAAGGCCAGCTTCTTGCCGTCCGGCGCGAGGTCGAGCGCGGCGAAGCGGCTGGTCAGGGTGAGGTGCTGCGGCTCGGTCCGCGACGGCAGCCCGCGCAGCTCGATCGCCAGGTGCTTCACCTCCCCGCTCGCCGTGTCGTAGGTCCAGATCCCGAACGCGTGCTCGAACGCGATCAGCCGCCCGTCGCGCGCGATCGTCGGCCACAGCACCCGCTCGCGGCCGGCCAGCGCGGTGAGCTTGCGCAGGCCGCCGCCGCTGCGCGCCCAGAGCTGGTCGCCGCCGTCGCGGTCGGAGACGAAGTAGAGGGTGCGGCCGTCGGACGACCACATCGGCCAGCGGTCCTTCGCCTCGCCGCGGGTGACGGATTCGTAGCGGTGCGCCGCGACGTCGGCGAGCACGATGCTGCTCTGGTCGATGTGGCTGTGGCCGCGCCGCCACCACTGGACAAAGCCGTTGCGGGCGAAGGCGATCGTGCGCCCGTCGGGCGACGGCGCCGCGTCCTGCTGGTTGACGTAGCGCTCGTCGAGCACCGGCATCGGCGTGCCGCCGTCGGCCCCGACCCGGTACACGCTCTCGGCCGAGCTGATGTTGCGCGCGTTGGTCGAGAAGTAGACGAAGCGCCCGTCGGGCGACCAGGCCTCGAGCGTCAGCGGCGCGTCGTCGTGGGTGAGCCGGCGCAGCTCGCCGCCCGCCAGGGTGACGACGTAGACGCCGATCGCGCCGGCCCGGCTGGAGACGAACGCGAGCCGTTTGCCGTCGGGCGAGAACAGCGGCCGAGCCGCCGTGCCGCCCACGTCCGCCAGCAGCCGGGCGGTGCCGCCGCCCGCCGGGACGCTCCAGACGTCGCCGCCCTCGACGAAGGCGATCTCGGAATGATCCGGCGAGACGGACGGCTCGGCGAACGACGGCACCGGCGCCGGCGCCGGCATGTCCTGGGCAGCCGGCGCGGTGGGCAGCCCGGCCAGCGCGAACGCAAGGAGCGACGCGGTGGAGAGTGCGCGGCGAAGGTGCATCGCGGCTGCTTCGCAGCCCGCTTCGCCGCGCCTGGCGGATTCCTACCGAGGCCTACGACCCGTCGCGCACGCAGACGTAGTGGCAGACCCCGTTGTAGCACACGTACTTGAGGTGGAAGCCCGGCATGCACAGGATCGCGTGCGGGGCGGCGGCCCTGAGCGCGGGAGCCGGTGCCCCCTGGGCGGACGGCGCGAACATCACGGCCGCGGCGAACGTCGCGACCAGAGCACGTTTCGAAGCAGACAGCATCGAGATGACCTCACTTCGTTCGGATGGTTTCCGGCGCCGGAAACGGCGCTTCCGGCAGCTTCCCCGGCGAAGCGGCGGAGCCTGGATCACATTCGCGGGAACCGGCCCGGGGCGAGCGTGAAAGCGGCAGGAACGCGGCAGCCGGCGCGGCACTTAGGGAAACCTAATTCACATGTTAGGGGACCCTATGGCCACCTCGCGGTCGCTCGCTCTGGCAGTGCTGCTCGGCGGTGCGGCGCTCGCCGCGCCTCGCCCGGCCCAGGCGATTCCGGTGTTCGCCCACCGCTACGGGCTCACGTGCCAGGCCTGCCACACCGAGGTGCCCCACCTGACGGCCTTCGGCCAGGCCTTCCTGGCCAACGGGTACCGCATCCGCGGGGTCTCGCCCAAGCCGGCGTTCCCGGCCGCGGTGCGGGTCGAGACCGACTACGCCAGCGCCGGCGCGGCCGACCCGGACGAGGTCAGCGGTCCGCTGCCCAAGACGGTCGTGAACGAGGTCGAGCTGCTGATGGGCGGCTCGGTCGGGCCGCGCGGCTCCTACTGGGCCGAGCTCTACGCGGTCGACGGCGGCGAGCCGGGGCGAGCCCGCGACGTCTGGTACGCCTACCGAGCGACCTCGGACGCCGCCACGACGCCGGTCACGCTGCGGGGCGGCCAGTTCACCTTGCCGCTGCCGCTCGACCCCGAGACGTTCCGCGAGACGACCCAGCCGTACGCGGTCTGGAGCCAGACCGCCGGCAGCAACCCGTTCAGCTTCTTCGATCCGAAGATCGGCGGCCAGATCGCCGTCGGCGACCCGGGCCGCCAGATCGGCGGCACGCTCTCCTTCCTGCAGGGCCACGACGTCGCGTCGGGGCTGCCGGCGCACGGCGTCGACACCATGGTGACGCTGCGCCGCGACCTGGGTGACTTCAGCCTGCAGGCCTATCGCTACGACGGCAGCCGCCCGATCGCCGGGCTCGGCTTCAACGGCAGCCAGTTCTTCAGCGGTATCGGCGACCGGTTCTGGCGCCAGGGCTACGCGCTGGGCTGGGCGCGCGCGGGCACCGAGGCCGACGCGGTCTACCAGACCGGCAACGACACCGCCTCCGACGTCTACGGCGACGCCTTGCAGAGCAGCGGCGGCTTCGTCCAGCTGCGGCAGGCGCTGGGGAGCCGCGCGTTCGCGATCGCGCGCTGGGACGCCACCCGGGACACGGACTTCGCGCGCACGGTCACTGCCGGCGCCGGCTACCGCCTCTCGCGCAACACCCGGCTGACCGTGTTCGACACCGGCGAGCGCGACTACACCGGCCGCCTCCTGCACATCGTCTCCTCGGAGTACCTGTTCGCGCTATGACCCGCGGCTTGCGGCGCACCGCCGCGCTCCTGGTCTGCAGCGCCGGGCTGCTGTCGTGCGGCGGCGGCCACAACGGCACCGTGACGCTGCCGCCGCCGCTCCCCGGCACGGGCGGCACGGCGCTGCCGCAGGCGCTGCCGGTCATTCCCGAGGTCGCCAGCGCCAACGGCGTCGCGGAGCTCTCGCTGCAGGCGAAGTTCGACGCCGCCGGCCGGCCCGCGTTCTTCTTCGACGGCCGGGAAGGCGCGCCGACGATCCGGGTCCAGCCCGGCGACACGATCCGGCTGCACTTCCGGAATTCGCTGCCGCAGTACTGCGCGGTCGGGGTCGAGTCGAACGCGAACCTGCACTTCCACGGGCTCAGCTCCGCCCCGGTCGCGCCCGGCGACGAGGTGATCTCCACCCTGGCGCAGCCCGGCGCCGCGATCGACTACGTGGTGCAGATCAACCCCGACCAGCCGCCGGGCCTGTACTGGTACCACCCGCACCCGCACGGGCTCTCGTCGTACGAGGTCGGCAACGGGATGGCCGGCGCGATCGTGGTCGAGGGAATCGCCGGCGAGGTCCCGCAGACCGCCGGCTTGCGCGAGCGGGTCATCATCCTGGGCGACGTGCCGAACGATCCGTCCTTCGGAGCGGGCGAGGCGGCCCGGCGCCGCAAGGCGCAGGCGGTCCGCCGCGCTCGCGACGCCGACGGCTCGGGCAACGCGTGCGGTCCCGAAGACGGCACGCCGACCATCAACGGCCTGCACCTGGCGACGATCGGCATCCGGCCCGGCGAGACCCAGCTCTGGCGGGTCGTCAACGCGTCGGGGCACCGGCACTTCGACCTCGCCGTCGACGGCGCGCAGCTCACCCTCGTCGCCCAGGACGGCGTCCCGCTGCACGACTATCCCGGCGGCCCGCAAACGCTCGTGATGAGCGACATCGTCATCCCGCCCGCCGGGCGGGCGGAGTTCCTCGTCACCGGCCCCAAGCAGCCGGCGGCGCTCGTCTCCAACTGCTACGACGCGGGGCCGGCCGGCGACGCCAACCCGCAAGCGGTGCTCGGCGTGCTCGCCGACGACGGCGGCACCGGCTCGCCGACCGTCACCGCGCGGGTGCGCGCGCCGCAGGCGCTGCGCCGCTCGCGCTTCTACCGCGTCGCGCTGCCGGCCCCGGCGGCCGCGCACACGATCCGCTTCTCCGAAGACGCCAACGGGTTCTATCTCGACGGTGCGAAGTACGACCCGGCCGGTCCGCCCAGCATCGTCGCGCACGCCGGCACCGTCGAGGAGTGGACGCTCGAGAACGACTCCGACGAGGTGCACGCGTTCCACATCCACCAGGTC
This sequence comes from Vulcanimicrobiota bacterium, assembly GCA_963795695.1. GTDB lineage: Bacteria > Vulcanimicrobiota > Vulcanimicrobiia > Vulcanimicrobiales > Vulcanimicrobiaceae > Vulcanimicrobium. The sequence continues at coordinate 1,444,408 of CAWCJH010000001.1, read as the reverse complement.
CACTTCGTCGTCGAGAGCATCGACGGCCAGGCGCAGCCCGACCCGCACTGGGTCGACACGTTCGACATCCCGCCGCAAGGCCGCGGGAACGCCGGCCAAGCGCACCCCTCGCAGACCAAGGTGCTGATCGACTTCCGCGACCCGGTCGTGCGCGGCACGTTCGTCTACCACTGCCACGTCCTCGACCACGAAGACGGCGGGATGATGGCCAAGATCCAGGTGATCTGAGCGCCGCAGCGCCAGCTGTGACGAGCGCGCTCCAGGCCTTACCGGTGCGCGGCGTGAACCCTCGGCTCGCGCGCACGGCGCGCAGAAGGGTGAGACCAAACCATGCCGACGTATTCGTTCGACGAGCTCGACCTCAGAGAAGAACCCAACCGCAGCAGCGCCGCCCCCTCGGGAGGCGCCTGCGCCGAGTCCACCATCGTGTCCCAGTCCTGCACGAAGTCGGCGCGCTGCTCCGACCCCTGCTGCGACTGAGCTCCTGACGGCTGGCGACGACACCGCGAGGCGCCCCGTCCAGGGACGCCTCGCTCGCTGGCCTCCAGGCCTTCGCGCGCCGGCCGTGAACCACCGAGCGCGCGCACGACCGCGCAGAAGGGTGCCACCAACCATGCCGACGACGACCTATCACTTCGACGACCTCGACCTGCGGGAAGAAGCCAACCGCGGTCAGGAGCCGGACGCCTGCTCGGAATCGACCATCGTATCGCAATCGTGCCTGCGCACGAAGCGCTGCTCGGATCCTTGCTGCGCCTGACGTTCCGGCCGTAGCAGCCGTGCGATCGGCCTAGCGAGCGGGCTGCGCCGCCTGCTCGCGCCCGCTGGAGACGTGCACGTACCGCCACTCGATCCGCTCGCCCCCGTGCAGCACGTACGCGTCGGGGCCGACCGGCGGCTCGCTGCCGTCGACGAGAAAGACCCAGTGGTATCCCGTACCCGCCCGCTCCTCGACCCCGCCGATCCCGGTGACGTACAGCGCTGCGGCGGAACCGCGGGCGGTCGGCCCCAGCGGCGGCTGGAGCGACGACGCGTCGAGCACGTCCCAGACCGTGGCGACGCCCGCCGCTACGCGCACCGACCGGTTCGCCTGCTCGGGCGGATCGCGGTCACCGCCCCAAGCGACGAAATGGTCGACCGTGACGACGGGCGTCTGCGTGCGGCGGCTACGTTCCGTCTGCGACACAGACGTAGTGGCAGTAGCCGTTCCCGCACACCAGCTCGAGCCGGTAACCCGGCGGGCACTGCGGCTGCAGCGCGACGGCGGCCGGCGCCGGCGACGCCGCCCGGACGGGCGGCGCGAAGATCGTCGCGGCCGCGAACGCCGCCAGCAGGACGCGTTTGGAAGCGGAGACCATCGGCTGTACCCTCACTCGCACCAGGTGTGCGAATGCCTTCCCCGGCGGCCGGCACGCCCCTGGCAACCGTCCGCTACCAGCGCTCGAGCACGGTGGCGTAGACCGTCCGGAGCCGGTCGAAAACGCCCGGCGAATCTTGCTCGTATAGGGTGCCTGCGGCGTTCCTTCGAACGAGTGGTTTTCGAGAGCGGGGTTGCAATGGCGCTGTTACCGAAGTTCGATCCACCGGGCTACATGCACGATTTCGATTACGTCCCCGGTTTGCGCGATCAGTGGAGCCGCTTCATCTCGCAGTGCTTCGACGAGACGATCGCGTGGGAGGCCGGCAAGTTCGGCCCCGATCGGCCATGGGAACCGCAGTACTACAACGCGATGTCAACCGATCCGGGGAAGACCTTGGAACAAGCGATTCCATGGAACGCGTTCTCCAAGGAACTGCTGCGCCGCTACGGCCGCGAGCGCGCGCTGCGCGAGGCCGACACGCTGTGGCCGCTGGCGCGCTACAGCCCTGCCTTCGACGGGCCGGACGCCAAGACGACGCTCTACCGCCCGCTCACCGAGTACTGCGAGTGGCACGTGCTGCGGGACCCCGACACCAGCGCCATCCGCCGGGTGACGTTCAGCTCGGAGCCGCCCGAGTACTGGCAGGCCCTCTTCGGCGACGTCGTCCAGAGCCCGACCTCGACCTTCGCCTTCGAGGTTCCCGACCGCCGGCGGCTGCTGGATCTCTATCGAAATCTCGTCAGCCCCGAGGTGCAGCTCGACGACCTGATCGCCCCGCGCGACATCGTGATCCAGGCCGACGGCGGGTTCACGATCCGCAAAGGCCAGTACAACCTCTACAACAAGTGGAACACCGCGCTGGGCATCGCGCACCTGGGCGCGCCGCCGAACTCGCTCGCAGCGGAGATCCAGCTCGGCGGCGACGCGACCGTGCTCTACGCCGGCGGCACCGGCAACCTGCTGGTCGAAGCCGACCCGCTGATCTGCTGCTCGCGCTACGGCGGCCCCGACCGCAACAGCGATCCGACCATCGGCGCCACCGTCAATGCGCTGGCGCGGCTGGGTGCCAAGATCACGCTGCGAAACCCGGTCGGGCTCTACATGGACCACATCGACCTCGCCGGCTGGTGGCTGCCGGACGGCATCCGCCCCCAGGACTGCGTGCGCGTCGTGCGCGGCGACGTGGCGCAGCGCATGATCGAGCGGCTCGTGGTGGAGGTGCCGCGCGAGACCGGCTACACCCTCAGCGACGTCACCATCGCCGGCGAGCCGCTGCGCTACGGCGGCCAGATCGCCGAGTGCATCACGGTCAAGCTGGTCGGCGTCGGCGCGCCGCTGGCCGGAGTGAAAAACGCGCCGCTGGGCTGCAGCGGGCGCTGCTGCGTCGACCCGGCCGAGCTGCGCACGCTCGACCGCGCCGTCCCGTATCTCGATCCGACCACCAAACAGCCCGTGCCGGCCCCGCTGGGCACGGTCGCCGCGTTCACCGCTGAAGGCTTCGCACAGCTCGCGAGCGCTCGGCCTTCGAACGTGCGCCACGAGCCCAAGCGGTCGCTGCGGGCGATCTGAGGAGATGCAGGTGCAGCCGATGATTGCGCCGGTCGAGCCGGTGCTCGAGATGGACGACATCCAGGGGATTGCCGTCCCAGGGTTCATCAAGCCCTACCACACGCTGCTCGGGCTACGCGCCGGCGCCGGATACGAGGCAGGGCTGGCGTTCAAACGACTCGTGGGCGAGCTGAGCGGCGAGCTCGCCACCGGCCGGCAGACCTTCGAAGACCGCGAGGCCTTCCGCCAAGCGCGCGCGCGGCTCGCAACGCGCTATCCGCGCAGCCGCCGCGCGTTCACCCAAGGCGACGAGGGCGCGGTGCTCGTCGGTCTGGGGCTGTCCTACCAGGGCCTGCGGCGGGTGACGCCGGGCGCGGACGCGATGCGCAGCGAGGCCTTCCGCGCCGGCTTGATCGCGCGCTCGGCGTATCTCGGCGACCCGACCGATCCGGACAGCCCGGGTCACCCGAGCAACTGGGTCGTCGGCAAGCGCGGCGAGGAGCTGGACGCGCTGATCCTCGTCGCCGGCGACCACCGCGATCCCGTCTCGCGCCGTGCCGACGGCTTGCGGCAGCGGATCGAACGAGCCGGCATCGCGGTCGCGTACCGCGAGGACGGGAACGTGCGCCAGGACGACGACGCGGGCGACACGCGCGGTCAGGAGCACTTCGGCTTCGAGGACGGCGTCTCGCAGCCGGCGATCCGCGGCCGCATCCGAACCGGTGGCAGCGAGCGGTTCATCAGCCCGCGCAACGTCGATCCAAGCGTCCAGCCGCAGAGCTGGCTCTACGGCCGGCCGGGGCAGACCCTGCTGTGGCCGGGCGAATTTCTGCTCGGCCAGCCCGCCACCAGTCCCGATCCGCTCTTGCCCGGACCGCCCAGCGAGACCTCACCGCACTGGACGCGCAACGGCTCGTTCCTCGTCTTCCGCCGCCTGCAGCAAGACGTCGGGCTGTTCTGGCGCACCATGCGCGACATGGCGGCGCAGATTTCCGCGTCGGGCTGGCAGCTCGACGACGTGGCGCTCGCGGCGCGCCTGGTCGGGCGCTGGCGCAGCGGCGCGCCGGTCGACCGCGTTCCAGCCGGCGACGACCCGGCTTTGGGAGCGGAGAACTACGCCAACAACAATTTCCGCTTCGACTCGGACACTGAGAAGATCGCGGTGATCAAGGACGACGGCACGTCGTTCGACGACCCGTTCCCGATGGCCAAGGCCGACCCGGTCGGCTTGACCTGCCCGCTGGCGGCGCACATCCGCAAGGTGAACGTGCGCGACTCGGCCTCCGACATGGGCGGCGGCGACGCCACCTACAACCGCCGCCTGCTGCGGATCGGCATTCCGTTCGGCGACTTCCTCGCCCAAGCGCAGCGCTACACCACGGAGGTCGGCAACCGCGGGCTGCTGTTCCTCTCGATCCAGGCCTCGATCGAGAACCAGTTCGAGTTCTTGCAGGCGGGCTGGATGAACGACGACTCGCGGCCCAAGATGCCGGGCGGCAACGACATGCTGGTCGGCCAGAACGCACCGGCCAAGAACGGCGTGCGCCGCTGCACGCTCATCGGCCCGGACCTCTCTGCACGGGAAGCCTCGACCGCCGAGCAGTGGGTGATTCCGACCGGCGGCGGCTACTTCTTCGTCCCCTCGATCAGCGCGCTGCGCGACGTGCTCGGCCGCGACCCCTAGCGCTTACGCCAGCAGCGGCAGCTGCGAGAACGTCCCACCGACGATCGCCGCCGAGGGCCGGCCCAGCCAGCGCTCGAGCACCGTCGCGTAGACCGTCCGGAAGTCGGTCGTGTACGCCAGGTTGCCCATGTTCAGGCGCGCCAGGTCGGGGTGCTGGCCGTACAGCCCGCCCTTCACGCCGCCGCCGACCAGGAACACCGGTGCGGCTTCGCCGTGGTCGGTGCCGCGGCTGGCGTTCTCGCCCACCCGGCGGCCGAACTCGCTGAAGGTCATCGCCAGCACGCGCTTGTCGCTGCCGTGGGCGGCGAGGTCTTGGTAGAACGCGCCGATGCTGTTGGCGAAGTCGGCCAGCAGCCGCTCCTGGGTCTGCTTCTGGGTGGTGTGGGTGTCGAACGAGCCGTGCTGCACGTAGATCACCCGGGTGCCGAGCTTCGAGCCGACGATCTGCGCCGCCAGCGCCAGGCTGCGCCCCAGCGCCGTGGCGGGATACGTCGCCTGCGGCTGGTAGCCGGCGATCAGCTTGGGCAGCTCCTCGGCGCCGCGCTGCGCGTGGTCCTCGATCTGCGCCACCTGGGCCAGGAACGGCGAGCGGAACGGCACCGTCGTGTCGCGCACGAACTCGTGGAACGCCTCGCGGTCGGCGCTGCTGCGGTCGCTGCGCAAGCCGTAGCCGCGCAGCGCGTCGATCGCCGGGACGTCGGTCTGCTTGGCGATCAGCGCCTCGGGAAGCACGTTGCTCAGCGCAACCGCGTTGAACAGGTTCTGCTTCGGTAGACCCGCCTCGTCGAGATAACGCCCCAGCCAGCCGGTCGGCTCGTACTTGGTCGGCGCGGCGGTCTGCCAGATCTCGGTCGAGCGGAAGTGCGAGTGGTCGGGCTGGGGATACCCGACGCCCTGCACGATCGCGACCTGGCCGGCGTCGTAGAGCTTCTTGAACGGCGCCAGCACCGGGTTGAGGCCGACCGTCTGGTCGATGCGCAGCACGTCGTTCGGCGGAACGCCCAGCGTCGGCCGGTAGCGGTAGTAGTCCGGCAGGCCGAACGGCACGACCGTGTTGAGCCCGTCGTTGCCGCCCTGGAAGTTGATCAGCACCAGCACCCGGTCGCTGCCGCCGGGCAGGCCCGCCAGCGGCGTCTGCGCCAGCGCCCGCGAGAACAGCGAGTCGGTGCTGCCGACGACGGCCAGCCCGGAGATCGCGCCCAGGAGAAAGTTCGTGCGTTTCATGATTGTGCTCTGCTGTCTTTCGCTATGCGCTAGGCGAGTTGGTAGGCGGGCATCGCCATGGTGAGATATGCGGCGCCGCGCACCCGCTCGTCGGCATTCTCGGGCGAGAGCTGGGCGAGGGCGGCCTGGCCGCTGCCGCCGAGGTAGGCGACGAGCTGGGCGACGGCGGCCGGCGAGACGTCGCCTTGCAGCATGGTGTCGGTCAGCGTCTTGGCGACCGCGCGCGGGTCGCCGTCGCGGAAGGCCGGCGCGATCCAGCCGGCGTTGGCGGTCGCCTGCGGGTTGCGCACCAGCGCGTTGGCGAAGTTCTCGCGGGTCAGGATCGTCGCGCTGTTCACCCAGGCCGCGCCGCCGTCCCAGCCCTTGACGTTGGGCGGGTAGAACAGCACCTGGCCCATCGCGCGCAGGGTCGCAAGCTCCGGCGGCGTCACCTGCGGCACGCCGAAGAGCTGGTGCGTGCCGACCACGAACTCGACCGGGCTCTTGACCAGCGCGCGGTAGGCGCGGTCGCTGAAGAACACGTTGCTGCGCAGGAGCGCCGCCAGCACCGGGCGCAGCTCGTAGCCGCTGCGCACGAGCAGGCTCGCGACCTGGTCGACCAGCGCCGGCTCGGGGTCCATGTAGACGAAGAACGAGAGCAGCTTGGTGGCGAAGAACTTGGCCGCGGCCGGCTGCTCGAAGATGATCCGCACGATGTCGGCGCCGTCGAAGTTGCCGCTGCGGCCGAGGAACGTCTTGGTCCCGTCGTCGTGCTGGCGCGCGTTGTCGAAGAACGCGCCGGTGCCGTCGGGATTGCGCCGGAAGGTCCAGCCGGTGAAGGCGCGGGCCGACTCGCGCACGTCCTGCTCGCCGTAGTTGCCGATGCCCAGCGTGAAGAGCTCCATCAGCTCGCGGGCGTAGTTCTCGTTGGGGTGGGCCTTGACGTTGACGTTGTTGTCGAGGTAGCGCAGCATCGCCGGGTCCTGCGAGACGTGCAGGGTCAGCTCGCGCACGTTGCCCAGCGCGTACTCGCGGAAGAGCTGGTTCTGCATCAGCATCTCCTGCGCGCTGACGCCCTTCTGGTTGACGGCGCTGGTGAAGTGGCCGTGCCAGAACAGCGCCATCTTCTCTTGCAGCGGGGCCGGGGTGGCGATCATCCGCTCCAGCCACCAGGTCTGCAGCGCGATCAGGTTCTGGCGCCGGACCTTGCCCTGCTCCATCTGGAAGGCCTTGATCTGCTCGGGCGTCGCGTCGGGGCCCAGCATGGCGCGCATCTGGCGGCGCTGGCGCGGCAAGGGCGGAACGACCAGGTCCGGGCCGCCGCCCAGGCGCGAGGCGTCGGGAAAACGGATCAGGCCGTCGACCGCGGCGCCGACCGGCTGGGCGGCGAGCCGGTCGACGTCGGCCGGCGAGCCGCCGAAGCCGGCCCGGCGCAGCAGGTGCGCGGCCAGCCGGCGGTTCCAGGGGCCGTCGTACGGCAGCAGGGCGGTCGACGCGTCGAGCGCGCCGGCCGGGCGATAGGTCGATGGGGTCGTCGTCTGAGCGGCCACGGTGCCATGGTAACGCCTGGGAGCCGCCCGGCGCGCCCCCGGACGGATAATCTCACGCGAGCTTAAAACGTACGCGCGTGAGCCTTCTCGCGACCCGCATCGACCGCCGCTCGCCCGACTTCGAGCGCAACGCCGCCGCCATGGCCGGGCTGGTCGAGGACCTGCGCGCCCAGCTCGCCCGGGTGCGCGGCGGCGGCGGGGCGGCGGCGGTCGCGCGCCACCGCAAGCGCGGCAAGCTGACGGCCCGCGACCGGATCGACCGCCTGATCGACCCGATGACGCCGTTCCTCGAGCTCTCGGCCCTGGCCGCCCACGGCATGTACGCGGGCGCCGCCCCCTCGGCCGGCATCCTGACCGGGATCGGCACGGTCGCCGGCACCGACTGCGTGATCGTCGCCAACGACGCGACCGTCAAGGGCGGCACCTACTACCCGATGACGGTCAAGAAGCACCTGCGCGCGCAGGAGATCGCCGAGCAGAACGGCCTGGCCTGCATCTACCTGGTCGACTCGGGCGGCGCGTTCTTGCCGCTCCAGGACGAGGTCTTCCCCGACCGCGACCACTTCGGGCGCATCTTCTACAACCAGGCCCGGATGAGCGCGCGGGGCATCCCGCAGATCGCCGCGGTGATGGGCTCGTGCACGGCCGGCGGCGCGTATGTGCCGGCGATGGCGGACGAGTCGGTGATCGTCAAGGACCAGGGCACGATCTTCCTGGGCGGCCCGCCGCTGGTGCAGGCGGCGACCGGCGAGATCGTCACCGCCGAAGAGCTCGGCGGCGCCGACGTCCACACCCGCATCAGCGGCGTGGCCGACCACTACGCGGTCGACGACGAGCACGCGCTGGGCATCGTGCGCCAGATCGTGGCCCACCTCGACCGCCGCCCGTTCGACCCCTGGCCGGTGCGCGAGCCGCGCCCGCCGGCCCGCGACCCGCACGAGCTCTACGGCATCATCCCGGCCGACCCGCGCCAGTCGTACGACGTGCACGAGGTGATCGCGCGGATCGTCGACGGCTCGGACTTCGCCGAGTTCAAGGCCCGCTACGGCACGACGCTGGTCTGCGGCTTCGCCCACGTCGAGGGCCACCCGGTCGGCATCCTGGCGAACAACGGCATCCTCTTCAGCGAGTCGGCGCTCAAGGGCGCGCACTTCATCGAGCTGTGCGCGCAGCGCGGCACGCCGCTGGTGTTCCTGCAGAACATCACCGGCTTCATGATCGGCAAGGAGTACGAGAACCGCGGCATCGCCAAGGACGGCGCCAAGCTCGTCACCGCGGTCGCCTGCGCCGAGGTGCCCAAGTTCACCGTCGTGATCGGCGGCAGCTTCGGCGCCGGCAACTACGGCATGTGCGGGCGCGCCTACGCGCCGCGCCAGCTCTGGATGTGGCCCAACGCCCGGATCAGCGTGATGGGCGGCGCGCAAGCCGCCTCGACCCTGCTCACCGTGCGCATGAACGCCGCCGCCGAGAAGCACGAGCCGGCGCTCTCAGCGGAGCAGCAGGAGGCCTTCAAGGCCCCGATCCTGGCCAAGTACGACACCGAAGGCCACCCCTACCACTCCAGCGCGCGGATCTGGGACGACGGCATCATCGACCCGCTCGACACCCGCCGGGTGCTGGCGATCGGCCTGCGCGCCGCCCGCTACAAAGCGCCCCAGGAGACCAAGTTCGGCGTGTTCCGCATGTAGCACCGGGCGATAGGATGCCGGCTCTTGCCGCGCCTGGGCGCGGAGGCGTACACTAGCGAGACTGCATCGTCCGATGGGAGTACCGACCATGCCGACCGAGATATTCGACGACCTCGACCTGCGCGAAGAGGCCGGGCGCGGCGACAACGAGGGCCCCATGCCGAGCACCGTAGGTGCGACGCAGGTGTGCGGCACGCGCGCTCACACCACCGTCTGCACCGACAGCTGCTGCACGACCTGCTAGCCGGACGAGCCAGGAGACCCTTGCCTGCCGCATGCTCGCCGGCACGGGGGAGCGATGCTCCGAGCCGAGCGTACACTGAAAGCCGCATCGTCCGCCACCGGGGGTACCGGCCATGCCGACCGAGATGAGATTCGACGACCTCGACCTGCGCGAGGAGCCCGCGCGCGAGCGCGGCGATGCCGCGCTCGCCACCCAGGTGTCCCACAACTGCTACAACACCAGGATGACCGGTTGCACCGAGGTCTGCACCGACCCGTGCTGCACGGCAACGTGCTAGCCGCGGACTGAGCCGGCCGGCGCCGGCCGGATCCGCCCCTGCAACCACGCTCGTTCCCCGCGCATCGTGGGGCAGCGATGCTTCGAACCGTGCTCGCATACGCGGCGATGTGCGCGATCTGGGGGACGACGTGGCTCGCGATCAAGGTCGGCCTGCAGGGGTTGCCGCCGGTCACCGGCGCGGGCGTGCGCTTCGTCTTCGCGGCGCTCTTCCTCTGGCTGCTCGGCCGCGCCGCGGGCGGCGAACCGGGGCCGGCGCCGTCGCGGCGGCTGATCGTGGTTCTCGCGCTGACCCTCTTCGGCGGCAACTACGCGCTGACGTACTACGCCGAGACGGGCCTGGCCTCGGGGCTGGTGGCGGTGCTGTTCGGGACCTTGCCCTTCTTCGTCTTCGTGCTGGGCACGGTGCTGCTGCGCGAGCGCGTCGGGCTGGCGGCCGTCGCCGGCACGGCGCTCGCGCTGAGCGGCGTGGCGCTGATCTCGCTCGGCCCCGGCACCCGCGCCGACTGGCTCTACGTGCTCGCGACGCTGGGCGCGGCGGCGCTCTCGGCGTTCGCCAACGTCGAGCTCAAGCGTGAGGCCGCCAGCGACCCGTTCCGGACGCTGCCGCCGGCGATGCTGCTCTCGGGCCTGGTCATGACCGCGGCCGGCGCGCTGTTCGAGCACCCCGACTGGGCGCGCGGCGCCGCCCCCGGGTCGGTCGCCGCGGTGCTCTACCTGGCGCTGCTGGGGAGCGCGGTGGCGTTCTACCTCAACCACTGGCTCCTGCAGCGGCTGCCGACCTGGGTCGTCGGGCTCTCCGCGCTGATCGTCCCGGTGCTCGCGGTCGCGGTCGGCAAGCTGTTCGGCGGCGAGGCGTTCGGGCCGCGCGAGCTGGGCGGGGCAGGGCTGGTGATCGTCGGCCTCTGGCTGGCCCTGCGTTCGCCTCGGGTGGCCGGGGTGGCGAGCGCCTAAACTCGGAGCGCACCCGGTCCGAACCGGTCATTGATGAGGCTGAAGATCGGAACGCAGATTGCCGCGGGCTTCGCCGTGCCCGTGCTGGCGCTGGCGCTCGCGGTCGTGGCGGTCGTGGTCGGGTTCGGACAAACCCGCGCCGCCAAGGACGACGTGCTCCAGAAGACCGCCCTGCGCGCGCGGGTGCGCGACATCGGGCGGCAGGCCGCGCTGCGGCGCGAGGCCGTGGCGCGCTTCGTGCTCAGCCACCGGCCGACCGCGACCGCGGCGTACGACGATGCCAAGAAGGCGACCGACGAGGACGTCGCCTTCGTGATGGAGCACGGCGCGATCATCGCCTCGGCCAAGGACACGATGGGCGCGATCAAGACGCTGCTGGACGGGATCGAGAGCCGCGACCAGTTCGTCATCGCCTCCGCTCGCCACGACCCGCAAACCGTGATCGCGGCCTACGGCGGCGCCTGGACCGGCGCGTCGGCGCAGCTCGCCGCCGCGCTGGGCCAGAACAACGACGACGAGACCCAGCTCGACTCGGCGGTCGAGGTGCTGATCAACACCGTCAATGCCGCCGCCGGCACCGCCAGCGAGAGCTTCGACCGGCACATCCGGCTGCTCGAGCTCGAGCTGGTCGGGCTGGCCCTCGCGGCCCTGGCCGCCTCGGCGGTCTTCACCTTCGTGCTCGCCCGGCGCATCCGCCGCCGGCTGAGCCGGGTCGCCGGCCACCTCGATGCGATCGTGCACGACGACTTCGCCCGGCTCGCCGGCGCGCTCGACCGGCTCGCCGAGGGCGACCTGCGGGTCGCGTTCCGCTCGCAGCGCGAGACCCTGCACGACCCGGCCGGCGACGAGATCGCCGACGTGGTGCAGGCGTACGACGCGCTGGTGGAGGGCTTCGGCGCGATCGGCGAACGGCTCACCGCGGCGCTGGCGAAGCTGAGCGACACGATCGGCAGCGTCGCGCACGCCTCGCGCGGCGTCGCGCTGGCGAGCGATCAGGCCTCGGCATCGGCGGCCCAGGCGAGCGACGCGGTCGAGACGATCGCGCGCAGCGTCGAGCGCGTCGCCGACGGCGCGCGCGACCAGGCCGGCAAGATCTCGCAGGCCAGCGCGGCGATCGAGGAGCTGGCCCGCGCGTCCTCGGCGATCGCCGAGGGCGCCAACGCGCAGGCGACCGCGATCCAGGAAGCGGCGGTCGCGATCGAGTCGCTCGACCGCGAGATCAGCGTGCTCTCGCAGACCGGCGGCTCGCTGCTGGCCGCCGCGCGGGACGCCTCGGGCGAGGCGGCGGCCGGCGAAGCGGCCGTCGCGGCGACCCGCAAGGCGCTGCGCGAGCTGGGCGACGTCTCGCAGCAGGCCGCGGGCGCGATGGTCGCGCTCGAGGAACGCTCGAACGCCGTCGGCGAGATCGTCGCGGCGATCGAGGAGATCGCCGACCAGACGAACCTGCTCGCGCTCAACGCCGCGATCGAGGCGGCCCGGGCGGGCGAGCACGGGCGCGGCTTCGCGGTCGTCGCGGACGAGGTGCGCAAGCTGGCCGAGCGCAGCGCGCTGGCGACCCGCGAGATCTCGGCGATTCTCTCGGCGATCCGGCGCGAGACGCTGACCGCCGCGCAGGCCATGCGCGGCTCGAGCGCGTCGATGGCGGACGGCATCGCGGTCGCCGAGCGCGCCTCGGCGGCGCTCGGGACGGTCGCCGAGGCGATCCGCACCACGACCCAGGTCGCCGACGACCTCGCCGCCCGCGCCGACGCGATGCGCAGCGCATCGACGACCGTCACCGAGAACATCGCCAGCGTCGCCGCGGCGATCGGCGAGAACGCGGCGGCGGCCGGCCAGATGCGGCTGACCACCCAGAGCGTCACCGACACGATGCTGCCGGTCGCGCGCACCGCCGAGGAGCAGTCGGAGGCCTCGCAGCACGCGGCATCGTCGACCGGCGAGCTCGCCGCCGGGGTCGCCGAGATCGACGCGACCGCCCGCGCGCTGCGCGAGCAGACCGAGGCGCTCGACGCGCTGGTCGACCAGTTCCGGATCGGCGAGGCACCCGATGCGCTCGCCGACCGCTCGCCGAGACCGGGGCGCTCGCCCAGACCGGCGTGCTCGCCCAGACCGAACCGGCGCTCGCGCTGACCGAAGCCTAGGCCGGAATCGCCGACTGCGCCGCGATGAACGCGGCGATGCGGGGCGCGATCGTGGCCCGCCAGTGGCGGCCGCTGAAGATGCCGTAGTGGCCGACGCCCGGCTCGAGGTGGTGGGCGCGCAGCTCGGCCGGGATCCCGCTGCACAGCGCGTGGGCCGCGTAGGTCTGGCCCGGAGCGGAGATGTCGTCGAGCTCGCCCTCGACCGTCAGCAGGGCGGTGCGGCGGATCGCCGCGAGATCGACCGGCCGGCCGCGCCAGGTCAGCGTGCCGCGGGCGAGCGCCGCGCGCTGGAACACGACGTCGACGGTCTGCAGGTAGAACTCGGCGGTCATGTCCATGACCGAGAGGTACTCGTCGTAGAATGCGCGGCGCGCCCGGGCCGACTCGCCGTCGCCGCGGACGAGGTCGGCGAAGATCTTGGCGTGCGCGTCGACGTGGCGGTTCTGGTTCATCGCCATGAACGCGCCGAGCTGCAGGAAGCCCGGGTAGACGCGCCGGCCCGCGCCGCGGTACCAGCTCGGGACCCGGGTGGTCAGCTCCTGCTCGAACCAGCCGAGCGGCTTGGCGGCGGCGAACTCGGTCGGCGCGGTCGGGACGACCCGCACGTCGACCGGACCGCCCATCAGCGTCATCGAGCGCGGCTGGGCGGGATCGCCCTCGGCGGCCAGCAGCGCCACGGCCGCCATGACGGGCGGGCACGGCTGGCAGACCGCGACGACGTGCAGGTCGGGGCCGAGCCGGCGCAGGTAGGCGATCAGGTACTCGATGTAGTCGTCGAAGTCGAACCGGCCGGCGGCGAGCGGGACCTCGCGCGCGTCGGCCCAGTCGGTCACGTAGACGTCGTGGCCAGCCATCAGCCCCTCGACGGTCCCGCGCAGCAAGGTCGCGTAGTGGCCGGAGAGCGGGGCGACCAGCAGGACGCGCGGCAGCGGGCGCTCCGGCGCGCGGTCGGGCACGAAGCGCAGGAGCCGCGCGAAGGGCCGCTCGTCGACCAGCTCGATCGTCGCCGGCAGGTTCCAGGCCGGCTTGCCCCGGCGCCGGGTGAAGCCGCGGAACACGTCCGCCGAGGCGTTGATGACCCGGCCCGGCAGGGTGTAGGCCAGCGGCGAGAGGGGGTTGCCGAACACGAACTGGGCCGTCGCCGCCGAGAGCCGGGCGGGCGCCAGCGCGAGGTGCGCCGCGTCGTAGTATTCGTAGTAGATGGAACCGCCTCCGGCGTGTCTCGTTCCCACAAACTGGCTATTCGGAACACGGCCGCATTCCGGACTCGGCCGAAAAGCCCTCGCTCGCTCGGAGCCGCCGCGAGAGGGAAAGGACTGGTGCGAACCCGAGTAATGGCTCCCGGAGGAGACGAGCATGTTTGACGGTCACGTTGCACTGGTCACGGGCGGCACGCGCGGCATCGGCGCGGCGATCACCACGATGCTGGTGCAGAACGGCGCGCGCGTCGCGGCCGGGTACAGCAAGGGCCGCGAGACCGCCGAGGCGCTGCAGCAGCGGATCGACCCGAGCGGCGACAAGCTCTCGATCCACCAGGGCCGGGTCGACGAGCCCGAGGACTGCACGCGCGTCGTGGCCGAGGTCCAGGCCAAGTTCGGCCGGATCGACTTCCTGGTCAACAACGCCGGCATCACCATCGACAAGACGGTCCGCAAGATGTCCATGGAAGACTGGCACACCGTGCTCGACGTCAACCTGTTCGGCGCCTTCGCCATGACCAAGGCGGTGCTCGAGCACATGATCGAGCGCGGCTCCGGGCGGATCGTCAACATCAGCTCGGTGATCGGCGAGACCGGCAACGTCGGCCAGGCCAACTACGCCGCCTCCAAAGCCGGGCTGTTCGGCTTGACCAAGAGCCTGGCGCTGGAGATGGCCCGCCGCGGCATCACCGTCAACGTCGTCTCGCCCGGCTTCATCGAGACCGAGATGGTGGGCCAGATTCCCAAGGCCGCGCTCGACGCGGTGATCGAGAAGATCCCGCAGCGCCGCCTGGGCCGGCCCGAGGAGGTCGCGCGGGTGGTGCAGTTCCTGCTCGAGGACGAGTCGAGCTACATCACCGGCGCGGCGTACAGCGTCAACGGCGGGTTGGACATGTCATGAGCGCCGAGCTCTCGGCCGACGAGTTCGCCTACGGCCTGGACCTCGCCGGTCTGGACATGGCGTCCCTGGGCGAAGCGCTGCGGGCGGTGGTCGCCGACGCGATGGCGGACCCGGTCCGCATGACGGCCTGGATGAGCGAGGTGACCATGGCCGATCAGGCGATCGGCCTGGACGTGCTGCGGCGCCTGACGCTCGGGCCGGTCGACCCGCAGACGGCGCCGGCCGCCGGCGACAAGCGGTTCCTCGACCCGGCCTGGAGCCGCAACCCGTTTTTGGCCGGCATGCTCGAGTCGTACCTGGCCCGCGCCCGCGCGGCCCTCGCGCTGGTCGATTCCTCGCGGCTGCCCGAGGCGACCCGGCGCAAGGCGAAGTTCATCCTCACCATGCTGACCGACGCGGTCGCGCCGACCAACGTTCCCTGGATCAACCCCACCGTCGTCAAGGAGGCGTACGACTCGGGCGGGGCCAGCTTGATGCGCGGGCTGCAGAACTACCTCGAGGACGTGCGCAGCAACAGCGGCAAGCCGCGCCAGGTCGACGCGTCGGGCTTCGAGCTGGGCCGCAACCTGGCGGCGACGCCGGGCCGGATCGTGTTCCGCAACGAGCTGATCGAGCTGATCGCCTACGAGCCGCAGACGCCCACGGTCCACGCCGTGCCGCTGCTGTGCAGCCCGCCCTGGATCAACAAGTACTACATCATGGACCTGGCGCCGAACCGCTCGTTCGTCGAGTGGGCGGTGCGCCGCGGCCACCAGACGTTCATGATCAGCTACCGCAACCCGGATGCGTCGATGCGCGACTTCGGGATGGACACCTACCTGAAGCTGGGCCCGCTCGCCGCGCTCGACGCGGTCCAGGAGATCACCGGCGCGCCCGAGGTGAACCTGGCGTCGCTCTGCCTGGGCGGGACGATGACGATCATCCTGCTGGCGTACCTGGCGGCGCACGGGCAGGCCGAGCGCATCGGCGCGGCCGCGCTGACCAACACCCTGATCGATTTCGCCGAGCCGGGCGAGCTGGGCGTCTTCACCGACGAGACGACGATCGCCAAGCTCGAGCGCGGCATGAACGAGCGCGGCTACCTCGAGGCCGACCAGATGGGCGGCACGTTCGACTGGATGCGCGCCAACGATCTGGTCTGGAGCTACGTCGTCAACAACTGGTTCATGGGCCGCAAGCCGCCGGCGTTCGACATCCTGACCTGGAACAGCGACACCACCCGCCTGCCGGCCAAGATGCACTCGCAGTACCTGCGCTCGTGCTACCTGAACAACGCGCTGGTGAAGCCGGGCGAGTTCGTGATCGGCGGCACGCCGCTCGACCTGCGCGCGATCCGCACGCCGCTCTACGTGCTCGGCGCGGAGAACGACCACATCGCGCCCTGGCGCTCGTCGTACCGCACGACCCAGCTCGTCGGCGGCGAGGTCACGTACACGCTCACCAACAGCGGCCACATCGCCGGGATCGTCAACCCGGTCGGCGGCAAGAAGGCCTGGTACCGGGCCCGGGGCCGGGCCGTGCGCGGCGAGAGCGCCGACGCTTGGCTGGCCTCGGCCCAGCGGCACGAGGGAAGCTGGTGGGAGGACTGGGCCGCCTGGGCGGGCGGCCGCTCGGGCGAGCAGGTGCGCCCGTACGACCTACCCCAGGGCGAGCCGGCGCCGGGCCGCTACGTCCGCAACGAGGCACCGTGAGCGAGCCCGGCGACCGGGTCTGGGGCAGCGTCGGCGAGTTCATCCGCAGCCAGCGGGAGCTGGCCAACCTCTCCCTGCGCCAGCTCGCCGAGATCGCGAAGATCTCCAACCCCTACCTCAGCCAGGTCGAGCGTGGCCTGCACAAGCCCTCGGCCGACGTGCTCAAGAACCTCGCCTCGGCGCTCAAGATCTCGGCCGAGACGATGTACGCCCAAGCCGGCCTGCTGGACGCCGCCGCCCAGACCGAGCCCGGTGCGGCCGCCGCCGGGCCGGCGGCCGGGGTCGAGCAGGCGATCCGAGCGGACGCCCGCCTGAGCGAGGACCAGAAGGACACCATGTTGCGGATCTACCGCGGCTTCGTCGAGCGCGCTTGACCGGGTTTCGGCCGAGCGCGCTTGGAAAATCTAGCAGTTGCGACGAATGTCGCTTGACGTACTTAGCAGTGCTTGGTATAGTTAGCACATGCCGACGTACCTCGAAACCATCTCCAAGCTCCAGCAGCAGGGCCTCGAGACCCTCCAGCAGATGCAGAGCGCCCAGCTCTCGACCCTCAACTCGGTGCGCGAGATCGTCGCGACCGTGCCGACCGTGCCCCAGATGCCGGTCCTCGAAGGCTTCCCCAGCCTCTCCGAGCTCACCGAGCTGAACACCAGCTTCGCCCACCAGCTCCTCGAGCAGCAGAGCACCTACGCCCGCCAGCTGGCCACGATCTTCACGAACGTGCAGCAGGCCGCGGCCCAGACGACCGACCGCGTCGTCAAGAGCGCGACCGCCGCGACGACCAACGCGACGAACGCCGCCACCGCGACCATGACCGCCCCGACCGGTTCGAAGAACTAACTCCAGCTTCTCAGCCCGATCTGGATGGCCGCCCCGCTCCTCGGAGCGTGGGCGGCTTTTTCTTTGCCGCCGGCAGTCCGCGTTGAAGCGTCATACCAATTTTTGGTATAATGCGGCATGACGATCTCGCTGACTCCTGAGTGGGATGCCTTCGTAAGCGAGCAGGTGCGGAGCGGCCGCTATGCATCCAATAGCGAGGTCATTCGAGCCGGCTTGAGATTGCTGGCCGAACAAGAGGCACAACGGTCCCGAGAAGCCCTTCGGACTTGGATTCAGGAAGGCATCGACGATCTGGACTCCGGTCGAGTGGTCGAAGCGAAAGCGACGTTCTCGAAACTGCACCAGATGATCGATGCCATGGAGTCCACGCCGAAGCAAGCAGGTTCGCCGGGTTAGCTCGTCATATGAGGGGCCGGCGTGCCCGCTGTATTCTCGGCAAAGGCCGACGACGACCTTACGAATATCGTGACGTACGTTGCGCAATCGTCGCTTCAGAACGCACGCGAGGTACTGCGACGCGTCGAAGACGCGGCGGATCGGCTATCCGCCATGCCAGGAATGGGCCGGAGACGCGACGACATCGGCTTTCCAAAGATCCGAGCTTGGCCCGTACCGCCTTGCATCATCGTCTACCGCGAAGTGGGCGGCACGAATATCGAGATCGTGCGGATTGCACACGATCGGCAAGAGCTGGCGACGCTCCTGCGCTCATGAGATCGTTCTAGATGCCGGCGTACCACTCGTAGCCCTGGTCTTCCCAGTAGCCGCCGGCGCCCGGGAGCGCGGCGGCCAGCTCGATGCGGCTGACCCACTTGGCGCTCTTGTAGCCGAGCTGGGTCGGGATCTTCAGGCGCACGGGGGCGCCGTGGTCGGGGTCGAGCGGCTCGTCGTTGAGGTCGAGCGCGAGCAGCGTCTGCGGGTGCGCGGCCTCGTGCAGGTCGAGCGACTCGTAGTACTGCGTGCCCGACTGGTCGACGTCGTAGCAGCGGAAGATGCAGTAGCGCGCGCCGTGCTTGGGCTGCGCCATCGCGAGCACGGTCGCCAGCGGCACGCCGCGCCACTTGCCGATCGCGCTCCAGCCCTCGACGCAGTCGTGGCGGGTGATCTGGGTGCGGTCGCCGGCCGCGCGCAGGGCCGCGAGCGAAAGCTTCTGCGGCCGCTCGACCAGGCCGTCGACCACGAGGTTGTATCCGCGGAAGCCGCTGGCGCGCAGGGCGCTGTAGGTCTGGTCGGTCGGCGTGTCGAGGCCGTTGACGCGGAACTTGCGGTCGATGTCGGACTCGCGGTACTCCCGGGCCAGGCCGTGCGTGCCGATGACGGCGTGGTTCCACGGCTCGGCCGCGAGCAGCACCTTGCGGAAGGGGCCGTTGGTCAGCGCGTCCTTGGCCGAGCTGCAGCCGGCCAGGCCCAGCGCCGAGAGCGACGAGGCGAGGAAGAGCGTGCGCTTCATGGTCCGACCCCGTCGTGCTCTTTGAGGGCGTACCAGCCGGTGATCATCGAGCGCAGGTTGTTCCAGGCGCCGGTCGTCGCGACGAGCATCAGGTGGCCGAAGAAATAGACGATGAAGATCGCCATGAACGTGAAGTGCCAGGTGCGCGCGAACTGGCGCCCGCCGAACGCCGCGGTCAGCCACGGCAGCGCCGCGTCGACGCCCGGCGAGAGGGTCAGGCCGCTGATCACGATCAGCGGGAAGAGCACGAACAGCACCACCGTGTAGGCGGCTTTCTGGAGCGGGTTGTAGGTGCCGTGCGGCGGCGGCTCCTTGCGCAGGTGGAAGTAGTACGCCTGCATCGGCCAGAGCTTCGGCAGGTCGGACGGCCGCAGCACCAGCTCGCGCAGCGTGCCGCGCAGCGCGGCCGAGACGAGGTAGGCGGCGAACGCCACGATCAGCAGCCAGCCGAAGAACAGGTGCCAGCGGCGGCCGTCGGCGAGGTCCTGCTCGCCGGGCAGCGTCAGCCAGCCGGGAAACGCGCGCGCCGCCTTGCCGCCCATGCCGTCGTCGGTGTAGCCGAGCAGCCCGGTGGTGGTGACCGTGCGGCCGAAGAGCGACGTCGTCCCGACCGGCTGACCGTTCTGCATGTGCGCGTCGAAGGCCAGCACGCGGCGCTGCGGGTTGCTCTTGTCGGAGGCGTCCAGGTACGGGGCGGCGTTGAAGATCTGCAGCCCGCTCATCACCAGCACGATCATCGCCAGGAACCAGCTCCAGTGCGTGACGCGCGCCGCGACGCCGTGCCGGTAGACCCGCAGCGCCTCGGCGGTCATTTCTCGGCGGCCAGCGCGCGCACGGTGCGCTCGAGCTGGGCGTCGTAGCCCTCGCCGACGTACGTCGCGCGCAGCTTGCCGTGCTTGTCGAAGACGAGCTGGGTCGGCCAGGCGTTGACGCCGTACGCGTTCCAAATCCGGAAGTCGTCGTCGTAGACCACCGGCCAGGCGATGTCCTGGTCCCTGAGCGCCTGCACGACGTTGGCGTGGACGTGCTCCTCGGGCAGCTCGGGCGCGTGCACGCCGACGATCGCCAGGTCGGCCGGCGCGTACGCCGTGCGCAGCTTGCGCAGCTCGGGCGTGACGTGCTTGCAGTTGATGCAGTCGAAGGCGAACACGTCGACGACCGTCACCCGGTTCGCGGTCGGCGGCGGGCCCGCGGCGTTGGCCCACGGGGCCACGGCGCCGAGCACCGGCGCGAGGGTGGTCGCCGCGGCGAGCAGGACGGCTGCGAGCATCAGGCGTTCTCCTGGGGCGGCAGGACGACGGCGCGGCCGTCGAGCCGCAGGCGGCCGGCGTCGACGAGCTTGCCGAGCTCGAGGCTGACGGTCTCGCGGGTGCTGCCCACCAGCGAGGCAACGTCGGCGTGGGTCAGCCGGATGTCGATCCGGGTGCCGCCGGCGACCGGCACGCCGTGGTCGGCGGCCAGCTTGCGGAACAGGTGCACGATGCGGTCGCCGACCTTCGCGTAGGCGAGGTCTTCCATCGTGTCGCGGGCGTCGTCGAGCCCTTTGCTCAAGACCTTGGCGACGTTGAGCGCCAGTGCCGGGTCGCTGGCCAGCAACGCGAAGAGGTCCTCGGCGCGGGCCTGGCAGAGCAGCGCGTCCTCGACGATCACCGCCACCGTGGTGCGCGGGCGGCTGTCGAAGAGCGTCTCCTCGCCGAACATGTCGCCCGGGCCGAGCAGCGCGACGGTGACGTCCTTGCCGTCCTCGGTCCCGCGGCTGATCTTGACCGCGCCCCGCTTGACGAGGTAGACGACCCGGGTCGGGTCGCCCTGGTCGAAGACGCGCATCCCGCGCGCCATCTCGCACATGGTGAAGATGCCTTCGCTGCGCTCGACGCCGGCCTCGGTCGCCTCGGCGAAGAGCCGGTTGCGCTGGAGGTACCAGACCTTGTTGGCATCGTCGCTGCCGGCCGGCGCGGCCGCCGGCCGCAGGTGCGCGAACCGCTCGATCGCCGGTCCCAAACCGCTCATGCCCGGATGCTACCACGGCGGGCGGCATCCGGGTTGTAAGCGATCTGACAATGATATAGCTGCGTCGAACGGCCATCGACCAGCGGCCGAGCGGCCGACCTGCCGGGGGCCGGACCGAACGCGACGGTCACGGCGTCTGGTTCACCCGCTGCTGGCATGACAAATGTCGCACCTCGCCGTAAGGGTGCGGTGACCGGCCGACGGCGATCCGCTGAGCCGAGGGGTTTACCGGCGCCAAACGGCGCGAAAACGGAGCAGCTCACATGCCAATCGATCAGCGATTCGATGACCTCGACCTGCGCATCGAAGAGTGCCGTGAGGGCACAGGAGATGGCTACACGATGACCCAGCAGACGTTGGGCGGAGGGACCTGCGAACTGTCGAGCCTTTGCACGAATGGCTGCTGTCAGGTCTCATATAGCGGCTGTTGCTATTAAGGTATCGTAGAAGCGACTTCCAGCGCCGCGGCCTTACGGCGGGCTATTTGCCGGCCGGGGCCTGGATCACCCGGACGAAATCCGCCGGCCGGATCCACTTGGCGAACGCGGCCCGCAGGCGCTCCGGGGTAGTCTGGAGCTCGGCCCGGGCCTCGATCCGGTCCTCGTCCAGCGGGCGGCCGGTCGAGGCGTAGCCGAGCAGCTGGCCGGCCAGACCGTCGTAGGACTCCTGGCGGACCGGCAGCTCGCCGACCACCAGCGCCTTGGCCCGGATCAGCCGGTCGGCGGCCAGCGGCTTCTTCTGCAGCGCGGTCAGGTCGTCCACCACCAGCTTGGCGGCCGGGCCGACGTTCTGCGGGTCGGCGCCGTAGTCGACCGTGAACGAGCTGCGGTTGTGGCCGGCGCTGAAGCTCGAGCTGACGGTGTACGCGTAGCCATGCACCTCGCGCAGATCGTGGTAGAGGAGCGAAGCGTAGAAGCCGCCCGAGAGCGCGGTGTTGCCCAGCCGCAGCACCGGGTAGTCGGGGTGGCCGTAGCCGATCGGGACCGTTTCGCTCAGCATCACGTCGGCCTGGACCCGGCCGGTGGCGGGGATGACCGCCCGGGACGGCTTGTTGGGCGGCACCGCGGGCGCAAACACGTCAGGGGTCGGGCCCGCGGCCTTCCAGCTGCCGAACGCGCTCTCGATCGCGCCGCGCGCGTGCTCGGGCGTCACGTCGCCGACCACCACGATCGTGGTCAGGTCGGGCCGGTAGGTCGCGGCGTAGAACGACTTCACGTCGTCGAGCGTCACGGCGCCGGCGGTTTGCGGCGTCGCGGTGCGGCGGGCCGGGTCGCCGGCCGGGTAGAGCGCGTTGGCCAGCGCGCGCCCGGCCTTGTAGTCGGGGCTCTTCACGGCGCCGGTCAGCGAGCCCACGGCCTGCTGCTTGACGATCGCGAACGCCTGGGCCGGGAAGGCCGGGTGCAGCTCGTCGTCGGCCAGCAGCGCGACGCCGCGGTCGAAGTCGCTCGAGAGCACGTCCAGGCCGAAGCTCTTGCCGGCGCTCACGGTCGCGGCGATCTTGTCGAGCTCGGTCTGGTACGCGATCCGGTCGTAGGTGGTCGTGCCGTACGAGAACAGGCCGTCGACGATGTCGTCGATGCCGTCCTTGCCGGGCGGGTCCTGGAGGCCGGGGTTGCCCAGGACCTCGCCTTGCACGACCACCGTCTTCGAGATCTGCGAGGGCACGACGACCAGCTTGATCCCGTTGGGGAGCGTCTGCTGCACCGGCTTGACGGTCTGCTCGGGGACGTGCAGATCGGAGAGCACGTTGCGGGCGAAGGCGGGCAGCGTGGTGTGCTCGGTCGGCACGACGGTGTTGTTCTCGCCCTCGCGGCCGCCGAAGGCCGAGCCCGCCGCTTCCTTGGGCGTCGAGATCGCGACCGTCGCGGTGGTCTGGTCGAAGTACGTGCGCAGCACGCGGTTGACGTCGTCGACGGTGACCTTCTGCAGGCCGGCCAGGTCCTCGTCGGGCGTGCGGTGCTCGACCGCCAGCGTCTGGCTCCAGGTCGAGGCCAGCCCGCTGATCGAGTTGCGCTCGAACTGCGCCTGCGCGACCTCGCGCTGCTTGGCGACTTCCACCAGCTCGGCCGGCAGGCCGGTCTTCTTGTAGCCTTCGATCACCGCTTTGACGTCGGCCACGGCCTGGTCGCCGCTGGTGGTCACCGGCACCGCCGAGCCGACCAGGGTCAGGCCCGCTTCCGGATAGCTCTGCGACTGCGCGAACGTGCCCAGCGCCTTGCCGCTGGCCTGCAGCTCGTAGAGCGCGCCGCGCTGGCTGCTCAGCACGTCGTTGAGGATCTGCGAGGCGAAGTAGTCGGGGCTCGCGTAGCCGGGCACGCGGTAGCCGACGAAGCCCAGCGTGATCGGGTCGGAGCTGTTGTCGCGCAGCGTCGCGGGGGTGAGCGGGCCCAGCTTCACCGGCCGGCGCGCGGGCAGTTTCGCCGCGGGCAGGTTCGCGTAGAGCGCCTTCACCTTGGCGATCGTCGCCTGCGGGTCGACGTTGCCGGCGATCACGTAGATCGCGTTGTTGGGGTGGTACCACTTGGCGTAGAACGCCTCGAGGTCGGGGGCCTGGATCCGCTTGAAGCTCGCCACGGTGCCCAGCCCGGGGTCGGCGTACGGCGTGCCGGCGAAGACGTGCTGGATCATCTTGGCGTAGAGCCGGTAGCTCGCGCTGGAGTTGTCGCGGGTCACCTCTTGGGTGATCGCGCCGCGCTCCTGGTTCCACAGCTTCTGCGAGTCGAGCACGCCCGCCGCGCGCGAGCGCTCGAGGTTGAGCGCGATGTCGAGATCCTGCGAGGGCATCTCGAAGAAGAACTGGGTCATCTCGCCCTGCGTGTCGGCGTTGAACGTGCCGCCGGTGATCGCCGTCGTGTCGGCGAACTGCGAGGCCGAGAGCGTCTTGCTGCCGCGGAAGAGCATGTGCTCCTGGGCGTGCGCGGTGCCGGTGATCGATTCTTCGTCCGAGCCGGTCAGGTAGTTCATCCAGGTCGAGACGACCGGCGCCAGCGTGTCGCGCAGGACGACCACCTGCAGCCCGTCGGGCAGGGTGGCCCGGGTGACGTCGACGGAGGCGGCGGGCGCCTGGGCGCGCACCGGGAGCAAGGAGCCTGCCAGGAAGGCGGCGGCCAGTACCGCAGCCGGCAGAGCACGAGGACGAGGCATGGTCACTAGTTCCCAACCGGCGGCCGTTTCGCCCTCCGTATTCCGTAGGAGACGGGGTTCCCCGGCGGATCGTGGAACGAGCCCGCTCGTGCCCGACCCCGTTCTGCGCGTGGCGCGCGAGGGCGGACGCGCCCGCGTCACCCTGGCCCGCCCCGCCGTCCGCAACGCCTTCGACGCCGAGCTGATCGCCCGGCTGCGCGAGACCTTCACTGCCCTGGGCCAGGACCCGGCGGTCCGGGTCGTCGTGCTGGCGGGCGAGGGCAAGACCTTCAGCGGCGGCGCCGACATCAGCTGGATGCGCGCCTCGCTCGACCTCTCCGAGGCCGAGAACGTGCGCGACGCCGAGGCGATGTCCGACATGTACCGGGCGATCAACGACTGCCCCAAGCCCGTGATCGTGCGGGTCCACGGCGCGGCGCTGGGCGGCGGCGCGGGGCTGTGCGCGGTCGCCGACGCGGTCGTGGCCTCCGAGGAGGCGGTCTTCGGCTTCACCGAGACCAAGCTGGGGATCATCCCGGCCGTCATCTCGCCCTTCGTGCTGCCCAAGATCGGCGTCTCGCACGCGCGCCGGCTGTTCCTGACCGGCGAGCGCTTCGGCGCGCTGCGGGCACAGGCGATCGGCCTGGTCCACGAGGTGGTCCACGAGGACGCGCTCGACGGCACCGTCGACGGGATCGCCGAGGAGCTGGAGAGCGCCGGGCCGAGCGCGGTCGCGGCGGCGAAGGCGCTGATCGTCGCGGTCGGCGCGGCGTCGTACGCGGACTCGCGCGGGCTGACCGCGCGGGCGATCGCCAAGCAGCGCACCTCGCCCGAGGGCCAGGAGGGCCTGCGCGCCTTCCTCGAGCGCCGGCCGGCCGGCTGGACCGCCGGGTGATCCGCCGGCTGCTCGTCGCCAACCGCGGCGAGATCGCGATCCGGATCGCGCGCGGCGCGCGCGAGCTGGGCATCGCGCCGGTCGGGGTCTACTCCGACGCCGACGAGCACGCGCTCTTCCGCCGGGCGATGGACGCCTCGCTGCGGATCGGGCCCGGGCCGGCCGGCGAGTCGTACCTCGACGGCGAGCGGATCGTCGCCGCGGCCAAGACGCTGGGAGCCGACGCGATCCATCCCGGCTACGGCTTCCTGAGCGAGCGCGCGTCGTTCGCCCGGCTGGTGGTCGGCGCCGGGCTGGTCTTCGTCGGCCCGACGCCCGACGCGATCGCGGCGATGGGCTCCAAGATCGAGGCCAAGCGGCGGGTGCGCGGGTTCGGCGTGCCGGTCGTGCCCGGCTACGACGGCGACGACCAGAGCCTCGAACGCCTGCGCGAGGAGGCGGCCCGGATCGGCACGCCCCTGCTGATCAAGGCCAGCGCCGGCGGCGGCGGGCGCGGCATGCGGGTGGTCGACGACCTGGCCCGCTTCGCCGAGGCGCTGGCCAGCGCCAAGCGCGAGGCCAAGGCCGCCTTCGGCGACGACGCGGTGCTGCTCGAGCGCTACCTGCGCCGCCCGCGCCACGTCGAGTTCCAGATCCTGGCCGACGCGCACGGCACCACGCTGCACCTGGGCGAGCGCGAGTGCTCGATCCAGCGCCGCCACCAGAAGGTGATCGAGGAGGCGCCCAGCGTCGCGCTCGACCCGGACCTGCGCGCGCGGATGGGCCGGGCCGCGGTCGACGCGGCGCGCAGCGTCGGCTATACCAACGCCGGCACCGCCGAGTTCATGCTCGACGCGGACGGCGGGTTCTACTTCCTCGAGATGAACGCGCGCCTGCAGGTGGAGCACCCGGTCACCGAGCTGGTGTACGGGGTCGACCTCGTGCACGAGCAGCTGCGGATCGCCGCCGGCGAGCGGCTGCGCTTCGCGCAGGGCGACCTGGTGCCGCGCGGCTGGGCGATCGAGGCGCGCTTGAACGCCGAGGACCCGGCCCACGACTTCCTGCCGCAGTCGGGCACGCTGGCGGCGTTCGACGTTCCGCGCGGGCCGGGCGTGCGGCTCGACTCCGGCTTCGAAGCCGGCAGCGAGGTGCCGGTCTACTACGACTCGATGCTCGCCAAGATCATCGTCTGGGGCGCCGACCGCGCCGCCGCGATCGCGCGGATGGACACGACGCTGCGCGAGACGGCGGTCGCCGGGATCGCGACGAACCTGCCGCTGCTGCGCGCGATCGTCGCCGACGACGCGTACCGCGCGGGCGACACGACGACCAGCTTTCTCGACGAGCGCATGCCGGGCTTTCGGCTGGGCGAGCCGTCCGCTGACGGCGCGGCCAAGCGGCGCGTCGCGGCGGCGCTGCTGGCACGCCCCGGCGCCTGGCGGGTCGGCGCGGTCGGCGTGCCGCTCGCGTTCGTCGTCGAGGGCACGCCGGTCGACGCGTGCGCCAGCTTCGACGGCACGCGCTGGGAGCTCAGCGGCGACCTCGGCGGCGCGCTGGATGCCGACGCGCGCGAGGCGACCTTCGAGCCCGGCGGCGGCACCGTGGCGGTCGGCGGGCGCATCGTCCGCTGGGCGTATCCCGCCCCACCCAGCGCCGCTGCCGAGCAGAGCGCGCACGCGGCGGGCTCGGGCGAGGTCGGCGCGCCGATGCCCGGCAAGATCGTCAGCGTCGCGGTGCAGCCGGGCACCGTGGTCGAGCAGCGCGCGCTCCTGGTCGTGCTCGAGGCGATGAAGATGGAGCACCGCATCGAGGCGCCGATCGCGGGAACGGTCCGCGAGGTGCTCGTCGCGCCGGGCCAGCTGGTGGCCGGCGGCGCGACGCTGGTCACGATCGGCACGTGAGCGGGCCCGAGCCGGTAGCCGCATGCGCCTGATCCTGCTCGCCGGCTGGAACGAGGCCGTCAAGTACATGGGCACGTTCTCGTACGGCCGCCACGACATCGACGGGTTCGCCGCGTTCGGCTTCGACTGCACGATCTTCCCCAAGACGCAGGGCGACATGCGCGAGCGCATCGAGCGCTTCGCGGCGTTCCTCGACCAGCTCAAGGCCCGCGAGCCGGGCGCGTTCCCGGTCGCGACGCTGGGGTTCTCGCTGGGCGGGCTCATCAACCGCGGCTTCCTGCGGGCGTACCCCGAGCGCGCCGGCGAGATCGCCGCGACGCTGCAGCTCTGCGCGCCCAACGCCGGGCTGATCTCCAACTACTTCTCGCACAGCATGCGGCTGGTCGGGATTCCCGACCAGGTCATGTCGGACATCGACGTCGAGTCCGGCTTCATGCGCTGGCTCAACGACGTCGACGGCCACTGGGAACCGGATCCCGACAACAAGCGCAAGCAGCGCTGGCACCTCAACGGCCACCCGTGGGTCGCGCCGCCGGGCCACCGCATCCTGCAGATCGCCGGCCGCATGCCGAAGTACCGCCTCCAGAGCGACGGCGTGGTGATGATCGAGTCGGCCAACCTCGACGGCGCGATGCCGACCAGCTACATCGACGGCAACGAGGCCAACCACCTCAACCTGGGAGCCGTCTCGAACCTGTTCGCGACGATCTTCCGGCGCTTCCGGCACGACGACGCGGCCTGGCCGCGGGTCGTCGAGGTCGGAGCGCGCTTCCTGCGCTCGGAGCCGCTGCCATGACCAACCCGTTCGCCGCCCTGCCCAAGCACGTCACGATCTGCGAGGTCGGCCCGCGCGACGGCCTGCAGAACGAGCCCGTGCCGATCGCCACCGAGGACAAGGTTCGCTACTGCGACCTGCTCTCGGCGGCCGGCTTCCCGTTCATCGAGGCGGCCTCGTTCGTCAGCCCCAAGGCGGTGCCGCAGATGGCCGACGGCGAGCAGGTCTTCCGCCGGATCGCGCAGCGGCCCGGCACGACGTACCTGGCGCTGGTGCCCAACGAGCGCGGCCTCGACCGCGCGCTGGCCGCGGGGGTGCGCGCGATCGCCGTCTTCACCGCCGCCTCGGAGGCGTTCGCCAACGCCAACATCCGGATGTCGATCGACGGCTCGATCGCGGCCTTCGCCGGCGTGGTGAAGCGCGCCAAGGCCGACGGCGTGTTCGTGCGGGCGTCGGTCTCGACCGCGTTCGGCTGCCCGTTCGAGGGCCCGGTCGCGGTCGCCGGCGTCGTGCGCGTCTGCGAGCGGCTGCTGGAGCTGGGCGTCGACGAGCTGAGCGTGGCCGACACGATCGGCGTCGGCACGCCCAACCAGGTCGTCGAGCTGGTCGGCGCGCTGAGCGGCGTCGTGCCGCTCGACCGGCTGGGCCTGCACTTCCACGACACCCGCGGCACGGCGCTGGCCAACACCGCCGCGGCGCTGGCGCTGGGGGTGCACATCTTCGACTCGTCGGCCGGGGGGCTGGGCGGCTGCCCGTTCGCGCCCGGCGCGACCGGCAACGCCGCGACCGAAGACCTGCTCTACCTGCTGCACGGCATGGGCATCGAAACCGGGGTCGACCTGGACGCGGTGCGCGCGGCGTCGCGCTTCATCGCGGCCAAGCTGGGCCGCCCGCCGGTCTCGCGCGCGTTCACCGCGCTCGAGGCGGCGGCGGCCCGGGCGTGAACGCCGAGCGCTTTCCCGGCGTGGTCGCGGCGCGCCGCGCCGGCCGGGTGCTGGCCGACAACGGCGGCGGCGCGCAGGTGCCGCGCGAGTGCCTCGAGGCGGTCGCGCGCTTCCTCGAGCACGACAACGCGCAGAAGGGCGCGCCGTTCGCCCGCCGCCTGCGCGTCGCGGAGACGATCGCCGCGGCCAAGGACGCCTTCGCCGACTTCATCGGCGTGCCGCGCGGCACGATCGGGCTCGGCCTCAACGCGACCTCGATCGCGTTCGACCTGGCCCGCGCGCTGGCGCACACCATCCGCCCCGGCGACCGCATCGTGGTGACCGACAGCGACCACTACGCCAACGTGATCCCCTGGACGTGGCTGCGCCGCTTCGGCGCCGAGCTCGACCCGATCCCGGTCGACGCGCGCGGCGAGCTCGACGAGACCGCCTACGCGGCGGCGCTGGCGCGCGAGCCGGTGCTGGTCGCGCTGCCCTGGGCCTCCAACGGCACCGGCAACGTCTTCGCCGTCGCGCGCCTGGCCGCGGCGGCGAAGGACGCCGGCGCGCTCGTGATCGTCGACGGCGTGCAGGCCGGGCCGCACCTGCGGGTCGACGTCCCGCCGAGCGTCGACGCGGTCTTCTTCTCCGGCTACAAGATCTACGCGCCGCATTTCGGCGCCTGGTACGCCCACCCCGAGTTCGCCCGCCGCTTCTTCACCGCCGACGACCCGCTGCTGCCGAGCGCGCCGGTCCACTGGTCGATGGAGACGGGCACCCAGAACCACGAGGGGCTGGCCGGCTGGCTCGGCACGATCGCCTACCTGCGCAGCGTGGGCGACGGCGACGCGCGCGCCGCGATGGACCGGCTCGCCGCCTGCGAGCGCGAGCTGGCGCGCTACGCCGGCGCGAAGTTCGCCGAGCGGGCCGACCGCATCGTGCTCTACGGCCGCCCGGCGGATCAGGAGCGACTTCCGCTCTTCGCCTTCAACGTCCGCGGCGAACCGCCGGACGCGCTCGCCCGCGCGCTCGACGCCGCCGGCATCGAGGCCGGCGTCGGCGACTACTACGCCCCGCGCCTGCTCCGCACGCTCGCCCCCGAGACGAACGGCAGGGCCGTCCGCCTCTCCTTCGCCCACTACAACGACACCGCCGACGTCGACCGCTGCTTCGCCGCGATCGACGCGGCGATCACGGCCCGGGTCTAATCACAGAACCCTTGCGCGGCTGCTCTCATCGGAGAGGCCCGTCTTATACGCGATCGAACCGCCCACGTCGACCGTCGCTTCGCCGAGGCCTTCATGGCCCGAGTGCAGCAAGCGCTCCGGGGCATCCTCAAGTACCCTTCGGCGCACCGATGTAGCGTATGAACTTCACATAGATCACGGGCGACGTCGACAGGGTGTCTGGCCGGCCATAGATGACGTACAACTCGTTTCGGAGATTCAAGAGATGAAACGCCGCCGTGACGTTGCCCGCGTCGATCGCGGCGATCGATGGTGGTGCGAAGCCGGTCGGAGCATAGACGCCGATGATCCGCCGAGCGCCGAGATCGAGCGATGCATAGCGGCTCAGCTGCACATCGAGGCCGGCTCGTTCCAGCCATTGCACCGCCGGCCGCTCGAGCATGTCATTGTCGGGTGCGTATGCCGTACGGTCGACCTCGAGTGAAAGACGGGTGCGCCGTTGCAGCTGGAACGTCGCGAGGTCATACCACGCCTGCAGCGTACCATGGTAATAGCGGCCGGACGCATACGTTATGCTCGCCGGCGTTGCCGTACCACTGCGAAAGGCTGCCCCGACGGCGTTCTGCGTGAACGGCGTAACGCCGTCCAGCAGCCGCAGATACGACGAGCCGGTCGAGGCGAACACGTTGATCAAAGCCTTGGTCGCGGCATTCACAGTCAGACTTTGTGACGCCTGGTTCAGCGTGCCGTCGGAGTGGTCGTATGCGCTCATCGAAGCGGCCAACGAGATACTGCGGATGAAGCTAGACTCTCCGTACGGGATCGCCTCGGACCCAAAAGCTGACCAGCCGTTCAAATCGTTGTTCGAGACGTAGCCGTCGACCGGATCGAAGGTGGGGCCGATGTGCAGCCGGTCGACGCCGAGCTGCGTCCTCGGCGTGGAGTAGGCGATCCCGTATTCCGTCCAGGTTGCCTTCGATGGATCCGCAACCAGCGTGCCCTGCTCCTGCGCAGCGTTCGCCCAAAGCGTCAGGTGCGAGCGAGCGTTTTGGTAGCCCGCGAACAAAGCGTCGACGTCGTCGTGAATGCCGGCCACATTCGCGGTGACGTTTTGCGCCGACACTGAGGCCGTCAGCCGGTCGTTCGACACACTGTACGTTGCGACCTCGGCTCCATCGTTTCGGCCGTATCCATCGGTCGAGAAGGCGGCGAACGAAACCGGACCCTGCGTCCCTTCGGCCGCGTATCCCTCGCGGAATGTCGGGATCGCGAGCGTATACAGCGTCAGCGGGCAGGTTGCACAATACGATGTGCCATTGAAGCTTTGCGTCAGCTGCGTGAAGAACGGACGAAACTCCTGAAACTGCCTCGGGAATTCGTTCGGCGCGATCGACTGCTGATCGATTTCGACATTGGAATAGTCCGGATGCACTGTCGCCAGGAATGACGCGGTCGGCGTGACAGGCACCGAAAGATCTGCTCCGAGCCGTGCGGTCGAGCCACCGAGACTTTGTTGGCTAGAAATCTGCTCGAGGCCATAGATCTGTAACCGTGTCGATGGTCGGGGCTTCCCGCCTGATGGCGCAGGTGCAATCGCGAGCGCTCCCGCATAGACGGGGTCGTACGGAGATGCCTGTTGGTCTGCGTGCGTCCATTCGTACTGCGAAGACGCTGTCGCGACGTTGCGAATGACCTGCATGCGCCAGTCGGCCGCTCCTCTGGACCGGATGATGTTGAACGGGATGTGCATCGTGATGGAGTAGCCTCGTTCCGTTCGTATCCCGGCCGACTCCCACTGCGGCGAATAAGCGCTGTTCTCGCTCGACGACTGAAATCGCGCGCCCAGCACGTTCGATACGAAGACGTAAGCGAATCCCCGAGTTCCCTCCGGCCACAACGCGACCGCGATATAGTCGTCGTTGAACACACCGGCTCCGTTCGTCGTCTGCGTCGCCGAGAGCGGCGCATGTTGCTCGGCAAGGATAGCGATGTCGAGGCCATCCGGATCCTGCGCCACGCGCACGGTCGTGGCCTCCGACGCTGGGCGCTTGTAGGTGAAGTCGTATGCGATGGCGATTGAGGCCGCCTGGCTCCACGTCTCGTCGACTTGTCCGTTCATCGAGGGTGCTCGTGCAAGGGCGACGGCTTTGACCGAAACGAGCGCCGCTTCGGCAGCAGCTCCGAGCGAAACGAACCCGAACGAGATGCCGGCCACGAGCGCCACGCTGCGGTACGAAGTAAATACCCGACAACGCATCTTGACTGACTACCTCCTATTCTACGCGCACGTTTGCACGATCTCTTCCATACCGGTTCGCGTGTATCGCTGCAAGTAGGGAACGAGGCTGCATGCAGAGACTCGTAAAGTAGCTTCCTTATTCTGGGCGCCGCCAGACGATCTCAGCCCGAGCAAGCGCTCGGACGGCCTCAAACTCAGACGCAGGGCGCGTTCGCGCCGGTTTCTAAAGCTCAACCTGCTTTGTTGGACGATCCGAGCGATAAAAAGCAAGCAAAGGCGATGAGCATCGCGACCGAACTGGCGACACGGGCACGCACGCCGGTCGCCATGATGCAGCACAGTTTTATTCCGGCCGGCGAGCCGTTTCCCCGCGTCTACGACGGCGATGTCGACGCTGCCCCTCGTGGGCTCGGGGGCGCGGCGGCGGTTGCGATGCTCCAGTGGGCACTCGACGGGCTGCGGCCGGGTACCGGCTGGGATCGCCTTGCACACGCGATGATGCGTCATGCGAGCGAAGCGGCATCTGAAGACTACGGTCTCATCGGCGGCTGGACCGGGATCGCTCTTGCCGCCCGCTATGCGGCGCGCGGCACAGGGCGTTACCGTCAGCTCATTCGTACCATTCGAACCTCGGTGGCAGCCGGGGTGATGATAGGCTTGCAGCGCTGGCCACCACAGTTGGAATCGTCGCACGAGTATGAGCTGCTCCAAGGTTATGCGGGCGTCTATCTGCTACTGGACGCGGACGAAGACGCTGAGGCGGTCGAGCGACTCTTGGACCTGTTCGATTGGCTCACGGACGACGAGACCGGCGTCCGGTGGCGGTTGACGAACGTCTTCGACTCACGATTGCCGGCACCGATGAACCGATTGGGAATGTCGCACGGCATCGCGGGCATCTTAGGCGCACTGTCCGCTCGCGCCGCCTCGGAGCGCGCGATGGCGCTCACCGACCGTATCGGCAATTGGCTCTGCCGCGCCGCGCACGGCGCGCCTTGGAAACCGCAATGGGGATATCATCTCGAAGGTACGGACGGACTCGGCGGCGAGATGCTGCCCGGACGTGTCGCGTGGTGCCATTTCGGCCTCGGCATCGCTGCTTCACTGTGGAACGCAGGACGATTTCTGGACGATGACAAGCTTCGTCGGACGGCGGCCGCATATGCCGCAAGCATCGCAGAGGTGCCCCTTACCCATTGGGGCATGGGCGATTTCGGGCTCTGTCACGGCGTGGCGGGTAATGCGGCGCTCATACGGTACCTCGGCCGCGAAACCGGTGACAGCCGAGTCCAGGCAGTGGCGGATACGCTGACCAACCATTTGCTCGAGGGCTTCGATGCGTCGAAGGCACTGGGCTACGATACGGTAGTGGTGAACGCGGCGTACTCAGATCCTGGGTTTCTCACCGGCTCATCAGGAATCGCGCTGGCCGCGCTGTCGCTCACGAACCTCATCGATGACTCATGGCTGGAGGTCCTTGGCCTTCGCTCGTCCTGGTAGCGACGGGGCGAACCCCCGCCAGCGTTCTGCCAGCGCGTGTCCGCAGCACAACGAAGCCTCGAGCTTCACATCGAGGCTTCGAATGCTCACTGCTCGCCGCAGCGCGCTTTCACCGTGAGCACCCTACAGCGGGCACGGATTGCCCGTACATTGGATGGTGCACAGGTCCGTGACGCAGCAGTATCCTCCGGTCGTCGTACACGCCGTCGAGCAGTTCGCACCCGTGCACGCCGTGCTGCACTGGAGCAAGGACTTTCCTTCAAACGGTCCGCGCTCGAGCGCGTGGAGGTCTCTTTTGAGCAGACCGCCGTGCGGTGGGAGCTTGAGGTCGATGTCTTCGAGCGGTTCGAATTGTTGATGCACGTTGCACACCTCTTGCATGTCACACCGAGCCGCCACATTGCCCGCCTCATGTGACTGGTGATGGTGCAGGGCGGAGCATCGCCGGCAGCCTGCTATGAGGACATTCCCCAGCAGGCTACGTCTACCTTCTCTAGAAGGCTAGACGATAGCTCGCTCTTTCACATACCTAGTAATCGAGCGTACCCTCCAACAATTGGCCTTTTTACGGCGTACCTAGTTCTGGATCGCTGGGATGTTGGTCCAAGGCACATCGACCGATGCACGTGTGAATAGTCCGGTGCCTGCTCTTGTCGATCTTTAGCACTCGGCTGCTCGTCTTGCCATAGAGGGAGTCCAAAACCGTCCGCGAAGGGCGGCCTTGGTAACAACGAGGTTCGGCGTGACTTCACGGGCTCTCGAAAAGTGATGCGTCGTTCGGACGGTGGCGGCCGAACGAGCGCGGTTGATCGGCCGCGCGCGTCGGCTTTGCAAGTCGCTCGCATAGACTGCGGCGACGAACCCCTCGTTGTCGCCCGCATTCCGCTGTTACCAGCACCGGTCGCGTTAGCTCTGCTAAGCGCTGACGATCTCGATGGCACCATACGTGACGTGATCGAAACGCACCCGCTGGTGGGCCAGGCGGTCTACGTCGCATCGCCGACGCTGTATTACGCCATGTCGGCATGGTTGCGCGGCGAACCCGTGCGGAACAAGCGGACGCGATTGCGCGTACTCGCGTACCTGCTCCGCATGGCCACGCGCCCGACCCCATTCGGATTGTTTGCCAGTGTCGGCGAAGTGGCGGTCGGCGAACGATCAACGTTGAGCGTCGATTCAGCCAGCCGTATGACGCGCTCCCGTCCCGACATGGAATGGCTGCTGCGGTGTGCGCGGGACGCGGAGCGCGACCATGCATTACGACGCAAGCTACGGTTCTTCGCAAGCGGTTACTCGGTGAGTCGCGAAGACCGTATCTACGCGCGAAGCCCGGACATCACCACGGTCAACGCTGACGGACACTCTGTTCCGCTGCACTACGAGCCGGTGTCCATTGCGCGAACGCAGACGGCGGAAGCGGTGCTCCTAGAGGCGCAGCACGGCGCCGATTATAGCGCGCTCTGCGATTTTGTGGCGAATCGCACGGGCGCGCCGATGGAGCGCATCGAACGCCTCATCGATCAGCTCCACAGCGGCGGGCTTTTAGTTTCGAGCGTTCGACCAACGCCGATCGGTGAGCCGGCGAAACAACTGATGCGGGAACTCTCGGGCACGGAATATGCGCGCGCCGGCGAGATCTCCACATTCATCGACGCCCTTGAGCGGCTGGACGGCACGCCGCTCGAGGAGCGAAGCGTCGAGGATTACCGCGCGGCAGTTGCGATCGCGACTGCCGTCGCCGAATGCCCTTCGACATTTCAAGTGGACATGCGGCACCGTTTCCACGGCGCGCTCGGCAGATCGGTCCTCGAGGACGTCACGAAGCTGGCGAAATATTGGCTGCGATCAAGCTTGAGAGGCGGCCTCAAAGCATATCGCGACCGCTTCGTCGAGCACTATGGCGGCGCTGAACGGCGCGTGCCGCTGCTCGAGCTAGTCGACGACGACTTCGGAATCGGGCCGCCACCCGCGAACATTTCCTTCGAGCACGACATCGACCTTCCTCGGCGTCATGCGCTGTTGCGACTTGCGACGCGTGCACACAGCGCTCGCACCATCGTCGTCGACGTCGATGACGACGAGCTCGACGAGGTGCTCGGGCCGATGCCCGAAGGTGACGTCATCGCTTCGTCGTTCGAGCTAGGGTTCGAAATCGCCGCGCGCGAACTCGACGATCTCGACCGCTTTCAGTACACGGCGGGCCCCGCGGCGATGACCTGCACCTACGAGGCTGCCCAAAGCGTGGGCCGTTTCGCGGACATGTTCGGCCCGGAGTTCATCGAGCGTATTCGCACCTTTCACGAGCATTGCGCGACCGACGCGATCGATGCGGAACTTGTCCTCATGCCCGGACACGATCGCAGCGCGAACGTCTGTGTGCGACCGGCCATCCACAACCACGAGATCAACTTCGCCACGCCGACACCGCACGCCGGCGTGCATCGCATCCCGCTGAGCGACCTCATGATCGGACTCGAGGGCGATAGGCTGCACGCATGGTCGCGCTCGCTGAACCGCGAAGTGCGCGTCCACCAGGGGCATCTACTCAATCCGAAGAGCAACGTGCCGCCGGCCTGTCAGCTGCTTGCGCTGCTCGCGGCCGACGGCCGCATTTATCCAGCTGGCTTCAACTGGGGTCCGGCCGCCATCCTGCCGATGGTGCCGCGCGTTAGATTCGGCCGCCTCGTCCTGTCCAACGCGAAGTGGATGACGCCACGGTCGACGTTCCAAGTGCCCCGTTCCGACTTGGCGCGGGCCGTCCATACGTGGCGAACTGCTTGGCTCGTACCGGGCACGGTGTACTTGGTACACAAAGACAACCGCCTCCCGATCAATCTCGAGACTGCCGTCGGGCTCGATCTGCTCGGCGATCAGTTGCGGTCGATTCCCGATCAGTTCATCGTATTCGAGGAGGTCTATCCGCCGCTCGACAGCTCGTGGCTCGGGGGCTTTCGGGCGGAGTTCGTCGCAAACTTTCGATCGCTGCGCCAACCGGTCGCGCGCCCGGCCGGATTCGCCGGCGCCGACGTCGCGGCGGTGCGCCAGTCGACACCGGGATCCGACTGGTGCTACGTGAAGCTATACCGCGGTGCGGCGCATCTCGACCGCGTTCTGCATGATCGGGTCGCGTTGCTGATCGAGCGCCTCGCGCAAGATGGGCTGATCGATCGCTGGTTTTTCGTACGGTACGCCGATCCAGCGCAACACGTGCGCCTAAGGATGCGGGCCTCGGCCGGCACGCCTCCGGCCCAGCTCATGACCGCCGTCGCGCGGCATTGCGGAGCGCTGCACTCGGCTGATGCGATCGACCGATACGCGTTCGACACGTACGATCGGGAGTTCGAACGCTATGGCGGAAGCGACGGCTTCGACGACGTCGAAGCGTTCTTCGACCTGGACAGCCGGCGGTCGCTCAGCCGGCTGCGAGACTCCGGGTCGGCGTACGACGAGCGCGTGGTTACGACGATCGCCGACTTTGACGCGCTGCTCCTCCGCGCGCTTCCGCCATCGACTCTCGAAGGCTTTTTCACCCGTCTCCGTACCGACGATTCACGCGCTCTAAAACAGGCATGGCCGATCGTGCGCTCGGTCCAGGATCACATCGCCGCCTACCGACGGCTCGCGGCCGAAGACGATCGCGCGACCGTGAAGTTGGTACAACGCCTCCAGAGCGCCGCGCTCACGCGCAGACCCGAAGAGATCGTCTTCAGCATATTCCACATGCACTGCAACCGAATGGGCATCGCCGCAGGTGATGACGAGCGAATCGTGCGGTTGTGCCTTGCAGCCGCGTATCGCGGCTTGGCAGAGCGCGGTCTGCTGCTCAACCGTGCGCAGCCCGCCGAGCCGGCAACGACCGCATGGAATACATAGCATGGCGCAGGAGGGATTAGGCAGCGCGGTACGGCGGAGCGCGCGAGCGGTGCTCGCGGCGGTTCTTGTTCTCCAGGGGATTCCCGCGCACGCGGCCTCGGACGGAGTGCAGCCCGATGCCGAGACTATTTATGAAAATGCGCGCTCAGCATGGCAACGAAGCACGTATCCAAGCGACCTGCTATTCACGGTCGCCGTAGAGGTGGTGCAGAACGGCGTCGTGCGGCAGAATCACTACGCAGGCGAATACCGTGTCGACGATGGCGCCCTCTACGTCAATCACTTCAGCGCGGAGGAAACGGAGCACCCGTTCACGCCAACCGGTATCAACGTTGTATTGGCATTCTCCGTGGGGGTCGACAGCCGCTCGTCAACGACGTCGCGCAAGCTGGGCAAAGACTCCCCACCCACCGACTATCTCGGCGTACCGATGCTTCATCCGCTTTATTCGTTCGGTATCGTGCGGCGCGGCGCTCATCCGCCACCGAAGACCGCGCTGTCCGACCCGACCTCGCCAAAGCTACCAACGATTGGCAGCGTGTCGACCCTGCACCGGGACTACGACATTACACTTATTGGCATCGAGACGTGCAGTGAGGAGACTGCGTATCACCTTACGCTCAGGCCACTGCATGACCCAGACCGGTTCCGGCTGCGCCATATGTGGGTCGCGACGGAGGACTTCCGTACGCTCAAGATCATCACGGAGGGCAACTTCACGACGGGACCCAGCCTTCATGTCCCGTGGACGACGTTGTTTCGAACCGTGGACGGCGCGCAGTATGTCGCGACGGAGAGCGCAGATAGCGTGCTCGACTATGGACGAGATCGCAAGTACGAGCATGCGTCGATAGCGTTCGAGCAAGTTCGGCCGAGGACGCCCCGGGATGTCCCCGCGCTGTCGTTCCATCAGCCGGAATATGATGATGAACTGAGAGAGCCGCCCCAGTGACCGCCGGAGCGGTCACGGTCCCGTGAAGATCGGCGTGCTCGACGACCCCATCGACATTCCGACGACGATAAGGTGTGCGCAGACCGCCGAGGCGCTCGGTTTCAGCCGCTACTGGCTGACCGAGCACCACGATGTGAACGACGCGTGGGCGAGCCCCGAGATCGTCCTCGCGCTCATCGCCATGTACACGAGAACGCTCACGATTGGATCTGCGGGGACCCTGCTCAGGTTTCACAACCCGTTGCAAGTCGCTTGCGACTTTGCGCTCTTGGCGAGCCTCTTTCCCGGTCGAATCGAGCTCGGACTCGCGCGCGGAGTTCCGAACGTTCGTGCCAACGCCGACGTTTTGGCCGGGTGCGGTTTTGCCGCCGACTACGCCGGGCGCGTAGCCTTTGTCCTCCAGCTCTTCGACCCGTCGAACGCCGCCGACGGCGTACACATGCCGATTGTCGTGCCGCATTCGATCTCCAGGCCCGCCATCTGGATCTTGGGATCGTCTCGACAGAGCTTCGAGATCGCGTGCCGACACGATCTCGCATACAGTCACGCGCTGTTCCTAAAGTCGTCGGAGCCATTTGGACCGGCCGAGCTCGAGGGGAGCGGCGCGCTTGGAAAGCGCAACATCGCCGTGGCTGGCATCTGCGCCGCGTCATCAGCCGCGATAGACGCTATCGCGAGAGAAGCGCCGACGGGGATGGTTCCCACAGTGGTCGGCACGCCGGATCACTGCGTCGACCAATTGGAGGGGCTCGCAGTGGCGCACGACGTCGAAGAGATCATGTTCATGGACCTCGCACGTGATCCGCAGCACCGCGGTGAGACGCTTCGCCTATTGGCCGACGAACTCGGCCACCGACCGACGCGCGCCGCGCCGACTCGCTGAATTCGACGACCGCTAACCTGGACCGCAACGACACGCTTACCGAGCTCTGAGACGCAGTCCTATTGGTAACGACCCACGGCCAGGAGCTTCTCCGTAAAGCATAGTAGATGACGCTTCTCCGTCTTCGCCGCAGCTCTCGCCGCCGTCGCGCTGCCTGCCCTGGCCTCCGCGGCGACGTTCACTCCGGCCGACGACGCGCGGATCGTCGGCCTGGGCTCGCCGGTGTTCGCGCCGGACGGTAGGCGGGTGGTGCTGGTGCGGACGGTTCAGGACACCAAGGCGGACAGATCGCACACCACGCTGATCGCGGTCGACGTCGCCGGCGGCGCGTTGCGCGAGCTGACCCGCGGGCACGAGGGGATCGCACAGCCGGCGTTCTCGCCGAACGGCAGGCAGTTGGCGTTTCTCGCCTACGACGCCAAGCGCAAGCGGCAGATCGACGTCATGCCGGCGGCGGGCTGCTTCGCCGCGATCGACGCGGCGATCACGGCCCGGGTGTGAGCGAAGGCCTAGTCTCCCTCAGCTGCCGAGGCGGGCCTCGCGCTTGGTGACCCGCCAGACGTTGCGGACGTCCTTGATCGTGCCGAGCCGGCGCAGCAGCGTGTGGAGGTGGTCGAGGTCGCGGATCTGCGCGGTCATCGAGATGCGCGCGCTCTTGTCGCGCTTGGCGCGCGCTTCGACCGCGTTGAGCTCGGTCTTCTGCTCGGCGGCGATGCCCAGGATGTCCTGCAGCAGCCCGGCGCGGTCGCCGGCCTCGATCTCGATGTCGACCGCGTGGGTCATCGCGCTCGCGTCGAGCCACTGCGCCTCGAGCACGCGCTCGGGCTCGCCGTTGAGCGAGGCGGTGTTCGGGCAGTCGGCCCGGTGGACGCCGACGCCCTTGCCGATCGTGACGAAGCCCATGATGGGGTCGCCCGGCACCGGGCTGCAGCACTTCGAGAGCCGGACCAGCACGTCGTCGACCCCGGCGATGCGGATGCCGCTGCTGTTGCGCGCCAGGCGCCGGGCGGTGGCCGGGCGGGCGGTGACCGCGGCGATGTCCACCACGGTGCCGCTCTTGAGCTCGTCGCGCAGCCGCGAGACGACGCTGTTGGCGGTCGTGTCACCGAAGCCGACCGCGGCGAACATGTCGGTCGGGGTGAGGTAGTTCAGCTTGGCGGCGACCTTCTCGATCGCCTCGCCGCGCGCCATGTCGACCCGCAGCCCGGCGCGCGCCAGCTCCTGCTCGACCGCCTCCTGGCCGCGCAGGGTGTTCTCTTCCTTTTTGTCCTTGCGGAACCACTGCTTGATCTTGTGCTTGGCGCCGCTGGTCTTGACCAGCGAGAGCCAGTCGAGCGACGGGCGCGAGCTCTTGTTGGTCAGGATCTCGCAGATGTCGCCGTTGCGCAGCGAGTAGTCGAGCGGGACGATCTTGCCGTTGACCTTGGCGCCCACGCAGTGGTGGCCGACGTCGGTGTGGACGTGGTAGGCGAAATCGAGCGGCGTGGCGCTGACGGCCATCGAGAAGACGTCGCCCTTGGGCGAGAAGATGTAGACCTGCGAGTCGAACAGGTCGAGCTTGAGGTTCTCCATGAACATGCGCGAGTCGCGCATGTCGTTCTGCCACTCCAGCAGCGAGCGCAGCCAGGTCAGCTTCTGCTCGAAGTCGTCCTTCTTGCCGCCCTCCTTGTAGCGCCAGTGCGCGGCGATGCCGTACTCGCTGGTGCGGTGCATCTCCCAGGTCCGGATCTGGACCTCGAGCGGGTCGCCGCCCGGCCCGACGACCGTCGTGTGGAGCGACTGGTACATGTTGGGCTTGGGCATCGCGATGTAGTCCTTGAACCGCCCGGGGAGCGGCTTCCACATGGCGTGCACCACGCCCAGCGCCCCGTAGCAGTCCTTGACCGTCTCCACGATGACGCGCACCGCGGTCAGGTCGTAGATGGTCGAGAAGTCGCGGCCCTTGAGCATCTTCTTGTGGATCGAGTAGAAGTGCTTGGGGCGGCCGGTGGTGTCGGCCTCGATGCCGACCTTGGCGAACTCGCGCTTGAGGTCGGCGATCACCTGGGCCACCGCCGCCTCGCGCTCGGTGCGCTTCTTGGCGACCCGCTCGGCGATCTCGCGGTACGACTCGGGGTCGAGGTAGCGCAGGGCCAGGTCCTCGAGGTCCCACTTGACCCGCCAGATCCCCAGCCGATGGGCGATCGGGGCG
The DNA here is from genome assembly GCA_963795695.1 of Vulcanimicrobiota bacterium. Taxonomy (GTDB): domain Bacteria; phylum Vulcanimicrobiota; class Vulcanimicrobiia; order Vulcanimicrobiales; family Vulcanimicrobiaceae; genus Vulcanimicrobium. Next base: position 1,403,247 of record CAWCJH010000001.1, on the reverse strand, counting down.
TAGATCTCGAGCGTCTCGCGCGCGACCGACTGCTGCTTGGCCTCGGGCAGGCTGGCGAGCGTGCGCATGTTGTGCAGGCGGTCGGCCAGCTTGATGATGATGACCCGGATGTCCTTGGCCATCGCCAGGAACATCTTGCGCAGGTTCTCGACCTGCGCGTCTTCCTTGGACTGGTAGGGGATGCGGGTCAGCTTGGTGACCCCGTCGACCAGCGCGGCGATCTCGGCCCCGAACTGCTCGGCGACCTGCTCGTTGGTGATGACGGTGTCCTCGACCACGTCGTGCAGCAGGGCCGCGGCGATCGTCGCCCGGTCCATCTCGAGGTCGGCCAGGATGTCGGCCACGGCCAGGGGGTGGGCGATGTAGGACTCGCCCGACGCGCGGTGCTGGCCCTCGTGGGCCTGGTCGGCGACCTCGTAGACGCGCGACAGCCATGCCCCGTCCAGTGAGGGGTCGTACTGCCGCAGCTTGGCCACCAGGTCGCTGATCGTCATCCGAGTCCTTATCCTAGCCGGAACACCGCCGAGGATGCAAAGGCTGCGCCAGCCGACCGCGGCGATGGACCGAGCGCGCAGGACCGGCGCGCAGCCTGGGGCGGAGCGGCTAGTACCGAATGAAGCTGGTGACGTCCAGTCCGGCCAGAGCGGCGCGGCCGTTGAGGGCTTCCAGCTCGATCAGGACCGCGGTCCCGACCAGCTCGACGCCGAGCTTGGCGAGCAGCCGGGTGGTCGCCGCGATCGTACCGCCGGTGGCCAGCAGGTCGTCGACGACCAGCACCCGGCGGCCTCGGCCGATCGCGTCGGCGTGGATCTGCAGGGCGTTGGTGCCGTACTCGAGCGCGTACTCCTCGGTGTGCGTCCGGCCCGGCAGCTTGCCCGGCTTGCGCACCGGCACGAAGCCGGCGCCGAGCCGGTCGGCGACCGGGGCGCCGAGCATGTAGCCGCGGGCCTCGATCCCGACCACGACGTCGATCCGCGCGTCGCGGAAGCGGTCGACGAACAGATCGATCGTCGCCCGGAAGCCGGCCGGATCGGCCAGCAGCGGCGTGATGTCCCGGAAGAGGATGCCGGGGATGGGGAAGTCGGGAATCGCCCGGATCAGTGACTCGATCTGCACGGCACGCCGGGTTCGCCCCCTACGATTCGGGGCCTGCGCTGGGCCGGAGGTCCCGGCGCGGTGTGAGCCGGAACGTCGTCGCGCCGGGCTGCGTTTCCGGTGAGCATTCATTCTTTCTCGGGTACGAACGGAGACGCTATGAACTCGAAAATACTGACCGCCGGCGCGCTCGCCGCGACGATGACCTTCGGGGCCGTGGCGCCGGCGCTGGCCGACGGTGCCGCCAGCACGCGCAACATCCTGCTCGGCGGCGCGGCCGCGGCCGTGCTGGTCACCAACTACAACCACAAGAAGCGCGCCAAGCAGCAGGAGAACCGCGAGCAGGCGCGCCGCCAGGCGTCGTACCGCTCGTACTTCTACCACCGCTACGGCTACTACCCGAGCGAAACGCAGTACCGCAACTGGTACTACCGCACGTACGGCACGTACCCGTCGAACTAGGTGGGCTCGCCTTCGCGCTGCGGTCCGCCCTCGTAGTCGACCCGACGATGAGCCACCTCGCCCGGGGTGGCTTTTTTCGTCCTGCCGAAGAGTGATGCGTTGACCGACCACTGGCGGTTTCGCGATCGAATGATTCTCGCGCTCGCGCTCGCCGTCGCGCTGCACGAGATCGTCCTGAGTCTGCTCCACTCGCCGCCGCAGCCGAGCGACCGCGAAGCCGCCGCGCCCGCGACCCGGATCGTGTTCCAGACGCCCGCGCCGACGCCGCGCCCGACCCCGCGTCCCACGCCGCGGCCGACGCCGCGGCCGACCGCACCGCCGACGCCGCCCCCGCACGTCACGCCGCCGCCGCGCAGCACGCCCGCGCCGGTGCAGGTCGCGGGCCGGGCCAAGGGCACCCCGGCGCGCCACCGCGGCGGCGGCGCCAAGCGCGCGATCGCCAAGGCGGCGACCGGCGTGCACGCCGACCCGCGCGCCGCCGGCGCGGGCACGGGCACGGGCAGCGGCAACGGCAGCGGCGCGGGCCCCGGCAGCGGCGGCGGCCAGGGCGGCAACGGTGCGGGCAACGGCGGGAACGGGAACGGCGCGGTGAACGCGAACGCGCCGTGCGGTTTCGTCGACTTCAAGCCGACCGGTGCGCCGCACTACGACAACGGCACCGCGTACGAGCCGATCCAGGCGACGGTGACGTTTCCGGACGGCCACACCGAGTCGGCCAGCTTCCCGTACAAGTGGGTCTATCCCAACGGCGAGCAGACCGATCCGTGGTCGAACACGAACTTGAAGAAGGGCGATTTCGCGATCACGATGCAGACGCCGCCGCCGGGAACCGACACCGCGTCGCTGCCGCTGCTGATCCAGTACATCGTGCAGCACACCGGGCCCAGCGGCTACACCGACCTGCCGCCCTGCCCGAAGCGCGGCTGAGCGTGGTGCACGTCGCGGTCGACGCGCACAACCTGGTCCGCGACGACCGCGGCATCGGCCGCTACGCGCGCGCCGTGCTGGCCCGCGCGCTGCGCGAGCCGGGCTTCCGCTGGACGCTGGTCGTGCGCGACCTCTTCCCCAAGCGGGCCGGGCTGGCGCGCGCGCTCGGCGCCGCGCCCGGCGAGCTGCGGGTGGCGCGCCGGGTGCCGGCCGACGCCGGGGTGGTCTGGTTTCCCTGGAACGGCACCTTCCTGCGCGCGCGCGCGCCGTCCGTGGCGACCGTGCACGATGCGGCGCCGTTCGCCTTCCCGAACCCCGACCCGAAGGTGCGGGCGACCGAGCAGGGACCGTTCTCGACCACCGCCGCGACCGCGCGGCGGATCCTGGTCCAGTCGCACTTCACCGCCGGCGAGGTCGAGCGCCGGCTCGGCGTGCCGGCCGAGCGCATCGTGGTCACGCCGCTGGCGGTCGACCCGGTCTTCGCGCCCGGCCCGGCCGGCGAGCTGCCGGCGGCGCTGCGCGGGCGCCGCTACGTGCTGCACGTCGGCGCGCACGACGAGCGCAAGAACACCGGCACGCTGATCGCCGCTCACGCGCAGGCGTTCCCGGCCGGCGAGGTGGCGCTCGCGTTCACCCGCCGGCCGCCCCGGCTGCCGCCGGGCGGCGTGGTCGTCGGCGCCGCGGACGACGCGGCGCTGGCGGCGCTCTACCGCGGCGCGGCGCTGGTCGCGCTGCCCTCGACCTACGAGGGCTTCGGCTTCCCGCTGCTCGAGGCGATGGCATGCGGCGCGCCGACGCTGGCCGCGCGGGCGGGCGCGCTGCCCGAGGTCGGCGGCCCGGCCGGGGCGTGGGTCGACGATCCCTTCGACGCCGCCGCCTGGGCCGCGGCCCTGCGCGGGCTGCTCGCCGACGACGCGGCGCGGGCCGAGCTCGCCGGGCGCGGCCCGGCCCGCGCGGCGGCGTTCTCGTGGGAGCGCTGCACGGCGCAGACGCTGGCAGTGCTGCGCGAGGTCGCGGCCGGGTAGTGCGCGCGCTGGCCGTCGTCCGGCCCGACGCGCCGGCCAAGCCGGGCGGCGACCTGGTCCACGCGCAGCGCTCCGTCGCGGCGCTGCGCGGCCTGGGGGTGGACGCCGAGCTGGTCGCGACCGCCGCGCCCGACCCGCGCGGCTACGACGTCGCGCACGTGTTCGGCGTCTTCGAGCCCGCGACGGCGCAACGCCAGATCGCGGCGGTGCGGGCGCACGGCGTGCCGCTGGTCCTCTCGCCGATCTGGCTCGACCTGCGCGCGCTCTTCGCGACCGCGCCGCTGGTCGAGCGCGCGCTGGCCGCGCCCAGCCCGGCCGCGGTCGAGCGCCGGCTGGCGCGCCTGCACGCCGTCGAGCCGCAGCTGCCCTGGCGCGGCCGTGTCGCGCGCGCCGCCGACCGGCGGCTGGCCGCGCAGCGGGCGCTGCTGCTCGCCGCCGACGTCGTGCTGCCGGCCAGCGAGGTCGAGGCGTACCTCTACGGCGAGCGGCTGCGCGCCTCGCGGGTGCCGTTCGTCGTCGCGCCGCTGGGCGTCGACGACGAGGCGTTCGGCGTCGAGCGACCGCGCGTGCGGGCCGGCGTGCTCTGCGCGGCGCGGATCGAGCCCAAGAAGAACCAGGCCGCGCTGCTCTACGCGCTGCGTGACGTCCCGGTCGACCTGACGCTGGTCGGCGGCGCGTACGACGCGCCGTACCTCGCGCTGTGCCGGCGCTGGGCCGGGCCGCGCACGCGCTTCGTGCCGCACGCCGAGCACGCCGAGGTGCTGGCGCTGATGGCCGGCTGCGCGGTGCACGCGCACCCCTCGTGGCTGGAGAGCCCGGGGCTCTCCTCGCTCGAGGCGGCGGCGACCGGCGCGCGGATCGTGGTCGGCGACCGCGGCACCGAGCGCGAGTACTTCGGCGCCGACGTCGACTACGCCGATCCGGCCGATCCCGCGACGATTCGAGCCGCGGTGCTGCGCGCGCTCGAGCGCGGCCCGCGCGACCGCGGCGACGCGCTCGAGCGGCGGCTGGGCGCGCGCACCTGGCGGCGCTGCGCCGAGGCGACGCTGGAAGCGTACGCGCGCGCGCTGGCGCTGCACCGCTGATGCGGGTCCTGGTCGCCGCCGAGCGGCTCGGCCCGGCCGGCGGCATGGAGCGCTATCTCGAGGTCGTGCTGCCGGCGCTGGCCGCGCGCGGCGCGACGGTGCACGTCGTCGCGCGCGCGATCGAGACGGTTCCCGCCGGCGTCACGGCGCAGCCGATCGCTTGGGCCGACGAGCACGACCCGCCCGCGGCCGCGGCGCGGGTCGCCGCGGCCGCGACGCTCGCCGCGTTCGCGCCCGATCTGGTGCTGGCCCAGAACGTGATGGACGCCGGCGTGGTGGAAGCGCTGCGCGCCGCGCCGCGGCTGGCCTACCAGGTCCACGACCACCGCCCGTTCTGCCCCAACGGCGACCGGGTCTACCCGCGCAGCGGCCGCACCTGCACCGCGCCGCTGGGCGCGCCGTGCGCGCTGCACGCCGTGCTCGACGGCTGCGGGTACGGGCCGCGCCTGCGCACCGCCGGACTGATCCGCCGGCGCGAGCGGCTGCGCGACGCCGTCGCCGCCGCCGACGTGACGGTCGTCGCCTCGGACTACGTCGCCGCGCGCGCGGCGGCGAGCGGCATTCCGGCGGACCGGATCGCGCGCGTGCCGCCGCCGCTGCCCGACGACGCGTATGCGGACCTGCGCACGAACGCCGATGCAGCCCGAACCGCCGCGAGCGCGAGCGCGTCGCGCACCGTGTTCTTCGCCGGCCGGATGGTGCCGCAGAAAGGCTTGCTGTCGCTGGTGCGCGCGCTCGGCCGCATCGCGCCGGGACGGCGCCCGCCGCTGCGCGCGTACGGCGACGGCCCGGAACGCGCCGAAGCGTTGCGCGAAGCGGCACTTCGCGGCGTCGCGCTCGACGCGCCGGGCGCGGTATCCGCCGCGCAGGTGCGCGCGGGACTCGACGCGGCGGGCGTCGTCGCGGTGCCGTCGCGCTGGGCCGAGCCGTTCGGCCTGATCGGCATCGAGGCGTTCGCGCGCGGACGGCCGGTCGTCGCCTACGACGCCGGCGGCATCCGCACGTGGCTCGACGACGGCGCGAACGGCCTCGCGGTCGCCGCAGGCGATGAGCTCGGGCTGGCGGGCGCGATCGAGCGGCTCGTCGGCGACGACGCGCTGCGAGCGCGGCTCGGCGCCCGCGCGCGCGCCGACGCCGAGCGCTATCGCATCGCGCGCGTGCTGGACGCGCTGCTCGCCGCTAGCGCTCGCGCCGGCTGAGCGCGTCGAGCTGCCAGTCCTCGCCGTCCCAGGCGAGCGTCCAGCGCTCCTCGACCCGCCGCTCGTGCGCGCCGTCGTGGGCGCTCAGGGTGGCGGTCACGGTGCGCGCGCCGGTCTGGCGCAGCGCGGCGTCGGCGTCGGTGAAACCGGCGTAGCGGGCCTCGAAGTCGCTCCGGCTCAGGCTGCGGCGCAAGCGCGGCGAGAGCATGGCGTAGGCGATCGCCCAGTGGCGGCCCTCGACGTCGCCGTAGAAACGCTCCATCACCGTGCCCAGGTCCGGATCGGCCGGGGCCGGGGCGGGCGCCGAGCGGGCGGCGTTCGGGCCGCAGCCGCCCAGCAGCAGCCCCGCGCCGAGGATCAGCGCCGCGGCGCGGCGCTCAGCCGGCACGGCCGAGCTCGACCCGCCGGGTGCGCACCAGCGCGGCCGTGCCGCCGACCAGGACCCGCTCCGGCTCGACCCGGACGATCAGCTCGCTCGGCGCGGGCGCCGGCCCGAACGCGCCCTGCTCGACCCGCAGGTCGGCGCGCGGCGCGCCGGCCGCGTACACCGCGCCGAACAGGCCGGCCGCCATCCCGGTCGCCGGTTCCTCGGGAATGCCGTAGCGGGGCGCGAACATCCGCGCCGTCGCGGCGTAGGGCCCGTCGCCGGGCGCCGTGACGTAGAGCCCGATCGCGTCCGGCTCGGCCGTGAACGCCTCGATCCCGGCCAGGTCGGGCACGATCCGCGCCAGCGCCGGCCGGGTCGTCGCGATCAGGACGAACCGCACGCCGTTGTCGGCGACCACCGGCTGCGCGACGACGTCGTCGGGATCGAGCCCCAGCAGCGGCGCGACCGCCCGGGCCGAGACGTAGGGCCGCACCCGCGCGCGGAGCTGCTCCATGAACACCCGCTCGCCGTCCAGCGCGATCGCGCGCTCCTCGCCGTTCGCCAGGCGCTTGCGCGCGCCGCCGGCGATCGCGCCGCGCTGGGCGAGCAGCCCGAAGGTCGCGACGGTCGCGTGGCCGCAGTCGGGCACCTGCTGGTTGGGCGTGTAGAACGCGACCTCGAAGACGCTCTGGCCGCGCGGCACGACGAAGGCCGTCTCGGAGAGGGCGATCTCGGCTGCGACCCGCTGGCGCTCGGCGTGGGTCAGCGGCTCGGCGTCGAGCACGACGCCGGCCAGGTTGCCGCCGGCGCCGCCGCGGGTGAACGCGGCGAGGATCTGGACGTCGACGACGTGGGGATCGGTGGAAACGTGCACCATACCATGAAACCACGCCGGCGCGGCGAGGGGAAGGGGCGCCTCGAAGCGCGACGGCCGCTGCCCGATCGACGCTGTCGGCCAGAGCTCACCGGCCGGCTTCGGAGAGCAACCGCGTGAGCGCGGGCGACGGCTCGAGGTCGAGCTCGGCGCGCAGCAGCGCCGCATAGGTGCGGTACGCGCGCAGCGCCGCGGCGCGCTCGCCGGCGGCGAGCAGGCTGCGCACCAGCACCGCGCGGGCATCCTCGTCGAGCGGGTCGGCGTCGACCAGCGCCTGCGCGTACGCGGTCGCCTCGGCGAACGCGCCGCGCGCGATCGCGTCGTGCGCGAGCAGCGCCCCGGCCTGCAGCCGCGCCTCGCGCAGCCGAAGCTCGACCGGCGCGAACCAGCCGAAACGCACGTAGCGCACCGGCAGCTCCTGGGCGCCGCGGTAGTACGCGGCGAGCGCGGCGCGCTGCGCGGGCTCCAGCGGAACGCGGCTGCTGCGGATCAGCCGCTCGGCGTCGCGCAGGTCGACGGCGGCCGAGGGCGCGAGCCGGTAGCCGCCGTCCACGAAGAGGATCGCGCGCTCGTCGGCGAGCTTCTTGCGCAGCCGCGAGACGGTGACGCGCAGGTTGTTGGCCTGCGCGTCCTCGTCTTCGATGTGCGGCCAGAGCGCCTCGCCGATCTGCTCGCGGGTGAGCGTCGCGCGCGAGCAGGCCAGGTAGAGCACCAGCTCCAGCTCCTTCTCGGAGAGCCGCAGCCGGCGCTCGCCCTCGCGCACGGTCGCGGTCGCGAGCTCGACCGCGAGACCCGTGCGCGCCGTCGCCGACGCGCCGCGCGCGGGTGCGACCCGGCGCACGACGTAGGGCGCCAGCAGCCCGGGCTCCGCCGCGCCGGCGAGCAGCGCCTCGACGGCGGCGCGCATCGGGTCGGATTCGATCCGCGCCGCGACCTCGCGCAGCGCCGCGCGCGCCGCTGCGCCGCGCTCGGGCGCGAGCAGCAGCTCCGCGGCGTGCGCGAGCACCTGCAAGTACGGGTCGCGGCAGATGTCGGCGGCCGCCGCCGCGTCGCGCGCCGCCGCCGCGGCGGCCTCGGCGCTGGGCGCGCCGCCCATGCGGAAGAGGTGCGCGATGGCGCGCACGCTGGGCACCTCGTAGCGCGGGTCGCCGCTGGCGCCCGTGCCGCGCGCGGCCGCCAGCAGCGAGACGAAGCCGCGCTCGATGCCGGGCGTCAGCCCCTCCTCGAGCAGGCCGACGTAGCGCGCGAAGCGCTCGTCGTCGCCGTACGCCCAGGCGTAGAGCGCGGCACCGCCGGCCGAGTAGGCGACGTAGAGCGGCAGCCCGCGCATACGGCGCAGGATCTCGTCGAGGATCGCGAAGCCGCGCTCGGGCCGCCCGCGCAGCAGCGCGCGGTAGGCGTCGATCGACTCCAGCGCGCGGTCGGAGAGAAACGGCACCTCGCGCAGCCGGGCCGCCTCGCGCTGCAGCGCCTCGGCCTCAGAGAAGCGCGCCTGCTCGCCGCGCAGCGCCGCCTTGAGGGTGAGCACCGAGGCGCGCTCGGGCCCGGGCTCGCGCGCGAAGTCGTCGAGCGCCTCCGCGAAGAGCTCCTCGACCTCCTCGAACGCACCGTGCTGGTAGAGCGCCGAGACCAGCGGGATCAGCGCCGCGACCCGCTGGCGCGCGCTCGCGGCGGCGGGCAGGCAGTGGTAGACCGTGCGCGCCTCGGCCAGATACGTCGCGACCTCGACCGCGAAGCGCCGGTACGGGATCGTCGCGATCCAGAGGTTCGGATACGCGGTCACGGCGCTGCGGGCGAGCGCGGCGACGACCGCCTCCGACTCCGGCAGCGGGAGCGCCTCGTCCAGGAACGTCGGCAGCGCTTCGAGCGCGCGCGCCGCGCGCTCGGGCGCCCCGGTCGCCGCGGCGACCCGCACCACGCGCAACCAGTCGCCATGCTGCTCGTGCGCGCGCAGCACGCGCTCGCGCAGCGCGGCAACCACCTGCGGCCGGCGCACGGCCAGCAGGCGCGCGACCAAAGGGTGCAGCACGAGTGCGCCGTCGTCGCCGTGCTGCACGAAGGGGAGCTCCAGCAGCCCGCGCAGCGCCGGCGCCGCGTCCGCGCCGAGCACTGCGCGCAGGTCGCCCTCGGTGGCATCCGGAATCGCGGCGAGGATGGTCAAAGCCTCCAGCACGGGTGCGGGGACGACCGCGATCACCTGCTCGGCCAAGTAGTCGTAGAGCTCGTCGAACGCGATGTCGTCGAGGCTCTCGCGCAGTCCCTGCAGGCCCCCTTCCGCGGCGCTTCGCAGCAGCAGGCGGGCGACGATGGGCCAGCCGTTCGAGAGCTGCGCCACCAGCGCCGCCTCGCGCGGGCCGACACCCTGCGCCGCGGCGAGCACGGCGATCTGCTCCTCGTCCAGCGCCAGCTCGAAGGCGCTCAGCCGCAGCACGCGCGCGCTGCCCAGCGCGCGCGCCAGCGCGACCGGCTGCGGCCGGCGCGCGCAGAACGCCAGCACCCGCTCGGCAGGCGCGGCGCGGATCAACCGCCCGAGCAGCTCGAAGGCGGCGACCCCGCGCAGGCCGTCGGCGTTCTCGAACACGAACAGCGCGCGCCGTGCCGTGCGCGCCCACAGCGCATCGACCGGTCCGCTAACCGAGCCTTCCGCGAGGCGCGCGGCCGCCACCTCGACGCCCAGCGCCGGATCGGCCCGCACCAGCGCGTCGACCACCCGGCGCCCGAAGTCCTCCGCCCCGCGCAGCCCCTCGCAATCGCACCAGGCGACGCGCTCGAAGCCGGCCGCGTACGCGCGCACGAGGGTCGACTTGCCGTACCCGGCCGGGGCCGTCAGCACGAGCGCGCGCGGAGCCGTCGCACGCACCCGTTCGAGCAGCTCCACCCGCGTCTCCATCCGGCACGGGTTCGTGCCGGCCGCCCGTCTCCCATCGCCCCGGAGGACACCGTGCCCGAACGTGAATTCAACGCGCTCGCTTGGGACCAGAACGCCGTGCAGTCGGTGGTCCGCCACGCCGACGGCAAGCAGCAGTACCTCGGCATCCCGCCGCTCGACGCCGCTTTGACCAGCACCGGCGGCCAGGGCGGCACGGAGGGCAAGCAGCTGCGCGTCGGCCTGCGCGTCACCGTCGCGCCGCCGCTCGGCTCCAACCGGAACGCCATCCCGCTGACCCACGTCGACGTCTCCGACTCGGTTGCGCCCGCCCACGAGCACCGCAAGGACGCCCCGCTCACGGTCGCGTTCAGGTCGCTGACGCTGCGGCTGAACGGGCAGGACCATCAGCTGGAGCTGCCGAGCGGGGAGGTCGAGGTCGACCTCACCCGCGGCATCTACCTCGTTCCCCACATCACGTCCCCGAAGGTTGCCACCGTCATCGGCCCGGTGCTCGACCTGACGCTCGAAGCGCCGAGCGGCACGACCCCGAGCCGCGCCGCGGACGAGCGGGACGGCTGAGCGGCGTGTTCGCTCGGCCGCGGGTGCTCTCGCTGATCGTGACGCACCGCTGCACCGCGGCCTGCGACCACTGCTGCTTCGGCTGCTCGCCGCGGGCCGAGGCGGCGATCCCGCTCCCGCGCCTGCGCACGCTGATCGACGAGGCGGCCGCGCTCCCCTCGCTCGCGATGGTGGCCTTCACCGGCGGCGAGTGCTTCCTGCTCGGCCGCGAGCTCGACGCGCTGATCGCGCGGGCGCACGCGCACGGCCTGCGCACGCGCGCGATCAGCAACGGCTACTGGGCGACGAGCGCCGAGAACGCGCGCCGCCGCCTGAGCGCCCTGCGCGCCGCCGGCCTGGACGAGCTGCACCTCTCGACCGGCGACTTCCACGCGCGCGACGTGCCGGTCGAGCGGGTCGTCCACGCCGCGCGCGCGGCGCTGGAGAGAGGGCTGCGCGCGAGCGTGTGGATCGAGGAGTGCCGGCAGTCGTCGTTCGACGAGGCAGCGGTCCGCGTGCCGCTGGCCGAGGCGATCGCGGCGGGCCGGCTGCTGGTCGAGTCGCAGCCGTGGATTCCCGACGCCGAGGGACGCGGCACCACCCGGCTCAGCCACGCCGCCGAGCGCTCGCGCTTCGCCGGCGCGCGCGCGGGCTGCGCGACGATCCTCGACGTGCTCAGCGTGACGCCCGCGCAGCAGCTCGTCGCGTGCTGCGGCTTCCCGCTGGAGTCGCTGCCCGACCTGCACCTGGGCTCGGTCGCGCAGCGCAGCATCGGCGACGTGCTCGCCGCCGCGCCCGACGACGTGCTCAAATACTGGATCCACGTCGCGGGGCCGGAGGCGATCCTGGACTTCGTCGCCGCCCGCGCGCCCGGCTACCGGCTGCCGGTCGAGTGCGTCTCGGTCTGCCAGACCTGCACCCACCTCTACCGCGACCCGACCGCGCAGCGCGTTCTGGTCGAGCACGCCGCCGAGATCCCGGTGCGGGAGATCTTGACGGCATTCGCCGGCTCGGCTTCGGCCCGCTCGGCTTCGGCCCGCACCGTGCCGAGGCAGTAATCCGGCTGTAATCGGGTCGTTCGATCGTTCGGTTGGGCGGGACGTACCGGTGCCCGAGCACCGCTCCCGCCGCTTCACCGCAACGGCACGCCGCGCTTCGCGCGGCAAGGAGAACGACCATGTCGCAGTCCTTCGAGCTCACCCTGCCCTCGTCGAGCGCCCTGGCCGGCGGCCGGCCGGGCGCCTCGTTCATCTCCATCGGCGAATGGGGCCAAGTCCAGAAGTACGTCGCCCAGGCGATGAGCCTGCCCGCCGACGAAGCCGCAATCCGCAAGGCGCTGCACCTCAAAGACGGCCTGCCCTTCGACCAGTTCGTGCAGTTGCGCGACGCCTTCGCGAGCTGCAGCGCGCACGCCGACGCGTTCGACCGCGGCGCCGGCAAGCAGATCGTGGCGCTCGCCGGCGACATCTCGGCGTACGGCCACGACGCGAAGGTCTACTTCAAGCCCATGCTCGACCTGCTGCCCGCCGTCGAGCGCGGCGAGGCGAAGGCCAAGCAGGACTTCCTCGCCCTGCTGGACGACCGCCGCACCGTCGCGCGCGAGAACGCCGGCCGCGCCGGCGCGGTGGCGACCGGGGTGCTGGAGTTCCGCCGCCAGATCGGGGCCGACACGACGCTGGTCGGCGACGCGGAGAAGGTCTACAAGGAGAAGTTCGGCACCGAGAACGAGGACGTCGCGGCACTGCAGAAGGCTCTCGACGAGGCCAACGCCGCGCGGGCCGAGGCCGAGCGCGAGTACGCGCACGACGTCACGGTCGCCGCGACCACGCCGACCTATGCCTGGTCGCTCATCGGGCTCATCCCCGCGGTCGTCGTCGCCGGCGTCTACGGCAAGCGCGCGACCGACGCGCTGGCGCGGGTCGCGGACAACGCGCGCAAGGCCGAGCAGGCCAGCAGCGAGCTGGCGCTGGCGACCGGGCTGCTGACCGCGTTCGCGCTGGCCGGCCCGACCCTGAGCGCGCTGCACGACACGCTCGCGAACGCGGAAGCCATCGTGAGCCGGCTGCGCGGCGCGTGGGAGGCGATCGCGGATGACCTCGGCACGATCGTCCAAAGCCTCGACCGGGCGGAGAAGGCCAAGGCCATCATCATCATGCAGACCTCGATCGAGAGCGCCATCGCGCGCTGGGAAGAGCTGGCCGCGCGCGCCGACACGTTCCGCGCGAACGCGTACATCCGGATCGACGAGAAGGCCGCGTGAGACCGGCGGCCAGCGCTGGGGGCGCCTCAGAGCGCGACGGCGTTGGCCTCCAGGAAGTCCTGGAACGAGCGCAGCTCGCGGCCGGCGACCGTGATGAAGGCCGCCTCGACCCGCGCCTCGACCGCCGTCGGGAGCGCGTCGCCGCGGCGCAGCGCGATCGTCTGGTGGAAGCGCGCCCGGTACGCCAGCTCGGCCGGGTCGGTCACCATCTCGGTCCGCACCAGCACTTCGTCGCCGACCACCTCCAGGCGGTAGTCCACCTCGATCCGCGCGACGACCGGCACGATCGTGCCGCTGCGCCAGCGCGCGATGCCGTGCCGGGCGAACCATTGCCAGCGGCCGGCCTCGAGGTACTCCAGCACGACCGCGTTGTTGACGTGGCCCAGGCTGTCGAAGTCGTTGGGGCGGATCGGCAGGCGCAGCTCGGCCGGCCGGCGCGCGCCGTTCACGCCGGCGCCGATACGGTGACGAAGGCCGACGCGTACGCGCCGGCCCGCGAGAGCGAGAGCCGCACCTCCCAGCGCCGCTCGGCCAGATACCGCGCCAGGTCGCCGGAGAACCGGAAGCGGACGGCGTGCGGCGAGTCGTGGACGACCTCGAGGTCGGTCCAGAAGAAGCGCCGCCCGCCGGCGAGCGACTTGAAGAACGCCTCCTTCGCCGCGAAGCAGCCGGTCAGCGTCGCGGCCGCATCGCGCTGCCGGTCGGCGTAGCGGCACTCCGCCTCGGTGAAGAAGGCGCCCGGCGCGCGCAGGGCCTGGGCGGCCTCGAGCGCGGCGACGCGCTCGAGGTCACACCCGATGCCGACGATCAACCAACCAGCTCCAGCCACGTCTCCTGGACTTCTTGCGGCGAGGAGACCTTGATGCCGGTCATCTGCTCGAGGCAGACGTAGGTGAGCTTGTGCTGGCGCTCGAAGTCGTCCGGCCGCTCGGCGTTGCGGAAGTCGAGCTGGTCCCACCAGTTGATCGTCTCGCGCTTCTCCTTGTGCGGCCGAGCGTAGCCCTCGAGGTCGCCGCCCTCGCGCAGGAAGAACTCGGCCATGGCGAAGGCGCCGCGCGGCGAGTACCGGCCGCTCGTGACGAGGGCGCGGCCGAAGCTGTTGAAGTAGCGCATGTGCTGCGCCTCGTCGGTGGCGATCTGGCGGAAGAGCACCTTGAGCCCCTCGTCGTCGGTCTTGTTCGCCATGCTGGTGTACATGACGACCGTCTTGACCTCGGAGATCGCCATGATGAAGAGCGCCCGCAGCATGTCGTCCTTGGGGAAGATCGTGCGGTACTCGAGGAACATCTCGTTGCTGATCGGCTCGAAGTCCAGCCGCCGCACGAGGTGCGCCAGCGCCGCTTCGTGGTGCGACTCCTCCTCGTTCCAGTAGCGGCTCCACGTCCCGATCGCCTGCATCGTCTCGGCCAGGTGGTCGTCGACGCCCTGCCAGCGGCGGCACTCCGCGTCGGCGTCGCGCGCGAGCCGGTCGGCGCCGGGCTTGGTGGTCAGCTCCGCGTGGGCGAAGTTGAGGATGTAGATCTTGTCGGCCTCGGTCAGCGCCGAGAGGTTCACCCGGTCGACCAGCTCGACCGCGTTCCAGCGCCGCCGCTCGTGGAAGCGGTGCTGCTCCCACTCGATGTCGGCCAGCGACATCCGGCCGGAGGCGAGCAGCTCGTAGACGTTGGGCAGGATGTCGGGCGTCCGCGACCAGCGCTCCGGCGAGTAGCCGTCGGCCAGAGCCGTCGTCTGCGGGGTCAGTGTCGCGCTCATGATGTCTCTCCGTTGGAACGTCGGGCCTGCGTCGCGAACGAGTCGACGACGGCGGATATGGGGGTGTCGAGCGTGGTCGCCGGGAGGCGGACCGCGGTGCCGCGCTCTTTCTTGAGGGCGTTGGCGACCTTGGCGCACGCCTCCATGAAGTCGACGCTGTTCACCAGCCGCGGCGACGCGGCGATGATCGCGCCCATGCTGAGATCGGGCGCGAAGACCGCGTCCTCGGACAGCTCGAACGCGGCCGCGAGTCGTGCCCGGATCGCGTCCTCGAGTCCGGCGCCGTCGTGCTCCGGAGGAGCGACGTTATCGAGCATAAGAGACCTCCGTCGGTGGGGGAGTGAGCGTGAGCGGGTGGCTCGGTTCGATCGGCTGCAGCAGGGCGTCGCGCATGGTGCCGGCCAGATAGGCCTGCGCCATGGCGCGGCGGCGCGGCTTGCCGCTGGTCGTCTTCATGATCTGGCCGGGCGCGATGAAGTGGACGTCGTCCGGCGCGAGCTTCACGCCCAGCCGCTGCGCGACGAGGTCGACGAGCTGCGCCTTGTGCTCGGCCGGCGCGCGCAGCGCCGCGTCGCCGGCCGGCTCGGCCAGCATCACGATCCGCTCGTCGATCTGGAACACGACCGCCCGGCCGGACTTGACGAACGGCACCGACTGGACGGCGAACTCGAAGTCGTTCGAGAACAGGCTCTGCCCGTTGACCTTGATGCGGTCGCCGACCCGGCCGGCGACGAACAGCTCGCCGCGCGCCATGAAGCCCAGGTCGCCGGTCGCGAACCAGCCGTCGGCGTCGGCGAACGGGATCGCCGGCTCCTCGAAGTACTCGCGCACCATCGTGCCGCCGCGCAGCTCGATCTCGCCCAGCTCCTCGTCGGCGCAGAGGCTGCCGTCCTCGCGGGTGATCCGCGCCTCGAAGGTCGGCAGCAGCGGGCCGGTCGAGCACTGCTTGCGGCCGTCGGGCAGGGTGTAGGCCCAGGGCGCCTCGGCGAGCGGGGTGGCCGAGACGACCAGCGTCGCCTCGGCCATGCCGTAGGCCGGCAGGAGGGTCGCTGCGCCGGAAGCCGTACGGCTCGAGCCGGCGCTGGAACTCCAGCGTGCGCTCGTAGTCGATCGGGTCGCTGCCGATCAGGAAGCTGCGCAGCGGCGTCGAAATTCCAGCCGCGCGCCGCGCCCTCGTCCTCGCGCTCGAGCCGGTTGACGCAGAAGTTGATCGCGAAGTAGGGCGTCACCGAGTGCGTCGCGCGCCGCTCGGAGAGCATGTCGAGCCAGCCGAAGGGATCGCGGATGAACTCGAACGGCGAGATCAGGTGCAGGTCGTTGCGCGCGTAGAGCGAGCTCAGCATGCCGAGCACCAGCCCCAGGTCGTGGTAGAGCGGCAGCCAGCTCACGAAGACGTCGCTCGGCGCGCGCCCGTCGAACCCGACGATCAGGCCGAGCTGCTTCTCCAGCGTCCGGCGCATCACCGGGACGCCCTTGGGCAGCGAGGTCGAGCCGGACGAGAACTGCACCAGCGCCAGATCGGTCGGCGCGGCCGGCGCGAGCTCCGCCGCGGCGGCGACCGTGTCGGCCGGCACCAGCTCGGTCGCCGGCAGACCGCGCAGGCCCGCGAGCGACGGCCGCACCGCGTGGGTGATGCGGTAGCGCTCGCAGAGGAACTCGAGGTACGCCCGCGACCCGCTGCCGCCTTCGTCGCCCGGCTTCACCGAGAAGGTGATCGCGCCGGCGCCGATCAGGGCCAGGAACGAGGCGATCACCTCGACCGAGGTCTCGAACTGCAGCAGCACGCGGGTGTCGCGGCCGACGCCGGCCGCGCGGAAGGACTCCATGCAGGCCCCGATCCGCCCGTACAGCTCGCGGTACGAATAGAACACCGGCTCTTCGCCGAAGGCTCGATAGAGATACAAACCGCGGCCGGCATCGGCGTCGGCCAAGCCGCGAATCACGTCGATCATTCCACCCACCCAGTAGCGCGCGGAGGCGGCGTGCCTCCAGGGGACCGGGAGCTCCCCGCCGCTCGTATCCCCATTTGAAACGACTTCTTTACCCGGGGTTGCCGTTCTTTCCAGGAGGTCCGGACCCGCGTCACGTCCGGAGCGTACGCTCGGATCGAAGCACTACGAGCCGGCCGGGCGCCGCGCGGTCGCGAGCTGCACCGAGCAGGCCGTCGCGACCACGGCCGCCAGCGCGACGGTGAAGGCGACCAGCGCGATCGCCCGACCGGGCGGGCCGGTCTTGGCCGTCGCCAGGTAGATCGTCCCCAGCGTCGCGATCCCGACCACGATCGAGAGCTGCGTCGCGGTGGTGACCAGGCCGCTGAGCGCCGGGGCGTGGGCCGGCGCGATCCGGGTCGCCAGCCGGCTGACGACCGGGCCGAAGGCGGCGCCGTGGCTGGTGCCCGCGACGACCAGCAGCGGCAGGGTCAGCGCCGGCGTCCAGCCGTGCCGGCTGATGATCGCGCCCAGCAGCGCGTCGGCGAGGACCAGCGCGGCGAGCGCGGCCGTCGGCGTCCAGCGCAGCAGCCGCTCCGGCAGCCGCGACCAGTTGAGGTTGGCGAACGCGAAGCCGCTGGCGTACGCGGTGAAGACCAGCCCCGAGCCGAGCGGCGAGAAGCCCAGCCCCGACTGCAAGTACACCGCCACGGTGAAGACGAGGCCGCCGTACTGGCCCATCCCGATGAACAGCACCACCAGGCCGGCCTTGACCCCCGGCCCGGCCAGCACGTCGAGGTCGAGCAGCGGGCTGCCGCCCCGGCGCGCGACCTCGCGCTCGAGCAGCACGAAGCCGGCTAGGCCGAACAGCCCAGCCCCAGGCTCAGCCACGTCCACGGCGGCCAGTCGACCTCGTGGCCGAAGGTCAGCGGAACGACCACCAGCACCATCGCGAGCGTCAGCACGACCACGCCCGCGACGTCGAGCTTGCGCTTCACGCTGCCGCGGGCCGCGGGCAGCACGGTGCGGGCGAGCAGCAGCACCGCCAGGCCGATCGGCACGTTGATGAGGAACGCCGGCCGCCAGCTCAGACCGAGGATGTCGACCGTGACGATGACCCCGCCGAGGAGCTGGCCGATCACCACCGCCAGACCCAGGATCATCGAGTAGTAGCCCACCGCGCGGGCCCGCTCGGCGCCCTCGAAGGTGCGCTGGATCAGCGAGAGGACCTGGGGCACGACCAGCGCCGCGCCGATCCCCTGGACCACCCGCGCGACGATCAGGACCGCCGTGCCCGGCGCCAGGCCGCAGGCCAGCGACGCGAGCGTGAAGACCGTCACCCCGATCACGAAGACGCG
This sequence comes from Vulcanimicrobiota bacterium, assembly GCA_963795695.1. GTDB lineage: Bacteria > Vulcanimicrobiota > Vulcanimicrobiia > Vulcanimicrobiales > Vulcanimicrobiaceae > Vulcanimicrobium. The sequence continues at coordinate 1,385,488 of CAWCJH010000001.1, read as the reverse complement.
CCGGTAGCCGTAGTCGTCGCCCAGCCGCGCGCCGGTCACCAGCAGCACCGCATAGGCCAGCACGTAGCCCGCGATGACGAGCTGGAGCAGCGCGCCCGAGATGCCCAGGTCGTGGCGGATCGCCGGCGCGGCGACGTTGACGATCGAGGTGTCGACCGCGGCCATGAACTGGCCGACCAGCAGCACCGGCAGCAGCAGCCGGTGGCGGGCCGGCGCGCGCTCCGCGGCCGCGGCGGCGGCGGCGGTCATCGCGCGGCGGTCTGCGGCGCGGCGTACTCGTGCGTCTGGAGCTCGGGCGGGTACACGACCGCCGCCTCTTCGAATTTCTGGCCCACCTGCTGGTACTGCAGCAATTGAATCGTGGCCGGGCTGTGGTGGAGCTGGCCGTCGCGCCGTCCGAACGAAACCGGTCCGGCCCAGCTGTCCAGCGGACCGGCCGCCAGCGCGTCGACCAGCCCGGCGCGGTCCTGGGTCCGGGCGCGCTGCAGCGCCTGGGCGACCATCGTGACGTTGGTGAAGGCCGTCATCGCCATCTCGGACGGAAAGGCGCCGTACTGCGCCGTGTAGCGCTCGATGAACCAGCGCCCGAGATCGGTCAGGCCGGGCCAGGTGAGGCGGAACTGCGAGGCCGGCCACACGATCAGGTTGCCGGCCGCGCCGACGTTCTGCCAGAACGTGCTCGACACGCTGGGGAACGGGATCCCGACCAGCATCGGGACGTCGGGGAGCAGGCCCAGCCGCGCGGCCTGGTTGATGATGTCCTCGGCGGTCATCCGCTTGGGAATCATGACCCCGAGGTTGATCAGGAAGTCGGGCTGCCAGGCCTTGATCCGGGCCAGCTCGGCGGAGACCTCGGTCGTCGTCTCCTGCTCGTAGTCGATGCGCAGCACCTCGAGCTCGTACGGCGGCGCGGACGCGATCCGCTCGACGTCGTCGGCGAAGTGCTTGCCGAACAGGCTGTTGGCGGCGATCACCGCGACCCGGCGCGCGCCCTGCTCGGCCATGAAGCGGACCATGATCGCGGCCCGGTCGGTGGTCGAGAAGAAGGTCCGGAACACGGTGCGGTAGTTGCGCGCGGTGATGCCGTTGTGGCCGGTGGTCACGAAGTGCGCGATCCCCAGCGCGTCGCTCAGCTCGACCACCTTGTCCACCGTGCGGACGTGCCACTGGCCGAGCACGGCGATCACCTCGTCCACCACGCCGAGCTTGGCCATCCCGGCGACCGCCGAGCGCACCATCGGCTCGTGCGCGGTCGTCGCCTGGTCGTCCTCGAGCACGATCTCGAACTGCTTGCCGCCGGGCAGCCCGCCGTGCTCGCGGACGTAGTCGGCGGCCAGGCACGTGCCGCGGGTCATCATCTCGCCTGCGATCACGTAGCCGGTCTCCGTCAGCGGCGTGAGCAGCCCGATCCGAACCCGCTCCGCCGAGCCGGCCGCGCGGTTCGCCGTTTCGACCGCGTGCTTGGCGCGAGCCAGGGGAGTGTCGGGTGCCGTCGCGGCCATGGAATGACTCCTTGGGTGGTGTGGTGCGGGCCGGCGAGGCCCCGAGCGCTAGAGCCCGTACTCGCGGCGGTAGGCGGCGAAGCGCGCGCCGAGCTCGTCGCGGTCGAGCCCGAAGTCCTCGGCGCTGTACTCGTGGGCGCCATGCTGCTTGAGCGGGTCCGCGGCCAAGAAGGCGCGCACGCGGCGGGCCGCCTCGTCGTCGAGCGGAACGCCGATGAAGTCGCAGATGCGGGCGATGGTGCCGAGCCGGTCGCCGGTCAGCTCGGGGTAGCGGACGTCGAGGACGTCCTTGCCGGCCAGGTGCTCGCGCCGCACCTCCGGCAGGCGCGCCAGCGCGCGCTCGATCCGAGCGAGCCAGAACCGGCCGACCTCGCGGCGGTCGACCCGGTCGCTGGTCGCGCCGCGGCAGATCTCGGAGAGGCTGCAGGTCGAGGGGACGCTGACCGCCGGGTCGCGGTGCAGGTGGACGAAGCGCGCCTCGGGGTACGCGCGCACCAGCGCCGGCAGGAACCAGATGTGGAAGGGGTCCTTGAGCACCGGCACCGCGCCGGGGATCCGCCACAGGATGTGCTGGAGCTGCGCGCGGTGGTACGCGTAGGCCGGGGTGAGGTCTTGCCGCTCGAGCCAGTCGGCATAGCCGGGGACGCGGTGGCGCAGCCAGTAGATCGGGGTGCGGAAGGCGGCCGAGAGCAGCCGCTGGCACTCGTCGGGCCGGCGCGCGTCCATCGGGTGGACGATCCGCATCCGCGGCGCGCTGGCGTAGTACCACTCGACGTAGGCCTGCGCCGCGTCGGCGGCCGCCTCGTAGGTGGTCGGATCGCGCGGGCCGGCCGGGTTGCGCAGCTCCCACAGGTTGGGACAGCGCAGGCCCGGGTGCTGCGCGAGCGCGTTGTGGATGAAGGTCGTGCCGGTGCGCGGCAAGCCGATGACGAACACCGGGCGGCCGACCGGCTGCGCGGCGATCTCGGGGTGCTCGCGCAGGTTGCGCCGCACCCGCGCCTGGGTGACCAGGCCGTGCACCAGCCCGTTGTGCGTCGCGAGCCGGCCTTGCGGGCTGCAGCCCGCTTCCCGCTCGAGCGAGTCGCAGAGCGCTTCCAGCCCGTCGAGAAAGGCGAACGGCTCGCCGCCGTCCGGTTCGAGCCGCCGGGCTTCTTCGACGATCGCGTCCACTCGGAACGCGTCGTCGACCGACACCGTCGTCATCGCGCTACTCCGACCCCCACACGAAGAAGCTGCCGCCATTCGCAGCGGGGCGCGGCCTGACCTCTCGCGGCGGCGCCCGAGTGTGATCCGCGCCGCAGTTGCGAGCGAATCGGCGGCGCCGGGGCTAATGGGGCAGCAGCAGCGCCTTCAGCCGCGATTTGACCGCCGGCCATTCCGCGTCGATGATCGAGAAGTAGACCGTGTCGCGCACGCGTCCCGTGCTGGTCGTCATGTGGCGGCGGAAGATGCCCTCTTGCACGGCGCCCAGCCGCAGGAGCGCGTTGCGCGAGCGCTCGTTGAGGGCGTCCGTCTTGAACTCCACCCGGTTGAGCGCGAGCGCCTCGAACGCGTGGGCGAGCAGCAGCAGCTTCGTCTCGGTGTTGGCCCCGGTGCGCTGGTACGCCGGCGCATACCAGGTCCAGCCGATCTCCAGCCGCCGGTTCGCCAGGTCGACGTTGCCGTAACGGGTGCTGCCGATGACGCGCTCGGCGGCGCGGTCGACGACCGCGAACGGCAGCGACACGCCGCGGCACTGCTCGTCCAGCGCCTGGGCGACGTAGCGGCGCATCTCCTCGGCGCTGGTGACCGGGGTCGGGATCCAGCGCCAGAGCTCGGGTTCCAGGCCCACCCGCGCCAGCGCGTCGGCGTGCTCCGGCGCCAGCGGCTCCAGCCGCACCCCGGCGCCGTGCAGGGTCACCGGCGCGAGGCGCGCCGGCTCGGCCGAATCGAGCGGTGTCACGTCAGCCTGGTCGCCCACCGCCGGCCGCGGTCGAACCCGGCCATCGGCCCGGCATCGAGCCCGAGCGCGCGCACGGCGATGATGAAGTAGGCCAGATCACGGTCGCGTCTTGCCGTTCCTCGGCCGGTTGGGCGTTCGTCGGTGGTGTCGTTTCCTGCGAATCCATGCCTCGTTACCTCGGTGCCCGGAAAACCGTCGAGCGGCGAGCGCTATGCACCGCCGGCGTCGCCGCGAAGTACAGCTTCACCGTCACGCCGCTGGTTCCGCTGCCCTAGCCGCGCGCGATCGTCGTCGCAGAGTGCGAGCACGATGAGCATCACCACCACGACCCTTCAGCTCGGCGTCTACCGCGACGGCGAGAACAACCTCGACCTCATTCAGTCGCCCGTGATCGACCAAGCCTTCGCGGCGAGCGCGCGCGATCCGCACCTGGCCGTGACCGTCGAAGACTTCACCGCCCGGCCGGACTTCGCGCTGCCCGGCGGCATCGTCCGCAGCGAGAGCTACGGCATCCGCGACGGGCAGCCCGACGGCGACGTGCGGGCCGCACCGGCCGGCAACCCGTCCTCCCGCGCCGAGCTGGCCCGTTTCGTCGCCCGCACGCTCGACGACGCCCAGCGCAACCACGCCCAGACGACCTGGCTCGACCTGGTCGACCACGGCGGCGGCGACGGCGGCGGGCTCGAGAGCCCGTTCGGCGTGATGCGCTCCGACGACATGGCGGGCGCGGTGGCCGACGGCGTCGCCCTGCACGCGCGAGCCCACCCCGAGGACGCGGGCCGCCGGGTCGACGGCGTGCTCGCGAACCAGTGCCTGATGGCGACCCTGAGCTTCGCCGGCGCCCTCTCGCACGCCGGCGTGCGCTACCTGGCCGCCTCGCCCGAGACGATGCTCGCGCCCGGCGTGCCGACGACCGCGGCCGAGGCGATCGCGCGCCATCCCGACGACCCCGCGGCGATGGCCCACGAGCTGGTCGAGGACACCATGCGGGCGCGCTACCGGCTCGGGAACGTCGCCGCCTACGCGCCCGCGGCGGCGTTCGACGTGATCGACTTGGACCCGGCCAAGATCGCCACGATGGAGCGCGCGGTGAAGCACCTCGACGGCACGATCGCGCGCGAGGCGGACGCCAAGCCGGCGGTGGCGCGCGCGGTCCGCGCCGACGCCAAGGCGGTCGACGGCATGGTGCGCTTCACCAACAAGCAGCTCCCCTGGCACGCCGACCGCCCGGCGCTGGCCCTCTACGACGGCTTCGCCCGGGACGCGCGGCTGCCCGACGACCTGCGCGCCGCCGCGAGCGCGGCGAAGGACGCCGTCGCGGCGACCGTTCTCGCCCACGCCGAGACGCAGGGCTACGCGCCCTTCGGCGGCGCCGACTACACCGATGCGGTCGGGCCGACGGTCCACTTCGCGACGAGCGCGAAGCAGCGCGATCCGTGGGCGCCGCAGATCAGCGAGACCGACACGAAGTTCTACGCGAAGGTCGGCGCCGGCCGCGTCGACGCGGCGCTCGGCACGGCGTAGAGTCTGCCGCTCACCAGCTCAGGATGGTCCGTCCTTCGGCCGTGAGCTCGCCGCTCGCCATGACGATGTCGAGGTGGTGATGGCTCTTCTTCACCTCGCCGGGCGTGTCGACCAGCGCGGCGCCCAGGCCGAGGTGGAGCCCGAAGTGGCGCTCGTGCCAGAGGCACGCGACCTCGTGCAGCGACGCGGCGCGGGCGACCGCCTTGGACTGGCCCAGGCCGAGCTCGACGACGTGCCGCAGCCCGGGCAGCGCGGTCAGCGTGGCGTCGACCTCGGCGCAGAGGTCGCGGCGGCCGCCGCCGACCCCGACGATCAGGCCGCGCTCGAGCCGCAGCCGCAGGTCGCCGCGCGCGATCCGGCCGTACTTCATGCCGAACGGGATCGTGCCGATCAGCCAGCCGTCGACGTCGAGCACGCCGTCCACCGCGGCCGGGAGGCACTCGACCTCGCCGCTGGGCAGCACGTAGTCGTCCGGCTCGAGGCCGCTGTGCGCGCGCCATCCGGCCGGGTCGCAGCGCAGCGCCAGCGCACTCTCGCCCGACCGGAACGCGAGCGCCGGCGCCTGCGCCAGCACGGCGCGGAGCTGCCGGCAGCGCTCGCGCACGGCGAACGGGTCTTCGGCGAAGAGCGCGTCGAAGTTGGCGTCGGTGACGTCGAAGCAGAGCTTGACCCGCTCGGTGTCCCAGCGCCCGAAGTGCATCAGCGCATCGCGGTAGTCGATGCCGAGGTGGGTGCGGTCGCCGTCGACGACGACGAACTCCAGGAAGCCGCAGCGCGGGTCGCCGCGCTTCTCCTGCGCGATTTCCCGCACCCGGTCGGGCGACGCGAACCCGAGCTCGATGGCGGCTGCGACGTCGAGCTCGTGCAGCACCGCGCGGGCGAGGCCGGCGTGGTGGACCGGCTCGTACGCCACCACCCACCGGTCCATCGCCTGCGGCAGCAACCGCAAGAAGTTCGCCACCGCTTGGCGTTCAGCGACCATGTGCCACCGAGCTCGGATTCGGCACTGTCAGACTCCGGTGACGACCCAGGCCGTGCCCTTGGGCGGCGGCGCGAAGCCGGTCGCGACGTCGGCCATGTCGATGTCGGTGGCCTCGGAGAGGAACGTCGAGAGGTCGAGGTTGGGGCGCAGGCTGAGCGAGGTGGCGTCGATCCGGCCGTTGGTCTGCTCCAGCAGCAGCGCCTGCTGCTCGGGCGTCAGCTCGATCTTCACGACCGGGCCTTCGAGCCACTTGTTGAGCATCTCGCGCGCCGCGCCTTTGGTCTGGACGCCGGACGCCTGGGTGGACTTGGTGTCTTCGAGCATGATCGAACTCCTTACGGTGGCGTGTGCGTGGCTTACTGGGTTCCGGTGACGACCCAGTACGTGTCCTTGGGCGGCGGCGCGCAGCCGGTCGCCAGATCGCTCATGTCGATGTCGGTCACTTCCGAGAAGAAGCGCTTCAAGTCGAGGTTCGGCCGGAGCTTGAGCGAGGTGGCGTCGATCCGGCCGTTGGTCTGCTCCAGCAGCAGCGCCTGCTGCTCGGGCGTCAGCTCGATGGTGACGACCGGCCCGTCGAGCATCGCGTCCAGCATCTCCCGCGCGGCGGCGGTGTCGGACTGCGGCGGGTCGGAGACGGTCGGGTCCTGGTTCTCTCGAATCTGCATGACGAGCTCCTCAGACGACGAATCACCCGAAGCGTCTATCGGAGCAAAACGGGAAGTCCACGGGGGCGGAAAAACCGAAGCGCCTCGGGGCCACTCATCATAGTACGGGAATGTGAAGCAACCCCGCCGGCCGAGCGAGCTGGGGGCAAGTGTGATCCGTTCGCGCGCAGCCGGCCGGGCGCGTTCTTGGGCCTCAGCGCAGCAGCGGCACGCCGCTGGGGTAGATCGGGCGGTCGATCAGCGACTCCAGCACCGCGGCGGGCGCGCTGAGCGCGACGTCGCAGAAGCGGGCGAAGGCCTCGCGCTCGGCCTCGCCCTCGGCGAAGCGCTCGGTCTGGGTCAGGTCGACCTTGCCGCTCACCGGCAGGAAGCGCACGAAGCGGCCCGCGTCGTCCTCGCCGAGCTCGACCAGGCCGGCGTCGGCGAAGATCCGCACCGCGGCCGCGATCGTCGTGCCGTCGACCCGGTCGAAGTCGAGCGTTGCGGCGACGTCGGCGTAGGTCACGTGCAGCACGCCGTTCGGCGCCATGCGCTTCATCGCGGCGTACACCCGGCGCAGCGTCTCGACCGTCGGCGCGGCGCGCTCGATGATGAAGTCGTTGATCCGCCGGTCGCGCTCGCCGAAGAGCAGGTGGATCGACGCCTCCGCACCGTCGCGGCCGGCCCGGCCGGCCTGCTGGTTGAACTCGGTGAAGTCGAAGTTGAGGTGGTAGAGAAAGACGTGCCGCACGTCCGGCAGGTCGATCCCCTCGCCGAACGCCGAGGTCGCGACGACGACCCGAATCGCGCCCTCGCGGAACCAGCGCTCGACCTGCGCGCGCTCGGCGCTGCCGACCCCGGCGTGGTAGAATGCGATTCCCTCGCCGGCCTTCGCGCGCAGCTTCTCGGCGGTGGTGGTCGCCTCGCTGCGCGAGTTGCAGTAGACGATCGCCTTCTCGCCGTCGCCGATCGCGCGCTCGATGTACGACAGCTTGTTGGTCGTGCCGCGCGCGTCGACCACGTGCAGGTTGTCGCGCACGGTCGGGTCGATCACCCAGGCCTCGATGCCGAGCGCGCGCCGGATCGCGGCGAACGCCTCGTCGCCGGCGGTGGCGGTCAGCGCGAGCACCTGCGGCGAGCCGAGCGCCTCGATCGCCGCGCCGACCCGCTGGTAGGCGGGCCGGTGGGTCGACTCGACCAGGTGGTGCGCCTCGTCGACGACGACCAGCGCCGGCCGCGAGACCGGCGCGCGGAAGCGGTCGAGGTGGAACTGCACGAACTCCGGCGTCGCGCAGATCACGTCCCACTCGCCGTTGTCGAGCGCGTCGTTGAGCGCGCCGCGCTCGGCCGCGTCGATCGCGCCGTTGGCGCGGTGGATGCGGATGCCCAGCGGCCCCAGCCGCCGCACCAGCGCCTCGTACTGGTCGTTGGCCAGCGCGCGCAGCGGGTAGAGCACCACCGTCTTCTGGCCGCGCTCGATCGCCCGCACCGCGGCCGGGTACTGGAAGCAGAGCGACTTGCCGCGGCCGGTGCCGAGCACGGCCAGCGTGTTGCGGCCGACGTCGAGCCGCTCGAGCACCGCGAGCTGCGCCTCGCGCAGCGGCCGCTCGCCGATCAGCGCGCGCAGCACCGCCGCGCGGTCGGTCACGCCGCGCCGCTCCGGCTCGCCCAGCGCCGCCGGCCGCTCGCGCGTGACGTAGATGTTGATGCCGAACGAGCGCGTGCCGCCGCCGGTCACCGCGGTCACGTGCGCCGCGTAGCGCTCCCCGGCGTCGATGTTGGGCGCCAGCCGCGCCGCGATCGGCCGCCGCAGGAAGCCGATCTGGAGCGTGCCGTACCAGACCCCGATCGCGCTCGGGTCGTGGGCGTTGCCGGGATCGCGCCGGAGCTGCAGCGCGGCGCCCTCGCGCAGGCCGGCCGCGACGTCCTGGCGGCCCTCGAAGCTGACCCCGACGACCTTGGTGTTGAACGCCGCCGCTTCGCCGATCGTGGCGTACGGGTCGCGCTCGAGGAACTCGGCCCGGCGCGCGTAGAGCTCGTCCAGGAACGCGCGCGCGTCCGGCGGCAGCTCGCCGCCCGGCGCGCGCGGGGTTCCGAAGTCCGCCAGGAGCCGCTCGAAGGCGGCTTCCGAGGGGGTGGGCGGCGGGAGCTCCCGCGCCACGGCTATGGGGCGGGCTTGCGCTCGGGCACGATCGGGGCCGGCTCGTCGGCGTGCAGCACGCCGGCGCCCAGCTCGTGCTCGTCGCCGAGGTCGAGCCGGATCTCCTCGTGGCCCAGTTCCGCGGCCTCGTCGTGCAGGCCCAGCGCCTGCGCGTCGAGCGGGTCGATCTCCGCGTCCTCGGCGCGCAGCGGGCGCTCCGGGGCGCCGAAGTTGCGCTTCTCGAACTTTTCGAAGTCGATCTGGTCCTGGGTCCGGCGCTTGTAGCGCGCGGGCTGGGTGGTCCGCTTGGAGGCGCCGTCGCGCTCGCGCTCGCGGCGGGCCTTGCGGGCCGCGGCGACCGCCTCGCGGTCGCGCACCGCGGCCGCGCCCGCCGCTTGCGAGCGGGCCTGCGCGACGGTGCGGGCCGGGACCAGCGCCGACTTGCGGAACACGGCCCGGTGCGAGGAGCGCTTCTGCAGCACGGCGACCAGCGGGGCGGAGTAGAAGATCGAGTGGTAGCCGCCCGAGCAGATGCCGACCAGCAGCGCGAAGGCGAAGTTCTGCAGCGAGGCGCCGCCGAACGCCAGCAGCGCGACCAAGGTCACGATGACCGTCGCCAGGGTGTTGACCGAGCGGGTCATGGTCTGCAGGATCGAGGTGTTGACGATCCGGTCGAACGGCTGGCCGTCCAGGACCCGCACGTTCTCGCGGATCCGGTCGAGGATGACGATCGTGTCCATGACCGAGTAGCCGACCACCGTCAGCACCGCGGCCAGGAAGGCGTCGTCCACCCGCTTTCCGGCGATCGCGTAGATGCCGATCATCATCAGCGAGTCGCGCACCAGCGCGACCACGCAGACCCAGCCGAAGATCAGGTTCCAGCCGAAGCGGAACGCGATGTAGAGGAACTGGATCGCGATCGCGATGACCAGCGCCTTGAGCGCGTTGAAGAGGTACTCGTGCGAGAGCGACGGGCCGACCGTCGAGACCGAGTGGACCGCCGGGTCGACCGGCCCGACCGTCGCGAGCGCGTTCTTGAGCGGCGAGGAGTCGTTGCCGAAGTCCTTCTGCGTCTCGATCGACCAGCGCTCGCCGACCGGCTCGCCGGCCTTCGAGAGGGTGTTGACCTTGGCGTCGGTGACGCCGATGGTCGCCAGCGCGGCGACGATCTTGCTCTTGTCGACCGGCTGCTTGTAGCGGATCGTGGCGTCGGTGCCGCCGGTGAACGAGAGGCCCAGCCGCAGCGGCGCGCCGGTGTGGACCCAGTTCCAGGCCATGAACGCGATGCCCAGGCCGATGAGGACGTACGAGATCGCCGAGACGGTGCGGAACCAGCCGACGACGTTCCAGTTGAGGCGGCGGAAGAACATGCTAGCTGCGAACCTCCGCCGGCGTCACCGTGCCGCCCGCGCCGTAGGCGGACTTGGCGGTGACCAGGTCGTTGTCGACGACGAGGTCGACCAGGAAGCGCGTCACGACGACGGCGGTGAAGAGCGAGAGCGCGGTGCCCCAGAAGAGCGTGTACGCGAAGCCCTTGACCGTGCCGGTGCCCAGCAAGTACAGCACGCCCGCGCCCACGATGGTGGTGAAGTGCGAGTCGAACACGCTGGTGAAGGCGCGCTTGAAGCCGATCTTGACCGCCGCGCGGAGCGACTTGCCGGCCCAGATCTCTTCCTTGAGCCGCTCGAAGATCAGGACGTTCGCGTCGACCGCCATACCGATCGAGAGCACGAAGCCGGCGATGCCGGGCAGGGTGAGGACCGCGTGGGCGACGGCCAGCAGCGCGAGCAGCATCAGCACGTAGACCGCCAGCGCGATGTCGGCCAGCACGCCGGGCAGCCGGTAGACGACCGCCATGAACAGCAGCACCAGGCCCAGGCCCGCGATCGAGGCGATCAGCGACTTCTTGAGGTCTTCCTGGCCGAGCGTCGCGCCGATGTCGTCCTTCTCGACGACTTGGTTGGGCACCGGGAGCGCGCCCGCGTTGAGCTCGTTGGCCAGCGTGGCGACCTCGTCTTGGGTGAACGAGCCGTGGATCATCCCGTTGTCCGAGATGATGCCCTCGATGGTGGCGTCGCTGACCCACTTCTTGTCGAGGAAGATGCCGAGCAGCTTGCCCATGTTGTCGCGGGTCAGCTCGGCGAACTTGCGCGGGTTCTTGGTGGTGAAGTCGACCTGCGGCTCGCTGCCGGTCTGGCTGAAGCCGGCCGCGGCGCTCTTGAGCTCCGCGCCGCTGTAGACGACCGGACCGGAATCCTTGTACGCGCCGTTGGGATCGTTGGCGTACTTCTTGTCGCTGCGCGCGCGGGCGCTGACCTGCGGCGGCACGATCTTGAACTCGAGCACCGCCGTCTCTTTGAGCAGCCGCACGGCCGCGTCGGCATCCTTGACCGCGGGCAGCTCGACCAGCAGCCGGTCGGTGCCCACCTTGGTGATGACGGGCTCCGAGACGCCGAGGTTGTTGACCCGGTTCTGGATGACTTGCTCGACCTGGTTCTGGACCTCCGACGTGATCGTCGGGACCTCTTTGGTCGGGGTGAGCTGGAGCAGCACCCGCGCGCCGCCTTGGAGGTCGAGGCCGAGGTGGATCTTCTGCTGCACCGGGACGATGGCCCAGATGCACAGGCCGACCAGAGCCAAGAGAAGGACCGCTTGAAGCGGCCTCTTGAGCTTATTCCACATACCGGATTCCGGGGGAAGGGGAGAACCTCCGGATCGTAGCATGGGGGCCGAACAGCGTCAAACGGCGTTGAGCTTGTCCGGACCGTAGCGGGAGCGAGGCCCGGTTCTCCTTCGGGGGCCGTCGCGGTGACCGACACCAAGGGCGTCGATGCAGGGCTCCTCCAGACGCGCTACCGGCTCACGAAACAGCGCGCGGCGATCCTGCGCGCGCTCGAAGACGGCGCGCACCTGACCGCCGAGGCCATCCACGAGCGGGTCCGGGCCGAGCTGCCGGCAGTGAGCCTGGGCACGATCTACCGCACCCTGGACATCCTGCGCGGCATCGGGCTGGTCCAGATCTTCACCTTCGGGGGGGCCGCCCGCTACGAGGCGGCGCTCGACAAGCACCACCACCTGGTCTGCGTGGGCTGCACCGAGGTCGTCAACGTGCCGGCGCCCGAGGTGGGCGCGCTGGCCGGAGCGATTGCCCGCGACCACCGCTACAGCGGCGTCGACGCGCTGCTGGTGGTCAGCGGCCGCTGCGCGCGCTGCGCCGGCCTGCCCCGCAACGGCAGCTAGGCGACCGGCTCGGGCAGCCGCGCCGCGCGCTCCGCGAAGGCGCAGAAGGCGGCCACCGCCCGCAGCTGCTCGACCGAGCTGCAGCGAGCCTCGAGGATGCGCGGCGAGCAGACCAGCACGGCCAGTGCCCGGCCGCGCGAGACCGCGACGTTGAAGCGGTTCTCCTCGAGCAGGAAGTCGGCCCCACGGGGTGCGTCCTCGGCGCTCGAGGCGGCCAGGCTGTAGATCACCACGGCGGCTTCCTGGCCCTGGAACTTGTCGACCGTCCCGACCCGGGCGCCGGCACCGAAGCGGGCGCGCAGGGTGCGGCGCAGCAGCGCGACCTGGGCGTTGTAGGGCGAGACGACCAGCACGTCGGCCAGCTCCAGCGGCCGCGCGGCGCCGTCGCGCCCGGTGAACGTGCCGCCGAGCAGGCCGGCCACCAGCTCGGCCGCCGCCGCCGCCTCCTCGGCCGAGGACTGGACGTTGCCCTCGTGCTCGACCGGGACGTAGCGCAGCCCGGCCCCGGCGAACCAGGCCGTGTCGACCCGCTGCCGCTCGCACGACGCGGCGGCGTGGAGCCGGCCGCCGTAGACGGTGGCCGAGATGAACCCGCACAGCTCGGGGTGCATGCGGAAGCTGCGGTCGAGGAAGACGCCGCGGTCCTCGGGGACGGTGCCCGCGCCGTCCAGCAGGTGGTCGAGCACCGAGCCGCCGGCGCCCTCGGGGTGGTCGGCCAGCGAGACCTGGGCGAGCTGGAGCGGGTCGCCGAGCAGGACCAGCGCGGCGGCGCTGGTCGCCATCGCCAGCGCGTCGGCCAGGGCCACCTGGCCCGCCTCGTCGACCACCAGCACGTCCAGCGGGGCGAGGTCCTCGCGGCTGAACAGCCACGCGGTTCCGGCGACCAGCTGGAACTCCGCGAACGGCGCGTTGGCCGGCTGCGACTCGATGCACGGCACGGCCAGCGGCGAGGCGTAGCGCGTCTCGGGCCGGGCGGTGCACTTCTTCACCCCGCGGAACGTCCGGCCGCGCTCGGCGACGACCTGCTCGACCGCCCGCAGCAGGTTGTGGATCGCGTGGTGGCCGGTCGAGGTCACCCCCACTCGCTTGCCCTCGGCCAGCAGGTCGGCGATGAGGTGGGCGCCGGTGTAGGTCTTGCCGGTGCCCGGCGGCCCCTGGACGACCAGCGTCGAGCGGTCGAGGCCGCTCGCCAGCGCGGCCACGTCGGCCGGGTCGATCGCCTCGGCGCCCGGGCGCAGCGGCGGCTGGACCCGGCCGCCCGGCAGCAGGCCGCGGACCCGCGGCGGCCGGCGGCAGAGCAGGTCCCACGCGGCGCGGTAGCGCTCCGGCGCGCTGCCGTCGAGCACCGCGCGGGCCAGCCGCCGCAGCGCCCGGCGCTGCTCCTGCGTCGCGAGCGGTCCGCCCGGGATCAGCGCGCGCGGGTGGGGCGCGCCGCGGCGCAGCTTGATCCGAATCTCGCCCGCCTCGTCGTCGACCGCGACGATCTCGCCGGCCGGCTTGCGGGTCGCCGGGTCGACCGGGCTCTGGCCGAGCTTGTGCTGCTGGCGCGGGTAGCGGAAGACATAGGTCAGGGAGCGGTCGCTCGGCTCGTGCTTGTACGGCGCGACGTCGGCCCGCAGCTCCAGCCCGCCCAAGGCTTCGGGGTCGTCCTCGACCGGGTCGTAGGCGCCCTCGCGCTCGAGCCGGTCGAAGTAGGCCCACCAGACCGGCTTGTCCTCGCGCCGGTGGTACGCCAAGAGGTGCGCCAGCCGGCGCGCGGCGGCCGGCTCGGCCGCGCGCGCGAGCAGCTCGCGCTGGAGCGCGCCGGCTTCGTCGGCTTCCTCCGCGGCGGCCGGCGACGGCGGCGGCTTGGGCTCCTCGGCGCGGAACGGGATCGCGACGGCGAACGCGCGCTCGGCGGCGGGCCGCAGGTGCAGCAGCCACTCGTGCAGCAGCCGCGCCGAGACGCAGTTCTCTTCGTTGTGCGCGACGATCGCGGCGCGCCGGGCCGGGTCGCCGTCGAGCAGGTACTGCTCGAACGCGACCAGCGCGCGCTCGCCGTGCAGGCTCGCGCTGCGGCGGAAGCCGTAGAACCGCTCCAGCGCGCGCAAGCCGTAGCCGTCGTGCGACTGCGCGAGCGCCCCGCGCACGACCGCGCGCAGGTCGACCAGCACCTCGCCGCGCAGCAGGTCGTCGACCTCGTCCTCGCGGGTGCCGTGCTGCATCGCCAGGCGCCGCAGCGCGCCCTTCGCCTCGGGACCGTAGTGGTAGACGTGCGCGGCGGGCCGGGCGCGCCGGTGGCCGGCGAGCCAGTCGACGAGCGCCTCGAAGGCGGCCCGCTCCTGGGCGCGCGTCTCGCTCCAGAACGGCCGGTAGCGCCGCGCGCTCCCGTCGTGCGCGTAGGCGCCGAAGAGGTACTGCAGGCTGCGGCCGGGCTCGTAGAGCGGATCGCTCTCGACGTCGAGGTAGACGTCGCCGGAATCCGGCGGCGGCAGCAGCGCGAGCCCCGCCCGCTCGTGCGGCGCGAGCAGCTCGTAGCGCGGCGTTCCGGTCAGCCGCTGCTCGAGCTGGAGCGCCGCCTGGCGGCGCAGCGCGGCGAAGCTCGGCGCGCCGATGCCGCGCGGCTTGGCGGCCTCGGGCGCGAGCGCCAGACCGGCCAGCGTGGTGATCCCGGCCGCGCCGAGCCGCGCGATCTGCGCCCGGCGGATGCCGGCGACCTGCGAGAGGTGGTCGGCGGCGCGCCGGCGCTCGTCGCAGCGCGCCAGCCAGACGCAGCGCTCGCAGGCGGCGACCCGGTCGGGCACCGCGTCCGGGTCGAGCCGGGCGAGGCGCCGCTCGAAGCGGGCCCGGGCCGCCCGCACGTAGGCGATGGTGCGGGCCGGGTCGTAGCGCGCCTCGCGCCCGTCGCCCAGCAGCGCGCGCACGGAGTCCGGCAGCCGGCCCTGCACCGCCGCGACCAGGTCGGCGTAGACCCCGAGCTGGACCAGGAAGCCGGCCTTCTCCGCCACCGCGAGCTTGGCGTCGGCGACGTCGTACGACCACGGCCCGAGCGCGCTGGGCGCCTCGACGCGGAGCAGAAAATCCGCCCGGCCGGCCCAGGCGCCGTCGTGCAGCGCGGCCTGGTAGATCGCCGGGGCGCCGGCCTCCATCGCCCGGCGCGTCGCGGCCACCGCGTCGCGGAACGAGCGGATCGAGGCGTCGCCCTCGTCGACCCGCACCACCCGCACCCCCGCCGCTTCGAGCGCCGCCAGCGCCGCCAGCTCGTGCTCGCGGCCCTTGCGGGCGATCAGCGCCAAGGTCGGGTCGTCGTCGACGACCGGCTCGCCCTGCGCCAGCGCGCGCAGGCCCAGCGCGATCCGGTGCGCGCAGGCCAGGTAGTCGTCGAGGTCCGAGGCCGAGTAGACGACCTCGCCGTCGATCAGCCGCACGTGGCACCCATCGCGCTCACCATACGACGAGCATCGCACGCCACCGTGCCAGCAGGTTGGCAGCCCGTACGAGAGCTCAGCCGAATTCGTGCTGGCGCGGTGCTACGTTCGTACCAACGATTCGTTCGGCGATCGTAGTCAACCGCCCAGTACGGGCGGCGTGACCCCGGCGGCCGGCAGCGCGGTCGCCTCCCGGCGCTTGTCGAGGTAGAGCTTGGCCTTGCCGACCTCGTCGCCCAGCGCGTCGACGGTGCGCTCCATCGACGAGAGCGCCTTGATCCGGTAGTCGGCCATCGAGTCGATCGTCGCCCGAACGTTCGCGAAGGCCAGCTTGAGCTTCTCGACGTCGATGGTCGCGTTGGACGCCAGCGCGCCGATCCGGCCGGCGTTGTCGCGCAGCAGCTTGGAGTTGCCGACGATCAGGTCGGAGGTGGTGGCGTTCATCGCGCTGATCTGGTCGAGCACGAGCTTCTGCTGGCCCAGTGCCTGCGCGATCACGATCGCGGTCTTGAGCGCCGCGACCGTCGTCGTGGTCGCGCGGTCGACGCCCTTGGCGAGCTCGGAGTTGTTGCGCTTGATCAGGTCGAGCGCCATGTAGCCCTGGACGTCGACGGCGAGCTGGGTGGCGATGTCCTGCTGCTTCTGGCGCGCGGCGAAGAGCGGCTCTTCCTGCAGCACGCGGGCGCGCTCGGGATCGGTCGGCTGGAGCGCGTCGACCTCGCGCTGCAGCGCGTCGCCCAGCGCGCGGGCGAGGTAGCCGTGCTTCTCCAGCTCGCCCATCAGCGTCCACATCGTCGCCTTCTCCTGCTCGATGGCGGCGTTGTCGCGCAGCAGCTCGTCCTTGGAGCGGCGCAGGCTCTCGATGATCGCGTTGAGGTGCGACTGCGAGGACTCGTAGCCGCGGAAATAGTCGCGCAGCTTGTTGCCGAACGGCACGATGCCCAGCAGCTTGCGGGCCGGCGCGAAGAGGTCGCCTTGGCGCGAGGGGTCGAGCTTCTCGACGGTGCTGCGCAGCTCGAGCAGGGTCTTGGCCACCGGCGCCTCTTTGCCGAGGCTGCCCATCGCGCGCGCCGGCCGCTCGAGCAGCCGGCTCGACACGCTCGACGAGCGCGCGATCTCGTCGCTGCCCAGCGTCTCGAGCGCGCGCACGCGCTCCTTGAAGCCCTCGCTCTCGGGCGGGAGCGTGGCCAGCTCCTTGGCCAGCGCCGTCACCTGGTCGTCGAGCTTGGCCCGCGCGTCGGGCGGGATCGGCACCTTGCCGATCGCCTCGGACGCCGCCACCGCCGCGACCGGTTCGGGCGGGGTGAGCATCGGCGGCTGGAGCTGGTCGTCGGCCATCGCTATGATTTCCTTTGAGCGGATCGGCCACAGGCCGACGCGGCGGGTTCGGTACGCGAACCCACTACAGGTCGTTGACGTCGAGCCGGCGCGGCGCGCCGGCGAGGTAGCGGGTGGGCGCGACGTCGGGTGCTCCCGCGAGCGAACCCTCTGCCGATAGCTTGCGCGCCACCTCGTCCGCGGCGATCTCCGGCACGCGCTCGGCGGCACCGCCGAAGACGCCTTCCAGCAATCCGCCCAACAGGTCGCCCAGATTGTCCATGGGCTAGTCGTTGAGCCCGACTTGGAACGTGAGCGGGACGGTCTTGGGCTCGCCGCGCTTCTCGACCGAGGTGCCGATCGCCATGAACTCGATCACGTGCGGGCTCCAGATGTGCGTCTTCTCGACGATCTGCATGCCGACGATGCCGTCCGCGCCGTGCGACTCGGCCTCGGCCTGCATGCGCCCCATCGCCAGCTCGCGGGCGTCGTAGATCGCCTCGGTGTAGTTGTTGAGCTCGATGTTGTTGCCGAGGGTCGCCATCGACTGCATGAAGCCCTGGTGGGCGATGTGGTAGACGCAGTTGCCCAGCACCAGCTCGCGCGGCACGTAGCCGGTCGAGCTGACCAGCTTGTAGAAGTCCTGACACGAGAAGTCGCTGGTGAACGGCTTGTTGTCCTTGGTGCGCCAGGAGTCGCTGCCCGGCGCCTTCACCGCCGTGCCGATCGCGGTGAACTCGAGCGCGTTCTCGGCCCAGGCGTAGCCGCCGACCTCGAGCCGCACGCCGACCACGCCGTCGGCGCCCAGCACGTCGGCTTCTTCCTCCATGCGCGACATGGCTAATTCGCGGGCCTCGTACATCGCCGCGGTGAGGTAGTTCAGCTCCTGGTTCTGGTAGAAGTTGCCGTACTGGATGCCGACGTGGTAGATCGAGCTGCCGAGCACCAGGCCCAAGGGCCGCCAGCCCATCTGCTCGAGCAGCACGAACTCCGAGACCGAGAGGTCGCTGGTGAACAGCGGCGCGCCGCCCTCGCCGCGCATGCGGCGCAGGCGCGAGACCGCGTCGACCGGGACGCCGCCCTGGGTGGTGCGGACGTTGTTCTGCTGCTGCTGCTGCTGGCGGCCGATGCCGAAGAAGCTCATGGAATCTCCTAGAAGAGCCGGGTGAGGGCGTCGCGGGTCGCACGGTCGCGCTCGCTGTAGGCGCCCAGGTCGTCGATCAGGCCGCGCGTCCACTCGCCGATGTCGGCCGCCTCGGTGCGCAGCTTGACCCCGCGCACGAAGCGCGTCACGCTCGGCTCGACGCCGCCGTGCGGCGAGCGGGCCAGCGTGTAGCGCAGGACGTCGCTCGGGCGCGGCACGTCGAGCGAGACGGCCTCGACCGGGCCGCGGCCGAGGAAGCCGCCGCGCCGCACCTGCACCAGCGCCGGAAAGGCCTGGGCGAGCCGCACGCCGGCCCGCTCGAGCAGCGCGGTCGGATCGGGGCCGGCCTCGGCTTCGAGCTTTTCGAGCATCCGCCGGACCAGCGCCGCGGGCGGCGACTCCGGCGGCGCGAGCTCGATCGCCGAGGCGTCGGGCAGCGTGTCGAGCGCGCCGAACCGCTCGCTGAGGAACGCGCCGTTGGCGGCCAGGGCGGTCTGGGCGCTCTCGGCCAGCGCGGCCAGCCGCTGGGCGGTGGCGCGCTCGAGCAGGCGGAGCTGCTCGACCAGCATCTCGGCCGCCGCCGCGTCGCGCCGGGCGGGCGGGATGTCGGCGTAGGCGCGGACCGTGTCGGGCAGGTAGCGCCGCTCGGTCTCGCGCAGCGCGTAGCCGGCTTCCTCGCCGCCCGCACCGGTCGCGAGCAGCGGCTCCGCCTGCGCCAGCAGGCTCTCGATCCGCGCCACGAGCGTCTCCGCCTCGGCCGGCAACGCGTTCACGCCGCGTCCTACCGAGCCGTCGTTCCGATGTTGCACCCCACCACAGTACGCCGTGCGGCACCGCAGTTCATCGGCGGGGCGCCGCTTGCTCGGTTCCGGTGCAGGGCTTCGCTCACAGGGTGTAGTCGATGTACAGCTTCCCGGGCGTCGTGAAGCCCGCCGGGAGCGGCGTCCCGCTGGCCGGCGCGCCGTCGACCGCCACCGCGTCGCTGCGCGCGACCCGGCCGTGCGTGAGCGTGTCGAGCGCCGCGAGCAGCGGCACGCGCGGCACCTCGCTGTTGTTCTCCGGCTTTCCGTACGCGCCGGGCTGGGTGGAGCACATCGCCGCGCACCCCTCGCGCATCGCGCTCAGCGCGTCGACCGGGGTCGCGTTGGTGCTGCCGTGGTGACCCACTTTGTAGAAGTCGATCGTTCCGAGAATCGCCTTGGCGGAGCCCGTCAGGCCGGCGTGGCCCGGCGTGCCGAGCGCTCCGCCGAACAGGAAGTTCTGCCAGTTCCCCCATTGCGCGTCGCCGGCGAACAGCAGCGTCTTGCCGCCGAACCCGAAGAGCACCACCAGGCTCTGGTTGTTGAGCGTGTTGTCGGCTTGCTGCGCTCTGGCCGCCGACGTGTCCGATTGCACGGCGTCGATGCGGCGCTCGAGGTCTTCGGGCGCGAAGAGGTCGAACGCTCCGGCGGGGTAGGCGCTCGCGTCCGCGGTGAAGGCCGGGCTGAACCGCGTCGGCTGCACGCCGCCGTCCGCGCTCTGGGCGAGGTACTGGTGGCCCTTGCCGTCCATTTCCGCGATCAGCCCCGGGTCGATCGGCGGCCCCAGGATCTGAGCGGTCAGGCCGGCGCGGACGAGCGAGTCGGGCAGCGTCGGGACGTCACCCGCCTCGTAGTAGTCGACCGGCGCTTCGTTGGCGAACCCGCCGTGCAGCACCGCGAGCGCCGCGGCGTTGCCCGTCGGACCGCCGGCGGCGGACAGCCCGCCGGTGATGTTCTCCGCCATGCGGCGGAACTGGTCGTCGGCGCCCCGCGCGGCCAGCGCGAGCTGCAGCCGGGCGGCCACCGCCGTGATGGTCGCCTGGAAGCTCGCCGCCACCGGATTGCGCGGGTTCTCGAACCACGGCATCCAGACGCGCTCGACGGTGAACTTCGCGAAGACGTCCTTTCCGGTCGCGAACCCCGAGATGTGGTCGGCGTGGCGGTGCGTCATGACGATCAGCGCCAGCCGGTGCTGCGTCTCGCTCGCCAGGTCGTCGATCGCGCCGGCGATGCTGCCGAGGTCCGCGGCGTGGACGCCGCAGTCGATCAGGACGTGCAGCGGCGCGCCGTCCGCCCCGCGCACCGTCAGCAGAAAGAAGTCGCCGAACCCCACGCGGTACATCCGCACCCGGATGCCGGCCGGCGACGGGGCGGGAGCGGCGGCTTGGTTCATGCCGACAACCCGTGCAAGAGGCGGAAGTCGATGCGAGGGTCTTTCTGGTCGCGCTTGGCCGCATCTCTTCCGCTGAGGCCGAACAGCGCGTAGGCCGAGCGCTGGGTCATCGCGCGCTCGTCGCTGAGGTGCTTGGCGATCGCGTACCGCACCTCCGGATCGCGCCTGGCATCGGCGTGCAGCGACTGCTGCGCGATCATCAGCGTCACGCCGCCCCGCATCGGGAACGTGCCCAGCCCCGGCTGCTTGGGGTCCAGCGGCACTTCTTGCGACTGCACCATCTCGACGATCATGTCGATCTTGAGCGACCCGTCCTCGTCCATCCGGAACATGGGGTGGAACGAAGGCACCGAGACGTCGCTGCCGGGCTTGAAGCCCAGGGCCGCGGCGTTCGCCTTGGCGTACGCGCGCAGCACGCCGCCGTCGGTGTCCTTTTCCGCCTTGGTCAGGCCGTTGGGATCGCCGAAGACCAGGCCGGTGACGAGCGGCAGCGCGCCCGGCAGGCCGCTGGGCCGAACGCGCGGCCAGCAGAGCGCGTCTTCGGAGAAGAACTGGGCGTCCTGGGGCACGATGCCGCGCAGGCGGAACGCCTGCATGAACGCGTTGCGCACCCCGTAGGCATCGCTGGGGTAGAGATCCGTGTCGGCCGTGATCACCGCGCGCAGGTAGTCGCCGAAGGTGACGTCCACGGGCGGGCAGTAGTCGATGGCCCGCGCGCAGACCAGGAAGAACATGTCGGCGATGCTGCTGGCCTCGGTCGCGAGCAGCTCGGCGAGCGGAACCGGCAGCTCGACCGGCTCCGCCGGCCCGCCGCCCGCGCGAAAGACCCGGAACAGCGGCGCCGTGCGCTGCAGATAGATCGCGAAGTAGGCGTCGAACACCGCCGCGACCAGGATGGCACCACGGGCGTGCGGCTCCGTCTTCGTCCGGATGTCTTGCGGGCTCGCGGGCGTGCCGAGCATGCTGCGCAAGCTGGCGTGCAGGCCGGTGACCTGGCCGAACTGCCGCGCGAGCCCGATGAGCGGGTTGTCCGCCGCGATCTCGCTCTGGGTCAGCGGCGTGCCGGGCGCGGCCGGCGCGTTCGCCGCGAGCTTGGCCGAGTAGAGCCGGCCGCCGGTGCGCTGCAGCGTGTCGAGCAGCACCTCGCGATGCGAGAAGTGGCGAAACAGCGCGGCCAGATCGGCGAACGCTTCGTGGAACGCCGCCACGTCGATGTTGGTCGGTTCGGTGAAGTGGCCCCGGATGCCGTCCACCACGGCGTGGGTGGTCTCGTGCGCGACGATGTCGTGCGAGAGGCAGGTGAACACCGTCTGTCCCGGCAGGGCCGCCGCGTCCGCGTAATCGCCGGCGCGGAAATACCCGAAGAGAATGCCGTGCGCGTCGCGGTCGTAGTAGGCGTTCGCCTCGACCATCGCATGCGGGTAGAGATAGAGGCGGTTGGGCGTGCCGGGCTTGGGCTTGACGGGCGGCTGGTGCCAGTGAACCCGCCGGCCCAGCGCGACCTCGAAGCGCTCCAGCGTCTCCGACGCGACGGCGTACACCATCTGCTGGTGGAAGCGCGGATCGGACTCCGTCGGGTCCAGGCCGTTGCGCAGCAGAACGTTGGGCGCGTCGAGATCGACCGGTGCGTAGAACGACTTCGTCGAGCCGTCGTAATCGACGACCGCCAGGCGCTCACCGAGCGGTCCCGGCTCGAGCGGTTCGAAACGAACGCTGACGTCCAGGTAGTTGCCGAGCGTACGCCCCATGCTGGGGTCGAAGTCATAGACCTTCAGCGACCGTTTCGCCGGCGGCGTGACGTCGATCGACGGGTCGTACATGCCGGGACCTGCTTGCCTCACTGCCGGCACCTCCAGCGCTCATCGTACCCGCTCGTCTCATCCACTGTAAAGGATGTCGCGCCCGGCCGGGGCTCAGTCGTTGCCGGGCTTGCGCTTGTGGAGGACGACGTCGTTGCCGTCGGGGTCCTCGACCATCGCCATGAAGCAGATCGGGCTCTCGTGCTCCATCTTGATCGCGACGCCGCCGGCTTTGAGGGCGGCCTTGGCCGCGTCGAGGTCCTCGACCGCGAACAGCAGTCCGCTCGACGGCCGGAACGGCATCGTCTCGCCCGGGTTCCACAGCCCGAACGTGGTGCCGTCGGCCAGCTCGAACTCCGCCCCCGCGCCGCCGGGGTATTCCGTCGTCGGCGTCATCCCCAGGACGTCGCGGTAGAACCGGATCGCCCGGTCGTAGTCTTTGGTCATGTAGCCGCTCAGGTCGATCCCGGTGATACGAACCGAGCCGGTTTCCGTCGTCGTACTCATGCGCGTCCTTTCGCGCACGCCGGCCGCCGCCCCCGGCGCGATGGAGCGGAAGCGGTCCGTCAGCCGCCGCGAATCCGCTCCGCGACGACGGCGCGCACGATCTCGGCCGGGTAGCCCTTGCGCAGCAGGTAGGCCTCGGCCTGAGCCAGCCCGACGCCGCCGGCGTGCAGCAGCTTGAGCGATTGCGCGACCAGTGCGCGCGCCTTGCGCGCCTCGCCGGCGCGGCGCAGCTCGTCGCCGACGGTGCGCGCGCGCTCGCGGGCCTGGGCGAGGGCGGCTCCCGCCGGTCCGGCGGCTCGCGCGAGCAGGTCGTTGAGCCGGGCGTGGGCCGGGTCCCACACCGGCTCGGCCGTCACCTCGCCGGCCGGCTCCGGCGCTTGCGCCGTCGGCGCTTCGGCGGCGAGCACTTCGAGATAACGGACGATCAGCTCGCGCACCGTCTCCATCTCGGCGACCAGCGCGGCGGCGACCGGCGCCCGCTCCGAGGCCGGGTCTTCGCCCGGACGCGGCCCGCGCAAGACGTAGTCCGCGATGCGCTCGGGCGTCTCGATCCAGCCGAGCGCGCCGTTCGCATCCGGGCTGACGAAGAACGCGACGAACGCGAAGAGTCCCTGGCGCGTCCAGGCGTGCGCGGGTGCGCCGGCGGGCACGGCGTCGTAGTGGTTGACCGCCGCGACGATCTCGGCCGACATCGCGGGCGCGAGCGACGGGTCGCGCCGCAGGCGCACTCGGAGCGCTTGCACGCCGTGTCGCGCGAGCTGTTCGGCGACCGCGGGAGCGACCGACCTGGCGAGCAGCGAGCCGAGCGCGGGGAACACCGGGCGACGTTTCCGCGCCCGGCGGAGCTAGCCCCTCACGTCTCTTCCGCCGGCTCGTCGGCCGCGCCGACCCGCCGAATGCCGTCGCCCCAGATCGCGATGACCGCCCTGGGGCTGCCGTTCCTGAACGTCGCAAAGCCGGAAGGCCACTCGACCATCAGCGCCACCGTCGCGCTCGGAGCGACGTCGCCGTAGAGCATCCAGCCCGACGTGCCGCTCTCCAGCCGGTAGCCGGCGGGTTCGGCACCTGAGATTCTGGATGTTGACCTGATTGGGAATCACATAGGAGAGCACCGCTGCTTTGACGATAAGCAGCTGTGTGCTCGCTCGCTTAGAAACCCTGCGCGTCAGGACTTCCGGATCAACTCCTGAAGATCGTCGTCCATCTGGCTGCTCGATACGCGAAGCGTGCTCTTCTTGGGCCGCGGCGAGCGAGCCGGACGCCGCCGCGCGGACCGTCCGCGCGGTAGGGACGCCAGAATCAGCGCAACGATCCCCGCCAGCAGCAGCAGCGGAACCGCCTCCACGACGTATTGCATCGGCGTATCATAACACACGGTCGTGCCGAACCGCCGTCAGGCCGACCGGAGCGGAGCGCTGCCAGCCTCACCGACAAGGCGATTCCGACGATCGGGAGAATGATAGCGCCCCCGCGAACGCCCTCGTGCGAAGTGAAGGCCATCATGCTCGTGCACGCCGTGCCCAAACCGAAGCAACTGCCGCAGGGACGGTCCGAATCAGGCGTCGTGAACCGCTCTTGCTCGTGCAAAGGACACTCGGCGGGCGGGGGTTGCAGCGCGTGCAAGAAGCGTCACGAGACGGGCGCGCATCCGCTCGTCAGCGACGTCGTGCAGTCCCCCGGGCAGCGCCTGGAGGCCGGGACGCGGTCGTTCATGGAGTCCCGTTTCGGCTGGGATTTCGGCCAGGTCCGCGTGCATGCCGACGGCCGGGCAGGCGCATCCGCTCAGGCGATCGGTGCGCGCGCATACACCTTGGGAGAGTCCGTCGTCTTCGCGCCGGGCGCATACCGCCCGAACAGCGCCGACGGCCGGGCCTTGATCGCGCACGAGCTGACGCACGTGGTGCAGCAGGCGCACGCCCCGGCGGGCGTGCAGAGCGCGCCGGTCGTCGGTGAAGCGGACTCGCCGGCGGAGCACGAGGCGGAGCGGGTTGCGCGCTCCATCGACGGTCCCGGGGCGCTCGGACCGATCACGGCGAGTCCCCCGGGCGTCATACGCCGGGACCGTGGCTCGGACGCTCCGCCTCCACCCGCGCCGCCGCCCTCGACGGTCGCTCCCGGACCGACGTGCGGCCCCAACGTCAGCACGCAGGTCACGGACGCCGTTTCGAAGACGAAGACGACGTTCGCGGGCTGGAGCAGACCCGACAAGCAAAGCGCGTGCGACGCGCTCGATTCGCTGACGACGGGCGCGGTCGCCTGGGACATCGTCGAGCTCCACAACAACGCCTGGATCCTCGGTTACCGGCCGGCGTGCGGCACCGCGGGCGCGACGCCGCCGTGCGGGTCCACCGTCCAGCTCGGCGGCGATTGCTATTATGCCGGTTCGCCCAACTACGTGATCTATGGCGTCATGTGCAAGCTCTGCAGCGACTTTTTCACCTCGATCGCGGATGCGGCCGGAGCCGCCCGGTTCACGCAGTCGAAGATGGAGTACTGGGTCAACGTCTACAAAGGAACCGGGTTTACCGGTCTGGGCACGCCTTCGGCAAATTTCGGACCGTCCAAAGACTGGGCGATCGCCGGGTACAACGGCTGGCCGGGTACGGCTGCTCCAGCCGGCGATCGCAACACCTGCAAGCCGACCTGCCCGACCCCGTACGGCGGCGCCGCTTTCACGGTGAACTGGGTTCCGCGTGGAGTATTCTGAAACCGGCGACGAATGCGGCGCCGTTCTCGCGTGGCTGCGTGGGCGTGCCATCGACGAGGGCGCGGCGGTCGTGGTCGATCTGCCGCCGCAGTTCGCGCGCGCGGCGCAAGACGGGAAGGCCCATGCCGCTCGAACTGCCGACGGGCGTTTGTTCCTGTTGCTGAAGAAGCACATCGGGTGGAAGGACAACTTCGAAGGAACGCTCTGCGCCGACGGGCCGATCGCGGAGAGCGAGCTCGTCGGCGCGCCGAACGGTCGAACGTATCTGGCGCTTCCCGGTTTGGGTGTGTTCGAGGAGCTCTACGTGCGTAACGGGTTCGGCGCGGCCCGGTTCGAGGCGTACTTCGACTTGAACTGAGCGTGCCGCGACCGAGCTCGTGCCCGCGTGCTGCGCGGCCGCCGGGTACCACAGCTCGCACGGCAAGCGCCGGTCGCGGTCCCGCTCGAACGGATCGTACTCGCCCGGAACGCGCCTGCTCACGTTCGCCGTCCGGATCGGGGCGATACGACGGCCGCAGGCGCGGATCGGGATCGAGCGCGATCGGTGTTTCGACCGCGATGCGCGCAAAGCCCGGGTGGAGCGGGTCGAGGACGACGTTGACGTCGCCGAAGTCGTACGCTTCGGGAACGACGGCGCTCGGTACGATCAAGCCCGGCGAGGTGCCCGCCGAACGCCATGCCTCGCCGAACGCGCGGCATGCGTCACGGCCCGGCATCGTGCGCCAGTCCGCCGGCAGGATCGTTCGGTCGAGCGTGGTCAGCGCGTCGTCGGGAACGTCGAGCGGGTAGGCGACGAAGCCGGTCAGCCCGGCCGGCGACGACTGCACCATCACTTCGAGGAGCCCCAGCGGCAGCCGCGAGGTCGCGTACACCGTCCGCCGGCCGCGTTCGTTCCAGCGGCCCGGGTAGAGCGACGCGCCCAGCCCGTCCAGCGCGGCCGCCGGCTCGCGCTGGGTCGTGAGGCGGAACAGCCGCACTAGCCGAAGACGCCGTAGCGGATGCGGCCGAGCGCGTCCTCGACCTCGCGGGCCGCGATCTCGGTCTCGAGCAGGTCGAGCGGCCGCGCGCCGTCCAGCGTCCGGTTGGCCGTGCGCATCCAGGCCTCGGCGGCCTCACGCGAGCCCAAGACGTCCTCGGCGAGCGCGTAGAGACGAGCGACCCGCACCAGCCGATCCGACTCGCCGCGCTCGAAGCGGCGTGCGGCCGTCTCGCGCCGCTGGACCGTGCGCAGCGGAATCGCCGCGGCCCGCGCGAGCGCCTCGCGGGTCAGGCGCGTGTACGACGCGACGGCGTCGAACGCCGCGACCGGCAGACCCTCGTGAACGAGATCGGCGAGCCGGCGCGGCCGCCTGGCCGCCTTCGTCCTCAGGCCCAGGATCGCAACGATCCGGTCGTCGGCGCCGCGCACGGGCCCAGTATACCAGATGGCGTTATCGTTTACGACACTTGGCGTACCGCGAAGGGCGGTCAGGCCGCGGGCAGGCACGGCGGCTCCCCGAGGACCCGGACCGGCTCGATCCCGACCTCCGGCGGCAGCTCCGCATAGGCGTACACCGCCACGCCCGGCGCGGTGCGCTCCAGGAACTCCGCCAGCAGCGGGCGCAGCGGCGCGGTCACCACCAGCGCGTGCGGCCCGGGCGACTCCGCCAGATAGCGCGCGACGGCCTCGCGGACGTGCATGGCGGTGCGCGGGTCGGGCGCGAGTCCGCTCTCGGCGGACCACATCCGGCCCAGTTCCGCCTCGAACGCGGGCGCCAGGATCAGCGGGCGCAGCGCGCGCACGCCCTCGCGGCGGAGCTGCTGCGGCACGACCGCACGCCGGGCGGCCTCGGCCAGCTCGCGCGGCTCGCGGGTCGCCGCGGCGGCATCGGTCAGCGCCTCGAACACCGCGACCGGATCGCGCGGCCAGGCGCGCTCGCGCAGCAGGTGCCCGAAGGCGCGGTGGGCGACCGCGATCGGCAGCGCCTCGCCGCCGACGTCCTTCATCACCGAGGGCACCGATGCGCGCAGGTGCTCGACCAGCGTCTGGAACTCTTGCCGCCCGAACAGCTCCGCCGCGTGGCGGCGCACGATCTCCGCGAGGTGCGAGCCGACGATCGAGATCGCGTCGAAGGTCAGCGCGCCGAGCTGCTGCACCCGCTCGCGCTCCTCGTAGGCGGTCCAGCGCGCGGCCAGCCCGTAGACCGGCTCGGTGGTCGGCTCGCCGCCGATCCGCGCCAGCAGTTCGGGCGCGCCGACGGCGACCAGCCGGTCCAGCCGCACCGTGCCCTCGGCGACGACGCGGTCGCGCACCCGCAGCGCGTACGTCGCCGGCTCGCGCAGCGGGTCGTCGCGCAGGCGCACGCCGGGGATCACGATCCCCAGCTCGGCGGCCAGCGCGCGCCGCACGTCGCCGACCCGGTCGAGCAGCGCGTCGCAGTTGGGCGCCGCCAGCAGCGGGTAGAGGTCGGCGCCGACGTCGATCGCGAGCGCGTCGACGCCGACCAGGCCGAAGGCGGTCTCGGGGCGGCGCACCGCCTCGCGCCGGCGCTGCTCGCCGGCGGCCCGGGCGTCCGCGGCGAGCTGCTTCTGCTTGCGCTCGGCCAGCAGCGCGGCGGCGAACGCGGCGATCCCGATCGTCGCGAACAGCGGCGCCGGGAACGCCGGCACGAAGGCCAGCACGACGACCAGCACCGCCGCCACCCGCAGCACGTCGGGCCGGGCCAGCAGCTGCGCGGCCAGGTCGATCCCCAGCGCCCCCTCGCCGGCGACGCGGGTCACCATCATGCCCATCGCGGTCGAGATCAGGAACGCCGGCAGCGTGGTCAGCAGCGCGTTGCCGATCGAGAGGATCGCGAACGTCTGGGCCGCCTCGAGCGGCGGCATCCCGTGGTAGAGCACGCCGACCAGGATCCCGCCGAGCAGGTTGAGCACCACGATCACCAGCGCCGCGACCGCATCGCCCTTGACGAACTTGCCCGCGCCGTCCATCGCGGCGTAGAAGTCGGCCTCGCGCTGGACCCGGGCGCGTTTGGCGCGGGCGGTGCGCGCGTCGAGCATGCCGGCGTGCAGGTCGGCGTCGATCGCCATCTGCTTGCCCGGCATCGCATCGAGCGTGAACCGCGCGCAGACCTCGGCGACGCGCTGGGCGCCGTTGGCGATCACCACGAACTGGATCGTGATCAGGATCGCGAACACGATCAGCCCAACCACGACGTTGCCGCGCACGACGAACTGGCCGAAGGCCGGGATCAGCGCGCCGACCCCGTCCGGCTCGTGGCCCTGGGTGAGGATCAGCCGGGTCGCGCTGACGTCGAGCGAGAGCCGGAACAGCGTCGCCAGCAGCAGCGAGGGCGCGAAGGCCGAGAACTCCAGCGGCTCCTCGACCCGCAGCGAGATCAGCAGCACCAGCGCCGAGCCGAATACGTTGAGCGCGAGCAGCGCGTCGAGCAGCGGCGGCGGCAGCGGCACGATCAGGATCGCCACCACGCCGAGCACGGCGACCGCGAAGCCGGTGGTCAGCTTGTCGTTCACGCGGGGGGCTTCCAGTGGGAGGAGCGCATGGACCGATCGTCCCAGCGCCGGATTGCCGCGCCGTTACCGCGGCGTCACGTCATGCCGCGCTCACTTCGCCACGACGAGCAGCGCGTTGTTCAGCAGCCGCCCCGGCGCCGTGAGGTAGCGGCCGCGCAGCCAGAACCCGGCCGAGGCGCCGCCGTCGAAGGCCATCGCCTGGTACGCGCCCAGCCCGCGCATCACGTCCGCCATGTCGCGGATCGTCCCGCTCGAGGTAGCCAGGATCATCGTGCCGTCGCGGGTCAGGCCGACCGCGCTGCGCGCCGCCGAGGCGAACAGGATCTT
Source organism: Vulcanimicrobiota bacterium (assembly GCA_963795695.1). Taxonomy (GTDB): domain Bacteria; phylum Vulcanimicrobiota; class Vulcanimicrobiia; order Vulcanimicrobiales; family Vulcanimicrobiaceae; genus Vulcanimicrobium. Next base: position 1,356,600 of record CAWCJH010000001.1, on the reverse strand, counting down.
GGGGTCGCGGAAGCCCTCGGCCGCCGGATCGACCGTGACCCGCCCGTCGGTGACCAGCCGCGGTCCGCAGCCCGTCGGCGCGCACCACGCGGTAGTCCGCCTGCCGGCCGACGGCGAAGTGCGACGCGGCTTTGGCCTCGCCCCGGAAATAGACCACGTAGCCGTGGCGCGGGATGATCGTCGAGCTGTCCTGGATCGCGGTGACGACGCCGTCGGCGACTTGGACCTGCGGGCCGCCGGCGAGGCCGGTGCGCTCGCCCCACTCCGGCGTGAAGATCGTGATCGTGTCCGACGTCCCCGACGGGTACCGGTTGATCCAGTACGCGTACCAGTTGTTCGGCCAGCGCCAGCTGCCGTCGAGCGCGCCCTCGAGCTTGAGCGGGATGCGGTCGATCGCGGCCCGGCCGGCGGGATCGAACCACAGCACGTCGCCGACGTCGCCCTTGAAGAGCATGCCGCCGCCGGTGATCAGGGTGTGGTTCGGGTTGCGGATCGCCGCTCCGCCGTAGGCCTCGAAGTCGCCGCCGTTGATCGCCGCGACGGCAGGGCGGTTGCGGCGAGCGCGCGCGAGAGCCTCATCGGTGCGGGTAACGTTGCCTCGCCACGGCCCATCTCGGGCCGGTCAGCCCAGCCCGGCGCGCGCCAGCGCGGCGATGACCTGCGCGACCGCGACGTATGTTTCGGGCGGGATCGCCCGCCCGGTCTCGCCCTGCGCATAGAGCAGCCGCGCGAGCGCGACGTCCTCGACCAGCGGGATGCCGTGCTCGCGCGCCAGCGTCCTCACCGCCAGCGCGCCCTCGTCGAGCGCGCGCACCAGGATCTCCGGCACCGGCACCTCCGGCGGCGCGTAGCGCAGCGCGACCGCGACGTGGGTCGGGTTGACCACCACGAACGACGCCTCGCGGGTGCGGCCGATCGCGCCGCGCACGATCGCGCGGTGGACGTTCTTGCGGCGCGCCTTGGCCTGCGGGTCGCCCTCGTTCTCCTTCGCCTCGCGCTTGAGCTCGTCGAACGACATCTTGAGGCCCTTGGCCCAGCGCTTGCGCGCGAGCGCGTAGTCGGCCAGCGCGAAGAGCGCCCCGACTGCCAGCGCGCAGCCGATCGCGCGCAGCGCCGCCTGCGCGACCAGCGCGGCGGCGGCGGCGGGCGTCGCGAGCGACGTCGCAGCGGCGAGCACGTCGCGGCCGAGCGGGACCATCGCGCCGAGCGCCGCGGCGAACGCCAGCAGCGCGCGCGCGACGCCGACCAGCGCGTCCGCGCCCAGCATGCGCTTGAGGCCGGCGAACGGGTCGAGCCGCTTGGGGTCGAGCGTGAGCCCGGTCAGGCGCAGGCCGCCGGCCTGCGCGAGGCCGACCGCCGTGCCGGCGACGGCGGCCGCGGCGGCGGGCGCGAGCGCGGCGAGCGCGACGCCCGCGAGCGCGGGCGGCGGCGCGGCGGCGAGCGGGTACGCGGCGACGTCGTGCAGCGCAGCCATCGCGGCGGCGCAGGCCGGCGGCGTCGCGGCCAGCGCGGCCAGCGCGGCGGCGCCGAACGACGCCACCCCGCCCAGCTCGGCGGAGCGCGCGACGTTGCCCTCGCGCACGGCCTTGTCCTTGCGGGTCGGGGTCGGCTCGAAGTGCTTGTCGCCGGACTCGCTCACCGCGCGCTCCAGGGCAGCACGAGCCACGGATGGCCGCCCAGCGGCGCCAGCAGCGGGATCGCGGCGATCGTGACCAGCAGCGCGGCTGCGAAGACGACCGGGAACGCCAGCGTGAAGCTGGCGAAGCGCGGCACGACCCGCGCCACCGCGGCCAGCGCGAGCTGCAGCGCCGCCGCCACCGCGATCGCCGGGGCGGCGACCACCAGCGCCGCGCGCAGGATCGTCGCCGGCAGCGCGAGCGCGAACCGCAGCAGGTCGTGGGCGCCGACGGAGCCGCCGGCCGGCACGTGCGCGAACGAGCCGGCGAACGCGCCGACGACCGGCACCCAGCCGTCGAGCAGCACGAAGGCGGCCAGGAACGCCGCCGACCAGAGCCGGCCGAAGGCCTGGGCGCTGGTGACGTTGGCGCTCGGCACGCTGCCGCGCACGCCGAGATAGTCGTCGATCGTGCGCCCGGCGAAATAGGCGCCGTCGTAGAGCAGCGAGGCGCCCACCCCGATCGCCGCGCCCAGCGCGAAGTCGCCGGCGAGCGCGACCGTCAGCGCGACCAGCGCGAGCGCGTGCCCGGGCGCGACGTTCGGCGCGACGGCGCACGCCAGCGCCAGCGCCAGCCCCGCCCGCACGACCGGCGGCACCGAGGGGTGCGAGAAGCCCGGTGCGCGTGCGACCAGCCCGGCCGCGCGCGCGAAGACGAGCAGCGCGGTCTGGGTCATCCGCGCACCAGCAGCGGCAGGCGCGCCACGATCTCGGCGAAGAGCTGCGCCAGCAGCCCCATCCCGAAGCGGCCGAAGAGCGCCACCGCCGCACCGACCGCGAGCACCTTGGGCAAGAGCGAGAGCGTCTGCTCCTGGACCTGGGTCGCCGCCTGCACCACCGCCACCGCTCCGCCGACCAGCGCCGCCAGGATCAAGACCGGCAGGGTCAGGACCGCGGTGACCAGCAGCGCGTCGCGCAGGAGCCCGTCGAAACCGTCCATGCCCCCAGCGTGCGGGAGCGGTGTTGCCGCGCTGTGACCGAGGTCCGTCCATTGACAGTGGCCCGAAGGGACCATATGATCCGAATGCCGGTGATGCGATGCCCTGCATAGACGACGACGGCAGATTGCGCAAGACGGGCGACCGCTCCACGTTCGGCGGCGTCATAAGCCTGTGCGCCGAGGACGGTACCTGGATTCCCGATCCGGACCAGGGGATCGTGCGCGATGCGGCGGACGCTGCGGATGACGAATCGGCCGCCGACCCGGACGCTTGACGCGCGGCTCTTCGCGGCGGTGCTGTGCTGCGCGCTCGGTTTCGTCCTCGCAGCACGGGCTGACGCGAGCCCCGGGCCGAACGACGTTCCCGCTCCGCCGGATTGCTCCGAACGGGCGGTCCTCGCGGCGAAGGTCGACTACGGCTACGACGGTCCGGCATTCGCCGGGCCGGTGAACGAACCGCATTTGCGCTCGACCGCTCCGGCAACGGCTCCGCTGGCGAGCCCGGCTTCGGTCGCAGCCTGCGCGATCGGGTTGATCCAGTCGCGCACCTTGGCGCCGGACCCGGAGCCGCCCGTCACCCTGGCACTGGGCAAGACCGGCCTCGTGGCGACGTTCACGTTCACCGACCACGCGATACGGACGGAACAGACGATCTTCCGAAACACCGGCTTCCAGCTCTTCGTCCACCGCACCGCCGGGCCGGACTACCTGCAGACCGTGCATGCGCCCGAAGGGACCGTTCTCACGGCGACCGTCGACGCCAACGGAACGTGCGAGACGATCAACAAGTCCTTGCCCTACGAGCTCCAGCACCAGCAGTGCTCGGCGAAGGTGACCCGGACGGCCGGTGGTTGGACGGGCCGGCTCACGATCGGCTACGCCGCTCTCGACAGCGCGCTCGGCGGCGACTCGTCGTTCGCCGTCACGGTCCATCACACGGCATGGTCCCAGAACCGCCCCGTGACGTACTGCGGCGCGCCGCTCTCCCAAGAGCCGGCCGGCAGCACCTGCACGCCGCCGGTACAGCGTTCCTTCATCGAGATCGACCGCCGGGCGGCCAACCTGTGGAACGAGCGCTATGTCTGGGCGAGCGCCGACTTCGGGCACATCACCGGCGTCCCGCCGCACCGCATCGCGGTGAACGCGCGGGTTCCGCTCGGCAAGAGCGACCTGTTCACCAGCTCCTTTTCGGACGACTCGGGCAAGCCGCTCCAAATCCGCGACACCACCGCCTCGGCCCTTCTGGACAAAGCCCATGCTGCGGCATTCACGTGCCGCTCGTGCGGGACGTTCGAGGCCGACGACACGAAGCCGTTCGACCTGGCGCTGACGAGCACGAACGTTCTGGGGGTCGATCTGTCGTCGCTCGGGGTGGACGCCGCACCCTTCAGCTTCAAAGCGACGACCTACCCGATCGATGCCGGTTACAAGTTCCTCCACTCCGCCGATTCGCTGTTCGGCGCAACGGCGCTGAACGGGACGACCGCGTCGAACGGCGTCGCCCACGACGACGTCCTGCAGTACGGCAAGCTCTTCACCGGACCGACGTCGGCCCTCGGCGTCGACGTCTTCGCCGTCACGGCCGACCGAAGCAGCCTCGCGACACCGGCGCCCGGCTTCTATCCGTCGGTGAGGCCGTTGCTCCAGCATTCCACCGACAGCCAGATCTCGCTGGCATATTCCGAGACGGGGTCGAGCGCAGCGGACGCCTATGCCAGCAAGACGACGCACCGAACGTTCAGCACGCTGTTGCGCTACGGCACGCAAGGTCTCCCGGACTCACAGACGGTCGACCTGGCGTTCTCGACCTTGCGCGACCCGGCGGTCATCGACCTCCACACCGTGTACGGAGACCGCTTACGATACTATGGGGCGTTCGGATACCGCGACGTCGGGACGGCATACGCCCCGATCGACGGCACGCTCGACACGCATACCGGGATGCACGGCGTCTACGGCGTCTTCGAACTCACGAACCCGGTCTGCAAAGAGAACGTGAACAGCTCGGCCTGCGCGCTGCGTACGAAGCTGGCGGACTTCAAGGTTTCCGCCTACCGGTTCAGCGATGCGGTCGAGGCCCGGGACGTGTCGCTCCGCTTCGACCTGACCTATCCGTTCTACGACACGTTCGCGCTGCGGGCGAGCCTTGCCAACGCGAACATGGCGATCTCGGAGGCCGGGCGGTCTGAGGACATCATCGTCTCCGACCGTCAGCGTGGGTACTCGTACCTCCCCAACGGCCAATACACGGTCACGCTGAATTACTCGGCGAACACCGCACCGGCAACGTATTTCCAGGCGTCCGCCGGTTACTCCCAAGCCCAGCTGCAGAACTGCACGCCGAAGAACTTCGCGGCGCCGCCGCCCTGCTTCGCCTACCGCAGCCCGGTCTTCACGAGCGGTCTCTACTGGGTTCCGTTCCGCTCGCACAGCGATCTCTTCGTCACCGGATCGACTCAGAATTCGACCAACGCACCGTTCAGCACGGGGCAGGACGCCGTGCTCAAACCGGCTGCGGCCGATTTGTTCGACACGACCGCGACGCACATCGTCACGACCGCCGGCGCCGGGGCGCACGTCCTGAACGGCTGAACACCTGCTCGACGATTCTCCTGGCCCGAACCAACCGCGGCGGCGACCCGGACAACTATGCGAACAAACCGCCCGAGCCCGGCTTCACGAACACGGCATCGCTGGAGCTCGTGCCCGGGACGTGGTGGCCGTCGCTGTTGGTCGCGTACAGCCGAATCGTCAACCGCAACCCGACTCCCACGTCGCCCAATCAGACGTCGTTCCTGGTGCGCTTGCAGTACGGGATCAGTCCCCCGGTGTACTCGGCGGCCATCGCCGGGAAATGCAGCAATGCAGGCTGAAGCGTGCTGCTCGTCGTCGTGACGGCGCCGTTCGGCGAAGGCACCGTGCCCCGCCTGGCGGCGGGCCGGCCGGCGGGCGCTACGACTGGGTGCGGCCGAGGCTTGAGAGGGCGTGGTGCTGCAGCGAACTGCTCGTGACGAACACGTAGAGCGCCAGCAGGATGAGGAACGCGCCGGTGAGCTTGTTGAGATACCGGCCCGCGCGCTCGTTGCGCCGCAGCCAGGCCGCGAACCGCCCGGCGGACAGCACGATCGGCAGCTCCACGACGTACATGACGAGCACGATGATGACGCCCATGGCCAGGATCTGCGACCAGACCGGCCCGATTCGCGGGTTGACGAACTGCGGCACGAACGAGATCGCGAAGAGCGCGGCCTTGGGGTTGGAGAGGTTGCCCAGGACGCCTTGCCGGTACACCCGGATGAGCGGCTTCCGCTCGGCCGGGCCGATCGCGCCCAGGCCTTCGCCCGAGCGCATGATGCCCAAGCCGATCCACGCCAGGTACGCCGCGCCGGCGAAGCGCACGGCGTTGTAGGCCACTTCGGAGGCCACGAAGAGCGCCGTCAGCCCGAAGGCCAGGAACAGGATGTGCAGGTACGCGCCGGTCGACACGCCCAGCACCGAGACCACGCCCGCTCGGGTTCCGCCGGCGAGCGCGTTCGCGGTGACGAACACCATGTCCGGGCCCGGGACGATCATCAGCACGAACACCGCCGCCACGAAGACCGGCATCAGGTGGAGGTCGAGCACACCCGTTTCTCCGCCATCTTCTCCTTGGTGGGCACCTTGAGGTCCCAGACCTGCCCGAGCCCGCGCAGGACCAGCAGGAACATCCAGCCGGGGTCGATCTGCCACCACTCCAGGCCCAGGCGCGCGGAGTACGGGAAGGTGTGGTGGTTGTTGTGCCACGACTCGCCGGTCGTCGGCAGGCAGAGCCAGAACAGGTTGGTGCTCTTGTCGTTGGTCTTGAACGGGCGCCGCCCGAACATGTGGGTCAGCGAGTTGATCGCCCAGGTCACGTGCTGCACCGTGAAGACGCGCATGATGCCGCCGGCGAGCATGCCCAGCGCGAAGCTCTGCGGCGTGCGGAAGATCAGGAACGACAGCGCGCCGGGCACCACGATGCCTAGCCCCACCCACCAGTAGTAGTGCCGGTTCACGAAGAACACGTCGGGGTCTTTGAGCAGGTCCATCGAGTACTTGACCGGGTTGGAGGGATTCGAGCGGAACATCCAGCCGGTGTGCGCCTGCAGCAGGCCGACGAGCGGGTTGCTGTACTCCTGGCCCGCCTCGCCGAAGTATGGCGAGTGGACGTCGCCGGCTTGGTCGACCTTGTGGTGGTGGCGCCGGTGGTTGGTCGCCCAGTAGATGACCGGTCCTTGAGCCGACATCGACCCCAGGATCAGCAGCGCGCGCTTGGCCCAGCGCGTTCCTTTGAAGCTCTGGTGCGAGGCCAGCCGGTGGAAGCCGACCGAGATCCCCGACATCCCGAGGAAGTGCATCACCGCCCACAGCCCGATGTAGAACAGCGGCAGCCCGGCGTAGGCGATGTAGACGCAGCCGCCGACGAACCCGATGATGGGGGCGAAGACCGTGATGGCGGCGACGCGGTACTGGCCCTCGAACAGCGCGAGCGAGCTGAACGCGGACTTGCGCCTGCGCTCGTCGGCTGCCGCCGAGGTGGACGTTCCGATGGGCTCGGCACCCGCTGGTGCGTTCGCGCTGATTTGCATCACCCTGCTCCTTGGACCGCGCCGGCTCTGCGCTCGGCGCCCGCAGTGAAGCGTTCTAGGCTGTCGGAAAGGTACTGCTGGCGGCACTGGTTCCGCCGGATCTTTCCGCTCGAGGTCTTCGGGATGGACAGCGGCCGGACGAGGACGACCTCGTGAGCCAGGATCTCGAACTCGCGCGAGACGGCCGCTTTGGCGGCGCCGACGAAGTCGTCGAGCTCGTCGGCGTTGCGGTGGACGCGCTTGACCTCTTGCACGACGACCAGGCGGTCCTCGTCGTCCTGCTCGACGGAGAACGCGGCGGTCCCCCCGGGCTCGAACGCCGGGTGCGCGCGCTCCACCGCCAGCTCGATGTCTTGCGGGTAGAAGTTGCGGCCCTTGAGGACGATGACGTCCTTGAGCCGGCCGCTGACGTACAGCTCGCCCTCGAGCACGAAGCCGAGGTCGCCGGTCCTGAAGTAGAGCGCGTCGCTCGCCGCGGACCGCAAGGCGCGGAACGAGCGCGCGTCGAGGTCCTCGTTCCCCCAGTACCCCGCGGTGACGTTGGGCCCGCGCACCCAGATCTCGCCGATGCGGCCGGCGGGGAGTTCCTCGTTCGTCCAGGGGTCGACGATGCGCAGGTCCTGCCCGCGCTGCGGCTTGCCGCAGGACACGATTCGCTTGGTCTTGGCGCCGCCGGCGCCGGGCACGGCGTGGCCCAGCGCGAGCGGTCCGGCATCGTGGGCGGCGGCGTCGACGGTGAGGACGCGCGGCGGCGCCCAGACCGGGCCGCCGGTGATGAGCAGCGTCCCCTCCGCCATGCCGTAGCACGGGTGGTGCATCCGCGGCTCGAAGCCGAACGGGGCGAAGACCGCCGTGAATTCCTCGAGCGTGCGCGCCCGCACCGGCTCGGCTCCGTTCCACGCGACCTGCCAGGAGCTCAGGTCCAAGCCCTCCGCCTCGGCCGGCCGGAAGCGCTGCACGCACAGGTCGTAGCCGAAGTTGGGGCCGCCGCTGGTCGTCGCCCGGTAGGCGGAGATCGCCTTGGGCCAGCGCATCGGCTTCTGCAGGAACGCCGCCGGCGGCATCATCACGCACAGGAAGCCGGTGTAGACGGGCTGGATGACGTTGCCGACCAGGCCCATGTCGTGGAACGCCGGCAGCCAGCCGACCATGACCGAGCGCTCGTCGTGCTCGAACGCCTCGATGATCATCTCCGAGTCGGCGACGAGGTTGGCGTGCGAGATGCGCACGCCTTTGGGCTGGCCGGTCGAACCGGAGGTGTACTGCAGGAAGGCGATGCTCTCGGGCGCGATCTCGGGCGGCGACCAGCCTGCGGCGGCGGCGGGCTGCTCGAGCAGCGCGTCGGTGGCCAGCAGCCGCAGGCCGCCCAGATCGGGCAGCTCCAGGAGCTTCGCCGCCAGCGCGTCGCGCAGCTCGGAGTCGGTCAGCAGCAGCCGCGCGCCGCAGTCGCGCGCCAGCGCGCGCGCCTTCTCGAGCGACTGCGCCCGGCGCGGCGCCTGCAGCGGCACGGCGACGATCCCGGCGTAGAGACAGCCGAAGAACGCGACGATGAAGCTCGCGCCGGGCGGAAAGATGAGCAGCGCGCGGTCGCCCGGCGCCGCGTGCGGCGCCAGCTCGGCGGCCAGGGCCCGCGCGCGCCGGTCGAGCTCGGCGAAGCTGAGCCGCGCGGTCTCGACCTCGCCGTTCTTCAAGAACGCGAAGACCGGCCGGTCGCCGTGGACCTGCGCCCGGTGGCTCAGCGCCGCCACGAGCGTATCGTACGTCATCCGGAGCACGCGACGCGAATCCCCTCCAGGTGCGCGGCCAAGCGGCGCAGGAGCTGCTCGCGCCGGCCGGGGTCGTTGATGAAGAAATGGTCGCCGGCCAGGGTCTCGAAGCGGAACGTCCCGCTGGTGACCGTCTCCCAGGTCAGCATCCGCTGCGGGCTCGCCAGGCTGTCGCCGGCGGCGCAGAACGCGGTGATCGGCACCGGCAGCTTCGGCTGCTCGGCGTACCGGTATCCCTCGACGACCTCGAAATCGGCCCGGATGACCGGCAGGAACAGGCGCAGCATGAGCTGCGAGCCGAGCATGCTCTCGGGCGTGCCGCCCAGGTCGCGCAGCTTGCCGATCAGGTCGTCCTGCTCCAGGCCGTACCAGTACGGCGGCCGGCTCGGAACGGGCGGCCCCTTCTGCGCGGCGACGAACAGGTGCTCCGGCAGCGGCTTCCCGCGCCGGGCCAGCTCGCGCGCCAGCTCGAACGCGACGAAGGCGCCCATGCTGTAGCCGAACATGGCGTAGGGCGTCTGGTCGATCGCCGCTTCGAGATCGTCGGCCAGGCAGCGGGCGAGCTCGCCCAGCTCGGCCAGCGGCTTCTCGTGCATGCGCCGCCCGCGCCCCGGCAACTGCACCGGGCAGACGTCGATCCAGGCCGGCAGCAGCTCGTGCCAGTCCGCGAAGAGCGCCGCCGAGCCGCCCGCGAACGGAAAGCAGTACAGCCGGAAGCGGTTCTCCCGGCGCTCCTGGTACCATTCGACGACGTTGCTCCGTGCCATCAGAGAATTCCGACCTTCTTGCACCATTCGACGATGTCGGCGAAGCGCACCGCGTTGAGCCGGACGTTGTGGGCGGAGCTGCGGATCAGGTGCTCCTGCTTGGGATCCGCGCCGTCGAACGGCAGCTCGAAGCTCAGGTAGCGCGCGATCTCGGGATTGTAGTTGTAGACGTAGTGGAGCTGCCCGACCAGCGCCCGCAGGTGGGCGCGGGTGACCTGCGCCTCCTCGGGCTTCGCGCGCCGGAAATACTCCTCGCCGATCTGCTTGCCGAAGACGATGTGGCGGGTTTCCTCTTTGTGGTGCTGGGTCCACATGGTTTTCGTCAGCGGGTCGACGTCGGCGCGCGCGACCGCGGCGACCACCGCGTTCTCCGCCGTCCACTCGATCAGCAGGGTGTAGAGCACCCCCACCTCGGGCGCCATCGAGGGCAGCTTCTTGGCGAGCTGCGCGTAGCTCTCCGGCAACCCGTACCACGGCAGACCAGCGGTCTCCAGGTAGCGGTGGAACATCAGGATGTGGGTCAGCTCTTCGCGCGCGAAGAGCATCAAGTACTCGTAGACCGTGGGGTCCAGCCGGCCTTTGAGCTGGTTCACGTAGCCGGAGTACGTCGGCGGGATGATCTGCTCGAAGTGGATGAACATGGAGGCGTCCCGGGCGACCTCCAGCCACGCCATCTCGCGCTTCTGCGCCTCGGTCAGCCGCTCGAAATACGGCGTCCCGTACAGCCACATGTGGTCCTCGGCCTTGGGGAGCTTCGACCGGTCGGCCCCCAGCGCCCACGGGATCGTCGTGTTCAGATCGATGTACGAGCCGTGAGACGCCTTGATCAGCTTGGCGAAGAGGACGCGGTGCTCGCCGGCGTCCTGCATCACGCTGTCGCCCAGCACCGCCGGGCTCATCGCGCCAGCACCTCGCGCTCGGTCGCGGCGCGCCGGTAGAGGTCGTGCGCGCGCAGCGTGACCGGACCGGGCCGCCCCGCGCCGATCGGGCGCCCGTCGATCTCGCGCACGGCCTGGATCCCCGACGCCGTGCCGGTGGTGAAGACTTCGTCCGCCGCCAGCAGCTCGTCCAGCCCGACGTCGGTCTCGTCGACCGCGAGGCCGTCCGCCCGCAGCGCGGCGATGACGGTCTCGCGGGTGATGCCCAGCAGGATGGGGTTGTCGGCCGATGGCGTCAGCACCCGGTCCCCGCGCACCACGAAGACGTTGTCGGTCAGCGCCTCGCAGACGCGGTCGCGCTCGTCCAGGAAGATCGCTTGCTCGACGCCCTTGCGCTTCACCTCGCCGACCGCGACGATGACCAGGCTGTAGTGCCCGACCGCTTTGGCTTGGTGGAAGGACGTGTTGGCGCGGGAGCGCCGGAAGCTCGCGATGGTCGCGCGCTTCTGCGGCACCGGCGCGCCGTCGGCCAGGCCCGCGAACGGTGCCGCCATGACCAGGATCTTGAGCTGCCCGCTGGGCTTGGCCATCACGTCGAAGGGGTCGTTCATCAGGCCCAGCGGCCGGATGTAGGCCTCGCCCAGCCCGTTCGCCTCGAGCACCTCGCGACAGGCCCGGGCGAGCTCCGCGCGGGTGAAGTCGATCGACATGCTCATCAGCTCGGCGGAGCGGAAGAACCGCGCGATGTGGTCGTCCAGCCGAAAGATCGCCGTCGTGCCGTCGCTGCGGCGGTGGCTGCGGATGCCTTCGAAGAAGCCGGTTCCGTAGTGCAGGCAGTGCGACTGGGCGTCGACCGCGACCTGGGCGCTGGTCACGAGCTTGCCGTCTTCCCAGACGACGATGGTGCTCCGGTTGCTCATCCGTTCCTCACGTTCACGCCGAGACCGTCGCCGCGGCCAGCTCGCCGATGCGCTTGACGCCGGCGAGCGTCGCGGCGGGGTCGATCCCGAAGTCGATCAGACACGCCAGCTCGTCGACGCCCGCGGCGGCGACCTGGGCCAGGACCGTGCGCGCCTTCTCCGGGGCGCCGAAGAAGCCGCTGGTCTGATAGTACCGCTGGAACGCGACCTCCCACAACAGCTCGCGGTTGGCCTCGCTCAGATCGTTGAGGTGCTCGAAGCGCCCTCGCCAGAGAGGGAACGAGTCTTTCAGGTACTGCTTGAGCGGGCCGCGAATGCTCGCCAGCACGTCCTTCTCGGTCTCGCCGACGAAGCTGTGGAGCATCAGGGTCACCCGGCCCGGCCCGGCGTGGCCGGCAGCCGCCCGCGCGCGGCGGTACGCGCTCAGGTTGCGCTCCAGGTCCTCGTAGCTCTGGAAGAGCAGCCCGGTGAGGACGTTGAAGCCCTTCGTTCCCGCGTCGCGGAAGCGCTCCTCGCCGCCGATGCAGGTCAGCCAGCACGCGAGCTCGCGCTGGACCGGCGGTGGGAAGGTCCGCACCTCGACCGGCTCGCGCTTGCCGTTCAGGCGCGCGGCCGTGCCGCCGTGCCACAGCCTCTTGACCGTCTCGATCCCGTCGTAGAGATACGTCAGGCGGTCGTCGTAGCGCTCCGGCGCCAGCGCGAAGTCGACCGGGTTCCAGCCCTGCGCGAACGCCAGATCCACCCGGCCGCCGGAGAGGTTGTCGACGACCGCCCACTCTTCGGCGACGCGCAGCGGGTCTTGCAGCGGCATCACCACGCTGCCCGCCCGGATGCGCACGTTCTTGGTGCTCATCGCGAGCGCGACGCCCAGCAGGGACGGGTTGGGAAAGAGCCCGCCGAACTTGTCGAAGTGGCGCTCCGGAATCCACACGGCCTCGATGCCCGAAGCGTCGGCGATGCGCGCGGCATCGAGGAACAGCGAGTAGCGCTCGGCCTGGTCCTCTCCGTGGCTGGAAAAGAAGAACAGGCTCAGCGAGGGCGTCCCGCGCCCTACAGCGTCGCGATCCATGCGTTCACCGAGTCGAACTCCCACGGCCGCAGCTCGGTATCCGCCACCCCGAGGTGAGCGGCCGCCCTGCCCAGGAAGTTCACGACCTTCACCGAGTCCATGCCGACTTGGGTGATGTGGTTGTCGAGGTCGACCGCCGTGATGGCCATTCCCGCCAGCTCTGCGATCGTGAAGTGGATCCAGTTGCGCAGGGCGATCCGGGCGGCGTCGTCCGCCGGCGCTTCCTCGCGGGCGGGTTGCATCCGCGCGATCGCCGCCAGGTCGCCGGACGCGTAGCGCTCTTTCATCAGCTGCCGCTGCGTCTTGCCGCTGGAGGTCTTGGAGAGGTGGCCCGGGGGAACGAGCACGATGTCGCGCAGCGACAGCCGGTGGACCGCCTCCACCTGGCGCGCGATCCGCTTGAAGACCGCGGGGGCATCGAGCCCGTCGATGAACTGCTTGCGGACCTCGGCCACCGCCACCACCTGCTCGCGCTCGTTCTCGACCAGCGCGAAGGCCGCGGCGCAGCCCGGGCGCAGCGCCGGGTCGGCGGCGCAGACGGTCTGCTCGACGTCCTGGGGGTAGTGGTTGGCACCGTTCACGATGATGACGTCCTTCATGCGCCCGGTGATGTAGAGCTGCCCGTTCTCCAAGAAGCCCAGGTCGCCGGAGCGCAGGTACGTCACCGCCGGGTCGTCGTCGAGCCGGTTCTCGAACCCCTCGTGCGTGCCGGCCGGGTTGCGGAAGTAGCCGGCGGTGATGCTGGGACCGCTCAGCCAGACCTCGCCGACCCGCAGGTCGGGGCACCGTTGCCGCGTCCGCGGGTCGACGACTGCCGCCCGGTGCTCCGCGCCGACCAGCCCCGAGCTGACCACGCTGCGGCAATCCGCCGGGTCCTCGCTGGTCGTCTCGACGATCTGGTCGCGCTCGAGCGCGGAGGCGTCGACCGTCTTGAACACCGGCCCGGTGCCGTGCGGCGTGGTGACGATCATCAAGGTCGACTCGGCCAGGCCGTAGGCGCACTGGAAGCTGGTCTGGCGGAAGCCGAACGGAGCGAACGCGCGCGAGAAGCGCTCGATGGTGCCCCGGTAGACCGGCTCGGCGCCGATCACCGCCACGTCCCAGGACCGAAAATCGAGCTGCTCGGGCGCGAGCGCCTTGGCGTACGGGACGCTGTAGTCGTAGGCGAAGGTCGGCGCGAACGAGATGGTCGCCCGGTAGGCGTGGATCGCATTGAGCCAGTTGAGCGGGTTGCGCACGAACGTCTCGGGCGCCATCGCGACGCACTTCGCGCCCAAATAGAGCGAGAAGAGGATGTTGCCGATCAAGCCGAGGTCGTGATAGATCGGCACCCAGCTCACGAACGTCGAGCTCGCGTCCTGGCGGTAGAACGACGCCAGCAGCTTGGCGTTTGCGAGCAGGTTGGCATGCGAGACCACGACGCCTTTGGGCGTACTGGTCGAGCCCGAGGTGTACTGCATGAACGCGACGCCGTCCGCGCTGACGTCGGGCCGGCGCCAGGCCGGCGGCTCGGCGGCCGGCTGGCCGTCGGTCTCGATGATCTCCGGCGCGGCGACGGTCGGCGACTCGGCCGCCCAGCCGCGCAGGATCGTCGCCGAGGCCGCATCGGTCATGATCGCACCGGCGCCGGAGTCGCGCACGATGCTCTCCATGCGCCGGAAATTCTCGCGGTGCGCGTTGGGGGCGAAAGCCGGGACCGGGACGGCGCCGGCGAAGATCGCGCCGAAGAAGGCGTCGACGAACTCCAGGCCCTGCGGGTAGAACAGCAGGACCGGTCCCCGGTCGATGCCCCGGCTCTGCAGCCGGGCGGCGATCCGCCGGGCGTTCGTCGCCAGTTGCGCGTAGCTGCGGGCGCCGGTCTCGACGAGCCCGTCCTCGAGGAAGACGAGCGCGGGCTTCTCGCCCAGCTCCGCCGCGTGCGATTCGAGCAGCGAGAGCCAGTCGCCGCGCCGTTCGCGCGGGAGCACGGAGCTGCTCGTCATACCGGCACCGCCGGGTTGCGGCGCTTCTCGACGATCTCGACGCTCGGCTCGAACCAGGAGTATCCCCGGTCGAACGGATAGGTCGGTATCGGCTGCTTTCTCCCGCTCACGATCCGCTCCCATGCGATGTCGGTGCCCGCGCTGAAGAGGCCCAGCAGGATGCTCATCACGCCCTGCCGCCAGTCGACGAGGTCGTCCGCCTCCAGCGTCTCGCACCCGGCGGGTACGCGAATGCGCGCGGCGTTCGGGTTGACGAAGATGCGCGCGCGCTCGTCGGTGCGCGGCACGACCTCGCCCTGCGCGGGCAGCGGGCGGACGTTCTCCATCCGCGCGCGGCGGCGGCCTTGCGGCGCGGGCAGATCGGCGGCGGCGCCGCTGGCGATCCAGGCCTCCAGCTCGGCCGGTTCGGCGACCCCGTTGGCCACGTAGGCCGCGCCGTCGAGGCCCGGACCGACCGCGACCGTCCGCGGCCGCACCCCGGCGGTGCGCAGCAGGTACGCCCAGAAGCAGCTCATGAAACGGGCCGCCGCAGCGCCCGCGAGGTCGTCCGGGATGCGCCCCTGCGGCCGCCCGGCTTCCCAGCGGGCGAGCACGCGCGCCGTGACCGACCAGCTCCGCAGCCGCTCGAGCGGCGCCGGCCAGTCCGCTCCGATCGCGCCGGCGGCCAGCACGAGGACGACGCGGCTGCCGTAGAGCTCGGGCGCGAAGTCGTCGCTCGCGTAGACCGCTCCGCGCGGCTGACCGGCGAGGCAGGCCGCCAGCGCCGGCAGGTCGGCGGCGCAGAACGCCAGCCGCTCGCGGAAATCGGTCCGGTGCGCGTTGGCGGCGTAGAGCGCGTCGTCGGTCAGCGGCTGCACCGCGTTGCGGAACCGCTCGACCATGGCCTGCAGGCTGGCCGCGGTCCGGGCCCGGAAGCACACGAACTTCGGCTCCTCCGGCGACGCCGCGAGCGCGCCGGCGGGCGGTTCCTCCACGACGAGGAACGCGTTGGCGCCGCCGAAACCGAAGTTCGAGAGCGCCGCCAGGCGCGGCTGGCCGGGACGCGCCGGCCAAGCCTGCTCGCTGGTGAGAAACGTGAACGGCTTGCCCGGCGGGATCCAGCGGTTGAGCTGGTCGAGGTACTTGATCGGCGGCAGCTTCTCGTGCTGCAGGCAGAGCAGGATCTTGATCAGCCCGGCCACGCCGGAGGCTGCTTCGAGGTGCCCGATGTTGGGCTTGCAGCAGCCGATCGCGCAGGGCCGCTCGGGCGTGCGGCCGGGCGAGAGCGCTTCCATGAACGCGATCGCCTCGTTGGAGTCGCCGCGCGAGCTGCCGGTGCCGTGCGCTTCCAGGTAGTCGATTTCCCACGGCTCGACGCGGGCCCCAGCGAGCCCGCGCCGGATCAGTTCCTTCTGAGAGAGCCCGTTGGGCACCGAGATCCCGTTCGAGAGCCCGTTGTGCGCGATCGCGCTGCCGCGGATCACGCCCCAGATGCGGTCGCCGTCGCGCCGCGCGTCGGCCATGCGCTTGAGCACCACGACGCCGCAGCCCTCGGAGCGCACGAAGCCGTCGCCGTGCTCGCGAAAGCTCTTGCAGCGGCTGTCCGCCGACAGCCAGCCGGCCATCGTGCTGGAGATGCTCTCGTCCGCCAGCAGGTGGACGTTGACCCCGCCGCTGAGGGCCAGATCGCTCTCGCCGGCGCGCAGGCTCTGCGCGGCCAGGTGCAGCGCGAAGAGCGACGACGAGCAGGCCGAGTTGACGGTGAAGCTGGGGCCCTTGAGGTCGAGCCAGTACGAGACGCGGTTGGCCACGAAGCACTCGTACGAGTCGGGCCCGACGTTGCCGTCGAAGGTCGGGAAGTCGGCCTTCAGCTTGCGCGCGTGGTCGCTGTGGGCCACCCCCATGATGACGGCGGTGTTCGAGCCCGCGAGCGTGCCGGGCACGATGCAGGCCGACTCGAGCGCTTCCCAGGCGACCTCGAGCGCGAGCTTCTGCTGCGGGTCGAGCCGGGCCGCCTCGGCCGGCGAGAGCCCGAAGAACTCCCAGTCGAAGTGCTCGAGGTTCTCGATGAAGCCGCCCTGGTTGCAGCACATCGTGCCCGGCACGGCACCGCCGGCGGAATAGCGCTCGCGCCAGTTCCAGCGCGAGGCCGGAACGTAGTCGACGGCGAGCTCGTTGCGCTCGAGCAGCCGCCAGTACTCCTCGGGCGTGTCGGCGCCCGGAAAGCGGCAGGCGATGCCGACGATCGCGATCGGATCGCTCATGCTCGTCCGCCAGCGCGCATCGCCGCTTCAGTTCCCCACGAGCCGCTTGGCGGCCAACTGGTCGGGCGAAGGATAGTGGACGTTCCAGGCCAGCCCGCTCAGCTCCATCAGGCGGATGACGAAGCCGGCGATGTCCAGCTCGTACCAGCGCTGGCGCAGGTAGGCCGAGGTCGGAAAGGCGTGGTGCGTGTTCTGCAGCGCCGAGCCGAAGGTCCACACCGCGCAGTACCAGTTGTTGCGGCTGTTGTCGTTGGTCTTGAACATCTGCTCGCCGTAGACGTGCGCCAGCGAGCCGTTGGTGAAGTAGGTGTGGTGCTGCACGAACATGCGCAACGGGCCGCCCCACAGGAAGCAGCTCCAGACGCCCAGCAGGCTGTGATAGGCGAACCAGCCGATCGCCGCCGGCAGCGCCAGCCCGAACACCACCCAGAACGTCGTCTGCTTGTCGAGCTTGCCGTAGAGCGGCTCGCGCAGCGCGTCGGCGGCGAAAACGGCGACGTTGGTGGCGTACCCGGTGTAGGTGTTGCCCTGGTGCGCGTGCCACAAGCCGCGCAGCCCGCCGAGCGTCTCCTCCCCCTCGCGGCCGGTCCGGCAGAGCGGCGAGTGCGGGTCGCTCGGGCTGTCGCTGTGGGCATGGTGCCGGCGGTGCGTCGCGAGCCAATACGTTCCGCTGCCTTGGCCCGCCATCAGCGCCGAGATCCACCAGAACGCCTGGAGCGGCTTGGACGTCTGGAACGCGCGGTGGGCGAACAAGCGGTGGAAGCCGACCTCCAGGCCGAGCGTCACCCAGACGAACATCCCGAAGAAGACGGCCAGCTCGACCCAGCCCACGCCGGTGACGAGCGACGAGATCACGGCGACGATCGCGCCCACCAGGGGCAGCAGCAGGGTGCGCAGGGCGGCGCGGCGCTTGGCCGCGAGCACGCGCTCGCTGGTGATGACGACCGACACCTGGCGCGGGCGAGGCTCCCGCGCCGGCCCGATGGCCGATTCCACGGCTACGGCACGCTCAACGGTGCGCCGGCGCGGCTCATGCTTCTTGACCGACCAGCGACATGATGTGGTCCGTCATCGAAGCGACCGTCGGGTAGTCGAACGCGACGTTGTCGCCCAGCTCGATGTCGAGCTTCTCGCTGATCACCCCGCTGAGGCCGGCGGCGGCCGTCGAGTCGAGCCCGTACCGCTCGAAGGGGCGGTTCGCGTCGATCTTGCTCTCCGGGACGTTCAGCAGAGTCGAAAGATACGATGTGATCAGATCGGATACGGAATCGCGGTCCATCGGCACCCTACACCAGATTCGATCCGCACGCCCACGGTCTCGGTGAGACCGTCTGCGGGAGCATGCGGCGAGGCGGAATCGAGCCGGTTCCACCGGCCTGCGGTGGAATCCCGTGTGCATTCTATGCGCTGGATCACGCTTTCGGACCTGCCGCGCGCGCGGCCGCCGGGTCTCACCAGGCGCGCCGGGCCGCCAGCAGCGCCGAGACGACGGCGCGGGTCGCCGGCGAGCGGTTGAGGGTGTAGAAGTGCACGCCGGGCGCGCCGCGGGCGAGCAGGTCGGCGACCTGCAGCGTCATGTAGGCGACGCCCAGGTCCATCACCGCCTGCGGGTCGTCGCGGCGCGCCTCGAGCTCGGCCCGCAGGCTGGGCGGGATCGTCGCGCCGCACATGCGCGTGAAGCGGTCGATCTGGTCGTAGTTGGTGATCGGCATGATGCCGGGCAGGATCGGCACCGCCACGCCCCACGTGCGGGCCCGCTCGACGAACTCGAAGTAGCGCGCGTTGTCGAAGAAGAGCTGGGTGACCAGGAACTCGGCGCCGGCCCGAACCTTGGCCGAGAGCGCGGCGACGTCGGCGTCGAAGCTGGCCGCTTCGGGGTGCTTCTCCGGGTACGCGGCCGCGCCGACGCAGAAGCCGCCGAACTCGCTCTTCAGCAGCGCGACCAGGTCCGAGGCGTGCTGCAAGCCGTCGGGGGCGGGAACGTACGTGTCGCTGCCCTTGGGCGGATCGCCGCGCAGCGCCATGATGTTCTCGATCCCGCCC
Source organism: Vulcanimicrobiota bacterium (assembly GCA_963795695.1). Taxonomy (GTDB): domain Bacteria; phylum Vulcanimicrobiota; class Vulcanimicrobiia; order Vulcanimicrobiales; family Vulcanimicrobiaceae; genus Vulcanimicrobium. Next base: position 1,337,710 of record CAWCJH010000001.1, on the reverse strand, counting down.
GCGCGCAGATCGCCCAGCAGCGCGCGCAGCTCGGCCAGCGACGTTCCGCCGCAGGTGACGTGCGCCATCACGTCCAGACCGAGCGCGTGGCGCATCCGCTTGGCCAGCTCGACCGTGCGGGTGCGGGTCGAGCCGCCCGCGCCGTAGGTGATCGAGACGAACCCCGGGTCGAGCGGCTGCAGCGTCGCGACCGTGGCGAACAGGTTCCGCTCGGCCGCGTCGTCGCGCGGCGGAAAGAACTCGAACGAGAAGAACGGCCGGCGGGTCTTCAGCTTCTCGGCGATGCGCATGCGGCGAGCTTCCGCAGCCCGGCCTTCCGCCCCGTACCGCTCTGTCCATCGCGCTTCGGTTTCACGCGCTTGGACAAGATCATCGTCGGAGCAGCCAGCCCGCGCCGGCGAGCGCCATCAGCAGTCCGAGGATGCGCGGCAAGAAGGTCGACCTGGCGAGCAGATAGCCGAGCGCGATGCAGTAGGGTCCGAAGAACAGCAGCGGGCTCAGGTGGTACGGGACGGCGTGGAACACCGCCAGGATCATGAGCGCGCAGCCGGCCAGGCTCAGCAGCGCCGCGCCGAGCGAGAGCGAGCGGCTGACCGGCGCGAACAGCCGGTAGAGGAGCAGCGTCAGCGCGGCATAGCACAGGTCCGCCACGACGCCGACCGCGTCGCCGTAGACGAGGCCACGCCCGGCCAAGAACTGGCCGAGCACCGCCGTCGAGAAGTACAGCAGGTAGACGGCGCCGGTGATCCGCGCCCAGGGACGCGGCGGCACTCGCGTGACCGGTTTCGTAACGGCAGCGGCGCTCATCGCTCCCTCGTCTACCGAGACGGGAGAGCGGTGTTTCGCCGCACCGGCCGCGCCGTTGCCGACTAGCGGAAGCTCTGCACGACGCCGGTGCAGACCAGCGCCCAGCCGTCGACCAGCACGAACAGCAGCAGTTTGCAGGGCAGCGAGATCACCGGCGGGCTGAGCATCACCATGCCCAGGCCCATCAGGATCGCAGCCACCGCCAAGTCGATCGCGACGAACGGCAGATAGAGCGCCACCCCGATCGCGAACGCCGCGCGCAGTTCGCCCACCACGAACGCCGGCACCAGCACCGTCAGCGGCGCCTCGGCCGGCGGTTCCGCCGCCGGCCGGTGCGCCAGGCGCGCGAACACGGCGACGTCGCGCAGCTTGGCCTGGCGCAGCATGAACGCCCGCAGCGGGCCGCCGGCGCGATCGATGAAGGCCGACTGCGAGAGCTTGCCGGCGGCGTAGGGCGCGAGCGCGTCGTGCTGGATCGCGGCCGCGGTGGGCGCCATGACCACCAGCGTCAGCACCAGCGCCAGGCCGGTGAGCACCGCGCTCGGCGGCAGGTTCGAGGCGCCGATCGCCGAGCGGACCAGCGAGAGCACGACCACGATCCGCACGAACGAGGTCGAGAGGACGACGACGAACGGCGCCACCGAGAGCAGGGTGAGCGCCGCCAAGAGATCGAGCGGAAGCGAGGCCCGGCCGTGGCCGGCGATCTGCAGCAAGGAGTCCATGCTCCAAGGCTGCGCCCGCCGCGCGAACCAGGGATGGCCGGGTTGTTACGGTTTTTCGATCAACTCGGTGATCCGCACCCGAAGTTCTCGTCGATCGCGACGACCTCGCCGCGCGCGACCAGCCGGTCGTTGACCAGCGGTCGACCGGTCCGCCAGCCAAGCGGTCGAGCTCGACCGCCGAGCCGGTGCCCAGCTTGAGGATCACCATGCCCAGGCCTAAAACTGCCAAAGACTGCGCACTTGAATCATACATGGATGAGCGGATCGCGAAGCATCGATGGGACTACAGGTCCGCAGGCTTACCGCCATGGGATCGCCGCAGACTACTTCATCCTCACGCAACGCTTGGAAACCTGGCCAGCGTGATGGGCGCAGGCGCTCGACGGAGCGTTCGCGCTGTCCTGGCCATGGACGTTGCGTTCAAGAAGACCAGCGGAGTCAGCGATGGCAAGAGTGAGGTGCTGTTCCGGTCGCGCTGACCCCTAACGTCGTGGCTTCACGTTCTAGCAGCGTTCAGTCGCTCGACCATTTCTACGAGGGCGCTCGCAGTAACGAGAAGTCGCATCGTTTGAACTGGGTCGTCGTGTCCGACGTCTGTATGCACTACCGGGTTACGTAACGCGCTTGAGGAACTCTTAAAAAGGTTGAGGATCGCCGTAGCTTCGGTGGACGACATCGGCTCCGGCGTGAGGATACCGCGTCGCCCACCATCGTGCACGCCGAACGCAACGTCAAAGACGCTCTTCTTGTCCGGCACCTTCGCTGGCGCGATCGCCTTGCCAATCGCGATCTCCACCGCGCGAAACGCCATCAAAACGGCCGCATCGTACCGCTCCGGGCCTTGCTCAAGGTCTCCCAGTGCCGCTGCACGGATGATCGGATGAAGCAACGCGACCGATTCTTCCTGGATGATCGACGACATTTGAACATTCGAAGCCCGCGCCGCCTCAGTCCCTGCACGACTTAGCAAGTAGCGGTCGTCGGAAAACGGATCAGGAACGAGTAGTCCGGACCGAATCAAAGACTGGACACCCTCCATAAGCAGCAAAGTGACACTGGGGTCGCTCCGGTACTCGGACTCGCAAACACCCTTTGCCAACCAGCGCGGGTCCCGCTTATTCCCGTGCTGACGGAGGTCCCGTTCAACCAGCGGAAGGATCGCACGCCCAATCTGCGCTGCATGCATCTCGCGTAAGCGATCTGGTGACGGACCGTGATACGTATTGTTCATGGGGCCCCCGGTTCGGACATTGCACGTCAATTCTTAGTGGCCCGAGCAACCGTTCCTGGCGGGAATGCGGTGGTATCGACGCGAACATTTGCGATGATGAACACGAACAAACCGGGCACCGTCGATCCAACTGCGTCGTCGCGGCGATCTGAGGATAAAGTGCCAATGCTCGTGATCCTTGTTGGTCTTCCCGGCTCCGGCAAGACCCATTACCTCGAGCGTCTTCCGCAAACCGATGGCATTGGCTCGGACCGACTCTGGGACGACTACCATGCCAGATCACTCAATAACACGCACGCGGTCGACCAAAGCCGGCATTTCGCCGCTGTGTTGAACGCTCTGCTTGCCGGCGACTCGTGCGCAATCGCCGATGTTTGGTTCTGTAGGTCTAGCCACGTCGAAACGACGAGTGCGTTTTTCCGGGAACGCGTTCCCGGCCTTGTCGTCGATATACGGTACTTCGCAAGCGATCCCGAGGCATGTGCTCTCAACGCGGTCAGCGCCGGCAGAGGAGATACAGCCGACCGCCTGCAGCTGATCCAGAGCCTTGCGCAGGACTATCACCCGCCCGAGGACCGACTCATTCCAGTATTTCGCCGGCTAGGCGAGGCTTGATGCGCGTGGGGGCCGATTCGATTTTCGGCCTGCCCCAGCGCGTCAGCCGTTAGGCAGCCGCCAAGCCGCGAGAGCGCTGCTCCTCGTCGGTCAAACCGGCGACAGCGGTGTTGCGCTCACCGGCTTGGAGTCCTCCACAACGTCGATGATTCGCTCTATGCCGGCGTTCAGACGTTGAACTCCTCTTCTTTGTTCGCGCAGAATCGACCGTAGCTCGGTAACGATCACGCTATTCTGTTGCTCCATCACCCCGGCGACGGCAGCGCGCACGATCCGGGAGAGCTCATTTCACGCAATCCGTTTCTCGAGCGCCAGCCGCTCGATCTTTTCGTGTCGATACGCGCGAATTGCGGTCAGCACGGCGTTGGTGATGCTCCACCTCAGCTCATGTCCCAGCGTTTGCGACCCCAATGTCTCGGAAGCCCGATCCAACCCATCGAGAATCGCAGCCTCGAGCTCGCCCGCCTTCACCCTGTCCTGGGACGAGAGCTTTTCGTCGATCGTTTGGGTACGGGCGGCAGAGCGAATCCGGACCAGGAGACGAAGGTTGTCCGGATCGAGCTCGATGAGTCGCAGCACGTCGTCGATGGATTTGCTTTGAATGCTCGTGTTGTTTTCCCAACGCACGAGCGTCTTCGGCCCGATTCCGAGCGCATGTTCCAAATCAGCTTGGGATAGGCCCACGGAAAGGCGAATCCTTCGGATATCGCTTCCGCAAAGAAGTCCCTCATGACGTCGGCGCGCCTCGATGACAGCGGCGTCGAATTCCTTCGCCTGCTCACCGGTCTGATACGACTCCCCACAGCCGTTACAGACCATATGCCGAGCCGCCGGAATCGTGACGCGATACGCGCCGACGTTTATCGTGCGATCGCCGACGACTTCTCGGACGTCGCTCGATTCACAGCTCGCGCAGACGCTATTGGTAATGCTCATTGCGCTTGAACGAGACGACGACGAGAACGCTGCCTGATGGCCGGTTCGCGATTTTGAATTTGAGATAGATCGCATGAGGTCCGATGAAGAGCTCGTAGACGTCGAAGATGTCCTCGGGCCTTTTGTCCGAGGGCATTGATTTGTAGTAGCGGCAATTCGGGCCGCTGAGCTCCGCTAGGGCGGCCCAAACGTGCTCGAGCGTCAGATCCAACTCGTAGCATCCGTCCTCCGCGCTGAGCGTGATCGCACGGGTCGCCTCGTTCGAAGCCAAGCCTCGGACCCTCTGCGGGTCATAAACAGGGCCACCCACTATAGCGATGGTAGCATGGTGCTACCGTCAACGCAAGCCTGGAGCGTGCCGTGGCCGGCGATCGGCAGGAGGGAGTCCATGCTCCCAGCCTGTGCCCGCCGCGCGAACCCCGCGTGGCCGGGATGTTACGGTTTCTCGATCAGCTCGGTGATCCGCACGCCGAAGTTCTCGTCGATCGCGACCACCTCGCCGCGCGCGACCAGCCGGTCGTTGACCAGCAGGTCGACCGGCCCGCCGGCCAGCCGGTCGAGCTCGACCACCGAGCCCGTGCCCAGCTTGAGGATGTCGCGCACCAGCATCTTGCACGTGCCCAGCTCCGCCGTCACCTTGAGCGGCACGTTCATCAAGAGGTCGAGGTTCTTGCCGGAGTCGGACATGGTCACGGAGTGGCTCCCGAAGCGACGTCGTGGACGAGGAAGGCGTGACGTGAAGCAACGACGCCGGCGAGGCCCGTGGCCAGGCTCCGCCCGCCGATCTTCAAGGATGCCGGAGCGCCGACCTGGGTTTCCAGCCGAACCAGGTCGCCCGGCCGGAGTCTGACGAACGCCGCGGCGTCGATCGTTCCTTCGGCGAACACGGCGCGGGCTTCCAGCGCTACCGCGTCGAGCGCGCCGGGCGAGCAGCGCGCCGGACGGGCCGGGCTCGGGCAGGTCGCGCACGATCCCGATGCCGAGCGCGAGCGGCAGCGGCGCGTGGACGCGCAGGTCGAAGTAGGCCACGCAGGCCGGCACCTCCGGCCCGCGCACGGCGCGCGCGCCGCCGCTGCGCTCGGCGCAGAGCGGGTCGAACGCCGCCGCGCAGCGGGCGGCGATCCGCTCGAGCGCGTGGACCTCCAGCGCCGAGCAGGCGGCGTCGGGCAGCGACGGCGCGCCCGCGGCTCGCTCTCGCCGAACGCCCGCAGCACCAGCCGGCGCGCGTCGCGCTGCGGCAGCACCAGCACGATGTCGGTCTGCCGGCCGCGGGTGAGGAACAGGAACGCGTCGGCGGCCAGCAGCGACCAGGCCGCGCCGTCGATTGCGGCCGGCTCGCCCAGCACCAGCTCGCAGCGCTCGCCCAGCAGCTCGCGCAGCGTCTCGCGGATGCCGGCGGCGACCAGGCAGGCCGCCTCGAGTGGGATCGAGGCGCGCGGGCGCCGGCGCCAGCGGCGCAGGCCGCCGGCCGGCGGGCCGAAGACGAGGTCGGCGATCACTTGACCAGGTCCAGCGCCGTCTTGGCGAGACCCAAGCTCGCCTTGTGCGTCGCGGCGATCGCCTCGAAGGCGAGGTAGGCCTCGTTGAGCCGCGCGAGGCCCGCGTCGAGGTCGAGCGCGCCGGCGTCGCGCGCCTGGGTCGTCAGGGCCGGGAACGTTCCGTCGCCCGGGGTGCCGAGGTGCGGCACGACGCCGGCCGGCGCGCCGAAGCGGGTCGGGCCCAGGCGCTGCGGCAGGCTGCCGGCCGGAAAGCGCGCCAGCGCCAGCCGGCCCAGGACGACCCGCTCGAGGCCGCGCCGGCCGCTGCGCAGGTCGATTGCGACCCGGTCGTAGGCGACGCTGCCGTCCGCCTCGACCCGGGCGTCGCCGCCGCGGCCCAGCGCGCGCTCGGCAGCCGGCAGCCGCAGCGGCACGGGCACCGCGCCGCGCGCGTCGCCGCCGGGATAACCCAGTACCTCGGCGCCGTCGCGGGTGCGCAGCACGCCGTCGGCCAGCGTCAGCCCGCCGTCGCGGCCGTAACCGCGCGTGCCGTCGGCGGCCCGGGTGACGAACCACGCGCCGGGCGGGGCCGCGGCGCTCAGCGGGTCGGCCGTGCGCGCCACCGCGCCGGCGCTGCGGACGTCGCCGTGCTGCGGCACGGCGCCCGGCCGGTACGCGTCGCGCAGGTCCTGCGCGCGCGCGGCGATGCGGTCGAGCGCGTCCAGCGCGCCGGCCGCGTTGGCGGAGCCGAGCATCAGGCCGGCTCCGTGCGGACGCCGCGCGCGGCGAGCGCGAAGCGGGCGTGCGCCAGCGCCCGCTCGACCCGCTCGCGCAGCGCGGGCGCGCAGAGCGCCACCACGCGGGTGCGCTCGCCGTCGCTGCGGACGAGCAGCCGGATGCGGCCGCCGGCGACGGCCAGCGCGAACGACGCCGGCGCGCCGCGCCGGCGCACGAGCGCGCGCTCGATCCGCCGGCCCAGCTCGCTGGCCGGCGCGCGCCGGTCGGCGGCGAGCGCGGCGGCGCGGCGCGCCACGCCGCCCGCGGCGCGCGCGGCGCTCGCCGCGCTCGCCGGCCGGACGACGGCGCGCGCATCGGGCGCGGCGGTGCGCGCGCTGCGCGGCGGTGCGCTCGCGGGCGGTGCCCGGCGCGGCGGCGCACTGCGCGCGCGGGGCTCGCGCTCGGCCAGGTGGAGCGCGCTGTACCAGGCTTGCGAGAGCGCGCGGCGGTCGGTGGCGGGCAGCTGGGTCGCCAGAACGGCGACGCGGTCGGTCTGTTGCATCGTGTCGTGCCTCCGACGCGATGCTGCGCCGGCCCGGTGACCCGGGCGCTACCCGCGTGTTGCCGGGATGTGCGCGGTGCGCCCGCGGCCGTCGTCGAACGCCGAGCCGGGCTGAAGGTACAGCGCGCCGCCGCCCAGGTCGAAGGTCGCGACGAAGTTGCGCAGCACGCCCAGGCCGACGTTGCCGGCGTCGACCCGGTCGGCGAAGGCACCCTCCTTGGCCAGCACGACGTCGACCGAGCGGTGGTAGAGGTCGACGCCGCCGAGCCGCAGCGAGTCGAGCGACGTCCGGTACGCCGCGTTGGCGCCGCCCAGGCCGTAGTTCCAGGTCGCCGCGGTCGAGAGCGGCACGATCCCGGGGTGCGCGTCGAGGAACGGCCGGTACAGGAACATCTCGCCGCTGTTGCCGGTGTCGACGATGAACGGCGCGTCGACCCGGTCGTCGAGCCGGAACGTCGCCTCGGCCAGCTCGCGGTCGACGTCGAGGTCGACCCGCACTCCGGCCGGCACGAACGAGCCGGGCGGGCCGAAGCGCAGCAGCTTGTGGGCGAAGTCCATCTCGACCAGCGCCGAGGCGAAGAACGGATAGCCCAGGATGCCGTCGATCTTGAGCCCGCCGCCCAAGCTCTTGCTCAGATCCAGCGAGGCGACGACGACGTCGTCGAGCCGCGCGCCGTCGAGCTCGAGGCTGGGCAGCGTGGCCAGCCGCAACCCGCCGCTGCGGGTCGCACCGCGCACCTCGAGCGCGCCGGTGCCGCCGACGCCCGCCGCGGCGAGCACCGCGCCGTCGACCAGGATCGACTGCGCGCCGGTGTCGAGCAGGAAGAACCAGTCGCGCCCCGCGATGCGCACGTTGACGCCGACGTGCCCTTCGCGCTCGATCAGCTTGATGGTGTGGACGCGGTCGGTCTGCAGCATGCGGGCGACCAGCGGCGCGAACGTCGCCGGGTCGACCGGCACGTCGATCGACACCGACGCGATCTGCTCGACCGTGTCGAACTCGTGGTTGCCGTCGGTGACCGTGCTGCGGAACGCGAGCTTGCGGCCTTGCACGTCGCGCCAGTCGGCGTAGTCGACGTACGACGGCCCGTCGCCGTCGAGATACTCCAGCCGCAGCGGCAGACCGCTCTGCGGGTCGATCCAGAGCGTCTCCGGCACGCCGCCCGGCGCGCTGACCTCGAGCCGCCAGGCGTGCACGTCGCCGACGTCGCCCCAGCCGGCGAAGCGCGCCAGCTCGGGGTGCTTGACGAAATCGCCCGAGTCGATCAGGTCCTCGGTCAGCGCGCGCCGGCGCAGGTAGCCGCGCAGCTCGCGCACGTTGCCGTTGGCGTTGCGCACGAAGGTGCGCTCGCCGACCCGCAGCGTCGTCTCGTTGCGCGGGCCGAAGCTGTCGTCGTCGCGCTCGTTCTCGCCGGCGCGCCAGGTCTTGAACGTGCCGCTCAGCCCTTCCCCGGCGAGCGTCCCCTCGGCGACGTAGGTTCGCATGTCGGCGGCATGCGTCGCTCGGTCGTACGCGGCCAGGATCGTCGTGACCGGCACGTCGGGCCTGGCCAGCGCGGGCGCGAGCGGCGCGAGCGCCAGCGCCGCCGCGAGCGCGGCGCTAGCGAGGCGCCGCGGCGGTCCGGTACTTGTCGTACGAGGCGAGGACGTTCTGAACGTAGCTCTTGGTCTCGGCGTAAGGTGGAACGTCGCCGTACTTCGCGACGGCGCCCGGACCAGCATTATACGCCGCGACGGCAAGCCGCGTATCGCCGCCGAAGCGGTCGAGCAAGCCTTTGAGATACCGTGCACCGCCGGCGACGTTCTGCGCCGGGTCGTACGGATCGTGCACGCCCAGGCCGGCAGCGGTGGCGGGCATGAGCTGCATGAGCCCCTGCGCGCCGACGTTCGAGGTGGCGTGGGCGTCGAAGCCCGACTCGTTGGCGATCACGGCCTTGACCAGCGCCGGGTCGACCTGCCAGGTCGCGGCGTTCTGCTCGACCAGCGCGTCGATCTGGGCCGGCGGAACCGGCGCGGGCGCCGGCGGCGCCGCGCCTCCCTCGGGCCCGGGCGCGCCGTTCAGCGCCGAGGCGAGGGCGCTGGAGAACGTCGACCCCCCGGCCGCGGCAACCGGAGCGGGCGTGGGCAGGGTCACCGGGGCGCCGGTGATCTCGGCGATCCGCGACTGTACGGCGGCGATGTCGCTGAAGACGTCCATTACCCCATCCTATCGGCGAGCGCGACCAGCTCCGTGAGCGTCCGGTCGGGCGGGCACGGCGAGCCGGCCTGGCGCAGGAACCGCTCGAGCTCCGGCTCCAGCGCGATGCAGCGGGCCAGGAACGGGTCGCCCGCGCCCGGGTCGAGCCCGACCGCCCGCGCGTCGCGCGACTCCTCGAGCGCCGCGACCGCCGCCCGCAGCGCCCGGGCCGCGCGCAGGTGCGGGGCCGACGCGACGTCGGCCAGCGTCCGGCTCGCGCTGCGGCCCAGGTCGATTGCCGGGAAGCGGCCGGCCCGGGCCAGCCGCTCGGAGAGCACCAGGTGGCCGTCGAGCGCGGCCCGGGCCGCCTCGGAGACCGGGTCGTGCTCGTCGGGGCCGTCGGAGAGCACGGTCGCGACCAGGGTCACGCTGCCGGCGCCGACCGCGCCGGCCCGCTCGAGCAGCCGGGCCAGCAGCGCGAACACGCCGGGCGGGTAGCCGCCCCGGCCGACCGGCTCGCCGGCGGCCAGCGCGACCTCGCGGGCCGCGGCGCAGATGCGGGCCAGCGAGTCGACCACCAGCAGCACGTCCAGGCCGCGCGCCCGCAGCGCGTCGGCCTGGGCGAAGGCGACCTCGGCCGCCCGGACCCGTTCCGCCGGCGCCCGGTCACCGGTCGCGCAGACCACCGTCGTGCGCGGGCCGACCGCCGCCAGCCAGCGCTCGGCCTCGCGCCCGCGCTCGCCGACCAGCCCGACCACGACCGCATCGGCATCCGCCCCGCGGACCACCCCCTCGAGCAGGGTCGACTTGCCGGCGCCGGGCGCACCGAACAGCCCGATCCGCGCCCCGCGCGCGAACGCCAGCGGCCCGTCGATCGCCCGCACGCCGGTCCAGCAGACCTCGGTACAGGGCCGGCGGTCGCCGACCGCGTGCGGGCCCGGCTCGGCCGCAAGCCGGCGCCCGCGCGGAGCCGGCCGGCCGTCGAGCGGCAGTCCGGCGGCGTCGATCGCGCGCCCCAGCAGCGGCGTTCCGAGCACCAGCCCGAGCGCCGCCGGGTCGACCGCCACCCGGTCACCGAGCGCGATCCCCTCGACCGGACCGAACGGCGCGAGCAGCGCCCGCGCCCCGTGCAGCGCAGCGACCCGTCCGGCCAGCCGCACCCGCTCGCCGCTGATGCGCACCCCCTCGCCGACCCGCGCCGCCGGCAGCTCCGCCTCGACGACGTGGCCGCGCGTCGCGACGACCCGGCCGACGGCGCGCCCGATCACCACGCCGTCCCTCGCCGCGGCGGCGCCTCGCCCGCCGTCGCGAGCACCGCCGCGAGCCGCACGCCCAGCCGCGCGTCGAGCGCACCGCCGGCCAGCTCGAGCACCGCGTCGCCCGGCTGGAGCGCGGCATCGGCCAGCACCGGAACGCCGTACTCGCGCGCTGCTTCGCCCGGCGCGACCCGCACCCGCACGACCGGCGCCTGCGCGCGAGCTCGCGCGACGATCGCGGCCAGGTCGCATGGCGCCAGCCGCAGCTCGCGCGCGAGCACGTCCGCGGCGAGCTCGCGCACCAGCCGCGCCAGCGCGTCCTCGAGCGCGTCGTCCAGCCGCGCCCGGAACAGCCGCGCCTCCCGCACCGCCGCCAGCACGTCGGGCTCAACCGCGCCGGCGTCCGCCGCGCCCACGGTCATTGCGTCGGCGGTCACCGCGGCGGCGGCCGCGGCTTGCGGCGACGGAGCGAGCGCCGCGGCGAGCTCGTCCGCGGCGGCCGTTGCGCCCGCCGGCGCGCGCAGCAGGTCGGCCAGCGCGATGAACTCAGGCACGGAGCAGCTCCTCGGCGGCGGGGACGAGCGCGGGGTTCGCGCCGCGGCCCAGGCGGCGCACGATCGCCGCGCGCTCGTCGGGCGGGTAGAGCTCGAGCACGGCGGCGGCGGTCGCGGTCGGCAGGGCCGAGATGATCGCGGCGGCGACGTGCGGCGGCTCGCCGGCGAGCGCGCCGCGGACGCGGGCCGGCGGCAGGCCGGCGACCTCGCGGGCCGCGCTGCGCGCCGTGCCGGCCTCGAGCGCGCGCGCCGCGACGGCGGCCAGCGGCTTGGCCCCGCAGGCGACGGCCAGCACGACGGCCAGCCCGCTGAGCGCCTGCGGCAGCGCGCTCGCCAGCGCCAGCAGCCAGCCCGGCGCGCGCGCGCCGGGCGGCAGCGGCCCGGGCGCGGCGCCGAAGGCGACCGCCTCGACGCTGAGCACGTCGCCGCGCTCGGCGCGGATGCCGGCGGTCGCCGCGGCCAGCGCGCGGATCTTGGCCAGGTCCAGGTTGCGGGCCGCGTCGACGAACACCGCGACGGTCAGCCGAGCGGTCGCGCCGGCCTCGGCGACGCGGTGCTCGTCGCGCGTGTCGCTGCCGCGCTCCTCGGTCGCGCTGGTCTTCGAGTACTTCTTCGCGCTCGACGCGTAGCGCTCGTCGCCGGTCGTCCGCGCGAGCGGCCCGTCGAGCGCGGCCCGGCGCACGTCGTGCACGTCGCGCCGTTCGCCCAGCGGCTCGCGGTGAGCGCGCACGATCGCCGCGCCGGCGCCGAACGCGCCGTCGAGCGCGCTCTGCAGCGCACCCTGCACGTCGCCGTCGTCGGTCCCGGCGGCGTCGAGCGCCAGACCGCGGTCGTCGAGCACCGTCACGCGCTGCGGGTCCAGCCCCGGCACGCCGCCCGCCACGAACGCCTCGATCCCGGCGATCGTGCGCGCCGAGAGGTGCGCGCCGGGCGCGAGCGCGACCCGCACCGCGGCGCTCGCGTCGCGCTGCGACTCGTCGGCGTACACGCCGCCGCTGGCCGGGGCGATCACGACCCGCGCGTCGGCCACGCCTTCGAGCCCGCGCAAGCCCAGCGCCAGGTCGGCCGCGAGCGCGTCGCGCGTCTGCGCTTCGAGCACGGTCTGCGGCGTGAGCGCGCCGAGCTTCGCCAGCGTCTCGTCGCTGCCGGCGAGGTGCGCGTGCGGCACGCCGGCCAGCGCCAGCCGCAGCAGCAGGTCGCTGCGCCGGGCACGGTCCACCCGCAGGTTGTCGCCGGCCGGCGCGTACGGGACGTTCCAGGCGGCGAGCCGCGCCTCGACCTCGCCGAGCTGGTCGGCGCGCAGCGGCGCGGCGAACAGCGCCACGCGCGCGTCGCGGGTGACCGAGAACCCCACCCCGCCCAGCGCCGCCAGGCCGGCCAGCGCGAGCGCGGCGAACAGCTTCGCGCGCGGCGCGAGCGCGCGGAAGCGGTCGAGAGCCTGTGCCGGCGCCATCGCTAGATCTGCATCCCGAGCAGCGTCTGCAGCGCCTGCGCGCCGCGCTGCGCGGCGGTCGCGGCGACCTGCAGCGCGACGTCGGCCCGGGCCCGCTCGACGACCATCTCCTGCAAGCCGCCGCGGTGCGCGGTGAAGCGCGCTTCGGCCGCGTCGGCCCCGGCGAGGATCGCGCCGGCCGCGTCGACCAGCTCGGCGAACGCGTTGCCCGGCCCGGCGGCCGGCCCGGCCGCGGCCGGCGGCGCGACGGTGTCCGGAACCAGGTTGTCGACGCGCATCAGCCCTGTCCCACCGTCAGCGTGCGCTCCGCGAGCCGCTTGCCGATGTCGAAGACGCTCGCGTTCGCCTCGTACGCGCGCTGCGCGTCGAGCACCGCGATCATCTCGGTCAGCGCGTCGGCGCTCTCGCCGCTGCGCGCGGTGCCGATGAAGCGCGTGCGCGGCGCACCGTCGTCTTCGTCGCCATCCGTCGCGCCGGCGACCGCGCCGTCGCCCGCGAGAGCACCGTCGCCTGGATCGGGGATGCCGTCGCCGTCGTCCGCCGGCGCGCTCGCGAACCGGGCGACCAGCCGCGGGTACGCGTGCTCGGGCGTCGAGGCTTGCGCCGCGGCGACGTTGCGCGCCGCCACGTCGAGCACGGTGCGCTGGTCGTTCATGCCGTCGGCGGCGAGCGAGAGCAGGTCGAACTCGCTCATTTCGCCACCGCGCGCAGCTCGGCGAAGCGTGCCTTGAGCGCGCCCAGCAGTGCTTCATCGAAGAGCGCCGCGCGGGCGAGCTGGGCCGATGCGCGCTCGTCGCGCGCCGCGTCCTTGGCGTAGAAGGCGACCCGCTCGCGGGCGGCGAGCGCGGCCGCGGAGGTCGAAGGGTTGAGATCGGTCGGCATGCGCCGAGCCTACGCGCCGCCTGTGACCGCGCCGTTGCCGGGTGATGAGCGCCGCGCTTCGGCAGCCGACCCGCCAGCTATATTTCGACCTCGCCAAGCCGGTCGGCGCGCAGCGGCAAGGCGACAGTGTCACACGCACGCCGCCGGGTGAGCGAGAACCTCACGCCGCCCAGCCCGCCAGCCGGCTAGCGCGAGCGCGGCGAACAGCGCTTCGCGCGCGGCGCGAGCGCGCGGAAGCCGGCGAGAGAGCCTGTGCCGACGCCATCGCTAGATCTGCATCCCGGGCAGCGTCTGCAGCGCTTGCGCGCCGCGCTGCGCGGCGGTCGCGGTGACCTGCAGGCGCGACGTCGGCTAGGGCCCGCTCGACGACCATCTCCTGCAGGCCGCCCCGGTGCGCGGTGAAGCACTTCGGCCTCCTCGGCCCCCGGCGAGGACCGCGCCGGCCGCGTCGGCCAGCGCCGCGGACGCGTTGCCCGGCGCGGCGGCCGGCCCAGCCGCGACCGGCTCCGCAACGGTGTCGGGACCGGCGCATCGACGCGCATCAGCCCTGCCCACAGTCAGCGCGCGCTCCACGAGCCCGCGACATCGGCATTACGAGGGACCAGACGGTCCCGTTGGTCACAATGTAATGCCCCCAGCCTGACGCGAAGGGCTGCAGCCATGGCTTTCTCGTGCTTCAACGTATGTGGCTATGAGGAGCGCAGGAATGAGTCGTGATGATGGCAGCTAGCTCTGATGGTCGGTCCTAGAGCCTTGCGTGTGGTGGCGGAAGCACCTTCAGATATGGCCCGACTTGCCGCCAAAACTCAGGTGTGAGAACGCCCTTCTCTTGAAGCCTGAGAGGTTCGAATACGTGGGTTTGTATGTCTTGAATATGTTCGTCTAGGAGTAACCGAACACCGCGCTGCTGATCGCTCGGCTCATAGATCGCCTGTGCTTCGCGACCAAAGCGAATCCTCAAGAAGCTGACGAGAGACCCATCAGCTATCGCAAACGTTGCCTTTGAGCCAGCGGCAAGCGAGGCAATCGGTATATATCGCTCGGGCCAGTCATCGAATACATCGCGATTGTTTTCTCGCGAAAAGGCGCCTACCAGCGGGACGCTGATTGATGATAGGTTTCGTGACGATTGATTCGTCGCGCTGCATCGCGCGTACGTGTATCCCACATCAACGCTTTGAAAGATTTCGTATCCGGGATGCGCCGTTGGAGCGCGAAGGTTGAGTGATTTTCGGCCCATATACGGCATGTATTGTTGCTGCGACACGCCTTCAACGTATAGATCAAGCGGGACAGGTCCACGGTCCATTGGTTGCCCGGAGTGCACAGCAACTTCGCAGTTTAGAAAGAGGACGGGCTCCTGATGTTCCTCAACGTATGTCTGTATCGCGATCCAAGTCCCCGCTAGCGCAGCTACGGCGACGATCCCATTGAAGGTGACCTTCGCCAGAGGCCCGATATGGAGTCGGCGGCGCAATCGGCCGCTGGGCTCTTCGTCAGCTCGCGCACCATCCTGAGGGGAAACCGGCTTGGGATTTGCGTTAGGTACAATCCCGCTCGCGCCCAGCACCTCGGCGGTGTGCCGCTCCCTGTCATTCATAATGGCCAATCTTCGAGCTAATAGCGCTGTTCACCTGATCCGCCGTTCAGCTCTTCTGGGCTTTCTTGCGGAAACACAGTGAGCATGATGGTGGGCAGCGGCCGACGACATGGGACCCGTTTTTGCAATCCGTCCACTCGGGGTCTCTCCGCGTACTGGCTGCTCGAACTTGGCGAGGCCGGGCACATGCACCCCAGCTGTACGCCGGACATTGTGCGGGCTAAAATGAACCGAGGCCCACCGTCAGCGTGCGCTCCGCGAGCCGCTTGCCGACGTCGAAGACACTCGCGTTCGCCTCGTACGCGCGCTGCGCGTCGAGCACCGCGATCATCTCGGTCAGCGCGTCGGCGCTCTCGGCGCTGCGCGCGGTGCCGATGAAGCGCGTGTGCGGCGCACCGTCGTCTTCGTCGCCGTCGGCGTCGCCGGGCACCGGCGAACCCGTCGCCGGCGTCGGGGCCGCCGTCGTCCGCCGGCGCGCTCGCGAACCGGGCGACCAGCCGCGGGTACGCGTGCTCGGGCGTCGAGGCTTGCGCCGCGGCGACGTTGCGCGCCGCCACGTCGAGCACGGTGCGCTGGACGTTCATGCCGTCGGCGGCGAGCGAGAGCAGGTCGAACTCGCTCATTTCGCCACCGCGCGCAGCTCGGCGAAGCGTGCCTTGAGCGCGCCCAGCAGGGCTTCATCGAAGAGCGCGGCGCGGGCAAGCTGGGCCGACGCGCGCTCGTCGCGCGCCGCGTCCTTGGCGTAGAAGGCGACCCGCTCGCGGGCGGCGAGCGCGGCCGCGGAGGTCGAAGGGTTGAGATCGGTCGGCATGCGCCGAGCCTACGCGCCACCTGTGACCGCGCCGTTGCCGGGCGATGAGCACCGCGCGGCGACCGGCCGGCCGAGCGGCCGCCGGAAGCTGGTCTCGCGCTCGGGCGGACTGTGATCCGCCGGTGAGGAACCCCACCGCGTGCTGTTCCGTCGAAGGATGCGAAGACAGCGGTCCCCCTCCACCACCGCTGTCTTCAACTTTGTAGGCCGGCCGCGGTGAGCACGTCCGAGACCGGAGTCGGCGCCCTGGCCGCACTGCGCGAGCGGGCTGCCGCGTCGGGCGATTCGGCGCTGGTCGCCGCCGTGGCGGCCGCCGAGCGCGCCTACCAGACGCTCGCCCTCGACCGGGCCGGGCTGCAGAGCCGGCTCGCCGCCGCCGCGGCGAAAGCCGAGCGCGAGGCGGCCAAGGCCCGAACGCTCGGCCGAGTTGCCGAGACGGTCAACTCGTCGCTCGAGCTGGCCATCGTGCTGCGCGGCGTGCTCGACACCGCGGTCGAGGTGATGAACGCCGAGCGCGGCTTCCTGATGCTCGCCGACGCGGCCGGCGTGCTGCGGCTGACCACGACCTACGGGATCGACCGGGCGACGGTCGAGGGGGCCGACATGCAGCCCTCGCAGACGACGGTCCGGCGGGTGTTCGAGACCGGCGAGCCGATCGTCACGACCGACGCCCAGCAGGACCCGCGCTTCAACGTCAACCTCTCGGTGCGGGCGCTGCGGCTGCGCTCGATCGTCTGCGTCCCGCTCAAGCTGAGGGCCCGCACGATCGGCGTCGTCTACCTCGACTCGCGGGTCGCGGCAGGCCTCTTCTCGCGCCAGGACCCCGACCTGCTGACCGCCTTCGCCAACCAGGCGGCGCTGGCGATCGAGAACGCGCGCCTGTTCGACCAGCTCCGCGCGCGGCTCGACGAGATCGTGCGGCTCGAGCAGCTCCAGGCCCGCGTGCTGGGCTCGATCACCAGCGGCGTCGTCACGGTCGACGGGCGGGGCGACATCTCGTCGTTCAACGACGCGGCCGCCGAGACGTTCGGGGTGCGCGGCGACGTCATGATCGGCCGGCCCGCCCGTGCGCTCGAAGCGCTCATTCCCGGCATCACGGCGCTGCTCGCCCAAGCGTCGCTGCCGGCGAAATCGGCCGAGGTGGAGGCCAACCACCCGACCCGCGGCACGCTGGCGCTCGAAGTGCGGATCGCGCCGGTCGACCTGCCCGACGGCACCGCGGCGCTCGGGCACGCGATCGCCCTGACCGACCTGACCGAGCGCCGCAAGCTCGAACGGCTGCACGCCGCCGACCTCGAGCAGCGGGTCGCGATCCGCGAGGCGTTCGCGCGCTACCTCGCCCCGCACGTCGTGGAGCAATTGATGCGCGCACCCGCCGGCGTCACGCTGGGCGGCGAGCGCGCGACCGCGACGATCCTCTTCGCCGACATCGCCGGCTTCACCGAGCTCGCCGACCGGCTCGACGCCGAGCGCGTCGTCGAGATCCTCAACCGCTTCTTCAGCGCGGCGGTGCAGATCGTGTTCGAGCACGACGGCCTGCTCGACAAGTTCTACGGCGACGGCCTGATGGTCGTGTTCGGCCCGCCGCGCGTCCGCGACGACGACGCGCGCCGCGCTCTCGAGGTCGCCGCCGCGCTCCACCGCGCCGCCACGACGATCGAAGCCGACGGCGCGCCGCTGCGCCTGGCGATCGGCATCGCTACCGGCGAGGTCGTCGCCGGCCACATCGGCAGCCCGCGCCGGATGGACTACACCGTGATCGGCGACGCCGCCAACCTCGCCAGCCGCCTGCAGAGCGCCGCCCCGGCCGGCAGCACCTACGCCGACGACCGCACCTACGAACGCCTCGACCGAAAAGCCCCCGGCCGAACGCCTCGTCGCCAAAATCCGCGGCAAAGCCGAGCCCGTGACGATCCACGCGATCGCTTAAGCGGCTGCGTGCACGAACCCCATGGCGGAACGCTAGCTTCAGCAGTTCCGCTTCATGCTTTGCGACGTTGCGCCAGGACCGTGCCGGCACGTCCGGTGCTCAGCTCTCACGAAACAGCAGTGCCACCCCACTGCTCATCTCATCGCTCTTATGAAACGGCCGAATCGTGCCAGGTCGCGGAGCGCGACGCCGCGAGGCCCGGGCGGGATGCCCGGGCCTCGCGTCTCCGCTACGGCGGCGTCGCGCTCCGCGACCCGCCACCAGCGCCTAGCGCTTCGAGAACTGGAACCGCTTGCGCGCCTTCTTGCGCCCGTACTTCTTCGACTCTTTCTCCCGCGGGTCGCGCGTCAGCAGCCCGTTGCGCCGCAGCGGCTCGCGCAGCGACTCGTCCATCTCCAGCAACGCCCGGGCGATGCCGTGGCGCACGGCGCCGGCCTGCCCGGCGACCCCGCCGCCCGTGCACTTCACGTCGACGTCGAAGCGCGAGAGCGACTGGGTGACGTCGAGCGGCTGGCGCACGATCATCTGCAGCGTCGGGCGCGGAAAGTACTCGTCGACCGGCTTGTGGTTGACCGTGATCACGCCCTGACCGAGGGTCAGGCGGACGCGGGCGATGCCGCGCTTGCGGCGGCCGGTGCCCTGGAAGTTGTCGGACGTCTGCATCAAGCGAGGGCCTTCGGCTGCTGCGCCGCGTGCGGGTGATCGGTTCCGGCGTAGACCTTGAGGCGGCCGAGCTGGACGTCGCGCAGGCGGTTGGTCGCCAGCATGCCGCGCACGGCGCGCTCGATCAGCCGCTCGGGGTACTTCTCGCGGACCTGCTGGGCGGTCTCGGTGCGCAGGCCGCCGGGGAAGCCGGAGTGGCGGTGGTACACCTTCTGCGTCCACTTCTTGGGCGAGAGCTCGACCTTGTCGGCGTTGACGACCACCACGTGGTCGCCGTCGTCGATGTGGGGCGTCCAGGTCGGCTTCGTGCGGCCCGAGAGGGCGCGCGCGATCTTCACCGCGAGGGTGCCGAGCCGGTGGCCGGTCGCGTCGACGATGAACCACTCGTGGTTCGTCTCGGCCGTTTTCTGCTGGTAGGTGCGCATGCTGGTCCGTCGGAACGTGAAGGACGCCGCGACCGGGGCCGCGGCAACCTGAGAAGTATACGGCTGGGGACCCTCGGAAGTCAACCGCGGCCGGCCCGTCACGCTCCCCCGCTCAGCTTGGCGAGCTCGGCTGGGTCGAGCAGCACCAGGCCGCGCAGCCGGCTGCCCTGGACCAGCCCGGCCCGGGCCAGCCTCGCCACCACGCTCGAGCACGACTCGCGGGTCGTGCCGGCCAGCCCGGCCAGGTCCTCCTGCGAGAGCGGCAGGTCGAGCCGCAGCCGGCCGTCCCCCAACGGGCTGCCGCCCTGCTCGGCGATCTCGAGCAGCGCCGCCGCCACCCGGGCCTCGACGGTGGTCCGGCTGAAGGCTTCGAGCTTGCGCTGGACCCGCAGCGCCCGGCGGGCCAAGCTGCGGGCGATCCGGGCGTAGAGGCCCGGCTCGGCTTCGGCCAGCCGCGCCAGCACCTCGGGCGCCAGGCGCAGGAGGCTGCCGTCGGTGACGGCCTCGGCACCGCTTTCCGCCGAGCGGTCGCCGAAGAGGGTGCCGGGAGCCAGGACCTCGCCCGGCCCGGCCAGCACGAGCGTCACGTCGCGGACGAACGCCGCGTCGCGGAAGACCCGGAACCAGCCTTCCCGCACGATGGCTAGGACCGAGCTGCCGAGCGGGGAGACCGACCGGCGGGCGACCCGCTCGACCCGGCCGGCGCCCGCCAGCCGGTCCATCTCGGCGGGGGTCAAGGCTGCCACGGGAACCGTTTGCCCCGCCGGAGCGTCGCGCCCTCATCGCGAAGGGGTCGGGGATGGACCTCAAGCGGCCCGCCGAGATCTTCGATCTGCCGGAAGCCGAGATCGACCGGTTGCCGTTCGGCCTGATCTCGGTCGATCACGACGGCACGATCGAGCAGTACAACGCCTACGAGTCGAAGCTCTCGCGCCTCGCCAAGGAGCGCGTCGTCGGGCGCAACTTCTTCTCGGACGTCGCGCCGTGCACGGCCGTCAAGGAGTTCCAAGGGCGCTTCCTGCGCTTCGCCGCCGAGCCGGGCGACGGCGCCGAGTCGTTCGACTTCGCCTTCCCCTTCTCGTTCGGGCGCCAGGTGGTCAACATCACCTTCCTGCGCCGCGCCAAGAACCGGCAGATCAAGATTCTCGTCAACCGCTACGACGAGTAGCCGGTTCGGCCGATGACCTCACTACCGTGAGCGCTCTGGACATCGTCTTGGTCGTCATCGCCGCCGCCGCAGCCGCCGCGGCGGCCGCCGCCGGGCTGGCCTACCGCCGGTCCCACCGCAGCCTGGAGGCGCAGCGCGCGACCCTGCGCGGCGCGCTCGACGTCGCGGGCACCGCGACGCTGGAGGACGTGATCGCGACCTTGATCGAGGCCCGGCGGCGCACCCAGGCCCTGGCGGGCCTGGCACCGGCGGTCGAGGAGATCGCCGAGCGGCACGAGCGGCTCAAGCACGCGGTCGCGGCGCGCGACGGCGCCGGCGTCACGGCCCAGCAAGCCCTGGACGCGGCGCTGGCACAGCAGGAGACGGCCCGCCGCGCGATCCGCGAGCTGACCGGCGGGGTCGGCGGGGCCGGCGCGGCGGTCGAGCAGACCGTCGCCTCGATCCGGACCGTCTCCGGCAACATCGGCGGGCTGGCCGACAACGTCGGCAGCGTCAGCTCGGCGATCGGGGAGCTGGCGGCGTCGGTCAACCAGGTCGCCGGCAGCGCGCGGGACGCCTCGACCCTCTCGGTCGAGGCCGACCGCAAGGCCAAGGACGGCGGCGTGGCGGTCGAGCGCCTCATGCGCTCGACCCGGGAGATCGCCGACGACGTCGCCGCGGTCGCCGCGAAGATGCAGGAGCTCGACGAGGCCTCCGAGCGGATCGGCGCGATCGTCGAGGTGATCGACGCGATCGCCGACCAGACGAACCTGCTGGCGCTCAACGCGGCGATCGAGGCGGCCCGCGCCGGCGAGCACGGGCGCGGCTTCGCCGTGGTCGCCGACGAGGTGCGCAAGCTGGCCGAGAGCTCCGCCCGGTCGACCCGCGAGATCGGTTCGCTGATCAAGGACATCCAGGCCAAGACCGGCGAGGTCGTGCGCTCGACCACCGCCTCGGGCACCAAGGCCGAGACGGGCCTGGCGATGGCCGACCTGGCCGGCCGCGCGATCGGCGACATCTCGTCCGCCGTCGGCGAGGCCAACCGCCTCATCGAGCAGATCTCGCTGGCCGCGCGGGAGCAGGCGACGGGCGCCTCGGCGATCGTGAGCTCGGTCGAGCAGATGAACCTGCTGATGCGCGAGGCCGCCACGTCGCTCGACGAGCAGGACGTCTCCAACGCCCAGATCGTCGGCGTCATCGCGGACATCCACCGCTGCGCGCAGACCGTCGAGACGGCGATCGACGAGCAGCGCGCCGCCTGCGAGCTGCTGGCCGGCTCGTCCAAGGCGCTGGCCGGCGCGAGCCGCACGACCCGCGACGTGACCGCGAGCCTGGACGGCATCGCCGAAGCGCTGCGCGAGCGGGTGCAGGCGATCCTGAGCGAGGGCGCCGCGGCCGACCGCGAGCAGCACTCGCTGCCCGCCAACCGCTAAGGCGCCAGCCGCACCGGGCGGTACGTGTCGAGCTCGGCGTAGCGCACGCCGGCCAGGTAGAGCCCGTGGGCGGGCGCCGTCGGGCCGGCCGCGGTGCGGTCGCGCGCGGCGAGCGCGCGGGCGGCGAAATCGACCTCGCGCTCGCCGCTCGCCGCGGCGACCAGGGTCCCGACCATCACCCGCACCATCCGGTGCAGGAACGCGTTGCCGCGCACCGTCACCCGCAGCAGGTCGCCGGCGCGCTCCAGCTCGATCGCGTGCACCGTGCGCACGGTGCCGCCGCGCTCCGGCGGCACGCCGCAGAAGGTCGCGAAGTCGTGCTCGCCGTGGAGCGGCAGCGCCGCCTGCGCGAAGCGCGCGTCGTCGATCGGCCGCACGACGTGCCAGGCGCGCGCGCGCCAGAGCGCCGAGGGGAAGCCGCGGTCGAGGATCAGGTAGTCGTAGACGCGCTCGCGCGCGTCGAAGCGGGCCGAGAAGCCGTCGGCGACGGCCCGGGCGTCGCGCACGACCAGGTCGGGCGGCAGGTTGCCGTTGAGCGCGAGCGCGAGCCGCTCGAGCGGGAACGCGCGCTCGGCCCGGAACGAGACGACTTGCCCGGTGGCGTGGACGCCGGCGTCGGTGCGGCCCGCCGCGGTGACCTTGACGGCTCCGCCGAACAGCCGCGCCAGCGCCGTCTCGAGCGCGCCGGCGACCGTGCGCAGCAGCGGCTGGAACTGGAACCCGTGGAACGCGGTCCCGTCGTATTCGACGACGAGGCGGTACGTCGGCACGCCGACGAGCTTCACGATAACGCGGGCGCGGCCTCCGTGCCGTAGAGCGTCTCGACCAGCGCCTGCACGGCGTCGGCGTCGTAGAGATGGCACGCGGCGGTCAGCCGCTCGAGCGCCGCGTCGTGTTCGATCGGCCTCGCGTACGGGCGGCCGGCGCGCATCGCGTCGTACGCGTCGACCACCGCGAGCAGCCGCGTCCGGTCGGGGATGCGCAGCCCGCGCAGGCCGTCGGGATAGCCGCTGCCGTCCAGCCGCTCGTGGTGACCGCGCACGATGTCGGCCAGCTCGTGCGCGTCGTAGTCGCGCAGCATCGCCTCGCCGCGCACCGAGTGCGCCCGGATCAGGTCCCACTCGAGGGTGGTCAGCGGGTGGCGCGCGTTGAGCAGCAGGCGCGAGATGTGGATCTTGCCGACGTCGTGGAAGAGCCCGGCTTGGCCCAGCGCGATCGCCTCGTCGCGCGCGAGCCCGGCCGCCATCCCGACCCGCGCCGCGAGCGCGCCGACGCTGAGCATGTGGCGGTGGGTGTCGTAGTCGTGCTCGAGCACGGCACCGAGGAAAGCGGATGTGAAGGGCTGGCTGAGCACGTGGCTCAGCACAGTCCCAGAGACGTCGGGCAAGGCACTGCTCCGGGTCGATGATGTGCCTAGGAAACGCGGCGGTTCGGCGCGCCGTCTCGTTCCATCCGCTCGCTCGTTCTCAGCCGGCTGCCAGAGAATCAAAAAGGCCGCCTTGCGGCGGCCTTTTCCGAACGTGCGTTTGTGCGCTACGCGCGCACGACGCGCGGTACGTCGCGCTTCTCGTCGAGGTCGAGCAGGTCGGCCCAGGCCGTGATGTCGGTGCGACCCGGCGCGAGCTCGTCGCGCATGCTCACGAAGTACGCGTGCTTGTCGCTGCCCGCTTCCGGGCCGTCCGCGAGCCACTCCGCGTTCCACTGCTCGATGTCGGCGGCCGGCTTCTTCTCGACGAACGGTTTCACGTACGCCTCGATCTCCGCTTCGCTCTGCGCCTTGGCGATCACGTCCAGCAGCTGCTGGTGGTCGATCCCCAGGAAGGCGAAGACCTCCTGGTCCATCGGGCAGTTGTAGTGGTACTCGCCCAGGGTGCCGCCCGCGGCGGCGATCCCCTTGTCGATCGCGCGCCGGAGCTGCACGATTCCGAACAGCTTCTCTTTGACGCTGGCCGGATAGGCCGTGGTCAGATCCAATTTCAGCATTGCGCTTCGTTCGACCGCCGCCGCGGCCGGGAGGTTGCGCGGCTACTCGCCGTCCGGGTCGTCGTCGCGGCTGCCGGCGGCGAGCGGCCGCTGGAGCGGGAACAGCAGCACGTCGCGGATCGACGCGTTGTTCGTCAGCATCATCACCAGCCGGTCGACGCCGATGCCGATCCCCGCGGTCGGCGGCATGCCGTACTCGAGCGCGGTGACGAAGTCCCAGTCGGGCGGCGGCACCTCCTCGTCGCCGGCTTCCCGCTCGGCGATCTGCAGCTCGAAGCGGCGCCGCTGGTCGTCGGGATCGTTGAGCTCGGTGAAGGCGTTGGCCAGCTCCATGTGGGCCGCGAAGAGCTCGTAGCGCTCGGTCAGCTCGGGGTCGTGCGGCATCCGCTTGGCCAGCGGCGAGAGCACGACCGGGTAGCCGTAGACGAAGGTCGGCTGCAGCAGCTCCGGCTCGACGATCCGCTCGAACAGCTTGTCGAGCGCGTGGGCATGGCTCGGCGAGTCGGGGATGCCGTACTCGCGCAACAGCCCGAAGCACGCGGCGGGATCGAGCAGCTGCTCGCGCTCGATCCCGGCCAGGTCCTTGAACGCCGCCAGGTAGTCCAGCCGCCGGAACGGGGTGGCGAACGAGACCGCGTCCGCGCCGTAGACGACCGTCTCGTCGCCGGCCGCCGAGACGGTGCGGGCCAGGTGCGCCATCAGCTCCTCGTTGAAGCGCATCATGTCGTGCACGTCCCAGAACGCCGCGTAGAGCTCGAGCATGGTGAACTCGGGGTTGTGGGTGGCGTCGATGCCCTCGTTGCGCCAGATCCGGCCGATCTCGTAGACCCGCTCCAGGCCGCCGACGATCAGCCGCTTGAGGTTGAGCTCGGTGGCGATCCGCAGCGAGAGCGGGATGTCCAGCGCGTTGGAGTGGGTCAGGAAGGGCCGGGCCGAGGCACCGCCGGCGACGTTGAGCAGCGTCGGCGTCTCGACCTCGAAGAAGCCCTGGCCGTCGATGAAGCGCCGCATCTCGGCCACGATGCGCGAGCGGGCGATCATCACGTCGCGCACGTGCGGGTTGACGATCAGGTCGACGTAGCGCCGGCGGTAGCGCTTCTCGACGTCCTGCAGCCCGTGCCACTTGTCGGGCAGCGGCTGCAGCCCTTTGCTCAGCACCGCGAAGTCGCGCAGGTAGAGCGAGAGCTCGCCCAGCTTGGTGCGGAACACGAAGCCGCTGGCGCCGACGACGTCGCCCCGCTCGAGCTCCTGGAAGACCGCGAACCGCTCGGCGCCCAGGTCGTTGAAGCGCACGAAGAGCTGGAAGGTTCCGGTCCGGTCGGCCAGGTCGACGAAGAGCACCTTGCCCTGGCCGCGCACCGCCATGATGCGCCCGGCGAGCGACCAGGCCGCGTCCTCGTCCCGCCCTTCGGGCGGCAGGCCGGCATACCGCGCCGCCAGGTCGGCGGCGTGCGCCGTGACGGCGAACCGGGTGGCGGCGAAAGGGTCGGCGCCGAGCTGCCGCAGCGCGGCGAGCTTGGCCCGCCGCGCGGCTAGCAGATCGTCATACACGGCCGCGCCGGCTCAGGAGGCCTTCTTCTTCTTGTTCGGGTCCTTGTTGATCGACTCGATCTTGTACTTCATCTGGCCGCGCGGCGTGGTGACGTCGACCGTCTCGCCTTTCTTGCGGCCCATCAGCGCGTGCCCGACCGGCGACTCGTTGGAGAGCCGCGCGTTCTTGGGGTCGGCCTCGGCCGAGCCGACGATGGTGAACTCGTGGGAGGTCCCCGAGCCCATCTCCTTGACCTTGATCGTCGCGCCCAGGTGGACTTCGTCGGCGACGTAGTCGGACGCGTCGATGACGCGCGCGTTGCGGATCATCGCCTCGAGCTTGAGGATGCGGCCCTCGACGAACGCCTGCTCCTGCTTGGCGTCCTCGTATTCCGCGTTTTCGGAGATGTCGCCGAACTCTTTGGCCTGACGGATGCGCTCGTTCACCTCACGCCGGTGGACGGTCTTGAGCTCGTCGAGCTCGTCCTCGAGCTTGGTGAGCCCGTCGCGGGTCAAAACGATTTCTTTGTCGTTCAAAAGAGCCGACTCCCGGTATTGGTTGCCGCCCCCGGTTCAACGGCACGGCTGAGGAACCCGCCGCGCTTGCGCCAGGGGAAGCCCGATGATTGTGGGTTGGGCGCCAAATCCCCTGGTCGCGGCCGCCTCCGTGTCCAAGCTCTCATCGAAAGCTCTCCGCCGCTCGCTTGGTAAAGCCGCGCGCGAGAGGAAACGCCGCGCCGATTGGTTACGCTAGGCCCATGAACGAGCGCCCGTTGCGTGCGGAATCCCTGTCGTTCGTCGAGGTGCTGGCGACCTCGGTCGCCTTGATCGGGCTGAGCATGACCCCGGTCCTGATCGCGCCGTACGTCTATGCCAACGCCGGCAACGGCGCCTGGCTGGCCTACGTCTTCGCCGGGGTGATGCTGTTCTTCGTCGCGCTCAACCTCAACGTGTTCGCGCGCCGGACCGCCGGGGCCGGCTCGATGTTCGGCTACGCCAGCGCGCACCTCGGGCCGGTGCCGGGCGCGGTCGCCGGCTGGTCGCTGCTGTGGGCCTACGTCTTCGTCGGCGTCTCGCAATTGGGCGCGATGTCGCTGTTCGTGCAGCAGCTCGGCGCGGCGGCCGGGCTGCACGTCCCGGCCGCCGCGGTCGCCGCCGTGGTCGCGGCGCTCTGCTGGTACCTGGCCTACCGCGACGTGCAGCTCTCGACGATCGTCATGCTGGCGCTGGAGACCGTCTCGGTCGCGGTGATCTGCGTGCTGATCGCGATCGTCTTCGCCGAGCACGCGCCCGCGCTCGACCCGGCGCAGTTCCGCCTGAGCGGGGTCGGCCCGTCCAACGTGGGCCTGGGGATCGCGACCGCGATCTTCAGCCTGGTCGGCTTCGAGAGCGCGACCGCGTTCGGTGCCGAGACGCGCCGGCCGCTGGTCGCGATCCCGCGCGCGGTGCTCTGGAGCGTCGGGCTGGCCAGCCTGTTCTTCATCGTCGCGATCTACGCCGAGATCCTCGGCTTGCGCGGGTCCCACACGCCGCTGGACAAGCTCGACGCGCCGCTGGCGGCGCTGGCCGACCTGCACGGCGTCGGCTTCCTCAAGATCCCGATCACGATCGGCGCGATGTTCAGCTCGTTCTCGGTCGCGCTGGCCTGCGTGAGCACTTGCGCCCGGATCGTGCTGCCCATGGCCCGCGGCGGCTTCCTGCCGCGCGCCGCCGGCGCCGTGCAGCCGCGCTACGCCACCCCGCACGTCGCGCTGGCGGCCGGCGCGCTGGTCATGCTCGCCATCGCGCTGCTGATGTTCGCGCGGCACGTCGCGCCGATCGACGTGTTCAACTACGCCGGGACGCTGAGCGCCTTCGGCTTCATCGTGATCTACGCGCTGATCGCGATCGCCGCGCCGCGCTACCTGCGCCGGCTGGGCGAGCTGCGGCCGCGCAACGTCGCCGTCTCGGTCGCCGCGCTGGCGTTCCTGATCGTGCCGGCGGCGACCCTGATCTACCCCGTGCCGCCGCCGCCGACCAGCCTGTTCCCGTACGCGTTCCTGATCTACCTGGCCGGCGGCTGGATCGGCTTCGGCCTGGTCCGGCGCCGCCGGCGGCTGCGCGAGGCCGCCTAGCCCGCGGCGCGCAGCCGCACGCCGTAGTCGGTCAGGATCTCCTGGGCCGCGGCGATCCCGGTCTCGGCGCCGCCCTCCATGAAGCCCTGGTTGCGGACCGAGCAGTGCTCGCCGGCGAAGTGGACCCGGCCCTGGCGCACGCCCTCGTAGCCGGCGAAGGCGGTGTACTGGCCGACCAGCCAGCACGAGTAGCTGCCCCGCACGAACGGGTCGAGCTGGGTGTTGCCGTAGGCCGCCTTGCCGTTGTAGGCCCGCGCGACGCCGGGCCAGACGCGCTCGACCATGGCCAGGAACTTGCGGGCCTGGCGGCCGACGGCCGGCGAGTCCGCGGCCCGGGCGTAGGGCGTCGGCGGGACGTCGACCAGGCCGGCGGTGCCGGCGGTGAAGCGCTCGAGGATGCCGGCCGTGCCGGGCTGGCCGACGGTGAAGTCGACCGAGTCCTGGAAGCCCAGGTCGGTCCAGATCTGGCCGGTGGTCGGCTGCGGCCAGGGACCGCCGTGCCGCCAGAGCGGGCGCGCGAACTGCACCTGCAGCTTGGTGTGGATGCCGTAGCCGAGCTGCTCGATCGCCCGCGTCTTGCGCGCGTCGAAGCCCGCGCCGGCGTAGTCCAGGCTGCGCAGGACGCTGAACGGCAGCGCCAGGACGACCCGGTCGAAGCGCTCGCTGCGCGGCCCGGCCGGCGTGTCCAGGCGCAGCTCGTAGGTGCCGCCGGGCAGCTTGCGCAGCCCGCGCAGCACGGAGCGGGTGCGGATGCTGCCGGCCGGCAGCGCGCGCGCGATCGCCAGCGGCAGCTGCTGGTTGCCGTGCGCGATGAAGTAGCGCTGGTCGGAATAGCCCAGGATGTCGAGCTCGCCGCTGCCGTGGTCGGGCTGGATGCCCAGCATCGCGACCAGGTTGAGCGCGCTCTGCTCGGCCGGGTCGCGGCCGTACTCGTTCCAGTAGGCGTCGGTGAGCAGCCGGCCGAGCTGCGAGCCCGCCCCGCCCGGCACGTAGCGCGCGATCCACGCCTGCAGGCTCAGGGCGTCGAGCTCGCGGGCCAGCGGCGTGGCGCGGTCCCAGGTGACGAACCGGCCGCCGGTGCCGCGCAGCTGCTGCTGCAGGGTGCGGTAGACCGGCGCGAAGTCGCGGTCGGCTTGGCCCAGCGGGTAGTAGCGCCCGTCGAAGTAGGCCGTGTCGCGCGCGCCCGCGGGCTGCGCGGCGTCGGTGTCGACCAGCGTCAAGCCGAAGCGCCGGGCGAGCGCGTGGAGGTTGCGGTGCTTGGAGTCGATCATCGCGCCGCACCACTCGGTGTGCTGGCCGTCGTTCCAGTAGCCGCGCTCGGAGTGCATCCGCCCGCCCAGCCGGCCGGCGGCCTCGAAGACGGTCGCCGCGATCCCGGCGTCGTGCAGCGCCAGCGCGCAGCTCAGGCCGGCGATCCCGGCGCCGACGATCGCGATCCGCTCGCGCCCGCGCGCCCGGGCCGTGCCGGTGC
Source organism: Vulcanimicrobiota bacterium (assembly GCA_963795695.1). Lineage (GTDB taxonomy): Bacteria > Vulcanimicrobiota > Vulcanimicrobiia > Vulcanimicrobiales > Vulcanimicrobiaceae > Vulcanimicrobium. The sequence goes on along the minus strand of CAWCJH010000001.1, from coordinate 1,309,214 downwards.
TCGCCGGCACCAGCAGCGCGCCGCCCGCCGCGCCGAGCGCGCCCAGCACGAACGCGCGCCGGCCGAGCGCGCGCGCGGTGCGGACCCGCTCGGGCGCGACGTCGGCGCGCGCCGCGGCGGCGTGGTCGGCGGCCAGGCGCGCCAGCGCAGCGCCGGCTTTCGACCTCACAGCCGGACGTCCAGGTTCACCGTGATCTGGACCGGCTGGCGCACCGACGACGCGCCGACCTCGGTGATGTTGAACCAGGTGCCGTAGGGATAGGCGAGCTGCACCGGCGGGTTGGTTACGAAGTTGCCGGCCGGCGGCAAGATGTTCGAGGGCAGCGTCGAGTAGACGCACGTGTTGGGGTCGTCCCAGGCGTAGCCGCGCTGGAAGCACTTGTTGTAGAGGTTCGAGGCGATCAGCGAGAGGCGGGCGTGCTTGGAGAGCTCGTAGGTCGCCTGCAGGTTCGCGATCAGCTGGGCGGGCTGGCGCAGCGAGCCCAGCGAGTCGAACCGGCCGGTGTACGGGTCGGGCAGGAACAGCACGCCGGGCGTCGCCGTCGCGCCGCTGGGCAGCGTGTACTGGCCGCTGCAGGACGAGCCAGGCGCCTGCGGGGTCGCGGCCGGGTCGGCGGTGCACGACTGCGGGACGTAGCCCGGCACGGTCAGCGGCGAGCCGTAGTACCCGCCGGAGCTGTACGAGAGCGTCGGGGTGAGCGCGAGGCGCTTGTGGCGGTAGTTGACGATCAGCGAGGCGACGTCGGGGACCGAGTAGCCGTTGGCGGCGTTGAACGGGCTGGGGAAGACGTCGTAGGGGGTGTACGACGCGTGCGGGTCGAGCAGCGGCTGCGCGTGCGCGCCGTAGTACGGGTTGGCGATCGTCATGCCGCCGGCGTTGGTGAGCTGCGGCGCGGCGTTGCCGGCGTAGAGCCCCGCGCCGCAGGCGGCGTAGTTCGCCGCGCCGGGCGCCGTGCCGGCGCAGTCCTGGGTGTAGGAGTTGTACTGCGCGATCGCGTTGTTGAGGTTGTCCAGGACGGTGACGCCGTTGGGCAGCGGCGAGAAGCGGACCTTGGCGTCGGTGTGCGTGTACGAGAGCGAGAAGGCCAGCCCGTCGCGGCTGAAGTCGCCTTTCTGCACCGCCAGCTCGACGCCGGTGGCGGTCTGGGCGCCGACGTTGATGCCGGCCAGCGTGCCGCCCAGCGCGTCGATGCTCAGGTACTGGAGCTGGTTGCGGGTGCGGCGGTAGAACGGCGAGAGCTTGAACGAGAGGTCGCTGCCGCGGACGTGCTTCTCCAGCGAGAAGTCGTAGTTGTCCGAGGTGTCGGGGTGGATGTCGTGGTCGGGCGAGCGGTAGCCGAGCGCGTAGAACTGGCCGATGAAGTCCGGCAGGTCTTGCTGGACGGTGTTGTACTGCTTGTACGAGGTCGCCGTCGGGCGGGCGTACTTGCCGTACGAGCCGCGCAGGATCGTGTCGGGGTCGAGCGTGTACGTGAACGCCGCGCGCGGCTGGAAGACCGCGTCGCGGGTGGTCGTCGCCGGGACGTCGACCAGCCCCAGGCCGGGCGTGGTCATCGGCGCGTAGCCGGCCGGGCAGCCGCCGAACGTGCCGGTCGCCGGGTTGAACGTCGAGACCGGTGCCTGGCCGGGCGCGGCGCAGTGCTCGCGGTTGTAGGCGTCGAACCAGAACTGCCGCGCCGGGTACCCGGCGGCCAGGTCGCCGAGCCGGTAGACGAAGCTGTCGTAGCGCACGCCGGCGTTGATCGTCAGCCGCGGGCCGGGCTGGAACACGTCGGTCAGCGAGACCGACGAGAAGAACGGCGTGACGTCGTCGACCTGGGCGGCGTGGCCGTTCTCGGTCATCACGAAGTGCGCGCCCGCGGCGGCGGCGGCCGAGCCGGCCGGCGCGCTGCCCGGCGTGAGGTCGAAGGCGGTGGTGCCGTCGGGCTGGGCGACGTTGCCGCCCTGGCTGCCGGCGTCGAAGCAGCTCCACGGCGCGCCGGTCGCGTAGTTGTAGCAGTTGCCGGCCGCGTCGACGTAGCTCGAGACGATCGTGCCGAGGCCGGTGCTGCCGACGCCGGGGCCGGGGTTGGCGCCGCCGGGACCCGGAACGCTGTTGAAGAGCGCGTTGTACGTCTGCAGCTTCTGGGTCGTGTACGAGGTGCTCAGGGTGACCAGGTGCTTGGACGAGAGCTGGTTGGCGTAGGTCAGGTTGCCGCCGTAGACGTGGCCGAGCACCTCGTAGTCGGCCAGCTCCGCGCCGAAGGTCAGGAACGCGCTGGTCGGGCCGTTGATGAACCAGTCGGTGTACTCGCCGTAGCCCAGCACGCGCAGGTACGAGCGGTCGTTGATGTTGTGCTGAAACGCCAGCTTCGCGATCGAGAAGCCGTTGCTCGAGCCGTCGCGCTGCGCCGGATCGACGGTCGCGCCCAGCGGCCGGCCCGCCGGGCTGCTGGGGAACGGCCCGTTCACGACCTGGGTTGGGTCGGGCGCGGCCAGCAGCGGGCCGTTGTAGAACGACGAGTCGATGTAGCTGACCGGGGCCGAGCCGATCTCGCCGGCGCTGCTGTAGAACTGGGTCGCGATGTTGCCGGTCACGAAGAGCGCCTGCACGTCGTCGCGCCCGCCGCCGTGCTTGTGCGGGATGCCGAAGTGGAGGTTGGCCACGGTCTCGCGGTCGAAGTTCGAGGCCTGCGCGTAGCTGGCGCCGGGCGAGAACTGCGCGCCGCACTTCGGCAGCATCGCGTTCGCGCCGCTGCAGTCGAGCACGTTGTACACCGCGTTGCCGCTGGGAATGCTCAGCGGGTAGAAGTAGAGCGGGTTGGCGGTGTCGTTGAACTGGCTGCCGTAGCGGTAGTCCTGGTCGGCCGCCGCGGTGCCGACGTAGAACGAGAAGTTGCGGTTGGGCGAGGCGCCGGCGGCCTCGAAGCCCAGCTTGTGGTAGAACGCCGGGCCGCCGAGCGAGCCGGTCAGGTCGACGTAGCCGGGCCGCGTGCCGGTCTTGATCACCTGGTTGATGTAGCCGGCCAGGCCCGAGGAGTCGGACGAGGCCGGGGTCCCGCCGGTGTAGACCTGGACCTCCTGCTGGCCCAGGTTCGAGAGCGTCACGATCGGCGCCAGATCGGACTGGCGCACGACCGGCAGGCCGTCGAACTCGTAGGCCACCTGGTCGGAGTCGCCGCCCCGGATGTAGACGTTCTGGTACCAGCCCTGCTGGTTGGAGGGGACGTAGGCGCCCGGCACGCCGGTGATGGCCCCGTAGGCCTGGTTGAGCGAGCCGGCGCCGGCCAAGCTGGTAGCCGCTTGCTGGCCGGCCGAGTTGACCGAATAGACGTCGCTGGTGGTGCCGGCCCGCAGCAGGCTGGAGCTGCTGCGGCTGCGGACCTGGCCGATCTGCTTGATCAGCGGCGAGAGCGCCAGGCCGGCGACGCTCGACTGGTCGGCAAAGATCGTGATCCCGGCCTGGCTGCCGGCCTCGTAGCCCGCCTTCTTCACCTGCACGGCGTACGTGTCGGGCGCGAGCGAGAGGAACGAGAAGCTGCCGCCGCGGTCGGTGGTCGTCGTCGCGCTCTGCGAGGGTGAGACCGCGGTCACCTCCGCGCCCGCCACCGGGGCGTTCGTCTGCGCGTCGAGGACCTGCCCGTGCAGCGACCCGGTGTTGGAGGCCAGCGCGCCGTGCGGCAGCCCGAGAACGATCAGCGCGATCAGGACGACGCGCGCAAGCGTGTGTCTCATGGAGAAACGACGACTCCTCGCTCGGAAAACGAGTTCGGTATCCGCCCCTCTAATGCGCGGGGCGGCCGGTTTCCTACGTGGGCGCGGCGGGGTGGCCTTTCCCGAGCCGGCGGGTTATACTCGGCGAACGATCCGGCCCGCACCGGACGGTCTCGTCCGCCGGCCACGCGGTCGAAACCGGGCGCGCTCGCGCGCCTCGAGCAGCGTCGCGAAGCGGTCTCGCGAGGGGAGTGATACAAAATTCTTGCAGCCTCACGATCGGAAGCTCGAGCCTATACGCAGACCGTTCTAGACCTCATCGCCAAGCCGCGGATCGATGCGGACGACGCCGCTTGGATCACCGCCGAGACGGTCGCGTCGTTCCGCGACCACGTCAACCCCGGTTTCCTCGCCTACCGCAAGGCGACGTCGCTCGCGCACGCGGCCGCCACGGTCGAGTGGAGCGACTCCGGGCCCAACACGTTCCGCGACGTGAACGGCAAGGAGTACATCGACTGCCTGGGCGGGTTCGGCATCTTCAACGTCGGCCACCGCCACCCCAAGGTGGTCAAGGCCGTGAGCGACCAGCTCGCGCGCCAGCCGCTCCACGGCCAGGACCTGCTCGACCCGCTGCGCGCCATGCTCGCCAAGGCGCTGGCCATGCTGACCCCGCCGGGTCTCGAGTATGCGTTCTTCTGCAACAGCGGCACCGAGACGATCGAGGCGGCGCTCAAGCTCGCCCGTGCCTACGATCCCGCCAAGCAGACGATCGTCGCGGCCACCAAGGGCTTCCACGGCAAGAGCTACGGCGCGCTCTCGGTCAGCGCCAAGGGCGAGTTCCGGCGGCCGTTCGGCGCCATGCTGCCCAACATCGAGCACGTGCCGTTCAACGACGTGCCGGCGATGCGGCGCAAGATGGACACCCTCAAGCTGGTCGGCGAGGACGTCGGCGCGGTGCTGCTCGAGCCGATCCAGGGCGAGGGCGGCGTCAACATTCCCGCCCCCGACTACCTGCCCGCGGTGCGCAAGCTGTGCGACGACTACGGCGCGCTGCTGATCCTCGACGAGGTCCAGACCGGGATGGGACGCACCGGCACGATGTTCTGCTGCGAGCAGTCCGGCGTCGTGCCGGACCTGCTGTGCCTGGCCAAGGCGTTCGGCGGCGGCGTCGTGCCGGCCGGCGCGGTGGTCGGCACGCGGGCGGTGTTCTCGAGCCTGTTCGACAACCCGTTCCTGCACACCACGACCTTCGGCGGCAACCCGCTGGCCTGCGCCGCGGCGCTGGCGACGATCAACGTGCTGCTCGAGGAGGAGCTGCCCGAGCGCGCCGCGCGCATGGGCGAGCGGATGCTGGCCGGGATGCGCGCCGCCGTGGCGGGCAACGAAGATCTCGTCGTCGACGTGCGCGGCCGGGGCCTGCTGATGGCGCTGGAGCTCGTCGACGACCGGACCGGCTTCGAGCTGGGCAAACAGCTGCTCGAGCGCGGCGTGCTGGTCTCCGGCACGCTGGTCAACGCGCGCACGGTGCGGGTCGAACCGCCGCTCACCATCACCGAGGCGCAGGCGGACGACGTCTGCGCCGCGCTCCACGACGCGCTGCGGGTCCTCCCGCGCATCGCAAAGGCAGGCTGACCATGGACACGATCCCGCGCCCGCCGGCCGCCGACTCCGGCGCGCTGCTGGCCGGCCTGCGCCGCTCGGCCGGCGTGGTGCTGATGTACGCCGACGGCGTCTGGTCCGGCGCGCACGACGGCGCGACCCGCACGCTGCTCGACCCCGCCACCGGCGAGCCGATCGCGACCGTCGCCGAGGGCACCCGCGAGGACGCGCAGCGCGCGATCGCCGCGGCCCGCGCGGCGTTCGACGACGGTCCCTGGCGCGACGTCACGGCGCTCGACCGGGCCCGGCTGCTGCTGCGCGTGGCCGACGCGATCGAGGAGCACGGGGCCGAGCTGGCCCGGATCGACACGCTCAACAACGGCAAGCCGCTGCGCGAGGCCGAGTACGACGTCGCCGACGCGGCCAACTGCTTCCGCTACTACGCGGGCCTGGCCACCAAGCCGACGGGCCAGACGTTCGACGTGCCGGCGCCCTCGCAGAGCTTCACCGTGCGCGAGCCGATCGGCGTCTGCGGCCAGATCGTGCCCTGGAACTACCCGCTGCTGATGGCGGCGTGGAAGCTCGCGCCGGCGCTGGCGGCCGGCAACACCTGCGTGCTCAAGCCGGCCGAGCTGACCCCGCTCTCGGCCCTGCGCCTGGCCCGGATCTTCGAGGAGGCCGGCTTCCCGCCGGGCGTGGTGAACGTCGTCCCCGGACCCGGACCGACGGTCGGCGCCGAGATCGCCGAGAGCCACCTGGTCGACAAGGTCGCGTTCACCGGCGGCACGGTGACGGGGCGCAGCGTCATGCGCGCCGCGACCGGCAACCTCAAGAAGATCTCGCTCGAGCTCGGCGGCAAGTCGCCCAACGTGGTCTTCGCCGACGCCGACTTCGAGACCGCGGTCGACTACGCGCTCTTCGGCATCTACGCCAACGCCGGCCAGGTCTGCTCGGCCGGCTCGCGGCTGATCGTCGAGGCCTCGCTGCACGACCGCTTCGTCGAGCGGCTGGTCGAGCGCGCGAACAAGATCCGGGTCGGCGGCGGCTTCGACCCGGCGACCGAGATGGGCCCGCTGATCTCGCGCCCGCACACCGAGCGGGTCGAAGCCTACATCGCGACCGGCAAGGCCGAAGGCGCGACCCTGGCCTGCGGCGGCCGGCGCATCGACGGCCCGGGCAACTTCATCGTGCCGACCATCTTCACCGGCACGGCGCCCACCATGCGGATCGTGCAGGAAGAGATCTTCGGGCCGGTGCTCGTGGTGCAGACGTTCGTGGACGAAGCGGACGCCATCCGCCTCGCGAACGACACCATCTACGGCCTGGCCGGCGCGGTCTTCACCAGCGACGTCGCCAAGGCGCACCGGGTGATCCGCAGGCTGCGGGCGGGGATCACCTGGATCAACACCTACCACCCGACCTACAACGAAGCGCCGTGGGGCGGCTACAAGCAGTCCGGCATCGGCCGCGAGCTGGGCACCTACGGTTACGAAGCGTACACCGAGGTGAAGCAGATCAACGTGAACCTGGCGGTCGAGCCGAGCGGCTGGTTCGAGGCGTAGCCGTCAGCGCTTCTTCGAAAACCGGCTGGCGATGATCACGACGATGACGATGCCGAGTATCGGCAGCCAGTAGTACGCGAAGAACCGGCTCACCGGATCATCGCCCCAGAACTGGTCTAGCAAGAGCGGATGGATCGTCACGGTCATACCTCAGCTGGGTTTCGGCAGGGCTAGAGCTGCTCGTCGGGTTCGTCGAGGACGGCGCGCTCGACCGGTCCGAGGTCGAGGTCCTCGTAGAGCGATTCGATCGGCACGTGGACGCCGATGCTCTCGAACGCGATCCGGTCCCCCGGACCGTACGTCTCGATGGTCCAGGTTCGTGACGTACGGCGATAGACGTCGACCGCGACCGTTTCCGAATCGACGAGCACGTACTCGTGAAGGGTTGGAATCGTCCGGTACTCGGCGAACTTCGCGCCGCGGTCTTCCGAGGCAGTGCTCCGCGAGAGGATTTCGACGATAAGCCGGGGATGGCGCGTGACGTTCGCGTCGGCCATGTCACGCGGATCGCAGGTCACGAGCGCATCGGGATAGCGCGCGGCGGGTGCCCGCGGAGCGACCACCTTCATGTCGGCGAGGTACAGCCGGCACTGCGTGCCGCGCAGCGCAGGCCGAACGATCGCCGCGAGGTTCACCGCGATCGTCCCGTGCGCGCGCGAGGCACCGGCCATCGCGAGCACGACGCCGCGGGCATACTCGTACTTGGTGCTCTGCTCGGACTCCCAGGCGAGAAACTCGTCGAGGGACATCGCGGGCGGTTTCGGCTCGATTGCCATGTCGTAGTCCTGCCCGATGGCCGGCGGTTCAGGGACCGCCGGCCCGAACCGTATTGGCGGTCCGCTCACCCGGACCCCGCCGCAACCGCCGTTCTAACCGCGCAGCCGGGAGTTCCGATACCCGTACGCCGCATAGACCACCAGCCCCACCAGCAGCCACAGGACGAACCGCAGCCACGTCCCGCCCGAGAGCCCGCCGATCATCTGGTACAGGCACAGCCCGGCGCCCAGCACGCCGACCGGCCAGACGAACGGCGTGCGGTACGGCCGCTCTAGGTCCGGCCGGCGCCGGCGCAGCACCAGTACGCCGACGCAGACGATCGTGAAGGCCAAGAGCGTGCGAGGAGTCTGCTCGCGAGAGGGGCAAGCCGAACGCGCATGTCGGCCAGCGAAAGTCCAGCTCGGTCACCAGCCGCAGGATTTGAACGATTCATAAAAAATTCAGCAGGAGGCGTCTCCATAGTATGGATACATCCTTTACCTGAGCTAGAACGGCTTGATCTGACGTGCGGACTCAATTCTCGATTGACGTGACGGTCGTCGAGGGACCTTCTGGGAGTGTAGAGTGTTAGAGGAAATCGCCCAGGATTCGTTTGCTTCAGTCCCGGCTACGTCGAATGAGCCAATGTTCCGGCTTGATATCGATTATGATACTCTGCTCAGGACTAGGGACGAGGCGTTGTCACGATGGCGGAATTTAACGCCTGTTGAGAGAGCTAGCTTCAGTGGCGAGAGCGATTATCTGCAACATCAAGGTGTACGCGACCTGAAAAGTCCAGAGCTCGTTCCGGCTAAAAACATGGCCCTGTTGCTCAATGAGATCAAGGAGCGAGGTGTAAGCTTCGATGTTCTGAAACTATTGGCGCTGGACATTCTCGATGTCGATAGCTCGCTTTTAGAGCTTGCAGAAAGTCTTGAAAACGTGTCCGAAATACGAGCGTTGTATAGGTTACGAAAGATAACCACGGGTCGAGCGAAGAATTCAGGCATAAATGTCGAGGAGGCAGCACGGGTCAAGAATTGTTACACTCAGGGAAGAGAATTGTATCTGGCTGGCCAGCAAGGATCATTGATGGTCAAACCACTCAACTTCTTCTATGCGTTGACGGCTTATTCATACGGTATCATCATCTTGAATAACCCGCTGCGCTATCGAAAGGGCGGCATCCCGGGTTCACACGGTATGTCGTATCAACCAGAGACAATACAGGCCCAATTTGGTGGTGATTCTGCTAAGGGCACATTTAGTGATTTAGTGACAGCTTTCCCTACGCACCTCGTCAAGACGCCTACGCTTGAGATCAACATAGATTGTTCCGCCTCAATTATTCGTTTTTATGAAATGAAGTTTACCGTCAGTTTAGGTACATTGCTGAGTATGGTGCCTGAAATGGCGGAGTACTATAAGCTGACTACTGGGAGAAATAGCCGTTGTCACCCGCTTGAAGTACGTCCAGTGACGGGATCTCACAGCCTTACTTGGGAATTTCGTATTGGAGACGGAGAAGTTCGTCCCTCAAATGACAGTCTTGATCAGTCATTTGGGAGTTCTGATCGAGCGGAGCGGCTCGGGCAGGCTGTTGTAACTATACCGGCTGGGGAGGCATCGTCAATCAAAGCTTGCATATATACGGATATTCGTGGCAAATTGTGGTTTGTTGAAAATCCATTCTTTCCGATCATGCTTCCAGAGGTCGCGCTCCACTTTCTCATCACCAGCATGTTTTCGAATATTATGAGGTACCGACCTGACGAGTGGGGTAGCGTTCTGATGAACGACGTTCCATCTCAAATTTCACTTCTAACTAGGCATTATTTTTCTTCTTTCCAAAGAAAATTTTTTCTCGTAGTCCTGCGTGCACTGTCAAGATACCTTCCCTACGCATCGTGAATTAGATGTTCTAATGTGAGGCCGCCGCAGATGTCAGGGCCGTAACAACCGCGAGTTTTCGGAATATATTTTAATGTGCTCGATGAACTCGGTCAGCGTCAAGCCGGGCGAGAACGTGTACGGTCGGCGCGTGTTGTAATCGACGTGCCAGTTTAGGATTGCGGTGTGCGAGCATGGAAGATCGTTGGAAGACGTGCTCGTTGAGCAACTAGTCGCGAAGTTGGCCGTTGAAGCTCGCGACGCTACGGTTCTGCATCGGCCGGCCGCGGTGATGAAGTGCAGCTCGACGTTGGTTGCAAGCTCGCTATGATCACGCGCGCGTTCGCTGGATCTGACGCTTCGCAACGGCATCACGGTCTGCTTTTCACGCGGATCATATCGCCGAACTTACAGATGCCAATCCCAACGACCTCAGCAAGATCGAGATTCAACCCGGCGGTGATGGTATCTCGTTTCGCAAGCCGTCGCGGTCTGACTTCGCCAGCAGGCCTGTGAAAACGGGCACGAGGGGAGCCGAACTCGGCCAGGAGGTGCCCACACCTAGCGCAGCCGGGAGTTCCGATACCCGTACGCCGCATAGACCACCAGCCCCACCAGCAGCCACAGGACGAACCGCAGCCACGTCCCGCCCGAGAGCCCGCCGATCATCTGGTACAGGCACAGCCCGGCGCCCAGCACGCCGACCGGCCAGACGAACGGCGTGCGGTACGGCCGCTCCAGCTCGGGCCGGCGCAGGCGCAGCACCAGCACGCCGACGCAGACGATCGTGAAGGCCGAGAGGGTGCCGATGTTGACCAGCGCGAGCAGGATGTCGAGCGGAATCAGGCCCGCCAGCACCGCCACGACCGCGCCGGTCACCAGCGTCGTGCCGACCGGGGTGCGGGTGCGCGGGTGGACGCCGGCCACCCAGGGCGGCAGCATGCGGTCGCGCGCCATCACGTAGAAGATCCGAATCTGGCCCAAGAGCGAGGTCAGCATCACCGTGGTCGTGCCGGCGATCGCCCCGACCGCGACGATCGTCGCCAGCCAGGTGGCGTTGCCGGCGTGGCGCACGGCGTCCGACATGCCGGCGTCCTTGTCGACGTGCTGCCACGGCACGACGCCGACCGTCACGTACGCGATCCCCAGGTACAGCACCAGGCCGATCAGCAGCGAGCCGATCACCGCCCGCGGGATGTCGCGCGCCGGGCTGCGCGCCTCCTCGGACGCCACGGTCACCGTGTCGAACCCGATGTAGGCGAAGAAGACCAGCGCCGCCCCGTTGACGATCCCGTGCCAGCCCAGCGGGGCGAACGGCGTGAAGCGCGACGGCTTCACCGCGCCGGCCAGCGCCAGCACGAAGACCACGATCGCGACCACTTGCAGCACGACCAGCGCGTTGTTGGTCGAGGCCGACTCCTTGATGCCCAGCGCGAGCAGCACCGCGATCGCCGCGACGACCAGCAGCGCCAGCAGGTCGATCCCGCCGTGGGCCAGGTCGGCGTGCTGCAAGTTCGCCGGCAGGACCAAACCGACGTTCTGCAAGAGCGCCTGCACCGCGCCCGACCACGACGCGGCGATCGGCGCGACCGAGATGCCGTACTCGAGGATCAGGTCCCAGCCGATGATCCAGGCCACGATCTCGCCCAGCGTCGCGTAGGCGTAGGTGTACGCGCTGCCGGCGACCGGCACCATCGAGGCCAGCTCGGCGTAGCACAGCGAGACGAACACGCAGGCCAGGCCGCTGAGCAGGAACGACGCCAGCACTCCCGGCCCGGCGGCCAGCATCCCGACCCCGATGGTCGTGAAGATGCCGCCCAGCATCGTGCCCAAACCGACGCCGATCAGCCCGCGCACGCCCAGCACGCGCCGCAGCGGCGAGCGGTGCTCGTCGGCGACGTAGTGCTGGACGGCGAACAGCCGCCGGATCACGCCGCTTGGAACGCGATCACGCGCGGCTTGAGGTCGAGCTCGCGCAGCAGCCGCGCGTAGTCCTCGCCGGTCACGTCGGCCCAGCGCTTGCCCAGGATCGCGATCAGCGCCGCCTCGACGACGTTGGTCCCGAACGAGCGGCCGCCGAAGTCCGGCGTCGTCGTGATCAGCCGGGCGATGCCGCGCTCGGCCAGGAACTCGACGTCGCGGGCGGTGACGGTGTTGGTGATGATCGTCTTGCCGTCGAGCCGCTCCGGCATGAACTGGCGCATGAAGTGAAAGTCGCCGGCGACGATCTCGGCGTCGTCGTAGTACTCGGGGTACTTGGCCTGCGGCGGGCGGTCTTGCTTCTTGCCGGTCGGGTAGAAGAACTGGAACGGCAGCTTGCAGGCGTCGGGCAGATACTTGCGCGCCATCTCCTCGAACTCGTCCAGGCCGCGGACCGGCCGGTCGAGGTCGAGCGCGAAGATGAAGTCGCCGAAGACGACCTCGGCCCCGGCCTGCACCAGCGCCTGGGCCATCCCGAAGCGGTCGAGCGCGCTGACCATCAGCACGTGCTTGCCGCGAAAATCGACCCCGAGCACGTCGTGCACGTAGGCGATCGCGTTGCGCTCGAGCGTGTTCTTGAGCCCGCTGCCGTCGACCACCGGGGTGATCTTCGCCGCGTCGAGCAGGCGCAGCCCGTCGCGCAGCGCGTAGCGGTCCTGGCCGGCGTACAGGTACACGTCGATCCCGCCCAAGCCGATCGCGTCGACCGTCCCGTCGAGCTCCTTGAGCTTGGCGATCGCCCGATCCAGGCTGCCGTCCGTCCCGATCCGCGCGATGTCGAACCGCTCGCCGAGCAGCTCGACCTCCGCCCGGTGATCGCGCGACGACGAACCGAGCGAGACCGACACGACCTTCTTCACCGTGGCCCCTTTCCAACATGACGGCTGGTCGTGAAATGCAGGGTGCTGGGGCGGTTCGATGGTGTCGACCTGGAGGACTTGAGACCCGACAGGCCGCGGGTTCGGTTCCCGCCCGCTCCAGCCCGGGACGGCTTGTTCCCTCCCGGCCGGTGTGCTAGGATCGTGGTCCGTCGGGTCTCAAGTCCAACGCACACCATCGCGGGCACCGTGTCGCAAGGCACGGTGCCCGTCGCACGTCTTGCCGTGTTCACGCGCTGGCTTCCCGGCGCTCGTCGGCCGCGGCGCGGGTGCGGGCGAGCTGCTCGCGCGAGATCGGCAGGTCGAACGCGCGCATGTCGGCCAGCGAGAAGCCGGCTCGGGTCGCCAGCGCGTCGATCTCGCGCACCCGGGCGATGTCGATCCCGCGGCCCAGCGTGTACGGCTCGCAGCGGTTCTCCAGCGCGAGCACCATCGTCTCCGACATGCACGCCAGCGCCGTGCCCTGCGGCAGGCCCATGTCGAACGGCTCGCCCGGCTCGCGGATGCGCCACCAGCGCATGTCGCCCGGCACCCGCATGTTGCCGCCCTCGACCACCAGCACGTCGGGCCGCTCGAGCGCGACCCGGCGGCTGACGTCGTGCGGGAGCGAGAGCTCGCAGACGACCGCGCCGGTGCGCAGGTCCTCGGGCTCGATCACGTCCTGGGTCGACGAGGTCGCGGTCAGCACGAGGTCGGCTCGGCGCACCGCCGCGGCGATGTCGGTGGTGTACGACGACGCGCAGGGCAGCCGCTCGCGCACGTCGTCGTGGAACTTGCGCAGGCGGGTCTCGTTGCGCGCGACGAGGATCACCTGCCCGACCCGGGGCGCGATCAGCTCGACGCAGGCGCCGCCGATCGAGCCGGTCGCGCCGACCACCACCGCGGTCGCCGCCTCGGCGTCGATCCCCATCTCGCCGGCGCCGTGGAAGAGGCTGCGCACGCCGGCCGCGATGGTGAGCGAGTTGCCGGTCGTGACCGGGATCGGAGCCCGCGCGTTGATCGTCACGCCGCCGTCGCCGACGACCCCGGTGAACGCGCCCAGGCCGGCCACTTCCGCCCCCAGCTCGGCCCCGAGCTGGATCGCCTTGAGGATCCGCGCGTAGACCTGCTCGCGCGGAAAATCGAGCATCTGCTGCGGCAGCAGCGGCGCGGCGACGAACCAGCCCTCGGTCGCCCGGCCGTCGGGCGTGCGGATCCCGGTCACGTGGGCGGCGGCGTAGGCCGGCATCCACTCCAGGATCTTGGCGATGATCGGCTCGCCCTTGCCCTTCGCGCCGGGCTCGTAGCGGACCACGTCCTCGAACGAGAGCGGGTGGATCACGAAGCAGAACTTGGCCATCCCGGGCGCCCGTTTCGCCGTCGGCCGCCGGGAGCCCGCGGGCCCGGGCGGGAAAGGGTGCCGGGCATGAATCAGACGCTCGCGCCCATCGAAGAGCTGCTCCGGATTCCGTCCCCGTGCCCGGGTGCCATCGGGCTCGCCTGCGACGGGCCCAACCTGTGGATCAGCTCCTACGAGACCAACCGCATCTACGGCTTGAACGCTCAGCAGGGTACGGTCTTCGAGGAAGCGATCGGCCCCGGCGAGCTGTACGGCTTGACGGTCACCGGGGACGCGCTGCGGGTCGTCGTGGCCGACCGGGACGACAACCGCACGATCCGCCGCTACATCATGGGCAAGGACTTCAAGTCCGAGGCGATCCGCTGCCCCGACGACAGCGGCTCGTTCCTGGCCTACGACGGCGACCTGCTCTACCTCAGCCAGCGCCACCAGAAGCGCATCGTCGAGCTCGACGAGGCCGGCAAGGTGCTGCGCACGATCGACGTCCCGCGCGAAGTGACCGGGATGGTCGTCGCCAACGGGTGCTTCTACCTGATGACGACCGAGAGCCGCACGGTCAACGATTTCCGGCTGCTCTGCCTGGACGCGCGCCAGGAGCACCCCAAGGTCACCGAGCTGGCCTCGCTGCCGTACCGGGCGCGCGGCCTGGGCTACGACGGCACGAAGTTCTGGACCCACGCCAGCGACCAGAACACCATCGTCGCCTTCGCCAAGCCCGGCTAGCCCGGCCGGCGCCGCGTGACGACGCCGCGGTACCGCCGCTCGAGCGTCCGGGCGGTGCTCGACGACCTGACCGGCGACCGCGCCGCTGCGGCGCGTGCCCACGACGCGCTCTGGGCGACGCTCTGGAACCGGCGTTACGACGATGTCGACGAGCCGGTCTGGCAGCCCGACGCGGCCTATGCCGGGATGCTGGCCTTCGCGTGGCGCTTCCCCGAGGGCACGGGCCTGGCCGGGCTCGACCTCGGCGAGGCGTTTCTCGTCTTCCGCGGCCTGACCGAGCTGCCGCCGATCGGCAGCCGGGTGCGGGTGCTGGCCGGCGAGCGCGACCGCTGGCGGCTGGCCGAGGCGGTGCAGGCACTGGGCCTGGAGCTCGAGCTGCGCTTCGACGACCCCGCTCCGGCGGCCGACGCGAGCTGGATCGCGCCGCTGCGGACCGGCCTCGAGCGGCTGCGCCAGGGGCTGGAGGCCCGGCGCGTCCAGCTCGAGACGCGCCGGGGCGAGCTCGGCGCGCGCAACGAGCCGACCTCGGTCGAGGAGATCTGGCGCCGCGAGGTCGCCGCGATCGCCGAGCGGGTCACGCTGGAGACCGAGTTCACCCCCGAGGAGCACGCCGCGATGGCCCGGGCGCGGGCCAAGGGCGCGCGCACCGCCGACGCGGAGGAGCACCGGCTGATCGCGCTGCGGCGGCGCCGCTTGAGCGAGCGGAGCAGCGCCGAGGTCGCGGCCTTCCGGGCCGAGCGCTGGCCCGCGCTGCGCGAGACGGCGCTGGCGGAGAACGCCCGCTACGCCGAGTACCGGGCCGAGGTCCTCAAGCTGGAGGAGGCGCTGCAGCGGGTGCGCTCGCTCCACGAGCGGGCGCTCAAGGGCGGCGCCGCGCTGGCCGCGATCGAGGAGGCCGGCCTGCACGTGCGCGGGCCGCGGTTCGAGCCGGCCCGGCTGGCCGAGCCCGGCCGGCCCGAGGAGCTGGTGCGCACCGTCGAGCTGCTCCACGCCGCGCTGCCGCAGCGGCCGCCGCGCGCGGCGGCGAGCTTCAGCGCGTACCGCGCGCCGACGGCGGGACCGGCCGTGACTCCGCCTCGCGTTTGAGCGCGGCCAGCATCATCGCCGAGTTCTCGCGAACTTTTTTTTCGAGGGTGGGGCCGATCAGCTCGGCCAGGGTCGGCACGCCGAAGTCGTACTCGACGCCGAGCACGACGTGCGTCGCGCCGCCGCGCTCCTCGAACGTCCAGGCGCCCTCGAACGTGTCGAGGTCGCCTTCGATCAGCGCGTAGTCGATCCGCAGCGCCGCGTCGTCGAAGCGGTCTTCCTCGGTCCACTCGATCGGCGCGTCCTCGACCAGCGTCTTCCAGCGGGTGATCACCCGGTCGGGATGGCGCTCGAGCACGACCACGGTGTCGACGTCGGGCATGAACTCGGGGAACCGCTCCTGCTCCTTGGCGAGCTCGTAGACGACCGCCGGCGGCGCGTCCACCTCGATCTCGCACTCCACGTACGGCACTAAGGAAGCGTTCCCAGTTTCGCGAACGCGGCCTCGACCGCTGCGTCCAGGGCGCGCAGCGCGGCGCCGACCTGCTCGGCGCGCACGATCAGCGGCGGCTCCAGGCGAATCACCCGCTGCTGGTTGAGCGTCCAGGCGGCGGTCACGCCGCGCTTGAGCAGCTCGGGGATGATCGTGCCCCCGTAGCCCTCGCTGCGCAGCTCGACGCCGACCAGCAGCCCCGCGCCGCGCACGTCGGCGATCACCGCCGGGAACCGCGCCATCGTCGCGCGCGCGCCGGCCAGCAGCTGCGCGCCGCGCTCGCGCGCGTTCGCCACCAGGTCCTCGTCGTGCAGCACGTCGAGCGCGGCCAGCGCCGCCGCGCAGGCCAGCTCGTTGCCGCCGAAGGTCGAGGTGTGCAGCAGCGGCGCCTTCGCGTAGGCGGCGTTCCAGACGGCCGGCCGGGCGACGTACGCGCCGACCGGGATCACGCCGCCCGAGAGCCCTTTTGCCAGCGCCATCACGTCGGGCACGACCCCGTCGGCGTCGCAGCCGAACAGCCGGCCGCAGCGGCCCAGGCCCGTCTGCACCTCGTCGGCGATCAGCACCGCGCCGCGCTCGTCGCAGATCGCGCGCGCCTCGCGCAGGTAGCCCGGCGGCGGCAGGTTCACGCCGCCCTCGGCCTGCACCGGCTCGACGATCACCGCCGCGACCGTCTCGTCGACCGCCGCGCGCAGCGCGTCCACGTCGCCGAAGGGCACCCGCCGCACGTCGGCCAGCAGCGGCGCGAACGGCTCGCGAAACGCGGCGCGCCCGCTGACCGAGAGCGCGCCGAGCGTCTTGCCGTGGTAGGCCGCGTCGGCCGCGACGATCGTCGCCCGTTTGGTGGCGGCGCGGGCGAGCTTGAGCGCGCCCTCGACCGCCTCGGTACCGCTGTTGGCGAAGAAGCACAGCGACAGGTCGCCGGGGGCGAGCTCCGCCAGGCGGCGGGCGAGCCGGCCCATCAGCGGGTTGAACATCGTGCGGCCCGACATCGCCATCCGGTCGAGCTGGTCCTTGACCGCCGCGACCACCCGCGGGTGGCGGTGGCCGAGCGTGAACACGCCGTAGCCGCCGGCGAAGTCGAGGTAGGTCTTGCCGGTGTGGTCGGTGATCGTGCAGCCCTGCGCCGACACCTCGACCGGCGAGCCGGACAGCTTCATCACCCGCGCCAGCGGCGGGTTCAGGTAACGGCGGTAGTCCTCGACCACTTCGTCGTACAGCGCGGCCGGTGAGGGCGCGCCGTACAGATCGTCGTCGGTCGTCGCGCTCACGCGACGGCCAGCTCGGCGCCGCGCGCTTCGAGCAGGGCGATCGTCTCGGCGAGCACCGCCAGCGTCTCGGCCGCGGTCTGCGTCCGCATCAGCCGCTCGCGCAGCGCACCGGCGCCGGGGAAGCCCTTGAGGTAGTAGCCCAGGTGCTTGCGCATCTGCGGCACCGCCCGCGGCTCGCCCCACTCCTCGACCATCATGTGGTAGTGGCGCACCGCGAAGCGCAGCCGGTCCGGCGCCTCGGGCACCGGCTCCGGCTCGCGGCCTTCCATCAGCGCGCGCAGCCGGCCGGCCAGCCAGGGGTTGCCCAGCACCGCCCGGCCGAGCATCACCCCGTCGACGCCGCTCTCGCGCATCCGGCGCAGCGCATCGTGGGCGTCGCCGAGGTCGCCGTTGCCGATGACCGGGATGTCGACCGCGCGCTTGAGCTCGGCGATCTTCGACCAGTCGGCGGTGCCCCGGTAGAACTGCTTGGCGGTCCGCGCGTGGAGGGTCAGCGCCTGCACGCCGACCGCCTGCGCGCGCCGGGCGACCTCGACGAAGACGAGCTGCTGCTCGGTCCAGCCCAGCCGCATCTTGACCGTGACCGGGCAGTCGACCGCCTCGACCACGGCCCGCATGATCGCCTCGCAGCGGTCGACGTCGCGCAGGCAGGCGCTGCCGCCCTCGGTCTTGGTCACCTTGGGCGCCGGGCAGCCGAAGTTGATGTCGACGATGTCGGCCCCGCACTCGCGCACCAGCTTGGCGGCCCGGGCCATGACGGCCGGGTCGTTGCCCCAGAGCTGGGTCGAGACCGGCTGCTCGACCCCGTGCTGGTCGATCATCTCCATCGTCCGCTTGGCCCCGTACTGCAGGGCGTTGGAGGAGACGAACTCGGTCACGGTCAGGCCGAAGCCGAACGGCTTGTAGAGCGCCCGCAGGGTGCGGTTCGTCACCCCCGACATCGGCGCGAAGACGATGGGGGGCCAGACCTCGACGGGGCCGATCCGAAGCGGCGCGACGGTGCGGGACACGACCCCCTAGTATACCACGCCGGGGCCGGCGCCTCCGGGCGCCGGCCCCGGTTCCAGCCGGCTGCCCGCTCCGGCCGCGCGAGCCGCTCGGCCGGCCCATACGCTTGTATGTTTGCAAGATTTCGAGACGGCGAACCCGCGCGCTGCTCGGAACGTAGCGGCGTGGTGAAGGCGAGCGGGCCCGACAAGCGGGCAGTGACGTTCCGGATCGCGACCGACGTGCTCGCGCAGCTCGAGGACGAGGCGATCGCCGACGGCCGGACGCGCGAGAGCGGGCGGGTCTACTCGCCCAGCGCGACGATCGAGCGCATCCTGCGGGCATACTTCGAGACCAAGCCCAAGCGGCCGCGCCGCTCGAAGTAGGGACTAGCCGCCCTTCGCGCGCAGCCAGTCCGCCCGCAGGCCGTGGGGCACCAGGTACGGCTCGACCCGCTCGATCAGCGCCGTCTCGCGGGCGACGATCGGCGCCAGGCCGCCCGAGGCGATCACCCGCGCGTCCTCGCCCAGCTCGCGCCGCATGCGGGCCACGATGCCCTCGGTCTGGCCGACCGCCCCGAACACGATCCCCGCTTGCAGCGCCGAGACGGTCTCGCGCCCGATCGGCGAGGGCGGCGCCTGGAGCGCGACCTGGGGCAGCTTCGCGGTCCGGCCGACCAGCGCGTCGAAGGCGACCTGGATCCCCGGCGCGATCGCGACCCCGACGTAGGCGCCGTCGCGGTCGACCGCGCCGAACGTCGTCGCGGTCCCGAAGTTGACCACGATCGCCGGCGCGCCGACGAACCCGACCGCGCCGATCGCGGCCGCGACGAGGTCGGCCCCGACGTCGCTGGGGCGGTCGGTCCGGACCGCGATCGAGCGCTGGGCCGCGGCGGTGAAGAACTCCGGCCGCACGCCGAAGTACTTCTCGCAGCCCTCGGCCAGCGGCCGGTCGACGATCGGCACGACGCTGGCGACCACGATCGCGTCGACGTCGGCCAGCGCGTAGTGGGCGGCCGAGAAGAACGCCGCGAAGAGCACGCCGTACTCGTCGGCCGTCCGGCGGCGGGCGGTCGTGACCCGCCAGGTTCCGGCCAGCGCGCCGTCGGCCTCGAACGCCACCAGCTTCGTCTCGGTGTTGCCGACGTCGATCGCCAGCAGCATCACGCCCGCTTCAGCGCGAGCAGCGCGTCCCACAGCCGCGCCGCGAGCTCGCGCTTCGAGCCCGGGCCGAGGTCGCGCCGCCCCTCCTCGCCCCACAGCAGCACCAGCGCGTTGTCGACCGGGCCGAAGCCGCGCTCGCCGCCGACGTCGTTGGCGACGATCGCGTCGAGCCGCTTGCAGGCCAGCTTCGCGCGCGCGTTGGCCTCCCAGTCCTGCGTCTCGGCGGCGAAGCCGACCAGGAACAGGCCGGGGTGCCCGGCCGCACCGAGGCCGGCCAGGATGTCGGGATTGCGCTCGAGCGCGAGCGCCTGCGGCTCGTCGGTCTTCTTCACCTTGTGCTCGTGCGCGACGGCGGGCCGCCAGTCCGCCACGGCGGCGGTCGCGACCGCGATCGTCGCCTGCGGCGCGCGCTCGCGCACGGCGGCCTCCATCTCGCGGGCGGTCGTGACCCGCACCGTGCGCGCGCCGGCCGGCGGCTCGAGCGGCGTCGGCCCCAGCACGAGGTCGACCGCGGCGCCGCGCGCCAGCGCCTCGCGGGCCAGCTCGATGCCCTGCGTCCCGGTCGCGGCGTTGGAGAGGAAGCGCACCGGGTCGATCGGCTCGCGGGTCGGGCCGGCGGTGATCAGGACCCGCTCGCCGGCTAGGTCCTGGGTCCGGCGCAGCGCGCCCTCGATCGCGCCGAACAGCGCGTCCTCGCCGGCCAGCCGGCCCGGGCCGTGCTCGCGCTCGGCCAGGAAGCCGACCTCGGGCTCGACGATCGTCGCGCCGCGCGCGCACAGGGTCGCCAGGTTGGCGTGGGTGGCCGGGTGGTCGAGCATGGCGCTGTTCATCGCCGGCGCGATCACCAGCGGCGCGCGGGTGGCCAGCGCGACGTTGCTGAGCAGATCGTCGGCCAGGCCGAGGGCCAGCTTGGCGATCGTGTTCGCGGTCGCCGGCACGATCGCCACGACCTCGTTCTCGCGCGCCAGCGCGATGTGCGGGATCGCCTCGACCCGCTCCCACAGCGAGCCGTACACCGGCCGGCGGGCCAGCCCGGCGAAGGTCGCCGCGCCGACGAAGCGGCGCGCGTCCTCGGTCAGCACCACGTCCAGCACCGCGCCGGCCTGGACCAGCCGGCTGGCCAGCGCGGCCGCCTTGTACGCCGCGATCCCGCCGCTCACGCCCAGCAGCACCCGCCGGCCCCTCACCGGTCGGCCCCCCGCAGCGACGGCTCGCGGCCCGGCTCCACCGGCCGGCCGACGGGCTCGTTGTCGATCAGCCGGGTCGTGCCGAGCCAGACGCTGCCGATCGCCAGCGCCTGCGGCCCGGCCGCCGGCGGCGGAACGAACGTCGCCGGATCGACCAGGTCGAGGTAGGCCTCGCGGGTCGCGGCGACGAGCTGGGCCCGGCCGTGGGCGACCGCCCGCTCGCGGTCGGTCTCGCCGGCCCGCACCGCGCCGGCGATCGCCGCGAGCGCCCGGTGCAGCGCCGGCGCGGCCGCCCGCTCGGCGGGCGAGAGGTAGACGTTGCGCGAGGAGAGCGCCAGGCCGTCGGCTTCGCGCACGGTCGGGCAGACGACCAGCTCGAGGCCCAGGTCGAGGTCGGCGACGATCCGCCGCAGGACCGCGACCTGCTGCCCGTCCTTGGCGCCGAAATAGGCCCGCTCCGGGGCCGCGGTGGCGAACAGCTTCACGCAGACCGTCGCCACGCCGCGGAAGTGGCCGGGCCGCAGCGCTCCCTCGTAGCCCGCGCCGACCGGGCCCGGGTCGACCGCGGCGGCGAACCCCGGCGGGTACATGGTGCCGACCTCGGGCGCATAGACCAGGTCGACCCCGGCCGCTTCCATCGCGGCCAGGTCGCCGGCGAAGGCCCGCGGGTAGCGCTCGAAGTCCTCGCCCGGGCCGAACTGCAGCGGGTTGACGAAGAGCGAGACGGCGACGGTCGCGCTCTCGGCCCGAGCCCGGCCGATCAGGGCCAGGTGGCCGGCGTGCAGCGCGCCCATGGTCGGTACGAGCCCGACCGGGCGGCGGGCGGCCCGCAGGGCCGAGCGGACCTCGGCCGGGGTGCGCGCGACCGTCACCGCTCGCCGCAGACGACGCGCAGGGTCGTACGGCCGATCACGAACGGCTGGCCCAGCCCGATCGGCTCGGGGTCGGCGAGAGTTCTCCCGCTGACCCGGGTACCGTTACGACTGGCGAGGTCGGCCAGACGCAGGGTACCGTCCTCTTCCCGGTAGAGACGCGCGTGCTTGCGGGAAATGTAACGGTCGATGGTGATGCACGCGGTCGCGACCGCGTCGTCGCGGCCGACGGTGATCTCTCGCTCGAACGCCCACGTCTTACCGTCGAGCGGCCCGCTCATCACCTCGAGGACGTACATATCCCGCACGCCTTCGCGTGCGCCGGACGGCCGGTCCTCTCCCGCAGGCAGGTTGACATGGCGAACCCCAACGAGCAAGAGCCCATCCAGATCGAGCCGGACGCGCTGCGCGCGGCCGAGTTCATGCAGGCGCAGTCGGTCCTCGAGGCGATGGTCGGCCGGCGGATCACCGCCGCCCGGGTCGAGGACACCCGCATCGCGATCGAGACCGACGACGGCAAGACCTACTTCTTCTACGGCTTCATGGGCGAGGAGGACGCCGGCACCGCCTAGCGGCCGGGGCGGTCACACCCGTCCCCCGCCCAGGATGATTCCCCGCCGGGCCAGGGAAGGGATCGCTGCGCGGCGCGAGGCCGCGCGGAAAGGGTGTACTCCATGCCGACCGAGTACCGTTTCGACGAGCTGGACTTGCGCGAGCAGCCGGCGGGCGCCGCCAAACTCGAGGACGAGGACGCGATCCCGACGACGTACACGCAGATCAGCTGCCAGACCAGACCCACCTGCCGCTGCACCCCGACGTACTGAGTCCCGGCGATGCCGCTCGAATACCGCTTCGACGATCTCGACCTGCGCGAGGAACCGCCCCGCGAGGCCAAGCTCGACGAGCCCGACTCGAACTCGATGGGGCCGGCCTGCGGCCCGCTGCACAGCCGCTTCAAGACCTGTACCTGCTGAGCGATCGACGCGCGGCTTTGACCGCGGAAAGGGATAGACCACATGCCGACCGAGTACCGCTTCGACGACCTCGACCTGCGCGAGGAACCGCTGGTCGCAAAAGCCGACGACGCGGCCGACGAACCGACCACCACCGTGCAGTACACGCACGTCAGCTGCGAGTACAAGAGCTGCCCCTGCTGAGCGCCTGGCGCGGCGCAGGCGCGGCCTGCGCCGCGCGTTTTTCCGTCCGGTAAAGGGTGCGTATGTCCGCCGTTCTCGCTCCGGCCGCTGCCGCGACCGTCCCACCGCTCAGCATCGTCGAGGAGATCACGCTGGCGCGCGTTCCCGCTTGGCCGGTCGAGCGCGCGCTGCGGCTGCTGGCGAGCCCGCAGTGGCGGACCGAGGTCGGCCGCCTGTTCGCGGCCGATCCCGAGTTCCGCACCGCGGTGCTGCTGGCGACGAACGGCTTGCGCTTCGCCGAGCGCGGCGGCACGCTCGACGAGCGCGCCGCGGTCAAGCTGCTCGCCTACGCCACCCGGATGGCGATGCGCACGACGCCGTTCGGCTTGTTCGCTTCGGTCGGCCCGGCCGGTTTCGGCGCCGAGGAGCGCACGGTCGCGCCGATGCGCGGGCGGCGGGCGCGGGCCAACGTCGGCTTCGACGCGCTGGTGGCGGCGTACGACGCGCTGCTGACCACCGCGCGGACCGCCGGCGAGCCCGACATCGCGTTCGTGCGGGCGAGCGCGCTGCGGCGCGACGGCGGCCGCTTCGTGCTCTCGGACGAGCGCAAGACCGTCGAGGGCGAGGGCGGCCCGCAGTACCGCAACGTCTCGATCCGGATCAGCGAGCCGATCGCCTTCGCGCTCGAGCGCGCGGCGCAGCCGAGCTCCGCGCGCGAGCTCGTCGCGGCGCTCGCCGAGCGCTTCGGCGTCGCGCCCGAGCGCGCGCGCTCGCTGGTCGACCGGCTCGCCGACGCGCGCTTCCTGGTCCCCGCCTCGCACCCGCTGCCGACCGACGACGCGCTCGCGCGGCTGCGGGCGAGCGCGCTCGCCGAGCACCGGCTCGCCCCGCTGGTCGCTGCGGCCGAGAGCGCCGCGCGCGACGACGCCGGTGCGCTGCCCGACCTCGCCGTCGTCGCCGAGCGCGGCGCCGCGCTCGACGCGCTCGCGACCGAGAAGGTCGACTACCCGCTCTTCTTCGACGCGACCCACGAGCGGCTGCAGCTGCCGCCGCGGGTGCGCTCGGACGTCGTGCGGCTCGCCGACGCCCTGCTGCGCTGCGGTCACCGCGAGCACATCGACGCGTACCGCGAGCGCTTCGTCGAGCGCTACGAGTCGGGCGAGCGCTGGATCCCGCTGCTGGACCTGGTCGCGCCGACCGGGATCGGCATCCCCGGCGAGAGCGACGAGCCGAAGGGCAAGCACCGGCACGATCCCAAGCGCAAGGCCGAGCGCGAGCAGGAGGCCGCGCGGCGGACCCGGCTGGCCGGCCTGATCGGCGCGGCGCTGACCGCCGGCCGGCGCGAGGTCGCGCTGCGCGACCGCGACTGGGACGCCCTGCTCCCGCCGCTGGCGAGCGATGCGCTGCCGCCCAGCCTGGAGGTCGCCTTCGACGTCGTCGCGCCGTCCTACGCCGCGATCGCGCGCGGCGAGTACCGGGTGGTGCCCTCGGCGCTGCTCGCCAGCAACGGCGGCGGCCGCACCGCGGGCCGCTTCGCCAAGTACCAGGACGAGCCGTTCCGCGCCGCCTGGCGGTACACCGTCGGCGACGGCGCGCACGGCGACGTCGTCACCGCCGAGCCGCTCTTCACGCCGCCCCGGGCGCGGGTCGGCAACGTCATGGCGCACCCGCTCGCGACCGACGCGGTCATCCCGATCAACGTGCACGCCGAGGGCGTCGACGCGATCCCGCTCGACGACATCGTGGTCGGGATCGAGGGCGAGCGCATCGCGCTGCGCTCGCGCAGCCGCGGCGCGCGCATCCACGTCGTCTGGCCGACCGCCTACAACCCGCGCCTGGCGCCGCCGCTGGCGCGCTTCTTCTACCTGGTCTCGCGCGACGGGCTGCGCACGCCCAGCTCGTTCCCGCTCGGCGATCTGGCCGAGCTGCCGTTCGTGCCGCGCATCGCGGTCGGGCGGGTCGTGCTGCGGCCGGCGACCTGGACCGTCCCGGTCGCGGCGCTGCGCGAGGGCGAGCTGGCCCGCGCCGCCGCGGAGCGCGGCATCGACCGCCACGTGACCTACGCCGAAGCCGACAACGTCGTGGTGATCGACACCCGGTCGGACGCCGGCGCGACGCTGCTGCGCGACCGCCTGCGCCGGCTGCCCGCCGAGTCGTACGTGCGGCTCCAGGAGACCTTCCTCGACGAGGCCTCGCTCTGGCTGCACGACGCCGAAGGCGGGCGCTACCGGGCCGAGTTCGTCGCCAGCATCGCGAGCGCGGCCCGCCGCTTCGCGGCGCCGCGGCCGCCGGTCGTTCCGGCGAGCGCGGAGCGCCGGGTGCTGCCGGGCGGCGACTGGGCCTACCTCAAGCTCTACGCGAACCCGCGCGAGTTCCGCTCCGATCTGGCGCCGCGCCTGCGCGCGTTCGCCGAAGGCCGCGGCCAGCCGTGGTTCTACGTGCTCTACCGCGATCCGGAATGGCACGTGCGCTTCCGGCTGCACGGCGCCGACGGTCCCGCGCTGCTCGCCGAGGCGGCCGCGTTCGCCGCCCGGCTCGTCGCCGAGGGCGTGGTCGACCGCTTCGCGATCGACACCTACGTGCGCGAGCTCGAGCGCTACGGCGGGCCCGCGGGCATGGCGCTGTGCGAGGAGCTGTTCCACCGCGACAGCGTCGCCGCGCTCGACGCCCCGCCGGTCGAGACGCTCGAGCCGCGCCCCAAGCTCGAGGCGCTCGCCCGCCCCGCGCTGACCATGGTCGCCGCGCTGACCACCCCCGAGGAACGCGCGGCCTGGGTCGGCTCGCGCCGCCCGAGCGTGCGCGCGTCGGGCGCCGAGGAGGGCGAGACCGTGCGGGCGCTCGGGCGCGAGACCACGGCGCTGCTGCAGGTCGCCGCGGACGACCCGCTCGTGCCGCTCGGCCGCGCGCTGGCCGCGGCCTGCGCCGGCTCGACGCCGTACCTGGAGGTCGTCGACAGCTTGCTGCACATGCACTGCAACCGGCGCGGGGCCGACCGCGAGGACGAGCTGGCGCTGCGGCGGCTGATCTGGAAGCTGCTCTACGGCGCGGAGCGGCGCGCATGACCCAGACGACCGACCTGCGCACGCCGCTGCTGAGCGGCGCCGACGCCGAGCGCGCGCTCGGCGTCGCGGAGCGGATCTTCACCGCCGCCTTGCCGCTGGTCGAGGAGACCGGCGCGGTCATGCCGGAGTCGATCGGCGGGTACGGCGGCCCGGTGATCGTCGCCGACGCGCTGGCCCGCGCCGGGCGCGGCGGCGAAGCGCGCGTGCGCGAGCTGCTGCGGCAGGCGCTGGTGTTCGCACCGGACCGGCTGGGGCTCTACGGCGGGGCCGCCGGGCTGCTGGTCGTGCTCGACGTGGTCGATCCGGCGCGCAGCTCGCTGACCGCGGTCCGCGAGCGCCTGCGCGGAGCGCTGGCCGAGTCGATCCGCGACGCCCGGCCGCCCGACCTCGACGCCATTGGGGACTACGACCTGATCAACGGGATCGCCGGCCGCGCGATCGCGCTGGGCGCCGACGTGCCCGAGGCGCTGCCGGCCGTGCGCGGGTACGCCGAGCGCTTCGCCGACGCGGTCGAGGCGCGGCTGGCCCGCAACGACCCGGCCGCGCCGGTCAACCTGGGCCTCTCGCACGGCGTGCCCGGCCTGCTGGCCGCGCTGAACTTCGCGCTGCCCGGCGAGCGCGCGCTGGCCCGCCGCTACGTCGACCTGCTCCTGCGGATGTCGCACCGGATCGACGGCGCGCACCGCTGGCATGCGGCCTGGCGCCCCGACGAACGGCCGTCGGCGCGCCGCGCCTGGTGCTACCAAACCGTCGGCGTCGCGGCCGCGCTCTACGACCGCGCCCGGCTCGAGCACGACGACGCGCTGCGCGCGCTCGCCACCGACGCGGTCGCCGCCGTGGTCGACGAGCGCTTCGACGCGGAGCAGTCGTGGGACGCCGCGCTCTGCCACGGCCGCAGCGGGGTCGCCTCGGTGGTCTGGCACTTCGGTGCGGACGAGCGGCTCGCGCGCTACGCGGCACGGCTCGCCCGGCGCGTGCTCGCCGAGTACGACGAGCGCCTGCCGCTCGGCTACCGCACCTACAACCTGCGCGACCGCCGCGAGGAGGACCGGGCCGACTTCCTCGACGCGGCGCTGGGCATCGCACAGTTCCTGGTCGACGCCGCGACCGGCCGGGAACGCAGCTGGCTCCCGCTCTTCGGGCTCTTGCCCGACTGACGACTACCGATCGATCGACGACCAAAGGAGGCCTCGATGCCACCAGCACCCGCATCACCGCGCTTCGACGATTTGGACCTGCGCGAAGAATCGGCGCCCGGAAAACGGCTGGACGAAGACACGACCAGCCCCACCCAGCAGAGCCACGGCTGCACGACCAGCAACGCCTGCACCCGTCTCTGCTGCGTCTAGCAGCTGCCGCCCCGACGAGGAGATATCATGCCGAGCGAATTCCGTTTCGAAGACCTCGACCTGCGCGAGGAAGCGCGCTCGACCGAACGCGCCGTAAGCGCGGTCGACAACACCGGCGCTCCGCCGCTCGACGAAAAGACCGACGTGATCACCACCAACCACGCCTGCACCCGCGTCTGCTGCGTCTGAACCGAAAGGATACCACCATGCCGACCGACTACCGCTTCGAGGAACTCGACCTGCGCGAGGAACCGGCCAGGGCCGCCAAGCTCGACGACGAACCCGCCGACGGGCAAACACCCCCGGTGTACTACACCGAGTACTGCAAGACGCGCACGTGCTGACTGCCTAGGACCGCGCACCGCCGTCGCGCTCGCTAGCCGAGCGCGGCGACGGCCTCCGCCGCCAGCACCGCGCCGGGCCGGAACCTGCGCGAAGAGCCGGCTGTGGGAACCGTTGCTGCACGACCGGCCTCACCGGCTGACCGCGGCTCCTCAATTCTTATCGGAGGTATCATGCCAAGCGAATCTCGTTTCGACGACCTCGACCTGCGCGAAGAACCGGTTAGCGGTCGCGCGGAGAGCGATATCTATACTGGCCCGTGCACGCAAATCTCGCACAATTGCACGCAGACGCAAAAGTGCACGTTGGGCTGCTGCAACAATACCGACCTCTGCTGACTTGCTGCACGGCACGTACACCCGGTAGCCGTGCCGGTTGCGGCTAGGACTGGGCTAGGACCGAGTCGGCGGCCAGCACGGCGCCCAGCGCGGCGTGCTCGGCCGTCAGCCCACCTTGCAGGTAGACCTCGTATGGTTCGCGCAGCGGCGCGTCGCACGACAGCTCGATCGTCGCGCCGCTGACGAACGCGCCGCTCGACATGATGACGGGGTCGAGGTAGCCCGGCACCGGGCCCGGCTCGGGCGCGAAGCGCGCGTTGAGCGGCATGGCCCGCTGCAAGCCGCGCGCGAAGGCGATCAGCCGCTCGCGCGAGCCGAGCCGGATCGCCTGCACGATGTCGGTGCGCGGCTCGCCCGGCAGCGGGTCGACCGCGCAGCCCAGCTCGGCGAACAGCGCGGCGGCGAAGTCCAGCCCGCGCAGCGCCTCGGCGACGACCAGCGGCGCGTAGAACAGGCCCTGCACGAGCGCGCGCCCGAAGCCCAGCGTCGGGCCCAGTCCCGCGCCGATGCCCGGCGCGAAGACCCGGGCCGCGATCCGCTCGACCAGGTCCGCCCGGCCGGCGACGTAGCCGCCGGCCGGCGCCAGGCCGCCGCCGAGGTTCTTGATCAGCGAGCCGGCGAGGACGTCGGCGCCCGCTTCGAGCGGCTCGCGCTCCTCGACCAGCTCGCCGTAGCAGTTGTCGACGAAGACCACTGCGTCCGGCTGCGCGCCGCGCACGACCGCCGCGAGCGCCGCGATCGCGTCGATCGAGAGCGAGCGGCGCACCGCGTAGCCGCGCGAGCGCTGCACGAACACCACCGCCGGCCGCTCGGCGCGCAGCGCCGCCCGCAGCGCGGCCAGGTCGGTCGTGCCGTCGCTCGCGCGCGGCACCTCGGCGTAGCGCACGCCGCGCGCGACGAGCGCGTGCGGCGCGGTCGCGATCGCGTGGCGCAGGGTGTCGTAGGGCGCGCCGTTGGCCGCCAGCAAGGTCGCGCCGGGCGCGAGCAGCGCGTCCAGGCCGGCCACGATGGCGTGCGTGCCGCTGACGATCGAGAGCCGGGCCAGCACCCGCTCGGCACCCAGGACGCGCGCGAGCAGCGACTCGTAGCGGGCGCGGGCCGGATCGTCGTAGCCGTAGCCGGTCGTTCCGGCGAGGTCGCTCTCGGCCACGCCCTCCTCGAGGAACGCCCGCAGCACCCGGGCCCGGATCGCCGTCGTGCGCGGGTCGCGCCGTTCCAGGTACGGCGCGGCGCGCTCGGCGGCGGCCCGCACGCGCGGGCCGGCGGTGATCCCGGCGCCGTCGAGCAGGGCCGCGATCACGCGAGCGCTTCGCTCGCGACCAGCCCCGCGGAGCGGGTTCGAGCCGCCTCGGCGCGCTCGAAGACGCGCACGAACGGCAGCCAGATCGCGCCGGCGACGACGACGTTGCCCGCCATCAGCACGCACGCGCGCCAGTCGAGCGTCGCCAAAAAGCCGCTCGCCAGCGACGGGATCGAAGAGGGCACGTAGTAGATCGGGCGCCCGACCAGGCCCAGTGCCAGCGCGCCGTAGGTCGTGCAGGCCAGCGCGACCGGCGCGAGCACGAACGGCACGGCGAGGACCGGGTTGTACGCCACCGGCAGCCCGAAGATGACCGGCTCGTTGACGTTGATCAGCGACGGCGCGAGCGTCGCGTAGCCGAACCGCTTGAGCCGCGCGACCGGCGAGCGCAGCAGCAGCAGCACCAGCGGCAGCGTCGCGCCGGCGCCGCCCGGAAAGACGAACAGGAAGGTCGAGACGACCACGATGTGCGGCAGCGGCAGGTGGGCGTGCGCCGCGGCGGTGTTCTGGAACTGCATGGTGGCGTAGACCGGGAGGATCAGCGCGGCGAGCAGCGCCGGGCCGTGGATCCCGACCACGAACAGCGCCGACTCGATCGCCGTGATCGCGAGCAGCGCGGCGAACGAGTCGCCCAGCCTCACCAGCGGGGCCAGCAGGGTCGCCAGCCCGGCGGCGAGCGAGAGCCGCGCCGCGAAGAGCGCCCCGAACGCACCGACCAGGACCAGGCCGCCGAGCAGCGGACCCGCGGCCGGACCGAACCGGCGCCGGCCCAGCTCGAGCGCGCCGGCGGCGGCGAGCGAGACGACGATCGCGGTGAAGAGGCCGCTCGCGCCCAGCGTGTGCTCGAACGCGCCCAGGCCGCTCGCGCCGCGGCTGCGCGCGAGGACGACGACCGCCCGCTGCGCCTCGCGCGGCAGCGCGAAGGCGAAGGCCACGACGGTCGCCGCGACCGCCGGCAGAAGCGGGTAGCCCAGCCGCAGCGCCAGCCGCGCGGCCAGGACGAAGGCCATCACCACCGACGCCAGCGCGAAGGCACCGGGAACGGCGTCGCGCAGCCGCGGCAGGACGTCGCCCAGGGCCGGCAAGCGCGGCAGCAGCACCAGCAGCACGAGGAAGACCGCCGCGGCACCCAGCGCGATCGGGAGCGACTCGCGCAGCGCTTTGACCGCCGGCGCGTCGGCGAAGCGCTGCGCGAACGGCGCGACCGCGCGCTCGAACCGCGCGACGAGCCCGTTTCCCTCGGGAACGGGCAACGCCGCGAGGCCGGAGGGCTGCGGTGCCGGAG
This sequence comes from Vulcanimicrobiota bacterium, assembly GCA_963795695.1. Classification (GTDB taxonomy): domain Bacteria; phylum Vulcanimicrobiota; class Vulcanimicrobiia; order Vulcanimicrobiales; family Vulcanimicrobiaceae; genus Vulcanimicrobium. The sequence continues at coordinate 1,278,983 of CAWCJH010000001.1, read as the reverse complement.
GGCTAGAGCCGGCGGATGACGGCCTCGACTCGCCCGACGATGGTGACATCGTCGGCGTAGATTGGCGCCATGCTCGCGTTCTCCGGCTGCAACCGCACCCGGCCGTCCTCGCGGTAGAAGCGCTTGACGGTCGCCTCGCCGTCGATCATCGCGACCACGATCTCGCCGTTGGCGGCGTCCGGCCGGGGTTCGACGACGATCAGATCGCCGTCGAGGATCGCCGCCTCGATCATCGAGTCGCCCTTGACGCGCAGGACGAACCCGCCCGGGCGGGGCGCCCAGGAGGTCGGCAGCACGAAGTGGTCCTCGAGGTTCTCGGCGGCGGTGATCGGGACGCCGGCGGCGACCCGCCCGACGATCGGGAGCGTCACCGAGGGGATGGTGACCGGCTCGTCCTCGTCGGGCGCGGCGACCAGCGCGCGCGGCTTGGTCGGATCGCGCCGGAGCAGGCCCCGGCGCTCGAGCGTCTTGAGGTGCGACTGCACGGTCGACGAGGACGAGAGCCCGACCCGCTCGCCGATCTCGCGGACCGACGGCGGGTACCCGTGCTCGTTGGTGAACGCGCGGATCACCTCGAGGATCCGCTGCTGTTTATCGGTCGTGGCCCGTTCGGCCATCGGTCCTCCTAAGAATGCCACCCTGTAGGCATAGCGCCATGCGACGCTACGGATCGGCCACCTCGGGGAGGCGGCCCTCATTGCGGGCATCGTAGCATAGATTCGCCCGCAGAGCAAACATACGTTCGAAGCCAGCTTGACGACCGGTGGATATCTGGGTAGAATCTAGGGGCCGAACAAGCGTTTGGCACAACATCTGGGGGATCGCAAGGTTATGTACGGGACGACGAAACGGAAGCTCACCCTCATGCCGGCAGTGGCTCTCGCGGCCCTCAGCTTGGCAGTGACCCTTCCCGCGATCTCGAGCACCGTCCACGCAGCGCCCCCGCTCAGCTACACGACCGTCAGCGTGCGCCCCGGCGACTCCCTCTGGTCGCTCGCGGAGCGCACCACGCCCGCCGGCGGGAACGTCCAGGCGACCGTCGATCAGATCATCGGCGCGAACCACCTCGGCGGCGCGGCGCTCGCCGTCGGCCAGCGGATCCGCGTCCCGAAGTAACGTCCCGCGCTCGCGAGCAGGGCGCGCTCGCGGCGGCTCCTCAGCGCCCGGCGCGCTCGACCACGACCACGCTGTGCCCGTCGTGCCGGTCCAGGAACGCCATTCCCTGCTCCATCCAGCCGTCGAGCCCGCCGCTCAGGTGGCGCTGAACCTCACGAACGACGTGGCGGCGGTTCTTGAGCCAGTTGAGCTCGGCCCGCGTCGTTGCCAGCCAAACTGCCTCCTCGCACTCCTCGCACTGGTAGCCGAACGCCATCTGCCGGGCGCCGAGCTCAGCGGCAGTGGTTGGCCGCGTCGACGATCGTCCGGGTCGCAACGGTCTCGCGCCTCGCCGTGAACGCTGCGATGTCGCCGAGGTCGTGGTCCAGCTTGTGGCCGTCGGCCAACCCGTTGACGGTCGGGTGCTTGAGCGAGGAGAACACGCTGCTCTCGTCGTTCAGGAACCCCGTGATCGTCGGGAGCGGAACCCCGGTGGTCTGCAGGGTCGGCGCGATGGCGTCCTGCATGGCTTGCTGCGACTCGTCCAGCTTGCCGAACCGGCGCGCCCGCTCGGTCTCGACGAAACCGCTCATGACGTCGAGCTGGACCCGCTGAGCCGCCAGCACGCCCTTGAGCGTGTCGTGCATGTCGTGGAGTGCCTTCGCGTCCTCCGGCCGCACGGTCCCCGCCGGCTGGAAGCTCGGGTCTTGCAGCGCCGTCTCGAGCGCGTCGGTCGATTTCACCAGGTCGTCGACCTTGCGGTCCATCTGCATGAGGTGCAGGTCGCGCGACTGGTCGAAATCCCGCACGACGTAGTCGTAGATGTTCTTGCGGATGACCAGGTAGGTGGCGTCGTTCTGCATGGCGGCTTCGAGCGCCGGCTTGACGGCGCGCCGGATCGCCGTGCAGACGGGCCGGCTGCGCGTCGTTCCGATGACGGGCAGCGTCGTTGCGCGGGGCAGCGGGTCGAGCGTGAACGGGTTGGTCGGCGCGGGGTTGGGCGACGCTCCGGGCGCAGCCAGCGCGAGCAACAGCATGCTGAGAACGAGCACGCCCATGTGTTCGACGCCCTGCGGTACCCGCCCCGCCGCGGACCATAACCGACCGAGGAGTCGCTCGGCAGCGTCGCAAAAACGGAGAGCCCCGCCGAAGCGGGGCTCTCGTCGTCAACTCGGACGGAAACGCGGATCGTCAGATCTTGATCCGCGCCTCGAAGTACGCGTTGAAGGGAATCGTGTTGAAGGTCGGGTCGTACGCCCGGTTGAGGAACGGCTGGATCGCGTAGCCGGGGTTGTACTGGTTGCCGATCGGCTGCGGACCCGCGCCCGCACCGAACGTCAGCCCGTAGCCGCAGGCTCCGGCAACCGTCAGCCCAGCCGGCAGGTGACCGCCGTAGCAGCGCGTGTACAGGTTCGACAGCGTGCTGACGAACGTGAGACGCTTGTTGACCGTGTACGACACCTGCAGGTTCGCCTGCAGGAAGTTCGGGGCGACGAACTCGCCGAGGCCGTCGAAATGGCCGGTGGCGGGGTCGGGGATCACTACCGGCGTGCCGTCGGCGAACGACGTTCCGCAGGTGGTGTAGTCGTAGGGCTGGCCGCCCGGTGCGCCGACCGGGTAACGCGGGTCACCGGCGACGGAGCCCGGGAGCACCCCGGTGCACGCCGCGGGGTTGATGCCCGGCGTGTTCTCCGGCGTCCCGAACCGGACGCCGCCGTTGAACTGGAGCGACGGCGTGACGGAGAGCGGGCCCTTCTTGTACTGCGCGAGCAGCGTCAGCACGTACGGCGCGCCGAACGTGTCGGCGACCGTGCCGATCGCACCCGGGAACTGGTCGAACGTCGGGAACTTGTCGTTGGTCCCCAACAGGCCGCCCGGGGCCTGGTTGTAGTACGGGTTCGCGACCGTCCCCGCACCGCACGCCGGAGCCGCGGCTCCGCCGGTGGTGTAGCAGGGCGAACCGCCACCCGACCGCGTGAAGGCGTTGAAGTTCGAGATCGCCGCGTTGATCGGGTCGACGATCGACGTCCCGTTCGGCTCGCGGTCGTACTGCACGTAGCTGTTCGTGTAGGTGAACGACAAGCGCGCGGCGATGCCGTCGCGGCTGAAGTCACCCTTGTCCGCCTCGAACTCGAGCCCTTGCGAGGTCTGCCGGCCGACGTTGAGGCCGGAGACGAAGCTCGTCTTCTGGTCGAGGAAGAAGTTCTGGATCTGGTCCTGCGTCTTGCGCAGGAACGGGGTCAGCTTGATCGAGACGTCGCGCCCGAACTGGTGCTCGAGCGAGACGTCGTAGTTGTTCGAGACCTCCGGCCGAATCTCGTGACCCGGCGTGTCGCCGATGCCGAACTTCACGAAGTTGGCCAAGCTGGCGGGCGCGTTGGGCTGGAGGTAGTTGTACTGCTCGAACGCCGCGTTGGGCGCCTGCGCGTAGCGGCCGTAGCTGGCGCGGACGACCGAGGTCGGGTCCAGCGTGTACGTGAAGCCGAGGCGCGGCTGGAACTCGGGGTAGGCGAACTCCTGCGAGGGGACGTTGAACTCTTGCAGCCCCGGGTGGGTCAGGTTCCACGCGTTGTAGTACAGCTCGCGGGCCAGCCCGCCGTTCGTCGTGTCGGAACCCAGGAACTGGAAGAGGTCGTAGCGCAGGCCGAGGTTGATCGCCAGCTTGTCGGTCGGGCGGAAGTCGTCCGTCAGCGAGAGGGCGGAGAAGCGCGGGACGACCGTGTTGTAGCTGCCGGCCGCGCCGCCGCCCACCACCAGGTACTCGCAAGGGCCGCCGCCGCAGGTGCCGGTTGCCGGCGTGACCGTGTTGGTCAGCGCCTGCTGGAGGGTGAAGGTCTGGAACGGGATCGCGGCCCCGGTGGCCGGGTTGGTGGCATACAGGCAGCCCGGCGCGGCGGTCGCACCGCCGTTCGAGTAGCAGATGCCGTTGGCCGGGTTCGAGCTGTCGACCAGGTAGCCGACCGTGCCGTTCCCGTGGCCGTAGCCGGAGTCGTTGAAACGGAACGAGTTCGCCGTCACGTACGACCCCTGGAACGAGACCAGGTTCTTCGAGTTGACCTGGTCGGAGAACTGGAAGCTCAGGCCGCGCGCGTGGCTGGCGAGCTGGTAGTCGACCGGGTCGAACCCGAGGTAGTCCGAGTACGCCGTCTGCGGGCCGTTGTTCATCCAGTCCGTGTACGACGTGTAGCCGTAGATCCGGAAGAACGCGCTCGAGCCGAAGTTGTGCTGGTACTGGAGCTTCACGACGGCCTGGTCGTTGACGAACTCGTCCCGCGCGTTGGCGGGGATCGGGTCGTCCAGCGGGCGGCCGACCGACGAGTTGGGGAAGTTGAACTGCTTCACGCTGCCGCCGGTGTAGTTCTGGCCCAGCAGCGTGCCGTACGGGAGCGTCGTCTGGAAGCCGTCCAGGTAGAACGGCGTTCCGAGCCCGATCGCGTTCAGGAAGGCGGTGCCGCCCTGGTCGTTGGTCGAGTCGTAGCCGTAGTTGGAGAGGTGGTTGTTGTCGTAGAGGAACTGGACGTCGTCCCGCGAGCCGTCCTTGCGCGGGATGCCGAAGTGGAAGTTCGCGACGGTGTCGCGCGACTGCGTCTCGGCCTGGCCGAACGCCTGGACCGGGCCCAGCACGTAGGCCGGCGTCGCGCCGCCGTTGGTGTAGTCCTGACCCTGCGGGCCGTAGCACGAAGGTGCGACCGCCTGAGAGATGGTGGCGCTGTTGCACGGCGCGAGCGGGGAGCCGTAGTAGCGGTCGAGGCTCGCGCCGTTGAACTGGTCGAAGAACCGGTAGTCCTGGTTGTACGCGCCCAGACCGACGTAGTACGAGAACGTGCGGGACGGGTTCGCTCCGCCGGTCTCGAACGCGATGCGGTTGTAGTAGGCCGGCGCGCCGGCCGCCAGGTCGAGCGAACGGTACGCCGGCGCGCTGCCCGTGCGGATGACCTGGTTGATGTAGCCGGAGATGCCCTCCGCCTCGGCGTTGGCCGGCGTCGCGCCGGTGTAGACCTGGACTTCCTGCTGGCCGAGCGAGGACAACTGACCGGAGGGGTAGTTGTCGAACGAGCGGTTGACGGGGATGCCGTCGAGCTCGTAGCCGATCTGGTCGTAGTCGCCGCCGCGGATCGAGAGCGTCGGGCCGGCACCGATGTAGCCGACCTGGTTCGGCGCGACGAAGACGCCGGGAACGCTGGAGATCGCGGAGTAGGCGCTGTTCAGCGTGCCGCCGCCGCCGAGCTGCGAGGCCTTGTCCTGGGTCGCCGCGTTGATCGAGTAGACGTCGGCGGTCGTCCCCGGCTTCACCAGCGCGGAGGACGAGCGGGAGGTGACCGAGCCGATGCGGGTCAGGCGCAGCGGCGGCGTGAGCTGCACGTTCAGGGTTTGGTCGGCCTGAACCGTCACGCCGCTGAGGCTGTACGCATCGTACGTGCCCGTGGCCGCGACCGAGACGTTGTACGTGTCCGGCGCGAGCGAGAGGAACGCGAACCGACCGCTCGGGTCGGCCGTCGCGCTGGCCGTTCCAGACGGGCTGGTGACGGTGACGCGCGCTCCTGGAATCGGTTTTTGAGATGAAGCGTCGGTGACGGTACCGCTGATCGCTCCCGTCGTGCCTGCCAGAACGCTTGTCGTTCCCTGGAGGACGATCGCGATGATCAAGAGGATGGCCGCCAAGCTCCGCTTCACGAGCAGAGGTATGGTCAAGGGCTTGGTGTCCTTTCCAAAGCGAGTAGACGAGGGACTGGCCTGGGCGGCCAGCCATCGTCGACGCAGTGGCCTTTTACGGCCCTTAGGCCTTTCCTTCCAATTCGCTGGGAATGGCGACGGCCTGCCGGTCAGGCGGGGGTGGAACCGAGCCGTTCTCTGAGCAGAGCGGGGATGGCGCTCGGCCGGTCGGCGACCGGAACGCCGGCGGCGGCGAAGGCGGCGACCTTGGACTCCGGCGTGCCGGTGTTGCCCGAGATGATCGCGCCGGCATGGCCCAGGCGCTTGCCCTTGGGCGCCGAGCGGCCGCCGATGAACGCGACGACCGGCTTGTCCGGGATGTGCTCCTTGATGAAGGCGGCGGCGTCTTCTTCGTCCGAGCCGCCGATCTCGCCGGCGACGACCAGCGCGTGGGTCTGGGGGTCGCGGGCGAACTCGCGCAGGCAGTCGACGAAGGTCGTCCCGATGATCGGGTCGCCGCCGATCCCCACGCAGGTCGACTGGCCCAGGCCCGCCCGGGTCAGGCCGTCGACGATCTCGTAGGTCAGCGTCCCCGAGCGCGAGATCATCCCGACGTTGCCGGGCGCGAACACGTGGCCGGGCATGATGCCGACCAGCGACTTGCCGGGCGAGATGAGGCCGGGACAGTTGGGGCCGATGATCCGCATGTCGGGCGTGGTCGCGACCACCCGCAGCATCTCGTGGGCCGGGATCCCCTCGGTGATGCAGACCGCCAGCCTGATCCCCGCGTCGTGGGCCTCCCAGAGCGCGTCGGCGCCGGCGGCCGGCGGCACGAAGACGATCGAGTGGGTCGCGCCGGTGACGACCACCGCGTCCCGGACGGTGTCGAAGACCGGCAGGCCGGTCTCGGTCTTGGTGCCGCCCTTGCCGGGGGTGACCCCGCCGACGACGTTCGTGCCGTACGCCAGCATGCGGGCGGTGTGGAAGGCGCCCTCGCGCCCGGTGATGCCCTGCACGATGACCTTGGAGTTCTTGTCCAGCAAGATCGACATGCTAGTTGCTCCCGTTCGCCAGGGCCACCGCGCGCGCCGCGCCCTCGTCCATCGTCTCGACCGGCACGAAGCCGGCCTCGGCCAGGATCGCCCGGCCTTCCTCGGCGTTGGTGCCGGTCAGCCGCACGACCAGCGGCACCCGGCGCACGTCGCCGCCCGCCAGCGCCTCGACGATGCCCCGCGCGACCTGGTCGCCGCGGGTGATGCCGCCGAAGATGTTGATGAACATGGCCTTGACCTTGGGGTCGCCGGTCACCAGGTCGTAGCTCTTCTTCACCAGGTCGGCCTGGGCGCCGCCGCCGATGTCCAGGAAGTTGGCCGCCGCGCCGCCGGCGCTGCGGATCGCGTCCATCGTGCCCATGCCCAGGCCCGCGCCGTTGGCGATCACCCCGATCGTGCCGTCGAGCTTGGCGTAGTTGGACATGCCCAGGCCGATGGCGACCGCGGCCGCCTGGTCCTCGTCGGCCGGCGACTGCGCGTTCCAGGCCGCGACGTCGGGGTGGCGGTAGAGGCCGTTGTCGTCGAGCTCGACCTTGGCGTCGCTGGCGATCACCCGGCCGTCCCCGGTCAGCACCAGCGGGTTGATCTCGACCAGGTTGGCGCCGTAGTCCATGAAGAGCGCGTAGAGCGCGCCCAGGATCGCCGGGAAGGCCTTGCGGTAGCCCGCCGGCAGGTGGGCGTCGAAGGCCAGCTGGCGGCCGATGAAGGCCGAGTACCCGGCGGCGGGATCGATCCAGTACTTCGAGATCGCGTCCGGATCGCGCTCGGCGACCTCCTCGACGTCCATCCCGCCCTGCGCGGTGACCAGCACGACCGGCTTCTTCTCGGTCCGGTCGATCGCGATCGAGACGTAGGCCTCGCTGGCGATGTCGACCTTCTCCTCGACCAGCAGCGACTTGACTTCCTCGCCGTCGGGGTTCTGGACCGACCGCAGGACCTTGCCGATCAGCTCGCGAGCGAGCGCCTCGCCCCCGGCGGCGTCGTCGGCGAACTTGATCCCGCCGGCCTTGCCGCGGCCGCCCATCATGACCTGGCTCTTGAGCACCCACGAGCCGGGGTGGCTCTCGATGAAGGCCCGGACCTCGTCGGCGGTGGTGGCGTAGACGCCCGCGGGCGTCGGGATCCCGACCCGCCGGAACAGGTCTTTGCCCTGGTATTCCATCAACTTCATGGCGTGCCGAGCGTTCCGCGCCCCCACCGAGCAGCCCTGGACGACAATCGTCGCACGGGGTGCCGGCAGCGTCCGCCGGACCGTACCTCGAACCGCTACGCCAGGAGGACTTCCGTGCGAACTTCGCTCGTTCTCGCTTGTGCATGCATCGCCGCCGCACCGCTCTGGGCGTCGGCCGCCGACGCGCCCAAACCGCTGCGGACCCTGGTGTACCGGGTCGCGTTCAGCGCGTCGAACCGAAACGAGGAGCAGACCTCCGGGTTCACCGGCGTCGGCGGCGGCACCGGAACCGGGGGTGGGATGGTGTCGCGCAGCGGGAGCGTCGCGGACGACGGGACGCTGACCGTCGACGTCGTCGCCGCCACGGCGGACGGCGGCCTCGTCGTCGATGCCGCCTTCGCCGGGACGAACGTCGAGCAGGCCCCCGCCCGCGTCGCGATCTTCGCCGACGGGCGGCTGTCGTACCGGCCGGGGCTGGAGCTGGCGCCCGAGGCGGCGTACGTCCTGCCGCTGCTCGCGCGCGGCATGATCGCCGAGCGCCAGATCGACGTGAACGCCAGCTGGACGAGCCCCGTTCCCGCGCCGGGCAGCGGCACGGCCACCTACCGCGTCACCGCCGTCGCCGACGACCAGGCGACGCTCGAGATCACCCGGACGGTCACCGTCGGCGGCGGGCGCGGCTTCGACGAGACGGACCGCGGCACGGTCGTCTACGACACGACCCACCTCGACCCGCGCTCGTTCGATCTCACCGCGGTGCTCCGCCACACCGTCTCCTCCCAGTACGTGACGTCCACCCAGCGCATCACGGCGAACCTGGTCAGCGACTCGTTCGTGAAGAAGGGCTAGACTCGACGCCGCCCGCGATCGTGCTCTTCGACGGCGTCTGCAACCTCTGCAACGGCGTCGTGCGCTTCGTCCACGCCAACGACCCGGCCGGCCGGTTCCGCTTCGTGCCGCTGCAGTCGGCCCGTGCGGCCGAGCTGCTGGCGCCGACCGGCGGCATCCCCGCCGAGGCCAGCGTGGTGCTGCTCGACTACGGCCGGCGCTTCGAGCGGAGCGACGCCGCGCTCCACCTCGCGCTCGGCCTGCGCGCGCCGTGGCCGCTGGCGTTCGCCGCGATCCTGGTTCCCCGCGGCGCGCGCGACGCGGTCTACCGCTGGATCGCGCGCAACCGCTACCGCTGGTTCGGCCGCCGGGACGCCTGCCCGCTGCCGCCGCCCGGCCTGCGCGAGCGGTTCCTGGCCGAGCCCGCGCCGTGAGCGCGGCCTGGGTGCTCGCCATGGAATGGCGCGACGCGCTGTTCCTGCACTGGCGAATCGACCCGGCCGCGCTCCGCGCGCGGCTGCCGCCCGGGGTGGAGGTCGACCGCTACGACGGCAGCGCCTGGGCCGGCGTGGTCGCGTTTCGGATCGCCGGCGCCCGGCTGCGCGCGGTGCCGGCGGCGCTCGGCTGCGCGGCGTTCGGCGAGGTGAACGTCCGCACGTACGTCGTCGCCGACGGCAAGCCCGGCGTCTGGTTCCTCTCGCTCGACGCGGCCAGCCCGGCGGTGGTCGAGGCCGCCCGGCGGGTCGTCCACCTGCCGTACTACCGCGCCCGCATCACGACCCGCTTCGCGCCGGACGGCGCGGCCTACGCGTGCGAGCGCAGCGACGGTCGCGCGCCGCCGGCCCGCTTCTCCGCGACGGCGTACTACAGCGGCGGCGAGCGCCGCGCCGCGGCGAGCTCGCTCGAGCACTTCCTGGTCGAGCGCTACTGCTTCTACACCGTCGACCCGCGCGGCCGCACCGTGCGCGGCGACGTCGCCCACGAGCCGTGGCCGCTGCGCGACGCGCGGGCCGAGCTCGGCGCGAACACGCTGCTCGCCGCGGCACGGCTCGAGCCGCTGGCGGCCGAGCCGCTCGTGCACGCCTCGGCCGGCGTCGCGGCGCGCGCGTGGCGGCTCAGTCGAGCCGGCCCAACAGGCTGCGGGCGATGACGAGCTGCTGGATCTCCGAGGTTCCCTCGTAGATCTCGGTGATCTTGGCGTCGCGGTAGTAGCGCTCGACCGGGAACTCGGTCGTGTAGCCGTAACCGCCGTGGATCTGCACCGCCTCCGAGGCGTGCTCGCGGGCCTTGCCGGAAGCGAACAGCTTGGCCTTGGACGCCTCGACGGCGAACGGCCGGCCGGCATCGGCCAGCGCCGCCGCGCGGTAGACCAGCAGGCGCGCGGCGTCGAGATCGGTCGCCATCCGGGCGAGCTTGAACGAGACCCCCTCGAACGCGCCGATCGGCCGCCCGAACGCGACCCGGTCGCGGGCGAACGCGACCGACGCGTCCAGGCAGGCGGCCAGGATGCCGCAGGCCTGCGCCGCGATCCCGATCCGCCCCGAGGTCAGCGTCGCCAGCGCCGACGAGAGCCCCGCGCCTTCGGCGCCGAGCAGCGCCGCGCCCGGCACGCGCACGTCGTCGAACGCGAGGTCGACCGTGTTCGAGGTGTGGATGCCGAGCTTCTCGGTCACCTTCTCGACCGTGATCCCCGGCGTCGCCGTGTCGACCAGGAACGCGCTGATGCCCTTGGCGCCGGCCGCGCCGGTGCGGAACATCGCCATCACCACCCCGGCATAGCTGCCGTTGGTGCACCACTGCTTGCGCCCGCCGAGCACCCAGCCGTCGCCGTCGCGCCGCGCGCCGGCACGAATCGCCGCCGCGTCGGAACCAGCGTCGGGCTCGGTCAGCCCGAACCCGGCGATGACGTCACCGGTCGCGAGCCGCTCGAGCCAGCCGTCCTTCTGCTCGTCGCTGCCGAGCGTCGCGATCGCGTTGCAGATCATCGAGTGCACCGAGACGGTCACCGCGGTGCCCGCATCGACCCGGGCCAGCTCCTCGATCGCCAGCGCGTACGAGACGTAGTCCGCGCCGACCCCGCCGTAGCGCTCGGGAACGAGCATCCCCATCAAGCCGGCGGCGCTCAGCGTGCCGTACAGCGCGCGCGGAAAGACGTGGCCCTTGTCCCACTCGGCGACGTGCGGCGCGATCTCGCGCTCCGCCACCTCGCGCGCGACCGCGCCGATCGCCCGCTGGTCGGCGCTCGGCTCGAACGCCGCCGGCCGCGTCTGGATCACCGCCCCGCCCCGGCCGGCACCGGCGCCGCCCCGTTCGCCGAGCCCGCGTAGTCGTAGAACCCGCGCCCCGACTTCTTGCCGAGCCAGCCCGCCGCGACGTACTGCTTGAGCAGCGGCGACGGCCGGTACTTCGAGTCGCCGAACCCGTCGTGCAGCACCTCCATGATCGCCAGGCACGTATCCAGCCCGATGAAGTCCGCCAGCGTCAGCGGCCCCATCGGATGGTTCATCCCCAGCTTCATGACGGTGTCGATCGCCTCGACCGACGCCACGCCCTCGTACAGCGCCTGGATCGCCTCGTTGATCATCGGCATCAGGATCCGGTTCGAGATGAAGCCCGGAAAGTCGCGCACCTCGACCGGCGTCTTGTCGAGCGCCGCCGCCAGATCGCGCACGTGCGCGTAGGTCGCCTCGGAGGTCGCGATCCCGCGAATGATCTCGACCAGCTTCATCACCGGCACCGGGTTCATGAAGTGCATGCCGACGACCCGGTCCGGCTTCGAGGTCGCCGCCCCCAGCACCGTGATCGAGATCGACGACGTATTCGAAGCGAGAACCGCCTCCGGCGGCGTGTTCCGGTCGAGATCGCGAAACAGATCGAGCTTGGTCCCCAGATGCTCCGAAGCCGCCTCGATCGCCAGCTCCACGTCGAGATCGTGGAAGTGCGGCCGCGCATCGATGTGCGCCAGCACGTCCCCGCGCTGCTCCGCCGTCATCCGCCCCTTCTCGACGTCGCGCGCGAGCCGCTTCGCGATCCCATCGATCCCCTTGCGAATCCGCCCCTCGTCGACGTCGTTGAGCAGCACCTCGTGCCCCTTCGCAGCGAGCACCTGCGCGATCCCGCCCCCCATCTGCCCCGCCCCAACCACTAGAACACGCACGCCAATCCTATTCTTTCACCACAACCTTGCAAAACAACCACGCGATGCGAAGCGAGCCAACGCCGCCAGCATCGTGCCAAGGGCGCGGTGGGCGCGTCCGTCACGGGGCGTCGCGCAGGGGGCGGAGGCAGGATGCCGAGAGCCCCCGGAGCGCCGAGCCTCGGTTGCGTCAGGATGACGCAACCGAGGCGTCCCCGTGACGGACGCGCCCACCGCGCCCCCGCCACCACCCCCGCTAGACCTTGATCAGCAACGCATCCCCCTGGCCACCACCGGAGCAGATCGCGGCAACGCCGTACCCACCCCCGCGCCGGCGGAGCTGCTGGATCACCGACCCGACGATGCGCGCCCCCGAAGCCCCGATCGGGTGCCCCATCGCCACCGCCCCGCCCTGCACGTTGATCGCCGTCGGATCGAGCCCGAGGCGCGTCGCCGAGGTCAAGGCCACCGCCGCGAACGCCTCGTTGAACTCCCAGACCGCGATGTCGCGCGCGCGCATGCCGTGCCGGTCGAGCAGCTTCTGCGCCGCCATGGCCGGCACCAGCGCCAGGTACGGCGGGTCCCAGGCGACGCCGACGTGGTCGACGATCTCCGCCAGCGGCTCGGCCCCGACCGAGCGCGCGTAGTCGGCCGACGCGAGCACCAGCGCGGCCGCGCCGTCGTTGACGCCCGGCGCGTTGCCGGCCGTCACCGTGCCGTCGGCGTCGAGCGGCTTGAGCTTGGCCATCGCCGCGAGCGAGGCGTCGGGCCGCACCGGCTCGTCGCGCTCGACCAGGGTGAAGGGAACCTCCCCGCTGACGTAGGGCGAGAACTGCGCCGGGTCGGCCACCATGTTGGCCGGCGGCACGTGATCCCAGACCGAGCCGCTGGCGCCGTTGCCGCCGGCCAGGGCCGGGACCCGCGCCCGCGCCGCCTGCGGCACGGCGTCGACGACGATCTTGCCCTTGGCCTTGGTGGCGACGGCGATCGGCGCGATCTCGGCCGAGAACCAGCCCGCCTCGTGGGCCTCGTGGGCGCGCTTGTGGCTCTGGTAGGCGAACTCGTCCTGGAGCGCGCGGGTCACCCCCAGCTCGGCGGCGACCTTCGCGCCCTGCGACGCCATCGCTTCGTCGAAGTAGTAGTCCCACAGGCCGTCGTGGACCATCGCGTCGACCAGCGTGCCGTTGCCGTAGCGGTAGCCGGCCCGGGCGCCGGGCAGCAGGTAGGGGGCGTTCGACATCGACTCCATGCCGCCCGCGACGACCAGCCGCGCGTCGCCGTCGCCGATCATCCGCGCGCCGTAGGCGACGGCGAGCATGCCTGAGGCGCAGACCTTGTTGACGGTCTCGGCGGTGGTGGTCTTGGCGAGGCCGGCCTTGAAGGCGGCCTGGCGCGCCGGCGCCTGGCCGACCCCGGCCTGGAGCACTTCGCCCATGATCACGTGGTCGACGTCGGCAGGATCGACGCCGGCGCGCAGCAGGGCGTTGCGGATCGCGTCGCCGCCCAGCGTGGTCGCGGGCAGCGAGGCGAGCGCGCCGCCCAGCCGCCCGAAGGGCGTGCGGGCGGTCGAGAGGACGACGGTACCTGGTTTCATAGCCCTTCGAGATTCTAGGGCGCCGAACCGACCTCCCGGGGGACCTGGCTGCAGACGATCGTCGCGTCCGGCTCGCAGCTCTCGCACTCGAACTGGACCGTGATGTGGCCGATGGCGAACTCGGCCCGCATGGCGGCGTCGATCGAGCGCAAGATGGCGCTCGCCTCCGAGAGCTTGCGGTCGTCGAGCACGACGTGGGCCGAGAGCGCGTGCGAGCCCGAGCCGATGGTCCAGACGTGCAGGTCGTGGACGTCGACCACCCCGTCGACCACTCGGATCCGGTCGCGCACCGCCGGGACCTCGGCGTGGCCGGGCGCGCTCTCCAGCAGGACGGCGGTCGCCTGCCCCACGATCGCCACCACCCCCGCCACGATGATCGCCGAGACCACCAGCGAGAGCAGCGGGTCGATCCAGGCCGCACCGGTCCGGGCGATCACGATGCCGCCGGCGATCACCGCCAGGGCCGCCAGCGCGTCGCCGGCGACGTGCAAGGTCGCCGCCCGCAGGTTCAGGTCGCCCGGCTCGCCGTGGTGCTCGTGCGCGCGCTCGCGGCCGTGGCCGTGGCCGTGGCCGTGGCCGTGCTCGCCGCGCAGCAGCAGCGTCCCGACCGCCAGGTTCACGACCAGGCCGATGCCGGCGACGGCGGCCATCAGCCCGCCGGCCGGCATCTCGGGGTGGGCGAAGCGGCGGAAGGCCTCGACCGCGATCAGGATCGTGACCGCGCTCAGCAGCGCGCCGTTGGCCAGCGCGGCGAGGATCTCGTAGCGGGCGAAGCCGTAGGTCTGCCGCTCGGTGGCCGGGCGCTTGGCCTGGACGCTGGCCGCCAGCGCGATCGCCAGCGCCACGACGTCCATGGTGACGTGGGCGGCGTCCGAGAGCAGCGCCAAGGAGCCGGCCCGGATGCCGCCGCCGGCCTCGAGCGCCGCCACGCCGACGGTCGCGATCAGCGCGATCCGCAGCCGGCCGGTCGAGGCGCCCGCCGCGGCGCTCACGGCGTTCGCAGCGCCCGCAGCGCCAGGACCGCCAGCATCGCGCCGAAGGTCGCGAAGGTGCGCGACTCCGCTCGTCCGATCACGTCGGGATCGTACGATCCCTGCTGCGGCTGCGAGGGTTCCAGCAGCGGTACGACCGGCGGCACCCGCCGCGCGTAGTCGACGAACGCGGCGCCGAAGGTCTCGCGCAGGTACGCTTCCTCGTGCGGGACGATGATCGCGTAGACGGCCAGCATGGCGGCCAGCGAGCCGCCGACCAGCGCGGCCCGCGCGGCGGGCGAGTTGCGGCCGGTGAAGGCCAGCGCGAAGCCGGCCGCGGTCAGCCCGTTGCCGAGGTAGAGCGGGTTGCGCACCCGGGCGTAGGGGCCGGCGGTGACCAGCGCCGGCGCGGTGACGGTGTCGCCGCGGGTCGTCACGCCGCTGTAGCCGACCGCCCACATCCGGACTGCCTCACCCGCGAAGGCCAGCGGCAGGCCGAGCGCGATCGAGAACGCGCTCGGCCGGCCGAGCGCAGCCAGCACCATGGCCGGAACCGCCAGCAGCGCGCCGCGCCGGCCGAACACGAACGCCTCGAGGCCGCCCCTCACCGGGCCGCTCCGGCGCGCTCGCGCGCGTCGTCGTAGACCGCGCGCAGCGCGGCGGCGAGGGAAATCCGCGGCGCCCAGCCGGTCGCCGCGCGCAGCTTGGACGCATCGCCCGCGCTGTGCGGAACGTCGGCCGGCCGCAGGCGGGCGGGGTCTTCGCGAATCTCGACCGGCACGCGAGCGATCTGCACCAGCTGGCGCAGCACGTCCTTCAGCGCGGTCGCCGTGCCGCCGGCGACGTTGTAGAGCTCGCCCGGCTCGCCCGCGCCCTCGAGCAGCAGCGCGTAGGCCGCGCAGACGTCGCGCACGTCGAGGAAGTCGCGTGCCGCGTCGAGGTTGCCGACCCGGATCAGCGGGCCGTGGCCGGCCGCCGCGCGGGCGACCTGGGCCGCGAAGCCGGCCACCGCGAAGCGCTCGTCCTGGCCGGGCCCGAGGTGGTTGAAGGCGCGCGTCACGACCGCGTCGAGCCCGTACGAGCGCGCGTAGGCCAGCGCCAGCGCCTCGGCCGCGAGCTTGCTGGCCGCGTAGGGGTTGGCCGGGCGCGGGGCGGTCGTCTCGCGCAGCGGGTACGCCTCGGCGGGCTGCGCGCCGTAGACCTCGGCGCTGCTGACCACCAGCACCCGCGGCGCGAGACCGGCCGCCGCTTGGGCGCGGGCGGCGTCCAGCACGTGCAGCGTGCCGCCCGCGTTGACCGCGAAGGTGCCCGCGGGATCGGCCAGCGCGGCCGGCACGAAGGCCTGCGCGGCGAGGTGCGCGATCGCCGCGGGCCGGACCAGCTCGAGCGCGCCGAGCACCGCGAGCGGGTCGGTCACGTCGACCGGCAGGCCGTCCTCGTGCGGGGTGCGGTCGGCCGGCACGACCTGGTGCCCGCGCTCGCGCAGCAGCGCGACCAGATGGCGCCCGACGAAGCCGCCCGCCCCCAGGACGAGGACGCGCACCGGCTCAGGACCGCACGAACGGCGCCAAGCGCTCGAGGTCGGCCCGCACCATCAGCTCGACCAGCGCTTCGAACGTGACCTCGGGCGCCCAGCCCAGCACCCGGCGCGCCTTGGCCGGGTCGCCGACCAGCAGGTCGACCTCGGCCGGGCGGTAGTAGCGCGGGTCGACCACGACGTGGCGCTCCCAGTCCAGATCGACCGCCGCGAAGGCGCGCTGCACGAACTCGCGCACGCTGTGCGTGCGCCCAGTCGAGACGACGTAGTCGTCGGGCGCAGGCTGCTGCAGCATCATCCACATGGCGCGCACGTAGTCGCCCGCGAACCCCCAGTCGCGCTGCGCGTCCAGGTTGCCCAACCGCAACTCGGTCTGCAGGCCGAGCTTGATCCGCGCAACGCCGTCGGAGATCTTGCGGGTCACGAACTCCTTGCCGCGCCGCGGCGAGTTGTGGATCACCAGCTCGCCGACCCCGGCCGCGAAGCGACCGCTCTCGGTCGTGATGTCGTACAGCCAGCCTTCGTAGTGCGGCAGCTCGACGACCCGCTTGACCTCGCGCAAATCCTTGCGCAGGTGCGCGCCTTTGTTTCCCTGCGGGTTCGGCGAACGGAGGTTCATCGAATAGAACGGGCCGGGCCGCTCGGGCGGGCCGACGTCGACGTTGAGAACCAGTTCTTGCCCGAGCGCGACGCGCGCCATCCACCACAGTCCGGCGGCGAGCACCGGCGAGTTGGTCTTGAAGTTCTTGTACTTGTAGATTCCGTTACCGGCCTTGAGGCCCTCGGCCGTGTTGTAGCCGGCCAGAAAGGCGCGCCAGATCGCCTGGTCACCGTTCAGGACGACTTGCGGAACCCGCTTGTATCCGTCCTTCGTGTAGCAGGTCTCATACAGCCATTGCTTGTACGTCGGCGCGCCCCTTAGCACGATCTGACCAACGACACGTCCCGGTATGAAACCCGAAATGGAATCGTGATACGTCGAATGGCCGCACGTTATGCGCTCCCAGCAGCTCGCGAAGTAGTTGCGCAAGTGAGCGCTGCTGTTCGCGAACTTGGCGCTTACGATCCCTTGCGCATTGCGAGAAGCGGAACCGTCGCCGACGAATGCACCTAGCATCCATGCCGTCTCCAGGCTGATCGTGGTGTAGGCTGGTGCTTCGGGCAACGCCGCTCGCTCCATCGCTTCACCTGGTTCGATCGCGTGTGCCGGCCTTTCACCGGCTTGCGTGAACACGACGTGATCACCGGTAGTGGTGACCGTTCCGCAGCGGGCTTCGATTCTGCGAACGGCTTTGTTGTCGACGACGGGCCGGTGCTTGTACGCGCTCCCGCCCAGCACACGCACGAATCGCTCGCCGTCCCATACTTCCAGGCCATCGATCGCGGCGTCTTGATAGACCGGTCCTTTCTCCCGCACCGGCACGATCTCGCCGATGGGCACCACGTCGACGAGATTGCCGCGGCGAACGACGATCGGGGTAGTCGCAGGTACACTCTCGTGGTTGAAGAGGATGCCGCTCACCGCGAAGAGGTCGTAGGACTCGCGGTAGTTGATCGTGATCCAGTGGCCGTACAGCTTGGCCACGCCGTAGGGCGAGCGCGGGTAGAACGGCGTGTCCTCGTTCTGCGGCACGGCTTTCACCTTGCCGAACATCTCCGAGCTCGAGGCCTGGTAGAAGCGGATCTTCGGATCGACCGTGCGCACCGCTTCGAGCACCCGGGTGACGCCCAGCGCGGTGAACTCGCCGGTCAGCACCGGCTGGCTCCACGAGGTCGGCACGAACGACTGCGCGGCCAGGTTGTAGAGCTCGTCCGGCTTGACCGCGGCGACGATCGAGGTGATCGAGCTCTGGTCGAGCAGGTCGCCCGAGACGAACTCGATGTCGTCGACGATGTGCGCGATGCGCTCGTGCACGTCGGTCGACGAGCGGCGGGTCATGCCGACGACGCGGTAGCCGCGCGCCAGCAGCAGCTCGGCCAGGTACGAGCCGTCCTGCCCGGTGATCCCCGTGATCAGGGCCGTTTTCTGCGCCACCCGGCGTTCAGTTCAAGATCTGGACGTTCGCTCCGCTCTCGTCGAACACGAAGCGCGTCTCGAACAGCTCGTCGCGCTCGGGGCCGACCAGCTTGGACTGGATCACCAGGCGGTGCACCAGCTTGTCGTTGTGGCGCACGATCCCCGAGTAGAAGTACTGCACCAGCGGCGTGACCCGCTCGTCGAGCGGGGCCAGCCGGCGGCGCTCGACCAGCATCCGCAGCAGCCGCAGCTGCAGCTCCTTGGGCAGCAGCCGGGCGGTGTCGTCGGGGGTCATCCGGATCGCGGTCAGCTCTTCCTGTGCCTTGTTGGCCTCGGCGACCGGCTTGTCGGTCGTGTAGCGGATGATCGCGTCCCAGTCGTCGGCCGGGATGCCGAGGAAGCGCATGCCGTAGCGCCAGACCGTGCGGCCCTGGTGCTGGACGGTGTCGTGCCAGACGGTCTTGGCCCGCATCCGGATCTGGCGGTCGTCGAGCTGGGCCCGGACCTCGAACTCGTCGCGCCCGATCGGCTCCTGGGTGAGGATGCAGACGCCGCCGCCGCCGATGTCCAGCCCGATCGCGGCGCGCTGCGACTTGCCGTCCAGGCTGTACGCGGCACGGTACGGCTTGCGCTTGCGCGGGAACTTCCGCCGGTTCTGTTCCTTCCCGGTGAACCACGCCAGGAGTTCGGGGAGCATAGTCCCGGGCTAGCTTGGACGAAGCCCCCCAAACCTCCCGGGAGGTCGGCTGATCACCAGCGCGCGTCGGCGATCGCTTGCCACTGCTCGGGCGAGGTGCCGCCCCAGTCGTAGAAGATCACCCCGATCGCGCCCGCGCGGCGGCCGGCCTCGACGGCGGCCCGCAGCTCGTCCGCCGGCGGCGCGCCGCGCTTGGAGAGCGGCGCCGTCTGCGCCCCGACGCCGATCGTGACCCGCGGCCCGGCCAGGACCCGCAGGCGCGCGATCGAGCCCGCCACCGCCTGCCGCGCCTTCTCGGCGCCCTCCCACGGCCCGAGCATGCGCCAGTAGGTCATCGGCTGCAGCACGTCGGCGGCGGCGGCGATCGCTGCGTACGGGTACGCCGTCGCGTCGAGCCGTTCCAGGAACGGGTCCTCGACGTTGGCCGCCAGGAGCACGTGCGGCCCGACCGCCGCGCGCAGCACGCGCAGGTAGTCGCGCAGCGCGGCGTAGCCGCGCGGGCCCTCGCCCAGGAACTCCTCGCCGCGCTCGACGTCGACCGCCAGCCCCGCCAGCCGGTGGCCCGACGGCGTGCGGTAGGCGGCGACCGCCGCGTCCCGCGCCAGATCGTCGAAGGCGAGCGCGCGCGGGACCGTCCACCCGACCACCGCGATCCCGGCCGCGTCGAGCCCGTCGACGAGCCGGTCGATGGTCGGTCTGGCCTCGGCGGTGACCTCGTCGAACGCGCCGTACGCCAGGCGCAGCTCCACGTAGCGCAGGCCGGCGGCTTTGGCGGTGGCCACGATGCGCTCGACGTCGAGGCCGGCGAAGCCGTCGGGGTCGAGCGGGTCGCCGGAGAACGCCAGCCAGGCGCCCTTGCCGCGCACGGCGTCGACCGTGCCGACCGCAAGCGCGGCCGGCACGGGGACCGCGACCGGCACCGGCACCGCGCCCGGGCGGGTGACGACGTAGCGCGCGGTCGTGCCGGGCTCGACCGCCGGGTCGTCCCACGACGACGTGCCGGGCGGCAGCGCGGCGGCGAAGCGGCGCCGGCCGCCGCCGTCGACCCGCTCGATGCGCACGCTCCCGCGCGGCGGCCGGGGAAACCAGCCGATCCGCACGAGGTGCGGCCCGACCGCGGCCGCGGCCAGCCGGGGCAGCGCCCAGGCCCGGGTGTCGAACGCCGCCCGCCGCTCGCCGATGCGCGGGCGGTTCGCGACGACCCGCAGCTCGACCCGGCCCTCGTCGCGCAGCGAGACGATCGCCGCCGGACCGCCGTAGCGCAGCCCGGTCTGCCACTGCACCTCGCCGCGGCTGGCGAACCAGTCGAAGTCGGTGCCGTGGCGCGCGCGGGTCGGCGCGCCCGCCGGGTCGCGCAGCAGCGCGCGGACGAGCACCCGGGCGGCGCCGTCCGGGCTGACGCCGAGCGGCCGGACGGCCAGCTCGAACGAGCTCGCGGCCGGCCCGTTCCAGAGCACCGTCGGCTGCGGCGCGGGCGCGGTCGTCGGCAGCGGGGTCGGCCAGGCGAACGCGGCCGCGCCGCCCGGCGGCCGCTGGGCGGTCAGCGCGAGCAGTGCGGCGGCGGCGGCGAGCGCGGCGGCGGCCCGGCGGAGCATGCTGCCGGAACGGCTCAGAATTGCCGGAGCATGACGAAGAACTCGAACAGGCGCGGGTTCTGGCTGTAGTTCTGGTAGATGAACTGGTTCTTGGCGGTGGTGACGCCCGAGTACGGCCCGTTGAACGGGTTGCAGCCGGTGCCGTCGCTCAGGCAGGGCGTGGTGTCGTTGAGGTTGTTGAACAGGTTGGTCACCCGCACGCCGGCCGTGGTGCGGCCCTTGGCGTCGAGCCGGCGCAGCAGCGTGGCGTTGGCGATCCAGTGCGCGCCCGCGATCTGCTCGGGCTGGGTGATCTGCCCGTTGGCGGTGATCCCGACGTTGTAGAACGTCTGGGTCTGGTAGGTGAACAGCGGCAGCAGCGACCACTGGCCGAAGTGCGCGTCGACCGCCAGCGACGTGTCGAGCAGCGGGTTGTCGGTCGAGCGGATGCGGATCCCCTGCGCGACCAAGTTCGAGGGCAGCTGCGAGGCGCCGAACGAGCCGGTCAGCGACGAGATCGCGGTGGTCCAGTAGTTCTGGTAAGTGGCCGAGAGGAAGGCCGAGACGCCGCTCGGGTGGTTGTCGACGTGGTTGAGGCCGAGCTCGACGCCCAAGGCCTGGTTCGCGCCGGCGTCGGTCGGCTGGGTCGGGCCGAAGCGCGGCGCGCCGGTGGCGTTGAGCCCGAGGAACGGCCGGTAGAGCGCGAAGTAGTTCGACGTCTTGCGCACCCACGGGCCGACCCGCAGCGAGGTGGCGGAATCGAAGGCGTGCTCGAGCATGATCTCGGCCGAGTGGTTGATCTGCGGTCCGTACGCGCCGCTCGACACCGTCGGGTCGTAGGTCGAGCTGAACTGGCGGTAGACGTAGGCCGAGCCGATGAAGTTCGAGGTGTCGGAGTACGAGAAGCGGAGCACGTTGGCCGAATTGGCGCGGTAGGTGCCGGCGAAGGTCGGGGTCAGCATCGTGACCGGGTGCGAGCCGGGGAAGAAATACAGGCCCTCGGAGTAGCGCAGGCCCGGCTCGAGCGTGAAGCGGCCGGTGTTGAAGGTCGCGTCGACGTAGGCCGCGGGGAAGTGGGTCGGCACGATCGAGGTCGTGGTGCGCTGCGGCCACGTGCCGTCGGCGTTGAAGCCGTAGGTGCTGTAGTAGGCCTCGAGGTTGTTGTCGTACTCCTGGCTGATGCCGGCCCGGTAGGTCGCGTTCGCGCTGGGCGTGCTGGTGTAGTCGAGCGAGCCGAAGTACATGTTCGAGCGGCGGTCGTCGTAGTCGACCTCGATTCCCTGCGAGCACAGCGCCCCGCCCGCGACCGCGACCGGCGTATTGGCCGCGTACGGGTAGTTGGGGCAGCCGGGGTTGGGCTTGTGCTGGTTGTCCGAGGCGTAGTTGGGGTCGGAGATCGGCTGGTCGAAGATGTACTGGTTGAAGTTCTCGGCCAGCCGGAAGGTCAGCCCCGAGTGGTCGTTGATGATGTGGTTCCACTGCAGCTTGCCGATGCCGCTGTAGTGGTGCCAGGCGTTGCCCGTGTTGGGCGGCAGCGACTGGAAGTACAAGCCGCCGGGACAGGCCGCGCCGTTGGGCGCGGTGCCGCCGCTGAAGCCGGTCGGGCTGGACTTGAGCGGCTGGTTTCCGCCGCACGGCGCCAGCGCCAGGTGCGGGCCGTAGCCCAGCAGGTAGTTGTAGTTGAACTCGCCCAGGCCGTTCTGGATCAGGAACTGCACGTCGTCGTTCTGGTTCGGCCGGTAGTGGAAGTTGCCGATCAGGTCGCGGGTGATGACCGAGCCCGGCCCGTCGCTGCCGTGGTAGAGCACGTTCGGGTACGACTCCTTGCCGAAGTCGTAGTCGTTCTGCGAGTTCACCAGGTCGGCCGAGACGTAGTACGAGTAGCGGTTGTCGCGGGTCGCCCCGCCCCGCTCCAAGGTCAGGTAGTGGTTCATCTCGCCCGCGGTCAGGCCCAGCGCGACGGTCTGGAAGCCGGGGTAGGTGCCGGACTTGACGACCGTGTTGATGATCCCGGTGCCGTAGCCGGCGTTGGCGGCGCTCAGCCCGCCCGTGTAGACCTCGACGTTGGCGAAGCCGATGCTGCTCAGGTTGGAGGTGAACAGCCCGGTGATGCGCTCGCGGATCGGGATGCCGTCGAACTCGTAGCCGGTGTCGGTGGCGGTGCCGCCGCGGATGCGCGGCAGGCCGGGAAAGCCGTTGAACGTGACGCCCGGCGCGGTCGCGATGTACTCGTAGAGCGTGCGGTGCAGGTCGTCGCCGCCCGAGGCGACCGCGAGCTGCTGGCCCGAGACGTTGTAGACGTCGGTACCCTGGGTGCCCTTGACCAAGTTCTGGGGCGAGTTGGCGGTGACGCGGCCGATCGTCTGGAGCTGCCTGGACAGCGTCTGGTCGACGGTCGCCGTGATGTCTTGCTGGACGGTCACGCCCTGCACGCTGAACGTCTGAAAGCCGCTCCCGCTGAAGCTGACGGTGTAGGTGTCCGGGCTGAGGTTCTGCAGGGTGTAGAAGCCCTCGCCGTTGGTGGTCGTCTTCTGGCTCTGCGACGGCGCGGCGGCCGAGACCGTGATCCCGGCGAGCCGCTTGCCGGCCGGGTCGGTGACGGTTCCGCTGATCGTGCCGGTCGTGCCGGCCCGGGCGCCGTCCGCTGCCGCCAGCCCGACCGCGACCACCGCGGCCAGCACCGCGAGGTGGCGCCGAATGCTGCGATAGGTCATGGAATTCCCTCTCCCGCGAGGCAAAAAGAAAGCGATCGGCGTCATCGGACGCCGTCGCACGGTGCAGAATACGGGCGTCCCCGCCCGGCACCTGCCGCGCGCGCGGCGGCCCGCGCGGTGCGGCCTAGATCACGTATTTGCTCAGGCCGCGCGGCGCGTCGGACTCGACGAAGTTGGCCCGGCCCAGGCTCAGCGCCAGGTACTGGCCGGCGACCAGCCAGGCCAGCGTGTTGAAGGGCTCGCCGGTGGCCGGGCCGAGCAGCGGCACGTCGCCGCTGCGGGCGCCGATGACGTAGCGCGCCGCCTCCGCTTCGACCGCCTCGGCCAGCGGGCGGTGGACGATGTCGCGCGAGGGCGGATCGACGATCCCGATGATCGCGCTGGAGGCATCGAGGATGGCCGAGCTGCCGTGGCGGAACTCGCCGGCCGCGAAGCCCTCGGCGTGGACGTAGCTGGCCTCTTTGATCTTGAGCGCGAGCTCGTGGGCGATCGGCACGCCGTAACCGGCCGCGACGATCGCGACGCTGCGCCGGCGCGCGAGCCGCCGCGCCGCCGCGACGACGTCGGCGACCCCGGGGCCGTCGAGCCAGGCGCGCACGTCCTCGGCCGTCTCCTCGAGCGTTGCGGCGGTCCGGTTGCGCGCGCCGCCGGTCAGCGCGGCGGCCCAGAGCAGGATCGCGGCCATCGAGGTCACGCTCTTGCTGGCCGGAACCGCGCGCTCGGGCCCGGCCAGGCAGTCGATCACGATCTCGGCCCGCTCGGCCAGCGGCGAGTGCAGGTCGTTGGTCAGCCCGACCAGCCGCGAGGGCGCGAGCAGGTCGAGCGCCTCGAGCAGGTCGCTCGAGCGGCCGCTCTGCGAGAGCGCGACGACGCAGGCGTCGCGGTAGGCGTTGCGGTCGAAGCGGGCCTCGGTCGCGGCCAGCGCGGCGGCCCGGATGCCGCGCCGCCGGAACGCCAGCGCGCCGAGCATGCCCACGAAGAGCGAGCTCCCGCTGCCCAGGAACAGCACGTCGCGGCCGGCGACCGCGGCGGCGAAGCGCTCCGCGCCGTCCGAGCCGGCGATCCGGCGCCAGACGTCGGGCTGCTCGCGGATCTCGGCCTCGAAGCGCGCGCCCAGCACGCTACTCGCCCACCAAGCGCGAGAGCACGCGCCCGCGCAGCTCGCGCAGCGCCGGCGCGGCGCCGAGCCAGTCGTCGACCTGGAAGGCGAAGATCACCGTGCCGTGCGCGCGGGTGGCGACGAAGCCGGCCAGCGTGCTGACGTGCGAGAGCGAGCCGGTCTTGGCGAAGACGCGCCGCTCGGCCGCCGTCCCGGTGAACGACGAGGCCAGCGTGCCGCGCACGCCGGCGATCGGCAGATCGTCCAGGACCAGCTCGCGGTACGGCCCGGCCCAGTCGTGCTCGAGGACGGCGACCAGGTCGCGCGGGGTGATCCGGTCGTAGGTGGAGAGCCCGCTGCCGTCCTCGAGCGCGAGCCCCTCGGCGTCGACCCCCAGGCCCCGCAGCCACGTCCGCTCCCAGGCGCTGCCGTTCTCGTCGCTGCCGGGCGCACCGGACGCGGCGACCGCGAGCTGCTTGAGCAGCGACTCGGCGACCAGGTTGTCGGAGGGCAGCCAGAGGTCTGCCAGCAGATCGCGCAGCGGCTCGGCGTCGTGCGACCACAGCACCCGCTCGCCCTCGCGCGGGTACGGCGCCGTCGAGACCGGCGCGCCGTAGAGCGGGCGGTCGACCGAGATCGGCACCGTGATGCCGCGGGCGGCCAGCGCGGCGGTGAAGACGCGCTGCACGTAGCGCTCGGGGCTGGGCACGGCGGCGTCGAGCGTGTCGGGCCGGGCGCCCAGCGGAATCGTGCCGGTGACCCGGATGGCGCCGCACGGCCCGCGCTCGAGGTCGACGGTGTCCTTCGCGCCGGCGGCGCCGGTGGTCACGGCGTTCGCGAAGTGCGCGTCGTCCGACGCCGGCGGGCAGGCCGGCGGCGGCTCGGCGTCGGCGCCCGCCGCCGGCGACCAGCTCAGCCGGGCCGGCGCGCCGGCCGCCCCGCCCGGCGCGACCGTCAGGTGGACGACGTCGTCCTCGAGCATCATCGCGGAGACGACCGGCGCGTAGGAGTACGGCAGGTCGTCGACCGACCAGCCGTTGCCGTAGCGCTGCTGGTCGAACCGGCTGTCGTCGATGACGAACGGCCCGGCGACCCGCTTGATGCCGGCCGCCGCGACCGCGTCCGCGGCGGCGACCAGATCGCTCGCGCGCAGCAGCGGGTCGCCGCCGCCGCGCAGCACGAGCGCGCCGCCGAGGCGGCCCTGCGCGTCGACCGGGCCGGCGGCGGTCAGCTCGGTGCGCGCGCGCCAGTCGGGGCCGAGCCGCTCGAGCGCGGCGCTGCCGACCAGCAGCTTGAAGGTCGAGGCGGGCTGGAACGCGTCGTCGGCGTTGCGCGCGTAGAGCACCCGGCCGTCGCGCGCGTCGACCGCCTGAATGCCGACGTGCGCGCCGCGCAGAACCGCCGCGCCGGCCAGCATGGCGTCGAGGTTGGCCGAGAGCGAGCCGATCTCGGCGTCGGTCCAGGGCGCCCCCGAAGCCTGCGGCTTGGGCACGTCCGCCCCCAGGCTGCGGTCCACCGCCCCCGCCGGCGCGGCGCACGCCAGCACGGCGCACGCAACGAGAACGAGGGCAGAACGGTAGTCCGTCCCGCAGCGGAGGCGCCGCAGCCGAGGAACGGACGTCACGCGGACCGCCCTTCCAACAACGGCAAGCCGAGCTCCAGGCGTGAAGCGATCTCCACCGCAAGGCGGTGAAAATCGTCGTAGCAGGCGCGTACGGCATCTTTCTGGGCTCCCAAGGCACCGTCCCCGGGCCGCAGCGCGAACATCGGTTTACGCGCCTCCATCGCAAGCGGGGCGAGACTACGATAGTTCTTCAGCATTGCCAGCCGATGACGGTCGGGATCGGCGCCCTTCGGCCGCGGCGGCCGGTCGAGGACGGCCCGGCTGTATGCGGAAGGGATCTGCTCGAGCCAGCGGCCGTATGCCATCACCGGCCGGTCGACGCGCATGGCGTGTTGAAGCACCACGTAGCCGAGCGGCGCCATCGCCCCTTCCGGTATGCTGAAAGACGCGTTCGCGTTTCGATCGCGTCTATCGATCCACTCCGTGCGCCACGCACGCAACGCGGGCCCGAGGTTGCGAAGCCCCTGCAATGAGAACAGGTCGGGCGCAAGCGGTACGACGACGTGGTCGGCGCAGATCAAAGCAGCCCGGTTGAGGGCGCCGAGATTGGGACCGACGTCGATCAGCACCAGGTCGGCTTGCCACTGCTGCGCGCAGTGGGCGATGACTCGCGCGAATGCCGTCGTGGAACGCAGGGAGTCAGGGCGGCGATCGACGACCCGGGGCCATGCGAGCGCCAGCTCGTCCTCGAAGCCGCTCAAGCCGAGGTCGCCCGGAAGCAGCGCGAGCCGCGGGTTGACGTCGACCGCGTAAGGCGCGATCGGACGGACGTCCCCTACGCCCTCGATGATCGGTGCTACCGCTCCGAGCAAGGTCCGTGGGTGTTCGCCGTCCGGCCAAAGCTGCTCGAACTCCGGCTCGTCGACGAACATGGCGGTGAGGTTGGCCTGAGGGTCCAAGTCGACCGCGAGCACGCGCAGCCCGAGCTCGGCAAACATCGCGGCGAGGTGATAGGCCAGCGTCGTCTTTCCGACGCCCCCTTTGTTGTTGAAGAACGCGACGCTCGTCATGCGCTCGCTGCTGGCACGACCACGTTCACGTAGCCGTTCTCGACTTGAAACTCGGGCAAAGGGTTACCATTTTTCACCAGCGCTTCGCGCGCGAACGGGATGCCGAAACCGAACTGCTGCGCGAACCCCAGGGTCTTGAGTGCCTCCGCGACGATCGGATTGCGGTATGCCGTCACGCCGCCGCGCTCGAACGTCTCCCGCCGCACCGCTCCGTACGGCCCGCCGGGATTCCAGATTTCGATCCTGTCGCGGAAGACATAGAGCCGGACCGGCGCGTTGCCGCCCCAGTAGTCCCGGTGCATCAGTGCGTTGATCGTCAGCTCGCGCAGCGCAGCCAAGGGGTAGCGCGCGTGTTTGATGTCGGTCGGCCCCTCGTCACGCGACAGAGCGACGGGGATCGCGAGCGCGAGTAGTTCGAGGACGGCTCTGACGACCGCGTCGATTCGCCCCGAGATCACCTTCTGGTCGAGCACTTCGTCGGTGATCGAAGTACCGTCGAAGGCGACGAACTGTACGTATGCCCCCGGAACGAAGCGCTGCGGGTCTCGGCCAAGAACCAGAATACCGCCCAGCGTCGGCCGCGACCCCGCCAGGAACCGCAGCGCAACGAGCCGTTCCTCCTCGCTCCGCCCGTTCGCATCGAGCACGTCGGGCGCATACGCTGCCGGCAGATAGGTCGTCCGAAAAAACTCCAGATCCAGGTCCGGCAACACCGCATCGGCGACCGGCCGATGATCCGGCGGCAGATCGCGAGACGAGCGCCGCTCGACCAGGATGCGTTCATCCTGAGGCGACGCGACGAGCGTCGACGTCCCGATCCGCACCCAGACGCGGCCGCGATACTTCAGCGGCGGATCGTCCGACGGCGCGATCACCACGACCGCGCAGCGGCAGCCGTCCAGCTCGACCGCCGAGGCGGTCAAGCTCGGCAGCGGCTGAAGATCTCCCCCGACCGTATCTGCGCCAAGGTCGCCAATAGGCGGTCGTCGACGTCGATGCCGGCGCAAGAGCCGTCGTCGCGCACGCCGACGAAGAGGTAGCCGGGCCTCGCGCTGTCGGCGAGGTCATTCGCCAACGCGCAGACCGCTTCGCGCAGGTCGGCGTTCACGCTCGCCTTGAACTCGACGCGATCCGATTCGCCGCCGCGATACGCTTCCAGAATTTCCGGCTCGGCCATCACCGCATCATTCTAGGCCCCGGCGCCCGGCTCCAGCCAGCCGCCGTCACGCGGCGCGCTCGGCGAAGCGGCGCGCGATGAACGTCGCGACGTCGCTGGGCAGGGTGCCGCGGCCGAAGCCCGCGTCGTAGCCGAGCTCGGCGGCGAGCAGGTTGGTCACCCGCGGCCCGCCCGCGATCAGCAGCACCCGCTCGCGCAGGTTCTCCGCCTCGAGCAGTTCCGCCAGCGCCGTGAAGTTGGCGATGTCGCTGCCCTTCTGGGTCACCACCTGCGAGGCCAGGATCGCATCGATGCGCTCGGCCTTGGCGAAGCGGACCAGGTCCTCGACCGCGATCTGGCTGCCCAGGTTGAACGTCTCGAAGCCGTGGTAGCGCTCCAGGCCGTAGTCGCCCTTGTAGCCTTTCATGTTGAGGATCGCGTCGATGCCGACGGTGTGCGCGTCGGTTCCGATGCAGGCGCCGACGACCCGCAGCTTGCGCCCGACCCGCTTGGCGATCAGCTCGTCGACCGCGTCCATCGAGAGCGCGTCGCGGGTCGCCGCCGGCGCTTGGATCGTCGAGACGTCGATCGCCACCGGCGTGCGCGCGTAGACGACGAAGAACGAGAAGCCCGCGGCGATCGGGCGCCCTTCGACGACGCTCACGTCGGCGAAGCCCATCTTGCCGACGAGCTGGCGCGCGGCTTCGTCGGCCGCCTCGTCCCAGGCGATGGGCAGGGTGAACGAGAGCTGCACCGCCCCGTCGTCGAGCGTGTCGCCGTACGGCTTGACCAGGCTCACGCAACCGTCTCCGCGCCGACCGTTCGAATCTGCCCCATCGACCGCTTGGCATTCCGCGGGTCGCGAGGCCTTTCCGCCCGCGGTTCGTTCGCCGGGCCCTCCGGCTCACTCGGCCCGCGAGCGCGCGGCGGCCGCCGAGCTCAGCGCGAAACCGTCTCGCGGGCGAGCGCTTCGCTGAACGGGTTCCAGTAGGCGGGATCCTTGGCGAAGACGCCCTCGTACCCGCGCCCGCCCTGGCGCGGGCGCTTCACGTCGGCGAACGTTCCGCCTTCGATCGCCGACATCAGGCCGCGCTCGGCGACGCCGTCGAGGATCCGCACCGCGCCCTCGAGCACCGCGCGCGCGCGCGTCTCGATCTTGCCGCCCGGTTTGACGGCGATCTCGTCGCCGAGGTGGCGCGCCGTGCCCATGACGTACTTGGCGTTCTCCAGCGAGAGCGCGCGGTCGCCCAGGAACGGGGTGTGGATCGCCTCGGTCAGCATCCCGCACAGGTGGATCGTCTGCCCGGTCAGCACCGAGGTCAGGTTGAACATCGCGTCGACCAGGTGGCCCTTGAAGATGTCGCCGGTCATGTGCTTGGTCGGCGGCATGTACTTGAGCGGCGCGTTGGGGAAGATCTGGCGCGCGAGCTGGGCCTGCGCGAGCTGGAGCAGGAACCCGTCCTCGAGGTCGGGGTCGATCTCGTAGGCGTCGCCCAGGCCGATCTGCGCGTCGGGCAGGCCGGCGCGGTGAGCGAAGGCCTCGTTGATGAACTGCGAGGCCAGCACCGCCGGCGCTTGCTCGACCGCGTCGGCGGTGGTCAGGTAGTTGTCCTCGCCGGTGTTGATGATGATCCCGCTGCGCGCGTTGAGCTGGCGCGAGAAGTGCTGGTCGACGAAGGTGCGCTGCATGTTGATGTCGCGGAAGAGGATGCCGTACATCGAGTCGTTGAGCAGCATGTCGAGCCGCTCGAGCGCCGCGGTCGCGGCGATCTCGGGCATGCACAGGCCGCTGGCGTAGTTGGTCAGCATCACGTAGCGCCCGAGCCGTTCCGACACCTCGTCGAGCGCGGCGCGCACGAGGCGGAAGTTCTCCTGGGTCGCGTAGGTGCCGCCGAACCCTTCGGTGGTCGCGCCGTAGGGCACGTAGTCGAGCAGCGACTGCGCCGTCGAGCGGATCACCGCGACGATCTGCGCGCCGGCCTCGGCGGCGGCGACCGCGGCGGTGCGGTCCTCGTAGATGTTGCCGCTGGCGACGATCACGTAGAGCAGCGGCGGCGGCGCCTGCGGCAGGCGGGTCAGCAGCGCGGCGCGCGCGGTGCGAGTGCGGTCGACCCGCGCCAGGCCGGCCTCGACGTGCGGCCGCAGCGCGGCCCGCAGCGCGGCCTCCGGGGTGCGGGCGGGGTCGGGCAGCGGCTCGCCCGCGGCGACCGCTTCGGCGACCTGCTGCGGGCTGCGGCCGGTCTCGGCCAGCGCGGCGCCGAGCGCCCGCGCCAGGCCCGGCTCGCGGGCCGGCAGCGCGTCGACCAGCCGGTTGGGCAGCGGCACGCCCGCGCCGTCCACCCCGTCCACCCCGCACAGGCGCGCGACGGCGCGCTCCACGCTGACGGTCGAGTGGCGGGCGATGAAGTCGGCGATCGGGTCGACGATCGCCCCGGCGAGCCGGCGCGCGCGCGCGACGGCAGCGTGGTCGATTCGGAGTTCCATGGGCCGTCAGGGATGATTCGGTCCCGCGGTGGCGGTTCCGCCGCGAAAGCGTTCGGCCGAATGCGGGACGGCTCCCGATCCGTTCGAACGGATACGGGAAGCGCGCCGCCCGCGGCGCTGCCTCAGCTCGGCGTGGCCCAGGCCGGCACGCCGGCCGGCGGCAGCTCGGCGGCGGCGTACTCGGCGCGGAGCCGGTCGAACTCGGCCGTGTCGGGCACCCCCCGGCGGGCCGAGCAGCGCGTAGACACGGGCGAGCAGCCCGTCCGGCGGGCCGGGAACCGGTCCGGCGGAGGCGTGGTGGCGCAGGCCGGGATCGAGGAACTCCGCCACCGCGGCGCGGGTCCGGCCGCCGACCGCCAGCGGCAGGTAGAGGCACTCGGCGCAGCGCCGCACGACCGGTTCCCAGCTCGCCAGCAGCTCTTCGTAGGAGATCACCACGCGCGGCAGACCGCGCGTGTCGCGCTCGGCGGTCAGGTTGTACTTGAGCCACAGCGCGTTGGACTGCGCGCCGGTGAGGCCGTCGCGCTCGGCCAGCGACGCGGCGACGTCGTCGGGGTGGCGCACGATCTGCACCGCCACCGGCCGAAGCTTGCACTCCGCGGCCGCGGCGATCCAGTACGGCAGCAGGCCGCTGATGCGCGGCTCCTTGACCGCCAGCGGTCCGCCCGGCTCGAACGACGAGCGCAGCAACGCCGCCGCCTCTCGCACGAACGGGTCGCTCGCGGCCGCCTGCGGCGTCAGCGGGGGCGGCAGCGCCGGATCGAACCACGACGTGCCCTGCCGGCTGAGGAACTGGTCGTTGGCGGACACGATCGCCGCGGGCTCCCAATACCCGGTCGGGTTGCCGGCGTTGGGCGGCAGCACGTCGCGCGGCAGCGCCGCGCCGCACAGCCCCAGGATACGGGTCAGGGCGGAACTGCCGCTCCGCCCCATGCCGACCACGAACACCGCCACTCGCACGTCTGCTGCTTACCCGCTTTCACCCGAGCGCCTTTCGCACACCGCATACCGCTACGCCGGCCGAGCGCCTCGCGCGCGAGGCCGGCGACATCGCCTTCTACCAGGCATGTGCGGGCGCTGAGTACGGCTCCGTACCCCGTGGCAGCGGACCGGCTGAAGGTCCGGTGAGAATCGCGCCGCGCGCATGGAATGGGCCGCTCGCATGCGAAGCGTTTAACGGATGTTCAACGCGCGGTTTTCGCTCTTCGGCGCGCTCGCTGGTGCGCTCGCCGTGCTGACCGCGTGCGGCGGCGGCGGCAGCTCGCCGCCGGTGTCCTCGCCGCCGCTCCCCACCGCCTCGGCGCCCGCCCCCACCCCGCTGCAGCACCTGCACCACGTCGTGATCGTGATCCAGGAAAACCGCTCGTTCGACAACTTGTTCAACGGGTACCCTGGCGCCGATACGGTCCAGAGCGCTTCGCTGCCCGACGGCTCGCAGGTGCCGCTGCACCGGATCGGGCTGGAGGACGGGATCGACGTCGACCACACCCACCGCGGTTTCGAACAGGAATACGACGGCGGCAAGAACGACGGCTACCCCGGCATCACCACGACCGCCCCCACCCCGCCGAACTACGCGTACGCCTACGTCGACCCGGCCGAGACGGCGATCTACCGAACCCTGGCCTCGCGCTTCGTCCTGGCCGACCGGATGTTCCAGTCCAATTCCGGTCCCAGCTTCACCGCGCACCAGTACCTGATCGCCGGGCAGTCGGCCGACGTCGCCGAAGTTCCGAGCCAGGCGCCGTGGGGCTGCGACGCGCCCGCGGGCACGACGACCACCGTGCTCGACCCGCACGGGATGGAGACGACCGGCCCGTTCCCGTGCGAGACCTACCCGACGCTGGGCGACGAGCTCGACTCGGCCGGCGTCTCGTGGGGCTACTACACGCCGACCGTGGCGGACGAGGGCGGCCTGCTGTGGAGCGCCTACGACGCGGTCGGGCACATCCGCTACGGCACCGACTGGGCCGACGTGCACACGCCCGAGACGACGATCTTCTCCGACATCGCGGCCGGCCGGCTGCCGCAGGTGAGCTGGATCGTGCCGACCATCTCGAACTCCGACCACCCGCAGGGCAACTCGAGCTCCGGCCCGCAGTGGGTCGGCAGCGTCGTCGACGCGCTCGGGACCTCGCGCTACTGGAACGACACCGCGGTGATCGTGCTGTGGGACGACTGGGGCGGCTGGTACGACCACGTCGTGCCGCAGCAGCTCGACGTGATGGGGCTGGGCTACCGGGTGCCGCTGCTGGCGATCTCGCCCTACGCCAAGCACGGCTACGTCTCGCACGTGCAGCACGAGTTCGGCAGCGTGCTGCGCTTCGTCGAGGAGACCTTCGGCCTGCCGTCGCTCTTCCAGGTCGACGCCCGCGCCGACGACCTGAGCGACTGCTTCGACTTCACCCAGGCGCCGGCGCCGTACGCGACCGTGACGTCCAGCGGAATGCGCCGCACGATGAGCGTGCCCAAGCCGTCGGCCTTCATGGACTACTAGTAGATGCTGGCGAAGCCGCGCTGCGCGGCGTGAGCCTCCTCGAGGATGCTCATCCAGGCGATGTTGTACCAGCGCGGGTTCGCCAGCCACCCCACGTCGTCGAGCGGGAGCCGCTCGAGCATCACGTCGATCGACTCGAGCACCGTCACCGCGGGGGTGAAGCCCAGCCGCTGCGTCAGCTTCAAGTTGGACATGCGGTAGTCGCGGACCAGCTTGGGCAGCGGCGCTTCCTCGAGCGTGACCTGGCGGCCGCGCAGCGAGAGCGACCCCGCCACCAGCATCGCGAGCTGGCGGACCTGGTAGTTCTCCTGCATCACGTTGAACAGCTCGCCGCGCACCGCGTCCAGCGGCGCATTCAGGCACGCGACGTGGGCGCGCGCGACGTCGCCGACGTCGACCAGCGGGCGCCACTGCCAGCCGCCGCCGTGCAGGTACAGCTTGCCGACCGTGACCGCGTCCTTGAGGAAGGTGTTCACCACCAGGTCGAAGCGCATCCGCGGCGACCAGCCGTAGACGGTGCCCTGGCGCAGAATGGTCGGCGCGAAGTCGGCGTCGGTCAGCCGCTGCAGCGCTTCCTCGCCGTACTTCTTGGACTTCGAGTACGCACCGCGCGGCCGGACCTCCGTGCGCTCGTCGAACATGCCCGGTCCGATCCCGTCGTACAGCGAGGCCGACGAACCGAACACGAAGCGCCGCACGCCGCGCCGCTTGCAGGCCTCGCCCAGCCGCTCGGTCGCGACCGCGTTCATCTGCCAGTTCGCCTCGGGGTTGTACTCGGCGGTCGGGTCGTTCGAGAGCCCGGCCAGGTGCGAGACGCCGTCGATGCCGTCCAGCCAGGCCTCGTCGAAGCCGCGGATGTCGCCGGCCGCGAAGCTCAGCCGGCCCGCGCTGCGCTCGGCCAGCGCGCGCAGCTGCGCGTCGCCGAAGAAGAACCGGTCGACCACCCGCACCCGGTCGCCGCGCTCGAGCAGCTGGCGGCACAGCTCGAGGCCGATGTAGCCGGCGCCGCCGGTGACCAGGACGTGCACGCTAGACGCCGGCGCGCTGGCGGCGCGCCGCCAGGTAGTCGTCGAGCGCAGCGTCCCAGCTCGGCAGCGGCGCGATCCCGGCCGCGGCGAAGGTCGTGTTCTCCAGCGGCGAGCACATCGGCCGCTTCGTGGGATTGCCGAACGCGGCGTAGGTGATCGGCGCCAGCGGCGCGCCGCCCAGGCCGGCCTTGGCGAAGGCGGCCTCGACGAAATCGTACCAGCTCGTCGCGCCGGCGTTGGTGACGTGGTGGGTGCCGTAGGCGCGCCGGTCGACGATGTCGCGCAGCGCGCGCGCGACGTGCGGCGCGAACGAGGGCGAGAACACCATGTCGGCGACCATCGTGGTCGGCTCGCCGCGCTCGGCCTGGGCCAGCACCTTGTCGATCAGCGTGTAGCCCTTGCTGGAGCCGCCGATGGTGCCGAACACGCCGGAGGTGCGGATGATGTGGTGGCGCTCGCCGTGGCGGCGCAGCAGCAGCTCGCCGGCCAGCTTCGAGGCGCCGTAGGCGGTCAGCGGGTTGGGCGCGTCGTCCTCGCGGTACGCCCGCCCGAGCGTGCCGTCGAAGACGTAGTCGCTGCTGACCGTCGTGAACGCGATGCCGCGCCGGGCGCAGGCCGCGGCGGCGGCGTCGACCGCCAGCGCGTTGAGCGCGAACGCCGGCCGCGGGTCGCGCTCGCAGGCGTCGACGTTGTGGAAGGCCGAGCAGTTGATCAGCACCTCGGGCGCGGTGCGGTCGAGGAACGCCTCGAGCGCGGCGCGGTCCTCGAACGGCAGCTCGGCGTGCGAGGGCGCCGCCACCGCGCGGCCGGCGAGCGCCGCCCGCAGCGCCGAGCCGAGCTGGCCGGCGCCGCCGATCAGCGCGATGCGCTCGATCACGTGCTCTGCAAGCCCTTCATCCGCTCCTCGGCGACCAGCTGCGTGGCGCGGTAGAGCGACTCGAACTGGCCGGCGTCGGTCCACCAGCCCTTGAGCTCGTCGTAATAGCAGTCGCCGGCGTTGATGTAGGCGTTGTTGACGTCGGTGATCTCCAGCTCGCCGCGGGCCGAGGGCCGCAGGTCGCGGGCATAGTCGAACACCCGGTTGTCGTACATGTAGATGCCGGTCACCGCGAAGTTGCTCTTGGGCGCCTTGGGCTTCTCGGCGATGCCCAGGATCTTGTCGCCGTCGAGGTGGGCGACGCCGAAGCGCTCGGGGTCGTCGACCTGCTTGAGCAGCAGCCGGCAGCCCGAGGGCTGCGCCTCGAACTTGCGCACGTAGGGCGTGATGTCTTCCTGGAGGATGTTGTCGCCCAGGATCACCACCACCCGGTCGTTGGCGGCGAAGTGCTCGCACAGCTTGAGCGCGTCGGCGATGCCGCCTTCGCCTTCCTGGTAGGTGTAGGCGATGTGCGGCAGGCCGAACTCGCGCCCGTTGCCCAGCAGGCGCAGGAAGTCGCCCGCGCTGTTGCCGCCGGTCACGATCATGATCTCGTCGATGCCCGCGTTGCAGAGCGTCTGCAGCGGGTAGTAGATCATCGGGCGGTCGTAGATCGGCAGGAGGTGCTTGTTGGTGACCTTGGTCAGCGGCCGCAGCCGCGACCCGAGGCCGCCGGCCAGGATGATGCCCTTCACGTCTGGTTGGGTTCCGTTCTGTCGTTCATCGCGGTCAGCGGTGCGCGTACTGGCGCTGGTAGTATGCGGCGAACTCGCCCGACTTGATCGGCCGCCACCAGTCCTCGCGCCGGCGGTACCAGGCGACCGTGTCGTCGAGCCCGGTCTCGAACGGCGTGCGCGGCGACCAGCCCAGCGCGCGGGCCTTGCTCGAGTCCAGCGCGTAGCGGCGGTCGTGCCCCTCGCGGTCGGCGACATGGCGCACGCTGCGCTCGAAGTCGCACCCGGTCAGCTCCAGCAGCCGGCGGGTGACCTCGAGGTTGGTCCGGCTGTTGCCTCCGCCCAAGTTGTAGACCTCGCCCGGCGCACCGTGCTCGAGCACGTGCAGGATGCCGCGCGCGTGGTCGTCGACGTAGAGCCAGTCGCGGACCTGCAGCCCGTCGCCGTAGACCGGCACCTGCTCGCCGTCGAGCAGGTTGGTGACGAACAGCGGGATCAGCTTCTCGGGGTACTGGTAGGGCCCGTAGGTGTTCGAGCCGCGCGTGATCAGCACCGGGCTGCCGTAGGTGGTGTGGTAGGCCAGCACCTGGAGGTCGCCACCGGCTTTCGAGGCGGCGTACGGGCTGCGCGGGCGGATCGGGTCGGTCTCGACCGACGCGCCCGCGTGGACGTGGCCGTAGACCTCGTCGGTCGAGACCTGCAGGTAGCGCCCGATACCGTGCCGCCGGGTCGCCTCGAGCAGCACGTGGGTGCCCAGCACGTCGGTCCGGATGAAGGCCTCGGGATCGAGGATCGAGCGGTCGACGTGGCTCTCGGCGGCGAAGTTGACGATCGCGTCGGCGCCCTCGCCGACCGCCCGGTCGACCGCGGCCGCGTCGGCGATGTCGCCGATCACGCAGCGGTAGCGCGGGTCGCCGGCGACCTCGGCCAGGTTGGCGTGGTTGCCGGCATAGGTCAGCGCGTCGAGCACCGTCACCGCCGCCTCGGGCCGCTCGCGCAGCACGATCCGGACGAACGCCGAGCCGATGAATCCCAGCCCGCCCGTGACGAGCCACCGTTTTCCCATTGCGGGGACTGAGGGTTCTGAGGCTCGCGAAGACTCTCCCGTCCGGCCGGAAACTTCGGCCGCCCGGCGCGGTAGTACGATGTACTACGATGGCTGTTCAGAGCGCCCCCGAGCTGACGGACGAGCGGCTCGTCCAAGCGGTCCTCGACGGCGACCGCGATGCTTTCGGCTCGCTGGTCGAGCGGTACAAGCGCGGCATCGCCTCGTTCATCGGGGCCAGCGTGCGCCAGCCCTCGGACGTCGCCGACCTGACCCAGGAGACGTTCCTGCGCGCCTACGCGCACCTGGGCACGTTCAACCCCGACCTCGGCCGCTGGTCGACCTGGGTCTACCACATCGCCCGCAACGTCGTGCGGACGTTCCTCGGGCGCTCGCAGAAGCGGCCGGCCCAGGCCGAGCTGGCCGAGGACCAGACGCTCGAGAACGTCCTGCCCGACCTCTCCCGGGACGCCGATCCCGCCGGAGGGGTTCTGCGCGCCGAGGCCGAGGCCGAGGTCCGGGCCGCGCTGGCCGAGCTGCCGGAGCGGACCCGCACCGTGCTCTCGCTGCGCTTCTACGACAACATGGACTACCAGACGATCGCCACCACGATGGGGCTCTCGCTGGGCAACGTCAAGACGCTGATCCACCGCGGCAAGCTGGCTCTGGCGCACAAGCTGCGCGAGCGAGAGGCGGCGGCCGAGGGAAAGTGCGCGACGCGGACGTTCCGCGCGCTCGGAGGTCTGGGTGAACTGCAGCTCGTGTGAGGAGCGCTTCGAGGAGTACCTCGACGGGACGCTGGCGCCCGCGGTCCGGATCCG
The DNA here is from genome assembly GCA_963795695.1 of Vulcanimicrobiota bacterium. Classification (GTDB taxonomy): domain Bacteria; phylum Vulcanimicrobiota; class Vulcanimicrobiia; order Vulcanimicrobiales; family Vulcanimicrobiaceae; genus Vulcanimicrobium. Next base: position 1,241,590 of record CAWCJH010000001.1, on the reverse strand, counting down.
CCTGCGCGCCCACCTCGCCGGCTGCGGGCCCTGCCAGGGCGTGCTCGAGGAGCTGCGGGTCGTCGACGCGCTGCTGACCGCGCCGCGCGCGGTCGAGCTGCCCGAGAACTTCACCTTCGCCACGATGGCCGAGGTGCGGGCCCTGCCCCGCCCCCACGTCTCGCCGGCCCCGGTGGTGGCCTATCTGGTCTCCTACCTGGTCGCGGCGTGGCTGCTGATCGGGGCCGGCTTCCTGCTCTCCGGCCGCACCATGCGGGCCTTCGGCGAGACCGGGCTCGACCTGGTCGGCTCGCTGGCCCGCAGCCTGGGCGCGGTCGCCCACGCCGGCGGCCGGATGCTGGGCGACTTCGGCGGGCTGGGGACCGTGCTCGGCACCGCGCTGGTGCTCGACCTGGCGGTCGTGGCGGTGCTGGTGTTCGGCTTCACCGTCGTCCGCCCGCGCATCGCGGAGCGCCTGCGCGGGTGACCGCCCGCCGCCTGGCGGTGCTGCTCGCCGTGCTCGCCGCCGTCTTCTTCCTGCTTCCGCGCCCGGCCGAGGCGCGCAGCGCGCGGGGCGACACCGAGCTGTTCCACAACGTCTACGTCGGGCCGGGCGAGGTCGTCGACGGCGACCTCAACGTGGTCTTCGGCGACGCCGAGGTGGCCGGGCTGGTCCGGGGCGACTGCAACGCCGTCTTCGGCACCTGCACGACCGTCGACGGCGGCCAGATCCTCGGCCAGGACACCGGGGTGACCAACGAGCCGCTGCGGGTGCTGGTGCCGTGGATGGTCGGCAAGGAGCTGGGGGTCGGGGCGCTGGCCGACCAGGATCGCCGGCTGGTGTTCAAGCTGGCCGCGAGCGCCGTGGTGGTGCTGGTCTTCCTGCTCTTCCCGCTGCGGATGCGGGTCGCGCTCGACCGGGTCGAGCGGCACCCGGGCCTGGCGGCGGCGACCGGCGCGCTGGCCTTCGTGGCGGTCGTCCCGGTCGCGTTCCTGCTCGCCATCTCGATCGTCGGCATCCCGCTGATCGTGCTCGAGATCGCGGCCCTCTTCGCCGGGGTCTGGATCGGCACCGGGGCGCTCGCGCTGCTGGTCGGCCGGCGGCTGTGCGAGCTGGTCATGCCGAGCAGCACGCCCTCGCCGCTGGTCGCGCTGGTGCTCGGCCTGGTGGTGGTCTGCGCCGCCGAGATCGTCCCGATCGTCGGCTGGATCGTGACCGCGCTGGTCTGGCTGGTCGGCCTGGGCGCGGCCATCCTGTCCTTCGTCCGCTCGACCTCGGTCGACGCGGCGGTCGGGCGGGCGCCGACCGGCGGCCCCCCGATGCGCGGTTACTGAGGCAGGAAGTCGAGCGGGACGGCGGCGTCCTTGGCCGACAGCCGCGCCGCGCCGGCCAGCGGCCAGTCCACCCCGATGGCCGGGTTGCGCCACGAGACGGCGCCTTCGTGGGCCGGGTCGTAGGCGACGCTGTTCTTGTAGTGCACCACCGCCTCGTCGTCGAGCGCGAGGAAGCCGTGGCCGAAGCCGGGCGGGACGTAGAGCTGGCGGTGGTTGCGGTCGGAGAGGACGAAGCCTTGCCAGCGCAGGTAGGTCGGCGAGCCGCGCCGCAGGTCGGCGATCACGTCCCAGATCCGCCCGCGCAGGCACTGGACCAGCTTGGCCATCCGGAAGTCGTAGTGGAGGCCGCGCACCACGTTGCGGGTCGACCACGAGCACGAGTCCTGCTCCCAGCGCAGCGGAACGCCGAGCCCGTCGTACCTGGCCTCCGACCAGGTCTCCTTGAAGAAGCCGCGATCGTCCTCGAAGACGTCGGGCACGAACAGCTTGGCCTCGGCGAAGGCGGTCGGCAGGGTCTGGATCACCGGCAGCGAGTTGGCCATCGCGGCGAGCCGATCCCCGCCGGGCGAGAACAGGTTGCCCGCCGGGGGCCGCGAAGCTGGCCGTGCTCGCACACCGCACCGCAACGCTGAAGCTGAAGAGGTATCCCGTGGGCCTGGTCGTGACCGGCATCTCGCAGAACGGCGACATCACCGCGCTCGAAGCGGCGCTCAAGGAAGCGGGGCTTCCGCTCGACCCGATCCAGCTCATCGGCCCCGACGACTCGACCCAGGGCTCGGCTTCGCGCGGCGGCGTCCTGGGGCAGGGCGGGCTGATGATGGGCGGCCAGGGCACCGGCGTCCCCGGCATCACCAGCGGCGTGCCGACCGCGGGCGGCTCGGGCGTCTCGTTCTTCCGCAACGAGACGCTGAGCGACCGGCTGGGCGACCTCGAGATCCCCGACGACGAGATCGACAACTACGTCGGCGCGCTCGAAGCCGGCCGCTCGGTGGTGGCGTACTTCGCCAAGCCCGACACGCTGAGCCAGGCCGAGGCGGCGTTCCGCGCCAGCGGGCTGGCCAAGGTGAAGGTCTTCTAGCTCCCCAGCAGCGCGGCGAGGGCGCGGGCCAGCCGGTCCGCGCCGATGTCGTTGGGGTGGATGCCGCTGGGATCGTACTCGTGGCGGATGTACCACTGCGGGTCCGTCTCGAGGTCCAGCAGCCCGGCGCCCGCGCGCGCAGCGAGCGGGCGCAGGCGCTCGTTCCAGGCCCGGGCCGCGGCCGTCAGCGCCTCGGTCGACGCGCCCTCGTAGTAGGCGCCGGCCCGGCCCAGGTCGCGCACCGTGATCGCGACCAGCCGCGCGCGCGGAAACTGGGCCCGCGCGGCGGCGAAGAGCTCGTCCGCGCCGGCCGCGGCGGCGACGGCCCGCTCGGCCGCCTGGGCGGGGTCGGCCCCGATCGCGGCCACCCCGGCGTCGTTGGTGCCGGCGTTGAGCACCACGACCGCCGGACCGAGCGCGACCCGCGGCAGCTCGAGCGCGATGCGGTCGGTGAACGCGGCCGGGATGCCGAGGTTGAGCCAGCCCGTGCCGAGCAGCTCGGCCGCCCGCGCGAGGTAGGACGTCGCGGGCGGGTTCGAGCTGCCGCTGCCCCAGGTGATCGAGTCGCCGAAGCCGACCAGCGGCACGGGCGGGGTGCGGCCGCGCAGCGCGCCGGCGAGCGAACGAAACGGCGCCGTCATCTACGGCGTTTGCGCGTCCATCGCAAGCGATGGTTCCGCATCCGGGCGGACGGTAAACCGCCGGCCGGCGCAGGGCGCGGACGAGGCGGATCGCGCGGCGTGCCAGAATGGGCGACCGCATGCAGCACCCGTTCCCGGCCGCCGGCAAGCCCCGCCTCATGCTGGTCGAGCTGAACGAAGTGGACCCGGCGTTCCTGCGCTCGGCGTCCGCGCGGCTCGGCCTGCGCCACCTGCCGCGCCTGCTCGCGCTGACCCACGCGCGCACGATCACCGACGACGCGCGCGAGCACCACGGGCTGGACCCGTGGGTGCAGTGGGTCGGCGTGCACTCCGGCGTGCCCAGCGGCGTGCACGGCGTGATTCGCCTGGGCGTCACCCGCAGCCAGGGCCCGCAGCTCTGGCACGCGCTGGCGCGCGCCGGCTACCGCTGGGGCGTGTGGGGCGCGATGAACGCGCCGCTGGGCGACACTGCGGGCTGCGCCTTCTTCATGCCCGACCCGTGGTCGTACGACGAGAGCGCGTACCCGCCGGAGCTCGCCGACGTGCTGGCGCTGCCGCGCTACGTCTCCAAGAACTACCTCGACGTCGACCGCGGCGTCGCGCTGCGGCACGCCCTCCAGCTCGTGCGCTACGCGACGCGGCCGGACAACCTGGGCGTCTCGGCGCGCTTCGCCGCCGCGGCCGCGCGGGCGGTGCTGGCGACCGGCCCCAACGTGCACACCTTCACCACCCTGCTCGACTACCTCTCGGCGCTGATCTTCGTGCGGCTGCGGCGGCGCGAGCGGCCCGACTTCTCGCTGATCTTCCTCAACCACATCGCGCACCTGCAGCACCAGTTCTGGATCGCCGGCGAGCGCATCCACCCCGAGATGGAGCTGGGCCTGCGGATGTGCGACGCGATGGTCGGGATGCTGATGAACGACCGCGCGCCGGGCGAGGCGCTGCTGGTGATGAACGCCTTCAAGCAGGCCAACGTCGCCGAGGCGGGCGCGTACGGGTACCGCCAGCACAACCCGGTCGAGGCGCTGGAGTCGCTGGGCATCACCGGCGCGCGGGTCGAGCAGTGCATGACCAACGACGCGCACGTCCTGTTCGACCGCGCCGAGGACGCCGACCGGGCCCAGCGGATCCTCACCGACTGCACGCTCTCCGACGGCACGCACCCGTTCTACGTCGAGCGGCTCGACCCGACCAGCGTGTTCTACCAGATCGACTTCCACCACGGCATCCCGGCCGGCGCGCGGATCCGCAGCGGCGAGCGGGACATTGCGTTCGAGGCGATGTTCATGGTCGCCGTTCGGACCGGCGCGCACGTCGCCGAGGGCGACGTCTTCAGCGACGGGATCGAGGTTCCGGCGAACCTCCACAACCACGAGATCTACGACGTCGTGCTGCGCCACTTCGGCCTGCGCCCGGCCGCGCCGGAGGCGGCGACGCCGCGCGCCGTGCTCGCCGGGCGCTAGAAATCCTTGCGCAGGGTGTAGAGGCGCACGCCGCCCTTGACGTAGTCGCGCACGATGCGGTGCCCGTTGCCGAAATGCAGCCGCAGCACCGTCTCGTTGTCGGCGTGCGCGTTGAGCTGGTAGTACGCCAGACCCTGCCGGCGGAACCACTCCTCGGCGCGCTCCATGAGCAGCGTGCCGATCCGCCGGCCGCGGAACCGGGGGTCGACGACCAGATACACCGCTTCGGGCACCTGGGGAATGATCGCGGTGCGCGAGCCGACCTTCGTGCGCAGCGCCGAGACGAGCCCGCCCGGGTTCGCGCGCACGAGGAAGGCAGCAACGTCGAGCGGGCCCGCGAGCAAGGAGCCGTTGAACACGTCGCGCACGTTGGCGGTGACGAGCACGTAACCGGCCGCCACGCCGTCCTCGACCGCGATGAACGCCGTGCCGACGCCGCGCGCGACCGCGTTGCGGTAGAAGCGGTGGACGACCGGGCCGCCGAGCTGGGTGAAGTCGCTCATGCTGGGCGGCAGATGTTCCATGTGCAGGGCGGTGATCGCGCCTGCGTCGCCCGGCACGGCGGTTCGAATTTCCATGTGCAGCCGGCCCGTTCGACGCTCGCCCGGACGATCATCCCCGGCGGCCGCGGCGCGCGGCCCGCTCAGAGGTCCTTGCGCAGCGTGTAGGTCGGAACGCCGTCCTTGAGGTACTTGCGCACGACTCGCAGACCGTTGGCGAAGTAGATCTTCAGCGCGGGCTCGTTGTCGGCGTGCACGTTGAGCTCGTAGAACGGCACCGCTTGCGCGGTGAACCAGGCGTCGGCGCGCTCGGTGAGCTGCGTGCCCAGGCGCCGGCCGCGCAAGCCCGGATCGACCATCAGGTACACGATCTCCGCCACGGCCGGCATGACGATCGAGCGCGACTTCAGCTTGGCGGCCAGCGCGCCGACCAGGCCGCGCGGCTCCGCACCGGCCACGAACAGCGCGACGTCGCGCGGTCCGGCGAGCAGCGCCCGGCCGAACATGTCGCGCACGTTGATGGTGACCAGCACGGATCCGCCGACGACGCCGTCGCCCGCCGCGCAGAAGACCGTGCCGACCCCGCGCGCGATCGCGTTGGCGTAGAAGCGCTCGACGATCCGCGCCCCGAGCTGGGTGAACTCGCTCTCGCCGGGGGGCAGGTTGCGCATGTGCAGCCCGGCGAGCGCGGGGGCGTCGCTCGGGGTGGCGGCTCGGATCTCCATGCCCTCACAAGTCCGCAAGATAGCGGCACAAGACCGGGCCGACCCGGTCGGTGACCGCGCGCGGCATGCGCTTCCAGACCCGCGAGGCCAGCTCGTACTTGGTGTAGACGTCCTCGCGCTCGGAAGTGACGGTCGAGACCTTGACCGGCGCCGCGCCCCAGCGCAGCTTGAACTCGTACGTTCCCGCGCCGTACGGCGAGCGGCCGTAGTCGAACGCCGTGCGGCCGGCCGCGTAGGCGTCCCGGATCGCGGCCCAGTACATCGGCAGCCCGGGCCGCTCGTCCAGGAACGCTTCGCGCGTCCCCGACCACGGCACCCAGGCCAACCGCTCGTCGTGGACGACCGCGGCGGCGGCGACGGCCTGGTTCTTGCGGTACATCACGTAGTAGCGCGCGTCGAGCAGCTCGGGCAGCGTGCGGAAGAGCCGCTCGGAGAAGGGCGGCGTGCCCAGCCGGTGCATGACGTCGCGGAACACCTCCGAGAAGTCGTGCGCCAGCCCGGCCTCGCCGCCGACGCGCAGCGTGAAGTCGGCGCTCTCGAGCTCGCGCAGATAGCGCCGGGTGCGCTTGGCGATGCCGGCGTGCACGTCGTCGAGCGCGGGCTTGCGCAGATCGATCCGCATCGTGACGGTGTCGCCGGCCTGAAAGCCGGCGTAGCCCGGATCGAGCACGCGCAGCTGGTAGGGGCGCCGGCCGGCCCGCGCGACGAGCTGCGGGACCTGCTCGGCGGTGAGGTCGGTGTAGTTCAGCAGCGGCAGGTACGACAGCACCGAGCCGGCCGCGATCCGCGGCACGCGCGCGAACGGCCCGTCGAAGGCGTAGCCGTAGACGCGCCGCAGCAGTTCCTTCCAGCGCTCGATGAACGCGCCGGTCGGCATGACCTCGCGAAACCCCGGGCCGCCGGCCCCGGTCGCGAGGACTCGCCCGCCCGAGCTCATCTAGGCTTCAGCAGCGGTGCGACCGCCCGCGCGAGGCGCTCGGCGCCCGCGTCGTTGGGGTGGACGTCGCCCGGCGCGCCGCCGTACTCGCTCGCGACGTACCACTGGCGGTCGTACTCCAAATCGAGCACGGCCGCGCCGTAGCGCGCGGCCACCGCGCGCTGGTGCGCGTCCCACTCGTGGGTCGCGGCGCTGCGGGAGTCGGCGATGAAGCGGTCCGGCGGCAAGCTCAGCTCGCGCTGCACCCGCCCGAAATCGCGGACCGTCACGATGACCAGCCGCGCCGCCGGAACGCGCTCCCGCACCGCCGCCACCAGCGCGTCGAACGCCGGCTCGAAATACCGCGCTTGGCTGATCGCGGTCGCGACGCCGACCTGCTGGTCGGCGGCGGCGGACACGTCGTTGGTGCCGGCATAGATGACGACCACGGTCGCGTCGAGCGGGATCGACGGCACCTCGGTCGCGATCCGGCCGGTGAGCGCGGCCGGAATGCCGAGGTCGACGTAGGCGGCATGCACCAAACCGGCGGCGCGCGCGAGGAAGGACGTGGCGGGCGGGTTCGAGGTCCCGGTTCCGTACGTGATCGAGTCGCCGACCCCGACGACCAGCGGGCCGGGAGCGGCGGCCGGCGCGGTGGCGGCCGGTGAGGCGCTCGGAGCAGGCGTCGCCGCGGGGAGCACTTGCGCGAGAAGACCGACGAGCGCGGCGGCGGGTGCAGCTACCATCGGGCCGCAGGGTTCCGTGGGGCCGGAAATCGCACCTGCGGCGTCGTAACGGCTGATCCCGTGCGTTCTCCTTCCCTCGTGTCGCCCGGGCGCCGGTCCGAGCGGGCGGCCGTCGTCGCCGTCGTGATCCCGGCGTACCGCGCCCGGCGCAGCATCGCTCGCGTAGTCGAGCAGGCCCTCGGCGTCGCAAACCTGGTGGTCGTGGTGGACGACGCCTGCCCGCAGTCGAGCGGCGACGCCGTGCGCGGCATCGATCCGCGCGTCCGCGTGATCGTCCACGAGGTGAACCGCGGCGTGGGCGGTGCGACCAAGACCGGCATCGCCGCCGCGATGGCGCTGGGCGCGGACTACATCGTCAAGATCGACGCCGACGGCCAGATGGACACCGCGTTCGTCCCGCACATGATCGAGATCCTCGAGGGCCTCCCGGAGATCGAGCTGGTCAAGGGGAACCGCTTCGCCGATCCGGCCACGCTGCAGGCCATGCCGGCGATCCGGCTGATCGGCAACTCGGTCCTGACCCTGCTGATCAAGTTCAGCAGCGGCTACTGGACGATCGTCGATCCCACCAACGGCTTCATCGCGCTGCGCGCCGACTCGCTGCGGCGGATGAACATCGACGGGCTGGCGGAGCGCTATTTCTTCGAGACCGATCTGCTGTGCCTGTTCGGCTTGCGCAAGCGCGCGATCGCCGAGCTGGAGATGCCGGCGATCTATGGCGACGAGCCCAGCTCGCTCTCCATCCCGATCGTGCTGGCCTCGTTCCCGCTGCTGCTGGTCAAGCGGTTTCTGCGCCGGCTGCTGGTCAACTACCTGATCGTCGAGATCAACGTCGGCACCCTGTGCGGGGTGATCGGCTTCCCGTTGCTGCTCGCGGCGATCCTCTTCGGCGGCCACGAGTGGTCGATCTCGGTCACCTCGGGGATCGGCCGACCGACCGGCACGATCGTGTTCGCGCTGCTGCTGTTCATCATCGGTTTCCAGCTCTCGCTGCAGGCGCTGCTCTACGACGTGCAGTTCTCGACCCGCACGATCAAGCTGCACCGCGACGCGCGCCACGACGAGCCCGTCGGCGCGCAGTACTTCGGCGAACCCGCGCTGCGCGGCCTGACCCAGGACGACGGCGACCGCGCCGATCGCGGGTAAGGAGAGAGGTGCTCTTCGTGGAAGAGGCTCGGTCGTGAGCGAGCCAACGGTCATCGGCGGGCAGCAGTTCTGCTCGCAGTGCGGCGCGCAGCTGCTCGGGCCGTTCTGCTGGCGCTGCGGTGCGCCGGCGGGCGGCATCGCGCAGCCTGCGGCCCGGTCCGCCGAGCCGGCCGGCGAAGCCCCCGCGCCCGTACTCGCCGCACCGGCCGCGGCGCCGGCCCCGAGCCTGCCGGCGGTCGTGCCGGTGTGGGTGCGCGAGAATGCCGCGCCCGTGCTCGTCGCGCTGCTGGCCGCGCTCGCCTCGCTGGCCTTTCCGTGGCTGGCGCTGCTGATCGGCCTGGCGGGGCTGGTCGCCCTCGCGCGCACGGCGCGCGAGCAGGCCGCCGCCGAGCGCGGCAGCGATGAGGCGGCGCCCGGGTGAAGGCGCTCGCGGTCTATCTCGTCTCGCTGCTGCTGATCCACGCCGCGTGGCTGTACTTCTACCTCTGCGGGACGCTGGTGCGCCGTCCGCGGCCGGCGGACGCGCTCGTGCCGCGCCAGGGCGCGGCGCTGGTCGAGCTGGTCGTCACCAGCGCGTGCGGCATGGCGATCACCGGCTTCGCGACCTTCCTGCTCGGCCTGGCGCACCTGCTCTACCCGCTCACGATCGCAGTCTGGCTGATCGTCCTCGCCGCCGTCTTCGCCTATCGCAAGAGCCCGCCGTGGCAGGCTTCGTTCTGGCGCACGCGCTGGCAGGTCTGGCGCACCGCGGTCTCGCCCGGAGCGCTCGCGATCTACGCGGTCGCGCTCGTCTACGGTTTCGGCACCATTCGGCCCGACCTGGGCGGCGACTCGACCTCGTACCACCTGGTCTATCCGACCGAGTGGGCCAACGCGCACGCGCTCTTCGTCGACCTGACGCTGCGCGTTCCGTACTACGCGAACAACTGGCTGCTGGTCGACGTGTGGCTGATGATGTTCCACCTGGCCGACCAGGCGCAGACGCTGTCCTGGCTCACCAGCCTGTTGTCGCTGCTGGGAATCTATGGCTACGTCACCGCCGCGGCCGAACGCGAGCGGCGCATCGAGCCGTTCGACGTGCTGCTCGGGCTGCTGGCCGCCGCGGCGGTCGCGGGCTCGACGGTCTTCATCGAGACCGCGTCGGTGGCCCTGATCGACGTCCCGATCGGATTCTTCTTCCTCGCCGGCGTGCTCGCGCTGGCCGACGCGCTCGGCTCGCGAAGCTGGAGCTCGCTCGCCGCGTGCGTGCTGTGCGCCGGGTTCTTCGTCGGGATGAAGCCCTCGCTGGTGGTCTTCTACCCGCCGTTCGCGGCCGGAATCGCGTTCGCAGCGCTCCGGCTGGGCGCCCGGCGCCGGCGCCTCGCGCTCGTGCTGGCCGCGCTGACCGTCTGCTCCGCGCCATGGTACGTCAAGAATTTCATCCAGGCCGGCGACCCGCTCGCGCCGACCTTGAACATCCCCTTCCGCGGCGTCGACCCGCACTGGAGCCGGGGCGACTACAACGGCCTCGCGTACGACCTCAAGCTGGGCGAGGACACCAGCCCGCTGGGCTATCTCACCGTCCCGCTGCGGAGCCTGACCGAACCGTCGTCGGCGGCGTTTCGGTCCGACGGCGGCACGTTCATCATCCTGCTGGCCTGGTTGCCGGCACTGCTGGCCGTGCTCTTGCTGTACCGCCGCGGCCGGGTCCGCGAGCCCGAGCCGTATCTCTTCGCCTGCCTGGTGGCGTTCGCGGTCGGCTACTGGCTGGCGACGTCGTACCAATCGCGCTACGCGCTGGTGTTCCTGCCGGCGCTAGCGGCCTTCACCGGTGCGCTCTGCGCGCGCGCCGCGCTGCGCGCCCCGCGTTGGCGCTGGGCCGCGCTGGCCGTGCTCGTGTTCTGCGCCATTCCCAGCAGCCAGAATGCCGCGGCGCTCAACCGCGCCGTCGCTGCCGACGAGGACTTGTGGTACAACTACCACGACCGCGAGAGCTGGATGCTCCAGCGCGCTCCGAGCTACCCGGAGGTGGAGGCGATCAGCGCCGCGCTGCACCGCTCCGGGCGCACCGACTTGCGGGTGTACCGCGCGTACCTCGAGTTCGACCGGCTGTTCTTCACCGAGCGCGGGATCCAGGTCGCGGGCGACCTGTTCGGCCCGGAGCGCTACTTGGATTTCCAGCAGGCGATCTACGAGGACCAGATCGGCCCGTACGTGCAGCGCTTCCACATCGGCGCGTTCCTGCTGCCGACCCGGTTCGAGGGAAACCTCCCGCGGGTGCAGCAGGACCGGCTGCGCCAGGAGCTCGAGGCGCTGGGGTTCCGGCGCGCGTCGGTGAGCGACCAGTTCGACATCTATCTCTCGCCGGAGGTCCGTTGAGCATGTCACGCATCGGGCCGGGCTGGCTGGCGGCGGCGCTGCTCGCGGGTTGCTATGGCGGGCCCGGGACGGACTCGCCGGTGCTCGGGCGCCCGTACCCGCTGGGCGTGGCCGCCGCGGCGCCGGCCCCCGCCCCGACCGGCATCTACGCCAGCCAGTACTTCGGCGCGTACAACTGCTGCTGGCTGATGAAGGACGCCGCGTTCGCGACGACCATCCCGGCCGGGCACAGCCGGCTGCGCCTGATGGTCTCGCTGCCCGCCAGCGGCCCGTACGACAAACGGCCCGAGACGCTGACCGTTCGCGTCGACGCCGAGCCGCCCAAGCTGTTCGGCGGCCTGCGCAGCGGCATCTTCGCGCTCGACGTGCCGGTCGCCGCGCGGAGCGCCGCGCGCGAGGCGGTCGTGCGAATCACCTCCGGCTACACCTGGCCGGTGGCGGGAACCCCGTTCGAGCGCTCCGTGCAGCTGCGCGGCGTGCGCGTGCTCTAGGCCGGCGCGCTCGGCCAGTGGACGCCGCCGGCGACGTCCTCGTCGTCCTCGCGCACCAGGACGACGAGATCGGGATTCTGCCGCGGCTCGCGTACGAGACGGCCGCCGGCGCGCGGGTGTGGTGCGCCTACCTGACCGACGGCGCGTCGAAGGTGCCGGCCGCGGTGCGCGACGCGGAGTCGCTGGCGATGCTGGCGCGGGTCGGCGTTCCGGCCGAACGGGTCGGCTTCGTCGGCACACCGCGGGCCGGCGACGGAACGCTGTTCGCCAACGCGGAGCGCGCGGTCGACGCGCTCGCCGGGTGGGCCGCTGCGATCCCGCATGTCGCCCGCCTCTACACCCTGGACTGGGAGGGCGGGCACCACGACCACGACGCGGCGCACCTCGTCGCGCTCGCGTACGCGCGGCGGCGCGGCGTCGCGGACGTGCTCGCGTTCTCGCTCTACAACGCGTGGCGCCGGCCGCGCCGCTTCTTCCGCGTCACCTCGTTCGTGCCCGGCCCGGGCGAGGTGCTGCGGCGGCGGCTCTCGCTGGGCGAGGCGCTGCTGCCGGTCCGGGCGATCGCGGGGTATCCCTCGCAGCGCTCGACGTGGCTCGGGCTGGGCCCGGGCTTGGCCGCCCGCGCGCTGCTGCGGCGCGAGGAGCGGCTGCGCCGGGCCGAGCCGCCGCGGCTGCGCGAGCGCCCGCACCCGGGCCCGCTGCTCTACGAGACGCTGTTCGGCGTCCCCTCGGAGGAGGTCATGCGCGCGACGGCGGACCTGCGCGAGCGGCTCAGCGGTCCAGCCCCCCGTTGAGCCGGAAGGTGTGCCCGGTCGCGTAGGCCGACTCGTCGCTGAGCAGGTAGCGGACCAGCGCCGCGATCTCCTCGACCCGCCCGAAGCGCCGGGCGGGGATCGTCTGGAGCAAGTGCTCCTGGATCGGGGCCGGGATGGTATCGATCAGCCCGACCTCGATGTAGCCCAGCGCCAGCGCGTTCACCGTGACCCCGCGCGGGGCGAGCTCGACCGCGGCCGATTTCGTGAAGCCGATGATCGCCGCTTTCGCCGCCCCGTAGTGCGAGACGCCGGCCACCCCGGTCTCGGCGACCACGCTCGAGACGTTGACGATCCGGCCGCCGCCGCGCTCGCGCATCTCGGGCGCGTACTGGCGGGTGCACAAGAACGTCGAGATCAGGTTCGCGTCGACGATCCGGCGGAACTCGGCCAGCGGCATCCGCCACGACATCGCGTTGGACGACGCGCCGGCGACGTTGATCAGGCCCCAGAACGGGCCGAAGCGCTCGCCGAACGCGGCGTGCAGGGCCGCGACGTCGTCCTCGCTGGTCAGGTCGGCCTGGTGCGCGTACGTCTCCACCGGCAGGCCGTGCTCGGCCAGCACGCGCTCGAGCCGTTCCTTGCCGCGGTGGAAATGGCAGGCCACGGGGCGGTGGCCGTGCGCCAGCAGCGAGCGCACGATGCCCAGGCCGATCCCGCCGTTCGCGCCGGTGACGAGAACGGGCCGCTCGGCGCTCGCCGCGCCCTCCGCGGTCATGGCGGTCAGCTCGGCAGCTCGGGCGAGATGTAGAGCGCGACCGGCCGGTCGGGCAGCACCACCCGCCGGAAACGCAGCGCTCGCATCTCCTCGTCGAACCGCCGCTGCAGCCCGGGCGGCATGTTCGGGTTCTGCAGCGGGATGACGAACACGCCGATGTGGAAGCGCTCGACGTACTCGCCGAGCATGTCGTCGTAGATCGCGCGGTGGAAGCCCGCGTAGCGGTCCGGACCGATCAGATCGCCGACGGCGGTGATCCCGCGCTGCGTCCAGGCCAGGCGGTCCGTCTCGATGTTGGGACGGTACACCGTGAGGTCCTCGCGGTGGGCGCGGTGCAGGAGCGCGCTGACGTACTCGACCTCGGGATAGATCGGGCCGCGCGGCAGCATCCACGACTCGTGGTCGACGTAGTTGTTGTAGAAGTCGTCGTCCGCGCTCTTGATGTCGCCGTAGAACGCGGCCGAGCCGGGCGACGGCAGCGCGAGCAGCGCGGCGCACGCGACCGCGGCCCAGCGCGCGTACGTCCCGCGCCGTGCCGCCAAGGCGATGAGGCCCGCCGCGAACGCGGTGAAGGCGGCAAGGAACTCCAGCGAGTAGCGCGTCACGTAGGACGTCGCCATCCAGTACGCGATGGTGAAGGTCAGCAGGGCGGCGAACGCCTGCAGCGGGACGTCGCCCCGGCGCCGGCGCAGCAGGTAGAACGCCAGCACGCTGCCGGGCAGCACCAGCAGCACCATCATGAAGGTCGTGCCCGCTTCGCGGAACTGCCGCTCGCTGGGGTGCAGCACGATGTCGAACGGGACCTCGGCCCGCTCGATCGGCCCGCCCTCGTTCGCGACCAGGTCGGACTGGACGTACGCGAGGTCCCTGCGCGTCCACTTCGGGTCCGCGCCGCGCAGGGCCAGGTTGAGGACCGGGCTGATCGGGTCGCCCGCCTGGATGAAGTTCTTCACGTACCAGGGCGCCGCGAGCGCGAGGAAGATCGCCACCACGGCCGCCGCCCGGCGCGGCTCGCGCCGCCCGTGCAGCAGCACGGCCAGCGCGGCGGCGAAGAGCGGCACGAACACGATCAGCGAGATCTTCGTCCCGATGAAGAACGCCGCGCACGCGACGAGCTCCGCCACGCCGCTTCGGCCGTTCGCGCGGACCGCGCGCACGAGGGCCAGGCCGGCGGCGAAGAACATGAAGCCGATCGGGACGTCGACCAGGGCGCTGGCGACGTAGCGGATGAAGGCCGGCGAGAGGACGAGCGATGCGACGGCCAGCAGGCCGATCGCGACGGTCGCGCGGCGCGCCGGCCGGCCGTCGCGCTCGTCGGTGGTCAGCACGTAGCCGAACACGCCCAGCAGCGAGAGGCAGCCGGTCAGCCAGCTCAACATCGCGGCCGCGTCGGTGCGGCCGAACTCGACCAGCCAGGTGTCGATCAGGATCCAGTTGTCGGCGTAGTACGTCGGACGGATGTGGAAGTCGACCGTCAGCGCGTGCGCGCGCACCCAGTCGGTCGCGTAGACCAGGTAGCCGGTGGTCGCGTCGCTGCCGCTGTCGGGCCGCGCGGCGAAGAACGCCAGCGGCAGCGCGGCGAGGTAGACGAGCAGCGCGCCGGGCGAGGCGGCGGTCCGCCACACCCCCAGCCGCGCGGTCCAGAACGCGCTCTTCCACGGCGGGTCACCGAGATAGGCGAACGCCGCGACGAGCGCGGCGAGCCAGAGGATCGCGCCGACCGGGCTGATCAGGTGGCACAGGCCCAACAGGAACGTGACGAAGCCGGTCAGCGCGATGCCGCACGCGGTGCGCACGACGATCTCGACCAGCGCCTCGCCCGGCAGCGCCGGCTGCGGCGGCGCCTGCCGCCCGCGCAGCACCGTGCCGCAGAGATACGCATAGAGCCAGGCCACGTGCACGGTCAGCAGCAGCTCGACGAACAGTGCGAACGCCCTCATCGCGTCCTCACTCCGCCCGCACGCTGCGCAGGCGCACCGACAGCGGGCGCGTGTCGCCGTTGACGTGCTGTTCCAGGCCGGTCCAGGTGTAGCTGGCCGCCATCCGCACCTCCGCCGTGCGCGCGCGCCGGGGCGGGCGAACGGCGACGTCGAGCGCGTAGACGCCGCTGCGCAGCGCGCGGAACGTCCGGCTCGCTCGCCCGTCGACCGCCACCGTCTCGTCGATCGGGCGCTGGTCGTAGGGCCCGGCTTGCGGCAGGTCGACCGTCACCCGGACGCGCTTGGTGCCCGCCGGAAGCTGGGTTTGGAACGACGCCTCCTTGGCCAGCCAGCAGCAGTTGTCGTCGTCGTCGGGCGACGTAACGTAGAGCCCGGCCTGGCGGGCCGCGTCGCTGCTGCTCACGACGACGCCGAACGGCACCCCGCCGTTGCCGCTGTCGCCGAAATCGGACGGCTTGCCGGCGTAACAGCCGGCCAAGCCCGCCAGGGCGAGAAGGGATGCGAGCACCCGCGCGGCGCGGCGCGGGCGGCGCGGCCGGTCGGTCGGGCCGCTCACGAAGCCGGCGATCCGTAGCGCCGCGCCAGAACCACGAACGCCGCAAGACCGAGCAGCAAGCCGAGCACCGGGAAGGCCAGCACCAGGAAACCGATCACCACCGCCGCGCCGGCGAACAGCGCGGTCTCGAGGCTGTTCGCCCGGAGCGCGGGCAGCGCCGGCAGGACGAGGCGCGGGCCGCGCGCAGCCCGCGGCACAGTCGCCGGGGGCACCCCCGCGGCACCCACGGCGGCGGTCCGCGGGCCGCGCGCGGCCGCCCCGCAGGTATAGCAGAACGGCCCCCGGAGCGGCGTTCCGCACTGCACGCAGAAGTGCGGCGTATCGGCGGGACTGGTCGTCATCGGCGCGGCCTGCACGGCACGCGGGTGAACACGGCGCCTGCAAGCGCCCGGATCGGCATGGCCTTCCGGTTTCGTCGCACCGGAACCGATGCCCGCCGGACCAAGGGACCGCGCCCCTGCCGTTGCGCGCGGGATGATGTTCCGCTCGGGTGGGGAAGCGAAGCGCGTGCCGAGCAGCAGCGAGCGAGCGGCGGAAGCGAACGCGAACCACGCCGTCGCATCTCACATCGCGCCGTCCGACTCGAACGTCTACTACGGCGGCGGCTACTGGAACGACTACCGCACGGTGCAGCGCGAGATGGACCGGCGCGTCTCCGGCCGGCCGGACGTCGGCTACCGCGACTACTTCCACGAGCTGGTCGACGGCCGCTGCTTCGAGCGCGCGCTGTTCCTCAATTGCGGTGACGGGTCGGTCGAGCGCGGTTTTCTCGCCGCCGGGCTGATCCGCAGCGCGGACGGGATCGACATCTCGGAGGACTTGCTCGCGACCGCCCGCCGGGCCGGGCAGGGCTTGCCGCTGAGCTACACCCGCATCGACATCAACGCGGGCGAGCTGCCCGGCGCGCACTACGACCTGATCGTCAACAACGCGGCCGGCCACCACGTCGCGTACGTCGACCGCGTCTTCCGGGCGCTCTGCGCGGCGCTGGCGCCGGACGGCTATTTCGTGCACTGGGACTACGTCGGCCCGCACCGCAACCAGTTCGCGTATCGCGACTGGGCGGCGTGCGCCGAGGTCAACCGGAACCTGCCCGCGCACGGGCGCCAGGTGCTGCACTACCCGCACCTCCCGACCATGCTGCAGCTCGACCCCAGCGAGGCGGTGCACTCCGAGCTGCTGCTCGAAACCTGCGCGCGCTACTTCACGACCGAGTGCTACCGCCCGATCGGCGGGGCGATCGCGTACCCGATCCTCACCCACAACCGCGCGCTGCGCGGCCTGGCGCCGGCTGACGCCGAGGCGATCGTCGCCGAGGCGATGCTGGCCGATCTGGCCTATCTCCACGACCACCCCGATTCGACCCTGTTCGCGTTCTGGTACGGCCGGCCCAAGCACGAGGTGCTGCGGGACGACGAGCAGCTGCGGCGCTGGGAGCGCGAGGAGAACGCGCGCGAGGAGCGCGCGCACCGCGACGGCGGGCGCTACTACCCGCCGACGGCGGTCGAGCGGCTGCACCCCGGCGCCGAGGGCTAGCGCGGCCGCGAGGACCGCTCAGATCCGCTGCAGCGCCTCGGCCAGGAGCGCCATGTCGTCGAGCGGGTTGGCGAAGTAGAGCGGAAGCCAGCGCGAGCCGGCCGCCAGCTCGATCAGCGTGTGGCCGTGGCGCTCGTCGGCGACCCGGGTGCTCGGAACGACGCGGCCCTCGCGCTCGGTGACGACCACGTACACCAGCCGCGACGCCGGCGCGTAAGCGCGCAGCGCGGCCGAGACGCGCTCGAAGCCGCGCTCCCAGTGCATTGCGTCGTGCGTCGCGAGCAAGAACGTCGCCCGCCCGTGGCGGGCCAGCGTGCGCAAGCGCTCCACGCAGCGGGTCAGGTACGCGTAGTCACCGGCCTCGAGCGGGTTGCGGTGGTTGAACACGAACCGCACGCCGTACCGGTCGCGGTAGAGGGTGTGATCGCACAGGTTGACGGTCGGGCCGTCACGGCGCCGCTCCGGCGCGACGTAGGCGTAGTACGCGGGATCGAGGAACGAGGCGAAGTCGTCGTCCAGGCAGTGGGCGACCATGTCGGGCGAGCCGAACACCCAGTCGAACGGGTAGGACCCGAGCTTCAGCCCGGCCGACTTGATCAGCGCCGCGGTGTAGCAGTGGGTCCCGAGGCTGACCACCGGGAGCGCCGCCGGCCCCAGCTGCGCTCGTGCGACGCGCGCAGCTTCGGCCAGCACCGCGCCGATGCGCACCCGCCCGGCCTCTTCGGAGTGGACGATCTCGTGCACGATCGCGGGCACGGTCGCGCCCGGCGTGCCGGCGCGCAGCCGGCGCGCGTACTCGCGCAGCCCCGGCTCGTCGGCGTCGCGCCCGACCAGCTCGCGGTAGAGCGCGGCGACGATGGCGGTCGCGTCCTCCGCGCCGAGGCTCGGGCTGGGTTCGAGTGAGACGAAATCTTGGCTCATGGCATGTGCACGGGTGAGCACCTAGAGGCGCTCGAGGATCGCGGTCAGCAGGACGATGTCGTCGAGCGGGTTCTCGAAGCCGCCCGCCTCCCAGCTCGAGCTCGCGCGGAGCTCGATCAGCACGTGGCCCTCGTCTTCGGCCAGGACGCCGAGCTTGGGCAGCGGGTGCGCGCCGGCCTCGCGGACGACGGCGTAGACGAGCCGGGTGAACGGTGCATACGCGCGCAGGGCGCGCGACACCTGGCCGAAGCCCTTCTGCCAGAGCAGCGCGTCGGGCGTCACCACGACGTACGTACTCAGCCTGTTGCGCGCGGTCGCTCGGAACGCCTCGACGCTCGCCCGCAGCGCCGCGTACTCGCCCGGCACGGTCGGGTCGATGCGCTCGAAGAGGCGGACCCCGAACTTGTCGCGGTACCACGCGTGGTCGACCCGCCGCTCGAGCGCGACCGGCTGGTAGTGGTCCGGCGCGAGCAGCGTCGCGAAGTCGTCGTCGAGGCAGTGCGCGATCATGCGCGGCGAGGCGGACACGCGGTCGAACGGGTACGCCTCGCGCCCGAGCCCGGCCGCCGCCAGCAGCGACGCGGTGTAGCCGGTCGTACCGAGGCCGACCGCCGCGCGCAGCGCCGTTCCCCGGCGGAGCACGAAGGGGTGTGCGATCTGCCCGAGCACGGCCCCGTTGCGCATGCGCCCGGCCCCCGCGGGCGCGCCGATGGTCATCGAGCTTCTTTACCCGCCGACCGGCACCCGTCCCCGCCGCTCACATCACACCCCAACGATGGTACCGGCCGCCACCGCCCCGTTGCGGCTCTCGGCGGACGGCAGCCCGTCCGCCCGGCCGAGCTCGCCGATCAGGTGGAGCACCTCGGCCCGAAAACGGCCCGGCTCGTAGCGCCGCGCCTCGGCGCGCACGCGCCCCACCATCTCCGCCTTGCTCTGCGCGTCCAGCTCGATGAAGCGCTGGGTCAGGCCGGCCAGCTCGGCCGGCGTGTCCCAGAGGTAGCCCGTCCGGCCCGGTTCGATGAGGTCCACCGGGCCGCCGCCGCGGTACGCGAACGGCACGCAGCCGGCCGACATCGCCTCGATCACCGAGATGCCGAAGTGTTCCTGGACCTCGGGGTTGTGCACGCCCTTGTCGTCGTAGCCGGTGGCGTGCCAGTACACCGAGGCGGCGGCGTACAGCCGGTGGATCTCCGCGGTCGCGACGTTGAGGTGGAACGTCACCGCGAGGTCGCGCGCGCGCTTGCGCACCGCCAGCAGGTAGTCGCGCGCGCCGGGATCGGCCGGCACCGTGCCGATCAGGTCGAGCTCGAGCGCGCCCGGCGGGTTCGCCTCGGTCAGGAGCCGGAACGCCTCGACCAGCACGTCCTGGCGCTTCGAGTGCCCGGCCGGCGAGAAGCGGCCGACGTGGACGATCCGGTTCGCCCGGCGCTCGAGCCCGCTGGCTGCGGTCTGAGGCACCGGCGGCGCGATCACCCGCACCGGCGGCGGCAGCTCGCCGTAGCGCGCGGCCTGCGCGCGATAGTGGCGCGCGGTGAACGCCGAGTTGACCACGACCGCCGCGTAGCCGGCCAGCAGCCGCCCGTTGTGGGCCACGTGCTGCGGGTGCATCGGAAACGGGAACTGGCAGTGGTAGATCGCCAGCCGCCCGTGCGCGGCGACCGGAGGGTAGAGCTCGTTGCCCATCGCGATGAAGAGGTCGCAGCCGGCATGGCGGGACAGGTCGCGGGCCGCGATCGGCGCGACGTGCGAGAGGTCGAGCTCGAGATCGCGCGCGAGCGTCCTGATCCGCCAGATGCTGTAGCGCTCCGGCGTCGCCAGCAGCACGTCGTAGTGCGGCCGCAGCGCCTCGGCGATCGTCAGCAGGTAGCGCTCGCCGCCGCCGGGATAGAGCGCGTAGGGCGTGTAGAGGACCGCCAGGCCGCGGGCGGGATCGCGCGGGCGCTGGGCGGTCGAGGGCAGCCCGATCCCGGCCGCGGCGGGGTCGCGCCCGCCGGTCAGATACTGCGACCAGCGCGCGACGAACTTCTCCCGGTTGACCTCGACGATGCCGTCGAGCCGCAGCGCCAGCGAGGCGTCGCCGCTGGTCGCGTTCTCGACGTGGATCACCTCGGCATCGGGGCAGTAGTAGACGCGCTTGCCGAGCAGCTCGATCTTCAGCCCCAGATCCGTGTCCTCGTAGTACGCCGGGTCCCAGATGAGGTCGAACCCGCCGGCCTGGTCGAACGTCTCGCGCCGCAGCATCAGGCACGCTGCCGAGACGTAGTCGACCGGCTCGGTGCGGGTGTAGATGCGGTGCGTCTGGGCCAGGAACTTGCCGCGCTGCGTCGCGATCCCGCAGGGGCTGATCGTCGCGCCCGACTCCTGCACCCGCCCGTCGGGATAGAGGAACTTCGGGCCGACCGCGCCGCAGTCGGGGAAGCGGTCGAACACGGCGCGCATCGCGTCGAGCGCGCCGCGCTCGAGGAACGCGTCGTTGTTCAGGAACACGACGTAGCGGCCGCGCGCGACCTCCGCGCCGACGTTGTTGCCCTCGCCGAAGTAGCGGTTGACGTCGAGCCGCACCACGCGCACGCTGCCGGGAAGCTCGGTCTTGAGGAGCGCGTACTCCTCGCTCGAGCTGCCGTTGTCGACCACGATCAGCTCGGCGCGCTGCGCGACGGCAGGGTCGTCGAACACCGCGACGACGCCCTGCAGCGTCATCAGCGCCTTGTTGAAGTTGAGGATGACGATCGAGAACTCGGGCTCGACCGGCGCCGAGGCGAGGCGCCGCGCGGCGGCCAGGCGCTCGAGGAAGTCGGTCAGCGGGTTGACCGCCTCCGGCAGCCCGTGCCGGCTGCGGTGGAGGACCGAGTCGAAGTACTTGTTCGGCCGCCGCCCTTCGCGCCCGCCGAACACCGCGTAGTGGACCAGCGGGTCCATCTCGCCGCGCACGTCCTCGTAGGTCTGCTCGTAGTAACCCGGGTCGAACCAGGCGCTCGGATGGTAGAGCTTCTCCGCGCCCACCCGCAGGTAGTGCGAGAGCGGGTCCTCGTCCTCGTCGAGCTCGCCGCCGTACGTGCGCACGTAGTAGCGCACGTCGAAGAGCGGGTGCGGCGAGAGCCCGCGCCGCCAGCCGGCGCTGACGAAGTGCAGCAGCGGCGACTCGTTCGTCTCGCGCAGCTCGGGCGCTTGCGAGAGGTAGTGCTCGACCGAGAACAGCGGGTTGGGGTCGCCGGGCGGGCGCGCTCCGGCGGCCAGGTAGTTCGCGAACGCTTCGTCTTCCGAAACGCCGTCCGCGCGGACCCAGGTCGGGTCGTAGATGACACGGGCCAGATCCGTGGCGCTCGAACGCATAGAGGGCGACTCCCCGCGCTACCCGCGCGTGAGAACGGAAAGACGGCGCGAGCGCTTCAACGCCGAACGAGCGAGACGGCGCGCCGCAACGGGTACGTGATTTTCCAGGAGTGGGAGGCCAGGACCTCGCGCAGCGCCACGCTGTCCTGCTCCGCGCGGCGCAGCGCCTCGTCGCCGGCGCGCAAGGCCGCCTCCGCGCCCGCCAGCCGCTCGTCGAGCGCCGCGCGCTCGCCGCCGGCGGCCTCGGCGGCGGCGCGCAGCGCGGCGTTCTCGCCGCTCAGCGCGGCCAGCGCGGCGGCCTGCCGCGCCGACTCCGCCGCCGCCGCTTCGCGCAGCTCGCTCAGCTCCCGCGCGAGCTGCGCGAGGCGCGCGCTCTCGCGGCCCAGTTCGTCGGTCGCGGCTTCCGCTTCGGCGCGCGCGCGCACGACCTCGCTGTTGAGCTGGTCGGCGGTTGCGCGCAGCGCGTGCGCGCGCTGCGACTCCTCGGCCAGCCGCGCGTCCAGCTCCGCCGCGGCGGCCGCCCGCGGGCGCAGCCGCTCCGCTTCCTCGGCCAGCAAACGCAGCCGCTCGGCCTCCTCGGCCAGCCCGCGCAGCCGTTGGTCGGCCTCCTCCAGCCGGGCGCGCAGCGCGCTCGCCTCCGCGGCCTGGTCCGGCGGCGCGGGCTCCGCGCTCGGCTCGTCGGGCTCGGCGCTGCCGAGCGCCGTCATCGCGGGCGCCGCCGCGACCGGCTGGGAGGCGCGCAGGCCGTCGAGCTGGCCCCACAGGCTCTCGAGCAGGTCGTCGTGCGGGTCGAGGAAGGCCGAGCTGAGGTCCCAGTCCAGCTCGGCGTCCGAGGCGACCGCGATGAAGTAGTGCGGCGACTCGACCGTCGGCAGCCCGGCCTCGAGCCGGTCGGCCCCGCCGTTGTACCAGGCCGGCGCCGGGCTGACCTCGCCGGCCAGCGGGTGCACCAGCGAAAGCGCGGCGATCCGCTGGCCGAACAGGCGCACGTGCCGGAAGCGCCGCACCAGCAGGTCGCGCAGGTCCGAGAAGTACAGCTCCTTGACGTGGAACGGGTTGACGTAGCCCGGCGCGTCGGAGTAGACCAGCTTGTTGGGCGACGAGAGCACCAGCACGCCGCCCGGCACCAGCACCCGGCGCATCTCGTCGAGCATCCGGTCGTGCTCGGCGACGTGCTCGATCGTCTCGAACGAGACGGCGAGGTCGAACGACCCGTCGGCGGCCGGCACGTCGCTGCACGAGCCGTGGACGAAGCGCAGGTTCGCGGCGTAGTACGTCCGCCGCCCGTACTCGACCGCGGCCGGGTCGGCGTCGACCCCGACCACCGAGCGCGCGGTGCGGGCCAGCAGCGCCGAGCCGTAGCCCTCGCCCGAGGCGATGTCGAGGACCCGCCGGCCGTGCGCGAAGCGGGTCGCGACGGCGTAGCGGTGGAGGTGCTCGTACGCGATCTGCCCGCGCACCGACGGTACGTAGCGCTCGCCGGTGAACGGCAGCATCACCGGACCGGACCGAAGTCCGCCGCGGACGACGCCAGGTCGTGGTAGCAGATCGCCCCTTCGGCGAAGTAGTGGCAGACCAGCGCCCGGCGCGACCAGCGCAGGTCGCGCCGCTGCGATCCGCCGTGGATCAGGTTGGCGTGCCACACCAGCACGTCGCCCTTCTTGGCGGCGAAGTGGTGCGGCCGCAGCCCGTGCTGCTCGATCAGCGCGGCGATCGCCGGCTCGTAGCGCTCGTGGTACGTGCGGTAGCCGCTGACCCGGAAGTCCTCCTCGCTGATCCCGACGTGCTGGGCGAAGACGAACGGCAGCCGGTGGCTGCCGGGGTAGTACACCAGCGGGCCCGAGTCCGCGTGGATGTCCTCGAACGCCGTCCAGGTCGCCGCCAGATAGCCCAGCGGATACGTCGTCATGTGGATGGAGTCGGAGTGCTCGCGCTGCTGGCTGCCCTTGTGGCCGATGATGGTCTGGAACGGCCGCACCGGAACGCCGAGCAGCATGGCGACGATGCCGCGGACGTGCTCGTCGCGCAGCAAGCCGTCGATCTCGGGCACGGTCCAGTGCGCGTTGAGCGCCCGGCCCGGGTAGCGGTCGGTCTCGTCGACCGGCTCGGCCGGCACCGTGATCGTGCCGTCCGCGAGCGCCCGCTCGTAGGCTTCCCAGGCCGTGTCGAGCCGCGCCGCGGTGAACGCCCCTTCGATGACGGCGAAGCCGTCGCGCGCGAAATCGCGGGCCAGCGCCGCGTCGTGCGCGGTCAGCAGGCCCTCCTCGAGCGCGCGCGCGATCGCGCCCTCGGCGCCGGGGCGGTCGAGCCACGGGAGCGGGCCGTGGGGCGGGAAGACTTCGCTGCGGTAGGCCGGCACGGCCGCCGGGTCGACCGGGATCTCGGCCGCCAGGGGGCCTCGCGCGTGAGCGCCGCTGCGCACGTTAGCGAATGACATCACCCTCGGGAACCTCCAGGATCACCGCATCGTCGACGTGGAGGATATCTTCCCACGAATAGCCGGTGCGGCCGTACCATTCTTCGGACGTCACCCAGTGGCGGCGGCCGTCGCGGATCAGGAACACCTTCATGCCTTGCTCGGTGGGCGACGTTCCGCGCACCACGATCTCACCGTTCGCGCGGTCCTCGGCCAGCGCGATCAGCTCGTCGCCGTGGCGGAACGCGTTGGCCGCCGGGACGCTGGCCAGGTACTTCTCGGCCCCGACCGCGGCCGGTCCGTCGAAGCGGACCTGGCCGTTCTCGAACCAGATCACCCGGTCGCAGGTCCGGGCGATGTAGCCCAGGTCGTGCGAGACCAGCACGATCGTCGAGTTGGCGTCCCAGAAGCGGTCGATGCGGGCCGCGCACTTGCGCCGGAAGCGCTCGTCGCCGACCGAGAGCACTTCGTCGAGCAGCAGCACGTCGGGGCGGAACTCGGTCGCGATCGCGAAGCCCAGCCGCGCGCCCATGCCCGACGAGAGCGTCTTGGTCGGCTGGTCGCGGATCGGGCCCAGCTCGGCGAAATCGAGGATCGAGTCGACGTGGGCGCGGACGATCGCCTCGTCCTGGCCCAGCAGCACGCCGTAGTAGATGATGTTGTCGACCAGCGTCAGATCGGGGTCGAACCCGACCCCGATCTCGATCAGCGGCGTGAGCGTGCCCTCGATGGCGACCGTTCCGGCGGTCGGCCGCAGGACGCCCGCGATCAGCTTGAGCAGGGTCGACTTGCCGCTGCCGTTGGGACCGATGACGCCGATCTTCTCGCCGTGCGGTATGCGCAAGCTGACCTGCTTGAGCACGGTGTGGCGGCGGATCTTGCGCGGGCGGCCGCGCAAGAGGTTGAGCAGGGTGCGCTTGAGATCGTAGTGCAGCTCTTCCTGGGTGCGCCGAACGAGCGTGACGTCCCGCAACTCGACCGCGGCGGCCATCAGACGAGATCCATGAAGTCGCGCCGGGTGGAGCGGAACAGCGCCGTGCCGAGCAGGCACGCCGCCACCCCGCACGCCAAGCCGGCGGTGACGAGCCCGGGGTGCAGCGGCCCCCTGCCCAGCACGACCTCGCGCAGCGCCGAGACCTCGATGCCGATCGGGTTGAGCGCCAGCCAGGGGCGGACCGCGGGCGGGGCGAGCTCAGCCGGGTAGAACACCGGGCTGGTCAGCCAGAGCATGAAGCCGATGATGCCCCACAGGTGCGCCAGGTCGCGGAAGAACACGTACAGCGCGGCCAGCGCCAGGCCGAAGCCGGCCGTCAGCAGGGTGATGCCGACCAGCACGACCGGGAAGAGCAGCACGCGCAGCGGGTCGTGCGTCACCAGCACCGCGATGACCAGCAGCACCGGAACGGTGGTCACCAGCTGCTGGAAGAGATTGGCCGCGATCGACGAGAGCGGGAACACCGCCGGCGAGAGCGCGATCTTGTTGAGCAGCGAGCCGTTGGCGACCACGCTCGAGAGCGCCTCGGACGTCGCGGCGACGAAGAACGTCACCACCGCCAGGCCGACGAACGCCGAGAGCACGTAGCGCGGCACCGAGCCGCCGTAGTACCGGCTGAAGGCGGTGCCGAAGATCGCCGTGTACACCGCCGTCATGAGCACCGGGCTCGCGAACGACCACAGCACGCCCAGCGCGGTGCCGCGGTAGCGGACCTTCAGCGCGCGCAGGGCCGAGATGCGGATGACGTCGATGGAGCGGCGAAGACTGGTGTTCCGGCGTGGAGCGAGGGAAGCGAGAGATACGCTGGGTGACATCGTCGAAATGGGGCCCATTCGGAAAGCGCAGGTGCGATCCGTTCCGGGCGTAGTGCCGCGGCTGCAACGGGTTCTCCTGCCTGGTGGACTCGCTGCCTTGCCGAGCAGCCGCTCGCCTCAGATGCCGATCGCGTAGTTCTCGGTCGCCAGCGTGAGGTTGCGGTTGTAGAACGGATCGGACCGCTCGTCGGTTCTCCATCGTTCCCGCATCAGGAGCTGCTCGCGCAGGAAGCGCTCGGCTTTCTCGGGCGTGTCCTCCGCGCCGCGGCTCTTGGACTCGTGGTGGTAGAGCTCGACGTGGGGCAGGTAGACGTTGTAGTAGCCGGCCGCTCGAATCCTCAGACAGAAGTCGACGTCGTTGAAGGCGATGCGCAGCCGCTCGTCGAGCCCGCCGACCTCGTCGAAGACCTCGCGCCGCACCATCAAGCAGGCGGCCGTCACGGCGGAGTAGTTGTTCACCGTATGGGGGGTGTAGAAGTAGCCGGGGTCGTCGCAGGCGAGGTGCTTGTGGCTGTGGCCCGCGACGCCGCCCAGACCGACGATCACGCCGGCGTGCTGGATCGTCCGGTCGTCGTAGAGCAGCTTGGCGCCGACCGCGCCGACCGAGGGCCGCTGGGCCTGCTCCACCATCGCCTCGAGCCAGTCCGGCGTGATCACCTCGGTGTCGTTGTTGAGCAGCACCACGTACGTGCCGGTCGAGCGGGCGACCGCGTAGTTGTTGATCGCGGAGAAGTTGAACGGCACGTCGTGCGCGACCAGCTTGACCCGCTCGGGCTCGCGCTCCAGCCACGCTCCGAACACCCGCAGCGACTCGCGCTCGCGCGAGCCGTTGTCGAGCAGCACCACCTCGATGTCGCGGTAGGTCGAGCGCTCGAACACCGAGCGCAGGCAGCGGTCGACGTCGTCGCCGTGGTCGCGGGTCGGCACGATCAGGCTGACCCGCCCCGGCCGGGTGATCCGGTAGCGGACCGTGTACAGGCCGGGCGCGGCGGCGCTCTCCTCGACCCGGCCCGGCTCGCCGCGCCGCTCGAGCGCCTCCTCGAGCGCGCGGACCGCCGCGGCGTGGGCGTACGTCTTCTGGCCGCGGTCGGTCGCGGTCGAGCCTTCGTGCACCCGCCAGTGGTACAGCGGGCGCGGGACGTGCTCGATGCGCTCGGTGCGCTCGCTCGCGCGCAGCAGCAGATCGTAGTCCTGGCTCCCCTCGAAGCCGCCCCGGAAGCCGCCGACCGCTTCCACCAGGCTGCGCCGGTAGACGCCCAGGTGCGAGACGTAGTTGCGCGCGAGCAGCGAGTCGGGCGCCCAGTCGGGCTTGAAGTACGGGTCGTGGCGGCGGCCGTTCTGGTCGATCTTGTCCTCGTCGGAGTAGATGATGTCGACGTCGGGGCGGCGGTTGACGACGAGCGCGTTCTCGAACAGCGCCTCCGGCGCGAGCGCGTCGTCGTGGTCCAGCAGGGCCACGAACTCGCCGCTCGCCAGCGCGAGCGCGCTGTTGCTGGCGGCCGCGATGTGCCCGTTCGTCGTGCGCCAGGCGACCTTGATCCGCTCGTCGCGCGCGGCGTACTCCTCGAGCACGGCCCGCACGTGCGGCTCGCGCGAGGCGTCGTCGGCGATGCACAGCTCCCAGTGCGGGTAGACCTGCAGCAGCACCGAGTCGAGCGCTTCGCGCAGGAAACGCTCCGGCGTCTCGTAGACCGGAACGATCACGCTGAACAGCGGCGTGCGCGCGAGCAGCGGCAGCACGTCGCGCATGCGCTGCAGGTCGCCCGGCCGGGTGCGGTGCGCCCCCAGCCACCGGTCGTAGGGCGCGTCGTGCTCCCAGTTCGGGTCGACCTCGTCGAGCTGCGGCACCCAGCGGGGCTGCGGTCCCGACGGGTTGATGCCGAGCCGCTTCTTCAGCCCGAACCAGCGGTTGCGCGCCTGCCAGAACTTGCTGTCCTGCATCGACGCCAGCAGCACGCGCATCTCGCGCATGACCGGCTGCGTGCGCGCGATGTAGTCGCGCGCGCGCGCCAGCGCCGCTTCGGCCTGCTGCCGCTCGCGCTCGGCGGTCCAGGCCGCGCTCTGCTGCGCGAGCTGCTCGGCGAAGGACCGGCGCAGCTGCGCCTGCGCGGCGTCGCGCTCGCGCCGCGCCTGCGCGGCCGCGGCGTTCGCGCGGTCGGCGGCCAGACCGAGCTCTTCGCTCAGGCGGCGCCAGCGCTCCGGACGGTCGGCGGCGGGCGAGCGGGCGGGCGGCGGGGCGCCGCGGTCTTCGGTATCCATGGCTCCGGCAGTACAGAGGGCGCCGGCGCTGCGGCGTGCAAGTCGATGGCGCTGTTCTTGGAGGCCGCCGCAATATCCGTCTACGCAGGTCGGTTCGATCCGGGCGCGCTCGCCGGAACGACCGAGGGCGAGCTCGACACGTTCGATTACGTCGACGGTTTGGCGGGCCTCGTCCCGCACGTGCGGCCGCGGCAGGTGCCGCTGGGCGCGCCGCTCCTGCTGGCCGGCTGGGCGCTGGCCGCCGGCGCTCCGCCGCACGGCGCGCTGGCGGTCCTCGACGACGCGCACGCCTTCGCGATCCGGGCCGATCTCCGCCGTCCGGACATCGCCCGCGAGCGCCGCGACGCGGCGGCGGTGATCGGCTACCGCGGGGTGGTTCCGACCGACGTGCTCGTGCCGGGCATGCACCAGGTGAGCGTCAACCTCGTGCAGGACGACGGCCAGTACGCCGCCGCCACGGTGCCGTTCGCGATCTATGCGAGCGCGCGGCCGGAGCTCGCGCCGGTCCACGCCGTGGCGCGGCTGGCGGTGGACCGCGTGCTCGACCTCGCCGATGACGAAAGCGTCATGAGCGTCGACACGGCGGTCGCGCAGGGACGCTACGCGCTGGTCTCGGGCTGGGCGATCGACCTGCGCACGCGGCGGGCGCCGGCGGGCGTCACCGCCACCGACGCCCAGGGGCGGCGCTGGAACGCGCCCTGCACCGTGCCGCGCCCCGACATCCAAGCGGCGCACGGCGCGCTGGACGGCCGGCTCGGCTTCGAGCTCGTCGTTCCGACCCGCGCGCTGGCGCTCGGCCGGCACGCGCTGCGGATCGCCGCGTACCGGGCCGACGGCGCGGTGTCCGCGCACGCGATCGGCTGGTCGTTCGACGTCGCCGCGCCCGAGCGGCCGTTCCCGAGCTTCGTGCGCGACGTGCCGGATGCCGTGCGGGCGAGTGCCGAGCTGACCGCGACGCTCGACGGTCGCGACGCCGCGCCGGTCGTGCTCGGCCGCACGTCGCACGCGAGCGTGGCGGCCGGCGCCGAGCTGACCGTCGAAGGCTGGGCGCTCGCGCCCGGCGCGGGCGCCCCGGCCGCGGCGGACGAAGTCCACGTCGGGCTGACGCTCGACGGCGCCGACGTTCCGCCGCACCGCTATCCCGCCCTGGCCGCGTTTCGCCGCGCCCGCGCGCCGCGCGCGCTGGGCCAGCCGCCGGTCGACGATGCTTGGTTCAAGGCATCGTTCGGCACCGACGGGCTGGCCGCTCGCACGTACCGCGCGGAGCTGCTCGTCGTCGACCGTGGCCGCCGGACCGTCGCCCGCGCGCCGCTGGGCACGCTGGCGATCGTTCGCCCGCGAGGGTGAGGGTTCAGCGCACTTCGATCGAGCGCGGGTTGCTCACGATGCTGGCGTGCCGGCCGTCGGCGGAGACCGTCGCCATGCCGAGCACGTGCTTTCCCTTGGGCAGCGAGCTGGCCAGCAAGCCGACCTCGAAGCCGGTCGCCCGGAGCTTCGGGCGGCCCAAGGCGGCCGCGACGTCGGGCCGGTTACGGCCGTACACGACGTCGGCGTTCGTCACGACGCGGTCGTCGAGCACCGCGCAGACGCCTTTGGCGGGCGCGCTCTGGTCGTCGTTCGTCGCCCACCCGTTGACCACGAGACGGTCGGTCGCCTCGACGAACGGCGTGGAGCCGCGATCGACCGGTATGTCGCCGGTGAAGACGTCCAGGCCGTCGATCGTTCCGTGCCCCAGCAGCGACGTGACGCGCAGCGAGCCGGGGCACATGCCGAGCGGCTGCACTTCGGGCGCCGGCTGCGACCCGATCGGTTCGCGCGCGGCGACGACCGCTTGCCGCTCCGGCGCGCTCGCATCGGGCGAGCTGCTGCCCGCGGCGCGCAGCGTGAACGGCGAAACGCCGCCCAGCACGAACGCCGCCGCGACGGCGGCGGCGGCGGCGAGCGCGCGGCTGCCGGGAGTGATGTACCGCCGCGCGACGAACCACGCCAGGACGAACGCACACCCGCCCCAAAGCAGCAAAAAGAGACCATGCACGACGAATCTCACGAGGGAGCACGCTCTTTCTTCAGCGGAGGATCGCGTCCTGCGCTGTAATCCGCATCCCGCCTCGGGACGATAGCAGCGTGCCGCTTCCTCACGACTTCTTGCGCGATACGCCGCGCCTGGCGCTCCTGCTCGCCGCGGCACTGCTCGTCGCGTTCGCGCCGTTCGTGTTCGGTGCCAGCTCGCTGATGCTCAGCGCGCGAGCCGTCTCGAGCTTGTACGCGCACGGCGCCGCCGCGCACGCGTCCGGCCCGTACACGGCCAACGTGCTCGACATGGTCGGCGGGTGGCTGACCGAACCGTGGCTCGGCACCGAGCACCGGTTCATCTGGTCGATGCAGACCCCGTTGTGGGACCGCTTCGACGGCTACGGCAACCCGCTCGCCGCGACCATGCAGCCGGGGAGCCTCTCGCCGTTCGTGATCCTGTTCGGGATTCCCGAGCCCTCGCCGCTGGTCTTCGACCTGTTCTGCTTGGCGCGCTTGCTCGCGGCCGGCATCGGCGCGGCGCTGTTCGTGCGGCTGTTCGCCGGCTTTCTGCCCGCCCTGGCGGCCGGGATCGCGGCCGAGTTCGGCGGGTACTACATGGGGTTCCTGACCCAGCCGCACCTCTCGGTGGAGGTGCTGGTGCCCGGCGTTCTGTTCGCGACCGAGCTGGCGGTGCGGCGGCCGGGGGCGCTCTCGACCGCCGTTCTCGGCGCGGTCGTGGGCTCGATGTATCTGGGCGGAATGCCGGAGAGCGCGTTCCTGATCGCCTGCTGCGGGGCCGCGTACGCGGCTTGGCGCGTCGTGACGAGCGGGCGCCGCGGTGCGGGCGCGCGCCTGACGAGCCTGGTCGCGGGAAACCTGCTCGGCCTGGCGCTGGCGGCGGCCATCATCGTGCCGTTCGTGCAGCTCTTGCCGCACTCGTCCGACATCCACCAGACCGGGCTGGACAATGCCCGCCGGCTCGGGCTCATCCACGACGGCGACCTCTGGCACGCCGTCATGACCGAGCTCGTGCCGCTCGGCTACGGCACCCCCTGGCACGACCTCGCCCCGAGCGCGTTCTCGTCGTTCCCCGCGCTGCGGGGCTACGTCGGCACCGTGACCGCCTTCCTGGCGGCGCTCGCGGTCGCCGCGGCCGGCGCGCGCGCGTGGCGGCGGCGCTGGGACGCCCGCGACCAGGCGACGCTCTTTCTCGCGCTGGTGGTCCTGGTCTGCTTCGGCAAGCGCATGGGCGCCGCTCCGCTGCAATGGATCGGGAACCTCCCGCTCCTGCAATGGGTGATCTTGGAGAAATACCTCGAGCCGATCATGAACGCGGCGGCGGCGCTGCTGGCGGGGTTCGGGCTCGCGGCGGCAATCGAACGGCGGGCCGGCAGCGGCGCGACGGCGGCCGCGTTCGCGGCGGCGCTGCTCGCGCTGTCCTCCGCGTACCTCCACCACGGATCGGCCGGCAGCGCCGACGACATGGCGTCGTTCTACGCTGCGATGGTGCTCGCGCTGGCCGTGCTCGGCGTCGCCGGAGCGGCCCTGTACCTGCACGCGAAAGGCGTCCTCGAACCCGGCCGCGCGGCCGCGGTCGCGGTCGGCGCGCTCTTCGCCGAGCTGGTCCTGGCCTATCCGCTGCCGAACTTCCTGTTCCTCAACGGGGTGCAGTCGCCGGCGCTGAACGCGTACGCCGGCGCGCCCTACGTCGATTTTCTCCAGCGGAGCACGCGCGACGACGGGATGCGGGTGTTCGGCACGCTGGGAACGCTCTTCCCGAACTGGGCCGGCTCGTTCGGCCTCTACGACCCGGCCCAGCACAACGCGATGTACCTGCGCGAGTACGTGCGCTTCATGAACGAGTTCGGCGTCGCGGACCCGCCGGTGCGAACGTTCGACGCCGACCGCTACACCGGCAGCCGGGTGGTCGATCTGGGCACGCGGCTGCGGCGGCGCTGGCTCGCGCTCTCGTCGGTCCGCTACGTCGTCAGCCCGCCCGGCCGCGACGAGACCATCGGCGGCAACGAGATCCTCGATGCGCTGTGGAGCCAGAACTACTCGCACGTGCACGACGATCCGCACGGCGTCCGCCTGACGACGGCCTCGCTGGCCGGGCGGACGCTGGAGGCGATCGTCGAGCAGCCCACCCGCGGCGACCTGCTGGCCACGATCCGCGTGCCGGCAGCGCAGCCCGTCCTCTCGCTGGACCTCGGCGCGATGCAGGACGCCGTGGTCGAGGACGCGCCGGTCGACCCGTGCTATGCGCCGATCCGCTTCAGCCTGGCGGTGGAGTCGTTGACCGGGCGCCGTCTCGCGACGCTGAGCGCCCGGGTCGACCCGCGCCGCGCGGCCGGCTGGATGCGCCGCTCGGTCGACCTGAGCGCCGGCCGCGGGCGCGACGTGCGGATGACCTTCGCGACCGCGCTCGAGCCGAGCGCGAGCTGCAGCCCGCAGGCCGTCTGGGGCGCTCCCCATTTCGGCGCCGCCGCCGCTCCCAGCCCGTTCCGCAGGGCGTTCTCCGATTCGCACGCCGTCGTCTACCGGTTCGACGGCGCGCTGCCGCGGGCGACCGCCTTTCACGCCGTGCGCACCGTGCGCGACGCCGATGCGGCGCTGCAGGAGCTCACCAGCCCCTCGTTCGACGAGCGGCGCACGGCGGTCGTCGTCGGGCCGCCCGGCTCCGCCGCCGTTTCACCGCCGAACGGCCCGGACCGCCTGCGCCTGGTCTCGGACGGCAACGCGTCGGTCGCGATCGACGCGGACCTCGCGAGCGCGGCCGTCGTCATGCTCAACGATGCGGTGTATCCCGGCTGGGACGTGCGGGTCGACGGCGTGCCGCGGCCGGTGCTGCAGACCGACTACCTCTTCCGCGGCGTCGCGGTCCCGGCCGGTCACCACACGATCGCCTTCGCCTACCGCTCGCCGGTCGTGCGGCTGTCGGTCGCGGTCTCGGTCGCCGCGCTGGCCGCCTGCGGGCTGCTGCTGGCGCTCGGTCTGCGCGTTCCGCGCGCGCTGCGCCGCTTCCGCGCGCCCATCGCGACCGCGCCCGAGCGCGAGCCGGTCTGAGTCAGCGCACGACGACGAAGCGCCTACTTCCTCCAGGAATGCTCTCGAGCTGCCCCCGCCGCAGCCCGAACACGGAGACCACGTGAGCGCCGGGCGCGAGGTCGTGCGCGCTGAAGCGGTCGACGTAGCCGCTCGCGCTCAAGGCGGAGCTGCCCATGACGCTCGCCACGTCCGGCCGGGCGAGGCCGTAGCGCGCCTGCTGCACGACGATGCGGCCGTCGACCGCGGCGCACACCGCGTCGACCGGCACCGGCGCGCCGCCGTCGGCGGCCCACCCGCGCACCTCCAGCACGTCCGCCTGGTGCACGCTGCCGCCCGCGGTGACGTTCGCGGCCGCGACGTCGTCGTTTCCGAACGAGTCCAGCGAGCCGCGCGCGGCGGCTGCCGCGCGCGACGGCGCGGGCCGGCACGCGACGTCGTGCGGCGCGGCGAGCGCGCCGTCGGCAACCGCGACGGCGGCGGGAACCGCCGCCGTCCCGTGGTGCCGCAGCACCAGCCCGGCGGCGACGAGCGCGGCGGCGACCGCGGCGGCCGCGGCCGCACGGCCGCCCTTCTCGAAGCCGTAGGTGCGAGCGACGGCGTACGCGAGCGCCGCCCACGCCAAGGCGAACAGAGCTTCCAGCCCGATGCGCATCGCACGGTACGTACTCGCCGAGCGCGCGCCGTTCCCGCAAGGAGGGCGTCGCGCGACCGCCGCAAGACGTTTCCATGAGCTCCTCCTGGCCGACCGGTTACGGCCGCCGAGCCCTCCACGTCTTGCTGCTGCTGAGCGCCTTCGCGCTGATCGTCTTCGCGCCGTTCCTCTTCGGCGGACAAACGCTGCTCGCGTCGGCGCGCGATGCGGCGTCGCTGTACCCGCAAGGCGCGCGGCCCGTCGAGGTCGCCGGGCCGCCGCGGGTTCGCGATCCCGGCGCGCCGGCGTGGCAGAACGAACCGTGGCTGGGGATCGAGCACCGCGAGCTCGCCGAGCACGTCGCGCCGTGGTGGGATCCCTACGACGGCTTCGGGCACCCGTTCGCCGCGTCGCAGCAGACGCAGCCGTTCTTCCCGCTCACCTTCGCCGTCGCGCTGCACCCGACCGCGCGCAGTTACGACTGGTTTCTCGTCGCCCGCCTGCTCGTCGCGGGAGTCTTCGCGGCGCTGTTCATGCTCTGGTTCGGGGGCCGGCTGGCGGCCTTCTCCGCGGGCGCGGGCACGATGCTCTCGGGATACTACCTGCTGCACGTCTCCATGCCGCATCTCTCGGTCGAGGTCATGATCCCGGCCTTGCTCTGGAGCTCGGAGTGGATGGTGCGCCGGCCGCGGGCCGGCTCGATCGCGACGGCCGGCACCGTCGTCGCCCTCGCCGTCGCGGGCGGCATGCCGGAGAGCCTCGTCGTCGCGGTGACGACGGCGGCGCTGTACTACCTGATCCGGATCGTCGGCGACGGCGGCTTCTCGCTGCTTCGGCTCGCGCCGTTCGCCGGCGCCATCGCCTTGGGAGCTTTGCTCAGCGGCGCCGTGCTCGTGCCGCTCGCGGAGCTGCTCGGGCTCGCGTTCGACACCCACCGGACCGCCGCCCTGGCGCCCGGGATGGGCACGGACGGGCTTCACCCGCTGCGCGCGCTGCTCGTTCAGCTCGCGCCGCTCGCCTTCGGTCCGCCCACGCTGAGCCTGGGAATCGGCGCGGCGCCGAACGTGCCCACGCTCTACGGGTTCGTCGGCTCGGTCGCCGCGTTCGGTGCCCTGCTCGCCGTCATCGCCTCGGTCGCCAACCGCGGCGGCGAGCGCGCGGGCGACCGGGCCGAAGGCAGCGCGGTGGCGGCGCTGGCCGTCATCGCGTCGATCTACTTCTTGAAGAACCAAGGCTTCGCGCCGCTGCAGGCGCTGGGCGGCCTGCCCGCGTTCCGGCTGGTGATCTGGGAGAAATACGACCAGGCCGCGCTCGACGTCGCGCTGGTGCTGCTGTGCGGCTTGGGGATCGTGCTCGTGCAGCGCGGGCGCGCGCAGCGGGGAGCGGTGCTCGCGGCGGCCGCGCTCGTCGTCGCGCTGCTCTCGCTGGCGTACGTCTGGGCGGTGAACAAAATTCCGCCGGGACCGTATTCGGTCTGGTTCTTCACCAGCGTCGGGGTGGCGCTGGTCGCGGCCTGCGCCGCGGCGGCGGTCGCCGGCTGGCTGCCGCGCGGCCGGGGCGGCGCGCTCGCCGCGCTGCTGGTGGCCGATCTGGTCGCCGCGTACTACGCTCCGTTCTTCCTCGGCGCGGCGGCGCCGGCCGACGCGCGGCGCGACACGTTCGCCGGCGCGCCGTACGTGTCGATGCTGCGCCGAGCCACCGGCGGCGGCGAGCGGGTGCTGGGCGTGGCCGGGATGCTGGTGCCGAACTGGGCCGGTTCCTTCGGCCTGGACGACCCCGGCGCGGTGGACGCCTTCTACCCGCGCGGCTTCCTGCCGTTCGTCGACGCGTTCTTGCCCGCTCCGCCCGGCGCGAGCGGCGACCGCGTCGACCGCTTCGACGGGCTCGTGCCGCCGTCGCTCGACAGCGAGAACGCGCGCCGCTTCCTGGCGCTGGCCTCGGTGCGGTACGTGATCGTTCCCAGCACCGCCCGGATCAGGGCCGCCGGCCTGCGCCTGGTCTACGACGGCGACGCGCGCGTCTACCGCTTCGACGGCGCGCTCCCGCGCGCCAGCATCTTCCACGACGTCCTGGCCGTGCGCGATCAGCCGGCCGTCCTGCGGGCGCTGACCGATCCCGCGGTCGACGTTCGCCGCACCCTGGTCGTCGCCGGCCTGCCGAGCTCGCGCGAGGCGGCGCGGCCGGCGGGCGAGACGGCGTCGTTCGCGCGCCCCGACGCCGTGCACGTCCAGATCGATGCGCGCCTCGACCGCCCCGGCTACGTCATGCTCAACGACACCTATTACCCGGGCTGGGTCGCCACCGTCGACGGGCGCGAAACGCCGATCGTCCAGGCGGATTTCCTCTTCCGCGCCGTCCCGGTCGGGGCCGGCAGCCATCGCATCGTCTACGCGTACCGCTCGCGCGCGGTCGCGCGCGGCCTGGCACTGACCCTGAGCGGGCTCGTGCTGCTCGTCGCGTGCGCGGTCTTCGCCGCGGTGCGCCGGCTCCGCGCGCGAGCCGTGCCGGCCGGCGTCGCGACCGCGCTCGATTCACCGCGCGCGGCACTGGGGGACTGACTCGGTATTCACGAGAAGTCGCCAGCCACCGTGTCCCATCGAACGCCGGCGTGATCATCACCCGCAGCCCGCTCCGGATCTCGCTCGGCGGCGGCGGAACCGACCTCGCGTCGTACTACCGCGACCACGGCGGCTTCCTGATCGCCGCGGCGCTGGACAAGTACGTCTACATCACGCTGCACAAGACGTTCGACCCCGGCTTCTTCGTCAAGTACTCGAAGTACGAGCGCGTCGAGCGGGTGGAGGATCTCCAGCACCCGATCATCCGCGAGGCGCTCAAGCTGACCGGAGCCGTCGAAGGCCACCTGGACATCTCGAGCATGTCCGACATCCCGGCCGGCACGGGCCTGGGCTCGTCGGGCAGCTTCACGACCGCCCTGCTGCACGCGCTGCACACCCAGCAGAAGCGCATCGCGACGAAGGAAGACCTGGCCGAGGAGGCGTGCCGGATCGAGATCGACATGCTGGGCGAGCCGATCGGCAAGCAGGACCAGTACATCGCGGCCTTCGGCGGGGTCACCTGCTTCACGTTCAACCCCGACGGCAAGGTGGACGTGCGCCCGCTGGCGGCCAGCGACGAGACGCTGACCAACCTCGAGGACAACCTGGTCCTGTTCTTCACCGGCTACACCCGTTCGGCGTCGGCGATCCTCAAGGACCAGAACGACCGCACCAAGTCCAGCGATGCGGCGATGATCGAGAACCTGCACCGCGTCAAGCAGATCGGCCTGGACTCGTGCCGGGCGCTCGAGGGCGGCGACCTGCGCGGGTTCGCGGCGCTGATGCACGAGCACTGGGAGCTCAAGCGCAAGCGCTCGGGCGGGATGTCCAACTCGCACATCGACGACTGCTACGAGCTCGCGCGCAAGCACGGCGCGCTGGGCGGCAAGGTGATCGGCGCCGGCGGCGGCGGGTTCCTGATGTTCTACGCCGAGGACAAGGTGCGGCTGCGCCACGCCATGCGCGAAGCCGGCTTGGTCGAGGTGCGGCTGCGCTTCGACTACTACGGGGCGCAGGTCGTCACGCAGTCCTAGGAGCTACTCCTGCATCGAGTGCGCGAGGTGCCGCTCGATGACCTCTTGGATCACGAAGCGGGGGTGCTCGACGGCGATCGCGTGCTCGTTGAACTGCAGGCCGTCGTAGAAGGGCGTCGGATAGCGCA
Source organism: Vulcanimicrobiota bacterium (assembly GCA_963795695.1). Lineage (GTDB taxonomy): Bacteria > Vulcanimicrobiota > Vulcanimicrobiia > Vulcanimicrobiales > Vulcanimicrobiaceae > Vulcanimicrobium. Next base: position 1,204,500 of record CAWCJH010000001.1, on the reverse strand, counting down.
GCGTCGTGAGCGCGCCGAAATCTTCGGCGAAGAACTTGTGCAGCCGCCAGGAGAACGAGTCGCCGAAGAGGATCGCCCGCGGCAGCGCCGGGTCGGCGTTGACGCTCCGCTCGATCGAGAACTGCGAGAGGTCCGGATCGCTCGCATAGGGATCGGGGTCCGGGCGAACGTCGTGCGCGCGCGCGGGAAATACCGCGTCGAGCTGGCGGTCCTGTTCGAACCAGTCGACGCCCTCTTGGGCGTAGAAGTCGCCGCGGCGATACGCGGCTTGCACCTGCATTCGGTCGGCCGGAACGCGATCGGCGACGCCGGCGGCGCGCAGCGCCTCGGCCACGGCCCGGTACGCGGCGTACGCGCCGACGTCGGTCCAGTGCGTGTCGCCTTTGGAGTAGGCGAGTCCGTGGGCCTTCGCCGCCGTGACGGCCGGGCGGACGTCGACCCCGGGCACACCGGCGGCCCGCAGCGCGGCGAGCACGCGCGTCATCGCCGAGCGAGCCGGCTGCGGGAAGCCGGGCGGAAGCTCCTCGGGGTAGATGGTGCTCTTGTCGGGCGCGAAGAAGACCAGATAGGCCGCGCCGTGCGCGCGGCACCAGCGCGCGCGCTGCAGGAAGACCTGCGCGACGTAGCCGATGTCGCCGTCGTCGGCGCCCTCGGCCCAGTGGCGGTAATCCCGGTCTTCCGACGCGAACATGAAGCCGTCGCGGCCGCGGACGATCACCGGCGTCGTCGTGTCGCCGAAGCCGTAGTACCGGATCGCGTCGTAGCCTTCGACCAGGTGCGAGCGGCCCGGCAGCGCGTCGCCGAACGCGCTCTCGAAGGCGCGGCCGTACGTCCCGCTCGCCACCGCGCCGCCGTCCCAGCCCGGGAACGCTGCCGGCAGCCGCTGCTCGGTGAAGTGCAGGAACGGCGCGTCGGCCCGCCCGCCCGCGGCGAGCATCGCCAGTCCCGGCAGCGCGATGGCGACGACGAACAGCGCGCTCAGCAGCAGGTTCGCGCGGCGGGCGGCGGGCACGGCGGCTATTCCTGCAGCGGGAGCGCGAGGTGCCGCTCGACGACCTCTTGGATGACGATCGTCGGGTGCTCGGTCGCGACGACGTGCTCGTTGAACTGCAGGCCTGCCTCATAGCTGGGGTTGTAGTGCAGCTCCGTCATGTGGCGGAAGTCCTCGGCGAAGAACTCGTGCAGCCGCCCCAAGAACGAATCGCCGAAGACGACGGCGGTCGGGAGCGACGGATCGGCGACCACCGTCCGCTTCCGCTCGAACTGCCCGAGGTCGGGATCGGAGGCGTAGGGGTCGACCGCGAGCGCTTCGTCGCGGGCGCGGGCGGGAAACGTCACGTCGACTTGCCGGTCGTCGACGAGCGTGCCGACGCCGGCCAGCGCGTAGAGGTCGCTCGGACGCATCACGTCGGCGAAGCGAAGGCGAGCGAACGGGATGCGGTCCGCGATGCCGACCGGCCGGAGGGTTTCCATCGTCGCGCGATACGCGGCGTACGCGCCGAGGTCGGTCCAGTGCGTGTCCCCGCGCGAGTACGTGAGACCGCGCTGCCGCGCGGCTGCGATCGCCGGGCGAGCATCGACCGCCAAGACCCCCCGCTCGCGCAGCGCCTGCAGGAGGCGGTCCATGCCGCTGGGCCGGACCTGCGGGAAACCGGGCGGCAGGAACTGCGGATACACCGTGCTCTTGTCCGGCGCGATCAGAACGGCGTACGCGCTGCCGTGCGCGCGGCACCAGCGCGCGCGCTGGAGGAAGACGTTGGCGAGGTAGGCGATGTCGCCGTCGTCCGCCTGGGCGGCCCAGTCTTCGTAGTCGCGCTCCTCCGTCACGAAGAGCCAGCCGTCGCGACCTTGCACCAGCTTTGGCGAGAGATTGTCCCCCAGGGCCAGGAAGCGGAAGGCATCGTAGCCTTCGACCAGGTGCGAGCGGCCCGGCAGCGCGTCGCCGAACGCGCTCTCGAAGGCGCGGCCGTATGCTCCGCTCGCTACCGCGCCGCGGTCCAAGGGCGGGAACTGCGCCGGCGACCGCTGCTCGGTGAAGCGCAGGAACGGCGCGTCGGCCCGTCCGCCGGCGGCCAGCATCGCCAGCCCCGGCAGCGCGATCGCGGCGGCGAACAGCAGGCCGAGCAGCAGGTTCGCGCGGCGGGCGATCACCGCGCCGTCCCGGCCGGGACGACGTCGATCGCGATCGCCGGCCCGCAGGGCAGCCAGCGCCCGGAGCGCGCGCCGCAGAGGAAGCTGATCGCGTGCCGCCCCGCGCGCAGCCCGTCGCTCGCGAAGCGCGCGCTGTAGCCGACGTGCGCATCGATGCCGGCGGCCGAGCCCGCGGCGAGCGCGCGCACGACGTCGTCGCGCCGCGCACCGTAGGCGACGTCGGTGACGGCTCGGCCGTCGACCAGGACGCGCACGCCGACGAGCGGCCGGAACGGCCGGACGCTAGGGTCGACCGCCCAGCCGGTCATCCGCACGTCCCCGCCGAGATGCTGCACGAACGGCACCGGTCCCGGTCCCGGCCCGCCGTCGAACGTGTCGACCGCGAGCGTCGGGGCCGGGGAGGGGGCGGCGGCGAGCGACGCGGCGAGTGCGGCGCAGGCCGCTGCGCGAGCGAGCATCAGAAGCGGAAGTAGATGAACGGGTTGTACGTTCCTGCCGCGAGCGCGGCGACCGAGCTCAGCAGCAGCGCGCAGACGCCCGCGACGACCGCAGCCTGGACCAGCGCGGCACGCGCGGGGTCCAGCAGCGCGGTGCGCGCGCGCTCGACCGCCTTGGCGGTGACCGGCGTCGCGAACCAGCAGCCGACGAGCAGCGTGATCGCCGCCTGGTGGCTGACGACGTCGGCGCCCAGCACCGGCGCGGGCGACGGGCGGACGAGCGCGCCGAGGTAGCCGAGCGCGTACGCGAGCGAGTCGGCGCGGAAGAACACCCACGCGAAGCCGACGACGGCCAGGACGTAGACGTGGCGGAGCACCGGCGCCGCGGTCAGGCGGCGCAGCCAGCCGACCCGCTCGAGCACGAGGAAGAGCCCGTGCAGCATCCCCCAGACCACGAACGTCCACTTCGCGCCGTGCCAGAGCCCGCACAGGAAGAACACGACGATCAGGTTGGCGTAGACGCGCCAGGGCGAGACGCGGTTGCCGCCCAGCGGGATGTAGAGGTAGTCGCGGAACCAGCGCGAGAGCGAGATGTGCCAGCGCCGCCAGAACTCCTGGATCGAGCCGGAAACGTACGGGAAGTCGAAGTTCTCGAGCAGCCGGAACCCGAACATCCGCGCGAGGCCGATCGCCATGTCGGAGTAGCCGGAGAAGTCGAAGTAGATCTGCAGCGTGTAGGCGGCGATCCCGAACCACGCCATCCACTGCGGGATGCCCGCCGGCGGGGTCGCGAAGATGCGGTCGACCGCGCCGCCCAGCACGTTGGCGATCAGCACCTTCTTCGCCAGCCCCACCACGAACCGCCGCACGCCCTCGGCGAAGTCGTCGACGGTCGCCCGGTGGCGCGAGAGCTGCGCCGCGATGTCCTTGTAGCGGATGATCGGGCCGGCGATCAGCTGCGGGAAGAACACGAAGTAGAGCACGACCTCGAGCGGGTTCTTGCGGGCGGCCGAGGTGCGCCGGTAGACGTCGACGACGTACGAGATCGCGTGGAACGAGAAGAACGAGATCCCCAGCGGCAGGTAGACCTGCGAGAGCGTGACCGACCGGCCGATCTGGTTGCCCAGCGCGAAGTTCCAGTTGTCGGCCAGGAAGTTCGAGTACTTGAAGAAGACCAGTGCCGCCAGGTCGACCGCGATCGCCAGCGCCAGCAGGGCGCGGCGCCGCCGCGCCAGCGTGTCGGGAAGGCGCGAGAGCCCCAGGCCAAAGCCGTAGTTCACCAGTGCCGAGCCGAGGATCAAGGCGACGAACCGCGCCTCGCCCCAGGCGTAGAAGAGCAGGCTGGCGACGACGAGGACCAGGTTCTTCCCCCAGCTCGACGGTACCAGCAGGTACGCCGCCAGGACCGCGGGGAGGAAGACGAAGAGGAAGACTTCGCTGCTGAAAACCAAGGACGGCGGGCTTCGAGCGCTAGACCAGGTGCTTCGGCGCCGTGGTCGCGTCGGCGGGGAGCGGCTCGGAGGCGAAACGATAGAGCTGCACGGTCTTCAGGCGCAGCATCGCGCGCACCCACTGCGGCGGGTCGGCGAAGAAGCGCGTCTTCTTGCCCGCCGCGTACGAGCGCGAGCGGTAGTTCACCGGGATCTCGACGACGTGGTGGCCGCGGCGGATCAGCTTGCACGCGATCTCGTAGTCGAAATCGAAGCGGTTGCACTCGAAGAACAAGCCGAACAGGCAGTCCGAGCGAAAGACCTTGAACATCGTGAACGGGTCGAACAGCTTGGTGCCGTAGAGGCTGTTGAACAGCTGCAGCAGCGTGAGGTGGGCGACGTTCATGATCGAGCCGAGCAGCGGCATCGAGTCGAACTTGCGGATCTTCCAGCCGTCGCCGCTCGCGCCGTGGCGCGAGCCCAGGACGAAGCAGCGCCGCAGCGCGAAGAGCGGCTCGACGAGCTGGTCGTAGTCGTTGACGTCGTACTCGAGGTCGGCGTCCTGGATCAGGATCACCTCGCCGGTCGCGAGCTCGAAGCCGCGCCGCACCGCGCTGCCCTTGCCGCGCGGCCCGTTCTCGAGCAGCAGGCGCACGCGCGGGTGGTTCTCGTAGCGCCGGACGATCTCGCGCGACCCGTCGGTCGAGTTCGACTCGATGATGACGGCCTCGATCTCCACGCCCGGAATCTGCTTGGCCAGCACGCGGTCGATCAGCTCGCCGCAGGTGGCGGCTTCGTTGTAGACCGGGATCACGACCGAGAGCCGGTGGCCGAGGTCGCGCTCGACCGGCCGCGCGACGAGCGCGACGCGGGAGTCGAAGAACGCGCGCAGCGCCGGGTCGGAAGCGCGCCCGACGTCCTGCGCGTCGACGACCGTCGCGAAGCCGCCGAAGCCGGCCCGGGTGAGCAGCAGCTGCAGCGTGTCGGGGCTCAGCCACCACGACGCTTTCGAGCCCAGCTCCGGCCACGACGCGCGCGCCCGGCGCGCGCTGCGCGAGTCCAGCGACGGCGTCGCGGCGACCAGCGCGCCGCCCTCGCCGACCAGGCCGCGCAGGCGCTCGGCCAGCGCGAGCGGGTCGGGATCGCGCTCCAGCACGTCGAACGCGACGACCAGGTCGTAGCGGTCGCCGCCCAGCGCGTCCACCCGCACGGTCGCGGCGCGCGGGTCGGCCGGCGCGCAGCCGCCGTCGACGATCAGCACGCTGCGCGGCGCGCGGCCGAGATAGCGCTGCGCGAAGGCCAGCATCGCCGCGTACGCCGCCTGGGTGCGGGCGTCGGCGGGTGCCGCCGGCGTGCGCGCCGAGACCGGGTTCGCGAAGTGCAGCGCGCAGGCGCGGCAGCGCGAGATCGCCACCCGGTCGACCACGAACTCGTACTGGACCTCGTCCGCCCGGCACATCGGGCACGTCTGGTAGGCTTGCGCGAAGCGCGGGACGGCTAGCGGCTCGGCAGCGATCGTACCCCTTGGCATCGGGCCTCGCGTTCGACGGGGCCCGCACGTTCTCCGGCGGGTAGCTCGCCCGGGGCGAGGGAACTTTCTTGCAGCATGATTCCGGTTGCGATCTTGTGCGGCGGCAAAGGGACGCGCGTCGCCGCGCTTTCCGGCGACCTTCCGAAGGCTCTCTTGCCGGTCGGCGGGGTGCCGTTCCTGGAGCACCAGCTGGGCTGGCTGCGGCGCGCGGGTGCGACGAACGTCGTCCTCCTGACCGGTTACCGCGCCGAGCGCATCGCGGAATTCGCCGGCGACGGCGAGCGCTTCGGCCTGCGCATCGCGTACAGCGACGACGGCGGCGCGCCGCGCGGCACCGGCGGCGCGCTGATCCGCGCGCTGCCGCTGCTGGGCGATGCGTTCCTGACCGTCTACGGCGACGCGCTGCCGGCCGCCGCGCCGGCCGACGCGGCAGGTGCGCTGCGCGCGCCGTACGAAGGCGTGATGACCGTGTACCCCAACCACGACCGGTGGGAGCGAAGCAACGTCCGCCTGCTCGGCGAGCGCGTGGCCGCTTACGACAAGCATGCTCCCGCCGGTACGATGACGCACATCGATTACGGGCTCAACGCGTTTCGGTCGACCGCCTTCGCCGGTTTCCCCGCCGACGAGCCGGTCGATCTGGGTGACGTGCACCGGGCCCTGGCGGCGCGGGGAACACTGCGCGCGCTGCCCGTTTCCGAGCGCTGGCACGAGATCGGCTCGCCGGAGGGGCTGGCGGAAACCGAGCGCTTCCTTCGCCACAGCCACCCCTGAGGATCACCCAAGCAGCATGAGCTTCGTCGCCACATTCCTCGCCGAGGCGAGCGAGATCGTCTCCGCCATCGACGCCGAGGCGGTCGAGCGCGTCGTCGCGGCCTTGGTCGGCGTTCGCGCCGGCGGCGGCCGCCTGTTCGTGCTCGGCGTCGGCGGCAGCGCCGGGAACGCCTCGCACGCCGTCAACGATTTCCGCAAGCTGGTCGGCATCGAGGCGTACGCCCCGACCGACAACGTCTCCGAGCTGACCGCGCGCACCAACGACGAGGGCTGGGAGACGACCTTCGCGGCCTGGCTGGAGGTCAGCAAGCTGCGCCGCGGCGACGCGATCCTCGTCCTCTCGGTCGGCGGCGGCAGCCTGGAGCGCAACGTCAGCCCCAACCTCGTGCGCGCGGTGCAGTACGCCAAGCAGGTCGGGGCGAGCGTGCTCGGGATCCTCGGCCGCGACGGCGGCTACACCGGCCGCGAAGCCGACGCGGCGGTGATCATCCCGACCGTCAACCACGATCACGTCACCCCGCACTCCGAAGCGTTCCAGGGCGTGGTCTGGCACTGCATCGTCTCGCACCCCGACCTCAAGGCGCGCGCGACGAAGTGGGAGAGCGTGGCGGCGCCGCAGCCGGTTTGATGCGGCCGGCGGTGTTCCTCGACCGCGACGGGGTGCTCAACGAGCCGGTCGTGCGCGGCGGCAAGCCGTACCCGCCGGCCCGGCCGGCGGACCTGGTGGTCTCGCCCGGCGCGAGCGACGCGGTGCGCGAGCTCCGCGCGGCCGGCTTCCTGCTGGTGGTGGTCACCAACCAGCCGGACGTCGCCCGCGGGACGACGCCGCGCGCGACGGTCGACGCGATCAACGGCCGGCTGCGCGAGGAGCTGCCGCTCGACGACGTGCTGGTGTGCGCGCACGACGACGCCGACCGCTGCGGCTGCCGCAAGCCCCGGCCGGGCCTGATCACGGCCGGCGCCGAGCTGCACGGCATCGAGCTGGGCCGCAGCTACCTGGTCGGCGACCGCTGGCGCGACATCGAGGCCGGCACGGCGGCGGGCTGCCGAACGGTCCTGGTCGACCGCGGGTACACGGAACGCCAAGCGTCCGTCGTTCCGCACGCGCGCGTCACCTCGGTCCTCGAGGCCGCGCGCTGGATCATCAACGACTCTAGGAGCAGCATGCAACAACTCGACGTCACCCCCGACACCGTCTCCGTGAGCGCCCTGCGCGTCAAGCTCTTCGCCGACGGGGCCGACCTCGACGGCATCGCGAAGCTCGCGGCGAACCCCCGGATCGCCGGGTTCACGACCAACCCGACCCTCATGCACAAAGCCGGCATCACCGACTACGAGACGTTCGGGCGGCGCGCGCTCGAGATCGTCGGCGGCCGGCCGCTCTCGTACGAGGTGTTCGCCGACGACCCCGGCGAGATGCTGCGCCAGGGCCGCAAGCTCGCCAGCTGGGGCGAGAACGTGTACGTCAAGATCCCGGTCACCGACACCCGGGGCAACTCCACCGACGCGGTCGTGCGCGAGCTGACCCGCGCCGGGGTCAAGGTGAACGTCACCGCGCTGATGACCGAGCGGCAGGTCGCGAGCACCCTGGCCGCGCTCAGCGGCACCGCCGGCGCCTACGTGTCGGTGTTCGCCGGCCGCATCGCCGACACGGGCCGCGATCCGGTGCCGATGATGACGCGCGCCGCCAAGACGTGCGAGACGGTCGCCGACGTCGAGCTGATCTGGGCCAGCCCGCGCGAGCTGCTCAACGTGTTCCAGGCCGACGCGGCCGGCGTCCACGTCATCACCGCCACCCACGACATCCTGGCCAAGCTGAGCCTGGTCGGCAAGGATCTCGACGAGTACTCGCTCGACACGGTCAAGATGTTCCACCGGGACGCGGCCGCCGCGGGGTTCAGCCTCTAGCGCGCCAGAGTGCTCGCCTACCTCACCGGCGCCGCGGGGTTCATCGGGTCGCACCTGGCCGACCGGCTGCTGGCCGACGGGTGGACCGTCGTCGGAATCGACAACTTCGCCACCGGCGACGAGCGCAATCTGCGCTCCGCCGGCGCGCGCGCGCGCTTCACGCTCGTGCGGGCCGACGCCGCGCAGCCCTGGGACGGCTGGACCGCCGGCCTGGCCGCGCCGCTGCGCCGGCCCGATGCCGTGCTGCACCTCGCCTCGCCGGCCTCGCCGGTCCAGTACGAGCGGCTCGCGCTCGAGACGATGGCGGTCAACGCGCTGGGCACGATGCACGCGGTCGCCTGCGCCGGGGCCGCGGGCGCCCGGCTGGTGTACGCCTCGACCAGCGAGAGCTACGGTGACCCGCTCGAGCACCCGCAGCGCGAGACGTACTGGGGCAACGTCAACCCGGTCGGCATCCGCTCGTGCTACGACGAAGCCAAGCGGTTCGGCGAGGCGTACGTGACGACGGCGGTCCGCAAGCTCGGCATCGACGCGCGCGTGATGCGCATCTTCAACACGTACGGGCCGCGCATCGGCGCGGGCGACGGGCGGGTCGTGCCCAACTTCTGCGTCGCCGCCCTGCGCGGCGAGCCGCTGACGGTCTACGGCGACGGCTCGCAGACGCGCAGCTTCTGCTACGTGGACGACCTGGTCGAGGCGATCGTCCGGCTGACGACCCGGCCCGGGCTGGCCGGCGCGGTCGTGAACCTGGGCAATCCCGACGAGTACACGATCCTGCAGCTCGCCGCGGTGACGGCGCGGCTGGCCGGCGTGCGGCTCGAGGTCGTCGCGGGCGCCCTGCCGCCCGACGACCCCGCCCGGCGCCGTCCCGACATCACCCGCGCGCGCGAGCTGCTCGGCTGGGAACCGCTCACCCCGCTCGAGCAGGGCGTGCGCCGCACGCTCGACTACTTCTCGGAGACCGGCGCGGCGAGCGGCTCCGCTCGCCGCGCCGCGACCCGGCCGACGCCGACGTAGCGCAGGCCCGCCGCGCGGACCTGGGGCGGGTCGAAGACGTTGCGGCCGTCGACCAGCAGGTCGCCGCGCATGATCCGCGCGCAGCGCCGGAAGTCGAGCGAGCGGTACTGGTTCCACTCGGTCGCGAGCAGCACGGCGTCGGCGCCCGCGATCGCGTCGTAGGGGTCGCCCTCCAGCCGGACCTCGTCGCCGAGCACCGCGCGCGCGGCGGCGCCGGCGACCGGGTCGTGCGCGCGGACCGCGGCGCCGCGCTCGAGCAGGCGGCCGATGATCGCCAGCGCCGGCGCGGAGCGGATGTCGTCGGTGTCCGGCTTGAACGCCAGGCCCAGCACCGCCACGACCCGGCCGCTCAGGCCGCCCAGGCCGCGCTCGAGCTTGGCGACGGTGCGCCCGATCTGGCGCGCGTTGACCATCTCGACCGCGTGCAGCAGCGGCGCCGAGTAGTCGCGCTCGACGGCCAGCTGCTCGAGCGCGCGCACGTCCTTGGGAAAGCACGAGCCGCCGTAGCCGATCCCCGGGTTCAAGAACAGGTTGCCGATCCGGCGGTCGTAGGCGATCCCGCCGCAGACCGCGCGAACGTCGACGCCGACCAGCTCGCAGATGTTGGCGATCTCGTTGATGAACGAGATCTTCGTCGCCAGGAACGCGTTGGCCGCGTACTTGATCATCTCGGAGGTCCGCACGTCGGTGACGACGACCGGGGCTTCGAACGGCGCGTACAGGTCGCGCAGCACGCGCTCGGCGGCCGGGTCGTCGGTCCCGACCACGACCCGGTCCGGCTTGAGGAAGTCGCTCACCGCGGAGCCCTCGCGCAGGAACTCCGGGTTGCTCACCACGCTCACCGGGTGGTTCGCCGGCGCGTGCTCGCGGATCAGCGAGGAGATCATCTCGCCCGTCTCGACCGGCACGGTCGACTTGGAGACGACGATCTTGGGACCGTTGAGGGCCAGGCCGATCTCGCGCGCGACCGCCCGCACGGCGCTCAGGTCGGCGTGGCCGTCGGCTCCCATCGGCGTGCCGACGGCGATGAAGATCACGTCGTTCGCGCTCACCGCGGCCGCGACGTCGGTCGTGAACGCGAGCCGGCGCGCGCGCACGTTGCGCGCCACCATCTCGCCCAGCCCCGGCTCGAAGAACGGCATCTCGCCGGCCGTCAGGCGGGCGATCTTGGCCGCGTCGCTGTCGGCGCAGTCCACGCCGTGCCCCAGCTCCGCGAAGCACGCGGCCGTGACCAAGCCGACGTAGCCGGCGCCGACGACCGCGAGCCGTCTCACACGAGCCCCTGCCGTTTGGGAGCGGAGCTCTTGCCGAGCGAGACGGTGCAGGCGAGGAACGCCAGCGTGTGGCCGATCGCGATCGTCTGCAGCAGGTCGTAGGCCGAGCGGTGCCGCAGCGCGACCGTCGCGATCTCGGCCAGCGCCACGCAGGCGAGCGGCGCGACGAACAGCATCCGCCCGCGCGCGATGTTGTACGTCGCGGTGATGTTCGCCAGCGCCAGCATGGCGATCGCGTAGACGAAGGGCACCAGGAACGCCGCCGCCCGGGCGAACTTGCGCGAGGCCATGACGGTGATGACGAACGACGGGAAGAGCGCGTAGAAGCCGATCGCGGCGACCGCGATGACGACCGCCAGCCCGAGCGCCTGCAGGAACAGGTAGCGGGTCCGCTCGCCGCGCGCGGCCCGCTCCGCCGCCTGCGGCAGCAGCACCGTGGGCACGAAGGCGATCGCGGCGTAGAGCGCCCGCGCGGCCAGCGCGGCGGCGCCGTAGAGCCCGGCGGTGTACGCGTCCAGATAGCGCTTGGCCAGGATCACGTCGTAGAGCAGCAGCACGTTGAGGCAGAACACCGCCAGCGCCACCGCCGCCGACGTGCGCGCGACGGCCCGCAGCGAGAAGGGCACCTTGACGCCGTGGCGGTGCGCCCGGCCGGCGACGTAGGTGTAGATCGCCGCCGCGGCATAGCCCAGCGCCATCCCGGCCAGCGCCCCGCGCACGCCGGCGACCAGCCCCAGCACCGGCGCGAACAGTGCCCGGCCGAAGTTCTCGGCGACGTTCGAGAGCGCGAAGGCGCTGAAGCGCGAGGTTCCCTGCAGCACCCCGCGCAGGAACGGCAGCGCCATCGCGCCGATCAGCGAGAGGCCGGCGAAGGTGACCAAGAGCGGGTCGGCGACGTGGAGGAACCCGGCCAGCGGCACCGAGAGGGCGATCAGGACGAACCCGGCGCCGAACGAGACGGTCATGGCGACCCGGTCGACGGCGTGCACCAGGCCGGCCAGCCGGTTCGCGTCGCGCGAGAAGTCCGTCGTCAGCTTGGCGACGACCATCTGCGGGATGAGCGCCGGCGCCGAGAGGATCAGCACGACCGCCACGATCGACGCGAAGGTGCCGTACGCTTCGACCCCGATCGTGCGCGTCACCAGCACGTAGAACAGGTAGTTGAAGACGTTCGCCGTCATCGTGCCGGCGAAGGTGATCCCGGCGTGCCGGGCGATGCGCGCGTGGGCTTTGGGGCCGGCTGCCGCCGCCGTCTCGAGGGCCAGCTCGCTCTCGATCACAGCCGCAGCCCGAAGTCTTCCGCGTCGGCGGTGAGGTTGGGATTGTAGTAGGGGTCGCGGACGGCCCACTCGGGCCAGCGGGCGCGGATCGTCTCGACCTCCTGCATGGCCCGCGCGACCTTGGCGGGCGTGTCGTCGCCGCCGCGGGTCTTGGACTCGTAGTGGTGCAGGCGCGCGCGCGGGACGAACACGTTGCGGTAGCCCGCCCGGCGCAGCTTGAGGCAGAAGTCGACGTCGTTGTACGAGACGGCCAGCTCTTCGTCCAGCCCGCCGACCTCCTCGTAGGCGCGCTTGGAGACCAGCAGCGCGGCACCGGTGACGGCCAGGTAGTTCGTGTCGAAGCGCAGCCCGCCGTGGTAGCCGGGCGCGCCGCCGGGCAGGAAGCGGTGGGCGTGCCCGGCCAGGCCGAGGATGCCGAGCACCACCCCGCCGTGCTGGACCGAGCCGTCACCGTACAGCAGCAGCGCGCCGACCGCGCCGATTCCCGGCCGGCGGGCTTGGCCGAGCATCGCCTCCATCCACTCCGGCGCGATGACCTCGGTGTCGTTGTTGAGCATCATCACGTAGGGCGCGCCGGTGGCGCGCACGGCCTCGTTGTTCAGCCGCGAGTAGTTGAACGGCGAGGGATCGCGCAGGACGCGGAAGCGGCCGGGCTCGCGGCGCTCCCACGCGGCCAGCAGGTCGTGCGTGCGCTGCTCGCGGCTGCCGTTGTCGACCACGATCACCTCGAACGCGCGGTACGCCGTGCGCCCGAAGAGCGACTCGAGGCAGGGGCCGAGCAGCTCGGCCCGGTCGCGGGTCGGGATCACCACGCACACCCGCTCGTCACCGGGCACGGCGAAGCGCACCTCGAGCCCGCCGTCGCCCACCGCCACTGTCGCCGTCTCGCCGCGCCGCCGCAGCGCGACCTCGACGGCGAGCGCCATGTCGCCCAGCCCGATCGCGTTCCCGGCGTGGCGGTGGTAGAGCACCTGGGCGAGGTGGACGATCCGCTCGGTGCGCTCGGTGACCCGCAGCAGCGCGTCGTACCAGCTCGCCGAGGCGAGCACCTGGCGCACCCCGCCGACCTCCTCGATGCGCGCCCGGCGGATCATGCAGGCGTGGCCGACGTAGTCGCGGGTGAGCAGCGTCTCGGGCGACCAGTCCGGCTTGAACCACGGCTGGCCGACCACGCCGCGCTTGTCGATCCGGTCCTCGTCGGAGTAGACCACGTCGGCGTCGTCCTGGAACGCCAGCGCGAAATCGAACAGCGCCTGCGGCTCGAGCCGGTCGTGCGGCTCGAGCACGCCGACGACGTCCGCGCCGGCCAGGCCGTCCTCGAAGCCGACCACGACCGAGAGCCGCGGGTCCTCGGCGGCCAGCGCGGCGTAGTCCGCGCGCGGCGCGCCGTCCTCGCCCGCGCCGACCACGATCGCGGCGGTCCAGCGCTCGTAGACCTGGTCGACCAGCGAGCGGATCGTCGCGCGCAGCCCGTCGCCGCCCCGCCCGCGCGCGTCGATCACCAGGCCGAAGCCGATCTGCCGCGGCAGGAAGCGCCGCGTCGCGCGCATCCGCTCGACGTCCTCGTACCGCAGCCGGTGGTGCTCGCGGAAGAGCTGGTACGGATCGCCCAGCGTCGCGAGCTGCACCGCGCGGTCGTCGAGCTCGGGCAGCCCGACCGGGTCCTCGTGCGGCCCGATCCCCAGCCGCCGCCGGAGCGAGAACCAGCCTTCGCGCAGGGTCCAGAAACGGCTCAGGCGCATCGCGTCGATCAGCCGCCGCTGCCGCTGCACCAGCGGATAGAGGTAGGCGACCTGGGCCAGCAGCGCGTCGCGCGAGCGGCCGTCGTCGAGCGCTCCCAGCGCGTCGACCTCTTCCGAGGTGCGGGCCGCGACCCGGCGCCAGCCGCCCGAGCGGTCGGCCCAGCCCGCGCCGGCCCGGGCCAGCTCGGCCAGCGCGGCGTCGTCCGGAAGCTGGACCGGCCAGCCGGGCAGCACCAAGCCGCCGCCGGCCTCGCGCACGAGCGCGGCCGCGCCGGGCGAGCGCTCCGAGGCGATCACCGCCTTGCCGTAGGCCCACGCCTCGACGACCTCGGGCGCGAACCCCAGCCCGTCGCCGCTCACCACCACCGCCCGCGCGCAGGCGAAGGTCGCCGCGCGCTCGCGCTCCGGTACGGCGGACAGCTCGACGCAGGCGTGGCCGGCGGCGCGCAGCGCGTCGGGCGCGGCGCGGTCCTCGCCGGTCACCAGCAGGTAGGGCCGGCCGGCGTGGGCGCGGCGCACCCGCTCGATCTCGGCGTCGCCGGGCGGAATGCGGTCGACCGCCAGGCCGATCACGCGCGTGCGCGCGCTGAGCGCGGGACCGAACATGCCGGCCACCAGGGCCGCCTCGCCCTGCGTCGTGCAGAGGATGGTGCGCGCGCTGCCCAGCGCCTCGCGCACCGCCGGAACCCGGGCCACCGGGTCGTCGTCGAGCAGCGGCAGCACCATCGCGCGCTCGGCCACCTGCGCGATGCCGCGCACGGTCGTCGGCGCGAGCGCGTCGACGAACACGAACGCGTCGTAGCGGTCGGCGGCGGCCGAGACGTGCGCCAGCAGCTCGGCGCTGCGCAGCCGCTCGTCGAGCAGCGCGCTCTCGCGCCGCTCGCCTTCGCGCGCGTCCCGCTCGACCGCCAGCACCGCCTGGGCGTGGGCGACCCGGTCCGGCGCCTCGACCCGGAAGCGGTGCACCGGGAAGGCCTCGGTCAGGTCCGTCCCGCCGTGGAAGTAGTTCGCGTCGGCCGCGGCCGGGGTGGCGGTGGTCGTGATGACCTCGACCGCGACCCGCTCGAGCGCGAGGTGCGTCGCGTAGGCGAACGCGTAGCGCTCCTTGCGCCCGCTCAGGTCGCGCCCGAAGAACGGCGTGACCAGCGCGACGCGCTGCGGCGCCGGGCGGTTCACGCGGCCCTCGCCGCGGCGCCGGCCTCGGCCCGGCGGCGCTCGAACAGCCGGCGGGCCGCGATCTCCGCGATCGCGACGCCGACGACCAGCCAGTACGCGCTGGCGACCTTCGGGAAGAAGAACAGGTCGTCGCCGATCTGGTGGGCGGCCAGCGCGATCGTCGCGCCGAGCGCGCCGACGACCAGCGGCCGCCGCACGCCGCTGCGCGCGAGCAGCACGATCGTCACCGCGAACGAGCCGACCGTCACCAGCAGGCCGACCACGCCGCCCTCGGCGAGGCTCTGCAGGTAGAGGCTGTTGGCGTGGGTGCGCACTCCGGTCAGGCCGACTTCCGGCAGGTCGAGCTCGTAGTTGCCCGCGCCCACCCCGATCACCGGCGAGCGCTGCCACAGCGCGACCGCGGCGTGCCAGAGCTGGGCGCGGTTGGCCAGGTGGTCCGCGACCTGGGTGGCCTGGTCGAGCGAGAAATACCCGGCCGGCACGCCGACCCGCAGCGCCGCGCTCACGGCCAGCGCCGCGCCCAGCACGACGCCGGCGGCGAAACGCAGCGCGAGCTTGCCGGGCGGGCGCAGCACGACGAACACCGCCCCGACGCCGAGCACCGCGGCGATGACGCCGGCCCGCGAGAGGGTGAGCAGGTCGACCAGCGCCGCCAGCGCGATCACCGCGCCGAGCGCGCGGTCGCGGTGGACGAGCGCGCGCGCGACCAGCACCGGGATCGCGACGTCGAGATAGCCGGCGAGCTGGTTGGGGCCTTCGAGCGCGCCGGCGATGCGCGGAAACGAGTGGTGCGCGCCCAGGAAGATCCCGCTGTGCGCGCCGACCAGGTACTCGGCCAGCGCCGAGAGCGCGACCAGCACGGTCGCGATCTCGACCGCGCGCCAGAACGGCCGGTCGTCGGGGTCGCTCGCGTACGCGATCGCCGCGACCAGGAACAGGATCAGGTACTCGGCGACTTTGAACGCCTCGCGCGCCACCGCCGCGCCGTGCTCGGCGCCCAGGCCGCTCAGCCCGATCGCCGCCAGGCTCGCGGCGAACGCCGCCAGCATCGCGCGGACCGGGAACGTCCGCAGCGCGGTGAGGTCGACCGGCCCGGCCAGCAGCGCGGCGATCATCCCGACCAGCGCCGCCTTGAGCGTGGTGATCGTCGTCGGCCCGACGTAGCGGGCCAGGTCGAACGGCGCCAGGACCAGCAGGGCCGCGACGCCCAGCGCGGGCCGGCGGCGGGTCAGCAGGCCGGTCGCGACGGCGCAGACGACGTAGACGAGCGCGCTGGCCGGGTCGATCGGTGGGTGCGTCTCGTGGCGCAGCGCCACCGTCATCGGGTGGAAGATCACGGCAAGGGGACGACGGGACGGGACCGGCGCCGGATCAGCGTGTCGATCACCAGCTCCAGCTCCTCGGAATCGACCAGCCGGGCCAGACCCAGGAACACCGCGCCGCCGAAGAGCAGGTGCTCGCCGAGGTTCACCGCGCGCGCGAACGCGCTCATCCCGGGCGTCGCGCCGGTGGACTGCACCGCCGCCAGCATCAGGCCCATCACCGCCGCGCAGGCCGTCACCTTGAGCAGCGAGACCGCGGTGGTGCGCCATTCGAACCCGCCCAGCACGTCGGCGACGACCGCCAGCAGCGCCAGCGTCTGCGCGCCCTGCGAGACGGCGTTGGCCAGCAGCAGGCCGCGCGCGCCGAGCGGCCCGACCCAGATCAGCGAGAGCAGCACGTTGAGCACCACCGTGCCGACCGCGATCGCGATCGACGTGCGCACCACCCCGCAGGCGTACAGGCAGCGGGAGAGCACCACGTTGGCGGCCAGCCCGATCAGGCTGGCCGCGGCGAACGGCAGCAGCTGGGCGCAGCGCACCGTCGCCTCGGGGGTGAACGCGCCGCGCTCGAACAGCGCCTGCACGATCGGCCCGGCCAGCATCGCCAGGCCGAGCGCCGACGGCAAGGTCAGGAAGATCACCAGCCGCAGTCCGACCGAGACGCTGGTGCGCATCGCGGGCCGGTTCTTGTTGGCGAACTGGCCGGCGAAGAGCGGGAAGATCACCGTCGCGATCGCGGTCACGAACAACTGCTGCGGAAACCCGACCAGCTTGACCGCGTAGTTCATGCCGGCGATCGTGCCCTCGCTCAAGCTCGAGGCGAAATAGCGGTCGAAGAACAGCGCCAGCTGGCCGGCGGCCGAGCCGACCGCGATCGGGGCCAGCACCTGCGCCAGCCGCAGCAGGCCCGGGTGGGCGGTGTCCAGCGCCAGCCGCAAGCGCCGCAGGGCCAGAAACGACGGCAGCATCACCAGCAGCTGCGCGAAGGCGCCCGCCACCGCGCCGAACACCAGCGCGTACGCGCCGTACGTGGGCTGCGCGAACCAGACGAAGCCGATGATCAGCAGGTTGGCGGCGAAGCCCTGCAGCGCCGCGCCGCCGAAGCGGTGGTAGGCGTTGAGCAGCGCGGCGACGACGCCGGAGAGGCTGGTCGCGAGGATCGTCGGCATCAGCCAGCGGGTCATCGCGATCGCCAGCGGCAGGTGCTCGGGCGGAAAGCGCGCGATCAGCGGCACGTACCAGGGCGCCAGCCACGCGCCCGCGAACGCGGCCACGCCCAGCACGCCGACCAGCAGCACGATCACCGTCGAGGCGAGCTGCCAGGCGTCGTCCTCGCGCTCGGTGTTGACGTAGTCGGAGAACAGCGGCACCAGCGCCGTCACCAGCGCCCCGTTGAACACGCCGAACAGGATCGTCGGCACGACCGAGGCGGCCAGGAACGCGTCGAGCTCCCACGACGTTCCGTAGAACTTGGCGTAGACGACCTCGCGTACGAACCCCAGCAGCGTCGAGGCGAGCGTCGCCCCCATCACGATGACCGTCGAGCGCGCCAGCCGGCGCGGGCTGCGCTGGTCGGCGACGAGCCGCAAGCGCGGGTTAATGCGCGCCGACTCCTCGTATGACGGCCGGTATCGTCTTGGCGACGATCAGCAGGTCGTACCACGGCGACCAGCCGTCGATGTAGGCGTTGTCGAGCGCCATCCACTCGTCGAACGAGACGTGCGAGCGGCCCGAGATCTGCCACAGGCAGGTCACCCCGGGCTTGACCTGCAGCCGCCGCAGCGCGTAGGCGTCGTAGTGGGCGACCTCCTCGGGCAGCGGCGGGCGGGGCCCGACGATCGCCATGTCGCCCAGCAGGACGTTGACGAAGTTGGGCAGCTCGTCGATCGAGCTGCGCCGCAGCAGCGGGCCCAGCGCGTGCAGCCGCGGATCGTCGCGCATCTTGAAGACCGGGCCGTCGACCTCGCTGAAGCGGCGCAGGTCGGGCAGCATGGCGTGCGCGTCGCGGACCATCGTGCGCAGCTTGAACATTCGGAAGCTCCGGCCGCCCAGGCCGACCCGCTCCTGGCGGTAGACCGGGTTGCCGCCGCTGACCAGCACGATCCCCAGCATGGCGACCAGGACCACCGGCGCGGTCATGACCAGGATCGCGAGCGCCAGGACGACGTCGATGGCTCGCTTGGTGGGGTGGTACCAGCCGGGCCGGGCGGGGAGGTCCCCCGCGGCGTCCCAGCTCTCGGCTCGCGCCGCCGCGCTGCGAATCAGTTCGACGACGGTCATGACCCGCCGGAACCGAGCAGCGCCTCGACCCGCTCGCCGACGTACCCCAAGCCCTCGATCACGCCCAGCTCCCGGCCCGCCCCGGAACCGTACTCGAGGTAGGGCACGAACTCGCGGGTATGGTCGCTGCCGGGATGGGTCGGGTCGCAACCGTGGTCGGCGGTGAAGACCAGGCTGTCCCCGGGACGCAGGCACGCCAGGAGCTCGGGGATGCGGCGGTCGAGGCGCACCAGCGCCTCGCCGTACCCGCGGACGTCGCGGCGGTGCCCGAATTTGGTGTCGAAGTCGTTCAAGTTGGCGAACACGAGCCCATGATCCGTAGCAGCTGCGAGAGCAAGTGTGCGGTCGATCGCCTCGTCGTTATCGGCGACGCGAACGGATGATGCGATCCCATGACCACTGAAGATGTCACAAATCTTCCCGACAGCGTGCACGGGTACACCACCGTTTTCGAGCCGGTCGAGAACCGTCGGCGGCGGCGGAATTGCATAGTCTCTACGATTGGCGGTGCGAGCGTAGTTCCCGGGCGAGCCGACGAACGGTCGCGCGATGACCCGGTTGACCTCGTGGGGCGGGACCAGCACGGCCCGGGCCCGCTCGCACCAGTCGTAGAGGGTCGCCAGCGGCACCGTCTCCTCGTGCGCGGCCACCTGGAACACCGAGTCGGCCGAGGTGTAGAGGATCGGCCGGCCGGTCCGCTGGTGCTCCTCGCCCAGCTCGGCGATGATCTCGGTGCCCGAGGCGGGGAGGTTGCCCAGCGGCGGCTTGCCCACGATCGCGGTGAACGCCTCGACCACCTCGGGCGGGAAGCCCTCGGGGTAGGTCGGGAACGGCACCTCGGTGAGGACCCCGGTCATCTCCCAGTGGCCGGTGATCGTGTCCTTGCCCTTGGAGCGCTCGCGCAGCCGGCCGACCGCCGCCAGCGGGGGCGAGCTCGCGGCCAGCCCGCGCACCGCGGTCACGTGGCCCAAGCCGAGCCGCTCGAAGTTCGGCAAGACCAGACCGCCCAGGTGCTCGGCGACGTTACCGATCGTGTTGGCGCGCGGGGCGTCGTGGTACGCCGCCGCGTCGGGCAGCGCGCCGACGCCGGCGGAGTCCATCACCAGGACGAGTACTCGCGGCATTTCGGCCTGCTGCGTTCCATCCGGCGCAGGACCGTGCCTCCCGCGACGGAACAGACGGAGCCCGTATGCGTGTCGCCGCCCTCGCTGCGCTCGTGTGTGCCTTCGTCGCGAGCGCGATGACGCGCGCCGCGGCCGCTCCGCCCACCAGCCTCGACGTGACGGCCAAGCAGGTTGCCTACTACTCGAACCGCTTCATCGTGACGGCCGACGGCAACGTTCGGATCCGGCTCTCGGACGGAACCATCCTGCGCGGCCAGACCTTCGCGATGGACCTCAAGCTCAACCGCTACCTGATCGCCGGCGACGTCCGGCTCGACGGCCGGGCGGTGCACGAGGTCGGAGCGGCCTTCGCCGGCTATCCGGACCTGGACCGGTCGTACTTCCTGCCGGCCTCCGGGACGCCCGATCGCTGGACCTACTTCGGCCTGGACTTCGCCCACCCGCAGCTCGGCCGCGAGCAGCCCGGCGACGCGTTCTTCATCCCCGACGTGAGCGACCAGCGGGCGTACATCTACGCCGACGGGGTGCGAATCGTTCCCAAGACGAACGCCCTGTTCGACGTGGCACGCGTCCGCACGGCGGGCGTCTTCCTGCCCGTCCCGCGCTACGTGGTGAACTTCTCGTCCAACTCGCACTTCTACGAGAACGCCTTCGCCGGCGCGCGGCTGGACATCGGGGTGCCGTTCAACGGCTCGGAGCACAGCTTGAGCGCGCTCCACATCCGCAACGACGACTTCAACGGCACCTACCTGGCCTTCGACCAGCACTTCGTCTGGGACCGCGACTACCTGGTCGCCTCGGTCAACCCGCTGACCCAGGAAGAGCGCCAGTACAACCTGGTCGCCTTCAAGCACTTCTCGCCCAACCTGGAAGCGCATCTCTTCGGCCAGCTCTCCGAGGCGCAAGCCGGGATCATCAACCGGCCCGACAACGAGGCCGGCTTCTTCGAGATCCAGCTCAACGCCGGGCTGCGGCACTCGGGCCTGAGCTACACCGAGGACAACTACTACCAGTACCTGCTCAAGATCCCGCTGAACGACCCCGACCCGCGCCACCTCGAGCACCCGGTGAACGGCCTCTTGTCGTGGACCGGGAACGAGACGTATCTGGGCCGGCGCCGGGTGACCTCGCTGCTGCGCTTCCGGCTGCGCAGCGGGCTCGGCTTCGCCCACGACATCCGCGGCGAGGGCGGCTATCCCAACCTCCAGCCCGGCCCGCCCGACAACGTCTTCCACTACGCGGGCGCCACGCTCTACGCGCCGGTCATCCCGCTGCCGCACCAGTTCAACCTGAGCCTGAGCAGCGACAAGCAGCGGACCTGGTACTCCGAGCCGCACCACGTCGACACGACCAACAGCCGGGCCTCGGTCTCGCGCACCGACGTCAAGCGGCACCTCAACTACTACCTGGCCTACGAGGTCGACAACACCGGCGACTTCTGGGGCAGCCAGCAGCTCGCCGCGTACCCGCCCAACGGAAACACCGTCAACACCGGGTTCGGCTCGTTCACGGGCCAGCAGGCGTTCCGCGGCTTCACGACCGGCCGCTCGCTCTCGACCGCGTTCATCTTCACGCCGACCCCGTACGTCGCGCTCAACCTCGGCCTCTCGCGCTTCTACGACTCGCCGGCCCCGGTGCCGGGCTCGTACGGCCAGCCGCCGGTCCAGTTCACCGGCGACCTGCGGATTCGGCTGGCCCGCCAGGTCCAGGTCGATCTGACCCGGTCGTACTACTTCAACTTCGCCGACGAGCGGTGGACGCCGCAGTTCGGGATCCAGTTCTCACCATGACGATGCGCTCGCTCTTCTCGATCCTGGCCGCGCTGGCCGTCGCCGCGCTGGCCCTTCCCTCGCTGGCGCAGCAGCAAGCGCTGCTGCGCTTCTCCGGCCAGCTGCTCGACGTGCGCGGCGGCTACGTCTACTTCACCACCGGCGATGCGTTCAAGGTGGTCGACGGGGTCCGGCTGGCCGACTACGACACCGGCAAGCCGACCACGCTCCAGCCGCGGGCGAAGCTCTACGCCAGGGCGGTCTTCGACCCGGCCACCAAACAGGTGGTCGAGCTGGACCTCACGACGCACCGGGTCCCGCCCGACACCGCCTACCAGGCGGCCAAGGCGTATGCCGTCGCCAAGTCGACCGTCCAGCCGGCGCCCGAGATCGTCGGCATCCCGCTGACCGGCAAGGAGGTGCCGGTCGCGTTCGTGGTCACCGTCCCGCCGACCACCCCGCTCAACTCCGAGGTCTACATCAGCACCGACGCCAGCGGCTGGAACCCGCAGGCGATCAAGCTGGACCGGATCGACGGCTCGCGCTACCGCGCGGTGCGCCGGTTCGCCTCGGGCACCAAGTTCGTCTTCCGGGTCACCCGCGGTTCGTGGAACTCGGTCGAACGCGCCGACAACGGGCTCGAGCCGCCGCCGCACCCGTTCTTCGTCAAGGAGATCGACGCGCAATCGGCCTCGGTGACCGTCTACGGCTGGTCGGACGAACGGCCCAACGCGCCGCAGGCCGCGCCGGGAGCGATCCCGACCCCGTTCAACCCCTACCCGTTCCCGCAGGGCGGGATCGCGCCGGCGCCGCGGGTCACCCCGCCGGGCGGCTTCCCGACCCCGCGCCCCAACCCGTTCCCCAACCGCCCCCCGGGCGGCTGATGCGGCGCCCAGCCGTCGCGGCGCTCGTGCTGGCGGCCTGCGCCGCGGCGCCCTCGGCGGCCGCGGCGCGCCCGACCGTGGCGCTGGACGGCGGAACGCTGGTCTTCTTCTCCGACACGCTGGGGATCGTGGCCCGCGACGGCGCGCGGCTGCGCCTCGCCGACGGCACCGTCGCCAGCGCCGACGCGGCCTTCGTGGACCTCAAGCGCGAGCGGGCCGTGCTGGCCGGCCACGCCGCGGTCGCGCGCGGCGGCGGCGCGGCGCATGCCGACGCGATCGCGCTGGACCTCGACGGCGAGCGGGTCGACCTGCTCGACGCGGCCCGCGGCGCGGTCACGACCTCGCGGGCGGCGCTGGCCGGGCCCGCGCCGGCGCCGGGCCCGATCGACGGCGCGCGCTTCGCCTTCCCCGAGGTCGACGACCGCTTCGCCTACATCCGCTCCAAGCACGCCGCGATCACCCCGCACGCCGACGTGCGGTTTTCGCCGGCCGCCTTCCCGACCTCGGTCGGCGGCCTGCCGGTGCCGTCGTACCTCTACACCTACGCCACCGCGGCCGGGTTCGGCGCGACCAGCCTGCCGGGAGCGACCTTCGACCAGCCCTACGGCCTGGTCGGCACGCCCAACGCGCTGACCGCGCTGCACGCCCGCTGGCTGGACGGCACGGGGCCCGCGGTCGGGCTGCAGCAGCAGGTCGTCTCGGGCGACGACGCCTACCTGGCCGCCTCGCTGGACGAGCCGCTGCGCGGCAGCCAGACCAGCGGGCTGAACGCCTACCGGCGGATGGGCAGCCGCTACACCGCCACGGTCGGCGCGACCGACGGCTTCGGGGTCTGGGCCGCGAACGCGTCGCTGGGGGCGGCGTTCGGCCCGGCCGGCGGGCGGCTGAGCTACGGGCTGAGCTCGGGCGGCTTCTCGACCTTCGACGCCAGCCTGCGCAGCCCGGACCGGCCGCTCTTCGGCGGCGCGACCTGGCGGCTGCAGGGCGACCTCGGCTTCGACGCGCTCCGCCACGGCTCGCTGCTGACCGCGCCGCTGCCCGACGCCCGCCGCTGGTCGACCCTCTGGCGGCACGGGCTGGACCTGTTCGTCGCCGCGCCGGTGGTGCGCGGGCCGCTGGGCACCCGGATCGGGACGACGTTCGACGCGGCCCGCACCTGGTATGCCTTCCCGCACCACGACGACACCCTCTCGGCCGGCGCCGTCGTCTCGCGCGAGCTGTCGCGCCGGGTGGCGCTGTTCGGCGGCTACCAGGCGAGCTGGACCGCGCAGGTCTATCCCGGCGCGCAGGCGCTCTTCTTCCCGCCCGACTACCTGCCCGACGTCGCGCCGGACGGCACGCCCTGGTTCGGGCACGGCGCGTACAGCGGCGCCTCGACCCTGCGCGACGAGAACCTCGCCGTCCAGCTCACCCCCAACCCCGACACCGCCCTGCGCTTCGAAGTCCACCGCTACGCCGACTTCCCGCAGTTCCACGGCTACGGGCGGCCCCAGTGGTCGCTCGAGACCGACGCGCGGCTGCGGCCGTTCCCCAACGTCGGCCTCCAGCTCGGCCGCGCCTACGATTTCGACTGGGGCGGCTACCGCTGGGTGCCGCGCTGGACCTTCGCGATCACCCCGTGATCCGCGCCGCCCTCGCCGCGGCGGTCGCCGCCGCGACGCCGCTCGCCGGCCCCGTCCCGAGCCCGGCGCCCAGCGCCGCCGCGACCCCGGCGCCACCCGGTACGGCGTACCGGGTGGTGGCGCTGGCCTGCACCGGCGACCGGCTGGTGATCGGCGGCGGGGCGGTGCTGCGGCTGGCCGCGGGAGCGTCGTGCACGGGGATCGTGCCGGGCCGGGCGCTGGCGCTGGTCCTGGATGCGGCCGGACTGGCCAGCCCGCGCGCGCTGACCGCGGCCGCTCGGCCGGCGGGCGAGATCCCGCGCGCCGCCTTCGCGCTGGCGCCGGCGGCCGAGCGCGACGCCGACGAGGCGCAGTCGGTCACGGTGACGATCGACGTCACCGTGCCGGCCCGCACCCCGCCCGGCGACGACGTCTACCTGAGCACCGAGCGCAGCGCGTACGCGCCGGCCGAGATCCGCATGGACCGGGTCGACGCGCGGCACTTCCGGCTCGCGCTGCGCCTGCACCGCGACGCGCGGCTGGCGTTTCGCGTCACCCGCGGCAGCTACGGCACGATCGAGCGGGACGCGGCGCGCGCGCTGCCGCCCGCGCACGTCGCCGAAGGCCGGCCCGGCGCCCACCTCAGCGTGACGGTCGCCGCCTGGGCCGACATCGACTGATCATGAGCGCACAGCACCACAGGACACCAGTCTTCGTCGTCTCCTTCAACCGCGGCGGCATGCTGCGGCGCGTCGTTCGGTCGTACCGCGCGCTGGCGCGGCCAGTCGACGTCGTCATCCACGACAACGGCAGCACCGACCCGTTCACGCTCGCCGTCCTGGCGCAGTTCGAACGCGAGGGAACGCTCGTCGTGCGCCGGAAGCGGATCACGCATCCCGACCAGCTCGACGACGTCGACGAAACGGTCCGCGCGTACTTCGGCGGGCGAGCCCCCAGCCGGTACGTCGTGACCGACTGCGACATCGACATGAGCACCGCTCCCGCCGCCGCGCTGGACGTGTTCGACGAGCTGCTCGACCGCCATCCCGACGTCCTCTGCGTCGGCCCGATGCTGCGGATCGAGGACATCCCGCCCACCTACCCGCTGCGCAATGCGGTTCTCAACCGCCACATCGAGGCGCTGTGGCGCCATCGCCCCGAGATCGTGGAGACGTCGGCGGGCCCTGTAGCGGTTCTGCGGTGCTTGATCGACACGACGTTCGCGCTGCACCGGGCGGGCGAACCGTTCCGCCGCCTCAAGCGCGCGCTGCGCGTGTACGCGCCGTACGAGGCGCTGCACCTCGACTGGTATCTGACCGCTCCGACCGCGGCGTACGGCTGCACCTCGGCGAACGACATCTCGCACTGGGACAACGCCGAGGGATACCGCGCGAGCCGCGGCGCCCCGCTCGCGCACGACCGGTACTACGTCGTTCGTCCCGCCGCCGACGGTTCGCCGCGGGTCGAGGAGATCTCCACGAGCGGCGAGCCCGCGGGCGAGCACGCCGGCGCGCGGGCCGGCCGCATCTCGGTCGTCCTGGCGACGCCGCCGCATTTCAATCCGGGCATGACCGCCACCGAGCTGGCGCTGCTGGCGTTCCTCGACCGGCACGGCTGGCTGCAGCAGGCACGATTCTACCGTTCCATGAGCACGGCCGAACGGCTCGCGCACCTGCCGCTGGAGCACCCGAGCGTGATCGAGCGCCGCGGCCCGACCGGCATCGCCTACCGCTCGCTGCTGGACGAGTACGACTCGGCCGTGGACGCCGACGTCGTCCTGTTCTGGGCCGATTTCCTGCACATGGGGCAGTTCGTGCGCGGCATGCACACCGTCTTCGCCAAGCACCTGGCCGAGCGCGGAGACGCCCGCGAGCCGGCCGCGGTACTGCGCGATCTCTACTTGCTCGCCGGGGCCGAGCCCGACGCCCTGGCCCGCACGCTGAGCTTCGGCACGACGCTCCTCTTCAACACCTTCCGCGACTGGGCCGATGCTTCGTACGCGGAGTCGCTGCGCCGCTTCCTCCGGTCGGCGAAGCGCGTGTGGGTTCGGGATGCGATGTCGGCCGCTCAGGTCGCGCAGCTTCGGCGCGACTACGACCGCGGTTACTTCGGCGTCGACTGCGCGCTCCTGCTGAACCGCGCCGACGTCCTGGGCGGGGCCCGGTTCGATACCGGCTCGCAGGGCGCCGGCGAGATACTGACGTTCTTCGGCCGGGGCGAAGAGCAGCGCGCCGCGCTGACGCAGGCCGCCGGCGGCCTCGGCGCCGCGCTGGGGCGGCCGCTTCGAGAACTGCCCTGGTTCGGAGCGGAGGGTCCGCCGGTTCGAGCCATGCTGCAAACGGTGGCGCGCGCCTCGCTCGTCGTAACCGACACGTACCACCTCGCGGTCGTGGCGTGGAACTTCGGCGTTCCGGCGGTCTGCGCGTTCGGCGGCCATACCAGCGCCCCCGTCGACGTCAGCAGCGGCACGATCTACAACTGGCGCGACAAACGCGAGGTCTTCTACTCGCAATACGACGCGCTGGACTACCTGATCCGGCCGGAGGAGCTGATCGACCCCGCCCGGCTGCAGCGGCGGGTGCAGCACGTGATCGAGTCGCTTCGGAACCCCGAGCGGGTCGCGGCCGTGACGGCGGCGATCCGCGCGCACGCGCAGTCGGCCGAACGCGCCCTGGCGGGCGAGATCCAGGAGCTGCTCGCACGGCGCGCGGCCGGCGTCGGCTCACCGGCGTAGCTCAGCGGATCGAGATGGGGATGTCGCGCCTGGTCTCGACGCCGTCGACGCTGCGCGCGACGATCTGCAGCGTGTAGCCGTGGCGCAGCCACGGCGGCAGATACCACGGCACCTTGTAGCTCAGCACGAAGTGGCCGGGCGAGGTCTGCTTCATCGGCGCGTTGCGGTAGTCGATCCGCGCCTCGACGTAGCCGACGTTGTCGGAGGTCTCGACGCTGCCCGAGATCGTCTGGCCGGCTCGGATGTCGGTCGTCTCGATGGTGCAGGACTTGATGACCGGCAGCCCGTGGGGCGGCGGGGTCGGGCCGAGGTGCTGGTACGGGCCGGCCGCGAGAGCGAGCAGCAGGGCGAGAGGGGCGACCATCGGCTCTTGAACGTTCGCGCAAAGCCAGACGGCTCCGCCGGGGCGGAAAGCGGGGCGCCGAGCCGAAGCAAGTCGGCGCCATGTCGGGTTTTCTGAGCGTCGTCGCCCCGCTCTACAACGAGGAAGGCAACGTCGCGGAGCTCGTCCGGCGGCTGAGCGCGGTCGTGCGCGGCATCCCGGGCATCGACGACTACGAGCTGGTGCTGGTCAACGACGGCAGCCGGGACGGCACGCTGGGGCTGCTGCGCGAGCACGCCCGGCACGACCCGCACATCGTCGTGGTCGACCTCTCGCGCAACTTCGGGCACCAGCTCGCCGCGACCGCCGGCCTGGACGCCGCGCTGGGCGACGCGGTGGTGCTGATCGACGCCGACCTGCAAGACCCGCCCGAGCTGATCCCGCAGATGGTGCAGCGCTGGCGCGACGGCTACGACGTGGTCTACGCGGTGCGCCGCAACCGCAAGGGCGAGAGCGCGTTCAAGCTGTTCACCGCCCGCCTGTTCTACCGCGTCACCCGCCGGCTGACCAAGGTCGACATCCCGGTCGACACCGGCGACTTCCGGCTGATGTCGCGCCGGGTCGTCGAGGCGCTCAAGGCGATCCGCGAGCGGCACCGCTTCATCCGCGGCCTGGTCTCGTGGATCGGCTACCCGCAGAGCGCGGTGCAGTACGACCGCGACGAGCGCTTCTCCGGCTCGACCAAGTACCCGGTCTCCAAGATGCTGCGCTTCGCGGTCGACGGCATCACCTCGTTCAGCGACGTGCCGCTGCGCTTCGCCTCGTACCTCGGCTTCGTCGTCTCGGCGGTCGCGTTCGCGGTCGCGCTGGCGGAGATCCTGATCAAGATCTTCACCGGCTACAACCTGCCCGGCTACACCTCGCTGATCTTCGCGATCCTGTTCCTGGGCGGGGTGCAGCTGATCGGGATCGGCATCCTGGGCGAGTACCTGGGCCGCATCTACGACGAGATCAAGGGCCGCCCGCTCTACCTGCTTGAGCAGCGTCGAGCGCGCGCCGCGCTCGGCCGCTCCAGTCTCCGCGCCCAGCGACGCGCCGGTCACCAGGTAGTTGCGCACGTAGTCGTCGATCGCCGCCTCCAGCGGCGTCGCGGCCCCTTCCCAGCCCGCCGCGCGCAACTTGCCGACGTCCGCGACGGTGCGGTACTGGTACTTGCCGCGCAGCACCTCGGGCATGTCGATGTAGTCGATCCGCGCCGGCAGGTCGAGCGCGGCGAACACCGCCGCGGCGAGGTCGTTCCAGGTGCGGTCGGCGCCCGAGCCGACGTTGAAGAGGCCGTGCGCGCCCGGCGTGCGGGCCAGGAAGGTCGTGATCGCGGCCGCGTCCTTCACGTAGAGGAAGTCGCGCGACTGCTCGCCGTCGGCGATGCCGCTGCGATAGCTCTTGAACAGCTCGATCGTGCCGCGCGCGCGGATCCCCTCGTAGGCTTTGGCGACGACGCTGCGCATCGCGCCCTTGTGGTCCTCGTTGGGGCCGTAGACGTTGAAGTACTTCAGCCCGACCGCACGCTCGAGCAGTCCCTCGCGCCGCATCCACGCGTCGAAGAGCGCCTTGGAGTAGCCGTACATGTTGAGCGGGCGCAGCGCGTGCGGTTCGAGGTCCTCGCGCATGCCGCTCTCGCGCGCGCCGTAGGTCGCCGCCGACGAGGCGTACACGAAGCGGGCACCGCGGGCGAACGACCAGCGCGCCAGCTCCTGCGAGCGGCGCACGTTGTTCTGGATCAGGTACGACGCGTCGCGCTCGGTGGTCGAGGAGCAGGCGCCCAGGTGGAACACCGTCGCCACGTCGCCCAGCGCGTCGGGCCGCGCGGCCAGCAGCGTCGTAGAACTCCTCGGCGTCGAGGTAGTCGGCGAAGCGCAGCGGGACCAGGTGGCGCCACTTCTCGCTGGTGCCGAGCCGGTCGACCGCGATGATGTCGTCGGCGCCCTCGAGGTTGAGCTGGCGAACCAGCGCGCTGCCGATCAGCCCGGCCGCACCGGTGACGACGAGCCGCACGGCGCTACCGGCCGGCCAGCGCGACGGCGTCCGCGCCGCGCACGATCGTGCTGACCAGCGGCCGGGGCGGCGGCGCGGCGGTACCGATCGCGAAGGCCCCGGCCACCGCCGCGCCGGCCGGCGCGGACCCGGCGATCTCGGCCAGCACCTCGCCGGCGCGGACCGGCGTGCCGACCCGCGCCACGATCCGGATCCCGGCGAACGGGCCGTCGGCGGCGGTCAGCGCGCGGGCCGCCTCGCCGATCGCGACCGCGTCGATCGCGGTGACGTAGCCGTCGCGCGGCGCGACGGCACTGCCGCGCCGAGGGTGCGCGGCGATCCGGTCGAGCTCGGCCCGGCTGCCGCCTTGGGCGACGATCATGTCGACGAAACGCGCGTACGCCGCGCCGGATTCCAGCCGGTCGAGCAGCCGCGGCCCGATCGCGTCGGGCGCGACGCCGCCGACCCGCAGCATCTCGTGAGCGACCGCCAGGACCGCCTCGCGCAGCCGCCCGTCGCGGTCGTCGCCGCGCAGGAAGTCGCGCGCCTCGAGCGCCTCCAGGCCGCTGCCGACCGCGGCGCCCAGCGGCTCCTCCATGTCGCTGACCAGGGCGCTGGCCCGGCGCCCGAAGCGGCCCGCCAGGCAGACCAGGACCTCGGCCAGCGCGGTCGCCTCGGCGACCGTCCGCATGAAGGCGCCCCGCCCGGCCTTGACGTCGAAGACGATCGCGCCGGCCCCGCCGGCGATCTTCTTGGAGACGATCGAGGCGGCGATCAGCCCGATCGAGGGCACGCTGCCGGTCCGGTCGCGCAGCGCGTAGAGCTTCTTGTCGGCCGGGACCAGCCGCTCGGACTGGGCGGCGATGGCGCAGCCGATCCGCTCGACCTGGGCCGTGAAGGCGGCCGGGGTCAGGTCGGTGCGCACGCCGGGGATCGCCTCGAGCTTGTCGAGCGTGCCGCCGGTGTGGCCCAGCGCGCGGCCGGAGAGCTTGGCGACCGGGACGCCGCAGGCCGCGACCAGCGGCACGGCGATCAGCGAGACGGTGTCGCCGACCCCGCCCGAGGAGTGCTTGTCGACGACCGTGCGCCCGCCGAAGTCCAGCACGTCGCCCGAGCGGACCATCGCCTCGGTCAGGGCGCCGATCTCGCCCTCGGCCATCCCGCGGATCGTGCACGCCATCGCCAGCGCCGCCATCGACGCATCGTCCACGGTCGGCGGGCTCGCGCCGTAGCCGGCGACGATCCGCTGCCAGGTCGCCCCCTCGAGGCTTCCCCCGTCCCGTTTCGTCTCCAGAGCCCGCCGCAGCCAGCCGTCGTCCATCGGGCCATCGGATTCGCGCCGGGCCGTCGCGAAGCCCTGGGCGTGCCCGTTCGTCTGCTGGTCGCGGCGCTCGCGCTCGCCTGCGCGCTGGCCGTGCCGCTC
This sequence comes from Vulcanimicrobiota bacterium, assembly GCA_963795695.1. GTDB lineage: Bacteria > Vulcanimicrobiota > Vulcanimicrobiia > Vulcanimicrobiales > Vulcanimicrobiaceae > Vulcanimicrobium. Next base: position 1,174,287 of record CAWCJH010000001.1, on the reverse strand, counting down.
CGGCTCTCGGCCGACGCCTGGGCGTACGCCGCCTACGGCGCGCTGCTGGCGCACGGGGCCGACCCGTGGTCGCACGCCTGGCGCGCGGCCGACGTCGCGCCCTTGCACGATCCCCTGCTGACCGCGGCGCTGGGGGCCTGGGACGGCTCCCTGCCGCGCGACGTCTACGGCCCGCTGTTCACGCTGCCGTGCGCGGCGCTCGTCGCGGCGACCCGAAGCCTCAGGCCCGAGGCGGCCGTCTTCGCGCTGCGGGCGCTCGCCGCGCTCGCGCTGCTGGCCTGCATCGGGCTGGCCGGGCGCGACCGCCCGCGGCTGGCGGGGCTGCTCGCGCTGCACCCGGTCGTGCTCTGGAGTGCCGCCGAGGGGCACAACGACCCGTTCTGGCTGGCGCTGGTGCTGGCCGCCGGCCGGGTCCGCCTCGGCCGGGGCCGGCTCGCCCTGCTGGCCGCGGCAGCGGCGCTCAAGGCGGTCGCGCTGGTGCCGCTCGCCGCCGCCGTCGCGGTGGTGCCCGCCCGGCGCCGAACGGGCGCCGCGCTGGTCGCCGGCGGCGCGCTGGCCGCGGGCTACGCGCCGCTGCTCTGGTCGGTGCTCGCCCACGGGCTCGACCACGGCGAGGGAGCCCCGCGGCTCTCGCTGCTCCACGCGCCGGCGCTGGCGGCGTGGACCGGCTCGCCGCTGCCGCTCGCGCTCGGCGCGCTGCTGGCGCTGCTCGGGCTGGCCGCGGTCGGGCGCGCGCTGCGCGGCGGCGACCTGCCGGCCGGGCTGGTGCTGCTGGGCTGGCTGGCGCTGCCGGCGCCCGAGCCGTGGTACGCCCTCTGGCTGGTTCCGGTCGTCGCGCTGGCCGGCCCGACCCCGGCGGGGCGCGGGCTGCTGGCGGCGTCGTTCTGCGGCGTGGCGGGGTACGTGCAGGACGTCGCCGGGGGAACCGCGCTGCGCGACCCGGCGTTGCTCGGAGGCACGATGCTCGCCCTGTACGCGCTCCCCTTGCTCGTCGCGCTGACCGCCCCGGCTGCCGCGCCCGCCCGGCCGGCCGGCACGCTGGTCGCCCAGGCTGCCCCGGCACCCACGCCGACCGCCGCCCCGGCGCCCACGCCGAGCGAGACCCCGGCGCCGCCGGCCGCGAGCCCGGCGACGCCGGCGCCGAACCCGTTCACCTACGTGGTCGTGCCTTCGCCCGGACCCTCGGGCCAGCCGCGATTCCTCGAGATCGCGGTCAACGACCGGGTGCTGCACCCCGGCGGGATGGCGATCTTGCGGGTCACCACCAGCCCCGACGTCACCTCGGTCGTCGCCAACGCGCTGGGCTCGGACCTCACCCTGCCCCAGGCCGGGACCGGCGTCTTCGGCGGGATGGAGCAGCTGCCGGGCTGGATCCCGTTCTGGTACCTGGGCCGCAACTACACCGTCACCTTCACCGCGCGGACCGCCGACGGGCGGGTCGCCACGACGACCCTGCCGGTCCGCCTCCAGCGGTAGGCCCCGGCCGCGGCCGCCCCGGCGAACGCAAAAAGCCCCGCCGCTCCAGGAGCTGCGGGGCTTCGTCATTCACGCGGAGACCGGGGTCTCGAACGACGTTACTGGACGACCTTGACCTCGATCTTGCGGGGCTGCGCCTTGGGGTGCAGGTTGAGGGTCAGGGTGAGCAGGCCGTGCTCGACCTTGGCCTCGATGTGCTCGCCGTCGACGTCCTCGGGAACCACGATCGCGCGCTGGAACGTGCGCCGCTCGCTCTTGCCGCTGACGGTCAGGACGCGGTCCTCGACCGTGACCTCGATCTGGTCGGGCTTGAAGCCCGGGACGGGAATCTCGACCGTCCAGCCGTTCTCGGTCCGCTGGACCTCGGTGCCGTAGGCCATCCCGTTGTTCATGATCCCGCGGAACGGGTCGAATCCGAGCAGGTCGCCCACCAGCCCGCGCGCCGCGCCGTTGGGGCGCACCATCAAATCAGCCATGTCTTTTCATTTCCTCCGCATTTTCGCCGGCCCAGTCCGGGCGGCCATATTTATTGACACACCGATCTTACCGTGCTTTAGCACTCTTGTCAATACATTGCTAATAGCGCTGGGCCGCGCCGGGTTCATGAAGCGACTCTCGTTCCGGCCAGCCGACCCTCAAAGTGGTAGCCAGCAGTGTCAGCAGGCCGGCACGCCGGTAGCCCATGTCGCAGAGTCGAGCAAACAGTTTCTTGGCCCGCGCCTCGATACGCAATACATTCGGGAGAGCGTGGAGTTCGGAAGATCTCGGGACGGGAGGACATCTTCGATGGCGCCCATACCAAAGCGGCGCGTCGCACGCTTCCCTCAGAGCCTGCACCGCGCCGCGACCGACCTCCTCGACTTCTCGACAACGCGATCTCTCTCGCAGACCTTGAACGCCTTCCGGGAAACCGGCTCGAAAAACGAAGCCATGACCGGGCGGGGCAGCACTCGGTCCGAATCAACGAGCAGTTCCGCATCTGCTTCGTGTGGACCCGCGACGGAGCGATCGACGTCGAGATCACCGACTACCACTGATGTTCATGGACCGTGCGTCCGCCGCACAGGACTCGTATGTATGCGCCGTCTTCCTAAAAATCGCCGGCCGACGCCACCCGGCGAGATTCTCGCCCGCCAGTTCTTGGAGCCGCTCGGGTTCACCATAACGAACTTCGCCGCCCGGATCGGCGTAACGCGCGCGCGGCTCAGCGAAATCGTCAACGCGCCATGCACTCCGACATAGCGCCGGAGATCGGCGAACTCACGCCGGTGGAGACTGCGCGTATGGAGGGAAGCGAAGCAATCCTCGCCTGAGATGACGAGGAAACCACGGCGTCCGTGGCGGCGATCCGGGCGCCCGTGGTACACTGAGAGGCCGTGCCCGACACCCTTGCGCCTTCGCTCGTCAGAGCGCTTCCGGCTTCGTCACGCCCGCTCGCCGAGCTGATCGAGCGCCTGCGGACCCCGCTCCCGGCCGAGCGCGGGTTCGCCTTCGGCCTGCACGAGACGACCGCCAGCGCCCGGCCCTACCTGTTGGCGGCGCTCCAGGGCGCGCTCCGCGGTCAGGTCTTCGTCGTGGTCTCGACCAGCGACGTCGCCGAGCGGACCTTCGCCGACCTGGCCTACTTCTTCGGTGAGCGTGAGGCGCGCACGGTCGCGCTGCTGCGCGCCCGCGACGAGACGGTCGGCGCGCTGGAGTCGCCCTCGGAACGCAGCGCGCGAATGACGCTGCTGGCCGACCTGTGTGCGCGCAAGCCGCAGGTGATCGTCGCCCCGGTCGCCGCGCTGCGCCAGCACGTGATCCCGCGGCGCGTCTTCGAGGACGCCGCCTTCACCCTGCGGGTGAACGAGGAGGCCGGCTGGGAGGCGACCCAGCAGCGGCTCTACCGGCTCGGCTACGCGCGGGTCGACGTGGTCAGCGCGGCCGGCGAGTACGCGGTGCGGGGCGGCATCCTCGATCTCTTCCCGGCGACCGCGGAGGCGCCGGTGCGGGTCGAGTTCTTCGGCGACGACGTCGACTCGATCCGGCCGTTCGAGCTGGCCTCGCAGCGTTCGAGCGGCACGCTCGAGGAGATCACCGTCACGCCGTGGCTGGAGATCCTGCGCGACGAGGCGCTGCGCGCCAGCGTGATCGCGCGCGCGACCGGCGAGCCGGGCGCGATCTCGGCGCTGCGCGCGTACCTCGCGACCGGCGCGGACGTGCCCGAGCCGTGGCTGGCGCTGGCCTACGACGAGCGCGCGACGGTGGTCGACTACCTCGAGCGCGAGGCGCTGGTCGTGCTCGAGGAGCCCGGCATGCTGGCGACGGTCGACGGCAGCCTCGACGACGAGCGCGCCCGCGGCGCGGCGGTGCTGATGGCTGGGGTCGACTCGGGCGAGCTCGACGTGCGCGACGACGAGGTCGGCGAAGCGCTGCTGGCCGACGTGGTCGCGCCCTACCCGCACCTGCACGACTACGGCGCGCGGCTCGCGCTTGCGGCGCGTGCTGGTGATCACCGGCGGTATCGAGGGCGGCGGCGAGCTGGCCTGGCTGCCGCGCGTCGCCGATTCCTTCGTCCTCGAGACGCGGCCGGCCGAGCATTTCAACCGCCGGATCGAGCTGTTCACCCAGCAGGTGCGCGAGTGGGTCGCCGCCGGCGACACCGTCTGGCTGGTCGCGACCGGCGCCTCGCGCGTGGCGGAGATCGTGCGTGCCGCGGGCATGAGCGCCGAGCGCAGCGCGCCGTTCGTGCATCTTCGTGCGGCCGGCACCGACGGCGTGGCGATGATGCGCAAGACCGGCACGGTCTTCGTCGACCAGGGCTCGCTCGAGAGCGGCTTCACCATCCCGGCGCTGCACCTGCACGTGCTGGGCGACCGCGAGATCTTCGGCCAGCCGGCCAAGCGGGTCAAGCTCCGCGCGGTCAAGGAAGGCGTGCCGGTCACGCTGTCCGACCTCAAGGTCGGCGACTACGTGGTGCACGCGGTGCACGGCATCGGCCAGTACCTGGGCCTGCGGACCGAGACGATCCTGGGCGCACGCGGCGACTACCTCGACCTCAAGTACGCCGGCACGGACCGGATGCTGGTGCCGGTACACCAGATGCACCAGGTGACGAAGTTCACCGCCAGCGAGGGCGCCGCGCCGCGCCTCTCGCGGATGGGCGGCGCCGACTGGGCCCGCACCAAGACCCGCGTCTCGGAGAACCTCCAGAAGATCGCCGACGGGCTGGTCGAGCTGTACGCCGAGCGCGAGGTGGCGCGCGGCCACGCCTTCGCGCCCGACACGCCCTGGCAGGCCGAGCTCGAGGAGTCGTTCCCCTACGACCCGACGCCCGACCAGGCCAAGGCGATCGACGACACCAAGCGCGACATGGAAGTGCCCAAGCCGATGGACCGCCTGGTCTGCGGCGACGTCGGCTACGGCAAGACCGAGGTCGCGGTGCGGGCGATCTTCAAGGCCATCGCCGACAAGAAGCAGGTCGCGCTGCTCTGCCCGACCACGCTGCTGGCCGCCCAGCACACCCGCACGCTGCTGGCCCGCTTCGCCTCGTTCCCGGTCCGGATCGAAGAGCTCTCGCGCTTCAAGACCAAGAAAGAGCAGAAGGCCGCGATCGACGCGCTGGCCGAGGGCAAGGTCGACGTGGTGGTCGGTACCCACCGCATCCTGCAGAAGGACGTCGTCTTCCGCGACCTCGGCCTGATCGTGGTCGACGAGGAGCAGCGCTTCGGCGTGATGCACAAGGAGCGCCTCAAGCAGCTCAAGGCGACGGTGGACGTGCTCACCCTCTCGGCCACCCCGATCCCGCGCACGCTGCAGATGTCGCTGATGGGCGTGCGCGATCTCTCGCTGATCCAGACCGCGCCCAAGAACCGCATGTCGATCAAGACGGTCGTCGTGCCGGCCGCGGACGCCGTCGTGCAGCGGGCGATCGTCAACGAGCTCGACCGCGGCGGCCAGGTCTACTACGTCCACAACCGGATCGAGTCGATCTACGGCATCGCCCGCGCGCTCGAGCAGCTGGTGCCCAAGGCCCGGATCGGGGTCGGCCACGGCCAGATGCACGAGCACGAGCTGGAGCCGGTGATGTCCAAGTTCATCGACGGCGAGCTCGACGTGTTCGTCTCGACCACGATCATCGAGAACGGGATCGACATCCCCAACGTCAACACGATCGTCGTCAACGACGCCGACAAGTTCGGCCTGGCCCAGCTCTACCAGTTGCGCGGGCGGGTCGGGCGCTCGAACCACCAGGCCTACGCGTACCTGCTCTACCAGGCCCACAAGGCGCTCAGCGAAGAGGCCAAGGCGCGCCTCGAGGCGATCCGCGAGTTCACCCACCTCGGCAGCGGCCTGCAGATCGCGATGCGCGACCTGGAGATCCGCGGCTCGGGCAACCTCTTGGGCGCGGCGCAGTCGGGCTACATCGGCGCGGTCGGCTTCGAGACCTACGTGCAGCTGCTGGCCGACGCGATCGCCGACCGCAAAGGCCAGGAGCGCCGGCGCGAGGACGCCCGCGAGGCGGTGATCGACGTCAAGCTCGACGCCTACGTGCCCGAGGACTACATCCCGCAGATCTCGCAGAAGATCGCGGTCTACCAGCAGCTCGCCGCGGCCCGCACGCTGGCCCAGGTCGGCGAGACGGTGGACTCGGTGCGTGACCGCTTCGGCCCGCCGCCGCCCGAGTTCGACGCGCTGGTCGAGATCACGCGCCTGCGGGTCATGGCCCTGCGGGTCGGCGTGACCCGGGTCGTGATCAACGAGCAGCGCCTGACCCTGGGCGTCGGCAGCGGCTTCGAGCTCGACCCGGCCTCGATTCCCAAGCTGCAGTCGATCACCAAGAACAAGTTCCGCTTCGGCGAGGGCAAGATCACGATCGACCTCCCGGCCCGCTCCCCGGCGGACCAGCTCCCGACGCTGCGGGCGCTGCTCGAAGCGCTGTGAAGCAGCATCGACGCCTAAGCAGCAGCCGCTCCTCCACCTTTTTACCGTCAAGCCTGTACGGTGACATCTTCAATGCCATCACTTTCGCACGTACATCGATCGCTTGGTCCCGCAGCTCAGTCGTTGTGTCCGTTAATACAAGCCTAGACTTGGGAATATCGCCGCGAAACCAAGTAATCTTAGTGTGATTCCGAACTCATGTGAACATTAGTGCGCTGCTTCTTTGCGCGATTCCATCCGAAACAGTGATGCCGCCTCGCCACTTTCCTGATGCATCTGGATAGCGATACTGCAAAGCCCTTAACCGATTGCCGTAGCGTTGTTTAATCAATAAGTATCCAGCCTCAGCATGGATATTTCTCACATATCCCGCACAATATGCTTGTCCGGCAATCGACGCCAACAACGCGGAACACAGAATATCTGCAACTTGAATGCCGACATGATTGTCACTATGAACGAAACCTGGAAGCTCAACGATCCGAGGGTACTTTGGCGCAGTCTTAAATTTCTGCGTGAATATCGAATGAGCGACTGGTACGTTAAGGCCTTTCGTACGGCTGTCAAGAAGACATAAGCCATAGTCCTCTTGCGTGGTCAAGTAATGGTCATACACATCGTAAAGGCGCTGAACGGCACCGGTATAGATCGACTTACTTCGCAATGTGTGACCAAGCGGTTTAACGTATATGCGCGCAATGATAGAGACGCCGTTAGCCTGCAGCAGATTGAACAGGTTGTCGAGAAAGCCAAATGTATGTCGGCGAGGATTGTGATTCCCTAGAACATTTCGTCTTAGATCCACTCCTTTGATTTCCGGAAGAACCGCATCGAGATGCGAAGTACTGCGATAGTTAAGCCCCGGGAAGAAGCGACGCTTCAGGGCAAGAAAATCGTTGGTAACGGAATCAAGGCGTGCATAATCGACTAGAATTCCACCGAGCACGAACACTGGTTGATCCGTATTACTTACGGGCGCGGGCGGAATGCTTTTTAGATCACCAGCCTCATCGAGATACAGAATTTTCATCTTTGAGCCAAACACCGCAGAAGCAACTAAGGTCGCCTTGCGGCGACCTTAGGATTTGCCGCGCCCATGGAAAACCAAGGGGAAACGGCGTAGCACGTAGTGCTAGAGCCATTCTACAGGAAATTCTGTATTGTTGTCAAGTTGGCCGGAATTCTACGGCATCGCCTCGCGTAGCCGATTACGATCCAGCCCACGCCTCGGGAGCTCGGCACGCGAGGCTGCGCAAACGACTAAGGACACCGCATCGTCGGCCTCTACTGGCTCCCTGTCATCTTTCGAGCTCTCCGAGAGCGCACGTGCGTGCGGACGTAGTCGAGCATCCGCGCGAGGCGGTTCGCGTTCCACAACCGCGGCGAGCTGCCGTAGAGGACCTCCGGCGCCGCATTGTGACCCTCCACCACCCGCGGATGGCGCGCAACTGGATTAAGGCATTTCCTGACCTCGACGGCACGAGTCCGGTACCCGCATGATCGACGCCAACACGAAGGAGGCATCGCCGGTGTGCGCATGTGATCCGGAATCCGAACTGGGCCGCCCGTCTGGTCGACGGCAAGCGGACGCCGGCCATCGCCGCGGCGCTCGGCGTCAGCATTCACACCGTCCGAACGGTCTGCAAGTCGATCCGTGAAAGTTTGGCCTGCGCTCCATGCGAGACATCGTGGCGGAATGCCGGTTGCGCGCCAGCCGCGGCGAGCTCGCGGCTGCGACGATCCGGCAGGAAATCGTGATGCTGCACCGTCCGGTGCCCGACGCGAACGGCTGATCCATCGGTAGCCTGCGCTGGGGCTCTCGGCCTCTCGGCCCCGCTCGCCAACGGACCAGCTACCGACGCCGCGGGTGCTGCTCGAAGCGCTGTAGCACCGCGCACGGCGCATCGTCAGAGCGATTCGCGATTGAGCTAAGGAACATTCCTTAGCCTAATTTTTCGTCGCGCGTGCCATTGTCACGCGCAGCGTTCGTCGCATGTAGCTAGCGTCATCGGACGAGAGCGGATCGCAACTCGCGACGGCGAACGAACCGGCGCGTATCGTGACCGGGCGTCGACGAGCGGTCGTCCGATCACGTTTCCTCTTTTCGGAGTGTGGAGGTGGGACCGTTCCAACCAACCCGAACCCGGCCAGTGGGCTCGCAACGCTGGCGGAAGCTCGACGAGCCGGCGACGACGGCGAGTTCGAGCGCTGCCTCGCGCTCTGCGACGCCGTCCGCGCGCGCGACACCGCGACCCAGATCGAGCTGGCGCTGCTGCGCGCGCGCGCGCACGTTCGGCTCGATCGCGGCGACCGGGCGCTCGAAGCGCTCCGCAAGTGCCCGCACGCGGGCCGCAGCCTCGAGCAGCAGCTCGCCGCGGAGGTCCTGACGGGCGCGGCCTACGTCCGCCTGGGCCAGGCCGAGCGCGGTGCGGCGCTCCTCGCCGCGACGGCCGAACGAGCGAAGGACCCGAGCGCGCCGGTGTGGGTCGAGCTGACGCTGCAGCTCGGCATCGCGACGTTTCGCCTGGGCGCGTACGACGAAGCCGACCGGCTCTTGGCGCAGCTCGGGCCCGAGGCGGGCGCTGGGCACGCCGGCGCGCTGGAGTACCGCGGCTGGATCGCCCGGGCACGCGGCCGCTTTGCGCTCGCCGCGCAGTTCTTCCAGGCGGCGCTGGCGGCACTGGCGACCTGCCGCCGGCACGACCGGTACGTCGAGGCCACGTGCTTGTACGGGCTCACCGCGGTGTGCGCCGAGCTGATGTCGACCGAGGAGTGGCCGCTCATCGAGCGGCACTTGGAGCGGTTCGACTGGCCGGCCGGCGGCGCCGCGCGCTGGCGGTTCTGGACCTGCCTGGGGGCGTCGATGATCTGCGAGACGATCGGCGATACCGCGGGCGCGCTGCGCTGGGCGCGCCAGGCCGAGCGGACGAGAGAAGGTGCGCTGTTCGGCATCGCGGCGCGCTGCCGGCTGGCCGCGGTGTGCCGCGGCCTGGGCGAGTTCAACTCGCACGCGGACCTCGTCGAGTGCGCGTGCGAGGCGTACGAAGCGCTCGACCTGCAGCAGCTCGAAGCCGATCTGCCGGACCTTCCCCTCTACTTGGCGGAGGAGATCGCGCACACCAGCGCCGCCGACACCGCGGACGCGCTGTTGAACCGGTATCGCGAGACCACGCTGCCGTCGCTGGTCGCGGCGGGCGGCTCCGACCGGCACGTCGCGCTCTTCCGCTCGATCGAGGCGGCGCTGCTCGAGGCGCGCGGTGCGACGGACCAGGCGGTGCAGGAGCTCGCGCGGGCGTACGACGTCCTGGTGGAGCTCGGCTATCGCCGGCGCGCGACCTGGATCGCGCTGCGGCTGGCCCGGCTCACCGGCGAGCAGTCCTACGTCGCGTACGCCGAATCGGCCCTGCGCGGCACCAGCCCGCAGTTCTGGATGGCCCGCGAGCTGGCCGCGCTCCGCGGCGGGCCGGGACCGAACGTGACCGCGACCGAGATGGCGATCCTGCGGCTGCTCGTGCAGGGCAAGACCTACAAGGAGATCGCGGCGGCGCGGCGCGCGTCGGTCAAGACGATCGACAACCACGTCCAAGCCCTCTTCCGCAAGTTCCGGGTGCACAGCCGGGGCGAGCTGGCGGCCGAAGCGCTCCGGCGCGGGATCGTGGTGCTGCACCGTCCGGCGCCGGACGGCGAGCAACTAGGCTAAGGTATGTTCCGGACTCGACCGGTACATACCGCGTACCGCATCATCGACGCGACTCGCGAAGAACGAAGAAGGAGCGTCGCCGTTGTGGTTAGGTCCGCCAGAGTTCGAAATCGGCCCGCCGGGCTCGTCGCCCGAACGTGTTCCCCGCCAAGTGGCGCTGACGCCGAACGAGCGCCGGATCCTGGCCCGCATCGTCGCGGGCAAACGGACGCCGGCGATCGCCGCGGAGCTCGGCGTGAGCGTGCACACCGTGCGGACCGTCTGCCGGTCGATCCGCGAGAAGTTCGGTCTGCGCCGCATGCGCGACGTCGTGGCCGAGTTCCAGCGGCACGAACCCGGCCCGCCCGACGGTCCCGGCGGCTGACGCGCGGCGCGGTTAGGTAGGACGCACGCCGGCCCAGTTCGCCGCCGCGCGCTCGACCGTCAGCGCCGGATCGGGATCGCACGCGTAGCCGAAGGTCTCGAACGCGGCGGGATGGCGCTCGCGGATCGCGCCGGCGAGCTCGGCCACGATCAGCCGTTTCCACAAGCCGGGCGAGCCTTGCCAGTAATGGCCCGGCACGGCTGCACGCATCGCGTCCGGGGTGTAGCGCTGCAGCACCGTATCGACGTCGGTCCGCGGCTGCATGCCCAGCGCCGTGCAGATCCGCCCGAGCTCGGCGTGCGGTTCCCGGACCAGGCGCTCGTAGTGCACGTGAACCGCGGCCCGCGGTGCCCAGGCGACGCTGACGTCGAACAGCGTCGCCGCGCGCCAGCCCAGCGCATAGCGCACGAAGGCGTCGCTGGTCGGGCCGGCGCCGACCAGGCTGCGCTCGTCGCCGCACTCGCCGTAGAGCCAGGTCCGCGCCCGCTCCGCGTCGCGCTGCGCGTACGAGAGGATCGACAGCAGCACGTCCAGCGGGTGGCGGGCCATCACCGCCAGGCGGAAGCCGCGCTCGCGCAAGAAGCCCTCGAACGCCAGCGTCCGGTGCCAGTGCATCGACAGCGAGCAGTCCGCCGGCAGGGCGTCCCACGGGACGTCGCCCGGAAAGTACGCGCTCAGGTTCGCGATACCGGTCAGGTGGGCGAAGGTGGAGCGGAAATAGGTGTTGCCCGTCCGGGGCGTGCAGGCGAGAAACAGGCGTGGCACGTGATCGTTCTCCGTCGCTAGAAGAGCCGCGTCTCGGCGAGGTCGAGGTCGTATTGCACCTTGCGGAAGATCTCGTCGGGGATGCGGCCGCGGTCCCGCAGCGCGCGGATGGCGCGCCGCTCGGCGGCCAGCGCGGCGTGCTGGGCGGTGTGGTCGAAGCTGCTCGCCGCCGGCTCCGCGCCCGCGCCGGGCGCCGCGTGATGGCGCAGGTGGTCGATGCGGTTCTCGTACTCGCCGCGCAGCCGGGCCAGCACCTCGCGCTCCTCGCCCGCGCGCTCGGCCCGCTCCAGCAGGTCGATCGCCCGCAAGCCGGCTTCGAGGGCGGCGACCCGCACCTCGATCTCGCGCCGCTCGCCCTCGCCGTCGGGGTCGCCGGCGATGCGCAGCCAGCGCAGCAGCGGGATCAGCGAGAGCCCTTGCCCGACGAGGGTCACGAAGATCACCACGAAGGTGACGAAGACGATCGCGTCGCGCAGCGGAAAGCCGAACGGCAGGGCGAGCGCCGCCGCCAGCGAGACGATCCCGCGCATGCCGCTCCAGCCGAGCACCACGATCCACGACAGCGGCGGCAGCGGGTCGCGCCGGCGCAGGGCGGGCGAGAGCGCGCGCGGCAGCCAGGTGCTCGGGTAGACCCACAGCAGCCGCACGACGATCAGCGCAGCGCTGATGGCCAGCGCCGCCGGCAGCAGCGCGAGCCCGTGCGAGCCCGCCGCGATCGTGCGCAGCTGCAGCCCGAGCGCCAGGAACACGAACGCATTGAGTACGTAGACCCACAGCGACCAGACGCTGATCCCGATCAGGCGCGACTCGGGCCCGAAGGCGACCGACGAGCGGCGCGAGACCGCGATCCCGGCGACCACCGTCGCCAGCACGCCCGACACGTGCAGCGCCTGGCCGCCCAGGTACGCGGCGTACGGCGCGCCGATGATGACGAGGTTCTCGATCAGCGAGTCGCTCAGCTCGTTGCGCCGCAGCCAGCCCGCCACCAGCTCGACGCCCCAGGCGACCGCGATCCCCAGCGCCACCCCACCCAGCGCGACCAGCACGAAGGAAGCGGCCGCGCGCGGCAGCGAGAACGCGCCGGTCGTGACCGCCGCGACCGCGTAGGCGTAGAGCACCAGCGCCGTCGCGTCGTTGACCAGCCCCTCGCCCTCGAGCACCGCCACGACCCGGCGCGGCAGCGCGAAGCGCGCGAAGGTCGCGCTGGCCGCGACCGCGTCGGGCGGCGAGACGATGGCGCCCAGCACGAAGGCGGCCGGCCAGCCCAGCCCCGGCAGCAGCCGCTCGGCCACGGCCGCCGCCGCGACCGTGCTCGCGACGACGAGCCCGACGGCGAGCAGCAGAATCGGCCGCAGGTTGGCGCGGAAGAGGGACCAGTCGGTGGCCCAGCCGCCGCTGAACAGCAGCGGCGGCAGGACGGCCAGGAAGATCCAGTCGGGCGCGATCCGCACCGGCGGCAAGCCGGGAACGAACGCCAGCCCCGTCCCGGCCAGCACGAACACGATCGGGTAGGGCAGCGCGAGCCGCTTGGCGACGACCGCGAAGGCGATGGCGGCGGCCAAGCCGAGGACGAGCAGGACCGGCGCGGTCACGCGCTGGTCTGCGCCGGTGCTCGGACGGGTACCTGGAGAGGGTGCACCGTGACGATGGGTTGCCCGGGCAAGTCGACGAGACCGTCGAGTCGGTCGCGGAGCTGGAACGCATGGCGCTCGTCGACGCGTCGCTCCAGCAGCGCGCGATCGAGCGCTTCACCCTGGCCGTCGGCCGGCCGCGGACGGTCGTCATCGTCCTGGCGGCCGTGGTCTTCTGGGTCCTCCTCAACACCGCGCTGCGGCTGCTCGGCCGGGCTCAGCTCGACCCGCCCCCGTACTACTGGCTGCAAGGCGTCGTCTCGCTGACCGCGCTGCTGATGACGGTGGTCATCCTGACCGCCGAGAACCGCCAGAGCAGGGCCGGCGAGCAGCGCTCGCGGCTCAACCTGCAGAGCACGCTGCTGGCCGAGCGCAAGACGGCCAAGATCATCCAGCTGCTCGAAGAGCTTCGCTACGACTTGCCCGACGTCGCCAACCGCGAGGACCGCGAGGCCGAGGAGCTGACCCTGCCGACCGATCCGCACCAGCTGGCCCACGAGCTGGAGAAGCGGTCTCCGGCCCCGGGCGAGCTTCTCGGCCCTTAGCGCTACCGAGCGGCCGGGCGAGGGCTGCGGAGGAGGGACCCCGCGGGCCCCGAACCGGGGGAGGTCGCGCGGAGGCGTATCGATCCTCCGCCCATTCACGACGCCCCCTCCGAAAGAGAACCGATGTCTCGTATGCTTCGTGCGGTCGCCGCCCTCGGCACGGCTGCGCTCTGCGCCTCGCTCGCCGCCTGCTCCGGCAGCTCCGCCGCCGGCGGCGACGTCGCTGCCGTGAACGGCCAGAAGATCACGCGGGCCGACTTCGACCACCGGCTCGAGTCCAGCCCGGCCGCCCGCCAGACGCTCACCCAGCTGGTCCAACAAGACCTGATCGACCAGTACGCCAAGGACAAGAACGTCACGGTCAGCCAGGCCGAGATCGACAAGCAAGAGGCGGACATCAAGAGCAAGTACCCGCCCGGCCAGTTCGAGAACATCCTCAAGCAGCAGGGCCTCACCGAGCAGGACGTCCAGAACATCCTGCGCCAGCAGCTCGTGCTCAAGAAGGCGGTCGGCGGCCAGGTTCACGTCAGCGACGCCGACGTGAAGGCCTACTTCGACAAGAATCACACCCAGTACGACAAGCCGGCCCAGGTCAAGGCGCGCCACATCCTGGTCGCCGACGCGAAGACCGCCAACACCGTGCTGGGCAAGCTCAAGGCCGGCGGCAGCTGGGACGCGCTGGCCAAGCAGTACTCGACCGATCCCTCCAGCAAGGACAAGGGCGGGGAGCTGGGCTACTTCGGCCGCGGCCAGATGGTGCCGCAGTTCCAGGACGCGGCGTTCGGCGCCAAGGTCGGCCAGATCGTCGGCCCGGTGAAGTCGCCCTTCGGCTACCATATCATCCAGGTCGAGGACAAGAAGCCGGCGACGAAGGCCACCTACGCCTCGGTCCGCCAGCAGATCAAGGACCAGCTCACGACGCAGCAGGAGTCGCAGCAGATCCCGGCCTTCCTGCAGCAGCTCCGCAGCACGGCCAAGATCGACGTCTACGACGACCGCTACAAGGACGCGTTCCCGCCGCCGCTGCCCGCCCCGGCCGCCAGCGGCGCGGCCGCACCCGCCTCAGGCACGCCGGCCTCCGCGGCCCCCGCCCCCGCTCCCTCCGCGAGCGGCAAGTAACCACCGCGCGAGGCGGGGAGTCGCAGCGGCCCCGCCTCGCGAAGTGAAGCGGCCATGATCCGCATCGTGGGACTCGGGCCGGGCGACCCGGGCCTGCTCACCCTGGGCAGCCGCGAGTCGCTCCGCGCGGTCGGCCGCGCGGCCACCGTGCTCGCGCCGCCCGAGCTCGTGCGCTTCCTCGAGAGCGACGGGGTCGCGATCGCGCGCGACCTGATCGCCGACCAGGGCCTCTTCCTGCGCGGCTCGAGCGAGGTGATCGACGCCTTCGTCGCCCGCCTCGACCAGCGGGAGCTGGGCCTGGGCGTGCTGGGCAACCCGCTCTCCGACTTCCTGGGCCTGCCGGTGCTGCTGCGCGCGCTCGAGCGGCGCGGCGTCGGCGCCGAGATCATCCCCGGCATGCCGCGGGCGACGCTCTCGGCCTCGATCACGATGCCGCTGGTGCCGCTGCCGCCCGGCTCGACCCACCACACCTGGGACGACCTGGTCGAGATCATGGCCCGGCTGCGCCGCTCGTGCCCGTGGGACCGCGAGCAGACCCACGCGTCGCTCGTGCGCTACCTGATCGAGGAGACCTACGAGGTAGTCGACGCGATCGAGCACGGCAACGACGGCGAGCTCTCCGAGGAGCTGGGCGACCTGCTCTTCCAGATCGTCTTCCACGCCCAGCTCGCGACCGAGCGCGGCAAGTTCTCGGTCGCCGACGTGATCGACGGGCTCTCCAACAAGATGATCCGCCGCCACCCGCACGTCTTCGGCGACGTCGCGGTCGCCAGCGTGGACGAGGTGTGGGCCAACTGGGACCAGCTCAAGGCCCAAGAGGCGACCGGCCAGTCCCGCGCGTCGAAGCTCGACGGCATCCCGGCCCACATGGCCGCCCTCCAGCGCGGCCAGAAGATGCAGGAGAAAGCCGCCCGCGTCGGCTTCGACTGGACCGACCCGCGCGACATCACCGAGAAGCTCTCCGAGGAGCTGCGCGAGCTGGCCGAGGCGCGCATCAAAGCCGGCGACCTCAAGCCCGAGGACCCGCACGTGCGCGAGGAGCTGGGCGACGTGCTCTTCACCGTGGTCAACCTGGCCCGGCGGCTGGGCGTCGACGCCGAGGGCGCGATGCGCGACGCGAACGCGAAGTTCGACCGCCGCTTCCGCTACATGGAGGCCTTCGCGATCGCCAAGGGCCGCAAGCTCGGCGACATGACGCTGGACGAGCTGGAAGACTTGTGGCAGCAGGCGAAGACCGCGGCGTGACGGACGGCGGTACGATGGATCGAGGTATCGACGAGAACGACACGCCGAATCGTACCGCCGGCGAAGTGTTGATTCGCCTGCGGATGAGTGCACACGACGCGCACTACGGCGGCAACCTGGTGGACGGTGCGCGCATCCTGGGCCTCTTCGGCGACGTCGCGACCGAGCTGCTGATCCGGCTCGACGGCGACGAGGGCCTCTTCGTCGCCTACGACTTGGTGGAGTTCAAGGCACCCGTGTACGCCGGCGACTACGTCGAAGCCCGCGGCCGAATCATCAAGGTCGGCAGCACCAGCCGCACGATGGAGTTCACGGCGCACAAGGTCATCACCGCACGTGCGGACGTCAGCGCGTCGGCGGCCGACGTGCTGGCCGAGCCGGTGCTGGTGGTGCGAGCGCGCGGCACCTGCGTGACGCCGAAAGTCTCGCAGCGCAAAGCCGGATCGTCACGTTGAGCCGCTCATAGGCCTACGCTGGCGAGCAGCGCGCCTTCGGCCAGGCTCTTGAGCTTGGCGTAGGCGACGTCGCGGGCCATCGGGGCCATGCCGCAGTTGGTCGAGCAGACGATCCGCTCGTCGGGCAGGTACTGCCGCGCCAGCCGGATCGTCGCATCGACCTCGTCGGGCGTCTCGACCCGGTCGCTGGCGACGTCGATGACCCCGATCGCCAGCGTCTTCTCGCCGGCCAGCGCGAGCACGTCGGGCGGCACGCGCGAGCCGGCCAGCTCGATCGAGATCTGATCGACCGCGCTGCGGGCGAGCAGCGGCAGGACGTGCGCGTACTGGTCCCAGCGCTCGCCGAGGTTCGCCTTCCACGCCAGGTTGGCCGGAATGCCGTAGCCGTAGCAGACGTGCACCGCGGTGGTGCAGCGCGCGTCGCCGAGCGCCGTGTCGAGCGCGTCGACGCCCCACTTCGCGACCTCGTCGAAGTAGACGTTGAAGGCCGGCTCGTCGAGCTGCACGACGTCGACGCCGGCCGCGACGAGGTCGGCGACCTCCTCGCGGATCGCGCGCGCGAACGCGAACCCCAGCTCCGCGCGGTCGCCGCCGTAGTGCTCGTCGCAGACGGTGTCGACCAGCGTCAGCGGGCCGGGAATCGTGATCTTGAGCGGGCCGTCGGTCAGCGTGCGCGCGAAGCGCACCTCGTCGAGGTGGACCGGCGCGCTGCGCCGCACCTCGCCGGTGACGGTCGGGCAGATCGCCTCGTAGCGGTCGGCGCGGATGCCGCGCTTGCGGCGCTTGGCGGCGTCGACGCCGGCGAGCCGCTCGGCGAAGCCGTGCACGAAGTGCTTGCGCGACTGCTCGCCGTCGGTCACGGTGTCGATCCCCGCCCGGCGCTGCTCGGCGACCGCGATCCGGGTCGCGTCCTGCATCGCCTCGCGCAGCTCGGGGCCGTCGAGCCGCCAGCTCGGAAAGATGCGCTCCGGCTCCGCCAGCCAAGCGGGCTTGGGCAGACTCCCGGCGATCGTGGTGCGAAACGGCATCCGGCCACGTTCGCGCCATCCCGCGGCAACGCCCTCGGCCTACGGTGCGAGCATGCGGGCCAGGGAGCTCATCCGGTATGCCGAGAGCCACGGCTGGTACTTTCTGCGCCGCGGCGGCAAGGCGAGCCACGTCATCTTCGCGCCACCGCTTGCACCACTACCGGATTTCGATTCCGATCCACCGAACCGACGTTCCGAAGGGTTTGCTGGCCAAATTGATCGCGCAAATCGAAGGGACGTGGAAAGGACCGCAGCAGTGAGGTATACGATCGTGCTCGAGCGTGGCGATGATGGTGGTTGGGGGGCGATGGCGCCCGACCTGCCGGGCTTGCTCCTGCTCGGCGATTCGCGCGAAGAGGTCATTGCTCAGGCCCCCGACGCGATCGCCGACTATCTCGACTCGCTGCGCGATTCGGGTCTGCCGTTGCCCCAGCGGTGGCCCGAAGCGCTGGGTATCGACGAGGTGAGCGTCGAGGTCTCATAACGCCGCCAGCGCGCGCGGTAGAGTCCGCCCTCGTCACGAAGACGGGCGCGGTGCGGCTGGACAAGTTCATGAAGGTCTCGCGGCTGGCGAAGCGGCGGGCCGAGGCCAAGGACGGGATCGAAGCGGGGCGGATCACCAAGGACGGCCGCTCGCTCAAGCCCGGCTACGAGGTCAAGGTGGGCGACGTGCTGGTGATCCACTACCGCACCCGCTTCGTGACCGTGCGCGTGCTGCTGGTCCCCGAGCGGGTGCTCCCCTCGCTCAAGCCGGCCGACCTCTACGAGATCGTCGAGGAGCGCAAGGACGACCCGGTCGACTGGCTAGGCTGAGCGCCGTGCCCGACCGCTCGCGGCTCTCGGCCGACGCCAAGGACGCGCTGGCGCGCGACCTGCCGGCCGACCCCGGCGTGCGGGCCGCGCTGCGAGCCGGGCTGGCGTACTACGGCGGGGTCGAGGTCGGCGGCGAGCTGGTCTTCCGCACCCGCCGGCCGCCGGTGGCGCGGCTGGCCCGGACGCTGTTCGAGGAGCAGCGCGCGGCGGCGCCGGTCCGGCGCGGCCACGACGCGCGGCTCTACCGGGCGACGACCTTCGAGATCGACCTCGGCCCGCTGCCGGCCGAGCCGCCGCCCAAGCCGCGCCGCCGGGCCGAGCGCCGGGCCGAGCTGCGGGCGGCGTTCCTGTGCTGCGGGTCGCTCGCCGCCCCCCAGCACGGCTACCACCTCGAGTTCGTCCTCGGCGACGCCGGGCGGGCCGAACGGGTCGCCGGGCTGGCCGCGGCCGAGGGCGCCGCGCCGCGCACGATGCTGCGCAAGGGCCGCCGGGTGGTCTACTTCAAGGGCCTCGACGCGATCGTCACCGTGCTGGGCGCGATCGGCGCCTCGGGCGCGATCCTCCGCCTCGAGGACGTGCGGGCCGTCAAGGAGACCAAGAACCGCATCCACCGGCTGGTCAACACCGAGGCGGCCAACGTCGACCGAGCCGCGGCCGCGGCGGCAGCCCAGGCCGAGGCGCTCGGCTACCTGGCCGACGCCTACGGCCTGCGCAACCTCTCGCCGGTCCTGCGCGAGGCCGCTCAGCTCCGCTTGGCCCATCCCGACGAGACGCTGGCGGAGCTGGGACGCAGGTGCAGCCCTCCGGTGGGAAAGGCTACCATCAACGGCCGGCTTGCTTCGCTGATGCGCCTGGTCAAGCGTTTGCGGGGCGAGCGAGAGGAGCCGGAACTTTCCTCCGCCTAAAGCGGACGAGCTATGCGCATCGGTATCAACGGGTTCGGCCGGATCGGCCGCAATTTCAGCAAGGCCCTGCTCGAGCGGCATCCCGGCGTCGAGATCGCCGCGGTCAACGACCTGACCAGCGCCGCCGAGTGCGCGCACCTCTTCAAGTACGACTCGAACTACGGGACCTTCCCGGGCGAGGTCAGCGCCTCGGCCGACGCCATCACCATCGACGGCAAGTCGATCAAGGTGCTGGCGGAGCGCGATCCGGGCAAGCTG
This sequence comes from Vulcanimicrobiota bacterium, assembly GCA_963795695.1. GTDB lineage: Bacteria > Vulcanimicrobiota > Vulcanimicrobiia > Vulcanimicrobiales > Vulcanimicrobiaceae > Vulcanimicrobium. The sequence goes on along the minus strand of CAWCJH010000001.1, from coordinate 1,155,060 downwards.
CCCTGGCGCGACCTGGGCGTCGACGTGGTCATCGAGTCGACCGGCCTCTTCACCGACGCCGCCAAGGCGCGGCTGCACATCGACGGCGGCGGGGCCAAGAAAGTCATCATCTCCGCGCCGGCCAAGGGCGAGGACGTGACCCTCGTGCTCGGCGTCAACGACGCCATGTACGACCCCCGCAAGCACAACGTGATCTCGAACGCGTCGTGCACGACCAACTGCCTGGCGACCGCGGTCAAGCCGATCGTCGACGGCTTGGGCTGGGTGAAGGGCTTCATGTCGACGATCCACTCCTACACCAACGACCAGAACATCCTCGACGCGCCGCACAAGGACATCCGCCGCGCGCGCAACGCCGCGACCAACATCATTCCGACCTCGACCGGCGCGGCCAAGGCGCTCTACCTGACGATCCCCGAGGTCAAGGGCACCTTCGACGGCTTCGCGCTGCGCGTGCCGACCCCGACCGTCTCGCTGATCTACCTGGTGGTGCAGGTGAAGCGCGAGACGACCCGCGACGAGGTCAACGCGCTGCTGCGCGGCGCGGCGACCGGCGGCGACCTGGCCGAGTACGTGCAGTACACCGAGGAAGAGCTCGTCTCGAGCGACTTCAAGAAGAACCCCAACAGCTCGATCATCGACGGCAAGCTGACCAACGCCAACGGCGACCTGATCCAGATCGCCGCCTGGTACGACAACGAGTGGGGCTATTCGTGCCGGCTGGCCGACGTCACCAAGATGGTGCTCGACAAGATGCCGACCGCCGTCGCGTGAGGCGCACGATCCGCACCGCCGTTTCCGTAGCCGCCGTGATCCTCGCGGCGGCTACGTGCGTCAGCGCGCCCGCCGGCGCGCGCCCGCTCGCCATGAGCGACTTGCGCGCGCTGGTCGGCCTCTCGTCGCCGGCGATCTCGCCCGACGGCAAGCGCGCCGTGGTGGTCGTCACCCGGATCGCCTGGAACGACGACAAGTACGTCCGCGAGCTCGACCTGATCGACCTCGCCAGCCATGCCCGCCGCGCGCTGACCTACGGCCGCGACGGCCTGGCCGACCCGAGCTGGTCGGCGGACGGCACCAGGCTGGCGTTCCTGGCGAACGCCGGCAGCGGCGAGGCGGCCAAGCCGCAGGTCTTCGTCATGCCGATGGACGGCGGCGACGCGCGGCCGGTCACCCGCGCGCCGGAGGGGGTCGACCAGTTCGCCTGGCGGCCCGACGGCGGCGCGCTGGCCTACGCCGCCGCCGACGCCGAGCCCAAGCGCACCGGCGCCGAGCGCTTCCGCGACGCGTTCGTCGTCGGCAACACGCCGATCACCACCCGCCGGCCGCCCCGGCCCGAGCACCTCTTCGTCGTCGCCGCCGACGGCGCGGGCAAGGCCAAGCAGCTCACCTTCGGGCCGGCGAGCGTCGCCGGCGGCGAGGCGCAGTCGACGCTCTCGTGGTCGGCCGACGGCAAGACGCTCGCCTTCACCTCGGCGCCGGACGCCGTGCTCAACGACGCCGACCGCGCCCAGGTCGAGCTGGTCGACGTCGCCTCCGGCAAGCTCGCCCGGCTGACCGCGCACGCGGGCTACGAGCAGGACCCGCGCTTCTCGCCCGACGGCAAGCACGTCGCCTACACCCACTCCGCCGGCGACAACCAGGTCAACCTCACCGAGGCGTTCGTGACGACCCCGGCCGGCGGCGAGGGCAGCCCGATCTCGCGCTCCTACGACCGCGCGGTGCACGACGTGGCCTGGCTGCCCGACTCCAGCGCCGTGTACTTCACCTGCGCCGACCACACCGCGCTAGCGCTGGTGCGCGCGCCGCTCGGCGGCGCGCCGGCCCGGGTCGATCTGGGCGAGCTCAACCTCACCTCGCCGCTCGCGGGGGCGATCGCGCGCGACGGCTCGATGGTGTTCGTCGCGACGTCGACCAAACAGCCCTCGGAGCTCTACTACCGGCCCGCCGGCGGCGCGCCGGTGAAGCTGACCGACTACAACGCGGCCGTCGCCGGCCTGGACCTCGCCGGCTCGGAGGTGATCGGCTTCCCGACCGCGCTCGGCCCGGCCGGTGACGGCGTCCTGCTCACGCCGCCCGGCTTCGCGGCCGGCAAGAAGTACCCGCTGGTGCTGCTGATCCACGGCGGCCCGACCGGCTCGTCGACCCGCTCGTTCGACCGGCTCGGCCAGCTGATGGCCGCCCGCGGCTGGCTCGTCCTCGAGCCCAACTACCGCGGCAGCGACAACCTCGGCCTGGCCTACCAGCGCGGCGTGCTCCACGATCCCGAGGAAGGCCCGGGCAAGGACGTGATGGCCGCGCTCGACGCGGTCCGCGCGCGCGGCATCGTCGACGACCGCCGGATCGGCGTCTCGGGCTGGAGCTACGGGGGCATCATGACCGCCTGGATGATCTCCAAGTACCACCTCTGGCGGGCGGCCGTGTCGGGCGCGTCGGTGAACGACTGGGCGACCGACTACGGCACCGCCGACGACCCCGATTCCGACGCGGCGCTCTTCCACGGCTCGCCGTTCGTCGGCGGCAACGCCGCCGAGTACCGCCGCGCCTCGGCGATCAGCTACGCCAAGGACGTCACCACGCCGGTGCTGATCCTCTCCGACGTCGGCGACAACCGCGATCCGTTCGCGACCTCGTCGATGTACTACCGCGCGCTGCGCGACAACGGCAAGGACGCGACCTTCGTGGCCTGGCCGGTCGACGGCCACTTCCCGCGCGATCCGGTCCGCACCGCCGACGTCTACGGCCGCTGGGTCGACTACCTCGCGGCGCACTTGCGCTGAGCCCGCGATGTGCACGGTGCTGCTGCTCCTGCGTCCCGGCCAGCCCTGGCCGCTGCTGGTCGGAACCAACCGTGACGAGCGCCTGGACCGCGCCTTCGACCCGCCGGGCCGCTACTGGCCCGAGCTGCCGCAGGCCGTCGCCTGGCGCGACCGAACCGGCGGCGGGAGCTGGCTCGGGCTCAACGACCAGGGCGTCGTGGCGACCATCGTCAACGCCGCCGACCAGCTCGGGCCGCTGGCGGGCAAGGCCAGCCGCGGCGAGCTGGTCCTGCGCGCGCTGGCCGAGCCGAGCGCGGCGGCCGCGGCGCATGTGGTCGCGGCCTTCCCGGCCGAGCGCCACCGCGGCTTCACGCTGCTGGTCGCCGACCGCGAGCGCGCCTTCGCGCTGACCAGCGACGGGACGGCGCAGCGGCTCCAAGCGCTCGCGCCCGGCCACCACATGCTGACCCCCGAGGGCTGCGACGAGGCGACCGCGCCGCGCGTGCGCGCTTACCTGGCCGACCTGCGCGCCGCGCCGCCGCCCGCTCCGGACGCGGGCGACTGGTCGAGCTGGAAGGCGCTGCTGCAGCGCGAGGACGCCGCCGACCCGCACCGCTCGATGACGGTCACCACCGACCGCAACTTCGGGACGGTGGCGAGCACGCTGATCGGCATCCCGGCGGCGCCGGGTGCCGCGCCCGCGCTGCTGGTCGCGGGCGGCCCCCCGACCCGCGCCGAGTACGAGCCGCTCGACCCGCGCGCGCTCGCCCGCCCCGGCCCCGGGTTCGCGGCCGCAACGTCGAAAGCAAGGTCGCGATGAGAATCAAGAGCATCATGGAGACGAACGTGCGCGGCAAGCGCGTGCTGCTGCGCGAAGACCTCAACGTCCCGCTCGAGAACGGCGCGGTCGCCGACGAGACGCGCATCCGGGCGGCGCTGCCGACGCTGCGCTGGCTGCACGAGCAGGGCGCACGGACCGTCATCATCTCCCACCTCGGCCGGCCCGACGGCGAGCCGAACCCGGAGTACTCGCTGCGCCCGGTCGCGGCGCGGCTGGCCGAGCTGCTCGGCGTGCCGGTGCAGTTCGTCCCCGACTGCGTCGGCGACGACTGCGTGGCGGTCTCGCACGACCTGTCCGACGGCGCCTTCGCGCTGTTCGAGAACCTGCGCTTCCACCCCGAGGAGGAGGCCAACGACCCCGAGTTCGCCCGCCAGCTCGCCTACAGCGGGGACCTCTACTGCGACGACGCCTTCGGCGCCGCCCACCGGGCCCACGCCTCGACCGCGCGCATCACCCAGTACCTCGCGCCGTACGCGGGCCTGCTGATGCAGGCCGAGCTGGACGCGCTCGGGCGGCTGACCGGCGATCCGGCCCACCCGTTCGTGTGCGCGATCGGCGGCGCGAAGGTGGTCGACAAGATCGGCGTGCTCGAGAACCTGATCGAACGGGTCGATGCGTTCGTGATCGGTGGCGGGATGGCCAACACGTTGCTGGCCGCCCAGGGCATCGAGGTCGGCCGGTCGCTGCGCGACCCGGACCTGGTGCCGGCCCAGCGCATCATCGCGCTGGCGCTCTCGAAGGGCGTCGTGCTGCACCTGCCGACCGACGCCGTGGTCGCCGACGCGTTCGACGCCGACGCCACCGCCCGCACCGTGCCGCTCGGCGAGGTCGGCCGGGGCATGATCCTCGACATCGGCCCGGCCACCGCCCAGGCCTACGCCGGCGTGCTGCGCGGCGCCAAGACGATCGTCTTCAACGGCCCGATGGGCGTCTACGAGCGCGCGCCCTACCGCGAGGGCACCCGGGTGGTCGGCGAGGCGATCGCCGAGGCGACCCGGCACGGCGCGACCAGCGTGGTCGGCGGGGGCGACGCCGCGGCGGCCGCGCACGCGCTCGGCTTCGCGGGCGCGATGACCCACGTCTCGACCGGCGGCGGCGCGACCCTGGAGCTCCTCGAGGGCAAGACGCTGCCGGGCGTCAAGGCGCTGGAGCGCTGAGCGCGTGCCGTTGCGCAAGCCGCTGATCGCCGGCAACTGGAAGATGCACAAGACGGTCGACCAGACGATCGCCTTCGTGCGCGACGTGCGCGCCCGCCCGCTGCCGCTCGGCGAGGTCGACGCGGTGATCTGCCCGCCGTTCACGGCGCTCGCCGCCGCGCGCGAGGCGCTGGCCGGCTCGGGCATCGGCCTGGGCGCGCAGAACGTGTGCTGGGCCGACGCCGGGGCGTTCACCGGCGAGATCGCGCCGCCGATGCTGGTCGAGCTGGGCGTCGGCTGGGTGGTGATCGGGCACTCCGAGCGGCGCGCGCTCTTCGGCGAGCTCGACGAGCGAGTCAACGAGAAGGTTCGCGCCGCGCTGGCGCACGGCATCACGCCGATCGTAGCGGTCGGCGAGACCGCCCAGGAGCACGCCGCCGGCCGCGCCGACGCGCGGGTGCGCGAGCAGCTCACCCGCGCCTTCGCCGGGATCCCGGCCGCCGACGCCGCGCGCTGCGTGGTGGCGTACGAGCCGATCTGGGCGATCGGCACCGGCAACGCCGACTCGCCGCCCGGGGCCGACGCGGTCATGGCGCGGGCGCGCGCCGCGGTGCCGGGCCTGCACGGCGTGCGGATGCTCTACGGCGGCAGCATGAAGCCCGGCAACGTCGCCGCGTTCCTCGCCGAGCCCAACATCGACGGCGGGCTGGTCGGCGGCGCCAGCCTCGATCCCGCGTCGTTCGCCGCGCTGCTCGAGGGAGCGCGCAAAGGGGTCGCCGCGTGAAGCGCCGCCCGCCCTTCGTCCTGGCCATCCTCGACGGCTGGGGCTTCAGCCGCGACCCGCACGGCAACGCGATCGCCGCGGCCGACCTGCCGAACTGGCACCGGATGCTCGCGGCCTACCCGAGCACGCTGCTCGACGCCAGCGGGGAGGCGGTCGGCCTGCCCGCGGGCGTGATGGGCAACAGCGAGGTCGGCCACATCAACATCGGCAGCGGCCGGGTCGTGCCGCAGGGCGTGGTCGTGATCGACGACGAGATCGCGAGCGGCACGTTCGGCCGCAACGAGACGCTGCGCGCGGCGATCGAGCACGTGCAGCGAACCGGCGGCACGCTGCGCCTCATGGGGCTGGTGAGCGACGGCAAGGTGCACAGCTCGCTCGACCACGTCGCGGCGCTGGTCGACGTCGCGGCGCAAGCCGGCGTCCCGCTGCTGGTCGACGCGTTCCTCGACGGGCGCGACGTGCCGCCCAGCTCGGCCGCCGCCTACCTCGACCGGCTCGAAGCGCACCTGGCCGCGCGCGGCCGCCGCGATGCGATCGCGACGATCGCGGGCCGCTATTACGCGATGGACCGCGACAAGCGCTGGGAGCGGGTGCGCAAGGCGTACGACGCGCTGGCGAACGGCCAGGCCGAGTACCGCGCGGCGAGCGCCCGGGACGCGCTGCGCGACGCGTACGCCCGCGGCGAGACGGACGAGTTCGTGCTGCCGGCGATCGTCGGCGAGCCGCGCCCGGTGCGCGACGGCGACGCCTGCATCTTCTTCAACTTCCGGCCCGACCGGGCGCGCGAGCTGACCCTGGCCTTCAGCGACCCGGCGTTCGCGGAGTTCCCGGTCCGCCGCTACGCCGAGCTGCTGTTCGCGACGATGACGCGCTACGAGGAGAGCTTCCCCAACCCGGTGCTGTTCGGGCCGCGGCCGCAGCCCGAGGTGTTCGGCGAGATCGTCGCGGCGGCGGGCCTGACGCAATTGCGGCTGGCCGAGACCGAGAAGTACGCCCACGTCACCTACTTCTTCAACGGCGGGCGCGAGGACGTGTTCGCCGGCGAGGACCGCATCCTGATCCCCTCCAACCGCAGCGTCGCAACCTACGATCTGGCGCCCGAGATGTCGGCCGCCGACATCACGAGCGCGGCGGTCGAGGACGTCGCGCACCGCCGGCACGACGTGATCGTGATGAACTACGCGAACGCCGACATGGTCGGCCACACCGGCAAGTGGGAGGCGACGGTCTCGGCGCTCGAGACGCTCGACGTCGCGCTCGGTCGGCTCGAGGGCGCGGTGCTCGACGCCGGCGGTATCCTGGCAATCACCGCCGACCACGGCAACGCCGAGGAGAAGCTCGACCCCGAGGGCAACCCGCTCACCGCGCACACCACCAACCCGGTGCCGTTCGTGCTGATCGCCCGCCAGCCGCTGGGGACGCTGACCGGCGGCAAGCTGGGCGACGTCGCGCCGACGCTGCTGCCGCTGCTCGGGCTGCCGACCCCGGCCGCGATGACCGGCACGAACCTGCTCGCGCCCCTCGCCGCGGCCGCGCGGTGAAGCGCAAGCGCCTGGAGGCGGCCGCCGACTTCCTGCGCGAGAAAGCCGGCGGCGAGCTCGACTGCGCGATCGTGCTGGGCTCGGGCTTCGGCACCGTCCTGCGCGACCGCATCGACGGCACGACCATAGCGTACAAGAAGATCGACGGGATGCCCCAGCCCGGCGTCGCCGGCCACGCCGGCGAGGCCCACGTCGGGATGCTGCACGGCCGGCGGGCCGTCGCCTTCTCCGGCCGCTTCCACCTCTACGAGGGCCGCGCGACGGACGAGGTGGTCTACCCGGTGGTGGCCGCCGCGCGCGCCGGCGCCCGGACGATCGTGCTGACCAACGCCGCCGGCGGCGTCAACCCGGACTACCGGCCCGGCGACCTGATGCTGATCGCCGACCAGCTCAACCTCACCGGCGCGAGCCCGCTGGTCGGCGCCGGCCCGCTGCCGGGCCAGGGCGAGCGCTTCGTCGACATGGCCGACGCGTACGCGCCGCACCTGCGCGAGCTCGCCCGGCACATGGCGGCCGAGTACGCGATCGTCATGCACGACGGCGTCTACGCCGGCCTGCTGGGGCCGACGTACGAGACGCCGGCCGAGGCGCGCTACCTGCGCACGATCGGCGCCGACGCGGTCGGCATGTCGACCGTGCTGGAGACGATCGCGGCCCGCGCGCTGGGCTGCGACGTCGTCGGCTTCTCGCTGATCACCAACGTCCACGGGGCCGGCGTGCCGACCTCGCACGAGGAGGTCCTGGCCGCGTCCGAGCGGAGCGCCGAGGACGTCGCGCGCATGATCGAAGGGGTGGTCGCGAACCTCTGAGCCGGCGGGCTTACTTCTTGGACGTCGAGCCGCTGCGCGCGCTCTGGCGGCGCGGCGCGCGCACGTCGGGCGGGCGGGCGGGCGGAGCGATGGTGACCTGCTCGATCAGCCCGCGCGCACCGGCCAGCGCGGCGTCGAAGACCTCCTGGCGGCCGTGCGCGCGGGCCAGGATGAACGCGCCCTGCACGACGGCGACCAGCGCGATGGCGGTGCGCTCCGGGTCGAGGCCGGGCTTGAGCAGCCCCTGCTGCTGGCCTTCGGCGACCGCCTGGGCCAGCCGGCGCTGCAGGTGGCGGAAGTACGCGACGACCGGATCGTTGATCTGGGGCTGCTCGAACGACGTCTCGTACGCGAAACGGCCCAAACGGCAGCCGCGCAGCGCCTCGCGGGGCGCTTCGAGGTAGCCGTCGATCAGCGCCAGCGGGTTCTTCGCCGCCGCGAATGCCTCGTCGGAGCGGGCGATCTCTTCGCTCAGGATCGACTGCAGGGCCGCTTGGGCCAGGTCCATCTTGCCGGCGAAGTGGTGGTAGAAGCTGCCTTGGCCGGCGTGGCTGGCCTCCTGGATCAGGCGCGGGCTCGTCCCCTCGTACCCGTGCTTGTAGAACAGCTGCTTCGCCGCGTCGATCAGCTCGTCTCGGGTCGATCGACCGGCTGCCCGGTTGCTCTTGGCTCCCATTGCGCTCCTCATGGTGTCTCGCCGTTATGCACTACGATACCAAGTTCGACGCCGTGAAGCGCTAGGTTGTACCGACTAGTATGTAATAATTTCGTTCAGCCCAAAGAAAAGGAGGCGATGCCTTCGCATCGCCTCCCGGCCTGAGCGCCCGGTCGGGTGCGCCTCAGCGCGCCCCGGTCGCGCTCACCTGCGGTACCACCCGAGCGGGTGCCGCTGCCTGCGGCGCGGCTGCCGACGCCTCGGCGGCCGCCAACCGGCTGGCGCGGTGGCGCAGGTAGAGCTGGTTGAGGATCAGCGCGGTGGCCGTCAGCGAGGCACCGACGATCTGCATGGTGTGCGGGATGATGCCCTGGAAGGCCGAGATCACGAACGCCGTCACCGGCACCACGTCCATGAACAGCACGCCGTTGAGCGGGGTGAGGATCTTGTTGCCGAAGTTCCAGCTCAGCACGCCGATGAAGCCGGCGCCGAACGCCATGTAGAGCAGGTGCGGGATGATCGCGACCACCGCGTCGGCGTGCGGCATGGCGATGTAGTGGACGCCGATCAGCGCCGCGGTGATGGCGAACACGCTGGTGAGCCCGAGCAGGGTCGTCATGGTCGTGTACTTGTACGGCGACCACTTGGGGAAGAACGCCGCGCCGACGGTGTAGAACACCCAGCAGAGCGCGCCCAGCACGATCAGACCGTCCGCGCCGTAGCTCTGGGGCGCGTGGAGCAGGCTCGGCAGGTTGCCCTTGGTGATGACCAGCGCCACGCCGCAGAACGAGATCAGGATGAACAGGAACGAGTAGACCGGCGGCACCACCTTGCGGAACGCCCAGTTGACGAGCAGGCCCAACAGCGGCTGGGTGGCCATCATGATCGCAGCGGTCAGCGCGCCTTCGCGGCCCGCGAGCTGCTGGCCCAAGAAGACCAGGAAACCGAACCCGGCGAAGCCGCAGGTGCCGAAGAACCAGGCCAGCCAGACGCGCTCACCCTTGAGATTGACGCCGCTGCGCCCTTCTTTGGCGAGCAGCAGCGCGAGAAACGCCAGGCCGGCGATCGTGTAGCGCATGCAGGTGAACGTGAACGGATCGATGCGCGTGAGGGCCCCGGTCATGACCGGAAACATCGCCCCCCACGAAGCCGTGGCAACGAGGCAGAAGAGAACGCCCCTGGAGAAATGATTGTGCTGCATTGTCTTCCTCGGTGGGTGATCAGCGAGTGCGATCGGGCGATGAGCTGCTCTCGGCATCCGTCAAGAGCTGGCCCGGTAAGCGGTGCAGGAGACGGGTGAAGGGGCCGCAGTCGCCCAGCGTGCGGGCGACGACCAGCGAGCCCTGGATCCGGATGACGGCGTCCTCGGCCCGCTCGTGGGCGATCGGCTCCGGCAGGCCGGCGTCGACCAGCACGCTGGTGATCGCGGCGATCATGCTGCGGAACGCGGCCTGGAGCTGGCCCTGGAAGTGCGCCAGCGCGTCGCCGATCGAGAACAGTCCGATCAGGCACGCCTCGTGGCCGCCGCTGTACAGCTCGTCGAGGGCTGCGGTCATGGCCTCGAGCTTGGCGCGCGCGTCGCCGGGCTCGGCGAGCGGCTTGAGGATCCGCTCCGCGGTCCAGCGGCGCAGGTCCTCGAGCGCGGCCGACGCCATGCTCGCCTTGCCATCCGGAAAGTAATGGTAGAGGGCGGATTTGGCGAGGCCCGTCTTGCTGGCAAGGGTAGCGAGCGAGGCACCCTCGTAGCCATTGGCTCGGAACGCGCTCTTGATCCGGCTGATGACTTCTTCGCGGGGGATCGTGACGGGTCGGGCCATGGATGCACTCGCCTTTCCATTCATTACCGAACGATCGGTAATATAACGTTTCGTAAAGCCCGGGTCAAGCGCCGAGCACCCCGGAGCTTTCCTAGGACCATCCTTGCGAGCAGCGTGCAGCGGGTCACACTGCGTACACGAGTCGCCTGGGTAGATGGGCAATACTGGCCATACGAAAACTTGACACAGCAAGAGTTCTAGGTACAGTATGTGGGTGGCGCCGCCACGGCAGAACGCTCTGCCGACCGGCGTGGTGCATCACGAACCGGGTGTCGAACAGAGGGGGCCTCGTGCGCGCTCTTCAGCCGAACGATACGTTCAGCAGCCGAGCCGCTCCGCGGCCTTTGCACCGAAACGGACTTCTCGGCCGGTAAGTCGGTTCCGACCTCGCCGCCGAGCAGCTGCAGCTGCAGAAAGAATCGTGTGCTCACAACGATCCGCGTCCCGCGCCTGCTCTTCCACGCGCAAGAGGACCGATGATGGTGGACGCAATGACCGAAGCCCTCGGCGAGCTGGCCGCCGGCGATCTGCTGCGGGGATCAGGCCGTCCGGCGGCCGAGGGTCCCGAGTTCTCGACCGGCTACATCGACACGCTGAGCCGGTTCGTCGAGCGCATGGCCGGGGTCGGCCAGCTCGAGTGCTCCGAGCGCGTGGTCGAGATCAAAGAGCTCTTCGCCGACGCCGCGACCGACCTGGGCTTCAAGTACTTCAACTACCACGTCGTCCGCTCGAGCAGCTTCAGCTCGGCCGCCGGGCGGCTGCCGTACATGATCTCGACCTTTCCCGAGGCCTGGATCCGCCACTATCTCGCCGAGGGGTATCTCGACGACGATCCGGTGGTCACCGAGCTGCTGCAGAACCGGCTGCCGTTCATGTGGTCGGAGATCGTGCGGCCGGAGGACCTCAGCCGGCGCCAGCGCCGGCTGTTCGACGAAGCGCGCGACGCGGGCATCGCGAACGGCATCACGCTGCCGATCCACAGCCGGGACGGCGAGATCGCCGCGGTCAGCCTGATCCCGGACGGCTCCCAGAGCGAGGCGCTGGCGGTGATGCAGCGCCACCAGCACGTGCTCTATCTGATGGCGCTGCACTACCACACCGAAGCGCGCCGCGTGCTGCTCAAGACCTCGCTGACCGGCGGGTCGTCACGCCGCCAGGCCATCCTCTCGCCGCGCGAGGTCGAGGTGCTGGAGTGGACCGCCAAGGGTAAGTCCACCGGCGAAATCTCGGCCCTGCTGAGCATCTCGAACAAGAGCGTCGAGTTCCACATCGAGGGCGCGAAGCGCAAGCTGCAGGTCTTCAACCGCACGCACGCGGTGGCCAAGGCGATCACGCTGGGCTTGCTCGCCCTCCACTGAGCGGATAGAGCATGTCCGGGCAGCAACGGGTCTTCAACACCTGGCACGAAGGCGAGCGCGCGATTCAGGCGCGCGCCGGGTCGGCCGAGCGGCTGGAGCGCAGGGCGTTCCCGCCCTTCCTGCCGGCCGACCACCGCTGGTTCCTGGCCCAGCTGCCGATGCTGGTGGTCGGCTCGGTCGACGCGCAGGGCCGGCCCTGGGCCTCGATCGTCAGCGGGCCGCCGGGCTTCGCCTCCAGCCCGCAGCCGGAAACGCTGCGGATCGCGGCCGCCGCGCCCGCCGGCGACCCGCTGCACGAGACGATCGTGCCGGGCGCGCAGGTCGGCCTGCTCGGCATCGACTTCGCCATGGGCGCCCGCATCCGGATCAACGGCCGGGTCACCGAAGCCGGCCCGAACGGCTTCACGCTCACGGTCGATCAAAGCTTCGGGAACTGTCCCAAGTACATCCACCCGCGCGACTACGCCGAGATCGCGGCGGCGCCGGCGGGGGGCACCGCCGAGCCGTTCGAGGGCATCGACGCGCAAGCGCGGGAACTCGTGGCGCGCGCCGACACGTTCTTCGTCGCCAGCCGCGCGCGGCCCGAGGGCGACCCGGCGCTCAACGGCGTCGACGTCTCGCACCGCGGCGGCCCGGCCGGCTTCGTGCGGGTCGACGCGCAGGGTACGCTGCACATCCCCGACTACCGGGGCAATCAATACTTCAACACCTTGGGAAACCTCCTGGTGAACCCGCGCGCGGGACTGCTCTTCGCGGACTTCGAGAACGGCGATCTGCTGCTGCTGACCGGCACCACCGAGATCGTGTTCGAGGGCGACGCGGTGCGCGAAGCCCGCGGCGCCGAGCGCCTGTGGCGGGTGCGCCCGGAACGCGGGCGCCGTCTGCGCGGCGCCCTGGGGGTCCGGTTCGCGCCGCTGGACTACTAGGCGCCGCGGGTCAGCGGGATGAAGCGCGCCGACGCGGTGCGCAGCCCGGCACCGAAGCCCTGTTCCGCGAAGACGTCCTGCAATTGCTCGAGGTTGTGCGCGCTGGTCAGCAGGAGCGAGCGCAGCGGGCCGCTGGGATGGGCCAGAACGTCGCGGCCCAGCCGCGCCCGGACCCGGTGAACCGTCTCGAGCGCCGGATCGATCCAGTGCTTCGCCGACGGGAAGGCCGCCGCCAGCTCGTCCTTCATCAGCGGGAAGTGGGTGCAGCCGAGGATCACCACGTCGATGTCCGCCCGCTCGCGGGCCGGCATCAGCTCGTCGAACACCGCGCAGATCTGCTCGTCGCCGATCCGCTCGCCGGCCATCTTCCGCTCCGCCAGCAGCACCAGCGGCAGGACCCCGAGGCTGGTGACCTGGCCGGGTGCCGCGTGAGTCCGGATGATCTGCTTGACCGCGCTGCGCCCGACGGTGCCCGGCGTGGCCAGCAGCGCGATCTTGCCGGTCGCCGAGACCGCCAAGGCTTGCTTGATCGGCGGCAGGACGCCGAACACCGGCACCGGGATGTCGGTGTCGAGCCGCTCGACGATCGCGGTCGAGGCCGTGTTGCAGGCCACGATGATCGCGCTCGGCGCCGTCTCCTTGATCAAGCTGTCGAGCAGGTAGTTGACCCGTGCGGAGAGCGCGGCCTCCGGCTTGTTCCCGTAGGGGAACCACGCGTTGTCGGCCAGGTAGACGACGTCGCGCGAGGGACAGAGCCCCAGCAGGTGCCGCGCCACCGACAGACCACCGACTCCGGAGTCGTACACGACGACCGGTCGCCGACCCGCAAGCGCCTCGCCGTCCACGGAGAGCCCGAAGCGTTGGTCCGTCATCGAATGGCCTAGGCTGCGATCGCGCGGGTCAGCGGGTTCGCTCGCATCGCGATCGACTTGCGCAGATCGCTCGTGAAGACGACCCGCGAGAGCCAGCGCGCGTTGGGGCCGAACTGGGCCCGGTACGCGTCGCGCGCGTGGGCGCAGCGGAAGTTGTCGATGTAGATGCAGTCGCTGCTCTGGAGTGCGATCGAGACCTTGTTGCGGTCGAAGTAGTCCAGCACTTTCTCGAGCGCCCGGCGCTCGAGGCCTTCGTACTCGTCGAGCACGACCGTCGCCGCGTTGATGCGGACGTAGGGCCGGTCCGGGTGGCCGAAGAGCACTTCTTGCTTCTCTTCGTTGACGACGCCGGAGGTCGAGTGGATGGGATTGTGCTTGATGCGGAACCGCTTCTCGAAGAGCACGTCGCGCTCTTCGGCGCTCAGCTCGATGCCGTCGATGCACGAGACCGTGGTCGCGGCCGCTTCGTCGTTGCGCATGCAGACCAGGCCGATGAAGTCGGCCCGCGCCGGGTGGAACGCGTCCTCGACGTGGAAGCCGAAGTCGTAGCGGGAGCCGGAGCTGGAGTTGGCGACCTCCTCGAGCTCGGGCTTGGGCACGATGTTGTTGTAGATCGCGCCGCCGCGCTGCGAGGTGAAACCGATCCCCTCGCCCAGCAGGCTGCCGTAGAGGCCGTGCAAGATCTGGGCGTCGTTGAGCTCGTAGTCCTCGTCGGTCTCGACGTAGCGGGTCGGGGTGGGGCCGGCCCCGTCCAGCAGGGTGGGGTTGTTCGTCACCAGCAGGATCGGGTCGGCCTCGTCGCGCTTGAAGCGGTAGAACGTCTCCCGGATCCGGCGCGGCAGTTCCTGGGCGAGCACGTGCGCATGCTCGAGATACTTGTACTGGTTGAGCATGCTGCGATCCGCCATGATATCGTCCAGGAGCGAGCGGATCTGGACTCGCTCCGCAGGGGTGACTTCCAGGTTGAGGACGGTCGTCGTCGTCGTCATCATCATGAGTAGCCTACTAACCTTCTCTTGCGGCGAGGTGGAGAGCGTGGGGTGCGGCCTGGGCGCGCGGTCCGCAGCCCCGCCGGAACGAGGCGCTGCGGACCCGCGCGGCCGACCCGGTCACGACAAGATTCCGGTTCGTATCAGTTGGCCGAGATGGCGGCGTTCTTCCAGAGCGACGGGATCAGCTTGAACGTCTCCAGCCGAGCCTGGTAGAACGGCAGCACCTGGTCGTCCACCGGGAACGAGCTGACCAGGTCGTGGTGGCCGCCCTCGCCGGTGTCGAACGTGATGTGGCGGCTCAGGTAGTGGCGGAACGCGTACAGACCCGGAGCCGACCAGTCCTTGGCCTGCAGGATGCGGGCGAAGATGCCCGAGAGCTCCTCTTCACGGCTGAAGACGGTCATCGCGCGGACTTCGTCGCTCAGTTCGCGGCAGGCGGCCAGGTAGCGCGCGGCGTGCTCGCCCAGCTCGCGCTCCATCTTCTCGGTGACGTTGTGCTTCTTGAGGAAGTGGGCGAGGAACTCGTGGTGGTCGCCGGCGACGCGGAAGTCGTCGAGCGAGAGATTGCGGGTCTTCAGCTCGCCGAAGGCCATCCGCTTGAGGCCTTCGTCGTCGGGATACATCCGGAGCGCGATGCGCAGGGCCTCGGCGAACTCGATCGCGGCGACGTACGACAGATACCAGACGACGACGAGCTCTTCGGCGTTGAGGTGCTCCCAGTCGAGCTCCTTGATCTTCCGGACGACTTCTTTGCTCTTAGGGGTCGTCACCGTTTGCGTATCGACACTCATGTGCTCTTCGATCTCCCGTATGGTGTTGGTGATGGCTAGGACGAAAGTCGGTTTTGTCGGCGCCGCACGCGTTCGGGCGCGGCGGGAGTCATCGGTCGGCGCGCTGCGCCACCGTTCGTCTGCGTTCGGACCGTCAGGCGGGTCCGGGCCCAGGCTTGGGCTCGCCGGGCCGGCGGAGGCACACCGCCTCCGCGGCTTAGTAGACCACACCGTAACGGGTCTGTAAAACTGGGCGATACCTCCTAAGATTCCACCCCTGGGAAACATCCGAGGTTTGGGCGGCCGGATGAGCGGCTGGAGAAAACAAGCAGGCACGGAAAGAGTGTCCGCCGCCCGCCGTCTCCAGGAGGAGGAGATTTTCAGCGCCGCAGCATTGCGTACTCAAGCCCGTCGAGAAGTAGGCGTGCTGCGTCCCGCCCCGCATACAACCTGCGTTGGCATGCTAGGTGCACATCGACCAGCATGATCTTCTACCGCAGCCGATAGCACCCGCTCGGATCGATCTCGAGCTTGCGGTCCCCACCCACGACGATGCCGCGCACGGCGTGGTCCCAGAACGTCACCACCCGCACGACCACCGGCCGCAGCCGGGCCAGCACCGCACGCGCCCGAGCCGAGATCGCCAGCACGTCGCGCTGCCAGGCCGGGTGATCCGCCGGCAGCGCCGGCTGGGCGGACTGCGCGTCGATGCCGCCCTCGTCGAGCAGCGGCGCCGGGAGGATGCCGCCCGGGACGATGCCGCCCGGCGCGATCCCGCTCGCCGGCGCGTACGGGTCGGCCAGCGCCGGCGCGCTCGGATCGTTCACGCCCGCACCGCCAGGTCGTTGCGCAGGCGCCGGATCGCCAGCAGGTGCAACTGCGAGACCCGCTGCGGCGAGATGCCGAACTGCGCGCCCAGCGAGCGCAGCGAACGCTCGCGGTAGTAGTGCGCGAAGACGATCTGGCGCTGGCGCGCCGGCAGCGCGCCGACCGCGCTGCGGATGCGCTCGCGCTCGATGCGGGCGGCGCTGACGGTCTGCGGGTCGGCGCTGAAGTCGAGCTCGGCTTGCTCCCGGCCCGGGAACTTCGTGTCGAGCGAGAGCGGCGTGTGGCGGTACGCCGCGGCCCGCGCCCGGGCCAGGGCCGGGAACGCCTGCTCCATCTCGCCCAGCGTCGGCAGCGCGTCGCCGGACTGCGCGCGCGCGTAGCGCGCCTGCTCGGCGACCCGGATCGCCCGCCGCGCGCGCTCGCTGACCGGGTCGAGCCGGCGCACCCCGTTGAGCATCGTGCCCAGCATCAGCCGGCGGGCGTACTGCTCGAGCGGAATGCCGCGCGCCGGATCGAACGCGTCGACCGCCCGAATCAGCCCGATGCTGCCGTCGCCGACCAGGTCGTCGAGGTCCGCGCCGGGCACCATCCGCTGCACCCGGCGGGCGACCTGCTTGACCACCGGCAGCAGCTCGCGAATCGTCGCCTCGCGCGCGGCGCTCGTCGCGGCGTCCTTCGTCGCGGCGCTCATCGCGGTCTCCGCGTGAAGAGCGCGTCGACGACGGTGCCGAGCGCGGTCTCGCCGACCGGGCCGAGGCTTTGCGCCAGCGGCTTGAGGATCTCGCGGAACAGGACCGCGTTCACCACGTCCCGGGCGGCTTGCCGCTCGTCGGGCTGCGTGCCCGCCGCGGCCGCGTCAGCCGCGGTGGAGGTTGTTGGCGATGCGCAGCATCTCATCGGCCGCCTGCACTCCTTTGGCGTTGGCCTCGTACGCGCGCTGCGCGCCGAGGATCTGCATCATCGCCTCGACGATCGAGACGTTCGATTTTTCGAGCATGCCGAAGGCCAGCGACGGGCCGTCGCGGCCGCCCGGCGCGAACAGCCGGGCCGGTCCCGACGCCTCGCTCGCGGCGAACAGCGTCGCGCCGAGCGGGCGCAGCCCTTCGGGCGAGGCGAACGACGCCAGCCGCAGCCGCCCGAGCGGCCGGTCCTTGCCGGCCGGCGTGTCGACCAGGACGCGGCCGTCCGGCGCCACCCGTGCCGCCAGCGCGTCGGCCGGAATGCGCACGCCGCAGAGCGCGTAGCCGGCCGCGTTGCGCAGCGTGCCGTCGGCGAGGCGGGCGAACTCGCCGTTGCGGGTATAGGCGCGCCGGCCGTCGCGCTCGACCGCGAAGAAGCCCGGCCCGTCGATGGCGACGTCGAACGGGCCGCCGCTCTTGACGAGCTTGCCCTGCGCGAAGACCGCGTGCCGGCCGACCGCCGTCGTGCCCAGGCCCAGCGCGCCGGCGCGCACGTCGGTGAAGGTCGCCGCGCTGCCCTTGAAGCCGGCGACGTCGGCGTTGGCGAGGTTGTCGGCGACGAGCTCGAGCTGCGTCTGCTGGGCCGCCATGCCGCTGGCGGCGGCGAACATGGCCCGGTTCATTTCAGCCGCACCACGTCGTTGACGGCCTTCTCGCGCGCCGCGTCGAGCGCGACCAGCGTCTTCTGGGCGGTCTCGAAGGCGCGCTGGGCGGTCAGGATGGCGAGCGTCTCGCCGACCGGGTTGACCGTGCTGGTCTCGAGCGCGCCGGGCAGCAGCCGGGTGCCGGCCGGCAGCGGGATGCGGTCGACGACCCGGCCGCGGTCGTGGACCCGGCCGTCGGCGTCGACCGCCGCGCCGGCCGAGACGCGCAGGACGCCGCGGGCGCCGTGCAGCGCGCGGCCCGCGTCGTCGACGAGCAGGCCGGTCCTGCTGCGGGTGAACGCGCCGCTGCGGGTGGTGTCCGCACCGACCCGGAACGCGCCCGGGCCGAGCAGCGCCAGATCGAACTGCCGCCCGGTGGTGCGCACGGCGCCCTGCTCGATCGTGCGGCTCTGGGTGACCGTGAGCCCGCGCTCGCTCAGCCCGACGCTGGCGACCGCCCTTCGGTAGCCGTCGGTCGCGGCGTTGGCGAGGTTGTGGCTGGCGATGTCGAGCTGCGCGCGCGCCGCTCGCAGCGCGCTGCCCATCCAATGTGCTCCGTCCATGGGGCGATGGTGCCGGGCGGCCGTTGCCCCGGTGTGACCGCGGCATGGCCGGCCGGCGGCTCCGAGCGTGGCCTCGCTCGCCCGGGTGGGCCGTTTGCTCCGCCGACGTCCGGGTACAACAAAGCCCCGGGTGTGGTCCGCTGCGTTCCGGCACGCAAAGTCGGACGTCGATCACATCTTGTGATGGGGTTCTGCGGTAAACTTTTCGCCTATCGCCCAAACCGGGCAGCGCTCGGCTTCACCGTGACGGGTTACTGGGCGAATCAAAAAACTTCGGCATTGAGGGTGAACCGATGATCGACGAGCTGTCCCCACCGGTCGGCACGAGCGTCTCCGAACGGCGCTCGGCGCCCTGACGCGGAGGGGATGCCGTGCTGCGAACCGCCCCCGGGGGGACGATCGACCCCTTTGCCGTCGCGACGTCGTCGCGCATCTCCGCGCTGGCGACCCACCTGCCGAGCGCCGTGATGTCGAACGACCACTTCAGCGACATCGTGCAGACGAGCGACGAGTGGATCGTGCAGCGCACCGGCGTGCGCGACCGCCGCGTCGCCGAGCCCGACGAGTTCACCAGCGACCTGTGCATCGGCGCCGTCCGGCGGCTGGTCGAGCGCGAGCACGTGGTGCTCGACGACGTCGACTACGTGGTCGTCTGCACCTCGACCCCCGATTACGTCTTCCCGAGCTGCGCGGCGCTCGTGCAGCAGCACTTCGGCATCCCGGCCGCCGGAGCGTTCGACCTGAGCGCGGCCTGCGCCGGCTTCGCGTACGGCCTCAACGTCGCGCACGCGCTGGTCGCGTCGGGCACGAGCCGCAAGACGCTGCTCGTCGGCGCGGAGACGATGTCCAAGGCGGTCGACTACACCGACCGCGCGACCTGCGTGCTCTTCGGGGACGGCGCCGGGGCGGCGCTCATCGAGCCGGCCGACGGCCGCTCGCGGGTCCTGGCAACCGTGGCCGGCAGCGACGGGAACGGCGGCACGTTCCTCTACCGGACCGCGCTGCGCAGCGAGATCGGCGGCGTCCACGAGCCGGCCGCGTACCTGCGCCAGAGCGGGCGCGACGTCTACCGCTGGGTGATGACGCACGTGCCCGGCGCGATCGACGCGCTGCTCGCCCGGGCCGGGCTGACCGCCGCCGAGATCGACTGGTTCGTTCCGCACAGCGCCAACCTGCGGATCGTGGAGGGCCTCTGCGTCCGCACCGGCATCCCGTTCGAGCGTGCCCTGACCAGCGTCGAGCGCTGCGGCAACACCTCGGCCGCATCGATCCCGCTGGCCCTGGCCGCGGCCGACGACGCAGGCAAGCTGCAGCGCGGCGACCGGGTCCTGGTGGTCGGGTTCGGCGGCGGTCTGACGTACGCCGGCGCCGTCCTGAGCTGGTGAAAATCAGGTCCTAGGGCCACCCGGCTCGCGGAATCCGCCGTCCTCGTGGCGTAACGGAAGCACGACGGCAGCGGGGTTGGTCCCCCGCCGCGGAAGGACGGCATGCAGATCGGAATCCTGGGCTCCGGGAACATCGGAGGAAACGCCGCGCGGCTGTTCGCGCGCGCGGGGCATCACGTGCGGATCGCCAACTCGCGCGGTCCCGAGTCGCTGCAGGCGCTGGTGGCCGAGATCGGCCCCAACGCGCAGGCAACCACCCCGCAGGACGCGGTCGATCCCAGCGACGTCGTGCTGATCGCGGTGCCCTGGACCAAGCGCGAGGAGGCGCTGGGCGAGATCGAGGGCTGGGACGACAAGATCGTGATCGACGCGATGAACCCGTACACCGAGGACTTCGAGATCGACGACCTGGGCTCGAAGACCTCGAGCGAGTTCATCCGCGCGCTCGTCCCCGGCGCGCGGGTCGTCAAGGCGTTCAACACGCTCTTCTACAAGCGGCTGGCCGGCGACGGCAAACCGCAAGGGAGCGAGGACCGGCTCGCGATCCCGGTCGCCTCGGACGACCCGGCCGCCAAGCGGGTCGTGATGGACCTCATCGACCAGCTCGGCTTCGACCCGGTCGACGCCGGCGGCTTGGTCGAGGGTGGCCGCAAGCAGCAGCCCGGCTCGCCGATCTACAACAACCCGATCGGCGCCGACGAGATGAAGGCCCAGCTCGCCTAGCAGGGTTCGCCCTGCGGGCGAACCCTGCTGTTACTGGACGATCCGGCGCTCGACCGCGCCGTTGAGCGGCAGCCGCTCGAGCTCGTCGGTCTCGGACTTGAGCACCGGGCGCGGCCCCGGTTCGGCCGGCGCGGGCGGTGCGGGCACCGCGGCGGCGGGCGGCGCGGTGGGAACGGTCGGGAGGGGGGCCGAGCCGAGCGGAACGCGCTCGATCAGCGAGAGGTGGGACATCAGCAGCGAGCGCAGCTCGCTGCGGGCCTGCTCGGCGGTGTCCTGGGCGCGCTGCGCCTCGCGCCGCGCGTCCTCGATGCGGTCGCCCAGCGCGGCGATCTCGCGCTCGGCCGCCAGGCGCGCCTCCTGCTTGATCAGGTCGGCCTCTTTGTGGGCCGAGGCCTTGACCTCGTCGGCGGTCCGCTGGGCCAGCAGCAGGGTCGACTGGAGCGACTCCTCCATCGCCTTGAAGTGCGAGATGCGCTCCTTGAGGTCGGCCACCTCGCCCTCGAGCGCGGCCCGCGCGTGCGCCTCGTCCTCGAGCGTCTCGATGATCTCGTCGAGGTACTGGTCGACGTCGACCGGGTCGTAGCCCTGGAGCTTCTTCTTGAACGACTTGTGCTGGATGTCGACGACGGTGATCTTCGCCACTAGGAGCCCTCCGGGCGACGACGGGCGGCTCGGCCGAAGGCCGAACGCGACGGATTCGATGTCATCGAATCCACTAACGAAGGTCCTTGAGCCCCAGCAGGCCGTCGTTGTCGAGCTGCTCGCGCACGCCGGCGGAGTTGACGCTGACGCCGGCCGGCACGATCAAGTAGATCGCCTCGGCCAGCTTCTGGATCCGGCCGTCGATCGTGTAGGCGACGCCCGAGGTGAAGTCGACCACCCGCTGGAGCAGGTTGCGGTCCGCGCCCTGCACGTTGACGATCACCACCTGGCGCGCCCGCAGCGCGTCGGCGATCTCGGTCACGTCGGCGAACGAGCGCGGCGCGAACACCGCGACCGAGCCGCCGCTGTTGCGGCGCGCGTCGCTCAGCGGGACGACGTTGCGCTTCGCGCCCACCTCGTCGGCGGCGTAGCCCTCCTCTTCGTCCTCGTCGTGGATCGCGAACCAGCTGGTGATCTTCCCGAACATGCTCATCGTGCGTCCTCCCCCCTCGGCGCGCGAGGGCCGAAGATCGCCGTGCCGGCGCGGATCATGGTCGACCCGTGCCGCACGGCAGTTTCCCAATCACCCGACATACCCAGCGAGAGCGTCGTGCCGCCGACGCGCGCGAAGGTCTCCTGCGCCAGCGCGAACGCCGCGTCGACGCTGCTCCCGAGCGGCCCGATCGCCATCACGCCGTCGACCAGGAGCCCTTCGTCGCGCAGCCGGTCGGCCAGCGCCGGCGCCTCGGCCGGCGGCGCGCCGAAGCGCTCCGTCGGCGAGATGTTGATCTGGATCAAGACCCGCAGCTCCCGGCCCAGCGTGCGGGCCGCCTTCGCCAGCGCGAGGCCGGCGTCGAGCCGGTCGACGCTCTGGACGACGTCGAACAGCGCGACGATCGGCTTGGCCTTGTTGGTCTGGACGTGGCCGATGAAGTGCCGCGTGCAGGCCGGCAGGCCGTCGTACTTGGCGCGCGCTTCCTGCAGGTAGTTCTCGCCGACGTCGGTCAGGCCGGCCTCGACGGCGGCGAGCACCGCCTCGCGCGGCTGCTTCTTGGTGACGGCGAGGATCGCGACCGGGTCGCGTTCGCGTCCCGCGGCGAGCGCGACGGCGTCGACGCGCTCTCGCAGCGTCGCCACGCGGTCCGCGATCGTGCCGCTAGCGGATGGCATGGAAGGAGTCCTTCACCGTGCGTCGGTGCGGGTCCCGCGTCGCAGGCTGTAAACGATCAGCGCGATGCCGATCACGATCTGGGGCAGCGCGACGAGCTGGCCGCCGGAGAGGCCGGCGACGGTGAAGCCCGGCTCGCGCCAGATCTCGGCGATCGAGCGGGTGATGCCGTAGAGCGTGAACCAGGTCCAGGCCACCACCCCGTCGGGCGGGCGGCGGCGGTAGACCAGCAGCACGATCGGCAGCACCAGGATGTCGAGGATCGCCTCGAAGATCTGCGAGGGGTAGCGGTATCCGTCCGGATAGTTCGGAAAGAGGATGCAGTAGGGATGGTCCGGCAGGCACAGCTTGCCGGGCAGCTCGTCGTTGATGAAGTTGACGAGGCGCGTCGCGAAGATGCCCAGCGGCAGCAGCACGACCACCTCGTCGGCCAGGACCCCGAAGCGCAGCCCGGGGTGCTTGCGCAGGAACAGCACGATCGCCACGATGACGCCGACCAGCGCGCCGTGGAACGCCATCCCGCCTTCCCAGATGGCGATGAAGCTCAGCGGCCGCGCCAGGTAGTCGCCCAGGTTGTGCTTGGTGATCACGTCGGCGATCACGAAGAGGGTCCGGCCGCCGATCAGCACGCCGATCAGGGCGTAGACCAGGAAGTCCTGGATCTGGTCGGTCGTCAGTCCCAGCCGCCGTCGCCCGGCCGGCCGGTTCATCCACAGGAAGACGCAGACGAACCCGAAGAGGTACGAGAGCCCGTACCAGTGCACGGCGATCGGCCCGAGCCGGAACGCGATGGGGTTCAAGTTCGGATAGGCGAACCAGTGGGTCACCCGGCGGGGTTACGGCATGCGGGCGCAGCCTCCCGCGCCGTCCAATCTGAGGAATGCCGTGACCGCCAACGTCAACATCCTGACCGCCTTCCTGGCGGGGCTCGTCTCCTTCGTCTCCCCGTGCGTGCTGCCGCTCATCCCGGCCTACCTCTCCTTCATCACCGGCTCCAGCCTCGAGGAGCTCAAGGAGCAGACCGAGGCGGCCGACCGGGCCCGGGTGATCTTCCACGCGCTGGCCTTCATCGCGGGCTTCACGGTGGTGTTCATGGCGCTCGGCTTCACCGCCAGCGCCATCGGGACGGCGCTGGTCGACTACCGCGACTGGATCGCCAAGATCGGCGGGGTCATCGTGGTGATCCTGGGCCTCAACATGATCGGCGTCTTCAAGATCCCGTTCCTGATGATGGACAAGCGGCCGCAGTGGCGCAGCGCCAACCGCTCGTACCTGGCCTCGTTCGTGGTCGGCCTTGCCTTCGCGGCCGGCTGGTCGCCCTGCGTCGGCCCGATCCTGGCCGGCATCCTGGCCCTGGCGACCCAGGAGCGGTACGGCCCGGCGACCTTCCTGCTGTTCGTCTACTCGATGGGGCTGGCGCTGCCGTTCTTCCTGACCGCGGCTGGCATCTCGCGCGCGCTCGGCGCCCTCAACCGGGTCAAGCGGTACCTCGGCGCGATCGAGATCGGCGCCGGCGTGTTCCTGGTCGCCACCGGGCTCGTGCTGGTCACCGGCACCTTCGGCCGGGTCGCCGGCTGGTTCTACCAGTACGTCCAGCCGCCCAGCCTGTAAGCACCCGGGCGGGCTATCGGCGGCCGTGTCGAACCCGGCCTCTCCGTGCCCCTCCTGTGGATCGTCGCGCTCGTCGTCTTCCTGCTGGACCGCTGGTCGAAGAGCGTGGTGCTCACGCACTTCGTCGCCCGGCGAGAGCCGGCTGGTCGTTCCCCGCCTGCTGTGGTTCACGTTCGTGCAGAACACCCACGGCGCGTTCGGGCTGTTCGGCAACTCGCCGATCCTGCTGATCGGGCTGGCGGTCGCGGTGCTGGCGATCTTCGCCTGGGCCTTCCGCGAGGCGGTGCAGCGCTCGAACCTGGTGCGGGTCGCCTTCGGGATGATCGTCGGCGGCGCGGTCGGCAACGTGATCGACCGCCTGCAGCACCAGTGGGTGGTCGACTTCATCGACTTCAAGACGATCTGGCCCAACGTGTTCAACGTCGCCGACGCCTGCATCACGGTCGGCGTCGCGCTGCTCGTCATCGCGTCGCTCGTCAGCGGCGGCGCGGGCGGCGCGCGCCGCGGGCTGCCGGAGCGCCCCTGATCGCCGTCGTCACGGATGCCGACGCCGGCATCCGGCTCGACGTCCTGCTGGCGCGGCTGACCGGGTACTCGCGCTCGCACGTCGCGGCCGCGCTGCGGGCCGGCGGCACGCGCGTCAACGGCGCGGCCGGCAAGCCCAGCACGCTGCTCGAGCCCGGCGACCGGATCGAGTACGCCATCCCGCCGCCGCGCGAGCTCGACGCGCAGCCCGAGCCGATCGCGCTCGACATCGCCTACGAGGACGACGACCTGCTGGTGGTCGACAAGCCGGCCGGGATGGTGACCCACCCCGCCCACGGCGCAACCGACGGAACCTTGGTCAACGCGCTGCTCGCGCACGTCGCGAACCTTCCCGGCGAGCGCATCCGGGCCGGGCTGATCCACCGCCTCGACCGCGACACCTCGGGCCTGCTGGTGGTCGCGAAGACCGACGCCGCCCTGGGCACGCTGGGCCGGGCGATGCAGCAGCGCTACATCGAGCGCGAGTACCGCGGCATCGTCGTCGGCTACCCGGAGGACGACGCCGGCACCATCCGCGGCGCGCTCGGGCGCGACCCGCGCAACCGCATGCGCTACGCGATCCGGGCCGACGGCAAGCCGGCGGTGACGCACTACGCGCTGCGCCAGAAGCTCGCCGGCCACAGCGAGCTGGTCTTTCGGCTCGAGACCGGGCGCACGCACCAGATCCGGGTGCACATGGCGGCGCTCGGACACGCCGTCCTCAACGACCCGGTCTACGGCCGCAGCGACGCCCGCCTGCCGCTGCCGGGCCAAGCCCTGCACTCGTGGAGACTGCGCTTCAAGCACCCCCGCACGCAGCAGATGATGGACTTCGAGAGCGAGCCGCCGCGCGCGTACCTCGCGACGCTGGCCTCACTGCAGCCCCAGCCGTGAGCGGCGCCGGCTTCGTCGTTCGGGCGCGGGCCGGCGCGGCGCGGCGCGGGAGCTTGGCGACCGCGCACGGCACGGTCGAGACGCCGTGCTTCATGCCGGTCGGGACGCTGGCCGACGTCAAGCTGCTCGAGCCGCAGGACCTGCGCGAGGTCGGCGCGCGGATCGTGCTGGCGAACAGCTACCACCTGTGGCTGCGGCCGGGCCGTGACACGCTGGCCGCGGCGGGCGGCATCCACCGCTTCATGGCCTGGGACGGGCCGATCCTGACCGACTCCGGCGGCTACCAGGTGTTCAGCCTGGAGTCGCGGCGCGAGCTCGACGCCGACGGGGTGACCTTCCGCTCGCACCTCGACGGCAGCCCGCACCGGTTCACGCCCGAGAACGTCGTCGCGTTCCAGGAAGAGCTCGGCGTCGACGTCGCCATGGCGCTCGACCAGTGCGTGAAGCTGCCCTCGCCGCGCGAGGAGCTGGCGCGCGCGGTCGAGCGGACGACCCGCTGGGCCGAGCGCTGCGCGGCCGCGCGCCGTCACCCCGGCCGCACCCTGCTGTTCGGCATCGTCCAGGGCGGGCTCGACGAGGACCTGCGCGCGCGCAGCGCGGCCGAGCTGGTCGCGCTGGACCTGCCCGGCTACGCCATCGGCGGGCTCTCGGTCGGCGAGTCGCGGGCGGAGATGGACCGCGTCGCGAACTTCACCGCGGCGCTGCTGCCGCAAGACAAGCCGCGCTACCTGATGGGGGTCGGCACGGTGCGCGACCTGCTGGCCGGCATCGACCGCGGGATCGACCTCTTCGACTGCGTCTACCCGACCCGCAGCGGGCGCCACGGCCGGGTGCTCACCCGGGCCGGCGGCGAGTACAACGTGCGGCGTGCCGCGCACGTGCGCGATTTCGCGCCGCTCGACCCGGACTGCGGCTGCCGAGTCTGCGCGACCTACACCCGGGCCTACCTGTGCCACCTCTTCCGGGCCGGCGAGACGCTGGGGCAGCGGCTGCTGTCGTACCACAACGTGGCGGCGCTGACGGGCCTGGTGCGGGAAGCGCGCGGCGCGATCGAAAGCGGAGGCTGGGACGCGTTTCGCGACGCGGTGCGGAGCTCAGACCTCGCCTGAGCTCCGCCGCTGGGTCCGAACGGCCGGCGCCGCGTCGGCACCGCGAAACCCGTACGCGGCGAGCGCACGGCGCAGGACCGACTCGACGTGCCGTGGGTCGAGCCCGTTCTTGCTCGCGAGCGTGTCGACGGAGTCGCCGACGAGGAAGTCGAGCAGGACGTACAGCGGGTCGGGATCCGGCCCGCTCGGTCGGGCAGTCACCGCAGGATGACGCGACCCCCGATCAGCCGCAGAGCGGCGGGACGACGGCGACGATGGCGGCGAGAGCGAGTAGTGCGAGCACGGTGACACCTCACGGGAAGCGGTGGTGATGACCACCGCACCGTACGCGCACGACCCCCGGCGGGGCCAGACCCGAATTGAGTAGGCGCGCCGCCGAGCAGCGTGCGCACTCCGTTCTTACAGCAAGCCCAGGCGCCGAGCTCGGCTCAGCGCGTCGAGGCGGCCGTGCGCGCCGAGCTTGCTGCTGGCGTTGCGCAGGTGGGTGCGGACCGTGTGCGGGCTGCGGTCGAGCAGCGTCGCGATCTGCGGGGCGTTGCGGCCGAGGTCGACGAGCTTGAGGACCGCGAGCTCGGTTCCGGTGAGCGGTCCGGCGGTCGGCCGCAGCGCGTACCGCTCGCGAACCAGTGCCACCAGGCGGGCGTAACCCCGCACGCTGGTCGGCGCGCTCGTCCACGCCGGGCCGGCGTCGACGAGCGAGGCGATGTCCGGTTCGGCGCGCAGGAAGCGCGCCTGCGCCGCCCGCCGGCCGCGCAGGACGTCGCCGATGAGCTCGCTGGCCACCGCGGCCAGCGCGCGCGCCAGCCGCCGGTAGCGCAGCTCGTGCCCGACCAGCCGCTTCTGCGGGCGGGCCGAGCTCGAGACGGCTTGGCGGGCGAAGCGGCGCACCGCGTCGTCGTCGCCCAGAGCGGCCGAGACGAGCGCCAGCAGCGCGCGGCAGAGCGTGCGCTCGCCTTCCGTCCGGCGGGTGTCCTTGAGCACGACGAGCACGTTGCGGCAGGCGGCGAACTCGCCCGACCAGCCCAGCCGCAGCGCGTCGGCGATGCCGCCGGCGAAGCGCTCGCGGTACTGCTCGGGCAGCGGGCGCGCGCCGGCCTGGGCGTGGATCGCCGTCATGGTCCGCTCGTCCCCGCGCTCCGCCGCCAGCTCGTAGAGCGCGACCTGAGCGACCGCTCGAACCGATGCGTCCCCGCCGCGTTCCGCCTCGCCGGCGAGCAGGGTCGCGTGGCGCCACGCCGCATCGGCATCGCCGGTGTAGCAGCAATGGGTCGCGTACGCGACCGAGTGCAGCAGCGCGGCGAAACGGTGCGCGTCGAGCCGGCGCGCGAGCCGCAGGCCCTCGGCCACGTCCTCCAGCGCGGACCCCGCATCGCCCCGGTAGTAGGCCGCCAGCGCCAGCCGCTGGTGGACGCGCAGCCGGACGAGCTCGTCGTCGCGCTCGGCCAGCCGCTCGCGCACCTCGCGCACGCGCTCCGGTGACGCCGCGCCGAGCTGGTGGCGCGCCTCCAGCACCGCCCACAGCGCGAGCAGGGACGGATCGTCGCCGGCCGGGACCGTGCCCAGCGCGGCCCCGGCCGCGTCGAACAGCTCGCGCGAGATCAGCAGCGGCACGAGCAGCTCGAGCACGTAGCCGCGCTCGCCGACGGGGGCGCGCGCGAGGGCGCGCTCGAGCGCGGCCTCGGCCCGCGCAACGTCGCCCTCGCACTGGCGCAAGGTCGCCGCCAGCAGCAGCCCGGCGACGCCGGTGGGATCGACCCCGGCGGCGGCGGCGCGCACGGTCTCGTACGGCGCGAGCGCGCACAGCTCGAACGCATCGGCGGCGGAGAACGCGTGGACAGTTTCGCGTAGCATACTGTGCGAGTATACACCATTACCATGTTACGAACGCGCGTTCGTATACTTCCGGCGTGGCAGAGATCTTCGGCGAGCGGCTGCGCGCGCTCAGGAAGAAGCGCGGCTTGACGCCCAGCGAGCTGGCGCGGCGCGTCGACGTCACCGAAGGCGCGATCCGGCAGATGGAGAGCGGTCAGACGAAGAGCGCCAGCTTCGCGGTGGGCCTGCGGCTGGCGCGCCTGCTCGAGGTCACTCCCTGGTATCTCGCCACCGGGGCCGACGCCCCGCCGGAAACGGGATCACGTTCGGGGGCAGATCTTCTGGGGGCGCTGGAGCGTCTTTCACTGCGAATAAGCGCTCTAGATCGGCGCGTGAGTAGCTTGGAAGGCCGAGCCGGCGGCGGGCCGCGGCGCAAAGCTCCAAAATCATGAGGTAGGGCTCGTCGTCGGGATGCACCACGACCGCAGCATACGGCCGGCGGGTGACAACTGGGTGTCATGACGGGCGTCAGAGGGGGTCGGGGCGGACGGCGCCGAGGCTCTCCAGGTGGCGCACGAAGCGCCGGATCGTGGGGTAGTCGTAGAGGTCCATCGGGTCGATCCGCCGGCCGAGCAGGTTCTCGAGGTCGGCCGCCATGGCGGCGGCCGACGCCGAGTCCAGCCCGAAGCTGCTGAAGGGCGCCTCCGGGTCGACCCGGGCCGGCGGCAGGTCGAGCAGCTCCGCGACGTGCGCGGCGAGCCAGCGCTCGAGCTCGCTCGCGCTCATCGCGTCGCCGCGAGGCGTTCCGCGGCGCTGCCGTCCTCGCCCTCGATGCTCTGCAGCGAGCCGGCCGCGTAGAGCGCCTTGCAGGCCCCGCGCCGCAGCTTGCCGCTCGAGGTGCGCGGGATCGAGCGCTGGCGGACGAACGCGACCTCGACCGCGATGCCGAACTGCTCGCCGAGGGTCTGCGCGATCGCCGCGCGCGCCTGCTCGGGGTCGAACCCGCGCGCCGCCGTGCGCTGCACCTCCTGCACGATCACCAGCCGCGGCTCGCCCTCGCCCTCGAGCGAGAACGCCGCGGCGCCCTCGGGCACGAACGCCGGATCGGCCGACGAGGCCGCCAGCTCCAGGTCGTGGGCCTGGAAGTTGCGGCCGCGCACGATGATCAGGGTCGAGGTGCGGCCGCAGACGAACAGCTCGCCGTCCTCGAAGAAGCCCAGGTCGCCCGTCCGCAGGAACGGCCGCTCGCCCTCGAGCTCGTTCTCGAAGGTCGCCGCCGTCTCGCGCGGCTTGCCCCAGTAGCCGCGCGCGACGCTGGTGCCGCGAATCCAGATCTCGCCGACCTCGCGCTCGGCCCCCACCCGGGTTCCGTCGGGCCGCACGACCGCGACGTCGACGCCCTCGGCCGGCGTGCCGCACGAGACCGTGTAGCGGAAATCGTCCCGGATCGCATCGCCGCCCGCGCTCGCCGCGGGCGTCGGCTTGAGCGCGGGATAGCGCGGCCCGGGCGGCCCGGTGACCAGCAGGGTCGACTCGGCCAAACCGTAGCACACGTACCAGGCCGAGCGCCGGAACCCGCAGCGGGCGAACTTCGCGCCGAACTCCTCGAGCACGCGGTGGTCGACCGACTCGGCGCCGTTGAAGGCGACGTTCCAGCTCGAGAGGTCCAGCCGCTCGAGGTCGGCCTCGGTCGCGCGCTGGGCCGCCAGCCGGTAGGCGAAGTTGGGCCCGCCGCTGGTCGTGCCGCGGTACTCGGAGATCGCCTGCAGCCAGGTCAGCGGCCGCTTGAGGAACGCCGTCGGCGTCATCAGCATCACCGGGAAGCCGACGTAGAGCGGCTGCAGGATGCCGCCGATGAGGCCCATGTCGTGGAACGGCGGCAGCCAGATGACGCCGCGGCTGGCCTGCGTGTGGCCGAACCGCTGCGCGATCTGGGCCGAGTTGTGGAGCAGGTTGCGCTGGGTGACGACGACCCCCTTGGGCGCTCCGGTGGTGCCCGAGGTGTACTGCAGCAGGGCCGGGATCTCGGCGTACGCGCGCAGCGCCGAGACCGCCGGCGGCAGGTCGTGGTCGGCGCTCACCCGCAGCCAGGTCCGGGTCCGCAGCAGCTCGTCGAACTCGATCGGCTCGCGCAGCTTCTGGCCGGTGATGGCGTCGGTCAGCAGCACGGTCGCGCCGCAGTCCTCGACGATCCGCTTGAAGGTCGCCATCGCGTCGGCGTTGCGCGCCGCGGGCGGGTAGACCGGCACCGCCGTGACGCCCGCGCAGGCGCAGGCCAGGAACGAGACGATGAAGTCGGGCCCGGGCTGCTGGACCAGCACGACCCGGTCGCCGACGCGGGCGTGCTGCTGCAGCCACGAGCCCAGCGCGGCGGCGGCGTCGAACAGCCGCGCGTAGGTCCAGCGGTCGGCGACCGCGCCCAGCTCGTCGAGGAAGACGAAGCCCTCGGCGTCCGGCTGGTGGACCGCCCGGTAGGCCAGGACGTCGGCGAAGTGGACGAACGTCATGGCGTCCTCGCGAAGGCCAGGCGGTAGAGCGCGATGCTGCGGTGGCGGCGGGCGCCGTCGCGGTCGGTCAGGTAGATCGCCTCCTGCTCGGCCGCGCCCAGGTCCGCGGCGACCTCCAGGCCGCACGCGCCCAGCAGCGCCCGCAGGCGCTCCGGATCGCTGCCGAACCGGAACGGCTCGCCGATCGACGCCAGCCACTTGGCGACGGCCCGCGCACCGTAGCCGGAGTGGTCGCCGGCGACGAACTCCCGGGCGGCGTAGTCCATCACCAGCGCCATGCCCCCGCGCACGAACGACCTCAGTTGTCCCAGAATGTCCTTCACCTTGTCCTCCGTGAGATAGTACGACAGGCCTTCCATGAAGACGAAGGTTCTCAGCCCGGGGTCCAGGCCGGCGCCGGCGAGCGCGCCGGCCAGCGGCGCCGTGTTGAGGTCGAGCGGCACGAAGCGCAGGCCGAGCGGGTCGCGCGGGGCGAGCGCACGCAGGCGCTCGCGCTTGGCGCTCTGGTTGCCCGGCACGTCGACCTCGAAGAAGCGGGCCGCCGGGAAGGCCGGCCCGAAGCGCAGCGCGCGCGAGTCGAGCCCGGCCCCCAGCACGACGACCTGGGTCGTGCCCGCGAGCAGCGCCGGCTTGAGGAAGTCGTCGCCGAAGCGGGTCCGCGCGATCTGGAAACCGTACGCGCCGGGCACCGCCCGCTCCATCCGGCCGTGGATGAAGAAGTGCGGCCGCAGCCGCCGCCGCAGCTTGCCGCTGATCAGCCGCTCGGCGAGGTAGTCCGGATTGCGGGTCGCCTCGCGCGGGTCGCGAGCGGAGAGCGCGCGCACGAACGCGACGTGCTCGGCCGACTGGAAGACGCGCGACATCAGCTAGCCGCGCAGCATGCTGACCAGCACCCGGCGGGGCCCGCCGTAGGGGGCGCGGCCGTGGGCGACGAGCCGGTTGTCGAGCACAAGCAGATCTCCTCGTTGCCAATCGACGTTGGTGGTGTGCCGGTCGAGCGCGTCCTGGATGCTGTCCATCTGCTCGCGCCGCACCCGCGAGCCGTCGCCGAAGTAGATCTGGTACGGGTGGTCGCGCTCGCTGCGGTAGAGCAGCTTGCGGGAGAGGTGGACCAGCCGGCCCAGGCTGCGCCGGTTGTAGTGCAGGTTGCTGGCCTGGTTGAACCAGATCCGCTCGCCGGTCCGCGGGTGGGCGATCGTCGCCGGCAGCTCGTTCCAGACTTCGAGATCGCCGCCGTCGCGCCAGCGGAAGCGCATGCCGAGCGCGCGGCAGGCGGCCTCGACCTCGGCTTGCGAGCGGGTGCCGAACGCGCTCTCCCACGTCTGGTGGTAGTACAGCGGAAAGCGCGCCTTGAACGCCTCGCGCCGCGGCCGGGTCGCCTGGAACGTGCGGACGTAGCGCACCCCGAGCCGCTCGAAGACGGCGACGACGGCGGGATCGATGTCGCGCAGGACGAGCCGGCAGTCGGCGATCGTCGTCTGCCCGCCGGTTCGGCTGGGCTGCTCGCAGAAGAACGCGATCCGGTCGGGGTAGTCGCGCTGGTAGGCCAGCTCGTTGTGGAGCTGGATGCGGAACCGGCGGTCGAGCTCGGTCGAGGTGAAGACCGCCGCGCCGACCCGCGTGCGCGGCACGTTGCCGCCGACGTACTCCATCGGCCGGCCGCCGAGCGCGCGCGCGACGGCCGCGAAGCCGTCGCCGCCGGCGATCGCCAGACCGCGCAGCAGCACCGCGCCGGCGCGCAGCAGCAGCTCGTCGAGCAACCCGCGGGCGGCCGCGACCGCGGCGGCCGGGTCGGCGCCGTCCGCGGCGGGGCGCAGCACGACCGGGAACGCCGTCCCCGGCTCAGCCCGCAACGCCATGCAGCGCTTCGCCTTCCGCGGCGGCCTGCCGCAACGACTGGAGCGCTTCCGCCACCCGCGCGACGGCCGGCGGCCGCACGACCGCGAAGTGGTCCGTCTCGAGCACGGTGGTGCGCAGGCGCGGCGCGTGCGCGCTCCAGTCGGTCGGCCGGCCCGGGTCGACCAGCGGTCCGAAGCCCTGGCGGGCGCGCACCAATGCGACCGGGCCGTCGTACCCGCCCGGCTCGTGGCAGGCCAGCGCTTCGAGGTTGGCGCTGAAGACGGCGAACCGCTCGGCCATCGTCGCGGCGCTCGGCGGCGGCCGGCCCGGCCGCCGCCGGCCGAGCTGCTCGGCCACGTTGCGCAGCGCCGCGGCACGGTCGACCGCCGGCGGCAGGTGGGCCTCGAACGCCTCGCGCGGCAGGCCCGCGTCGAGCGCGAAGAGCGCGAAGGCGAGCCGCTCGCCGGGCAAGGCCTGCCAGACGCTGTCGATCAGCAGCACCGGGCGGCGCAGGCCGGTCGCCGCGGCCAGCCGGCGCGCCATCGCGAAGGCGACGTAGCCGCCCATCGACCAGCCCGCGAAGAGGCTGCGCTCGGCCGGGACGCCGGACGCGGCCAGCAGCCCGAGGTAGTCGTCGGCGAGCGCGTCGATCGTCGTCCCCGGCCCGGCCCGGGTCGACTCGACGGCGCGCACGGCCAGGTCGCCGGGCAGGTGCTGCGCCAGCGCGGCGTAGGGCCAGACCGAGCCGCCGACCGGGTGGACCAGCACCAGCGTCGCGGCCGGGGCCGGCGGCGCCTTGAGCGCCACCAGCGCGGCCCGGCCCGCCGGCGGCGCCGCGGCGGGCGGCGTTTCGGCGCGGCCGGCGCCGCGCTGCGCGATCTGCGCGACCGAGAGCGCGCTCAGCGCCGCGGCGGCGCCCGGCTCCAGCTCGAACCGCTCGGCCAGCGCCTCGGCCAAGTCGACCGCGCTCAGCGAGTCGAGCCCGAGCTCGCCCAGCGGCTGCTCCGGGTCGAGGTCGGCGGCGGCCAGGCCGGCCGCCCGGGCGACGAGCGCCGCGACCGCGGCGATCCGTTCCGCCGCGCTCTCCGGCTCGCCGGGCGCGCCGCGCGGCGGAAGCCCGGCGGTCGCGGTCCGTTCCGCCGGCGGGCGCAGCCGGCCGAGCGGGCGGGCGACGAACGGTTCCTTCGGCAGCAGCGCCGGCTGCCAGTGGGCGGCCCGCGGGTAGAGCTGCTCCCAGGCGAGGTCGGCCCCCAGCTCGTAAAGCCGGGCCAGCGTGCCGGCGGCCAGCAGCACCGCCCCGTCGCGCAGCGCCAGCGCGTTCGCCCACGCGCCGGCCGGCGGCGCACCGGCCGCAGCACCGGCGCTCGCGGCGAGCGGAGCGCCGAGGTTCAGCCAGAGCGTTCCGGCCCCGCCGGCGATGGCCGCGGGCTCGTCTTCCGCCGCGCCGCCGGGCGCCGGTGTCGCGTCGGCGACACCGTCCGTGGTGCCGCCGTTCGCGGTCGCGGCGACGGCAGCCTCGAGCGAGCAGCGGCCGGCCAGGACCGCCGCCGCCGGCGCGCCGGCCGGCCGGACTGCGGCGAACCCGATCCCCAGCCGTTCGCAGAGCCGGGCCGTCGCGAGCGCGACCGCGAGCCGCCAGAGCGCGCGCTCCCGGTCGAGCCCGGCCGGGCCGCCGGACGGCACGAAAGCCGGCGCGACGGCATAGCCGGTCTGCCGGGCGATGACCGCCGCGCAGCCGGCGAAGGCCTCGCCGAAGGCGGCCGCGCGCGCCGCCAGCGGGCCGTAGTCGTGCCGCTCGTCGGGCGCGCCCAGCCAGGCGACGACCCGCGGCGGCCCGGCCGCGGCCGCGCGGGGGGCCGCCTCCGCCTCGGCGAGCCGGCGCAACAGCGCGGCGCCGTCTTCGCCGACGAGCGCCACCCGCTCGGTCCGGTGGTCGCGGGCCACGGCGGCCGTCCGGCACACGCGCGCCACCGCCGGCTCGCCGAGCCCGCCGAGCAGCTCCCGATATGCGCGCAGCAGCCGGGGCAGCAGCGCGCGGTCGTGGGCGGAGACCGGCAGCAGGAGCGCGTCGCAGGCATCGGCGGGCGCGGGCCCGGCGTCGGCGCCGTCGCCGGGGTCGTAGCCGCCGACGACGGCGTGGGCGTTCGTCCCGCACAGCCCGAACGCGCTGACGCCGGCGACGCGCTCGGCCGGCGGCGCCGCCAGCGGCCGGGCCTCGGTCGCGACCGCGACGCCGCAGCGCTCCCACGGGATGCGGCGGCTCGGGGCGAACGGGCGCGGCTGGGGCGGGACGACGCCGCGCCGGACGATCTCGACCGCCTTGATCAGGCTGGCCATGCCGGCCGCCGCCTCGAGGTGGCCGAGGTTGGCCTTGCAGGCGCCCAGCAGCAGCGGCGCGGCGCCCGGCAGGCGGGCGAAGACGTTGGCCAGCGCCTCGACCTCGATCGGGTCGCCCAGCGGCGTGCCGGTGCCGTGCCCCTCGACGTAGGCGACCGCGCCCGGCTCGACCCGGGCCGCCCGCAGCGCGCGCCGGATCACCTGTTCCTGCGCCGGGCCCTTGGGGACCGGCAGCGCGCTGCTGCGCCCGTCGTGGTTGACGGCCGAGCCGAGGACCTGCGCCAGCACCTGGTCCCCCGCCCGGCGCGCGTCGGCCAGCCGGCGCAGCACCACCGCGCCGCAGCCCTCGCCCCGGCCGTAGCCGTCGGCCCGCTCGTCGAAGGCCTTGCAGCGCCCGTCCGCCGCCAGCGCCCCGGCCTTGCCCATGATCGAGAACATGATCGGGCTGAGCATGACGTTCACCCCGGCGACGATCGCCAGGTCGCACTCGCCGGCCCGCAGGCTCTGGCAGGCGTAGTGCAGCGCGACCAGCGAGGACGAGCAGTTCGTGTCCAGGCACAGCACCGGCCCCTCCAGGCCGAAGGTGTGCGCGATCCGCCCGGCCGCGATCCCGCCGCCGTTGCCCGCCACGGTGAAGCTGCTGATCAGCTCGGGCGCGAGGAAGCCGGTCTCGGCGTGGTCGTGCGCCATCATGCCGACGAACACGCCGGTGCGCGAGCCCGCCAGCGCCCAGGGGCGCAGGCCGGCATCCTCGAGCGCTTCGTGCACGACCTCGAGCAGCAGCCGGTGCTGCGGGTCCATCGCGACGGCCTCGCGCGCGCCGATCCGGAAGTAGTCGTGGTCGAACGCCTCGACGTCGGCCAGGAACGCGCCCCGCTGGGCGCCGGCCGCCGGCACGTTCCAGCGGCCCGGCGGCACCTCGGAGACGACGGTCCGGCCGACGCGCAGCAGCTCCCAGTAGGCGCTCACGTCGGCGCAGCCGGGGAACCGGCAGGCGGTGCCGAGCACCGCGACCGGCGCCGAGGCGGCCGCCTCGAGCTCCTCGATCCGCAGCCGGCTGGCCCGGGCCAGCTCGAGCGCGCGCCGGAGCAGCTCCGGCCCGTCGCCCGGCGCGGCGCTCATGCCGAGCTCTCGCCGACCCGGGTCAGCGCCTCGGAGAGCAGCTGGAGCTCGCGCTCAGCTCGCCGTCGAGTGCCCCCGTCCGGTTCGCCGGCGGCACGCCGTTCGTCGCTGCTGCGCCGGCCGCCGCACCGTTCGCCGGCGCCGCGGTGACGACCGAGGCCGGCGCCAGCCGTTCGAGCAGGAAGGCCGCGAACAGGTCGAGCGTCGGGTAGTTGAAGAGGGCGGTCGGCGGGACCTCGACCTGCAGGGCTCGCTCGAGCGCTTCGCGCAGGTCGAGCGCGGCCAGCGAGTCCAGCCCCAGCTCGAAGAGCCCTTGGTCGGCCGGGATGCTCGCCGGCGAAGCCAGCCCGAGCGCGCCGGCCAGCTCCGCCCGCAGGATGCCGAGCATCGCGCCGTGGCGGTCGCCGGGCGACAGCCGGAGCAACTCGGCGAGCGCCGCGGCAGCCGGCGAGGCGGCCGTTGCGGCGATTGCGGTTGGAGCAGGCGGAGCCGGCAGGCGGCTGTCGCGCCCGCCCAGCGCCGCTCCCAGGCGGGCCCAGTCGACCCGCGCGATCACGCAGCTCGGCGCGTCGGCCGCGAGCTGCGCTTCGAGCGCCTCGAACGCCTCGGCCGCGGAGAGCAGGCCGATGCCGAGGTCGTGCAGCGCGGCCAGCTTGGCCGGCGGGATCGCGCGGACCATCGCCGAGTCGCTCCACGGCCCCCACTGGGCCGAGAACGCGCGCACCCCCGCGCGCCGCGCGCGGGCCAGCAGCGCGTCCATG
This sequence comes from Vulcanimicrobiota bacterium, assembly GCA_963795695.1. Classification (GTDB taxonomy): domain Bacteria; phylum Vulcanimicrobiota; class Vulcanimicrobiia; order Vulcanimicrobiales; family Vulcanimicrobiaceae; genus Vulcanimicrobium. The sequence continues at coordinate 1,118,374 of CAWCJH010000001.1, read as the reverse complement.
CCGGCGTTGGCCGCCGCGTAGTTGGCCTGGCCGGCGTTGCCGATCAGCGCGCTGAGCGACGAGAAGCCGACCAGGAAGTCGAGCCGGCTGGCGCTGGTCGCGGCGAGCAGCGCCAGCGTGCCCTGCAGCTTGGCCCGCGACCCGGCGGCGACGGCGGCCGGGTCGAGCTCGCCGGCGGGCCGGTCGGCCAGGCAGCCGGCGGCGTGGACCACCCCGGCCAGCGGGTACGGCGAGCGGTCGAGCCGGGCGACCAGCGCGGCCAGCCCGCCCGCGTCGTCGGCGACGTCCAGCGTCTCGCAGCGAACCGCCACGCCGCGCGCGCGCAGCGCGCGCACCGCGGCCAGCGCGGCGGCGTCGGGCGCCGTTCGGCCGAGCAGCACGATCTGCGTGCCGCCGGAGCGGGCCAGCCAGTCCGCCGCGGCGCGGCCGAGGCTGCCGTGACCGCCGCTGACCAGGTACGAGCGATCGGGCCGAATCGCGACCCGCCCGCCGCTCCGGGCGAGGTCGAGCGGCGCCAGCACCGGCACCATCGCGCGCGCGCCCTCGACGACGGCGTGCGAGGGGCCGTCCGCGGCCAGCAGCGCGTCGAGCACGAGCGGCTCGGCCGGCGCCGCGCCGCGCAGGTCGAGGAACCGGAAGCGCCAGCCCGGCAGCTCCCAAGCGGCCGAGGCGAAGAACGCAGCCGCCGCCGCGTGCAGCGGGTCGCTGCCGCGCAGCGCGTCGGCCGGGGCGAGGCCGTCGCGCAGAACCAGGGTGCAGCGCCGCCCGCCCGTCCCGCCGGCCGCCCCGAGCGCGCGCGCCAGGCCGGCCAGCTCGGCGACCGCGCGCACGTACGCGTCGTGCGCCGCGGCCGGCTCGGCGGCCGGCGCCGACGGCGTGCGATCCAGCAACGCCACCACGTGCGCCCCGGCGGGCAGCTCCGCCCGGTCGTGCGCCCGGCCGGCGTACGCGCTGCGCACGCCGCGCGCGGCGAGCGCCGCGGACAGCTCCAATGCGGCAGCGGGATCGCTCGCGACCACGGCGATCGGCGCGTGGTGCACGGCTTCGCTCGGACGCCGCTCGGCGAGCGGCTCCAGCCCGAGCGCGTACAGCGCCGGCGTTCCGTTCGACCGCGCACCGCTGGGTCGAGCGTCGTCCGATCCGCGCTGCCGCAGCGCCGCCTCGAAGCCGAGGCTCACTTCCTTGAAGCTGACGCCGCGGGCGCTGGCGACCGGTTCGCCGGCCGCGGTCTCGAGCTCGACGTCGCCGATCGCGACGCCGGCGGCCTCGTCGCCGCTGCGCAGCCGCGCGATGCAGCGGAAGCGCCGCTCGGCGGGGATGCGCGCGAGCGCGAGCGCGTCGATCGCGAACGGGATCGCGGCCAGCGGCGCGGCGGAACGCCGTTCGCGCCGGCGGATCGCGGCCAAGCCCAGGACTTGCAGGCAGGCGTCGAGCAGCGCGGTCGCGCCCGCCAGCGGCTGCGCGGCCGGATCGAGCCCGGCCGGCAGGGTGAGCTCCGCGAAGTGGGTCCCCTCGCGTTCGGCCAGGCGCGTGATCAGCCGGAAGCGCGGGCCGTGCGCGATTCCGGCCGAGCCGCGGATCGCCGCGTAGAGCGCGGCCACCTCGTCGCTCGGGGCGTCCTCCGGCAGCGTCCAGCGCAGCTCGCGCTCCGCCGGCGCGGGCGGCTCGGCCAGGTTGCGCGTGGCCGAGAAGTGCAGGCTCGTCGAGGCGATCTTGAGCTGCGCTCGCTCGCTGCCGGCCGGCCCGGGCGCGTCGGCGAGGGTCAGCTCCGGCAGCGCGCCCGGCGGGTCGAGCACGAGCGCGGCGTGGAAGCAGACGCCGGAGAGGCGCAGCGCGGCGCGCGCGCGCTCGGCCACCAGCGCCAGCCAGAACGCGCCCGGCACGACCGGCGTGCCGAGCACCTCGTGCTCGGCCAGAAACGCGGCGGTCGCCGCGTCGACCGCGACCCGGCCGGGAGCGCGCCGCTCCGCGCCGACCTGGTACCGCTGGCGCGCGAAGGGGTGCTCGGCCAGCGCGACGCGAGCGAACCGAACGCCGTCGCGCAGTTCGCGCCAGTCGAGCGGCGCGAACGCCGTCCAGCTCGCCGCGAACAGGCGCAGGCAGCGCTCGACCAGCGTCGGTGGCGCAGCGCCGGCGGCGGGCTCGGCGCCGGCGTCCGCGGGCGGCTCGAGCGCGGGCGCGCTGCCGAGCCGGATCGTCGGCTGCGCGCCGGCGCTGCGCTCGGCGTGCGCTTCGCTCCACTCGGCGCGGGCCAGCGAGCGCAGCGCAGCGACCAGGTCGCGCTGCCCGGCGACGACCGCGGCCGCCAGCGTGCCGTCCCGCTCGCCGGCCAGCCAGGCCGGCTCGATGCCCGCCGCGATCAGCGTCTGGGCGAGCGCGACCACGAGCACGAACCCGGCCGGCGCGGCGGCGCCGGCCGCCGCGGCGGTGCGCTGCAGCTCGGCCAGCCGGCGGCCGAGCGGCGGGAACGCGAGCGCGAGCGCGTCGAGCTCCGGCCGCTCGACCACCGCGCCCAGCGTGCTCGCGAACCAGAGCCCGGCCGGCTGCGCGAGCCGCGCGGCCGCGCTCGGCGGCGCCGCGCTCGCCGCGCGCAAGCGCGCGCGCAGCTCGTCGTGATCGCGCACGAGCCAAGCCGCCCGTACCCCGAACGCCGAGCGGCCGAGCTGCGAGGACAGGCACAGGTCGCGCAGGCCGGGTGCGTCGTGCCGCAGCCGCCGGGCGAGCGCTTCGGCCTGCTGCGCCAGCGCGGCGGCGCTCTTCGCGCTCAGGCAGAACACCTCGGCCCCGGCGGCGGACGGCGCCGCGGCGGCCTCCGCACCGGCGCTCGCCGGCGGCGCGGCCTGCAGCACGACGTGGGCGTTGGTGCCGGTGAACCCGAACGAGCTGACCGCCGCGGTCCGGGTCGCGCCGGGGGGGACCGCCCACGGCCGGGGGGCCGTCACGACGTCGAAGCGGGCCGGGTCGGCTCGGGTGGCCGGGTTCCAGCGCTCGAAGTGGAGCGAGGGCAGCAGCTCGGCCCCGGCGAGGCCGAGCGCGGTCTTGATCAGGCCGGCGATCCCCGAGGCCGCCTCGGTGTGGCCGAGGTTGGCCTTGGCCGCACCGACCGCCAGCGGCGGCCGGGCCGGGTCGGCCAGGTACACCGCGGCGAGCGCCTGCAGCTCGATCGGGTCGCCCAGCGGCGTGCCGGTGCCGTGGGCTTCGACGTACTGCACCGCGCCCGGGGCGACGCCGGCGTCGGCCAGCGCGGCCCGGATGACGAGCTGCTGGGCCTGGCCGCTGGGCGCGGTGAGGCTGCTCGCGGCGCCGTCGTGGTTGACCGCGCTGCCGGCGAGGTTCGCGTAGACCCGGTGCCCGGCGCGCCGGGCGGCGGCGGCCGGCAGCAGCACCACCACGCCGCACCCCTCGGACCGCACGTAGCCGTCGGCGCGCGCGTCGAACGCCCGGCAGGCGCCGCTCGGCGAGAGCATCCCGGCCCGCAGGAGCGGTGCCGAGCCGAGCGGGTCGAGCAGCAGGTTGACCCCGCCCGCCAGCGCCAGCTCGCACTCGCCGCTGCGCAGCGCGGCGATGGCCAGGTGGACGGCGACCAGCGCCGAGGAGCAGGCGGTGTCGACCACCAGCGCCGGGCCGTGGGTGCCGAGCAGGTGCGCCAGCCGGCCGGCGATCGCGTTGTGGGCGTTCCCGGTCGCGACGTAGCCGAGATCCTTGTCCTTGGCGTAGGCGAAGCACTGGCGGTGGTACTCGTTGGCCGCGGCGCCCAGGAAGATGCCGACCCGCCGGCCGCGGACCGCCTCCAGCCCCAGGCCCGCGTCCTCGAGCGCGCGGTAGGCGATCTCGAGCACGTGGCGCTGCTGGGGGTCCATCAGCTCGGCCTCGCGCGGCGAGATCCCGAAGAACGCCGGGTCGAAGTCGTAGACCGCCTCGAGCAGCCCGGCCGGCTGGGCCAGCGCCTCGGCCGGCGCCTCGGGCTCGGCGAGCCGCTCGGCCCAGGCCGCGCGCGGATCGCGCGCGACCGCGTCCCGGCCGGCCAGCAGCGCCGCGCGCAGCCCGGCCGGGCCCTCGATCCCGCCCGGGAAGCGGCAGCCGATGCCGACGATCGCGACCGGCGCGCGGCGGGCCGACTCCAGCTCCGCGATCCGCTGCCGGGCGCGCTCCAGCGCGCGGTAGGTCTGCTGGAGCGTGCTCAGCTCGGCGCTCACGACTCGAGCTCCGCCAAGATCCGCTCGACCCGGCCGCGGATCTCGGCTTCCGAGAGCTCGGAGAGGTCGCCCGGGTCGGGCGCGCCGTCGAGTGCGGGCAAGCCGCCCAGCTCGGGAAGTGTCTGGAGCCGGAGGGCCGCGGCGTCGGGCTCGGCCGAGCGCCGCACCAGCTCGGCGACCGCGGCGGCGCTCGGGTGGTCGAAGGCCAGCGTCGCCGGCAGCGCCAAGCCGAAGCGCGCCTCGAGCGCCTCCTTGAGCTCCAGCGCCAGGATCGAGTCGAGGCCGAGGTCCACCAGCCCGGCGGCCGGGTCGAGCTCGGCCTCGGGGGCGAGCCCCAGCACCGCGCGCAGCTCGGCCAGGACGCCGGCCAGGATCGCCGCCCGGCCCGGGGCCGGCGCGAATCCCGGGTGCGCGCCGCCCGGCGCGCTCGGCGCGAGCCCGGCCAGCAAGCGGCCGCGGCCGAGGCCCTCCAGCACCGGGGCGAAGCGGGCCCAGTTCGCGTCGACCACGGTCAGCTCGCCGGCCGGCGCGCGCAGCAGCTCGCCCAGCAGCGCGCGGCCGGTCGCCGGGTCGAAGCCGGCGATCCCGAGCCGGCCGAGCTGCTCGGCGGCTTGGGCCTGGCGGCGCGCCATGCTGCTCTGAGCCCACGGTCCCCAGTGCAGCACCAGCGCGCGCGGGCCGTTGCGGCCCAGCCGCCCGGCGGCGGCGTCGAGCAGCGCGTTGGCCGCCACGTAGGCGCCGATCCGGCGCGAGCCCCAGCTCGACGCGATCGACGAGAAGGCGACGAAGAGGTCCAGCTCGGCCGGGCTGCAGAGCGCCGGAATCGCTTTGGGCGCCAGCGCGGCGCGGACGTCGGGCGCGGTCAGCTCGAGTACCGGCTTGACCGGGCCGAGCCGGCCGGCGCAGTGGACGATCCCGCGCAGCGGCCGGCCCGGCGCGCGCAGCTGCTCGATCAGGGCCGCGTACGAGGCCGGGTCGGCCACGTCGGCCCGCAGCTCGCGCACCGCGACGCCGCCGGCGCGCAGCCGGTCGACGACCGCTCGCGCGGCGGGGTTCGAGCCGCTCCGGCCGACCAGCGCCAGCTCGCGCGCGCCCTGCTCCGCCAGCGCCTCGGCGGCGGCCAGGCCGAGCGAGCCGAAGCCGCCCAGCACCGCGTAGACGCCCGGGCGCAGCGGCGGCTCGCCGGGCCCGAGGGCGCGCCGGGCGAGCACCGGCACCAGCAGCGTCCCGGCCCGCAGCGCCGCCTGCACCGAGCCCGCCAGGGCGGCCCGGTCGAGCGCCGCCAGCCGCGCCAGGTCGCCGGCGGTGAACGCCTGCGGCATGTCGATCAGGTGGCCGACCAGCTGGGGCAGCTCCAGCGCGGCGCTCTGGAAGACCCCCGCCAGCGCCGCGCCGGCCGGCTCGGGCAGGTCGTCCGCGGCGGCCGGCAGCGCGCCGCGGGTCACCACGTCGACCCGCACCCGCTCGGCCCGCGGCAGCGCCGCGGCGGCGCGCAGCAGGGCGGCGAACGACTCGACCAGCGCGCAGGCCTGCTCGACCACCGCCGCGGGCGCGCTCGGGGCCGCGGCGCCGCTCAGCCGGACCGCCCGCAGGTCGACGATCTCGGCCGCCCCCTCTCCGCACGCCTCGGCCAGCGAGCCGCCCGGCAGCAGCACGACGACCTCACCGCTCCAGGCGGCCCGGGCCGGCGCCGCCTCCGCCGCCGAGCCGACCACCAGCACCCGCCGCACCGCCCGGGCGGGGGCCGCCGACGGCAGCGCCGCTTCCCAGCGGCGCTCGTAGCAGAACGCGTCGGCCGCCCGCCGGGGCGGCGGCTCGGCGACCGCTCGCGGCGCGACCGGCTCGCCGGCGGGCGGGTCGAACCAGACGCCGACGTCGGGCAGGTCGAGCAGCAGCCGGCGGCGCGCGAACGGCGTGCGCGGGGCGGCCAGGTCGAAGCCCGCCGGCGCCCCGGCCGGCACGAATTCCTCGACCACGGCGTGGGCGTTCGTCCCGCCGAACCCGAACGCGCTGACCGCGGCCAGCGCCGGCTCGTCGCTCGGCCAGGGCTCGAGCCGGGCCGGGAAGCGCAGGTCGCTCGCGTCCAGCGCGATCAGCCGGTTCACCGTGCCGAGGTTGAGGGTCGGCGGCACGGCCCGGTGGTGGACGGCAAGCACCGCCTTGAGGAAGCCCAGCATGCCGGCGGCCGCCTCGAGGTGGCCGAAGTTCGTCTTCGCCGAGCCGACGTAGCAGGGCCGGCTGCGGCCGGCCGCGCCGAAGCTGCGCTGGAGCGCCCGGAACTCGATCGGGTCGCCCAGCGCCGTGCCCGTGCCGTGCGCTTCGACGAAGCCGACCCGGGCCGGGTCGGCCCCGGCGCGCGCCAGCGCCCGGGCGATGACCGCCGCCTGGGCGACGCCGCTGGGCGCGGTCAGCCCGTTGCTCTGGCCGTCCTGGTTGACCGCGCTGCCGCGCACGAGCGCCAGGACGGGATCGCCGTCGCGCAGCGCGTCGGCGGCCCGCTTGAGCACCACCAAGCCCGCGCCCTCGCCGCGGGCGAACCCGTCGGCCGCGTCGTCGAACGCCTTGCACAGGCCGTCGGCGGCCAGCATCCGGCTCTGGGTGAAGCTGACGTAGAGGGTCGGGTCGAGGATGAGGTTGGCGGAGCCGACCAGCGCCAGCGGGATCGTGCCGGCCCGCAGCGCCGCGCAGGCCAGGTCCAGCGCGACCAGCGCCGAGGAGCAGGCCGTGTCGACCGCCAGGCTGGGCCCGTGCAGATCGAAGCTGTACGAGATGCGGTTGGCCGCGATCGAGGGCGAGGTGCCGGTGCCGCTGTGCGGGCCGATCCCGTCGACGGCCCGGAACTGCAGCCGGTGGTAGTCGACGTTGGAGAGGCCGACGAAGACGCCGGCCTCGCCGCCGGCGAGGCCGGCCGGCGCGATGCGCGCGCTCGCCAGCGCTTCCCAGGCCAGCTCGAGCAGCATCCGCTGCTGCGGGTCGATCGCCGTCGCCTCGCGCGGCGAGAGCCCGAAGAACTCGGGGTCGAACCCGGTCAGGTCGTCGTCGGCCAGGAAGTAGCCGTAGCCGGGCGGCACGAGCGCGCCGCGCGCCGCCAGCAGCGCCGCCAGGCGCGCGTGGTCGAAGCGGCTGAGCGGGATCGGCGCGCGGAAGTTCCGGCCCGCCGCGAGCGCGTCCCAGAGCGCGGCGAGGCTGCGGATGCCGCCGGGAAAGCGGCATGCCGCGCCGACCACGGCGATCGCGTCGGGGGCCGCGCGGCTCATCGCCGCCTGGGCTGCGCCAGCGAGACGAGCACCCGGCGCGGCGGGGTGAACGGGTTGCGCCCGTGCGCGACGATCCGGTTGTCGAGCACCAGCACGTCGCCGCGCTGCCAGGGGAACGAGGTCGTGTTGCGGTCGAGCGCGTCGTAGATCGGGTGCAGCTCGGCCATCCCGATCGGCGAGCCGTCGCCGTAGTAGACCTGGGTCGGCAGATCGCGCTCGTTGCGGTAGAGGAACTTGCGGGTGCGGTAGACCGGCCGGCCCAGCGTGCGCCGGTTGAAGTGCAGCGAGGGCACGTGGTTGAACCACAGCGGCTCGCCGCTGGTCGGGTGCGGGATGACCGCCGGCAGGACGTTCGTCAGCGCCAGGTCGCCGTTGCGCCGCCACTCGTAGTCGATGTGCAGCTCGCGGCAGGCCGCTTCGATCGCCTTGCGGTCGCTGGTGAAGAACAGCTGCTCCCAGGTCAGGTGGAAGTAGGTCGGCACCAGCTTCTTGGCCAGCTCGTTGAGCGCGCGCTTCTGCTGGAAGACGCGCACGTACTTGACCCCCTTCTCCTCGAAGCGCCGCACGATCGCGGGCGGGATCGCGCGGTACACCTCGCGCACGTCGGCCAGGATCGTCTCGCCGCCGCCGGCGGGCGGGGTCTCGCAGAAAAAGAAGACGTTCTGCGGGTAGTTCTCCTGGAACGAGAGCTCGTTGTGCAGCTTGATCTTGTAGCGGTGGTCGATCTCGGTCGAGGTGTAGATACCGCCCTGGACCTTGTGGCGCGGCGTGTTGCCGCCCAGGTACGTCATCTGCTCGACCGGGAAGCCGTCGACGACGTCCGAGAACTCCGCGGCGCTCGCCACGCCGAAGCCGCGCAGCAGCACCGCGCCCTGCTCGAGCAGGGCCGTGCCGAGCAGATCCTGGTTGGCCGCGATCCACTCGCGCAGCGCGGCCGGGGTCGCGCCGGGCTCGTCGGGCTCGACGACCAGCGGGTATTCGAGGCCCTCGAAGTGGCTGGTGCGCACGCGCAGGCTGCTTCCGATCACGTCGCGAGTACCTCCCGGCCGGCGAGCGGCCAGCCCGCGGCGGCCAGCTCGCCCAGCGCCGCGGCGAAGAGCTCGAGCTCGTCCCGCCCGCCGACGGTGACCCGCAGGTGGTTCGGCAGCCCGTACATGTCGAGGTCGCGCACGAAGATCCCGCGCCCGGCCAGCGCGCGCGCCGCCGCCGCGCCCGCCGCCGGCAGCTCGACCGTCACGAAGTTGGTGTGCGACTCCAGCGGCGCGAGGCCCAGCTCGCGCAGCGCGCCGGCGAGGTGCGCGCGCCGGGCGGCGTTGTCGGCGACCACCGCGGCCAGGTGGTCGCGCGCGGCGTAGGCCGCCTCGGCCGCCAGCAGCGCCAGCGTGCCGGCGGTGTACGGCTGCATCAGCCGCCGCACGACCGCGCACAGCTCGGGCGAGCCGATCAGGTAGCCGATCCGCAGCCCGGCCAGCCCGTAGGCTTTCGAGAAGGTGCGGGTGACGGCGAGGTTCGGGTGGCGGGCCAGCAGCGCGCGCGCCCCTGGGCCCGTCTCCGCGCCGCCGTACTCGGCGTACGCTTCGTCGACCACCACCACCACGTGCTCGGGCACCGCCGCCAGCAGCGTTGCCAGCTCGTCGTGCGCGACCCGGGTGCCGGTCGGGTTGTTGGGGTTGGCGATGAAGATCATGCCGGTGCGCTCGTCGACGAGCTGCGCCATCGCGGCGAGGTCGTGCGTCCACCCGCGCTCGGGCACGAACCTGGGCGCCGCCGAGCACTGCAGCGCGACCTTGGCGTAGAGGTTGTACGCGTGGCGCGAGATCAGGCACTCCGCGCCCGGCTTGAGGAACGACGCGCCGAGCGTCTCGAGCACTTGGTTGGAGCCGCTGCCGATGACGATCTGCTCGCGGTCGAGGCCCAGGTCCGCGGCGAGCTGCGCGCGCAGCCGCAGGTCGTAGCCGTCGGGATAGCGGTGGACGCGCTCGAGCGCCGGTGCGAGCGCGGCCCGTACCGCGGGCGCGGCGCCCAGGAACTCCTCGTTGTTGTCGAGCAGCACCAGCCGCTCGAGGCCCAGCTTGCGCCGCAGCACCTCGGCCGGCGGTTTGCTCTCGAAAGGCGGAAACCCGAGCAGCCGCTGCGGCCCGGGCATCAGCCGCGGCTGCCATCGCACGCGCGTCATCGTCACCTCACTCGGCTACAGATCCGGGGAGCGCGACTCGATCAGCCGGTACAGCGGCTGGAACATCGCCCAGCAGGCGTACTCGGAGCCGACCGTGGCACGGGTGCGGGCGGCCACCTCGGGCGCGATCGGGGCCGCCGCGCCGAGCCGCTCGATGGCGGCCTGGGCCTCGCAGCACTTCTCGAGCAGGACGTAGCGCCAGGCCGCCGCGCCGACCGACGCGCCGAGCGTGATCAGGCCGTGGTTGACCAGGATCGCGGCGTTGGCCGCACCCATCGCCCGGGCGATGTGGCGGCCCTCCTGGTCGTCGGAGATGACGCCCTGGTAGACGTCGATCACGACCTGGTCCTCGTAGAACGTGCAGGCCTCTTGGGTCATCGGCGGCACGGGCCGGCGGGTCGTCGACCAAACCTTGCCCCAGAAGCTGTGCGCGTGCGCGATCGACTTCACGTCGGGCCGCTGCGCGTAGAGCGCGGCGTGGGTGATGACGGCGGCGGGGTTGACCAGCCCCTTGCCCTCGCGCACCGCGCCCGCCGCGTCGACCAGGATCAGGTCGGCCGCGCGCACCAGCGCGAAGTGGCGCCCGAACGGGTTCAGCCAGAACAGCGCCGGATCGCGCGGGTCGCGCGCCGAGATGTGACCGAGCACACCCTCGTCGAGCCCGCGCTCGGCGAACAGCCGCAAGGTTGCGGCCAAGCGGCGCTTGATGTCGGCGACTTCGTCCTCGGGGCTCGCGAACGTCGGCAATTGCGGGCGCCCCGAGATGCGAACGTCGCGCAGCGGACTGGCGCTACTAGCGGTCACAGACACCCCTTACCGTCGCGTCGCCCCGGCGCGAGCGGCGCGGAGCGATTTGGTGGGCAGGATGTACCTCACCGCAGTCTAAACTCCTCTGCCCGCCAAGACCCCACGGTTCGGAAAGGGTGCGAACGTGACGACTCCGGCCTCAGCCAATGTGCCGAGCGTACGCGAGCGCTTCAAGCGTGTGCGCGAGCAGCGCGACCTCGGCGCGTTCCCCGGCAGCTACGGTCTGCCGGTCGTCGGCAACTCGTTCGCGGTGCTGTTCCGCAACCAGCAGTTCACCCAGCGCATGTACGACACGTACGGGCCGGTCTACCGCAACAGCGTGCTGTTCCAGCGCTTCGTCACGCTGCTCAGCGCCGACGCCGCGCAGAAGCTGATCGCCGACCGCGAGTCGACCTTCTCGAACGAGCTGGGCTGGAACGCCAGCCTGGGCGCGTTCTTCGCCGGCGGCCTGATGCTGCGCGATTTCGAGGACCACAAGTTCCACCGCAAGCTGATCCAGCCGGCGTTCCGGCGCGCCGCGCTCGAAGGCTACCTGCCGCTGGCCGCCGCGATCATGGCCCGGCGCCAGGCCGAGCAGCTCGCGCCGGGCAAGCCGCTGCGCTTCTATCCCTACGTCAAGGCGCTGACGCTCGAGATCGCGGCGCGGCTGTTCCTGGGCGTCGAGCTGGGGGCGGACTCGCTGCGCCTGCAGCGCGCCTTCGTGCAGGTCGTCAAGGCGGCGGCGGCGCTGATCCGCCGGCCGGTGCCGGGCCTGGCGCACTGGCGCGGCGTGCGCGCGCGGCGGGTGCTCGCCGAGTACCTGCGCGCGCGCATTCCGGCCCGGCGGCGCCAGCCGGGCGCCGACCTTTTCTCGCAGCTCTGCATCGCGACCGACGAGGACGGCGTCGCGTTCAGCGACGACGAGATCGTCGACCACCTGATCTTCTTCATGGTCGCGGCGCACGACACGACCGCCAGCTCCCTGACCAGCTTGACGTACGAGCTGTGCAAGAACCCGGACTGGCAGGAGCGGCTGCGGGCCGACGTCGCGCGCTTCGCTCCCGGCACGGCCGGCATCGGCGCGCTCGAGTCGATGGACGTGGTCGACGCGGCGTTCCGCGAGGCGCTGCGGCTCTACCCGCCGGTGCCGCTGATCCCGCGCCGCACGGTCAAGCCGGTCGAGATCGCCGGCTACCACGTGCCGGCCAACACCACGCTCTACCTCAACGTGACGTTCATCCAGCGGCTGGCCGAGCACTGGCCGGATCCGAACCGCTTCGACCCGGCCCGTTTCTTCGCCGGGGCCGAGAAGGACGGCGAGCGGCGCCATCCCTACGCCTGGTTCCCGTTCGGCGGCGGCGCGCACATGTGCGCCGGGTTCCACCTGGCGAACCTGATGGTCAAGCTGTTCCTGTGGCACTTCCTGCGCGAGTACCGGATCGCGTTCCCGGCCGGCTACGCCCCACCGGACTTCGCCCTCTTCCCGTTCCCCCGGCCCAAGGACGGGCTGCTGGCCCGGCTCGAGCCGGCCGCCTAGCGCTCCGGCTCGACCTGGAGCGACGGGTCGACCCGCCCGATCACGAGGTAGGCGTCGAGCGGGCCGAGCCGGCCGCGGAAGAGCCGGTCGAGTTCGGCGTCGCCGGTCAGCGGGAGCTCGCCGTAGACCGACTCGAGCTGCGCGTACGCGCCGCGCAGCACCAGGCTGCCGGGCTCGAGCAGCTCGGCCTGGCCCAGCCATTCGGCCAAGCCCCGGCCGCACTCGAGCACGTCGGCCGGCGTCGCCAGCGCGGGGTTGGGGAAGAGCCGTTCCGCGCCGAGCAGCCGGCGCATCAGCTTGTAGACGATCGGGCTCTCGGTGCGGGCCGAGACGTAGACCCGCTCGCGGCCCTTGTGCTTGACGAACGAGGTGCGCGAGCGGTTGTCGAACAGCGTCCGCGTCACCCCGCGCGACTGCTCGCCGGGCACCATCCCCGACGCCTCGAGGTAGACGTTGGCGTAGGCCGCGCAGGTGATCACCGAGTGGCCGGTCCAGCCGATCATCCGGTCCTGGGCGTCGGCGATCAGCACGAACTCCGCCAGCCGCTCGAAGTAGCCCTCGGCGCGCCGCTGGGCCCAGTAGGCGCTCAGATCGGCCGCGAACGCGGCCAGGCTGACCGGGATCAGGGCGGCGAAGATCGCCGCCTGGGTCGCCGCCGAGAAGTGCGCGCCGGGATCGGCGACGATGTGCGCGACCAGGCCGTGCGGGAGCGGGTACGGGCGGGCGGCGCGAGCGTCCGCGCCCAGCACCTCGTGCACCCGGGGCAGCGTGTTGACGTCGACGGTCACGGCGGTCCACCCCCTCGTACCGGCGGAATTGCGGTCCGGCGGTATACGCGCCGGCACGCGATCCATCATTCTCGCCTTGACAACCGCGGTCGATCGTGATAAACCCCGTTGCACCGATGTTTACCCGACTCGTCCTTATCGTCAGCGTTATCCTTGCGGTTCTTCCGGACCGGCGAGACGCTTTCGCATAAGCCGACGTACCGTCGACTAACCGAAAGGCCCTCGCCGGATACCGGCGAGGGCCTTTCTCATTCCGGAGGATCCATGCAAGCCTACTACGACCGCGACGTCGAGCGCAGCGCGCTCGACGGCAAGACGATCGCCGTCATCGGCTACGGCAGCCAGGGGCGCGCGCACGCGCTCAACCTGCACGACGACCGCCGCGACGTCGTCGTCGGGCTGCGGCCCGCTTCGGCCTCGCGCGACGGCGCGCGGCGCGACGGCCTGCGCGTCGCGTCGATCGCCGCCGCGGTCTCCGCCGGCGACCTGGTGATGATGCTCGTGCCCGACGAGGAGCAGCCCGCGCTCTACTTGCGCGAGGTGGTCGAGCAGCTCGAGCCGGGCAAGGCGCTGGCGTTCGCGCACGGCTTCGGCATCCACTTCGGGACGATCGTGCCGCCGGGGGACGTCGACGTGATCATGATCGCGCCCAAGGGCCCGGGGCGCCTGGTGCGCAGCGAGTACGAGGCCGGGCGCGGCGTGCCGTGCCTGGTCGCGGTCCACCAGGACGCCACCGGCAACGCCCGCAAGACGGCGTTCGCGTACGCCGCGGCGATCGGCGGCGGCCGCGCCGGCATCCTCGAGACCAGCTTCCGCGAGGAGACCGAGACCGATCTGTTCGGCGAGCAGGCCGTGCTCTGCGGCGGCCTCTCCGCGCTGGTCACCGCCGGCTTCGAGACGCTGGTCGAGGCCGGCTACGCGCCCGAGATGGCGTACTTCGAGTGCCTGCACGAGGTCAAGCTGATCGTCGACCTGATGTACGAGCGCGGCATCGAGGGCATGCGCGACGCGATCAGCAACACCGCCAAGTTCGGCGACTACACCCGCGGCCCGCGCATCGTGACCGAGCAGACGCGCGCGGCCATGCGTGAGATCCTGGCCCAGATCCGCAGCGGCGCGTTCGCCCAGGAGTGGGTCGCCGAGCACGCCGCCGGCAAGCCGTCCTTCGCGCGCTTGCGCGAGCGGGCCGCGGCGCACCCGATCGAGCAGGTCGGCGGCGAGCTGCGCGGCCTCATGCCGTGGCTGCGCGAGGCGCAGCCGGCGGCGGCCGACGACGAGCTCCGCTTCCGGATGCTCTGAGCATGACGAACGGGGCGCACGCGGTGCTCGACGCGCTCGCCCGCGAGGGCGTCGAGACGATCTTCGGCTATCCGGGCGGCGCGATCATGCCGCTCTACGACGCGCTCTACGAGCACCGCGTGCGCCACGTCCTGGTGCGCCACGAAGCGGCGGCCGCGTTCGCCGCGAGCGGCTTCGCCCGCACCGGCGGAACGGCCGGCGTCTGCTGCGCCACCTCGGGTCCCGGCGCGACGAACCTCGTCACCGGGCTGCTCGACGCGCTGATGGACAGCGTTCCGCTGGTCGCGCTCACCGGCCAGGTGCGCAGCGAGCTGCTCGGCACCGACGGGTTCCAGGAGGCCGACGTCTGCGCGATCACCCAGGCGGCGACGAAGTGGAACGTCCGGATCGACCGGCCGGAGCGGATCGCGGAGACGATTGCCGAGGCGTTCGCGGTCGCCCGCGGCGGCCGGCCGGGCCCGGTGCTGGTCGACATCCCCAACGACGTGCTCAAGGCGCCGCTGGGGGCCGAGCCCGCGCGGGCGGGCGGGTCCACGCCGGCCGCCCCGCGCCGGCCCGACCCGGCCGCGGTGCGCGACGCGGTGGCGCGCGTCCGGGCCGCCCGGCGGCCGGTCGCGGTCGTCGGCGGCGGGGTGCGCAACGGCCGCGCGGTCGACGCCTACCGCACGCTGGTCGCGCTGCTCGGGCTGCCGCACGCGCAGACCATCAACGCGCTGGGCGCGGGCGTGCCCGGCGATCCGCACGACCTGGGCATGCTCGGCATGCACGGCACCAAGGCCGCGAACCGGGCGGTGCAGCGGGCCGACCTGCTGCTGGCGCTGGGGATGCGCTTCGACGACCGGGTCACCGGCCGGGCCGACCGCTTCGCGCACGGCGCGGCGGTGGTCCACGCCGACATCGACCCGACCGAGTTCGGCAAGATCGTGCGGGCCGACGTGGCGCTGCAGGGCGATCTGACCGCGACGCTGCGCGCGCTGACGGACGCGCTGGGCGAGGGCCACGTGCCGCGCTTCGACGACTGGGCCGGCGAGGCGCGGCTGATGGGCGGCGCGCTGCCCAGCGACCGCGTCGCGCCCGAGGTGCTCTCGGCGACCGACCTGCTCGACCGCTTCTTCGCCGCCGCGCCGCCCGGCGCGATCGTGACGGCCGACGTCGGCCAGCACCAGATGTGGGCGGCGCAGCGGGTGCGGCCGCGGCACCCGCGCGACTTCGCGACCTCGGCCGGCCTGGGCGCGATGGGCTTCGGCTTCCCGGCCGCGATCGGCGCCGCGTTCGCCCAGCCCACCCGGCCGGTGTTCGCGATCGTCGGCGACGGCGGCTTCCAGATGTCGCTGCCGGAGCTGGCCACGCTCTACCGCTACGACGTCCCGGTCAAGGTCGTGCTGATCGACAACCGCAACCTGGGCATGGTCCGCCAGTGGCAGGAGCTCTTCTGCTCCGAGCGCTACTCGGCGACGAACCTGGCCGACAACCCCGACTTCGCCGCGATCGCCAACGCCTACGGCGTGCGCGCCTTCTCGCTGAGCGCGCCGGAGGACGCCGACGCGGCGCTGGCGCGCTTTTTCGCCGCGCGCGGGCCGGCGCTGCTGCACTGCCACTGCCACCCGACCGAGAACGTCTGGCCGATGATCCCGGCCGGCCAGACGGTCGACGACGTGATGGAGGCCCGGGCATGACCTGCGAGCTGACGCTGCGCGACCCGCGCTCGGTGGCCCGGATCGTGAACCTGGCCCACCGCTTCACCTGCCGCTGCACCCGCATCGACGCGCGCGACGACGGCCGCTCGACCAGCGCCAGCTTCGCCTTCGACGGCCCGCCGCAGGCGCTGCGGCGGCTGCGCGCCCAGATCGAGCGCGTCGTCGGCGCCGAGGGCAGCGCGCCGTGAGCGCGCGGTCCCCGTTTTCGCTTCGCTCTCCGGAGGTCGCCGTGGAACCACGCTTTCCCGCCTTCGCGCGCTACCGGCCCGGCCCGCAGGTGCCGCTCGCGCAGCGCCGGTGGCCGGGCCGCAGCCTCACCAGCGCGCCGCGCTGGTGCAGCGTCGACCTGCGCGACGGCAACCAGGCGCTGGTCGAGCCGATGGGGCCCGAGCGCAAGCTGCGCCTGTTCGAGCTGCTGGTGCGGCTGGGCTTCGCCGAGATCGAGGTCGGCTTTCCGGCCGCCTCGCAGCCCGACTTCGACTTCGTCCGCCGGCTGATCGAGGACGGCCGCATTCCGCCCGGGGTGACGATCCAAGTCCTCACCCAAGCGCGCGAGGACCTGATCGACCGGACCTTCGCCGCGCTCGCCGGCGCGCCGCGCGCGATCGTGCACGTCTACAACGCGACCTCGCCGCTCTTCCGGCGGGTCGTCTTCGGGCTGGACGAAGCCGGCGTCACGGCGATCGCGGTCGGCGCCGTGCGCCACATCAAGCGCCGCGCGGCCGAGATCGCCGACCGCACCGCGGTGCAGCTCGAGTACTCGCCCGAGAACTTCTCGGCCACCGAGCTGCCGTTCGCGCGGGACGTCTGCGAGGCGGTGCTGGCGGCCTGGGGCGCGACGCCGGCCGACCCGGTGATCCTCAACCTGCCGGCGACGGTCGAGCTGGCGACCGCGAACGTCTACGCCGACCAGATCGAGTGGGTGCACCGCAACCTGCGCGGGCGGGCGGCGGCGGTCATCTCGGTCCACCCGCACAACGACCGCGGCACCGCGGTCGCGGCGGCCGAGTTCGCCGTCATGGCCGGCGCGCAGCGGGTCGAGGGCACGCTGTTCGGCAACGGCGAGCGGACCGGCAACGTCGACCTCGTCACGCTGGCGCTCAACCTGGCCACCCAAGGCGTCGACCCGCGGCTCGACCTCGCGAACGTGCCGGAGATCGTGCGGGTGGTCGAGGAGTGCAACCGGCTGCCGGTCCACCCGCGCCATCCCTACGGCGGCGAGCTGGTGTTCACCGCGTTCTCGGGCTCGCACCAGGACGCGATCAAGAAAGGCTTCGCCGCGCTGGCGGCGAGCGCAGATGCGCGCTGGGAGCTGCCGTACCTGGCGATCGACCCCAAGGACATCGGCCGCTCGTACGAAGCGGTGGTGCGGGTCAACAGCCAGTCGGGCAAGGGCGGCGTGGCCTACCTGCTGCACGCCGACCACGGCTTCGATTTGCCGCGCCGCCTGCAGGTCGAGTTCAGCGGCGTGATCCAGGCCCGCGCCGAGGCGTCCGGGGGCGAGATCTCGGCGGCCGAGATCGGCGCGGCGTTCGCCGCGGCGTACCTGGAGCCGGGCGGCCTGCGGCTGGTGCGCCACGCGCTCGCCGAGGACGGCTCGGCCGAGCTTCCCTGCACGGTCGACGCGACGGTGACCGACGGGACGGCGGCGCGCGCGCTGCACGGGCGCGGCAGCGGCCCGATCGACGCCTTCGTCGACGCGCTGCGGCGCGCGCTCGGCCTGGAACTGCGCGTGCGCGACTACCACGAGCACGCCTTGCGCGCCGGCGCGGACGCCGCGGCGGCGGCCTACGTCGAGCTCGACGTCGGCGGGCGCTCCGTCTGGGGCGCGGGCGTCGACCCCAACATCGTCACCGCCTCGTTCGCGGCGATCCTCGCCGCGCTCGCGCGCGGCGGTGCCGCCTTCCTGCCTGCGGCCGACGACGAGGAGGCTCGCGATGCCGCGATCGCTGTTCGCTAAGATCTGGGACGCGCACGTGGTCGAGGAGCTGCCGGGCGGCAACGCGCTGGTCTTCGTCGACCTCGTCGTCGCGCACGAGATCACCACCCCGCCCGGGGCGCTGGCGATCGAGCACGACTTCGGCGACCGGCTCTACGACCCGGCCCGGATCGTCGCGATGGTCGACCACGTCGCGCCGGCCAAGGACTCCGCAACCGCGCTGCAGGCGCAGGTCGTGCGGAGCTGGGCCAAGCGCCAGGGCATCCGCTTCCACGACATCGGCGACAACGGGATCTGCCACGTGATCGTGCCCGAGCGCGGCTACGTGAGGCCGGGGATGACGGTCTGCTGCGGCGACAGCCACACCTGCACGCTGGGTGCGTTCGGCGCCTTCGCGCTGGGCATCGGCACGACCGCCCAGGCCGGCGCGATGCTGGCCGGCTGCCTGATCCTGCAGCGGCCCAAGGTGATGCGGGTCGAGCTGACCGGCGAGCTCGCTCCCGGCGCGACCGCCAAGGACCTCGCTCTCACGGTGATCGCGAGCCTGACCTTCCGCGGGGGCACCGGCTACGTGCTGGAGTACACCGGCAGCGCGGTCCGCGGGCTGACGATGGAGCAGCGCATGACGCTGTGCAACATGGCGATCGAGGCCGGCGCGACGACCGGCATCGTTGCCGCCGACGCGACCACCGCCGCCTACCTCGCCGCCACCCCGGCCGCCCCGCGCGGCTGGGAAGCCAAGCGCGCCGACGACGGCGCCGACTACGACGCGACGGTGACCATCGACGCCGACGCGGTGCGGCCGATGATCTCGTGGGGCACCAATCCCGGCGAGTGCGCGCCCGCCGACGGCACCGTTCCGCTCGACGCGCCGGCCGCGTCGCTGGCCTACATGGGGCTCGCGCCCGGCCAGCGGCTCGACGCCATCGCGATCGACCAGGCCTTCATCGGCTCGTGCACCAACGCCCGGATCAGCGACCTGCGGGCGGCGGCCGAGGTGTTTCGCGGCCGGCGGGTCAGCGTGCCGACGATCGTCACGCCCGGCTCGCAGGCGGTGCGCCGCCAGGCCGAGCGCGAGGGCCTGCACGACGTCTTCCAAGATGCGGGCGCGCTCTGGACGCACTCCTCGTGCGGGCCGTGCCTGGGCATGTCGATGGGCGTGCTCGCGCCCGGCATGCGCTGCGTGTCCTCGTCGAACCGCAACTTCCCGGGCCGGATGGGCGAGGGCGGGCGCGTCCACCTCGCCGCGCCGGCGGTCGTCGCGGCCTCGGCGATCCTCGGCCGGCTGGCGACCCCGGCCGACCTCGCCGCCGAAGCGGTGCCGGCGTGATCGTCGCCGGCGACGTCCTGGCGATCCCGCGGGCGAACGTCGACACCGACCAGATCATCCCGGCCCGCTACCTGACCCGGATCGACGCCAAGGGCATGGGCGAGCACCTCTTCGAGGGGATGCCCGGCGGCCCCGAGCTGCTCGCCGCCAACCCCGGCGCGACGATCCTGGTGACCGGCGAGAACTTCGGCTGCGGCTCCTCGCGCGAGCACGCCGCCTGGGCGCTCACCGACCGCGGCTTCGCGGCGGTGATCGCGCCCGGCTTCGCCCGCATCTTCCTCGAGAACGCCTACACCAACGGCCTGGTCCCGGTGGCCGTGCCGGCCGAGACGGCCGCCGCGCTCGCGCGGGCGCGCCACGTCGCGATCGACGTCGCGGCCGAGACGCTGCGGGCCGACGGTGGCGCGCCGATCGCCTTCGCGCTCGACGCGCTGCGCAAGCGCTTCGTGCTGGGCGGCGGCTTCCTGCCCTACCTCGCCGCGAAGATCCCGGCGATCCGCGCCTGGGAAGCGGTCCGGTGAGTTCACCCCACGCGGCAAGCCGCGCGGGGACCCCGAGGGGGCGCATCGCCGTTCTCGCGGGCGACGGCGTCGGCCCCGAGGTGACCGGCGCGGCGGTGCGCGTGCTGCACGCGGCACTGCCCGCGCTGACGTTCGTCGAGGCGCCGGTCGGCGCGGCCGCGCTGGCCTCGCACGGCGTGCCGCTGCCCGACGAGACGCTGGCGCTGGCCCGCGCCTGCGACGCGATCCTCTTCGGCGCGGTCGGGGGCCCCGGCTTCGACGGGGTCCCGCCCGAGCGGCGGCCCGAAGCGGCGATCCTCGGCCTGCGCGCGGCCTTCGGGCTCTACGCCAACCTGCGCCCGGCGCGCGTGTTCGCCGGGACCGAGCACTGCTCGCCGCTGCGGCCGGAGCTGGTGCGCGGGATGGACCTGGCGGTCGTGCGCGAGCTGACGGGCGGCATCTACTTCGGCCCCAAGCGGGTGACGGTCGAAGCCGGCGGGCGGGTCGCGCGCGACACGCTGGTCTACCGCGAGCTCGAGATCGAGCGCATCGCGCGCTTCGCGTTCGACCTCGCCCGCACGCGGCGCCGGCGCGTGACCTCGGTCGACAAGAACAACGTGCTGGTCAGCTCGCAGCTCTGGCGCGAGGTCGTCGAGCGCGTCGCGGGCGACTACCCGGACGTCGCGCTCGACCACCTGCTGGTCGACAACGCCGCGATGCAGCTCGTGCGCAACCCGCGCGGCTTCGACGTCATCGTGACCGAGAACATGTTCGGCGACATCCTCACCGACGAGGCCGCCGCGGTCGCCGGCTCGATCGGCACCGCCCCCAGCGCCAGCCTGAGCGGCACCGGCGCGCGCGGCTTCGGCCTCTACGAGCCGATCGCCGGCACCGCGCCCGACATCGCCGGCCGCGGGATCGCCAACCCTGCCGCGGCGATCCTCTCGGCCGCGCTGCTGGCACGCTTCTCGCTGGACGAGGACGACGCGGCGACGCGCATCGAGGCTGCGATCGCCGGCGCGCTCGCCACGGGGCCGCGCACCGCCGACCTCGACCGCGAGGGATCGGTCGACACCCAGACGTTCACCGGCCTCGTGCTGCGGCGCATGACGTCGGCCCGCGAGATGATCGGCTCGGGCGCCTAACCGCTCAGCGTCATGCCCGCGCGCCGAGCGCGAGCGAGCGGACCGTCTGGGCGCACGGCGCGCACAGCGCCGGGTGCTCGGGATCGCTGCCCAGCGGCAGGTACTTCCAGCAGCGCTCGCACTTCTCGCCTGCCGCCGGAACGACGCGTACCCCGCTCGGCACGGCGTCGGCGCCGGCCGCGGTCAGCTCGCGCAGCGACGAGACGACCAGCGCCTCGCGCAGGCTGTCGCCCAGCGCCGCGAACCGGTCGTAGCCCGCCGCGGGCACCGTCACCGACGCGTCGAGCTGGAAGTCGCGCAACCCCTCGTTCGCGGCGACCTGCGCGCGCAGCGCCTTGAGCGTGTTCCACGTCGCGATGTCTTCGTCGACGGACGGACTCGGCTTTCGGCAGCGACAGGTCGAAGACCGATTCCGCATCGCCGCGCAGGTCTTCCGACAAGCTCTGCCAGGCCTCTTCGGCGGTGAACGAGAGGACCGGCGCGAGCAGGACGCACATCGTGCGGAAGATCTCCAGCAGCGCCGACTGCGCGCTGGCCCGGCGGGCGGGGGCGCCGGAGTAGAGCCGGTCCTTGAGCGCGTCGACGTAGAACCGCGAGAGGTCGTCGGTGTCGAAGCGCTGGATCGCGACGTACGCGTCGTGCAGCCGGAAGGCGCGGTAGTGGTCGGCCACCTCGCCCGCGAACGCGTCGAGCGCGGCCAGCGCGAGCCGGTCGAGCGGCTCCAGCCGCTCGCGCGGGACGATCGCCTCCGGCCCCAGGCCGTGCAGCGAGCCCAGGAACCAGCGCAGGCGGTTGCGCAGGTTGCGGTAGACGTTGGAGACGTTGTCGAGCAGCTTGGCGCCCAGCCGCACGTCGCCGGTGAACTCGCTCGAGACCACCCACAGCCGCAGCACGTCGGCGCCGTACTTGGCGATCGCCTCGTCGGCGGCGATGTAGTTGCCGGCCGACTTGTGCATGGCGTGGCCGTGCGCGTCGACCACCCAGCCGTGCGAGATGATCCCCTCGTACGGCGCGCGGTCGTTCACGGCGACCGACGTCACCAGGTTGGAGCGGAACCAGCCGCGGTACTGGTCGCCGCCTTCGAGGTAGTAGTCGGCCGGGTACTTCATGCCGCGCTCGACCAGCACCGCGCGCCAGGTGACGCCCGACTCGAACCAGATGTCGACGATGTTGCGCTCCTTCTCGAACGCCGTGCCGCCGCAGTTGGGGCAGCTCAGCCCGGCCGGCGCGAAGGCCGCGATCGGCTCCGTCCACCACAGGTCCGAGGCGTTGCCCTGCTCGAACGAGCGCGCGCGCATCGCGGCGGCGAAATTGCGCGCGAGCGCGGGGTCGAGCAGCGACTCGTTGCAGGCGGTGCAGACGACCGCGGGGATCGGCGTGCCCCACGCGCGCTGGCGCGAGACGCACCACTCGGGGTGGTTCTCGACCATCTGCGCCATGCGCGTCTCGCCCCAGGCGGGGAGGAACTCGACGCCGTGCACCGCGCGCTCGGCGCGCTCGCGCAGCCCGTTGCGGTCCATGCCGATGAACCACTGCGCGGTCGCGCGGAAGATCACCGGGTTCTTGCAGCGCCAGCAGTGGGGGTAGCTGTGCGTGAGGTCGTGGCGCGCCTCGAACACCATCCCCGCCGCTTCGAGGTCGGCGACGATGCGCGGGTTGGCCTCGAAGATCTGCACGCCCGCGTACGGGGGCGCCTCGGCGGTGAAGCGGCCCGCGCCGTCGACCGGGTTGAGGATCGGCAGCTCGTAGCGCATGCCGGTGTCGAAGTCGTCCTGCCCGTGGCCCGGCGCGGTGTGCACCGCGCCCGTGCCGGTTTCCAGCTCGACGTAGTCGGCCAGCACCAGCAGGCTGTCGCGGTCGAACGCCGCCAGCGGGTGGCGCACCTTGAGGAGCTCGAGCACGCGGCCCTTCACCGTGCCGGCGAGGTCGAACCGTGCAACGGCCTGCGCGTCGCCCGTGCGGCGGCGCTGCTCGGCCTCGAACTTGGGCGCCAGCCGCTCCTGCAGCGCGGCCGCGGCAACCAAGTACTCCTCGCCGGTGTCGAACAGCCCGTACTCGACCTGGGGGTGCAGCGCGATCGCGACGTTGGCCGGCAGCGTCCACGGGGTGGTCGTCCAGATCGCGACCGAGAGCGGCTTGCCGGTGTCGGCGACATCGAACTTCTCGAGCAGCGCGCCGCGCTGCTCGTCGGTCGCCGGGAAGCGGACCCAGATCTCCCAGTCGTCCTTGCGGTCCTGGTACTCGATCTCGGCCTCGGCCAGCGCCGTCTCGTCGTAGACGCACCACAGCGTCGAGCGCAGGCCCTTGTAGAGGTACCGCTCCGCGGCGAGGTCGGCCAGCGTCTCGACGATCGTCGCCTCGAACGTCGGCGCGATCGTCATGTACGGATCGTCGAAGCGGCCGAACGAGGCGCCCATGCGCAGCATCTGCGCGCGCTGGCGGTTCAGCCAGTACAGCGCGCGCTCGCGGCAGGCGCGCCGCAGCTCGAGCGGGTCGGCCGAGCGGAAGTCCAGCCCGAGGTGCTTGAGCGTCTCGCGCTCGATCGGCAGCCCGTGCATGTCCCAGCCCGGGACGAAGTCCGCGTACTCGCCGTCGAGCAGGTGGATCTTCACCAGCGCGTCCTTGAGGAAGCGGTTGAGGAAGGTCCCCATGTGCAGGTCGCCGTTGGCGTACGGCGGCCCGTCGTGCAGCACGAACGGCGCGCCGCCCTGGGCGCCGTTGCGCGCGAGCCGCTTGAGGTAGGTCCCGTGCTGGGCCCACCAGGCCACCCGCTCCGGCTCGCGCTTGGGCAGCTCGGCCCGCATCGGAAAGTCGGTCTTGGGCAGGTTGAGGGTCGAGCGGTAGTCGCGCGCGGTCTCCGGCATCGGACGCGGTCTTCGCCGTCCGGGCCGAATGTCCAGGCCGCAGGAGCTACGCCGCGGCGATCGCCTCGCGGCGGTCGTTCGCCGGGGCGGCGGTGCGGGCGCCGCGCTCCTGGCTCCAGCCCTGGCGCAGCAGGAACGCGCCCAGGACCACGTACCAGCCGTAGGTCCAGTTGCGGGTCGCGGCGGTGATGAAGACGCCGGCGGCGACGAACAGCAGCGCGAAGGCGGTTCCGGCGCGCGCCGCGACCACGGTCGCCCGAGCGCGGTCGCCGCGGCGGCGCCAGAGCAGCGCGCGCAGGACGCGGCCGCCGTCCATCGGGTAGGCCGGGACGAGGTTGAAGGCGGCCAGGACGCCGTTGGCCAGCGCGAGGTACGCGCCGACCGTGGCCGGCGGGCTCGCGCTCGCGGCGGGCGCCAGCCGGTCGAGCGCGGCCAAGCCGCCGAACGCGGCCAGGCCGAGCAGCGCGCTCAGCGCCGGGCCGGCCAGCGCGATCAGCGTTTCCGCCGTCGGCGTCGGCGGCTCCGCCTCGAGCGTCGCGACGCCGCCGAACAGGAACAGCGTGATCGCCTCGGTGCGCACGCCGAAGCGGCGGGCGACCAGCGCGTGGGCGAGCTCGTGGGCGAGCACGCTGGCGAAGAGAACCAGCGCGCAGAGCGCGCCGAGCGGCAGCCCGATCTCGCGCGCCAGGCCCAGGGTGATGAACGCGTAGACCGCGAGCCACGAGACGTGCACGCCTACGCGAACGCCGAAGAGCCGGCCCGGAGTGTACGTCGCGCCCACCACCGTGCCCGCGCTTCGCGCGCTAGCGCTCCGTGCCTGCCGCCCGATGGGTCGTGCGTGTCACGAGTTCGTTCAAGACCTCGAAGTTGCGCTCGGCCAGCCGCTCGATCTCCGGCCGGACGGCGCGCAGGTGGGCGGCGAGCTCGTTGCGGCGCGCCCACGCTTGGTCGACGCGGCGCTCGATCTCGGCCGGTTCGGGCGCCGGTTCGCCGGGGACGAAGAGCGGGCCGAGCGGATAGCGCAGGTCCTCGCAGAGCGCGCGGATCTTGGGGTCGTACGGCAGCGCCAGGAACGGCACGCCCAGCCGCGCCGCGATGATCAGCGCGTGCAGCCGCATCCCGATCACCAGCGACGCGCGGCCGATCACCTGCGCCGCCTGGCCCAGCGGGTAGTCCGGCAGCAGCACCGGGGTCGAGGCGCACTTGCGGATCACGCTGGTCGAGATCTCCGCGTCGGGCGGTCCGCCCAGCGGCAGGAACGCGGCCCGCGCGCCGTGCTTGCCGGCCAGCCGGTCGACCGCTCGGGCCAGCGCCTGCGCGGTCGGCTCGCTGCCCTGCCACTTGCGCACCGAGACGACCACCAGCGGCTCGCTGCCGCCCAGCCCTTCGGCGGCCAGGTCGAGCGGCTCGCCGCCGGGCTCGAACAGGAACACCGGGTCGGCGGTGCGCTCGACCGGAACGCCCGGAACGAGCCGCGCCAGCAGCGCGCGCGAGCGCTCGTCGCGCACGGTCGCCGCGGCCAGGCCCTTGCAGAAGTTGCGGACCATCGCGCGCCCCCAGAAGTCGAGCGGCCCGATCGACTGCGCGAACACCATCGTCGGCTTGCCCGCTCGCACCGCGCTGCGGATCACGCCGCTGTAGTAGAGCAGGCTGCGCAGGCTGGTGACGTTCTGCAGCAGCCCGCCGCCGCCCGAGAGCACGACGTCGGCGCGCTCGATCGCCTCGCGCACTCGGCCCAGGTCCATCCGCGGCGTCGCCTCGACGTCGAGCGCGCGGACCGTCCGCAGCGGGTCGCCGCTGAGGACGTCGACCGTACAACTGGGCCAGCGGGCACGCAATCGCTCGACGATGACCTCCAAGAGGGCCTCGTCACCGAGGTTCCCGTAGCCGTAGTACCCGCTGAGCAGAAATCGTAGGCCCGAGCTCGCCCGCGCGGCGGACGCCATGTCAAGCGGCGGCCGGGCGCCAGCGCCGGTAGACCGCGACCGCGACCGCACCGATGACGATCCCGATCAGCGCGCCGTTGACCAGCCGCAGCAGCGAGATCCCCAGGTGGGTGTGCAGGTGCGAGAAGGTGTCGACGACGTCGGCGAGGCCGATGCCGACGGCCAGCGCGAACAGCCAGCCCCAGCGGGCGCGGTCCTGCGGCACCAGCGCCGGGACCAGCATCAGCGCCGGGAAGCCGATCAGGAACTCCTTGAGCCGCGGCCGCACCTGCAGCAGGGTCGTGAGGTGCGCGCGCAGCGCCAGCTCGAGCGACGAGGGCGCGATGTCGCTCTGGTTGCCGCTGCGGGCCAGCAGCAGGTAGCCCGCGCCCAGCAGCACGATTCCCGCCGCGACCTGCAGCACGGTCACCGGCGACTGCGCCAGCGCCGCCGGCGCCAGCCGCGAGCCCCAGCGCCGAGTGAACGCGTAGAGCAGCAGCGCGAGCAGCGGCGGCACGGCGAGCACCAGCTTGACGCCGGTGAAGCGGTCGATCTCGGTCATCGTCAGCGGGGTCGAGAGCAGGCCGACGACGACCAGCACGCCGCCCAGCGTCACCGCCAGGGCCAGCCCGAGGGCCCGGATGCCGTCGAGGATCGCGGCCGCGGTCGAGGGCGCGCGCGGGGCGCGGAACGCGGGCGCGATCGCAGCGAAGCCGGCGACCGGAAACGCGATCCCGCCGACCAGCGCGAGCAGCTTGCGGACCGCCATGTCGTGGTGCACCGCGAAGCCCGCCAGCACGAGCACGACGTCGACCGCGACGAAGGCGATCAGCCAGCGCCGGTCGCCGAGCCCGAACTCGGCCAGCAGCAGGAGCAGCAGCGCGGGCACGGCCAGCGACGCCAGCGCGATCTCCCACGGCCGCGACACGAAGCGGTCGAACGGCGAGGCCGTGCCGACCCGCAAGCCGGCGCCGCGCACGCCCTCCGCGATCCGGCGCACCAGCTCGACGTTGGTCGCCTGGATCGAGCGGTCTCCCCACTGGTGGGCGAACGGCCGCAGGTAGACGACCCGCACGTTGCGCTCGCGCGCGCCGAGCAGGTAGCGCTGCACGATCTCCTCGGGCCGCAGCTTGTCCAGCTCGGCCCTCGCGATCGCCTGCACCCGCACGGTACGGTCGGGCAGGTCCCGCGCGAGCTCCTCGTTGCCGGCTTGCACTTGCTTCACGTCGTAGGTCTCGATCGTGCCGAAGTCCAGCTTGTCGGCCCGCAGCGCGCGGGCGGTGTCGGCGATCGCGTCGGGATACCCGAGCACCTGGTTGCGCAGGCCGAAGAAGATGACCGTGTGCGCGTCGTGGCGGCGCGCCGCGGCGGCGAGCAGCGCGTCGATCTGCGGCGCCTGAAAGCGCTCGTCGTTCTCCAGCCGCGGCACGAGGTGCAGGCCCAGCGCGCGCGCCAGCGCGACGCGCTCGGCCGGCAAGCCCAGGCCGACCGAGCCGAAGTAGTCGGCCTGCGTGCGCAGCGCGTACACCGCGGGCCGCGCGGCGCGCAGCACGCGCACCGCGCGCGGGCCGAACTTGAGCGGCAGCTGGCGGGCGTAGCGGGCCGCCGTGGCGGGATCGTACGCGATCAGGTAGACCTCGTCGGCCCGCAGTTGCCGGGTGGCGGCGAGGCGGGCCAGCACGGGGTCGCGGAAACCGGTCAGCCGCGCTTGGTCGAGCAGGGCGGCGCCGGAGTATGCGGCGGCGTCGGCCGAGGCCGAGACCGCGCCGCCGAGCTCTTCCTGCACCGCGAGCGACGTCAGTCCGGCCCGCCGCAGCGCGATCAGAAACGTGCGCTGGTCGTAGCCGTACGAGCGCGAGAGCGACTGGAAGTCCTGATCGTCCATCACGATCTCGACCCGGTCGGCCCGCTGTTCGTGCCGTTCGCGCCGGAGCGCGACGAACAGGCATGCGAGCAAACCGAGCGCGAGAACGGCCAACGAGAGGCGGCGGTAGGTCACGTCCGCGCGTGTTCGCGCCGAAAAACAGGAAGGCCCGCCGTAGGCGGGCCTTCTGCCGTCGCGTAGCAGGTTGCCCTACTACCGGGTGTGGGCGACGCTCATCGCGCCGCTTGCGGCGCTGCCCACACGATCGATGGCGAACGAGTTGGAAATTCGGGTTCCGAATCCTTCGCCGCGGCGAGCGCCGTGCGTTAAAAAACCGTCAACCTCGTCCACCGCATCCACATGTCCCCAGGTCGTCGCGATGTACCGATCGGTACATCACGTCCGCCACGCCGGCGCGCGCTTGCCGACGAACGCGCCGATGCCTTCCTGCGCGTCGTCGGCGAGCGCGTTCATGGTCATCACTTCCTTCGCGTACGCGTAGGCCTTGGACTGGTCGAGATCGATCTGCGCGTAGAAGGCCGCCTTGCCCAAGCCGACCACGAAGCCCGCCGACGACGCGATCTGGCGGGCCAGCGCGCGCGTCGTCGCCTCGAGCTCGCCCGGCGCGACGACGCGGTTGACCAGCCCCCAGTCGGCCGCGGTGCGGGCGTCGATCGGCGCGCCGGTGAGCAGCATCTCCATCGCCCGCTTGCGGCCGATCGCGCGGGTCAGCGCGACCATCGGCGTGGTGCAGAACAGCCCGATCTTCACCCCCGGGGTGGCGAACGTCGCGTCGGTCGAGGCGATCACCAGGTCGCAGGTCGCGACGAGCTGGCAGCCCGCCGCGGTCGCGATGCCGGCGACCTCGGCGATCACCGGCTGCGGGATCGCTTGCAGCGCCTCCATCAGCCGCACGCACACGTCGAAGGTGTGGCGGTAGTCGTCGACGCTGCGCTCGAGCATCTCGCGCAGGTCGTGGCCGGAGCTGAACGCCGGCCCGATCCCGCGCAGGATCACCGCTTTGACGGTCCGGTCGGCACCGATCGACTCGAGCGCGGCGGTGAGCTCGAGCATCACCGCCAGCGAGAGCGCGTTGCGCTTCTCGGGCCGGTTGAGCGTGAGGGTCGCGACGCCGTCGGCGACGTCGACCAGGAGGGTGCGCTGCGCGGGGGTGACGGACATGATCGCTCCTACGGGGTCGGGCTGGTCTGCGGGCTCATCGGTCCCGGGCTGCTCTTGCGGTGGCGGTGGTGCTTGCCGCTCGCCGTTCCGGCGGCCGCGCCGGCGTCGGTCGAGCCGTTACCCATCGTGCCGCCTTCGCGCTTGGCCGCGTGAGCGCCCAGCTTGGTCGCGTCGGACTGGCAGGCGTACTTTCCGTGCTTGGTCTTGCCGTAGAACGAGGAGCCCGGCAGGTGGTAGACCTTCGTCTCCGTGTTGACCCAGACGACGGGATCGCCGGTTGCGCAGCTCACGCTGCTCGGCGTGGTCGCGGTCCGGTGCCGGCCGCGGCGTGCTCGGCCCTGGCAGCGGCGCCCGGCGGCAGCACCACGGCGAGCGCGAGCGCGAGGAGCGGAACGAGTCGTTTCACGGGCAGGCCTTTCCGAAAGCGAGGCGGTTCGGGAACGCCTACGACCTCGGCGGCCGGTTGCCTCTCGGACCCGAGCCGGGGTTCGTGCCCGCCTCCCGAAGAGTCCGGCATGCTCTCCAGCGACGAGGTGAAGCGCGCGGTCGCGTACGCCGCGGTCGACCGCTACGTGCGGGCCGGCACCTGCATCGGCCTGGGCACCGGGACGACCGCGAAGTGGGCGGTCGCGCGGGTCGGCGAGCGGATCGCGGCCGGCGAGGCGATCGCAGCCGTGCCGACCTCGCTCCAGATCGAAGCGCTCTGCGCCGCGGCCGGCGTGCCGGTGCTGCCGCTCGGCGAGCGCGCGATCGACGCCGCGATCGACGGCGCCGACGAGGTCGCGCCGGACTGGTCGCTGACCAAGGGCGGCGGCGGCGCGCTGTTCCGCGAGAAGGCGGTCGCGCTGGCCGCCGCGCGCTTCGTCGTCGTGGTCACGCCCGAGAAGCTGGTGGCGCGGCTCGGCGCGTTCCCCACCCCGGTCGAAGTCGTGCCGTTCGCCGCCGGCGTCGTCGCTCGGGCGCTGCGCGCCGCGTTCCCGGCCGCCGCCGTCACGCGGCGCGGCGGCGCGGTGCCGTTCGTCACCGACAACGGCAACGCGATCCTGGACTGCAGGTTCGGCCCGATCGACGACCCGGCGGCGCTCGACGCGCGGCTGCGGGCGGTCCACGGGGTGGTCGACACCGGGCTGTTCGTCGGCCTCGCGCATGCCGTGCTGGTCGGCGACCCCGCCGGCGGCGTGCGCGAGTTGACCCGCGCCTAGCGGCGCCCGGTTCGCGCTGCCGGCCAGGGCAGGCGGGGGTGGGGCGCGGCGCGAACGCGTAAGCGCGAGGTAAGCACGCGGTAAGCCAGCTCGCTCATGGTGTGGCATATCGTGCTTTTCGCGGAGATATCGCCGATGCTACAACGACTTCTGGCCGTGGCCGGCCTCATCGCCTGTGCCGCCGTCCCGCTCGGGGCCGGTGCGGCAGCCTTGCCGCCCACCGTCGCGGTGCTGAACTTCAGTTCCGACGGGCTGGACCAATGGTGGGAGGCGGGCTTCAGCCCCGGCGGAGCACTGGCCGATCTCGTCACCGACCAGCTGGTCAACACCAACAGCTTCAACGTCGTCGACCGCTCGCACTTGGGCGCCGTGCTGCAGGAGCACGCGCTCTCGGCCTCGGGCGAAGTCTCGCCGGCGACGGCGGTCCAGGCCGGCCGGCTGATCGGCGCGCAGTACCTGGTGGTCGGCCGCATCGTGCAGTTCCAGCGCGTCTCGGAGAACGGCGGCAACGTCGGCAACTACCTGGGCGGCGTGCTGGGCCACGCCGCCGTCTCGGCGTCCAAGGTCAACCTCAACGTGTCGGTCCACGTGATCGACGCCAAGACCGGCCGCATCGTCCAGGCCTACAACGAGGAAGAGCACCAGACCGGGACGTCGTTCGGGGTCGGCGGCTTCGGCGGCGGCGGGTACGGCAGCTACCACAGCTCGCAGTTCACCAGCTCGACGATGGGCAAGCTGATGAACCAGGCCGCCGGCGAGATCGCCAAGCGCGTCGATCCCGCCAAGCTCACCGCGCAGGCCGGGCCGGCGGCGGCGTCGGTGACCGGCAAGGTCGTCGCGGTCAGCGGCGACGACTACATCCTCAACATCGGGTCGGCCAACGGCGTCCAGGTCGGCCAGTTCTTCGACGTGATGAAGATCGTCCAGGTGAAGGACCCCGACACGGGCCGGATGCTGACCTCGCGCGTGGTGAAGGGCAAGCTGCAGATCACCTCGGTCGACGCGAACACGAGCGTCGGCAAGCGCGTCTCGGGCGTGGTCGAGCCGCGCAACACGGTCAGCGCCGAGTAGCGCGCCGGCGAGACCTAGACCGCGGCGGCGATCGCCCGGCCGACCTCCTCGGTCGTGGCGGTCCCGCCGACGTCGCGGGTGCGCGGCCCGCCGGTCAGCACCGTCTCGATCGCCCGCACCACGTCGGCCGCCGCGTCGGGGTGGCCGAGGTGGTCGAGCATCATCGCGCCCGACCAGATCTGGCCGATCGGGTTGGCGATGCCGCGCCCGGCGATGTCGGGCGCCGAGCCGTGGACCGGCTCGAACATCGAGGGGAACGCGCGCTCGGGGTTGATGTTGGCCGAGGGCGCGATGCCGATCGTGCCGGTCACCGCCGGGCCCAGGTCGGAGAGGATGTCGCCGAACAGATTCGAGCCGACCACCACGTCGAACCAGTCGGGGTGCTGCACGAAGTGCGCGGTCAGGATGTCGATGTGGTACTGGTCGGTCTTCACCTGGGGGTACTGCGCGCCGACGGCCTTCACGCGCTCGTCCCAGTACGGCATGGTGATCGCGATGCCGTTGGACTTGGTGGCCGAGGTGAGGTGCTGCTTGGGCCGCCGCTGCGCCAGCTCGTAGGCGTAGCGCAGGATGCGGTCGACCCCGCGCCGGGTGAAGACGGTCTCCTGCAGCACGAACTCGTCGTCGGTGCCCTCGTACATCCGGCCGCCGATCGAGGAGTACTCGCCCTCGTTGTTCTCGCGCACGATCCACATGTCGATGTCGCCCGCGCCGCGCCCGGCCAGCGGCGAGGTGATGCCCGGCATCAGGCGCACCGGGCGCAGGTTGACGTACTGCTGGAACCGGCGCCGGATCGGGATCAACAGGCCCCAGAGCGAGACGTGGTCGGGCACGTTGGGAAAGCCGACCGCGCCCAGGAAGATCGCGTCGGCGCCCTCGATCGACGCGAGCCCGTCCGGCGGCATCATCGCGCCGACCTGCGCGTAGCGCTCGCAGCTCCAGTCCTCGTGCTTCCACTCGAAGCGCAGGCCGTGCTTGGCGGCGACCGCGTCGAGCACCCGGATGCCCTCGGGCACCACTTCCTTGCCGATCCCGTCGCCGGGGATGGTGGCGATGGCGTACGTCTTCATCGAACTTCCTACTGCAGTTGGGCCTTGGGGAGAAAGCCGAGCGAGATCCAGGGCACGTAGGCGATGATCAGCAGCGCCACGATCAGCGCGCCCAGGTAGGGCAGCATCGGCTTGACCGCCCGCTCGGGCTCGGCCTTGCCGATCGCGCAGGCACCGAAGAACCCGACCCCCAGCGGCGGCGAGAACAAGCCGACGCCCATCGCGAGCACCGCCACGATCGCGTAGTGGACCTCGTTGATCCCCGCGGCCTGGGCGACCGGGAAGAGCAGCGGCCCGAACAGCACCATCGCCGGGATGCCCTCGAGCACCGAGCCGAGCACGATGAACAGCACGATCGAGAGCAGCATGATGCCGGCCTTGCCGCCCGGCGCGCGGCTGAGGATGTCGGCGAGCTGCTGGGCGAAGCCGGACTGGGTCAGCGCCCAGCCCATCGCGGTCGCGGTCGCGATGATCAGCAGGATGGCGCCGGCCAGCGCGACCGTGTCGACCAGGGTCGGGTAGAGCTGGCGCCACTTGAACTCGCGGTAGATCAGCACCCCGACCAGCAGCGTGTAGATGATGCCGACCACGCTGACCTCGGTCGCGGTCGCGATGCCCGCGACGACGAAGTAGCGGATCAGCAGCGGCAGCAGCAGGCCCGGGACCGCCACCAGGAAGGCCCGGCCGATCGCGGCCGGCGTCGCGCGCTGGGCCAAGGTGACGTTCTCGCGCTTGGCGTTGATCAGCGCCACGGC
The DNA here is from genome assembly GCA_963795695.1 of Vulcanimicrobiota bacterium. GTDB lineage: Bacteria > Vulcanimicrobiota > Vulcanimicrobiia > Vulcanimicrobiales > Vulcanimicrobiaceae > Vulcanimicrobium. The sequence continues at coordinate 1,085,812 of CAWCJH010000001.1, read as the reverse complement.
GATCAGGAAGATCGAGCAGACCACCGCCGGCAGCAGGCCGGCGGTGAACAGCGCGGCGATCGAGACGCCGGTGACCGAGCCGATGATGATCAGCACCAGGCTGGGCGGGATCGTCTCGGCCATCGCGCCCGAGGTCGCCAGCAGCGCGATCATCTCGGTCCGCTTCTGGCCGCGCCGCTCCATGTCGGGGAAGAGCACCGGCGCGACGGCCGCCATGTCGGCGATCTTCGAGCCCGAGATGCCGGAGACCAGGTACATGGCGGCGACGAGCACGATCGAGAGGCCGCCGCGCAGGTGGCCGACCAGGCTCGCCAGCGCCTCGACCAGCCGCCGGGCGATCCCCGCCGTCTCCATCAGCAGCCCCAGGAAGATGAACAGCGGCACCGCCAGCAGGACCAGGTTCGAGACGCCCTCGTCCATCCGGCCGACCACCGTGCTGAGCGGCACGTGGGTCGTGATCGCCAGATAGCTCAGCGTGCCGACCCCGAAGGCGAACGCGATCGGGATGCCGATCGCGACGAACAGCCCGACCAGCACCACGAAGAACAGCACCAGGTTGAGGTTGCCCAGGCCGGCGAACGCGCCGCGCCCGAACCAGGCCGCCGCGCTGATCAGCACCGCGCCGGCCACGACCCCGGTCACGACCCGCGGATCGGCCTCGCACAGCCGCAGCAGCGCCATCACCAGGATCAGCGCCAGGCCGACGATGATCGCCAGCACCACGTACGAGCGCGGGATCGAGAGCGCCGGCGTGACGTCGATCTGCTCCTGCTGGAAGAACGTCAGGCTGGCCGGCAGCAGCTCGATCACGAAGATCGCGACCACCACCGAGGAGATCGCCTCGAGGACCGCGGCCGTGCGCGGCGCGGCACGGCGGACCAGCACCGAGAGCCGGATGTGCTCGCCGCGCCGGTAGGCGACCACGCTGCCGAGCATCGCCAGCCACAGGAACAGGATCGTCGCCAGCTCGTCGCTCCAGACCAGCGGCGAGCGCAGCACGTAGCGGGTGAACACGCCGGCGGCCAGGATCGCGACCTCGACCGCGACCAGCAGCGCCGCGACCGGCTCGACCGCCGCTCCGATCGCACGGTCGACCGCGCGCGTCCAGGCGCGGCGGTAGGCGTAGCGGCCGCCGTGCACCGCCGGCGCGGCTTCGGCCTGGGCGTCGGCCAGCGCCGCCGTACTGAGGGGAACCGTGCTCACGTCGCGCCTACCCGAGCTTGTTGGCGTACTTCTCGAGCGCGTTCCACGCCGTGGGGCCGAACTCGGCCTTCCAGCGCTCGTAGTACTTGGCCGCGACCAGCTTCTGCTTGAAGCTGTTCTTGTCGACGTCGTTGAACTGCATGCCGCGCCGGGCCAGCTTGTCGCGCACCGACCGGTTGAGCAGGACGTTGTCGTTGCGGGCGGCCAGCGTCGCGGCGGCCATCTCCCGCGCGATGATCGCCTGGTTGTCGCGGCCCAGCCGGTTCCAGACGTCCGGGTTGACCAGCGTCCAGTAGCCCGACCAGATGTGCTCGGAGAGCGAGACGTACTTCTGGACCTCGTAGAACTTCTGCTGCTCGATCAGCAGCAGCGGGTTCTCCTGGGCGTCGATGACGTGGGTCTGCAGCGAGGTGTAGAGCTCGCTGAGCGCGATCGGGCTGGGCGAGGCGCCCAGCGACTGGAAGGTGTCGACCCGGATCTTGCCCGGCGAGACGCGGATCTTGAGCCCGGCCAGGTCGGCCACGGTGCGGATCGGCTTGGTCGAGGTGGTGATGTCGCGAAAGCCGTTCTCCCAGATCTTGTCCAGCACGACGATCCCCTTGGACGCGATGTCGTCGCGGATCACCTTGCCCAGGTCGCCGTCCATCGCCCGGAACACCGTCTCGCGGTTGGGGTAGGCGTAGGCCAGGTTCTCGATCCCGGCCACCACCGAGATCGCGTTGAGGAAGGCGCCCGGCATGGCCAGCATCTCGGTCGCGCCGCTGCGCAGCTGGGCGATCATCGCCGGGTCGCTGCCGAGCTGGCTGGTCGGGAACGACTTGATGCTCACCTTGCCCTTGGTCGCGGCCCGAATCCGGGCGAAGGCCTGGACCGAGCGGACGTTGACCGGGTGGTCGGCCGGCAGATCGTGCCCGTACTTGAGGTCGAAGTCGGCGGCGCGCGCCGGCGCGCGGACGATGCCGATCGTGGCGAACGCGGCTGCGCCGGCGACGAAGCCTTGCCGGGTCACGGTCATGGGGTTCTCCTCACGTCAGGGGCGTACGAAACGCGTTCCGCCCTCCTACGGCTCGGAACCGCTTCGCTCCCGTACGCTGCCGAATGCTCCGCGCTCGGCCAGCTCGCGCAGCTCGGCCGCCCCGATGTTAAGATCGCGTTCGAGGACCGCCGCGGTGTCGGCGCCGACCGCGGAGGGGCCCGGCCGCAGCGGCGGCGCGCCGGCGCGCGCGAAGCGGGGGAAGGCGTTCGCGACGGTCACGCTGCCCAGCTCGGGGTCGGGCAGCGTCGCGAGCGAGCCGCGCGCGGCGATCTGCGGGTTGGCGAAGAGCGAGTCGATCGTCTCGAGCGGGCCGGCCGCGCAGCCGGCCGCGGTGAAGACCGCGATCGCCGCCTCGCGGGTCCGGGCGGCGCAGAACGCCTCGACCAGCGCGTCGAGCGCGGCTCCGTTTCTGACCCGGTCGGCGTTGGTCGCGAAGCGCGGGTCGGCCGCCAGCGCGGCGCCGCCGATCGTGCGCAGCACCCGCTCGGCCACCGCCTGGGTGCTGCCGGAGAGCGCGACGTAGGCGCCGTCGCCGCAGCGGTAGGCGCCGCGCGGCGCGGTGTCCTCCATCCGGTTGCCGAGCCGGCGGTGGAGCGTGCCGTTCGCCGCGTACTCGACGATCTGCGACTCGACCAGCCGCAGCACCGCCTCGTAGATGGCGAAGTCGATGATCTCGCCCGCGCCGGTCCGCAGCCGGCGCGCGTAGGCCGCGCAGACCGCCGCGGTCGCCGCCTGGCCGGCCATCACGTCGGCCAGCGGCACCGCCGGCAGCAGCGGCGGCCGGTCCTCCCAGCCCGAGACCGCGGCGATCCCGGTCATCGCCTCGCACAGCGTCCCGAAGCCGGCCCGCTCGCGGTACGGCCCGTCCTGGCCGAAGGCGGTCACCCGCAGCACGATCAGCTGCGGCGCCAGCTCCAGCATCCGCTCGGGCGCGAGGTTCCAGCGCTCGAGCGTGCCGGGCCGGAAGTTCTCGATCAGCACGTCGAACGACGGCAGCCAGCGCAGCAGCAGCGCCTGCGCGGCGGGCGCGTGAAGGTCGAGCGCGACGCTGCGCTTGTTGCGGCCCAGGGCTTTCCAGTACAGCCCGATGCCGTCGCGCTGCGGCCCGTAGCGGCGGGCCGTGTCGCCGCTGCCCGGCCGCTCCAGCTTGACCACCTCGGCGCCGAAGTCGGCCAGCATCGCGGCGGTCGAGGGCGCCGCGATCATGGTCGACGCGTCGAGCACGCGCAGCCCGGCCAGCGGGCCGCGCGCCTGGGCGTTCTCGTTCATCGGGCGAAAGGTCGCCGAGCCGGGTCCGGAAATCCTTGTCTCTGGTTACTGGCGTGAACTGGTCTCGGTGTGCCGGGACGTTGGCACTCGACGGTGTTAGGCTTTGAGGGTACCCCGCTGGAAGCGGTCGGGATCATTATCACCAGGAGACAGGTGCAACCGGAATTCGCGCCCTCAGCGAGACTGTTCCGCCCTTTTGAACGCCAAAACGAGAGGAACTGGGCCCTCATGTGGCTGACCTTGTGGTTCGATGCGCGATGTCCCGCCGGGTCTCATTCCGGATGAAATCCTTCGAACCTATGAGATTCATAACTGGCGCAACGCAGCCCAAATTCTGGCTGGGTCCTATCCCGCCGAATGGGAAGAGGTTCTCGACGTCCTCGACGGCTTCGTGCTGCGCCGCAGCGATGTCATAGCGGCTGGTGGGCGCAAATCGAACATCTCAGATGGCCTCGATTCAGCATTCGAGAAACGTGGTTGGCGGGAACGCGAGGTCACTACCCAAGTCAAGGTCGACGACGACGTACGAGAAAGCCGCACGCACAAGATCGATTGTCTCAAGAGCCGCGTCGGGCTGGAGATCGAGTGGAACAGCAAGGATCAGACCTTCGTCCGTGACCTCAATAATTTTCGAGTACTGTTCGAGCTTCAAACGCTCGATGTCGGTATCATCATCACGCGCGCGGACCACCTCCAAGACATTTTCGATGATCTTGGCATCGGGACGAAATACGGTGCGAGCACTACTCACATGTCTAAATTGCTTCCGCGCCTGGTCGCGGGTGGAGGTGGCGGTTGCCCCGTTCTAGTTTTCGGAATCACCCAGAACCGGTACGACCCGAACTCCTAGATCTGCCGCCGGCCGATTCACTTCTCGCATATGCCGGAGACACCAAGTTTCGCACCATCTACGCCGATCCGCCGTGGCGCTTTATGAATCGCACCGGTAAAATGGCGCCGGAACACAGGCGGCTCTCGCGTTACGGAACCATGACGATGGAAGACATCCACGAGCTTCCCGTTGCAACGATTGCAGCAGAACAATCGCATCTTTACCTGTGGTGTCCTAATGCACTGCTCGCCGAAGGTCTCGAAACGATGCACCGTTGGGGATTTACGTACAAGTCGAACTTAGTTTGGTACAAGATCCGTAAAGACGGTGGACCGGACGGCCGAGGAGTCGGCTTTTATTTTCGCAATGTAACCGAACTCGTGCTTTTCGGCATTCGAGGAAAGAACAATCGGACACTCGATCCCGGCCGGACGCAAGTAAACCTCATCGGCACGCGCAAGCGGCGGCATTCTCAAAAGCCCGATGAAATGTGGGGCATCATCGAACGCTGTTCTCCAGGTCCCCGGCTCGAGATGTTTGCACGTCACTATAGGCGTGGCTGGCACCAGTGGGGCGACCAAGTCGAAGCACCCCCTCTGAAACTCGTCGAAATGTAACCCATGTCGAAGTTCAGCGACGCGGCATTCGCATGGATGACATCCACCAAACGCACAACCGTGACGTCGGATGATTTATGGCGGGCGCTCGAGACAACCCATCCGGAACTCACCGCGAAAACTGCAGCGCGAAAGACTCCCCGGACGACCTGCATGCGTGACCTACGCAAAGACAGACGCTTTTCTGTCGGCAAAGGACATATTTCACTGTTATAAGATGTCGGCAAGCCCGTTTTCAGAAGCGGCGCCCCTGAGGTCGCGCCAGCAGTTTTGGTCCCGAAAGCGGTGCGGCCGCAGCGTGACAGCACGACAATGCCCTACTGAACGATCGGCAGGCCAGCGGGCCGCGCGCCTGGGCGTTCTCGTTCATCGGGCGGAGGTCGCCGACGGGCCGGGGAAATCCTCCGACCCGTGATTCTGACCGCCGTCGTCGCGACCGCCGACGGTTCGTCGGCGCCCTCAGGTCATCGAGCAATTGTAGGACACGGCACTAGGGGGGCAGTCGGCGCTCTGCGAGCTGATGCCAACGGCATCCGAGGTGACGAGTGCGGCAAGCCGGGCCAGATCGAGTACTCGGTTCATGTCGTCTCCTTGAAGATGAAGTGAGGGATGGGAGGTGCGGCGAAAGGGAACGGTCGAGGGCAAACCACGACCTCTTCATTTGGGCGTCGAGGTGAGCACCGCCGAGCCGTGGGCGGCGGGATGCGCGGGCAGCAGCTCGGCGTCGAGCAGGAACTCCGAGGGTGCGCCGGTGACCAGCCGGTCGAGGAACAGCGCGATCCCGGCCAGGCCGTAGCCCCAGTCGCTCGAGACCTTCGTCTGCGCGCTGCTCGGGAACGCCAGCCCTTCGGGCCGCTCGACGCGGGTGATCGCAACCCCTTCGAACGCCTTGAGCGCGGCGCTGCGATAGCGCGGGTCGCCGGTCAGGCGGAACGCGTCGAGGTGCGCGCCGCCGATCCCGGCGACCCCGTTGTACTTGCCCGGGATGAACGTGTACTTGCGGTCGGTCTCGATGAAGATCTCCTCGTACAGCGCGCGGTAGCGCGGGTCGCCGGTGACCGCGCCGTAGCGCAGCACCGCCGCGCCGACGCCGGCCGCGCCGTACTCCCAATACGGGGAGACGATCGCCGCGAAGTCGCTGCGGTACTGCCACGACGCTCCGCCGTCCGCACTCGGCACCTTCAGCGCGATGTCGTAGTCGAGCGCGCGCCGCCCCAGCGCGAGGAAGCGCGGCTGATCCGTCGCCAGCCCGAGGTAGAGCAGGAAGAGCGCGATCCCGCTGGCGCCGTGCAGCAACCCGTAGTGGACCGGCGCGCTCGCGCTGCCGTCCTCGGTCCAGTACGGGTGCCCGAGCTCGTTCGTGTGCGCGCGCTCGGCCAGCCAGTCGGCGGCCGCGATGGCGGCAGCCAGGAACTCCTCGTCCTGCGAGGCGAGGAAGAACCGCAGGTTCGTCAGGCCCCAGCCGGCCTGCCCGTTGAACAGGCTCGCCGAGGTGTCCAGCAGCGGGTGCTTGGCGGCGGCGCGCAGCCGGCGCTGGGCCTCGCGCTCCAGGCCCAGCTCGGCCAGGGCCCAGGCGATGCCGGCCTGGCCGACGCCGAAACCCGGCGCCAGGCGGTCCGCTTCGGGCAGCCGCTCGAGGAGCCAGTCCGTGAAGCGCTCGGGAATCGGCCGGCCCAGCCGGCCTAGGGCAGCCAGCGTACCCGACGCGCCGTACGCCAAGCTCAGCCGGTTCGTCCGGAACAGCCGGAAGTCGCTGGGGAAGAGCCGGTCGTCTCGGCCGGGCGTCGCGGTGGCGGTGACGTAGTCCAGCACCCGCTCGCGCATGCGGGCGATTCGTTCGCGCGTCTCACCGTCGTCGGCGAGCGGCTGGCGGACCTGCGGCGCGAGGTCGGGGCTGGCCTCGAGCGCGGCCGCGAGCTGGGCGATCGACGGGCGGTGCGAGGGGTCGACGGCGAACGCCGCAACGATCGTCTCGGTGAGGGTGACCGGCAGCCGGGCGTCGGCGCAGACCTCGCACGTGATGTCGGCGATCCGGCTGCGGTCGAGCTCGAAGAGGACGCTGACGTGGAAGACTTGCGAGAGCATCACCGCGGCGAACGAGAAGTAGTCCGAGGCGATCGTGCCGCCGGGCCCGTGCAGCTTCTCGAACGCCCGGAACCCCGGCGTGCAGACGTCGGTCGGCTGGTCGACGCCCACTTCGATCGCCGTCTCGAAGTCGATCAGCTTGACCTCGCCGTCCGCGCCGACCATGATGTTGCCGGGCGAGAGGTCCAGCATCAGCACGCCCCGCTCGTGCACGCGCTGCACCGCCTGCGCGGCGCGCAGGAAGAGCCGGCGGAAGTCCGCGTACCAGGCCGCCCATTCGGCTTGGGTGGGCCGCGTCCGCAGCAGGATCGGGTCGATCGCGGTCATGCCGCGCAGCGCCGTGCCCTCGACGAACTCCTCGACCAGAAACTCGTGCTCCCAGTCGGTGAAGTAATCGATCGGCTCGGGCGTCACCCCCGTACCGCTCAGCGCTTGCAGGATGCGGTACTCGCGGCGCAGCATGGCGCGCGCGTCGCTGGTGGGCGAGGTCCACGACACGTACGGCCGGGCTTCCTTGATGAGGACCTTGGCGCCGCTCTGCCGGTCGGTCGCGGCGTACACGCCGCCCGAGTTGTTGAACATCAGCGCCTCGGTGATCGCGTAGCGGCCGGCCTTGAGCGTCCCCGGCTCGCCGTCGTCGGGCGCGTCCTCGGCCGGGAACGGATCGCTCACCCAGGCCGGCGGCGAGAAGTACGCGTTGCGCTCGTCCACGATCTCCGTGCCGTCCGGGCCGTCCAGCACGCCGACGCTGGTGCCGTCGGGCCGTAGCCGCATGACCGGCAGGATCGAGCCGTAGCGGTAGTAGAGGACCTGGTTGTCCTTGTAGCGGCGGTCCGAGAGGATGTAGGGCCCCTCGAACCGGCCGGTGACCCGGTGCAGCTCCTCCATCAGCGCCACGAACTGCGCGTCGTCGTGCGGATAGGCGGTGATGAACTTCCCGGCGGCGCCGCGCTGCCAGGTCTTGCTCAGCGAGAGCATCAGGAAGTCGCGGTCGGCGGTGAACTTGAACGACGTGCCGTGCGCGACGAAGACGGGCAGTGCGGCTTCGAGCACCGCTCCGGCGTTGGAAGGCGTCGCCGAGAGGTGGATCTTCCAGCCGTGCCGGCGGCCCGGGTCGGCCGGGGAGCCGCAGAAGTACCACATGCCGTTGCGCTTGCGCCACCACGACCCGGGCAGCTCGCGTGCGGCGTAGGCGATGAAGTCCTCGTCCTTGGCCCGCTTGTGGTCCGCCGGCTCGAAGAAGTCGCCGCCGGTGATCGTTTCGAGCAGGCTGGGTCTAGTACGCATCGAGAGCGCTCCCTTGGAGAAGTGCCGGGTCGGCGGTGGTGCCGATCTCGGGGAAGAGGCGGGTGAGGGCCGACGGAATCCGCAGCAGGTCGTCGACCGAGCCGACCTCGACGATGCGCCCGCGATCGAGCACGGCGACGAGATCGGCGGAGAGCACGGTGGAGAGGCGGTGGGCGACGATGATCCCGGTCCGGTCGCGCATCACCTCGCGGAACGCGTCCTTGACGCGCTGCTCGGTGTGGGCGTCCAGGGCGCTGGTCGCCTCGTCGAGGATGAGGATGCGCGGGTTCTTGAGGACGATCCGGGCGAGCGCGAGCCGCTGGCGCTGCCCGCCCGAGAGCTTCGAACCGCGCTCGCCGACGACGGTGTCGTATCCGTCGGGCAGGCCGGCGATGAAATCGTGGATGTCGGCCCGTCGCGCGGCGGCCTCGAGCTCGGCCTGCGTCGCGGACGGCTTGGCGAAGCGCAGGTTGGCGGCGATCGTGTCGTGCAGCAGGTACGTCTCCTGGGTCACTAGGCCAATCGCGTCGCGGGCGGAGGCGATCGTCGTCGCGGCGAGGTCGGCGCCGTCGACCAGGATGCGTCCCGCCCCCGGCTCGTAGAGCTTGAGCAGCAGCGAGCAGATCGTGCTCTTGCCCGAGCCCGAGGGGCCGACGATGGCGATCGTGCGGCCGGCGGGAATGCGCAGCGAGACGTCGCACAGGACCGGGACGCCCGGCTCGTACGCGAACGAGACGCCGCGCAGCTCGACCGCACCGCCGCCCGGCGGCAGCGCGACGGCGCCGCGGGCGCGCTGGTTCTCGGTCTCGAGCGACAGGTACGCCGCGATGCGGTCCAGGACGGCGCGCGACATCGTGAGCTGTGAGTGGGACGTCGCCAGGATTCCGGCGGGAACGAAGAGCCGCGCCTGCAAGGCGATGAACGCGACGAGCGCCCCGATCGACATCGCGCCGTGGGCCACGAGCAGACCGCCGAACAGCCACACCAGGGCGGACGAGAGGGCCATCATCACCGAGAGCACCGCGCCGTACCAGCGGTTGTGGGTGGCCAAGCCGATCTCGGCCGCCATCACCGCGGTGCCGGTGCGCTCGATCCGAGCGCCGGCCTCGCCGGGCGCGCCGAACAGCTTGAAGAGCAAGGCGCCCGAGAGCGAGACCAAGTCGTACATCGCGGAGGTCACGCCGTCGCGCGCCACGCGGATACGGCCCTGCGACTCGTACATCCGTTTGGAGAGCGGGCGCAGTGGGGCCAGGAACGGGATCATCACCAAGAGCGTCGTCAGCGCCAGCCGCGCGTCGATGACGAACAGCATGACGGTGGCCGCGGTCACGGTCGCGGTGTTGGCGATCAGGTTGATGCTCAGGCTCTGGGCGAGCGACTCGAGCGAGTCGACGTCGCTGGTGACGCGGTTGAGCACTTCGCCCGCGCGCTGCTCGGTGAAGAAGGCGTACGGCAGGAGCGCGACGTGGACCGCGAGCCGCTTGCGCAGCCCGGTCATGATGCGCTGCACGAGCGCGACGCTCGTGCGGCCTTGCACGACGGAGAGCAGCGCGGCGGCGAGCGCGGCCGCGACCATCCCGGCCGTATAGCAGAGCAGGGCGTGGATGTCGTGGCGGTCGAGCGCGCCGTCGACGAGCCGGCCGGTGAGGAATGCGGGCACGGCCCCGAGCGCCGCGCCCCCGGCGACGACCGCGAACAGCCGCAGCAAGGTGGGCATCTCGTCCCGCGCGGCCCGGTGCAGCAGCGCCGTCGCCGTGACCGATGGTGGATCGGAAGTCTTCACGATGTGCTCTCCAGGAAACGGAAACGGCGGAGCGCCCGCGCCAACCGAGCTCCCGGAAAGCTCGGCCGGCGCAATGGCGCTTTGCGAGAACGGGGCGGCCGGTGCCGCCCGCCGGATCAGGTGCCGCTGCCGCAGCCGGTCGAGTAGGACGAGTTGCCGCAGCCGGTCGAGTAGGACGAGTTGCCGACGACGTCCGACGCGTCGATCGTGGTGTCGAAGTGGGCCAGGTTGAGGATCCGGTTCATGATGATTCTCCTGCTGAGGTTGGAGTGATGGAAGGAACCGTTGGGGACGGCTGCGCGGGCGCAGCCGAGCACTTGCGGGCGCGTGATCGCGTCCTCGCAAGGACTGCTTTGAGGCGTCCGACCGCGATGCGTGCGCTTTGGGCGGTTCGAGCGGCTACACTGCGATGGTACGGTTCGCGCGGCCGCCGGTCGCTGACCAGAAAATGGTTAGGCGCTGGTTATGCCGGCGCCGCGGTTACGGCAGGATGGGCGGGAAGTCGTTCGGACCGGGCGGTGGGGGCGTCGGGGCGGCCGCCGCCGTGAGGGCGAGGGCGGGCCGCCCGCCGGCGCCGTTCGCCGGCTGCTGTGCCGGGTGGGCGAAGAGCAGACAAGTCAGGAACCAGGTCACGAGCTGCATGGTCTTTCCCTCTGCGTTGCTGGCGGTGTGTCTACGCTTCCAGCATAGCGAGGGCGAGCGGACCGGTCTCTGACCAGGAACTGGCTACCCGGTGGTTATGCGCCTCAGGCGATGAGACCGTGCTCGCGCCCGTAGGCGACGGCCTCGTGGCGCGAGGCGCAGCCCAGCTTCTTGAGGATCGACTTGACCTGAACGTTGACCGTGTTGAGGCTGCGGCCCAGCGCCTCGGCGGCGTTCGCGCTCGTCCCGTGCACCGCGATGGCGCGCAGCACGTTGATCTCGGCCGGCGTGAGCCGGGCGATCGCCGACTCGGACGGCGCGTCGGGCAGGGGCAAGCGCTGCAGCATCCGGGCCAGCCCGCCGCAGCCGTCGCGCTCGAGCGCGCCGGCCGAGCGCCGGAACAGCTCGTCGTCGGCGATCTCGGCGCGCAGGACGAAACCGCGCGCGGCGTCGAGCAGCAGGCGGTAGCGGGCGGGCACGCCGCGCCGCTGCGGCTCGGCCGCGCGCAGCGCCGCGTTCGCGCGCGGGTACTGGCCCAGGATCGCGTAGCCCAGCACCACGTAGGCCAGGCACTGCACGTGGCGGCGCCGGTCGTGCGGCGTCACCGGCACCGCACTGCCGGCCAGGCGCGAGGCTTCGCCCAGCGACGCGGCGGCGTCGTCGCCCAGGCCGGCCGCCGCGGCGTACACGCCGTGCTCGGCGAAGCGCAGCGCGCGGCGCGGCACGGTCAGCCGGTCCGCCTCGGTGCCGCGCAGCAGCTCGGCGGCGTTGGCGAAGTCGCCGCTCCACGCCGAGCGCAGCGCGCGCGCCGAGGCCAGCTCGTCGTCGAACTCGCGCCGCGCCGGCGCGTCGTAGGCGGCGATCTCGACGTCGAGCGCGGCCAGCGCGTCGGCGTCGCCGCGCTCCGCGGCAAGGTCGTACGAGCCGGCCAGGGCCCACAGCACGAGGTAGACGTCGCCGATCTGCCGCGCGACCTCGATCATCTGCGCCAGCAGCACGGCGCCCTGCGCGCGGTCGTCGAGGAAGCCGGTCGCCGCGCCGTACTTGACACGGTAGATGCGGGCTTCGAGCGCGCGCAGCGCTTCCTTGGCGGCCAGGTGCGCGGCCGAGTCGGCGTAGGCCAGGCAGGCTTTGGCATCGGCGCGCTGGTACGCGACGTAGCTCGCCTGGTGCAGCACGGTGGCCCGGGCCGCCGCATCGAGCGTGCCGCTCTCGGCGAGCGCGACGTCGATGTGCTTGCGGGCCGAAGCGGCATCGTCGTGCAGCGCGAACGCCGTCGCGAGCGTGCCGTGGACCGACGCCCGCAGCTCGGGGGTGGTCGCCGACGACGCGGCGTCGCGCAGCACGTCGAGCGCCTCGGACTTGCCGCGCTTGAGCAGGTCGGTCGCGAAGCGGTAGGCGATCTCGGCCCGCAGTCCGCCCGAGGCGAGCCGCAGCGCCTCGCGGTAGCGCGCCTCGGAGGCGGCGAAGTCCGACGCGAGCGCATCGACGGACGCGCGCAGCGCCAGCAAGTGCGGATCGCCGCTGAAGCCGGCGAGCCCGCTCAGCGCGCGCTCGACGACGTCGGCCTGGCCGTGCTCGACCAGCGCCCGGCCCACTGCGTGCAGGAGCCGCACGACGTCGTCCGGCGCGTCGCAGCGCGCGTAGAGCAGCATCGCCTCGGCCGCGCGGCCGGCGCTCTCGAGCGTCGCGGCAGCGGTCCGGTACGCCGCCTCGAGCCGTCCGGCGCCGGCAACCCGCAGCTCGTCGAGCAGGAACCCGCGGAAGAGGTCGTGATAGCGGAACCGGTCCGGGCCCTCGTCGATGATGAAGGTGACGTTCTTGCGCAGCTCGGCCAGCACGCGCCGCCGCTGTCCCTCCACGACGCCCAGGATGCCGAGGTCGACGACGGTGTACACGGCGGTCTCGAGCAGGAACGCGCGCTGTTCGTCGGAGAGCGCGCCGAAGACTTGCTCGGCGAGGTACGAGTAGGCGAGAACCCGCGTGGTCGCCTTCGACTTGGCGAACTCGCGCTCGCGGACCGCCGCTTTGACGCCCAGCGCGACCGCGGTCGACCAGCCTTCGGTCAGCTCGATCAGCGCGTCGACCTCGGGCGGCGTCAGCGCGGACGTGCAGGACGCCGCCAGCGCGTAGCTCTCGGCGCGGGTGAAGTTGAGCTCGGCGGCTTCGAGCGGAAGGTCGGCGGTGCCGTAGGCGACCCACGAGGCGACCGGGAGCGCCGAGACGTCCCGGCCGGCGAAGACCCAGCGCACAAGCGGCCCGCTGCAGGCCACCAGCGAGGCCAGGAACGCCGCGCTCTCGCTACCTTCCTGCACGCGGTGGACGTCGTCGACGAAGATGGTCCGCGCCGCGCCCGCGAGCCGGTCGGCAAGCCAGGACGCGAGCCGCTGCGGCCGGTCCCGGTCGGCGCTCGCGTAGGCGTTGCCGAGCGTGTCGCGCAAGGCCGTGAGCGGGGCGGGGAACGCATCGATGAGCCCGCGCACGAACCCCAAGAGCGTGTCGTCCTCGGGCCGAACGCAGTACTGGATGCAGTCGGCGCCGAGCCGGTCCAGGAACTGCCGCACCGCCAGCGTCTTCCCGTAGCCGGCGGGCGCGGCGACCAGCACGACGCGCAAGGCGGCCGCGGCTTCGAGGCGGGCCAGGACGCGCTCGCGCTCGACCGGTCGGAACGTGCTACCGGATCCTTTGCCGAGCGGGTCGGAACGCAGCACCAAAGGCACACCCTGTACAACGCCAATGCCTTGGCCGCGGATATCCGCCTTCGTCCGGCCCGAATCCCCCTGCCGGGCGGTTTACGCCGAGCGGGCACCGCGGAACGCTTCGAGCACCTGGCGCCGGTTGACCAGGCCGACGAGCATACCCGCCCCGTCGAGCAGCGGCACGAAGCCCAGCGGCGAGTCGGCCAGCAGTTCCGCCGCGCGCTCCATCGAGTCGTCCTCGCGCAGCGTCGTGGTCGTCGCCTGCGCGGCGCGCGCGACCGGCGCGGCCGGGTCGCGCACCAGCCACTCGGCCAGCGCGGCCGCCGCCACGACGCCGACCAGCCGCGTGCCGTTGACGACCGCGACGCCGTCGGCGTCCGCCGGCAGCCGCGCGGCGACCGCGCGCACCGGCTCGTCGGCGCGCGCCGTGCAGGCGCGGCCGTCCGCGACGCTCGCCACCGAGACGTGCGCGAGCGCGTGCGGCCGCCGCACCCGGTTCCAGTCGATGCCGCGCCGGAAGAGCGAGAGGTCGTCGATCGTGCCGCCGATCAGCCGGCGCCCGAGCGCCGTCGAGACGGCGGCCGCGATCATCAGCGGCAGCACGATGCGGTAGTCGTTCGACATCTCGAACACGATCACGATCGCGGTGATCGGCGCTTCGGCCGCCGCCGCGAACAGCGCCGCCATCGCGACCAGGCCGTACGCCGCCGGCGCCGCGGTCCAGAGCGGGAACAGCCCGTGCACGACGCGGCCGAACGCGTCGCCGATCATCGCGCCGGTGTAGAGCGACGGTCCGAAGACACCGCCGCTGCCGCCCGCCGCCAGCGTGACCGAGGTCGCGACCGGCTCGAGCAGGCTGAGCTGGAACGCGCGCACGAGCGGCACGTGGCGGTCGAAGACGTGCTGCACCGCGCCGTAGCCGACGCCGAGGATCTGCGGGAACCAGACGCCGATCAGCCCGACCAGCGCGAGCCCGCCGAACGCCTTGAGCGGGGCGGGCAGCCGGATGCGCGCGGCGAGGTCCTCGCAGCCGTAGAGCAGCTTGACGAAGCCCGCCGCCCACAGCGCGCAGACCACGCCGAGCAGCGCGTAGAGCACCAGCTCGCGCGGCGAGACGAGCGCGAAGCCGGTCGCGTCGAACGACGGCCGGTTGCCCAGCGCCGCCCGGCCGACGACGGCCGCGACCGCGCTCGAGACGACGATCGCCAAGAACGAGCGCGGCGTGAAGTCGGCCAGGATCACCTCGCTGGCGAAGAACACGCCGCCCAGCGGGGCGTTGAAGGTCGCCGAGACGCCCGCCGCCGCGCCGCACGCCACCAGCGTGCGCACGATCGGCGCCGGCGCGTGCGCGAGCTGCCCGAGCACCGAGCCGATCGCGGCGCCGATCTGGATGATCGGTCCTTCGCGCCCCACCGTGCCGCCGAACCCGATCGTCGTCGCCGACGCCAGCGCCTTGACCAGGATGACGCGCGGCCGCATCGCGCCGCCGCGCAGTGCGACCGCCGCCATGACCTCGGGCACGCCGTGCCCGCGCGCCTCCGGCGCGAAGCGCAGCGCGATCCAGGCCGCCAGCGCCCCGCCCGTCCCGACCGAGACGACCAGCGCGAACGGGCCCAGGCCGTGCGCGAGCAGGGCGGTGAGCAGCCCGGCGACCACGCCGGCGTAGGTGATCAGCGCGCGGAACGCCACCGCGCCGAAGCCGCCGCCCAGGCCGACCAGCAGCGCCGCGCCGAGCAGGTAGGTGTGCTGCGGAACGCACAGCGCGCCGAGCCGCAACTCGTAATCACGCCCACGCGCGCAGAATGAAACCTGCGGGAACGCCACCCGGTGCGTCATCGTCGTTGCATCGTACCCGGCGGGGCGATCGATCTCGTCGCCGGCCGGGGACGGTGACGACGCTCACGGAACCCACCACTCCCAGGCGTTCCAGAAGTCGCGGCCGAGCGGGTTGGGACGAAAGCCGTGCAGCCGCGGCGCGACGGCGTAGACGCTGCGCTCCAGGCCGAGCGGAATCACCGGCACCTCGGCCGCCAGCACGTCGCCTGCCGCCCGGTAGTGCGGGGCTCGGCGCGCCCGCTCGTAGACCGCGGCGCCGGCCGCCT
Organism: Vulcanimicrobiota bacterium; assembly: GCA_963795695.1. Classification (GTDB taxonomy): domain Bacteria; phylum Vulcanimicrobiota; class Vulcanimicrobiia; order Vulcanimicrobiales; family Vulcanimicrobiaceae; genus Vulcanimicrobium. The sequence goes on along the minus strand of CAWCJH010000001.1, from coordinate 1,070,257 downwards.
CCTCGCGGTCGTACGCGGGGCTGCACCAGCCCATCGAGTTGCCGCCGCCCGGCGGCCCGGCGGCGCAGCCGAACAAGTACGAGCGGTCCGGATCGAGCGTCGGCGACCACGACGTCAGGGCCAGGTCGTAGCGGCCGCCCTCCAGGATGCCGCCGGCGTCCCGGGCGCCCCAGAACGTCGCCTCGGTGTACGAGCGGACGTTCGCCGTGACGCCGGCGCGGCGCAGGTCGTCGGCGATTTGCACCGCCGCGCTCGCGCTCTGGCGCCACGCGCCGGCGATGGCGAGATCGAGCGTCAGGTGCAGCGGCGCGAGCACCCGCGCCGCCGCGGCCGGATCGTACGCCGGCAGCCGGCGCGGCGCGGCGAACGCGGGGTCGAACTGCACGCCGTCGCTCGGCACCAGCGCGTCGCGGTAGACCGTCGCGGCCAGCCGCTTGCGGTCGATCGCCGCGGCGAGCGCGCGGCGCACGCGCGCGCCGGCCAGCGCCGGCCGGCGAACGTTGATCTGCAGGTAGTCCACCAGGTTGGTCGTCGTCGCGACCGTGCGCAGCCCGCGCGCGGCGTCGATCTGCAAGCCCGTCAGCGGCACCGCATCGAGCTGCCCGGCCAGCGCCAGCACCAGCCGCGTCTGCGCGGCCGGCTGGATCTGCACGACGACCCGCGCGCTGCGCGCGCGCCGCCAGGCGTACGGGTTGCGGGCGAACTCCAGCCGCTCGCCGCGCCGCCACGCGGCGAGGCGAAACGGGCCCAGGCCGACCGGGTGGTCGTCGAGCGAGCTGCGGTCCAGCGACGCGTAGCGGGCGGCGACGTGGCGCGGCAGGATCGCGAACGGATCGTTCGCGCCCAGGCTCAGGAACGACGACACGAACGGCGCGAACGGCCGCTTCAAGCGCACGACGAGCCGGTCGGGCCGCGGCACCGCGACCGACGCGATCGGCGCGACCGCCGAGGTGTCGGGCACCGACGTGCGCGGGTTGCGCAGCGCCGCGACGGTGAAGGCGACGTCGTGCGCGTCGAACGGCGCGCCGTCGCTCCAGCGCCCGGTGCGGATCTCGTAGGTGATCGTGCGCCCGTCGGGCGAGATCAGGCCGTTCTCCCGCGTCGGCACGCGCAGCGCGCGGTCGGGCACGAGCTGCCCGCGCTCGTCGACCAGGAACAGATAGCCTTGCGTGAGCGGTCCCAGCAGCCAGCCGAACGGGGTGTTGCGGATCGTGTCGAGCGAGCTGGGGTCGCCGTCGATCACCAGCGTGGGCGGGCGCGGTTCGGCGGCCGGCGCGGCCGCGGGCACGAGCAGCGCGGCAGCGGCGAGCGCCGCGAGCAGCCGCGTCCGGATCGAGCGCCGGGCGGTCACGTCGCTCAGACCGGGTCGGGCAGGATCTGGCGCAGGTAGGCCTCGATGCCGCGCGCCTCGGACCACTGGCGCGGGTAGCCCAGCGACACTTCCTCGAACCGGCAGCCGTCGGCGTACGCCGTGCCGCGCACGTGGAGGTGCCCGGTGACGACGACGTGGGCGCGAAAGCGGCGGTGCCAGTCGGCGGTCGCGCGCGTGCCGCACCAGATCGAGAAGCGCGGGATGCGGCTGAGGTGCACGTCCTGGGCGCGCAGCGGGAAGTGGTTGACGATCACCAGCCGCGCGTCGTCGGCCGCGCACGCCTCGGCCAGCCGGTCCTCGGTGTAGCGCACGCGCGCCGCGCACCAGTCCGGGATGGACGCGTAGGGCTCGGGCTCGAGCAGCACCTCGTCCATGCACCGCAGGCCCGCTTCCGCCGCCCAGGCCAGCGCCTCGTCGTCGGGCACCGAGTCGGGCCGAAAGCTGTAGTCGTAGAGCACGAACAGCGGCGCGATGCGGAACGCGCCCGGGCCGGGCCAGCGCGGGTAGGGATCCTCGGGGGTCAGCACGCCGTACTCGCGGCAGACCGCGACCAGCCGCTCGTACTTGCGCACGCCGCGCAGGCCCTCGCGGCGGGGGCGCGTCCACAGCTCGTGGTTGCCGGGCACCCAGAGCAGCTTGGCGAACTTCGGCAGCAGCGCGTCGAGCGTCGCGCGCAGGTGGTCCTCCGTCTCGCCGACGTCGCCGCCCAGCGCGAGCCAGTCCTCGGCATGCGGCCGCAGCCGCCCCAGCGCGGCGCGGTTGGGCGGGAAGTGGACGTGGAGGTCGCTGATCGCCCAGAGCTTCATGTCGGCCGGCCGGGCTTCGGCCCCGGCCGCGCCGAACCCGGCCGCATGACCACCGATCGTGACGAGCTCGGCCGCGCCGTCCGGCGCGAGCTGCCGGCCGCGGTCGCGTTCGCCGGCGGGCCGATCGCGGACGCGCTGGACGAGCTCTTTGCGGCCGAGCGCGCGGCGGTGGCCTCGGCGGTGGCGAAGCGGCGCGACGAGTTCACCGCCGGCCGGACGTACGCGCGCCGCGCGCTGGCCGCGCTCGGCACGGCGCCGGCGGCCATCCCGGTCGGCGAGCGCCGCGCACCGGTCTGGCCGGCCGGGATCGTCGGCAGCATCTCGCACTGCAAGGGCTACGCCGCCGCCGCCGTCGCGCGCGCGCGCGACGTCGCCGGGATCGGGATCGACGTCGAGCTGGACGAGCCGATCACGCCCGCGGTCGCCGCCCGCGTCTGCTCCGCGGACGAGCTGCGCGAGCGCGCCCGGCTCGAGCCGCTGATCGCGATGGACCTGGCGAAGCTGCTGTTCTCGATCAAGGAGAGCGTCTACAAGGCGTACTTCCCGCTGACCGCGACCTTCCTGGACTTCAGCGACGTCGAAGTCGAGATCGAACCCGCCGACTCGGCGTTCGCCGCGCGGCTGACAAAAGAGCATCTGCCAGCCGCCGCCGGCACCCGCGTGTTCAGCGGCCGGTACGTGCGCGCGGCCGGCATCATCGCCGCCTGGACAATCATCCCGCCGGCACCTTGAGCCCGATCCTTCGACGCGCCCGGTCCGACGTCAGCCCACCCGCGAGTTCTTGCGGCGCTCTTGCTCGCGCAGGTAGGCCTCGGCTTCGTCCCGGTTCTCTTCTTCGGCCCGCCGCGATGCTTCTTGAACGGCCTCCCAACCGCCGGGGATCCCGTCGATGATCTTCTCGGTGCGCGCGATTTCACGAGCGAGCCAACCCTGTTCCATGATTTCGCTCCGTTCAGAGATTCAGGCGGTGAGGCCTTTGATCTTCAGCAACTTGTTGAAGTGGCCGACTTCGAAATTTTCAGTGATGATGCGCGCTTCTGCCGGGCCGACATAATCGCCGAGCACGGGGTACGCCTCCTGCGGCTTCCACTTTTTCCACAGGCCATCCTCAGATTTACGTTCCGAATGCATGCCGAAGATATCCGCGTACCGTCGCGGTAAAATGCCGATGAAGGGCGAGAAATCCACTTTTCCACCGTTTATCGGCTCGTCGATTGCGACCGAATCCGAGAAGAGCTGCGAAGTGAGGCTCTTCGTATATGGCTCGATGAAGACGACCCGGTCGATTCCTGCCGCGACGATGTGCTTGGTGCAGTCATGACACGGAAACGTCGTCGTGTAAAGCGTACAGTCTTGGACCGCGAGGCCGTGGCGAGCTGCGTCCATCAACGCCGATGCCTCTGCGTGCACCGCGCGCACGTAATCTATGGTCCCCATCAACTTCGTGTGCTTGAGTGCTTTGGTCTTGAACATGTCGTCGACGAGGGGCAGGATGTCGTCCCGCTTCTTCTTGTTGAGCAATTCCATCCCGAAGAGCTGCTCCAGAAAGTCGATGACGACCTCACGCTTGTAGAAATCGCTCGAATCCCGGTGCTCGGTACGCGCGTGATCGCGGCCGTCGGGTTTGTCCGATTCCTTGTAGAGCCCTCCGCCTGCCTTGGGGACGTCGTTCGCTCCGGTCGCGACGATCGTGCCGTCTGGCCGCAGAATGGCCGCGCCAACTTGACGCGCCATCGAAGCAGATCGATACCGTGCGCCCTGGGCATAGTACATGCCGGATTCGTCGATCGTCGGCGTGTGCGTCCAATTGCCGAAGAATGCGTCGATGAATCGCTCCATCGACTGTTTGAGATCCCGTGACGTGGACTCACCAACGACGACATCCGCTAGCGCGAAAGCATCGCTCACGTGCTGCCCGTAAGGGTTGCGCTGCTCGTCCTGATCTCGCTGGACGAGACCGACTGCCTCCGATTCGTAGTCGCTCAGCTCTCCGCGACCGTACGAGTTGGCAAGTCGCGCTTGGGTGGCTTTGATCCGGTCGGATCGCTCGTTGAAGACTGCGATCGCGACGAACGACGAACCGTAGATCCTCCGCAGTGCCCGGACTTCAGTCGGATGCTTGAGCGAATTCAGGATGAATGCCGTTGCCTTCGTCGCTCGGCCAGCCGGTATGCCCTCCCGTTCACGATATGCGCGAATACGGTTTACACCCAGCATGGCCATCGCTTCGGCACGCTGCGTCTTCGCCCGAAGCTCGTTGCCAGCATCCATCTTGGATTTGATGCTGGCCCGGTCGCCGGCAATCTTAAGGGCCTCGAACGGCGGGCCGGCGAGCTCACGCAAGAGATCGGTCAGCTTGATGGTCTCGGGCACATAATAACCAAGCTGGCTGATACGATCACGCACGTATCCTTCGACTGCACCGACCTCCGCCCCGAGTGCACCGATTAGCCCGAAAACGAGTTCCGGGCGCCTAGCCTCTTCCACCGCCCTGGCGCGCTCGTCAACTGCACCCGATGTCACCGTATCGGCGTAGTTGAGCCGTGTGCCAACATGCTGGCACAAGGCAAAATTCCTTCTTGTCGAGCCATCGTTGGGTTAGAACATCGACACGGCTCCCGGACCATTGCGCAATGGCGGCTCGGGTGCGCAAACCTGCGCCGCAGCGCGCGGTCCATGCGGCCGTGGACGCAGCAATCGTGGTGGACCGGCTGGTCAAGCGCTACGGTGAGCTGGAAGCGGTGGCCGGGCTGAGCTTCACCGTGCCGCGCGGCACGATCTTCGGGCTCTTGGGGCGCAACGGCGCGGGCAAGACGACGACGCTGGAGTGCTGCATCGGGATCGGCCGGCCGACCGCGGGCTCGATTCGCATCCTGGGCCTGAACCCGACCGCCGCGCGCGATCTCGCCCGGCTCAAACCGCGCATCGGGGTCCAGCTCCAGGCCACCTCGCTGCCCGAGAAGGCCAGCGTGCGCGAGGTGCTCGAGCTCTACGCCGCTTACTACGGCATCGCGGCGCGCAGCGCCGAGATGGCGGAGCGGGTCGGGCTCGCGGGCAAGCTCGAGCGGCAGGTCGCCCAGATGTCGGGCGGCGAGCAGCAGCGGCTGGCCTTAGCGCTCGCGCTCCAGCACGATCCCGAGGTGCTCTTCCTCGACGAGCCCACCGCCGGCATGGACGCCTTCGGCCGGCGCATCCTGTGGGGCGAGGTCGAGCGGCTGCGCGCGGCCGGCAAGACGATCGTGCTCACCACCCACTACATCGAGGAGGCCGAGCGCTTGAGCGACTGCATCTGCGTCGTCCAGCGCGGCCGGATCGTCGCCGAGGACACGGCGGCCAACCTGGTCGCCCGCTACGGCGGCGACGCGACGGTCAGCATCGCGGCCGACGGCTTCGCGCCCGGCGCCGCGCTGCAGCGGCTCGGCACCTGGGCGCAGACCAACGGCCAATGGCAGCTCGCGACCAGCGGCGAGCCTGGGCTCGCGCTGGCCGCGGTCGTGACGGAGGCCAACGCGCTGGGCACCCGGATCGCCTCGCTCGACCTGCACCGCCCCACCCTCGAAGACGCCTTCATCGCGATCACCGGCGAGGCGATCGCGGACGCGGAGTGACGGCTACGGCCGCAGCTCGGCGCGCCCGCGCGCGAATCGTCCTAACGGACGTTGGTGGCTCGCCACTGGCCCCACCCGGTGCCGTTCTCGGGGCAGTAGGCCGGCACGCCTGCGTCGGCGATCGCCGTTTCGAGCCGGGGCCGGTCGGTGGTCGTCTCGAGCATGTTCTCGACCGGCGGCATCGTGATCTCGACGCTCAGCTTGGTGAAGTTGCCGTCGGCGAGCAGCGTGCAGAACAGGTGCGCGCGGCGATCGACGTACTCGGAACCGTAGGTCGGGTGCTTGCCCAGATCGATCCCCGACGCGTTCGCTTCGTTGGTGAACCGGGCGTAGACGTCGCTGCTGCTGCCGCTGGCGCTGTTGTTGCTGCTGCTGTTGTCGCTCGCACCGTTGCTGCTGCCGCTGCCGCTGTCGGCGGAGCTCGACGAACCCGAGCCGCTCGAGGAGTCGTGACCCGAGTCGTGACCGCTGCAAGCGGCGCAGGCCAGCCCTGCGCTTACGAGCAGGGCGGCCAGGACACGCGTCGCGGGCGTCATCGCGTCAGCCCGAAGAGTCCTTTGACCAGGCGCGGCAGGACGATCGGCAGCATGATGAAGAGGACGAGGATCAGCAGGATCAGCATCGCAGAGGGTTCCCTTTCGTGGCGCAGCGGTCGTCACGGCGGCGCGTTCGGGCGCCGGCGGCGTTGTGCCGTCGTGGACGGCCGCCTGCATTCGATTCTACGCCGTCCAGGGCCGACCGTCCAGCGACGCGAAGGGCCGAGCGCTACAGTAACGGGATACAGTTGGTAGCGGCGCGAGCGAGGGGCGCCAGGACGATGCCGGACGGCGAACGAGAGAGCTTCGGCCCGCTGTTGAAACGCTTTCGCCTGCGCGCGCAGCTCTCGCGCGGGCAGCTCGCCGAACGGGCCCGGATCGGTGCTTCCACGGTCGCCGCGCTCGAGCGCGGCACGCGTTCGCGCCCGTACCACGACACCGTCGAACGGCTGGCCGCCGCGCTGCAGCTCGCCCGCACCGAGCGCGACGCGCTCGAGGCGTCGGCGCTGCGCTGGCGCGCCCCGCGGGATCCCGCCGCCGCGGCCGGCAACCCGGCGCTGCCGCCGCTCCACCGGCTGCCCGCGCCGCTCACGCGCTTCTTCGGCCGCGAGCGCGAGCTCGCCGCGCTCGTCGACCTGCTCGGCACGGAGCGTTTCGTCACCCTGGTCGGCCCGGGCGGGATCGGCAAGACCCGGCTCGCCGTGGAGAGCGCGACCGCGGCGCGGGCGGCGTTCGCCGACGGAATCTACTTCGTCGACCTCGCCCGGGTCGAAACGGCGAGCCTGGTCCCGGCCGCGGTCGCGGCGGCGCTGGCGGTGCCGGAGCGGGTGGGGCAGCCGCTGCCCGAGGCGATCGCCCGCGCCTTCGCCGCCCGCACGGCCCTGGTCGTGCTCGACAACTGCGAGCACGTGCGCGACGCGTGCGGCCGGTTGGTCCACGCGCTGCTGGCGGCCTGCGCCGGGCTGCGCGTCCTGGCGACCAGCCGCGAGCGGCTGGGCGCGCCGGGCGAGCGCGTCGTGCCGGTCGGCGAGCTGCATGCCGCGCCGGCGATCGCGCTGTTCCTCGACCGGGCGCGGGCGGTGAAGCCGTACGTCGACGCGCTCGCCGCCGACGCGATCGCGACCGTGTGCCGGCGCTTGGAGGGCATTCCGCTGGCGATCGAGCTGGCCGGTCCGCTGCTGCGCGCGATGAGCCCGGCCGAGCTCGCGACCCGGCTCGACGAGCGCCTGCGGCTGCTCGTCGGCGGCGACGCGGCGCAGCCCGAGCGCCACCGCTCGCTGCGGGTGGCGTTCGACTGGAGCTACGACCTGCTGGCGCCGAACGAGCGCGCGCTGTTCCGCCGCCTCGGCATCTTTGCCGGCGGGTGGACGTTCGAGGCGATGCGCGCCACCTGGTCCGGCGACGGCCCGGCCGACCGCTGGGAGACGCTCGAGCTCCTCACCGCGCTGATCGACAAGTCGCTCGTGATCGAGGAGGACGTGCCCGACGGCGAAGCGCGCTACCGCATGCTGGACACGCTGCGCGCCTCCGCGCTGGAGAAGCTGGCCGAAGCCGGCGAGGTCGCGCTGATGGAGCGCCGGCGGCTGCGCTATTACCGCGAGCTCGCCGAGCGGGCCTGGGCCGCGTACGAGGCGACCGCGAGCGACCGCCACGTGTCGGCCCTGGAGCCGGAACTGCCCAACGTGCGCGCCGGCTTCGCCTGGGCACTCGCCGGCGGCGACCTGGTCGACGGCGCGCTGCTGGCGGTGGCGATCGCGGGGCTCTGGAACCGGGCCGGCCTGCTGGTCGAGGGCATCGGCTGGCTGGAGGCGTTCGTCGCCGCGCTGCCGGTTCAGGCCGAGCCGATCTTGGCGCGCTTGTGGACCGCGCTGGCCGGGCTCGCGATCAACACCGGCCGCACCGGGCCGGGCCTGGCGGCGGCGGAACGGGCCGTCGCCTACGCGCAACGGGCGGGCGACGCGACGACCTCCGTCCACGCGCTGGCCCAGTTCGTCCTGATGGCGGCCAAGTCGCGGCGCTACGAGGCGGCCGCCGAGGCGCTGGCGCGCGCGGAGTCGATCGCCGGCCCGGCGCCGACGCCGCGCCAGCGCCTGCGGCTGCTCGAGGGGCGCGGGCTGCTGGCCTGGCTCAGCGGCGACCACGCCGCCTCCGCGCGGGCGTACGAAGAGCTGCTGGACCTGCACCGCGCGCTCGGCCACGCGCACGGCGAGGTCATCACCGCGCACAACCTCGCCGAGACCGAGCACGCGCTGGGCCGGACCGCGCGCGCGGTTCGGCTGCTGCGCGAGGTGCTGCCGCGCGCGCACGACGCCGTCGGGGCCAACGGGCGCGCCGCGCTGCTGATCAACCTGGCCGGGTTCCTGGTGGCCGTCGACGACACCGATGGGGCCCGCGCCGCGGCCGGCGAGGCGGTCGGCATCTTCTCGGCCACCGACCCGGCCTCGCCGTTCGTCGCCATCGCGCTCGAGCACGCCGCGCTCGCGCGCGCGCTCGACGGCGACTGGGAGCAGGCGGCCCACCTGGCGGGCTACTGCGGCGCGGTTCTGCGGTCGAACGGCTACGAGCGCGAGCACACCGAGCGGACCACCCACGAGCGGCTGGCGGCGCTCCTCGCGCAGCGGTACGAGCCGCCCGAGCTGGAAGCGCTCGTGGCCCGCGGCGCGCGGTTCGCGCCGGCCCTGGCGGCCGAAGCGGCGCTCGCAGTCCCCTCAACCGCTGGCGTCCCGATCGGAGAGCGCGCGTGAACCTGCTGCGGATGTTCCTGGTGCAGACCAAGATGCACTTCCTGTGGTACTTCCGGCGCGACGGCGAGATGATGTTCTGGACGCTCGCGATGCCGGTCTTCTTCCTGGTGCTCTTCTCGTTCGCGTTCTCGGACGGCAAGACGTCGCGCTCGGCGGCGTTCCTGGTGCCCGGCATCATCGGGGCGCAGGTCTTGAGCTCGGGCTTCTGGGGCGTGGGCGTCATGCTGGCGACCTTCCGCGAGAAGCAGCTCCTGCGGCGCGTCTACCTCACCCCGATCCCGGCCTGGGTCTTCTTCGCCTCGCTGGTGACCTACCGGGTGGCGCTGCTGGCGGCGCAAGCGGTCATCCTGATCGCCGCCGGAGCGCTGCTCTTCCACGTCCGCATCACCGGCAACCCGCTCGCTATCCTGGCCGTGCTGCTGCTCGGCACGGCGACTTTCGTCTCGCTCGGCACGATCATCGGCGCGCTGGCGCGGACGACCGAGAGCGCCAACAACGTCGCCTCGATCCTGACCGTGCCGCTGGCGTTCCTCTCCGACGCCTACGTGCCGATCGACCGCTTTCCGCACGCGGTCAGCGCGACGCTGCGGCTGCTGCCCTCGACCGAGTTCGTCGACACCTTCCGTGCCGTCGCGACGGCCGGCGTGCCGCTGGCGCACTTCGGCGTCTGGCTCGGCGTGCTGGTGCTGTGGGCGATCGCGGGGACGCTGGTCAGCGCGCGCACCTTCCGCTGGGTGTGACGCCGCCGAGCCCAGGCGGCTAGGACTGGAGGCGCTCGAGCGCGTCCAGCGTGAACTCCGGCGACCGGCAGAGCGCGATGACCGTGCGCTCCTGCGCGACGATCCTCTCGCACGCCGCCGGAATCGCGCGCGCGATCTCGAGCGGGATCACCTGCACGCCGTGGCGGTCGGCATGGACGAGGTCGCCGGGCCGGACCTCCAGCCCGCCGACCGTCACCGGCGTTCCGAAGTCGACCAGGTGAACGTATGCGTGCGAGACCATCACCGAGCCGGCGAAGTACCGGAAGCCGAGCGCTTCGACCTCGCGCAGGTCCCGCACGCCGCCGTTCGTCACGACGCCTTCGCAGCCCAGCGCACGGTGGATGTTCGACTGGACCTCGCCCCAGAACGCGCCGACCGGCGGGTCGTCGAGGTCCTGGATCACCGCGACGCGCGGCGCGGGCGCGGCGACGACCGCGTCCCACCAGCCGCGGCGCGAGTAGCTGCCCGCGCCCGGAACGCTCGCCCGCATGCGCCCGGTGACGGCGTAGCCGACCATCACGCCGAGCTCCGGGAAGATGCAGCGCACCTCGGGCGAGGCGAAGCCGGCGGTGCGCGGCCGCACGCCGAACGTCTCGACCGCGTTGGCGACCGTGGGGGTGTCGTAGCGGCGCAGGCGCTCGAGCTCGTCGGCGGAGAGCACTTCCGGCATGACCCACACGTACGCCGCGGGTTCGCAACCCCATTCTCGTCCGCTTGGTGTAGAATCCGGTCCATGAGCAGCTTCGTGAAGCCGCAGGTCGGCACCGGCGCGCGCACCCTGGATGCCCGCTGGTACCGCGCGCCCGAGGTCTTCGCGGCCGAGCGCGAGCGGATCTTCGCGCGCGACTGGATCGGCCTCGGCCGGCTCGAGCAGGTCGAGCGCGCCGGCGACTTCTTCCTGGCCGAGGTCGCCGGCGAGAGCCTGATCGTCACCCGTGCGGCGGACGGCCGGGTGCGCGCGTTCCACAACGTCTGCCGCCACCGCGGCACCCGGCTCTGCAGCGAGCCGGCGGGCCGGTTCGGCGGCACCATCCAGTGCCCGTACCACGCCTGGACCTACGGCCTGGACGGCGCGCTCGTCGCGGCGCGCAACATGGCGGAAGTGCCCGGCTTCGAGCGGGCCGACTACCCGCTGCGCGAAGCGGCGGTGACCGAGCTCGACGGGTTCGTGTTCGCCTCGCTGGCTGCCGAGCCCGAACCGTTCGCACAGGCCTACGCGCCGCTGATCGGCCGCTTCGCGCGCTGGAGGCTCGCCGGCTTGCGGACCGCCCGCACGATCACCTACGAGCTGGCCTGCAACTGGAAGCTCGTCTTCCAGAACTACTCCGAGTGCTACCACTGCCCGCTGATCCACCCGCAGCTCGACCGGCTCTCGGCCTCGGACAGCGGCCGCAACGACCTGCTCGAAGGGCCGTTCCTGGGCGGCTACTCCGAGCTGCGCCGGCCCGGCAGCGCCCTGACCTCCAGCGGCACGACGCCGCGCCCGCCGCTCGGCGAGGTCGGCGGCGTGGACCTCGACCGGATCTACTACTACACGCTCTTCCCCTCGCTGCTGCTCAGCCTGCACCCCGACTACGTGATGGTGCACTACGTCCAGCCGCTCGCGCTCGACCGGACCCGGATCGTCTGCGCCTGGCTGTTCGAGCCGCGCACGCTCGCCGCGCCCGGCTTCGACCCCGGCGACGCGGTCGAGTTCTGGGATCTGACCAACCGCCAGGACTGGCGGGTCAACGAGCTGACCCAGCTCGGCCTCGCCTCGCGCGCGTACACGCCGGGCCCGTACGCGAACGCGGAGGGCCTGCTGGCCGCCTTCGACCGCCACTACCTCGCCGTCATGGGCGCGTAGACTCAAAAGCGGAGCCCTCCGGTCGTGAACCGGCGGCGCCTCAGAGCAGCTCGGGTGCGCCTGCGGCAGCGGCGCGCGCCGCGCCGGCGAAGCGGTCGGGGCGCAGCGCGGTGATGTCGAGCGCGCTCGCCGCGCCGTCGAGGACGAGCTCGGCGACGAGCTGGCCCAGCGCCGGCGCGTGCATGACGCCGTGACCCGACGAGCCGTTCGCGAAGTAGAGGTTCGGCACGCCGGGCGCGGCGCCGACGATCGCGTGGCCGTCGGGCGACATCTCGTACGAGCCGGCCCAGCAGGCGGCACGGTCGATCGCGATGCCGGCCAGCGCCGGCACGCGGCGGCGGGCGATCCGCGTGACCGCCTCGATCCACTCGGGCTCGACGCGGACGTCGAACGGGTCGGCGGCGCCGGCGCTCGGCAGCAGCAGCAGCACGCGCCCGTCGCGCACCCGCAGGTGGAAGCCGTCGCCGGCCCAGACCGTCATCGGCATGCCGGCCGGCAGCACGCCGGTCGGGACGGTGCTCGCGACCTGGCGGCGCAGCGGCACGACCGGCAGCGCGGCGCCGGCCAGCGCCGCCACGCCCGCGGCCCACGGGCCGGCGGCGTTCACCACCGCCGCGGTCGCGATCTCGTCGCGCGAGGTGCGCAGCGCGGCGATGCGCCCGTCGCGCCCGTGCCGGACGCCCACGACCGGCGCGTCCCAGACGAACCGGACGCCGAGCCGCTCGGCGGCGCGCCGGTAGCCGTCGAGAATCTGCAGCGGCCGGATGAAGCCGTCGCTCGCGCAATACGTTCCGCCGAGGATCCCCTCGTGCGCGACGGCTGGGTTGAGCGCCGCGATCGCGGCGAGATCGACCTCGACCGCGTCGGCGACCCCGTTCGCGCGCTGCACCGCCAGCGCCGCGCGCAGCCCGGCGCGCTCGCTCGCGTTCGCGGCGAGCCAGAGATAGCCGGCCGGAACGTAACCGCAATCGCCGCCGACCTCGTCGGCGAAGCGCAGCAGCTTCGCTCGCGCGAGCAGCGAGAGCCGCACCTCGATCGGGCTCGCGAACTGGACCCGAAAGCCGCCCGTCGCACGCCCGGTGCTTCCTTCGCCGGGCCCGGGCGCACGGTCGAGCACGACGACGTCGCGCGCACCGCGCACGGCGAGGTGGTAGGCGACGCTCGCCCCGACGACCCCGCCGCCGACGACGACGACCGCCGCGCGCACTACGCGCCGTCGATCGCGAGCGCCGCCAAGAAGCGCTGCACCGCGTTCCGGAACGGCGGCTGCAAATCGCCGACCGCGGGCTGTGTGTTCATCGGACGGGTGCAGTTGAACGCACGGCCGAGTGCGACCTATCGTGCCGGCTCGGGCACTGCCGGAAGCGATTTTCAGTGGAGATCACCGCCACGATTCGTGAAGATGGAACCGTGCACATGGGCGATGAGGGATTCGAACCCCCGACCCTCCCCGTGTAAAGGGGACGCTCTCCCGCTGAGCTAATCGCCCGCCGCCTCCGCTCGTTCGGTGCAGGCGCACCCAGTTCCACCTCCCGCTCGGCAGGGACGGCCGCAGCGGGTGAAAATACGCACCTCTCACACCCGAAAGGAGGGCCGATTCGATGACTGCCACGACCGCCGCCGCCTCGCGCGGACGCAGCGACCGCAGCGTGCCCTCCGCGCTCCGCTAGGAGCTGCCGAGCACGTATCGCTCGCCCGTCTGCTGCGCTTCTTCGCAGATTCCAGATGAGGCCGTTACCTTGGACCTGTCATCCCTCGGCTGGTCCGCCGCCTGGGCGGAACAGCTCACCCGCTTTCCCCACGCCCTGCCGGGACGCATCAGCGCCGAGCACCGCGGCGCGTACCGGCTGCTCGCCGCCGCCGGCGAGCTCGCCGCCGAAGTCGACGGCAAGCTGCGCCATGCCGCCGCCGGGCGGCTCGACTTCCCGGCCGTCGGCGACTGGGTCGCCTGCTCGCCGCTCGACGGCGGGCGGGCGATCGTCCACGGCATCCTCCCGCGCCGGACCGCGATCGTCCGCAAGGCCGCCGGCAGCGGCCTGGCCGAGCAGCTCATCGCGGCCAACGTCGACGTCCTCTTCCTGGTGAGCGGGCTCGACGGCGACTACAACCTGCGCCGGATCGAGCGCTACGTCGCGCTCGCCTGGGAGGGCGGTGCCCAGCCCGTCGTGCTGCTGAACAAAGCCGATCTGTGCCCCGACGTCGCGGACGTACTGGACGAGCTGCGGCTGACCGGCTGGGGCGTCCCGGTCCACCCCGTCGCGAGCAGCACCGGCGCGGGCTTCGAGCAGCTCGCGCGCTACCTGACGGCGGGAACGACGGTCGCGCTGGTCGGCTCGTCGGGCGTCGGCAAGTCGACCCTGGCGAACCGCCTGCTGGGCGGCGAGCGGCTGCGCACCGGCGCCGTGCGCGCGGGCGACGACCGCGGCCGGCACACCACCACCGCGCGCGAGCTGCTGCTGCTGCCCGGCGGCGGCGTGCTGATCGACACGCCGGGCATGCGCGAGCTGCACCTGTGGCTGGGCGCCGACGGCCTGAGCGAGACGTTCGCCGACATCGCCGAGCTGGCCGCGGGGTGCCGCTTCGCCGACTGCGCGCACGCGGGCGAGCCGGGCTGCGCGGTCGCCGCGGCGCTGGGCACCTCGCTCGACCCGGCGCGGCTGGAGAACTACCGCAAGCTGCTGCGCGAGCAGGCGTTCCTCGAGCGCAAGGTCGACGCCGGCGCGCAAGCGGCGGCGCGCGAGCGCTGGAAGCGGCTCCACCGCGACGCCAAGGAGCACGTCGCGTTCAAGCGGCGCTCGACCTGACGAGCAAGGACGCGCCGCCCGGGCGGGAATAGCGGGACGGATGCAGCGCCGCGGGACCGTCATCGACGACTCCAAACCGATCTGGCGATCGATGCTCGTGTTCTTGGTTCCGCTGATGCTCAGCAACGTGCTGCAGTCGGCCTCGGCGACCCTCAACAGCATCTACCTGGGGCGGCTGATCGGCGTGCGGGCGCTGGCCGCGGCGGCTGGTTTCTTCCCGATCGTCTTCTTCATGATCGCGTTCTTCCTCGGGATCGCCAGCGCCAGCTCGGTGCTGATCGGCCAGGCCTACGGTGCCAAGGACGAGGAGCGGCTCAAGGCCGTGGCCGGCACCACGCTGACCCTGGCCGTCGGGGGCGGAATCGTCATCGGCGGCCTGGGCGTCGCGTTCGCGCCGCAGCTGCTGCACCTGATCGGCACGCCGGCCGACATCTTCGGCCCCGCGCTGGGCTACGCGCGGGTCACCTTCGCCGGGCTGCCGGTCCTCTTCGTGTACCTGGCCTACACGACGTTCGTGCGCGGCACCGGCGACTCGACCACGCCGTTCGTCGCGCTGATCGTCAGCACGGCGGCCAGCCTGGTCATCACGCCGATGCTGGTCCTGGGCTGGCTGGGCTTGCCGCGCCTGGGCGTCAGCAGCGCCGCTTTCTCCAACCTGCTGGCCAGCACGCTCGGCGTGCTCTACCTGCTCGTCGCGCTGGCACGGGCGCGCAACCCGCTCGCCTTCGACCGCTCGATCGCCGCTCACATGCACCTGGAGCTCGGGCTGCTGCGCACGCTGGTGCGGATCGGCATCCCGACCGGCATCCAGTTCGTGATGATCTCGCTGGCCGAGATCGCGGTCATCTCGCTGGTCAACCGCTTCGGCTCGGATGCGACCGCCGCGTACGGCGCCGTCAACCAGATCGTCTCGTACGTCCAGTTCCCGGCGATCTCGATCGGCATCGCGGCCTCGATCTTCGGCGCGCAGTCGATCGGTGCCAAGCGCTTCGACCGGCTGCGCGCGATCACCCGAGCCGGCGTTTCGCTCAGCTGGGTCATCGGCGGCAGCCTCATCGCCCTGGGCTACCTCTTCGCCCACGGGATCCTGGGGCTGTTCATCACCGAGCCGCGGGTCCAGGCGCTGGCCTACCAGCTGCTCGCGATCACGCTCTGGAGCTACGTGATCTTCGGCACCTCCAGCGTGCTCTCGGGGCTCATGCGCTCGAGCGGCACGGTGCTCTGGCCGACGCTGCTCTCGGTGATCTCGATCTGGGGCGTCGAGGTGCCGGTCGCCTACGCGCTGGCGCCCCACTACGGCTTGCGCGGCATCTGGTTCGCCTACCCGGTCGCGTTCGTCGCCTCGCTGACGTTCCAGTCGGCGTACTACTTCGGCTTCTGGCGCCGCAAGCGGCTCACGACCCTGCTCGACGACCGCGCCGCTCCGGCGGCGACGTAGCGGCAGAACGATCAGCAGGAGCCCCGATGCCTGCCGCCGCCGAGCCCCGCCTCGCGAAGTCCTACGCGGCCAACGTCGTGCTGGTCGTCCTGACGCTGTTCCCGGGGCTGATCAACACCAGCGCCATCGCGCTGGCCGCGCCGGTGATCGGCGCGGACCTCGGCGTCGCGCCCGACGCCGCGGCGGCGCTGCCGCTGATCAGCGACGCGGCGCTGGCCTTCGGCTGTCTGCTCGGGGCCGAGCTGAGCCGCCGGTTCGACAACCGCACCCTGTACTTCTGGCTGCTCGGCGTCTCGCTGGTCACGTCGCTTGCGAGCGGGCTGGCGCCCGCGTTCGGCGTGCTGCTCGCGGCGCACGTGCTGCACGGGCTGGCCGGCGGCGTGCTCTTCATCGTCATCCTGCCCTCGCTCATCACCAACTTCGGCAGCGAGAAGCTCGGCGCGACGGCCAGCGTGATCGTCCCGGCGCTGTTCGGCGCCGCCACCCTGGGGCCATTGGTCGGCGGGCTGGTCGCCGTGCCCGGGCTGTGGCGTGCGGTCTTCGGTGCCGAGGCCGCGCTGGCGGTGGTCGCGCTGGCGCTGGCGGCGATCACCCTGCAGGCGCGCGACCCGCAGGGCGCGGGCGAGCCGGTCGACTGGCCGGCGCTGAGCCTGGCGGCGGTCGGCTCGGGCCTGGTCTACGTCGGCGTGGGCGCGCTCGCCGGCCACGACTGGACCTACTCGCCGGCGAGCGGTCCGGTCGCGCTCGGCGTCGCGCTCTACGCCGTGCTGATCGTCGCCGAGGCGCGCAAGCGGCAGCCGCTGGTTCCGGTGCGCAAGCTGTTCACCTCGCTCGCGCTGGTCGGCACGATCGCGACCGTGTTCGGCAGCGTCACCTTCAGCGCACTCACCCAGTGCTTCTCGCTGACCCTGCTGCGCGTGCACGGCTTGGAGCCGCGGGCGGCGGGGCTCGCGTTCTGGCCCGAGTTCCTCACCGCGATCGCCAGCGGCTACGCGTTCGGCCGGCTGGTGGCGACCAAGTGGGTGATCCTGCTGGGCGCGACCGGCCTGGGGTTCATCGTGCTGGCGGCGCTGGCCGCGCGCGCGGTCGCGCCGGTCGACGCCGGGTCGGTCGGCTGGCTGTGCCTGATCGGCGGCTTCGGCGCCGGCCTGAGCGTGTCGCCGGGGCTCTTCGTCATCGCGCTCTCGTTCGAGAAGGCGCTGGTCGGGCGCGCGATCGCGCTGCTCAACCTGTTCCGCCTGACGGCCGGGTTCGTCAGCGCGCCCGGGGTCGAGCACACGATCGGCTCGCGCGCGCGCGACCGCCTGGCGGCGTTCGATCCGTCGGCCGCCCCCGCCGCGGACGCGGGGGTGCGCGCGTTCCTGGTCGGCCGCTCGCACCCGGCCGGCGCCGAGCTCGACGCGCTGCGCGGCGCGCTCGCCGCGGCGATCTCGGACGCGTACGCGATCGTGCTCGTGCTCGGCCTGATCGGCATCGCCGCGATCGCCGTGCTGCTGCTGGCGACGCACGTGCCGCTGCGCGCCCCCGACCTGAAGAAGTTCGACGACGGCAAGCCGGCGCTCGAAGCGCCGGCGCTGGCCTAGGAGACGCCGTGGAGGGACGGAACGTCGTGGGCATGCAGCCGCGCAGCGCCGACTGGGAGGAGCGCGTGCGCGCCTCGTTCGCCAAGCAGGGCGCGATGGCGCACCTCGGGGTCGAGATCGCCGCGCTCGCGCCGGGCCGCTGCGTCCTCGCCGCGCGCTACGCGCCGGCGCTCTCGCAGCAGAACGGCTTCTTCCACGCCGGCGTCACCGCGGCGGTGGCCGACTCGGCCGGCGGCTACGCCGGGCTGACCCTCTTCGCCGCCGGCCTGGACGTGCTCACGGTGGAGTTCAAGCTCAACCTGATCGCGCCGGCCCGCGGCGACCGGCTCGTCGCGACCGGCGAGGTGGTGCGCAGCGGCCGCACGCTGACGACCTGCCTGGTGCGGATCGAGGTCTTCGCGGGCGAGGCCGCCACGCCGTGCGCGCTGATGGTGCAGACGCTGATGGCGGTCGGCCCGCGCTGAGCGGCCGGCGCGCTCAGTAGAGCGAGACGCGGCCGCTCGCGTCGACCGAGAAACCGGTGTCGCTGTCGGGGGCCACGTCGAGCGGACGGATGTCGAGGTGCATGTGGAGCTTGTCCGGGGCCGGCCCGTGGTGGGGCGCCGACGACATGCGGGCGCCGTACTTCGTGTTGATCGTCGCCTGGAGGGTGGCGTCGTTGTAGACGATCTGCCAGGCGAACTTGCCCCAGTACGGGTTGCCGGCCTCGGCCACCGCGTTGACGGCATCGACGAACTGCTCGGCTTTGGCGACCGCGTAGAAGCCGCGGGCGTCCTCCGCGATCACCGGGAACAGGTCCGCGGCGTACTCGGCGAACTTGCCGTGCCGGGGATAGGTCCCCGCCGCGAAGCGGACGCTCGACGTGGTCGCGAGCTCGCCGAGAAACCACACCATCTCGGTCGCGAAGCGGTGGAAGCTCTCGGCGTTGAAGACGCTGCGCTCGGCGCCCGCCAGCCGGGTAGCGATGCTCGCGCGGCGCGCGACGACCTCCGCGCTCGTCCCCGTCCGCACCGGCTCGATCCGGTCGAAGTCCGCCTCGTCCACCGGCAGCGGCGTCGCGCGGCCGGCGACCGGCAGCAGCACGCTGGTCTTCCCGCCGGCGGCGGCGCGGGCGGGGCTGTCGCTGGTGACGCGAAAGACCGGCGGCCCCTTGGTGCGGAACGCGACGAACTCGTCCAGCTCGGCGGCCACCGCGGCGCGATTGGCCCGGGCGTCGCGCTCGGTCTTCTTCTCGCCCGCCGACCCGCCCGCCAGCGCGTCGTCGAGCAGCTGCTGCTGCGCGATCTGCTTGACCGGGTGGCCGTTGGCGTCGAACCGCGTCTCGAAGCTCTGCCGGAACGCGGTGATGTCGGTGCGGTTGCGGTCGAACTCGGCGCGGGCCACGTCCGCCTGCGTCTGGCCCGGCTGCAGCGGCGCGAGCTGGATGTCCCACGCGCCCGGTCCGCTCGCTTTGAGCACCTTGTAGTACTCGAGCATCGCGAAGGCGGGAACGAGGTCGGCCGGGGCGGCGGGCGGCGGTTTGAGCTTCTTCATCGTCGCGCCGTCGGCGAAGAGGTTGGCCGCCGTGACGCCGGTAACGGTCGCGCCGCCCGCGAGCGCGCGCTGCGTGACGATCCAGTCCAGGATCACGCCGGCGTTCGCGAACAGCGCGACCTCGCTGGTGAGCTTCTCGCGGAAGACGTCGCCGGGCGAGCGGTTCTGGGCCGGCGGCGCGGTCGTCTTGGCCGTGCCCCAGGTCGTCGGCTGGCGCGCCAGCAGCGCGGGCCCGGCGCCGGGCGGCCGGCGGCCGCTGATCCGCTCGCCGCCGGCCGGCAGCCCGCCGCCCAGGTTCTGGACGACGTGCACCAGCTCGTGGGCCAGCAGCCGGCGGCCGGCGTCCGTCTGCGGCGCGTAGCCCGCCCCGAGCGCCACCTCGCGGCCGACCGTGAAGGCCTGCGCGTGCACCGCCGCGGCCGACTCGGCCGCCGCGGCGTCGGCGTGAACCCGCACCCCGTCGAGCGGGCGGCCGAAGCGCGGCTCCAGGAACGCCAGCGCCGCGGCGTCGAGCGGCCCGGCGGCGGGCACCGGCCAGGCGGCCGCCGGCGCGGCGGCGACGATCCGGTCCGCCACCCGGTCGGCCTCGCGCTCGAACCCGTCGTCGGCCGCGAGCACCGGCACGTCGGCGTAGCGCCAGCGCGGGCCGGCCGCCGCCGGCCGCTCGGGGACCGGCGCGACGGTCGCGGCGCGCGGCGGCCCGGCCGGGCGCGCGGCGCGCGCGACCCGCGGCAGCAGCTCTCGGGGTGAGGGCGGTCGGCCAGAGCTCATCGCTGCCCCTAGGGACGCGCTCCGGGCGGCCGCGGTGGCGCCCGCCTGCCACCAATTCCCCTCGGCCGGCGTCCTGCTGGGCAACGCTGCCCGTTTTCCGTGGAGGATCTTCCCTTGGGAATCTCTCGTCTTCGCCTTCTCGTCACGCTCGGCGCGGCGCTGGCGGTCGGCGGCTCGGCGCTCGGCGCGTCGGCCGCGGACCAGAGCCTGCTGGCCCAGATCAAGCAGCGCGGGACGCTGCGCATTGCGATGGAAGGCACGTTCCCGCCGTTCGACTACCAGGACGCGAGCGGCAAGATGGTCGGCTTCGAGGTCGACCTGGCCGACGCGCTGACCAAACGGCTGGGCGTGAAGCCCGAGTTCATGCCGACCAAGTGGGACGGCATCCTGGCCGGCCTGGACGCCGGCCGCTACGACGTCATCATGAACCAGGTGACGATGACGCCCGAGCGCCTGCAGAAGTACGACTTCAGCCAGCCGTACACGATCTCGGGCCAGCAGCTCATCGTGCGCAAGGACGAGCAGGCCAAGATCACCAAGCCGGCCGATCTCGCCGGCAAGTCGGTCGGCGTCGGCCTG
This sequence comes from Vulcanimicrobiota bacterium, assembly GCA_963795695.1. Classification (GTDB taxonomy): domain Bacteria; phylum Vulcanimicrobiota; class Vulcanimicrobiia; order Vulcanimicrobiales; family Vulcanimicrobiaceae; genus Vulcanimicrobium. The sequence goes on along the minus strand of CAWCJH010000001.1, from coordinate 1,049,876 downwards.
GGCACCGTCTACGAGACCTGGCTGCACAAGAACGTGCCGCAGGCCAACGTCAAGACCTACGACGACGACCCGACCAAGTACCAGGACCTGCGCGTCGGGCGGACCGACGCGGTCGTCGCCGACCGGCTCGTCTCGGGCTATCTGATCAAGCAGTCCGGCGGCGGCATCGTCGCGGCGGGCGAGCCGTTCGCCAAGGAGAGCCAAGGCATCGCCGTGCGCAAGGGCAATCCCGACCTGGTCGCGGCGCTGAACAAGGCGCTCGACGACCTGCACCGCGACGGCACGTTCAAGCAGATCTCCGACAAGTGGTTCGGAACGGACGTCAGCAAGTAACCGCGCTTGGACTCGCAAGTCGGCCTGGTCGTGCAGTCGGTGCCCTTCCTGCTGGAGGGCGCCGGCTACACGATCGAGCTGAGCGTCGGCGCCATGGTGCTGGGGCTGGCGCTGGGGTTCGGCATCGCGCTCATGCGGCTCTCGCCGCTGGCCGCGCTCAACCGCCCGGCCGGGCTCTACGTCTCGTTCATCCGCGGCACGCCGCTGCTGGTGCAGTTGTTCGTGATCTACTACGGCCTGCCGCAGTTCGGCCTGCGGCTCGACCCGATCCCCTCCGCGCTGATCGGCCTCACGCTCAACGTCGGCGGCTACGCCTCCGAGACGCTGCGCGCGGCGATCGCCTCGGTCGAGCGCGGGCAGTGGGAGGCGGCCTTCTCGATCGGCATGACCTCGGCGCAGGCCATGCGCCGGGTCGTGCTGCCGCAGGCCGCGCGGGTCGCGCTGGCGCCGCTCGGCAACACCTTCATCAGCCTGATCAAGGACACGTCGCTGGCCGCGACGATCCAGGTGCCCGAGCTCTTCCGCCAGGCCCAGCTCATCACCGCGCGCACCTACCAGGTCTTCACCATGTACATCGCCGCGGCGGCGATCTACTGGATCATGTCGAGCGCGCTGGCCTGGCTGCAGCACCGCGCCGAGCGGCGCGCCTCGCTCTACGTCGCGGCCCGCTGAGCCGGTGAGCGCGAGCGCGAACGGCCGCCCGAGCGAGATCGAGGTCCGCGGCTTGGTCAAGCGCTTCGGCGCCAACGAGGTGCTGCGCGGCATCGACCTGAGCGTCGAGGCGGGCGAGGTGCTGGCGATCGTCGGCCCGAGCGGCTCGGGCAAGACCACGCTGCTGCGCTGTCTCAACTGCCTGGAGGCGCCCAGCGCGGGAACGATCCGGGTCGGCGCGATCACGGTCGACGGCGCCGTGCCGCTGGCCCGCCAGAAGCAGCAGGTGCGCGAGCTGCGCAAGCGGATCGGCTTCGTGTTCCAGAGCTTCAACCTGTTCCCGCACCGCACCGCGCTCGAGAACGTGATCGAGGGCCCGGTCGTGGTCAAAGGCGAGCCGCGCGCCGCCGCCGCAGCCCGCGGCCGCGCGCTACTGGCGAAGGTGGGGCTGGCCGAGAAGGCCGACGCCTACCCGAGCCGGCTCTCCGGCGGCCAGCAGCAGCGGGTCGCGATCGCCCGGGCGCTGGCGATGGAGCCCGAGGTGCTGCTGTTCGACGAGCCCACCTCGGCGCTCGACCCGGAGCTGGTCGGCGAGGTGCTGGCGACGATCCGCGCGCTGGCCGCCGAGCACCGCACGATGGTGATCGTGACCCACGAGATGTCCTTCGCCCGCGACGTCGCCGACCGCGCGATCGTCATGGACGGCGGCAGCATCGTGGAACAGGGACCGGCCCGCGCGCTCTTCGCCGCCCCGCGCGAGGAGCGCACGCGGCGGTTCCTGAGCAAGTTCTTGGAGCGAGCTGAACCGGCGGCCCGGCGCGTGGTTATTGCGGGGGCAGTTCTGCGAGAAGTTGCTCTAGGCGGCGGGCGTCGGTGTCTCGGCCGAGCTTATGATAGGCCTCTATCGAAAGACTGAGGACTTGGGTTGCCGCTTCTGTTGCATCGTTAGCGGCTAAAAGCTGCCCGAGCACAGCTCCGACTGCGGCGATGCCTTCGGCTCGCCCTATCTTGAGGAAGACGTTCCAGCTTTCGACGAGCCTCTCGAATCCGCTTTCGATGTCGCCTTGCGCCAGATCGATTAGTGCGAGATCGAGCTGCGTAGCAGCAATTCCGTCGGCATCGTTCAGCGTGCGATTTGTCGCAAGACGTGTAACGTTGAGCTGCTTTGCGGCATCTAGGTCACCGGCCAGGGCCAAAGTTGAGGCGATGTTTCCCTGAGTAATCGCAATCGCGCGCACATCTCTCAGCCGCGTGTAGACCGGCAGTTGCTCCTCGCGTCGGATGCGCAGCGCCTCGTCCAGCTCTCCACGGTCGACCAGGATGTCCGCGATCTGGCCCTGGGTCACCGCCACGGAGTGCACATCTCCCAGCTGCTTGTAGACCGGCAGTTCCTCCTCGCGTCGGATGCGCAGCGCCTCGTCCAGCTTGCCCCGAGCGATTAGAATGTCCGCGATCTTGCCCTGGGTGATTGCAATCGCGCGCACGTCTCCCAGCCGCGTGTAGACAGGCAGTTCCTCCTCGCGTCGGATACGCAGCGCCTCGTCCAGCTCGCCCCAGGCGCGCAGGATGTCCGCGATCCGGCCCTTGGTCACCGCAATCGCGCGCACGTCTCCCTGCCGCTCGAAGACCGGCAGTTGCTCCTCGCGTCGGATGCGCAGCGCCTCGTCCAGCTCTCCACGGTCGACCAGGATGTCCGCCATTTGGCCGCGCGCTACAGCGAACTGATGCTCGTTACCACGAGACCGTTCTACTATACAAAGCTGCTCAAACGTTTTCCATGCCTCATGCGGTTCTCCTGATCTTATCTGGCTTTGTCCAAGCTGGAAGAGAAATCGACTGATATTAGCGTACCGAGCACCATCGTTCGCTTCACCAGTCTGCCCAACTCCTTTCGCTAGAACCTCCTTTTCAGCTTCACCGTCACCGGTAAATTCTAGAGCCTCCGCAACGTTGGCCAGCAGCAACAATGATGGCGAATGTCCCGCATATTCCAGCAGAGTGATCGCTCGTCGTCCGTAATCAACTGCCTCCTCAGCACTATACCCTCTCATCAATGTCCAGATTGCCCCTGGCGCACAGCTTGCAACGACCTCGGCATCATTCGCAAGTAATCCCAAGCGCGTGAGGACGACAGACGTTCGATCGAAGTTTGCAGCCGGACCGTCAGCACCGCCCCAGGCGCAGAACAGCGCCTTGGCAGCCGGAGGTGCGATCTGGCTCTTCTCGACGTCCGTGAGCGGCGCCAGCCGTGCAGCAACCAGTGTCCCGACCACGAGCGCTTTACCCTGGACGATGTCTTCGGAAGCGTCGAGCAAGCCCAAAGCCTGCAATCGGCCCGGTGAGCCGCTGACTATCGTAGCAAGTGTATCGACCACTTCAGACGGTACCGGGACGTCGAAGATCGTCATGGCGCGCAGGAGCGCATTGCCTGTCGGACCAGCTTCGTCGAGCAGCCCGTCAACGGCCAGATTTTGCAGGAATGTGCGCACTGCCTCGTCCCCGGGCAAAGCCCCCCCGCTCAGGTACCCTGCGATCTGGTCGAGCACTGCCTTCGCTCGTTCCACCGGCACCGCGCGACGCAAGATGAGCTTATCGGCGATCATGTCTTGCAAGCCGGGATTTCCGCACGCGAGCTCTTCTACCCGAGAAAGCAGCGGGTACCGCTTTTCGATACCGGCATCGCTAAGCGATTCACTTACAGCCGGACGCACTCGCGCGATGTCCACCTGCCGTCTGAGCAGCTTCCGCCGCGCTGTCAGCGAGAACTCCGTCAACTGGATTGGTTGAATGATCTTCGTTAAATCTACGTCATCGTGGACGAGCGCGAACCGGAAGCGGCTGGTGATCACTAACCGGCTGTCGCTGTGTGCCGGATCGAACGCGCGTAGCAGCGCGCGCATGACGGGCAACTCGGCGGTACGAACGCGGCGAACGTCATCGCTGGCCACCGGTTCGAGAATTCGCTCGAGATCATCGACCAGCAGCAGCAGCGGTTTGCCACTGCTGTCGGCACATGGGCCCGCCAGCAGGTCGACTAGCAGAGGATAGAGCGCGTCAGGGTCGTCTCGTACCGCGGGACGTCGTGCTGCGAGCAACTCGCGCGCCGGTGCATGATCCTTCAGCGCTTCCTCGAGGTCGGCGAGCACGCTGAGCGCGTCGTAGGCCTCGAACGTCACCACCAGCCGCAGGTCCGGGCGCCGGTCGGCGATCCGTGCCGCCAAGCTCGACTTGCCCAGCCGTCCTAAGCCGTGCAGTAGCACGCCGGCGTGCTCGCCGTCAGAAAGCGCACGCAGAGCCTCCTGTAACGCACGCCGCCGACCGACGAAAACTGCCGGATCGGCGACTTCCAAAAGCGCGTGGCTCTTTTTCGCGAGCACTTGCTTGGAACCGTGGTTCGGACGCGGCAAGCTGCGCTTGCCCGTGCCACCCACGATGGCACCGCCACCGGGTGGAGCGGCGCCTAGCCAGACACGCGCGAGGTGCCAATCGCGGCGCAGCATGCTATCGCTTTGGAGCAGGTGTCGGCGCGCCGCCGCAGCCGCCTCGACGATCGACCAGCGATTCGCGAGACGCTGGTAGAATTCTCGCGCGAAGGCCGTAGCCGAGACATCGGCCACCGAGCCGTCCCAGCCCAGAACGGCCGGCAACCCGGCTCGGCCGACGAGCACCGCCGCAAGCGAGGTTGCCGTCGTAGCTTCGGGCGCGGCGGTCGCCGTTAAGCACGCCGAGAGGAACAGTAGTTGCGGTTTCGCCGCACCGAGCGCGTCAACCAGGTCGGCGGCAGAGGTCGGCAGTTTGTTTCCCGCCTGGTCCTCCATCAGCAGCACCGGCTGCGGCTCCGCGCTGGGCGCGCGCCAGTGGTCGTGACCATGACAGGAGAGGTGCAGCACCTGAAGGCCGTGCTCCAATGCCACGAGTCGCCGGCCGAGCTGCTTCGGATCACCGCTGTCTTCCACGAATAAGTCGACGTCTTGCGGGGCGGCTGCAAGGATCGCTGCCTCCTCCGCTTCGAAGTCGAGCTCGTCCGCGCCGCGAGGTGCCGACGCCATGAACGCCACGCCGAGCCGGTACGGGCCGGTCTCTCGCTGCACCGGCGTTCCGATTCGGCGAACCGGGGCAAACCGGAGCAGCTCGTCCGCGGCGAGAAAGCGGACTTCGTCGGCGAGCAATTCCCACGGCGCGTGCAGCAAGGCCAAAGCCGCCTCATCGGCGTGCGATCCCTGCACCTCGAAGACGAACGGCCCGTTCAGTTCGGTTCGAAGCTCGCCGAGCCAGCCCTCGGCACCGTCCAGCCAGCGGTAGAGCTCGAACCCCAGGGTCACCAGCGTAGCTTCCGCGGAAGGGCCGGTCGCCGACGACTCGCAGACGTTGCGGTAGCGGCGCGCGATCTGCCGCAGCGGAGCGGGGTCGAGCCTGCGCCGCCGCTCGAATCGCCGCGCCTCCACCACGAGCGATACGAAACCGTGGTCCGCCCGCAAGACGGCCAGCGTCACGGCCGGCTCACGGTTCGTCCGCCGCTTGCTGCGCGATCTCCAGCACCGTGTCCGCCTCGAGTCCTTCCATCGGCCGCAGGACTCCGTTCGGCGCGATGACGGAGACGGTCACCCGCTCGTGCTGCAGCCGCCGTGCCGCGGCGACGAGCCGCTCGGCTTTCCGCCGCTTGCGGATACGGTCGGCGAGATCTGCGGTGGCGAGCACTGCGCCGGGAATCGCCAGGACCATGGCCGCCAACGAGATGGGGTCGACGACCTTCCTCGTCGCAACCGGCGGCAGCGCTGAGACGGGCGAGCGCGCTATGACCGCGGACGATTCGCCCTCGGCGAGAATTGCGCTCAGCTCGTTCGCCGCGCGCTCGGCGTCGTCGCCGTCGACGACGATCCGCAAGTCAGCCATGCTCCTGTAAACCCTTCCCTCGGCTTATTAGTACTCTTGCTCAAGCTACCTTCAACAAGCGAGCAATAGTCGTTGGCGCGTGTTGGACACGTGCGCGCCGACTCGATAGCCTGCCAGGCGTCTGCTCGGCAGAGCAACGTTCCGGCACACATATCGCCGCCGGCGCTTCATCGCCAAGGCGACGGCCGCGGTCGCCGACCTCGCCTCCGACCCGACGATCGAGGAGCGGGTCGTCGTGCGCGTCGTGCATGCCGTGACGGCGGCTGGGGCATCGGCGGTCACGCGTACACCAACGATGAGCTCGATGAGGGTCCGGAGTAGGTCCGGCGGACGTCCGTCGAACGGCGATCAAGCTGACGGTTCTTCAGAAACCCGCGCTACTGTCGAGAGACGTTCCCTCCGCACGTTCGTCGTCATCGTCCGATGTGAGCTCGACGACGTTGCGGCTTGCGTGGATGATGCTCAGGATGCGGACGACCCTAGCGTTCTCATGAACCTCGTAGTAGACGGTGAACGGGTAGACCGGGTACTGCCGGATTCCAGTTTTGAGGTCGTTGCGCCGGCGGCCGATCAGCGGCGCGCGAGCCAGGTGCGTGACGAGCTTCTGGAAGTCGTCGAAGAAGCGGTCCGCACCGGCCGGATGACGAGCCTCGTACCAATCGGCGACCTCACCCAGCGATCGTTTCCCGCTGGGCGAGACGCGGACTTCGTATCTCGGCCTCAGACGGGCGCCACCGTGCGTTTTCGCGCGCGCTTCTTCGCGCCGCCGGCGATCGTGCGGAGCACCTCGCGGGTGAGCGGCTCGGATCTGCCAGCCTCGAACTCCGCCAGGCTGGCCTCGATCTGGGCGAGCAGCGCCCGCTGCTTCGCCTTCCGCACGCGCAGCAGGGAGAGCCCGGCGCGAATGACCTCGCTGTGGTTGCCGTACTCGCCGGCCGCGATCTCGCCTGCGACGAACTTCATGAGGTCGGGCGTGAGGCTGACGTTCTTGGTCGGCACCGGCCCATCGTACCGCACTTTGCCAACTATTGGCAACTCCAAATGCGCAGGGGCTCAGGGCGACGTTCGGCAGCGAGCAGGGCGGTGGTAGCGCCAACGGGAGTCGAACCCGTCTCTCCGCCTTGAAAGGGCGGCGTCCTAACCGATAGACTATGGCGCCGTGCGCCAGCGTTGTGTCCGCCGTCCGGCGGCACGGTACCTGCGCCCACCCCAGCGCGCGTGCACCGCGGTGACATGCGAACGGGCCGACCGCACCCGCGTGCGGTCGGCCCGTGTCGTTGGCGAGACTCAGCGCGAGGAGACGCTGGTCGGCGGCAGCGGCCGCTCGATGACGGTCATCCGCTGCCTACAGTCCCGCCAGCCCGTTGGGGCTGCCGAGCGTCTGGAACTCGTTGTCGGGGGTCTGGACCGGATTGAACGCGGCCTGATTGGCCCACATGGTGCTCGCACCGGAGGTCGAGCTGCCGTAATCGCCGGCAGCGGCGATCAGCCCGGCTACGAACGGCGCACCGGCGCTCGTGCCGCCGAGGACCAGCCACCCGCCGTCGCTGGAGCTGTAGACCGCGATGCCGGGGTTCAGAGCGGCGGCGAACGAGACGTCGGCCACCGCGCGCGAGCTGCAGCCGCTGACCGCCGCGCTCTGCCACGCCGGCGCGGCGAAGAGCTTGCTGCAACCACGGCCGCCGCCGACCCACCAGGACTCGTCCCAGCCGCGCGGGCTCGAAGCGTCGCGGGTGAGCGACGTGCCGCCCACCGCGATCACGTTGGGCAGCGAGGCCGGGAACTCGGTCGTGCGGCTGTCGCCGGCGCTCGCCACGACGGCGATGCCGGGCTGCGAGTAGGCCGCGACTTGGCTGGTGGTCACCTGTTCCCCGATCGCGTTGGGCGGAAGCGGCTTGTTGGACGCCACCACCGAGAGGTTCGCCTCCTCGACGCCGTAGCTGTTGCTGATCGCGGCCGGCTTCAGCGCCGCGGCTGCGGTCTCGGCGGCCGCGAGCGACGCGATGTCGCTTCCCTGCGCCTCGAACAGCGCGATGTGACAGGTCGGGCACGCCGCCGACGCCATGGCGAGATCGAGCGCGATCTCGTCGTTCCAGCTGGCGTTCGGGTTCCGCGGACCGGGCGGCGGCGCGGCCGGACCAGGCGGCGGCGTCGGACCGGTTTTCGGGTTCGGCTTCGGCGACGGCAGCGGCGGGGCGAGATGGAACCCGCCGGGGCCGCCCGGCTGATACTTCGAGAAGCAGCCGGTCGAGCTGGTGCACGGCGGCAAGCCGAAGCGGGTGCGGTAGACCGCCATGTCCACCTCGGCCGTCGGATCGTCGTACGCGTCGACGATCGCGATCATGCGCCGGCTCACGACGGCCGCGGGAACGTTGTAGGCGCTGCGCAGATCCTGCGGCGTCAGGCCGACGATCGAGAGCGCTTGCGGGTTGGAGTTCGTCGGAACGTCGTTGTTCTTCGTGACGTGGCACTGATGGCCCGGGCCCGCGCAGGCGGCGGCCTGGGCGACCGCCATCGGCGTCGGGCTGGGCGAAGGCGAGGCGGATTGCAAGGGCAGCGCGCGGGCGATGTTCGCGTCCGAGCGCGTGACACCGCCGGTGGCCGGTGTGACGGAGCTGCCGCCGCCCGAACAAGCGGCCAGCGCCGCAAATCCGAGCAGACTGACCGCTGTAGCGGCCCGCCAGAGTGATGTCATCCGTGATCTTTCTGAAAGGGAAGAGAGGTGAAGTGGGGTCGTGAGCGCGCGTTGCCCAGGCGCGCGTTCCGGGCTCAGTTACGGCTGGTGACGACCTCGATCATCGCGTCCACGACGAGCGGGTCGAACTGGGTTTCGCGCGTCTCGCGCAGCCGCTCGAGCGCGACCGACGGCGCGAGCGGCGGACGGTACGGCCGGCGGCCGATCATCGCGTTGAACGCGTCGGCCACCGAGACGATGCGCGCGGCGAGCGGAATGGATTCCGCCGAGAGCTTGTCCGGGTAGCCGTCGCCGTCGAAGCGCTCGTGGTGATTGCGAACCGCCGGCAGCAGGTGCGCGAGCAGCGGCACTTCGACGATGATCGCCGCGCCCGCTTCGGCGTGGTGGCGCATGATCGCCATCTCGTCCTCGGTCAGGCGGCGCGGAGCGTTGAGGATCGCGTTCGGCGTCGTGATCTTGCCGATGTCGTGGACCAGGCCGCAGCGCGTCAGCTGGACGATCTCGTGCTTGCTCAGACCCAGCTTCTTGCCCAAGCGCGCGCACCACGAGCCGACCGCGCGCGAGTGCTCCGCCGTCAGCGCGTCGCTCTGGTCGAGCCGGGTCATCAGGTCGTCGATCGCGATGTCGATCTCGTCGATCGCCTCGTGGTGCGCGGGATCGCGCACCAGCCGCGGCTTCGACGCCAGCCGCTCGACCTCGCCGCGGACCCGCCGCCAGTCGACGGCCGCCGCGCCGCTCTCGCCGCGGGCCTCGAGCACGGCCAGCGCCGAGCTCAGCAGGGCCGGGATGGCGAGGATTCCGGCGTAGCGCTGGCAGGTCGCGTCGACCCAGGCGTAGAGCCGCAGCCAGTCGCCCCCGGCCAGCCCGCTCGCGAAGCGCTCGATGAAGCGCATCACCACGATCTCGCCGGCCACGGTCCGGTCGCCGGGCGCCACCCGCCGCAGGGCAGACGTCGCCAGCTCGCGCTGGCGGGCCATGAGCGCGCCGGCGACGAGCGCGTCGCCGGGACGTTCGAAATGGACACGAGCCAGATCCATGAGTTCCATCTCCTGCTGAGCGCGCGGCCATCCGGGCATGCGCTGTGTCGACACCTTACCGAAGTGCGGTCGCCGTCACACTACCCAAGATTAGGTAGCGGTGACCAAAGGGGTACCCTTTCGAGCGTAAATTGCGTCGAAAGGCCCAGGAATCGAACGAAAACTTAACGCAGCGCGTGGCGGCGCTCGCCGATCAGGCCGTCGCGCAGGGCCAGCGCGACGGCTTGCCGGCGGCCGCTGCAGCCGAGCTTCTTGCAGATGCTGCGAATGTGGACATCGACCGTCTGGGAGCTCCGCTCGAGCTCGACGGCGATCTCCTTGCTGGTCGCGCCGGCGGCGACCAGCCCGAGCACCTTGAGCTCGGTCTCGGTCAGCAGCCGCAGCCGAGCGCCTTCGCTGGTCGGCAGCGGCAGCGCGCCGATGAACCGGGCGACGCCGCCCAGGTCGACGCCGGCCAGCGCGTCGAGCGCGTCGCCGAGCGCGGTCGCGTCGTGCCAGCCGGTCGTCCAGCGCACGTGCAGCGCGCGGATCGCTTCGACCAGCGCGGCCAGCCGCGGGCCGGACCGCCGGGCCGCCGCGCGGACGTCGGCGATCGCGCTGCGGGCGCGCCCGTCGTGGGCCAGCAAGATCTCGGCGATCGCGAGGTAGGCGCGGGCGCGTAGCACGAGCTGCTGGTTCGGGTCCACCCGGCGCACCAGCTCGCGGCTGCGGCGGATGGCCGCCGAGCTCTCGCGCCGCTTCCCGGCAGCCGCGGCGTAGACGGCGATCTCCGCCCAGCGATAGGCCATGCGGTCCTCGTCGAAGAGCTTCTCGACGCCGTGGGCGAGCAGCTCGTAGGCGTGCTCGAAGCGCCCGTCCCAGGCCGCTCGCAGCGCCTGCGCCGGCAGCAGCGCCTCGCTGGCGGTCGGGGTCAGGTGGACTTCGAGCTCGCGCAGCGCGGCGTCGAGCCGCTCGATCGCCGCGACGTCCCCGGCGTCGACCTCGATCGAGTAGGCGTTGAGCAAGGCGTAGATGCGCAGCGTCGTGCTGCCCGCTTTGCGGCCCGCCTCCTCCAGCTTCGCCAGCGCCCGGCGGCCGGCCGGCACGTCGTCGTCGTGCAGGATCGCGATGTTGAAGAGCACGCTGAGGATGCGCGCCGCGACGTCGTAGAAGTAGCCGCGCTCGGCCGACTCCAGCGCGCGCTCGGCGAGCTCGCGCGCCGAGGCGTAGTCGCCGTCGTTGAGCGCGACGTACGCCGCCTGGTGGCAGATGCGCGCTCGCAAGCCGTCGTCCTCGACCGCGCCGAGGTTCTGCAGCGCCCGGCGCGCCGCGTCGCGGGCCTCGTCGAGCCGGTGCGCCTCGACGTACGCGGTGCCCAGCAGGCCCCACAGCGAGGCGTCGGCGCTCGAGCGCGACTGCTCGCGCTTGGCTTCGGCCTCGAGCAGCTCCAGCACGTCGGTCCGGCCGCGCCGGACCAGGTCGACGCCGTAGCGGATGACGATCTCGCGCCGGTCGGCCGGGTTCCCGGCCGCGTCGACGGCCATCCGGAACCAGGCTTCGGAGACGTCGAAGCGCTCTTCCAGCGAGGCCAGCGCCGCCTTCATGCAGAGCGCGCGGGGGTGGACGGCCAGCGTCGCGTCCGGCAGCGCCGCGAGGGCCCGGTCGACCAGCGCGACGTTGCCCTGGTCGAGCGCCTCGAAGCCGCGTGCCTCGAGCGCCCGCGCCAGCCGCTCGCCGTCGGCGGCGTCGATCCGCAGCTCGACGGCCTCCGTCCAGCGCCCGGCCTGGTCCAGCGCGCTGGCGACCCGCTCGAACAGCGCGGACCGGCGCTCCGCGCCGACCTGCCCGGCGTGGCGCCCGAGCCGCTCGCGGTACGCGTCGTAGAAGGCATAGCTGCCGTCGTCGACGGCGTACGCCAAGCCGCTGGCCAGCAGCGCCTCGACGTCGCGCGAACCGTAGCCCAAGCGCAGCGCCAGGGCGCCGTCGAAGGTGCCGACCAGGGCCAGCTCGACCAGCCGCTCCCGGTCGCGCTCGGGCAGCGGGGCCAGCGCCGCCTCGACGACCCCGTCGTAGGTCTGCTCGCGGCCGGCGAAGCTGCTGCCGCCGTGGGTCAGCGAGACCGCCAAGCCCAGCGGCCAGCCGCCGGTGCGCTCCTCGAGCTCGCGCAGGACGGCGTCGTCGAGCTCCAGCCGGGCCGCGCGCGCCGAGGCGCGCAGCTCCTCGAAGGTGACCCGCAGGTCGTCGTCGTCGAGCGGAAGCGCGATCACGCTGTCGGCCAGCCAGCGCGGCACCGGCAGCGCGGTCGCGTCGCGGGCGGCCAGCATCCAGCGCAGGCGCGGCACCGTCGCATCGACCAAGGCGCTGAGGAACCCCACCGTGCGCGGGTCGCCCAGCGCGTGGTGCAGGTCGTCGAGCACGATCGTCGTCTCGAGCGAGGCCAGGTGCTCGCGCGCCCAGCCCAGCACGGCCAGCTCGCCGCCCGGCTGGCCCAGGCGAGCCGCCATTGCCGCGGCCGAGGAGGTCATGGCCGGCGCGGCCCCGCTCAGCGCCCGGGCGAACCCGCGCAGGAACTCGCCGGCCGCGGCGTGGGCGGCATTGCAGGTGAAGCGGACGTGGTCGACCCGGCGCAGCGCGAGGTACTCGCGCAGGGCCGTGCTCTTGCCGCTGCCGGCGCTCGCCGCCACGAGCGTCACCGGCGCGACCCCGACCGCATCGAGGCGCGCGTAGAGACGATCTCGGGAAAAGCCGAGAGGAGCCGGTCGAGCGATCAAAGAGTGCCCCGAATGCTGAGCTGAGCCGGGTGACGGACGGCCCTCCTGGAGTGTTCGGCAGATCGCCCAACGACTTTTCGCTCCCGCCGTACCAACCGCCACGCAGCGGGCGGCTCGGCCCGCAGGGAATCCGCTGGGCCCGGCTGGATTCGAACCAGCGCGCGACCAGTTATGAGCCGGCTGCTCTACCGCTGAGCTACGGGCCCGTAGCGCCTACCCTTTCGACAGCGCCGCGAACGACATCTTCCCGGGGTAGCGGGCGACGCCGCCGAGGTCCTCGGCGATGCCCATCAGGCGGTTGTATTTGGCGATCCGGTCGCTGCGCGAGAGCGAGCCGGTCTTGATCTGGCCGGCGCCGGTCGCGACGGCCAGGTCGGCGATCGTGGTGTCCTCGGTCTCGCCCGAGCGGTGCGAGATCACGGTCCGGTAGCCGGCCTGGTGGGCCGTCTCGACGGTGTCGAGCGTCTCGGTCAGCGTCCCGATCTGGTTGACCTTGATCAGGATCGCGTTCGCGCAGCCGGCCCGGATGCCGCGCTCGAGCCGCGCGGCGTTGGTGACGAACAAGTCGTCGCCGACCAGCTGCACGCGCCCGCCCAGGCGCTGGGTGAGCAGTTGCCAGCCGTCCCAGTCGTCCTCGCCCAGGCCGTCCTCGATCGAGACGATCGGGTAGGCGTTGCAGAGCCCTTCGTACAGCGCGACCATCTGGGCCGAGTCGAGCGGGTGGTCGTCGGGGAGGTGCGGCCAGTACTTGCCGTCGCGGAAGAACTCTTGCGAGGCGGGGTCGAGCGCGATCGCGACGTCGGTGCCCGGCGCGTAGCCGGCCTTGCCGATCGCGTCGACGAGCAGTTGCAGCGCCTCGTCGATCGTCGCCAGCTTCGGCGCGTAGCCGCCCTCGTCGCCGACCAGCGTCTGGTGGCCGGCGTCGTGCAGCATCGTGCCCAGCGCGTGGAAGACCTCCGAGCCGCAGCGGACCGCCTCGGCCATCGAGCCGGCGCCGAGCGGCACGATCATGCACTCCTGGAACTGCAGCGCGCCCTCGGCGTGCTTGCCGCCGTTGATGACGTTCATCATCGGCACCGGCAAGGTCGCCGCCGCCGGCCCGCCCAGGTAGCGGTAGAGCGGCACGCCGAGCGAGACGGCGGCCGCGCGCGCGACCGCCAGCGACACGCCGAGCAGCGCGTTGGCGCCGAGGTTGGACTTGTTGGGCGTGCCGTCGAGCTCGAGCAGGGTGCGGTCGATCTCGCGCTGGGCGGTGGCGTCCATGCCCTCGACCGCCGGGCCGATGATCTCGTTCACCGCCGCGACCGCCTTGAGCACGCCCTTGCCGCCGTAGCGCGCTTTGTCGCCGTCGCGCTTCTCGACCGCTTCGTGCGCGCCGGTCGAGGCGCCCGAGGGCACCATCGCTTCTTCCACCGCGCCGAACGACGTCGCGACGGCGACCGCGACGGTCGGGTTTCCGCGCGAGTCCAGGATCTCGCGCGCGCGCACGCTCTCGATCAGCGGGCGCCCGCCGCCGCGCAGCGATTCGATCGACATTACCGTATCTCCAGGCGGATCGCCCGAAGGGCGAACGTGACGGGTTCGGATCGATTCATCGAGCCGAACCCACTATTTCGCGGCGAGCCAGCCGGCGAGCTCGTGCGCGCGCGGGAACAGCTCGTCGTCGCGGAAGAAGATCCTCACCTCGCGCTCGGCCGAGGCGGCGGAATCCGAGCCGTGGACGAGGTTGCGGCCGATGGTCTGGCCGTAGTCGCCGCGGATCGTGCCCGGCGCGGCCTTGATCGGGTTGGTCGCGCCGATCGTCGAGCGGCAGCCTTCGATCGCATCCTCGCCCTCGATGACCATCGCGACGATCGGCGTCGCGGTGATGTACTCGACGAGCCCGGCGAAGAACGGCTTGCCCTCGTGCTCGGCGTAGTGCTCCTGCGCCTGCGCCTGCGTGACGCGCATCAGCTTGAGCCCGAGGATCGTGTAGCCGCGCCGCTCGAAGCGGGCGAGGACGTCGCCGACGAGGCCGCGCACCACCGCGTCGGCTTTGGCGAGAATCAAGGTCCGTTCGACTGCCATAGCGGAGGGGTGATACGTGCCGGACGATGACGCACCTCTCCTGGACGCCGCGCGCGTTCGCGCTGCGCTGGCGGGAACGCGCTTCGCCGACGTCCGCCCGCTCGCGCGCACCGCGAGCACCAACGACGACGCGGCGGCGCTGCTCGGCGACCCGGCGGCGGCGGGCGCGACGCTGGTCGCCGAGTTCCAGACCGCCGGCAAGGGCCGCAAGCCCGGCCGGGCCTGGCTCGCGCCGCCCGGCAGCGGGCTGCTGTTCACCACCGTGCTGCCGCGGCCGGTGGCGGCCGGCGCGCTCTGGGCGGTGCCGTTCTGGGCCGCGCTGGCGGTGGCCGACGGCGTGGAGGAAGGCTGCGGCGTGCGGCTCGAGCTGCGCTGGCCCAACGACCTCGACCTGGGCGGCCGCAAGGCCTGCGGCATCCTGTGCACCGCGCGGGTGAGCGGGCCCGAGGCCTGGGTCGGCTGCGGGGTCGGCCTCAACGTCCGCCGCCCGGCCGGCGCGGCGCTCGCGGCGGTCGAGCCGCCGCCGGCGTACCTCTCCGACGCCGCGCCGCACGCGGCGCGCGAGGAGATCCTGGCCGGCATCCTGGGCGCGATGGACGCGCTGGTCGACGTGCTCGACCAGCCGGCCGCGGTCGCCCGCGCCTGGGAGGAGCGGGCCGGCCTGCGCGGCCGCCCCTACCGGCTGCGGCTGGACGCCGACGGCAGCGTCGTCGCCGGCCGGGCGGTCCGGCTCGACCCCGAGGGCGGCCTGGTGGTCGCGGTCGGCGGGGAGGAGCGGGTCGTCCAGCTCGCCGACGCGCGGGTCGTGTAGCCTACTTCACCACGCCGCCCAGCGGGACGTTGGCCTTGCGCAGCACGCCGACGGCGCTGGCCTCGTGGCTGGGGTCGAGGCTCAGCGCGAGGTTCGCGCCGGTGGCGGCGCCGGCGGGCTTGGGGATCATCCGGGCGCTGATCCCGCCGTCCTTGAGCGCCTTGGTGGCGATCATCGTGTCGGCGTTCGAGCCGAAGTAGAGGATGACGTCAGGCATCGCAGCTCAACGGGCGCCGTTCACCAGCTCGTCGAGGCCGGCGGCGACCTCGTTGAGCTCGCCGACGCGCGCCACGGCCTGCTGGGTGCGGCTCGCCATCTCGGCGGCCAGCGTGTCGATCACCAGGACGTCGCCGAGGATCTCCGCGTTGAGCACCGAGGCGGCCAGCAGCGGCTCGGCCACGGCGGTGTGCAGCGCGACGCCGCCGGCCGGTGCCGGGCCGTCGCTCGCGCGCGCGGCCTGCAGCAGCAGCTCGCCCTGGCGCTCGACCGCCGCGCGGGTCTGCGCGACGTGGTCGCCCGAGACCTCGCTGCCGACGATCACCAGCGCCAGCTCCTCGGCCGAGGCGCGAACTCGGCGGCTGCGCGCGATCAGCCCGCGCGCCAGGCGCGCGCCGAACGGGATCGTGAACGCCAGCGCGACGAGCGCGCCGACCAGCCCCCAGAGCAGCAGCGAGAGGATCGTGTGCTGCTGGATCGCGGTGAACGTGCTGAGCGGCACCCCGAACCAGCGCACGGCGACGACCTGGCCCTGCTCGTCGAGCACGGGCTCGGCGCGGACCAGGTAGTCGGTCCCGCCCTCGCGGTCGATGCCGGTGAAGACGCGCTCGGCGTCGCGCACGGCGGCCGAGGGCGCCTCGTCGATCAGCCGCAGGCCGTCCGCGCGCGCGATCGAGCTGGAGATCAGCTCGCCGTCGAAGATCACCGCGGCTTTGCCGCCCAGCGCCCGCGCCGCTTGGTCGACGACGTCGTAGTAGTGGTCGAGCAGGATGCCGCCGTAGACCGCGCCGACGGTCCGCTCGCCGGCATCGGAGATCGGCGTCGCGGCGATCAGCCCGAGGCCTTCCTGCAGCCCTTCGCGGCCCGCGGTCGTCGACTCGATCTGCGGCTCGAGCTGCTCGGGCACGAGCTGGTCGTGCGGCAGCTTCGCCGCGGTACTGACCGTCTCGCCGGCCAGCGCGCGGTCGACGAACGGCGAGACCAGCCGGGCGCCGGCGGGCCCGCCGTTGGCCCGGGCGAGCACCTTGCCGCGCGCGTCGACGACGGTCAGGAACGAGAGCCCGCCCTGGCGCGCGATCCCGGTCAGGGTCGCCTCGAGCGCTTTGGGGCGCGCGCCGGCGGCGGCTCGCACCGCGTCGTTGATCGCGGTCTGGGTCACCAGCAGCTTGACCGACTCGCGCTTCTGGTCCCAGTAGCCGCCGAAGCCGGCCGAGCCGCTGCCGACCTGCTGGCCGGCCAGCCGGTTGAGGTCGCTGGCCATCGTGTTGCGCGCCGCGACCGCGCCGATCGCCGACGAGATCGCGATCGCCCCGACCAGCATCCCGACGAGCTGAGTCCGCAAACCGAGCTTCATACCGTCTCCTCGACCCGGACGTCCGGTGTCGCCTCCGTGATGGTGTAGCGGCCGAGCTGCGCGCCGATCGCGGCCGCGCGCTGGTTCATCTCCTCGGCGGAGCCCAGGATGCGCTGCGCCGCCGACGTGACCTCGGCGTTGACGAAGCCGAGCACCTCGACCGACGAGGCGTTCTGCGCGCTGATCGCGGTGATCGCATCGAACGCGCTCGAGACCTCGCCCGCGTGCGCGGCCATCCGCCGGGTCGCGCCCAGGTTGCCGCCGACCGAGCCGGTGATCTCCTCGATCGAGCGGATCACCCGAAACGTGTTCTCGGCCATCGAGCGGGTGACGTGGCTGATCCGGCCGATCTGCCGGTTCGCGCCGAGCACGCTCTCGACGATCTCGCGCAGCGCGCCCGAGGCGCCCTCGGTCGAGGCGGCACTGTGCACCAGCCGCTCGTCGAGCCGGCCCATTGCGCTCGTCACCTGCTTGACGACCGCTTGGGTGGAGTGGATGTGGCCGGCGATCTGCTGGGTGGCCGCGCTGCTCCCGTCGGCCAGCTTGCGGATCTCGCCGGCCACCACGGCGAAGCCGCGGCCGTGCTCGCCGGCCCGGGCGGCCTCGATCGCCGCGTTGAGCGCGAGCAGGTTCGTCTGCTCGGCGATCCGGTCGATGACCTTGACGATGTCGCCGATCTGGTCCGAGGTGGCGCCCAGCCGGCGCACGTCGGCCGCCAGCTCCTCGATCGTGCCGCGGACCGTCGCCATCGCGTCGACGATCGTGTGCAGGGCCGTGCCGCCGCGCTCGGCGGTTCGGCTCGTCTCGGCCGAGATCGCCAGCAGCGAGTCGACCTGCGCCGAGACCTCCTCGAGCGAGGCCGACATGGTCGAGACGTCCAGCGCGGTGCGGTCGAGCGAGCGCGTCTGCTGCTCGGCGGAACCGGCCAGCTCGTCGAGCGCGCCGGTCAGGGCGCGCACCTTGGCCAGCGCTCCGTCGACGATCTGCGACTGCTCGGCGATGCCGTCCTCGAGCTGGGTCTGGGCGATCGCGCCGCCCTCGATCACCGCCAGCGAGCTGGCCGCGGTCGCGTTCAGCTCGCTGCTCGCGGCGCCCAGCCGGGCGGCGTCGCCGTGCAGCGCGCCGGCGAACGCGCGCACGCCGCCGGTCGGCGCGTCCGGGCTGCTCGCGGGCCGCTCGGCAGGCGCCGCCCGGCCGGCCGGCGCGGGCTGCGCGCCGAGCAGCCGGGCCGAGCCGAAGGCGGCGAGCAGCACCGCGAGCGCCGAGCCGAGCTCGGCCGGCGTGCCCAGCGGCCGGGCCAGGCCGGCGGCCAGAGCGGCGGCGGCGGCCACGACGGCAGCACCGGCGGCGATCCGGCCGGTGAGGAGACGCTCCAAGGACAAACGCAACGAGCCCCCGGGTACGACGAAGGAGCGGGCAGATGCGCACCCACGCAACGATCCGTGTTTGTACGTTTCGGCAGGTTCGCCCAGCCGCTTGAGTGCGGCTCGCTCGTTCGCTGCTAGGCGGGGCGGTTGGCCCGGCTGCGCCGCTCGCAGGCCTCGCAGAAGTGCGAGTACTTGTTGTCGGTGTCGAAGACCGAGTTCGAGTAGTACATGGCGCAGCGGGCGTTGTAGCAGTGCTTGAGGCCCAGCGCGTGGCCGATCTCGTGAACGCTCTCCTTGAGCAGCCGCTGGAAGAGAGCGTTCTCGTCGGGCGCGTCGCCGTAGAACTCCGAGCGCAGCCGGTGCAGCGAGACGGCCGCGCAGCGCTGCGTCTCGCTGGCCGAGCCGAACACGAACTGGTGCGAGGTCTTGTAGAGGTCGAACTCGGTCAGGCCGAGGATCAGCTCGTCGCGGCCCTCGTGCAGCGCGCTCAGCCGGCCGGCCAGCGAGCCGAAGAAGAGCTGGCCGCGGGTGCTGTTGAGCGCGGTCTTGGGGACCTGCACCGGCACGCGGATGCCGGCGGTCGCCAAGAAGCGCTCTTCCAAGCAGAGCGCGAGCCGGTTGAGCAAGCCGGCGTCGATCGCGTTGATCGGGACGATGCTGATCTCACGCACCTCGAACGGCGGTTCGGTTCGCGCGCGGGGCGGTCCTGGGCACGGCGCGAAGCGCGCCGCATGATCGTAGGGATCGGAATCGAGCTGGCGGAGGTCGCGCGCTATCGGTTCGACGAGGCCGCGCGCGCGCGCTTCGCGCGCAAGGTCTACACCGAGGAAGAGATGGCCTACGCGCTGCGCAAGCGGCTGTGGCCCGAGCGGCTCGCCGGCTTCCACGCCGCCAAGGGCGCCACGCGCAAGGCCTTCGGCCAAGCGATCCCGTGGCGCGCGGTCGGCGTCTCGCACGGCGAGAGCGGCGCGCCGCAGCTGCGCTTCTACGGCGGCTACGCGGGCCTGCCCGCGGCGCGCGGCGTGACGGCGGTGCACCTGACGATCAGCCACACCGCGACCACCGCCGCGGCGGTCGTCGTGCTCGAAGGGTGAGCGGCGCTTGCGAGCGGTGACGGCGGCCCAGATGCGGGCCATCGACGCGGCGGCGGTCGCCCGCGAGGGCGAGACGGCGCTGATGCGCCGAGCGGGCGCGGCGGTCGCGGCGCTGATCGACCGCTACGCGCGCGGCGACGGCCCGGTCGTCGCGCTGGCGGGCAGTGGCAACAACGGCGGCGACGCGTACGCGGCGCTGGCGGCGTACGGCGGCACCCGGCGGCGGATCGTCTACGGCGATCCCGCCGCGACCGGCAGCCCGGCCCGGCAGGACGCGCGCGCGCGCGCCCGTGCCGCCGGGGCCGAGGAGCGCGCGGGCGTGCCGGCGGGGGCGCTGCTGCGCGACGCGGCGCTGGTGCTCGACGGCATCCTGGGCGTGAACGCGCGGCTGCCGCTCGACCCGGCCGGCGCCGCGCTGGTCGAGGCCGCTACGGCGAGCGGCGCGCCGGTGCTGGCGCTCGACCTGCCCACCGGCATCGAGCCCAGCAGCGGCGCGGCCGGCGGCCGGGCCGTGCGGGCGACGGCGACGATCGCGCTGGGCCGGCCCAAGCTCGGCTGCTTCCTCGACCCCGCGCGCGACCTGGTCGGCGAGCTGTGGTGCGCGCCGATCGGGATGCGCGACGAGGACGCGCACGGCGTCGACGACCCGCCGGCCGAGGTGCTCGACGGCGCGGAGTTCGCCGGGCTGCTGCCGGTCCGGCCGCCGGAGTCCGACAAGCGCAGCTCCGGCGCGCCGCTGATCGTGGCCGGCTCGACCCAGTTTCCCGGCGCGGCGGTGCTGTGCGCCTGGGGTGCGGCGCGGGCGGGCGCCGGCTACGTCACCGTCGCCGCGCCGGCGGGCGCCGCGGCGGCGCTGCGCGCGCACCTGGTCGAGCAGGTGGTCGTG
This sequence comes from Vulcanimicrobiota bacterium, assembly GCA_963795695.1. GTDB lineage: Bacteria > Vulcanimicrobiota > Vulcanimicrobiia > Vulcanimicrobiales > Vulcanimicrobiaceae > Vulcanimicrobium. The sequence continues at coordinate 1,029,722 of CAWCJH010000001.1, read as the reverse complement.
ACCTACGACGAGACCGACCCGGCCGGCGCGGTGCGGACGATCCTCGAGCTGACCGGCCGCTGCACCGCGGTCGGAATCGGCCCGGGCCTGGGCCTCTCGGCGGCCTTCGGGGAGATCGTCAACGGCGTGATCGGCGGCACCGAGCTGCCGGTCGTCGCCGACGCGAGCGCGCTCTACCACCTCGCCAAGCAGCTCGGCGCGTACCGCGAGCGGCCGCTGGTGCTCACCCCGCACGCCGGCGAGTTCGCCCGGCTCAGCGGCAAGGGCACGATCGCGCCCGGCCAGCGGCTGCCCCGGCTGCGCGCCTTCGTCGACGAGCACGGCATCGTGACGCTGCTCAAGGGCCGCACGACGCTGATCGCCGGCCGCGATGCCACCCACCTCAACCCGACCGGCACGAACGCGCTGGCCACGGCCGGGACCGGCGACGTGCTCACCGGCGCGATCGCGACCCTGCTCGGCCAGGGCCTCGCGCCGATCGACGCTGCCCGGGCCGGGGCCTACTGGCACGGCCGGGCCGGGCAGGTCGCGCTCGCCCGGCGCCACCGCGGCGTGATCGCCCACGACGTCGCCGAGGCGCTGGGCGAGGCCTCGCTCACCGAGCCCGATGACCCGGACCTGGTGCGCATCTTTTGACACTCCGGTGCCAAACCTGGGAATCTCCCTTGAGGCGAGAGGGTCCCTTAGTGGTATGTTGACGGGTATGGTCACGGCGTTTCCCATCCCGCGACGGCTCCTCACTGCCTGTCTCTTGCTCGGCTTGGCGAGCGGGTGCGGTCATCGCACGCAGCGGCCGCCGCGCGCCACCGCCAATGCGATCGTCCCGGTCGTCGCGGCCGAGCGGGGCTCGGTGTCGCCGACCACCGTCCTCTCCGGCCTGGTCGCCCCGCTCCAGAACGTCGGGATCACCTCGAGCCTCAGCGAGCCGGCCGACACGGTGAACGTCCAGGAGGGCGACCACGTGAGCCAGGGTGAGGTGCTCGCCCAGCTCGACACCGCCGACCTGCGGGCGCAGCTCGCCGCCGACCTGGCCACCGCGTCCGGCAACCAGGCCAAGGCCAACCAGACCTACGACCAAGCCGGGCTGACCATCGCGCAGAACAGCAATACCGTGAACCAGGCCCAGGCCACCGTGCGGCAAGCCCAGCAGACGCTGGCGACCGACACGCTGAACCTGCGGCGCGACGCGCAGCTGCTCGCCCAAGGCTACATCGCCCAGTCGCAGTACGACGCGCAGGCCACCCAGGTCCGCAACGACCAGCAGGCGGTCCGCTCGGCCCAGGTCACCGTCCAGAACGACGTCGCCCAGGTCCGGGCCAACGGCACGACCGCCAGCGGCCTGCAGGGCGCCAACGTCGCCGCCGCGCGGGCGGACGTGCAGACCGCGCTCGCCCAAGCCGATCAGATTCGCGTGTCGATCGCCAAGGCGACGATCACCTCGCCGATCAACGGCGTGGTCGTCAACCGCAACCTCAACCCGGGCGAGTTCCCCGGCACGCGCCAGATCTTCACCCTGCAAGAGACGGACCGGGTCTACGCGGTGCTCAACGGCGCCGGCTCGCAGATCGTCGGCATCCAGAACGGCAGCCGGGTGAAGCTCGCGGCCAGCGGGCTGCCCGGCCGCTCGCTCTCCGGCAAGGTCGTCGGCGTCCTCAACGCCGTCACCCCCGGCTCGACCAACTTCGTCGTCAAGGTGCTGGTCGACAACGCGCGCGGCATGCTGCGGCCGGGAATGGTCATCACGGGCAACGCGTCGCTGCCGGGGGCCAGCGGCATCCGCGTGCCGGCGACGGCGTTCCTGGACACGACCAACTCGAGCCTTCAGGTGGTGCAGAACGGCACGGTCCACACCGTGCACGTCACGATGCTCGCCGAGGACGGCAAGAACGCCGTGGTCGTCGGGGTCAACCCCGGCGAGGAAGTCATCGCCAACGGCCAGCTCGGCCTGGCCGACGGCCAGCCCGTCCAGATCCAAGGCGGAACCAGCAAGAAACCCAGCCGGGTGGCGGAGCAGTAACCGATGTCGTTGACCGCCCTCTTCGTCCGGCGCCCGTCGCTGGTGTTCGTCATCCTGGCGCTGATGCTGCTGGCCGGCGCGCTGGCGGCCAAGACGCTCGTGCAGCAGCAGTTCCCCAACGTCTCGCAGCCCACGGTCAGCATCCAGACCTCGTACAGCGGCGCATCGACGACGGTCATGCGCGACAGCATCGTCAAGCCGATCGAGGACGCGATCGCCGGCACCGAAAACCTGCAGACGCTCAGCTCGAACATCCAGGCCGGGCAGGCCAACATCGTCGCGACCTACACGATCAACTCCGACCAGAACACCGACCTGGTCAACACCCAGAAGGCGCTGACCCAGGCCGAGCACAACCTGCCGACCGACCTCCAGCCGCCGACGATCGCGATCCGCGACCCCTCCGAGGCGACGGTCGTGACGTTCTCGCTGACCTCGTCGAAGATGACGGCGGCGGACCTCTCGCTGGTCGCCAACGGGCGCATCGTGCCGGCCTTCGAGCAGGTCCCCGACGTCTCGGGCGTCACCGTCGGCGGCGGCGTCACGCCGGCCTACGAGGTCGTCGCCGACCCGGGCAAGCTCAACGCCTACGGCGTGACCCTCAACGACCTGATCACCACCGTCGGCGGCAGCAACACCCGCGCGCCGGGCGGCATCGCCTACGGCGCCGACCGCGAGACGCAGATCGACATCCGCGGCGACATCACCTCGCCCGACTCGATCCTGGGCCTGCCGCTGTCCGCGGCGGCGGGGACCTCGGCGAGCAGCAACCCGATCACCCCCGCCGGCTCGCTCGACCCGTGGACGTCGGCCGCGCAGGTGCTGCGGGTCCAGGACGTCGCCAGCGTGGTCGACGGCTACGAGCCGCGCCGCCAGTACGCCTCGGTCAACGGCTCCACCGGCGTCTTCCTCCAGGTGCAGAAGGCCTCGGCGTCCTCCGAGGTCACCGCCTCGGACAACGTGATCGCGGCCCTGCCGAAGATCCGCGCGCAGTTCCCCGACATCAACTTCAACATCCTCAACGTCCAGTCCAAGTACACCGCCAAGCAGATCGACGGCGTCATCCGGACGCTCTGCGAGGGCATCGTGCTGACCGGCATCGTGATGCTCTTCTTCCTGGGCTCGTGGCGCAACGCGATCGTGGTGCTGGTCGCGATTCCCGCCTCGCTGTGCGTCGCGCTGTTCGTCATGAAGATGATGGGGCTGACCCTGGACACGATCTCGCTGCTGGGCATGACGCTGGTGGTCGGCATCCTGGTCGACGACTCGACGGTCGTGCTCGAGAACATCGAGCGCCACTCGCACATGGGCCAGTCGCCGACCGAGGCGGCGATCACCGGCCGCAGCGAGATCGGCCTGGCCGCGATCGTCATCACCCTGGTCGACGTGGTCGTGTTCCTGCCGATCGCGTTCCTCCAGGGCCAGGTCGGCCGCAACCTGGCCGAGTTCGGCATCGTGGTCGTCATCTCGACCCTGACCTCGCTGTTCGTCTCGTTCACGATCACGCCGACGCTGGCCGGCAACTGGGCGCTCAAGTCCAAGTGGAAGGCGCCCGGCCTCATCCGCGGGTTCGAGCGCGGCTTCGACCACGTCCGCTCCTGGTACGCGCACCGCGTGCTGCCCTGGGGCCTGCGCCACCGCATCCCGGTGATCGCCTTCTGCTTCCTCTCGTTCGCCTTCGCCATGGCGCTGGTGCCGCTGGGGCTGGTCGGCTCGGAGTTCATCCCGCCGGTCGACCGGGGCGAGATCTTCACGCAGATCACCTATCCGGTCGGGACGCCGCTCACCACCACCACCAAGGCGGTGCTGGCGCTCGAGCGCAAGTTCCGCAACCTGGCCGACATCGACGCCGACACCGCGTCCTCGGGCGGCTACTCCTCGCCGTTCGGCGGGTTCCTCACCGAGGGCAACGTCGGCCAGATCCACGTCTGGCTCAACGACAACCGCAAGCACTCGACGATCTACTGGGTCGGCCAGTACCGCAAGATCGCGGCGCAGACGCTGCACAACGTCCAGGTCACCGTGATTCCGGCGACCGGCACGGGCGGCGGCAACGCGCAGCCGATCGACGAGCTGGTCACCGACGTGCAGGGCGGCGACCCGACCCCCTACGCGGAGCGGGTCTACAAGCTGCTGCAGCAGACGCCCGGCTCGGTGAACGTCTACAGCGCCGCCTCGGCGCTCGAGCCGCAAGTGGAGCTGACCTTCGACCGCGCCAAAGCGCGGGCGCTCGACGTCAGCATCGGCACCGCGACGACCGCGGCCCGGGCGGCGTTCGGCGGCGCGATCGCGACCCAGTTCGAGACCCCCGACGGCCTGGAACAGGTCCAGGTCATCTACCCGCTCGAGGACCAGACCGACCTGACCGCGTTCGCCGCCATCCCGGTGCGCGCCAACAACGGCGCGATCGTCCACCTGGGCGACTTCAGCAGCATGCAGTGGTCGCCGGCGCCGCCGCTGATCACCCGGGTCGACCGCAACACGGTCGTCGACATCAGCGCCAACGTCGCACCCGGCTCGTCGCTCTCGAACGTGCAGAAGGCGTTCCAGCAGCGGATCAAGGGGCTCAAGCTGCCGCGCAACATCGTCGTGCGGCCGCGGCCCAACGGCCAGCAGGACCTGATGGGCCAGACGCTCTCGGGCCTGGGCGGCTCGCTGATCCTCTCGGTCGTGCTCGTCTTCCTGCTGATGGTCGCGCTGTACAACAGCTACCTCTCGCCCCTGATCATCCTGTTCTCGGTGCCGGTCGCGGCGGTCGGCGCGCTCGGCGCGCTCGCGATCACCGGCGAGACGCTCAACCTGTTCTCGCTGATCGGCACGATCCTGCTGGTCGGCATCGTGACCAAGAACGGCATCCTGCTGGTCGACTACGCCAACACGCTGCGAGAACGGGGCGAGGACAAGCTCACCGCCATCCAGGAGAGCGCCTTCACCCGCTTCCGACCGATCGTCATGACCTCGATCTCGGTCGTCGCCGGCAACGTCCCGCTGGCGCTCGCGCTCGAGCCCGGCTCCAGCGTCCGCTCGAGCCTGGGCGTGGTGGTCATCGGCGGCATCATGAGCTCGCTGCTGCTCACGCTGGTCCTGGTCCCGATCATGTACATGATCCTGGCGCCCAAGCACTTCAAGGGAGCCCACAAGCTGGAGCCGACCGACGACGGCGGCCACGGCACCGGTACCAACGGCAAGGCCGCCCCGGCGACCGACGGGCGCCCGGCCGAACCGGTTCCCGCCGGGGCCTGAGGTATACCTCGCCCGCTGAACGCGTGCTAGCCTAGGGGTTGCCGTCCGCATGCCGACGCGTGAAAGCGGGGCGTGAGGAAAGAGAGACACCCATGCAGCGCGAGATCGTCGTCCCCGAAACCGAGCCCGCGACCGAGTGGATCCTCGGCCGGGCGGTGCAGAAGGTGATCCCGCAGCGCCGGCACGCCGTCGCCCAGGCCTGGCTGGGCGGGCGGCTGCAGCAGTGGGCGCGCGGCCGCGGCGTGGCGGGCACCGGGTGGCAGTTCCGCATCGCGCCGCCGCGCGAGCTGTTCCGGCCGCTGGTGCCCGACGTCGCGTACGTCTCCTTCGAGCGGCTGGGGGACGCGCAGGGCGAGGAGCGCGAGTCGCCGCTCGTCGCGCCGAACGTCGCGGTCGAGATCCTCTCGCCGGGCGAGCGGTTCGCGCACCTGCGCCACAAGGTCGAGGTCTACCTCGCGGCGGGGACGGAGGCGGTGCTCGTCGTCGACCCCGCCGCGCGCACGCTGACGGTCTACGACGCCGACGGCGTGCGCGCGCTGGCCGAGAGCGACACGTTCGCGCACGACGCCTTGCCCGGCTTCATCTTCGCGCTCGCCGACATGTTCGCGGAGCTGGACGAACGCTGACCGCGGCGTCAGCCGGCGAGCAGATCGCGCAGGCCGGCTTCGTCGAGAACCGGAATGCCGAGCGCCTCGGCCTTGGCGAGCTTCGTGCCGGCTTCGTCGCCGGCGACGACGTAGCTCGTCTTCTTCGAGACGGCGCTGCCGACTTTGCCGCCGGCGGCGACGATCAGCTCGCCGGCCTCGTCGCGGGTGAGCGTCGGCAGCGTGCCGGTCAGCACGAGCGTCTTGCCGGCCAGCACGCCGACCGGCTCGCGCGGGCGCAGCGGCGCCGTGACGTCGACCCCGGCGTCCTTCAGCCGCTCGACCATCGCGCGGTTCGGCTCCTGGGCGAAGAACAGTGCCACGCTCTGGGCGATCTCCGGCCCGATCCCCTCGCTGCGCAGCAGCTCCTCCTCGGTCGCCGCAGCGAGCGCGTCGATGGTGCCGAAGTCGCCCGCCAGGATCGCGGCATTCTGCGAGCCGACGAAGCGAATCCCCAGCCCCGAGAGCAGGCGCGCCAGGCCGCGCGACTTCGAGCCCTCGATCGCGGCGAGCACGTTGGAGGCCGACTTCTCCGCCATCCGCGGGAGCGCGAGCAGCTGCTCGAGGTCCAGCCGGTAGACGTCGCTGACGTCGCGCACGAGGCCGGTCTCGACCAGTGCCGCGGAGAGCTGGTCGCCGACGCCCTCGATGTCCATCGCGCCGCGCGAGCAGAAGTGGCGCACCCGCTCGACGAGCTGGGCCGGGCACGAGGCGTTCGTGCAGCGCGCCAGCGGCTCGCCCGCGGGGTGGTCGACGTCCGCGCCGCAGACCGGGCAGCGGGCCGGCAGGGTGTACTCGGCCAGCTTCCCCTTGCGCAGCTCCAGCACCGGCCCGACGACGCGCGGGATCACGTCGCCGGCGCGGATCACCGTCACCACGTCGCCGATCCGGATGTCGTTGTTGCGGATGTAGTCCTGGTTGTGGAGGGTGGCGTTGGCGACCGTGGTGCCGCCGATCTGGACCGGCTCGAGCACGGCGTTGGGGTTCAGCACGCCGGTCCGGCCCACGCTGACCGTGATGTCGAGCAGCTTCGTCTGCGCGGCGCGGGCGCGGAACTTGAACGCGGTCGCCCAGCGCGGGTCTTTGCCGGCGCTGCCGAGCCGCGCTTGCAGCGCCAGGTCGTCGACCTTGACCACCACCCCGTCGATCTCGTAGTCGAGCGACTCGCGCCGGGCGTCCCACTGCGTGACGAAGGCGACGACGTCGCGGATCGAGTCCATCCGGCGCGCGTTGGGGTTGACCGGGAAGCCCAGCGCGCGCAGGTAGTCGAGCAGCTCGCGCTGGGTGCGCGGCGGCTCGCCGGTGTCGATCTCGCCCACGGCATAGGCGTAGAACGAGAGCCGGCGCTCGGCGGTCATCTTCGGGTCGAGCTGGCGCAGGCCGCCGGCGGCGGTGTTGCGCGGGTTGGCGAAGGTCGCCAGGCCGCGCTCCGCGCGCGCCTGGTTGAGCCGGGCGAAGTCGCTCTTGCGCAGGTACGCCTCGCCGCGCACGTCGACGTGGCGCGGCACCGCCACCTCGGCCGCGCGCAGCGCGCGCGGGATCGCCTTGATCGCCAGCAGGTTGGCGGTGATCTCCTCGCCGACGCTGCCGTCGCCGCGCGTGCCGCCCGCGGTGAGCCGGCCTTCGTCGTAGCGCAGCGAGACCGCCAGGCCGTCGATCTTGAGCTCGCAGGTGTAGGCGACGTCGACGCCCTCGGCGATCCCGCCGAGCTTGCGGACGCGGGCGTCGAACGCCAGCAGCTCGGCCTCGTCGAAGGCGTTGGCCAGCGAGAGCATCGGCCGGACGTGGACGTACGGCGGGAACCCCGCCGAGGGCGCGCCGCCGACGCGGTGGGTCGGCGAGTCGGGCGTGTCGAGCTCGGGATGGGCCTGCTCGAGGTCGAGCAGCTCGCGCAGCAGCGCGTCGTAGTCCTGGTCGCTGATCTGCGGGTCGTCCAGCACGTGGTAGCGGTAGTTGGCCTCGTCGATGCGCGCGCGCAGGTCGCGCGCTCGGGCGGCCGGGTCGGCGCCGGCCGGCGCGGTGCCCTTCTGCTTGCGGGGGCTCACCGGCGTGCGCTCAGCGGGTCGGGCGCGGGGTGGCGACCTGGATCGGGTACCCGTCGGGGTCGGCGATCACCGCCAGCCGGCCGAAGCCCTCGTCGTGCGGCTCCTGGAGGATCGGCACGCCCGCGGTCCGCGCATCGGTCACGAACCGGTCCACGTCCTCGACGTAGAAGCCGAGCTGGACCGAGCCCGGCTTCACCGCCAGCGTCTCGCTGGCCGGGTGCAGCCCCAGCAGCTGGCCGCCGCCCAGGTCGAAGTCGACCCAGTGCGGGGCCGCATCGGTCCCCAGCTTGAGGTCCAGGATGTTCCGGTAGAACCCCTTGGACCGCTCCAGGTCGGAGCTGACGATCATTGCCAGCGCGAACTTCGCCACGAGGGTCGGCTTCTACGCCGGGCTACGCCCGCCTAGGCTTCGACCGGGATACGGCCGTTCTTCGTCAGCTCTTCGAGCTCGTCGAAGTTCGTGCGCTCGAGCTCCGCGATGCGCTCGGCGGTGACCCGGATGCGGCCCTTGGCGCGCTCGTCGGAGAGGACCGCCCGCAGGTAGGTGCCGGTGTGGGAATCCGGGTTGGCGGCGATCTGCTCGGGGGTGCCGGTCGCGACGATGGTGCCACCGCGGTCGCCGCCCTCGGGGCCGAGGTCGATCACGTAGTCGGCGGTCTTGATGACGTCGAGGTTGTGCTCGATCACCAGCACCGAGTTGCCCATGTCGACCAGCCGCTTGAGCACGTCGAGCAGGCGGTGGATGTCGGCGAAGTGGAGCCCGGTGGTCGGCTCGTCCAGCACGTAGAAGGTCCGGCCGGTCGCGCGGCGCGAGAGCTCGGTGGCGAGCTTGATGCGCTGGGCCTCACCGCCCGAGAGCTGGGTCGCCGGCTGGCCCATCTGGATGTAGCCCAAGCCGACCTCGTCGATCGTCTTGAGCCGGTTCGAGATCTTGGGGATGGTGGCGAACAGCTCGGCGGCCTCGTCGACGCGCATGGCGAGCACGTCGGCGATCGACTTGCCCTTGTACTTCACTTCCAGCGTCTGGGCGTTGTAGCGCTTGCCGTGGCAGACCTCGCACGGCACGTAGACGTCGGGCAGGAAGTGCATCTCGATCTTGATGATGCCGTCGCCCTGGCAGGCCTCGCAGCGGCCGCCCTTGACGTTGAACGAGAAGCGCCCCGGCAGGTAGCCGCGCATCTTGGCCTCGGGCGTCATCGAGTACAGCTCGCGGATCAGGTCGAACGCGCCGGTGTAGGTGGCCGGGTTCGAGCGCGGGGTGCGGCCGATCGGCGACTGGTCGATCACGACCAGCTTGTCGAGCGCCTCGGCGCCCTTGACCTTGCCGTAGGTTCCGCCGGCGGGCTGGTGGTGCAGGTGCTGGTTGAGCGCCTTGACCACGACCTCGTTGACCAGGGTCGACTTGCCCGAGCCCGACACGCCGGTGACGCAGGTGAAGGTGCCCAGCGGAATCTCGACGTTGACGTTGCTGAGGTTGTTGGCGGTCGCGCCCTGGACGAAGAGCGAGCCGCGGCCCCGCTTGCGGTGCTTGGGGATCGCGATGAACTGCCGCCCGGAGAGGTACGCGCCGGTGAGCGACTCGGGGTTCTGCTCGATCTGCTCGATGCTGCCGACCGAGAGGATGCGGCCGCCCTCGGCGCCGGCGCCCGGGCCGATGTCGACGATCACGTCGGCGGCGCGCATGGTGTCCTCGTCGTGCTCGATCACGATCAGCGTGTTGCCGATGTCGCGCAGCGTCTCCAGCGTCGCCAGGAGCCGGTCGTTGTCGCGCTGGTGCAGCCCGATCGACGGTTCGTCCAGGATGTAGAGCACGCCGACCAGCGACGAGCCGATCTGGGTGGCCAGGCGGATGCGCTGCGACTCGCCGCCCGAGAGCGTCGTCGCCGAGCGCGAGAGGTTGAGGTAGCCCAGGCCGACGTTCTTGAGGAAGCCGAGCCGCGCCCGGATCTCCTTGAGGATCTGGTGCGAGATCTGCTGCTCGCGCTCGCTCGGCTCGAACTCGGCGAAGAACTTCTGCGCCACCTCGACCGACATCTTGGTGGTCTGGTCGATGTTGCGCTCGGCGATCGTCACGCCGAGCGCCTCGGGCTTGAGCCGCGCGCCCTTGCAGACCTTGCAGAGCGACGCCGACATGTACTTCTCGATCTCTTCCTTGACGTAGTCGGAGGAGGTCTCGCCGTAGCGGCGCTGCAGGTTGTTGACCACGCCCTCGAACTGCGACTCGTACTCCCAGGCGTGGCCCGAGCGCGACTCGTAGGTGAACTTCTGCTTCTTGTCGGTGCCGTAGAGGATCATGTCGACCAGATCCTCGGGCAGCTCCTCGACCGGCGTCGTCACCTTGGCGCGGCGCGAGCGCAAGAGGCGCTCGACCTGCTGCATGTAGTACGGGTTGGTCGAGGGGAAGCGCCCGGTGCCGAGGTTCTTCGACCACGGCACGATCGCGCCGTCGCGGATCGACTTGGTGCGGTCGGGGATGACCTTCCATTCGTCGATCTCGATCTTCTCGCCCAGGCCGCTGCAGGCCGGGCAGGCGCCGTAGGGCGAGTTGAACGAGAACAGCCGCGGCTCGAGCTCCTGGAACGAGATGCCGCACGACGCGCAGGCGAACGACTCGCTGAAGGTCGCCTCCATCCACTCGGTCGCCGGCTTCTCGGTGCCGGCGTTGGCCTTGTCCTGGTAGAGCACGGTGACGATCCCGGTCGCCAGGCGCAGGGTCGTCTCGACCGAGTCGGTCAGGCGGCCCCGCACGTCGGGCTTCACGACCAGGCGGTCGACGACGACCTCGACCGTGTGCTTGCGCTTCTTGTCCAGCTCGATCTTGTCTTTGAGCTCGCGGAGCTCGCCGTCGACCCGCACCCGCGCGAAGCCTTCCTTGCCGATCTCCTCGAACAGCTTGGCGTACTCGCCCTTGCGGCCGCGGATCATCGGCGCGAGGAGCTGGATGCGCGTGCCCTCGGGGAAGGCCAGGATCTGATCGACGATCTGCTCGGGCGTCTGGGCCGAGACCGGCTTGCCGCACTCGTAGCAGTGGGCCTTGCCGATGCGCGCGTAGAGCAGCCGCAGGTAGTCGTAGATCTCGGTGACCGTGCCGACCGTCGAGCGCGGGTTGCGCGAGGTCGACTTCTGGTCGATCGAGATCGCCGGCGAGAGGCCCTCGATGTAGTCGACGTCGGGCTTCTCCATCTGGCCCAGGAACTGGCGCGCGTACGACGAGAGCGACTCGACGTAGCGGCGCTGGCCTTCGGCGTAGATGGTGTCGAAAGCGAGCGAGGACTTGCCCGAGCCCGACAAGCCGGTCATCACGATGAGCCGGTTGCGGGGCAGCGTCAGATCGACGTTCTTGAGGTTGTGTTCGCGCGCGCCCTTGATGACGATCGCATCGAGAGCGTGCGGCTTCCCGTCCGGCATGACTCGTACTTAGACCCCGGGTGGCGAAGGACCGTTGCGCCGGCGCGCGGGTTGCCCCGTTCGGCAGCGCGATCTTCGGGCGGCGCGCGCCGCCCGCGGCCGGCCTAGATGTTGTTGTCCGGCGGGGGCGGGGAAGGCGCGGGCGGCTCGTAGGCGCCGGCCGGCGGCGGCGTGTAGACGCTGGTCGGCGGGGGCTGGTACGCGCTGGGGCCCGGCGAGTACGGGCTCGCCCCACCGGGGTATGGGGTCGCCCCGCCGGCGTACGGGGTCGCCACGGTGTTGCGCAGCGCCAGGTACTCGCCGACGATGACCAGCACGGCGTACGCGACGACGATCTGGGTGATCACCGCCGCCACGATCGGGCCGAGCAGCGGGATGAAGTGCAAGGGCAGCGTGATCAGCCCGACGACGAACGAGATCACGGCGATGAGGACCGCGATGATCAGCGTCGGAACGAACCGCTGGGTCGCGATCCGGAACGACTCGGCGATCGAGCTGAAGCCCGGGTGCCGGCCGATGATCGCCGAGGGCATCGCGTAGAGCGTGAACAGGACGAACGCGATGAACGCGATGCCGAAGGTCACGAAGCTCAGGAAGAAGGCGATGAACCCCAGGACGATCAGGCCGAGCGCGGTCATGAGGATGTTGGCCGCGCTCTGCTGGAACGCGGCGGTTCCGTCGGCGAGCGAGGTCGTGCCGCGCTCCCAGGCGGCGCCCGCCATGCCGACGGTGTAGGCCTGCGTCGCCACGTAGCCGACGATCCCGACGATGCCGGCGATCAGGCCCGTCGACAGCGCGGCGGCCGCGGCTCCGGGGTGGTAGCTGCCGTCGTAGCCGACGGACGCGCTCGCGAACATCGACGGTATGGCGCCCACGATGCCGACGATCACCCCGACGATGACCCCCGGGATGATGATCACCCAGTTGCGCGAGAGCAGTTGCCACGCGCGAGAGAAGACGCTTTCGATCGGTGCTGTCGTCACAAGGACTCGTTCGCTTCCTGTACGGCAGGATTCCTTGCCGGAGCGAGCGGTATGGCATCGAACACGCCGGCGAGCGCTCGTACCACGGCGTCCGGGGCCGGCGCCCCGGGCTCCGGCACGTGCCCGTGGACGTCGATCAGGACGGTGAAGAGGCCGGCCGCGTGCGCGCCCAGCACGTCGCGGTCGTAGCGGTCGCCGACCATCGCGGTCCGCTCCGGCGTGCTGCCCAGCTCCCGGCAGGCGTGCCGGAAGAACGCGGGGTCGGGCTTGACCAGACCGACCTCGTCGGCCAGGAAGAACGCGTCCATGTGCCCGCGCAGGCCGAGCCGGTCGATCTTGTCGTGGTGGGTGGCGGCGAAGCCGTTGGTCACCAGGCCGAGCTTGCAGCCGCGCGCGCGCAGCGCGGCCAGCAGGTCGAGCGCGCCGGGCAGGAGCACCAGCGCCTCCGCCCGGGCCGCCGCATAGGCGCCGGCGCAGCGCGCCGCCAGCGCGCGCTCGCCGATGCCGACCGCGCGCAGCGCCTCATCCCACATCCGCTCGCGCTCGGCCTCGATGTCGCTGCCGACGTGCTCGGCGCTCAGCGCCGACCAGAAGCGCATCGCGCTGGCGTCGTACGCGTCGGCCAGCGCCTGCGGGTCGATCCCGTGCTCGGCCGCGACCCCCTCGGCGACGGTGCGCGCGGCGGCCCGGTAGACGGTCGTGTCGTCGTGGAGCGTGTCGTCGAGGTCGAACAGCACGGTGTCGATGGCGCGCACGAAGACGACGCTCACGTTCGCGCGCAGACGGAGACCGGCGGTCGCATCACGCCGGCCCGTTCGGGCTCGCCGCCGCGCTCTCCCTCGGCGGCCCCGAGCACCGGCACGGCGCGCGACGCGAGATGATACACTGGCCGCAAGCACCATGAAGCACCGCCACCTGGTCGACGACGCCGGCCTCATCCCCGCCGCGATCGACGACATCCTGGACCGCGGCGATCCTGCCGACTGGCGGTCATGGGACGAGGTGCTCGACGTCTCGCTGCGGCTCGGCGCCACGCTCGAACGAGCGCGCAACAGTCGTCTCTAAAACGTCACCAAAAAACTTCGCAGCGCGAACGCGCCGAGCTCGAACGCCAGCGACTCTTCCTCGATCGCCCCGTCGCCGTCGATCTCGCGCTCGGCCGCGTCGACCGGCGTCACGCCGCGCATCCGGCCGCCGCAGCGCAGCGCGACCCGGCGGGCTTCGCCGTCGCACTCGCGCACCCGCACGATCACCCCGCCACCGTCGTCGCTGGGATACGTGGCGACGATCAGCACCGCGGGGTCCTCGCAGGTGAACAGCCGCACCCGATCCGCGACGGCGTAGCTCTGCCAGGCCTGCTCCAGCGCGCTGATCGATGCGCCGGCGGTCGGGACGAAGGCGTAGGCCAGCCGCTGCTCGCCGCGGTCGGCGCCGGGATCGGGCCAGGTCGGCGCGCGCAGCAGCGAGGTGCCCAGGCGCACGCCGCCGTCTTTCAGCCCGACGCCGTTCCAGCCGTAGAGGTCGGTCACGAACACCGCCAGGCCGCTCTCGCCGTCGCTGACGTGCGCCCAGCGCTGCGCGGGCACTTCGAACTTCGCCCGCTCCGCGTCGTTGGCCGGGTACGCCGAGCGCACGAGCGTGCCGTGCGGCTGGCCGTAGCGGACCTCGCGCGCGCGCAGCGCGAGCCGGTGCTCGGCCCGCAGCAGCACGTGCGCTTCGTTCCACGCGACGGCGAGCTCGGCGCGCAGCCAGGGCTCGTCCTCGTGGAGCGCGAGCCGCATCGCGACGCGCGAATTCTTCCCGACCGCGAGGCGCACGACGAGCCCGCCGTCCTCGACCGCCGCGCCCTGCGGCTTCACCGCGACGCGCTTGCGCGGGTACGACGCGTCGACGTTCCAGGCGTCGTAGCGCTTGGGCGTGTCGGCGTAGGCGGCGATGCCGTTGGCGAGCGCGGCCACGCTCGGCCCGGCGGCCGCGCCCAGCTCGACGATCGTGCCGTCGTCGCGCACCCGCGCCCGCACGTAGGCGTTCTCGAACAGCCAGCCGTCGCCGTCGCGGCGCGGGGCCAGCGCCGGCGGCGCGAACGGGCGCAGGTCGCTGCGCGGCAGCACCGAGCGGGCCGCCTCCTCGACCCGCGCGGCGATCCGCTCGGCGCGGTCGTAGTCGGCGCGCACGTCGGCGTAGACGGCCGGGATCGCGGTGCCGGTGATGACGTCGTGGAACTGCGCCCGCAGCACGATCTGCCAGGCGGTGCGCAGATCGTCCGCCAGCGCGCGGCGCACCGTCTGGGGGGCGCGCACCGCGACGCACCAGGCGGCCAGCTCCTCGGCCTGCGCGAGCGCCAGCTCGAGCGCGGCGTTGCGCGCCTTGACGTCGTGGTGGGTGGTGTAGGTGCCGCGGTGCGTCTCCAGGTAGAGCTCGCCGCGGTAGTCGGGCAGCGGCTGCCGCGCGACGCGCGCGAACCAGGCGCCGACCGGCGTCCACGGCCGCGACCCCGGGGCGACGAAGGCCAGGTCGGCGTCGGTCGGGCCGCCGCCGCCGTCGCCGTAGCCGTGGATCAGCAGCTCGTTCCGCTCGCGCGCGGTCGCCAGCCGCTTGTCGTCGACCGGGCCGTCGTAGGCGGCGAGCACCGCCGCGACCAGGCTCGAGCCGTCGTCGCCGTGCCAGCGGAACTGCGGGTAGGGCCAGCGGGTGGTCTCGTTCCACTGCAGCTTGGTGGTCGCGAAGTACGGCACGCCGGCGTGCGCCGCGAGGGCCGGGAAGGTCGACGGGAAGCCGAACGTGTCGGGCAGCCAGGCGACGGTCGGCTCGACGCCCAGGTGCTCGCGCGTCCAGCGGATGCCGTGGGCGAACTGGCGCAGCAGCGACTCGCCGCTGGGCGCGTGCGCGTCGCACTCGACCCAGAGCGGGGCGACGCCGGCGTCCCAGCCGTGCCCGACCCGCGCGCGCACGCGCTCGAACAGCGCCGGGTCGGCGGCCCGCAGCCAGGCGTAGAGCTGCGGCATGCTCTGCGCGAACACGTAGCGCTCGTCGCCCTCCAGCTCGCGCAGCGCGGTCGCGAAGGTGCGCAGCGCCTTGCGCTTGGTCTCGTCGTACGTCCAGAGCCAGGCGACGTCGAGGTGCGCGTGGCCGATCAGCGGCACGTCGACGGCCTGGCCGCCGGGCACGCCATCGCGCGCGGCGACCTCGAGGTGCTCGTGCGGCTTCTGCTCGGCGCGGGCCAGCATCCAGCGCCAGCGCACGCCGTCGTCGGCCGGCAGGCCCGCGATCGGCAGGCTGCGGCGCTCGACCTCGAGCACGATCGCGTGCTCGCCGGGCAGCGGCGGCAGGTCGATCGCCGCGTGCTTGCCGTCGAACGCGCCGCGCGCGACGCCGTCGATCCGCAGCAGCGCGCCGGTCCGGGTCGGATACGACAGGCGCAGCGGGCCGGCGGGAAAGGCCGCGGTGCCGGCGAGCGTGACGGTCGCCTCGTTCTCGGCCCGCGGCACGAGCCGCACGCGCATCAGAGCGTCGCGGACACGCGGTCGTTTGCGCTGACGCAGTCGTCGCGGGCCGCGTCCTGCTTCGAGTCGAGCACGTAGCGGAAGGCGACCGGGAACGGCGCACGCCGGCGCGCGTGCGGCAGCTCGACGCGGAAGGCGGCGGCGTACCGCTCGCCGCGCGCGAGCTGTGGAATCGGCTGCGTGCCCAGCGGCTTGCCGTGCTGCAACAGCTCGAGGTGCTGCTGCACGCCTGCGGTCTGACCGGCGCTGCCGCGGTTGCTGACGTCGACGGTCACCACGTAGTCGTCCAGCGAACGGTCGGTCGCCCGCACGACCTTGAGGCGCGGGCTCTCCACCACGAGGTCGGCCGGGCACGGCTTGGGCAACGGGGTCAGCGCCGACGACCCGGTCAGCAGCAGCAGCGCGAGCATCGCCCCAGCGTTCAAACGGCGTCAGGACCTTCCTGCGTGGCGTCGCGGCAGTACTATTCGAGATGAGCGAGGACGTGCCGGACGACTTCGTCCGGCCGCTCGCGCTGCAGGAAATGGCCGCTGCCCGCGATCAGCTCGACGCGGTAGGGGCCGGTGAAGAGCGCGGCTTTCCCGTCCGCGCTCGTGGGCAGCGTCGCGCCGTCGTCGGCGCCCATCAGCACCAGCGTCGGCACCGCCAGCTTCGGCACCTCGGCCAGCCGCGCGCGATCGGCGGCGTAGGCTTCGGCGCCCGGCACGAAGTCCCAGCGTTGGCGGTACGACGACAGCACGACCGCGACGAAATCCGGGTTGTCGAACGACGCCGCGGTCGCGTCGTATTCCGCGTCCGCGAAGGTCCAGCCCGGCGACCAGAAGCGCCACAGCGCGCGGCAGAACGCGTGCCGGTCGCGCTCCAGTTCGGCCGCGCCGCGCAGCGTCGCGAAATACCACTGGTACCAGTAGGCGCGGCTCTGCTCGACCGGCATCGTCTGCGCCGCGTGGTTGGTTCCGTAGGCCACCGCCAGCGCGCTCAGCGAGACGAAGCGCTCGGGCGCGAGCGCGGCGGCGGCGTAGCCGGCCCGCGCGCCCCAGTCGTGGCCGACGTAGTGGAACCGCGGCAGGCCCAGCCCGTCGGCGAAGGCCAGCACGTCGCGTGCCAGCGCGGCGACCTCGCCGGTGCGCGCGACGCCGTGGGCGGCGAAGCGCGTCGGGCCGAAGCCGCGCACGTACGGCGCCAGGGTGCGGTAGCCGGCCGCAGCGAGCGCCGGCGCGACCCGGTCCCAGGTCCGCGCATCGTCGGGGAAGCCGTGCACGAGGAGCACCGGCGGGCCGTCGCGCGGGCCCTCTTCGCGGTAAGCGACCTCCAGCTCCGGCGTCGCGACGCGCGCTTCGCTCATAGGGTCTCCATGTGCCGCCGTTCGCGCACAGCCAGGCGCTGGACCTTCGAGGCCGGGAGAGCTACGGACGCACGACGACACTGAAATCGCGGATGCCCGGCTTGTCCACGATGACCGCGGCATCGATGGTGGGACTCTCGGCCCGAACCAATTCCTCGACGAGGCCTTCTTTTTCCGCTTCGGCCGCTTCGATCTGCTTACGGAGGTTATCATCCTCAGCAGCCCGCCGTATCGATGCGCGTTCGTGCTCGCGCAATTCGTGAACACGGTCCCACACGTAGCGAACCCGCCCGAAGAAGGAGAATGTAGCGAGATCCTTTCCGAACGGCGCACTGCTGAAGACGCGCAGGATCTCGCGCTGGAAGCGTGCCGCGGCGCCGTCGAGGCTGTAATGGAGCAAGTGCCCGTGCTCCTCGACGTAGCGGAACTCGGGCATGTCGCCGAGTGGCTCGTACCCGACCCACTGATGCCCCGCTCGTGCGGCAATGTCATCCGCCGTGTCGGCCAGCGACTTTGCTAGGCCACCCTGCTCTCTGATTGCGAAGCGGAGATAGCCGCGATCGACGAGCTCGCAGGTGAACCCGTCACCCGATTTCTCGACATCGCCGCGCAGCGCAAGCCGAAAGAAGCGATTGCCGACGGCTGCGGAGTCGGAGAAGACGACCGGACCCCCGAAGAGAACGATATACGTAAAAAGCGCACGATAGCGAGCGGAATCCGGATTGGCGTGCCTCGGATCGACCAGCTCGAACGGCATGATCCAATAGGTTGGTTCGTCGCTGGGTTCCATGGCTCACACCTCCCGCAGAGCGCAGCCCCTTGCGGCGTCCCGCGACCGCTACGGCCGTCCTGCGCTCATACGCTCGCTGCACGGCGCCGTTCGCGCAGCGCGAAGCGCTGGACCTTGCCGCTGGGCGTCTTGGGCAGCGCGTCGACGAAGTGTACCCGGCGCGGGTAGGCGTGCGCGGCGTAGCGCTGCTTGACGAGCTGCTGCAGCTCGGCCGCCAGCGCGTCGCCGGCGGGCACGCCGGCGCGCAGCACGACGAACGCCTCGACGACTTCGCCGCGCAGCGCGTCGGGCACGCCGATCACCGCCGACTCGGCGACGGCGGGGTGCTCGAGCAGCGCCGACTCGATCTCGAACGGGCCGATCCGGTAGCCGGCCATGATGATCACGTCGTCGTCGCGGGCCGAGAACGACACGTAGCCGTCGGCGTCGGCGGCCGCGACGTCGCCGGTCAGGTACCAGCGGCCGTCGGCGGTGATCCGCTCGGCGGTCGCTCGGGCGCGCCGGCGTAGCCGCGGAACCAGAACAGCGGGCTGGCGCGGTCGACCGCGAGCCGGCCCGGCGTCCCCGGCGCGGCCGGCTCGCCCGCGGCGTCGAGCACGGCGACCGCGAAGCCGGGCAGCGGGTGCCCCATCGAGCCCGGCCGCAGCGCGCGGCGCACGGCCGGGTGGTGGCCGTTGACGACGACCATGCCGAGCTCGGTCTGGCCGTACTGGTCGTGGACCGGCACCCCCAGCGCCTCGCGCGCCCAGCCGATCACCTCGGGGTTGAGCGGCTCGCCCGCGCTCGAGCAGCAGCGCAGCTCGAGGCCGGCCGGCGGCGGGGCCGGGTCGTTGCGCAGCGCGCGGTACACGGTCGGCGCGGCGGCGAAGTTCGTCACCCCGAACCGCTCCAGCACGGCGTAGGTGAGCGGGGCGGAGAACGGTGCCCGCAGCAGCAGGCTGCGGGTGCCGGTCGCCAGCGGCGCGCAGATGCCGTAGTACAGGCCGTAGGCCCAACCCGGGTCGGCGGCATTCCAGAAGACGTCCGCCGGCCGCAGGTCCAGGCCGTGTTCCTGGTAGGCGACCATCGACGCCAGCGCGACCAGCGGGATCGTCACGCCCTTGGGCTCGCCGGTCGTGCCCGAGGTGAACAGCCGGATCAGCGGCGCCTCGCCGCCCAGCGCGGCCGGCGCGCGCGGCGGCCGCGCAGCGGCGAGCAGCTCGTCGAAGGCCAGGTCGCCGGCCCGGCCCGGACCGCCGGCGGTGACGATCGTCCACGGCTGCACGGCCGGCAGATCGGGCCCGGGATCGAGCTTCGCGCGCTGGCCGGCGTCGACCACGACGGCCTTGGCACCCGAGGCGCGCAAGCGCAGCGCGACCGCCGGCGTCGCGAACGCCGTGAACAGCGGCACGTACACCGCGCCGGCGCGCCAGATGCCGAGCGCCGCGACGACCAGGTCGGCCGATTTTCCCATCAGTGCCGCGACCCGGTCGCCGGGCCCGATGCCCAGCTCCGCCAGCGCGCCGGCGAACCGCTCCGAGCGCGCGCGCAGCTCGCCGAAGGTGACGTCGCGCGCGCTGAGGTCGTCGTCGATCACGGTGAACGCGATCGCGCCGGGCGCGTGCCGGTCGCACAGCAGCCGGGCGGCGGACGCATCCCCCGCCCCGTACTCGGCCAGCAGTTCACTCACTCGCTCGGCGGTCGTCATGCTCGGTGTACGCACGCCGCGGGGCTACGTTTCACCGTCGAAGTACTCGAGCGCGGGTTCGTCGCGCGCGAGCAGCGGCGTTCCGCCCACGACGTGCTTGCGCGAGTCGGGGTAGAAGCACGAGTCGGTCGTTTCCTCGTTGTTGGCGATCATCAGCACGTGTGCTTCCTCGGCGGAGTCGTTCTGCAGGCGGTGCGCGCCGCCGGACCCGGTCGGGAACGCGATCGCGTCGCCCGCGCGCAGCACGAAGGTGCCCTTCGGCGTGCGCAGCGTCGGCGTGCCGGCCAGCACGACGAAGAGCTCTTCCTCCCCGGTGTGCCAGTGGTACGGGCACGACACTTGTCCCGGCGCGAGCTTGACCGCCGTGTAACCGAGCTTCTCGGCGCCCAGCAGCAGCCCCACTTCGGCGTCCCGGCTGCCGAACGGCCGCGGCGCGAGGAACGGCACGTAGTCGAGATCGTGCAGGTTGACGCGGTTGGTGAGCGCGCCGGGCCGCGCGTCGATCATCGCCCCGATCGCGGCGTGCGCGTTGCCGAACACGCACGCGCCGTCGCCGACCAGCAGGTGGTCCAGCCGCAGCGCGCGCAGCGCGCGGGCCGAGAGCGCCGCCCGCACCGGGTCGGCCAGCTTCGCGTCGGGCATCAGGGTCAGCGCGCCGGCCGGCGTGCCCCACAGCGCGTCGCCGACGATCGCGGCCCTGCGCGCGGGGTCGTACAGCGCGATCTCGCCCGCGGTCTTGAAGCCGTCCAGGCCGATGACGGTCCAGCCGTACACGACCTCGCCCGGCCCGACGGTGCGGTCCGCGCGCTGCGCCAGCAGCGGCGCGTCGAGCGCGCTGGCGATCACCTGCGCGCCGGTGGCCGCGACCACCGCCGCGGTCGCGCGCTCGTGGTCGCGGTTGGTCACCACCACCGCCGCCACGCCGCGCTCCCGCAAACCGGCCAGCGTCGGGTCGTCCGGCTCGACCGGGTCGATCACCAGATTGCCGTCCGCCCCCTCGACGAAGAAGCCGTTGAAGTCGAGGTCGCGGTCCGGCTGCCAGCGCGACCACGACCAGACCCCGGGAACGACCGTTTTTCGCATTTCCCAGCTTCCGCCGCGCGGCCGGCCGGTTCCTCACCGTCCGGCGCCGGCCGGGCCAGCGACCCGCACCCGCCGCGGGACCGAGCTCGCCCGCCGAGCCGGCGTCTCGGGCCCGACCATGAGCGGCGTGCTCGACCGCCTGGCGACCGCCGAGCTGGTCCGCCGCGAGGCCGACCCCACCGACCGGCGCGCTTCCGCCGTCACCCTCACCGCGCGCGGCGAACGCGTGCTGGCCGCCGCCGACCGCCGCCTGGTCGACGCCATCGACGCGCTGCTCGAGGGCGCGCCGGCCGACGACCGCGAGGCGGTCGTGCGCGCCTGCGCGCTGATCGCGCGCGCGCTCGACGCCCGAGTCGCGCAGCGCAGCGCCGAGGTGACGGCATGAGGCGCCCGCCGGCGACCGTGCTCGCGACCGCGCTCGCGACGACCATGGCTTTTCTGGGCATCGGCGTCATCGACCCGATCCTGCCGCTGATCTCGCACGAACTGGGTGCCTCGAAGGCGCAAGTCGAGCTGCTGTTCACCGCCTACATCGCGATCATGGCGCTGGCGATGCTGGTCGCGGGCGTCGCGGCGACCCGCTTCGGCGGCCGCAAGACGCTCCTGCTCGGCCTGGGCTGGGTCGCGGTCTGCGCGTTCCTGTGCGGCCTGGCGCAGAACGTGCCCGAGCTGGCGGGCCTGCGCGCGTTCTGGGGCTTCGGCAACGCGCTCTTCGTCTCGACCGCGCTCTCGATCATCGTCGGCGCCTCGACCGGCACCCACGAGGACGCGATCACGCTCTACGAGGCCGCGCTCGGCTTCGGCATCGCGGCCGGCCCGCTGGTCGGCGGGTTCCTGGGCGGCTTCGGCTGGCGCTTTCCGTTCTTCGGCACCGCGGCGTGCATGGCGCTCGGCTGGATCGTCGCGTTCCGCGGGGTGAAGGAGCCGGCCCGGCGCGAGCCGCCGCGGCGCGCCAAGGACGTCTTCGCCGCGCTGCGCCACCGCGACGTGCTGACCAACGCGCTGGTCGGCCTGTGCTACTCGTACGGCTTCTTCACCATCCTGGCGTACGCGCCGCTGGCGCTGGGCATGAGCCCGCTCTCGCTGGGCTGGACGTTCTTCGGCTGGGGCGTGCTGGTCGCGTTCTCGTCGGTGGTGCTCGTGCGCGTGCTGCAGCGCCGGCTCGGGCTGACCACGCTCTTGGGCGGCGTGATCGTGGCGCTGGCGCTGCTCTTCGCCGGCCTCGCGCTGGTCCACGGCGCGCGCACCGCGATCGTGCTGGTCGTGCTCTCGGGGATCCCCTGCGGGATCGCCAACACGCTGCTGACCACGCTGGCGATCGACGTCTCGCCGTTCAGCCGCTCGATCTCCTCGGGCGCCTACAACTTCCTGCGCTGGAGCGGCGGCGCGGTGGCGCCGGTCCTGGCCGGCCGGCTGGCCGACACGGTCGGCGTGCGCGCCCCGTTCGCCGTCGCCGCGGGCGTCGTGCTGGTCGCGCTGGCGATCGTGCTGCTGCGCGGTCGCGCGCTGAGCCTGGCGCTGCACCGCACCGTCGAGCATGCGGCCGCAACGGCAATGGGCTGAGCCCGGAAGTGAGCGAGCGCACGCCGCGCGCCGCGCGCGACGTTGAGCCCCCGGGGTACGTTGGGTACTGACGTGACGAGGAACATGACCATGACGAACCGGCTTGCCTGCCTCTCGCTGAGCGCGGCCCTCGCGCTGACCGCCGTCCCCGCCGCCCCGGCGCTCGCCGACGGCGCGGCGAGCACCCGCAACATCCTCCTGGGCGGCGCCGCGGCGACGCTGCTGATCATCAACCACAACCGCAAGGTCCACCAGAAGTACGCCGAGTACGACCGCCGCCAGGCCCAGACCCAGGCCGAGGCCTCCAACGCCGAGGCGGCCTACGAGTCCGAGCGCTCGGCCTACGCCCACGAGGCGGCGCTGGTGCAGGGCTACCAGCACGAGGTCACGGTGCAGCACCACGAGGTCGTCGTGCTGCGCCAGGAGCTCGCGCGCGCGCAGAGCCGGGGCCCCGCGCAGCACGTCGCCGCGGCGCGGTCGCGTCCGGCGCCCCGCCCGCTCGTCGCGGCGGCGCACGTCGCGCAGCGCCCGCAAGCACCGCGCCAGCTCGCCAGCACCACCTCGTACGGCTGGGGCACGCTCTAGGCGGTGCGCGCCCGCGCCGCCCTCGCCGCGGCCGTGCTCGCGCTCGCGGCGGTCGCCTGCGCGGCGAAGACCGCCGACGACCCGCAAGCGCTGGCCGACCAGACCACGCGCGCCGTCTACGACGTCGACCTCGACCGCACGACCGCCCGCTTCGACGACACGCTCAAGGGCCAGGTGACGCGCGCCTCGATCGGCGCGCTCTCCGACACGATGCACGCGCTGGGCGCCTACCACGGCCTCAAGCCGCTGACCAGCGATCCCGACAAGGGCCGCTACGACTACCAGGCCGCCTTCGACAAGGGCACGATGCGGGTCGAGCTGCGGATGGATCCCGACCAGAAGATCGGCGCCTACCGGGTCGTCCCGCAGCCGCCGTCCTAGGTGCCCTTCTCGGCGCCGAAGTAGTGGATCAGCTTGAGCACGAACTGCGGCAGCGTCGAGAGCTGGCTGGCGTCGCCGTAGGCGACGTAGAGCTCGTCGTGCGGCAGGCGCCGGTGGTACGCGAACGAGAGGTTGTAGGCGCTGGTGAACGCCGGCGGGTTGGTCGCGTCGAGCAGCGGCGGCGTGCCGACGATCCGCCGCACGCCCAGCGCGAATGACGAGTTCGGCCCGGTCGCGTAGCTGTAGCCGAGCCGCTCCAGCCACTGCACGTTGGTCGCGCCGCCGTCCTCGTAGCCGCGGGTGTCGTCGACCTCGAGCGAGAGCGTGCCGCGCGGTCCGGCGACCATGGTCGTGCCGCGCGTCCACGAGTCGACCCGGCCCGGCCCGAAGCGGCCGGTGTTGTAGGTGATCGAGGCCGGAGTCGATGACGAGCCATGCTGGCCGAAGTTGCCCGGGCTGTTGGCGGTGCCGCTGTGCCAGGTCAAGCCCAGGCCGTTCTGCGAGATGGGCGTGAAGACGCCGCTGCCGAGCAGCAGGTAGCTCGAGCCGATCGTCCCGTTGAGATCGATCCGGCCCTGGGTCAGCAGGTCGAGCATCAGGCTGCTGTCGGTCTGGTCGAGCGCCCCGCTCCGGGCGTGGTAGCGGTCGATGAACGAGCCGAACTGGATGCTGTTGAGCCAGGCGTTCTTGTCGAAGAGGAAGATCTTGTCCGCGTAGAGCGCGTAGCCGGCGATGTCGGCGTGCTGGACGAAACCGTCGACCGGCTCGTAGTAGCGCCCGACCTTGCGCGCCGCGGCCGCGAAGCCGAAGGTGTTGCTGTAGAGGAACGTCCCGGCGTCGTAGCGCTGCGCTTGGCTCGGGTCGAGCACGTCGGTGCCGCGGTCGGTGCCGTAGTCGAAGTACGCGCTGACGTGCTTGTTGTCGTTGTACGAGATGCCGGTGGTGTCGACGTGGTCGGTCACGCCCGGGATGTCGGCGGCGACGGTCTGCGCGGTGAGCCGCCAGCGCGCGTCCGGCGTGCGGTAGGTCAGCGCGGTCGCGCCGTCGTTGCGGCCGTCGCCGACCGCGTCGAAGCCCGCGAACGAGAACTGGCCCTGCTTGCCCTCGAACGCGTAGCCGTCGCGCGGGGTCGGGATGGCCGGCGTGTAGAGCTGCGCGATGTTCGGGCACGCGTCGCAGTCGAAGCTGTCGTAGAAGCTGGCGCCCTGGGTGAAGAACGGCCGAACCTCGTTGTACGAGCGCTGGTAGGCGGTCGGCGAGATCGTCTGCTGGTCGACCTCGACGTTCGAGAAGTCGGGGTGGATCGTGCCGTAGACCGACGACGTCGCCGTCACCGGCAGCGAGAAGTCGCCACCCATCCGCGAGGTCGTCAAGCCCGAGCCCGGCGAGCCCAGCCCGCCCAGGCCGTAGAGCGCGACCCGCGGCCGCGGCCGGCCGGGCGTGCTCGCCAGGCCGCTGAGCGTGCCGGCGTAGGTGACGTCGTCGCCGTTGGTCTGGGCCGGCGCGTAGTTCCAGATCTGCCGCTCGCCGGTCGAGCGCACGATCCGCACCAGCTGGACCTTCCAGCCACCGCCGCCGCGCAGGACCCGCAGCGGGATGCGCATCGTGACCGTGAACCCGCCGGCGCGCGCGCTGCCGTACGACTCCCAGGTCGGCGCGTAGGCGGTGTTCTCGGAGGAGTACTGGTAGTGCGTGCCGTTCGATGTCGCCGCGAACTGGTAGTAGAAGCCGGCGTTGCCGCTCGGCCAGAGGTCGACCCAGACCTCGTCGTCGGTGCCGTCGCCGACGTCGTTGGTATGCTGCTGCACGAGCAGCGGCTCGCGCTGCTGCACGTCGAAGCGCAGGTAGAGGTTGGCGCCGTCGGCCGCCAGCCGCACGGTGGCCGGCTCGGTCGCCGGCCGCTGGTGCTGGACGTCCCACGGCAGCGCGACCGTCGCGGCGCCGCTCCAGCCGGCCGGGTCCGCCTTGGGGTCCAGCGGCGGCGGGGCGGTGAGCGCCGGCAGCGCGATGGTCCCCGGGCTCGGGGCCGCCGCCTCCGCTTGCGCGCCGGCCGCCGCGCTCGCCCAGAGCACGAGCGCGCACGCCAAGATCCAAACGATCGCGACCGCTCCGCCCACGGATACCAGCCTCCACCGGCTCTTAGGGAATTAAGTCCAGCCGAGCTACGCCGCTACGGGCGCAAGAGTTTCAGCCGGCGCGCCCCGAGCCGGCCGTTGATCGCCGCCAAGCCCAGGAAGATCAGTGCCATGCCGGCCGCGCTGGTCCAGTTCAGGTGCTCGCCCAGGACCACGCTGCCCAGCAGCACCGCACCGACCGGCACCAGGAAGGTCACCAGCATCGCGTTGGTGGCGCCGGCCGCGGCCAGGATGCGGAAGTACAGCACGAACGCCAGCGCCGTACCGGGCACTGCCAGCGCGAGCATCACCCAGAGCGTGGCGGGCGCCAGGACCGGCGCCCCGTGCCAGGGGTGCTCGAGCAGCGCCAGCGGGATGGTCAGGATCGTCGAGCCGCAGAGCTGGCCCGTCGCCGTGATGGTCGGCGAGATGCCGAGCGTCGCGAACCGGCGGCCGTAGATGCCGGCGCAGGCGTAGGCGAACGCGGCCCCCACGCTGGCCAGCTGCGCGATGCTGGTGAGGTCGAACCGGTGCAGCGCGTGCGGTCCCATCAGCAGCACCACGCCGGCCAGGCCCAGCACGACGCCGGCGACCTTCGCCGCGCTCAGGCCCTCGTCCCGAGCGAAGAACGGCGTGAGCATCACCGCGAAGATCGGCGCGGTCGCGTTGAAGATCGCGGCGATCCCGCTGTCGATCGTCGTCTCGGCGTACACGATCAGCGCGAACGGGATCAGGTTGTTGAGCGCTCCCAGCACCAGGAAGGCCCACCACACGCGCGGCGAGCCGGGCATCCGGCGCCCGCTGGCGTAGACGAACGCCAGCAGCACGGCGGCCCCGATGCCGACCCGGCCGAGCACGATCGTGAAGGGCGGCAGCCCCGCCTCGTCGAGCAGCTTGTAGCACAGGAAGGCGCCGGCCCAGATCGCCGAGAGGACCAGCAGCAGCACCCACTCGGTCCGGCCCATCACTCGCACGCTCGCCATCGTCAGAGCGTACCGCGTTCGGACGAACCGGACCTACGCGCCGGTTGCCGTCGCATTCGCGGCGAACGAACCGTCGTGCAGCAGGTCGGTGACGAACATGTGGCCCGGTTCGTGGGTGATCGCGAACGGGAGCCGGCTGGCGACGATCACGCTCTGCGGGGTGACGCCGCAGCCCCAGAAGACCGGCACGTCGCCGGGCTCGAGCAGCGGCGGGTCGCCGTACTCCGGGTGCGCCAGGTCGGCGATGCCGAGCGCGGCCGGATCGCCCCAGGCCACCGGCTCGCCGTGCGCGACGCGGTACGGGCGCGTCGCGTCGCGCACCCGCTCGACCTCGTCCTGTTTGTAGGGGCGCATGCTGACCACCATCGTCCCGGTCAGGCGGCCGGCGGCGGCGAGCGGCACGCGGGTGCGGTACATCGGCACGTTGCGCCCCTGCGCGTAGTGGCGCGGCGGCAGCCCGGCGCACGTCAAACCGTAGTCGAACGTGAACGAGCAGCCGATCAGGAACGCGACCAGATCGTCCGACCACAGCGCGAGCACGTCGCGCGGCCGCTCGGCCAGCTCGCCGTCGCGCCAGACGCGGTAGCGGCCGAGGTCGGTGCGCAGGTCGGCGCCGGGCGCGCAGCGCGGCGCGCAGGCGCCCGGCGCCAGCTCCTCGACGACCGGGCACGGCACGGGATTGCGCGCGCACAGGTCGCGCAGGTCGCCGGCGTACGCGCGCGGCACGACCACCAGGTTCGCCTGCACGTGATCGGGGGCGAGCCGCTCGGTCGAGCCGGCGATCGTTCCCGCGCGCAGCGCGGCGCGCGCCTCGGCGGCGGTCATCCCGCCCGGCGCCGTCATTCCGCCACCGCGATGCCGTCGTGGGCGTCGCGCTCGCGCGCGGCGGGCTCGCGCCGCGCCGGCGAGCCGTAGCCGCCGCCGCCCGCGGTGCGCACGATGATCGCGTCGCCCGGTTCCATCGCGACCGTCGTCTTGGCCGGCAGGTCGCGCGTGGCGCCGCCGCGCTGCACGAAGACGTGCGCGCCCGGCGCGCCGTCGCCGCCGCCCTCGGTGCCGTGCGGGCGCACCGCGTGGCGCTCGGCCAGCAGCGACGCGGTCGCGCTGCCCTCGCGCAGCGCGAAGGCGCGCACCAGGCCGCTGCCGCCGCGGTAGCGGCCGTCGCCCGCGCTCTGCTCGGCGAACTCGTACGCGGTGATCAGGATCGGCATGGTCCGCTCGATGGCCTCGATCGGGGTGTTGAGGGTGTTGGTCATGTGGACGTGGATGCCGTCGATGCCGTCGGCGTGCGGGCGCGCGCCCATCCCGCAGCCGTTGGTCTCGTAGAAGGCCCAGCTCTTGCCGGCCCCGTCGAGCCCGCCGATCAGGACGTTGTTCATCGAGCCGCCGCTCTGCGCCGGCACCCGCCCCGGCGCCAGCTTCGCCAGCGCGCCGAGCACCAGGTCGGCGTTGCGCATCGAGGTCTCGACGTTGCCCGCGCTCACCGGCGCCGGGCGGCGCGGGTTGAGCAGCGTGCCTTCCGGGACGTGGACGGAGATCGGCGCGAACGAGCCGTCGTTCATCGGGATGCGCGGATCGGTCACCGCCCGCACCGCGTAGTACACCCCCGAGAGCGTCACGCCGTAGACGGCGTTGAGCGGCATCGCGCGCTGCGGCGTGGTCCCGGTGTAGTCGAGCGCGAGCGAGTCGCCGCGCTTCTCCAGCCGCACCCGCAGCACGACGGAGGGCGCGCCGGTCTCGTCCTCCATCACGTCCTCGTGCTCGACCACGCCGTCGGGCAGCTCGCGCAGCGCCGCCCGCGTGCGCCGCTCGCCGTCGGCGAGCGCTTTGTCCAGCGCGGCCTCCACGGTCGCGAGGCCGTAGCGCTCGACCAGCTCGAGGAAGCGCCGCTCGCCGACGACGTTGCCGGCGATCTGGGCGCGCAGGTCGCCCGCGCGCGACTCGGGCGTGCGCGAGTTGGACTTGATCAGCTCGACCGTCTCGTCCACGACCCGGTCGGCGCGCATCAGGAGCGTCGGCGCGATCACGCAGCCTTCGGCGAACAGGTCGCGCGCGTCGGGCGGCATCGAGCCCGGCACCGCGCCGCCGACGTCGGTGTGGTGGGCCTTGTTGGCCGCGTAGCCGACGTGCCGCCCGGCGTGGAAGATCGCCCGGATCACGGTGACGTCGTTGAGGTGCGTGCCGCTCAGGTAGGGGTCGTTGACGACCACCATCTCGCCGGGCTCGAGCCGGCGCCCGCGCTCGGCCAGCCAGGCGACGACCCGGCGCAGGCCCCACGGCAGCGAGCCGAGGTGGACCGGGATGTGCTCGGCCTGCGCGACCAGCCGCCCGCGCGCGTCGAACAGCGCGCACGAGTGGTCCAGCCGCTCCTTGATGTTGGGCGAGTAGGCCGCGTCGCGCACCGCGATGCCCATTTCCTCGCTGGCGTAGATCAGCGCCGAGGCGACCAGCTCGGCGGTGATCGGGTCGAGCGTCATCCTTGACCCCCGGGCTCGAAAGCGGGTACGGTTGCGGGCATGAGCGTTCTCCCCGGTCGGCTGTGCTGAAGCGCGCGTCCGTCGACGCGGCGACGTGGCGGGACTACCTGGACTTCTGCGCGCTGCCCAGCGACGCGGTCGTGCCGGCGGACATCGAGCGCAACGCCGCCTGGCTGGTCGGCGCGCTGGAGCGCGCCGGGCTGCGCGCCCGCACGCTCGCCAACGGCGACAAGCCGATGGTCTACGCGCAGTGGCCGGTCCTGCGCGCGGACGCGCCCACGGTGCTGGTCTACGCCCACTTCGACGCGCAGCCGGTCGACGCACGGGCCTGGAGCCAGCCCGACCCCTGGCAGCCGGTGCTCAAAGCGCGCGCCGGCGACGGCTGGGCGGCGATTCCGAGCGAGCGCTTGTTCGAGGACGACGTCGACCCGGAGTGGCGCGTCTTCGGCCGCGCCGCCGCCGACGACAAGGGCCCGATCGTGATGCTGCTGGCCGCGGCGCGCGCGCTGCTGAGCGCCGGCGCCGAGCCCAGCGTGAACCTCAAGCTGCTGCTCGACAGCGAGGAAGAGAAAGGCTCGCCCTCGATCGCCGGCGTGCTGGCGCGCGAAGCGGCGCTGCTCCGGGCCGACGCGCTGGTGGTGGTCGACGGCCCGATGCACGCCTCGAACCGCCCGACCGTCGTGTACGGCAACCGCGGGATCGTCACCGCGACGCTCACCGTGTGGGGGCCGGCGCGCGATCTGCACAGCGGTCACTACGGCAACTTCGTGCCCAACCCGGCGCAGCGGCTCGCCGCCCTGCTGGCCGCGATGAAAGACGACGACGGCCGGGTCGCCGTCCCCGGCTACTACGCCGAGGTGACGATCGACGCCGCCGCGCGGGCCATGCTCGACGCGGTGCCCGACGACGAGAGCGCGCTGCTCGGCGAGCTCGGCATCGCGCGCCCGGAACGCGGCGTCGGGCGAACGCTGCAAGAAGCGCTGCAGTACCCCTCGCTCAACGTGCGCGGGCTGCGCGCCGCGCACACCGGGGCGGCGGCCGCGACCGTGATCCCCGCGCACGCCGTCGCCGAGCTCGACGTCCGGACGGTCCCCGACGGCGACCCGGCGCGCCCGGTCCGGCTGATCCGGGACTGGATCGCGGCGCAGGGCTACCACGTGCTGGACCGCGCGCCGACCGCCGCCGAGCGGCGCGCGCACGACCGGCTCGCGACGTGGACGACCAAACCGGCCGGCGGCAGCGCGGTGCGCGGCGACGCGAGCGCCGCCGTCGCGCGCTGGGTGCGCGCCGCGCTGCGCTGCGCCCACGGGGGCGAGCCGGTCGAGGTCCGCATGATGGGCGGCACGGTACCGACCGGGGCGATGGCGGCGGCGCTCGGGCTGCCGTTCGTGATCCTGCCGCTGGCGAACGCCGACGACAACCAGCACGCGCACGACGAGAACCTGCGCGTCGGCCACTTCCTCGACGGCGTCCAGACGCTGCGCGCGCTGCTCACGACGCCGTACCCGCCCGGTCCATGACCAGGTTGCCGTACTCGTCGGTGCGCGCGGACCAGCCCGGCGCGACGTAGGTGGTGGCGTCGTACTGCTCGACCACCGCCGGGCCGTCGAAGGCGTCGCCGGGCCGCAGCGCGGCGCGCGCGTAGACCGGCGTGTCGGCGAAGGCGGTGCCGTCGAACACCGGGCGCCGCTCGCGCAGCGCGCGCTGCTCGGGCGCGCGGCGGGCCGGCGCGGCGGCCGCGACCAGCCGCGGCTTGGGCGTGGTGCCGATCGCGACGACGCGCGCGGTGACGATCTCGACCGGATCGTGGCGCGCGGCGAAGCCGTAGCGCTGCTCGTGCCGGGCGTGGAACGACTTCCACCGCTTCCTCCAGCGAGCGCGGCGCGCGTGACGACCAGCTCGGTCGACTGGCCGACGTAGCGGAGGTCGAGCTCGCGCACGAAGCTGCGGTCGGCCTTCGCGACGCCTTGCTCGGCCAGCGCCGTGTCGCCCTCGCCGGCGAGCCCGTCGAACAGCTTGCGCGTGCGCTTCCAGGTCTGCTCGTCGGCCGGCGCGACCAGCGAGCGCACCGCCACGGCGCGCACGTCGGCGGCGAGCAGCCCATAGGCCGAGAACACGCCCGGCGCGCCGGGCACGACGATGCGGGCCACGCCGATGTCGGCGGCGACCGCGCAGGCGTGCAGCGGCCCGCCGCCGCCGAACGCGAGCAGCGTGAAGTCGCGCGGGTCGTGCCCGCGCTCGACCGACACGATCCGCAGCACCTTGGCCATCTCGGCGTCGACCAGCGCGACGATCCCCGCCGCGGTGCGCTCCACGTCGCCGTCCAGCGGACCGCTCACCGACGCGACGGCGGCGCGCGCGCGGTCCGCGTGGATCGGAAACGCGCCGTCGAGCAGCGCGCGCGGGTTGAGCCGGCGCAGCACGACGTTGGCGTCGGTGACGGTCGGGCGGTCGCCGTTGCCGTAGCAGGCCGGGCCCGGATCGGCCCCGGCCGAGATCGGGCCGACGCGCAGCGTGCCGGCCGCGTCGTTCCAGGCGATCGTGCCGCCGCCGGCGCTGACCTCGGCCAGGTCGACGAACGGAAAGCGCACCGGGTAGCCGCTGCCCTTGACGGAGCGGCCGCTGTGGGTCGAGCCGGCCGCCTCGAACGAGGCACTGACCTCGGGCACGCCGGCGAAGATCGTGCCGGCCTTGGCGGTCGTGCCGCCCATGTCGAACGAGAGCACGTTCTGCAAGCCGAGCGCGCGCCCGAGGTACGCCGCGCCGATCACGCCGCTGGCGGGACCGCTCTCGATCAGCGTCGCCGGCCGTCGCGAGGCGGTCCCCAGCGCCGCCATGCCGCCGTCCGAGCGCATGACGAAGATCGGCGCCTGGACGCCCAGCGCCCGCACCCCGCGCGCGACGCGCTCGAGGTACGCCCGCACGATCGGCGAGAGCGCGGCGTTGACCACGGTGGTCGAGAAGCGCTCGTACTCGCGGTACTGCGGGTCGATGTCCGACGACAGCGAGACCTCGACGCCCGGGATCGCGGCGGTCAGCGCGTCGGCGACGGCCTGCTCGTGGGCGGGGTCGACGTCGGCGTGCAGCAGCCCGACCGCGACGGCGGTGATGCCGCGCTCGCGCACCGCCGCGACGGCGGCTTGCACGCTGTCGTTGTCCAGCTCGACCAGGGTGGTGCCGTCGTGGGTGCGCCGCTCGCGCACGACCAGCCGGTCCTCGCGCCGCGCCAGCGGCTTGGGCCGGGTGACGTTGAGGTCGTAGATCAGGCTACGGTTCTGCCGCCCGATCTCGAGCACGTCGCGAAAGCCCTCGGTCGTGATGAACGCCACCCGCGGCAGTTCGAGATGGACCTGCCCGAGCAGCGCGTTGGTCGCGATGGTGCTGGCGTGCGCGACGAGCGCAACCTCGCCCGGCGCGACGTCGGCGAGCAGCGAGCGCAGCGACTCCAGCAGCCCGTCCTCGGGCGCCTGCGGCGTCGACGGCACCTTGAACCGCACCAGCCGCCCGTCGTCCTCCAGCGCGACGAGGTCGGTGAACGTGCCGCCGATGTCGATGCCGATCCGCCAGCTCATGCCGCACCGATGCCGAGAAACGCTTCTTGTACCAAAGGGTCTCCTATCAAATCGCCGGCCGCGCCTTCGAGAACCACTCTTCCGGTTTGCAACACGTACGCGCGGTCCGCCACGCGCAGCGCTTCGCGCACGTTCTGCTCCACCAGCAGCACCGTCGTGCCGCGGGCGGCGATGGCGCGGATGCCGGCGTAGATTTGCGGGATCAGGATCGGCGCGATGCCGAGCGACGGCTCGTCGAGCATCAAGAGGCGCGGGCCGCTCATCGTGCCGCGGGCGATCGCGAGCATCTGCTGCTGCCCGCCGGACAGCGTCGAGGCGCGCTGACCGAGCCGTTCCCGCAAGATCGGGAACGCCGCGAACGCCGCTTCGAGGCGCTCCGTGCGGTGGGCGGCGTCGCGGTCGACGAAGGCGCCGAGCAGCAGGTTGTCGCGGACGGTCGCGCTCGCGAACACCCGCCGGCCTTCGGGAACGTGCGCGATGCCGCGCCCGACGATGCGGTGGGCCGGAACGCGGGTGACGTCCTCGCCGCCGAAGCGGATCGTCCCGCGCTCGGCGCGCACCAGGCCGCTGACCGCCCGCAGCAGCGAGGTCTTGCCCGCGCCGTTCGCGCCGACCAGCGCGACGATGCTGCCCGCATCCGCGTGGAGCGACACGCCCTGCAGCGCGCGCATCCCGTCGTACGCCACGGAAACCCCGGTCACTTCCAGCAGCGGCTCGCTCACGACGCCTCCTCGGCGATGCGCGCGCCCAGGTACGCCTCGACCACGCGCGGGTCGCGCACCGCGTCGTGGGCGCTGCCGCGGAAGATCGTCTTGCCGGCGGCGATCACCACGACGTGGTCGGCGATCGGCATCAGCACCTCCATCACGTGCTCGACCATCAGCACGGTGATCCCGCGGGCGAGGATGCGCCGCAGCAGGCCGACCGCGTCGCGGCACTCGGCCGGGGTGAGGCCGGCCATGACCTCGTCGAGCAGCAGCAGCGCCGGCTCCGTGGCGAGCGCGCGCGCCACTTCGAGCCGCTTCTTGTCGGCGATGGTCAGCGCGCGGCCCAGGCGGTTCGCCTTCCCGGCCAGGCCGACGAAGGCCAGCGTCTCGCGCGCGTGCTCGATCGCGTCCGCCAGGCGCGGCCGGCGCAGCAGCGCGCCGACGGTGGTCGCTTCGAGCACGGTCATGTCGGCGAAGGTCTGCACGATCTGGTACGTCCGCCCGATCCCCAGCGCCGCGACCTTGTGATACGCCATCCCCGCGATCTCGTCGCCCCGAAACCGCACCGAGCCTGCGCTGGGCTTGAGCGCGCCCGCGATGCAGCCGAACGCGGTCGACTTGCCCGCGCCGTTGGGCCCGATCAGCGCGGTCAGCCTGCCTTCGGCGACGTCGAGGTCGACGCCGTCGAGCGCCCGCAGCGACCCGAACCGCTTCGCCAGCCCGTGCACCTCGAGCAGCGGCGTGGAGCTCATGCCGCGCCCTCCGGAGCGCTCGCGACGGTCGTGGGCGCCGCTTCCGCGCCGCGCCGGCGGCGCAGCGCGTCGACGACCGAGCCCACGATGCCGTACGGGCGCAGCGCGGCGATCAGGCAGATGATCGCGCCGTAGATCACCAGGTCGTAGCCCTTGCCGGTACCGCCCAGCTGCAGCGCGACGCCCTTGGCCAGCGCCACGTAGACCAGCGCGCCCGCCGCCGGGCCCCACAGCGTGCCGATCCCGCCGACGACCCCGATCAGCGCGATGTCGATCGAGATCGCCAGCGCGATGGTCGAGGGCGGGTCGACGAACAGGGTGTACTGCGCGTAGAGCACGCCCGCGACCGCCGCCATCGCGGCCGACGCCGCGAACGCGAGCAGCTTCCAGCGCCGCTCGTCGATCCCGGCCGAGGCCGCCGCCGCGTGGTTGGCCCGCAGCGCGCGCAGGTAGTAGCCCATCCGCGAGCGCTCCAGCCAGATCGTCGCGAGCTGCACCAGCACGAACAGCGCCAGCGCCAGCAGCACGTACGGGCCTTTCTCCGGAAATTGCAGCGCCGGCCAGCCGCTCGCGATCGGCAACTCGAAGCCGTTGGCCTTTCCGAGCCAGTCCTGGGTGCGCACGAAGGCGTCGACCAGCGCGGCGACCGCGATCGTCGCGATCGAGAAGTAGTGCCCGCGCAGCGCCAGCGTCGGAAAGCCGGTCACCAGCGCCAGCAGCGCGGCGACCGCCATGCCGGCCGGAATCGCCAGCCACGGTGAGACGCCGTGCGTCACGCACAGTCCCGACGCGTACGCGCCGCAGCCGAAGAAGATCGCGTGCCCGAACGAGATGTTGCCCGCGTAGCCGCTGATCCAGTTCCACGACTGGCCCAGCACCGCGTACAGCAGCAGGGTGAACACCAGGTCCAGCACCACCGCGTTGCGCAGCCCGAACGCCGCGGCCAGACCGACGATCACGATGGCGGCGAGCCCGGCCAGGTGCGGCGCCGCCGTTCCGAACGCCCGGGTCATCGCCGCCCCAGCAGGCCTTGCGGCCGCACCAGCACGACGACCAGGAACGCCAGGTAGACCGGCACCATCTTGAGCTCGGGCGAGAGGTAGAACCCGCCGAACACTTCGAGCAAGCCTACCAGCAGCGCGCCGGCCAGCGCCCCCTGGATGCTGCCGAAGCCGCCCAGCGCGACGACCACGAACGCGGTCAGCGCGAACGGCGCGCCGGCCGTCGGGTACACCGGGTACGAGAGCATCAGCAGCGACCCGGCCGCGCCCGCGCACGCCGCGCCGATCCCGAACGCCAGCGCGTTGGTGCGCTGCACGTCGATCCCCATCAGCGTCGCGGCCACGCGGTCCTCGGCGACGGCGCGCATCGCGCGGCCGGCCTCGGTGTACTCCACGAAGGCGAACAGCAGCCCGGTCAGCACCAGCGCGCCGGCGCCCTCGACCACGCTGGCCTGCGACACCGCGACCGGCCCGAGCTGCAGCGTGCCGCCGAACGGCCGGTTCGCCACCGAGAGGAAGTCGCTCGAGAAGAACGCCTGCGCCAGGCCCTGCAGCAGCACCAGCAGGCCGAAGGTGCCGAACACCGTCGCCTCCGGCGGCCCGTTCAGCAAGCGCCGCACGAACACGCGGTAGACCACGATCCCGAACAGGAACAGCGCGACCGCCACCAGCGGCAGCCCCAGCAGCGGCCCGATCCCGAGCAGCGCCAAGCCGAACGCGCCGTACATGGAGAGCATGAGGAACTCGCCGTGGGCGAAGTTCACCACGTCCATCACGCCGTAGACCAGCGTCAGCCCGACCGCGACCAGCGCGAAGACCAGCCCCGTCAGCAGCCCGCCGACGAGCAGTTGCGCGAAGGTGCTCAGCGCTTCCACCCCGGCATCGGCCAGATCGCCGGCTTCACCGCCACGTCGAACGGCCAGACGGTCTCGTACTTGCCGTCCTGCACCTGCTCGATGATGCCGGCCCCGCCGCTGTTCTGGCCCTGCGCGTCGAAGCGGATGTCCTTCCACGGCATCAGGGTGAGGTTGCCGGGGATGTTGGTCTTGACCAGCGCGGTGCGGATCGCGTCGGGCTTGGTCGAGCCGGCCCGGTCGATCGCGTCGGCCAGCACCAGCACGCCCATGAAGTCGCGCGCGGTGTTGCCGTCGAGCGGCTTGCCGCCGAAGCGCTGGCGGAAGAGCTGGTCGATCAGCGGCACGGCCTGGTTGCGGTGCTTGATGTCGAGCGAGAACACCTCGCGGGTGAACACCCCCTCGGCGTCCTTGCCCTCGGTCTTGACGAAGCCCGGGTCGATGAAGCCCGCGTCCTGGGCCAGGATCGCCTTGGGCTGCACGCTCTGCTCTTTGTAGCCGCGCATGAACAGCAGCGCGTCGGGCAGGTACGACGCCTGCATGATCACGTCGGGCGCCGCCGCCTTGATCTTCTGCACCTCGGCGTTGACCTCGGTCGTCGTCGCGGCGTACGCCACCCGCGTTGCGATGTCGTAGCCGTATTTCTTGCCGGCCGCCTCCTCCGCGTCGCCCGCGCCCGCGCCGAACAAGCCGTCCTCGCCGACCACCGCGACGCGCTTGGCGTCGACGTGCTTGGTCTTCTTGAGGTCGTTGAGGAACTGGTAGAAGTTCTCGGCGAAGGTCGCGTCGCTGGGCGTCGTGCGGAAGAACCACTTGAGCCCGCGCGCGGTCAGCCCGGGCGAGGACGAGTCGGCGTTGAGGAACGGGATGCCGTAGCGCTCGGCCACCTGCGACGCGGTCGCGGTGGTCGACGAGGTGTACGCGCCGATCAGCGCGACCGCGTGTTCCTGGGTGATGAGCTGCTCGGCCGCCGCGCGCGCCTGGTCGGGTTTGCCCTGCGAGTCCGCGAAGACCAGCTTGATGCGCGCCCCGCCGGCATGCGGCAAGCCGTTGTGGCCGACCGCCGGCAGCGGGTAGCTGACGTGGCCGTTGACCAGGTCCTGGGCCAGCTCTTGCGCGGCGCGCAGGCCGGCGCCGGTCTGGGCCGACGCGCCGGTCAGCGGCAGCACCGAGCCGATCACGATGTCGGGCGCGGCGGCGGCGCGGAGCGGCGCGGCCGGCGCGGCGAGCGTGACGGCGACGGCGGCGGCGAGAACGGCGAGCGGGCGGCGGACGTGCATGCGGACTCCTTCAGCTCGAAGCGGTGACGGGGTGCGTTGCGGCCGAGGCGGCCAGGACGCGCGCGATCGCGTCGTCCCCGAGCGCGCGCGCGACGCGCTCGTGCACGAGCCGCGTCGCCGCGGCGAAGCGGCCGCGGGCGGGCTCGTCCAGATCGATCAGGGTCATGCGCGCGGCGAGCTGCTCGCACAGCTCGCGCTCGAGCCGCTCGGCGTCGCGGCGCGCTTCGTCCAGCGCGTCGCGCATCGCCTCGCGCACCACCTGCGCGCCGCTGCCCAGCGACGCCAGGATCTCGGCGTTGGCCAGCAGGACGTGCGCGGAGATCGCGTGGCGGGTCGCGATCAGGTAACGCTGCGTGCGCCACAGCTCGAGCCCGGCGACGTTCGCCAGCGCGTTCTCCTGGGCGTCGATCTCGCCCGCCGCGAGCGCCTCGGCCAGGCGCGGAAACGGCAGCGGCACGGCCGCCGCTCCGAGCGCCTCGGCCAGGTGCACGTTGATCGGCGACTGCTGCACGCGCAGCCGCAGCCCGGCCACGTCGCGCGGCGCGCGCACCGCCGTCGCGCGCGTGGTCAGCCAGCGGAACCCGTTCTCGGCATAGCCCAGACCGGTCAGCCCCAAGGCTTCGGCGTCGGCCAGGATGCGCGCCCCGAACGCGCCGTCCAGAAAGGCGCGAGCGTGGGCGAAGTCCGCCAGCAGGTACGGCAGCTCGATCAGCTGCGCATCCGGGATCAGGTTGCCGGCGACCGGCGCGGTGACCGAAGCGAGCGCGACGTCGCCGCTGCGCAGGTCGACCAGGGTCTGCAGCTCGCCGCCGGCGGCCGTCGAGGGCAGCTCGAGCGCGACCCGGATCGCGCCCCCGCTGCGCGCTTCGACCAGGTCCGCGAAGCGCGACAGCGCGCGGCCGACCACCGAGCGCGGCACGGTCAGCGTCGCGGCGCGCAGGGTCGTCACCAGGCCCGCCCGCGGGCGCACCGCCCCGCGCGGAGCCGCGACCGGCGGGACCACCCCGGCGGCGACCGCCTGGACCGCGCGCTCGACCCGCAGCAGCGCTTCGGGCGCGAGGTCCGGATCGACCGCGCTGAGCGCCCGGCCGACCGGCTCGAGCTCCTCCGCCAGGCTGCGCCCGGCGGAGGTGGCGTGCACGCGGATCACCCGCCGGTCGGCGGAATCGGCCCGGCGCTCGGCCAGCCCGGCGGCCTCGAGCCGGTCGAGGTGGCCGCTGAGCGAGGAGCCGTCGACGTACAGCTCGGCCGCGATGTCGGAGGGCCGCAGGCCGCACGCGTCGGCCCCGGCCAGCAGCAGCAGCACGAAGTAGGGGACGTAGCTCAGCCCGTGCGGGCGCAGGCGGCGGTTGTACTCGCGCACCATCCCGCGCGCCGCCACGTCGACTCGAAAGCCGCGAAAATCGCCCGGCCGTAGTCCGGGAAGCGCGCGCGCCGCTGCCAAGCTGCCCTCCAGGTCGTGCGGGGATTGGCGAAACCATACCGGGCCGAACCGGCTCGGTCAATAGTTCGGTTCCGAAGGACTGTCGGCTCGTCGTCAACGGCTATTTCTCAGGATTTTCCCAGAATCAAGTCGAGCCCGACGACGGCTAGCCGCGCGCGCGGTCCACGCCGAGTCCCAGCAGACGGCGCGGCGAGGCGATGCCCAGCACGTCCAGGTCGGCGCGCGCGAGGCCCTGCTCGGCCAGCGCGGTGACGAAGCGGCCGAGGCCGTCGGCCGGGATCGGGTTGCCGGTCTGCCCCAGATCGCTCGACACGAGGAACCGCTCCGGGCCGAATTCCGCGACGTACCGCGCGCAGGTCTGGGCGTCGACCAGGCCCCAGGCGCGCATCCAGGGCAGGTGCGCGCGTTCGCCCATCAGCGTGCCGATCGCGCACAGCTCGATCGTCGCGCCCAGCTCGGCCGCCGCGCGCACGTGCGCCTCGGTGAAGCCGACCACCGGGAACAGCGCGTGCGTGACGCAGCAGCGCACCCCGCGCCGCGCGCACAGCTCGGCGACCACCAGCGCGTCGTCGGCGCCGGTGTGCCCGGTGCACAGCGCGAGGCCGCGTGCGGCGCAGACCGCGACGACCGCTTCGAGCTCGGGCGTGGGCCGGCCATCGACGACCGCTTCGAGCCCGTCGTCGCCCAGGCCGAGGGTGCGGCGGTGGTTGCCGGCGTCGACCGTCGGCAGCCAGACGACGCGCCCGCGCCCGCCCTCGATCCGCGCGACCGCGTCGACCGCGTCGGGGTTGATTCCGCCGACCGAGCGGTTGAGCACGACGCCGCCCCAGGCCTCGACGCCGTGGCGCCGGGCGAGCAGCTCGGCCCGGCTGGCGGTCTCGCTGGCGTGGTTCTTGAGCACGATGCCGCCCATGCCCGCCCGCCGCGCGGAGAGCGCCGCCTCGTCGTCGTCGAGCGCGCGGCCGTAGACGTCGGGCGCGGTGTGGACGTGCAGGTCGACGAAGCGCGCGACCCGGTCGCGCGGCGGCGGCGCGTCGACGAAGGTCGGCGCGGGCGCCGCGATCCCCAGGCACGTCGCCGTGCAGGCGTCGCTCATGCGGCCGCCAGGAGCTCCTTGCCGCGCGTCTCGGGCAGGAACAGCACCGCGACGACCGCGAGCAGATACGCGAGCACCGCGACCGCCGTCATGGCGGTGCCGATCGCGTAGTGCGCCGAGAGCCAGCCGATCGCGAACGGCCCGATCCCCGCCACGCCGCGGCCGAGGTTGTAGCAGAACCCCTGGCCCGCGCCGCGCACGGTGCTGGGGAACAGCTCGCTCAGGTACGGCCCGAAGCCGCTGAAGATGCCCGACGCGAAGAACCCCAGCAGCGGCCCGGCGATCAGGAGCTGCCAGTCCGCCGCGACCGTGTAGAGGTAGAGCGGCACCATCACGGCCGAGCAGAGCGAGAACACGATGAACGTGCGCCGCCGCCCGATCGCATCGTTGATGAAGCCGGCCGCGACGTAGCCGGCGTACGAGCCGACGATCAGGAAGTACAGGTAGGTGCCCGAGGTGACCGGCGGGATGTGGCGCTGCGTGGTGAGGTACGTCGGCATCCAGGTGAAGAGCGCGTAGTAGCCGGTCTGCACGCCGATCGCCAGCAGCGAGGCGAAGACCGTCGTGCGCACGACGGCGGGCGCGAAGATGCCGGCCAGCGAGAACCCGATCGCGCCGCGCGCGCGCGTCCGCTCGTAGACCGGCGGGTCGGCGACGTTGCGCCGGATGTAGAGCACGAACAGCGCCGGCACGACCCCCAGGAAGAACAGGTAGCGCCAGCCGGGGTTCGGCCCGACCGCGGCCACGACGACCTGGAACGCGACGTTGGCCGCGAGCCAGCCGATCGCCCACGAGCCCTGCACGAAGCCCAGGTTGCGGCCGCGCCGCCCGGCCTGCGACCACTCCGACATCAGCACCGAGCCGACGGCCCACTCGCCGCCGAAGCCCAGCCCCTCGGGTAGTGGTCAATATGGAATAGGGGGTCCCAGAGGGCTTGACACCGTGGTAAGCTCCGAGCATGCCAAAGCGGTCTCGTACCTCAGACCTGAACCAGCTAGCGGCGCGGATCGTCGCCGACTCGACCAGCGAGGAACCGACCACGACCCAGGAGCCCAAAGCCAAGGACCCCGCCGCCGTCGCCCTAGGGCGTCGCGGAGGGCTCAAGGGCGGCAAGGCTCGCACCGCAGCCCTATCGCCCGAACAGCGCAAGGAGTCGGCTCGCAAGGCCGCCGAGGCGCGCTGGAAGCAAGCGAAAACCGACGAGTAGCGCCTGGGCGAACGGGGGGTTGTTGTATTACGACCCGGGTGAAAAATCAGAGGAGAACGGGCTCCACGACGCTGATAATAATACTGTTAGTTTCTAGGGCGCATGTACTAGACAGTCCAAGCGATCTAGGGACGACAACGAAGAGGACCCGTCCTCACGGACGAGCCCTCGGGTGCGGAGAGTGAGAGATTCGAACTCTCGGGACTAACCGGGCTTCCTAGACAGTCCCCCGGGTCGTCCACCGGAACCTAAATCCGGCGCAATAGACCGCTCTGCCAACTCTCCTCGTCGTGGGGAGGGTACCCGCCCCTGGAGCCCCGGCTGAACCTCGAGAACTCCAGAGAACGGGTCGACACTCCCCACGGCACTCAAGGTGCTCCCGCGGGTCAACAGCGGGGGCTCCTTGTCTTTATCGTGCCGTGGGCGCTGAGTTGGCGACTACTATGCTGTCGCCCTTTGACTTATCCACTCCAGTTGTACACTCACAGTGTGGATAGAAGTGTGTACACATGTGGCGACGCCGTTAATTCGATCATACCGAAAACCCCGGCATGCCGGGGTTTTCCCGCGCGCGAGAATCGTCGCGCCGCGCGCGAGAATCGTCGCGCCGCGCGCGAGAATCGTCGCGCCGCGCGCGAGAATCGTCGCGCCGCGCGCGGGGATTTCGTCGCCGCGCGCGGGGATTCTCGTGCGCCGCGCGGCGCGGGGGAGTTGCCGCGCGGCAATATCATAACGACATTGACGTGCGCCTCGTGGGGATTACGAGCCCATATACGATTTGAGGGGCTTCGGACGCCGCCCGCGCTTTGCGGCGCTGCGCCGCTTGACTATGCTAGACCGCTCTGGCATAATAGCAGTATGAACCGCCTGAGCGTAGACGAACGGACCCGCATCCTGGCCGCTCTGTGCGAAGGCAACAGCGTTCGCGGCACCTCGCGCATGACCGGCGCGGCCAAGGGCACGATCCTGCGCCTGTTGGCCGACGTGGGGGATGCCTGCTCGGTCTACATGGACGAGACCATGCGGAACCTGCCCTGCAAGCGGCTCCAGCTCGACGAAATGTGGTCGTTCTGCCATGCCAAGGCGAAGAACGTCCCGGCCGAGCGGCGCGGCGAGGACGGTATCGGCGATGTGTGGACCTGGGTCGCGATCGACGCGGACACCAAGCTCGTCCCCACGTTTCTGCTCGGCAACCGCGACACGTATTCGTGTAACGAGTTCGTGCGCGACCTGGCGAACCGGCTGGGCCCCCAGCGCGTGCAAATCACGACCGACGGGTTCGGCGCGTACAAGACGGCGATCTCGCGCGAGTTCTTTGGGCGCGTGGACTTCGCCCAGTGCGTCAAGGAGTTCGGCCTCGATCCTAGCGAGCCGGATCGGCGCTACAGCCCCTCCGTGGTCACGTCCATCACCACGACCGTGGTCCTGGGGAATCCCGATCCCGAGCACGCGAACACGTCCTACATCGAGCGCCAGAACCTCACGCTGCGCATGTCGTCACGCCGCTTCACGCGCCTAACGAACGCCTTTTCCAAGAAGGCCGAGAACCTAGCGCACGCGCTGGCGCTCCACTACATGCACTACAACTTCTGCCGCAAGCACATGACGATCAAGACGACCCCGGCGATGGCGGCCGGCCTCACGGATCGCCTGTGGACGCTGCACGACCTGGCTCGGCTCCCGGACCTCATTCGCGACCGCGAGGCGGCTTGAGTTGACGACCTGAAGGACATGCCCGCCGTGGCCGACAATCGCCGCCTTGGCTACCTCCTACGGCCATGACAGGGCGAGAGCAGTGTCGGACGACGATCATTCCACTCCAGCGCCAACCGAGGAAACCCGTGCGCAGAAAATCCGGAAGGCCATCAGGCGCGTGGTCAAGGATCTCGATGCCGACGTATTCCTGTTTAACGCTGGTATCGACGTTGGGACCGATAGCAAGGTTCTGAGTGCAGTTAGCGAGCGGCCCGCGTGGCGGCCCAACGTTCTATTGGTCCTCCTAACCTTCGGCGGAAACCCCGAAGCAGCGTATCGCATCGCTCGCACATTTCAGCGTAACTACTCAAAAGTAACGCTGCTGGTACCGGCTGAATGCAAGAGCGCCGGAACGTTAGTAGCTATCGGCGCGCATGAACTCGTCGTGACCGATAATGGACAACTGGGACCTCTCGACATCCAGATTGCCGAGAAGGATGAACTTTACGGCATGGCTTCTGGCCTCCTAACAACCGTAGCACTTAGCGAGTTAGGCAAGGAAAGCCAGGAGATGTTTAAGTCCTCTCTGAGTGCTATCAGCAGCATGGGGCGCGGCCGCATATCGTTTCGTGTCGCCGCTGACATTGCATCTAACCTGACCGTAGGGCTCTTCGGAAAAGTCTATGAGCATATCCAGCCTATGCAAGTCGGCGCCACTGGCCGTGCGAACAATATCATGGCGGAGTATGGTGCTCGGCTAGACGCGGAGTCCAACAACCTGGTTTCCGAAGAAGCCCTAGCCACGCTGGTCTCGGGATTCCCGTCACACGGATTTGTGATTGACCGGGAGGAAGCGGATGAATACTTCAAAGAAATCCGGGAACCAAGCGAGCTAGAAGTAGCCATGCTTGACGCGATCGGAGTGCTGGCCCAACAAGCCTCGTACTCCGGTTCCTCGGTGCGCCCGTATATCGGGTATATCTGCCCACCCCCTAAACCGCCGCCACCCGCT
The DNA here is from genome assembly GCA_963795695.1 of Vulcanimicrobiota bacterium. Classification (GTDB taxonomy): domain Bacteria; phylum Vulcanimicrobiota; class Vulcanimicrobiia; order Vulcanimicrobiales; family Vulcanimicrobiaceae; genus Vulcanimicrobium. The sequence goes on along the minus strand of CAWCJH010000001.1, from coordinate 986,251 downwards.
CCTGATCCCGCCTCCGCCTCTGCGCAACCAAAGCCGGAAAATGCCGATAATGCCAGCAAGGACGATGATAATGCCGAAGACTCCGAACAAGTCAGCGGTGGGCAACAAGCTGGCCCCTCCACCCAGCAGCAGCCCGGAGCAGCGCAGGGAGGCAATTCAGGAGGCACGGAAACGCTGGATGAACCGGCTGCCGGCGCACTCGGCGGTGATGGCTCGACACCACCGCCAACACCTTAATGAGTTGGACCACGATCGGGACGACTGCGAGGTTCTAGGGGAAATCAGCGCCCCTTAGCGCTGCCGCCCGGCCGCACGCTGGGCGGAATACTGGCCTCCTCTCTCGGGCACCGCTCCCGGCATGCTGGAGTACGTGCTGGAGAACGAGCTCGCCGACGTGGCGAGCGACGAGGCCGCGGTGTCGGCGCTGGGCTGGGTGCCGATGAGCGCCGGCCGGCGCGGCCTGCTCGCCGCGGCGTACGTGCGGCCGAACTAGCTCGCGATCCCGACGCGCTGCTCGATCGCGGCGAGTCGCCGCTCTACGTCCGAGCGCGGGTCCTCGCCCTCGCCGAACGCGAGATACCGCACGTCCACGCCCAGCGCGTCGGCCAGGCGCATGCCGTCCGCGAGCCGGGCGTCCCGGGTGCGGCCGATTTCGAGCTGGCGGATCGCAGCTTCGGTCAGCCCGACCCGCATGGCGAGCGTGGTCAACTTCAGACCGCGCGCCTCACGGAGCCGCCGCAGACGCACGCCAAAGGGCTCGCCGGTCATGCGCCGGCCTCGAAGGCCGCCATCCCAAGGCGCTCCTCGATCAGCGTGACCCGCCGCTCGACGTTCGCCACCCGGCGCGCCATCGGCCCGCAGGCCCGGCGGTCCTCGCCAAAGGCGAGGTAGCGCGCGTCCACGCCCAGCGTATCGGCCAGCAACACCCCGATGTCGAAGCCCGGGGTTTTGATCCGCCCGCTCTCCAATTGGCGGACCGCCCCCTCGGTGACACCCGCCGCGCTTGCGAGCATCGTGACAGGGATGGCCTTTTCGGTCCGCAGGCGCTTCAGGCGCTCGCCGAACGATTCCGCATCCCGTTTCATGCCCGCCCGTCCTCAGCGTCCACGGCGGCGCGCGCGGCGGCTTCCTCGGCCTTGCGGCGCTCCGCGACCCGGGCCGTCAAGCGGCGCTCGGCCTCATCGGCCGCCCGGCGCAAGTCCTTGCCGATCCGGTCCCGGTGCTCGCCCGCAAGCCCGAGCAGTTCCATCCACCCGAGCGAGCCGGCCTCCAGGTGCCGTGCGATCATCCGGGCGCGGATCGCGCCTTCGTACTTGGTCCTGGGCTCACGCGACCAATCCACCACGGCGCTCGCTTCGCGAACGATCCGCCCGGCCTCTGCGACCGGATCGCGCCGGTCCGTCATCGGCTGGTCCCAGGGCGGCGCTTGCGGTGCCAGGTGAACCGACTGGCAGCAGCGTCGGCGGCCAATTCGGCCGCGTACTTGCGCGCCGAGCCCTTCGCCTCCATCGCCTGCCCGCGCTCGATGTCCCGCCGTCCCTGGACCTGAACGGCCCCCTCCTTGCGTCGCCCGAGCAGTTCGCGCGCGCCCAGCACCTCCAGGCTCTCGCCGGCCTCCAGCAGCGCCGCGACCTCCTGGAGCCGTACCAAGGCCGGGAGAGGCAGCTTCCCGATTCGTTTGACGAGCAACGCGCGGACTCGCTCCGCGTGCGCGCTCGCCGTGTAGCGAGGCGTTTTCAGCAGCATGCCGCGAGCGTACAGAACGCCCGTTCGATCAGTCTACGGGCGCGGAGCCCCCAAATTCAAATTGACCCACTACCAGCCCCTCGAGCGCGCGAAAGGCGGCGAGCTGGTCGTAGTCCTGCGCCACGCCGCTCAGGAACGTGAAGACGGCGTACCAGGCGATCGAGACCATCAGCGCGGTCTTGCGGCCGATGCGGTCGGCCAGCGTGCCCATCACGATCCCGCCGACGGCGCTGGCGACCAGCGTGTAGGTCGCCAGCAGCCCGCCCGCGGCCTTCGTGAGCGAGAACGTCGCCAGGATCGCCGGCAGCCCGTAGACGTACAGGTAGAAGTCGAAGGAGTCGAGCCCCCAGCCGAAGCCGGAGGCGAGCAGCGCGCGGCGTTCGCCGCCGGTGTCTTCCCTCATATCGACCACTCCCAGGCGTTCCAGTTCTCGACGATCCCGTTGGGCCGGAAGTTCGCGAGCGAGGCGTTGACGGCCTCGATCTGGCGCGGCCACCACAGGTACACGAAGGGCGCGTCGCGCGCGAGCGTCTCCTCGATCCGGGCATAGGCGCGCTTGCGGGTCGGGCGGTCGTAGTGGGTGAGCGCATCGTGCTGCGCGGCGTCCATCTCGCGGCTGCAGTAGGCCGGCCAGTTGAAGCCGCGCGGCCGGACCTGATCGCAGGTGAGCTGGGTCGAGTCGTCCGGATCGGTACCGGCGTACCAGGTCTGCAGGCCGGCGTCGAACCGCCCGCTGGCCAGGACGCCGGTGCCGGGTGGGCCGTAGAGCAGCGCGGTGGTGTAGCCCTTGAGCTGGACGTCGATCCCGGCGTCGTGCAGCATCGCCGCGATCTGCACGCTGCGGTTGCGGTCGGTGATGCTGTCGGTGCGGAACGCGAGGCCCATCGTCAGCCGCCGGCCGTTGCGCGCCCGGATGCCGCCGGTGCCGGGGTGCCAGCCGGCCGCCTCGAGCAGCGCCTGCGCACCGGGCAGGTCGCGCGCGCTCGTGCCGGCGCGCGGGTCGAAGGCCCACAAGAGCGGCGGCAGGTCCTCGGTCGCCGGGATCGTCGTGCCGTAGGTGGCGTCGCGGCTGAGCTCGGGCTTGTCGATCGCCAGCCCGACCGCGCGCCGCACCCGGGCGTCGTCGAACGGCGGCCGCTGGACGTTGAACAGGATCGCGTCGTTGCCGTTGAACGGGACCAAGTGCACGTCGACGCCCGGGATGGTCTTGAGCTGCGGGTACATGCGCGGCGAGCCGAACGCGATCCAGTCGATCTCGTGTGCGCGCAGCTGGTTGATCATCGTGTTCTCGTCGGGGATGAAGCGCAGCTCGATCTTGCGCAGCTTGGGCTTGCCCAGGAAGTAGTCGTCGTTGGCGACGTAGTCGATCCGGTCGCCGCGCGCCCAGCGCACGATCTTGAACGGCCCGGTGCCGATCGGGTGCTCGTTGAACGGGACCCGGTTGAGGTTGGGCTCGCGCTCGAGCAGGTGCGCCGGCAGGATCATGTACGGCGAGTCGCTGGGGGCGAAGAAGGTGTGCACCGCCGGCGCGAACGGCCGCTTGAGCCGGAACACCGCGGTATAGGGGTCGGGCGTGTCGACCCGGGCGATCTGATCGTAGCCGTGCCGGCTCCCCACCAGCGTCGCCGGGTTGGCGAGGGCGCGGACCGTGAAGGCGACGTCGCGGCTGGTGAACGGCGCCCCGTCCTGCCAGCGCACGCCGCGGCGCAGGTGGTAGGTGATGGTCAGCCCGTCGCGCCCGATCCCGCCGTTCTCCAGCGTCGGCACCGTCCGGGCCAGGATCGGCACGTCCCGCCCGTCGGGCTCGGTCGCGATCAGCGGGTCCATCACGAAGGCCTGGGCCAGCACCTCCACCTGCTGGGTGGAGAGGATCGGGTTGAGCGTGTTCGGCGTGCTCGAGATCGCGAGCCGCAGCGTGCCGGGAATGCCCCAGCGGGGCGCGCTCCCGCCGGCGGAGCCGCCGCCGGACGGGGTGCAGCCGCCCAGCGCGAGCGCGGCGGCACAGGCGAGCGCGGCCCGCAGCGGTCCTCGTGATGTCGTCACCCCGGCTCGCTTCGCACCCGAGGCGCCCGGTTCCCGAGCGCCGCGCTCGAACCGCGAGCGGCGGCGGGCGGGCGGAGGCACGCCGTCGGTCAGAGCGAGCCGCCGTCGACGCGCAGGAGCTGCCCGGTGACGTAGCGAGCGCGCTCCGAGGCGAGGAACGCGATGACGGAGGCGACCTCGTCCGGCATGCCGGTGCGCCCCAGCGCGATCCGCTCGGTGTGGCGCCGCCGCGCCGCGGGCGGCATGCCGGCGGTCATCGCGGTCTCGATCAAGCCGGGCGCGACGACGTTGACCCGCACCGAGCGTGGCCCGAGCTCCTTTGCGAGCGACGTGGCGAGCCCGGCCAAGCCCGCTTTGCTCGCTGCGTACGCGGTCTGGCCGGCGCTGCCGGCGACGCCGGCGATCGACGAGACGAGCACGATCGCGCCGGAGCGCTGGCGAACCATCGGCTTGGCCACCGCCGCGCACAGAAAGAACGCCGACTGCAGGTTGACGCGCAGGAGCCGGTCGAGCTCGGCCGCCGCCAGCCGCAGGAGCAGGGCGTCCGCCGACTGGCCGGCATTGGCGACCGCGACGTCGATCCGGCCGTGCGCGGCGACGACGTCGGCGACGGCCGCGCGCGTCGCAGCCTCGCTCGCCGCGTCGGCGGCGTGCAGCGTCACCTCGGCGTCGGCCCGCGCGGCGCGCACGGCGGACGCGGTTTGCGCGAGGGCGGCCTCGTCGCGGCCGAACAGCGCGAGGTCCGCGCCCTCCCGCGCGAGCTGGACGGCCGTCGCCCGCCCGATTCCGCGGCTCGCGCCGGTCACGACCGCAACCCGGCGCACGGCTCACGCGCCGGGGATGACGGCGTGCGACGCACCGAGCTGCTCCAGCAGCCCGTGCAGGTCCCAGTAGAAGCGCTCGCCGGCCATCAGCCCGTCGGCCAAGTCGACGAACATCGCGATCTCGACCGAGATCGTTCGCCCGGTCGGAGCGATCCCCAGGAACGGCCCGGTGTGGACGCCGGACCACCGGCTCTCGACGACGACCAGATCCGGCCGGACGACGTGGCGGTGGTCGACCGCGACCGTCGCGCCGAACCCTTCCCACCAGAGGCGATAGTACCGCGCCGCGCCCTCGTGCCCGCGGTAGACGCGGCGCAGCGCGCGGTCGTCGAAGACGCAATCCGGCCGCAAGGTCGCGAGCGTCTCCGCCATCCGGTGCGCGTTCTCCATCTCCAGGTGCCGGCGCAGCAGGGCCGCGTACGCCGGGTCGAGGGAATGCACCGGCGAGGCGGCGCGCTCATCGTTCGAGCCGTCCGAGCGCCTCACGAGACGAGCGCCCCACGGATCGGCCGGACCGGGTCGACGTCCTCGTCGTACGAGACGCCCGCCACGCCGAAACCGTAGAGGCGCAGGACGTCCGCCAGCACGCGCCGCTTGTCGCTCAGCCCGTCCAGGTTCTCGCTCTCGACGATGGCCCAGCGGCGCGCCACCTCGGCCTGCACCTCCGGCCGCAGCTCGCGGTCGTCGAGCCGCAAGCGCCCCTGGTCGTCGAGCGGCGGCGGACCGGTGCCGCAGAGCGCCTCGCCGAGGAGCCGCTGGGCCTGCTCCAGCGGGCCTTCGCCGAGGCCGCGCTCGGCCAGGACGCGGTCGAGCAGCATCGTGTACAGCATGCTCACCGGGATGGCGACGCTTGCCTGCGTGACGAGCGCCTTCATGACCGCGACGACGGCCGCGCCGCCCGCGTCGCGCAGGCGCGCGTCCCAGCGGCGCGCGGTCGCTTCGAGGTGGTCCTTCGCCTTGCCCAATGATCCCCCGCGGTAGGTCGGCGCGAGCAGCGGCGTGCCGACGTACGAGAACGCGACCGTCCGCGCGCCGGGCGCGAGCACGCCGGCAGCGAGCAGCGCGTCGAGCCAGCGGCTCCAGTCGTCGCCGCCCATCACCGCGACCGTCTGCGCGACCTCCTCGTCGGTGGCCGGCTGGAGCGTCATGGGGCGCACGGTGTCGCTGCCGACGTCGTAGCCCTTCTCCGTGAAGGGCGCGCCGATCGTCTTGATGACGGAGCGGTAGCTCTCGCCGCTGACCGGATCGGTGCGCCGCGGCGCGGCGACGCTGTAGACCACCAGGTCGACCCCGCCGAGCCGCTCGCGGACCAGGTCGATCGTCGTGCGCTTCACGTCGTCGCCGAACGCGTCGCCCATCACGCTCCACGCCGGCAGGTCCAGCGCCTCGGCGCGCTCGTGGAAGCGCGCGGTGCGGTACCACCCCGCGGTCGCCGTGCGGGCCGCCGTGCCCGGCCGTTCCAACCCGACCCCGACGGTCCGAGCACCGCAGCCGAACGCCGCAACCGCGCGAACGGCGAAGCCGAGCCCGCCCGAGGCACCGACGACGAGGACCCGCGCCGGGCCGTCGAACCGCCGGTTCCGCGCCCCCTCGATCGTTTCGTCGGCCGTGCGCGCGCAACCGACCGGGTGCGCGTTGGCGCACACGAAGCCGCGCATCATCGGGCCGACGATCATCCGCGCGCTCCGGCCGGTGCTCGCCGGCGCGCCCGCTCCAGCTCGTCGCGGCGGCGGATCAGCTTGCCCGTCGTCGAGCGCGGCAGCCGGTCCAGCACGAAGAAGCGCCGCGGCACCTTGAAGCCGGCCAGCTCGCCGCCGCACCAGCGCACCAGGTCCGCGCCGTCGACGCCGCTCGAGGCGGCCTCGACGTAGGCCTCGATGCCCCCGTCGAAGAGCACGACCGCCTCGGCGACGCCGGGCGCCCGGCGCAGCGCGCTCTCCACCTCCGCCAGATCGACCTTGAGGCCGCCGACGACGACCAGCGAGTCGCGCCGCCCGAGCACGCTCAGGACGCCGGTCGGCTCGTCGAACAGGCCGCGGTCGCCGGTGTGCAGCCAGCCGTCGCGGTAGCGCGCGCCATCGTCCCCGGCGACGTACGGCGTCGCGGCCAGCCGCACCACGATCTCATCGTCGCGCACGCGGACCTCCAGCGGCTGGACGACCTTGCCGGCCGCGGGGGCCAGCGCGCCGGTCGCGTCCAGCGCGATGATTCCGACCTCGGTCGAACCGTACGCGTCGCCGATCGCGATGCCGTGCGTGCGCAGGAACCGCTCGCGGACGGCCGGCGGCAGGAGCTGGCCGCTGTTCACCGCCAGCCGAACGCCGGTCAGCGCCGCGCTCGGGAGGCAGCTCAGCAGCTCGAAGTGGGCGGGAACGCCGAACACCGCGCTCGGCCGGGCCGCAGCCAGCGCCGCGAGCAGGTCGCGCGGCAGCGCGCTGGCCGCGAACGCCGCCGTCGCGCCCGCGCGCAGCGACGAGAGCACGCCGCCGATCAGCCCGAAGCTGTGCGCGAGCGAGTTGAGGACGAGCACGGCGTCGCCGGCGCGCGGCCAGCCGGGCGCGGCTGCGAAAGCGTCCAGCTCGGCCGCCAGCGCCGCGGCGGATCGGCCCACGACCTTCGGCTCGCCCGTCGAGCCGGAGGTGAACTGCAGCAGCACGTGCGGCGTGCGCGACCGCGCTGCGCCCGGATCGCGGTCGAGCGCGACCTCGCGCTCCGCGCGGAACGTGCTGACCCGCTCGGCGGGCGAGCTCAGCACGAACTGCGGCCGCAGGCGGGCGACGTAGCGGTCGCGCTCCGCGGCCGTGAGCCGGTGGTCGACCAGACACGCCTGCGCGCCGAGCGACCAGACCGCCAGCAGCGCGTGGAGGGCGGTGAAGCTGGGGGCGATCTGCAACACGACGGTCGCGTCCGCGGTGACCCCCGCACCGGCGAGCCGCGCGCGCCAGCCGTCGACCTCGGCGCGCAGCTCGCGATAGGTCACCGGGCGGTCGAAGCGCAGCGCGACCGCGTCGTCCGCCCCGGCCGCCAGGAGCGCGCCGCACCAGCTCGGCGCGGTCGGCTCACCGCTCGACACAGAACTCGGCCACCGGGTACCCGACGTGGCGCGAGTCGGTCGCAACGTAGCCCAAGAGCCGGTCGCCCGGCCGCAGCGCGGTGACGTTGAGCACCGCCGCGCCCGGTCCGAGCACGCGGACGTGCCAGTCGTCCTGGACGGTCAGGCTGACCTCGACCCCGCTCGGGGCAGCGGTCGCGTCGATGCGCAGCAGCGGCCGCGTCTCGAGCTTGATGCGGCCGACGGCGACCTTGCGCGTGGTGCCGTCCGCCCGGACCGCCAGCACGTGGCTGCCCGCCTTGAGCTCGCTGAGGTAGTTGGTACGGTTGTCGTCCCGCAGCACGTAGGAGTGCAGCGCGCCGGCGTTGACCCGGAAGGGGCGCGTCGGCATGTACGGGAGCGGATGCGTCTCGCTGCAGCAGAGCACGAACCCCGACGAGAACGAGCCGACCAGGATCCCTTCGTCTTCCAGGAAGTGGCTGCAGGTATCGACGCAGACGCGATCGCCCAGCCCGACGTGCTCGATCCCGCGCACGGTGAGCTCGACCAGCTCGAGCTCGGGCGTCTTCGCCGCGAGCAGGTGGGTGAGCTGCGCGAGCGTGCCGGGATCGGCGGGCGGGAAGAGCACGCCGTCGGAGCCCTTCTCCAGGCAGCCGGCGACGACGGCCGCCTCGTCGAGGTCGAAGACGCAGGTGACGATCTCGCCGGCATTGCCTTCCGCCGCGGCGATGACGATCTCGAGCGGGATCTTGGTCGGGTCCGTGAAGTGCAGGACCGTGAACGGCAGCTGCGCCGCCGCGGCGCAGGCCAGGTCGAGGCTCGCCTGATCGGAAACGGTGATGAACGCCGCGGCCCGGGGCTTCTGCGCCGGCGCGCACAGCTTCATCGACTCGAGCTGGTGCCACTGCGCCACGGGCTGCACGACGATGTCGGCGTCGTCGATCGAGAAGCCGTCGCCGCCGGCGACGGAGCCGTTCTTGGGGAAGAAGACCTTTCGCACCGTCGGCGGCAGTACCGCCAGCACGTCGAGGCGGTCGTCGACGATCGCGCTCACGCCGGCGTGGACGGCGGCTTCCACCACCGCGGCTCGCACGTCGTCGGAGGTCTTGCGCAGGTCGATCCAAGCGGTTTTCATCATGCTCCCGCACCGACGGCAAGCGCTGTCGCGGCGGCCGCGGCCGCGCGCGTGGATGCGGGCGTGCCGTGCACCGCGTCCACCAGCAAGGCCGCGACCGCACCGGGGTCGGCGGCGGTGAACACCGTGCGGCCGGCGGCCAGCCCGCTGCAGCCGGCTTGCACGAACGCGCGCGCGGCGGCGTGCAGCGCGGCGGCATCGCCCGACGGAACGCCGCCCGCGACGACGACCGGGATCGGCGAGCTGCGGACGACGTCGCGCAGCTCGGCGGCCGACTCGGCCTGCGGGATCTTGACCAGATCGGCGCCGAGGTCGGCGGCGAGGTTCGCGGCGTGCGCGAGCACCTTGGCATCGCGCGGGTTGGGGATCGTGCGGCCGCGCGGGTACATCATCGCCAGCAGCGGAACGCCGTAGCGCTCGCAGCGGCTCGCGACCGCGCCCAGATCGCGCAACTGGCGGCTCTCGGTCTCCGAGCCCATGTTGATGTGCAGGCTGACGGCGCTCGCGCCCAGGCGGATCACGTCCTCCAGGTCGCCGACGAGCACTTTGGCGTCGGGATCGGGCCCGTGCCCGGTGCTCGCCGAGAGGTGGACGAGCAGCGACGCACCGGCCAGATCGTCGCTGCTGAGCGAGCGCGCGCGGCCCTTGTGCACGATGACGCCGTCGGCGCCGGCCCGCGTGATCGCGCGGACGAGCCGCACGAACGGGGCGGCGTCCGCGATCGGTCCGTCGGCGACCGAATGGTCGAGCGGCACCAGGACGTAGCGGCCGTCGCGCGGTCGAGACAGCGCTTCGATGCGAAGGACCTTACCCAACGTCAAGTTCACTTTCATACCCCTAAAAGTGTGGAACGGCGCGCTGTGACCAGCGCACCTGGGACGGCGCTATGCCGTGGGCTCCGGCTGCTCGCGCGCGCCCGCGGCGCCGCCGTAGCCGTGGACGCGGGCGCGAAAGGTGCAGGCGGTGCCGCCTTTGGCCAGGCACTGCTCGATGCGGTCGTCGGCCGGGTCCAGCCCGAGCCCTTCGAACCAGCCCGCGCGCATCTCCAGGCAGGCGCACTCGTACGTCGCCAGCGAGCCGGCGCGCTGCAGCATCGCCAGCGCGAAGTTCTCGCGCAGGTTCACCTCGAACTCGCCGGGGCCGGTCGGCGCGTAGTCGAACTCGACCATCCCGGACGGCCACATCAGCGCGGGGCAGGTCTCGAACGCGTCGACGACCTCGGCCCAGGTCAGCTCGGCGGGCGGCTTGGGAAGCCGCTTGCGCACGTGCTCGCCGACCCGCTTGGCGACCTGCCGCATCGCCTCGCGGTTGAGCTCGTTGGCGACGTCGGCCCCGAACTTGCGCTTCACCGCTTGGTACCAGGCGGCGTCGTGGCTCCACCACCAGCGGTAGACCTGATCCCGCGTCGGCTCGTCGTTCACGGGAGGCCTCCCTCCGCGGCCGCCGGAGCGGCGCGCCGGTTCGCCGCCAGGAGCGGCAGGATCAAGCACAGGACGGAACCGCCGGCACACGCCGTCGCGACCAGCCACAGCCAGCCGGGTCCGGCGCTGCTCGCGACCACGCCGCCGACGGCCGAGCCGGCCGCGATTCCCAGGTACATCGCCGACGCGTTGAGCGAGAGAACGATCGGCGCGACGCTCGGCGCCAGCCGGATGAGCCGGTGCTGCTGCGGGGGAACGAAGCCCCAGCCCACCACGCCCCACACGAACATGAACGCGCAGGCGGCCGGCAGCGAGCGCGCGCTCAGCCAGAGCAGCGCGAAGTTGGCGGTGAAGACGCTCAGACCGGCGACCAGCGTGCGCTCAGCGCCCCAGCGGTCGGCGCCGTACCCGCCCAGCCAACTGCCGATCAGGCTGCCGCAGCCGAACGCGAACAGCAGCAGCGCCACCCAGCGGGCGCCGACCGCGCCGGGCTGGCCGAACACCGGCCCGACGTAGGTGTAGATCGAGAACCCGGCCGTCATGGCCAGCAGCGTGACGATCAGCACCAGCAGCACGTCGGCCCGGGCCAGCGGCGCGAGCCGCGCGCGCAACGGCACCTTCGGCAATGCCGCGGCCGCGGGCAGCTTGAGCAGGATGCCGGCCAGCGCGAGCAGCGCCAGCACGGTCACGAACACGAACGTCGCCCGCCACGAGAAGCGGCTCTCGAGCCAGACGCCGGCGGGCACGCCCAGCGCCGTCGCGACCGAGGCCCCGCCGAGCACCAGCGCCAGGGCCCGGCCGCGGAGCTCGGGCCCGACGAGCATCGCCGCCGCCGCGGCGGCGGTCGGCACGTAGATACCGGCCAGCAGCGCCGCCAGAACGCGCGCCAGCGCCAGCACGCCGATGTTCGGCGCGACCGCCGCCAGCAGGTTGACCACTGCGAACGCGGCCATCGCGGCCGACAACAGGCGTTTGGGCGACGAGCCGCCCGCGACGAACGCCATGAGGACCGGCGAGCCGAGCGCGTACGCGATCGCGAACAGCGTCACCATCTGGCCGGCGACCGCCACCGAGACGCCGAGGTCGCGCGCGATGCTCGGCAAGATGCCGGCGATCACGAAGCCGTCCGTGCCGGACGCGAACGTCCCGCAGGCGAGAACGAGGACCGGAGCCCACCAGCGGCTAGGCACGGGGCGCCGCCTTGCGCAGCACCAGGCACGCGTTGTGCCCCCCGAACGCGAACGAGTTGCTGATCGCGACGCCGACGTTCGTCCTGCGCGCCGTCCCGGGGACGTAGTCCAGGTCGCACGCGGGGTCGGGGTCGTCCAAATTGATCGTCGGCGGCACGGCGTCACGGTTCACGGCCAGCGCCGCGATCACCGCCTCGATCGCGCCCGCCGCCCCCAGCAAGTGGCCCGTCATCGACTTGGTGGAGCTGCAGGCGAGGGCGGGCGCATGCTCGCCGAAGACCGTCTTGATGGCGCGTGTCTCGCTGATGTCGCCCAGCTTGGTCGCCGTGCCGTGCGCGTTGACGTAGTCGACCTCGTGCGGCGCGACCTCGCCGTCGGCGAGCGCCCGCGTCATGCACGTGACGGCGCCCGCGCCGTCGGGCCGCGGCATGGTGAGGTGGAAGGCGTCGGTCGATGAGCCGTAGCCGACCAGCTCGGCGTAGATCTTCGCGCCGCGCGCGCGGGCGCGCTCGAGCTCCTCGAGCACCACCATGCCGGCGCCTTCGCCCAGCACGAAGCCCTTGCGGCCGCGGTCGAACGGGCGGCTCGCCGCCGCCGGGTCGTCGTTGAGCGGCGCGAGCGCGTGCATCGCGCAGAAGCCCGCCAGGCTGAGCGGGTGGATCGGCGCCTCGGTCCCGCCGCCCAGCGCGACGTCGACCTCGCCCCGGCGGATCATCCGGAACGCCTCGCCGATCGCGTTGGCGCCCGCCGCGCACGCGGTGGCCGTGGTCAGCGACGGGCCGGTGATCCCCAGCCGCATCGCGATCTGCGCCGACGCCATGTTCACCAGGAAGGTCGGCACGTAGTACGGGTTCACGCCGCGCACGCCGCCGTCGCGAAAGGCCGCCGCCTCGCGCTCCATCGTCGCGTAGCCGCCGGTTCCCGAGCCGACGACGACGCCGGTGCGCTCGCCGGCGAGCGCGTCGTCCGCGGCGAAGCCCGCGTCCCGGCATGCCAGGAGGCTGGCCACGACGCCGTACTGGCTGAACAAGTCCATCGTGCGCGCCGTCTGCGGTGCGATGAAGTCGCCCGCGTCGAAGTCCTTGATCTCGGCTGCGATCCGCACCGGGAAGTCGCCGGGGTCGAAGCGCTCGATCGTCGACGCGCCGGAGCGCCCGGCGCACAGGTTGCTCCAGAACGTCTCGACGTCCGTGCCCAGCGCCGTCACGACGCCGAGGCCGGTGATCGCGACGCGCCGCGTGCCGCCGTTCATTCGTACGCTCCCGCCAGCAGGTTGGTCGGGTCGAGCGCGCCGTCCGCGGCGCCCAGCCACTCGCGCAGTTCGCGCTTCTTCACCTTGCCGGTGGGCCCGATCCGCAGCTCGTCCATGCCGACGAGCTTCACCCGCCGCGCGCCGGGCATCCCGCGCCCGCGCAGCAGCCCGTCGATCCGCTCGCACAGCTGCTGCTCGTCGAGCGCGGCGCCGGGCTTGGGCACCAGCAGCGCCCAGACCTCGGTCTGGCCGCCGGCCTCGACGCCGACCACCGTGCAGTCGCGCACGCCGGCGCACGCGGCGAGGATCAGCTCTTCGGCGAGCAGGCTGTACGTGACGCCGCCGCGCGTTCGGATGGCGTCGGACCAGCGGTCGACGTGGAAGAACCGGCCCTCGTCGTCGCGGTAGACCAGGTCGCCGGTGAGCCAGTAGCCGCGCAGCCGCGCGCGGTACGTCGCGAGCGAGTCGTTCCAGTAGCCGGGCGTCAGGGTGGGCGACTTGACGCCCAGCATGCCGACCTCGTGCGGCGGGAGCGGCTCGCCGCGCCGCGACAGCACCGCCGCCTCGACGAACGCGTACGGCCGCCCGACGCAGCGCCCGAAGGTGTCCGGGTCGCGCCCGTGCACGTTGTAGAACAGCGAGTGGCCCATCTCCGACGACCCCAGACCGTCGATGAAGAGCGAGCCCGGGGCCAGCCGCCGGCCGCCGCGCTCGACCTCGGCGTGACTGCCCAGCGCGAGCAGCGGCCGCACGTGCGCCTCGTGCGCCGCGTCGCCGCTGTTCCACCACAGCGTGACGCTGGCGAAATCCGGACCGTGCGGCTCGGACGCCGCGAGCTCGGCGAACGTGCCGGCGAACGCGCCTACAAACGTCGGCCGGAACGCCGCGATCTCGCGCGTCACGGTCGCCGGATCGGTGTCCGAGAGCAGGCGGACCGGCACGCCGTTGGCGAGCGCGAGCAGCAGCAGGGTGATCCCGGAGTTGTGCGTCGGCGGCACCGCCGAGAGGATGCGCTCGAACCCGGTCGGCAGCGGCAGGCGCAGCCGGTAGCGCACCGCCGCGAACAGCGTGCGGTGCGTCATGAGCACCGCCTTGGGCGCCGCGGTCGTGCCCGACGAATGGCTGATCAGCACCGGGTCGTCGTCGCTGTGCCAGTACGGGTACCAGGCGGGCAGCGGGTCGCGCGCCGACGCGGAGACGCCGTCGAGCGGCACGACGAACTGCGGCACGCGCACGCCGTCGAGCGCGCCGGCGGCCAGCAGCTCGGGGTCGGCCAGCAGCCCCACGGCGCCGACGCGCTCGACGTAGGCGCGCGCCTGCTCCGCGGAGAGGCGCGCATTGACCAGGGCCGGGATCGCGCCCAGCTGCGTCAGCGCGAAGAAGTGCGCGGCGACCGTGCCCGCGTCGTCCGACCACACGGCGACGGGATCGCGCGGCCGCACGCCCCGCGCCGCATGCCAGCGCGCGCACAGGTCGACCGCGTCGACGAACTGGCGCAGGCTGAACGCCTCGGCGCGCTCGCCGTCGGGCCGCGTCCACGGCCGGCCCAGCGAGAGCAGCTCGGTATCGAGCTCCGCGCCGCCTCGCGCGAGCACCGCCAGCAGCGTTCCCGCGCCCACCTGTGGGTCGGCCGCGAGCGCGCGCCGGTCCGTCGCGCCGGGACCGGGCCGGCCGAGCACCGTCATGCCGGCCCCGCGAGCGCCGCGCGCGCACTCAACCGCTCGGCCCACGCCAGGAACTGCCGGGCCGCGGCGCCCAGCCGGCGCGGCGCGCCGGTCTGCGGCAGAACCGTCATGGCGTCGCTCCTCGGCGGGCCGCCGGCGGCGCGGCGCAGCAGCAGACAGACGACCACGTCGTCCTCGCACGCCAGCTCCGCCAGCGGGCCGCCCCGCAGCAGCTCGTGGACGCGGCGGCTGCGCGCGTCGGCCCGCAGCTCGACGTAGAGCACCAGGGCCGCGTCCGCGTCGCCCGACTCGAGCATCAGCTCGGCGAGTTCGGCCGACCGCTCCGCGGCGTCCTCGCCCGCGCTCACGCAGACGAGCGGGCCGCGAATCCCGCGCTCGCGCCCGAGGTAGCCCAGGACCGAGGTCTGCACCGACTGGTAGAACAGCAGCGGGTTGTGCACGCGGCCCGCCGCGAGGTTGCGGCTCGCCACGTCGGCGGTGGTCGTGTCCCCCAGCACGCTCGCGAGCACCACGCCGGTGCGCGCGCCGTCGACGTCCGCGCCGGCTGCGTCCAGACACTGCGAGACCGCGGTGTACACCAGCGGGTTGAAGCGCGAGGCGATGAACCCCGAGGGTTCGCGCAGTTGCGGCTCCGTCACGCGACCCGTCCCAGCACCAGCGCCGCGTTCGCGCCGCCGAAGGCGGCGTTCACGGTCAGCACGTGCTCCAGCGGCGCACGGCGCGCTTGGTTGGGCACGCAGTCGACGTCGCAGCTCGGGTCGGGGCCGAGATAGCCGACGGTCGGCGGCAGCGCCTGCTCGCGCAGCGCCAAAGCCGAGATGACCGTCTCCACCGCTCCGGCGGCTTCGAGCGCGTGGCCCGTGGCCGACTTGGTCGAGCTCACCGGAACCCGGCGGCCCGCGAACACGCTGCGCATCGCGTTCGCCTCCGCGGCGTCGTTGATGCGGGTCCCGGTCCCGTGCGCGTTCACGTAGTCGACCTCGCCCGGGGCGAGGCCGGCGCGCGCCAGCGCGGCACGCATCGCCGCGGCCAGCCCCGCGCCGTGCGGGTCCGGCTGGCAGACGTGATAGCCGTCCGACGACAAGCCCCAGCCGCAGACCCGCGCCAGCGGCCGCACGGCACGCGCGCGCGCACTCGCCGCGCGCTCCAGCACCAGCACCGCGATCCCGTCGCCCAGCAGCAGGCCGCTGCGGTCGCGCGAGAACGCGCGCAGCCGGCCGTCGGACGCGAAGGCGCGCCCCGAGTCGAACTTGGCGAAGAACTCGACGTCGACCAGGTACGCGCCGGCAGCGAGGACGAGATCCTCGCGCCCGGTCTGGAGCAACTGCGCTCCGTGCGCGATCGCGTTGGTCGAGGCGACGCAGCCGTTGACGAACGCGAGGCGCCGCCCGGGCCCCACGCCCAGCGCCGCGGCGAGCTCGTGGACGACCGCGATCGGCGCGGTGCGCACCAGCCCGTCGTCGCCGTCGGCCGCGCCGCCGCTCCAGAAGCGGGTCAGCCCCGTCCAGTCGCCCTGCGTGCCGAGCAGCACGGCGGCCGGCGAGCCGGGCACGACCCGGGCCGCGCGCAGCGCGGTGCGGCCGCACGCCAGCAGGCCCTCGCGCAGCGACGGCGGGTGCGCCGCTTCGGCCGCCCAGCGCGAGCGGAACGGCTGCGTGTCGAAACGGGTGACCTCGCGAAACCCGTGGCGCCCCGCGAACACGCCCTCGGCGAGCGCGCCGTCGCCGGCGCCGAAGGCGGTGAACACGCCCCAGCCGCTGATCACGACCTCCGGCCGCGCGGGCGTCATGCGCGCCCCGGCGCCGCGGCGATCGCGTCGACGGTGCGCACGATCCCGGCGATCGAGTCGAACTGCGCCAGACGCGGGTCGTCGAGGTCGACGTGCACGCCGTAGCGCTCGTCGAGCACGTGCACGAGCCAGGTCAGCGCGAGCGAGTCGAGATGGACCGGCTCGTCGTCAGCGAGGCCGTCGACGCTCGAGGGAGCGTGCGCGGCGAGCAGCGCACGAATGTCGTGAACCGTGGGCACGAGAATGACCGCGCTGGATCAGACGGCGGCGTCGGCCGCGGGCGCGCGCTCGCTCACGTAGCGGCTGAACTCGCCCAGCGTCATGCCGGCGATCGCTTCGAGCTGGTCGTCCGGAATGGTGACGCCGAACTGTTTCTCGATGTTCAGCGCCAGCTCGATGAACGCGAGCGACTCCAAGTCCAGCCCGCTCGGCCCCAGCGCCGTGGTACCGTCGACCGCTGAAGGATCGACGGGCTGATTCAACGTCTCCCGCACGAACCGCAGGACGTATACCCGTACGTCTTGATCCGTCGTTTTCATCACGCCCCCTATATAGCATAGATGCGTCGCACTGTGTCCAGCGGCGGTACAGCAGTGCGCACCCGCACTCTTGGAGCGGCGAAGCGCGCGGAGCCGTACGCCTGAGTCCCCAGGCACCGGCCCGGGCGGCACGGTGCCCGTTGCGGTCAGGCGGCGGCGCGCAGGATCAGCGCAGCGATCTCGCCGGGGCGGGAGAGCATCGAGAGATGGCTCGCCGCGACGTCGGCGGTCGTCGCCTTCATCCGGGCGGCGAGGAAACGCTGCAGCGCCGGATCGATCGCTCGGTCTTGCGTCGAGACCGCATAGAACGAGGGCACTTGCCGCCAGGCCGGCGCGCCGAGCTTCGCCGTGAGCGCCGCGACGGCGATCGGCTTCTGGGTCGCGGCGAGGACGGCCGCGTCGACCGGGCTGAGGTCGGCCGCGAGGTCGGCCGGAAACTTCGCCGGATCGTCGATGACGAAGCCCTTCGCTCCGCTCGGCACGAAGTGCCCGTTCACCGGCAGCGGATACCGGCTGGCGAGATCCTGCCCCGATTCGCCCGCATCCGGGGCGAGCGCCGCCACGTACACGAGCGCTTTCACGTTCGCCGCGTCGCGCGCGGCGCTCGTGATGACGCACCCGCCGTACGAGTGACCGACGACGACCGTCGGGCCCGGCAGCTGCGCGAGCTGCGACTTCGTGTTGGCGACGTCGTCCGCGAGCGAGGTGAGCGGGTTCTGGACGCCGACCACCCGGTGGCCCGCGGCCTGCAGGGCCGGGATCACCAAGCGCCAGACGCTCGCATCCGAGAGCGCGCCGTGCACGAGCAGGACGTTCGCCTTCATGCTTTGCGCGAGCCCGGCGCCGGGCAGTGCCGCAGCCGCCACGGCGGCGGCCGCGCTCGTCAGAAAGGTGGTTCGCGTCGTCATGCCGGCGATGACCTCACCGGCAGCCGCGATGGATGCGCCCGCTGCTGCTATGCCGAGGGCTTCACCCGCACCGCGCTGCCCAGGTACGCCCGCCGCATCGCCTCGTTGGCGAGCAGCCCGCTCGCCGCGCCGCTGAGCGCCACCCGGCCGGTCTCCAGCACGTAGGCGCGCTGCGCGATCTGCAGCGCCAGGTGCGCGTTCTGCTCGACCAGCAGCACCGTCGTGCCGGCGCGGGCGATCCGGGCGATCGTCTCCATCACGTCCTTGACGACCAGCGGCGCCAGGCCCAGCGACGGCTCGTCCAGCAGCAGCAGCCGCGGCTTGGCCATCAGCCCGCGCGCGATCGCCAGCATCTGCTGCTCGCCGCCCGAGAGGGTCCAGCCCAGCTTGCCGGCCAGCGCGCGCAGCTTGGGGAAGACCGCGAGCACCTCGTCGGCGTCGCGCTCGACCTCCGCCCGGCGCGTCCGGCGCGGGGTCGCGCCCAGCCGCAGGTTGTCGGCCACCGTCAGGCCGGGGAAGATGCGCCGGCCCTCGGGCACGTGCGCGATCCCCAGCCCGACCACGTCCTCCGGGTCGCGGCCGACGATCGACCGCCCGTCGAAGCGGATGTCGCCGCCCGCCGGCCGCAGCAGGCCCGAGACCGCCTTGAGCGTGGTGCTCTTGCCGGCCCCGTTGGCGCCCAGCAGCGAGACGATCTCGCCCGCGCCGACCTCGAGCGACACGCCGTGCAGTGCCTCGACCGCGCCGTAGCGCACGACCAGGTCGCGCAGCTCAAGCAGCATCGAGCGTTCCGCCCAGATAGGCCGCGATCACGTCGGGGTGGTGGGCGATCTCGGCCGGCGGCCCCTCCGCGATGTGCTGGCCGAAGTTGAGCACGGTGATGCGGTCGCTGATCGACATCACCAGGTTCATGTCGTGCTCGATCAGCAGCAGCGTGGTGCCGCGCTCGCGGATCGCGCGCAGCAGCTCCACCAGGCCGTCGGTCTCGGCCGGGTTCATGCCGGCGGCCGGCTCGTCGAGCAGCAGCAGGCGCGGCTCGCTCGCCAGCGCGCGGGCGATCTCGACCCGCCGCTGGTCGCCGTAAGGCAGGCTGCGCGCCGCCTGCGCCGCGGCGTGCTCCAGGCCGACGAAGGCCAGCGTCGCGCGGGCGAAGTCGCGCGTCGCGCGCTCCTCGCGCGCGGCCGCGCCGCCGGGCAGCAGCGCGCCCAGGAACCCGAGCCGAGTCCGGACGTGGCGGCCGATCATGACGTTCTCCAGCACGCTGAGCTCGCCGAAGAGCCGGATGTTCTGGAACGTGCGCGCCACACCGCGCTGCGCGATGCCGTGCGCCGGCAGATGCACCAGCTCCGTGCCGTCGAAGCCGGCGGAGCCGCCGTCGGCCCGGTAGAGGCCCGAGACCACGTTGAGGGTCGTCGTCTTGCCCGAGCCGTTGGGGCCGATCAGCGCGTGGATGTCGCCCGTTCGCACCGTCATGTCGAGCGCGTTGACGGCCGTCACGCCGCCGAAGCGCTTCACCAGACCGCGCACCTCGAGCAGCCCGCGCTCGGCGGCGGCCACCGCGTTGGGCGCGTTCGGCACGGTCATGCCGTCTCCACGCCGCGCGCGGCCGGCGCGGCCGGTGCCGCCAGCGGCGGGCCGGTGTGCGAGCGGCCCAGGCGCGCGCGCAGCGTCTCGATCAGGCCCATCAGGCCCTTGGGCATGAAGATCACCATCACGACGACCGCCGCGCCGTAGACCATGATGTACGAGCTCTTGAGCGGCCGCAGCACCTCGGGCAGAAAGGTCAGCAGCACCGCGCCCAGGATCGCGCCGCCGATCGAGGACGAGCCGCCCAGCACCAGCATCACCAGGAACACGACCGACTGGTCGAACGAGTACGAGTCGGGGCTCACGAACTTGATGCTGTGCGCCAGCAGGCTGCCGGCCAGGCCGGCGTAGGCGCCCGAGAGCACGAAGGCGGCGATCTTGTAGCGGGTCGCGTCGATCCCGGTCGCGCGCGCGGCCAGCTCGTTCTCGCGGATCGCCTCGAGCGCCCGGCCGACTCGGGTCGTCTTGATCCGCCAGGCGACGTACGCCGCCAGCAGCACCGCGGCCAGCACGACGTAGTAGTACGCGCCGTACGTGTCGAGCGTCCACGGCCCGAGGCTGGGCGCGGGGATGCCGCTGATCCCGTCGCTGCCGTTGGTGACGTCCTTCCAGTTGATCAGCACGAGCTGGGTGATGATGCCGAAGCCGATCGTCGCCAGCGCCAGGTAGTGGCCCGAGAGCCGCAGGCACGGGTAGCCGACGCCCAGGCCCACCAGCGCGCTCAGCAGCACGGCGAGCGCCATCGCCGGCCAGACCGGCCAGCCCAGGTGGGTGGTGAACCAGGCCGACGTGTACGCGCCGATCCCGAAGAACGCCGCCTGCGCGAGCGACATCTGGCCGGCGAAGCCGAGCAGGATGCCCAGGCCCATCACCGCGATCGCGTAGATGCCGGCCAGGTCGCACAGGTCGAGCAGGTAGTCCGAGCGCACGACCAGCGGCAGCAGCGCCAGCCCGGCGATCAGCCCGGCCAGCGCGAGCCGGCGCCGCGGGATCACGCCTTCTCCGCGACGCGCTCGCCGAAGAGGCCCTGCGGGCGCACCAGCAGCACGGCGATCAGGATCACGAACGCGATCGCGTCGACGTAGGACGCCGAGACGTAGTAGCCGCCGAAGGTCTCGATGACCCCGATCGCCAGGCCCCCGATGATCGCGCCCGGGATGCTGCCGAAGCCGCCCACGATGCTGGCCGCGAAGGCCTTGAGCGCGATCAGCCCGCCCATCTCCTTGGTGACGGTGAAGATCGGCGCGACCAGCAGGCCCGAGATCGTGCCCAGCAGCGCGCTGTAGACGAACGTGATCGCGACGATCCGGCCGACCCGGATCCCGATCAGCCGGGCGGTGGTGCGGTCCTGCGCGGTGGCCCGCATCTGCTTGCCCAGCGTGGTGCGCTCGAAGAGCACGTACTGGAACGCGATCAGCAGCGCGGTGACCGCGATGATGAGCAGGTCCTGCGGCCGAATGTGGAGCGGCCCCAGCGCCACCGTGTCGACCGGAAAGAGGCTCGGCATCACCACCGGCTGGCTGCCCCAGACGAGCTGGGCGGCGTTGCGCAGGAAGATCGACACCCCGATCGTCGAGATCACGACCGGCATCCAGCCGCGCTCGCGCAGCGGGTAGTACGCGATCCGGTTGAAGAGCAGCCCGAAGCCGACCATCAGCAGCAGCACCAGCAGGTACACCGCCAGCACCGGCAGCTTCCAGTGGACGACCGTGCCGAACACCGCGATCCCGGGCAGCAGGAACGTCACCGCCACGAACGAGGGGAACATCACGAAGTCGCCCTGGGCGAAGTTGACCACCCCGACCGCGTTGTAGATCAGCACGAACCCCAGCGCGACGAGCGCGTAGATCGACCCGATCGCCAGGCCGCTGACCAGGAGCTGGGCGTTGGCGACCGCGTCGAGGTGCACGCTAGGCCGAGACCTTCTTCACCAGGTGCAGCTTCTCGTCCGCGACCTGGCCGATCGAGACCGCGTGCACCATGTTGCCCTCGCCGTCGCAGTCGAACCGGCCCAGCACCCCCTCCCAGCCGCGCAGCGCCCGCAGCGAGGCGATCGTCTGCTTCGGATCGGACGAGCGCTGCTTGTTGTACACGTACGCCAGCATGTTGACCGCGTCGTAGCACCAGCCCGAGCCGCTGCCGACGTCGGGCTGGTGGTGGTAGCGGCCGTAGTACGAGGTGATGTAGTGGGTGGCGACGTTGGAGTTGAAGCCGACGATGAAGTCGACCGCCGCGTACGCGCCGTTGGCGTTCTTGCCGGCGGTCTCCAGCGCCGTCTGGTTGGCCAGCGACGGCGAGCCGACCAGCGGGATCGTCAGGCCCAGCGAGCGGATCTGCTGCAGCACGATCGCCGTGTCGCTGGGGTTCTGGATGTACATCAGCAGCGCGTCGGCGCCGGACTGCTTGATCTTGAGGATCTCGGCGGTGTAGTCTTTGGCGTCCTTGGGGTACTGCTCGTTGGCGACCGGGTCCATCCCGAGCTTCTTGAGGTTGGCCACGATCTGGTCGGCGCCGCCGGTCCCGAACGCGTCGCTGGCGTGCAGGATCGCGACCTTCTTGGCGTGCTTCTCCTTGACCGCGAAGTTCGTCATCGCGGCCGCCGTGATGCCGTCCGAGGCGCGCAGGCGGAACATGCTGCTCACGCCGAGCTGGGTGTTCTTGACCGCCGTGCCGCCGGTCATCCAGGGGATCTCGTGGGTCTTCATCACCGGCGCCATCGCCTGGACCTGGGTCGAGAGCACCGGGTTGACGACCGCCTCGACGTTCTCGCCGAGCAGCTTGTTGAGCGCCGCGACCGCCGCCTGGTTGTCGTTGGTCGCGTCCTCCTCGACCAGCTCGAACGGCCGCCCGCCGTAGACCTTGTCGGGGCGCCGGTTGATCTCGTCGATCGCGAGCTGGACGCCCTCGTGCTCCTGCTGGCCCAGCAGCGCGTTGGCGCCGGTCAGGCAGGGGATCGAGCCCAGGCGGATCGGCGCCGGCGCCGCCCCGACGATCGCCGGGAAGCCGAGCGCCGTGCCGGCCGCCGCGGCGCCGCTCGCGGCGAGAAAGTGCTTGCGGTTCAGGTGCACGACGGTCCCTCCAGCGTTGCGGGCGCCGCTAGAACGACGGCCCGATGCGATTGATTGCGAAGTCGTGGAAGCCCAGCTCCTCGGCGGCCGGCGCGCGCCCGTTCGCCGCCTCGAGCACCCAGTCGAAAATTTCGGCGCCGACTTGCTCGAGCGTGCGCGTCCCGTCGAGGATCGCGCCGGCGTTGACGTCCATGTTCTCGCGCATGTGCTCGAACATCGGGGTGTTGGTCGCGACCTTGATCACCGGCGCGATCGGCGAGCCGGTCGGGGTGCCGCGCCCGGTGGTGAAGACGACCACCTGCGCGCCGCCGGCGATCATGCCGGTGAGCTGCTCGATGTCCTGGCCCGGCGTGTCCATCACCACCAGCCCGCGCTCGGTCGGCCGCTCGGCGTACTCCAGCACCTCGCGCAGCTCGCTCGAGCCGCCCTTGTAGGCCGCGCCCAGCGACTTCTCCTCGATCGTGGTGAGACCGCCGGCCATGTTGCCCTGGGTCGGGTTGCCGTAGCGGATGTCGACCTGCATGGCGCGCGCCCGCGCCTCGACCCGCTCGATCAGCTCGTAGAGCTTGGCCGCGACCGGTTCGCTCGCGCGCGCGGCCAGCAGGTGCTCCGCGCCGACCAGCTCCGGCAGCTCGGCCAGGATCACCGTGCCGCCCGCGGCGACGAGCCGGTCGCTGGCGTAGCCCAGCGCCGGGTTGGCGGTGATGCCCGAGAAGCCGTCGCTGCCGCCGCACTCGGTGCCGAGGATCAGTTCGCTCACCGAGCAGGTCTCGCGCTGCCAGGCCGCCGCCTCGCGCAGCAGGTCGCGCACGAGCGCCGTGCCGCGCGCGATCGTCTCCGACGAGCCGCCCGACTCCTGGATGCCCAGCACCTCGACCCGCTGGCCGCGGGCGGCGATCTCGGCCGCCAGCGCCTTGGACTCGTTGGTCTCGCAGCCCAGGCCGACGACCAGCACCGCGGCGACGTTGGGGTTGGCCGCGAAGCCCGCCATGGTGCGCTTGGTCTGCTCGAAGTCGGCCCCGACCTGCGAGCAGCCGGTGGGGTGGTTGACGGTGACGACCTCGGGCACGTTGCGCCCGATCCGGTCGACGATGTGGTTGGCGCACATCACCGAGGGCAGCACCAGCACGTGGTTGCGCACCCCGACCGTGCCGTTGCGGCGCCGGTAGCCTTGGAACGTCGCGCTCATGGAGACACCTCCGCCAGGTCGCCGCGCCCGCGGACGCCCTCGACGTTGTGGACGTGGACGTGCTCGCCGGCCGCGATCGGGGCCGACGCCCGGCCGATCACCTGGCCGTACTTGCGGATCAGCGCCCCGGCCGGGATCGCCCGCAGCGCGAGCTTGTGGCCGCTCGGGATCGTGACCAGCGGCACGATCTCGGCGTCGCCGAAACGGACCGCGGCCCCGGGCTCCAGCACGCGCAGCGCCACGGCGACGTCGTCGTCGTCCTTGAGGCGCAGGGCGGCCCCGTCTTCGGATAGCGGCATGCGGGTGCGCTAGGAATCGTCAGGTCGTCAGACAAGTCCTGCCGCCTGATGGACGCCATCGTGGCCCCGCGCCGGCTCCACGCCCAGGTCGTCGACGCCCTGGTCCGCTCGATCGTGACCGGGACGATCGCCCCCGGCGCCGCGCTGCCGTCCGAGCCGGAGATGAGCCTGCGCTTCGGCGTCTCGCGGGCGGTCGTGCGCGAAGCGCTGCGGGTGCTGGGCGCCAAGGGCCTGATCGAGGTCCGGCACGGCTCGGGCACGCGGGTGACCCCGCCCGAGCGCTGGGACGTGCTCGACGGGGCGGTGCTGGCCGAGCTGCGCGGGCACGGGGCGAGCGCGGCGGTGCTGCGCGACCTGCTCGAGGCGCGCAAGATCGTCGAGTGCGAGGTGGCGGCGCTGGCCGCCGAGCGCGCCGACGCCGCCGACCGGGCCGCGCTGGCCGCGGCGCTGGCGGCCATGCGCACCGCGCTCGCCGCCCCGCCGGCGTTCGTCGTGGCCGACTCGGCCTTCCACCTGACCTTGGTCCGCGCGGCGCGCAACCGGGTGCTCGAGCGCATGGCGCAGCCCATGCACGAGCTGCTCTCGTACGCGCAGGCGCTGACCGACGCGATCCCCGGCGTGCTCCACCGCGCGCTGGCGGAGCACGAGGCGATCGCCGCGGCGGTCGAGCGGCACGACGCGGCGGGCGCGCGGCGGGCCATGCGCGTCCACCTCGCCCACACCGAGCGCGACGTGGGCGCGCTCACGGAGGCAGACGGAACATGATCGAAGCACGACTGGTCCGCGACGTCATGCGCGCGCCGGCACTGGACGATGTCGGCGGCGCGGCCCGCGCCGCGCTCGCGCCGGTGCTGCGCGCGGCGGGGCTGCGGCCCGGCGCACGGGTCGCGCTGACCGCCGGCAGCCGCGGCATCTCGCGCATCGCCGAGATCCTGCGCGGCGGCTGCGAGGCGGTGCGCGACGCCGGCGGGACGCCGTTCCTGGTCGCCGCGATGGGCTCGCACGGCGGCGGGACGGGCGCCGGGCAGCGCGCCATGCTGGCCCACCTCGGCATCACCGAGGCGACGGTCGGCGCGCCGGTCGAGAGCGAGATGGACGTGGTCGAGGTCGGCCGGACTCCCGGCGGCGTGGACGTGGTCTGCGACGCGCGCGCGGCGCGGGCCGACGCGATCGTGCTGGTCAACCGGGTCAAGCCGCACACCGAGTTCCGCGGTACGATCGAGAGCGGGCTGCTCAAGATGGCGGCGCTCGGCCTGGGCAAGGCGGCCGGCGCGATCCGCTACCACGCCGCCTGCGCGCGGGAGGCCTACGAGCCGGTCATCCGCGAGGTCGCCGCGACGCTGATGGAGCGGCTGCCGGTCGTCGCCGGGGTCGGCATCGTCGAGGACAACCACGGCGGCACGAGCGCCGTCGAGGCGTTCGCGCCGGCCGACCTCGTGCGCGGCGAAGAGCGGCTGCTGGCGCGGGCGCGCGAGCTGCTCGCCGCGATCCCCTTCGACGTGCTCGACCTGCTGATCGTCGACCGGATGGGCAAGAACTTCTCGGGCACCGGGATGGACCCCAACGTGATCGGCCGGCTCGCCAACGGCCAGCAGAAGGTGCCGCGCCCGGTCGTGCGCGAGCTGTACGTGCGCGAGCTGACGCCGGAGTCCGAGGGCAACGCGATCGGGATCGGCTTGGCCGACTTCTGCAGCCGGCGCTTGGCCGACGCGATCGACTGGCAGCCGACCTACCTCAACGCGCTGACCGCCGCGGCGCCCAACGTCGCCCGCTTGCCGGTGGTGTGCCAGAACGACCGCGACGCGATCCGCCACGCGCTCAACGCGGCCGGGGTCGAGGACCCGCGCCGGGCGCGGATCGTGCGGATCAGCGACACGCTGCACGTCGAGACGCTCGCGGCCTCCGCGGCGGCGCTGGCGACGATGGCCGCCGACGCGCGCTACGCGGTCGGCGAGCCGAGCGACGCGCTGACGCTCGCCGGCGACGACCTGGTGCCGTTCGAGCCGGCCGCGGTGCCCGCCTGATGCGGGTGCTGATCACCGGCGGGCTGGGCTTCATCGGCGCCTGGACGGCGCGCGCGCTGCTCGCGCGCGGCCACGACGTGCGCGTCTTCGACCTCCACTGCAAGCGCGCGCTGTTCGACGCGATCGTCGGCCCCCAGCCCGCCGGGCGGGTCAAGCTGCGCCAGGGCGACATCGCCGATCCGGCCGCGGTGAGCGCGGCGGTCGACGGCTGCGAGGCGGTCGTGCACCTCGCCGCGGTGCTGATCCCGACCGCGCGCAAGGACCCGCTGCTGGGCGCGCGGGTCAACGTGCTCGGCACGCTGCACGTGTTCGAGGCCGCCAAGCGGGCCGGCGTGCGCGGGATCGCCTACGCGTCGAGCGCGGCGGTGTTCGGCCCGCACGACGGCGTCCACCCCGAGCCGCTCACCCACTACGGCGCCTACAAGCTGTGCAACGAGGGCACCGCGCGGGCGTACTGGGCCGACGCCGGCATCCGCAGCGTCGGCCTGCGGCCCTCGACCGCCTACGGCCCCGGCCGCGAGCTGGGCGTGACCGCCGACCCGACCTTGGCGATGCGGGCCGCCGCGGAGGGCCGCCCGTACACGATCCGCTTCACCGGGCCGACCGGGATGGACTACGCCGAGGACGTCGCGGCCATCTTCGCCCGCGCCGCGACCGAGACGCCCGAGGGCGCGCACGCCTTCAGCCTGCAAGGCCAGCTCGCGACCATGGACGAGGTCCTCGCCGCGATCCGGGCCGAGGTGCCGGACGCCGACGTGCGCGCGGAAGGGCCGGAGCTGATGTTCGCCGCGCAGGTCGACGAGTCGCCGCTGCACGCGCTCTTCCCCGGTTTCCGGCGCACGCCGCTGCGCGAGGGAACGCGCGCGACGATCGCGTTCTACCGGCGCAGCGCGGCCGCGGCGGCGCGGTGAGCTCAGTAGGTCGAGCGGCCTCCGGTCAGGTCGAAGACCGCGCCGGTCGAGAACGAGCACTCCTCGCTGCACAGCCAGCCGACCAGCGCCGCGAT
Source organism: Vulcanimicrobiota bacterium (assembly GCA_963795695.1). GTDB lineage: Bacteria > Vulcanimicrobiota > Vulcanimicrobiia > Vulcanimicrobiales > Vulcanimicrobiaceae > Vulcanimicrobium. The sequence goes on along the minus strand of CAWCJH010000001.1, from coordinate 959,494 downwards.
CTCGTCGGCGGTGCCGAAGCGGTTCATCGGGATGCGCGACTTCATGTAGTCGATGTGGCTCTGCGTCATCTGGGCGAACAGCGGCGTCTCGACCGCGGCGGGCGTCACGCAGTTGACCGCGATCCCGCTGGTGGCGAGCTCCTTGCCGAGCGACTTGGTCAGCGCGATCACGCCGGCCTTGGACGCGCTGTAGGCGCTGGCGTTGGGGTTGCCCTCCTTGCCGGCGACCGAGGCGATCATCACGATCCGGCCGTAGCCCGCCGCGCGCATCGGTGCCGCGACCGCGCGGGCGCAGTGGAACGTGCCGGTCAGGTTGACGTCGAGCACGTCGCGCCAGCCGTCGAGCGGGTACTCCCAGGTCGGCAGGTTGGGGCCGGTGATGCCGGCGCTCGTCACCAGCACGTCGAGCCGGCCCAGCGCGGCGAGGGTCGCGTCGCGCGCTCGCTCGACCGCGGCGTAGTCGCGCACATCGACCTGCGCGGTGTGCGCGCCGCCGAGCTGCTCGGCCGCCGGCGCGAGCGCGCCGGCGGCGAGGTCCCACACGCTCAGGCGCGCGCCGGAGGCGGCCAGCCGGCGCGCGATCGCCAGGCCGATCCCGGATGCGCCGCCGGTGACCACCGCGACGCGCCCTCGTACATCCAGTTGGTTCATGCCCCGCCCATTTCGCGCGGGCGCGAAAATGCTTGCCGCCCCGTGCTCTCCCGTGGAGGTGACCGATGCAACGTTCCGTCTCGCTGAGCGCCGGCGTTCCCAACGGCCGCTGGCTGCGGCTGATCCCGATCGCGATGATCATCTACATCATCTCGTTCATGGACCGCACCAACTTCGGCTACGCGCTGGCCGGCCTGGGCACCGACCTCGGGCTCGACAAGTCGACCCAAGGCCTGATCACCGGCATCTTCTTCGTCGGCTACGTGTTCTTGCAGATCCCGGGCGGGATTCTGGCGACCCGCTGGAGCGCCAAGCGCTTCATCGGGATCATGATCCTGGTCTGGGGCGTGTTCGCGATCCTCGAGGGCTTGGTGCAGAACGTCACCCAGCTGATCGTCGTGCGCTTCCTGCTCGGCGTCGCCGAGGGCGGCGTCTGGCCGGCGATGCTGGTGCTGCTCAGCCGCTGGTTCCCGGCCGACGAGCGGGCCCGCGCGTACGGCTTCTGGATGGTGAACCTGGCGATCTCCAGCATCATCACCCAGCCGCTCTCCGGCGCGATCGTGCAGAACAGCGGCTGGCGCGGGCTGTTCGTCATCGAGGGCCTGCTGCCGTTCGTGATCGCCGCGCCGCTGTGGTGGCTGTTCGTCGCCGACAAGCCGTCCGAGGCGAAGTGGCTCGACCCCGCGGAGCGCGCGTACATCGAGTCGAGCATCGCCGCGGACGAGCGCGGCGAGCGGCCGCCGATGACGATCCCGCAGGCGCTCGGCAACGGCCGGGTCTGGGGGCTGGTCGTCGTGTACTTCCTGATCCAGGTCGGTTTCTACGGGCTCAACACGTGGATCCCGACGCTGTTCAAGGCGCTGACCGGCCAGGGCTTCGCCTTCGTCGGGCTGATCGCCGCGCTGCCGTACCTGGTCGCGATCGCCGGCCTGACGCTCAACGGCATCTGGGCCGACCGCACCAAGCGCTATGCGTACCACGTCTTCGGCGCGATGCTGCTCGCCGCGCTGGGCCTGATGATCTCGGTCTGGGCCGGGCCGGCCGCCGTCGTCCTCTCGATCGCGGCGGTCTGCCTGGCGATGGGCGGCGCGCTCGCCTACGACGGCCCGTTCTGGGCCGCGACCTCGCGCGCGATCCCGGCCGCCGTCGCCGGCGGCGCGATGGGGCTGGTGAACGCGCTCGGCAACCTGGGCGGCTTCCTCGGGCCGTACCTGGGCGGCTACCTCCAGCAGAAGAGCGGGGGCTTCACCTCCACCGCCATCGCGTACGCGATCGCGCTGGTGCTGGCGGGTATCGTCATGCTGCTCATCCCGCTGCGGCGGGCGGTGATCGACCCGCAACGAGCCGTCGCGTGAGCGGCAACGGCGCGCGCAACGGCAGCCCGGCGGACCGGCCGCTGCGCAGCGCGCAGTGGTGGGGCAAGCAGGACCGCGACGGCTTCATCCACCGCAGCTGGATGCGCTCGGAGGGCTTCGCGCCCGACGTGTTCGACGGCCGGCCGGTGATCGGGATCTGCAACTCGTGGTCGGAGCTGACCTCGTGCAACGTCCACCTGCGCGCCGTCGCCGAGGCGGTCAAGCGCGGCGTCTGGGAGGCCGGCGGCTGGCCGCTGGAGTTCCCGACGATCTCGCTCGGCGAGACCTACATGCGCCCGACCACGATGCTCTTCCGCAACCTGATGAGCATGGACGTCGAGGAGTCGATCCGGGCCAACCCGATCGACGGCGTGGTGCTGCTGAGCGGCTGCGACAAGACCACCCCGGCGCAGCTCATGGGCGCGGCCAGCGTCGACCTGCCGGCGCTGATGCTGACCGGCGGCCCGATGCTCAACGGCAAGTACCGCGGGCAGGACATCGGCTCGGGCACGATGGTCTGGAAGTTCTCCGAGGAGGTCCGCGGCGGGCAGCGCTCGTGGCCGGACTTCTTCGAGGCCGAGGCCTGCCAGTCGCGCAGCAACGGCCACTGCATGACGATGGGCACCGCCTCCACCATGGCCAGCATGGCCGAGACGCTCGGGATCGCGCCGACCGGCAACGCCGCGATCCCGGCGGTCGACTCGCGCCGCTACGCGCTGGCCCAGCTGAGCGGCCGGCGGATCGTCGAGATGGTGCGCGAGGATCTGCGCATGTCCAAGATCCTCACCCGCGCGGCGTTCGAGAACGCGATCCGGGTCAACGCCGCCATCGGCGGCTCGACCAACGCCGTCATCCACCTGCTGGCGATCGCCGGCCGGCTCGGCGTGCCGCTGGAGCTGGACGACTTCGACCGCTTGGCGCACGAGCTGCCGCTCTTGGTCGACCTGCAGCCCTCGGGCCGCTTCCTGATGGAGGACTTCTACTACGCCGGCGGCGTGCCGGCGGTCGTGCGCGAGCTGGGCGACCTGATCCACCGCGACGCGCTGACCGTGAGCGGCAAGACCATCGGCGCGATGACGGCCGACGCGCCGTGCTGGAACCGCGAGGTGATCCGCCCGCTCGACGCGCCGCTCAAGCCCAGCGCCGGGATCGCGGTGCTGCGCGGCAACCTCGCGCCCGACGGCGCGGTGATCAAGCCGTCGGCGGCGACCGCGGCGCTGCTGACCCACCGCGGCCGGGCGGTGGTGTTCGAGACGATCGAGGACTTCAAGGCCCGCATCGACGACCCCGCGCTCGACGTCGACGAGAGCTGCGTGCTGGTGCTCAAGGGCGCGGGGCCGCGCGGCTACCCGGGGATGCCGGAGACCGGCAACCTGCCGCTGCCGCCGAAGCTGCTGGCGCGGGGCGTGACCGACATGGTGCGCATCTCGGACGCGCGCATGAGCGGCACCGCGTACGGCACCGTCGTGCTGCACACCTCGCCCGAGGCCGCCGTCGGCGGCCCGCTGGCGCTGGTCGAGAACGGCGACCTCATCGAGCTCGACGTGCCCCGGCGCCGGCTCGACCTGCTGGTGAGCGAGGCGGAGCTGGAACGCCGGCGGGCGGCCTGGCGGCCGTCACCCCCGGCGTTCGCGCGCGGGTACGCCAAGCTCTACACCGAGCACGTGCTCGGCGCCGACCGCGGCGCCGACTTCGACTTCCTCGTCGGCGGCAGCGGCGCGGCGGTGGCGCGCGAGATGCACTAGCTCAGTCCGGCTTCGCCGGGTGCGGGTGCCGGGCCGGGTGCGCCGGCTTCGCCGTGGTGCCGTGCGCGCGGACGGTCCGCGCGGCGTGCTGGGCGGGGTGCGCCGGAGCGTCGTACGCGCGCACGGTGCGCGGCGCCGTGCTCGTCGTGATCGTGTGCGCGCTCGGCGCGGTCCCCTCGATCGTGGCCGGCGGCGTGCGGCCGCGCGCCGGTCTCACCGGCGCGGACGGTCGGCGCCGCGCCGCGGGCCTGGCCGAAGCGCGCCCAGGGGTCGGCCGAGGTCGCCGCCGACGGCCTCTTCGTGACCGGCTCGATCGAGCGGGCCGCCCCGGCCGCCGGCGTGAGCGGGAGGCGGGTGACGCGCGCGATCGCGCTCTGCTGCTCGACGAACGGCGTGCGGCGGACCGGCGCCGGGTTGCCGGCGAACGTCTTCTGGAGCAGCGCCGGCCGGACCGCGAGCTGCGGCGCGGCGGTGGCGCGCGAGGTGAAGCGCAGGTTGGCCTCGGTCGGCACGACCGGCACCGCGCCGCGGACGATCGCAGCCCGCTCGAGCTGCGCCGGCGCGACCGCGACCGGGTGGTCGAACCGGCCCTGGGCGAAGCGCTGCGCGCCGATCGCCGTCACGCCCCCGGCGAGCGTGTTGCGGTAGACGTGCGTGACGTTGCCGTTGTTGACGTTGCCGTAGTAGTTGTTCGTCGACGTTGGTCACGTTGGTGACGTTGTAGCCGCGGCCCCACCAGGGGTGGTACGGCTCGAACGGCGCGAGCGGAACCCAGCCGATGCCGCTGCCGATGCCGAAGCCCAAGCCGCCCCAGCTGCCGCTGCCGAACGAGATGAACGCGACCAGCGCGGGCTGCCAGACCGGCGCGTAGTAGGCCGGCCGGGGCGGATACCAGGCCCAGCCGTAGGCCGGGCTGTGGTACCAGCTCCCGTAGTGGTACGGCGCCCAGCCCCACGGCTCGGCGGCGACCCAGGTCCAGCCGTAGTAGTCCTCCCAGACCCAGCGGCCGTCGCGGTACGGCGCCCAGCCGGCCGCGACATCGTAGGGCACCCAGACCTGGCCGTACGAGCCGTCGGCGACCCAGCGGCCGTACGCGCCCAGGTCGTCGACGCCGTCGATGGTCGTGTCGACGTAGCGGTTCTCCGCGCTTTGCGCGCGCAGCTCGGGCTGGTCGCGATCCTGGTTGAAGCGGTCGAAGTCGTCGTAGGCGAGCGCCGCGCCGGAGGTGATGACCGGGTTGGACGCGGTGCCCGAGGCGAACAGCGTCGTGCCCGGGCCGAGCTGCTGGTCGCCTTGCGGCGTCACGACGTCGGCCGCGCCGGAGCGGACCGTCACCGCGGTCTGGCCGCTGCCGTCGACCGAGACGCGGTAGCTGCCGGCTTCGCGCGGGCGGATCGAGATCGACGGCGTGTCGATGCCGGCGTGGAGGTCGGCCCCGTGCAGCAGGCGCAGGTCGACGGTGCCCTCGGCGAGCTGCAGCTCGCGGTTGCCCGCGTCGAGGTGGGTCAGGCGCAGCTGAACGCCCGAGCCGAGCCGCACCGCGGAGGTGCCGTCGAGCTGGAGCTCCGCGCGCGCCCCCTCGCCGGTGGTGACGTAGTCGCCGCCCAGGACGGGGGCGTTGATGACGGCGTCGATGGGGCCGGTCGAATCGCCGCGCTGCACCGCGACCGATCCGTGGACGAGACTGATGCGGGCGACGCCGACACCGCTGGTGTCGTCGCCGTCGGCGCGGGCCGCGAGCGGCGCCGCGAACGAGAGGCTGAGGGCGACGACCGCGGCGAGCAGCGCGGCCGGCGTCCGGAATGAAGACAGATGCATGATGCCTCGCGGCGGAATGATGGGAGTTTTCTGTGAACGAGCCATCCCGCCGGAGAGTTCGAATCTCCGCCTGCTCGATCGATTCTGTTCGAACTCTCATCTCTGGCGGAGAACTGGCCCGAACCGAAGATGAGGCTCCGCGGCGAGGGCGAACCGCCATTCAAAGGGGGTTCCCACATGAACTTCGTCCAGGACATCGACCGGGCCGCGATCGGCGACATGGCGCCGGTCGCCGAGTCGCACCAGTTCGCCATCTACGCGGTCGGCGACGACACCTATCTGCTGGTCCAGCGGCACGGCGGGACGCCGTGGACCGGGCTGCGGCTCTCCGGCGACGGGATCTTCCGGGTCGGCTCGCTGCTGGTCGACGCCATGCGGCACCTCTACCGCGACGTCGCGGCCGACCTCTCCCCCAACGCCGAGCGCGAGCACCACGGCTGACCGGGCTCAGCCCAGCCGGGCGAGCTCCGCCCAGCGCCGAGGCGACCGTCATCGCGGCGCCGAGAGCGAGCCGACGAAGTCTGCGACGCGCGCGAGCACCGTCTCGGGCGCATCGCGGTGCGGGCTGTGGCCCGCGCCCGGCACCAGCAGCGTCTCGTGCGACCGGACGCGGGCGGCGATCGCGGCGAGCTGGGCGGTCGTGCCGTACTCGTCGGCGTCGCCCTGGACCAGCAGCACCGGGCAGCGCACGCCGCCGGCCGCGGGCTCGATGTTCCACGCCCGGAAGCGCGGGTCGAGCCAGATGTCGTTCCAGCCGAAGAACGTCGCGTCGGCGTCGTCGTGATAGCGGGCCAGCTTGGCGCGCAGACCGGTCCCCGCGTACGCGTCGCGCGCGGCCGTGATGCTGCGCACCGAGAGCTCCTCGACGAACACGTGCGGCGCCTCGAGGATCAGGCCGCGCGGGTCGTGCGCGGGCTCGCCGGCGTAGAGCAGCGCGATCGAGGCGCCGTCGCTGTGCCCGAAGAGGACCGGCCGCTCGAGGCCCAGCGCCGCGAGCAGCTCGGGCAGCACGACGTGCGCTTCGTGGTGCATGTAGCCCGGCGCGCGCTTCTCGCGCAGCACGTCGGAGCGGCCGTATCCGTAGCGCGAGTACGCCAGCACGCCGCAGCCGGTGCGCTCGGCGAGCCGGGCCGGGAAGTCCCGCCACAGCTCGAGCGAGCCGAGCCCTTCGTGCAGCAGCACCAGCGGCGGTCGGCCCGCGCCGCCGGGCCACCACGCCGTCTCCAGCCGTTTGCCGCCGACGACGACGTCGCGCCTCACGCCCGCGCGGCCGCTGCGGTCAGACCGTCATCCAGACGGTCTTCTGCTCGGTGTAGAGGTCGATCGCGGCGTGGCCGTGCTCGCGGCCCAAACCCGACTGCTTGTAGCCGCCGAACGGCAGCGCCGGGTCGATCTGGTTGTGGTTGTTGACCCAGACGGTGCCGGCCTTGATCCGGCGCACCAGCCGGTGGGTCGCGGAGAGATCGTTCGACCAGACGCTGGCGGCCAGGCCGTAGGGCGTGTCGTTGGCGAGCGCCGCCGCCTCGTCGACGTCGTCGAACGGCGTCACGACCGCGACCGGGCCGAAGATCTCTTCCTGCACGACGGTGCTGCCCTGCTTGGCGCCGGTGAGCACCGTCGGCTCCATGAAGTAGCCGTCGCTGCCGACCCGCTTGCCGCCGACCGCCGCCGTCGCGCCGTCGGCCAAGCCCGCCGCGACGTACGCGCTGACCCGGTCGAACTGGCGCTGCGAGACCAGCGGCCCGACCACGGTGTTGGGGTCGAGCCCCGGGCCGATCCGCATCTTGCGCGCGGAGCCGACCATCTTCTCGACGACCTGGTCGACGATCGAGCGGTGCGCGATGACCCGCGAGCCGGCCGTGCAGACCTGACCGCTGTTGAAGAAGATCGCCTGCGCCGCGCCGTGGCCGACCTTGTCGATCGGCGCGTCGGCGAGGATCACGACCGGCGACTTGCCGCCCAGCTCCAGGGTGACCCGGGTCAGGTTGTCCATCGCCGCCTTGCCGACCAGCTTGCCGACCTCGGTCGAGCCGGTGAAGGTCAGCTTGTCGATCCCGGGGTGCGCGGCCAGCGCCGCGCCGGCCGTCGCGCCGTCGCCGGTGACGACGTTGAACGCGCCGGCCGGGAAGCCGGCCTCGAGCGCCAGCTCGCCCAGCAAGAGCGCGGTGAGCGGGGTCTCCTCGGCCGGCTTGAGCACGACCGTGCAGCCCGCGGCGAGCGCCGGCGCGATCTTCCACACCGCCATCAGCAGCGGGAAGTTCCACGGCACGATCGCGCCGACCACGCCGACCGGCTCGCGCAGCGTGTAGGCGACGTACTCGGCGTTGCGCGGCGGCGGCGCGGTCGGCTGCACGGTGATGCCTTCGATCTTGGTCGCCCAGCCGGCGCTGTAGCGCAGGTACTCGATCGCCGAGTTGACGTCGACCGCGCGGGCCATCCCGACCGCCTTGCCGTTGTCGAGCGCCTCGAGCTGGGCGAACGTGTCGGCCTCGCGCTCGACCAGCAGCGCGAGCGCCAGCAGCAGCCGCTGCCGCACCGCCGGCGCTTGCCCGGCATACTTGGGGAACGCACTGCGGGCGGCCGCGACCGCGGCGCCGACGTCGGCCGCGTCGCCGGCCGGCACCTCGACGATCGCCGCGCCGGTGGCGGGGTCGAGCGTCTCGAACGTCCGCCCGGATGCGGCTTCCACCCGCTCGCCGCCGATCAGCATCCGCTGCGGGCGGTTCAGGAACTCACGGGTGCGGTCGGAGAGCGCGTAGCGCTCGGCAGCGGCGGTCATGGCAATCCTCATCGGGTAACCGCGGACCAAGGAGTAGACCACGGCACGTATCACGCATTATAGTGGCTATTATATACTTGACGCAAGAAGCAAGCGCGCTTTTCGGCAGTCGGTCGGTGCCCTCAGGGTGAGAGGCGGCGCTCGGCTCCGGCCAGCCGCCGCTCATGGTCGTCCAGGCGGGCCAGCACAACGCGCAGCAGGCCCGCGTCGTCCGGGCTGCCTTCGGTGCCGGTCGCGAGGTAGTCGGGGGTCACGCCGAGCAGCTTCGCGAGCCGCAGGCCAACGACCAGGGTCGCGCCCTTGGTGTAGCCCGACTCCATCTGCCGGATCGAGCCCTCGGTGATACCCGCTGCGGCGGCTACGTCGGTCACGCGGATGCCACGCGCCTTTCGCAGGCGCTGGAGCCGCTGCCCGAAGCTCTCAGACTCGGTCGTCATGGGCTATTCGGTCGGGATCGCAAGCGTTCGTTCGACCACGGCGATTCGGCGCTCCAGGTCCACGGTGCGGTCCTCGCCCTCACCGAACGCGAGGTAGCGCGCGTCCACACCCAGCGCGTCGGCGATCCGCACCCCGTCCGCGAGGCGGGCGTCGCTGGTGCGCCCCGATTCAAGCTGGCGGATCGCGGCCTCGGTCAAGCCTACCCGCCGCGCCAGGCCGGTCTTTCGCAGCCCACAAGCCTCGCGCAACCGCCGGAGGCGCTGACCAAACGATTCGGCCTCGAAGTCGTCCAGGTCCATCCCCGGCGCCCGGTCGGGGGCCGGATCGGTGTCGTCCATATTCATGCTCAGCGCACCTCGTCATGGTCGAAGGGGCCGTAGCCAAGCGCGCGCTGCACTCGGGCGGCGTGCGGATCGGCAAACGCCTCGGACCACGCGGCCGCGTCGTGCGGCCAGAAGCCCTCGGCGGCCCACTGGCGGGCCGTCCACGGGGTGAAGCGCCCCGGGGCGGCGCTCAGCCACGCGCGAGCGTCGTCGGCACTGAAGCCCTTGTCCGCCCATGCCGCGAGGGTATCGCAGTCCACGGATGCCATGATCCCAGGATTCTCGCAACACGGAAGGATTCCCGCGTCCACGAATCCCAGGGTTCATGGAGTCTGAGAAGCGGTCGGTCTCGTACCGGCTGCCGGTGGACCTGGTACGGATGGTCAACGATGCCGCGCAAGCGGAGGGTCAGGATAAGACCTCGGGCCGCGTCTTCAACCCCTCGGCGGTCGTCGAGCGCATCCTTCGGGCGCACTTCGACAAGCAGCCGAAGCGCTCGGCTCGCGGGAAGTGACCGGCTAGGGGCCAAGGTGGTATCCTAGGTTCATGGACAGGCCCACACCTAGGCCCCTGAGCCCCTTCGAAAAGTTCATTGCGGCGATTGCTCAGGTGCCTAAGGCAGAGGTTGACGCTCAGCAGGTGAAACGCGAAACCAAACCAGGCAAGAAGCGCAAGATGAAGCCGGTTGCTTAGGACTGCTGCAGTGCGGTGTGCCGAAAATCCTGGCATCCATACTACAAAAGTCATACTCTGCGACAAAAGTATTGAATTTTGCCCCAGCGATCGGGTAGTATTGTCACATCCGCTACAGCCGGTAGGCCGGCGTCCATATGTGAGGGCCCTCTTCTTCCAAGATGGGGGCCTTTCGCATACCTCTGGATGGCAATGAAAAAGATCGCGATCCTAGTCGATGGCGGTTTCCTGAATAAGAAGCTGCCGAACAAGCATCAAAATCCCGAGGTTCAGGCACAGCGGCTCGTCAACGCCGCTCGGGCGTGCATGGAGCCGGACGATGAAGACCTGTACCGGATCTTCTACTACGATTGCGCTCCGACCGATCGCAAGGTTAAGGACCTAGCCGGAACGCCCGTAGACTTCGGCAAAACGCCTCAGTACGCTTACCAACGAAGCCTCTTAGCGCATATAGCGAAGCTGCCGTTCGTGGCGGTTCGTCTCGGGATGTTGTCCTACAACGGCTGGGTTTTGAAGCCGAGGGTCGCGGCACGCCTGCGAAGGAACCCTCAGGGGGCCAATGCCTTCAATGTAACGGACTTCAAGCCCGACTTTCAACAAAAGGGGGTCGATATGCGTATCGGCCTCGACGTGGCCCTGCTTGCAATCGACCACCTAGTCGATCGCGTGGCTCTCATTACAGCGGATTCCGACTTCATTCCAGCGATGAAGCTTGCTCGCCGAGAAGGCTTGCAGGTGGTCCTCTCATCGTTTTCGCATCGCTCGAAGCCTGAGCTGCTCCACCACGCGGACATCTATCGGAGCCCGGACCCAACTCAATTCTAAGTTTCCCCCTTGCTCTCTGGGCGCGCGGGCGATATGTTAAGTGCGGCGGCCACATACAAGGCCACCAGCCGAAGGATCGAACTTGGGTGACTGAGGGGATTCGAACCCCCATGGGTTTAGGGCCCAGCGGAGTGCAAGTCCGCCGCGTCTGACCAGTTTCGCCACAATCACCACGGTCGATTAGGGAGGGGCGGATAGGTTTAGGGCCTACCGCGCCCGCCCCGGTATTTATAGGCCTCGCCCGACCTTTGCGAAGGGCGAGGCCTTAAGCCCTACTTTGGGATTCGACGCACGTTGCCTTGATCGGGAGCACGGATCCACCACCTCCTTTCATCAGGGGGTAAGGGCGGAATCTTGAGCGTATCTGGCGCTCAAGGTTCACTTTTTGAAGTCGTCGTGCAGCTTGCTGAAGCCCTCGAACCACTTCGTCTTGATCTCGTCCGGCCACGTCGGATCAAACTTCGGGAACTTGTCCAGAAGCTTCTCGACCATGCCTGGCCGGAGGGCCTGGGCAGGGTCGCGGGTTAGCTCATCAGGATTCGGCGGAGGCTTCCCCGCACCGCCAGTGCGCCGGCGCGTGCGCGTCGGCCGCGGCGTACCGCTACTTCCGCTCTCGCCGTTCCCGGAGCCGCGCGGAGCGATGTACGGCGAGATCTTCACTCCAGCCATCTCGGCGGCTTGAACGAAGAAGGACTTAGCCTTTTTTTTGGTGTCCCCGGTGATCCCGTAGGCGCCGAGCAGGTCGTCGAATTGCTTCTGAGTCGCCGCTGGCCCGAGCGCCATTACCTCGGCATAATTCTTGTCAAAGACCTCCCGCATGGCGGCCTTGCGCTGATCCGGATCTACAAGGCGGTGAAGAATGGGCTCAGGGTGTTGCCCCTCGTTGATGAGTCCGAGCGCCTTGTACGTACCGAGAAGCATCCCTTGGGTGCTTCCCGACTGACTGCGGAATACGGAGCGGTCGATCGGGTCGGGCACACCCTGGCGCAGCGTGTCTAGGCTAGTAATGAAGGTCTTAAAAGGGACGTATGCGACGGCCCGCGGGGTTTCGTTCGCCATGCGTAATACTCTCCGTGCATAAAGACTACGATACTCTCATCCATGCCGTCAAGATACTGTCCAAAGATTTTGGTAGAGTATTTTTGGGGATTACCGACGGTATCGGCTAGAGTATCACTATGGACACAGTGGAGCGAGGCGCATGGGTTCAAGTGCGAGACGCCCGTGGCGAGGTCTTGAAGCGGAGGGTCGTCGCGGCGACGGCTGGCCACGTCTATGTTTGTAAAGACGAGGAATACAAAGCAGCCACCCACGAGGGGCGGCTGCCAGTAGACGTGGGATTCCGGCGAGAGGCTATTGTCCGGGACTAGACCTTCTTCGCGACCAGCGCCTTGTACGTCAGCCGACGGCTGTCTGCACCCTTGAGCGCCTTCGCGAAGCGCGGGCCGTCTTTGCCGGCGCGCTCGTTGAAGCGGAAGACCTGCTCGTCCAAGTAGGCGTCAAGGTGCTTCGGTCGCGGCGCGACGTACGTTCCGCCGAGAGTCCTCTTGAGTACGCTCCAAAAGTTCTCGATATTGTTCGTGTGGACGCGGCCTTCGACGTACGCCTTCGCGTGGTTAATGACGTGGTGGACGTACTGCTCGCGCACGTCGATGTACGACTTGAGCGAGTCGGTATAGACGGTCGCGCCGGGCTCGACATGCTCGACGATCCTCGGGAGCAGCGTCCCCCTGCGGTTGTTCGGGACGACGAAGGCGCGGACGCGGCCACCGCGCTCGCGCATCCCCATGACGACGGTCTTCGCGTCCATCTTCGCCTTCTGGCCCTTGTGACCGATCCGCACCGCGAGCGGCGTCCCGCGACGTGTCTTCCCGCCGATGTACGTCTCGTCGGCTTCGACCTCGCCGCTGAGACGGTCGAAGGTCTCGGTTTGCATCGCGTGGCGCAGCCGGTGAAGCATGAACCATGCAGTCTTCTGCGTCACGCCGATCGCGCGAGCGACCTCGCACGACGAGACGCCGTTCCGGTCGGCGGACAGCATCCACATGGCGGGGAGCCACTTGTCGAACCCGATGGGGCTGTCCTCGAATACGGTGTTCACCTTAGCGGTAAACTGGCGGTTGCACTCGCGGCAGCGCCAGGCGTTCCGGCTCCCGATCTTCGCCACGTCGGCCGAGCCGCAGCCGACCCGGGGGCAGGCCATGCCGTTCGGCCAGCGCAGCGCGACGAAGTAGTCGTGCGCGACTTGCTTGTCAGCGAAGACGCGGACGGCTTCCAGAAGCGTTTGGGGCATCGGCAGCGAGGCCATACACCTATTTTAGCACCCGGCTGCTTCTTGCGTCAAGTATATAATCGCCATTATAGTGCAGTCGAAGACTTTGGCAAGCGTGATAGTACACAAATCGGACGAAGACGGGTTTCTGCGCCTGCTCGGCGAGCGGGTCCGGGAGCTGCGCGCCCGGCGCGGCATGACGCGCAAGATCCTGGCCCGCGACTCGGGCCTCTCCGAGCGCTACCTGGCCCAGCTCGAAGGCGGCCAGGGCAACGTCTCGATCGTGCTCCTGCGCCGGGTCGCCGCGGCGCTGGACGTCCCGCTGGAACGGCTGGTGGGCGACGTGTCCGACGACCCGGCCGACCTCGTCCACGCCGTCGAGCTGCTGCGCCGCCTGCCGCCCGACCGGCTCGCCGAGGCTCGCCAGTCGCTGGACCGCGACTTCGGCGAAGTCGACCCGGCCGCGCGCCGGGGACGCATCGCGCTGATCGGCCTGCGCGGCGCCGGCAAGACGACGCTGGGCACGCTGCTGGCCGAGCGCCTCGGCGTGCCGTTCGTCGAGCTGGACCGCGAGATCGAGCGCGCGAGCGGCGTCTCGCTGGCGACGATCTTCGAGTTCTACGGCCAGGCCGGTTTCCGGCGCCTCGAGCGCACCTGCCTCGACCGCGTGATCGAAGAGCACCCGCGCTTCGTGCTGGCCACCGGCGGCAGCCTCGTCTCCGAGCCGGCGACCTTCGAGCGGCTGCTCGCCGCCTGCTTCACCGTCTGGCTCCACGCCTCGCCGGCCGAGCACATGGAGCGGGTCGTCGCCCAGGGCGACATGCGCCCGATGGCCGGCAACCGCGAGTCGATGGCCGACCTGCAGCGCATCCTGGCCGGCCGCGCCGCCCTCTACCAGCGGGCCGATGCCGAGGTGGAGACCGGCGGCACGAGCGCCGGCGCGAGCCTCGAGCGCCTCGTCGAGGCGCTCGGCTGACGGCTTCCGGCGCTAGGCTCCGGCTGCGCGCTTGTTGATCGTGCCGCGGCAGCCGGGCACCTTGCACGTGCAGCGCTTGCGGTCGGAGTGCAGGCTCGAGACGTAGTCGACCGTGATCTCCTCGCCCGGCGCGATGTCGCGCAGCGCCAGCACCAGCAGCTTGCGCCCGAAGGTCTGCATGAAGCCGTTGGGGCGGCACGAGTGGTTGATGTAGTGCGTCCCGTTGCCGCCGCGGCTGCCGTCGATGCTCCAGCGCGAGTCCAATCCGCTGATACGCAGCACCCGGCGATGCCCGCGCCGCTCGGCCTCGGCGTTGGTGATCCGCTCGCCCGTGTACTCCGCGATCTTCTTCCGCCGCGCGAACGGAACGGTCGCGAAACAGCCTCGGCCGTGGATGCGCGACTTGCGAACGGTGAGCCCTGGGGCGAGATCGGTCTTCATGGCGACGAAGTCCCTCATGCTCCGAACTGCGGCGATACCCTGGCCCGCAAGTGACGCAGCCCGTCGTACCGCGACTCGTCCAGGCCGGCGGCGGTGCGGAGATGCACTGAGCGAGCATGAATGTCGCGCTTCAAGGAACTCTGTGCGTCGGCTCGCTTCACATCCGGGGCGAGCGCGCCAGAACCTCCAGGCACAGCCCCGTCGTGAGCTCCTCGGAGCCCCAGACGTTGTAGAACGGGTACGCGTTCCAGCCGCCGTCGGGCCGCTGCGACTCGCGGATGAAGCGGACGAGCTCGCCGGCCAGGGCGGATGCCGGCGCGAAGGTGAGCAGCGCCGAAGCGGCCAGCGCGGCTTGCAGCGGATCGAGCCGCTCCGGATTCGCCGCGCGCTCGGTTATTCGGGCGGCGACGTGCTCGCGCAAGCGCGAAAGGCGCGGCGACGAGTGGCGAAACGCGCGCGCGGCCGCATAGTACAACGCGAGCGGGTCTTCGTAGTACAAGCTCCACCCCGCCGGCGCGGCGAGCACCGTCTCGCTGACGAGCGCGGCGGCGGGAAGCGTGTCGGGGCGCTCGCCCAGGTAGAGCAGCGCGTTGGCGTTCACGACCGGATCGACGTCGTCGCGGTCGATGTGCATGACGCGAAAGCGCGGGTCTTCGGAGCCCGGTGCCGGCACGCTCCTCGTTCGCAGACGGGCCTGGCAGAAGCCCACCGCCCGGGCGAGCGCGAAGCGCAGGTCGAGGCGGTTATGCCTGGTCACGAAGACCCAGGTCTTGAAACGGCCCGCGGCATCGCGGTTGGCGCGAAACGCCCAGCCGTTGTCGGGCGGAGGATGGCCGGCGCTCTTCAGCGCGAAGCTGATGCAGGCGGTATCGTCGAGGTCGGGCGGCAAGCGGCGGTGTTTGTGCTGGCGAGAGGACCAGTAGCGCCACACGCCGCCGAACTCCATCTCCGAGCGCAGGAACGAGACGGCCTTCGCCACGAGGTCGCCGACCGAACCGCGCTCGAGGTGGGTCAGCCCGTACAGGACGAACGACGTGACGAACGGCGAGCTGTCGAAGGCGGGCTCGGACATCCGCCGGTCCGCGCCCAAGAGCGTGACGAACTCGCCGTGCGGCAACTGCCGGCTGCGCAGGAACGCGACGGCGCGCAGAATCGCCGGGTCGGGCGCTGGCGGACCCGTGGTCACGAAACGTATCTTTTCCCCGTGCTCCGTGGGGCCCCTCGGCGTCGAGTTGTCTTGGCGAGCGAGCAAGCCGCACGCCTAGGCTCTAGACTCACGAAAAGGAAGTACTTACGAGAGTGGCACCCATGATCGTTTCGGTCCATATCCCGAAGACGGCCGGGAGATCGTTCCAGCACGATCTGGCGCAGACGTTCGGCGAGCGGCTTCTCGCCGATTACGGCGACTGGCCCGAGCTCACCACGCCGGAGGCGACGGCGCACAACGAGCGGCGCCGAGCGGCGATGCTGGCCCAAGCCGAGTCGATCGCGGACCGGTACGACGCGATCCACGGCCACTTCACCACGCGCAAATACGCGAACGTCTTCCCCGTCACCGCGCTGGTGACGATCGTGCGGGACCCCTACCAGCACGCCGTCTCGTCGTACGAACAGGCGGTGCGGCTGGTCGGCGTCCCGCATCCCGGGCACCGCCGCTTCAAGGAAACGCGGATGACGCTGCTCGACTTCATCGAGGCGTTTCCCAACCACCAGTCGGTCTATCTCGGCGGTACGCCGCTGGAGGAGCTCGCCATGATCGGCTTGACCGAACGCTACGCGCGGAGCGTCGCGCTCTTCGAGGCGATGTTCGGCATCACGATGCCTCGCGCGAAGGTCCGGCGCAACGTGAACCCGGCCAAGTACGGCGCGTACGACATCCCGCCCGACGTCCGCCGCGCCGTCGAACGACACCGCGCGGAAGACATCGCGCTGTACCACCGCGCTCGCGAGCGCTTCGCGAAACTGTGCGCCGCCTACGGCGTCTGACACGCCACGGGCTCGGTCGGCTGCTCGGCTGACTGCGGCGTTCGCGGGGTACAGCCACGCCATGATGGTGGGCGCTGCAACGAAGACCGCGATACGCGAGGAGAACCGTTCGTGCTTGCGATGAACTATCGCGGACCGCATCGGGTCCGCATCGACCGCAAGCCCCTGCCGCAGATCCTGCATCCGGAGGATGCGATCGTGCGGGTGACCCGGTCGTGCATCTGCGGGTCGGACCTGCACCTGTACAACGGACTGGTCCCCGATACGCGCGTCGGCATGACCTTCGGTCACGAGTTCACCGGGGTCGTCGAGGCGGTCGGTGCCGGCGTGCAGACGATCAAGACCGGCGATCACGTCCTCGTGCCGTTCAACATCGCCTGCGGCCGGTGCGCCTTCTGCCGTGAGGAGCTGTACGGCAACTGCCACGAGTCGAACCCGCAGGCGACGGCGGTCGGCGGGATCTTCGGCTACTCGCACACGGCGGGCGGCTACGACGGCGGGCAAGCGGAGTACGTGCGCGTTCCGTATGCCGACGTCGGCCCGACGGCCATCCCGGATTGGATGGACCTCGACGACGCGGTGCTGCTCACGGACGTGGTGCCCACGGGCTATCAAGCCGCCGAGATGGGCGGCATCCAGCCCGGCGACACCGTCGTCGTCTTCGGCGCCGGCCCCGTCGGCATCATGGCCGCGCGCTGCGCGTGGCTGTTCGGCGCGGCGCGCGTCATCGTGATCGACCGCGAGGAGTACCGGCTGGCGTTCGCGGCGCAGTATGCGCCTGCGGAGACCTACAATTTCGAGTCGTTGAAAGACCCGGTCGTCTTTTTGAAGCAGACGACGGGGATCGGCGCCGACGTGTGCATCGATGCCGTCGGCGCGGATGCCGCCGGCAGCCGCATGCAGACGATCATGGGCCGCAAGCTGCTGCTCGAAGGCGGGGCGGTGACCGCGCTGCACTGGGCGATCAACTCGGTGAAGAAGGGCGGGATCGTGTCGATCGTCGGCGTGTACGGCCCGATCGGCGCCCTCGTGCCGATCGGGAACGTGGTGAACAAGGGCATCACGATTCGAGCAAACCAGGCGTCGGTGAAGCGGCTGCTGCCGCGGCTCATCGAGCACGTCCGCAACGGCGTGCTGAATCCGAAAGCGCTGATCACGCACCGCATCCCGCTCGAGTACGTGTCGGACGCGTATCGCATCTTTTCAGCGAAGCTCGACCAGTGCATCAAGCCCGTGCTCGTGCCGCCCTCCGCCAGATCGTAGGTTCGCATGCAGAACACCGAGGATACCGGCTCCCGCGTGAACGGCCGTGGCGTCGACGCGGACCCCAAGAACGATCCGACCTATCCGATGCGGCATCGGAGACCGGCCGAAGAGGCGCACTCCGGGTGGGTGAGCCCGGCTCAGCAGCCGCTCGACGTCGAGGTGCTTCGTTCGATCGAATATCCCGCCATGACGGCGGTCTTCGGCACGTCGGTGCCGCCGGCGGGGCTGAGCGGGATGATTCGGCGCGCGGCGTTCGCGTACAGCGAATCGAGCTATCTGCACTGGCTGCCGCTCGTGCTTGCGGACCGCATCAACGTCGTCGAAGGGATCCTCGACGATGTGCGGCGGGGACGTCTCCCGAATGGCTTCGCGGAAGCGGGCGGGAAAGCGCGATGGAGATACGACCGCCGCCGTCTGGTCGGCGGGACGCTGGTCCGGGCGGCGATCGCGGCGGCTTTGATCGCCTACGTGCGCGGCCGGGCGAAAGAGAAGCGCTCCGCGGATTCACGGCGGGGCAGTCAGGACGGAAGCGCACCGTTGGACCGGTAGGAAAGATCCGCGTACCAGTCGCCTCGCCCTTGCGGGGTCAGGTCCAACAGGTTGTATACCGGGGTCAGCCGGTCGATGCCGCGCTCGTTGACGTCCTCGGCCATCCACGGGTGGCCCGTATAGAAATGCCGCAGCGTTCCGCTCGCATCCCGGGTGAACACGGAGATGGTCGAGTCTTGGTTGCCCTCGGCATCCTCGCTGGCCATGTCGTACTTGAACCTGCTGTCGCCACAGCTCAGCAGGCGCAGGTTCTTCCAGCCGCGGGACCGGGCGTGAGCCCGCAGCGCCGGCAGATCGGCGGCCGCCGCGATCGCGAAATCGACGTTCTGGGCGAGGTGGTGTGCGACGCCGTTGTAACCGTCGATCCACATCGTGCACATCGGGCACGGGCTCGTCTGCTTCTTTCCTAACATCAACTGATACACGACGAGCGCGCGGCCGGGTCCGCTGAACAACTCGCTCAGCCGCACGGTCTCGGCGGGTTCGTCGCCCGCGTCGAGATCGGCCGGGCCCTGCGTGAACGCATAGTCCTCGACGACGGCGCCCTCCGGAAGGCGGCGGCGCAGCTCGGCAACCCGCTCGAGCTGGCGCATCGACTCGATCTCGGCGAGCCTGAGCTCTTCACGGCTGGCGAGATACGCGGCGGATTCGTTCGTTAGGTTCGTTTGACGCATGATACCTCTCGAATCGTCGGCCTGAGCGGAATCGGCGGGGACGACGTTCCTGAAAACGAGCCGGTTTTTCCTGCGCAGCGCTTCTCGAGCCGCTACGGCGGGTGAGCCGGGTGTTCGGCGTCGAAACGAGCAGCGTGCCGAAAGTCTTCAGCCGACGGACGCTTGGCGAATTCGAGGACGCGTCGGCGTCAATTCCTCTTCGTCAGATCGATCGGGCATTCGAAGGCGCGGGCATTCGTCCGGGCGAGGACTCCGGCGAGTCCGGCGGGGCGCGCCGAACCCGATTCCGCCGTTACGTCGCCGGCGTGGACCAGCACGATCCGCGACAGCTGGATCGGCTCGGCGATGCGCTCGGGGCGTTGATCGACCAGGTCGCCACGTCGAAGGTCGAGTTTCTCGTAAGGGGGGCCGAGCGTGACGGCTTCTTCTTCGCGAAGGGCGTCTTCAGGCCGGCTGAGTCTGCTCCGAGCTCTTTCGCGGTGACCCGTGTCGAGGACTTGGCATGGATCGATGACCGCGGCAGGCGGCTGCAACTGCTTGCAGACGATAGCCCCGCAGATGCGATCGGTGGAGCGCAGGAGCTGGTCGAATCCGTTTGCCGGACCGTCTTGCGCCTCATCGGCGAGCCGGCCCTGGAGCTGGTTCCGGCAGGCAGCGGCGATGCGAACGATGGCGCGGCCCTCATCCGCAGGTGTCTGCAGCAGTTGGGCGCCGTCGTTGCTGGTCTGGGTGAACTGCGAAACGTAGACGGTTCGGGTCATGGCCGCGACGGCCGATGGAAAGGCCTTACACCCCGTCATGCTCGGCTCGCGGTCGGCGCGGCGGTCACGTTCGCCGGCTTCGTTGCGGAAACGTACGCGGAGCGGACCGCGTCGAAAAGCGGTTGACCGGCGCCCGAGCATCAGATTCCGTGCTCGTCTTCCACCGCCGCTTTGGGGCGGCTGAGGGCGGCGTCCCATTGCTGCGAAATCAGCGTCATCGGTTCGGCGTACGGCGACGGTCCCTGTCCGACGCCTGTGCCATCATTTCCG
The DNA here is from genome assembly GCA_963795695.1 of Vulcanimicrobiota bacterium. Lineage (GTDB taxonomy): Bacteria > Vulcanimicrobiota > Vulcanimicrobiia > Vulcanimicrobiales > Vulcanimicrobiaceae > Vulcanimicrobium. The sequence continues at coordinate 939,672 of CAWCJH010000001.1, read as the reverse complement.
GCACAATTTCTGCCAGTCACCATCGGCATCATACTGCTTGCGTTGAGCTCATAGCATGCAGTATAATACATTTCCGATGGCCACGACGCTCGCCCCGGCCGAGGCCGGCACCGTCCTGTTCGAGACCGCCCCGGAGCGCTATCGCCACTGGCGGCTGAGCGTCGAAGGCCGGGTCGCGACCCTGACGCTGGACACCGACGAGGACGCCGGCATCCGGCCCGGCTACAAGCTCAAGCTCAACTCGTACGACCTCGGGGTCGACATCGAGTTCCACGACGCGCTCCAGCGCATCCGCTTCGAGCACCCCCAGGTCGCCAGCGTCGTGATCACCAGCGGCAAGGACCGCACGTTCTGCTCCGGCGCGAACATCTACATGCTCGGCACGTCCTCGCACGCCTGGAAAGTGAACTTCTGCAAGTTCACCAACGAGACGCGCAACGGCATGGAGGACTCCAGCCGCCACGACGGGCTGCGCTTCGTCGCGGCGGTGAACGGCTCGTGCGCGGGCGGCGGCTACGAGATCGCGCTCGCCTGCGACGAGATCCTGATGGTCGACGACCGCTCGACCACGGTCAGCCTGCCCGAGGTCCCGCTCTTGGGCGTGCTGCCCGGCACGGGCGGCCTCACCCGCCTGGTCGACAAGCGCGGCGTGCGGCGCGACCTGGCCGACCTGTTCTGCACCAACGCCGACGGCGTGCGGGCCGAGCGCGCCAAGCAGTGGGGCCTGATCGACGCGTTCGCCAGCCCCTCGGAGTTCGCGGCGCTCGTCGCGCAGCGCGCGGCCGCGCTGGCCGCGGAATCGCCGCGCGACCCCAGCGCGCAGGGCATCGAGCTGCGCCCGCTGGAGCGCACGGTCGACGAGCGCGGCTACCGCTACCGCCACGTCGACGTCGCGTTCGACCGCGCCGCGCGCAACGCGACGCTCACCGTGCGCGCGCCGCAGGGCGCGCAGCCCGAGACGATCGAGGACGTCGTCGCGCTGGGCGACGCCTGGTGGCCGCTGGCCATGGCGCGCGAGCTGGACGACGCGCTCCTGCTGCTGCGCACCAACGAGCTCGAGCTGGGCCTGCTGGTCCTCAAGACGCAAGGCGATCCCGAGCAGGTGCTCGCGGCCGACCGGCAGTTGCTGGAGCTGCGCGAGCACTGGCTGGTCCGCGAGACGATCGGCCTGCTGCGCCGCACCTTCGCCCGGCTCGACGTCAGCGCGCGCAGCCTCTATGCCGTCATCGAGCAGGGATCGTGCTTCGCGGGGCTGCTGTTCGAGCTCGCGCTCGCAGCGGACCGCACGTACATGCTGGCACCGACCGACGATGAAGTGGATGCGCCGCAGGTCGTGCTCGACGACTTCAACGACGGCCTGCTGCCGATGGCCAACGACCGCAGCCGCCTGGCCACCCGCTTCGCCGGCGATGCCGCCGCGCTCGCCCGTGCGCGCGAGAACCTGGGCCGGCGCTACGCCGCGAGCGACGCGCTCGAGGCCGGCCTGGTCACCGCCGCGCCCGACGACCTCGACTGGGAAGACGAGATTCGCCTGGCGTTCGAGGAGCGCGCCGCGCTCTCGCCCGACGCGCTGACCGCGATGGAGGCCAGCCTGCGCTTCCCCGGGGCCGAGACGCTCGCCACCAAGATCTTCGGCCGCCTCTCGGCCTGGCAGAACTGGGTCTTCTACCGCCCCAACTCCACCGGCGAGCGCGGCGCGCTCACGCTCTTCGGAACCGGGTCCAAACCGCACTTCGACCGCGAGCGAGTCTGACATGTCGACCATCGACTACTCCGAGCGCATCCCCAACAACGTCGACCTGGGGTCGAACCGCACGCTGCAGCGCGCGCTCGAGCAGTGGCAGCCGGCCTTCCTCACCTGGTGGAAGGACATGGGCCCGACCGATTTCCAGGCCGCCGACGTGTACCTGCGCACCGCGGTCTCGGTCGATCCCAAGGGCTGGGCCAACTACGGCCACGTCAAGATGCCCGACTACCGCTGGGGCATCTTCCTGGCCGACGCCGAGCCCGACCGGCGGATCGGCTTCGGCGACGACCTGGGCAAGCCGGCCTGGCAGCAAGTGCCCGGCGAGTACCGCAGCGCGCTGCGCCGCCTGATCGTGACCCAGGGCGACACCGAGCCGGCCTCGGTCGAGCAGCAGCGCCTGCTCGGCCACACCGCGCCCTCGCTCTACGACCTGCGCAACCTGTTCCAGGTCAACGTCGAGGAAGGCCGCCACCTGTGGGCGATGGTCTACCTGCTGCACGCCTACTTCGGGCGCGACGGCCGCGAGGAGGCCGAGGAGCTGCTGCGGCGCCATTCCGGTGCCGCCGACAACCCGCGCATCCTCTCGACCTTCAACGAGCCGATCACCGACTGGCTGTCGTTCTTCATGTTCACGTTCTTCACCGACCGCGACGGCAAGTTCCAGCTCAAGTCGTTCGCGGAGTCGAGCTTCGACCCGTTCGCGCGCACCTGCCGCTTCATGCTGACCGAAGAGGCGCACCACATGTTCGTGGGCGACACCGGCATCGCGCGGGTCGTCAAGCGCACGCTCGAGGTCATCGAGGCGATCGGCACCGACGATCCCGACGCGGTCCGCCGAGCCGGCGCGGTCGACCTGCCGACGCTGCAGCGCTATCTGAACTTCTGGTTCAGCTCGTCGCTCGACTTGTTCGGCGCGGACGCGTCCTCGAACGCCGCGCAGTACTTCGCCAACGGCATCAAGGGCCGGCCGGACGAGCGGCGCTACGCCGACCACCTCGAGCGCGACACGGTCTACGACCTCGAGGTCCCCGACGGCATGGGCGGCACGCGGGTCGAGCGCGTTCCGACCCGCAACGCGATGAACGAGGTCGTGCGGGTCGCCTACGTCGAGGACTGCATGAAGGGCCTCACCCACTGGAACCGCATCCTCGCGGCAGCCGGCCACGCCTACCGCTTCACCCTGCCCAGCACCCGCTTCCGGCGCACGATCGGGAGCTGGGCCGACGTCCCGACCGATCCCGGCCGGCAAGCCGATCTCGCAGGCCGAGTACGACGCGAACATCGCCTCGTGGCTGCCGAGCGAGAGCGACCGCGCCTTCGTCGCCAGCCTGATGCGGCGCGTCACCGAGCCGGGCAAGATGGCGGGCTGGATCGCGCCGCCCGACAAGGGCGTCAAAGACCGCCCGCTCGACTACGAGTACGTCCGCCTGGCCTGAGCGCGGCCCTCAGGCGGCCAGGGTGACGTCGGTGACGCGCACGATCTGGCGCGCGCCGATGCGGCCGGGGGCCGCGCCGGTGAACACGCCGGAGGTCGGTGCGACGTCCTCGTAGTCGCGGCCGACCGCGATGACGAGGTAGCGCAGGTCGGTGAGCCGGTCGTGGGTCGGGTCGAACGAGACCACGTGCGCGCGGCCGCCGCGCGCCGGCAAGAGGACCTCGACCCAGGCGTGGGTCGCGCCCTCGCCCAGCAGGTGGCCCGAGACGTAGCGGGCGCTCAAGCCGCAGGCCCGGGCCAGCGCGATCATCACGTGGGCGTAGTCCTGGCAGACGCCCTGCCCTAGGGCGAACGCCTGCGCGGCGGTCGTGAAGACGTCGGTCGCGCCTTTGGTGTAGGCGATCGCGCGGTGCACGAAGCGGGCGATCGCCTCGGCCAGCTCGCGCGGGTCCCGGTGCGCGGCGCGCAGCGCGGCGGCGGCGTCGGCGAGCGCCGGGTCGAGCCGGGTCAGGCGGCGCTGCTCGTGCAGCAGCGGCCCCTCGAGCACGCCGGCGTCCTCAGCGTGCGCGCCCAGCCGCGCGTCGCGCACGACGCTCGAGCGCAGCGCGAAGGCGATGCTTTTCTCGACGTACGGCAGCTCGAGCGCGTCGACGTCGTTGCCGAAGGCGTCGAGCCCGTGCCGGGTGGCCGCCTCGGGCGATACGATCAGCGAGCGCGAGAGCCGGCGCTGGTCGCCGTGCACCGCGCGCGGGGCGATCACCAGCCGGTGGTGCAGGTGGCGGATCGGCGCGGCGTAGTCGTAGCGGATGGTCTGGTCGATGCGGTACGCCGCCGCGACGACCCGGGACCAGTCCAGCGCCTCGTGGTCGACGAAGGTGTCCGGGCTCATACCGATCGATCGGCCCGCACGATCATGTCGTGCAGGATCGCCCGTCCGTAGGTGGTGACCATCGCCACGTCGAGCGCGTCGCGCCCGCGCGCGATCACCACCCGGCCGCGCCGGCGCTCGTTGTTGCGCGGATCGAAGGTCCACCAGCGGTCGCCCAGATACGCCTCGAACCAGGCGCAGAAGTCCATCGGCGCGTACGGCGGCGGCACGTCGATGTCGGGCAGGTAGCCGAAGACGTAGCGCGCCGGGACGTTGAGCGCGCGGGCGAACGAGATCGCCAGGTGGGCGAAGTCGCGGCAGACGCCGACGCCGGCGCGGAGCACGTCGGCCGCGGTCGTGCTCGGCGTGCTCGTCCCGTAGGCGAAGCGGATCGTGTCGTGCACGTCGTCACAGATCGCCTGGACCCGCTCCCAGCCCGGCGGGGTCGTGCCGAAGCGGCGCCAGGCTTCGTCGCCGAGCTCGTCCGAGAGGCAGTAGCGGCTGGGCAGCGTGTAGAGCAGCGCCTCGTCGGGCAGCTCGTCGATCGGGTGCTGCACGGCGCCGGGCTCGACCGGATCGAGCAGGTCGGGCACCTCGACCTGCGCGTCGTAGCGGACCGACGAGTGGCCGGCCGGCAGCGTCGCCCGCCGGCAGACGTTCCCGTAGAGGTCGACGTAGTCGTAGAACGGCGCGGCCGGCTCGGCGGCCCAGCGCTCCGCAATGATGCGCTGCGCCTGGCCGCCGGTCGGGCGCACGACGAAGACGGCCGGGGTCGGCACCGTGACCTCGTAGGCGAAGGTGCAGCCGACGTCGAGGGTCAGGCTGCCGGCGCTCAGCGCGCCCGTGAGGCGGCTCATTTCGCCAAATGGCCGATCAGCCCGAGCCCGCCGGCCGCGCCGGCGCCACCAGGTTGACCAGCATCTGCTGCACCGGCTGGTCGTCCGCGCGCAGCGTGTCGACCTGCAGCCGAACGATCCCGCGGTCGGGCTTGGAGCGCGACGGCTTGATCTCGAGGATCTCGATCCGGGCGTGGAGGGTGTCGCCGGGGAAGGTCGGGCGCGGCCAGCGCAAGTCCTCGACGCCCGCGCCCAGGTAGCCCCAGCCGGGATCCATCCCGCTCGAGACGATCAGCCGCATGGTGATCGCGGCGGTGTGCCAGCCGCTCGCGGCGAGGTCGCCGAAGGCCGACGACTTGGCCGCCTGGCGGTCGAGGTGAAAGGGCTGCGGGTCGAACTCGCCCGCGAAGCGGAGCGAGTCCGTTTCGGTGACGGCGAACGGCGGCGACTCGTAGATGTCACCCGGCTTGAAGTCTTCGAGGTAGCGCGGCATGGCGGCCGAAGTTCGGCACGGTGCCGCTCGACCCATCGTTCTTGCTCTTCGTCCCGGGCGACCGGCCCGACCGCTTCGCCAAAGCGCTCGCCGGCGGGGCGAGCGGCGCCATCCTCGACCTCGAGGACGCCGTCGCGCTGGAGCGCAAGCAGCAGGCGCGCGCCGGCGTGCGCGCTTGGCTGGATGCGCGCGACGACACCGAGCGCGTGTGCGTGCGGATCAACCCGCCCGGCACGCCCGACGGCGACGCCGACCTGGCGATGCTGGCCGGCGCGCGCCGCGCCGCCGCGGTCGTCGTGCCCAAGGCCGCCGACCCCGACGGCCTCGCCCGGGTGAGCGCTGCGCTGGGCGACCTGCCGCAGATCGTGCTGATCGAGTCGGCCGCCGGTCTGGTGCGCTGCGCGGCGGTCGCCGCCGCGCCGCACGTGCTCGCGCTGGCCTTCGGGCCGTACGATCTGGCAGCCGAGCTGGGCGGCGCGAGCGACGCCGACGTGATGCTGCCGCACCGCGCGCGGATGCTGGTCGCCGCCCGCGCCGCCGGCCGCTGGGCGCTCGACGGGCCCTCGCGCGAGTACGGCGACCCGGCGATCCCGGCCCGCGACGCCGCCCACGCGCGCCGGCTGGGCTACGACGGCAAGCTGCTGATCCACCCGGCCCAGCTCGCGCCGGTGCGCGCCGCCTTCGCGCCCGCGGCCGACGAGGTCGCCTACGCCCGCCGGATCGTCGAGGCCGCGGCGCGCTCGTCGCCGGCGGTGCTCGACGGCACGATGATCGACACCCCGATCCTCACCGCCGCGCAGCGCGTGCTGCGGCGCGCGCACGAGACATAGGATCGCCGCACCCGCCTACGGGTGGGGGTGCGGCAGCACGAGCTCCGCGGGCGGAATGCTCGCGCTCGGAAACGACGGCATCCCGTAGAGCGGGAACAGATCGGCCGTCCCCCAGTCGTGCGTGCTCGCCAGCACGGCCTCGAACAGCGGATACCACGAGTTGTCGGCCGGCGTCTTGCGGTTCCAGCAGATCGCATAGCCGAGCCCGCCGCGCACGAAGCCGATCCCGTCCTGCGTGCTGGAGAGCTCGCCGCCCTTGTAGCCCGTGAAGATCCCATTCGCCGCGTCGACCGCGCTCACGGCGTCGAAGCCGTTGAATCCCCACGTCTTGGTGACCGCGAGCGCAAGGAATTGCACGAGCCAGGACGGGCTGGCCGCCTCGGCCGCGGCCACCTTCTCGCGCTGGGCCTCCGCGGCGCTCGCCGCGGCCGCCGCGGCGAGCCATTCCGTCACCTGAGCGCGGTCGAGCAGCGGGTTCCCGTCGCCCGCGCTCAGCGAGGCGATCAGCCGCGCCACGTCGACCGCGGCGGCCGAGAGGCAGCCGGCACCGTCGCCCTTCTCCAAGTCGACGTCGCCGTAGCCGAGCGTCACGAACGGCTGATCCGGCGACATCACGCTGCGCGCGATCCCGAGCTTTGGAAACCGGTAGTGCTGCGCGTCGATGTCCTCGCAGTTGGGCTGATAGCGGGCTTCGTCCGGCGGCTGGACCTGCACCAGGGAGCGCGCGCTGCGGATGCGCTTGATGGCGAGCGGCTCCATCAGCGGGATCAGCCCGTCGACGAAGGTGCCCGCGCCGCACAGCTTGGCGACGATCAGTCCCAGCAGCAGGTAGCCGGTATTGTTGTAACCGCCGGCCCGCGAGCCGGGATCGGCGGTCAGCTTGCGGGACGCGCAGTACTGCGCGAACCGCCACGCGCCGACCGGCAGCGGCACGGCCGGCGGCGCGGCGGCGACCGCCGGGTCGGCCAGATCGGGCTCGACCCCGGCGGTCATCTCGAGCAGATGCTGGACCGTGATATGGCCGAAGCGCGGGTCGGCCGGCGGAGAGCCGTCGGGCTGGGTCAGTTGCAGGACGTCCTGCATCAGGGTGTCCAGACCGAGCGTGGCGCCCCCGCCCACGTTCGTGCCGCGGGCGATCAGGGCGTGGATCGCGTAGGCCGTGAAGGTCTTGGTGACGCTCGCCTGGCGGAAGAACGTCGTCGGCGTGACCGGCGCGGCGCCCGGCTCGGCGAAGCCGTAGCCTTGCGCGTACACGAGGCGAGCGCCCGCGGTGATCGCCAGCGATGCGCCGCGGATGCCGTTGGAACGCATGATGCCCTCGACCGCGGAGTCGATCTGCGGCACGGCTCGGCCGGGATCGCTCAGCGCGAAGCTGCGCGGCGCAATGGTCTCGCTGCGCTGGAACACCGCCGCGAACCGGTTCTCGCCGGTGGGCACCACCACGCCCGCGACGACCTGCAGCGGTCCTTTCGCGCACACCCGCACCGGCGCATAGCCCTGAGCGGTCAGCGCGTCGAACTGGACCTGGTACTCGGCGCTGGTCAGGCCGGTGCGCGCGATGAAGCCGTCGGCGACGACCCGGTCGTCGAAGACGCCGACGATGCCGCCCGACGGCCGCACCGCGGCGTGGGCCAGCCGTGCGCCGCCCGAGCGGAGCGCGTCGAAGCGCTGCTGGAAGGTCGCGCCGTCGCTGCCCAGCGGGTCGCAGTGCCACGCCGCGCGGTCGGGATTCGGCAGCCACACCGCGACGTAGCGCTCGTCGCCGGGCAGCCCGTAGACGTCGACCCAGGCCGGCGCGGCCGTCCCGCCCGGCGCCCACTGCGCCTCGTTGACGGCCTGGAACTCCGCCGCGGTCAGGCCGAACTTCGTCAGCGGCGCAGCGGGCAGCTGGTGGAAAACGGCGGCGATCGTGGGCGCCTGCGCCGGGCCGGTCGCGGTGACGATCAGCGGCCCCCAGCCGGCGGCGGCCTGCTGGTCGAAGAGCTGCTGGAACTGGTCGCGGCTGAGGCCTATCCGCTGGCGCTGCGCGACCACGACCGGGCGCTTCACCATCACCGCGGCGTAGCGCGGGTCGGCCGGACTGCCGTAGACGCAGAGCGAGATCGTGCGGTAACCTTGCGCCGCATACGTGTCCACTTGGTTCAGATGATCGGCAGCCGGCCGATCGTGCCAGGCGATGAAATCCATCGGTTCCTCCGTCAGGTGCGGTGCGGCCGACGATACGAGACCCGGATTACTCGCCGCTTACGGCCGCGCTTACGCGTCCCGGCCGGCCGATTTCAGCGCGCGCCGAGCACCGCGCGCGCGTGCGAGCCGCCGCCGGGGCGCTTGGTGACGTTGAAGTCCTCGGTCAGGCTCCAGACCAGGTACAAGCCGCGTCCGCGCTCGGCGAGCAGGTCGGTCGGCAGGTGCGGCGTGACGCTGAAACCGGGCCCGCCGTCGAGCACGTGCAGCACCGGCTCGCCCGGCTCCTCGAACGCGACCTCGACCGGGCCGGCGGCGTGGCGCACGACGTTGCCGAGCAGCTCGCCGAAGACGAGCTCGGCCGCGTACGCCTGGGCCGCGGTGAAGCCCAGCGCGTCCAGCCGGCCCACGAACGCGTAGCGCGCGGCCTGCGCCGCCGCCGCGTCGCGGCTCTCGAAGCACCAGCCCGTGCGCCCCGCGGCGGCCCGCGCGCCGACGTGCAGGGTCAGGATCGCGACGTCGTCCGAGGCGCGCTCGGGCAGCACGCGGTCGGCGATCGCGCGGGCCGGGTGCGGTCCGGCCGGATCGACCGCGGCCAGCGCGTCGTGCAGCCGGCGCTCGCCTTCGAGCACGTCGTGCGTCGCCTCGGTCACGCCGTCGGTGTGGAGCACGAGCAGATCGCCCGGCTCCAGCCGCACGGTGTGCGCCCCGTCCGCACCGGCGCGCGCGCGCAGGCCCAGCGGCAGCTCCGGCGCGCTCAGCGCCTCGATCGCCCCGCCGCCGCGCCGCACCAGCGGCGGCGGGTGGCCGGCCAGCGCGTAGGTCAGCTCGCGGGTGATCGGGTCGAAGACGCCGACGAAGGCGGTGACGACCTGCTCGGGGTGCTCGTTCTTGAGCGTGCGGTCCGCCGCGTCGAGGATCGTCACCGGGTCGGCGTAGACGTGCGCGACGGTGCGCACCGCCTGGCGCATCCCCGACATGATCACCGCCGCCTCCAGCCCGCTGCCCGCGACGTCGCCGACCGAGAGCACGAGCCGGCCGTCGCGCAAGCGCAGCGCGTCGTACCAGTCGCCGCCGACCAGGCTCTCGCTCGAGCCCGGCTCGTAGACCGCGTCCAGCGCCAGCCCCGGCACCGCGGGCAGCGAGACCGGCAGCGCGGCGCTCTGGAAGGCCGCCGCGATCTGCCGCTCGCGCGCGAACAGGCGCGCGTTGTCGAGCGCGATCGACGCCCGCGCGGCGAGCGACTCGGCGACCCGGCGCTCGGCTTCGGTCGCCAGCCGCCCCGGCGTGCTGTTGATGAGCTGGAGCACGCCGATCGTCCGGCCGCCCGCGCGCAGCGGCACCGTGATCACCGAGCTGACGCCGATCCGCCGCAGCCCGGCGGCGTGCTCCTCGTCGCGCGCGACGGCGGCCAGCGCCTCCGGCGTGAGGTGCGGAACGATTATCGACTCGCCGGTCGACATCACCCTGACGATGCCGTCGGTCGAGCGGGTCGCCGGGTAGCGGCGCACCAGCTCCCACGCCAGCTCCGCCTTGGCGGGATCCTGGTGCACGATGACCCGCGCGTTGAGCGCGCCATCGGGCTCGGGCAGGTAGACCGCCGCCGATTCGGCCAGCCGCGGCACCGCCAGGCGCGCGAGCGACTCCAGCGTGCGCTCGGGCTCGAGCGAGGCGCCCAGCATCTCGCCCGCGTCGAGCAGGAACTGGAGGGTCTGCTCGGCTTCGCTCGCGCTCACGTCGAGCGCGGCATGCCGAGCACGGTTCGCCCGACGTAGGCCAGGATCAGGTTGTTCGAGAGCGGCGCGACCGTGTAGAGCCGGGTCTCGCGCGCGATCCGCTCGACGTCGTAGTCGGCCGCGAAGCCGTTGCCGCCCAGCCCGTCGATCGCCGCGTTGGCGGCCTGCCAGGCCGCCTCGCTGGCGAGCAGCTTGGCGGCGGCCGCCTGCGGGCCGCACGGCTCGCCGCGCTCGAAGCGCTCGGCCGCGTCGCGGGTGACCAGGTCGGCGGCGTCGAGCGCGAGGTGGGCGCGCGCGATCGGGAACTGGATCGCCTGGTTGGCACCCAGCGGCTTGCCGAACACCTCGCGCGCGCTGACGTAGCCGGCCGCGCGCTCGACCAGGAACCGGCCGTGGCCGACGCACTCGGCCGCGATCAGGATTCGCTCGGCGTTCCAGCCGTCGACGATCGCGGCGAAGCCCGCCCCCTCGGGGCCGATCAGGTTCGCGGCGGGAACCTCCAGGTCGCGCAGCACGACGTCGTTGGTCTCGTTGTTCATCCAGACCCGGATCGGCGTCGCCTCGAGCGCGCCCGGCGCGGCGGCGCGCAGGTCGACCAGGAACACCGAGAGCCCGCCGCCGCGCGCGCCCTCCGGCGCGGCGCCGGTGCGGGCGAGCAGCAGCATCGCGTCGGCGTGCTGCAGGCGCGAGGTCCAGCGCTTGCGGCCGTTCACCACGTAGACGTCGCCGCGCCGCTGCGCCGTGGTGCTGGTGCGGGTCGTGTCGCTGCCGGCCTCGGGCTCGGTGACGCCGAACGCCTGCAGCCGCAGCTCGCCCGCCGCGATGCGCGGCAGCCAGGCGCGGCGCTGCGCCTCGGAGCCGTGGCGCAGCACGGTGCCCATCGTGTACATCTGCGCGTGGGCGGTGCCGGCGTTGCCGCCGGCGCGGTTGATCTCCTCGACGATCGCGCAGGCGTCGCCCAGATCGGCGCCCAGGCCGCCGTACTCGGCCGGGATCAGCGCGGCGAGCAGCCGCGAGGCCGTGAAGGCCTGCGCGAACGCCTCGGGGTACGCGCGCCGCTCGTCGAGCGCGCGCCAGTAGGCGGCGTCGTAGGTGCGCATCAGCTCGCGCGCCTGCGCGCGCAGCGCTTCGCGGGCCGCGCTCACGCGCCGGCCGGTGCCGCCAGCGTGTCGCGCGGGTCGCGGCCGCGCCGGTAGACCATGAAGGTCCGCTCGTACGAGATGATCGTCAGCCCGTTCTGGTTGACGCCGGTGGTCGTGGCGGTGACGATCCCGACGTCGGGCCGCGAGCCGGACTCGCGCTTGGCCAGGATCTCGCTCGACGCGTACATGGTGTCGCCGACGAAGACCGGGTTGGGCAGCTTGATGTCGTTCCAGCCCAGGTTCGCCATCACGTGCTCGCTCAGATCGGCGACCGAGAGCCCGACCGCGAGCGAGAGCGTGTAGCACGAGTTGACTAAAATCTTACCGAAGGGCGTGTGTGCCGCCAGGTTGGCGTCGAAGTGGATCGGGTTGGTATTGAGGGTAAGCATCGTGAAGAGGGTGTTGTCCGCTTCCGTCACGGTGCGCCCGAGGCGGTGGCGGTAGACGTCGCCGACCTCGAAGTCCTCGTAGTACCTGCCGCGCCAGCCTTCTTTGAGCATCCCGCGGCGTTCTGAGCGCTCGGCCGCCGTCCCTAGAGCGGGCGGCTCGAAAGCCGATAGACTAGATGCCGGGGACGTGCGGCCCCCAGCCGGTGAAGCAGCCGGTACCGGTCGCCGGGCGGGTGCCGTGCACCAAGCGGACGTTGCCGGGCTGCGAGGTCGTCATGGCGTTCATGCCTCATCTACGGCCCGCGAGCCCGGCGGTTTCGCCGCCGCCATGCTCGGCTGCCCCCTTGCCCGGCCGCCGACACGAAGGAAAACCGTCTTTGCAACTCCAGGAGTCCGTGCCGAGGTCTGTGAATGAGGAGTCCAACATCCCGGCTCTTGTAGACGTCGCGTGCGTCTCGAACCGGCCTCTCGCTTCCGTCGAAGAGCGACGAAGCGTCCTCCCACACCCGTAGGCGTCATGGACATGAAAGAAGCGGCGCCGGCCGTCCCCGTACGGCCGCGACGTCGCCCGGCGCTCGACACCGCCCGCTCGGCTCAACCGCGGGCGCCCCACCTTCGTCCGTATCAGGTCGAAGCGCAACAGGCGATCCTCGAGCACCGTGCGCGCAACGTGCGCAGCCAACTGGTTTCCCTGGCCACCGGCCTCGGGAAGACGGTCATCATCGCGACGCTGCCCAAGCTGCTCTCGCTGCGGCCGGGCGACGTGACCCTGGTGGTCGCGCACCGCGACGAGCTGATCGAGCAGATCGTCGAGAAGATGCGGGTCGAGAACCCCGAGGCGATCATCGGGGTCGAGAAGGCCGAGCGGCGGGCCGGCGACGAGTGCAGCATCGTCGTGGCGACGGTCCAGACCCTGGCCGAGAAGCGGCTCGAGGAGTTCGTCCGGCGCTTCCACCGCCGCATCTCGCTGTTCGTGATCGACGAGGCGCACCACGCCGCCGCACCGACCTACCGCGCGATCGTCGACGCGGTCCTCGCCCAGCGGCCCGAGGCGATGGTGCTGGGCTTCACCGCGACGCCCAACCGGGGCGACGGCGTCCGGCTGGTGGACGTCTTCGAGAAGATCGTCTACACCATGGACGCCCGCAAAGCGATCGACGCGGGCTACCTGGTTCCGGTCAAGTCCTACGCCGTCGCGACGGGCACCAACCTCGATGAGGTCGCCAGCCGCGGCGGCGATTTCGTGATCGGGCAACTGGCCGCCGCGGTCAACACGGTCGACCGCAACGCGCGCATCGTCGCCGCCTACAAGCAGCACACGCCGGGCCTCAAGGCGCTGGTCTTCACCGCCTCGGTCGAGCACGCGCGCGACGTCGCCGAAGAGTTCGTCGCGCACGGCGTGAACGCCGAGTGGGCCTCGGGCGAGACGCCGCGCGACGAGCGCGAGCGGATCGTGCGCCAGTTCCGCGGCGCGGGCATCGACGTGCTGGTCAACTGCGGCCTCTACCTCGAGGGCTTCGACGTCCCGTCGGTCCAGGTGATCCTCAACGCGCGGCCGACCAAGTCGACCACCCTCTACACCCAGATCACCGGCCGCGCGCTGCGCCCGCTCGACGAGATCGCGGGCCCGCTCTCGAGCACCAACTCCGCGCTCGAGCGGCGCGAGCTGATCGAGAAGTCGACCAAGCCCGCCGCGATCGTGGTCGACCTGGTCGACCAGGCCCAGCGCCACCAGCTCATGACCGTCCCGTCGCTGTACGGCCTGCCGCCGCACATCGACGCGCAGGGCCAGATGACGGCCCAGGTCGCCGACAAGTTCGAGGAGCTGCTGCGGCGCGATCCCAAGCGCGCGGCCAAGGTCCGCTCGGCCGAGGAGATCGAGACCGCGCTGGTCGAGATCGACGCCTTCGCGGCCCCGCGTGAGATCAAGCCCACCTGGCAGGCGATCGACCCGGTCGACCACTGGCGGCTGGAACTGCCGCCCGAGCGGGTCGCGATCGACCGCCGCGGCCGGCCGATCCCGGAGTTCGGCCGCAAGTGGGACCAGTGGGTCGCCGAGGCCCGCCGGGTGGCGCCGCACGAGGACGCCGAGCGGTTCGCCAACCGGATGCTCAACGTCGACCACAAGAGCGTGCGCTGGGAGAAGCGCCGGATCGACGTCAAGCGCGACGGCGAGAAGTACATGACGCTGTACTCGACCGAGGATCTTCCCGAGCGGGTGATCGAGGTCAGCTCGTCGCTCCCCGGCGCGCTCGGCAGCGCCTACCAGCGGGTCGACGAGATGCTCTCGGGCTACGCCCAGATCCCGGCCAACGGCACCGCTCCCCGCCCGCCGTACGCGGTCAAGCACGAGCACGAGCACGGGCCGAGCGGGCGCCGCAAGCACCGGCGCAAAGCACGGCCCAACCGCCCGTAGTGAAGCGCGCCGCCGCGGGTCTGGCCGCGCTCCTGCTGACCCTGCTCGCGCCGGCGCTCCCCGCGCTCGCGCGCCATCCGTACACCCAAGCCGGCCACCTGCGGATCGGCGTCGTGCGCGACTTCGACACGCTCGACCCGCTGCTCTCGACCCAAGCCGCGGTCACCGACCTGGCGCAGCTGGTCTTCAGCGGCCTGATCCGCTACGACGACCACGGCAACCCCGTGCCCGACGCCGCCGAGGCGGTGCCGACCCGGGCCAACGGCGGGATCGCGCCCGACGGCAAGACGATCACCTACCGCCTGCGCAAGGACGTCGTGTTCAGCGACGGCGCGCCGCTGACCGCGAGCGACGTCGTCTTCACCTGGCGCCAGATCCTCAACAAGAACAACAACGTCGGCAACCACTTCCCCTACGACCTCGCCCAGAGCGTCAGCGCCAAGGACCCGCACACGGTCGTCGTGCGCCTGCGCGAGCCCGACGCCGCGTTCGTCGCGTTCTTCATGCGCTGCGGCACGCAGGGCTCGATCCTGCCCGAGCACCTGCTGCGCGGCAAGCCCGACTTGAACAAAGATCCGTTCAACCGCCAGCCGGTCGGCAGCGGCCCCTTCGTCGTCACCGGCTACCAGCCGGGCGTGGTGGTCGAGCTGGCGCGCAACCCGCACTGGTGGGGCAAGCGCCCGGCGCTCGACCGGATCAGCTACCGCATCATCCCCAACGAGAACTCGCTGCTGGTCGCGCTGCGCACGCACGAGATCGACTTCTACTACGCCGCGCCCGAGCAGCAGTACCGCGAGCTGACCGGCATCGCCGGCGTGCACGTCAGCGCGCGCCCGTTCGCCTCGTACGAGCAGCTCGCGTTCAACACGCGCCGCGCGCCGTTCGACGACGTGCGGGTGCGGCGCGCCGCCGCCCAGGCGATCGACTGGAGCGTCCTGCAGCGCAGCGTGTACCTGGCGGTCGACCTGCCCGGCGTGACCGACGTCTTCCCGCTCTCGTGGGCATTCGACCCGACGGTGAAGCCCTACCCGCACGATCCGCGGGCGGCGGGCGCGCTGCTCGACGCCGCCGGCTGGAAGAGCGGCCCGGGCGGCATTCGCGAGCGCGCCGGCAAGCGGCTGAGCATCACCCTGCGCACGGTGGCCGGGGTGATCCCGCGCCAGAACGCCGAGGTGCTCATCCAGCAGGAGCTGGGCGCCGTCGGCATCGAGGTGCAGATCCTCAACGCGCCGGCCAACCTGCTGTTCGCGCCGCAAGAAGCGGGCGGGCTGCTCGCCAAGGGCGACTTCGACGCGGCGATCTACGGCTGGACCGAAGCGCCCGACCCGGCCGACGACCTGCAGACGATCAGCCCCGACCGGGTGCCGCCGTACGGCTCGAACTACACCGGGCTGCGCGATCCCGAGATCGGCCGGCTGCAGCGCGAAGGCTCGCGCTCGTACGAGCGCGCGCGGCGCAAACCGGCCTACCTCGCGCTGCAGCGGCGCGAGCACGAGCTCGTCCCGTTCGAGACGATCGTCTGGCGGGCCAACATCGATGCCGTCAGCGACGACTTCGGCGGCTTCCGCCCGGCCGTCGCGGTGACGGACTTCTGGAACCCGTGGGACTGGTCGATCTGAAGAGGTATTCGTGAGCCCCAACGATTGGATTCGCCGCAGCGACGCGCTCGCGCAGCCGGTGGTCGCGCTCTACACCCTGGCCGCGCCCGAGGACGCCTCGCAGCTCGGCCTCACCCAAGCCGACGCCGCGACCACCGACCTGAGCGACGGCTGGCGCGAGCGCGTGCGCGCCGCGGTGGCCGAGGCGACCGCGGGGCTCGAGCGCGCGCGCGCGGCCGAGGGCGACGCGCGGGTGCGCGAGGACATCGCGATCCTGCTCCAGGCCGCCCGGGACGTCGGGCGGGCGATCGAGGTCACCGACGCCCACCTGATCGCCTACGTCGACGTCGCCCGGCTGGCGTTCATGGGCCTGCGGATCCTGCTCGACGAGCAGAACCCGCCCGAGCGCAAGGCGCTGGCCCTGGTGCGCCTGCGCCGCTACGCCGGGCTGGAAGGCACCGGCGTGCCGCTGGCGGTCGCCGCGGAGCGCGAGACGCGCGCCCGGCTCGCCCTGCCGGACCTGCTCGGCCCCTACGAGCGCGAGCTGCGCACCTCGCTGCAGCTCGCCCCGGTGCTGCTCGCCGGGATCGCCGACCTCTTGCGCGGTTCCGGCCTGGACGGCTGGCAAGCCCCGTTCGCGGCCTTCCGCAACCAGGTCGAGGGCTACGCGGCGTTCGTCGAGCGCGAGCTGCTGCCGCGGGCGCGCCGCGACCACCGCCTGCCGGCCGAGGTCTACGCGTTCGCGCTGCACCAGGTCGGGGTCGACATCCCGCCGGCCGAGCTGGCCCAGCGCGCGCATGCGGCGTTCGACGCGCTCGTCGCCGACCTGCAGGCGCTCGCGCCGCGGGTCGCCGCCGCCCGCGGCTTCGCCTCGAGCGACTACCGCGACGTGGTGCGCGACCTCAAGCGCGAGCAGATCACCGGCGACGCCGACGCGATCGTCGCCTTCTACCGCGAGCGCTTGGCCGAGATCGAGGCGATCGTCCGGCGCGAGAGCCTCGTCACGCTGCCCGAGCTGCCGGCCCGCATCCGGGTCGCCTCGCTGGCCGAGAGCGCCGAGATGCCGGCTGCCCACATGAACCCGCCGCCGCTGGTCGGCAACACCGGCCAGGTCGGCGAGTTCGTGCTGCCGCTCGACGTCCCGCCGCCGCCCGGCTCGGACGGCACCGAGCGCTCCGACGACTTCACCCACGACGCGGTGACCTGGACCCTCACCGCGCACGAGGCGCGGCCCGGCCACGAGCTGCAGTTCGACCGGATGCTGCGCGGCGGGCTGTCGCTGGCCCGTGCGGCGTTCGCCTTCAACTCGGTCAACGTCGAGGGCTGGGCGCTCTACACCGAGGCGGTGATGCTGCCGTACATGCCGCTCGAAGGCCAGCTCTGCTCGCTGCTGATGCGGCTGCACCGCGCGGCGCGCGCGTTCCTCGACCCCGAGCTGCAGAGCGGCGCGATCACCCCGGCCGAGGCGCAGGCCTTCCTGCAGCGCGAGATCGTCTACTCCGCGCCGTTCGCGCGCAGCGAGGTCGAGCGCTACACCTTCCGAGCGCCCGGCCAGGCGACGTCGTACTTCTACGGCTACACCAAGCTGATCGCGCTGCGGGCCGAGGTCGAGGCGGCGCTCGGCGCGCGCTTCGAACCGCTGGCGTTCCACGACTTCGTGGTCGACCAGGGTCTGGTGCCGCCCGACGCCCTGCGCGCCGCCGTCCTCGACCGCTTCGCCGCGGCGGCGCGCTGACCGCCGGGGCAGGCAACTCCGCCCCGCCGGGCGCGGTCAAACCGGTTCGTGAAAGCCACCGTCTACCACGGCGAGCGCGACGTGCGCGTCGAGACCGTGCCCGACCCTTCGATCAAGACTCCGACCGACGTGCTGGTCCGGGTCGTCAACGCCGCGATCTGCGGCTCCGACCTCTGGCCTTACCGAGGCATCGCCAAGTGGCAGCCCGGCTCGCGTATCGGCCACGAGTTCACCGGCGTGGTCGAAGCGGTCGGCGCGGACGTGCGCGGCCTGGCGGTCGGCCAGTTCGTCGCCGCGCCGTTCTCGTACGCCGAAGGCCACTGCGCGTTCTGCCGCGACGGCCTCTACACGTCGTGCAAGCAGGCCGGCTTCTGGGGCGGCCTGGACGACGACGGCGGCCAGGGGGAGCTGGTGCGAGTGCCGTTCGCCGAGGCCACGCTCGTCGCGATCCCCGACGCCGTGCGCGATGATGCGGCCAAGCGCACCGCGGTGCTGGCCCTGACCGACGTGATGGGCACCGGCTTCCACGGCGTGGTCGCCTCCGGTTTCCGAGCCGGTGACGACATCGTGGTGGTGGGCGACGGCGCGGTCGGCCTGTGCGCGGTGCAGTCGGCCCGCTACCTGGGCGCGCAGCGGATCGTCGCGGTCGGCCACCACCCGGGCCGGCTGGAGATCGCCCGCCGCTTCGGCGCGACCGAGACGGTCGACTCGCACGATCCCGACGCCGCGCAGAAGCTGTTCGACGCCACCGACGGCGGCATCGCGCGCGTGGTCGAGGCGGTCGGCAACCAGAGCTCGCTCGACTTCGCGCTGACCGTGGTGCGCGACGGCGGCACGGTCAGCTTCGTCGGCGTCCCGGCCGGCATGCAGACCGTTCCCTTCCGCCGGCTCTTCAGCGGCAACGTCAGCCTGCGCGGCGCGCTGGCCCCGGTGCGCGCCTACCTGCCCGAGCTGATGGGGGCGCTGGCCGACGGCAAGATCGACCCCGGCCCGGTCTTCACCGAGAAGCTGGCGCTCGCCGCCGCACCGCAGGGCTACGCGGACATGGACGAGCGCCGCGCGATCAAGGTCTGCCTGGAGGTCAGCGCGCCGTAGGATTCAGCGCTGCACCACCAGGTCGGTGCCGTCGACCGTCGCGGCCGCGGCGTGGCGTTCGGCGCTGCGGACGAACCAGTTGACCAGCAGCGCGAGCAGCGCGAAGTCGTCGACGATGCCCAGCAGCGGGATGTCGCCCAAGATGTTGAGCGGCGAGATGATGAACAGCGCCAGGCCGAGCGCGATCAGCTTGAGCCGCATCGGCACCCGCTCGCTCTGGATCAGCGCGGGGATCCGGGCCAGCGAGCGGCGCGAGGTCAGGAGCAGTTTGAGGAGACCCATCGGGTCACGATAACGCGCCCGGCGGTTGAAGTTTCGGCGGGCGCTCGCCGTCAACGGCCGGCGACCACGGCACGGGTCCAGCTTACGGGCTCAGGCCCGGGAGAGATAGTACCGCAGGCGCAGCTCGGCCTGCCCGCCGTCGACGGTCAGCAGCGCGTAGCTGTAGCGCGGGTTCAGGCGCTTGTCGGTCGGCGAGCCCGGGTTGGCGACGACGATGCCGTCGCGCCGGGCGATCAGCGGGCGGTGGCTGTGGCCGAAGAGGATCACGTCGACCGGCTCGCCGGCGAACGCCGCGACCGCGCGCCCCATGGTGGTGCCGCGCTTGCCGTCGCCGTGGACCATGCCGATGCGAACGTCCTCGACCCGCACGATCTTGCGCCGGCCGAAGCGGGCGCGAATCGCCTCGCCGTCGTTGTTGCCCGCCACCGCGTCGAACGGCGCGATCGCCTCGAACAGCGGCACCGCGAGCAGATCGGTCATGTCGCCCAGATGGAGGATGCGCTCCACCTTCGCGGCCCGCAATCCGCGTTCGAGCGCGCGCGGCAGCGCGCGTCCGAAGCGCGGAAAGTGGGTGTCGCTGACGACGCCGATCACCGTCATGCCCGAACGGTACCCGGTTCGTCGTCGAGGATCGCGCCGCAGGCTTCGACCGCGCCGGCGAGCGCGTAGAAGGCCCCGGCGACGCGCCGGCGCAATCGGAAGCGCCGAGCGTAGCGGAAATCGCGAGCGATCGCCTGATGCCGGTCGTCGACCAGCACCGCGAGCACTTGCTGGCTGTGGGATGGCACGAAAAAAACCTCCGGGATGCGGAGGCTTCAACAGAACCGACGTGCCGTTACAACGGTGTGGTCAGCCTGGTGTGGCCTCCGCGAGTGCGAACATGAGCAGCGAGACGACGAACGTCGCCCGGCCGGGCTTGGAACCGAGGATTGCGGTGTTTCGGGTCATCGTCTCTCCTTTCTATCGCGCGGCGACGAACGTCGTCGCCCAAGCGAGGTTTGAGATTACCATGCGGTTCCCAGATTCGTCAATGGTTGCGCCGCTTCGCGCCGCAACGAGGGACGTGCCGGCACGCGTGCGGCCTCTCGCAGTGGGCATGTCGATGGCGATGAACCTGCCTTGCGGTCGAGGTTCTAGTGGGCGCTCCAGCCGCCGTCGATCGCGATCGGGGCGCCGGTGATCGAGACCGCGTAGTCGCTGCACAGGAACGCGCACAGCGCGCCGACCTCGGCGACGTCGATGAAGCGCCGGGTCGGCATCGCCTCGAGGAACGCGCGCTCCAGCGCTTCCTCCTCGGAGATGCCGCCGCCGAACGAGGTCACCAGGTCGGCGGCCTGGCCGCTGATCAGCTCGGTCATCACCGCGCCCGGGCAGATCGCGTTGACCGTGATCCCGTGCTCGGCCCCTTCGACGGCGCTGGCCCGGGTGAGCCCGACCACCCCGTGCTTGGCCGCGACGTACGCGGCCTTGTACGGCGAGGCCACCAGACCGTGCACGCTGGCGACGTTGACGATCCGGCCGCCGCCGCGCGCGACCAGGTGGCGCCAGGCGGCCCGGGTGGTGTAGAAGACGCCGTCCAGGTCGATGGCGCGGACGTTGTCGTACTTCTCGGGCGGAAACTCGCCGAGCGGCGAGATGAACTGCACGCCGGCGTTGTTGACGACGAAGTCCAGCCCGCCCAAGTCGCCGGCGGCGGCGTCCACGGCCGCCTGCACCGCGTCGAACCGGCGCACGTCGCAGCCGTAGGCACGGGCCGTGACGCCGTTCTCGGCCGCGATCGCCCGGGCGGTCTCGGCGGCGGCTTCGCCGTCGAGGTCGGCCACGGCGACCGCGGCGCCGGCGCGCGCGAGCGCCTCGGCGCAGGCCCGGCCGATGCCGCGCGCGGCACCCGTGACGAAACCGGCGCGCCCGCGGAGATCGATGGTCAGCAAGGTGCAGTTCCTCCTCGCGCAGGAGATCGTCCGCGTGAGCAGCCTGGTCCTCTCCCACGTGGCCCGTTCGTTCGGCAGCGTCGCCGCCGTGCGCGACGTCTCGTTCACCGTCCCGGCCGGCTCGACGTTCGGGCTGCTGGGGCCCAACGGTGCCGGCAAGACGACGACCATGCGGATGATCCTGGGCATCCTCGTCCCCGACCATGGCAGCGTGCGCTGGAACGGCGCGCCGGTCGACGGCCGGGTGCGGCGCAGCTTCGGCTACCTGCCCGAGGAGCGCGGGCTCTACGGCAAGCTCAAGGTGCGCGACCAGATCGCCTACTTCGGCCGCCTGCACGGCGTCCCGGCGCCGCTCGACACGCAGCGGGCCGACCAGTGGATCGAGCGGCTGGGCCTGGGCGAGTACGCCGGCCGGCCCTGCGCCGAGCTCTCGAAGGGCAACCAGCAGAAGGTCCAGATCGCCTGCGCCGCGCTCCACGAGCCGGCCGTGCTGGTGCTCGACGAGCCGTTCTCCGGTCTGGACCCGGTCAACGCCGAGGTGCTGCTGGACGCGCTGCGCGCGCTGCGCGCGGCGGGCACGGCGCTGATCCTCTCCTCGCACCAGATGTGGCAGATCGAGGACCTGTGCGAGCGCTTCTGCGTGATCGCGGGCGGCCTCGTGCAGGCGGCCGGCACGCTGCCCGAGCTGCGCGCCGCCTGGCCGACCCGGGTGGTCGAGGTCGAGCCCGCCGGCGAGGCCCTGCGCGCGGTGCTCGCCGGGCTGCCCGGCGCGCGCGCGCTGCCGCCCTCCGAGCGGCCGGCGCTGGCCTACGAGGTGCCGGCCGACGCCGACACCGCGGCGCTGCTGCGGCGGCTGGTGGCGGCCGGCGAGGTGACCCGCTTCGAGCGGCTCGAGCCGAGCCTGCGCGACATCTACCTGCGCGCGACGGAGGCCGCGGCGTGAACGCGATCGGCATCGTCTTCTCGGCCGAGTTCCTGCGCCGGATCGCTTCCCGGCCGTACATCATCGCGACGATCGTCGGGGCGGCCAGCATCATCTTGCTCACGCTGCTGCCCAAGCTCTTCGCCGGCGGCTTCGGCGGCAGCTCGAACGCGATCGTGCTGGTCGGCGACCCGGCGCTGACCGCGGCGGCCGCGCCGCTGCTGGCGCGCGACTACACGGTCGCCGCGACGCTGCCGCGCCTGGCGGGCCCGCCCGACACCGCGTTCCTCGACGCGCACCGCAAGGCGACCGCGGTCGCCGTGCTCGCCCGCGACCGCGGCGGCCTGCGGGTCACCGCGTACGCGCGCGACCCCTCGGACTTCGGCCGCGACTTCGCCCGCGATCTGGTGCCGCTGCAGGTCGCGCTCGGCACCGGCGTGCCGGTCGCCACCGTGCGCAGCCACCTCACCGTCCCGGTCGACGTGCACGACATCGCCGGCCGCTTCGCCGACGCCTCGGCGGCCGGCGCCGCCAAGGGCATCGGCTACCTGTTCGTCTTCCTGCTCTACCTCTCGATCCTGCTCAACGCGCAGGCGATCATGGCGTCGGTCGCCGAGGAGAAGACCAGCCGCATCGCCGAGCTGCTGGTCGCGACGGTCGATCCGGCCCAGCTGCTGGCGGCGAAGATCCTCGCCTCGGCGGCGACCGGGATGATCCAGCTCGCGGTCTGGATCGTGACCGGGGCGCTGGCCGGCAACGCGGTGGTCGGCATGTTCTCCGAGACGGCGCCGGCCGGCGGCGGCATCGGGCCGCTGGCGCTGCCGCCGGGCGAGGTGTTCTCGTTCATCGCCTTCTTCGTCGTGGGCTTCTTGCAGTACGGCGTGCTCTACGCCGCCGCCGCGTCGCTGATCAACCGCACCGAGGACCTCGGCAGCGTCACCGGGCCGCTGGTCGTGCCGGTGGTGATCGGGTTCGTGCTGGCCCAGCTCACCTTGCAGTTCCCCAATTCACCCAACCTGGTCGTCGCCTCGGAGCTCCCGCTGCTCGCGCCGTTCGTGATGTTCACCCGGATCGCGGTCTCGGCCGTGCCGGCCTGGCAGATCGTGCTCTCGCTGATCATCAACCTCGCCGCGGCGGCGTTCTTCGCCTGGGCGGCCGGCAAGATCTACCGCGTCGGCCTCCTGCTCTACGGCCGCCCGCCCTCGCTCAAGCAGGTCGTCGCGACGCTGCGCAGCTAGCTGGTGCAGCCGGGGTTGAGGGTGAGCGGGCTGGTCTGCGGCTGAACGATCGCGCTCACGCTGGGCGGGCTGCCGTTCGCCGGCGCCGGGTCGACCGAGGCCGCGAAACCGGCCTGCAGCTCGGGATAGCAGGCGACGAGGGTTCCCATGTCGGGCGACTCGAGCTCGTTGACGGTCGCGTTCCACGGCGTCGTCGCGCCGCCGAACGCGGCTTGCATCGAGGTCGGAACGTCGTTGGTCGCATCGACCGTCATCTGCGCGTGGCCGAGCAGCTTGGGCCCGCTCAGGCCCGTCGCGGTCGAGAGCGTCCGCCCGCACGTGCCCGTCACCGCGGGCGTGCCGGTGGGCTGCCAGAACTGGGGGCTGGGCGGCGCGGGCGCGACCAGCGGGCTGCCGTCGGAGAGCATCTGCGCCGGCGGCAGACCGCACGGCGCGGCGACCGGCGTGCCGACCGCGGCGCCGTACACGCTGTAGAGGCTGTACTGATCGAACGGGTTGCCCTGCGCCGAGACCATCCCGCCGTAGCGCGCCGCCATCTGCACCCGCTCGCCCAGCACCCCGGACTGCAGCGCCCAGATCACGCCGAACATCGCGATGAGGAAGACCGGCAGCGCGATCGCGGTCTCGATCAGCGCCTGACCGCGCGCGCGCATCGTCACGAGCCGGAATTGGCGCATGCGTAGCTCCCCGGCGCCAGCGCGCCGCTGTAGGGACTGATCGGGATCGTGCTCCACCAGCCGGTCACCGCCGAGAACTCCGGCCCGTTGATGTTCTCGGCGTAGGCATCGGAGAGCGGGTACGCCTTGGCGGCGTTGCCGCCGTAGTCGTTGACGAACCAGTTGTGGCCGTTGGGCCCGGTCGCCGTGGTCGTGCCGCCGCTGAAGTCCTCGGGCGGCTGGAACGGCTTGCCGGTCTGCGGGTTCACGATCACGCCGGGCTGGACCCACTCCTCGGTCACCATCGCGCTGGTTGCCGCGGCGCGGCCGACCGCGGTGAACGTCGGCGGGGTGAAGTTGAGGAACCCGGGTACCAGCGGCGGCACCTTCGCGCACGCCACGACCTCGATCTGGGCCGGCGTGTAGTCGTCCTTCACCGTCGCCGGCGCGACGCCGTTGACGACCCAGGCTCCGCCGTCCTGCTCGACGTCGTTGAGGTTGCCGACCCGCTTGCGCATGTCGGTCACGGTGTAGCTGACGCCGCAGTCGCCGCCGTTGGCCTTGCCGCAGTTGGTCTGGAAGTCGGCCACGATCGTCTTGGCGTCGGCCATCGCCTGCGGCAGCGTGGATTGCGAGACGCGGCTCATGAGCTGCACGTCGGTCGTGTAGCGCGCGACCGCCTGCGCGTACTGGTCCTTGAGGCTCTTGTAGAGCGGTTGGCAGTTGCTGCTGTTGCCTTGCGCGCAGCCGGAGTCGCCGGTCGACGCGACCACCATCGCCTCGAGCAGGTTGCGGATGCGCCACTCCTCGACCGAGGCCGCGTACATGACCGCCAGCTGCTGGTTCCAGGCCGACGTCTGGACCGAGAGCGCGCCCGCCGCGGCCGCGTCGGCGGCGTTCTGGGCGCGGATCTGCCAGCGCAGCACCTCGCCGTACTGCAGGGCCGAAAAGGCCAGCACCAGCGCCGCGCCCAGGCCCATCGCCCAGATCGGCAGCGTCTGCCCGCGCGCGCGCAAGCTTAGCACAGCGGGTTCCGGTAGAGCGGGTGGAAGGGGTAGAACCCGATCGCCTTCTGGCCGATCGGGTAGCCGGCCGGAACGTCGACGTCCCAGGCCGCGACCGTCTGCAGGCACGGCGTCGTCCAGGTGATGACGTGGTTGCCCCCGCCGACCGACGGCGGCAGCTCACCGTCGTTGAGGATGTTGGCGAAGACTTGCTGGTGCAGCAGCATCGCGGCGTACACGGCGCTCGGGCCGATGCCGTCCGCCGGCTGGTCCCAGTTGCTGCCGTCGAGGTACTCGGCCATCCCGAGCGCCGCCATGACGGTGCCGGAGCTGGCGCAGTTGACGCCCGAGACCGGGTTCGCGCAGTGCCACATGTAGCGGAAGCCGATGAAGTACGGCGGCGTGTTGCCGTCGTCGCTGAAGTAGGTGTTCATCTTCGCGGTCGGGTCGTTGATCGTACTGCCGGCCAGGTCGAAGCCGGTGTCCGACACCAGCATGTTGCCTTCGATGAAGGCGCCCGCGATGTCGAACTGTCCCAGCACGCCGCCCGCCAGCCCGCCGGTCTGGTCGACGGTCACCTGCGTCTGCGAAGGCCGCACGACCTGCACGCCGCCGTGGCGGTTGTTCTGCTGCGCCTGGCCCGACTGGTAGTTCACCGGGACGTCGGTCGTATTGGGCGGGGTCTGCGTCACCGTGACGTTCGCGCCGTTGGCGATCGGGAAGGGCGAGGCGATCGCGGCGGTCGGGTCCTTGCCGAGCACCGAGGCGTGCGCGGCGACGAACGCCGCGCCGTCCGACGAGAGCTGGGTGTAGCCGATCAGGCCCAGCTCGAACGTCCCGAACAGCAGTGTCAGCGACATGCCCAGGACGACCACCGTCTCGGGCATCGCGGCTCCACGGGCGTGCTTCACGGCCCGGTCTGCGCCGCGAAGAGTGCGTCGGCGAGGTTCTGGAGCGTCGCGCTGAGCTGCCCGGAGAGCCCGTACATGGCGACGATCGAGGCGCCGGCGATCACGGCGAGCACGAGCGCGTACTCGGCCAGCGCGGCGCCGCGCTGGTCGCGCAGCAGTGCGTGAAAGGCGTTCATCGGCTGATCACCTCGGGGGTCATGACGAAGACGACGTCCGTGTCGGCACGCTGGTAGCTGACCGAGCGGAACAGCCGCCCCAGGATCGGCAGGTCGCCCAGGCCCGGGATCTTGTCGATGTTCTTCTGCTCCTGGCGGCGCAGCAGCCCGGCCATGACGATGCTCTCGCCGGCCTTGGTGACGACGTCGGTCGTGATGCGGCTGGTCTTGAAGGCCGGCAAGGTGTAGCCCGCGACCTGGACTCCGTCGGTGAAGTCGAGGTCGGACACCTCGGGCGTGATCTGGGTCTCCACCCCGCCGTCGGGCAGGATCTTCGGCGTCAGGTCGAGCTTGACGCCGTACTCCTTGAACTGCACGTTCACCGCGTTGAGGCCGGTCGGGATGATGTACGGGATCTCGCCGCCGACCAGAAACTTGGCTTCGCTGCCGGGCATCGTCACCAGGTTGGGCGAGGAGAGGATGCGCACGTGGCCGGTGCGGACGAGCAGGTCGAGCGTCGGCGCGACGAACGTCGCGCGGATGAAGCGGTCCAGGCCGAGCGCGCGCCCGGTGGCGGTCGTCGCGGCCGCGCCGCCGGGCGCGCTCTGGCTGTTGCTGTTGACCTGCGCGCCGTTGTCGAACGCGGTGAAGGACGGGTTGCCGTAGGTGACCTGGCCCGACGGGTCGATCGTCGCGTTCTGCAGCCGCAGGCCGAGCTGCTGCATCCCGGTGCGGTCGACTTCCAAGATGTAGACGTGGGTGTCGACCTGCTGGGTGGTGTCGAGCACCAGGCGATCGACCAGCGTTCCCTTCACGTCGAGGTTCGCGCCGGCGTAGCCGCGCACGCGCTGGAGGACGCTCTCGGCGGCGGCCCGGTCGCGCACCTTGCCGGTGACGTAGACGTTGCCCTTGTTGTCGTAGTCGACCCGCACGTCGCGCGCGTCGGCGCTCGCGCCGAGGGCGGCCTGGAGGTCGCCCAGCGGGTGGGTCACCGTCACCGCGTCGACGATGTCGTACTTCTCGTTCTTGGCCAGCGAGGTGAAGCGGCCCAGGACGTCGGCGACCCGGCTCGCGTGGGCCTGGTCGCTGACGTCGCCCTTGACGACCAGCGCGCGGCCGGCGGTCTGGACGCTGACGCCGGGGTCGTCGATGGAAGTCCGGATCATCTGGGCCAGGTCGTCGAGCGTCTGTTCGGTGACGGTGACGTCGAACTCGCGCCGGCCGGCGCGGGTCCAGACCAGCAGCGTGGTGTGACCGGGCGCCTTGGCGTTGACGATCACTTGCTGCGTGCCGACCGGGACGACCCCGGCGATCTTGCCGTCGCCGACCGCGACCCGGGTCAGTCCCGGGGCCTCGATCGTGGTCGAGCGGCCGGACGTCAGCGAGATCGCGTCGATGCCTTGGGCACGAGCCGGTGCGGGGGCGACGATCGCGAGCGACGCGATCAGGGCGAGGAGAGCGTTGCGCGTTTCCACCGGTTTCGTTCTGCCCTCGTACCCGGCGTCAACGCGTGAACGCCCCGTCGACGGCGCGTTAAAATTGCCTCGTTCACGCGAGATGCGGGTGTGAGCACGGTATGACCGATCCGTGATCATCCCGATGCGGCGCTTCGCCGCGGCGTTCGTCGCTACGACACTCTCGGCCATTCCGGCAACCGCCCACGCCGGAAGCTCGCTTCAGCGAGTGGCCGATCAGGTGGGCTATGCATATGCATGGTCGGCGTCCGCATCGGAGGTCACGCTCTCGCGCCCCGGACTCACGGTCGTCCTGCGCCCCGGCAACCGCCGCTGGCAGATCAACGACCGGGTGGCGTACGCCAGCGAAGCTCCCGTCTACGAGAACGGTGACCTCTCCGTCTCCGCCGACGTGGTGGCCGAGCTGCGCGCACTCGCCGGACGCTACCCGGTGTCGCGTGCCATGGAGGGCACGCGCATCGGCGCCGCCGCCGCTCCCGCGAGCGCCAGCGGTGCGCTCTCGATCCAGCTCTCGCCGGCACCCGGCGCGAGCGCCGTCGTCGTCGACGGTTCGGCTCCCGCGGCCCTGCGCGGGACCAGCGTTCCCGTGACCCTCACCCTGACCGGTACGATCTCGCGTGACCTTCCCACGGTGACGCTGCAACGCGTCACCCTTGCCACGGACGGCACGTTCCATCAAGCCCTGACCATCTCGGGCCTGCCCCGCGGCAGCGTCGTCACCGTCACGGCGACGTCGCTGCCCGGGGTGACGCCCGCCTCGGCCTACCTGACCGTCGGCGCACCCAACCCGCGCGTCGACTCCCCCCTCGACCACCTGCCCAAGGACTGACGTCCTTCCGAGAAGGAGCTCATCGTGAACCAGTTCCTCACCATGCTCAACGACGACGAAGGCGCGACCCTCGTCGAGTACGGCCTCGTCGTCTCGCTCATCGCCGTCGCCGCGATCGCCGCGATCGGTGCGCTGGGCACCCAGATCACCTCGACCTTCACCGCCATCCAAGGCCACCTGGCCTCGGGGCACTAGTGAACGCCTTCGTCCCGGTCCTCGCCGTGGCGGCCTGCGCCGCCGCGGCGTGCGACCTGCGCTCCCGGCGGATCCCGAACGCGCTCACCGGCGCGCTCGCGGTCGCGGGCGTCGCGGTGGCCGGGGCGACTCGCGGACTTCCCGGCCTCGGCGTCGCGCTGGCGACGCTCGCCGTGATCCTCGCCCTCGGCACGCTCGCGTTCGCGCGCGGCTGGTTCGGCGGAGGTGACGTGAAGTTGATCGCCGCGGGCTGCTGCGGCCTGGCCCCGGCGCACGCGGCCAACTTCCTCCTCTTCACCGCCCTGTGCGGCGGCCTGCTCTCTCTTTATGCGCTGGCGTGCTCGCGACGGATCGCGGCGACGCTGCTAACTCGGACGCTGCCGCAGACCGGCCAACGGCTCCCGTACGCCGTCGCGGTCGGGGGCGGCGCCCTTCTCCTGTGGGTGGCACTCCTATGTCCCGCGTACTTGGTCGTCCGCTAGACACGCGCACGGTCGCGCTCTCCGTCGCCGGCCTGCTCGCGGTCGGGACCGGCGTCCTCACGTTCAACTACCTGGCCTCGGTCGGCCACGCCGGCGCGCCGAGCTCGCAGCGCACCGTGCTGATCGCCGCCAAGACGATCCCGGCGCACGCGACGATCACCGCCGACATGCTGGCCCGCACGGCTCGCGCCGCCGACGCCGTCGATCCCGACGTGCTGGTCGCGCCGGGGTCCGCGCTCGGCTCGACCGCGGTCAACACGATCCCGGCCGGCAGCCTGCTGACCGGCTCGAAGCTCAGCCGGGCGGTGGCGAGCGGCTTGGTCGGCCGGATGCATCCCGGCATGCGGGCGGTCTCGATCGCGCTGGACCGGGTCAAGGGCGTCTCCGACCTGATCCAGGCCGGCGACCGGGTCGACGTCATCGCGGTCACCCCGGCCCGCAACGACGAGGCGCCCAAGGCCGCGACGATCATCCGCGGCGCGCAGGTGCTCTCGATCGGCCAGATGCTCGACGCCCAGGCGACCCCCTCGCCCGACGGCCAGCAGTACGCGACCGCGACGCTCGAGGTGACGCCCAAGCAGGCCGACCTGCTCACCCTGGCCGACGTCAACACCACCCTGCGCCTGGCGCTGCGCTCGCCGCGCGAGAACCTGCGCAGCCAGCCGACCGAGGCCATCTCGCTGGCGCCGCCGGGCAAGCCGGTCAGCGCGCCGCAGATCGCGCCGCCGATCGCCGCGCCCAAGCTGCCGCCGGTCGCGGTCACCCCGGTCGCGCCGGCCGCGCCCAAGCCCAAGCCCACCTCGCCGGTCCTGGTGATCGACGGCGACTCCGCCTACCACCCGGCCCTCTAAGGCTCGCGGAAGATGAGGGGCACGATCGCGGTCGTCGTCGGCGCCAAGGGCGGGGTCGGCGCGACCACTCTCTGCGTCGACGTGATCCGCCAGCTGCACACGTCCAAGGCGTGCGGCCTGGTCGACGCCGACTTCAGCGGCCGGCGCTGCGTCGCCGTGCTCACCGACAGCGTGCGCGCGTTCGACCAGGGCCGGGTGGGCGGCAACCTCGCCTCGGCGACGATCATGGGCGACGTCGCGGGGATCGAGTTCACCGCCTCGATCGACGGCTCGTTCACCCTGATGCCCGATGCGGTCGCCGGCATCTTCGGCGACCTGCGCGACACGACCGAGTTCATCCTGGTCGACGCGCCCCAGCCGTACGCCTCGGCGGTACGGCCGTTCGTCGTCAACGCCGCCCACTTCGTGATCGTCGTCGAGCCCTCGCTGCTCGGCGTCACCAGCGCCCGCGCGGTGCAGACCGAGCTCTCGAAGTTCGGCATCCCCGCCTCGCGGGTGTTCCTGGTGCTCAACCAGCGCGACGCGCGCGCCACGCTGCGCGCCGAGGAGGTCGAGCGCGCGCTGGGCGCGCGGCTGCTCGGCAACATCCCGCACAACAGCGACCGCCGCTACCCCAAGGCGATCGAGGCGCTGATGTCGGCGCTGATCGCGCTGCCGGTGCCCGAGGACATCGAGCCGCTGCGCCCCTCGGCCAAGACGCCGCTGGGCGACCGGCGCCTGGGCAGCCGCCGGCCCAAGGGCGACGCCAAGCCCGAGGACGTCATCTCGGGCAAGGCCAGCGAAGCGCACATCATGGCGACGGTCCAGCAGACCGCGCGCGACCTGCTCAAGGGCGAGATCCACGACGCGCTCGCCCAGCGGCTCGACGTGGTCGCCGCCAGCGCCGGACTGGACGAGCCGCGCAAGCTGGCCGAGCTGCGCTCGCAGATCGCGACCATCGTCGGCGAGCTGATGGCGGCCTACCCGGCCGTCTTCTCGGCCGAGGAGCTGGCCCGGATGCGCCAGGAAATCATCGACGAGGCGCTCGGCTACGGCCCGCTCGAGGAGCTGCTGGCCCAGACGGACGTCACCGAGATCATGGTCAACGGCCCGCGCAGCATCTTCATCGAGCGCAACGGCAAGATCGAGACCACCACCAAGCGCTTCGCCGACGACAAGCAGCTGCGGGTCGTGATCGAGCGGATGATCGCGCCGCTGGGCCGGCGCATCGACGAGTCGCAGCCGATGGTCGACGCCCGCCTGCCCGACGGCTCGCGCGTCAACGCGATCATCGAGCCGCTGGCGCTCGACGGCCCGACGCTGACGATCCGCAAGTTCGGCAAGCACCGCATGTCGCCCGACGACCTGATCAACATCGGCGCGATCGAGCGCCCGATGATCGACTTCCTGCGGGCGGCGGTCGAGGCCCGGCTCAACGTGGTGATCTGCGGCGGCACCGGCTCCGGCAAGACCACCTTCCTCAACGTGCTCTCGTCGTTCATCCCCGAGGCCGAGCGGATCGTGACGATCGAGGACGCCGCCGAGCTGCGGCTGGACCAGTCCCACATCGTGCGGCTCGAGGCCCGCCCGGCCAACCTGCAGGGCGTCGGTGAGATCCGCATCCGCGACCTGGTCCGCAACGCCCTGCGCATGCGGCCCGACCGGATCATCGTCGGCGAGTGCCGCGGCGGCGAGGCGCTCGACATGCTCCAGGCCATGAACACCGGCCACGACGGCTCGCTGACCACCCTGCACGCGAACAGCGCGCGCGACGGCCTGGCGCGCATCGAGACGATGGTCATGATGGCCGGCTTCGACCTGCCGGTGCGGGCGATCCGCGAGCAGATCTCGGGCGCGGTCGACCTGATGGTCCACATCTCGCGCATGCGCGACGGCAGCCGCAAGATCATCGGCATCAGCGAGGTCGTCGGGCTCGAGGGCGAGATCGTGACCATGCAGGAGATCGTGCGCTACCGGCAGCGCGGGCTGGACAAGAACAACAAGGTCGTCGGCTCGTTCGAGTTCACCGGCGTGCAGCCGGAGTGCATGGAGCGCTTCGCCGAGTTCGGGGTGTCGTTCGACATCCGGGCGCTGGGCGAGATGGGCGCCAAGGAACAGGTCGCGGCATGGTGACGGCGCTGGCACCCTACGCGATCGTCATCGGCGTCGTCGGCGCGATCGGGCTGCTGCTGGCCTCGTTCTGGCAGCGCATCACCGCGCCGCTGGGACCGATGGTCGAGACCTACCGGCTGGGGCTCGAGCAGGCCGACGTGCGGGTCAAGGGCGAGGAGCTGCTGCTGGGCATCGTCGGCGGGGCGGCGGGGCTCTGGCTCGGCGCCGTCCTGCTGCTGCACCTGGACCCGCTGCGCGGCATGCTGGTGCTGCCGGTCGCGCTGCTGCTGGCGGTGTACGTGGTCAAAGGCTGGATCGCGCGCAAGAGCAAGAAGCGCCTGGCGAAGTTCACCGAGCAGCTCGAGCTGGTGCTGCGGCTGATGGCCAGCGGGCTGCGGGCGGGCCTGGGCCTGCGCCAGGCGATGGTGCTGGTGATCGACGAGCTCGAGGACCCGGCCCGCAAGGAGTTCATGCGCGTGCTCGGCCAGGCCAACATCGGGGTCAGCGTCTACGACGCGCTCGACACGATGGCCAAGCGCATGCCCAGCGACGAGTCGGCGATGATGGTGCGCGCGATCCGGGTCCAGTCGCAGACCGGCGGCAACCTGGCCAAGGTGCTCGACCACCTGGCGATGACGATCAAGGAGCGGCGCCGGGTCTACCGCAAGATGCGCGCGCTGACCGCCGAGGGCCGGATGACCGCGGTCGTGATCGCGCTCTTGCCGGTCATCGTCTGCGGGCTGATCTGCCTGCTGCAGCCGGCGATGCGCCACGCGCTCTTCCAGACCGCCATCGGCGCCGGGGTGATGACCTTCGTTGCGTTTCTCGAGGGCGCCGGGATCATGATGCTGCGCAAGATCATGGACTTCCAGGTCTGAGATGCTGATCGCCGTCGTCGCCGCCGCGCTCTGCGCGGCCTCGCTCAGCTACCTGGCCGTCACGATGGTGGCCACCCGCCGGACCGCGGTCGAGCGCACCATCGCCCAGCTCGACAAGGCCGGAATCGACGCCGACCGCAAGGCGGAGCTAGGCGTGTTCGCCCGCTTCTTCGACGAGCGCGGCCGGACCAAGCTCGAACGCCGGATGGGCCAGGCCGGCTGGTACGACCTCACCCCGGCCCGCTTCGCGCTGCGCAGCGTCGTGGCCGCCGCGGTCGGCGGCGGGCTGGGCCTGGCCCTGATGTTCGCGCTGCACCAGCGCTCGCCGATGTTCTTGGTGCTTGCGGTCGTGCTCGCGGTCTGCGGCGGCGCGGGGCCCAACGCCCTGCTCAACGCCGCGATCGCCAAGCGCAAGAAAGGCATCCGCAACGCGCTGCCGGACTTCCTCGACCTCGTCTCGACCACCGTCGAGGCCGGGATCGCGCTCAACGGCGCGTTCGCCGCGGCGGTCGACGCCGTGCGCGGCCCGCTGCGCGACGAGCTGCACGCGGTGCTCTCCGACATCCGCGTCGGCCGCTCGCGCGCCGAGGCGCTGGCCGCGATGGCGGCGCGCTGCGACGTGGTCGAGCTGACCACGACGGTGACCGCGATCGTCCAGGCCGAGAAGCTCGGCGGCGACATCGCCGGCATCCTCGACGGGCTGGCGCACGAGGCCCGCGAGCAGCGCATGATGCGGGCCGAGGAGATCGCCGCCCAGCTCCCGGTCAAGATGACCTTTCCGATGGCGCTGTGCATGCTGCCCGCGCTGTTCGTCATGATCTTCGGCGCCGTCGCGGCGCAGCTGGTGTCCAAATGAGCCCACACGTCCTGCTCGGCGCGCTCCTGTTCACCTGTGCCGCGATCGTCGGCATGGTCCTCGCCGCCGCGGTCTGCGCGCGGGTGCAGGCCTACGACGACGGCCCGCGCCCGGCGGCGCCGCCGGTCGTCGCGCTGGTCGCCGGGGCGGCCCTGATCGGCGGCGTCGCCGGCGCGCACAGCGACCCGGCTCGCCTGGGTCTGGTCGCGCTGGTCTGCGCGGCGTTCGTCGCCGCCTGGTACTGCGACGTCGCGCGCGGCGTCGTCCCGGACCTCTTCACGCTCGGCCCGCTCGCGCTGGTGGCAGGGCTGGCGTTCGTCTGGCACGACCCGCGGATGCTGGTGTCGGCGGCGGTCGTGTTCGTTCCGTTCGCGCTGGCCGCCGTACTCTCGCGCGGGCGCGGGATGGGCTGGGGCGATGTCAAGCTGGCCGCGCTCGCCGGGGCGGTGCTCGGCGCCTCGAACGCCCTGCTGGCCTGCGCGCTGGCCGCCTTCGCCGCCGCGGTCGGCGCGCGCTTCCGAGCGGTCGAGCCGGACGCGGCGCCGCGGCCGCTGGCCTTCGCGCCCTACATCATCGCGGCGACCGCGCTGTTCACCGCCTGGTCGGCCGTATGACGATGTGGCTGGTTCGCAACGCGGCGACCCGCCGCGTGCTGGCCTGGCGCGTCCGCCGCTGCCAAGGCTGGCTCGAGCGCACCGTCGGCTTCCTGCCGCGCGCCGCGATCGCGCCGGAGGAAGGGCTGTGGTTCGAGCGCTGCGGTGCCGTCCACACCGTCGGCATGCGCACGCCGCTCGACATCGTCTTCCTCGACCGCGAGCTGCGGGTGCTGCACGCCGAGCCGGAGGTCAAGCCGCAGCGCCTCTACGTCGGCCACCCGCGGGCGAAGATCGTGGCCGAGTTCGGGCCGGGCTTTCTGGCCGCCAACCCGCTGGCCGAAGGCGAGCGCCTGGAGCTCGAGCCCGTCTAGCCGGCCGAGCCGCGCTTTCAGCGGGCGGCGACGAGCTCCCGGCCGTCGTCGGCGCGGGCGGCGGCGCGGGCCAGGCCGGCGTTGAGCTCGACGGCGATGGCGTCCAGCGCCGGCGGGACGTCGCCTTCGAGCAGCGGTTCGCCGGCCAGCCGCAGCGCGGCGCGGTCGTGCTCGAGCGCGCCGGCGACGTCGCCCGAGGCCCAGGCGTGCTCGGCGTCGCGCAGGTGCGAGCGCACCCGGCGCGCGTCGATCGCGAACAGCTCCAGGTTCAGCGCGATCTCGTCGCCGAACGCGACGTAGTGGGCCAGGTCGGCGTAGCCGACGACGGCGGCCAGCGAGCGGCGCATGGTGCTGCAGGCCGAGCGCAGGCTCTGGGCGGCGAGATGGCGGTCGGCCTCGGGCCAGAACGCCCGGATCAGCGCCTCGCGGCGCGCCCGGCCCTGCGGCTGCAGCGCCAGGAAGGCGAAGATCTGCGCGTCGCGGCGGCGGAACCAGGCCACCCGCTGGCCTTCGATCCGCACGTCGTTCTTGCCGAACAGCCGCACGGTGAACGGCGCCAGCGCGCGGGCCGGGGCCGGCCCCGCGGCGCGCGTGACGCGGGCGATCGCGCGGTACGGGCGGTACGCGCCGTCGGCCCAGCGCACGAACAGGCCGCGCGCCTCCAGCCGGTCGAGGACCGGCTCGTCGACGTTCTCGCCGTCGAACAGCTTGCGCGCGGCCAGCGCCAGCGCCGGCTCTTCGTCGGCCAGCGCGGCATCGATGAAGTGGCGCACCAGCCGGCCGTTGCCGCGCCGCCAGCGGTCGAACGCGCCCTCGAGGCCGCGGTTGCTCGAAGCGCAGTCGCGCATCGCCGAGCAGAGCGCGAAGGCCCAGCCCTCGGTGTCGTGCAGCAGCCGGCCCAGCTCGCGCTCGTCGACGTCCAGCCGGGCCGCCTCGGCGAAGCGGGCCGCCTCGTCGATGGTGAAGGCCAGCCGCTCGCCGTCGAGGATCGCGCCCAGGCCCAGCGAGACCAGCCGGGTGGCGTCCACCACGTCGCGGCTGCGGGTGGCGTAGACGAACGTGACGTTCTCGGGCGCCTCGTAGACGAGCCGCCGCAGCACGGCGCGGACCGCCTCGGGCGCGCGGTCGGCCTCGTCGACCAGGACCTCGCAGCGGCCGGCCTCGGCCAGGGCGGCAAGCAGGCCGTCCTCGTCCGCGACGGCGGCGCCGAGCGGGCGGCCGAGCGCGGCCCGCAGCGCGGCCGGCGTCGAGCCGGCATCCAGGCAGACGTAGACCGCGCGGTAGCGGGGGTCGGCGGCGTAGCTGACCAGCGCCGTGGTCTTGCCCGAGCCCGACGGCGCGGCGAGCAGGCGCAACGGGACGTCGGCGTGGTCGGCCAGCCAGCCGGCGATCCGTTCCCTGCGAATCGTGTCGGGCGCGAGCTTCGGCAGCCTCGCCCGCGACGATACCTCCTGCATCGCACACCTCCCTGGTCCTGGGTCTTTAGACTCTACCAGTTCCCCGGTATGTGATCGACATAACAGCGGGCGATGAGCGAATTCGCAGGTTAAGATCCGGCAAAATGCAGCGGGCGGACCAGCGTCTCGCTGCCCTGGCCGCGCTGGAGCGTGACCCGGACGGTGTACGGCTCGGGCCGCAGCGGGGCGACCATGGCCACGCTGCGCTCGCCTTGGCGCAGGGTCGCGCCGGCCACCTCGGCCCCGTCCCGGTCGCGCACGAGCGCGACCCGGGCGCCGTCGGCGAACGGGATCTCGACCGCGAACGGCTGGCCCGGCCGGACCGGATCGGGCCGCAGGGTGAACGAGCTGCCGCCGCCGACGTCGACCACCGTCCCCTCGCCGCCGGCCGCGCCCGCGCCGGGAGCGCCCGGCGAGGCGGACGGGCTGGGCGACGGCGACGGGGTCGGCGCCAGCGCGGCCGGGATCGGCACCCGGGTGTCCTCGCCGGCGCCGGCGCCCACGGCGGCGGCGACCAGCGCGTACGGCTCGCGCGGGCCGGCCGGCGGCGCGGGAACCTGGGTGACGCCGCGGCCCGACGGGGTAGTGGTGGCGAACCAGGTCTTCCCGGTGCGGTCGACGATCGCCAGGCGCAGCTCGCGCGCCCGGGCCGCGTAGCGGACGGTCAGCGGCTGGTCGGGCTTGGGCGGGTCGACCGAGAGCGAGGCCAGCCGCGGCGGCGGGGTGGCGACGATCCGGACCGCCGGCGGCGCGGTCGCCCGGGCGTAGGCCGCATCGCGGCTGTCGGAGCCGAGCGGGTTGGCGATCGCGACGTGGAGCGCGGCGGCGTTCCCCCGGCCCAGCGTCAGCGTTCCCGCCGGCCCGGGCAGCGGGCCGCTGGCCACGACCGCGCCGGCCGCGTTGCGCAGCTCGTAGGTGCGGCGGCCGTCGCCGGCGGTGCGCCAGCGGGCGACCAGCGTGCCGCCGGGCGAGGCGATCAGGGCGGCGTCGAGGACCCGCGGCCGGCCGGCACCGACGACGACCAGGGTCGTGCCGGCCAGCAGCGCCGCCGCGCCGAGCGCGGTGGCGACCGGAATCCAGCGCCGGCGCGAGCGCCCGCCGCGCGGCGGCGGCGCCTCGACCACCAGGTGGACGCCCGCGCCGTGGACCTCGGCGGCGACCCGCTCGTACGCCACGCTCGCGTCGAGCGTGAAGCCGGTCCGGATCGCGGCGTGGGGCAGCACCTCGACGGCGAGCGCCGCGACCGGCCGGTGCTCGTCGAGCCGCACCGCGCTGACCGTCGCGGCGAGGGTGCCGTCGGTGCCGTTGGTGATCCGCAGCTCGTAGGGCGCGCCGGCGGCATCGGGCTCGAGCGGCTCGAGCTCGCACAGGACCGCGCCCGCGCCGGTCGCGAGGAGACCGCGTCCGCCGTGCGGCAACGCAGGCGGGATGCCCAGGGCGCTGCTGCCTCTTCTCGCGATCACGTTCGTCGACGTGCTCGGCTTCACGATCTTGATCCCGATCCTGCCCTTCTACGCCGAGCACTTCGGCGCGTCGCCGACGACCGTCGGCGCGATCTATGCCACGGTCGCCTTCTGCTCGCTGGTATCGTCACCGTTCTGGGGACGCCTCAGCGATAGGATCGGCCGAAAAGGGGTCTTGGTCGCCGCACAGGTCGCAGGGTTCCTCGGCTTCTCCCTGCTCGCCTGGGGCCGCGCGCTGTGGACGATCTTCGTGGCCCGCGGTATCGAGGGCCTCGGCGGGGGCGGGCTGGGCGTGACCCAAGCCTACGTCACCGACGTGACCACGCCGCAGAACCGCGCCCGCGCGTTCGGCTTGGTCGGCGCGACCTTCGGCCTGGGCTTCCTGTTCGGCCCGGCGCTGGCCGGGGTGCTGGTGCGCTTCGGCTACCAGATGCCGTTCCTGGCCGCGGCGGCGCTGGCGCTGGTCACGGTCGTGATGACGCTGACGCTGCTGCCCGAGTCGAAGGGGGCGGTGCGCAAGGCGCCCTCGCTGGCGGCGATCCGGGCGTCGCTGGGCGAGCCGCGGCTGGGCCGGCTGATCCTGACCCAGTTCATGTTCGCGATCATGTTCACGTCGTGGGTGACGGTGTTCGCGCTCTTCGCCGAGCGCGTGCTGGGCTTCGGTCCGACCCAGACGTCGCTCGTGTTCATCGCCAGCGCGATCGTCGGCATCATCGTGCAGGCCGGGCTGATCGGCGGGCTGGTCGATCGCTTCGGCGAGGGCCGGGTCGCGATCGCCGGCTTCGCCTGCGCGATCGCGGCCTACGGCGGGGTCGGGTTCGTCACCACCGCGCCCACGCTGTACGCGTTCGTCGTGCTGTGGTCGCTCTCGGGCGCGCTGATCCGGCCGACGCTGGGCTCGCTGATCTCGCAGGAAGCGCCGGCCGCCCAGCGCGGCACGATCCTCAGCGTCAACGACAGCCTCAACAACGTCGCCTTCGTGATCGCGCCGTTCGTCTCGACCACGGTGCTCGGGCTCAACCCGCACTGGGTCGGGATCGTGCCGGCGCTGTTCGCGGCGCTGGCGCTGGCGCTGGGCTGCCGGCCGTTCCTCGCGCCGCACCCCGGCGACCGCGGCGAAGCGGACGCCGCGGTGGAAGCCGCCTGATCAGGTCGCGGCCGCTTCCGCCGCGTGGATCGCCAGCGTCAGCTCGCGCAGGAACGACGAGGCGTCCATCACGATGCCCAGCGTCTGGTGCGAGCCGCGGTCGGTCAGCTTCGTCACGGAGCTGGGGTTGATGTCGACGCAGACGGTCTTGCACGAGGCCGGCAGCAGGTTGCCGACCGCGACCGAGTGGAGCAGCGTGCAGACCATCAGCGCCATGCCGATCTCGGGAACGTAGTGGCGCATCGCGCGCTGGCAGGCGATGACGTCGGTGATCACGTCCGGCAGCGGGCCGTCGTCGCGGATCGAGCCGCACAGCACGACCGGGATGTCCTTTTGATAGGCCTCGTACATGATGCCGCCGCGCAAGAGACCGGCCTCGATCGCCGGGCGGATGCCGCCGGCGGCGCGCACGCGGTTGACCGTGCGCAGGTGGTGGACGTGGCCTTCTTCCGCCGGGAAGGCGTCCTCGAGGTTGACGCCCAGCGACGTGCCGAAGAACTGCGACTCGATGTCGTGCACGGCCAGCGCGTTGCCGGCGAAGATGGCGTTGACGTAGCCGGCCCGCACCAGCTCGGCGAGATAGGGACCGGCGCCGGTGTGGACGATCGCCGGGCCGCCGACCAAGAGCACCCGCTTGCCGGCCCGCAGCACCGCCAGCAGCTCGCGCGCGATCTCGCCCAAGAGCGCGTGGCGCGGCTTCTCGCTGCTCACGGCGCTGGCCATGAACTCGAAGACCGCCTTGCGCCGCGCGCGCTGCGGGGCCGCGATCTTGACCCCCTCGTGGCCGACCACCACCGCCTCGCCGGCCCGCACGTCGGAGGGCGGCACGGTGGTCGGGCCGCCGTCGTCGATCACGATCGCGCAGTCCATCTCGGCGTTGTCGACCGGAATCCAGGTCCCGAGCACGCGGACCTCGGTCGGGTAGTTGGTGGTGACGTAGAACTGGTCGGGCAGGATGCCGTCCGCCGGGGCCGGCTCGGTGAGCGCGTCGCCCTCGTCGAGCACCTCGGCGCCGGCCTCGCGCAGCTTGTCGATCACCTCGTCGAGGTAGGCCGCGTCGGCCGCTTCGATCCGCAGCCGGGCGTACGAGGGGTCGACCTTGGTCTGGCCCGAGTCGAAGTCCTCGATCACGTACTCGGTGCGGTCGTAGTCGGTCAGGATGCCGAGGATGCGGTTGAAGATCCCCGAGTCCAGGATGTGCCCGCGCAGCTCGATCCGGCGGACGGCCGGCGGGGACGGCGAAGCGGACGTCATGGGGCTCGTGTTCGTACCGACGCCGCTGGGCAACCTTCGCGACATCACGCTGCGCGCGGTCGACACCCTGCGCGCGGCGGCGCTGGTCGTGGCCGAGGACTCGCGCGTCGCCCGCCGGCTCCTGAGCGCGCTGGACCTCGGCCCCAAAGAGATCTGGACCTACCACGAGCACAACGCGCGCTCGGCGACCGGCGCGATCCTCGAGCGGGCCGCCGCCGAGCTGGTGGCGGTGGTGACCGACGCCGGGACGCCCGGCATCAGCGACCCCGGCTCGGCGCTGGTCGCGGCCGCCCGGGCGGCCGGCGTCGCGGTCGAGGTGCTGCCCGGGCCGGCGGCCTTCGTCTGCGCGGCGGTGCTCTCGGGCTTCGACCTGCGCCGGTTCGTCTTCGCCGGCTTTCCGCCGCGCGGCGGCGCGGCCCGGCGGGCCGCCTTCCGGGCCGAGCTGGGGGCGACCACGGTCTGGTACGAGGCGCCGCACCGCCTGCGCGAGTCGCTGGCCGACCTGGCCGCGGTCGCGCCGGAGCGGCGCGTCTTCCTCGTGCGCGAGCTGAGCAAGCTGCACGAGCAGCAGCTGCTCGGCACCCCGGCCGAGGTCGCGGCGGGCGTGGCCGAGCCGGTCCGCGGGGAAATCGTCCTGGTCGTCGAGGGCGGCGCGGCGGAACCGGCTGCCGCCGAGCCGGTCTCGGCCGAGGCGCTCGACGGCGCGATCGACGCGCTGCTCGCGCAGGGGCTGACCACCTCGGCGATCGCGAAGCGCTTGGCCGACGCCGGGCACGGCGAGCGGCGTCACCTCTACGCCCGGGTCGGCGAGCGGCGCACAGGCCGGGCCGAGCCGGCGTAGCGAAGCCAGGCGGGTGCCCCAGCCCGCGTTCTACGTCACCACCCCGATCTATTACATCAGCGGCACGCCGCACATCGGCCACGCCTACACCACGATCGCGGCCGACGTGCTGGTGCGCACCGCGCGCGCGCACGGCCCGGCGCGCGGGCTGACCGGGACCGACGAGCACGGCCAGAAGGTCGCCGCCGCCGCGGCCGCAGCCGGGCTGACGCCGCAGGCCTACGTCGACGCGCTGGCGCCCAAGTGGCGCGAGCTGGCGCCGGCGTTCGACGCCCGCTTCGACGACTTCATCCGCACCACCGAGCCGCGCCACGCGCGCGCCACGCTGGCGCTGTTCGAGCGCATGCGCGCGGCCGGCGACGTGTACGAGGGTGTCTACGAGGGCTGGTACTGCACCCACGACGAGACGTTCTGGCCCGAGGCCAAGCTGGTCGACGGGCGCTGTCCCAACCCCGAGTGCCGCCGCCCGGTCGAGTGGCTCTCGGAGAAGAACTGGTTCTTCCGGCTCTCCGCGTACCGCGACCGGCTGCTCGAGCACTTCCGCGCGCACCCCGAGTTCCTGCGGCCGCAGTCGCGCTACAACGAGATGATGGCCGTGCTCGACGCCGGCCTGGAGGACCTCTCGATCTCGCGCTCGTCGTTCGACTGGGGCATCCCGCTGCCCGGCGGCGGGGTGATCTACGTCTGGTTCGACGCGCTGATCAACTACATCAGCGCGCTGGGCTGGCCCGACGACTCCGACGGCTTGTACGCGAAGTTCTGGCCCGGCATGCACCTGATCGGCAAGGAGATCGCGCGCTTCCACACCCTGATCTGGCCGGCGATGCTGTGGTCGGCCGGCTTACCGATCCCGACCCGCGTGTTCGCCCACGGCTGGATCACGGTCGAGGGCGAGAAGATGTCCAAGTCGCTCGGCAACGTGATCGAACCGTTCGCGCTGCTCGAGCGCTTCGGCCCCGACTCGGTGCGCTATTTCCTGCTGCGCGAGGCGCCGTTCGGGAGCGACTTCTCGATCTCGCTCGAGAAGCTGCGCGTCCGCCACAACAGCGACCTCGGCAACGACCTGGGCAACTTGATGCGGCGGTCGCTGGCGATGCTGCAGAAGTACCGCAACGGCCTGGTGCCCGAGCCGGTCGAGGGCGACATCCAAGCGCGCTTCGCCGACCTGCCGGCGATCGTCGACGAGCACGTGATGGCGCTGCGCTTCCGCGAGGCACTCGACGAGATATGGAACCTCGTCACCGCGCTCAACCGCGCAATCGAGGAGCAGAAGCCGTGGGCGCTCTTCAAGGAAGAGCGCGGGGTCGAGCTGGACGCACTGCTCT
The DNA here is from genome assembly GCA_963795695.1 of Vulcanimicrobiota bacterium. Lineage (GTDB taxonomy): Bacteria > Vulcanimicrobiota > Vulcanimicrobiia > Vulcanimicrobiales > Vulcanimicrobiaceae > Vulcanimicrobium. The sequence continues at coordinate 897,958 of CAWCJH010000001.1, read as the reverse complement.
ACACGCTGTGCGAGGGGCTGCGCTGGCTGAGCCTGCTGCTGTTCCCGTTCATGCCGGAGAAGGCGACGGAAATCTGGCGCCAGCTCGGCCTCGAGGGCACGCCCGAGCGGATGTGGGCCGACGAGCTGGTCTGGGGCAAGCTCGCCGCCAACACCGAGACGAATCCCGGCGAGGCGCTCTTCCCGCGCATCGACGCGCCCGCCGCGGTATAACGAATCCCGTCACGGCGCGGGGGACGGCGGGGTCAGACCTCGAGCCGAACGCCGAAGCGTCGTTCCAGTTCCCTGCGGCCCGCCGCGGTGACCCGCAGCGAGCGGTCCGCGTCGTTGCGTTCTACCCAGCCGGCGGCGAGAAACCGCTCGCGCACGCTCGCTCCCAGGCTTCCGGCCAGATGCGGCACGCGTTCGGTCCAGTCGGTGCAGGCTCGGGCGAACGCGCGGCGCCGGGCGGCGGCTCGATCGAGGTCGATCGCGAGCGCGCCGAACACGCGCGCGCTCGCCGGCGTCAGAACGAACGCTTCCCCGCTCGGGCGGATCGCGCCCCGTTCGACGAGCGACCGGGTGACCGCCACGCCGAGCCGGCCCGCGAGGTGGTCGTAGCAGGAGCGGGCGTGGCGCAGCCGCTCGAACGCGGTGCTCTGGCTCAAGGCGACGATCTTGGCCGGTTTCGCGATCGCGGCGAGCGCCTCGACGGCGCGCGCGACCGGGGATCCCGACAAGCGGTAGAGGCGCTGCCGCCCGGCCGGGCGGACGGTGACGAGCCCCGCCGCGCTCAGCTTGCCGAGGTGGGCGCTGGCGGCCTGCGGCGAGGCGCCGCCGCGAAAGGCGAGCTCGGATGCGGGCAGTTCGCTGCCGTCCAGCAGCGCGAGCAGGATCGCGGCCCGGGCGGGGTCGCCGATGAGGGCGGCGACGGCGGACACGTCGGGATCGGCGCGATGGCGGACCGGGATTCGGGTCGGCATGGCTCGAGCGTAGCACGGCAACGCTTCAGCCGCGCCTGTAGCGTCGATTACGGCCGATGCGCGCTACGGCAGCGCATAGGCGGGGTCGCCGTTGGCGCGCTCGCGCTGGATGAGCGCCTGGCACTCGCTGCGGTAGAAGATGCAGACCAGCCGCGAGAACGCGAACGGGTGCGGCAGCACGAAACCGGGCGGCGGGTCTTCCACCACGTAGCTCTTGGTGGGGTGGTCGGCCGGGTCGTCGCCCGGCGCGTAGTGTTGCGGCCACGGGATGAAGACGTGCTCGCTGAAGCCGTCGGTGTAGAGAAACTCGCAGTCCATGTAGTGCCAGACGTAGCCGCCGCTGCGCCAGGTCTGGGTCGGGCTGCACTGCCCCTGCGCGCTCCGCAGGTCGCCGCGCGAGCCCGCCATCACGACCTGGTAGTGCTTCATCGTCGCCGGCGGCTTGCGCGGCGCGCGCACGGTCGTCAAGGAGCGCTGCGCGTCGGCGATGGTCTTGCTGAACTGCGCGTCGAGCGCGGCGATCTGCCGGGCCGAAAAGGCGCCGGACGCGGCGTGCGGAACGCGCACCTGCTCGCTGCTCGGCGCCGGACGCGGCCGGTGGATGCGCGCGTAGGCCACCGCGCGCAGCGACGGCGCGGGCGCGGGCGCGGGCTCGTGCGTCGGCCGCGGGCTGGGCAGCGGCGCCAGCGTCGGCACCGGCAGCGCTCGCGCCGGCGCCGGGGCGGGCCGCTGCGCGGGCACGGGCCGCGCCGGGCGCGGAGCCGGCCGCGGCTGCGGCGGCGTGCGGTGCGCCTCGCGCGGCACGGTCCGGCGGGTGATCGTGATCGCGTCGGAGGTCGCGACGAACTCGCTCGGCGTGGGCCGGGGGCGGGGCGGGGCAGGTAGCGCGCGACCGCGCTCGCGATGCGGTGCGCCCAGCCCGTCCAGACGCCGCCCACGATCACGTGCAGCAGCAGCGAGAACGTCAGCGCGACGGCGAGCGCGCGGCGCGCGCGGCGCCCGTCGCGGCCGGTCGTTCCGGTCAGGCCGCCGCGCTCGGCGCGGCGCGCGCGCGGCGCGCTACTGCGTCTCGCCGGCCGCACGCTCTTTGGCCACGACCGCTTCGCAGTCGTCGTGATAGAAGGCGCAGATCGTGCGCGAGAGCGCGAACGGGTGCGGCAGCACGAACCCGTCGGGCGGCGGCTGCACGGGGAAGCGGTGCTGCCGCCCGTCCTCGCGGAAGGGGTCCTCGCGCGGCGTGAACTTGAACTGCCACGGGAACGACACTTCTTCGGTGTAGCCGTCGGTGAACGTGACGTTGCAGCGCAGGTAGTAGTAGTTGTAGCCGCCGCTGCGGGTCGGCGTGTCGAGCGGATCGCAGATGCCCTGCGAGGCGAGCGCGTCCTCCGAGCGGCCGGCCAGGATGCCCGCGTAGCGCTTCATGGTCTGCGTCCCGCCGCCCGACTGCGGCTGCGCCTGCGTCTGGGGTCCTTCGGCCAGCGCGTGCTGGGCCGAGTCGATCGTATGCTGGAACTGCGCGTCCAGCGCGGCGATCTGCCGCTCCGAGTAGCCGGCGCGGGCCGTGCTGCGGCTGGCGCTCGGCGCGTGCTGCGGCACGTCCGCGTGACCCAGCCGCGGGCGGACCGGCTCGGGCCGTGCCGCCACGACCGGCTTGGGCGGCGGGACCCGGGTCGGCACCGCGGTCGGCACCGGCGCGAGGGTCGGGACCGGGATCGCCCGGGGCGCCGGCGCGGCGGCCCGCGGCGGCGGCGGCGCGGCATGGGCGGGCGGCGGCGGGAGGGCGTGGGGCCGCGGCTGCGGCACGCGAGGGGCCGGCCGCTTCTCGATCCGGATGATCTCGGTCAGGGCGGCCAGCTCCGGGGTGGGCGTCGGGCGCGGCAGGACCCGCGCGATCGCGACCGCGATGCGGTGGCTCAGCGCCGCCCACAGCCCGCCGGCGGTGAGGTGGATCAGGAGCGAGAGGAGGAGCGCGAGGGCGAGGTAGGCACGGCGGCGGCTGCGGCGGTCGGGGGAAGAGAGCACGGGTGGTCCTAAGGGTTCACCATGATCGACACGCACGCCCACGTCCACGACCGCGCGTTCGACGACGACCGCGCGGCCGTGCTCGCCCGTGCCCGCGCGGCGGGCGTCGACGCGATCGTCACGGTCGGCTGCGACGTCGAGGATAGCCGTCGGGCCTGCGAGACGGCTGAGGCGCACGGGCTGCTGGCGACGGTCGGCATCCACCCCCACGAGGCGATCGGCGCGCCCGACGACCTCGCCCCTGCCTTCGACGCCCTGCGGGAGCGCTACGGCGCCCGGGTCGTCGCGGTCGGCGAGACGGGCCTGGACTACCACTACGACCACAGCCCGCGCGAGGCGCAGCGGCGGGTGCTGGCCGCCCAGCTCGCCTACGCCGGAGCGCGCGGCCTGCCGCTGATCTTCCACCAGCGCGAGGCGCACGACGACTTCGTCGCCGCCCTGCGCGCCGGCTACGACCCGGCCGGCCAGCGCGGGATCGTCCACTGCTTCACCGGCGACGCCGAGCAGGCGCGGGTCTTCCACGGCGAGCTCGGCCTGCTGCTGGGGATCGGCGGGGTGGTGACGTTCAAGACCGCCGAGCCGCTGCGCGAGGCGGTCCGGGCGGTCGGGCTGGGCGCGATCGTGCTCGAGACCGACTGCCCCTACCTGGCCCCGGTCCCGCACCGCGGCCGGCGCAACGAGCCGGCCTTCGTGGCCGACACCGCCCGGGTGGTCGCCGCGGCGCTCGGCACCGACGTCGCGGCGGTGGTCGCCGCGGCCGACGCCAACGCCCGCCGGGTGCTGGGCGCTGAGGCCTTGGTATGAGGGCGGACCTGCCGCGTCGTCTAACATGGCTGGGATGGTCACGGACCGAGCCGGCAAGGGCGCCTACGTTCGCGAGATGTTCGCGGCGATCGCCCCACGGTACGATCGAGCGAACCGGCTGCTCACCGCGGGCGTCGACGAGGCCTGGCGCAAGCGCGCCGTCGCGGAGCTGGCCGCCCCCCGGGGCGGGCGCGTCCTCGACCTCTGCTGCGGCACCGGCGACCTGGTCTTCCACCTGCTGCGGGCCGACCCCGAGCTGCGCGTCACCGGGGTCGACTTCACCCCGCCCATGCTGGACGGCGCCCGGGCGCGGGCGGTCGCGGCCGACCCCGGCCGGCGGGCCGAGTTCCTCGAGGCCGACGTGAGCGCGCTGCCGTTCGCCGACGGCGCCTTCGACGGCGCGACGATGGGCTTCTCGATGCGCAACGTGGTCGACATCGGCACCGTGCTCGAGGAGACCCGCCGGGTGCTCAAGCCCGGCGCCCGCTTCGTCAACCTCGACGTGACCAAGCCGCCGCACCCGCTGGTGCGGCGGCTGTTCGGGCTCTACTTCTACGGGCTGGTGCCGCTGGTCGGCGGGCTGGTCGGCGGCTCGAAGACGGCCTACCGCTACCTGCCCAACTCCCTGACCAACTTCCCGGACGCCGACGGCTTGGCCGAGCGCTTCCGCCGGGCGGGGTTCCGCGAGGTGCGCACGATCCGGCTCGGGCTCGGGGCGATCGCCGTCCACGTCGGGGTCGCCTAGCGTGCTCGAACGTGCCGCCTCCGGCAGCCGCGACCTCTACGCGCTGGTCGAGGACTTCTTCCGCTCCTCGTTCGCGACCGACAACGCGCTGATCACCGAGGCGGTCCGGCGCATGCTCGCGGCGGGCGGCAAGCGGCTGCGCCCGCGCTTCACCCTGCTGGCGGCCGAGGCGGCCGGCGCCCGCGCCGAGGACCACTTGGCGCTGGCGGCCTTCATGGAGCTGATCCACGTCGCGACCCTGATCCACGACGACGTGGTCGACGGCGCGGAGACCCGGCGCGGGGTCAACGCGACCGCGGTCGACTTCGGCAACCGGATCAGCGTGCTGGCGGGCGACTACCTGTTCGCCTGGATCTTCAAGAACGTGACGGCCGACTACGCCCACCCGATCCCGCACATCCTGAGCGCGACGCTGGCCGACATCACCGACGGCGAGGTGCTCCAGCTGCGGGCGCTGGGCCGGCTGGACACCGGCCTGGACGCCTACGTCGAGATCGCGGCCAAGAAGACGGCCTCGCTGTTCGCGGCCTCGGCCGAGTGCGGGGCGCTGGCCGGCGGCGGCTCGCCGTTCGCGGCCAAGGCGCTGCGCGACTTCGGCACGGCGTACGGGATCGCGTTCCAGATGCGCGACGACCTGCTCGACCTGACCGCCGACGAAGCGACCCTCGGCAAGCCGGTCGGCAACGACCTGCGCGAGAAGAAGATGACGGTTCCCTTGGTTCTGGCGCTGGCCGGCGGCGATCGGGATTTTCGGGCCGAGGTCGAACGCTTCTTCGCGGAGGACGATGTCACGCGCGAGCGGATCGCGGGTATCGTCGCCGGTATCGGGGTGCACGGGGGCCTGACCCGGACGGAAGCCGTCCTGGCGGGTTACGTCGAACGGGCGAAGCAGTCGCTCGCGCCGCTCGGGAACGCCCCGGCCCGAACCGAGTTCGTCGCGCTGGCCGACGCGTTGCTGTAAGAGAGAGACACCCCATGTTTTCACCGATGGAAATCGCCGCGGTGGTCGGCGTCGCGATCCTGGTCTTCGGGGCCGACAAGCTGCCCAAGCTGGCGCGCAGCGCCGGCCAGGCCAAGAAAGAGTTCATGGTCGGCCAGGCCGAGGCCGACGTCGCCGCCGAGCGCGCGCGCGAGGAGGCTCGCCGCAACGCCGACCTGCAGGCCGCGAACGTCGCCTCGACCCCGAGCGGCCAGGGCGGCCCGACGATCGTGCCCGACCCGACGACCGGCGCTCCCGGTCCCACCACGATCGCCCCGCCCCACTCCTGAGCCGCCGGTCCGCCCGAAGGTAGCGCAGGGTGCTCGCCGAGCGCACGCCGCTCGACGGTAAGCCCGAGAGCGAGTGGGACCAGAAGGAGATGCCGTTCACGGAGCACCTGCGGGAGCTCCGCAACCGGCTGTTCGTCTGCGTCGTGACGGTCGCGGTGCTGGCGGTGGCGTTCCTCTACCCGGCGCAGAAGGCGATCCCGCTGCTGGTCCACCTCTACTTCGGCAACGTCCAGCTGCACGCGTTCGGGCCGGCCGACGCGGTTTGGGCGATCTTCAAGTTCGCGCTCTACGCGGCGATCGTGGTCGGGGCGCCGGTGATCCTCTACCAGATCTGGATGTTCGTCGTGCCGGCGATCCACCCCAAGACGCGGCGCGCCGTCTACGGCTACGTCGCGCCCTCGGTCGTGCTCTCGGCGGCGGGCATCGCGTTCGCCCATTTCCTGGTGATCCCGCGCGTGATCGGCGCGCTGATCGGCATCACCGCGACCATCGCGGTGCCGACCTACGGCATCGAGTCGACGATCAACCTGGTGCTGCTGCTGTTCCTGGCCTTCGCGATCGTGTTCCAGACGCCGGTCGTGATGCTGCTGCTGGCCCGCATCGGCCTGGTCAACAGCGGCCTCTTGCGCAAGTACCGCAAGTACATCGGCTTCGGCATGCTGGTCGGCGGCGCGATCCTGGCGCCCGACGGCAGCCCGGTCACGATGATGCTGATCGCCACGCCGATGTACGTCCTGTTCGAAGCCTCGATCTGGATCATCGTGTTCATGGAGCGGTCGTGGAAGCGGGAAGCAGCCTATGGCTGACGCCGCCGCGGCCTCCGCTCCGCTCCGCTCCACGGCGCGCGAGAGCTGGGACGAGCTCGTCCGGCTCTTCGCCAACGTCGCCTTCGGCGTCTCGCTGCTGGCGGTCTGGGCGTTCCTGACCCTGATCGGGGTGGTGATCGAGCAGGGCAAAGACCCTTCGTTCTACGCCGCCCAGTACGCGCCGCCGGTGGCCCGGCTGATCCTGCGGCTCGACCTGCTCAACATCTACCACAGCCCGGCCTACATCGGCGTGCTGGGGCTGATCCTCTGCTCGATGGCGGCCGCGACCTTCACCAAGGTGATCCCGCGCCGCATCCCGCGCCTGAACCCGGTCAAGGTCGACGCGATCCCGCTGCATGCCAAGCTGCGCGTCGCGGACGACGCCGAAACCGTGCGCGCGCGGCTGGCGGCGTTCTTCGCCCAGCGCGGCTGGCAGGTGCGCAAGCGCGAGTTCGGCGGCGACGAGTGGACCTTCGCCGACAAGAACAACTGGGCGCGCCGCGGCGTGCTGGTCGCGCACGTCGGCTTCGTGATCATCGCGATCGGCACGACGATCTACTGGGCCAAGGGCTACAGCGGCCAGTTCGCCGTGCTCAGCGGCCAGACCGCGACGATTCCCGAGAACGGCGCGAAGATCGCGCTGACGCGCTTCGCCTACCGGATCGACCCGATCACCACCAAGGCCGGGGTGGTCTACCAGCCGATCGACTACGTCTCCGACGCGAAGGTGACCGGCCGCGACGGCGTCACGCACGACGCGGTCATCCGGGTCAACCACCCGTACGACGTCGACGGCACCGACGTCTACCAGGCGACCTACGGCTTCGCGATCGACTTCCGGCTGACCAAGGACGGCCGCCCCGTCGCCGGCCCGGACCAGCCGCTCAAGGAAGGCGACGGGTTCGTGGTCGACGGCACCAGCCGCGCGATCCAGTACCAGCGCTTCGTCGGCACGATCGACCGCGCGACCGGCCAGCCCGGCCCCGACCCGCGCCCGAACGACCCCGGCGTCGTCGTTCAGGCCTTCGACGGCGAGACCCCGGCCGGCAGCGTGCTGATGCCGCTCGGCCGCCCGGTCGATCTGGGCGCCGGCTACCAGCTCACCGCGGCGAGGTACGTGCTCTACTCGGGCTTCCAGTACCGCTACGACCCCGGCATCCCGGTGGTCGGAATCGGCGCCTTCGTGCTGCTGGCCGGCCTGTGCATCTCGTTCTACTTCCTGCCGGCCCGGCTGTTCGTGCTGGCCCGGCCGGCGCCCGGCGGCGGCACCGAGGTCGGTCTGGCGGCGACGACGGTCAAAGGCTACGACGTCTTCGAGGACCGCTTCCGCGAGATCGTCGAGACCCTGCGCCGCGGCGAGGCCGCGCCGGTAGCCGAGACGACACCCCAGCCGGCGCTCGGCCCGGTATAAGGAGCATCATGGACCCCACCCGGCAGTTTCTGGACCAAGCCCTGCTCGAGATCGGCATCGCCGCGTACGTCACCGGGGCGCTGGTGCTGCTGGGCTTCTTCCTCACCCGGCGGCCGCTGCTGCGCACGATCGGCATGCCGCTGGCGCTCGCCGGCTGCGTGGCGCAGTTCGCCGAGCTCGGCGCGCGCTGGTGGATGACCGGGGTCTGGCCGCTGACCAACCTCTACGGCTCGCTCTCGCTGTTCAGCGCCTGCGCGGTGGCGATCTTCCTGATCTTCGCCTACAAGTACGACCTCTCGTTCATCGGCGGCCCGGTGCTGGCGCTGGCGGCGATCGCGCTCGGCTACGCGACGACCTGGAACGAGGGCACCATGCCCGCCGTGCCGGCGCTGCAGTCGTACTGGATCAAGATCCACGTCCCGATCGTCATCACGTCGTACGCCTCGTTCATGGTCGCGTTCTGCGTCTCGATCGTGTACCTGGTCAAAGCCGCGGCGGAGCGGCGCTTCCGCAACGGCCCGGTCGCCAAGCTGCGCGGTGCCGCGGCCGGCGCCGGCGGCGCGAGCGTCGACCTCTCGCTGAGCTCGCCGTACGCGCCCGTCGGCGGCGCGCCGGCGAGCGACGCGCTGCGGACCTCGCGCGACGAGACGCCGGCGATCACGCAGGCTGCCGCCGCGGGCGACCCGCTGGCGCAGTGGCTGGCCGGGCTGCCGTCGCTGGCGCGGCTGGACGTGATGCAGTACCGCATCATCGCGGTCGGCCTGCCGCTGCTCTCGCTGGGGATCATCACCGGCGCGATGTGGGCCAAGGAAGCCTGGGGCGCCTACTGGCAGTGGGACCCCAAGGAGACCGCCGCGCTCGTCTCGTGGATCGTCTACGCCGCCTACATGCACTTGCACACCCGCGCCGACTGGCGCGGCGCGAAGACCTCGCTGGTCGGCGTGCTCGGCTTCCTGACGATCGTCTTCTGCTACCTCGGGGTGAACATCTGGATCAGCGGGCTGCACTCGTACAAGATGTAGGGCGCCCGTTCGAGGTTCGAGCTCTCGCGTAGCTCCTAACCGCCGGCGAGTGCGCGAGCCGCGTTCGCGAACGAGTCCGCTGCGCTGCGGAACCGGTCGAGCGCGGTGCGCGCGGCGGCGAGCGCGGTCGGGTTGCCGGGAGCGCGCTCGGCCGCCGCTAGGGCGTCGTCGAGCGCGGCCAGCGCGGCGAAGAGCGGGCCGGGATTCGCTGCTTGCAGCCCGTCGTAGCGAGCGCGCGCGGCGTCGAGGCGCTGGACGAGCGCGTCGCGGCCGGGAAAGTTCGGGCCGCCGGCTGCGATCCCGGGCGGCGGCGTTCCGTCGGCCGCCGGCACGAGCGGCTCGGCGCAGCGCGGCAGCGGGCCCGGCGTGGGCGCGCCCGCTCCGCCGTTCGCCGCCGCGCGGCCGAGCGCGGCGTCATCGGCCAGCCAGCGCGCGTAGGCGGCCTGCGACGCGCCGAGCGCCGCGTCGCGCTGCTGTGCGGCGTCGCGGGCCGAGACGCCGATCAGCTTGGCGATCGCCGGCTGGGCCGCGAGCGCGGCGCGGCGCGCGTCGCTCGGGGAGCGTGCCGAGCCGATCGCAGCGACAGCCGAGGCGAGCGTGCGCGCCTCGTCCTCGATGAAGAGATCGCCCTGCGCGTGCGCTCGGGCGGCGGGCTCGAGCGCTGCGGCGGCGCGCTGGAGGTCGCCCAGGGCGAGCGCCGCTTCGACACGCTGCCCGTCCGCGGCGAGCGCGCTCTGCGCGGTCTCGTAGTACGCGAGCGCTTCGAACAGCCGCACTCGTTGCGCCAGCGACGATTCGGCCAGCGGCGGGTTCGCCAGCACCGTCACCCGGCTGCTCACGCCATTGTCGGTCCTGACGCAGGGCTGCGCCGGCCCGATCGGCAGCGCCGGGTTCAGCAGCGCCGCCGCGACGTACGCGTCGGCCGCGGCATCGTCGACGGCGCGGTCGACCGCGCCCAGCGCGGCGGCGGAGCGAACGACGACTCCGTGCGACGATTGCGCGGACGGCCCCGCGGCGCACGCGAGCAACGTCGCTACGGCGACGGCTGCGCCCAGCGAGCGCTTCAATCCACCGGCCACCCCATCTGCCGGCAGATGAAGACGGCCGCCTCTCCCCGCGTCAGCGCGCCCGCCGGCCACGGGAGCTTCTTGCCCAGCCGGCCGTTCAGGGTTTGCCGATCGCTTTCCGAGATCGGGTCGTTCGCCGCGAACCGCAGCCCGTCCGCGCCGGAGAACACGCCGTTGACGCCGCAGTGGTGGGCCGCGGCGAAGACGCGCGGGTCGTCCGCGAAGCGCACGTCGCTCCACCAGAAGATCGGCACCCCGCGCGCCAGCAGGCGGTACTGGTACGACGCGCGCCGGTCGAGGTGCGCGTAGACGTCCTTCGGCATGACGTCCTGGGTGGTGCAGAACGCGGCCAGCACGCCGGCCGCCTCGCCGATCGCCCACTCCACCGGGTGCACCCGGTAGGCGCCCGAGGTGATGTGCGTCGCGCCGATGTTCTTGCACGAGGCGATGAAGTTGTCGAGCTGCTTGGGCAGCAGCGCGCCCAGCGGCACCTGGAAGCGCAGCGTCCCGAAGCCGAGCCACCGCGTGCCGTAGCCGCTCGGGTGCACGTCGACCGAGTAGTAGCCGATCCCGCACGAGTCGGCGAAGCGCCGGGCGCGCGGCGTGCCCGGCGGGAAGGCGTCCTTGTCGATGTCCTGCTGCACGATGCGCACCAGCGCGTCGATGCGGCGCGACTCGCGGATGTACGGCTGCGGCGCGCAGCCGTCGGCGGTGCCGAAGGCGTCGGCGCGCAGCGCGATGTTGGGGTAGCCGTTGCCGCTGCGGTCGTCGCGCGGGCACTCGGTCTGCAGCCAGTAGACGAACGCCAGCGAGACGTCGCGGGCGCCCTGGTAGACCGCGGCGTCGCGCTGCGGGTCGCCGGTCGGCAGCGTCGCGTCCTGGTAGTCGTTGCTGCCGACGTTGAGCGTGCTGCGCTGGTGCGCGTAGCTCGGGTCGGCGAAGTTCCTCGGGTCGGCGTACTGCCGGTAGCCGATCAGCGTCTCCTCGCCTCCCGGCAGCACGCTGAAGACGCCGCTGATGTCGCCCTCGACGACCCGGAAGTTCTGCTTGCGGGCGATGTCCTCGAAGTTCGCCGGCCGCGGCAGCACGTGGTTCTCGCCGTCCGGGCGGCGCTCGATCGCGACCGGCACGGTGAGCGGCTGGATCCACTCGGGGTGTGCCTCCTCCGGCGCACCCAGCTCGTGCGTGTCCGAGCGCGCCTCGGCGCCGATCGTCCACGGGATGCCGGCCAGCGGCAGCAGGTTGCCGAGGTCGGTCGCGTCGAGATAGAAGCGCCCGGTGAAGGTGTCGCCCGCGGCGGTCGTGATTCCGGTGACGGTACCGTCCTGGGTCTGCACGCCGGTGACCGTCGTGCCGAGGTGCAGCTCCAGCCGCGGCGCGAGCGCAGCCACCTTCGCCGCAAGCACGCGGTGCGCCACGGCCGGGTCGATGGCGAACGGATAGCCGGCTTGGGCGAAGCCGGGGTTCAGCGGCTGCTGGGAGCTCTTGCCGTACTCGGAGAGCGCGACGTTCTGGCGGAACCAGTCGCGGATCGACTCGCGCAGGTCCTGGTACGACTTCGTCGACCCGGTCGAGTCGATCGTGTCCATCCCGGACTCGTCCCAGCGGGTCACCCCTTGCGCGGTCGCCTGGCCGCCGATCCACTGGCTCGGCTCCAGCAGCGCGACGCGGACCTTCGGGTCCGCCGCGGCGGCCAGCGCCGCCGCGACGCCGCCGAAGCTCGCGCCGACGACGACCACGTCGAAGCTGTGGGTTGCCATGCGATCTAGTCTGGTTTGGCTCGAACTGGAAGTCAAGGCCGGCTAGTGGCCGAGGTGCCATCGGCCACTAGGCGGATCGCGCCGGCCGCTCGCGGTCGACGATCAGGTTGATCACCCACAGCACCAGCGTCAGCGACAGCGCGACCGTCTCGACCACGCCGAGGTGGAGGCGCAGCGGCGTGAAGTCGTAGCCGATCGAGAGCACGAAATCCGCCAGCACCGCCAGCCGCGTGATCGCCCACGTCCGGGTGACGAACACCAGGTAGCTGAAGATCAGCGCCAGCATCGTCTCCATGCTAGGGGTGCGTGCTGCCCTGGCCGGGCTGCTGCGACGGCGCGGGCAGCGGCGGCGCGGGCGGTACGCTCGAGGGGTTCTCCCAGATCGACTGGGCCTCGCCGGTGAGGTGGTCGGGCACGCGCTTGAGGAAGTACGTGATCTGCCAGATCGCCTGCTCGTCGAGCGACTTGTCGAAGGCGGGCATCCCGGTGAAGCGGACGCCGTGCTCGACCTTCCAGTACGTCACCCCTTCGGGGTCGTCGGAGACGTCGTGCTTGTTGAACTGCGGCGCCCGCACGCCCAGACCGCGCGCGATCGAGGTCGGGGTCGAGTTGGCGGTGCCGTGGCAGACCGCGCAGTTCTGCACGTAGAGCTTGGCCCCGCTGGCGATGTCGGCGTCGGTCTGGGTGAACGGGTACGGCGGCTTGGGCGCCTCGCGCGCGACGGTGGCGTTGAGCGAGGTGTGGGCCATCCAGTTCTCGCCCGGCATCAGCTTGCCGTCGGCCCGGGCCGGGACGGCGCCGGTCTCGACGGCACCGAAGCCGACCAGGGCGAGCAGGACCAGTGCGGCCACGAAGCCGCCGACGAACGAACGCATGGGCTCAGTTTTCTCCAGGATCCTGAGATTCGACTCGGGCGGACGCGCAACGCCGGCCTGCCGGCCGCGGGTCTGGGGGGTCGATGGCCCTCGCACCAGCCCTCGGCTCGACCCTCGAAGACCTCCGCTTCGCGAACAGCTTCGCGGCGCTCGGCGACGCGTTCTCCGAACGCCGGACGCCGAGCGGAGTTCCCGGCTCGCGCCTGGTGGCCGTGAGCCCGGCGGCCGCGGCGCTGCTCGAGCTGGGTCCCGGCGAGCCGGCGCGACCGCAGTTCGCGGCCCTCGTCGCCGGCAACGCCCTGCTGCCCGGCATGGAGCCGGTCGCCGCGCTCTACGGCGGCCACCAGTTCGGGGTCTGGGCCGGCCAGCTCGGCGACGGCCGCGCGATCCTGCTCGGCGAGGCGCAGACCGCCGGCGGCCCGGTCGAGCTGCAGATCAAGGGTGCCGGCATGACCGCGTTCTCGCGGATGGGCGACGGCCGGGCGGTCGTGCGCTCGACCGTGCGCGAGTTCCTGTGCAGCGAGGCGATGGACGCGCTGGGCATCCCGACCACCCGGGCGCTGGCGATGGCGGCCGGCGACGAGCCGGTGCTGCGCGAGAGCGTCGAGCGCGCCGCGACCGTCATCCGCCTGGCGCCCTCGTTCGTGCGCTTCGGCTCGTTCGAGATCTTCCACTACCGCCGCCAGACCGCCGAGGTGAAGACGCTGGCCGACTACGTCATCGACCGCTTCTACCCCGAGGCGGGCGGCGGCGAGGACCGCTACGCGCGCTTCTTCGCGACGGTCGTCGAGCGCACGGCCCGGCTGATGGCGGCGTGGCAGAGCGTCGGCTTCGCCCACGGCGTGATGAACACCGACAACTTCTCGATCCTCGGCCTGACCCTCGACTACGGCCCGTTCGGCTTCCTCGAGGCCTACGAGCCCGGCTTCGTCTGCAACCACACCGACGGCACCGGCCGCTATGCGTTCGACCGCCAGCCGACCATCGGCCTGTGGAACTGCTACGCGCTGGCCGAAGCGCTCTCGTCGCTGATCGCCCGGGACGCGCTCGAAGCGGCGCTCGCCGGCTACGAGGGCGCCTACCGGACCGCCTTTCTCGAGCTGCACCGGGCCAAGCTCGGCCTGGCGGACGCGCGCGAGACCGACGCCGACCTGCTGCTCGAGCTGTTCCGCCTGCTCGAAGCGCGGCGGGTCGACTGGACCCGCTTCTGGCGCGCGCTCTCGCACGGCGAGGCCGGCGCGTTGGCGCTGCTGGCCGAGGACGCCTCGTCGCTGGACTGGTTCGCGCGCTACCGCGAGCGGAGCGCGGGCGACCCGCGCGGCGCGGAGCGCCGGCGCAGCGCGATGCTGGCCGCCAACCCCAAGTACGTGCTGCGCAACTGGGTCGCGCAGGAGGCGATCGAGGCCTGCGAGGCCGGCGACGACAGCGCCGTGCAGGTCCTGCTCGAGGTCCTGCGCTCGCCGTACGACGAGCACCCCGAGCGCGACGGGTGGGCCCAGCCTGCCCCGGCGAAGTATGCTGACCTCTCGGTCAGCTGCTCCTCGTAAGGAGAGCGGCGGCATCCCTACGGAGAAATAGCCCAACGATGAGCAGCGACGTTCAGCGCCCCGGCGAGATCAGACTTCTCGTACGGGGCATTTCGCGCGGGGTGGCGATCACCGACGTCGCGGAGCTGTTCGCTCCGTTCGGCGTCGACCCGGCCCGGATCGCGCTGCCGCGCGACCGCCGCACCCGCCGCCGCAAGGGCATCGCGTTCGTCATCGTGGCCAACGCCGCGCTGGCGGACCACGCCATCAACACGCTCAACGACACCACGTTCTTCGACCGGCCGCTGACCGTCGAGCGAGCCGCCGAGGCCCCGCCCCGGCGCGGCCGGGGCCGGCCCCGGCGTTAGCCGAGCTTCCGCCGGGCCGCCGCTATTGTAGGTACTTCTCGACCGTCTCGGCGCTGCGCTCCCTGGTGTCGTCGGGGTTCTGGGCGAACTCTTCCCGGGCGCGCCGCTGGCGGAGCAGATCCCAGAGCCGGTCGAGCTGGACGTTGATCTCGCCCATGCGCCGGCGCTGGTCGGGACTCATCTGACCGCCCCGGTCCAGCAGCGCGTGCTCCTCGGCGACGAGCTGCTCGATGTGGGCGTGGAGCTCTTGGTCGTTCACCCTGGCGTCTTTCCCGGCCCGGCGGGGAACACACTGCACGACGGAGACCGGAGGACTCGGTTCGCGACTCCTACGAAGGTACGCGAGTTTGCCGGGCGTTCCGTCTACACTACGGTGCTAGAAGGCACCCAGCAGAGCCGGGCGGCGAGGCCGAAGGCCGAACGCGCTGGGTGCCGCCGCGGTCGAACCCCGACGAGAGGAGCATGATGGCCCACGCAGAGGCGTACAAAGACCCCGGCACGCCGGAGGAACAGACCCGACGGACGTTCATGGCGAATGCCGTGCTCGCATTGGGCGGCGTGATCGGGCTCGGCCTGGTCATCCCCTGCCTGGCCTCCCTCGTCCCCGCGGCGGACGCGACGGCCAGCGAGTGGTCGCCGCTGACCCCGCCGGAAGTGGACGCGCTCAAGAAGGCGACCGACACCCCGGTCAAGGTGACCTTCAACCTCCACGAGACCAACGGCTACTTCGGCGCCTCGGACGCCGAGCAGTTCTTCTGGGCGGTGAAGAACACCGAGGAGCAGATGCGCGCCAAGCGGCCCGAGCTCTTCACCGGCGCCGAGAAGGTGCCGTACCCGGTGGTCAGCATGGGCTTCTCGGTCTTCAGCCCGATCTGCCCGCACCTGGGCTGCCGGTTCGCCTGGAACGGGCAGCTCAACCGGTTCGCCTGCCCCTGCCACGGCTCGCAGTTCTCGAACATCGGCGCGCACCTCGCCGGGCCGGCGCTGCGCGGGCTCGACCCGCTGCCGCTGCGCGACTTCAACGGCAAAGTCGAGGTGACGTGGATCGAGTACAAGCAGGGCACGCCCGACCACGTGATCCTCAAGGTCGGATGAGGAGCCCGCAATGCTGACTTGGCTCGACCAGCGCACCGGCATCGTCACGATGACGAAGGACTTCCTCACCGAGGACGTCCCCGGCGGCGCTTCCTACTGGTACGCGTTCGGCAGCGCGACCGTGTTCGCGATGATCCTGCAGATCATCACCGGCATCTTCCTGACGTTCTACTACGCCCCGTCGACCGCGACCGCGTGGGAGTCGACCGACTACCTGATCCACCACGTGCCGGCCGGCGGCTTCGTGCTCTCGCTGCACTACTGGGGCGCCTCGGCCATGATCGCGTTCATGGCCATGCACCTCCTGCAAGTGCTGCTGTGGGGCGCCTACAAGAAGCCGCGCGAGCTGCAGTGGGTCGTCGGCGTGATCCTGTTCATCATCACGCTCGTGCTCGGCCTGACCGGCTACCTGCTGCCGTGGGACCTCAACGCGCTGCTGGCCTCGAAGGTCGCGATCCAGATCGCGGGCTCCGCGCCGGTCGCCGGCAAGGCGGTCCTCGCGTTTCTGCAGGACGGCAGCGGCATCGGCACGCTTACCATCAACCGCTTCTTCGGCATCCACGTCTGGCTGATGCCGGCACTGCTCGTCGCGCTGGTCGGCGCGCACCTCTCGATCTTCCGCTGGAACGGCCCCGCCGGCCCGCCGATCGACGAAGCGCCCAAGCTCAAGCCCGGCCGCTTCTGGCCGGACCAGATGTTCATGGACACCGTCCTCTCGTTCGCGATGTTCGTGGTGATCGTCGCGCTGGCGGTGTTCGCGCCGGCCCCGTTCGACGCCAAGGCCGACCCCAACAACACGACCTTCGTGCCGTATCCGGCCTGGTATTTCATCGCGCTCTACGCGCTGCTCGACGTGGTCGGCAAGTTCCCGCCGGCAATCGTCCAGGTCGCGACCCTGTTCGCCACGATCGTCGGGCCGACGCTGCTGATCGTCGTCCTGATCGTCCTGCCGTTCCTCGACCGCAACCCCTCGCGCCGGCTCTCGCGCCGGCCCTGGGTGCTCGGGCTGACCGCGCTGGTCATGGTCGCGGCGATCGGGCTGAGCTTCTTCGGCCAGTACAACGTGGTCGAGCAGCAGGTCGCCCACGGCCTCGTCGGCGCGACGGCGGCGAACGCGCAGACCTCGACCGACCAGGCGCCGCAGGTCGAGACCAACGGCACCACCGGCGCCGCCGGCGGCGCGAGCTCCGCGGGCAGCGCCAATGCACCGGCCGCCGCCGGCGCCGGCGCGTCCGTGTTCTCGCAGAACTGCTCCGGCTGCCACGGCGCCAACGGCCAGGGCCAGCCCGGCGTCTTCCCGCCGCTGGCGCAGAACCCGATGGTCACCGGCGACAAGAACGCCGTCGTCAAGGTGGTGCTCAACGGGCTCAACAACGTGCCGGTGCAGGTCGGCGGCGCGACCTACAAGGGCGTGATGCCGGCCTGGAAGGGCCAGCTCTCGAACAAGCAGATCGCCGACGTGATCACCTACATCCGCAACGCCTGGGGCAACAAAGCCGGCCCGGTGACCGAAGCCGACGTCGCCGCCGGCGGCAAGTAGCGCCGACCGCGTACCGAGATGCGAGCCCGCCGGAACACCGGCGGGCTCGTTTCGTATCAGCGGTCCTCGGGATGATGGCGCAGCACGAGCTCGACATCACCGAGATCCTTGGGCCGGCCGCTCGCGCGCTTGTTGGCCAGGAATTCGGCGCGCCCGATCACCGGGATCGGTAAGCCGCCGATGGTGAGCTCGGTCCGCCGTGGCCAAGCGTCTTCGAACGAAACTCCGTCGATCGCGGTGATCACGTCGATACGGCGCGGCACGACGCCGATCTGAAAGATCAAATCGTCGCTGGTGAAGTCGTCGGCCGAGACGATGTTCAGCGGGGCGCCGAAACGTGCCAGCGCGGCATACACCTTGCGCGCGTTCTCCGAATCGCGGGCTATCCACACGTCGAGGTCGCCGGTCGCGCGCGGCTCGGCGTGCGCGGCCAGAGCGTGCGCGCCGACGAGCAGAAACCTAACCCCTCCGGCGACGAACTCGCGCAACAGATCGCTGAAGTCGTCGTTCACGCGCATCCATTCCGATGACGGCGAAGGCGTCGGCTGAGACCGCGTCCACCATCGCCACGCGTTCGGCGGCCGACGTCGAGCTCCACCAATCGCGTTCCGCCGCCTCGACGGCGTTGCGGTCGCGAATGCTGAGGCGGCGGGCTGTCCACGCCTGCTGCCGCTTCATCCGCCGCAGTACTGCGTCATCCACGACCGAGGAATTCGCTGCTCGAAGCGCTCGTCCCGCGTGACGTAAGCCGAGTCCGGCCGGCCTAGCGCGCCGCTTGAGCCGCCCGGCAGTCGGCGCCGTCGATCCGCAGCAGCGCCGCGCGCGGGCGGCTGGCCGGCGCGTCGGCGACGACGGTCACGCTGCGCTGCCGGCGCCGGACCAGCCCGCGCAGGAACGCGGCGTCGCGCGGGCGGGTGACCAGCCAGATCGTTCCGCCCGGGCAGATCGCCTCGATGAAGGCCCGGTTGCTGGAGATGTCGCGCACCGGCGGCGCGGTGTAGAAGGTCAGCCCGTTGCCGCCGCTCACGCCGCGGATGGCGACGAGGTCGCCCGGCTTGCGCTGGGCCTCGATCAGCCGGGCCAGCGGCGGGATCGGCTTGAGCGGCTCGGCCGCCGGCTCGGCGACGAAGGCGATGAACAGCACCAGCGCCCCGCTGGTCGCGGCCAGCACGTACGGCGACCAGGCCACGGTGCGCGCCCGGGTCAGCGCGGCGACCGTCAGCAGCGAGCCCAGCAGCATCGCCGCGCCCAAGAACACCAGCTCCGGGTCGAGCGCCGCGGCGTCGACGTCGAGCCGGTTCGAGCGCGAGAAGAGCGCGATCGCGATCCCGACGCAGCCGACGAAGAGCGGGACCGTCGCCGCCGAGACGACCGCCGCGCGCCGCTGCGCGCCGGCCGCGACCCGCTCGAACCAGAGCGCGACCAGGATCGCCAGCGCCGGCAGCAGCAGTGCGACGTAGTTCGGCAGCTTGGTGCTGGCGAAGCTGAAGAAGGCGAACGGCACGGCGGTCCAGACCAGCGCCAGCCGGGCGAACCCGCCCGCGCGCCCGGCGGCCTCGGTCCGCGCCGCGGCGAGCGCGACCGGGACGAACGCGATCCACGGGAAGAAGCCCAGGATCACGACCGGCACGTAGTACCAGACCGGCCCGCGCTGGTTCTCGATCACCCCGGTGTAGCGGCCGACGGTGTAGTGCCCGATCAGCTCGGCGATCCCGCCGGGGCCGACCCGCGCGACGAGCGCGACGAACCACGGCAAGGTCACGACCAGGAACGCCAGCGCCGCCAGCCCGACCGCGCCGCGGCGCGGCGCGGCGAGCCGGCCCGCGCGCCGCTCCCAGAGCGCCCAGACGCCCACCACCAGCCCGGCGATCACCGGCGCCACCGGCCCCTTGGCCAGCGTGCCGACGGCCAGCGCCAGCGCGCCGCAGACGAAGGCGGTGTCGCGCCGGCGCGCGTCGCCCGAGGGCTCGAAGGCGCGGTACCACCACAGCACCGCGGCGGCGACCGCGAAGTCGAGCAGCGCGTCCATGATCGCCAGCCGCCCGACGATGGCCTGCATCAGGCTGGTCGAGAGCACGATCGCGGCGATCATCCCGGCCCGGCCGCCGGCGATCCGGGCGGTCGCGTAACCGACCGCCCCGCCCATCGCGATCGTCGCCAGCGCCGAGGGCAGCCGCAGCGCGAAGGCGGTCGGGCCCAGGCCCTTGGCCAGCAGCGCCGCGATCCAGAAGTAGAGCGGCGGCTGGACGAACCACGGCTGGCCGTTGAGGTGCATCACCACCCAGTCGTGGGTCAGCAAGATCTCGCGGGCGACCTCGCCGTAGGCGGTCTCGCTGTTGTCCCAGAGCGTACCGATGCCCAGCCCCGGCAGGGTGACGAGCGCGGCGAACAGCGCACCCAGAAGTGCCGCGCGCGCGGGGACGGATCGCATCGGATGGAAGATAGGGCTTGTGTACCCCGTCGCCCTCTCGGTGCGCGGCCGCCGCGCCCTCGTCGTCGGCGGCGGAGCCGTCGCCGAGCGCAAGGTCCGCGGCCTCCTCGGCGCCGAGGCCGCCATCGTCGTGATCGGCCCGGCCCTCACGCCGCCGCTGGCCGCGCTGGCCGAGGCCGGCGCGATCGGCTGGGAGCCGCGCCGCTACGCGCCGGGCGACTTGGCCGGCGCGTTCGTCGCGTTCGCCGCGACCGACGACGACGCGGTCAACGCCGCCGTGGTGGCGGAGGCCCGCGCGGCGGGCATCCTGGTCAACGATGCCTCCGACGCCGAGCGCGGCGACTTCGTCACCCCGGCCGTTCACCGCGCCGGCCCGCTGACCGTGACGGTCGACTCGACCGGCCTGGCGCCGGCCTTCACCAAGCGCGTTCGCGACGAGCTGGCGCTCCAGTTCGACGCGCGCTACGGCCGGGCGGCCGCGACGCTGGGCCGGCTGCGCGAGCGGGTCCAGGCGGTCGTGCCGCCCGAGCGGCGGGCGGCCGTGCTGGCCCACTTCGCCGCGCGCGACATCGAGGAGCTGGCCGCCATGCCGCCCGGCGCGGTCGAGCACGAGGTCGAGCGCGCCGTCGACACCTTGGCCGGCGTGGTCCCGGCCCGGACGACGCCGCTGGTCTGCGCCTCGCGGGCGAGCCGGCTGGCGCTGGCCCAGACCAAGACGGTCATGGCCGCGCTCGCGCGGGCCGGCATTCCCTCGACGCTGCTCGAGATCACCACCCGCGGCGACCTGGTCCAGGACCGCTCGATCGCCGCGATCGGGACCGACAACGTCTTCGTCAAGGAGCTCGAGCTGGCGCTGCGCGAGGGCCGGGCCGACTACGCGGTCCACTCGTGCAAGGACCTGCCGAGCACGCTGCCCGACGACCTGACGCTGGCCGCCGTCGGCGCGCGCGAGGACGCCCGCGACGCCTACTGCAGCGAGCGCTTTCCCACGTTCGCCGACCTGCCGCCCGGCGCGAAGGTCGGGACCTCCTCGCCGCGCCGCCGGGCTCAGCTCGCCGCGCTGCGGCCCGACCTCGAGTACCGCGACATCCGCGGCAACGTCGACACCCGGCTGCGCAAGCTGCGCGAGGGGCAGTACGACGCGATCGTGCTGGCCGCCGCCGGGCTGAACCGGCTCGGCCTGCGGGCGACCCACACCGTGCCGTTCGCGGTCGAGCAGGTCACCCCGGCGGTGGCGCAAGGGGCGCTGGGGATCGAGTGCCGCGCCGCCGGCCCGCTGGCGGCCCGGCTCGACGCGCTGCTGAGCGACCCGGCGACGTCGCTTGCGGTACGGGCCGAGCGGGCCTTCCTGCGCACCTTGCGCGGCGGCTGCCAGGCGCCGGTCGGCGCGCACGCGGTCTGGGACGACGGGCGCTTCCGGATCACCGGCGCGGTCGCCGCGCCCGACGGCAGCCGGGTGCTGCGCAAGACCCGCGACGCGGTGTTCGCGGTGGACGAACTGGCCGTCGCCGAGGGCCTCGGCGCGGCGCTGGCCCGCGGCCTGCTCGCCGAGGGCGGCGAGGCGATCCTGGCCGGCGTGCTGGGCGGACCGCTGCGCGGCCGGCTGGTGCTGCTGCCGCGGACCCAGGCGCGCCCGAGCCGGATCGCTCCGGCCCTGCGGGACGCCGGCGCCGAGGTGGTCGAGGCGGCCGACAGCGGCAGCGCCCGGGCGGAGCTCGACGGCCGGGTGCCGGCGGTCATCCTGTTTCCTTCGTCGGGCTCGGTGAGCGCCATCACGGAGTACCTGGACGGCCTGCGCCACGACGGCCACCGGCCGGCGGTGGCCGCCATGGGGCCGTCGTCCTCGCAGACCGCCCTGGCCCACGGCTGGCCGCCCGACGTCGTCGCACCCTCCGCCGAGGTCGGCGTGTTCGTACAGTCCGTGACCCGTTTTCTGTTGGAGCACCAGGCATGAACGTCGCCGAACGAACCCGGATCGTCAGCCGCCCGCGGCGGCTGCGCGCGAGCGCGGCGATGCGCGGCTTGGTCCGCGAGACGCGGGTCAACCGCGACGGCCTGGTCCAGCCGCTCTTCGTCGTGCCGGGCAGCGACGTCGTCCAGCCGATCGGCTCGATGCCCGGGGTCGACCGCTACTCGGTCGACGCGGTCGTGCGCGAGTGCCGCGAGCTGGCCGCCGCCGGCGTCAAGGCCGTGCTGCTCTTCGGCATCCCCGACACGGCCGACAAGGACGCCGTGGCGACGATCAACTACGACCCGAACGGCGTGGTCCAGCGCGCGGCGCGCGCGATCAAGCAGGCCCTGCCGGACATGCTGGTGATCGCCGACCTCTGCAACTGCGAGTACACCGACCACGGCCACTGCGGCATCCTCGACGCCGCGGGCGACGTCGACAACGACCGCACCCTCGACCTGCTCGCCCGCACCGCGATCACCTACGCGCAGGCCGGGGTCGACGTCGTCGCACCCTCCGACATGATGGACGGCCGGGTGGCGGCGATCCGCAGCGCGCTCGACGGCGACGGGTTCGCCAAGGTCGCGATCATGTCGTACGCCGCGAAGTACGCCTCGGGCTTCTACGGCCCGTTCCGCGAGGCGGCCGCCTCGACGCCCTCGTTCGGCGACCGCCGCACCTACCAGATGGACCCGGCCAACGGCCGCGAGGCGCTGCGCGAGGTCCGGCTCGACATCGAGGAAGGCGCCGACATCGTCATGGTCAAGCCGGCGATGGCCTACCTCGACATCCTGCACCAGGTGCGCCGGCTGACCGATCTGCCGCTCGCGACGTACCACGTCAGCGGCGAGTACGCGATGATCAAGGCCGCCGCCGAGCGCGGCTGGATCGACGAGGAGCGGATCGTCGACGAGACGCTGACCGCGATGGCCCGGGCCGGCGCGGACGTCATCATCACCTACTTCGCCAAGGACTACCTGCGGCGAACGAGCCGAGCGTGAGCGCCCCCGCGCGGCCCGACGTCGGCGTCTGCATCCTGGCCGGCGGCGAGGCGACCCGGCTGCCGGGCAAGCTGTTCCTCGACGCGGGCGACGTGCCGATGCTGGTGCGGGTGTACCGCAACCTGCGCGCGGGGCGCGAGACCTGGATCTCGACCAAGGGCGCGCTGCCGGCCGAGATCGACGCCGCGCTCGACGCGCCGATGGTGGTCGACCGCTGGCCGCTGCGCGGCCCGCTCGCCGGCCTGCTCTCGACCATGGGCGCGATGCGCACCGACTGGGTCTTCGCCTGCGCGGGCGACGCGCCGTTCGTCGACGCCGCGTTCGTCGACCGGCTGGCGGAGCACGTCGCGCCCGAACTCGAGGCGGTGGTCCCGGCGCAGGCCGAGGACCCGCGCCGGATCGAGCCGCTGGCCGCGCTCTACCGCCGCGAGGCGTTCCTGCGCGAGGGCCTGCCGGTGCTGCGCGGCGGCCAGGGCGCGCTGCGGCTGGTGATCGACCGGCTGCGGACGAAGCTCGTCCCGGTGCCCGACCCGCGCGCGCTGGCCAACGTGAACACCCCCCAGGACTACGCCGCCATCCGCCGGGTGCTGGCGTGAACCGCAGCGGTTCCGAGCGCGCGTTCGCCGCGGCCAAGCAGGTCATCCCGGGCGGGGTCAACTCGACCGTGCGGGCGTTCAAGGCGGTCGGCGGGACGCCGGTGTTCGTGCGCGAGGCGCAGGGCGCGCACCTGACCGACGTCGACGGCAACCGCTACCTCGACTACGTCCTCTCGTGGGGGCCGATGATCCTCGGCCACGCCCACCCGGCGGTGGTCGAGGCGATCCGCGCCGCGGCCGGCCGCGGCACCTCGTACGGGACGCCGACCGAGTACGAGACCGAGCTGGCGCGGCTCATCGTGGCCGCGGTGCCGTCGGTCGAGAAGGTCCGCTTCTGCTCGTCGGGGACCGAGGCCACCGCCAACGCGATCCGGCTGGCGCGCGGGTTCACCGGGCGCGAGAAGTTCGTCAAGTTCGCCGGCTGCTACCACGGCTCGGCCGACCCGTTCCTGATCAGCGCCGGCTCGAGCGCGCTGACCATGGGCGTGCCCGACTCGAAGGGCGTCACCGCCGGCACCGCGCGCGACACGATCATCGTGCCCTACAACGACGCGGCCGCCGTGCGGGCCGCCTTCGAGCGCAACCCGGGCCGGATCGCCGCCGTGATCGTCGAGCCGTACGCGGGGAACATGGGCTTCGTGCTCCCGCTGCCCGGCTTTCTCGAGGCGCTGCGCTCGCTCACCCGCGAGCACGGCGCGCTGCTGGTCTTCGACGAGGTCATGACCGGCTTCCGGGTCGGCCCGGGCGGCGTGCAGGGCCGCACCGGCATCCTGCCCGACCTCACCACCCTGGGCAAGGTGATCGGCGGCGGGCTGCCGGTCGGCGCCTTCGGCGGCCGGGCCGACATCATGGACCGGCTGACCCCCGACGGCGACATCTTCCAGGCCGGCACGCTGAGCGGCAACCCGCTCGCGATGGCGGCCGGGATCGCGACCTTGCGCGAGCTCTCGGCGGCGAGCTTCGCGCATCTGGAGGCGCTCGCGAAGCGTCTCACCGATGGGATGGCAGACGTATTCCGGCGGCGCGGCGTGCCGCACACGGTCGCCGCGGCGGGCTCGATGCTCGGCTTCTTCTTCACCGACGGGCCGGTGACCGATCTGGCCGGCGCCAAGACGTCCGACGTCGCGCTCTACGGGCGGTTCTTCCACGCCATGCTCGACCGCGGCGTCTACTTCGCGCCGGCCCAGTTCGAGGCCGGCTTCGTCTCGCTGGCCCACACCGAGGCCGAGATCGACGCGACCGTCGCGGCCGCCGACGACGCGCTGGCCGAGGTCTACGCGTGCCGCTAGTGTGCCTGGGCCTCTCGCACAACACCGCGCCGGTCGACGTGCGCGAGCGCCATGCCTTTCCGGCCCAGAAGATGGGCGAGGCCCTGATCGCGCTGCGCGACTACCAGGCGGTGCGCGAGGCGCTGATGCTGCAGACCTGCGGCCGGCTCGAGATCTACGCCGAGCTCGAGGACTACGAGTCGGGCGTCGCCCAGATCAAGGCGTTCCTGAGCAACTTCCGCCACGGCGACGTCAGCGACATGGACTCGTACATGTACACGCTGCTGGGCGGGCAGGCGATCGACCACCTCTTCCGGGTCAGCACCGGCCTGGACTCGATGCTGATCGGCGAGGCGGAGATCCTCGGCCAGGTCAAGGACGCCTATGTGCAGGCCCAGCGCGCGCGCTCGCTCGGCAAGACGCTGCACACGCTCTTCCGCGAGGCGCTCGAAGCCGGCAAGGAGGCGCGCTCGCAGACCGCGATCTCGGGCGAGTCGACCTCGGTCGCCGGCGCCGCGGTGGCGTTCGCCAAGCAGCACGTCGGCGAGCTGCAGGGCAAGACGGTGCTGGTGATCGGCACCGGCAAGATGGGCGGCGTGGCCGCGCGCCGGCTCAAGGCCGAAGGCGCGGCCGACATCGTGCTGCTCAACCGCTCGCACAAGCGCGCCCAGCAGGTCGCGGGCGAACTGGGCGGCATCGCCCGCGCGGCAGAGCTGCCCGGGCTGGTCGCCGCGCTCGCGACCGCCGACGTCGTCGTCACCTCGACCGGCGCGTCGCACTTCGTGCTCACCCCCGGCAACGTCGCCGAGGCGATGCTGGCCCGGCCCCAGCGCCCGCTCTTCGTGGTCGACATCGCGGTCCCGCGCGACGTCGACCCCGAGGTCGCGCGCATCCCCGGCGTCGGCGTGGTCGACATCGACGGGCTCAAGGACCTCGTCGACGTCACGCTCGAGAAGCGCCGCGAGGCGATTCCGCTGGTCGAGGAGATCATCGGCGAGCACGTCGAGCGCTTCCAGCAGTGGTACCAGTCGCGCGTCGCGGTGCCGGTGATCGCCTCGCTGGTCAGCAAGGCGGAAGCGATCCGCGCCGCCGAGCTGGAGCGGCTCTTCGCGCGCTGCCCCGAGCTGAGCGAGCGCGAGCGGATGCTGGTCACCGGCATGTCGCTCACGATCGTCTCGAAGCTGCTGCACAGCGCGATCACCAAGATCCGCGACAAGGCGGTCGAGAACCGGGCCGAGGCGCTCACCCACGCCCGCATGCTCGACGAGCTCTTCGAGCTGCACGCCCAGACCGGCGAGCCGCTCTTCGTCCCGGCGTCGTTCCCGGGCGAAGACTCGGCCGAGTGAGCACGCCGGGCGCGCCCGAAGCGGTGCGGCCGGGCAAGGTCTGGCTGGTCGGCGCGGGCCCGGGCGATCCGGGGCTCTTGACCCTCAAGGGCGCCCGCGCGCTCGCGCAGTGCGAGGTGCTGGTGTACGACTACCTGGCCTCGAGCGCGATCGTCGGCCTCGCCCCGCCGGACTGCGAGAAGATCTACGTCGGCAAGAAAGCCGGCACGCACACCCTCACCCAGGACGAGATCACCGCCCTGATCGTGCGCCTGGGCCTGGCCGGCAAGAAGGTCGTGCGGCTCAAGGGCGGCGACGTGTTCGTGTTCGCGCGCGGCGGCGAGGAAGCGCAGGCGCTGCGCGCGGCCGGCGTGCCGTTCGAGATCGTTCCCGGCATCACGTCGGCGATCGCCGCGCCGGCCTACGCCGGCATCCCGGTCTCGCACCGCGACCACAACACCGCGTTCACCATCGCGACCGGCCACGAGGACCCGGCCAAGGGCTACTCGTCGCTGGACTTCGCCAAGCTCGCCAACCGCAAGGCGACCACGATCTTCCTGATGGCGATGGGCAACCTGGCCGGCATCGTCGCCGAGCTGCGGTGCAACGGTCTCGAGGGCGACACGCCGGTCGGCATCGTGCGCGAGGGCACCAAGCCCACCCAGCAGACGGTGACCGGCACCATCGACACGATCGTCGCCGAGGTCGAGCGGACGGGCATCGGCGCGCCGGCGATCGTCGTGATCGGCGACGTCGTGCGCGAGCGCGAGCACATCCGCTGGTTCGACGCGCAGCCGCTGTTCGGCAAGCGGGTGCTGGTGACGCGCCCCGCCCACCAGGCCGACGACGTCGCGCTGCGGCTGTACGAGGTCGGCGCCGAGCCGGTCCTCGCCCCGACGGTCGTGATCGGCCCGCCCGACGACCCGCGCGCGGCCCGCGACGCGGTCGCGGCGGTGGGCGGCTACGCCTGGGTCGCGTTCACCAGCCGCAACGGCGTGGACGCGTTCTTCGACGCGCTGCGCGAGCTCGGCCGCGATGCGCGCGCGCTGGGCGGCGTGCAGGTCGCTGCGATCGGTCCCAAGACCGCCGCAGCGCTCGCCGCGCGCGGCATCCGGGCCGACCTCATGCCGGCCGCGTACGTGGGCGAAGCCGTGGCCGAAGAGCTGCTCGCGCGCACCGAGCCGGGTGACCGCGTCCTGCTCTACCGCGCGCGCGACGCCCGCGAAGTGCTGCCCGGGACGCTGCGCGCCGCCGGCCGCACGGTCGACGACGTCGCCGCGTACGCGACGCGCTTCGTCGACGACCCCGAGCTGGCCGAGAAGGCCGCGCGCGCGGACGTCGTGACCTTCACCAGCGCGAGCACCGTCGCCGGCTTCGTCCACAACGTCCCGGCCGCGGTGAGCGCGCTCGCGGCGAAAACCGTCGCCTGCATCGGCCCGGTCACCGCCCGTGCCGCCCAGGCGAGCCGGCATCCGGGTCGACGTGGTCGCCGACGAGTTCACCGTCGACGGCCTGCTCCGCGCCCTCGAAGCGACCGCGACGGCCTGACCCCAGGTCGCGTCGTTTAGGTATTGACGACTCCGAGGGCGGTGGCTTAAACTGATTAGGACATCCGGGGGCCAATAACGCTACCCGGAGTCATCATTTCGGGGGTTCGTAGAGCCGCAGGCCGGCTCCGACTATACCGTTCGGACAATACAGCTTTGATACGATTCGTTTGAAGTACGGGTACTCCGGATTGTCGTTGCGATAACGGCGGAGCACGTCGTACGCGATGAGATCGGCCAACTGAATGTGGTGCGACCGTGACGAGTCGTGAAAGTACGGACGTTCGACGACACGAAACCGTCGCGCGCACCCGTCACGATGACGAGCGTGAAGCTCGGCGATCTCACGATGCGCCTTTCCGTACAGCTGGCTTCACGCTGATCGACGAAAAGCCGTCCGACGGTGCGCTCGTCATCGCACCAGGTGTCGAGCAACTCGACGAGCGAAAGATATGCCACGCTAAACAGATCTCGCTCGTTGGCCACCTGGAAATCCCGCACGATCGTCGGCTTGTGGATCGCCACCGCAGACCACGAAAACGGCAGTGCATCGATGACCTCATAGAGTTCGTGGCCGAAACGGCGTAGCTTCGTTGCGCCAAGAGACGCGAACGGGTTCTCCGGTCGCGGGCGAACGGCCGCCATCCGGATGTCGTTCGACCGAATCTCCACCTCATGCGATGCGAGATGAGGAAAATAGGATCGCTTGAGCGTATCGAGGGCTTCGTTGATATCGAGCCAGTGGGAGTCGTCGAACCCGACAGCCGCGAAAACGACCCACGGCTGATCAGGAAAGTGAAGGTCGAACGAACCCGACTCGTCGGCGTAGAAGGCCAGCACGTGCTTCCTTCACGACGAGCCGTCCGGCCGGCAAGGGCCGGGCGCCGATGAGCCCGCGCGACCTCGCGGTCGGTGCGGTCTTCGCCGGCGTGCTGGCGCTCGGGGCGTGGCGGGCGCACGCGCTCACGCGCGGCGGGGCGCTGGCGGCCTTTGCGGTCGGGACCCTGACCTACGGCGCGGGAGCGCTGCCGTTCACGCTGGTGCTGCTGGCCTTCTTCCTGCCCTCGGTCGGGCTGTCGCGGCTGGGGCGGCGGCGCAAGCGCGAGCTGGTCGACGTCGGGAAGGGCGGGGCGCGCGACGCGCTCCAGGTCCTCGCCAACGGCGGGGTCGCGACCGCCTGCGCGGTCGTCTTCGCGCTCGGGCACGACCCGCGCTGGGCCTGGGCCTTCGCCGGCGCCTACGCCGCGGCGACCGCCGACACGTGGGCGACCGAGATCGGCACCCTGGCCCGCCAGGCGCCGCGCTCGATCCTCGGCCTGCGCCCGGTCCCGACCGGGCTCTCGGGCGGAGTCACCCTCCCCGGCACCCTGGCCGAGGTCGGCGGCGCGCTCTGGCTGGGCGCGGTCGCGTTCGTCTGCGTGACGATTCCGGTCAGCTGGCTCCACGCCCGGCTCGCCGGGAACTCTTGGATCATCCCGCTCGCCACCCCGCACCTGCCGGTGCTCGGCGTCGCGGTCGCCGGGGTCGCCGGGGCGACGCTGGACTCCGTCCTGGGCGCGACGGTCCAGGAGCTGCGCCGCTGCGAGGCCTGCGGGCGCAGCTGCGAGACGAACCCCCACGCGTGCGGCGAGCCGACCCGGCTCGTCCGCGGCCTGCCGGGCGCCTCGAACGACCTCGTCAACCTGCTGGCGACCCTGGCCGGCGCCGCGGTCGCCTTCGCCCTGGCCTGAACCGGGCCGCGGCCCCGCCGGCCGATGCAAGTGGCGAAACCGACTTCGCCCGGTGCGGAGTCCAAGCTCGCGTGCGACCATCCTCGCACGCTTATGGCTACACAGATGACCGCCGACCGCGACGTCAGCGAGAGCGGCTCGCGCCTGATCCTCATCACCCTGGGGATCATGGCGGCGACGCTGATGCAGACGCTCGACACCACGATCGTCAACGTCGCGCTCCCGACGATCCAGGGCAACCTCGGCGCCACCCAGGAGGAAGGCGCCTGGGTCGTCACGGGCTACATCATCTCGGCCGTCATCGTCATCCCGCTGACGCCCTGGCTGCAAGTGCGCTTCGGCCGGCGGCAGTACTACTCGATCGCGATCATCGGGTTCACGATCGCCTCGGTGCTGTGCGGGATCTCCAGCTCGATCCAGCAGCTCATCCTCTGGCGGGTCGTCCAAGGGCTGTTCGGCGGCGGCCTGGTCGCCACCGGACAGGCCTCGCTGCGCGACACCTTTCCCCGCCACCTGCTGGGCGCGTCGCAAGGGGTCTTCGCGCTGGGCGCGATCGTCGGGCCCTCGATCGGCCCGACGATCGGCGGCTGGCTGACCGACAACGTCTCCTGGAACTACGTCTTCTTCATCAACATCGTCCCGGGCATCTTCGCCGCGATCGTCATCCTGACGATGATGCGCAACCCGTCCGATCCCAAGCCGATCCCGGTCGACGCGCTGGGCTTGGCGCTGCTCGCCACCGGCCTCGGTTCGCTCCAGTACATCCTCGACGAGGGCCAGCGCAACGACTGGTTCGACGATCCGCTGATCCGCCTGTTCGGGTTCACGGCCGTGCTGGGGCTGGCCGCCTTCGTGGGCTGGGAGCTGTTCGGCACCAAGCGCCCGATCGTCGACCTGCGGGCCTTCAAGTACCGCGCCGTCGCGGCGGGGAGCGCGCTCGGCTTCACCATCGGCGCGGTGCTGTTCGGCGCGACCGTGATCCTGCCGCAGTACGTGCAAGGCCTGCTCGGCTTCACCGCGACGCTCTCCGGCGAGCTGATCTTCGTGCGGGCGGCCTTCATCGCGATGCTGACCCCGTTCATCGCGCGCATCGCCGGCGCGGGCAAGATCGACACCAAGATCCTGCTGGTGAGCGGCTTCGTGCTGATCGGCGTCTCGCAGATCTGGCTGGGCTACATCACGACCTCGCTCAACGACTTCGTCTCGCTGCTGGGGCCGACGATCATGGCGGGGGTCGGCCTGGGCCTGCTGTTCGTGCCGATCAACATCGCCGTGCTGAGCGCCGTACCGGCCGCGATGGTGCCCAAGGCGGCAGCCTTCCAGAGCCTGTCGCTGCAGCTGGGCGGCTCGTTCTCGACCGCGGCCCTCATCACGCTGCTCGCGCAGCGCAGCGCGTTCCACCAGTCGGTCCTCGCGCAGAACGCGACCCCCGGCAACCTCGCGCTGCAGGTGCTGCAGCAGCAGGTGCACAGCGCCCCGGCCGTGCTCGGCAGCCTCTACCAGCAGATCCTGCAGCAGTCCGCGGTCATGGCCTACGCCGACTGCCAGTGGGCGCTCGGCGCGCTGACCTTCGTGCTGCTGCCGCTCGTCTTCGTGCTGCCCAGACGCCGCAAGGACGCCGTAAAAGTCGACATCCCCGCTGAATAGCCCACGAGCGCGGGACGTCGCGACCGCGGGCTCGTGGGCGTTGCCGATGTACGGCGCCTAGGAAGCGACCTTGTTGCCGTACTTCTTGTCGAGGTAGGGGATGATGTCGTCGTCGTCGTCCAGGATGACGTCGCCGTCGACGAGGGTGGGGATCGAGGTCTGCCCGGAGACCTGCTTGACCTCGTGGCGCTCGGCGTGCGAGTGCGGGACGTTGACGGTCTTGTAGTCGAGCAGCAGGTCCGTCATCTTCTTGCGCACGCGCGCGCAGTACGGGCACCACTCGGCTTGGTAGAGGACCATATCGGTTTCGCGACCCATGTACCGTTTCGAGCCGGAACGAGACCGAAAAGGTTGCGCTCCGCTCCGTGTCGCAGACCGCATCCCCCGCGATGCAGACCGGCGCCTCGTCCCGACGGCGTGACCGCACCGCGATCGGCAGCTCGATCGCGCTCCATGTCTGCGCGCTCGCCTTGCTGGTAGCGCTGCCCCGCTCGTCCCTCCCGACCGAGGAACCGGACGAACGCATCTTGCTGAGCAGCATCGTGCGCATCCAGGCCGCCCCGCGGCCGCACCGCGCGACCGCGCGCCCGGTCCGGGCGGCCGATCCCCGGCCGGCGGTGACGCTCCCGCCGCTGCACGTCACCGCGGCGACGGAACGCGCGCGCCGGCCGCTCGTCGTGGCCGCCGAGCACCGGTATGCCACCCCGGCGCCCGCGCCGGCCGAGCCGCGCGCGCAGCCGCCGGCCGCGGTGCCGGTCGTCGCCGCGCCGAGCCGGCCGCCGGCCGTCATCCCGACCGCCACCCCCACCGCCACGCCGGCCGCCACCCGCTCGCCCGCGGCGGTCGCGGCCGCAACGGCCGTGCCCACCGCGGCCGACCGCGAGGTCGGGATGGGCAACTTCGGCGAGACGTATCCGGCCCGGCCGGTTCCGGGCTTGGTCGACGCGCTGCGGGCGAAGGTGCCCCACCTGGTCGCGCGCATCACCGTCGACGAGCGCGGCCGGGCGACCAGCGTCGCGCTGCTCGCAGGCACCGAGGATCAGGCGCTGCGCGACGAGATCACCCGCACGCTGCTCGCCGCGACCTACATCCCGGCGAGCTGCAACGGCCTGAGCTGCTCCCAGACCTTCGAGCTGCGAACCTAGGTTTGCTCGATGTCGAACGGGATGCCGAGCTCGCCGGCCAGCTTCTCCAGGCCGTTCCAGACCTTGACGTGGACCGGCACGCCGTGGGCGCGGTTGTAGACGGTCTTCTCGTGCTCGATCTCGCCCGCGACGTAGATGCGGTCCTGGCCGGGCGCCTTGGCCGAGTCCTTGAACGCGCGCAGCTCGGCGTCCATGTCGGCCTTGAACTGCTCGGGGTCGCGGAAGCCGTCGATCCGGAACGCCGCGAAGAAGTGCGAGATCTTGCCGGGCTGCGGGCCGTCGGTCGGCAGCGGCAGGTCGTTGCCGAACGCGCCGCCGGAGAGCACGCCGCACAGGATGTCGACCAGCAGGCCCAGCCCGTAGCCCTTGTGGCCGCCGTTGTCGACGCCGTAGCCGCCCAGCGGCAGCAGCGCGCCCTTGAGCGCGACCTGCGGGTCGCGCGTCTCGTGGCCCTCGGCGTCGATCGCCCAGCCCGGGTTGAGCTGCTTCTCCTTGCGGTTGTAGACCTCGAGCTTGCCCTTGGGGACCGTCGTGGTCGCGAAGTCGAGCACGAAGGCCGGCTCGGTCTTGGCCGGGATCGCGAAGGCCAGCGGGTTGGTGCCCAGCATGATGTCGCGGCCGAAGGTCGGCGCGCCGTAGCGCACGCTGTTGGTCGAGGCGATGCCGATCAGGTCACGGTCGAGCGCCAGCATCGCGTAGTAGCCCGCGATGCCGAAGTGGTTCGAGTTGCGCACCGCGCCGAACGCCGCGCCGCTCTCCTCGGCCTTGGCCAGGATGCGTTCCATGGTGCGCTTGGCGGTCGGGTGGCCCAGGCCGTTGCCGGCGTCGACCAGCAGCGAGGTCGCCGTCTCGCGGACCGTGGCAACCGGCGGCTTGGCGACGAGCTGACCGGCCCGGATGCGGCTCACGTAGTAGGACTCCAGCCGCGCGACGCCGTGCGACTCGATCCCGCGCAGGTCGGCGGCGACCAGGACGTCGGCCACGATCGCCGCGTCCTCGGGGACGACCCCGACTTTCTCGAGGATCGTGGAAACGAAACGCTTGAGCCGGGGCTCGGCGGCAAGCCGGTACTCGGACGTGATGACGTCGGCCATGCCGGTAGTGTACCCTGGCGGGCGCGCCGAACCTACGACCGATGACGACGGCGGCGTTCGACGCGGAGCTCCTGGACGCGCTGCGCGCCGCGGTGCCCGGCGGCGTGCTCAGCGACCCGGCCGACCTGATCGCCTACGGCTTCGACGGGACCTTCTATGCCCGAACGCCGCCGCTGGTCGTGCTGCCGGCCTCGACCGCCGAGGTCGCCGCGGTCCACCGGCTGGCGAGCGCCCGCCGCATCCCGATCACGCCGCGCGCGATGGGCAGCGGCCTCTCGGGCGGCGCCGTCCCGCTGGACGGCAGCATCGTGCTCGGCGTGGCGCGGATGGACGCGATCCTGGCGATCGACGAGGTCGACCGGGTGGCCGTCGTCCAAGCCGGCGTGATCAACGCGCGCCTGCAAGCCGAGGTGGAGAAGCGCGGGCTGTTCTACCCGCCCGACCCCTCGAGCCTCAAGCAGAGCGCGATCGGCGGCAACGTCGCCGAGAACGCCGGCGGCGCGCGCTGCCTCAAGTACGGCGTGACCGGCGACTACGTGCTGGCGCTCGAGGTGGTGCTGCCCGACGGCACGGTGATCCGCACCGGCGGCCGGACGGTCAAGAACGTGACTGGCTACGACCTGCGCCGGCTGTTCACCGGCGCGGAGGGCACGCTCGGCACGATCACCGAGATCACCTTGAAATTGCTGGCGAAACCCGCGCACGAGCGCACGGCGCTGGCGGTGTTCGACCGCATCGCCGACGCGGCGAACGCGGTCACCGCGGTGATGGCGGCCGGCATCCTGCCGACCGCCATCGAGATCCTCGACAACCTCACCATGCGCTGCGTCGAGGAGAACCGGCCGATCGGCCTGCCGCTCGACGCCGACGCGATCCTGATCTTCGGCGCCGACGGCAACCACGAGCGCGTCGTCGACGAGGAGATCGCCGCGGTCGGGGCGATCGTGCGCGAGCACGGCGCCCGGGCGGTGACCGTCGCGCGCGACGCGGCGGAGTCGGAGCGGCTGTGGAGCGCCCGGCGCGCCATCTCGCCCGCGCTGGCCCGCCGCCGGCCCAACAAGCTGGGCGAGGACATCTGCGTGCCGCGGCGCGCCATCGCCGAGATGATCGCCCGGGTGCGCGAGATCGCGGCGCGCCACGCGCTGGAGATCCCCGTCTTCGGCCACGTCGGGGACGGCAACTTGCACCCCAACATCCTGTGCGACAAGCGCGACCGCGCGGAGATGGCGCGCGTGCGCGCAGCGGCGACGGAGATCTTCGAGGCCGCGGTCGCGCTGGGCGGCACGCTCTCGGGCGAGCACGGCATCGGCCTGCTCAAGAAGCAGTTCATGGAGCTGGACCTGGGCCCCGACGTGCTGGCGCTGATGCGCCGGATCAAGGACGCGATCGACCCGCTGGGGATCATGAACCCGGGCAAGGTGTTCCCCGACCCGGGCGGCGTGGACGCGTTCCGGCTGTAGCGCGCGGTTCGCCGCGCGCCGGCGGCGCATAGGTGATGGGGTCACCGGCCCGAAGAAGCCTCGCGTGAAGCGGCGTTCGGCGTTTGGGTGGTTGTGGGCAGGGCAGACCGCGAGCGTGTTCGGCACGGCCATCGGTTCGCTGGCGGTGCCGACCATCGCGATCGTCACCCTGCACGCTTCACCGTTCGTCGTCGGCGTGCTCGCCGCGCTCCAGTACGCGGCGTACCCGCTCATCGGCTTGCTGGCCGGAGTGTACGTCGACCGGTGGTCGCGGCGCGTCACGATGCTCGTCACCGACGTCATCCGGGCACTGGCGCTCGCCTGGATCCCGCTCGCCGCGCACTGGCACGCGCTCGGTCTGGCCCAGATCGTCGCCGTGACCGCCTGCATCGGCCTGGCGTCCGCGTTCTTCGACATCGCATACCAGGCGCTGGTGCCGTCGCTGGTCGACCACGACTTCCTCGAGGGCGCCAATGCGCGCCTGGAGTTCTCGAGTAGCGCGGCGCAGGTGGGCGGCAAGGCGGCGGCGGGCGTGCTGATCGCCTGGATCGGGGCGCCGCTCGCGGTCGTGATCGACGCCGTCTCGTTCGGGCTGTCGGGCGCGGTGCTGGCCGCGATCCGCGCGCCCGAGGAGCACCGGAGCGCACCGCGCGAGCCGTTCCTGCCCGCGGTCCGCGCCGGCTTCGCCGTCGTCTTCGGCTCGCCGGTGCTGCGAACGATCGTCGCCGCGACGGCGACCTCCAATTTCGGTTCGGCGCTCGCCGGTGCCGTGTACCTGGTCTTCGCCTACCGCACCGTGCACGTCGCGCCGCAGGCCCTCGGCTTCGTGCTCGCGATCGGGAACCTGGGGTTTCTCGGCGCCCTGGCCGCTCCGCGCGTGATCCGGGCGGTCGGCCTCGGCCCGACGCTGATCGCGGCCATGACGCTGACCGCGCTCTCGTACGCCGTCCTGCTGCTGACGTACGCGCTGCCGGCGCTGCCGGTACTGCTCGCCTCGCAGTTGCTCATCACGCTGTCCGTTCCAGTGTACAACGTCTCCCAGATCAGCTTGCGCCAGCGGCTCGTGCCGCGCGACATGCTGGGGCGGATGACGGCCACCATGCGCACCATCGGCCTGGGAACCATGCCGCTGGGAGCGCTCGCCGGCGGTGCGCTGGCCGGAGTGATCGGGGTCGCGCCGACGATCGCCGTCAGCGCAGGCGTCGTGCTCTGCGCGGTGCCGCCGCTATTCGCGCCCGCCCTGCGCCGGCAGAGCCTTGCCGGGCCGGCCTGAGGCCGCGTCCGCCATGACGAGCTCCCGCGCGCGCTCGGCGATGAGGCGCGTCACGACGTCGCGCGCGTCGAACGCGAAGAAGTGCTTCCCCGGCAGCACGACCCGCTCGAAGCGGCCCGTCGTCTCGGCACGCCACGGTTCGAGGTCCTCGACCGGGAGCCCCGGGTCCGCGGCGCCGCCCAGCGCGAGGATCGGGCAGCAAAGCGGCGCGCCGCCGGCGCGCGCGTAGGTCTCGTAGGCCCGAAAGTCGGCCCTGAGGATCGGCAGCGCGAGCTGCTTGAGCTCTTCGTGGTCGAGAGCGCCTTCGGGAGTGCCGTCGAACTGCTTGACCTCGGCGACGAAGGCCTCGTCGGGAAGGTGCGCGATGCGTGCGGGCCGAGCGCCGGGGCCGCCGCAGCCCGAGACGACGAGCATCGCCGGCGCGTGGAGACCGCCGGCCAGCCGGCGCGCGGCCTCGAACGCGACCAGCGCGCCCATGCTGTGCCCGAACAGGATCGTCGGGCGCGGCTGCGCGGCGGCGAGCTCGCGCGCCGCCTCCGCGGCCAGTGCGCCGATCCCGTCGGCGAACGGCTCCGCGATGCGCTGCCCGTGCCCCGGGTATTCCACGCCGGCCAGCGCGATGCTCGCGTCGAGTCCATGCTTCCACGGGCGAAACGCCCCAGCCGAACCGCCCGCGAAGGGAAAGCACACCAGCCGCAGCACGGCGCCGGGCGGCTTCGAAATCGGGCGGATCGCCGACGGCACGGCTATGCTGCCCGCGATCGTTACGAGTGCTCGGCGGCCTGGAGCGCGCGCAGGATCCCGGCGACGCTCGCGTCCTCCAGAAAATCGCGCAGCGGGAGATCGATCGCGTACCGCTCGCGCAGCAACCACACGAAACGCATCGCCAGCACCGAGTGACCGCCCAGCTCGAAGAAGTTCTCGTCGTCGGAGCGCGGCCCCTCGCCGAGCATCGCGCTCCACACGTCGGTGATCTTGTCCCGCGCGTCAGTCTCGTCTGCCATCAAGGATGCTTTCGGCTTTCTTCTGAAGGGCCACGTAATCGGTCTTTCCGTTCGAAAGGGTCGGAAACCCCTCCAGCGCGACGAGCCGTGAGGGTAGCATCGCAGCGGGCAGCGCGCGCTGCAGCTGGGCGCGCACGGCGCGGCCGTCGACGGCGCCGTCGACGAACGCGACGAGCTCCTTGTCGCCGAAGGCGTTGCGCGCGGCGATCACGGCCCCGAGCCGGCCGTCGAGCGCGCCGCGCAAGGCATGCTCCACCTCGTCGAGCTCCACGCGCACGCCGCGGACCTTGACCTGGCGATCCGAGCGGCCGTCGTAGCGAAGCAGCCCGTCGCTGCCGTAATGCCCGCGGTCGCCGGTGCGGTACATGCGCGCGCCGCCGGCGGGATCCTCGACGAACCGCGCGGCGGTCAGCTCCGGGCGGTTGATGTAGCCGCGCGCCACGCAGGCGCCCGCTATGCAGATCTCGCCGATCTGCCCGGCGGCGACCGGCCGCCGCTCGCCATCGAGAACGAGGATGTCGATGCCGGGGAACGGCCGCCCCAGGGGCACGTCGCCGGGAAGCGGCCGCGGGCACGGCCAGCGCGTGACGTGCACCGTGGTCTCGGTCGGGCCGTACAGGTTCACCAGCGTGGCGCGCGAGGCGGCGAGCGTTCGCGCCGCGAGCTCCGCAGTCAGCGTCTCGCCTCCGGTGAAGACGAAGCGCAGCGAGTCGAGCCGGCCGAAGGCGGGGCTGGCCGCCAGGTATTCGAGCAGCGTCGGAACCACTTGCAGGATCGTCGCGCCGTGCTGCGCGACGTCGGCGATCAGCGCCTCGGGATCGTTGCGGCCCAGGTCCGAGCCGATGACGAGCACGGCCCCCGCGAGCAGCGGTGCGAACATCTCCCACAGCGACGGATCGAAGCCGATGGACGTCCGGTACATCACGCGCGCGTCCCGGGTGACGAAGCCGTCGCGGATCATGTAGCGGACGGCGGTCAGCACCGGGCCGTGCACGCACATCACGCCTTTGGGCTCGCCGGTCGAGCCCGAGGTGAAGATCACGTACGCCAGCTCGTCCGCGGTGGGGAGATCGAGCGGCTCCGCGGGCGGTCGGGTCGCCAGCAGCGCGTCGACGTCGACCCGCTCGTTGCCCAGCTCACCGGACGAATCGCGCTCCACGGTCGCGCGCGCCCCGGCGATCTCGACGTACCGGCGGCCACGCGAGGCCGGTATGGCGACGTCGATGGGGAGGTACGCGGCACCGGCCGCCATGACGCCCAGCAGCGCCGCGACGCAGTCGGCGGAGGGAGCCAGGCGGACCGCGACCACGTCGCCGTGGCCGATGCCGCGGGCCCGCAGCCCGGCGGCGATGCGCAGCACACGATCCGCCAGCTCGCCGTAGCCAACCGCGGACGTGCCGTGCACCACCGCGGCGCGCGCTCCGTCGCGCGCGGCCGTCTGGAGGAACGCTTCGACGACGGACCGTTCCCGCTGGTCCTGCGCCGGAGCGCTCACGGAATCATCGCCAGCGCGCGGTGGCGGTCCAGCTTCCCGCTCGCGGTGCGCGGCACCGCCGTCACGACCCGGATTCGCTCGGGAACCATGTAGCGCGGCAGGACGCCGGCCACGAACGCGAGCACGGACCGTTCGTCGACCGCCGCGGCGGCGAGCGCCACGACGGCCAAGCGCGCCGCGCCGTCGATCTCCACCAGGCCGGCGACCGCGTCGACGACGCCGGGGCAGGCCGCGACGGCCGCCTCGACGTCGCCGAGCTCGACGCGATACCCGCGCACCTTCACCTGCGCGTCCTCGCGCCCGTGGAACTCCAGCGCGCCGCCGCCGACGATTCGGCCGAGGTCGCCGGTGCGGTACGCCCGCGTGCCGGCCGGCAGGTACGGCAGGCCGTCGAAGAACGACGCGGCGGTCTTCACCGGGTCGTTGAGGTAGCCGCGGCCGACGCAGTCGCCGGCGATGAGCACTTCGCCCAGCTCGCCGTCGCCGACCGGCCGCAGCGCGTCGTCCACCACGACGATGCGCTGGCCCGGGATCGCGGTGCCGACGATGCGCTGCGGCACCTGCGCGATGTCGCCCAGCGCGGCCGTCGACGTCGCCAGGACGCTGCACTCGGAGGGGCCGTAGTGGTCGGTGCAGCGGTACGAGCGCGGGTGCTCGGGGCGCAGCAGCAGGCGGTCACCGCCGGTCAGCAGGTGACGCAGGCGCATCGACGCCGGCTGCATCGCCTCGTCCGCGAAGAGCACGTGCGCGAGCGGCGTCGGCACCTGAGCCACGTCGACGTCCGCCAGGTGCCGCCACAGCGTGTAGGGGTCGTAATCCGTATCGGGGACGAGCCGCAGCGTTCCGCCGCCGCCGAGCGTTCCGAACACGTCCCAGACGAAGACGTCGAACAGCGACGACGCGATCTGCGCGGCCACCCAGCCGCCGCGGTCGCCGTACGTCGCGACGTGCCAGCGCACCAGGCCGGCCAGGCCGCGGCGCTCGTTCGCCGCGGCCTTCGGCGTGCCGGTCGATCCGGAGGTGAAGATCACGTACGCGATCGCCCGCTCGGCGTCGCCGCCGGACGGTGCGGCGGCCCGTTCGACCCGCTCGGCGTCGATGCTCGGCGCGCCGCCGGCCGGCCAGCGCAGGACGGGGACGGAGCCCAGCGCGTCGAGCATCGCGTTCCGCCGCGCCTGCGGCAGCTCGGGGGAGAGCACGGTGAAGCCCAGGCCCGCCGCGA
Organism: Vulcanimicrobiota bacterium; assembly: GCA_963795695.1. Taxonomy (GTDB): domain Bacteria; phylum Vulcanimicrobiota; class Vulcanimicrobiia; order Vulcanimicrobiales; family Vulcanimicrobiaceae; genus Vulcanimicrobium. Next base: position 858,498 of record CAWCJH010000001.1, on the reverse strand, counting down.
CGACGGCGAACGCCGCGCCGACCAGCCGCCACGAACGCTCCACGTCCAGCGCGACGACGCCCTCGCCCGGCCCGGTCAGCGCACGGCAGCGCTGGCCGATGTCCTCGGCGATCGCCCGCAGCTGGCGGTACGACACGCTGACGTCGCCGTCGACGACGGCGACATCGTCGAGGTGCTCCGCGACCGCCCTTTCGAGCAGCGCTCCCAGCGCGTCGCGCGGCGGCCGCTCAGGCACGCAGCCTGCCGCCGCCCGTGAGCGTGACCTCGGCGGAGCTGTCCTGCTTGAACACCAGGTGTCCCTCGATCGCCAGCACGTCGATCCCGGTTCCCAGAAAACAGGCGATCGCATCGGACGGCGTGCACACGATCGGCTCGCCGCGCACGTTGAACGAGGTGTTCACCACGACCGGCACGCCGGTGATCGCGCCGAAGCGCTCGATCAGCGCCCAGTAGCGCGGGTTGCGGTCGCGCTCGACGACCTGCACGCGCGCGGTGCCGTTGACGTGCACCACCGCCGGGATCTCCGCGCTCCGCCGCGCGCGCGCCTCGACCGCGAAGTTCATGTAGCGGTACTGCGCGTGGTCGCGCAGTACGAAGAACTCGTCGGCGCACTCCGCGACGACCGCCGGAGCGAACGGGCGGAACTCCTCGCGCTTCTTGACGACCTCGTTGAGGTGATCTTTCATCATCGCATCGCGCGGGTCGGCCAGGATCGAGCGGTTGCCCAGCGCGCGCGGGCCGAACTCCATGCGGCCTTCGAACCAGCCCACGATGCTGCCCCGCGCGAGCAGGTGCGCGACGTCGTCCTCCAAGCGCTCCGGCCGCGTCCAGACGAGCTGCTCGCCGAACGCTTCGAGCGCGCCCGTGACGGCGGCACGGTCGTACGACGGCCCCAGTGCCGCGTGGGGCTGGGCGCGGCCGGGCTCGCCCGGGTGATCGGCGTGCCAGCAGGCCAGCGCCGCGCCCAGTGCCGCGCCGGGATCGTTCGCCGCGGGCTGGACGAAGATACGCTCGAACAGACCGAGCCGGTCGAGGATTCCGTTGAGGCTGCAGTTCAAGGCGGTGCCGCCGGCCAGGCACAGGTTGCGCAGCCCGGTCAGCTCCGCGAAGTGCCGGACCAGGCGCACCACCACCCGCTCGAGCTTGCGCTGGAGCGAATACGCGATCGCGATGTGGCGGTCGACGACCGGCGCGCCCGGACGGCGCGGCGGCCCCAGGCGGCGCGACCACTCGTGCAGCCGCTCCATCGGCGCGCGCACCAGCGACGGGATCGTGAAGCGCACGTCGTCCTGGTAGGCCACGAGCTCGTCGAAGAACGGCGCGTAGTCGTCCGTGGCGCCGTAGGCCGCCAGGCCCATCACCTTGTACTCGTCCTCGAGCGCCTCGAAGCCCAGGTACGCCGTGACGTCGGAGTACAGGTACCCCAGCGAGCTCGTGACCGGAAGCGCGAACAGCAGGGTGAGCCCGCTCTCGTCGCCGCGAAAGACGCTGAACGAGGCCGACTCGCCCTGGCCGTCGATCGTCAGCACGAGCGCGCGCTCGAAGCACGAGGGATAGAACGCGCTGGCGGCGTGCGCGACGTGATGGTCGACCAGCCGCAGCCCGGGCAGACGGCCGTACTCGTGCCGCACCGCGGCGGCGACGCGGTCGAAATCGGCGCCCGCCTCGGCGGCGGCGGCCTCGCCCAGCGCGGCTCGCACGTCTGCGACGCGGCGCTCGCGGTGCAGCGGGCTGGGATCGAGATAGTAGCAGAAGACCGTCTCGTCGGCCTGGGCCGCGCTCTCGCACGCCTGCCGCGCGCCCGACGCGACGCCCATGTAGTGCTTGGACCGGTTGAGCCGCTCTTCTTCGAGCGCGAACGCGATCGTGCCGTCGTCGCCGACGAGCGCGGCGGTGGCGTCGTGGCCGAGATCGCCGAGCGCGATCCCCAGGCGCGGGTGCTCGGGAGCGTAGCGGGCGATGTGCACGGCCGGGTTCGCATCCAGCCCGGGCAGGCCGCTCAAACCGATGTAGGCACGTGTCTTCATGCTGGCGGACACCCTTGCCGACTCGAAGGGGAGCGTTCGGTCCCAGCGCCGCCGCCGGCGCGCACGAGCCGCGCGAGCGCTTTGAGGTCGACTTTCCCGTTGGCGGTCAGCGGCAGCGCCGCGACGAGGGCGATCGTGCCGGGCACCATGTACGCCGGCAACGAGCGCCGGCAGTGCGCGCGCAGGGCAGCGACCGTGAGGTCCGAGCCCGGAGCGGGAACGACGACGGCGAGCAGGTCCTGCGGCGACCGGCCGCCGGCACCGGGCGGCCGGTCGGGGTCCAGCACGACCCGCGCGCTGCGCGCCCCCTCGCAGGCCAGCAGCGTGGCTTCGATCTCGCCCAGCTCGACGCGGTAGCCGCGAATCTTGACCTGCGTGTCCTCGCGGCCGAGGATCTCGAGCGTGCCGTCCTCGCGCAGCCGGCCGAAGTCGCCCGTGCGGTAGATCCGCTCGCCGGTCGCGCGGTGGGTGACGAACGCGCAGGCCGTCTTCTGGGGGTCGTTCCAGTAACCGCGCGCCAGGCCCGCGCCGCCGATGTAGAGCATGCCGCGCTGGCCGGCCGCGCACGGCTGCATCGCCTCGTCGAGCACGTGCCACGTCTGATTGTCCAGCGGCCGGCCGTACGGAATGCTCTTCCAAGCGGGGTCGACACGGTCGATCGGGTACGCGACGGACCAGATCGACGCCTCGGTCGCGCCGCCCAGGCTCACGATGCGAACCCCGTCGGCCAGCCTGCGGATCCGGTCGGGCAGCCGCACGTCGATCCAATCGCCGCTGAGCATCACCAGCCGCAGCGAGGCGGGGAGCCGTTCGCCGCGTGACTCGCACTCTTTGACCAGCAGCTCGAGCACCGGCGGCGCCGAGTTCCACACGGTGACGGCGTGCGCCGCCATCAAGCCCAGCAGGTGCCGCGGCGTGCGCGACAGCCGAGCGTCGGGGACGACGAGCCGGCCGCCGGCCGCGAGCGTTCCGAACACGTCGTAGACCGACAAGTCGAAGCTGAACGGCGAGACGGCGATCGAGACGTCGTCCGGGCCGATGCCGAAGCGCCGGTTCACGTCGGCGATCGTGTTCGTCGCCGCGCGGTGCTCGATCATCACCCCTTTCGGGCGCCCCGTCGACCCCGAGGTGTAGATGATGTAGCAGAGGTCGTCGGGGGCGATCGGCGGGTCGGGCACGGCGCCGTCCCGCAGGCGGGCGCCGTCCGCGATGGTGACCGACGGCACGCCGCCGAACGCGGCCGCGGCGGCGTTTGGTTCGGTCAGCACGCAGGCGGGCCACGCGTCGTCGAGCAACTGCCGGATTCGCTCCGCGGGCAGGTCGGCGTCGACCGGAACGTACGCGGCACCCACGCCGACGGCGGCCAGCAGCCCGACGACCCCTTCCCAGCCCTTGCGCACGACGACCGCGACCCGGTCGCCGGGCGCGACGCCGCTGTCGAGCAGCTCCCAGCGCACCGTGGCGACCCGCCGCGCGAGCTCGCGATAGCTCAGCGTGACCGTCTCCGTCACGAGCGCGAGCGCATCGGGCCGCAGCGCAGCCCAAGCGTAAAATCCGTCGTGCAGCAGCGGACCGACAAGGGGCGGGCCCGCGGCAGTGGAACTCCGTTGCGTCATCGCTTCACCCGATGGCATCGGTACCCCACGCTGACAGAGGGTGGTGCATGTCAGATACGCAAGCCTCGCTTCGCCGTCTGGTCGAGCAGTACGCGCCATCGGCCATGGAAGTCACGCTCGACACCGACTTCTACGACGATCTCGGGCTCGACTCATTCAGCGCCGTCGAGCTCTTCTTGACGGTGGAGAGCACGACCGGGGCGCGGCTGGCGATGAACGACTTCGTCACGATCCGCACGCTGCGCGGCCTGTTGGCGGCAGTCCCGAGCTGACCGGCTCACGTTCCCGCGAGCCGCCGGCTCACCAGCGCCGCTACCTCGCCGGGCGTCCCGTGAACCACCAGGTCGGCGATCGTGACCGGCGCGCCGAAGCGCTCGCGCAGCTTGGCGACCATGCGAAGCGCGATCAGCGAGTTGCCGCCCGCGTCGCGGTAGTCCGTATCGACGTCGACCTCCCGCCCGAGCAGCGCGCTCCAGTCACGAGCGATCTGCTCGGCCATCGGGGGCTCCGCGCCGTCGCTCATGCGCCCCTCCTGAGGATCGGGCGATCGAGCGCGGGGGCGATCCCCGCCGCCCGCAGCACGTCGCCGAACGCCGCGACGAGCGCCTCGAAGCGGTGTTCGCCGATCGCGGCCGCGGCGCTCTCCAGCCGGAATGCGAGCTCGTCGCCGAAGTCGATGATCTGGAACGCCAGCGGCCGCTTCGCGTCCGGGTTGGGCACGAACGGATCGGCGGTCACGCCGCCGCGCAGCCGCGGCGCGAAGCGGCGGAACGTGATCACGGGGATCGCGGCGGCGGTGGCCCGCGCGACCGCGGAGAGATCGCGCGCGAGCTGCTCGGCGCGCATCGCGCGGGCCTCGCGCAGCTCGCGCGCGACCGCCTCGTGCAGCGCGTGCCGGCCGGCGACGTCGCCCGGCTCGAAGAACATCGGCACGACGTTGGCGAAATCGCCGACGACGCGCATGCGGTCGCGGGGCCGGGCGTCGGTGGTGAGACCGACCAGCGCGGGCGGCTCGTGCCTGGCGAGCGCGTCGACGATCAGCGCGACCGCGCAGACCGACGCGCTCGCGCCGCTCTCCGCGACGAGCCGGGTCCAGCGGGCGTAGGCGTCGTCGCTCAGCCGGATCGTCTGGGCGCGCAGCGCGCCCGGCGTACCGGAAAGCGGCGCATCGAGCGCGCGCAGGCGGCGCTCGAACTCGGCCGCGCGCGCGGCGGCCGGCGCCGCGAGCGGCGCGTCGGGCTCGAAGCCGCGCGCGTACGCGAAGTACGCACCGCCGTCGTCGTCCAGCGGCTCCCCGCCCAGCGCTGCGGCGAAGTCCTCGAACGCGACGCGCTGCGAGACGCCGTCGAAGACCAGATGGTGCGCCGCCAGCGAGACGACGACGGCCTCGTCGTCGGCCCCGCACAGCACGTCCGCGCGCACGAGCGGACCGTTCAGCCCGATCGGGTGCCGGTGGTCCGCGTCCAGCCGGGCGGCGATCGCGGCGCGGTCGCGCAGGCGCTCGACCCGCACCGGGGGCGCTACCGACTCGACCAGCCGCGGGACGCCCGCGCTCTCGTCGACGGCCGCGCGCAGCGCGGGGTGCGCGTCGACGACGCGGGCGATCGCCGCGCGTGCGCGATCCGGGTCGGTCCGGTCCGGCAGCGTGAAGCGTGTCACGATCGTGAGCGCTGTGCCGGGGGCGAACAGCCGCTCCGCGAGCCAGAGGTCGACCTGCCACGGAGCCAGCGGCGCGGATTCCACGCGATCTATGCGGTGACCGTGGCTTCGAACGCGCGAACGAAGCACGCGACGATCTCGTCGAGCAGCGCGGCGCCGAAGACGTCGCGCTGGTAGACGACGGTCGGGACGATGTCGTCGTCGCTCAAGTCGACGCGCAGCAGGAACGGCGCCTTGGAGTCCAGCCGCGGAGGCGGCCGGCGGCATGACGGCGCCCCCAACGGCGGCGCGGGCGTGTCCTGCAGCGCCGTGATGCTCAGCGGCCAGCGGGTCGCCAAACGCGCCCGCCGCGCATCGCCGGCGAAGACCAGCTCCCAGGGAAGCACCGGACGCGCTTGGCTGTTCCACACTTGCTCTTTAATCGCCGCCAAGCCGTCGCCTTCGCTGAACGTGAACGGGACGACGTGCGCGAACAGCCCGACGGTGTCGAGGTACGCGGGCTCCGAGCGCCCGGCCACGGTGACGCCGACCACGGCCGAGCTCGTGCCGGTCAGCCGTGCTGCGGTACGGCAGAACGCCTCGAGCACGACGGTGAACGGCGTGACGCGCTGCGCGGCGGCGCGCGCGCGCGCGCTGCGCACCGCCGCGCGGTCCAGCGCGATCGTCCGCTCCGCCGCCGGCCCCGGACCGCCCACGGCGGTCATGCCCGGCAACCGGATGGGCGCGCGGTCGCCGAGCAGCCGGCTCCAGTAGCTCCGCTCCGCGGCCAGCAGCGGCGCGTCGGCGGCCATGTCGCGCTGCGCGGCGCAGTAGTCGAGGTAACTGCGGTCCTCGCCGGCGCGCAATGCGTGCGGGTCCGCGTACGCCGCCGCGAGATCCGCCTCGAGCACCGCCGCCGACCAACCGTCCACCAGCAGGTGGTGGTACACCAGCGTAAGGTGGGTCAGCCCGTCCGCCACGCGGCGCGCGCAGCGGAACAGCGGCGGCTCGGTGAGCGCGAACGTCTCGCCGGCGAACCGCAGCTCGGCGTCCGGATCGTCCAATTCCGCGATGTCGATCGGGCACGTCGCGGCGATCCGCTGGCAGACTTCCTGGCCGTCGAAGTGGAACGACGCCCGCAGCGCCGCATGCCGCCCGACGAGCGCCGCGAGCGCGGCGCGCAGCCGGTCGGCGTCGACCGTGCCGGCGACCTCGTACCGAAAGACGACGTTGTACGCCGGCGACGCGGTGGCGATCTGCTGGTTGAGCCACACTTCGCGCTGCTGGTACGAGGCGGGAGCCATCATTCCAGCCCGCGCGCGCGGCGCTTGTTGTCCTTGCTGATGGTGCGCCAGCGGCGCCGGTTGTCTTCCTGCGCCGCCCAGTCGTCGCGCCGGTCCAGGTACGCCAGCTCCGCGCGCAGCTTGCCGTACCGCTCCAGCCGCTCGTCGTCGATCTCGCCGCGCACCGCGCAGCCCGGCTCCGCACCGTGCGTGCAGTCCCGGAACCGGCAGCGCTGCGCGGCCGCGGCCACCTCGACGAACACGTCGTCGAGCGCGCCCTCGTCGGCCCACGGGGCGAAGGATCGCATGCCGGGCGTGTCGATCAGCCACGCGCCGCCCGGGAGCGCGACGAGCTCGCGCACCGACGACGTGTGCCTGCCGCGGCCGTCGGAGGCACGGATCGCGCCGGTTTTGAAGCGGTCGAAGCCCAGCAGGCGGTTCGCGAGCGTCGACTTGCCCACACCCGACGATCCCACCAGGGCGATCGTCGCGCCGGGCCACAGGTACGGGCCGAACGCGGCCTCGACGTCGTCGTGCACGGCGGACACGCCGTGCACCGGCGCGTCGGCGGCGACCGCGGCCAGCTCGGCCAGCAGTGCGTCCGGATCGTCGCACAGGTCGCGCTTGTTGAGGATGATCACCGCGGCCGCCCCGCCGGCCCGAATCGCGATCAGATACCGCTCGACGCGGGCCGGCGAGAAGTCGTGCCCGGGAGCCGTGACCACGAAGATCGTGTCCAGGTTGGCCGCGATGACCTGCGGCTCGGTCGCCGAGCGCGCGCGGGAGAGGGTGCCGTACCGCTCGTCGATCGACACGATGCGCGAGCGCTCGTCGGTCGCGACGCGGTCGCCGACCACGGGGCGCGGGTGGAGCGACGGCGGCACGACGAGCATCGACTCATGCCCTTGAGGATCGATTCCGAGCACATCGGTCCCCAGGTCGGACGAGACGCGGTGCTGATGCAACAAGGCCATGCTCACCCAAGCCGAATGGCAGCCAACGCAAGACCGTCTCATTACGCCGTTCGGCGGGGCACTCCTCCAGCGCAGGAAGTGCCCGGTTCTTGCCGAGAGAGCAGCCGGTACGAGTGAAGGGGTGACGATGGGAATCTTGGGCGACGAGGTCCTCGACTGCAGCTTCGTCGGCGCCGCCGCCGAGCGCGCTCTGCTGCACGGCGTGCGCGAGCTGGCGCCGGGCTTCGCGCGGCGCGCGGCCGAGCACGACCGCAGCGGCACCTTTCCCGCGGAGAACTTCCGCGAGCTGCGCGCCGCCGGGATGCTCGGCATGCTGATTCCCCAGCGGTACGGCGGGCGCGGCGTGAGCTCGCCGGGATACATCGCCGCGCTGTACGAGATGGCCAAGGGCGATGCGTCGACCGCGCTGGCGTACAACATGCACGCGACCACCCTGGCGGTCATCGCCCTGCTCGGCGACGAGGCCCAGAAACGGCGCTGGTTCGGGCGCGTGCTCGACGACGGCGCGTGCATCGCCGCGCTGGGCTCCGAGACCAGCCTCAAGCCGTTCCTGACCGGCGACAAGCCGCGCACGACGCTGCAGCGGCGCGGCGGCGAGCTGGTGCTCAACGGGCGCAAGAGCTACGGCTCCTTCGGTCCCAACGCGCAGCTGCTCTACGTCTCGGCGACGTACGGCGACCGCGTCGTTGGCGCGATGGTCGGCTCGGGACAGCCCGGGGTCGAGGCGCACGACGACTGGGACGTCATGTCCATGCGCTCGACGTCGAGCGTGACGATGGACTTCCACGATGTCGTGGTCGACCCGGCGGACGTCGTGGCCCCGCCCGACCATCGCCTGGCGCTCTTGCTGGAGCTCGAGTACGCCCTGGGATACCCGTCGGTCTATCTGGGCGCCGCCGAGGTGGCGTACCGGTCGGCGCGCGCCGCCGCCAAGGACGCTTTGGACCGGCTCGCGGGCGGCGGCGAGCTGGGCTTCGAGCCCGATGCCGCGCGCACCGTCGCCGAGATCGGCCGAATGCGCCTGCTGCTCGAGTCGAGCTGGCTGATGGCCCGCCATGCGGCGACGGCGGGACCGATCGGCTCGTTCCCGCGCGGCGCGGCGATCGCCTCGGCCAAGGCGGTCGCGTGCGAGGCGGCCTGCGACGTCGCCGCGCTCGCGATCCGCGTCGCGGGCGGGCGGGCCCTGAGCCGCCGCTCGCCGATCGAGCGCGCGTTCCGGGACGTCCAGGCGGGGCTCGTCATGGCGTTCGCACCGGATCAGGTTCGCTCGATGATCGGCCTGCTCGAGCTGGACCGCGCGCCGGGCTTCGTCGGCGCGCTGCTGGGGGAGCCGCTGCCCGCGTCCGGCGGCTGAAGCTCACGTCGGCCGGAGCCAGCCGTAGAGCGCGTCCGGCTCGCGCTCCTCGTTGTCCCGGCCGTCGGTGCGCTCGATCAAGCCGAACCCCGCCGACTCGTAGAAGCGGATCGCGCGAACGTTCTTCTGGAACACCCACAGGCGCAGCTCGCGGTTGGCGTCCATCGCGGTCCGCAGGAGCGCCGAGCCGATGCCCGTCCCGCCGTGCTCGGGCAGCACGTAGAGATGGTCCACCCAGCCCGGGCGGATGGCGCAGAAGCCGACGATCGCGCCGTCCGCCACCGCCACCCGCACGGCACCGCTCGCCACCAGCTTGCGGAAGTAGCGCGTCTCCTCGGCGACGGTGTGCAGCACCGGCAGATACGGCAGGCATGCCGCGCGCGTCAGCCGGTAGACGGCGGTGATGCACTCGGCATCGGCGGGCTCGGCCGGCCGGTACCCTACGGTCACGCGGGCGGGGCGTTCAGCCGCGCGGCGAGGTCCGCGACGCGCTCGCCTTCCGCTGCGCCGTCCAGCGCGACGATGGCCGCGGCCGCGAGCGCCAGATAGCGGCGCGCGGCCGCGGCAGTGAACGCGCGGTGCGCGAACTGGGCGCAGAGCCGCAGGCCGGCGTCCCGCTCGACCAGGCCCAGGGTCAGCGCGAACTTCGACGTCTCCAGCTCGAGTTCGAAGCGCTGCGCTTCGACCGCGCCGAGCCGCCGGTCGGGCATCGTCATGTAGCTCAGCGAGTACGCGCGGTACTCGGGCCGGCCGCTCTGCAGCAGATCCGCGCCGGAGCGCTCGGGGTCGGCGATCGCACCCAGCACGCCGGCCCACACGTCGGCCACGAACGCGCGCACGGTCGACCCGCGGTTCGCGTCCAGCGCCAGCGTCACGTAGGTCAGGAACGGACCGACCGCGGACGCGCTCTCGGGCGAGCGGCGCAGCGTGACGGGAAACGACGCCACCACCGGGCCGTCCCCGCCGCAGGCGCGCACCAGCAGCGCGAACGCGGCGACGACGACGCAGAACGGCGCGACGCGATAGCGCGCGACGATGCCGCGCACCGCCGCGCGCGCGCGCTCGTCCAGGACCAGGGAGATCGACTCGCCGGCGCCCGCGGGCGCGGCGCGGGCGCCGTCGGACGGCAGCATCGCCGGCGCGCCGAGCTTGGGACGGTGCGCCGCCGGCGCCGCGGCGCCGGCGTCCAGCGGCTGCGCGGTCCGCTCGTAGACGCGCTCGACCGCGGCGGGCCGGCCGTCGTCGGCCGCCAGCCGCCGCGACGTTCCGTCCAGCAGCACGTCCAGCGAGGCGCCGTCGCAGACGAGGTGGTGGCAGCAGAGCACCAGCAAGCGGCCCGCGTCGAAGCTGATGACGGCCGCGCGGGCCTTGGGCCCGCGCGCCGGGTCGATCGGCACGCGCACGTAGCGCTGCAGCAGCGCGACCGCGCCGCGCTCGTCGGGAGCCTGGAGCACGTCGACGGCGACGCGCTCCGCGCGCGGTAGCTTCACCAGCGAGCCGGCGACGATGTCGAAGTCGTAGTGCAGCTCGGCGTGCGCGGCGATCTCGCGCTCGAGCGCGCGCGCGAGCAGCTCGGGCTCGAGCGCGAGCGGTATGCGGTACGCGGCGGCGACGCTGTACGCGCACGGATCGGCCTGCGTCTGGGCATCGAACCAGATGCGCCACTGCAGGCGGGACGCGGGCACAGCCGCGGCTGGCGGATCGGTCATCACCGAACTGGGTCCTGCATCCGGACTCGGCTGGTTCGCTACGGCCCTCGCCCGTCCTTCGAGCCGAGCGATCCGCTCCGGCCATGATGTTTTCGAGAAGCGCTCCTGGTCGAGCGGGTGAAGGTCGCCGCCGAAAGAGCCGCAAAGCATATGGCCATGACGGGTGATCTCTGGCCGGGCGTATCACGGACCCGCATCAGGTGATCGTGCCGTGACGCCGATAGTGCGTTTTCCGGGACTGGTCCAAGGGCTCGGCGCCGAGAGCGCGCGGGCGGCTCAGATCTATGCCGAGCTGACCGGTCGCGCGTGGCGCTGGTGCGAAGAGGTCGACGAGCTCGTCGAGGCGTCGTCCGTCGACGTCGTCGTCTGCCGCGCGTCGCGCGTGACCGCGCGCTTGATGCACCGCCTGTTCGTCGCGCGCGACGGGCAGCCGGGCGCGGCGCCGGGGGTGATCGTCGCGCGCGACGGTGACGAGCTCGTCGACGTGTGCCGCAAACAGGCCGCCAGCGCCGCGCGCTCGTCGAGCGGGAACGGGCGGCGGGTGTTCATCGACACCGAGGCCCTCACCGCGACGGCCGTCGACGGCAACGACGTCCGCGTCGGCGGCTCCACCCCGCACGACGAGATCGTGGCTCTGCTGGAGTCCGATCCGGCCGTGCTGACCATCACCGGGCACTCCGACGGCATCGACATCGCGCTGTCGCTGCGCGAGTACGCCTGCCCGTTCACGCGGGACCCGGCGGTCCCCAGCGACGCCGACGGCCTGCCGCCGTGCCGTGTCGTCGGCAAGTGCACGCGCTACCCGACCTTGCCGACCGCGCAGGAAGCCGAAGCGGCGAAATGGGTCGTGCCGCTCTCCGCTGTGCACGCCCGCATCGCGACGTTCTTCAGCTGCAGCGTCGTCAAGACGCAGGACACCATCGTCGACCCGATGCACGGGCTGGCCGCGGCCATGCTGCGGCAGGCCGACGTCGGCGCGGTGCTGTCGACCTGGCGCGAAGAGCGCGACACCGCCGACGGCGCGATCCTCAACGAGCTGGTCAACGACGTCTCGGCCGGCATCCCGGCCGGGGAGGCAGTGGCGCGCTTCAACCGCTCGGCGGTCGCGCGCCGCGTCGGCTCCAGCTTCTGCATCATCGGCGACCCCTGCGTCGCGCTCGACGCATCGGTCGCCTTCGCGCCCTTGAAGCCGCCCGAGTTCAGCCCCCAGCCGGTCGAGCGGCCTGGCGGCTTCGAAGGCGACATGGCGCTGCTGCTCGACGCGACGCGCGCCGTACTGCGAGTGGGCCAGCCGGGGGAGGACACCGATGCCGGGAAAGCGCTCGAGGCGTGGCTCGCCGGGCGCGGCGGCGACGGCGTGCCGAGCGAGCCGGAGCCGGCGCTCGACGCGAGCGCCGCGCGCTTCCTGGCCACGCAGTTCCGGCTGGAGGACTTCTTCGGCGCGTACGGCGTGCCCAGCGAGCCGCACGAGGACGGTGTCTGCCCGATCTGCGGCGGACCCGCGCGCGACTACATGATCGTGTTCGAGCGCCACCGGGCGCGCGCACGCCGCGTCATCCGCTGCTCGTGCTGCCTGGAGAGCGCGAACTTCCCCGCCGACTGGGCGCCGGCGCTCGACCTGCGCGCGGTCGCGGACGGGATCGTCGGGCTGAGCGGCGTGCCGTCCCGGGCGCACGTGCGCGTCGCGCTGCTGGGTTATTACGGCACGAACGAGGCCGATGCCGACTGGACCAAGACGGCCGACGGGCGGCTCACCCCGACCTTCCGCCTCCCCGAGCTGCCGACCACGATCCCGGCGTACTGCAAGGTGTTCGTGTCGAGCGGCTTGCAGGTCGGTGCGTTCGGGTTCAAGCTGCGCCGGCGGCCCAACGGGCGGCTGGCTTCGAGCGCGTCGATGCGCGGAGTCGACCTTCCCGGCGCCCGCGTCGCGCCGGACGATGAGGTCCCGGCACGGACGTGACCGAGGCCGAGCGGCTCGAGCTCGCGAGCGCCGCCGTTCGTCCGGCCGCCGCGCTGCCGCCGGTTCCCTACGTCGACCTCGGCCCGGGGCTGCCGCCCGAAGGCCCGTTCTGGGACGTGGCGCGCGTGCTGCTCACCGACGTCGGCGAGCGCCTGGGGCGCAGGCGGCTCGCGCTCATGGACGGGCTGTCGCGGCTGTGGCTCGCACGCAGCGGCTCGAAGCTGACCGGCGAGCTCGACGCGATCGCCGAGCGCGCCGGCTTGCCCGGCACGTACCTGCTCAACTTGACCTACGAGTGGGCCTGCACCACGGCGGTGACGCCCGGCGCGGACGGCGGCGTGCGCATGCTGCGGGCCTTCGACTGGCCGCTCGGCGGGATCGGCCGCCACGCGCACGCGCTACGCCGAACCGGCCGGGCGGGCGTCTGGGCGGGGCTGTCGTGGCCCGTCTTCGCCGGTGAGGTCACGGTCTTCGCGCCGGGGCGGTTCGTCGTCGCGATCAACCTGGCGCCGCCCGCGACCTGGTCGCTGCGCGGCCGCCGGCTGCCCGAGCGGGTGGAAACGCTGGCCAACGTGCTCGAGCGGGCCGTTCGGGGACGCATCCCGCCGACGCACCTGCTGCGTGACGTGGTCGAGCGCGCCGAGACCGCGCGCGAGGCGGTGCGCCTGCTGACCGAGACCCCCATCGCGCGCGCGGCAATCTTCGTCGTCTCGGGGGTCCGGCCGGAGGAGGCCTGGATCATCGACCGGCTGCCGGCCACGGCGCACGTCCGGGCCGCGGGCGCCTGCGCCGCCAACCACTTCGCCTGCAGCGACTGGCCCGGCGTTCCGCACGACGACAGCTTCGAGCGCGTCGCGGCCATGGAGGGCATGCTCGCGCCGGCCGGCGCCTTCGCCTGGTGCGTGCCGCCGGTCGTCAACGAGGGCACGCGGTACGTCGCCGAGCTCGACGCGAGCCAGGACCACTTCACGATGTTTTCACTCGAGGACGGCGAGCCGGTGACGTGCCCGACCCGAATCGCGGTACCGGTGTAACCCCGCAGTGCGGCCTGACGTGCAGACGCTGGTCTCGCTGCTGTGCTCGCGGGCCGCGGAGGACGCCGAGCGCGAGGCGTTCACGTTCTCCCACGGCGGTGCGATCGCGGAGCGGCTGACGTACCGCGAGCTGGACGCGCGCGCGCGGCAGGCGGCGCACGCGATTCGCCGGCGCTGCGCGCCCGGCGAGCCGCTGCTGCTCATGCACCCCCCGGGGCTCGACTTCGTGGCCGACTTCTTCGGCTGCGCCTACGCGGGCGCCGTCGCGGTGCCGACCCCAGCCCCGGCCAACCCGCGCGAGCTGCGCCGCCTGCGCGCCATCGTCGCGTCGTCGCGCGCCCGCCTCGCGCTCACGAACGACGCCGGCCGCGCCGCCCTGCTGCGCCGCTTCGACCCCGCGACCGAGCTGGACGGCGTGGAGGTCGCCGTGGCGGGCGGTTCCGACCGCTGCGAAGCGCCCGCGGCCGCGCGGGCGGACGATCTGGCCGTGCTGCAGTTCACTTCCGGCTCGACGTCCGAGCCGCGCGGCGTGATGCTCACCCACGCGAACGTGATGAGCAACCTCGCCGAGATCCACGCCGCGTTCGCGCTGCGGTCCGGCGACGAGGGCGAAGCGATCGCCCTGTGGCTGCCGCACTTTCACGACATGGGCCTGTTCGCGCGGCTCTCGGCCGTGTACGCGGGGGCGCCCTGCCACCTCATGGCGCCGCTTGACTTCGCGCGTCGGCCGTACCGCTGGCTCGAGCTGATCGCGCGCTGCCGGGCGACGGTCAGCGGGGGACCGAACTTCGCCTTCGACGCCTGCGCCGAGCGCGTCCCGGACGCCGACCGCGCGGCGCTGGACCTGTCGTCGCTGCGGGTGCTCTTCTGCGGCGCGGAACCGGTGCGCGGCGCGACGCTGGAGCGCTTCGCGGACCGGTTCGCCGCGTGCGGGTTCGACCGCCACGCGCTGCTGCCGTGCTACGGCTTGGCCGAGGTGACGCTGTTGGCGGCCAGCCGCCGCCGCGACCGGCCGCTCCGCGCGCTCGACCTGGACGCCGAGGCCTTGGCGCGCGGCGAGGTTCGCGGCGGCGGCGTGCGCCGGGTGGTCAGCTGCGGCCCGGTGTGCGCCGGGCTCGACGCCGCCGTCGTCGACCCGGCGACCTGCGCCGAGTTGCCGCCGGGACGGCTGGGGGAGCTCTGGCTGCGCGGCGCGAGCGTCGCGCAAGGCTACTTCCACGAGCCGGCCGCCACCGCCCAGACGTTCAGGGCGCGCCTGGCCGACCGCTCGGCATCCCCCGCCTACCTGCGCACCGGTGACCTCGCCTTCGTCGACGGCGGCGAGCTGTTCGTCACCGGGCGCCGCAAGGCGATGATCGTCGTGCACGGCCGCAACGTGTTCCTGCAAGACCTCGAGTACGAGGCGGGCCGCTGCCACCCCGCGCTCAACGGCAAGGCGGCCGCGTTCACCGCCGGCGACCGGGCCGAGCCGCTGGTGCTGGCTTGCGAGGTCGCGCGCGGGCGCCGCGAGCAACCGCAAACGCTCGCCGACGCGCTGGAGCGCGTGCGCGCGACGGCGGCCGCCGAGCTGGCGAGCGATCCCGCGGAGATCGTGCTGATCGCCGCGGGCGGGATCGTCGAGACGTCCAGCGGCAAGGTGGTGCGCTCCGCCTGTCGGGACGCCTGGCGCGCCGGCCGCTTCGAGGTCCTCGCTCGCTGGACGCCGTCCGCGCGCCGCGACGCCGACGACGGCGGCGAGCGCGCACCGATCGAGGCGACGCTGACCGCGATGGCCTGCGAGCTGCTGGGCGTGCACAGCATCGGGCGCGACGAGTGGTTCTTCGCCGCCGGCGGCAACTCGGTGGCTGCGTCGCGGCTGCTCGCGCGGATCGAGGAGCACTACGGCATCGAGCTGGAAGCCGAGCGCGCGTACGAAGACTTGACGATCGCCTCGGTGGCCCGGCTCGTGGACGAGCGGCTCGTTGCGCTCGTGGACGCGATGTCGGACGACCAGGCCGCCGCGCTCTTGAGCGAGGCGCCGTGACCGAGCCCGCGGACGGCAAGCTCGCCGTCGTCTCGCTCGCGGGCCGCTTCCCCGGCGCACCCGACGCGGCGACGCTCTGGCGGAACGTGCTGGCGGGACGCGTCTCGCTGGAGCGCTTCGCCCCCGAGCAGCTCCTGGCGGCCGGCGTCACGAGCGCCGAGCTCGCCCAGCCCGGGTACGTCCCGGTCAAGGGCGTCGTCGCCGACGCGCGCCGCTTCGACGCGCACCTGTTCGGCTACAGCCCGGCCGAGGCCGCCGCCATCGACCCGCAGCAGCGCGTCTTCCTGGAGTGCGCGCTCGAGGCGCTCGAGCGCGCGGCGTGCGACCCGCGCCGCTTTCGCGGCCGGATCGGCGTCTATGCCGGGCAGTTCATCTCGACGTACCTGCTGCGCTATCTGACCGCGCGTCCCGACGTGACGGCGCAGCTGGGCGTCGCCACGGTGTTCCAGGGCAACACCGTGGACCAGCTCGCGACGCGGGCCGCGTACAAGCTCGACCTGCGCGGCCCCGCCGTGACGGTGCAGAGCGCGTGCTCCACCTCGCTGGTCGCGGTGCACCTCGCATGCCAGGCGCTGCTGGCCTTCGAGTGCGATCTCGCGCTCGCCGGCGGGGTGACCCTGACCTTCCCCGAGCGGGCCGGCTACGTCTTCAGCGAGGGCGGCATCGTCTCGCCGGACGGCCACTGCCGGCCGTTCGACGCCGCGGCCAACGGCACGGTCTTCAGCGACGGCGTGGGCGTCGTCGGGCTGCGCCGGCTGGCCGACGCGCTCGCCGACGGCGATCCCATCCGAGCGGTCGTCCTGAGCACCGCCCTGACCAACGACGGGAGCGACAAGGTGGCCTACAGCGCGCCCAGCGCCTCCGCGCAAGCGCGCGTCGTCGCCGAGGCGCTGGCGATCGCGGGCGTCGATCCGGGCAGCATCGGCTACGTCCAGACGCACGGTACCGGAACGCCGCTGGGCGATCCGATCGAGATCGAAGCGCTGCGGCGCGCCTACGCCGGGGTCGACGGCGGGCGCGAGGTGTGCCTGGGAGCGGTGAAGGCCAACATCGGCCACCTGGACGCGGCGGCGGGGGTCGCCGGGCTCATCACGGCGGTCCAGGCGCTCGAGAGCGCGACCGTTCCGCCCATCGCGGGCCTTTCGGTCCCCAACCCCGCGCTGCCGCTGGCCGGCACGCCGTTCACCCTGCCGACGTGCGCGCGCCCGTGGCCGCAGACCGACCAGCCGCGCCGGGCCGCGGTGAGCGCGTTCGGGGTGGGCG
Source organism: Vulcanimicrobiota bacterium (assembly GCA_963795695.1). Taxonomy (GTDB): domain Bacteria; phylum Vulcanimicrobiota; class Vulcanimicrobiia; order Vulcanimicrobiales; family Vulcanimicrobiaceae; genus Vulcanimicrobium. The sequence goes on along the minus strand of CAWCJH010000001.1, from coordinate 841,617 downwards.
GGACCAACGCGCACGTGGTGCTCGAGCAAGCGCCCGCGCCGGCGGCGTACGCCGGCGCGCGGCCCGCCTACCTGTTTCCGGTCTCGGCCAAGACGCCCGGCGCGCTGCGCGCGGCCTGCGCGGCGCTGGCCGACGCCGTCGCCGGCGGCGGCACGCCGGCCGCTTGCGTCCAGGCTACGCTGGCCCTGGGCCGGCGCCAGATGGAGTGGCGCACCGCCGTGGCCGCGCGCTCGAGCGCCGACGCCGCCGCCGCGCTGCGGGACGCGCCGGCCGGCACGGCCGCGGCGCTGCGCGAGATCGTGTTCCTCTTCCCGGGACAGGGCTCGCTGGGTGACGGGCTCGATCGGACGCTCTACGACGGCGAGCCGCTGGTGCGCGCGGCGTTCGACGAAGCGTCGTCGTATCTGGCGGCGCGCCACGCGATCGACGTCGCCGCGCCGCTGTTCGGGCGCGACGCCGACCGGCTGCGCCGCACCGAGATCGCGCAGCCCGCGACGTTCGCGCTCGGCTACGCGCTCGCGCGCTGGCTGATCGCGCTGGGCGTCGAGCCGGCCGCGATGATCGGCCATAGCGTGGGCGAGTACGTGGCGGCCGTCCTCGCCGACGTGCTCTCGCTCGAGGACGCACTCGACGTCATCGTCGCCCGGGCCGCCTTGATGGCCGCGCAGCCGGGCGGCGCGATGCTCGCGCTGCCGCTCGCCGCCGCCGACGTGGCGCCGCGGCTGAGCGACGGCGTCGAGCTGGCCGCCGACAACGGCCCGCGCGCCGTCGTCGTCGCCGGCCCGGTGGCTGCCGTCGAGCGGTTCGAGCGACGCCTCGCGCGCGACGGCATCGCCGGCACGCGGCTAGCGACCAGCCACGCGTTCCACACCGCGGCGATGGACCCGGTGCTCGAGCCGTTCGGCACCGTGCTGCGCGGCGTCACGCTGCGGCCGCCGCGGCGCCCGATCGTCTCGACGCTCGACGGCCGCGCGGCCGGTGCGGAGCTGGCCAGCCCCGAGCGCTGGGTGCGCCAGGTACGCGAGCCGGTGCTCTTCCGGCAAGCGGTGGAAGCCGTGGCGGGGCGCGACGCCGTGTTCGTGGAGGTCGGCGCGGGCGGGCAGCTCGCCGGCCTGGCGCGCCGCGCCGAGGCGGCGGACCGCACGACCGTGGCGCTCGTCGAGGCCGACCGCAGCAGCGGCTCCCACTTCACGGCGCTGCGCGGCCTGGGCCGGCTTTGGTCGCTGGGCGCCGACCTCGCCTGGGACCGCCTGGCGGACGCGCGCGCGCCGCGCGCCGAGCTGCCGCCGCACCCGCTCGAGGGCGGCGTCCACTTCTACGACGTGGCGGCGCCGGGCGGCGCCGCGCCACCCCTGGACGAGGCGTTCCCGACGCGGGACGACCAGGTCGCGACCTGGCTGAGCGCGCCGGTCTTCGTCCCGGTGCTCGGCCGGCCGCCGCGCCGGCTGGGCGAGAAGCGGCGCCGCTGGTTGCTCTACGTCGCCGGGCCCGACGACCACGCGGAGCTGGCGGACTACCTCGAGAGCCGCGGACAGGTCGTGACGCGGGTCTGCCCCGGCGAGAGCTACCGGCGGGCGGCCCGCGGGCTATACGAGATGCGGCTCGACGACGGCGACGACACGCTCGCGCTCATGCGCGACCTGCGCGCGCTCGTTCGCACGCCCAACGTCGTCCTGCACCTGCTGGGCATCAGCGCCGGCGACGACGAGCCGGCCGCGCGCCGCCGGCTGCTCGGCCCGTTCGTCGCGCTGGCCCAGGCGGTCGCTGCCGAGAATACCGCCACCGAGGTGCGGCTGGGCGTCGTGACCAGCGGCGCGTTCGACGTCCTGGGCACGGACGCGATCGTTCCCGCGGCCGCCGCGCTGAGCGGGCCTGCCACCGTCCTGGCGCAGGAGCTGCCGGCGTTCGTGGTTCGCCACGTCGATCTCGACGAGCCGGTCCTGCGCTCCGCCGAGTTCGAGCGGGTGCTCGAGCTCGTCCTGGGCGACGATGCGCGAATCGCGCTGCGCGGCCCGCGCGCGTACCGCCCCCAGCTCGCCCCCGTTCCGGTCGACCTCGGTGCGCCGACGGCGTTTCGCCCCGGAGGGCTCTACGCGATCGTCGGCGGCTTGGGCGGGATGGGCCTGGCGTTCGCCGAGCGGCTGGTGCGCGAGCACGGCGCGACGGTGCTGGCGCTGGGGCGGCGCCCGGTCGACGACCGCACGTCGGCACGGTTGGGCGAGCTGGCCGACGGCGCCGCTGGCCGGGTGGTGCCGGTGCGTGCCGACGTCACCGACACCGCCGCGCTCGTGGCCGAGCTGGGCCTGGCCCGCCGCAGCTTCGGCCCGCTGCGCGGCGTCATCCACGCCGCGGGGGTCGCTGGCGGCACGCTGATGGCCGGCGACACCGTGGCCGCGGCCGAAGCGGTTCTGGCCGCCAAGACGGACGGCGTCCGGTCGCTGGAACGGGCGCTGGCCCAGCTCGACCTCGCGGGCGAGTTGGACTTCGTGCTGCTCTGCTCGTCGACGGCCGCGCTCGTCGGCGGCCCGGGGCAGTGGAGCTACGCGGCGGCGAACGCGTACCTCGCCGCGTTCGGCGCGCGGCGGAACCGCGTCGGCGGCACGCGCTGGGTCACCGTCGACTGGGACACGTTCGACGCCGGCATGGCTCGGCGCGACGCCGGGGCCTCGCCGGTGCTCCGGGAGCTGCGCGAGCGCCACGCGATCGGCGCGCGGGAGGGCGGGCTCGCGCTCGAGTACGCGCTGGCCTGCGGCGAGCCGCGCGTCGTCGTCTCGCGGTTCGCGATCGACCGGCTCGACGTCGCGGCGGACGTGCTGGCCCGGTTGGCGCGCAGCGGGGCGGAGAAGCACGCGCGGCCTGCGCTGGAGCGGCCGTACGCCGAGCCGCACGGGGAGCTCGAGGCGCGCGTCGCGGCGGTCTGGAGCGACGTGCTGGGCACCGAGCGCCCCGGCGTCCACGACTCCTTCATCGAGCTGGGCGGAAACTCGCTGCTGGCGGCCCAGGTCGTCGTCGCGCTGCGCCGGGCGTTCGACGTCGATTTGCCGATCTCGCTGCTGTTCGAGAAGGACAGCATCGCGCAAGTCGCGGCCGACATCGAAGCACGCATCCTCGCCGAGCTCGACGAGGCCCGCTCGTGAGGCCGGCCGGTGCGCCCGGTCCCTCGCCCGCTCAACCGCGCCCACGGCGCACGGGAGAACCACCATGCCCAACGCAGCGAACGAACGGGTCGTCGAGCGGTACTTCTACGAGGTGATCGACCGCCAAGATCTCAGCGTCCTGCCCGAGCTCTTCGACGAGAAGTGCTTGATCTACCGCGCCGACCTGGAGAAGCCCCTGGTGGGATTCGAAGCGCTCCACGGCTTCCTGAGCCTTTCGCACCAAGCGATCGCGGGCGCGCAGACCGAGTTCCTGCGCGTGTTCAGCGACGAGGACAGCGTGACCGCGCACCTTCGGCACGTGGTGAGGTTTCGCGAGTGGGTGCTCACGCCGGTCGGCATGTGCCATGCCCAGGGCCGCACGGTCACGTGGGTCGCGATCGCGATGTTCGGTCTGCGTGACGGGCGCATCGTCGAGGAGCGCGTGGTGCGGGACGAGCTCTCGATCCTCAAGCAGCTCGGCATGCTGCCGCAGGAGTGGTTTCCGCACGAGAAGCCCGTATGAGCGGCGGCGGCGACGACGGCCGGCGGGCGTACGTTCTCGAGCGCATCCGCGGCGTGCGCCGCCGCTCTCCCGAGCCGGCGGAGGCCGCGCTCGCGGCCGGCGCCGCGGCGCCGCTCTCGTTCGGCCAGGAGCGGCTGTGGTTTCTGGAGCGGCTCGCGCCCGGCACCGGCCTGCTCAACGAGAGCTACGTCCTGCGGCTGCGCGGCCGGCTCGACCGCGACGCGCTCGAGCGCGCCCTGGCGGCGATCGTGCGGCGCCACGGCATCCTGCGCACCAGCTTCGTCGAGCACGACGGCCGGCCCGAGCAGGTCGAGCACGCTGAGGTCACGGTCGCGCTGCGGCGCGTGGACCTCTCGCCCACGCCGGCCGCCGAGCGCGAGGCGGCGCTCGAGCGGCAGGCGCGAGAGATCGCGGCGAAGCCGTTCGGGCTGGACCGCGCGCCGCTGATGCGTGCCGTCCTGTTCGAGCTGGCCGAGGCGGACGCCGCGCTGCTCATCGTCAACCACCACATCGTCTGCGACGGCTGGTCGCGCCAGATTCTGGTGCGCGAGCTGGCCGAGTTCTACCGCGCCGAGCTGGCCGGTGAGGCGGCGACGCTCCCGGCGCTGCCCGCGCGCTATGCGGATTTCGTCCGCCGCCAGCGCGCCCGCGCCGCCGACCCGGCGTTCGCCGACGGGCTGCGCTACTGGGCCGAGCAGCTGCGCGGCGCCGAGCCGATCGAGCTGCCCGAGGACTTCGCGCGTCCGGCGACGGCGCGCCACGAGGGCGAGCGCATCGAGCTGCTCCTCGCGCCCGAGCTGCGCGCGGCGGTCGACGCGTTCGCGCAGCGCGCGGGCGTGACGCCGTTCGTCGTCATGCTGGCCGCGTTCGTCGCCATGCTGCACCGCCAGTCCGGCCAGCGCGACATCACGATCGGCGTCCCGGTCGCCAACCGCGACGCGGCCGGGGCCGAGCAGGTGATCGGGTTCTTCGCCAACAGCGTCGCGCTGCGGTTCCGGCTGCGCCCCGGCATGACGCTGCGCGACCTCGTCGCGCAGGCGCGCGAGACGACCGTGGCCGGGTTCGCGCGCGCCGACATCCCGTTCGAGCGCGTCGTGCAGCAGGTCGAAGCTGCGCGCGACGTCTCGCGCGCCCCGGTCTACCAGGTCATGCTCGCGCCGCAGCCCGAGATCGGCGCGGTGACGCTGGCCGGCGGCGTGGCGTGCGACGCGCGCGTCGTCGACGCCGGCGTCGCCCGGCTGGACCTGAGCGTCGACGTGATCCCGCGCGGCCGCGGCTACGCGCTGAGCCTGGAGTACGACACCGGTCTGTTCGCGCGCGCCACCGCCGAGCGCATGCTGGGCCGGCTCGAGCTCGCGCTGGCGGCCGTCAGCCGCGACGCCGATCTCCCGCTCGACGAGCTCGACGTCCTGGGCCGGGCCGAGCGCGAGTCGCTCGAGCGGTGGAACCGCAGCGACGCCGAGGTTCCCGACGAGACCGTCGCGGCGCAGTTCGCGCGCCAGGTCCGCGCGACGCCCGACGCCGTCGCGCTGCAGTGCGGCGACGCGGAGGTGACGTGGGAGCAGCTCCGGGAACGGGCCGACCGGCTGGCCCGGCGGCTCGCCGCGCTGGGCGTCGGCCCGGAGTCCCGGGTCGGGATCTGCCTGGACCGCGGCATCGACATGGTGGTGGCGATGGTCGGCATCCTGGCCGCCGGCGCGGCGTACGTTCCGCTCGACCTCGACTACCCCGCGCCGCGCATCGCGTTCATCCTCGACGACGCCAAGCTCGAGCGTATCGTCACCACGCGCCACCTCGTCGGCGGCCTGCTGCGCGACCATGCCGACCGGCTGTGCCCGATCGACGCCGACGGCGCGCCCGAAGCCGAGCCGCGCGCGGCCGGTCCGGCCAACGCCGCCTACGCGATCTATACTTCCGGCTCGACGGGCACGCCCAAGGGCGTCGTCGTCGAGCACCGCAACGTCGTGAACTTCTTCGCCGGGATGGACCGCGTGCTGGGTCGTCCCCAAGGCGCCTGGCTGGCGATGACCAGCATCGCGTTCGACATCTCGGTGCTCGAGCTGCTCTGGACCCTCTGCCGCGGCGTCAAGGTCGTGCTGCCCCCGCCCGAGCACGAGACCCTGCGCAAACCCTCGCGCAGGCGCGCGGCGACACAGTTCAGCCTGTTCTTCTTTTCCGACGACGTCGACGCGGAGCCGCAGGACCGCTACCGCCTGGTGATGCAGTCGGCGCGGTTCGCCGACGAGAACGGGCTGGCCGCGGTGTGGGTGCCCGAGCGGCACTTCCACGCCTTCGGCGGCCTGTACCCGAACCCGGCGGTGATGGCGGCGGCGCTGGCGGCGACGACGCGGCAGGTCGCGATCCGGGCAGGCAGCGTCGTGCTGCCGCTACACCACCCGCTGCGCGTCGCGGAGGAATGGGCGGTGATCGACAACCTGTCCAAGGGCCGCGCGGGCGTGGCGTTCGCCTCGGGCTGGCACGCCGACGACTTCGTCTTCGCGCCCGACGCGTTCGCCGACCGGTTCGAGACGATGCTCGACGCGATCCGGCAGGTGAAGCGCCTGTGGGCCGGCGAGCCGGTGCGCGTGCGCAACGGGGCGGGGCACGATGTCGACGTGCGCGCGTTCCCGCCGCCGTACCGGGGCGAGCCGCCGATCTGGCTGACGTCGTCGCACAGCCCGCGCACGTTCGAGGCGGCCGGGCGCCTGGGAGCCAACGTCCTCACGCACCTGCTCGGCCAGACGTTCGACGAGCTGGAGGAGAAGATCGCGCTCTACCGCGCGGCCCGGCGCACGGGGGGCCACGCCGGCGACGGCATCGTCACGCTCATGCTCCACACCTACGTCGCCGAGAGCGCCGACGCGGTGGAGCACGTGCGCGAGCCGATGCGGCGCTATCTCGCGGCGTCGCTCGACCTCGTCGGCAAGCTCGCGCTCAGCCTCGGTCACCGGGAGACCGTCGAGCGGCTGGGCCCCGCCGACCGCGAAGCCGTGCTCGACTTGGCGTTCGAGCGCTACGTGCGCGGCCACAGCCTGCTCGGAACGCTGGCGGAGTGCGCCGAGGTCGTCCAGCGCTCGCGCGCGGCCGGCGTCGACGAGATCGCGTGCCTGATCGACTTCGGGCTCCCGACCGAGACGGTGCTCGCGGCACTGCCGCTGCTGCGCGAGCTGGCCGGCCGCGCCGCTGCGGCGCCCGACGGGGACGCGGAGGACGTCGTCGCGGCCGCGGTCGCGCGCGGCGTCACGCACCTGCAGGTCACGCCCAGCGTCGCGCGCGCGATCGCCGCCACGCCCTCCGGCCGGGCCGCGCTGCGCGGGCTGACGGCGCTGGTCGTCGGCGGCGAGGCGCTCGCCCCCGAACTCGCGGCGCGGCTGCGCGCGCTCGTGCCCACCGTCCTCAACGTCTACGGCCCGACCGAGACGACGGTCTGGTCGACCGCGCACACCGTCGGCGCCGCGGACGACGCGGCCGTGCCGATCGGTCACCCGCTGGCCAACACGCGCGCGTACGTGCTCGACGCCAACCGCCGCCCGGTCCCGATCGGAACGCGCGGAGAGCTGTGGATCGGCGGGCACGGCGTGAGCCGCGGCTACCTCGACCGCCCGGAGCTCGACGCGGCGCGCTACGCGGCCGACCCGTTCTCGCCGCAGCCGGGTGCGCGCATGTACCGGACCGGCGACGTCGTGCGCCGCAACCATGCCGGAGAGCTGCTCTTCCTGGGCCGCGAGGACGGTCAGGTCAAGCTGCGCGGCTTTCGCATCGAGCTGGGCGAGGTCGAGCACCTGGCGGCGCAGCACCCCGGCGTGCGCGCCTGCGCCGCGCGCGTGTGGGACGTCGAGGGCGACGCGCGGCTGGTGGTCTACGCCGTCGGGCGTTTCGGCGGCGCGCCGTCGACCGCCGAGCTGCGGCACTTCATCCTCGACCGAGCGCCGGCGTATCTCGCGCCCAACTACGTCGTACCGCTCCAAGCGCTGCCGCTGACGCCCAACGGCAAGGTCGATCGCGCCGCGCTGCCGCCGCCCACGCAGCAGCGCGGCGAGCAGCGCGACCGCGTCGCGCCGTCGACGCCGGTCGAGCTCGCGCTCGCGGAGCTCTGGAAGACGACGCTTGCGCTCGACGACGCGTCGATCCACGACGATTTCTTCGACGTCGGCGGCCACTCGCTGCTCGCCGTGCAGCTCGTGGACCGCTGCCGTACCGCCTTCGCGAGCCGCGTGCCGCTGGCGCACTTCATCGCGCACCCGACCATCGCGGGACTGGCCGATTATCTCGAAGCGGAAGGGTGCCGCCTACCGGTGCGCGGCTGAGAGGTCGGACCGGCCGCGGCGGTGAAAGCACGAACGGGGGTACGGATGCGATCAGGCATTGCGATCGTGGGAATGGCCGGGCGGTTCCCCAAGGCGAAGAATCTCGACCGCTTCTGGTGCCATCTCCGTGACGGGATCGAGGTGATCGAGCAGATCCCCGACCGTATCATGGACACGCGGCGCGACTCGCGCGGCCGCCTGCCGGCCGAGTTCGTGCCGCGCGGAACGTATCTGGAGGATACGGAGTACTTCGACTGCGGTCTGTTCGGCGTCAGCGTTCGCGACGCGAAGATCATGGATCCGCAGCAGCGCCTGTTCATCGAGCAGTGCTGGGTCGCCGCCGACGACGCGGGATACGACATCAGCCGGCTGGGCCGGCACGTCGCGGTCTACGGCGGTGCCGGACCGTCGCGCCATCCGCTCGACGCGATGGAGGTGTTCGGCCACGACGGCTCGAGCACGTTCGAGATCATCGCGACGGGCATCGACAAGCCGATGACCATGCGCGTCTCGCACTTGTTCGATCTGCGCGGCGAGAGCATCTACGTGTACGCCGCCTGCGCCACGTCGCTGGTCGCCATCGATCTCGCCTGCCGCGCGCTGCTGGACGGGCGAAGCGACGCCGCGCTCGCCGGCGGCGCGGTGCTCGCGCTGCCGCAGATGGAGGGCTACGACTGGGCCGAGGGCGGCGTCCGCTCGTCCGACGGCCGCTGCCGGGCGTTCGACGCCGACGGCGACGGAACGGTCTGGGGCAACGGGGTCGGCGTCGTCGTCCTCAAGCGGCTGGAGGACGCGCTGCGCGACCGCGACCGCATCCGCGCCGTGATCGTCGGCTCGGCGGTCAACAACGACGGTGCCGCGAAGGCGAGCTTCGCCGCCCCCAGCCGCGACGGGCAGGCGGCGGTCGTCCGCAGCGCGCTGGACGCCGCGGGGCTGGACCCGCGCGCGATCGACTTCGTCGAGGCGCACGGCACCGGCACCGTCGTCGGCGACCCGATCGAGGTCGCGGCCCTGCACGGCGTCTTCGGTGCGAGCAACGGCCCCCGCAGCTGCGTGCTGGGCAGCGTCAAGTCGGCCATCGGCCACCTCGATCCGGCAGCGGGAGTCGCGAGCTTGATCAAGACCGTGCTCGCGCTCGAGCACGAAGCGATTCCCCCCACGCTGCACTTCGTGCGGCCCAAGCCGACGATCGACTTCGCCGCCGGACCGTTCTGGGTGAACGCCGAGCTCGCGCCGTGGCGCCGCCGCGACGGCCACGTCCGGCGGGCGGGCATCAACTCCTTCGGGGTCGGCGGCACCAACGCGCACGTCGTCGTCGAGGAGCCGCCGCCGCCGCCGCCGCGCGAGCCGGCGGTCCGGCCGCGCGAGATCGTCTGCCTCTCGGCCCGCACGCCGGCCGCGCTGGCGGCGCTGCGCGCCGAGCTGGCCGACCACCTGGAACGGCATGCCTTCGAGCTGCGCGACGTCGCCTTCACGCGCAACGCCGGGCGGCGCGCGTTCGCGCACCGCGAGGCCTTCGTGGCCGACGAGCCCGGCCGGCTGGTCGACGCGCTGCGCGGCGCCGCGCGCGTCCCGCACGCGGCCGCGGTCGCGGCGCGCGCGCCGCGAATCGCGTTCGTCTTCCCGGGCCAGGGCTCGCAAGCGCTCGACATGGCGGCGGAGCTGTACGTGGCCGAGCCGAGCTTCCGGCGCGATCTCGACGACGCCGCCGAGATCGCGCTGCCGCTGCTCGGGCGCGACCTGCGCGACCTGCTCTACCCGGAAGCGGCGGCGGAGTCCGAGGCCGAGGCACTGCTGCGGCGGACCGAGTTCCAGCAGCCGGTGCTCTTCGCGGTGGAGTTCGCGCTGGCACGGCTGTTCCTGCGCTGGGGCTGCGAGCCGGCCGTCATGATCGGTCACAGCGTCGGCGAGTACGTCGCCGCCGCGCTGGCCGGCGTGCTGACCCCCGCCGACGCGCTGCGCCTGCTGGTCGCGCGCGGCGCGGCCGTGCAGGCGGCGCCGCCGGGCGCGATGCTCGCCGTCTCCCTGCCGCCCGCCGAGCTGGTCGCGGCGCTGCCGGACGGCGTCGACCTGGCCGCGGTGAACGGGCCCGCCGAGTGCGTCGCCTCGGGCCCGGCCGAGGCGATCGACGCGCTGGAAGCGCGGATGCGCGAGCGCGGCGTGCGAAGCGTCCGCCTGCGCACGTCGCACGCGTTCCACTCGCGCTCGATGGACGGCGTGCTCGACCGCTTCCGGCGCGCGCTCGCCGAGGTCGAGCTCAAGCCGGCCGGCCGGCCTTGGATCTCCAACCTCACCGGCGACGCGATCGCGCCGGGCGAAGCGTGTGACCCGGAGTACTGGGTGCGCCAGTTGCGGGGCACGGTGCGCTTCGGCGAGGGCGTGCAGCGCCTCGTGCGCGAGCGCGTCGACGTCTTCCTCGAGCTGGGCGGAACCCAAGCGCTCTCCGGCGCGATCCTGCAGGGGCTCGTCGGCACCCCGCTGGACGGTGTCCCGGTGCTCTCCGCGCTTCCGCACCGCAGCGCGCGCGGCTCGCAGTACGAGGTGCTGCTCGCGACGCTGGGCGAGCTGTGGGTGCGCGGCGCGCCGGTCGACTGGGCGGCGTTCCATGCCGACGACGGCGCGCGGCGCGTGGGGCTGCCGAGCTATCCGTTCGAGGGCGTCTGGGTCGCGCTGCACCCGCCCGGCGAGCACGCCGCCGCCGCGCCCAAGCGCGAGGCGCCGCGCGCGGAAGAAGGCCGCACGCTGTTCGCGCGCGCTCCCTCCGAGGCGCGCGCGCCGCGGCCCGACGCCGAGCTGGGTCCCTACGTCGCGCCCGGCGACGGCTTGGAGAGCGAGAGCGTGGCGATCTTCGGGCAGCTGCTGGGCATCGAGCCGGTCGGCGCCGAGGACGACTTCTTCGAGCTGGGCGGCAACTCGATCATGCTCGTCCACGTCGCCAACCAGATTCGCGCGGTCTTCCGGCTGAATCTGTCGATCCGGGAGATCGCCGAGCACTCGACGCCCCGGCGGCTGGCCCAGATCGTGGCCGCGAAACGGCTGGAGAACGCGTCGTGAGCTCGGCGCAGCCGATGTCCGAGCTCAAGCGCGCGGCCGTCGAGCGCCTGCGCCGGGGCGGCGCTGCGCGCACGAACGCCGTCCCCCGCGAGGACGAGAGCGGCGGCCGCCTGGCGCCGGCGCAAGAGACGATCTGGCTGGAGTCGCAGCTGCGCCCCGGCATCCCGCTGCACAACCTCGCGGTGGCGTTCCGCATTCGCGGCCCGCTGCGCTGCGACGTCCTCGAGCGCGCGCTCGAGGCGGTGGTCGCCCGCCACGATGCGCTGCGCTCGGCGGTCGTCGTGAGCGACGGCGTGCCCGAGCTGCGCACCAGCCCCGCGGCGACCGTCACCCTGGAGCGAGCCGCGCTCGCGGACGAGCCGCTCGGCGCCGCGCTCGAGCGGCTGGCCGCGGCCCCGTTCGACCTGACCCGGCCGCCGCTGTGCCGCTTCGTGCTGGTCGACGAGGGCGACGCGCGCGTGCTGCTCGCCGTCGTGCACCACATCGCCGCCGACGGCTGGTCGCTGGGCGTCTTCACCGACGAGCTCTCCGCGCTGTACCGCGCGCTCGCGGACGGTACGCCCCCGCCGCCCCCGCCGCCGCGCTACGCCGCGTACGCGCGGGCCAGCCGCGCCGTCGCGGAAACGAGGCTGCGCCGTGCCGCCGCGTGCTTCGCCGACACGTTCCGAGCCCCGCTGCCGCCGCTCCCGCTGCCGGCGGATCGTCACGGGGAGCCCGCGCGGGACACGGTTCGGGCGACGCTAAGCCCGCGGCTGCGGGAGAACGTCGCCCAGGTTGCCGCGACGCGCCGCATCTCGCCGTTCGCGGTCCTGCTGGCGGCGTTCCAGAGCACCCTCGCGCGCTTCGGCGACGCGGACGACGTCCTCGTCGGCGTCCCCGTCGCGGGCCGGCGCGGCGCCGAACAGGAGCGGCCGATCGGCTGTTTCGTCAACACGGTGGCGGTGCGCGCGCGGTTCGACGACGACCCGGCGTTCGACGCGCTCGTCCGGCGCGTCGCGCGCGACGCGGGGACCGCGCTCGCCCACGGCGACGTCCCGCTGTCGGCGGTGCTGCGCGCGCTCCCGTCGCGTCCCGATACCGGCTCGGCGCCGCTCCTGGACGTGCTGTTCGTCATGCAGAACGCGCCGTTGCCGCGCCTGCGGCTGGGAAGCGCCGAGATCGAGCGGGTCGCGGTCGACGTCGCGTCCCCAGCTGCCGCGCTGTCGCTGGAGGTCGAGGAGGACGGCGAAGCATACCGGGTGAGCTGCCGCTTCGACGGCGCGCTGTTCGAGCGCGCGACGGTCGAGGCGTTCGTCGACGCGTACGCCGTGCTGCTCGACGGCGGCTGCCGCCGGCCCGCCACGAGCGTCTCGCGCCTGCCGCTGCTGGCCCCGGCCGAGCGGCGGCGGATCGTCGGTCTGGACGACCACCGGATGCGACCGCTGGGCTGGGCCTTCGTCGACGCCGCCGTCGCCGAGACGGCGCGCGAGCGCGGCCGAGCGGTCGCCGTCGAGTGCGGCGGCCGCCGGCTCACGTACGCCCAGCTCGAGGCCGCGGTCGCCGCCGCCGCTCGGGCGCTGCGGCAGCAGTTCGGCGGCGCGGCGCGGGTCGCGGTCCTGGTCGAACGCTCGGTCGAGCTTCCCGTTGCCCTGCTGGCGGTGCTGCGTGCGGGGTACGCGTACGTGCCGCTCGACCCGCGGCATCCGCCCGCGCACCTGCGCGCGGTCCTCGCGACCGTGGGCGCCGACGCGCTGGTCGGCTCCGCGGCGCTGGCGGACCTGGCACGCTCGGTCGCACCCGACCTGCCGCGCGCCGTGCTCGCGCCGCTCGGCACGGCGGCCGGCGGCGGCGCGGCCCTCGGCCCGGTCGAGCGCGGCCCCGACGACGCCGCCTACGTCATCGCGACGTCGGGCTCGACCGGGACGCCCAAGGGGGTCGAGATCCCGCACGCCGCGTTGGCCAACGTCGTCGCCGCGATGGCGCGCCGGCCGGGGTTCGGCGCGGCGGACACCTTGGTCGCGGTGACGACCGTCTCGTTCGACATCGCGGCGCTCGAGCTGTTCCTGCCGCTGGTCTGCGGCGGCCGCTGCGTCGTCGCGGACGAGGCCTGCGCCGGGGACCCGTGGGCGCTCGCCGCGTTGCTGCGCGACACCGCCGCGACGCACCTCCAGGCGACGCCGTCGCTGTTTCGCGCCCTGCTCGACAGCGGCTGGGAAGGCGCGCCCGGGCTGCAGGCGTGGTGCGGCGGCGAAGCGCTACAGCCGGCCCTCGCCGCAGCCCTGCGCGAGCGCGTCGGCGCGCTGGTCAACGTCTACGGTCCGACCGAGACGACGATCTGGTCGACGGCGGGAGCGGTCGGCGGCGAGCGGATCACCGCCGGCGAGCCGCTCGACAACACGCGGGTGTACGTCCTGGACCGGCACGGCGAGCCGGTCCCGCCGGGCGTGCGCGGCGAGCTCGCGATCGGCGGCGCGGGCGTCGCCCGGGGCTACGTCGGGCTGCCGGACCAGACCCGCGAACGGTTCGTGGCGGACCGCTTCGCCGGCGGCGGCGCGCGCATGTTCCGCACGGGCGACCTGGGGCTGCGCGGGCGCGACGGGCGGGTGGTGGTGTTCGGCCGCCGCGACGGGCAGGTGAAGGTGCGCGGCTTCCGGGTGGATCTGGGCGACGTCGAGGCGGCGCTGGCCGCGCTGCCGCAGGTGCGCGCGGCGGCCGCCGCCGTTACGGCCGGCGCCGGCGGCGAGACGCTGCTGACCGCCTACGTCGTCCTGCGCGAGCGGTGCGAGCCGGCCGTTCTGTCGCGCACGCTGCGGGAACGGGTCCCCGAGTACATGGTCCCCAGCCGCTTCGTGCCGTGCGACGCGCTCCCGCTGACGGCCAACGGCAAGCTCGACCGCACGCAGCTGGCCGCCGCCGCTCCGCCGGCCGGCTCGGACCACGGCGAGCTGCCGCCGGTGGACGGGCGCCAGCGGCAGCTCGCCGCCATCGTCGAAGACGTGCTCGGCCGTCGCGGCGTCCGCGCCGACGACGACTTCTACGATCTGGGCGGCAGCTCGATCGACGCGGTGCGCGTCCTGGCCCGCGTGCGCGCCGCGTTCGGCGCCGACGTCTCGCTGGCCGCGTTCCTGCGCGGCGCGCGAAGCGTGCGCCGGCTGCTGGCCGAGATCGACGCGCGCCCGGCGGGTGAAGCGGACGCGCTGCGCGCGCTACTCGACGCGGTCGAGGCGATGAGCGAGGACGAGGCGGCGGCGGCGCTCGAGCCCGCCGCCGCCGAGGAAGCAAGACGATGAACGTCGACGAGCTGCTCGACGAGGTTCGTCTGCGCTTCGGGGACACCGGCATGGAGCGCGTCGCGGGGTGCTTGAAGATCCTGGCCGGCAAGCAGCGCCCCACGTTCCTGCACCCCGATCAGGAAGCGACCCGCATCTTCTTCCCGGGGATCTCCGCCCGTCCGTGGCACGACGCGAGCGCCCTGCCCTGGGTCGCCGAGGTCGAATCGCGCTGGACCGAGGTGCGGGACGAGCTCGCCGCGCTGCGCGCCGCCAACGTCGCGTTCTATCCCTACGAGGACCGCTATACGGGTGACCTGGGCTGGCCCGGCTGGGACACCTGGCAGGTCTACCGGCGCGGCACGTTCAGCGACGCCGCGCTCGCCTCGTGCCCGCGGACCGTCGACGTCCTGGGCGTCTCGCACCACGGGCTGCGCGAGGCGATGTTCGCGTCGCTCGCTCCGGGCGCTCACGTCCTGCCGCACAGCGGCGGCGTCAACGCCGTGCTGACCGTGCACCTCGCGCTGGTCGTGCCGGACGGCTGCGGCCTGCGCGTGGGCGGCGAGGCGCGGGCGTGGGAGCCGGGCCGGGTCTGGGTCTTCGACGACAGCTTCATCCACGAGGCCTGGAACTCCAGCGCGAGCACCCGCGTGGTCCTGATCTGGGACATCTGGCACCCGGAGCTCACGCGGGCGGAGATCGATGCGATGACGTACCTGTTCCCGCGGCTCGAAGCGTTCCTGACCGCGCGCTGAGAGATGATCGGAGCCGGCGATCTCGCGCAGACCCAGGAGCGCATACGGCGCTTGTCCGAGGCCCAGCGCTCGGTACTGCTGCGCAAGATGCGCGAGCGCGGGCTGCCGCTGCGCGCGCTGCCGATCGTTTCGAGCGGGCGCGATCCGAGCGAGCCGGCGCCGCTGACGTCGGCGCAGCGGCGGCTGTGGCTGCTCGAGCGGCTCGAGCCGGGCCAGCGGTTCTCCCGCATCGCCGTCGCGGTCCGGCTCGCGGGCCCGCTGGACGCCGAGGTGCTGCGCGCCGCCGTCGCGGACGTCGCCGCGCGGCACGGCGCGCTGCGCACGAGCTTCCATGAACAGGACGGGGACGTCGTGCAGGCCGCGCGGGAGGGCCTCGCGCCGGAGTTCTCCGTCGTCGACCTGTCCCGGCTCGACCCGGCCGCCCGCGACGGCTCGCTGGCCCGCACGCGGGCGGCGTTCGAGGCCCGTCCGTTCGACCCGGCGCGCGAGGCGCTGCTGCGCGTGCTGCTGGTTCGCTCGTCGCCGCACGAGCACGTCCTGCTCGCGAGCATGCACCACCTCATCGGCGACGCCTGGTCGATGGACGTCTGCGCCCGTGACCTCGCCCGGGCGTACCGGCTGCGCGCCGGCGCCGACCCGGCCGCCGAGACGCCCGCTGCGGACCTGCCGATCCAGCTGGCGGACTACGCGCGCTGGGAGCGCGAGCTGCAGGCGCTGGGCGAGCGGGACGACGATCTGCGGTTCTTCCGCGACGCGCTGGCCGGCGCACCGGAGGAGTCGACCTTCCCGGCCGACTTCGCGCGCCCCGCGGTGCGGACGTCCGACGCGGGCCTGCTCGCGCGCGCGCTGGAGCCGAGCGCCGCTGCCGCGCTGCGCGCGCTGGCGGCGCGCAGCGGAACCACGCCGTTCGCGGTGCTGCTCGCCTGCGTGGCGGTCGTGCTGCGGCGCTTCGCCGCACAGCCCGACCTGGTCGTGGGCACCGTGCTCGCGAACCGCGAGCGGCCCGAGGCCCAGGACCTCATCGGCGCGCTCGTCAACACGCTGCCGATCCGCGTCCGGGTCGACGACGGCGAACCGTTCGCGGCGCTGCTGGGCCGGGCGGCGGAGGCGGCGGCGGCCACCGTCGCACGCCAGGCGGTGCCGTTCGAGGACGTGCTGGCGGCGCTGGGCAGCCGGACCGACCCGGCGCGCACGCCCGTCTTCCAAGTGGTCGTCATCCTGCAGAACGCGCACCGTTCCGAGCTGCGCTTCCCGCTCGTCCAAGCGCACGTGCTGCCGGCGCAGACGGCCGGCGCGATGCACGACGTCACGTTCGCCTGGCGCGAGGACGAGAACGGCGGTTACGCGCTCGAGGTGGAGTACGCGCGCGAGTCGTACCGCGCCGAGACGGCGGCCGCCGTGGCGGACGCGCTGCTCGCGGTCTGCCGGGCGGTCGCGTGTGATCCGGGTGTGCCCGTGGGCGACCTCGCCCGGCCGGCCGCCGCGCCTGCGACCGTGCCCGCCGGCGAGCCGGAGCGGAGCGCCGACGAGGCCTTCGCCGCGTGGGCCCGAGCCCGGCCCGACGCGCCGGCGATCGTCGCCCAGACGGGCGCGCTCACCTACGGCGAGCTGGGGCGGCGCACGGCGCGGCTCGCCGCCGCGCTGCGCGAGGCGGGCGTGCCGGCGGGCGGCCGGGTCGCTATCGCCGCCGCGCACGATGGGGTCGCCGCCGCGACGGCGATGCTGGCGGTCAACCGCGCCGGCGCGGCGTTCGCGCTGCTCGAGACCGGCGGCGGCGCCCGCGCCGACGCCGTGCTGGACGCGCTGCGGCCCGACGCGATCGTCGCGACGCGGGCGACGACCCAGGCCGCGCACGTCCTCGGGCTGCCCACCGTCGTCTACGAGCACGCGCTGGAGGCCGGGGGCGACGCGGGCGGCGGTACGGCGGTGCCGGCCGGCGCGGCCGCGTACGTCGCGTTCACCTCGGGCTCGACCGGGCGCCCCAAAGGCATCGTGCAAAGCCGCCGGGCGTTCGCGCAGTTTCTCGCCTGGCAAGCGCGGGCATTCGGCTTGGGCGCCGCAAGCGCGGTCGGCATGTGGTCGCCGCTGGTCTTCGACGCCTGCTACACCGAGGTGTACGGCGCGCTGGCGTCGGGCGGCGTCCTGCACGTGGCCGACTACGCCCGCCGCATGGACCCGCGCTACGTCGCCGCTTGGCTGGACCGCGGGCACGTCGGCTACTACCTGACCGTACCGTCCTTCCTGCGGCTGCTGCTCGACGAGCTGGCGCGCCCCGGCGCGCCTGGGCTGCCCGCGCTCGCGCACCTCGCGGTCTCGGGCGAGGTTCTCGACCCGGCGCTCGTCGAGCGGTTCCGCACCGTTCTGCCGCACGTGCGGCTCCACAATCTCTACGGACCGACGGAGTGCGTGCTCGCGACGCACGCCGTCGTCGCGCGCGGGTACTCGGCTCGCGAGCGCGTGCCCGCGGGGTATCCGATCGCCGGGCGCGCCGTGGTCGTGCTGGACGAGGCGCTCCGGCTGGTGCCGGCCTGCGCCGTCGGCGAGCTGGTCGTGCGCAGCGCGTTCCTCACCGACGGCTATCTCGGCATGCCCGACGAGACGCGGCGGCGCTACGTACCGGCGGGCGGCGGGGAGCTGTTCTACCGCACCGGCGACCGCGGGCGGGTGTTGCCGTCGGGCGAGCTCGAGTTCCTCGGCCGCCAGGACACGATGGTCAAGGTGCGCGGCTGCCGGGTCGAGCTGGGCGAGGTCGAGAGCGCGCTCGCGTCGCACCCGCAGGTCCGGCAGTGCGCCGTGGCCGCACGCGAGCGCGGCGCGAGCGGAACGATCCTGGTCGCGTACGCGGTCTGTGACGGCGATCCCGGCGACGACGAGCTGTTCGCGCACGTGCGGGCCAGGGTCGCGGCGTACGCGGTGCCGTCGCTGCTCGTGCGGCTCGCCGCGCTGCCGCGTACCGGCAGCGGCAAGATCGACCGCCTCGCGCTGCCCGAGCCCGCGTACGAGGACCGTTCCCCGACGCCTCCGGCCGGTGCGGTGGAGGATGCGGTCGCGCAGGCCTGGGCCGCCGTGCTGGGGGCGCGGAGCGTCGGCCGGGACGACAACTTCTTCGAGACCGGCGGCAGCTCGATCGCCGCGGTGGCGCTCCACCAGCGCCTCGAAGCGGCGTTCCCCGGAGCGTTCACCCTGCTGGACGTCTTCGTGCGGCCGACCGTCGCGCAGCTGGCCGCCAAGCTGGGCGCGGCCGCGGACGACGACGCCAAGCGCGACGGCGTCGCGCGCGCGCAGCAGCGGCGCGCCGCCCGCGCGAACCGCGGCGCACGGGCGCCGCGCACCGATGGAGGAGGATGACCATGCCGAACCGGTCGATCGACCTGCGGCGCTACCGCGTCGAGGAGCTGGCCGAGATCGTCGACGGGCCGAGCACGCTGGAGCTGTCGGCGCAGATCGAGCGCAACATCGACGACGGCGCGCGGTTCGTCGAGCGCCTCGCGACCGGGGATCAGTACGTGTACGGCGTCAACACCGGGTTCGGCTCGCTGTGCGAGACGCGCGTCGCCCCGGCGGACGTCGAGCGGCTGCAGTACAACCACGTCGTCTCGCACGCGGCCGGCGTCGGCCGCGCGGCCCCCTCCCGCATCGCGCGCTTGACGCTGCTGGTCAAGCTGCTCACGTTCCGCACGGGGAACACGGGGATCTCGGTGCGCACCGTCCAGCGGCTGCTCGACATGTGGAACGCGGGCGCGGTGTCCGTCATCCCGGAGAAAGGGACCGTCGGCGCCAGCGGCGACCTCGCCCCGCTCGCGCACATGGCGCTCCCGCTGCTGGGGCTGGGCGAGGTGGAGCTGGGCGGCGAACGGATGTCTGGAGCGCGGTTCCTGGAGCGGATGGGGTGGGAGCCCCTGCGCCTGCACCCCAAGGAAGGCCTGGCGCTCACCAACGGGGTCCAGTTCATCAACGCGATGGCGGTCGACGCGCTGCTCCGCATGCGCGACCTCGTCGAGCTGGCGGACGTCGTCGCCGCCCTCAGCGCGCAAGCGTTCAGCACCTCGCGGACGTATTTCGATCCCACCTACCATACGACCACGCTGCACGAAGACCGCAAGATCGTCGCGGCCAACCTGGCCTGGGCGATGCGCGGCGGCAACCACCACGCGCTGCCCACGGCGGCGTTGTCCAAGCAGGACCCGTACTCGTTCCGCTGCATGCCGCAGGTTCACGGAGCGATCCGGCAGGTGTTCGAGTTCTGCAAGCGGACGATCGAGGACGAGATCAACGGCGTCTCGGACAACCCGCTGTTCTTCCCGCAGGACGAGCTGGTGCTCTTCGGCGGCAACCTGCACGGCCAGTCGACCGCCTTCGCGCTCGACTTCCTGGCGATGGCGGCGAGCGAGCTGGCCAACATCTCCGAGCGCCGCACGTACCAGCTGCTCTCGGGGCGCCGCGGGCTGCCCGACTTCCTGGTGCGCGACGCGGGCCTGAACTCCGGGATGATGATCGCTCAGTACACCTCCGCGGCGCTCGTCAACGAGAACAAGACGCTGTGCCACCCCGCCAGCGTCGATACGATTCCGACCTGCCAGCTCCAGGAAGACCACGTCAGCATGGGCGGCACGTCGGGCTACAAGCTCGCGACGATCCTGCGGAACTGCGAGTACGTCCTGGCGATCGAGCTGATGATCGCCGCGCAGGCGAGCGAGATGGCGCCGGGGCTGCAGCTCTCGCCGGTGGCGCAGGAGCTCTACGATGCGTTCCGCGCGCGGGTCGAGGCCCTCCACGACGACCGCGTCTTGTCGACGGACATCGAGCGCGCCCGCTCCTTTGTCGTCGAGCACGCGCGCGGCTGGGCCGACCGGGCGCGGGCGGCGCGATGACGGCTGCCGACAAGCTGGCGATCCTCGCGGCGGTCGACGCGTACCTGTTCGCGACCGACGACCCGCACGATCTCGCCGCGCTGGCGGCGCACTTCGCTCCCGGCGCGCGCTGGCAGTGCTACGCCGCGGGCGAGGCGGAACCGTACTTGAGCTTCGGCTCGCTCGAAGAGGTGGAGGCGGCGATGGGACGGGCGGCTTCCACCGCGCCCGCGCTGCGGCACCATCGCACCGGGATCCGCTTCCAGCCCGTGGGCGCCGACCTCGTGCGCACGACCGTCAAGGTGCTGGTCACCGAGCAGGACGCAGCGGACGCGCCGCCTCGGATCGCGAACGTCGCGCTCGAGCACGGAACGTGGCGCAAGGCCCCTACCGGGTGGGAGATCGTCTCGTGGACCATCCGTCGGGACGGCGGGCGGCCGTCGCCGTGAGCTCGGCATCCCGGGAAAGGCGGGTCATGGACCATTCCGACAAGCTGCTCATCGCCGAAGCCATCTCGGCCTACTTCTTCGCGCTCGACGACTTCACCGATCTGGCTGCCATCGCGCGCTGCTTCGACGACGATGCGGTGTGGGTCTGCTACGACGCCGGGGCGGAGCTGCCGTCGATCCAGTTCTCTTCCCCGGCGGCGTTCGCCGCCGCGATGACGCCCCAAGCGGTCGCGATCGCGGCGGCCCGCCTGCGCCATCACCTCACCGGGCTGACGTTCACGCAGCTCTCGGACTCCCGCGCGCGGACGCAGGCGAAGGTGCTCGTCACCGCGCAGCCGTCGGTCGATACGCCCCCGGTCCTTCGCAACACCGCACGAATCACGGCTGAGTGGAACAAGAGCTCGGACGGCTGGAAGATCGCCCGCTGGGAGATCCGTCGCGAGAGCAAGGAGCTGACCTAGACCTTGAACGGCCAACCGACTCGCGTGTCTTCGACGCAGCGCTCACCGCAAAGGAGCCTTCCGTGACGAACCGGCTCGACATCCTGTTGCTCGTCCCGTCACCGACCAGCGACGCGTACCTCACCGATCCGCTGCTGCGGCAGACGTACGGCCCGGCCGGCATCAAGATCCTGGCGGCCGCCTCCGAGCTGGAGGACTTCGTCGGCAGGAGCCTGGCGGTCAACGGCTCCGTCTACGCCAACAACATGACCATGCAGCGAACGCTCACCGCGATCGCGCTGGCGACGAACCTCGAGCACGAAGGCCTCCAGTGGGCGGCGATCGACCCGGGGAGCCAGCAGCTCAGCTACTGGCGGAAGCGGCTGCTGCACCACCAGGCGCGGCGCCCGCGCTGCGTCGCCATCTCGACCACGTACTTCGTCACCGCGCACTGGCTCGAAGGCCTCATCCGGCTGGTGCGCTCGGTCTGCCCGCAGGCCACCGTCCTGGCCGGCGGGTACATGTACGGTACCGCCAGCCGCGAGTTCTTGTCGCTCAGCGCGGACATCATGTGCGTCGGCGAGGGCGAGCTCCGTCTTCCGCAGATCGTCAAAGCGCTGCGCGACGACACGCCGCTGGCGGAGATCACCGGCCTCTACATCCGCCGAGCCGACGGATCGCTCCAGCACACCGGGCACACCGAGCCGCTCGAGCTCGCGCGCCTGCCGTTGCCGGACTGGTCGCTGGCGACGAGGATCGATCCGCCGGTCGAACCCGAGCGCGACCGCATCGGCCTGGGCGTGGAGACCCAGCGCGGCTGCGTCTTCAAGTGCCAGTTCTGCACCTTCCGCACCCTGACGGTTCCCAACGTGCTCGACCCCGAGCAGGCTGTCGAGATGATCTTCAACACGCGGACGTTCCGGCACGGGCACATCTTCCTGGCCGACGCGACCGCGACGTTTCCGCGTGAGCGCTGGAACGAGATCCTGATCCGCTTGGCCGAGCGCGGCGGGTCGCCGCATCCGATCTGGGCTTTCGCACGCGTGACGGATCTCAACCCTCAGAACGTGGCGCTCATGGTGCGGGCCAACGTCGGCGCGACGTTCATCGGCCAGGAGTCTGGCGACCAGAGCATCCTGACGGCGATGCGCAAAGGCACCAACGTCAACCACGTCAAGCCCGCCGTCGCGAGCCTCGCGGGCAGCGGCATCCACACGACGTTCGGCTTCATCCACGGTTTCCCAAGCGAGACCGCCCAGACGATGCAGGCAACGCGAAACCTGATCTGTACGCTCAACGACGGCTTCGAGAACGAGCCCGTCGTCTACCAGTACACGCTCACGCCGTTCGCTCCCCAGGACCTCGCGTCGGTGGCGTCCCAGCAGAGCCTCGAGCGCGTTCCGGCCAAGGTCGCGATCGAGGAGACGCTGACGACGTTCGTCGCGTCCGCGCGCGTGCCGCACGCTCCGGCGTCGAACTACATCGGCTTCGCCGCCGCGGACTCCCAGCCGGACATCCTGCCCGGGGCCAGCCCGCTGGAGCTGTTCCGCTGGACCAAGACGCTGCAGCACGGCATCGCGATCTTCCTCGAGCGCGACCTCGACGGCAAACGGGTCGACCTGACCGAGCTCAAGCAGGTCCGCGAGCAGCTCGTGCGGCCGATGCCGCCGGCCAAGCGCGGCGAGCGGGCGGTTCCGGCGCGCCTGGCGCGGATGGCGCGCACGCGGGCGCTCCACCTGCTGCACCGCGAGCTCGACGGGGAAGACGGCAACGGCGCCGGCCTGCT
The DNA here is from genome assembly GCA_963795695.1 of Vulcanimicrobiota bacterium. Lineage (GTDB taxonomy): Bacteria > Vulcanimicrobiota > Vulcanimicrobiia > Vulcanimicrobiales > Vulcanimicrobiaceae > Vulcanimicrobium. Next base: position 819,068 of record CAWCJH010000001.1, on the reverse strand, counting down.
GACGCGGCTCCTGCTCGCCGGCTCGGCGTTCCGCGACAGCCGCAGCGTGGGCGACGCCTGGAGCGCCTGGCGGATGATGGCCGAGCAGGAAACGAAATCGGCCGCGAACGGCGCGCAGATCGAGGAGCTGGCGCGCGACCTGGTCACCGATGCCCTGCAGTCGCCGCAGCGCAGGCTCGCCGACGGACAGGCGCGCGCGCGGCTCGGGATCGCCGCCAAGCCTTCCTAGGGGGATGCCGTGCAGCTCACGCTGATCCAATCGCTCGGGTTCCTGGCGGCGTTCCAGCGGGACGCACCGCGCGCGTTCGTGCGCCTGCACCGCACGCACGGCCGCACCGTCTCGCTCCGGCTCCCCCGCTTCAAGCTCACCTCCATCACCGGCGCCGGCGACATCCGGCGCGTGGTGAAAGAAAACTACAAGAACTACAGCAAGGGCGAGCAAGGCGCGGACATGGACCCGCTGTGGGGCGCCAGCAACGTGCTGCTCTCGCACGGGGACGAGTGGGCGCGCCAGCGGCGGGTCTGCGGACCCGCCTTCCGGCCGGCGCGCGAAGAGGAATACCAGGCGACGATCGTGCGCCACACCGACGAGCTGGTGCGCTCCCTGGCGTCCGCGGCGCGCTCGGGCGAAGTCCGCCGCCTGTACCACGACGTGCGCGGCCTCGTCATGGCGATCTTGTGCGAGGACTGGTTCGGCCTCGATCCGCAGGCCTCGGACCAGTTCGGCAGCCTCCTCGCGCGCGCAACCGACATCGCGGCGGAGCGGCTGCTGGTGCTGCTCAAGCTGCCGCTCTGGGTGCCGACGGCCAAGCACCGGCGCTACCGGCGCATCGCCCAGGAGCTGCACGTTCTGGTCGGCGAGCTGATGAGCCGACAGGGCAGGGCCGGCTCGTCGCAGCTGCTCGACCTGCTCCTGCAGGCGCTGCTGGCCCAAGACGGCGGGACGATGTCGGACGTCGAGGTGCGCAACAACATCGTCGTCTTTCTGCTCGCCGCGTACGAGTTTCCGTCGTTCGGCTGGACCCTCTACTTCATCGCGCGCGATCCCGCCGTCATGAGGCGGATCCAGGCCGAGGTCGATACCGTCCTGGCCGGCCGCACGCCGCAGGTCGCCGACTTGGAACGGCTGGCGTACGTGCGCATGTGCGTGGACGAGGGGCTGCGGCTCTTCACGCCCTCGCCGATCATCGCGCGCGACGCGCTCGCCGCCGACGAGCTCGCCACCTGCCGCGTCGAGGCCGGGACGACTGTCGCGATTCCGATCTGCGCGATCCATCACGATCCGGCGCGGTGGCCCGAACCGCTGCGCTTCCGGCCCGAGCGGTTTGCCGACCCCGCGCGCATCGAGCCGTTCTCGTACCTGCCCTTCGGCGCGGGAGCGCGCGAGTGCATCGGCGCGCGCCTGTCGCGCCAGCTCAAGATCACGATCGTCGCCATGCTGTTCCAGCAGTACTCGTTCGCCTTGCAGCCCGGCTACGAGCCCGTTCCGGTGGACAAGCTCAAACCGCGTCCCAGCGGCGGCGTGCCGGTCCGCGTGGCGAAGCTTCAGCGCGTCGAAGCGTAACCGGCAAAGGGCGCCGCGGCCAGGCCTAACAGGCCGACGGTCGCGTCCCACAAGCGTTCGGCGGTGACCGGATCGACCGAGAACGGCGCCGCCTTCGCGGGGCGGCAGCCGGCGAAGTACACGCCGCTGACGCCCTCGACCTCCGGGCTGGAAGCCAGGTACACGCTGGTCCGGGCTCCTTCGTCCACCGAGAGCATGAACGGTTGAGCCAGCCACGCCAGCAGCCAGTCGAATCCGCGCGCCCGGTCGCGGCCGCCGACGTTCGAGCGCACGATGCCGGGGTGGAGAACGTTCGCCGTGATCCCGTCGCCGGCGTATCGCCGGGCCAGCTCGACCGTGAACAGGTTGATCATCGCCTTGGTCGTGCAGAACACCTTGAACGGGTGATACGAGCGGCTGGCTTGCAGGTCCGAGAGATCGATCGGGCCGCCGAGCTTGTGCGACGCCGAGGAGACGTTGACGATGCGCGAGCGGGGCGCGTTCGCGAGGGCCGGCAGCAGCAGGTGCGTCAGCAGGAACGGTGCGAGGTAGTTGACCTGCAGCCGCAGCATGTTCCCGTCCTCGGTGACCTCCCGGCCGCGCAGCGACAGCCTTCCCGCGTTGTTGACGAGTACGTGCAGGGTCTCGGTGGCGTGCAGCACTTGTCCGGCCAGAGCCCGCACTTCGGTCAGGCTACGGAAGTCGCCCCAGACCGGAACGATCGAGCCGTGCCTCGACTCGGCGGCGAGGAGTCGCGCCGCGCGGACCGCGCGCTCCTCGGTCCGGCCGGCGGCGATGATGCGGTACCCGTTTCGGGCCAGGGCCAGCGCGGTCGCATAGCCGATGCCCGAGTTCGCCCCAGTGACCAGAACCGTCCGCATGCTCGCAGTATACACGCCGCCAAACGCTGCGTCACCCACGGTGTCCGAACCGACGCCGGAACGGACACCCGCACGGACTTGGGCGGGCTCGCCCGCGACCGGGCAGGACGGCTCCGGCCGCGTTCGATACAGCATCGTGTGGCCGTCATCCTCGCCCTCGATCAAGGGACCACCAGCTCGCGCGCGATCGTGTTCGACCGGGACGGCCGCGTCGTCGCGTTCGACCAGCGCGAGTTCCCGCAGCACTTCCCGCGGCCGGGCTGGGTCGAGCACGACCCGGCGGACATCTGGGGCTCGCAGCTCGAGGTCGCGCGCGGCGCGCTGTGCAACGCGCGCCTGTCGGCGGCCGACGTCGCGGCGGTGGGGAGCGCGCGACGGGCAAGCCGGTGGCCAACGCCATCGTCTGGCAGGACCGCCGCACCGCGCCGATGTGCGCCGAGCTCGCGGCGCGCGGCCTGGGTGAGACGGTGCGCGCGCGGACCGGCGCCGGCTGTTCACCGGCGCGGAGGGCACGCTCGGCACGATCACCGAGATCACCTTGAGATTGCTGGCGAAACCCGCGCACGCGCGCACGGCGCTGGCGGTGTTCGACCGCATCGCCGACGCGGCGAACGCGGTCACCGCGGTGATGGCGGCCGGCAGCCTGCCGCTCGACGCCGACGCGATCCTGATCTTCGGCGCCGACGGCAACCACGAGCGCGTCGTCGACGAGGAGATCGCCGCGCTCGGGGCGATCGTGCGCGAGCACGGCGCCGGCGCGGTGACCGTCGCGCGCGACGCGGCGGAGTCGGAGCGGCTGTGGAGCGCCCGGCGCGCCATCTCGCCCGCGCCGCGCCGTCGCCGAGATGATCGCCCGCGTGCGCGAGATCGCCGCTCGCCACGGGCTGGAGATCCCCGTCTTCGGCCACGTCGGCGACGGCAACCTCCACCCCACCATCCTGTGCGACACGCGCCGAGATGGCGCGCGTGCGCGACGCCGCGACCGAGATCTTCGAGGCCGCGGTAGCGCTGGGCGGCACGCTCTCGGGCGAGCACGGCATCGGCCTGCTCGAGAAGCAGTTCATGGAGCTGGACGTCGGCCCCGACGCGCTCGCGCTGATGCGCCGGATCAAGGACGCGATCGACCCGCTGGGGATCATGAACCCGGGCAAGGTGTTCCCCGACCCGGGCGGCGTGGACGCGTTCTCGCTCTAGCCGGCGGACTGCGCCGCGCTCGCCCGGCGGCGGCGCTGCTCGCTCTCGTGCCGGCGGGCGAGCTCGTCGGGCGCGACGTCCTCGACGTGCGTCGCGATCCACCACGTCGTGCCGCTGGCGTCGCGAACGCCGCCGTGCCGGTCGCCGTAGAACATGTCGGCCGGCTCCATCAGCGGCTCGGCGCCGGCGGCGACGGCCCGCGCGTACGCCGCGTCGCAGTCCTCGACGTAGACGTAGAGCGCGGCGGAGCCGGGGGACGTGCCCGGGGAGCCGCCGATCATCACGACGGAGTCGCCGATCCGCACCTCCGCGTGCGTCGTGCGGCCTTCGAACACCGAGCGCGCGACCTCGCGCGCCCCCAGCGCGCCGGTGAGGAAAGCGATCAGGGCGTCGGGATCGTCGACGACGAGGTACGGGTTGACGCTGTGGACGCCGTCGGGGAGCGGAAGCGGTTTCACGAGACCTCCTCACGAGCCGATGCGCGAACCCTCGGACGGACGCGGCGGCCGAGGACGAGAAAGCGGCCGAAGCCGGCAGCCCATGCGCACCCGCGAGCACGCCGGGCTCACACGACGGTGAATCGAATGCTGCCTGACCGAATCCTCCGAGGCTGACCGGCGTGGCCGTCATCCTCGCCCTCGACCAAGGGACCACCAGCTCGCGAGCGATCGTGTTCGACCGGGACGGCCGGGTCGTCGCGTTCGACCAGCGCGAGCTGCCGCAGCACTTCCCGCGGCCGGGCTGGGTCGAGCACGACCCGGCGGGCATCTGGCGCTCGCAGCTCGAGGTCGCGCGCGGCGCGCTGCGCAACGCGCGCCTCTCGGCGGCCGACGTCGCGGCGATCGGGATCACCAACCAGCGCGAGACGACGGTCCTGTGGGAGCGCGCGAGCGGCAGGCCGGTGGCCAACGCGATCGTCTGGCAGGACCGCCGCACCGCCGCGCTGTGCGCGCAGCTCGAAGCGCGCGGCCTCGGCGAGCTCGTGCGGGCGCGCACCGGCCTGCTGCTCGACCCGTACTTCTCGGGCACCAAGATCGCCTGGCTGCTCGACCACGTCGACGGCTTGCGCGCGCGGGCCGAGGCCGGCGAGATCGCCTTCGGCACGGTCGACGCGTGGCTGATCTGGAACCTGACCGGCGGCAGGCGCCACGTCACCGACGTCACCAACGCCTCGCGCACGCTGCTCTTCGACATCCACCGGCTGGCCTGGAGCGACGAGCTGCTCGCCGCGCTGAACATCCCGCGCGCGCTGCTGCCCGAGGTGCTGCCGTGCAGCGCGGACTTCGGCACCACGGCGGTCGAGCTGTTCGGCGGCGCGATTCCGATCGCGGGCGCCGCGGGCGACCAGCACGCCGCGCTGGTCGGGCAGGCCGGCTTCGAGTGCGGCGTCGCCAAGAGTACCTACGGCACCGGCTCGTTCATCCTGCTCAACACCGGCGACGCGCCGGTGCGCAGCAGCCACGGCCTGCTCGCGACGGTGGCGTTCGCGCTCGAGCCCGGCCGGGCCACGTACGCGCTCGAAGGCTCCGTCTTCGTCACCGGCGCGGCGGTGCAGTGGCTGCGCGACGGCCTCGGCCTGATCGAGCGCTCGTCCGACGTCGAGCGGCTGGCGCGCGAGGTCGACGACAGCGGCGGCGTGTTCTTCGTGCCGGCGTTCACGGGTCTGGGTGCACCGTACTGGGACCCCTACGCGCGCGGCACGATCGTCGGCCTCACCCGCGGCACGACGGGCGCCCACCTGGCCCGCGCGGCGCTCGAGGCGATGGCCTACCAGACCGTCGACGTGATCGCGGCGATGGAGCTCGACGCGGGCACGCTGCTCGCCGAGCTGCGCGTCGACGGTGGCGCGGCGGCGAACGACCTCACCATGCAGTTCCAGGCCGACGTGCTGGGCGTGCCGGTCGTGCGGCCGGCGGTGCTCGAGACGACCGCGCTCGGCGCGGCGTACCTGGCCGGGCTGCAGGTCGGCTACTGGCCCGATCCGGCCACGGTCGCGCGGCAGTGGCGCGAGGACGCGCGCTTCATGCCCGGGCTGGACGCCGGCCGGCGGATGGCGCTGACGGCGCGCTGGCGGCAGGCCGTCGCGCACTGCCGCGGCTGGACCGGCGGGTGAACCGCGCCGAGGGCATCGCGCGGCTCGAGTCCGAGCGCTTCGACGTGCTGGTCGTCGGCGGCGGCGCGACGGGCCTGGGCGCGGCGGTCGACGCCGCGGCGCGCGGCTACCGCACCGGGCTGATCGAGGCCGAGGACTTCGCCCGGGCGACCTCCAGCCGTTCGACCAAGCTCGTCCACGGCGGCGTGCGCTACTTGCAGCAGGGCGACGTCGGCCTGGTCCGCGAGGCCTTGCGCGAGCGCACGAACCTGCGCGCCAACGCGCCGCACCTGGTGGACGAGCTGCGCTTCGTCGTGCCGGCGTACCGCGGGCTCGAGCTGGCGTACTACGGCGCGGGGCTGGCGGCGTACGACCTGCTGGCCGGCCGCTCGGGCTTCGCGCGCAGCCGCATCGTCGGCGCGCGCCGCGCCCGGGCCGCGCTGCCGGCGCTGCGCGGCGACGGCTTGCGCGGCGCGGTCGTCTACGCGGACGGCCGGTTCGACGACGCGCGGCTCGCCGTCACGCTCGCCCGCACCGCGGTCGACCGGGGCGCGGCGGTCGCGAACTACGTCCGCGCCGCGGGCTTCGTGTACGACGCGCGCCGCGTGGCCGGCGTCGAGGCGCTCGACCGCGAGAGCGGCCGCGGCTTCACGGTCCGGGCCCGCGCGGTGATCAACGCGACCGGCATCTTCGCCGACGAGCTGCGCCTGCTCGACGACCGCGCCGCCACGCCGCTGCTCAGGCACAGCCGCGGCTCGCACCTCGTCGTCCGAGCGGGCGCGCTGGGAGCGACCGACGCCGCGCTGCTCGTCCCGAAGACGGCGGACGGACGGGTGCTGTTCGCGCTGCCGTGGCACGATCGCGTCGTCGTCGGCACGACCGACGTCCCGGCACCGGCGGCGGAGCTCGACCCCGCTCCGAGCGAGGCCGAGATCGCCTACGTGCTCGCCACGGCGAACCGCTATCTGGCCGAGCCGCTGGCGGAACGCGACGTGCTGGCCAAGTTCGCCGGGCTGCGGCCGCTGGTCGACCGCAAGGCGACGACGAGCGCGAAGCTTTCGCGCGAGCACCTCGTCGAGGTCGCGCCGTCGGGCCTCGTCACCGTCACCGGCGGCAAGTGGACGACGTACCGCACGATGGCCGAGGACGCCGTGAGCGCCGCCGCCGCGCGGGCCGGGTTGCCGGCTCGGCGGTCGCCCACGGCGACCATGCCGCTGCACGGCGCGACCGCCGCCGAGCAGCCCGACGGCGCGCTGCGGGTCTACGGCAGCGATGCGGCCGCGGTCGCCGCCCTGCGCGCGCACGACCCGGGGCTGGGCGCGCGCCTCGACCCGCGCCTGCCGTACACGGGCGCGGAGGTGGTCTACGCCGCCCGCGCGGAGATGGCGCGCACGGTCGACGACGTGCTCGCGCGCCGCACCCGTGCCTCGTTCCTCGACGCCGGTGCCGCCCGGGCCAGCGCCCCGGCCGTCGCCGCGCTGCTCGCTCGCGAGCTCGGCCGCGACGCGGCCTGGCAGGCCGACCAGGTGCGCGGCTTCGAGGGACGTCCCGCCCCGGCGCCGTAGCTTCGTCCTCCCGTCCTCGGAGGAGACTCCCGTGGCCGACCACACCGCGTTCGCCGAACTCCTGTGCGCGCTCGCCAAGGAACGCGCGCGGGCGCTGGTCGTCGGCGGCCTGGCGCGGCGGCTGCACGGCGAGATCGCCGAAGCCTGCGACCACACGCTCTGGTACGACGCCGACGAGGCGAACGCGGCCCACGTGTACCGCGCGCTGGCCCGGGTCGGCGCGCCGCTCGACGGGGTCGAGGCGTTCGACCTGGCCGACGTCTCGTACGAGTTCCGCTACGGCGAGGGCGAGGGCGAGATCGCGCTGCTCGGCAGCTGCGACGGCACGACCTTCGCCGACGCCTGGGAAGGCCGGCTCGAGACGCGCTGGCGCGACGTGCCGATCTGCGTGATCGGCCGCGCCGCGCTGCGCGCCTGCGGGCGCGCCGCCCTGCCGTAAACGCTAGGCCGCCTCGGACGCGGTGATCTCCTCGAACGAGACGCCGCGCCGCTCGCGCCCGACCGCAGTCAGGATGAAGACGGCGGCGAAGACGACCGTCATCACGATCGCCATGGCGTGGCCGTAGTCCGCGCCGGCCGGCGGCGGCAGCGGGAAGCTGCGCGCCGCGTACGCCGCTTCCCACTGCGCGGCGAAGGCCGAGAGCAGGTTGCCGATCTGGTACGTCAGGCCGGGGAACGTGCCGCGCACGCCGCCGGGCGAGAGCTCGTTGAGGTGGGCCGGGATGACGCCCCACGCGCCTTGGACGAAGAACTGGATCGCAAAGCCGCCCAGCGCGAGCAGCGGAATCGACACGCCCAGCATGCCGCTCCAGAGCGGGATGATCAGCGCGCCGAGCACGCACGAGGCCAGGATCGTCACCCGCCGGCCCAAGCGCTGCGAGAGGCCGCCCAGCAGCGTGCCGCCCAGGATCGCGCCGACGTTCGCGATCACCGCGATGGTGGAGACGATCGAGGGCGGGAAGCCGTGCTGCTTGGTCAGGAACGTCGGGAACAGATCCTGCGAGCCGTGCGACATGAAGTTGAACGCGGCCATCAGCAGGATCGCGTAGACGTAGAGCACGGGCTGCTTCGCGAACGACGCCAGCAGGTTGCCGCCGTGGTGCCCCAGGCGCGCGGCCCGGCCGGCCTTCCAGGCCGGCGACTCCTGGACGCCGGCCCGGATGTAGAGCACCAGGAACGCCGGCAGCGCGCCCAGGACGAACATGCCGCGCCAGCCGATCCGCTCGAACAGGAAGCCGAACACCAGCGCCGCGATCAGGTAGCCCGTCGCGTAGCCCTGCTGCAGGATGCCGGAGGCGACCCCGCGCGCCTCGGCGGGCAGCGTCTCGAGCGCCAGCGCCGCGCCGACGCCCCACTCGCCGCCCATGGCGATCCCGTAGAGCGCGCGCAGGACGATGAACACGCTGAAGCTCGGCGAGAACGCGGTCAGCAGCTCGAAGAGCGAGTACAGCAGCACGCTGGCCATCAGCGGCCCGCGCCGCCCGTAACGGTCGGCCAGCAGGCCGAAGATCAGCGCCCCGAGCGGCCGCATCATCAGGGTGATGGTGATCGCGAAGGCGACCTCGGGGATCGCCCGGCCGAAGTCGCCGGCGATCTTGGTGACGACGAAGGTCACCAGGAAGAAGTCGAACGCGTCCAGGCACCAGCCCAGGAATGCCGCGATGAAGGCTCGGCGCTGGGTCGCGTTCAGCGTCCGAAGCGGTGCGAAGATCCCCATGTTGCCGCCTTACCCGGCGTAATTCATGCCTAACGGCAGCCGTCGGGTGTGTATTTTCGGCGGGCGATCATGCTTACGAATGGCTATTCGCTAACCTTCCAAGCATAGTGGTTGAGTGCGAGGGCCATCCCGCTCAGGTTGCCGTGCGCGCGCTCGGCGTTCGTGACGGCCCGAACGATCTCGCCGTAGGCGAGACCGCCTTTGGCGCCGCGGTAGTGCAGCAACAAACCCGGGTGAGGACGGCCATCGCTCACCAGCGCGAGGAAATCCCCGCAGTTCATCGTCAGCACGACACGATCGGTCTGGATCGCATGCCGGAGAACGCGTTCGTCCGAGGCGGCCGCCCCGATCGCGTCGGTGCTCCGCTCGACATCGTGCCCGGCCGCCGCGAGCCGCTCGCACAACGGGCGTGCGCCGCTGCACTCATCCAGCAGCAGGCGCACGCGGTACTGCGGCGATCGCTGCCTCTGCCCGGCGGCGTTCCTCGGCCAGCTCGGACTCGATGAGCTCATGCTCGCGCTCGTAGTTCTCGAGCGCCTCGTTCACGGCGGCGACCGGCAGATCGAAGTCACGCGCTGCCTGCTCGGCCTCGAGGCCGTTGGCTCGGATCTGGGTGACCAGGTTGCCGACGCTGATCCGGCGTCCCTTGAGCACCAGCTGCTTGCGCCACGGGTGCGGCACGCGAACGAGGTGCCGGTACCGCGTCGCTTCCGGCCGCACCGCCGCGGTCAGTTCGGGAATGGCGTCCACCGCGCGCTCGTCACCGGCCGGAAGCGCGGTCAGCACCGCCCCGCTCGCGACGACGTCGGCGAGCCGGTCGAACAGCATCAAGAGCCGCCGCCCGGCTTCGGACTCGTTTTCGCCATAGGTGGCCCGCAGCCGGGCGACGAGCCGTTCCTCGGTCGGCCGCAGCTCGATCTGAAGGCGATGGCGAGCTCGAGTCTTCTTGGTCATTGGAGTACCATTGTAGGCAAAATGGAGCCGATCGGCAAGTCCAGTGAGCTTCTAGCCCAGGTCGTCCATCAGGATGCGTGCCTCGGCGTCGGCTTCGGCGAAGGTCGACTCGCCGTCGACGCTGCGGTCGTACGCCGCCATGATGCGGCGCTTGACGTTGGTCTGCGCGCGCTCGTGCTCGAAGTCGCGGTCAGTCGGCCGGTACATGGTGACGTACTGCACGAAGTTCCCGCGCGCTTCGGTCAGCGCGTAGTCGTGGTTGACGCCGCCGACGACCGCGTCGGGCAGCGGCGCGCCGGGCGGCTTGCGGTCGGCGTCGTCCTGACCGTCGTCCTCCCAGCCGCAGAGCGGGCAGATGTCGAGCGCCGCGCGCCCGTTGATCGTCGGGTAGCCGCAGCAGGGACAGGTCGCCCGCGCGTGCTCGACCACCTGCTCGCGCAGGCGCTGCTCGGGCGTGAGCTCGGGCGCGAGGATGTCCTCGAACGTGTCCCGCCGCAGCTCGAACGCGGCTCGGTCGAAGATCAGAGCGTCGTCTTTCCCAGCGCGCTGAGGATCAGCTCGACCGCCAGGATCGCGGTCTGGTTCTCGCGGTCGAGGATCGGGTTGATCTCGGTGATCTCGAGCGACCCCAGCGCGCCGCTCGCCGCGACGGCTTCCATCAGCGTGTGCGCCTCGCGGTAGCTGATGCCGCCGCGCACCGGCGTGCCGACGCCGGGGGCTTCCTGCGGGTCGATGCCGTCCATGTCGAAGCTGACGTGGACCGAGTCCTCGCCGTCGGCGACGGTCGCCAGCGCTTCGTCGACCACCCGGCTCATGCCCAGCCGGTCGATGTCGCTCATCGCGTAGGCCTTCACGCCGAGCTCGCGGATCAAGCGCTTCTCGCCCTCGTCGACCTCGCGCAGGCCGATGAAGACCATCCGGGCGGGGTCGACCGACGCCTCGCTGAGCGCGAAGTGGACCGGCATGCCGTGGACGTTGCCGGAGGGCGAGGTGGTCGGCGTGTTGATGTCGCCGTGCGCGTCGACCCAGATCAGCCCGGGCGCCCGGCCGCGCGCGCGCCGCACGCCGGCGATCGTGCCCATCGCGATCGAGTGGTCGCCGCCGAGGACCAGCGGAAAACCGCCCGCCCGCACGATCTCGTCGACCAGCCCGGCCAGCTCCGCGCAGACCGCCTGGATGATCGGGAAGTACTTCGCGTTCTGGATCGCGGTCGAGGCCGACTCGGGCACCGGCACGCGCAGGTTGCCGCGGTCGGTCACCGCGATGCCGAGCCGCTCGAGCGATTCCTTGAGCCGCGCGTAGCGGATCGCGGAGGGACCCATGTCGACCCCGCGGCGGTCGGCGCCGAGGTCCATCGGGACCCCGACGACGTCGACCTTGGCGACCTGCTTGCGGCCGGGCGAGCGTTGGGGGGCGGGCTGACTGATCACGCCGGGGAGATTTCGGCGCCTCAGCCGCGCCGCCTCGCGCCGCCGGCGGCGCTCTCGGCGAGCGGCTCGGGGGTCAGGTCCGGCTGGGTCACCGCGCGCGGCACCGGACGGGGCAGCAGCTGCTCGCGCAGCACCCGGATCATCGCCGCGGCCGGCACGGCCAGGAAGGTCCCGGCCAGGCCGAACAGCTCGCTGAAGCCCAGGATCGAGACGATGATCCAGAACGGCGAGAGCCCGACGTTGTCCTTGAGCACGCGCGGGGCGACGAAGTTGCCGTCGATCTGCTGGATCACCGCGAACGAGATCGCGACGCCGACCGCGTTGCCCGGGCCGTTGTAGGCCAGCGCCAGCAGCACCGAGGGGACGAAACCGATCACCGCCCCGGCGTACGGGATGAAGTTGAGCAGCCCGGCGCAGATGCCGATCAGCAGCGCGTAGGGCACGCGGAAGACGAACAGCATCACGCAGATCATCGCGCCGACGATCGCGCCGTCGATGAGCTGGCCGCGGATGAAGCCGCCCACGACCTCGTCGAGGTCGTCGAGGACCGCCTCGCCCTTGGCCCGGCTCTTCTCCGGCAGCAGGCCGAGGAACGAGGCCTTGAGGTGCTCGAGGTCGAGCAGCATGTAGGCCGCCAGGATCGGCACGATCAGGACCGTCGCGACCAGCGAGAAGGTGGAGACCACGACCGTGAGCGTCCGGGTCGCGGTGTCGACGGCGTTGGTCTGCAGGAAGGTCGCGAGCTGGGTCGGGAGCGAGGCCAGGTAGAGCCGCTCGTCGATCGGCAGCCAGCGGATGAAGCGGTTGTTGGGGTTCTGCAGCTCGATGCTCAAGCGCCCGATCAGCCCGGGCAGGTTCTTGACCAAGTTCTGAACGTCGGACACCAGCGCCGGGATCACGAGCTGCGCCAGCGCGGCCGCGACCACCACGATGAACGCGTAGACCAGCACGATCGCCCAGATCAGCGGCAGCCGTTCGTTGAGCCGGCGGACCAGCGGGTAGATCAGGTACGCGAAGAAGATCGCCGCGACCACCAGCATCCCGGTCGCCTTGACCGAGCCCAGGAAGTTCAGGACGCCGACGAGCAGGTAGATCGCCACCGCGATCAGCCCCAGCACCTTGAGCCAGAGCGTGACGCGGCGTTCCACGCGCGAGAGGCGGCGGCGCGGGCGCAGCGGCGGCACGTCGGTCGGTCGAGCTGGGTTCACGGCAAGACCTTTCCCTGCGCGGGAGCTTTTCTCCGAGCGGGAGAGGCCGGCCCGCCCGGACGTCGTAGGAGCCGCCAATGCTCTCCCGTCGCGCGGCGCTCGCTCTCGCGCTGGCCTCGTTCTGCACGGGGGCGGCCGGCTGCGGCCGCTCGCAGGGCGCCGCCGGCACGGTGCGGATCGGGATGGTGACCGACGTCGGCGGCCTGGGCGATCGCTCGTTCAACGACTCCGCCTACGCCGGCCTGTTGCGGGCCGAGCGCGATCTGCACGTCGACGTCACCGTTCTCCAATCGCGCTCGGCGGCCGACTACCAGCCCAACATGACGGTGCTCGCCAACAAAGAGTACGACGAGATCTTCGCCATCGGGTTCCTGATGGCCCAGGACGTGGCCGAGCTGGCCGAGCGCTACGCCAAGCGGCACTTCGCGATCATCGACGCGGTGGTCGCCCTGCCCAACGTCACCTCGGTGACGTTCAAGGAGGAGGACGGCTCGTTTCTGGCCGGCGCGCTGGCGGCGCTGGTCACCACCACCAAGACAATCGCGTTCCTGGGCGGGATCGACATCCCGCTGCTGCGCAAGTTCGAGGCCGGCTTCGCCGCCGGCGCGCGCCAGATCGACCCGGCGGTCAAGGTCCTGGTCAAGTACGTCGGCTCGTTCGACGACGTCTCGTCGGGCAAGGAGCTGGCCGGCGTGCTCTACGACCAGGGCGCGGACATCGTCTACGTCGCGGCCGGCAAGGCGGGCCTGGGCGCGATCGACCAGGCCAAGGGGCGCGGCGGCGCCTACGTGATCGGGGTCGACTCCGACCAGGACGCGCTCGCCCCGGGCAAGATCCTCACCAGCATGGTCAAGCGGGTCGACGTCGGGGTCTACCGCGTCAGCCAGGAAGCCGCCGCGCACCGGCCGCGCGCGGGCAACCTCGTCCTCGGGCTCAAAGAGGGCGGGGTCGGGCTGACCGACTTTCGCTACACCCGCAGCCTGGTCACGCCCGCGCGGGTCCGGGTGCTCGACCGCCTGAGGGCCGCGATCGTCGCCGGCACGATCGTACCGCCGTCGACCCGGGAGGGACTGGCATCGTACAAGCGCGTCCCGCTCTGAGCCTGCGCGGGCTGCGCCGGCGCTTCGGCGCGGTGCAGGCCGTCGACGGCGTCGACCTCGAGCTGCTGCCCGGCGAGATCCACGCGCTGGTCGGCGAGAACGGCGCGGGCAAGTCGACCCTCGCCGCGATCGCCTACGGGGCGGTGCGCCCCGACGAAGGCACCGTCGCGGCGAGCGGCCCGGTCGGCCTCGTGCACCAGCACTTCAAGCTGATCGAGCGGCTGCGGGTCTGGGAGAACGTGCTGCTCAACCGGGAGCCGCGCCGCGGCCTGACGATCGACGTGCCGGCCGCCCGGGCCCGGGTCCGCCGGCTCGGCGAGCGCTACGGCCTGGCCGTCGATCCCGACGCGCGGGTCGAGGCGCTGCCGGTCGGGATCAAGCAGCGGGTCGAGCTGCTGCGCGAGCTCGACCGCGAGCCGGCCGTGCTGCTGCTCGACGAGCCGACCGCGGCGCTGGCGCCGGGCGAGATCGCGGCCTTCTTCGCGACCGTCCGCGAGCTGGCCGGGCGCGGCACCGCGGTCCTGGTCGTCACCCACAAGCTGGCCGAGGTGATCGCCTACGCCGACCGGGTCACCGTGATGCGCGCCGGCCGGGTGGTCGCGCGCCACGCGGTGGCCGAGACCGACCTCGAGGCGATCGCCCGGGCGATGGTCGGCGGCGAGCTGCCGGCGCTCGCCGCCCGCGCCGCGACCGCCCCGGCGCCGCTGCTCGAGGCCCGCGGCCTCTCCGCCGGCGGCGCCGGCGGCTTGGTCGCGGCCGACTTCGCGGTCGGGGCGGGCGAGATCGTCGGGGTCGCCGGAATCGAGGGCAACGGCCAGACCGCGCTGGCCGACGCGCTGGCCGGGGTGATCCCGTTCGCCGGCGAGCTGCGCTTCGCGGGCGAGCCGCTGCGCCCCGACGACCCGCCCGCCGCCCGGCTGCGGCGCGGCATCCGGGTCATCCCGCAGGACCGCCGCGGCGAGGCGCTGGTGCTCGACTGGAGCGTGCGCGACAACGTCGCGCTGGGCCGCCAGCGGACGCTCGCGCCGGCCCGCTACGGCGAGGCGGCGCGGGCGGTGATCGCGGCCTTCGACGTCCGCCCGCCCGACCCGGACGCGATCGCCGGCGCGCTCTCGGGCGGCAACCAGCAGAAGCTCGTCGTCGGCCGCACGCTGGCCGCCGCGCCGAAGCTGATCGTCGCCTACCAGCCGACCCGGGGGATCGACATCGGCGCCGCGGCGCTGGTCCAGTCGCGGCTGATCGAGGCCCGCAACGCCGGCGCCGGCGTGCTGCTGATCTCGTTCGAGCTCGACGAGATCTTCGCGCTGGCCGACCGGGTGCTGGTGCTCTCGCGCGGCCGGTTCGTCGGCGCGTTCGACCGCGCGGCGATCGACCGCGGCCGGATCGGCGCGCTGATGGCGGGCCGAGCGTGAACGCGTTCGTGCGCAGCCGCGCCGCGCGCGACATCGTCGTCGCGGCGGTGGTCGTGTTCGGGGTCGGCTCGCTCGCGATGCTGCTGACCCGCGTCTCGCCGCTGGTCGGCTTCGGCGCGCTCTTCGACGGCGCGTTCGGCACGAAGGAAGAGCTCGCCGAGACCCTGGTCCAGACCACGAACCTGCTCTTCCCGGCGCTCGGGATCGCGGTCGCCTTCCGGGCCGGCCTCTTCAACATCGGGGCCGAGGGCCAGTTGATCCTGGGCGGGTTCGCGGCAGGCTGGCTGGGGGCGCAGTTTCCGCTGCCGGGCTACCTGGCGGTGCCGATGGTGCTGCTGGCCGGCACGCTGGCCGGCGGCGTGTGGGGCGCGATCCCCGGCTTCCTGCGCGCCCGCTTCGGGGCCAACGAAGTGATCGCGACGCTGATGCTCAACGTGGTCGCCTCGCTGCTGGCGACCTACCTGGTCACCGGGCCGCTGGCCCAGGCCGGCGGCGGCGCCCAGGAGACGGCCGCGCTGCCCAAGCCGGCCCAGATTCCCGACCTGGTCGCCGACTCGCGCCTGACCTATGCGTTCGTGCTGGCGCTGGGGCTGGCGCTGGTGCTGCGGCTGGTCCTGCAGCGGACGGTGTTCGGCTACGAGCTGCGGGCCGCGGGCGAAGCGCCCGAGGCCGCCAAGCGGGCCGGGATCGACCTGGGCCGGACCGCGTTCGTCGCGATGGCGCTCTCCGGCGCGATCGCCGGCCTGGGCGGCGCGACGATCGTGGCCGGCGTGCTGCACCGCTTCAACACCGGCCTCTCGCCGGGCTACGGCTTCATCGCGATCGCGGTCGCGCTGGTCGGCAACCTGGACCCGCTCTGGATCGTGGTCGCGGCGCTGGCGTTCGGGATGCTGCAGAGCGGCGGGATCGCCATGCAGGCCGAGGCCGGCGTGCCGCGCGAGGTCGTCTCGCTGGTGACCGGCCTGGTGATCATCGCGCTGGCCGGCCGGCGGATCGTCGCCGCGCGGAGGACCACGTGAGCCCGCTGGGGGCCGGGATCCTGGCGGTGCTCGGGCTGACGCTGGTCAAGGCGACGCCGCTGATCTACGCCGCGCTGGGCGGCGTGCTGAGCGAACGGGCCGGGGTGGTGAACATCGGCCTGGAGGGCATCCTGATCGCCGGCGCGTTCGGCGCGGTCGTGGTCAGCGGCGCGACCGGCAGCCCGCTGCTGGGGGCGCTAGCCGGCGTGCTGGCCGGGGCGCTGGTGGCCGCGATCCTGGCCTTCGCCGCGACCCGGCTGGCGGTCGACCAGATCGTCGCCGGCACCGGGCTCAACATCGCCGCGCTGGCCGCCGCCGCCTTCGGCCTGGTGCTGGTCTACCACCAGCCGGGGGCCTCGCACGAGGTTCCCGGCCTCGGCCGGGCGGGCGAGACCTGGCTGGTCGTCCTGGCCTTCGTCGCGGCCGCCGGGCTGCAGTTCGGGCTGACCCGCACCCCGTGGGGCTTGCGCGTGCGGGCCTGCGGCGAGGACCCCGGCGCGGCGGAGTCGGCCGGGATCGACGCGCTGCGCACCCGCTTCTGGGCGGTGGTGGCGGGCGGCGCCATCGCCGCGCTGGGCGGCGTCTACCTCTCGCTCGCCGAGCTCGACCTCTACTCCGACGGCATGACCGCCGGGCGCGGCTTCATCGCGCTGGCGGCGGTGATCTTCGGCCGCTGGACGCCGCTGGGCGCGACCGGCGCGGCGCTCTTCTTCGGCTTCTTCGCCGCGCTGCAGTACTCGCTCCAGCGCGCCGGCGTGCCCAGCGAGCTGATGCAGGCGCTGCCGTATCTGGCCGCCTTGGTCGCGCTGGCAGGCTTCGCCGGCCGGGCCCGCGCGCCGGCCGCGGACGGCGTTCCGTTCGTCCGCCAATAGCGGCCCAAGGGTTTGTCGATTGCCGCTTGACTTTTGTCGTACCCGACCGACATATACAGAGAAGATGCGCCTACCACGACGACTCGCTTCCACCGTCGCCGCTGTCGGCTTGATGCTCGCCGCCGCCTTGCCGGCCGGCGCCGCGCCCGAGCCCGGTCCGCTGGCCGACTTCCAGGCCCGGCTCGCGGCGTACTCGATGCGCGCGCCGGGCCACGTCGGGATCGAGATCGAGGACGTCGCGACCGGTCTCTCGACCGGGATCAACGCGTCGGCCGAGATGCCGGCCGCCTCGACGATCAAGATCCCGGTGATGGTCGAGGTCTTCCGCCAGCTCGTCGCCGGCCGCTTCGACCTGAACACGCGCATGCGCTTGCAGCGCAGCGACAAGGACTGGGGATGGGGAGACCTCGCCGACGCGCGGGTCGGCAGCAGCTACCCGGTCTCGCGGCTGCTGTCGCTGATGATCGACAACAGCGACAACACGGCGACCAACATGCTCATTCGGCTGGTCGGGCGCGCCAGCATCAACACCGAGATGGCCGACCTGGGCCTCTCGCACACCCGGCTGACCGACTTCGTTCGCAGCGCCGGCCCCTCGATCCGCTGGGCGCTGCGGTCCAGCCCGAACGACATGGCGCACCTGCTCGGCGCGATGGCGAAGAACGACCTGATCGACGAGTGGTCGTCGCGCGAGATGGTCGCCATCCTGCGCGGCCAGCGCCACAACGGGCTGCTGCCGCAGCCGCTGCCGCGCGGGACCGCGGTCGCGCACAAGACCGGGACGCTGCACGACACGCTCAACGACGTCGGGATCGTCTACCTCGGCGAGGAACCGTACGTCATCGCGGTGATGACCACCGACCTGCCGACGCTGGACTCGGGCCGCCGCTTCATCCGCGGCGTCTCGCGGATGGCCTACGACGCGATCGGGCGCTTTGCTGCGTGGCGCGAGCAGACCGGCTTCCCGGTCGGCGCCGAATCCGAGCGGGCGGCGCCCGCCGACGGCCCGGCGCCGCTCGCGCCCGACGCGCGGATGTGGACGCCGCAGCAGCCTGCGCCGGCCGCTCCGGCAGCGACCCCCGCGCCGGAACCCGGCAGCGAGCCGCCGCCGGCCGGCTAGCGCGCGGCCGGGACCTTGCGCGAGGCGTAGGCCGGCGTCAGCCAGCTCGCGTACTGCGGCAGCTCGCCGCGCACCATGCGCTCGTAGAGGTCGATCAGCGCGCCGGTGACCGGACCGCACTCGCCCGTGCCGACCGGGCGCCGGTCGACCGACTTGACCCACTGCACGCCGGCCGCGCTGCCGGTGACGCACAGCTCGTCGGCGACGTAGAGCTCGCTGCGGTCGATCGGCCGCTCGACCACCGTCAGCCCCAGCTCGGTGCGGGCCAGGCCGATCAGCGTGCGGCGGGTGATGCCCTCGAGCACGTTCTGCGAGGGATCGGGCGTGTAGATGACGCCGCGCCGGACCATGAACAGGTTCTCGGCCGAGCCCTCGGAGACGTGCCCGTCGGCCGAGAGCATGATCGCCTCGTCGAAGCCGTTGAGCACCGCCTCGGTCTTGGCCAGCGCGCTGTTGACGTAGAGGCCGGTGAGCTTGCCGCGCACGGGCGCCATCGCGTCGTCGATCCGCCGCCACGAGCTGACCGCGCACGCGAGGCCGGTGGTGGTGTCGAAGAAGCGCTCGAACGGTATCGCGACGATGGCGAACCCGGTGGTCGTGTTGTGCAGCCGCACGCCGACGTCTTCGGTCGAGTTGAAGACGATCGGGCGCAGGTAGACGTCGCTGCGGAAGCCGTTGCGCACGCACAGCTCGGCCGTGATCTCGGCCAGCTCGGCGGTCGTGTGGGGCAGCCGCATCATCAGGATGCCGGCCGACTGCGCGAGGCGGTCGTAGTGGTCGGCCAGCTGGAGCAGGTAGAGCTCCTCGTTCCGCGCGCTCCAGAAGCCGCGCACGCCCTCGAAGCAGCCGATGCCGTAGTTCAGGCCGTGGCTGAGCAGGCCGATCCGCGAGTCGTCGTAGCGCGCGAAGCGCCCTTGGGCGTAGACGGTGAGTTCGGCGAGCTGCATGGATCGATTGCCTCCGGGGGTAACGCATGCCGACGTGCGCGAGCTGTTCCTGACGTTCGTTCGTCTCGGCTCCACCTCGTTCGGCGGACCCGTCGCGCACCTTGCTTACTTCCGCCGCACATTTGTCGAGCAGCAAGGCTGGTTGGACGAGGCCAGCTTTACCCACATCGTCGCCTTCTGTTCGGTCCTCCCCGGGCCCACCTCGAGCCAGGTCGGGATGCTGGTCGGGCTCGTGCGCGGCGGGCCGCCGGGCGCGCTGCTCGCCTGGCTGGGCTTCACCGCGCCCTCGGCGATCGCCATGGCGCTGGTCGGGCTGCTCCTGGCCGGCGCGGGCCACCGGCCGCCGGTCTGGTTCGACGGGCTGCTCGACGGCCTCTTCGCGGCGGCGGCGGCGGTCGTCGCCCAGGCCGTGCTGAGCTTGGGCCGGGCGCTGGTCACCGGCCCGCCGACCGGGCTGATCGCCGCCGGAGCCGCCGCGCTCGCGCTGGCCCTGCGCGGCGCTCCCGGCCTGCAGTGGCTGCCGATCGCCGCCGGCGCGGCGGCCGGCGCGCTGGCGCTGCGCGGCGCGGCAACCGCCCCGGCGCTGCCGATCCGGGTGCCGCGCGCGGTCGCGCTCGGCGCGGCCGTGCTCGTCGCCGGGCTGGTCGGGCTGACCCTGGTGCCGCACGCCGGCCCAGCGCTGGCCTTGGTCGCGGCGCTGGTGCGGGCCGGCGCGCTGGTCTTCGGCGGCGGCCACGTCGTGCTGCCGCTGCTGCAGAGCACGGTGCGCGGCGGGCTGATCGACGAGCGGACGTTCTTCGCCGGCTACGGCGCGGTCCAGGCCATGCCCGGGCCGCTGTTCACCTTCGCCGCGTTCCTGGGCGAGGCGAACCGCTCGCCGCTGCACGGCGCGCTCGGCGCGCTCGCCGCGACGGGGCTGATCTTCGCGCCCTCGTTCGGGCTGATCTTCGCGCTGGCGCCGGTCTGGAACCGGCTCGTCGCCAGCCCGCGCGCGGCCGGCGCGCTGCGCGGCGCCAACGCCGCCGTGGTCGGCCTGCTCGCGGCGGTGCTCTACGACCCGATCCTGACCGGCCTGGGCTGGCACTGGATCCGCCTGGCGATCGCCGCCGCGGCGTTCGCGGTGCTGCTCAGATTCAAACTTGCGCCGTGGATCGTCGTGGTCGGCGCGGCGCTGGCCGGCGCGCTGGTGCGGGCGTAGCGCGACACGCTCGTCAGCGATACACGTCGCGCGGTCGGTTCCGGACGAACCTCCCGCTGGGAGCTCACGCGCGTAGGACCTTTTCTTTCCCCGAGAAGCCGCAAGTCTCCGGCGGGTCCCGCAGTCTGGCAGATCGTACCTCCAGAGCATCGTGAGCTTCGCGTGGATGGAAGGGAGCCGGCTGTTCGACGAGCTCTGGGGGCTCGTCGCGGCGGGGATTTGCCTGGCGGTCGCGGTGCCGACCCTGTGGTGGTGGCTGCCCGAGCACCGGCGCGCGTTCTTCCCGCGCGCAATCGATCCGGACTACCGCTTGCAGCTCGGCTACGGGCTGTTCGGAATGGCGATGGCCGGGACCAACCTCGGCTGCCGGTTCATCCCGCACGCCGCGCTCGCGGCGGTCCACCCGACCTTCTTCCTGATCACCGTCGCGCTGGTGCTGGGCCTGGGGCCGCGGGTGCTGTGGCTGGCGCTACGACGGCATGGCCTGGCCGAGCGCGGCGAGCACGGCTTGCGGCGTGAAGGGAACGCTGCGTAGCCGCACGCCGGTCTGCGCGAAGACCGCGTTGGCGAGCGCCGGCGCGATGACGGTCGTGGTCGCCTCGCCGGCCCCGACCAGTTTTTCGTTCGGGCGGTCGAGCAGGCGGATCGTGACCTCGGGCACCTCGGCGAAGGTCAGGATCGGGTAGCTCACCCAGTCGACGCTCGTCACTCGGCCGTCGGCGAAGGTGACCTGCTCCTTGAGCGCGCGGCTGGCCGCCTGCAGCACGTTGCCCTCGATCTGGTTGCGCAAGCCGTCGGGGTTGACCACCAATCCGCAGTCGTGCGCGACCCAGACGTGGTTCAGCCGGACGACGCCGGTCTTGCGGTCGACGCTGCAGTCCGCCACCGCGGCGACCCGGGCCTCGGTGTTCTCGTAGTGCACGAACGCGACGCCGCGCCCGCGCCGAAAATCGCCGCGCAGCGCTTCGAGCACCGCCCGCGAGCGCGCGTCGCGCAGGTGGCGCAGGCGGAAGTCGAGCGGGTCGGCCCCGGCCAGGTGCGCGAGCTCGTCGACGAACGACTCGTTGGCGAAGGTGTTCTGCGTGCCGCCCAGGCCGCGCAGCGCCGACTGCCGCAGCAGCGCGGACGGCTGGTCGGTGATCGTGATGCGCTGCTTGGGGATCGCGTAGTTGTTGGGCGCGTTGCGGTCGCCGCCGACGTAGCTGACCGGCGCGGGCGGAACGTGCGCGAGCCGGCCCGGCAGGAGGTTCGCGGCGCGGCCGTCCGGGCGCGCGTTGTGGGTCGGGGTCCAGACGTGGTAGTCCCAGGCGGCGATCGTGCCGGCGCCGTCGAGCGCCGCGCGCACCTGCATCACCATCGCCGGGCCCTTGGGGTCCCAGCCGTTCTCGTCCTGGCGCGAGTACTGCACCCGCACCGGCGCGTGCACCGCTTGCGAGATCAGCGCCGCCGCGGCGGCCGCGTCGTCGGCGCCGTTGTGGCCGTAGCAGCCGGAGGCCTCGGCGTAGATCACCCGCACGGTCTCGCCCGGCACGCCGAGCAGTTGCGCCAGCGCGCCGCGGAGCGGAAAGACGCCCTGCGTCCCCGACCACACCGTCACGCCGCCGGCGCGCACGTCGGCCACCGCGGCCGACGGGCCGATCGAGCCGTGCGCCTGGAAGGGCCAGTCGTAGGTCGCGCTCAGCCCGCGCTTCGCGCCGTCGATGAGCGGCCCGACGTCGTCGGCGCGCAGCGCGCGGTCGGTGCCGGCGGTCTTGCGCACGCTCTCGGCCAGGTCGGCCTGCGCCGGCAGCGTCGCGCCGCCGCTCCAGCGTCGCGCGCAGCTCCTGCGCGGCGCGGATCGCGTGCCACTCGTCGGCGGCGACCACCGCCAGGAAGTCGCCCCGGCGCACGACCCGGATCCGCTCGGGGATGTCGGCCAGCGACGCCGCGTCGTAGCCCTGCAGCGCCGCGCCGAGCGCGCTCGGCAGCACGACCCGCGCGTGCAGCATGCCCGGCACGCGCAGGTTCTGGACGTACGCGAAGCTGCCGGCGACCTTGCCGGGGAGGTCGACCCGCGGGATCGGTTTGCCGATCGCCTGGTACGTCGCGGGCGCGCGCAGCGCCGGCTGCTTCTCCACGGTGCGGTCGAAGCGGCGGTCGCCGATCAGCGCGCCGTAGGTCACCCGCCGGGCCGGCTCGCCGCGCACCGCGACCGCGCCGTCGCGCGTCTCGGCCCGGTCGGCCGGCACGCCCAGCCGCCGCGCGCCCAGGCCGAGCAGCACCAGCCGCGCCTCGGCGGCGGCGTGGCGGACCGGGACCGCGCCCTGGGTGAGCGACTGGCTGCCGGCGGTGTAGCCCTGGTTCTGGGTGCGCGCGGTGTCGGCTTGGACGACGCGCACGCGGCCGAACGGCACGTAGAGCTCGTCGGCGACGAGCTGCGCGAGCGCCGTCTCGATGCCCGTGCCGAGCTCGACCTTGCCGAAGAAGACGGTCACCAGGCCGTCGGCGCCGACCGCCAGCCAGGCGTCGACGGCGGGCGAGACCTTCGTCCCCAGCGGGTTGGCCTCGCTCGCGCCGCTGCCGCCGGCGTTGCGCGCGCCCGGCGCGCAGCCGGGCAGCGCGAACGCGACGACCAGCGCGCCGCCGGCGGCGAGGAAGCGCGCCCGGCCGAGCGGCTCGCCGGTCACGCCGGCGTCCCGGCCGCGCGCTTCACCGCGCGCAGGATGCGCAGGTGCGTGCCGCAGCGGCAGAGGTTGCCCTGCAGCGCCGCGCGGATCTGCGCGTCGGAGGGCTGCGGGTTCGCCGCCAGCAGCGCCGCGGCCGACATGATCATGCCGGGGATGCAGTAGCCGCACTGCGCGGCCTGTTCCTCGACGAAGGCCTGCTGCAAGCGGCTCGGGTGGCGCTCGTCGCCGAGCCCTTCCACCGTGACGACCGCGCGCGCGCCGACGCGCGCCACCGGCGTCACGCACGAGCGGACCGCGCGGCCGGCCAGCGTGACCGTGCAGGCGCCGCACTGGGCCAGGCCGCAGCCGAACTTCGGCCCGTCCAGCGCCAAGCCGTCGCGCAGCACGTACAGCAGCGGCGTGTCGGGGTCGGCCGCAACGGTGCGCCGCGCGCCGTTGACCGTGAGCGTGAAGGTCTGCCGGGCCATCGTGCTTGCGCGTACCCGCGCGGGCTGGAGGATACCTGGCGAAGGTCTCGCGCACGAGCCCGCGGTACGCGGCGCAGGGTGACAACCCGAACCATCGCCGCCCTCGCCGCTTGCACGGCCGTCCTGGGCACCGCCGCGGTCGTGGCCGCGCCCGGCGTGACGGTGCTGCCGACGGCCTGGCGCATCCGCGCGCCCGAAGGGGCGGTCGCGACGGTCGGGACGCTGCCCAGCGGCATCGTGCTCTCGCGCGACGGCACGCGCGTCGTCGAGCTCGAGGCCGGCTTCGCCAACCGCACCCTGCGGGTGCTCGACGCGGCGACGCTGCACGAGGAGCGGGCGGTGAAGCTGGGCGGCGCGTACGGCGCGCCGCTGCGCGACCCCGCCGGCGACGGCGTGTGGGTGAGCGTCGCCGGCACGTTCGGCGAGCAGGTCGCGCACGTCGACACCGCGCGCGGCGCGGTCGACCGCGAGGTAACCCTGCCGGTGCCGTTCTACCCGGTGGCGCTCGCGCGCGCGCCGGACGGCCTGCTCGCGGTCGCGGGCGATCTGGCCAACCGGGTGGCGCTGGTCGATCCGGCCGGCGAGCGGGTCGCCGCGACCGTCGGCGTCGGCCGCCACCCGGCGGCGCTGGCCTTCTCGGCCGACGGCCGCACCCTCTACGTCGCCGACCGGGCCGAGTCCGACCTCGACGTCGTGGACGTGCGCGCGCGGCAGGTGCGGGGACGCATCCGGGTCGGCCTGCACCCGGCCGCGCTGGCGAGCGACGGGCGGCGGCTGTTCGCCGCCGACGCGGACGACGACGACGTCGCGGTGGTCGACCTCGCGACGAACCGGGTGCTGCAGCGCGCGCGGGTGCCGTTCGCGCGCGCCGGCGTGGTCGGCACGTCGCCCAACGCCCTGGCGCTCGACGGCGACCGGCTCTACGTGAGCTGCGGGGCGGCCAACGCCGTGGCGGTCTTCCGGGTCGGCGCGGGCGGCCTCGTCGCGCTGGGCGCGATCCCGACCGGCTGGTACCCGACCGCGGTCGCGGTCGACCGCGCCCGCGGCGTGCTCTACGTCGCCGACGGCAAGGGCGAGTCCGGCCACCCCAACCCGCAAGTACCGGCCGGCCGGCGGCGAGGGGTCGCAGTACGTGGCCGCCCAGCTCGTCGGCTCGATCCGCCGCCTGGCGATCCCGGACGACGCGGCGCTCGCGCGCGGCCTGGCCGACGTGCGCGACCTGGCCCAGCACGAGCCCGCGCCGGGCGACGCGGTCGTGCGCGCCGGCGGGCCGATCCGCCACGTGATCTACGTGATCAAGGAGAACCGCTCGTACGACCAGGTGCTCGGCGACGTCGCGGAGGCCGACGGCGACCCGGCGCTGGTGCTCTTCGGCGAGGACGTCACGCCCGACCAGCACGCGCTGGCCCGCCGGTTCGGCGTGTTCGACCGCTTCTTCGAGGACTCGCACGTCAGCGCCGACGGCCACAACTGGGCGACCGCCGCGATCGCCAACGACTACCTCGAGAAGATGTGGCCGCAGCAGTACTCCGGCAACCGCGCGTTCTACGACTTCGAGGACGGCGCCGAGGCGTCGGTGCCGCACGCCGGCTATCTCTGGGACGACGCGGTCCGCCACGGCGTCGGCCTGCGCAACTACGGCGAGTTCGTCAGCGCCGGCGCGGCGGCGCCGACGCCCGTGTCGGTCGGCTCGGACGTGCTGCGCCCGCGCACCGACCGCGACTTCCCGACCTTCGACATGAAGATCGCCGACCTGGACCGCTTCGCCGAGTGGAAGCGCGAGTTCGACGCGTTCGAGCGCACCCGCACGCTGCCGCAGCTCGAGATCGTGCGCTTCCCGCGCGACCACACCAGCGGCACGCGGGCCGGCGCGGGGACCCCGCAGGCGATGGTCGCCGACAACGACCTCGCGGTCGGCAAGCTCGTCGAGGCGGTCTCGCACAGCGCCGACTGGGCCGGCACCGCGATCTTCGTGATCGAGGACGACGCGCAGGACGGCCCCGACCACGTCGACGAGCAGCGCGCGCCGTTCTACCTGATCTCGCCCTACGCCGCGGGCGGCGTGCAGCACGCGCGCTACACCCAGGCCTCGGTGCTGCGCACGATCGAGCTGCTGCTGGGCCTGCCGCCCATGACGCCCTACGACGCCGGCGCCGCGCCGCTGACCGCCGCGTTCCGCGCGGCGCCCGACCTGCGGCCGTTCGACGCGCCGCCCGCCCGCACCGACCTGAACGCGAAGAACGCCAGGACCGCCTACCGCGCGGCCGACGCGGCCCGGCTGGACTTCGCGCAGGCCGACCGGGTCGACGAGGGGACCCTCAACGACCTGCTCTGGCACGCGGTCAAGGGCGCGCGCGCGACGCCGCCGCCCTACGGCGCGTTCGCCGGACCCTCAGGTGCGCTCGAACACCGAGGCGGCCAGACCCGCCGCGATGACGGCGGCGAAGACCGCGCCGACCAGCCCGCCGGGCAGGCCGGCGACGCGCGTCAGCGCTAGCGCCGCGACGACCGCGACCGCCACGGCGAGCGGTCCCAGGCGCGACTCGCCGGCGATGAACTCCCAGACCGCGGCCAGCTTCACGACGGCGCTCGCACGGCCGCCGGCCGGCGCGCGGCGGCGATCAGCCCGGCGCTGAGCGCGAGGTAGCCGGCGATCAGCCCGACCAGCGAGAGGTCGGCTCGCCACCAGGCGATGCCCAAGCCCTCGCCGGCCCAGAAGGTGCCGAACGACGTCAGCATGATCCCGACCGCGAACTTCATCGCGTTCTCGGGCACCCGCGAGGCCGGCCGGCGCAGCGCGATCCCGAGCGCGATCACGGCCAGCACCGCGACCAGCGCGCCGGTCGCCGACCAGGCCAGCGCCGCGCCCGAGGCCGCGCCGAACGTCACCACGATCACCGCGACCTCCAGCCCTTCGAGCAGGACGGCGTTGAACGCGGTCGCGACCGCGATCCGGTCGGCCTGCCGGGCGCCGAGCGCCGGGTTGGCCGCGCGCAGCGCCCGCACCTCGCGCTCGTAGTTGGCGTCCTCGTCGCGCATCGCTTTGCGGCCGGCGTAGCGCAGGATCGCCTTGCGCAGCCAGGCCAGGCCGAACAACGTCAAGAGCAGGCCGACGACGAGCTCGAGCGCGCCCAGCGGCACGAACCGCAGCAGCGGCCCGAGCACCGCGACGATCGCCGCCAGCACCAGCAGGCCCAGCGCCGCGCCCTGGAACGCCGTGCGCCACGAGCGCGCGACGCCGACCGCCAGCACGATCGTCAGCGCCTCGACCGCTTCCACGCCGGACGCGAGGAAGGTCGTCCCCGCCAGCAGCCATCCGTTCATCGTAGCCTTATAACCTGCGCGCGGCGGAATACGCGCCGGTCGGGCGGTGACGGGCGGTCTCTTGCACCGGTCGGCTGGGGCCGGACGCCCGCATGGTCGGATCGCACCGCGGCCGGCTGGCGTACAATCCTGACATGGACCACGTGATCGCCGCACGCGCCCAGATGGGGACGTCGCTGGCGTTCCACATCGTGTTCGCCGCCCTGGGCGTCGCCTTGCCGCTGCTCGTCTTCGTCGCCGAAGGGCTGTGGCTGCGCACGAAGCGCCGGGCGTACTACGACCTGGCGCGCACCTGGGCCAAGGGCATGGCGATCCTGTTCGCGGTCGGCGCGGTGTCGGGCACGATCCTCTCGTTCGAGCTGGGCCTGCTCTGGCCGCAGTTCATGCGCTACGCCGGCGGGATCATCGGGCTGCCGTTCGGCCTGGAAGGCTTCGCGTTCTTCGTCGAGGCGATCTTCATCGGGCTGTACCTCTACGGCTGGGACCGCCTCACGCCGGTGCAGCACTGGCTCAGCGCCGTGCCGATCGCGCTCAGCGGCGCGGTCTCGGCGGGGTTCGTCACGATGGCCAACGCCTGGATGAACCTGCCGACCGGCTTTCGCCTGGCCGGCGGCAAGGTGGTCGACGTGCACCCGATCGCGGCGATGTTCGGCCCGGCCTGGGCGGTCGAGGTGGTGCACGCCACGGTGGCCGCCTACGTGATGACCGGCTTCGGCGCGGCGGCGGTCTGCGCGTTCGCGCTCGTGCGGCGCTCCGCCGAGGACCGCCGCGAGCAGGTGCTCGCCGGGCTGCGGATCGCGATGACGGTCGCGGCGGTCGCGATCCCCGTGCAGTGGGTGGTCGGCGACGTGATCGCGCGCTTCGACGCCGAGCACGAGCCGGCCAAGTTCGCCTCGCTCGAGGCGCTCTGGCGGACGCAGCGCGGCGCGCCGGTCACCATCGGCGGCATCGTCGGCGACGGCTCCAACCGCTACGGGATCGAGATCCCCGGCGCCTTGAGCGTGCTGGTCGCGTTCGACCCGCACGCGCAGGTCACGGGCCTGGACCGGGTCGCGCGCGACGACCGGCCGCCGGTCGCCGCCGTCCACTACAGCTTCGACGCGATGGTCGGCAGCGCGTCGGCGCTGCTCGCGATCGCGCTGGCGTGGGCGGTCTTCGCGCTGCGCCGCAAGCCGCCGCCGCGCGTGCTGCTCGTGGCGATCGCGCTGAGCGGGCCGCTCTCCGTGATCGCGCTCGAGGCGGGATGGTTCGTCACCGAGTTCGGCCGCCAGCCGTGGGTCGCGCGCGGCCTGCTGCGCACGAGCGACGCGGTGACGGTCGCGCCGGGGCTCGACCTGCAGTTCTACGGCTTCTCCGTCGTGTACGTGATCCTGGCCGCGATGTGCTGGTGGCTGCTGCGGCGGGTGGGCCGCAAGCCGCGCGGCGGCGAGCGCGCGCCGCTGGGGCCGCGGCCGCAGGCCGCGTCGTGACGCGCGGTGCTCGGCGCGGCGCTGGTCGCGCTGGCGGCGGTCGCGCTCTACGCGGTGTTCGGCGGCGCGGACTTCGGCGGGGGCGTGTGGGACCTGCTGGCCAGCGGCCCGCGCCGCGACGCCCAGCGCGACGCGATCTCCAACGCGATCGGCCCGGTCTGGGAGTCCAACCACGTCTGGCTGATCTTCGCGATCGTGGTGCTGTTCACGTGCTTCCCGCCCGCCTTCGCCGACCTGGCGACCGGCTTGAACGCGCCGCTCACGTTCGGGCTGGCCGGGATCGTGCTGCGCGGCTCGGCCTTCGTGTTCCGCAACTACGCCTCCGACAACGCCGCGCTCGCGCGCTCGTGGACGGTCGTGTTCGGCGCCTCGTCGATCATCGCGCCGTTCTTCCTGGGCGACGCGGTGGGCGCGGTCGCGACCGGCCGCTACGCCTGGACCTCGCCCTTCGCGCTGGCCGTCGGCGCGTTCGCGGTCGCGATGTGCGCGCAGATCGCCGCGGTGTTCCTGCTGCGCGAGACGCCGCGCGGCGCGCTGCGCGACGACTTCCGCCGCCGCGCGATCCGCGCGACGCTCGCGGTCTGGCTGCTGGGCCTGGTGCCCGCGCTGCTCGCGCGCGGCGCCGAGCCGTCGTTCTTCGCCGCGCTCACCGGCCCGACGGCGCGCATCGCCATCAGCATCGCCATGCTGCTCGGCGTCGTCGTGATGCTGCTGGTCGCGCGCGGCTACGACGTGCTCGCGCGCGTCGCCGTCGGCGCCGAAGCTCTCGCGGTGCTCGCCGGCTGGTTCGGCGCGCAGGCGCCGGCCATCGTCCCCGGCCGCTGGACCCTCGCGACCGCCGCGGCATCGCCGGCGATGCTGACGGCGTTCCTGATCGCCGCCGCGGGCGGCGCCATCGTCCTGATCCCCTCGCTGCTGCTGCTCTTCGCGGTGTTCAAGGGGCCGATCCGCAAGCCCGCCGGCTGAACGCACTCGCCGGAACTCACCAAAGACATCAGCGGCTGATCGTTTCGAGCTCTCGGCGTTTGGTTTCCGGGACGATCGTGGCGGTGAAGACGATCGTCACCGCGCACAGCGCCGCGTAGACCAGGAACGTCGCGGTCGAGCCGAGCGCCTGGAGCATCGAGAGGAAGACCAGCGACACCGCGAAGTTGGCGCCCCAGTTCGCCAGCGTCGCGACGCTCATGCCGCGGCCGCGCACGCGCAGCGGGTAGACCTCCGAGATCAGCAGCCACACGATCGGTCCCAGGCTGAACGCGAAGCAGCCGACGTAGAGCATCAGGCTGCCCAGCGCGAGCGGCGCGCGGGCGCCGGCCAGCGCCGGGACGCCGAACGCCAGGGCCAGCGCGACCAGCGCGACGCCCATGCCGGCGGCGCCCAGATACAGCAGGGGCTTACGGCCCCAGCGGTCGATCGCGACGATCGCGACGACCGTCAGCAGCACGTTGACGATGCCGACGATCGTCGTCGCCAGCAGCGCCGCTTGGTTCCCGCCCGCGCCGGCGAGCTGGAAGATCTGCGGGCCGTAGTAGATGACGGTGTTGATCCCGGTGACCTGCTGCAGCACCGCCAGGCCGATGCCGACGAGCAGCGGCCGGCGCAGCGCGGGGCTGAGCAGCTCGCGGGTCTTGCCGCCGCCCTGCGTCTGCGCCAGGCCGGTGCGAATCTCGCGCACGGCTTCGGTCACCTCGCTCTCGGTGCGCGAGTGGGCCAGGACGCGGCGGCCGTCCTCGTCCCGGCCGTTGGCGAACAGCCAGCGCGGCGTCTCGGGCATCGCCAGCATCCCGAAGAACAGCAGCGCCGCGGGAATCACCGCCAGGCCCAGCATCGCGCGCCAGCCGCCCCCGGGCGCGAGCGCGAGGTCGACCAGGTACGCGCCCAGGATGCCGATCGTGACCGCGAGCTGATAGAGCG
Organism: Vulcanimicrobiota bacterium; assembly: GCA_963795695.1. Classification (GTDB taxonomy): domain Bacteria; phylum Vulcanimicrobiota; class Vulcanimicrobiia; order Vulcanimicrobiales; family Vulcanimicrobiaceae; genus Vulcanimicrobium. The sequence continues at coordinate 788,976 of CAWCJH010000001.1, read as the reverse complement.
AGACCAGCGCCCCGCGCGAGTCGCGCGGCGCGACCTCCGAGAGGTAGAGCGGCGCGGTCACCGAGCTCAGGCCGATCGCCAGGCCGACCACGAAGCGCGCGCCGATCAGGAACGGGATCGAGGTCGCGGCGGCCGAGCCGAGCGCGCCCAGCGCGAAGACGATCCCGGCCAGGATCAGCGTCGGCCGGCGGCCGGCGCGGTCGGCCAGCGCCCCGGCCGCCAGCGCCCCCAGCATCGCCCCGATCAGCACGACGCTCACCACGATCTCCTGCTGCCCGGTGCCCAGGCCGTAGTCGCGCTTGATGAACAGGATCGCGCCCGAGATGACCCCGGTGTCGTAGCCGAACAGCAGGCCGCCCAGGGCGGCGATCGCCGCCACCAGCAGGACGAACGTCGAGCGGTTCCCCGGCACTCTCACCGCCCCGGTGTACCCGCGGGGCAGACTCGGCATCCGTCGACCGGCTCCCGCGAGCCCCGCGCCGGCACGGTGATCGGCTGCGAAAGAGGAGCCGTACGCTGTGATCCAAAGCACGGCACAACGCAAAAACCCTTTCTCCGAAGGAGTACCGCATGGCAAGTACGGCATCGGCGGGGACCAACCGCTGGGCGATCGCCTTGGCCGGGGTGATCGTGATGATCCTCATCGGCACGGCCTACGCCTGGAGCAACTTCACCCAGCCGCTCATCGCGGGCTTCGGGTGGTCGAGCACGGAGGCCAGCCTGGTCTTCGGGCTCGCGATCTTCTTCCTAGGCCTGGGCGCCGTCTTCGGCGGGCGCTGGCAGGACCGGGTCGGCCCGCGCAACGTCACGATCACCGGCGTCGTCTTGTGGGGCATCGGCAACCTGCTGGCCGGGATCGGGCCGCACAACGTGCTCTGGTGGGACCTCACCTACGGGGTCATCGGCGGCTTCGGCAACGGCATGGCCTACATCACGCCGGTCGCCACGGTCACCAAGTGGTTCCCCGACAAACGGGGTCTGGCCAGCGGCATGGTCGTGATGGGCTTCGGCCTGGGCGCCTTCTTCTACGGCTTCATCCTCAAGGCGATTCCGGCGTTCGTCACCGCCTCCAAGCACGCCGGCGCCTACGCCGACGCCAGGGCGGCGGCGGTCAAGGCCGGCACCACGTTCGACCCGACCCAGTACGCGCTCACGCCGGGCGACCTGGGTGCGGTCATGACGGTCTTCGTCGCCAGCGGCATCGCCTACGCGATCATCGGCGGGCTCTGCGCCGCGCTGCTCAAGAACCCGCCCGCCGGCTACAGCGTCGGCGGCGCGACCGCCACGGCGGTCTCGCACGAGGGCTCGTTCACGCCGGCTCAGGTGCTGCGCACGCCGCAGCTGTATCTGCTCTGGCTGATGCTCTTCGTGAACGTCGTGGCCGGAATCTTGGTCGTCTCCAACGCGGTGCCGATCATCCGCGAGCTGATCTCCAAGGGCGTGACCGATCCCGACGCGGTCAAGGCGCTCACCGGCACGGCGATCAGCGCCTACGCGTTCGTCGCGGTCTTCAACGGCCTGGGCCGCTTCTTCTGGGGCACCGTCTCCGACCGGCTCGGCCGCAACATGGCGTACGCGCTGATCTACGGCGTGCAGGTGGTGATCTTCTTCCTGCTGCCGGGCTTCCACAGCGTGGCGCTGGTGCTGTTCGCGTTCGCGATCATCCTGGCGTGCTACGGCGGCGGCTTCGGCACGATGCCGTCGTTCAACGCCGACTACTTCGGCACCAAGTACCTGGGCCAGAACTACGGCTACATCCTCACCGCCTGGGGCTTGGGCGGCCTGGTCGGCCCGTTCATCGCGGGCAAGGTGAAGGATGCCACCGGCTCGTTCGCCGGCGCGCTGATGCCGATGGCGATCATGCTGCTGATCGCGATCGTGCTGCCGTTCATCACCAAGAAGCCCGTCCCGCCGGTCGGCGCCGAGGGCATGCAGGCCGCTACGGCGACATAGGAGCCACTCGCTCGCCATCGCGCGCCGGCCGGCGGTGCGCGATGGCGGCGGCGTGCTATACTGAGCTCAGCGGCCGTCCGGGACGGCCGGGGTGATGGGGTTCCGCCTCGCGTACGCGACACCGTCCCGCTCGGGACTGATGACTCCTACGAGCCGTGCGCCGTAGAGGAACCCCACATGCATCTCGCGTTTCCGGCCGACGACCCGTGGGCCACCGCGGCGGTGTGGCTCACCACCGCGACGCTGGCGGCGTTCCTCGCGATTCGGGTCGGGCTGGTCGCGGCGCTGGTCGAGATCGTGCTGGGCGTCATCGCGGGCAACCTGCTCGGGCTGCACGCCAACGCCTGGATCGACTTCGTGGCCGGCTTCGGCAGCATCATGCTGGCCTATCTGGCCGGCGCGGAGATCGACCCCAAGGTGCTGCGCGAGCAGCTGCGGCCGGCACTGGCGATCGGCGCCCTGTCGTTCGGCGCGCCGTTCGCGGGGGTGCTGCTGTTCGCCCTGTTCGCCGCCCACTGGACGCCCGCCGCGGCGAAGATCGCGGCGCTCGCCATGTCGTCCACCTCGGTCGCGGTCGTCTACGCGGTGATGATCGAGACCCGCCTCGCGGCGACGGCCCTCGGGCAGCTCATCCTCGCCAGCTGCTTCGTCACGGGCCTCGGCACCGTCGCCGGACTGGACCTGCTCTTCGCCGACTACAACGCGCTGCTGGGCGTGCTCGTCGTCGTGGTGGCGCTGGCGACCGCGTTCGCGTCGCGCGGGCTGCGCGCGGTGTTCGCCGCCACCGGCGCGCGGGTGAGCGAGCCCGGCATGCGGCTCCTCTTCACGGTCATCGTCGCGATCAGCGCGCTGGCGGCGGCCGCGCACAGCGGCGGCGTGCTGCCGGCATACGTGTTCGGCCTGGGCTGCGCGGGATTCTTCGTCGCCCACCCGGAGATCGCGCGCCGGGTGCGCTCGACCACCATGAGCCTGCTCACGCCGTTCTATTTCATCAAGGCGGGCACGCTGGTCTCGTTCGCCGCCGCGGCGGCGCTGTGGCCGCTGGTGCTGGGGTTCTTCCTGGTCAAGCTGGCCGCGGTGACCCTCGGCGTCCGGCCCGCGGCCCGCGCCTTCGGCCACCCCGCCAAAGAGGCGTCGTACATCACCATGATGATGGCGACCGGGCTGACGTTCGGCACGATCGCCAGCATCTACGGCCTGACCCACCGGTACATCGACGGCCGCCAGTACACCGTGCTGGTGACCGCCGTCATCGTCACCGCCGTGGTTCCGACCGTGCTGGCCCAGGGGTTGTTCTCACCGCTGCCGCCGAGCGCCGTCCCGCGATTCCGGCTCCGAGCAGCATGGCTGCGGCGCTTGCGGCCAGAACGACCGCGCTCGCCGTGAGCGCGTGCGCGTACGTGCCCGTGCGCACGGTCAGCGCCGCCGCGACGCTCGGCCCGACCGCCTGCCCGACGCCAAAGATCACGGTCAGCGCGCCGATGGCGGTATGGCTGCGCTCCGGGTAGAGCTCGCGCGCGAGCGCGCTGCCCAGCGCCGTGATGCCCATGAACGTGCCGCCCAGCGTGACGGCCGCCAGCATGGCGCCCAGGGCGCTCGGCGCGTACTCCGGGGCGACTACCCCGAGCGCCTGGACGGCCAGCGCGACGACCAGCGCCCGCGGGCGGCCGACGCGCAGCCCGACCTCGTTCCAGACCACGGTCGAGGGCATCGCGACCAGCCCGACGACGATCCAGCTCAGGCCGGCGAAGCGGGCCAGCGACGGCGCGGCGGCGATGATCGCGACCATGAACGTGGCCGGGATGACGTAGCCGAAGCCCTCGCCCCCGTAGGCCGCGAAGAGCCACCAGAACAGCGCCCGCCGGGCCGGCGGGCGAGCCGGACCGGCGGCAGCGGCGGGCGCCGGCGCGACGTCGTGCAGCCACGGCAGGGTGACGGCCGCGACGACGGCCGCGACGACGGCGAGCCCGAGCCAGCCGGCGCGCGACCCGCCCAGGCTCACCAGCGGCGGAACCAGGATGCCGGAGAGCGCGATGCCCGCGCCGACGCCGGCATACAGCACCGCCGGCCAGTGCCGGCGCCGGTCGGCGGCGGCGCGGTCGAGCACCAGGCTCGAGATCAGCACGAAGGCCAGGCCGCTGGCGACCCCCGCCGCGAAGCGCGCGAGCAGCCAGACGGGCAGGTCGTGCACCGCCATCAGCGCGGTCGTGACGACCACCGCGGCGACGCTCCAGCGGACGGTCGCGACCCGCCGCGCGCGGGCCCAGCTGCCGCTCGCCGCCAGCGCGCCGACCAGGTAGCCGGCCAGGTTGGCGGTCGCCACCAGGCCGGCCAGCGCGATGGTGAGCCCGGCGTCGGCGCGCATCGGCGGCAGCAGCGGGGTGTACGCGAAGCGCCCGAACCCCATCGCGAGCGCCAGCGTCGCGACGCCCGAGGCGAGCAGCAGGTTGGGCGACGCGGAGCGCGCAGGCGTCATGCTCGAGATCATGCTCCCGCCTTACCACCGCAAGCGAGGGCCGAAGTCGCAACGTCCCGCCCGCCCGTGCTATTGGTAAGGCCATGATCGCGGGTGAAGGATCGACCGGAACGGTAGCCGCCGACGGCGTGGTGCTGCACTACCGCAGCTACGGTACGGGCCCGCCGGTCTTGCTGCTCGCGGGCGGGCCCGGCATGTCGGGCGACTACCTGCTGCCGGTCGCCGCCGGCCTGACCGGCTACCGCACGATCGTGCTCGACCAGCGCGGCACCGGGCGCTCCGCGCTGGCGCGGCCCGACGCCCGCTCGATGACGCTGGGGCACGCGGTCGACGACGTCGAGCGCCTGCGCGCGGAGCTCGGGCTCGAGGGGTGGAGCCTGCTCGGGCACTCGTGGGGCGGCGTGCTGGCGATGGCGTACGCCGCCCGCCACCCGCAGCGGGTGCAGGCGTTGGTGCTGGTCGGCTCCGGCGGGCCGACGAACGACTTCCTGCGCTACCTGCCGGGCAACGTGCAGGCGCGGCTCTCCGCCGAGGCGGAGCGGCAGCTGGCGTACTGGTCCGACCCTGCTCGCATCGCGGCCGATCCCCAGCGGGCGGGATACGAGCACTTCCGGCTGATGGCGCGCGCGTACGTCTGCCTGGAGAAGCACACCGAGCTGATCCTGCGCGACCTGGTCCCGGCGTTCTTCGACCGCCGCACGACCGTGTTGATGCAGTCGAACCTGCTGGAGCGCGCGTACGACTTTCGGCCTGCCCTGGCAGAACTGGCGGCCGCCGTGCTGATCGTCCAGGGGCGGCAGGACGTGATCGGCGAGTCGACCGCGTATGCGATCGCGGCCGCGGCTCCCCGCGCGACGCTCACCTGGATCGAGCGCTGCGGCCACTTCCCGTGGGTCGAGCGGCCGCAGCCGTTCTTCGAGGCGGTGCACGGCGGCTTGGCGTCCGGCGCGAACGCCGGGCGGAAAACGTGACCTGCCGCAATCCGTTCCGGAACCGCTTCACGGCACCGTTTTGGACGCCACCGGCCGGGTAGAGAGAACGTGGCATCGCGGGCTCGCCATGATGCGCCGAACCCTCGGCGGCGGTGAGACTGTGTGAAAAGCGGGGTGTGATTCACATGCAATTCCAATGCCCGTCGGCTAGCGGCCGACCGCACGTCATCTCACGGCGCTCCCTCGGCGCGGCCGCGAGATGCCGCCTGCTCCGCGCCGCAGCCGCCCCTCCGACGAACGCTGCGCGCGCGCAGCCTTGAGCCGTGACGGCGCGCGATCTCGCGCGGCCGGCTGACCCGTACGGGCCGGCGCCCAGCGAGCGCGCCGAGCTGCGAACTTCGCATCCAAACACTACCGGGGAGCGAGAAGCATGACCGTAAACACGACCGATTCGACGCAGCAGGCGATCGTCACCGTCTGGGAAGACGTCCTGCAGCAGAAGGACATCGGGCTCAACGACGATTTCTTCGATCTGGGCGGGACCTCGCTCGATCTGATCCGCGTCTTCGGGCGCTTGAACGAGCAGTTCGGGCTGTCCCTGGACGGCAGCGTGCTGGACGACGAAGCGACGATCACTCGCCTGACGGCAGCCGTCGACGCAGCGCTGCGCAACCGCTAACGACTTCGAGCTCGGAGAAGACGATGGACACACTTCAGACGACCGAAAAACGGCAGTTCTCGTTCAGCCCTGAGGAGCTCGCGAAGTTCCACGAGAACGGGTATGCCGGGCCGTTCAAGATGTACGAGCCCGACGAGATCGCGCGGATCTGGAAGCGCCAGCGCCTCAAGCTGATGGACCGCACCCACGCCGCCTACCCGATGGACACGCTCTCGGGCAACACCAACCTGGCCAACTACGACCGCCATCTCGACAACGACTTCCTGGCCGAGCACATCGGGCGCCCGGAGATCGTCGACCGGATGATCAGCATCCTGGGCCCCGACATCCTGATGTGGCGCAGCGAGTTCTTCTCGAAGTACCCGGGCGAGGAAGGCACCGACTGGCACCAGGCCGACACCTTCGCGATGGCGTCGGGCAAGAAGCAGATCGTGTGGCCGGACAACGTCAAGGACGCGATCACCGGCTCGCCGTTCGGCGGCGCGCTCACGGTCTGGTGCGCGTTCACCGAGGCCAGCGTAGAGACGGGCTGCCTGCAGTTCATCCCCGGCACGCACCGCTCGATGTTCTACGACGAGAGCAGCGGCATGCAGTACGACCCCAACCGGATCAATTCGATCGACAAGGGCGGGATCAAGCGCGGGTTCTGGGGCTACGACTACCGCTCGCTGCAGAAGGACCCCAACTGGGAGCCGGACGAGTCGCAGGCGATCACGGTGCCGTGCAAGCCGGGCGAGTTCCTGATCTTCTGGTCGACGCTGATGCACGCCTCGCACCCGCACCAGGGCAAGAAGAAAGAGTACCGGATGGCGTTCGCGCCGCGCTACGTGCCCAGCTCGGTGAAGATCTATCCCGACACCGAGTACCTCGAGGAGTACGGCGGCAAGGTGAGCCTGGACCGGTACGGCGCCGTGCTCGTCGCCGGCAAGGCCGACCCGTCCGCGCACAACCGGATCGCGACGCACACGCTGAGCGGCAAGCCGTTCTCCCACATCGACACCTAGACCGCACTCGCCCGCCCGGCGCGAACCGCGCCGCACTCGCTTTCACTTGGAGGGAATCATCTCACATGCAACAGTCCGTCGAGCACGAGCTGTACACCCTGGACCCGCAGACCCGCGACCTGCTGATCGAGTCGGCGCCGCTGATGGACGAGTGGTCCAAGAGCGAGTGCCGGCCGAAGGACATCGGCGGCATGGAGGAGTGGGCGAAGACCCACAAGGGTGATCTGCAGGTCGAGTCGTGCGACTGGTACCACGGCACCTGGCAGTACCTGCGGCTGCTCAACATGGTCGCGACGCCGCCCTGGTACACGTTCTACAACCAGGCGCTCAGCTCGATCCTGCGCGCCAAGCCGAACGCCAACGTCCTGATCTCGGCGGCGGCCGACTTCGGCATGCCGGCGACCCTGATCGACGCGATCGAGACGGCCGGCACGAGCCCGACCGTCGCCCTGTACGACATCTGCAACACCCCGCTGCTGGCCACCCAGTGGTACGCGCGGCGCAAGGGCATCCAGATCGAGTGCGTGCGCGACAACATCATCACCAGCCAGAACATGAAGCTGCACAGCTACGACTTGATCGTGACCGACGAGTTCCTCACGGTCCTCAAGGCGGAGTACAAGCCGTCGATCCTGCGGCGCTGGAAGGACCTGCTCAAGCCCGGCGGCCAGGTGGTCACGACCGCCATGCTCGGCGAGCCCACCACGCCCGAGCGGCGCCAGTACTACGCCGCCAAGGCGCGCCGCCTGCTGGCCGAGAACGCCGAGAGCTTCCGCGGCATGGAGATCAGCACGGACGAGCTGGCCGAGCGCTTCCAGTTCTTCGCCGACGTCCACACCCGGCACATGCTGGTCGACGCGAACGAGATCCGCACGCTGTTCGGCAACGAAGGCTTCCGGCTCGACTTCTTCGAGATCATCGAGACGCCGGGCGAGTGCGTGAACCCGACCTGGTCGTACCAGATCGTGGCGACGCTTCCGTAGACCGCAGGCGATCGGGTCGAGAACGATGGCAGCGCCGACGCAGCCGATGGAGTGGAACGCCACGCGCGCGGACTATCCCCGCGACGCGTGCGTCCACCAGTTGTTCGAGGAGCAGGCGCGCCGGACTCCCGACGCGACCGCGCTCGTGTACGGCGACCGCAAGCTCAGCTACCGCGAGCTCGACGAACGAGCCAACCAACTGGCGAGGTACCTACAGGGTGTGGGCGCCGGTCCCGACGTGCTGGTCGGTATCTGCATGCACCGGTGCGTGGAGCTGATCGTCGGTATCCTCGGGACCCTGAAGGCCGGGGGGGCGTACGTCCCCCTGGATCCTTCGTATCCGAAAGCGCGGCTGGCAACCATGTTCGAGGACGTCGACATGAAGCTGCTGCTGACGAAAGAGAGCGTCTTGCCCGGGTTGCCCGAGCACGGCGCGCGGACGATCTGCCTGGACCGCGACTGGGCCGCCGTCGCGGCGGGCGGCAGCGAACGCCGCCCGAGCGCCGTCTCGCCGCGCAACCTGGCGTACGTCATCTTCACCTCGGGCTCGACCGGCAAGCCCAAGGCGGCCGCGGTCTACCACGGCGGCTGGACCAACCTGATGCACTGGTTCGCGACCGAGTTCGCGGTCTCGCCGGCCGACCGGGTGCTGGTGGTGAGCTCGTTCAGCTTCGACATCACCCAGCGCAGCATCGCCATGCCGCTGATCGCCGGGGCGCAGCTGCACCTCGCCGCGAGCGACTTCTACAACCCCGCCCAAGTGGTGCAGACCATCGCCGAGCAGCGCATCACGCTGATGAACTGCTCGCCCAGCATGTTCTACCTGCTGATCGAGAACGGCGGTGAAGCGACGTACCGGCGGCTGAGCTCGCTGCGCATCCTGTTCCTGGGCGGCGAGGCGATCTCGGCCGGCCGGCTGCGCGAGTGGGCCGCGTTCGCCGCCGGCACGACCGAGGTCGTCAACGTCTACGGCGCGGCCGAGTGCACCGACGTGTCGTCGTTCTACCGGCTGCGCGACTACGACCGCTATGCCGCCTCCTCGGTTCCGATCGGCAAGCCGATCGCCAACTCGCAGGTGTACCTGCTGGACGAGCGGCTCGAGCCGGTGCCGTTCGGCGCGTCGGGCGAGATCTGCATCGCCGGCGACGGCGTCGGCAAAGGCTACATCAACGACGCGGCCATGACGGCGGCGAAGTTCGTCGCAAACGCGTTCGGCACCGAGCCGGGCGCGCGCCTGTACCGCACCGGCGACGTCGGCCGGTTCTTGCCGGACGGGAATCTCGAGTTCGTCGGGCGGGTCGACCACCAGGTGAAGGTGCGCGGCTACCGCATCGACCTGGGCGACATCGAGGCCGCCGTCCGGCAGCACCCCGCCGTCAAGGAAGCCGTGGTGCTGAGCCGCCAGGACGCCGCCGGCGAGCAGCGGCTGACGGCCTACGTCGTGCCGGCCGCGCCGGCGACGGGCGCGCAGCTGCGGTCTTTCCTCAAAGACCGCTTGCCCAAGTACATGCTGCCGAACGACTTCATCATGCTGGACGAGCTGCCGCTGAGTCCCAACGGCAAGATCGACCGCAATGCGCTGCGGAACCGGCCCCTGCCGGCCGCGCTGGAAGGAGCTGCTCACCGTGGGGTTTGACCTGGACGCCGAGCAACGCCGCGCGCTCGGCTACAAGCTGATCGACCGCCTCGACCGCTACTACGCGAGCCTGCCCGATCGCCCGGTCCAGCCACCGCTCGAAGCGCGCACGGTCGGCGGCGAGCGCTCGGGCGAGCTGCCCGAGCACGGCGAGGATGCCGCGGCCGTGTTCGACGAGCTCACCGCCGAGCTGATCGAGGGCGGCTTCCACGCGCCCGCGGCCAACTACCTGGGGCTGCAGAACCCCACCCCGACCTACGTCGGCGTGCTGGCCGATGCGCTGGTCTCCGCGCTGAACCCGCAGCTCGCCAGCCTGGCGCACTCGCAGCTCGCGGCACGGATCGAGCGGCAGACCCTGCGCTGGATCGGCGAGCGCGTCGGCTGGAGCGGACCGTTCGACGGCACCTTCACCAGCGGCGGCAGCGAAGCGAACTTCACCGCCTTGGCGCTCGCGCTGGCCTTCCACTTCCCCGGCTGCGTCGAGGACGGCGTGGCGTCGATCGGCGCGCGCCCCGTCCTCTACTGCACCGCCGAGGCGCACCACTCGATCGACAAGGCCACCAGCCTCTTGGGCCTGGGCCGCAGCGCCCTGCGCCGCATCCCGGTCACCCCGAGCATCCAGCTCGACGTCGGCCTGCTCGAGGAGCGGATCGTCGCCGACAAGGCGGCCGGACTGGCCCCGTTCTGCGTGGTCGCGACCGCCGGCACGACCAGCTCGGCGCACATCGACGACATCGCCGCGATCGCCGACGTCTGCGCCCGCCACCGGCTCTGGCTGCACGTCGACGGCGCGTACGGCGCGGCGGCGATCTTCTCGGACCGCCACCGCCACCTGCTGCGCGGCATCGAGCGGGCCGACTCGGTCACGATGGACCCGCACAAGTGGCTCTCGATGCCGATGTCGGCCGGCGTGGTGCTGACCTCGCACCCGCAGACGCTGCGCCAGGTCTTCGCGGTCGACAACCCGTTCATGCCGAAGCTGCAGGGCACGAGCACGCTCGACAACTTCGACGTCAGCGCGCAGTGGTCGCGCCGGATGAACTCGCTCAAGCTCTGGCTGACCCTGCGCGTCCACGGCCGGCAGGCGTACGAGGAGCTCATCGACCGCCAGATTCGCCTCGCGGCCGGTCTGGCCGACTGGATCCGCGGTTCCGAGCACTTCGAGCTCGCCGCGCCGCAGGTGCTCCCGAGCGTCATCTTCCGGGTGAAGCTGCCGCACGCGTCCGAAGCCGAGGTGAAGGCCGCCAACCAGGCCGTCGTCGCCGAGGTCACCCGGGACGGCCGGCGCTGGATCTCCGCCGCGACCGTCGGCGGCCGCTCCGTGATCCGCATGCTCGTCATCAGCTACCTCACCGAAGCGCGCCACATCGAGGACCTCGAGACGGCGCTGCACGCGGCCGCCGAGCGGTTGCGCCCGGCGCTGGCACGGACGTAAACCGCATCGGTGGCCATCCGCCCAGACGCGTCGCCCGCGCGCGCGTTCGCGTTCGCGGTGGTCGACGTCTTCACCACCGAGCCGCTCGGCGGCAACCCGCTCGCCCTGATCACCGACGCCCGGGCGCTCGACGACGACGCGATGCGGGGCATCGCGCGCGAGTTCAACCAGTCCGAGACCACCTTTCTGCTGCCGCCGACCGGCCCGCACGCCGACCGGCGGCTGCGCTCGTTCACCCGCGGCGGGGTGGAGTTCTTCGCCGCCGGCCACAACGCGCTGGGCGCCTGGTGGTGGCTGGCCCAGAGCGGCCAGCTCGCCGTCGGCGCGCCCGGCGCGACCTTCCGGCAAGAGCTCGGCGAGCGCGTCCTGCCGGTCGAGATCCGCTGCGGCGCCGCGGGTCCGACCGCCGTCGGCATGACCCAGTCGCCGCCGGCGTTCGGCGCGGTGCAGACCGATCCGGGCCCGCTCGCCGCCGCCCTCGGCCTGGCGGAGGGCGACGTCGGCCTGCGCGGGCTGCCCTCGCAAGTCGTCTCGACCGGCGCGCCGCACCTGCTGGTGCCGGTGCGCGACCGGGCCGTGCTCGAGCGCGCCCGCCCGGATGCGGCGGCGCTGATCGCGCTGCTGCCGGCGCTCGGGGCGCTGGGCTGCTACCTGTTCTGCCTGGACCCGCTCGACCCGGCGGCGACGGCCCACGCCCGCTTCTTCAACCCCGGCGCCGGGAATCTCGAAGACCCGGCGACCGGCAGCGCCGCCGGCCCGCTGGCCTGCCAGCTCGCCGCCTGCGGCGTCGTCGCGCCGGACGCCGTGGTGGTCGTCGAGCAGGGCCACCTCATGGGCCGGCCGAGCCGGATCGAGGCGGCGCTGGGCGGCGGCGGCGTGCTGGTCCGCGGGTCCGCCGTGGTCGTCGCCGAGGGGACGCTGCGGCTCTGAGGCCGCGCCGGCCTAGCCGGTCTTCTTCACCAGCGCCGGAAACTTGGCGCGCAGCGCGGCGAGCTTCGGCCGGTCGTTGATCAGGATGTACGGGTAGTACGGGTTGCGGGCCATGAAGTGCTGGTGGTACGCCTCGGCCGGGTAGAACGCGCGCAGCGGCACGACCTGGGTCACGATCGGGGCGCTGAACGCGTGCGCGCTCGTCAGGCTCGCGATCTCGGCCTGCGCCTCGCGCTGCTGGCCGGCATTCGCGTAGAAGATCACCGAGCGGTACTGCGTGCCCTCGTCGGGGCCTTGGCGGTTGGGCGTGGTCGGGTCGTGCGCCACGGTGAAGAACACCTCGAGCAGCTTGGCGTACGAGACGCGGGCCGGGTCGTAGGTGATCTCGACCGACTCGGCGTGCCCGGTCGTGCCGGAGGAGGTCAGCTCGTAGTGCGCGGTCGCCGCGCTGCCGCCGGAGTAGCCCGAGACGACGTTCGTCACGCCCGCGACCTGCTCGAAGACGCCCTCCATGCCCCAGAAGCAGCCGCCGGCCAAGACGGCTTTCGCGAGGTGCGCCGGCGCTTGGGCCGGCGCCGGGGCGGCAACCCCGGTTGCACCCAGCCCGACGGCAAGCGCCAGCATGCCCGCGAACGATCCGACCACGCGTTTGAACATCTGCATCCTTCTCTCGCGTCATCCAACGCTTTGGCCAGCGTAGCGGATGCGGTGCGAGCGGTCTGCAAGCCGGCTTACGCCGCAGCGGCGGCCGCGCCGCGCAGGTACTCGAGCGTCTGGCGGTCGATCGCGCCGTCGTGGCGGACCCGGTTCTCCAGGTTCTCGACGTGCATGTAGGCGACCAGCGCCGCGTGGACGCGGGCGTCGTACGCATCCGCCGGCTCGGCGAGCGCGCCGACCCGGGCCAGCGCCCGCGCGATCTCGGCGCCCAGCGGCCCGTTGAGCGGGATCACGTCCTGCGGCTCGGCCGGGAAGTTGTAGAGCGCGTGCAGGTCGAGGATGCGGCGCAGCTCGTCGATCGGCGCGGGGTGGTCGTCGACCCGCAGGTCGACGTAGCGGTCGTTGAACCCGCCGTAGCCGCCGCCCGGCTTCTCGACGAGCAGCGCCGCGCTCTGCTGGCCGCGCTTGTCGCCGCCCTGCGCCTGCGCCGCGGCGAGCGCGGCGACCAGCCGGTACGCGAGCGGTCCGCTCGCCGCCTCGAACGTCTCGGCCAGCGCGTCGACCACCGCCGCACCGGCCAGGCAGTTGCCCTGCGCGGCGTACCCCTCGCCGGTGCGGCCGCCGGCCCACGGGATGCACGCCGCGCCGGTGAAGGTCGCCGCCCGCCCCCGCGCGTCGACGATCCCGACCTGGCGCGACTCGCGCTCGCCGTCGCCGGCGAGCAGCTCGCGCACGACGCCGGCCGGCGACTCGCCGCGCGCCAGCGCGCCGAGGCCGCGCGGTCCGAAGGTCGTGTTCGCCAGCGACTGGGTGGCGACCGCGCCCACCCCGGCCCGCACCCACGGCACGACCGCCCCGACGCTCAAGAACTTCGACTCCACGGCGATGCCGAGCTCGCCCGCGGTGCGGTCGAACGCGACGATGGAGAACGTGGTCGGGTGGATCATCGTGCTCCGAGCCTTATCCGCGCCGGGCGCCCGTTCCGCCGGCTCAGGCATAGAGATCGGCGATCGCGTAGCCGCGGACGTGCGGCTCGCGCCGCAGCACATCGTCGGCCACGCCGCCGCGGCCGACCATCAGCCAGGGGATCGACGTATCCGTCCCGAGGGCGCGCGCGTGGTCGGCGAGGTTCGCATAGACGTCCCGGCCGAGCGGAGCCCGGCGCCACTTCACCGTTCCGATGAACGCCGGCACTTTGGTGCCCATCCCGACGATGTCGATCTCGTGCCGGCCGTCGGTCGACCACCACGAACCGATGTCGAGCGCGCGCAGCTCGCCTCGGGCGACGAGCTGCGCGGCGAAGCTCCGCCCCAGGCCCTCGAAGACCGACCCCATGTGGTCGTCCAAGCCGGGCAGGATCACGTCGTCCACGAGCTGGTCGCCGAAGCCGCGGTCGATCGCGGCGCGGTGGGGCTCGATGAAGCGGAACCACAGCTGGAAGTACGGATCGGTGAGGGCGAAGACGCCGCGCCGGGACTTCGCGCCTTCGGTGATCGGGACGCGCTTGGCGACCAGCCGCAGCTCTTCGAGCCGGGTGAGGACGCGCTCGTTGGTGATGCGCGCCTTCTGCAGGATGTCGTTGCGCTTGGTGGCACCGTTCGCGATCGCGGCCAGCGCGCGGTACGCCGCGGTGGCATCGCCGAGGTCGGTGTGGAGGGCCAGCGGCGCGGAATCGACGAGCAGGCCCCCGGGATCGCCGAACAGCGCGAGCAGGTTCTCGCGCACGCTGCGGCCGGCGCGCCATTCCCTCAGGTAGAGCGGCGTACCGCCGACGATTCCGAACACGCGGGCCCGGTCGGCCGGGTCGAGCGACGGCACGAACTCCGCCGCTTCGCGATACGAGAGCGGGCCGAGTACGATCTTCTTCGTCGAGCGCTGGTGCAGGGGCGCGGAACCGGCATCGAGATCGGCCATGAACGTCTGCGCCGACCCGCACAGGACCAGCATGATCCGCGAGGCGCGCCCGCGCCGGTCCCACCAGCGCTGGATGACGGATGCCAGCCCTTCGGTCGACTCGCACAGGTACGGAAACTCGTCCAGGATGACGGCCAGCCGCTCGGGGCCGGCATGGGCATCGAGGTATTCGAGGGCGGCCTCCCAACTCGGAAACGCGTAGCCGGGCGGCAAAGCACCGACCACCGCTTCGCACTCCGCGGTGAACGAGCGCAGCTCGTCGGCTTGCGCTCGCCTGGTCGCTTGGTAGAAGATCGCCCTGCGACCAGCCGTGAAGCGCTGGAGAAGAAACGTCTTGCCGATTCGCCGCCGGCCGTACAGCAGGACGAGCGCACCTCTCTCGGTCTCATAGGTCTCATCTAGAGCGTTCAGCTCGCGCTGGCGGCCGATGAAAGCTTGCTCATCAAGCATACTGTCTTCCTAGCATACTGTCTCGAAGACAGTATGTCTAGACGACTCCGGCGGCTACTCGGGGTGGCGCAGGTAGGCGCGCGGGTCGGCCGCGCTGTCGCGGCCGGCTTGGATGAACGCCTCGCGCAGGACGTAGCCGCCGGCCAGCGCGAGCGAGGCGGTCAGCAGCGTGCGCAGGCGGTGGTGCTTCTGGGGCGGCTTGCGCGAGAGCACCGCGGGCAGGTTGAGCAGCGCGGGCAGCGCGATGCCCAGGCCCAGCGTCCAGGTCTTGAGCTTGCTGCCGCGCTTGCCGGTGAAGAGCGGCTTGCCCAGGTCGCCCGCGCGGCGCTCGAGGTCCAGCAGCAGCGCCCCCTCGGCCAGCGACGCGATCAGCTCGACCGTCTCGAGCTTCTTCGCGGTGCGGGGCGAGCCGCCGAAGAGCGCCAGCAGCAGCGACTGCAGCGCCGCGCCGCTGCTCATCGCCGAGCAGGCGAAGATGGCCGGCGTGTGGCGGCGGCCGCTGAACCAGACCGGGATCGCCGTGGCCGAGATCAGCACGCCGGTGTACGAGCCCATCAGCGCGGTCGAGACGGTGGCGGTGAGCCCGCGCACCGGCCGCGTCAGCGCCACCAGCCAGCCGACGGGGAGGGGCACCAGGCCGTCGGCGCGGGCCTGCTCGAGCGCGGCGAAGCCGGCGCCGGTCGCGAACGAGATCAGCGCGTAGACGCCGACCGACATCGGCGACTTGAGCTTGGCGATGCGCAGCATGTTGAGGAACCGCTCGGGCCGGCCGAGGTCCATCACCAGCAGCACGCTGCTGGCCGCCGCGCCGGCCAGCGCGGCGTAGCGGCCGTTGCGCACCAGCTCGGCGTCGGCCGGGTCGCCGCCGCGGGCCGCCAGCGTCGCGAGCGCGCTCGAGCCCGCCGCCGCGCCGCCGACGAAGAAGTACCAGACGATCTCCCAGCCCCAGTGCCCCGCGCGCAGCACCGGGTGGTCGTAGTAGCTCTGCTGGTCGCGCCCGAAGCCGCCGTCGCCGCGCGCCATCGACGCGGCGACCGCGTCGGGCGAGAAGTTGCCCGCCGCCGCGTAGCCGGCGCCGTGCGGCTGCGATCCGGCTCGGCCGGTCTCCACTAGGCCCCCTCCCCGGTGCGCGCGCCGCCGCGGAACACGCCCAGGCCGAGCAGCGCCATCCCGGCCGCGGCGAGCAGCCCGGCGGTGTAGGCCGCCGGCTGGAACGTCGAGGGCAGCACCGGCTTGGGCGGCAGGTTGAAGACCTCGGGCCGGTCGGGGATCAGGAAGAACGCGTTGAGCGGGCCGACGTCGCGCGTCTCGTCGCCGTCGACGCCGTAGAGGTGCGCCTCGTGGCCCTGCTCGCGCAGTTTCGCCACCCGCGCCGCGGCCTTGGCCTGCAGCTCGGCGACCGGGCCGAAGGTGATCGAGTCGGTCGGGCACGACTTGGCGCAGGCCGGCTCGAGGCCGTCCTTCTGGCGGTCGTAGCAGAGCGTGCACTTCTGCGCCACGCCGGATTTCGGCTGCACCGCGACGACGCCGAACGGGCACGACGGCACGCAGTAGCCGCAGCCGTTGCAGACGTCGGGCTGCACGTACACGTCGCCGAACTCGTTGCGCACGATCGCCCCGGTCGGGCAGGCTTCGAGACAGCCGGCGTTGGTGCAGTGCTTGCACACGTCGGACATCATCATCCAGCGCGAGGCCGCCGGGGTGGTGCGGTCCATCTGCTCGACGAACGCGACGTGGCGCCAGGTGTCGGCCGAGAGCCGGCCGGTGTTGTCGTAGCTGTTGCCGCTGAGCGCGTAGCCGTCCGAGGGCAGCTCGTTCCACTGCTTGCAGGCCACCTCGCACGCCTTGCAGCCGATGCACAGCGTGACGTCGGTGAAGAAGCCCATGCTCTCGCTGCTCATGACTCTCCCCGTTCTGCGATGTCGTGGGCGCGGCGCGAGCCGGCCATGATCTCGGCCGCCGAGACGATCGCGCCGTCGGTCTGGCTGCGGGTGCCCGCCGGCGCTTCGGCGCGGGTGGGGCGCTCGGGCGTGCCGAGCGGGGTCTGCTCGTCGGCCGGGACCGGCAGCCAGGTCGGGCCTTCGTGGGCCGGCCCGCGCCGGCCGAGGCGCACGTTGCAGGTGAACGCCTTGGCCTCGTGGATCGAGACGTTCGGATCGGCGACCAGCGGCGGCAGCACGTTGGCCGCGTCGCCCGTCACCAGCCCCTGGTAGCCGAAGTGGATCGGCAACCCGATCTGGTGCACCCACTGCTTGGGACCGATCTTGAACGGCGCCATGCGGCCGGTGACCAGCGCCTTGGCCTCGACCTCGCCGCGGGCCGTCTCGACCGTCACCCAGTCGCCGTTGCGGATGCCCAGCTCGACCGCCAGCTCCGGCGAGAGCTCGCAGAACGCTTCGGGCTGCAGCTCGGCCAGCCACGAGTTCCAGCGCGTCATCGCTCCGGTCAGGTGGTGCTCGGTGAGCCGGTAGGTCGAGAGCACGTAGGGATACTTCGGGTCGCCGATGCCGTGGTACGGGTTGTCGCGCCGGCGCCACTCCTTGAGCACCGGGTTGAACTGCTGCGCCGGGTAGAGCGCATTGGGCACCGGCGACTCGCGCGGCTCGTAGTGGGTCGGGAACGGCCCGTCGACCGTGCCCTGCACGCCGAAGATCTCGGCTACGCCGTACTCCTGCATCATGAACGGCGCGCTGCCGTCGTGCGCGTCCATGCCCTTCGAGCCCGGCTGGGCCTTGAACGAGGGCGGCTTGCCGACCGGGAAGTCGGGCACGTCGAGGCCGGTCCACTTCTTCTGGCCCTCGTCCCACCAGACGTACTTCTTGGCCTCGCTCCACGGCTTGCCGTCGGGATCGGCCGAGGCGCGGTTGTAGAGGTTGCGCCGGTTGGCCGGCCAGGCCCAGGCCCACTCCAGGCTGACCCAGTCGTCGCCCTTGCGGCGGCGGGTGAGGTTCTCGTCCTTGCTCGGGAAGTAGCCGGTGTAGATCCACGCGCCGGCCGCGGTCGTGCCGTCGTCCTTGAGGTCGGCGAAGGTCTTGATCTGCTCGCCGGTCGCGACGGTGAAGCCGTTCATCTCGCGCATGACCTTCTCGACGTCGGGCTCGCCCAGCGCGCGCTCGTGCGGGTCGCCGGAGGCGTAGTCCCAGGTCATGTCGAGCAGCGGCCGGTCGATCGCGCGGTCCGAGCCCGCGTAGAGTTCCTTGAGCTTGCGGCCGAGGTTCCAGGCGAACGAGAGATCGCTCTTGGCGTCGTTCGGCGGGTCGACGGCCTTCTCGTGGAACTGCACCAGGCGCATCGTGTTGGTGAACGTGCCGGCCTTCTCGGCGACGCCGGCGGCGGGCAGGAAGAAGATCTCGGTGCCGATCGTGGCCGGGTCGACGCCCTCGCGCTTCCAGAACGCGGCGGTCTCGGTCTCGAAGAGGTCCTGGCAGACCATCCACTTCAACTGGCCGAGCGCGGCACGCTGCAGGGCGGCGTTCTGGCCGCCGACGGCCGGGTTCTGACCCCACAGGATCAGGCCCTCGACCCCGCCGTCCTTCATGTCGAAGAACATCGGCATGTGCGAGTGGTCGCCGGTGTTCTTCGGCAGATAGTCGAACGCCCAGCCGTTGTCGGCGCGCGCCGCGTCGCCGTACCACGCCTTCATCAGCGAGACGGCGTACTTCGGCCAGTTCGACCACCAGCCGGTCGGGTTGGCCCAGTTCTTCTTCCAGTTCTCGAACGAGTCTTCGCCCCGCTCCAAGGACGGCGACTTGATGTAGCCGGGCAGCAGGTCGTAGAGCGTGGCGATGTCGGTCGAGCCCTGGATCGAGGCGTGGCCGCGCAGCGCCATGATGCCGCCGCCCGGGCGCCCGGTGTTGCCGAGCAGCGCCTGCAGCGTCGCCGCGGCGCGGATGTTCTGCACGCCGACGGTGTGCTGCGCCCAGCCCATCGCGTAGCAGTAGGTCATCGTCCGCTCGCGCCCGCTGTTCGCGACGACCAGCTTGCAGAGCTCGAGGAACTGCTCCTTGGGGGTGCCGCAGATCCGCTCGACGATCTCCGGCGTGTAGCGCGCGAAGTGCTTCTTCATCAGGTTGAGCGCGCAGCGCGGGTGCTGCAGCGTCGGGTCGTGCTTGGGGCGCTTGGTGCCGTGCTCGGGGTGGCCGCCCGAAGGCCCCGCGGTGCCGCCGGTCTTCGCGGCGTCGGCGTTGCCGTTGGCCTCGCTGGTCTCGCCGCCGGCTCTCCTCCATCTCGTACTTCCAGGTCTGCGGGTCGTACGTTCCCCGCTCGGGGTTGAAGCCGGAGAAGACGCCGTCGAGGTCCTCGGTGTCGGCGAACCGCTCGTCGACGATGTACGACGCGTTGGTGTACGCCAGCACGTACTCGCGGAAATAGGCCTCGTTCTGCAGCACGTAGTTGATGATGCCGCCGGTGAAGGCGATGTCGGTTCCGCTGCGGATCGGCAGGTACTCGTCGGCCAGGGCGCTGGTGCGGGTGAAGCGCGGGTCGATGTGGATCACCTTCGCGCCGCGTTCCTTGGCCTTGGTGACGAAACGGAAACCGACCGGGTGGTTCTCCGCGAAGTTGGAGCCCTGGATCAGGATCAGGTCGGCGTGCTCGAGGTCCATCAGGAACGTCGTCGCGCCGCCGCGGCCGTAGAGGGTGCCGAGACCCGGCACCGTCGAGCTATGTCAAATGCGGGCCTGGTTCTCGACGAAGACCGCCCCGGCCGAGCGGAACAGCTTGGCGATGAGGTAGTTCTCCTCGTTGTCGAGCGTGGCGCCGCCGAGCGAGGCGATGGCGGTCGTGCGCGCCACCCGCCGGCCCTGCTCGTCGTGCTCGACGAACGTGCGGTCGCGGGTGTCCTTGAAGCGCTGCGCGATCCGGTCCAGCGCCCACTCGTAGGGCACGTCGGTCCACTCGGCGGCGTACGGGGCGCGGTACTTCACCGTCGTCCAGCGGTTGGGGTTGACGTGGAGCTGGAAGGTCGCCGCGCCCTTGGGGCAGAGCGTCCCGCCGTTGATCGGCGAGTCGGGGTTGCCCTCGATGTCGAGGATCGTATTGCCGCGGCTGTAGACCATCGTCCCGCAGCCGACCGCGCAGTACGGGCAGACCCCGGGCGACTTCTTGGCGCCGGCGATCCGCGGGCGCAGCGTCCGCGAGCGCTTCGAGAGGAGGTTGGGCAGCGGCCCGACCCGCTCGCCGAGCGCCTTGGCGGCGCCGGAGAGCAGCGCGGTGAGGTCGATGCTGGGACGTTTCGTGCTGGCCACGGACACCTCGAACGAGAAAACGGGTCGCGACGCTTCGCGCTGGGTACGGCCTTACCCGTGACGGAGGCCATACTCTTCGACGTCGACGGAACCCTGATCGATTCCGACGACGCCCATGCCCGGGCCTGGGTGGCCGCGCTCGCCGAGGCCGGCTACGACGTCCCCTTCGAGCGCATTCGGCCGCTGATCGGGCAAGGGGGCGACCGCATCCTGCCCGAGGTCGCCGGCCTCTCGGACGAGACCGAGCCCGGCAAGACGATCGCCAAGCGGCGCGGCGAGATCTTCAAAGAGCGCGAGCTGAACGGCATCGGCCCGACCCGCGGCGCGAAGGCGCTGCTGGAAGCGGTCCGCGCCCGCGGCGCCCGCGTCGTGGTCGCCACCAGCGCCAAGAGCAGCGAGCTCGACGCCCTGCTGGCCCGCGGCGGCCTCAACGGCCTGGTCGACGTGAGCACGACCAGCGACGATGCCGACAGCTCCAAGCCCGCGCCCGACATCGTCCACTCGGCGCTGAAGAAAGCCGGCCTCGACCCGGCTGCCGTGGTGTTCGTGGGCGACACGGAATGGGACATCAAGGCCGCCCACAACGCAGGCGTCAAAGCGGTGGCGCTGCGCTGCGGGGGCATGGACCCCAAGTCGCTGGCCGGCGCCGACGCGGTCTACGAGGACCCGGCGGAGCTGGTCGAGATGCTGGACCGGCCACCGTTCGACTGGGACGGCTAGGCAGCTTTGCGGAACGCCCCCCGCGGCGCAAGGTCGAATGCCTGGAACAACTCACGTAGAGTACGTTCAAAAGCGAATCCGCGTTCTTGAGGGCCAAGGTCAGTGATTTTAAGAAACTCTTGCTTGAGAATACTAAGTACTTCAAAGGTGGGGCCTTTTACTGGTGCCTGCGTCGTCTGAGTCTTGGGCGGTCCTGAAAGCGATTCCAAGAATACGGTATCCCATAGTTCAGGAATTTTGAACCCGACGCGTTCAATCGCTGCGTTCATCGCTTCGATCTGGCCTCGGTGGATCGGTTCCTTATTCCGTTTATAGATCAAGGCATTTTTGACGATCGCTGCTATAAGAGTGCAGAAAGCTCCGCGCCGCTGCTCCAGCGTCATTCGCAATAACTGCGCTATTGCAGGACGCTTTGAACCGCCGCTCCAAAATTGTTGTACGCCTGCAATAGCTGCCGCACCCGGGAAAGAAATTCGCTGATCCGCTCTCGGATGCGGAGTTCCAGGCAGAAAATCATAGAGTACGTCGGCAAGCTCTGTAACCGCCTGCATTTCTAGTGGGGAGAGCGTACTCATAGGCTAGCTCCGTATGCTTTACAACGCATCATTTCAATCATTAACGACATTTATGGTACAATCTTATATCTGATTACACTTACATTCGTAGGATCATTGCGTAATACTCCAACGAACGTTCGACGCCACTAATGATAAATGTGCGAAATGCGGTCGCATCGCCGACGTCCTGACCCGTGTCGAGCGCGTCGAGGTATGCGCCTCGGCTGTCGGGCTCGATGATCAGCGGCGGGTAGCCGCGCTGGAGCAGGTGCGCGTTCATCAGCAGTCGGGCGGTGCGGCCGTTTCCGTCGAAGAACGGGTGCAGCCGGGCGATCTCGTAGTGCAGGTCGGCGGCCACCAGCACCGGGTGGTCGCGCTCCTTGCGCTCGGCATAGCGCGCGAACGTTTCATCGACGCCCGCAGACGCGGCGTCAGCGTGCGGCGGGCGATATGCCGTGCCGGCGATGGCGACCGCGTCGTTGCGGATGCGCCCGGCCCAGGCGTCGTCGATACCACGCAGCAGCAGGCCGTGCAGCTCCAGCATGATGTGCACTGTCAGCGGCTCGTGTGCATCGGCCAGTTCGTGCATGCGGCGCACCGCGGCGGCATGGTTGACCGCTTCGAGGTGCTCGCGCAGCGACTTGCCTGGGATCGTGACGCCGTCCTCGACGACGCGCTGGGTCTCGCGCAGGCTGAGCGTGTTGCCTTCGAGCGCGTTGCTGGCCCAGGTGAAGCGAATGTCCTCGGCGGCGAACAGCCGCCGCAAGCTCACCAGCGCGGGGTCCGATAGCGGCTCCAGCCGCCGCAGCCGCGCGGCGAGCTCGCTCACGTCAGGGTCGCGGTGCTCGGGGGTGCGCCGCTGGGGCGGCGCAGGGCGATGTCGATCGCGCCGTAGAGGTCTTTCATCAGGAACGGCTTGGTGAGGAACGCGTCCCAGCCGGCCGGCTGGGCCGGCGCGCGCAGGCCGATCCGCACCAGCGGCACGCCGCTGCGCTTCGCCCGCGCCACGAAGTCGGCGCTGTCCAGCCCGAGCCGCTCGCCGTCGATCAGCGCGACGTCGAAGACGCCGTCGTCGAGGATGCGCAGCAGCTGCTCGGCGCCGGTTGCGACCGAGACCGCGTAGCCGTCCTCGCGCAGCGTGTGGGCGACGTACGAGCGGGCGTCGCCGTCGGCGTCGAGCAGCGCGACGCGGCGCAGCGCGATCCGCCGGTAGGGCGGGCGCACCGGCACGGTGACCCGGAAGGTCGAGCCCTGGTTCTCGGCCGACTCGACCTCGACCGTGCCGCCGTGCAGGTCGACGATCGTCTTGCTCAGGTAGAGCCCGAAGCCGGTTCCGCCGATCCCGAGCGCCCGAGCGTTGCTGGCCCGCGCGAAGCGGCCGAACAGCTTGGCCCGCTCGGCCTCCGGGATCCCGATGCCGCGGTCGCGCACGCTCAGCTCGGCGGTATCGCCGCGACCGCGCAGCGCCACCTCGACCGGCTCGCCGCCCGGCGAGTATTTGATCGCGTTGCCGAGCAGGTTCTCGACGACCTGGCGCAGGCGCCCGGCGTCGCCGCCGACGACCAGCTCGCCGGCGGACACCCGCAGATCGATCGTGCGGGTGACCGAGAACACCCGCACGACGTCGCGCACCAGCGCGACCAGGTCGACCTCGCCCAGGCTGAGCGCGAGCTCGTTCTGCTCCAGGCGCGAGAGCGCGAGCGTGTCGGTCGCCAGCGACGCCAGGCGCATCGCGCTCGACGAGATCAGGCCCAGATACTGGCGCGAGTCGGCGTCGAAGCGCTCGTCCTCGGAGAGCACGTCGGCGAACCCGACGATGGTCGTCAGCGGGCCCTTGAAGTCGTGCGCCATCATCGCGATCAGGTCGTTCTTGACCTGGTTGAGCTCGACCACGGCGTCGCGCCGCGAGGCCAGCTCCCCGTACAGCTCGACGTTGCGCGCGGCGACGGCGAAGTACTGGCCCAGCAACCCCAGCGCGAAGACGTCGGCCGTGGTGAACGGCATCGCGCGGCGCACGTCGAGCACGTAGGCGGTGGCGTCGCCCGAGCCGGGCACCCGCACCGCGGCGCGCTGCTCGTGCTCGTCGAGCACGCAGACGTCGCTGCGCGCCGCCAGCGCGACGAACGGGTCGGCCGCCGGCCCGCCGTCCTGCACGCTCAGGTCGCGGGTCGCGGCGAAGCCGCCGCGCGGGCGCGGCGCGTAGAGCGTGGCGTCGCCGCCGACCAGCTCGTGGACGCCGGAGAGCAGCGCCTCGACCAGCACGCTGGGCTCGAGCGCGGCGAAGAGCGTGCGCGCGATCGAGGTGATCGCGGTCAGGCGCTCGTTCTGCATGGTGAGCTGCGCGCCGCGCAGCACGTTCTCGGTGACGTCGCGCTGCACGACGACGAAGTGGGTCGTGCGGCCCGACTCGTCCAGCAGCGGCCGCGCCGTCGCCTCGGTGTGGTAGGTCGTGCCGTCGTGGCGGTACGAGATGTACTCGACCCGAGCCGACCGGCCGGCCATCACCTGCTCGCGCATGTACACCAGGCGCGAGCGGTCGGTCTTGGGGCCGAAGAACGTCTCGGTCCGCTT
This sequence comes from Vulcanimicrobiota bacterium, assembly GCA_963795695.1. Lineage (GTDB taxonomy): Bacteria > Vulcanimicrobiota > Vulcanimicrobiia > Vulcanimicrobiales > Vulcanimicrobiaceae > Vulcanimicrobium. Next base: position 764,833 of record CAWCJH010000001.1, on the reverse strand, counting down.
GCCGATCACGTCGGCGGCCGAGGCGCCCTTCTGGCGCACGAACGCGTCGTTGGCGTAGACGATCGTCGCCGACTCGCCCGGGCTCGCGCCCGGGCGGGCGATGATGATCGGGTCCTGGGCCACCTCGATCGCCGCCGAGAGCAGGTTGATGCTCTGCTGCGCCTGCTCGCGCTCCGTCAGGTCGGTCGCGATGACCAGCGCGAGCTCGCGCCGCTTGGTCGGGATCAGCTCGATCCGCAGCTCGACCGGGTAGAGCGAGCCGTTCTTGCGGCGCGCCTGCGCGCGCAGCGTGAGCCGGCCGCCGGCCCCGCGCAGCTCGGCGAGCCGTTCGGCCAGCAGCCCCTCCCGCTCGAGCTGCGGCAGCAGCTCGTGCGGGCTCAGCGAACGCAGCTCCTCCATCGTGTAGCCGATGTTGCGGCGCGCGGCGTCGCTGGCGAAGACGACCCGCTCGCTGGCGAGGTCGACGTGGTACAGCTCGGTCCGCGAGCTGTCGAACAGCCGCAGCAGCGCGCGGCGCGCCTCGAACTGCTCGACGATCGTGTCGGCGATCGCGACCAGCGAGCTGCGCTGCTCGGCGCTGAGCACCCGCGGCCGGCGGTCCAGCACCGCCAGCGTGCCGACGGCGTGGCCGTCGTGCGAGCGCAGCGGCACGCCGGCGTAGAAGCGGACCCTGGACTCGCCGGTGACGAACGGGTTGTCCGCGAAGCGCGGGTCCTCGGCCGTGTCGGGCACCTCGACCAGCCCCTGCTGCACGATCACGTGCGCGCAGAACGCGACGTCGCGCGGGACCTGGGCGACCTTCAGCCCGAAGGCCGACTTGAACCACTGCCGCTCGGCGTCGATCAAGCCGATCAGCGCGAACGGCGTTCCGCACAGCTGCGCCGCCAGCGCCGTGAACGTGTCGAAGAGGTCCTCGGCCGGCGTGTCGAGGAGCTCGTACTCGTGGAGGGCGGCGAGACGCCGGTCCTCGTCGGGCGGTTGCGGCGCGGCCTTCATCGGGTTGGACTCGGACGCTTCGCTCCCACGAAGGCGAGCACTTCCTCCAGCGGGCGGGCGTTGAGCACGTCGGCCGGCTCGATCCAGGCTCGGCGAGCCTGGCCTACGGCATAGGCGACGTTGTCGAGCTGGGCGACGCGGTGGGCGTCGGAGTCGCAGCTGAAGGTGCAGCCGAACGCCTTCGCCCGGCGCGCGAGCGAGCTCGGCAGGTCGAGCCGGCTCGGCTGGCCGTCGATCTCGAGCGCGGTCCCGGTCCGCGCCGCCGCCGCGAAGACCGCGTCGTGGTCGAAGTCGTAGCCGGCGAACGTCTCGACGTTGCGGCCGGTCGGGTGGCCGATGAGGTTGACGTACGGGCTCTCGATCGCGCGCAGCAGGCGCGCGGTCATCGCCTCGCGCGGCTGGTTGAAGGCCGAGTGCACCGAGGCGACCACGAAGTCGAGCTCGGCCAGGACCGCGTCGTCGTAGTCGAGCGTTCCGTCGGCGCGGATGTCGACCTCGGCGGCGCACAGGGTGCGGATGCCGTGGCGCTCGCCCAGCTCGCGCACCCGCGCTCGCTGCGCGCGCAGGTCGGCCGGGTCCAGCCCGATCCCGCCCCGGCCCCACGAGTGGTCGGTGATCGCGTGGTAGGCGTAGCCGCGGGCCGCGCAGGCGGCGATCATCGCCTCGAGCGTGTCGCGGCCGTCCGACCAGGTGCAGTGCAGGTGGAAGTCGCCGCGCAGATCGGCCAGCTCGACGACGCGCGGCAGCGAGCCGTCGCGGGCGGCCTCGATCTCGCCGATCCCCAGCCGCATCTCCGGCGGGATGTAGGCCAGCCCCAGCACCGCGTAGACCTCGGCCTCGGTCCGGCAGGTGATGGTCCGGCCGTCGCTCAGGTCGACGATGCCGTTCTCGCTGACCCGCAGGTTCTTGCGCACCGCCAGCTCGCGGAACTGGATGTTGTGCTCGCGCGAGCCGGTGAAGTGCTGCAGCAGGTTGCCGTAGAGGTGCTCGGGCAGCACCCGCAGGTCGATCTGCAGGCCGCCCGGCAGCCAGATCGAGGCCTTCGTCGGGCCCTCCGCGAGCACGGCCTCGGCCCGCTCCCAAGCCGTGAAGGCGGCGATCACCGCCGCCGCGTCGGCGCTGGTGCAGATCACGTCGACGTCGCCGACGGTCGGCTCCTGGCGGCGCACGCTGCCGGCCGCGGTCAGGTCCCGGGCGCCGGTCCGCTCGGCCAGGTAGGCCATGACCTCGCGCGCCAGCGGCAGCGCGGTGCCCAGCGGCGTGCGCTTCGAGCGGCCCTTGTAGGCCAGCACGCCGCGCCGGATGTTGTCGATCGACTTGGCGCCCAGCCGCGGGAACCCGGCGAGCGCGCCCTCGTCGAGCGCGCGCTCCAGGTCGGCCAGCGAGGCGACCCCGAGCCGCTCGAAGAGCTGCTGGGCGGTCTTCATCCCGACCCCTTGGACCGCCAGCAGCTCCATCAGGGTCGGCGGGTACTTCGCGCGCAGCTCCTCCAGGTAGGGATCGCTGCCGCTGCGGGCAAGCTCGGCGATCCGGGCGGCGATCGACTTGCCGACCCCCGGCAGCTCGGTCAGCCGTCCTTCTTCGACCAGCGAGGCGAGCGGAGGGGCGTTCTCCAGCGTCTCGGCCGCGCGCTCGTAGGCCATGAACTTGAAGAACGGCTCGCCGGCGAACTCCATCAGGGTACGGATCTCGCGGAGCCGCTGCGCGATCTCGGCGTTGGTCTGCGTCGCCATGTGACGAGGACTTCGTTCCACGCCACCGTAGGGGCGTCCCATGCTGCGAACCGAGCGGCGTCGGCTCGACCCGGCGATCCTCAACCTGCCGGTCGAGAAGATGCGCGAGGGCTATTACTCCGACGTCTACTTCAACCGAGCCCGCGAGATCCTGGCCGCCGACCGCTACCACCCGCGGGTGCGGATGCAGGTCTTCCAGCGCGGCCACTCGGTGCTGTGCGGGATCGACGAGGCGCTGGCGATCCTCAAGCTGTGCAGCGGCACCCGCGCGCCGGACGGCGGCTGGCAGGACGGCTGGGAGCGGCTGAGGGTGCGGGCGCTCTACGACGGCGACGCGATCGCGCCGTTCGAGACGGTCATGACCATCGAGGGCGACTACGCGCTCTTCGCCCACCTCGAGACCGCGTATCTGGGCGTGCTCGCCCGCCGGACCCGGATCGCGACCAACGCCCGGGCGATCGTGGACGCCGCCAGCGGCAAGGAGGTGCTGTTCTTCCCGGCCCGCTTCGACCACCACCTGGTGCAGACCGGCGACGGGTACGCCGCCTACATCTCCGGGGCGCTCGGCGTCTCGACCGACGCCAACGCCGAGTGGTGGGGCTCGCGCGGGATGGGAACGGTGCCCCACGCGCTGATCGCCGCGTACGGCGGCGACACGGTGCTCGCCACGCAGAAGTTCGCCCAGTACATCGACCCCGCCGTGAACGTGATCGCGCTGGTCGATTTCGACAACGACTGCGTGGGCACGTCGCTGGCGGTCGCGCGGGCGCTCGGCGGGCGCTTGTGGGGCGTGCGCCTGGACACCAGCGGCACGCTGGTCGACGCGAGCGTGATCCCGCAGATGGGCACGTTCCCGCCGACCGGGGTCAACGCGCAGCTCGTGCACAACGTGCGCGACGCGCTCGACGCCGAAGGCTTCGGCGCGGTCCGGATCGTCGTCAGCGGCGGCTTCGACGCCGAGCGCATCCGGCGCTTCGAGCAGGACCGCGTGCCGGCCGACGCCTATGCGGTCGGCAGCGCGTTCTTCAAGGGCCAGGGCTCGTTCGACTTCACCGCCGACATCGTCGCGATCGACCCGGGCGCCGGCTGGCGGCCGTGCCACAAGGTCGGCCGCCCCGAACGCCCCAACCCGCGCCTCTCGCCGGTCGACTAGGGCGCTCGGCCGCAGCGCGCGACCGGTCTACGCCGGCTGGTTCTGGTTCACCAGCTTCTCGACGATCGCGCGGTCGAACAGGATCAGGTCGCCCGGGTTGCGCGAGGTGACCCAGTTGCCGTCCTGCACCACCGGCTGGTCGCGGTAGAGGCCGCCGGCGTTGCGGATGTCGTCGGCGATCGAGGCGAAGCCGGTCAGCGTGCGGCCGCGCACGAGCTGGGCCGAGATCAGGACCTGCGGGCCGTGGCAGATCACGAACATCGGCTTCTTCGCCTGGTCGAACTCCTTGACGAAGCGCTGGACGTCTTTGTTGGTGCGGATGTGGTCGGGCGACTGGCCGCCCGGAATCAGGATCGCGTCGAAGTCGTCGGCGGTCACGTCGGCGACCAGCTCCTCGGCCTTCACGCTCTGGCCTTCGTCCAGCCCGCGCTTGCCGCGGATCTTCTGCAGCGATTTGTCGTCGACGCCGACGATCGTCACGATCGCCCCGGCCTCTTCCAGCGCCCGGCGGGGCTCGATCAGCTCCGACTCCTCGAAGCCGTCTCCGACCAGGGCGGCGATGCGCTTACCTTCGATCTCCATAAGGGAACGTGCGTTCTGAGCCTCCGCCCGGGCCGCCTCTCTGGCACGTCCCGGCCGGCGGGCCGGGGCCGGCTACAGCCGCCCGCCGGTGGCCTGGACGGCGGCGCGCAGCAGGTAGGCCAGCTCCAGCTCGAGCTTGCCGAGCGGGTCCAGCACGGTGTCCTCGGCGAGCGCGCGCAGGACCGGGTTGCGCTTGGTCATGTCGCCTTCGGGTACCGCGTGACGCGGGTTGATCTCGCGCATGTAGATCCGCGCGTCGTGGCGGATCGGGCCGTCGGGCAGGAAGTAGAGCGGATCGAGGCCGCCGGCGTACACGTCCAGTCCCAGCAGGCCGCTCTGCTGGAGGAAGCCGATCGGCCGCAGCCGCAGCGCGCGAGCCAGGCGGGCCAGCGCCGGGATGCCCAGCCGGGCCTCGCCGGCCAGGCCGCGCGCGACCAGCTCCGGGTCGAGCTCGGCGGCGGCGGCCAGCCCGGCCGGGTCGAGTTCCTTGGCGGCCGCCAGCCGGGCCAGCGCCGCGCCGAACGCCGGGCCGCCCGCCGTTGCGCTGGTTCCGTCGTAGGCTGCCGAGGGGTCCATCGCGGAGGTGATCGGCGCCCGGGCCGCGGACGCCTCCGTACCGTGCCCGAATCGACCGAGGCCCGCAAAGGCCGCCACCTGGACGTCTGCCTCCACGAGGACGTCGCCTCACGGCTGGACGCCGGCTGGGAGGCGGTCCGGCTGCACCACGAGGCGCTGCCGGAGTTCGCCCTGGCCGACGTCGACGTCACGACCACGTTCCTGGGCCGGCCGCTGCGGGCGCCGCTGCTGATCTCGTCGATGACCGGCGGCACGGCGCGGGCGCGGACGATCAACCTGCGGCTGGCGCGCGCCGCGGAGGCGGCCGGCATCGTCCTGGGCCTGGGCAGCGGGCGGGCGATGCTCGAGGACCCGGCGCTGCGGCCGACCTTCGACGTGCGGGCCGTGGCGCCCGGCGTCACGCTGTTCGCGAACCTGGGCGCGGTGCAGCTCAACTACGGCGTGCGGACCGAGGACGCGCGCCGGCTGGTCGGCGAGCTGGGCGCCGACGCCCTCTGCCTGCACCTCAACCCGCTCCAGGAAGCGCTCCAGGCCGGCGGCGACACCAACTTCCGCTCGCTCGAGCCGAAGATCGCCGCGCTCTGCGCGGCGCTGGACGTGCCGGTGATCGCCAAGAGCGTCGGCTCGGGGATCGCGCCCTCGACCGCGGGCCGGCTGCTGGCCTGCGGGGTCGCCGCGATCGACGTCGCCGGCGCGGGCGGGACGTCCTGGGCGCTGGCCGAGGGCCGGCGCGCCGACGACCCGGCCCGCGAGCGGATCGCCGAGGCCTTCGGCGACTGGGGCTACGCCACGCCGCGGGCGACCGCCGCCCTGCGCGCCGCGTTCCCCGCCGTGCCGCTGGTGGCCAGCGGCGGCATCCGCGACGGCGTCCAGGTCGCCAAGGCGCTGGCGCTGGGGGCGGACCTGGCCGGGCTCGCGCTGCCGTTCCTGCGGGCGGCCGAGGAGTCCGAGGCCGCCGTCGCCGGGCTGATCGACGAGCTGGTCGGCGGGCTGCGGATCGCCCTCTTCGCGACCGGCTCGCGCACCGTCACCGCCCTGCGCGAAGCGCTCGTCTGAAAGAGGAGGGAACCGTGCTCTCGGCCATCATCGTCGCCGCCGCGCTGGCCTCGCCCAGCCCCTCGCCCTCGCCGGCGCCCACGCAGCCGGCCGCGATCGGCAGCGTCACCGTGGTCACCGGCTCGCCGCAGTCGCTCCACCGCGCTCCCCAGGCCGCCTCGGTGCTCGACGCGCGCGCGCTGCGCGGCTCGACCGCGCCGTCGCTCGACCAGGCCCTGCGCGCGCTGCCCGGCGTCGACCGCGACCGCAGCGACGCGCCGTTCACCAACTACGGCCAGCTGCGGCTGTCGTTCGCGGGCGCCGGCAGCGACCGCGGCGCGCTGTTCGTCGACGGCGTCCCGGCCCAGGACGGCTTCGGCGGCCAAGTCGACTGGAACGCCTACCCGGCCGCCGGGATCGCGCGGGCGGAGCTGCTGCGGGGCCCGGGCTCGGCGCTCTACGGCTCGGGCGCGATCGGCGGCGTGCTCGCGCTGACCAGCACCCCGCCCGCGCTGCGGGCCGACGGCGCGCTCACGCTGGCGGCGGGCGGGGTCGACCGGAGCGAGGCCAGCTACGCCGCCGCCGGCGGGCTGGGCGGCATCGCCACCGCGCTGACCCTCTCGACCCGGCGGCTGGCGTTCGACGACATCCCGCCCGGCCAGACCTCGCCGGTCGACCGGACCGCGATCAGCACCGCCGACGTCGCGCACGCGCGGCTGCGGACGAGCGGCCCGCACGCCGCGCTCGACCTCGACCTGCTGGCGAGCGACGACGCGCAGCAGGACGGCCGGCCCCACGACGGCTTCGCGCGCTCGCTGCGCCAGGCCGCCGCGACCTGGTCGCACAGCGGCGCGGCGACCTTCGCGCTGACCGCGTTCGGCCGCGACACCTCGGTCGTGAACTTGGCCGACCGGTACCCGAGCGCGCCGGGCACGCTGCTCTACACCCAGCACGTGCCCAGCTCCGATGCCGGGCTGCGCGCGCGCTGGGACCGGCCGCTGGCCGGCGGCGACCTGGCGCTGGTCGCCGAGCGCCGCAACGTCACCGGCCGCAGCGACCAGCTCACCGCCGCCAACGTCATCCAGAGCGACGTGTCCGGCACCCAGCGGCTCGACGGCCTGGCCCTGCAGCAAACCTGGGACGGGCGGCTCGGGGCGGTCGTCGGCGCCCGCTACGACGCGATCCGCACCGAGGCGCTCGGCACGCGCGAGGCCGCCGCGCTCTCGCCGCGCCTCGCGCTGCGCTACGACGCCTCGCGCGCGACCGCGCTGCGGGTCGCCTTCGGCACCGGCTTGCGCGCGCCGTACCTCAACGAGCTGGTGCGCAGCTACCGCGTCGGCACGGTCCTGGAGAAGAACAACCCGAACCTGGTGCCCGAGCGCAGCCGCTCCGCCCAGCTCGGCTTCGACGTCGTCAGCGCCGCGGCGCGCTTCGCGGTCGACTACACCGGCACGCGGGTGCGCGACGCGATCGGCTTCGCGACCCTGACGCCGACCGTTCAGCAGCGCTCGAACTTCGGCCGCACCGCGACCGACGCGTACACCGCGGAGTACCAGCGCGGCGGGCCCTGCGCGCTGGTGCGCGGCTTCGCCACCGCCCAGCACGACCGGGTGACCGCGGCCTCGCCCGCGCAGATCGGCAAGCGGCTGGCGTACGTTCCCGACAGCGCCGCCTCGCTGGACGTCGAGCGGACCGTGCGCGCGCTGACCGGGGCGCTCGAGCTCTCGTACAGCGGCCCCGCCTTCGCCGACGATCTCGAGCGCCAGCCGCTGGGCACCGCGCTGCTGATCGGCGGCCGGCTGACGCTGCGCGCGAGCGACGGCAGCGCGCTCTCGCTGGCGGTCGACAACTTGGCGGACCGGGTCTACCTGACCAGCGTCGACCGGCTCGGGCCGCCGGCGTCGGTGACGCTGCGGCTGGTGCTGCCGGTCGGCGCGCCGGTTACGACTCCGGCCGCGGCGTGCGGCCGATCATGATCTCGTCGCCTTCGACCCGCACGTCGAAGAGGTCGAGGATCTGGATCGGGTCGTCCGGCATCTTGCCGGTCCGCAGGTCGAAGGTCCAGGCGTGCCACGGGCAGGTGACGCTCGTGCCTTGGGTCCAGCCCTCGCACAGCGGGCCGCCCTGGTGCGGGCAGGCGTTGTCGACGGCGTAGAAGTCGCCCTCGAGGTTGAACAGGGCCAGCTCGCGCTCCCCGACCACGACGGGAATCGCGGTCCCCGGTGCGACATCGGCGACGCGCGCCACCTTCACGAACTCATCGGTCACAGCGCGCGTGCTGTTCCGCGCGCCGGCGGCGATGTCTTGCCCGGGCGGTCTAGCGGACGCCGCGGCGCGGGCGCGGGGTGCGCCCGATCACGATCTCGTCGCCCTCGACCCGCACGTCGAACGTGTCGACCAGCGCGTAATCACCCAGCGCCATCTTGCCGCTCTCGAGCTTGAAGGTCCAGGCGTGCAGCGGGCAGGTGACGGTCTTGCCCTCGATCCGGCCCTCGCAGAGCGGGCCGCCCTGGTGCGGGCAGGTGTTGTCCATGGCGTAGAACTCGCCCTCGACGTGGAACAGGGCGATCTCGCGCGTGCCGACCGTGACGGCTTTGGCGCTGCCCGGCGGGATCTCCCCGACCCGCGCCACCCGCACGAACTCCTCGCTCACGGCGCCGGCCGCGCCCCGCGCGGGCGCGGCGTGCCGCGCACCGCGACCTCGCCGTCCTCGACCCGCACGTCGAAGGCGTCGACCCGGGCCAGGCCGCGCACGACCTTGCCCGTCTCCAGGTCGAACACCAGCGCGTGCCAGGGACAGGTCACGGTCTTGCCCTCGATCCGGCCCTCGCAGAGCGGCCCGCCCTCGTGCGAGCAGGCGTTCCGCAGGGCATAGAACGCTCCGTCGACATTGAACAACGCGATCACCCGCTCGCCGACGGTCACGGCCCGCGCCGTTCCCGGTGCCACGTCCGCGACGCTCGCCACCCGTACGAATTCATCGTTCATAGCGCGTTCGGTCTTCCGCGCGCACAGGAGGACGCCTTGCTCAAGGACTACCGCGACTGGCTCGAGTCGGAGCTCAAACTGCTCGGAAACGCCAGCCATCACGCCTACTCGTTCGGTCAGGCCAACATGGCCAAGCGCGCGATCGAGCGGCTCGACGAGGAGCTGCGGCGGACGCTCTACGTCGCCCTCGACAAGGCCCGAGCGCGCAAGATCCTGACCGCCATCGAGGCCCAGGGCGAGCAGACGACCAGCGTCCGGCCGGAGTTCGAGCTCCTGCGCGACGCCCTGCGCGCCGCGCTCACCGAGGCCGGCGAGAGCTCCGCGCTTTGACGCCCGAGCGCGGTTTTGGTATGATCCGCCGGTCGCCGTCGCGGACCCGGGAGTCTGCGGACGCGCGAGTCACTCCAGCGCAGAGGAGTCTTGCCCCGTGCCCCTGACCAAAGAGCAGAAGACCGAGATCGCCCAGAAGTACGGCCGCGGCCCCAGCGACACCGGCTCGGCCGACGTCCAGATCGCGATCCTGACCAGCTCGATCAACCACCTGACCGAGCACTTGAAGGTCCACAAGAAGGACCACCACAGCCGCCGCGGCCTGCTGATGCAGGTCGGCCAGCGCCGCCGCCTGCTCGCCTACCTGGCGAACAAGGACCTCGAGCGCTACCGCAAGCTAATCGCCGACCTGGGCTTGCGCCGCTAGGCCGTTCGAGCCGACCGATCCACGACCGGCGGGGTGACCCGCCGGTTTTTCGTTGGCCGCGAGAGGAGCCGCCTCTCCGGAACAGGCCGTCCGTACGCCGGCGACGAATCCGGCTGAGTTACGCAATCAGCGAATGATCAGAAAATACACAATCTAGGAGTACCAGTGCCAGAATCCGTCTCGCTCGAGATCGGTGGCCGCACGCTCGTGATCGAAACGGGCGAGCTTGCGAAGCAAGCCAACGGGTCCGCTCTCGTCCGCTACGGCGATCAGATCGTCGTCCTCTGCGCCGCGACGGCGTCGGAGAAGCCCCGTGAGGGCATCGATTTCTTCCCCCTCACCTGCGACTACGAAGAGAAGATGTACGCGGCCGGCAAGATCCCGGGCGGCTACATCAAGCGCGAAGGCCGGCCGTCCGAGCACGGCGTGCTGAGCGCGCGGCAGATCGATCGCCCCATCCGCCCCCTGTTCCCCGACGGCTTCCGCAACGACATCCAGATCATCGCGACGGTCCTCTCGACCGACCCGGGTCTGGACAGTGACGTGCTCGCCGTCTGCGCCGCCGGCGCCGCGCTCGCCGTGAGCGACATCCCGTTCCACGCCAACGTCGCCGCGGTGCGCGTCGGGCGCGACGAAGCGGGCAACTTCATCGTCAACCCGACCCTCGAGCAGTACGAGAGCGGCGGGATGGAAGTCGTGGTCGCCGGCACCGCCGACGCCGTGATGATGGTCGAAGGCGGCGCCAAGGAGATCTCCGAGGACGTGTTCCTCGATGCGGTCGCCTTCGCGCACGCCGAGGTCAAGAAGATCGTCGCGGCGATCGACGAGCTGGCGCGCAAGGCCGGCAAGGCCAAGCGCGAGTTCCCGCTGCTCACCACCGACGAGAAGCTCGAGAAGTGGGTGCGCAAGAACTTCCAGAAGGAAGTCGCCAAGGCGATGCGCGTCACCGACAAGCAGGAGCGCAACGCCGCCTTCGCCGAGCTTTCGCGCGCCGCCGCGCTCGCCAAGCTCGCGAAGAAGGACGACGCGCACGTCCGCACGCTGCTCGAGGACCCCAAGTCCAAGGACTTCGAGAAGATCGTCAAGACCATGGAAGAGGACGAGCTCCGCACCATGGTCGTCGACGAGAAGATCCGCCCCGACGGCCGCAAGCCCGACGAGATCCGGCCGATCTGGAGCAAGGTCCACTACGTGCCGCGCGTGCACGGCTCGGGCGTGTTCACCCGCGGGCAGACCCAGGTCTTCACCGCCGCGACGCTGGGCTCGCTCTCGGACGCGCAGCGCCTCGACGGGATCGTCGACATCCCCAACAAGCGCTACATGCACTACTACAACTTCCCGCCGTACTCGGTCGGCGAGACCCGCCCGATGCGCTCGGCCGGCCGGCGCGAGATCGGCCACGGCCAGCTCGCCGAGCGCGCGCTCGCGCCGGTGCTGCCGCCCGAGGAAGACTTCCCCTACACGCTGCGGCTGATCAGCGAAGTGCTCGAGTCCAACGGCTCCTCCTCGATGGCGTCGGTCTGCGGCTCGACCCTCGCGCTGCTCGACGCCGGCGTGCCGATCAAGGGCCACGTCGCGGGCGTCGCGATGGGCCTGATCCTCAAGGGCAAGGACTACGCGATCCTCACCGACATCCAGGGCCTCGAGGACGCGCTGGGCGAGATGGACTTCAAGGTCGCCGGCACGGTCGACGGGATCACCGCGATCCAGATGGACATCAAGGTCCAGGGGATCACGATCGAGATCATGCGCGAGGCGCTCGCGGAAGCGAAGAAGTCGCGCCTGTTCATCATCGACAAGCTCAAGGAGACGATCACCGAGCCGCGCCAGGAGCTCTCGGCGTTCGCGCCGCGGATGCTGGTGCTGCAGATCAGCCCGGACAAGATCAAGGACGTGATCGGACCCGGCGGCAAGGTGATCAACAAGATCATCGCCGACACCGGCGTGAAGATCGACATCGAGAACGACGGCCGGGTCTTCATCGCGGGCCAGGACGGCGCCGCGGCCGACAAGGCCAAGGCGATGGTCGAGGCGCTCACCAAGTCGGTGCAGGTCGGCGAGACGTATCTGGGCACCGTCACCCGGCTGATGAACTTCGGCGCGTTCGTCGCGTTCTTGCCGGGCAAGGAAGGCCTGGTCCACATCTCGCAGCTCGCGCCGCAGCGCGTCGAGCGGGTCGAGGACGTGGTCAAGCCGGGCGACCAGATCATGGTCAAGGTGATCGAGGTCGACTCGCAAGGCCGGATCAACCTCAGCCGCAAGGCCGTCATGGCGAGCAACGACGCCGGCGGCGAGCCGAGCGGCGGCCGAGCCGCCGACGACGACGCGCCGGTCGGCGCGGGCCGCAGCAACGGCCGCATGGCCGCTCCGTCGGGCTCCGGCAGCGGAGGCGGCGGCGACCGCCGGCCGCGGCGCCGGCCGCGCCCCAGCGGAGAGTAAGAGGGAACCCCGAGGGAGCCCGTCGCAAGACGGGCTCTTCTCATGTCCGGACCGCGCTCGCTGCTCGCCCTCGCCGCGTCCCTCGCGCTGCTCGGTGCCGCCCACCGGCCGGCGACGGTGTTCGATCTCTCCGACGCGGTCGGCCGGCACGCGCCGGCGGTGACCCTGACCGCGACCGACGGCCTGCCGCTCGCGCTGGGCGGGCCGGAAGCGAAGCCGACCTACGTCTTCCTGTTCGCGTCGTGGTGCGAGCCGTGCCAGGAGGCGCTGCCGTTCGTGCGCAGCGCGTACGCCAAGTACGGCGACCGGGTGCGCTTCGTCGGCGTCGACGTGCTCGAGGACGCCGCCGCCGCGCGAGCGTCGGTCGAGCGCGCGGGGCTGCCGTTCCCGGTCGCGATCTACCCGATCGAGCAGCTCGACGCGGCGATCCCGCCCGACGCGCAGCTCGCCGCCGGCACGAAGTACCGCATCCCGGCCGACTTCCTGATCGGCCCGGACGGGACCGTGCGCTACGCCTGGCACGGCCTGCAGATCGACACCGCGGGAACGCCGGTCGACGTGCTGCCGTCGTATCTCGCCAAGCTCGGCTTGGAATGACCGCGGCGTGATCCCGATGGCCCAGCCGATGTGGACGGCCGACATCGAGGTCGACGCGGCGCTCGCCGCTCGCGCGATCGCGGCCCAATTTCCCGAGCTGGGCGGAACGGCGGTCGAGCCGTTCGGGGTCGGCTGGGACAACGCGGCGTTCCTGGTCGACGGCCGCATCGTGTTCCGCTTCCCGCGCCGACGCGTGTGCGCGAACTTGATCGAGCGCGAGATCGCACTCTTGCCGCTCGTCGCGCCGCACGTGCCGCTGGCGATCCCCGCGCCGCGCTACGCCGGCGCCGCGACGGCGGCGTACCGGTGGCCGTTCGCGGGCTATGACCTGATCGCGGGCACGAGCGCGTGCTCGGTGGAGCTGAGCGACGCCGCGCGCGCCGGGCTGGCCGAACCGCTGGCCGGTTTCTTGCGCGCGCTGCACGGCATCGACACCGCGCCGCTGGTCGCGCGCGGCTTGCCGCCCGACGAGATCGACCGGCTCGATCACCGCAAGCGGCTGCCGCTCGCGGCCGAACGGCTCGCCGCGCTGACGAGCTCCACCGGGTGGCCGGCGTTCGAGATCGCCACCGAGCCGGAGCGGTTCCTCGACTGGCTCGCCGCGCACCCGCCCGTGTCGCTCGCCGACGACGCGCGCACGCTCGTCCACGGCGACCTCTACGCGCGCCACGTGCTGCTCGACGCGAACGCCCGCCCGAGCGGCGTGATCGACTGGGGCGACGTGCACTTGGGCGACCCCGCGCTCGACGTCGCGATCGCGCACCTCGTGCTGCCCGCTCGCGCGCACGCCGCGTTCCGGGCCGCGTACGGCGGCATCGACGAGCGCACCTGGTCCGCGGCCCGTTACCGCGCGGTCTACCACGCGATCCTCGAGCTGGACTACGGCGTGCGGGCCGACGACGCGGGCATGCGCGCGAGCGGGTCGGCCGCACTGCGGCTGATCGGCCCGCAGCTCGAACGCTAGCTCGCGGCGTCCGCCGTCAGCTCGCGAGCAGCCGCTTCAAGAACGCGTCGTGCTTGAACGACGCCGATGCGCCGAAGCGCACCACCACCGCTTCCTGCGACGGGATCAGGTACAGCGCCTGGCCGCCCGCGCCGCTGGCGTAGACGACGTCGGGGTGCGCCGGAAGCGGGCTGAGCCACCAGGCCAGGCCGTAGCGCGGGTTGGCGGCGCTGCCGGCGAAGCACGCGGCCAGCCCGTCGCGTGCGCCGAGCACATAGCCGCCCCAGCCTAGCCACGCGCGGGCGGTCAGGAACGCGCCGGTCGGCAGCGGCTGCGTACCGTCTTTGAGCGTGCGCCACGACGACACCGTGACCCCGGCCGGCTCGAGCACCCGCTCGCGCAAGTACGCGTGCGGCGTCAGCCCGCGGCCGGCCAGCTTGCGCGCGAGCACCGCGCCGAACACCTGCAGCGGGATCCCGCCGTAGGTGAAGACGCTCCCCGGCGGGTCCTTGATGGGCACCGCGAGCGCCTTCTCGTAGGTCGGCACGGCGCTGCCCAAGCCGCCGAAGCCGATTCCGCTGGTGAGCTGCAGCAGCTCGCGCAGGGTGACGCGCGCTTTGCGCTCGTCGTCCGCCCAGGCGGCGACGGTGCGCGCGACCGGCTCGTCGAGCTCCAGCAGACCGTCGGCCTGGGCGCGCAGCGCGAGCACGCCCCAGAACGCCTTCGTGCCGCTGTAGAGCGCGTGCGGCTGCTCCGCGCCGTGACCGGTCGCATACCGCTCGAAGACGACCCGCGCGCCGCGCCGCACGACGAGCGCGTGCTGCGCATGGCGTTCGGCGTACGCGGCGGCCGCGGCGACGTCCATGAGCTCGGTTTCCTCGCAGCACCGGCCTCCGCCCGCCGGGTCCTCGGGGAACGCCGCACGGCCGTCGCCAACACCCATTGGTGCCCTTCGATGCCTCGGTCGTGAGCGCGCATGCCGCCGCGATCCGCACCGCGCGCTGGTTCTCGCTCCTCGCCCTGCCGTTCTCCGACGACGAGCGCGTGCGCCTCGCCGGGCTGGCGCCGCGCACCGTGCGGGTGTCGAGCTGGGACGAGGCGCGCCGGGCCGCCGAGGACCCGCGCGCGGGCACGGCCGACGAGGCCGACGCGGACGAGGTGGTCGCGCTCAAGGCCCGGGCGCTGGAGACGGTCAGCCCGGACGTGCTGCTCCAGGCCATGAGCGCGGTGGTCGACCGCGGGCTGGACGTGTTCATGCCGGCCGCGCGCACCGCCGCGCAGCGGGCCGGCGTCCACGACGAGACGCTGGTCCGGCTGGCGGCCGGCGCGGCGGGCGAGGCGGTCTACCGCGGCGCGCTGGCGGCCGCGGTCGCCGGCAGCCGGCACCGTTTCGCCGAGACCGAGGCCCTCTTCGCCGCCGGCCGCTGGCCGCTGGCCCGGATCGGCGACACGCTCTACGTGTTCTGAGCGCGCGGCCCGAAGCCGCGGTAGCCGGCCAGCGGCAGGACCGTGATGTCGAGCATTCCCCGTTGCGCCAGCGGCAGGGTGGCGAGCACGGCCCGGACGGCTTCGAGCGAGTCGGCCTCGATCAGCGAGACGGCGCCCTTGACGTCCAGCCGGCCCCACATCTGGCGAAACGTTCCTTCCGCGTACAGCTCGCGAGCGCGTTCGGCCTCCGGCTCCAGCAGCGGCGCGAAGTCGTCCTCGGAGAAGCGATCGTAGTTGCGGGCGATGAGCGCGATGAACTGGGCCATGAGGCGTCCAAGCTTCTCTGGATGGCCTACGAATCTCTGTCCGCGTTCGTGCGCCGGCTGCGCGCCGCGGGCGAGCTGGCGACGGTCGACGCCGAGGTCGACCCGCACCTGGAGATCAGCGAGATCACCGACCGGGTCGTGAAGGCCGGCGGCCCGGCGCTGCTGTTCCGCAACGTCCGCGGCTCGGCATTCCCCGTCCTGACCAACCAGTTCGGCAGCGAGCGGCGCGCCGCGCTGGCCTTCGGCGCGCGCTCGCTGCGCGAGGTCGAGGAGCGGCTGCGGCGCACGATCGACCTCGCCGTGCCGGCCTCGCTCGGCGGCAAGCTGGGAAAGCTGGCCGGGCTGGCCGCGGCCGGCGCTGCGGCGATCCCGCGCCGGGTCGACCGCGAGCATGCGCCCGTGCAAGAGGTCGCGATGGACCCGCCCGACCTCACCCGGCTGCCGGTCCTGACCACCTGGCCGCTCGACGGCGGGCCGTTCATCACCCTGCCGCTGGTCTTCACCCAAGACCCCGAGACCAAGCGCCCCAACGTCGGCATGTACCGGGTCCAGGTCTACGACGCGACCACCACCGGCATGCACTGGCAGCGTCACAAGCAGGGCCGCGCCCACGCCGCCAAATGGGGCCGCCGGATCCCGGTCGCGGTCGCGGTCGGCGGCGACCCGGCCCTGACCTACGCCGCTACCGCGCCGCTCCCGCCGGTGGTCGACGAGCTGGCCTTCGCCGGCTTCCTGCGCGGCAAGCCGGTCCGGATCGCCCGGGCGCTGACCGTCCCGCTCGACGTGCCGGCCGACGCCGACTTCGTGATCGAGGGCTGGGTCGACAACGAGGACCTGCGGGTCGAGGGCCCGTTCGGCGATCACACCGGCGTCTACAGCGCCGCCGACCTCTACCCGACCCTGCACGTCAGCGCGATCACCCACCGCCGCGACGCGATCTGGGGCGCGACCGTGGTCGGCAAGCCGCCGATGGAAGACGCCTGGCTGGGCAAGGCGACGGAGCGCATCTTCCTCCCGCTGCTCCAGATGGTCGTGCCGGAGATCGTCGACTACAACTTGCCGGTCGAAGGCGGCTTCCACAACCTGGCCATCATCGCGGTCCGCAAGTCGTACCCGGGCCAGGCCAAGAAGGTGATGAACGCGCTGTGGGGCCTGGGACACATGATGATGCTGACGCGTTGTCTGGTGGTGGTGGATCACGACGTCGACGTCGCGGACGTCCGCGGGGTCGTCTGGAACGCGCTCAACAACGTCGACTACGGCCGCGACCTGGTCATCATGCCGGGCCCGGTCGACGACCTCGACCACGCCGGCTCCTACGAGCTGGCGGAAGGCCACAAGCTCGGGATCGACGCGACCCGCAAGCGCCCCGACGAGGGCTACGCGCGCGACTGGCCGCCCGAGATCCGCAGCGACGCCGCCACCCGCGCGACGGTCAGCGCGCGCTGGGCCGAGTACGGCCTCGGCGACCTCGCCAAGCTCGGCACCGCCGACGCCTGGTCGGGGCAAGGCCCGGCCCGCCTAGCTAGGTTGCTAGCCGAGCCACCGGCAGACCCCGAGGACACTCCCCCGAAGACAGCAGCCGCCCGGCGGTATGGCATATAATTGTCTTTATGATGAAGTTTACTCAATTGAAGGACAATAAAGAGGTCATTCTGTAGTATTGTCTTCGCCCGCGCACAGCTTGAATATAAAGACAATAATGCCTTACGTTCCCCTCGAACAACGGCTCCAGCAGTTTGACACCGAGATGCGCGATCTCAAAGATCGGCTCGGTGGATTACCGCGTGCCGACGAGGCACGGGACATCTGGCATGCGATTTGGCTCGAAGAGGCCCATCACTCCACAGCGCTCGAGGGCAACACGCTCGTTCTACGCCAAGTCGAGGCACTTCTCGCACAAGGCAAGGCGATCGGAGACAAAGAGTTCCGCGAGTATCTCGAGGTCCAAGGATACGCAAAAGCATCCCAGTGGGTATACGAGCGCGCGATCGACGTCCGCGAAGACGATACTAGGCTCGTGACCATCGCAGAAGTCCGGTACGTTCACGAACTGGTGGTCACCGACGAATGGCTCGTCACCGGAAAGCGAGCGAAGCCTGGGCACTGGCGCGAGGTCGACATCCGGCCCTTTGCCAGCGGCATGCAGCCGCCACCGAGTTGGGATGTTCCAGCGGAAATGACTACGTTCGTCGACCAGCTCGGAGCCGGGCCCCCGGCAGGAATACATCCATTGATGTGGATTGCGGAGCACCACGCGCAGTTCGAGCGAATCCACCCGTTCGAGGACGGCAACGGCCGAGTTGGGCGATTGCTCACGAACTTGCTTCTCGTGCGCCTGGGTTACCCGCCTGCGATCATCCTCAAGGGCGAACGCAACCGTTACCTACAAGCACTCACCAAGGCAGACAACGCGAACGCGCGCGCACTCGGCGAACTATTCGTCCGTGCTTCCAAAGCAAACCTCGACCGCTTCATCTACCCCTCGATCGCGGGACCGGCAAAGCTCGTCCCGCTGACGTCTCTCGCAACGAAAGGGCGACCCTTGACCGCTCTTCGAGCCGCAGTCACGCGCGGTAAGCTGCAACACCGGCTCCAAAACGGCGTTCTCTACAGCTCTCGCAATTGGGTCGACGACTATTACCGAAAGAAAGACCCGCGCGGCAGAAAGCCGGCTGACGCATGAGCGCGCTCAAGCTGTTCCTGCGCGACATCCGGGTCGAGCACTCGCTCTTCGCGCTGCCGTTCGCCTACGTCGGGGCGGTGATGGGCGCGCGCGGGCTGCCGTCGTGGTGGCAGCTGCTGTGGATCACCCTGGCGGTGGTCGGCGCGCGGACCGCAGCGATGGCCGCCAACCGCTACTTCGACCGCGACATCGACGCCAAGATCCCGCGCACGGCCGAGCGCGCGGTGCCCAGCGGCAAGCTGCCCGCCGCGGTGATGGTCTGGGCCATGGCGGCGGGCCTGGGGCTGACGCTGGTCAGCGCGGCCCGGCTCAATCCGCTCTGCCTCAAGCTGCTGCCGCTGGCCGCGCTGGGCGTGATCGCGTACCCGCTGTGCAAGCGCTTCACCTGGGCGGTGCACTTCGTGCTCGGCGCGGTCGACGCGTGCGCGCCGCTGGGTGCCTACGTGGCGATCACCGGGCGGATCGACCTGCCCGCGCTCTTGCTGTTCGTCGCGGTGACCGTCTGGGTGGCTGGGTTCGACATCCTCTACGCGCTGATGGACCTGAAGTGGGACGTCGAGCTGGGGGTGCGCTCCTTCCCGCAGTCGTTCGGCGAGCGCAGCGCCCGGGTCTGGCCGGTCGCGCTGCACGCCGCGATGACGCTGGCGCTGCTGGCGGCCGGCGCGCTCGCCCGCGCCGGCTGGCTCTACTACGTCGGCGTCGCGCTGGCGCTCGCCGTCACCGTCTACGAAGAGCGGCTGATCGCGCTGGCCAAGGACGTCTTCGCGCTCAACGAGCGGGTGTTCGTCACCAACATGGCGTTCTCGGTCGCCTTCCTCGGAACGACGCTCGCGTCGTACGCGATCCGGTGATCCGCTCGCAGTTCCTGGGCGGGCTCGGCGCGGCGCTGGGCGTGGGCGCGATCGACCTGCCGGTCTACACCGCGACGCTGCGGATCGCGGTCGTCGCGCCGCAGAGCGGCGACGCGCGCCGGCTCGGCACCCAGCTCGTCGGCGGCGTGCGAGCCGCGGTCGAGGAGCAGAACCGGCTGCGCTTCCAGACCGAGCGCGCGTTCGTCTTCGACCAGTTCGACGACCACGACACGGCGGCCGACGCGCGGGTGCAGGCCAACTTCGCCGTCGACAACCCCGACACGATGGCGGTCGTCGGCCACGTCAGCGCCACGCCGACGCTCGCCGCGCTGGACATCTACGCGCAGGCGCGCATCCCGCTGATCGTCCCGACCGTCACCGACGACCGGATCACCGCGCACGGCTACCAGAACGTCTTCCGGCTGCCGACCAAGGATTCGGACGAGGGCGGGCTGGTCGCCGGCTACGTGCTGACCACCGGCTCGAAGGCGCCCCTGGTCGTCAGCCAGGACGGCGACTACGGCCCCGAGGTGGCGACCGGCTTCGTCCGCCGGGCCTCGGCGATGCACGTCGACGCGCCGGCGGTCCAGTTCTCGCTGGAGAAGCCGGACTACCCCGGCGCCGCCGCCGCGGTGCTCGCCAAGAGTCCCGACTGCGTGGTCCTGGCCGGCCTGGTCGGCGACATGGGACCGCTGCTGCCGGCCCTGCGCGCCAAGGGCTACGCCGGCCGGGTCGTCGCGACGCAAGGGTTCTTCGACCCGGCGACGGTCGCCCCGGCGTTCGTCAAGCAGGCCGAGGGGCTCGTGATCTCGACCGACGTGCCCTACTACCGGCTCGCGCCGACCGCGGTGCGCGACGTGCAGGACTACGAGTCGCGCTACGGGCCGCTCACGCCGGTCGCCGCCTACGGCTACGCCGCGGTGCAGCTGATCCAGGCCGCGGTGCGCCGGACCGGCGCCGCCAACCGGCTCAGCCTGATCCGGGCGCTGGCGACCGGGAGCGCCTACGACACGGTCACCGGCTCGTACGGCTTCACGCCCAGCGGCGACGTGCTCCAGCCGAACTGCTATTTTTACCGGGTCGCGAACGGAAAGTTCGCCTACGAGCGCCAAGCCCACCCCGGCGGGTTCATGCTGAAGTAGGAGGCCACCGTGACGGCGCTCTTCGCCGGGAGCGAGTCGCTGCGCGTCCGCGGCGAGCGGACGACGTTCGTCTTCACCCTGCTCAGCCTGCCGGTCACGCTCGTCGTGCTGGGCTGGCTGCTCCAGCACCAGGTGACCTGGCAGGAGCTGGCGCTGCTGGTCGTGGTCGCGATGGTCTACGTCGCGTTCGCCCGCGGCCGGCTGCTGGGCGGCGGCCTGCGCATCCACGCCGGGCAGCTCGGCCGCATCCACGCGGTCGTCGAGGAGTGCGCCCGGATGCTGCGGATGCCGACGCCGCACGTCTTCGTGCGCGACGACCCGTTCGTGCCGGTCGTCGCGCTCGGCATGGGCGAGCCCTATGCGGTCGTCATCTCGGCCCAGTTCGTCGAGCACTTCCAGGACGACGAGCTGCGCTTCCTGATCGGGCGCGAGCTCGGCCACATCGCGGCCGGGCACACCCGCATCACCTCGCTGCTCAGCGCGAACGGGCGCGAGACCGGCGTCGTCGCGGTCGCCTTCGGCGGCTGGCTGCGCCGCATCGAGTACAGCGCCGACCGAGCCGGCCTGCTGTGCTGCGGCTCGCTCGAGGCGGCGACCCGCGCGATCGCCGTCTCGTCGTTCGGGCCGCTCGGCCGCAAGGCCGATCTGGCCGCGTTCGCCGAGCAGCTGCGCGAGCTGCACGCGGAACCGTCGCTGCGGCTGGCCGAATGGACCGCCTCGACGCCGTACGCCACCAACCGCATCGCGGCGCTCCACCGCTTCGCGCGCGATCCGCTCTACCAGCGCTGGTCGCAGCGGGTCGGCGAGAACGCCGCCGCGCCGGCGGTCGCCGGCGCGCGCGAAGCGGTCTACGCCGGGTTCTGGCGGCGCACCGCGGCGTTCGCCGTCGATTTCACCGTGATCCAGACGATCGTTCCGGCGGCCCAGGCGGTCCAGCTCCGCCTCACGCCCGGCCAGAGCACCGCGGCGGTGAAACAGGTGCTCGCCGACTCGGACGTCCCGGCCTGGGTCGCCCCGTTCGTGCACCAGGCCGCGGCGCGCGGCGGCACGCACGTCTCATTCACCAACGACACGCTCACGTGGCTTGCGTTCGCGGTCTACTGCGTGCTGCTGGTCGCGCTGATCGGGCAGACGTTCGGAATGATGGTCTGCGACCTGCGCGTCGTCCCGGCCGACCACAGCGCGCGGCTCGGGATCGGCCGCGCGCTCGGGCGCTACGCGTCGCTGGTGGCGAGCATGGTGGCGGTGATCGGCCTGTTCTCGATCTTCCGCCGGGTGCAGCCGTACGAGAAGTGGTCGCGCACCCGGCTGGTCAGCGGCAGCACCGGCGGCCGCGCCTAGGCCGCTACGTCAGCGACCGGCCGGCGCCGCGCGGTTTCGCCGGCGGGGTGTCGCGCCGCGGCTCCTCCGCGGGCGGCTCATCGCTCTCGCCGCGCACCGAGCCCGCGCTCCCGCTCGCAGCGGTGCCGCTCGCAGCGGTGCCGACCGTCGCGCCCTGCGCGGTCGCGTCGGTCGCGCCGCGCGTCTTCGGGTCGCCGTCGGAGGCGGCGTGCTGGGACATGCGGGAGCCGTGCTTCTCCGAGTACACCCGGGTGAACTCGGCGCCCAGCAGCAGGATCATCGCGGAGTAGTAGATCCACAGCAGCAGCACCAGCAGCGAGCCGGCCGCGCCGTACGCCGACCCGACACCGGCCTTGCCCAGGTAGAGCGCGATCAGCTGCTGGCCGACCACGAACAGCACCGAGGTCGCCAGCGCCCCGGTCCAGACGTCGCGCCACTCGATCTTCGCGTCGGGCAGGTACTTGTAGATCAGCGCGAAGAGCAGCGTGATCACGCCGATGTTCACGACCCAGTTGAGCAGCCCGAACAGCATGCCGGCGCCGGGGAACGGCAGCAGATGCGTGACGTAGGTCGCGACGAACGTCAGCACCGCGCTGAGCACGGTGGTGACCAGCAGCAGGAAGCCGATGACCAGCAGCATCCCGAGCGAGGCGACCTTGTCGCGCACGGTCTGCCAGATGGTGCGCTTCTGGTCCTCGACGTGCCAGACGGTGTTGAGCGCGTCTTGCAGCGCGGCGAACAGGCCCGAGGCGCCCAGGATCAGCGTGACGTAGCCGATCACCTGCGCGATGACGCCTTGGTGCGGCTTGTTGAACGTCGCGGTGATCATGCCGCGGACCGCGTCGGCCGCGCCGGAACCGGCCGAGCGCTGAATCGCGCCCAGCATCTGCTCCTCGGTCTGGGTGTGCGGGTGGGCCTGCCCGGTCATGCCGAGCACCTGGCCGACGACCGCGATCACGATAATGAACAGCGGAGCGATCGCGAAGATCGTGCTGTACGAGAGCGAAGCGGCCAAGCGCGGCGCCTTGTCGGCATTCCAGCGGGTGTACGTTTCCTTGAGCATCCCGATGTCGAGGTGCAGCGCCATGCGGGCATCCTACCCAATCGCGGTACGCCCGAGCGTGCGGCGGGTACCATCCAAGCCGCTCACGACGGAAACGAGGTCGGTATGGCGGAGCACAGCGCAGCGGTCACGGTCGGCGCACCGGTTCACCAGGTCTACCAGCTCTACACCCACTTCAACGATTACCCCAAGTTCATGACCTTCGTGAAAGAGGTCACCTACCTGGACGACGAGCGGAGCCACTGGGTCGTGGATGTCGTCGGCCGGCACGCCTGGGACGCGGTCAACGAAGGCTGGGTCGCGGACCAGCGCATCGGCTGGCGCTCGGTCGACGGCCTGGCGAACAGCGGCGAGGTGGCCTTCGAGCCGGCCGGTCCCGAGGCGACCCGGCTCACCGTCCGGGTCGCGTACGAGCCGCCGGCCGGCTTCCTGGGCCAGCTCGGCGAGGCGCTCGGGGCGGGCGGCCAGTTCGAGCGCCGCCTGCAGCACGACCTCGAGCACTTCGCGCGGATGGTGGAGCAGGCGCCGCTGGGCGCGCTCGACCCGACCTCCTCGGCGTACCTGTTCCACGGCGACTCGGCCGCCGGCCGCGGCCAGACCACCCAAGCCCAGAACGAGTCGATGGGCATGACGGACGACGCCGCGCCGGACCAGCTCGACACCCTGCCGAGCACCACCGGCGTCACGCCGGGGGACCAGCCGGCGCCCCGCGTGCCGGGCACCAGCGGCACGCGCGAGCTCAGCTAGCCCGGTTCACTCCTCGTCGTCCTCGCCGTCGAGGTCGTCGTCCTCGAGATCGTCGTCGTCGTCGAGCTCGGGCTCGTCCGAGCCGGTCCGCGGCATCATGAGGATTCCTCCTCGTCGGGGTCGCGCACGCCGCCCGGGACGCCGTCGGGGTAGCCCAGCGCGCCGCCACCGGCCGCCCCGCGAGGAAGCGGGCCGCGGCCGTCGCCCTGCGAGGCGTCGGGATCGAGCGTCTCGGTCGCCTGCTCCTCGTCGCGCTGGGCGGGCGAGGGCATGCGCTCCTCGGTCAGGTCGTCCTGGTACAGATCGCGCCGTTCCATGCTGGCCACGTACCCCCGATCCACCTGTGGAAACTGCGCGCCCGCTTCGGTGGTCGATAGCGGACGTGAAAGCGATCCGCGTCGACCGCCTCGGCGGTCCCGAAGTCCTCCAGCTCGTCGACGTCCCGACCCCCGCGCCCGGCCCGGGCGAGGTGCTGGTCCGGCAGACCGCGGCCGGCGTCAACTTCATCGACACCTACCTGCGCACCGGGCTCTACCCGGCCCCGCTGCCGTTCCTGCTGGGCCGCGAGGGAGCGGGCACGATCGAGGCGCTGGGCCCGGAGGTGAGCGACCTCCAGGTCGGCCAGCGCGTCGCCTACGCGCAGTCGCCGCTCGGCGCGTACGCCGAGGCGCACGCCGTGCCGGCCCGCGAGTGCGTCCTGGTTCCCGACGGCATCGACGACCGCACCGCCTGCGCGGCGATGCTGCAGGGGATGACCGCGCACTACCTCGCGACCGACACCTTCCCGCTCGCCCCGGGCGACGTCGCGCTGGTGCACGCCGCGGCCGGCGGCGTCGGCCGGCTGCTGGTGCAGCTCGCGAAGGCGCGCGGCGCGACGGTGATCGCCACCGCCGGCGGCCCGGAGAAGGTCGCGCTCGCCAAGAGCGCCGGCGCCGATCACGCGATCGACTACCAGGCGACCGACTTCGCCGACGCGGTGCGCGAGCTGGTCGGCGAGCACGCGGTCGACGTGGCCTACGACTCGGTCGGCAAGGAGACGTGGGAGCGCAGCTTGGGGACGCTGCGGCCGCGCGGCTACCTCGTGCTCTACGGAAACTCCAGCGGCCCGGTGCCGCCGATCGAGCCGCAGCGCCTGGCCGGCGCGGGCTCGGTGTACGTCACCCGCCCCACGCTCGTCCACTACATCCGCACCCGCGAGGAGCTGCTGGGCCGCGCGCGCGACCTCTTCGCCGCGATCGCCGACGGCACGCTCGAGGTGCGGGTCGGCGCGACCTACCCGCTCGCCGAGGCGGCCCAGGCCCACCGCGACCTCGAAGCCCGCAAGACGACCGGCAAGCTGCTGCTCATTCCGTAGCTCTGCCGGGAGACGCCCGCTATCCGGCTTCCTCGACCTCACGCGGGTACGCGTAGGAGAGCCGACAGCCATGGGTTTGCGCGTCGGCCACGATCCACATCGCGTGGCCGGCGCGACACTTCAGATAAATCCCTGCGATGAGGGGATCTTCGTCCACCGGTTCGACCGGGTCGAGCGCAGCGGTGCAGTTCGGTTCGATGCAGCCGATCAGCACGTCGCCGCGAGACGTCCGCAGGTCGGTCGTTTCATGCGCGGATTTCGCCGGTCCGCTCACGCTCTGTGCCCGCAGGATCGGTGGCCGGGCGGGGAACGACGAGAGCGCGAACCACCTGAATCGCGAGCCGTCGCGGTTGGTAAGCTCTCCATGCTTCAGCTCGGTCGTACCAGCCAGGCACTCGGAATAGTGCAGCCGGAACGCGTTGAGATCGATGAGGTACCAGGTCCCGATGCGAGGCGGGTCGACGCTTTCGGCCAACCCATAGAACATCAGATCCGCAAATCCCATGACGATCTTCTGCAGCTCGCTGTGCAGTTGCGCCGGAGCCGACGTCCGGATCGTGAACTGCTCGTTCCACTTCGGATTCCAGTCGCCGGTCGTCGCGTTGCGGATGCGCGCTGCCACCCTCAGGTCGCGTGCTTTGAAGAGGACGAAGTCGGTCGCTTCTTTCGTGTCGAGGTCCTCGGACGCATCGACCAGCAGATGCTGGCCGACGAGTCGCTTGATCTCTGGGGAAAACCGCTTGGAGAACTCGCGTTCGATCGATGCCACCCACCGGTGATCGGTGCGCGCAGGTCCTTGCTTGAGCGAGCGGGAGCGGTCCGAAGGCAGCGTCCTACGCGATGAGGTGCACGTCGCCGAACTCGTGCCAGAGGTAGCCGGCCGCGACGGCATGGGCGTAGGCGGCGGCGAGCAGCGGCGGGTCGACGAAGGCGCGCAGCAGGTCGAGGTGGCTGGCCTGCGGCTCGTGGAAGCCGGTCAGCAGGCCGTCGACCACCCGCGGGCGCCGCTCCGGCGTCACGATCAGCTCGGTCCAGCCGGCCGCCGGGATCACCCGGCCGGACTCGTCGACGGCCGACTCGAGCGCGCGCACCACCGTCGTGCCGACCGCGATCACCCGGCCGCCCCGCGCGGCGGCGGCGTTCACCGCCCGCGCCGTCGCCGCCGGCACCGCGTACGGCTCGGGCAGCGGGCGCTCGTGCCGCTCGAGGCTCGACACGCCGGCGTGGAGGGTGAGCGGCGCGATCGTCACGCCGGCCGCGGCCAGCCGGGCGACCACGCGCGGCGTGAACGGGCGCCCGGCCGACGGCATCTCGGACGAGCCCGGCACGCGGGCGAACATCGTCTGGTACGCGTCGAGCGCGAACGCGCCGGCCACGTAGCGGTAGCGGATCGGCCGCCCGTGGCGGGCGAGGAGCCGTTCCACCGCATCCGGGCGCTCCGCCGCGTCCGGTGCCGCGCCCGAATCCGCCGTCTCGAAGAGCGCGTACCACACCCGCGGCGCGGCGGGGTCGAACGGCGCGAGCAGCACCAGCCGCGCGCCGCCCGGCAGCGCGAGCGCTTCGCCGGCGCGCACCGGCGCGCGCGGCTCGACCAGCCACAGCGCGGCGTGGATCTTGCTCGAGACGTGAACGGCGACGGCCTCGCCGCTCGCCCGCCGCGCGTCGAGCGCGGCGGGCAGGGTGGCGGAGTCGTTGACCACCAGCAGGTCGCCCGGCGCGAGGAACGCCGCCAGGTCCGTGAAGACCGCGTCCCGCTGGGTGCCGGTCCAGCCGTCGGTGACCAGCAGCCGCACCTCGTCGCGGGCGAGCCCGCGCAGCTCGGCCGGGACCGACGCCTCCAGCCGTTCGGGCAGGGCGAACGCCACGCTCACGACCGGAGCTCGGCGAGGGGGCGCAGCGACTGCAGCTCGACCCGGCTGAACGCCGGCCGCTCGGCGGCGATGACGCTCAGCAGCGCCGGCACGACGTCCGCCGGCCGCGCGAGCTGCGCGCGGTCGGCGTCCGGCACGGCCTGCGCGTGCAGGTCGGTGTCCATGTCGCCGGGGTCGGCCGCGATGACGCTCACGCCGCTGCCGTGCAGCTCCAGCGCCAGCACCCGCGAGAGGTGGTCGAGCGCGGCCTTCGAGGCGCCGTAGCCGCCCCAGCCCTCGTAGGCGCTGACCGCCGCGTCCGAGCTCAGGTTGACGATCGTTCCGCCGTTGCGCCGCAGCAGCGGCAGCGCGTGCTGGATCAGGTGCAGCGGCGCGTAGACGTTGGTCGTGAAGATCCGCTCGAACACTGCCGGCGAGAGCTCGGCCAGCGCCGGCAGCGGCGAGCGCCCGATGCTCGAGGCGTTGTTGACGACGAGGTCGAGCCGCCCGAACCGCTCCTCCGCCGCCCGCACCAGCGCGTGGACGTGAGCCGCCTCGGTGACGTCGCCGGCGAGCGCGACGACGTCGGTTTGCTGCGCGAGCTCGTCGCGCGCGCGGTCCAGCGCCGCTTCGTCGCGCCCGTCGATCGACCAGCCTGATGCCCAGCCGCGCCAGCGCGCCGGCGAGCGCGCGCCCGAACCCGCGCGACGCGCCGGTGACGATCGCGACGTGCCCCGCTTCGAACCATGCTTCGTATGCCATGCCGCCATGGTAGCGCTGCGGCGCGGCGGCGGCGCCGTCAGCCGGTACGGGTTCGAACCTGGACCGAAGTCCAGTCCTTAGAGCAGGCCGCGGCCGCGCGCGACCGCCAGCGCCTGGCTGCGGTTCTTGGCGCCCAGCCGCGCCAGGATCGCGGTCAGGTGGAACTTCACCGTCCGCTCGGTGATGTGCAGCCGCTCCGCGATGGCGCGGTTGGCGAGCCCTTCGGCGACCAGGCCGAGGATCTCGCGCTCGCGCCGGGTGAGGTGCTCGCCGCGCGCGTGCCGCACCGCCGAGAGCGCGAGCTGCGAGGTGACCTCGTGCGAGAGCCGCGAGCGGCCGGCCGCGACCGCGACGACCGTCTCGATCAGCTCGTCGGCCGGCGTGCCCTTGAGCACGTACGAGTCCGCGCCGCGCGCGAAGGCCAGCGCCACCCGCTCCTCGCCGCCGTAGGCGGTGAAGACCACGACGCGCAGCCCGGGCAGGGCGGCTTTGAGCGCGGGGATCGCCGCCAGCCCGTCGTCGCCGGCCAGCTCGGCGTCGAGCACCAGCACGTCGGGCCCCTCGCGCAGCGCGAGCGCCTCGGCGACGGTCGCCAGCGACGCGGTCACCTCGATCCGGCCCGACGCGCGCAAGTTCGCCGCGATGCCGTCGCGCACCACGGGGTGGTCGTCGACGATCGCGACCCGAATCACGCCGGGCGGCTCGGGACGAGGACGCGCACGGTGGTCCCGGCGCCGGGCCGCGCGCGCAGCTCGAGCCGGCCGTCGACCGCCGCCGCCCGCTCGCGCATGCCCTCCAGGCCGAAGCGCTCGCCGTCCGCGCGCTCGCCGGCGAAGCCGATGCCGTCGTCGCGCACGCTCAGCACCGTGGTCTCGCCCTCGCGCGCGAGGCCGAGGTGCACCTCGCGCGCCTGCGCGTGCTTGCGCACGTTCATCAGCGCCTCGGCGGCGATCCGGAACAGCTCCTCCTCCGTCTCTGCCGCCAGCACCAGTTCGGCCTCGACCCGGACGTGCACCGGCACGCCGGTCTCGGAGGTGAAGTCGTGGGCGAGCGCGGCCAGCGCCGCGCCCAGGCCGCGCGCGCCGATGACGCCCGAGCGCAGGCTCAGCACCGCCGCCCGCGCGCCGTCGATCGAGCGGCGGGCGAGGGCGAGCGCGCTCTCCAGCCCCGGCCGGGCCGGCGCCGCCGGCGGCAGGGCGCGCAGCGCCGCCTCGAGCTGCAGCGCGATCGCGACGAGGTCCTGGGTCACCGTGTCGTGCAGGTCGCGCGCCAGCCGCACCCGCTCGTCGAGGCGGGCCGCTTCGATCTCGCCCACCGCCAGCCGGGCCCGCTCGACCGCCAGGCCGATCTGCGCGCCGGCCGCCGAGAGCGTCGTCATCGCCGCGCCGGAGAGCTCGCTGCCCGGCTGCGGGCAGACGTTGAGCAGCCCTAGGCTGGTGCGGCCGAAGCGCAGCGCGATCGAGGCGTGGGTCAGCAGGCCGCGCGTCTCCACCGCGCGGCCTTCGCGCAGGCCGCGCCGCAGCCGCGAGCACGAGATGACGTCCAGGCTCTGCGAGACGAAGTCGCCGTCGCGGAAGGACTCCATGCACCAGCACGGCTCGCCGGTCATCTCGACCGGTTCGGCCAGGTACGGCGGCAGCTGGTGCGCCGCGGCGAGGTAGAAGCGGTCGCTGCTCGGCTCCAGCAGCCAGATCCAGCCCGAGGCCAAGCCGAGGTCCGCGACGATCACGGCCAGCACGTCGCGCAGCGCGAGCTGGATGTCGCGCTGGTTGAGGGCCGAGGCGATGCCGTCGAAGAACGCCGCGCCGTCGGTTCGAGGAACTCCAGGCGTCATAATCCGCCCTCCACGGGCCTCCTTTGCACTCGGCCCACCATCAACTGCGGCATAGCAATGAGGATGCGAGTGACTTGCATATAGTAGACACTAGCTGAGCTCTCTTCAACCTGCAAGTGCCGGTTATGCGTGGTATCGGATGCTTGCGCCGGCTTGAACTCGTCCACTTAACGGGACGGCGGTCAGGCGTCGCACCGTAGCAGATGACCCCGCAACGGTGCCGTATCGGGGCTGACGGACATCGTCGCCCAAATATGGCGCAGACGCCACCTTGCTACCGTTCCATCCCACACGAGCGATGGACCCTCCGTAGCACGAGCCAGATCCGCCCGCATTAGCTGGTCGACACGGATGCGAACTGCATCCAAGAACTTGCCAAACGTCACGGCAACCTATCCAGCGCACCAGCGATCGGCGTAGTAGTAAACCTGAACGGCATCGGCTCCATCATGTAGCTCTTATCGCTCCCAGCCAACATGCCCGCTCGGCGGCGTGTCTCTGCTGAGCCAATCTGGACGTCCCACCTGCCACCGTCCTCGCGAGATCTCCTGGAAGCACGATTTCCTTCGGAGCACGTTGCGTACGAGGTTCGCGCTTTGGCCGACACCTAGATCTGGCAGCCGCTTCGCAAGTTCACTCGCCGACGCATCGCCTGACGGATGCCGCGCGAGCGTCCAAAGCGCGGCACGAAGGAGAACGTCGCGTCGCCCGACCTCACTTGAGAGCTCGTCCCACGACGGTGTTGTCGGCGCAGCAGCACGAAATCGCTCGAGCGCCTCGTAGTACGGTTGCATACACTCCATGAAGACTATGCACGTTGTTCCCAGCACGGACATTATCCGGCGCAGTCCCGCCGTCGTCATCTTCGCAAGCGCGGCTGCGGCTCCCACCGCTAGGACGGGCCAAAATACCGCTGGGACTTCCACGGCGAGGATCTTACAAAGATCCGCAAAGCTCCACAAGGTGATTGTTGGAATGAGGATAGCCGCGAATGCCGCATTGCCAAGCACCTCTGCGCTGCCGCCGTCCTGCAACGGCGCGAGCCACCTCGACAACTCTTCATCCGTCGCGCGCTCATTGTATACGGCCCATCGTGCAGGCTTGTCTTCCGTTAGGTAGAGCGCGCCGAGCGCGAGCGCTAGCTTCACCGACGGTACATCCTTGGATGCAAGCAGATGACGGACGCGCCGCCGCTCGGTGGCCGTGAGCAAACCCTCCGAGATCGCGTTGTCTGGCACAACGCGCATAAGCGGCAGGTACTCGCGCTCCCACCTCGTCAGCAGGATATCATAGTCTACTTTCAACATTGCCGCACTCTGTCCGATGTGGTTGTACATCTCCTTGACGACGTGCTCAGCGCAGAAGAGCCGGAGCGCACCAGTATTTGCGGCATTGATCAAAGTCTGGCGGCGCTGGGCTCTGCACGACTGCGCTAAATCTTGCAGCAGGATGTTTGTGTCCACAACGACGATAAGGCTTTCGCCGTGCATCAATGCGCCGTACCCAGCGTTCGGGAAGGCACCCGACTTGAGCGGCTGGCAAATCGGGCGCGCGGCGTTGTCCGCGTGCGTTTCCTTTAGTAATTTCTGTATCGCGTCACCAAGACGCAAACTCAACTCGCTGTCCAACATCGTCCTTGGCTCGTATAACCGCTTGAACAGGCGACCGGATGCGCCTGAGCGACCTCATGCGGCTCGATCACCGTGGCAGGAATTCCGGTTCTCGCCCTGGCCGTAGGTCCGAACAGCCCCAATGTACGACCGGTTAACCGCTCAACGCCCGCATCAGCCCCGGCACCTCCGCCTGCAATCTCGCGCGCCAGGAACCCTAGCCCGATGCGCTCCGAGAGCGCCTGGCCGGCCCGCGCGTGCAGGTAGACGCCCCACACCGCCGCCTGCATTGGCTCCGCGCCGCGCGCCAGCAGCCCGCCGACGATGCCGGCCAGCACGTCGCCGGAGCCGGAGGTCGCCAGGCCCACGTCGCCCCGCGCGTTGCGGTAGAGCGTGCCGTCCGGCGCGGCGATGAACGTCTGCGCACCCTTGAGCGCCACGACGGCGCCGAAGCGGCGGGCCGCTTCGCGCGCGAACTTCTCCTGGTCCGCCTCGATCTCGTCCCGCGGCCGGTCGAGCATCGCGGCCATCTCGCCGGCGTGCGGCGTGAGCACGGCGCGCCCGCCCAGCCGCGCGATGGCGCCCGGGTGCTCGGCGAAGCAGGCCAGCGCCGCCGCGTCGATCACGGCCGGCACGTCGAGCGCCGCGCTGACCGCCGCGATCAGTGCGGCCGAGGTGAACTGGTCGACCAGCCCGGGCCCGATGACCAGCGCGCCGGCGCGGTTGGCGCGCTCGGCGATCTGCGCCGCGCTCGCCGGCGAGATCGCGCCGCTGGGCGTCTCGTCGAGCGCGACGACCAGCGCCTCCGGTACCGCGATCGCGACGTGCGCGGCGACGCTCGCGCAGGTGCCGACCTGCAGCTTGCCGGCACCCGCCCGCAGCGCCGCGGTCGCGGCGAGCACCGCGGCGCCCGGCATCTGCGGCGCGCCGGCGACCACGAAGATGCCGCCGCGCTGCTCCTTGCTGCCTTCGCCGGGTTGCGGCAAGGGCCAGCCGTGCAGCAGCGCCTCGTCGATCTCCTTACTTGGCGGCAACCGGCTCGTCCGGGCGCGCGGTCACCGGCTCGCCCTCTTCCTCGAGCGGCGTGACGACGTTGTACGACTCCAGCCGCAGCAGCCCGCTCGCCGGGTCCAGCCGGTACGCCGTGTGCGAGCAGTTCGCGACGTCGCCGGCACGGTCGATCGCCAGGATCTCGGCCTCGTTCAGCCGCTCGATCACGTAGCGCAGGCAGAGCACCACCACCTGGTGCGCGACGATCGCGACCCGCTGCCCGGCGCGCTCGCGCACCAGCGTCTCGACCGCGCTGCGCAGCCGCAGGATCACGTCGGTCCAGCTCTCGCCGCCGGGCGGGCGGTAGTAGAACTTGCCGAGCGCGCGGCGCAGCTCGACCTGCTCGGGGAAGTGCTGCTCGATGCCGGCCGCCGTGAGCCGGTTGAGCGCCCCGAACTCCTTCTCGCGCAAGCGCTCGTCGACCACGACCGGAACGCCGTCCCAGCCGGCCGCCCGCAGCGCGAGCGCCGCCGTCTCCTGGGCGCGCACGTACGGCGAGCACAGCAGCGCGTCGTAGGGCGGCCCGTTGCGCGCCCACCAGCGGCCCAGCGCCGCCGCTTGGCGCTCGCCCAGCGCCGAGAGCGGCACGTCGTGATCGCGGCTGTCGATGTCAATGACCGGCGCGCCGACGGCGAGCGCCCGGTCGCGCGCGACGTTGCCGGCGCTCTCCGCGTGCCTGATCAGGACGAGCTCCGCCGGCCAGCCGATCTCCACGAGCAGGGTCGTACCCAGTTCAGCGCGCGCGCAGGACCAGCAGCGTCGCGTCGTCGCGCAGCTCGCCGTTGGCATGGCGCCGGACGATCGCGAACAGCGTGTCGGCGATCTCCTGCGCGGGGCGGTCGCGGTACGATGCCGTGGGCGTCGAGCGTCTCCACCGAGGCCGAGCCGGCGCGCAGCACGAGCGGCGGCTCGTGGCCGGCAGCGCATCGCGGCCGGTCGGGTAGAGGTCGACGGCGGGGATCGTCACGTCGAGCAACGCGTGCTGGATCCGGTCCGCGGCCAAGGGTCGGACCAACCGGGCGGCGGTCAGGCGCCGAGGGCCGGCGAGTTCAGGTCGAGCGCGTCGCTCGGGATGACGGTGACGTCGGCGTGCGCCGCGCGGACGGCGTCGGCGAACTTCGCCGCGTCGCCGACCAGCACCACGAAGTCGTCGGGGACGAGCCCGCGCGCCGCGAAGGCTTGGACCAGCTGGGCGTCGACCGCCTCGACCCGCGGGACGAAGGCGTCCAGCTCGCTCAGCGGCACGTCGTAGAGCACCAGCTCGGCGAGCGAGCCGGTGATGCCGTCGGACGTCTCGATGCCGCGGTAGAACCCGCCGGTCAGGGTCGCCTTGCGCGGCGCGAGCTCCTCGTCGGTCGCGGGCCGCTCGGCCAGCGAGCGGATCACCTCGAGCGTCACCTCGGCCGCCTCGGCCGCGCGCGCGTGGTCGACCAGCGTCGAGGCGCTGAAGAGGCCCCGCATGCGGCGCGGCGCGACCGACGCGGCGGCGCCGTACGAGAGCCCGCGCTTGACCCGGATCTCCTGGTTGAGCCGGCCGCTGTAGCCCGAGAGCACGGCGCTGGCGACCAGGGCGGGATAGTAGTCGGGCGAGCGGCGCTCGAGGCTCAGCCGGCCGACGTTGAGCGCGGTGCGGCCGGCGTCGGGCTTGTCGACGATCACGACCCGCGCGCGCGGCGGCGGGACCGCTCCGGCGGGCCGCGCGGGGAGCGGCGTGGCGGGCGCGCGCCAGCCGCCCAGCACGCGCTCGGCCAGCCGGAACGCCTCGTCGACGGCGAGGTCGCCGCCGAGCACCAGCACCGCGTCGTCGGGCCGGTAGAAGCGCTCGTGGAACCAGGCCACCCGCTCGCGGGTCAGCCCGGCGAGCGTCCGCGCCGTGCCGGCCAGCGGGTGGCCGTAGGGCGAGCCGCCGTAGGCGACCCGCTGCGCGACCAGCCGCGCGATGCTGCCGGGGTTGGCGTAGGTCAGCGCCAGGTCGGAGATCGAGCGGGTGCGGACCCGCTCGACCTCGTGCGGCGCGAACGCCGGCCGGCGCACGACCTCCTCGAGCAGCGCGAAGGCGTGCGGAAAGGCCGGCGTCGTCGCGCTGACCGAGATCAGCGAGGCGTCGTAGCCGGAGCCGGCGTCGAGCCGCGCGCCCAGCGCGTCGGTGCTGGCGGCGAGCGCCGGCGCGTCGTGCGCGGTCGTGCCCTGGGTGAGCAGCGCCGCGACCAGCGCCGCCAGCCCGGCCTCGTCCGCGTGCTCGGCGGCGCCGCCGCAGCGCACGACGAGCTGCGCCGCGACCAGCGGCAGCCCGCGCTGCGCGAACGCGACCACGCGCAGGCCGTTGTCGAGCACGCGCTCGGCCGGCGCGGGCAGCGCCGCGGCGCGCGGCGGGCCGGGGACGGGCATGGGCGAGGAGGCCTTCACGCCGGGAGGTACTCGATGACGGTGCGGTTCTCCGGGCGCAGGTAGGTTCGTGCGACGCGCTGGACGTCGTCGGCGCCGACCGCGAGATAGCGCGCGAGGTCGCCGTTGACCGCCTCGGGGCTGCCGCGCTCGGTCGCGGCGCGGGCCAGCGCCTGCGCGATGCCGTTGGCGGCCTGGCGCGAGCGCACCAGCGCGGTGGCGATCTGGGT
The DNA here is from genome assembly GCA_963795695.1 of Vulcanimicrobiota bacterium. GTDB lineage: Bacteria > Vulcanimicrobiota > Vulcanimicrobiia > Vulcanimicrobiales > Vulcanimicrobiaceae > Vulcanimicrobium. Next base: position 730,435 of record CAWCJH010000001.1, on the reverse strand, counting down.
CTTCACCCGCTCCAGCTCGCCCGGCTCGGCCGGCTCGTCGCGCAGCCGCGCGACCTCGAGCGCCAGCGCGGCGCGGGCGTCGGCCAGCGCGACGCCTTGGGCGCAGGTCACCCGCAGCCCGAAGAGCCCCGGCTGCTCGCGCAGGTCGGCCGTCGCGTACGCGCTGGAGGCGAGCTGCTTGCCGTAGACCAGCGCGGTGTAGAGCCGCGACGAGCGGCCCGCGCCGAGCAGCGTCTCGAGCACCTCGAGCGCGGCGGAGTCGGGGTGCGAGAGGGCAGGAATGTGGTACGCCTCCTCGGCCGCCGCGAGCGGGACGTTCGCGGCCCGGTAGGTGTAGGTGCGCTCCGCGGTCTGCGCGGGCTCGGTCAGGCCGACCCGCGGCACCGGATCGGGCGGGGTCGGAATCGGGCCGAAGTAGCGCTCGACCCAGCGCCACGTCTGCTCGACCTCGAGATCGCCGGCCACGACCAGCACCGCGTTGTCGGGCCGGTAGTAGGTCGCGTGGAACGCGACCACGTCGTCCAGCGCGGCCGCGTCGAGCTGGGCCGGGTCGCCGATCACCCCGCGCCGGTAGGGGTGCACGGTGTACGACTCGCGGTCGACCAGCTCGCCGAGCATCCCGTAGGGGTCGGCCAGGATGCGCTGCTCGTACTCGCCGATCACGACCGCGCGCTCGGTGGCGAAGTTGGCCGCGTTCACGTCGAGCGAGGCCAGCCGGTCGGCTTCGGCCCACAACAGACGCTCGAGGTGGTTCGACGGAACGACCTCGTAGTAGAGGGTGATGTCCTCGGTCGTGAAGGCGTTGTTGTAGCCGCCCACGTCCTCGGTCAGCCGGTCCATCATCTCGGGCGCGGTCTGCGCGCTCCCCTTGAACATCAGGTGCTCGAAGAGGTGGGCGAACCCCGAGCGCCCCGGCGGGTCGTCCTTGCCGCCGACCCGGTAGGCGACGTTGATCGCGACCGAGGGCACGCGGGGGTTCGGGACCAGGATCGTGCGCAGCCCGTTGGGGAGCGTGCGGTCGACGTAGCGGATCGGGGGGACGCCGATCGCCGAAGCGGAGATGGTCGGTAGTACGGTCACGGGTTCTCGCCTATGCCCACCACAGCCGCCTCACCCTCGCCCGGCCGACTGGGAAAGACGCCGACATGCCGTTCGTCCGACGCTCGCTGCTCGCCGTGCTCTCCGCCTGGCACGGCTTGGCCGCGCTCAAGAACTTGTGCGACCTGGGGTCGCGCTTCGGCGGCGCTCCGACCCTCGCGCGCTGGGGCTCCGGAAACCTGGCGGGGATGGAGAAGCTGCTCGCTCCGGCCAAGCCGCCGCGCGCGCTGCTGGGCCTCCTGCTGGCGGGCGTGGTCGGCGTCGAGACGACCGTCGCGGTGGCGTTCGCCCGCGGCAACCAGGAGCTGGCCTACGGGCTGGCGATCGCGCTGTTCGGCTCGTTCGCGCTGGTCGACGAGGCGTTCCGGGACTACGAGCTCGACGAGACCCACCGCGACATCCTCGTCCTGCTGCTGGCGTCCTACCTGGTCACGCACGGCCCCCAGCCCGGCCGCTGACGCGCCGCCCGGCGGGCGCGCGGCCGGGCCGGGCATCGGTCGCTGCTTCGATTCATAGTTCACCGATACTATCATGAGGCAGCATTGACATAGAACATACGTTCGATTATGCTGACCTCCCATGAGCGTCGATCCGGCTTTCGCAGCCCTTCGGGAGCGCCTCGACCACCGCCACCGTGAGGCCGCCGCAGCGACCTTCGCGCCGGCCGGCGAGGCGCTGGTGCGAACCGAGCTCGAGGCTCTGGACCGGGTGTTGGGCGGCGGCTTCCCGCGCGGGACGATCGGGACGCTGGAGGGACCGCCGAGCTCCGGGCGCAGCGCGCTCGCGGCTCGGCTCCTCGCCGCGGCGACCCGGCGCGGCCTCGCCGCGCTGATCGGGGTCGACCTCTTTCCGCCGGCGCTGGCGGCGGCCGGGGTGCGGCTGGACCGGCTGCTGATCGTCCCGGTCGACGAGCCGGCCGCCGCGGCGCGGGCGGCCGACATCGCGCTGCGCTCGCACGCCTTCGCGGTCGTGGTGATCCCGGCGCTGCCCAGCGGGCGCGGCACCGGCTCGGCCACCTGGACCCGCCTCGCCGGCTTGGCCCACCGTGCGGGCGCGCTGCTGCTGGCGGTCGGCGACGAAGCCTCGGCCGAGCTGCGCTACTTCGCCTCGCTGCGGCTCGAGACGGCGATCGAGCGGGTGCGCTGGAACGGCCCGGCCGGCCACTGCGGCGAGCTGGCCGGCTACGACGTGCGCGCGGTGGTCCGCAAGCACAAGCGCGCCGCCCCGGTGGGCGACGCGCTGGTGCGCTGCGAGAGCTTCGAGGACCGCCCGCCGCTGGTCGACCTGCGCGAGCGCGAGCTCGCCGCAGCGAGCCCGGCCCCGCTGCGCCGAGCCGTCCGCGCCGGCTAACGGCTCGGCCGCAGGCCGAACGCGACGGCGGCTCGGGCGAAGCCCGAACGCGACGGATTCGCCGCAGGCGAATCCACTAGTGCTGGCGCGCGCGGTCGTGCTTGTCGAAGTAGATCCGGTCGGAGAGGTTGTTCTCCTGGCGGTTGAGCCGGCGGTACTGGGCGGCCGTCAGGTGGCCGTCGTCACGGCGCAGGTCGCGGTTGCGCTCGGCCTGGAGCCGGTCCTGGCCGTTGTCGAGGCGGCGGTACTCGCCGTACGTCAGCGAGCCGTTGCGCACGCCTTGGTCGATGCGCTGCTGCTCGTGGTTGAGCCGGTTCTGGACTTCGCCCGCGTTGGCGGCGAGCGGGGCGACGAACGAGGCCAGGAGCGCGGTCGCGATGATTGCCTTGGTGAACATGGGGTTTCTCCTAGACGATGCGATGAGTGCGGTGCGGACCGTGTCCGCTCGATCAGGATACGCATCCGAACGCCGCGCCAAAGCACATCTGAGCAAACCCTCACCGGCCCCTCAGCCGGCTCTCATGTCCCTGCGCTACGGAAGCGGCTGCCGGCGGGGCGCGAACGGCGCCACGCCGACGGCATCGCGCAGCGCGTCGGCATCGTGCGCGAGCGCGCTCGCCGCGCTCGACCCGCTCGGGCACGAGAGGTCGGACGAGGTCTCGCCGTGGTACGCGACCGTCGTCACCGAGCCGAACGACACGCTCTTCATGCACCGCCCGCGCGGCAGCGCGGCGAGCGAACCGGCCGCGCGCAGGTCGGCGAAGAGCCGCGTGACGAGCGGCTCGGCGACGCGCTTGCGCCGCACCGGGGCACCGCCTTGCTCGAGCGTGGTCCAGCCGCTCTCGCGCACGCGCAGGGTGTAGCCGGCGGTGTTGGTCGAGCCGGAGTTGACGATCACCGCCAGGTCGGGCTGATCCGCCGTCGCCGCCGCGGCGGCCGGCAGGGGCTGGGCCATGGGCGGCCCCGCGGGGGCGGGCGCCGGCGGCGAGCCGGCCGGCGAGGCCACCGGCAGCGGGGTGGCCGGCGCGGGCGAGCCGAGCGGCCCGGCCTGGGCGAGCGCGAGCGCGAGGACGGCGGCGGAAAGCATGCCCGGGAAACGCGCCCCGCCGAGACGGCGTTTCCTGCCCTCGGCGCAGCAGGCCACCCATAGCCCTTGTGTACCAAACATACGTTCGATATACTAGTCTTCTCATGCCGGTCGTCTGCGTTTGGATTCCTGCCTTCCGGCTCGCGGTCGCCCGGCTCGCGCACGCGGTCGACCTCGACGCACCGCTGATCCTGGCCGACCGGCTGGAGCGCGGGCGGGTGCTGGACTGCACGCCGACGGCGGCGGCGCTCGGGGTGCGGCCGGGGATGACGGTGGTCCAGGCGCAGGCGGCCGCGTACGACGCCCGGACGCTCTGCGCCGACCCGCAGGCCGACGCGCGGGCCTGGGCGGAGGTGCTCGACGCGCTGGATGCGGCCTCGCCGCTGGTCGAGGACGGCGGCCCCGGCCGGGCCTTCGTCGAGATGCACGGGATCGCGGGCGACGCGCAGGCCTGGCTCGGCGCGGTGCGCGGCGCGCTGGCCGGGTTCGACCTGCCGGTGCGGCTGGGGCTGGGTCCGAACCGCTTCGTCGCGCTGGCCGCCGCCTGGTGCGCCGACGGGACCGTCTGCCGGGACGACCCGGCGGCGTTCGTCGCCCCGCTGCCGCTGGAACTGCTGGCGCTCGATGCGAACCTCGCCGAGCGGCTGCGGCTGCTCGGCGTCACCACGCTGGGCGAGCTGGCGGCGCTGCCGCACGGCCCGTTCGTGCGCCGCTTCGGGACCGCGGCGGCGACCTGGCACGACCGCGCGCGCGGCGTCGACGAGCGCCCGCTGCGCCCGCGCCCGCGCGCGCTGCGGATCGACCGCACGCTCTACGGCGAGGGCGAAGCGTCCTCGGAGGACCAGGTGCTCTTCGCGCTGCGCACGCTGGTCGGCTGGGTCGTCGACGACCTCGCCGCGGCCGGCAAGCGCGCGGGGCGCCTGGTGCTGCAGCTGGAGTGCGAGGACGGCGAGACGCGCGAGCTGAGCACCCGGGTGGCCCAGCCGACCGCGCTGCCCGCGACGCTGTTCGAGCTGCTGCGCGCGCGGCTCGAGGGCGTGGTGCTGAGCTCGCCGGTGAGCGGCCTGCGCTTGGCGGCCGAGGAGCTCGCCGGCGGCGCGGTCGCGCTCTCGCTGTTCGCCGCCGACGATCCCGACCCGGACGCGGTCGGCGTCGTGCTGGCCCGGCTCGACGCGGCGCTGGGCGAAGGCAAGGCGCTGCGCGCGCGCGTCGTCGACGGCGCGCGGCTCGAACGCCGCTTCGCGCTCGAGCCGTTCACCGTCGAGACGCTCGCCACGAAGGGCCTGCCGGTCGTGCCGCCGCCGCTGGCGCCCGACGCGACGCTGCAGCTGCGCGTCGTCGAGCCGCGCCCGCTGGCGGTGCGGGTGATGGACGGCGCGCCGCGGCTGGTCGGCTCGCCGCCGCAGAGCGTCGTCGAGCTCGCCGGTCCCTGGCGGGTCGAGGAGGGCTGGTGGGCGCGCGCGACCGGCGGCGGCGTGCCGCTGGCGCGCGACGAGTACGACGTCTGGCTCGACGACGGCTCGCTGCTGCGCATCGCCCGCGAAGGCGACGCCTGGAGCCTGCGCGGCGTGTACGACTAGCGAGCGCGGCACGGCGCGCAGGGTAACCCGGTCCGGCACGCGCAGCATCACCGCGCATGTCCGCCCAGCCGACCGAGATCCGCCTCGCACGCGCCGACGACGCCGCGGCGCTCGCCGCGATCTACAACGCCGCGATCGCCGGCCGGGCCGCGACGGCGCAGCTCGATCCCGTCACGGCCGACGAGCGCCGGGCGTGGCTGCGCGGGCACGGCGGCCGCCATCCGGTCTGGGTCGCGACCGACGCGGCCGGGGTGGCGGGCTGGTTCGCGCTCTCGCCGTGGTCGGAGCGCGCGGCGTACGACCTCACCGCCGAGGTCGGCGTCTACGTCGCGCCGGACCGCCACCGGCGCGGGATCGCCGCGCAGCTCGTGCGCCACGCGCTCGCAAGCGCGCCGACGCTTGGTTTCGAAGTCTACGTGGCGTGCGTGTTCGCGCACAACCCGGTCAGCCTGCACCTCTTCGAGCGCTTCGGGTTCGCGCGCTGGGGCATGCTGCACGGCGTCACGCGCGTCGACGACGTCCTGCGCGACGTCGCGATCCTCGGCCGGCGAGTCTGAGCGGTGCTGGACCCTCGTCCCAGGCGCACCCGCGCCGATTCGGGTACAGTGCCCAGAATGGAGCCCCCGGACCCGCTCGACGCCCAAGACGATGACGATGACGACGACTACGAGGCTCCGCCGCAGTTCTACCTGACGACGTTCATCCCGCGGCCCGCTTGGTACGATCTGGACGCCGGTGAAGCGACCGAGTTCTTGCGCGACCGGGTGGCGCAGCTCAACGAGGCGTTCGTCGAAGAGGACGAGGGCGTCATCTGGGCCTACCGCTATCACGTCCTGGAGCGCGCGCACGAAGTGGATGCCGTCGTGCTGCTCTGGATGATCACCTCGGACGAAGCGCTCGAGACGCTCGAGAGCACGCTGCGCCGCTCGGACGTGAACGACTACTTCGACTGGAGCGTCATCGGCGGCCCGCAGAACAACGAGCCGCAGGACATCCTGGGCGCGTTTCTCGCCACGCTCGTTCCCGACGGCAGCACCATTCCGCCGCCGAGCGAGAACTAGCCGGGCAGCGGAAAACCGCTAGACGGTGACCGGCGGCGCGGCCGGCGCGCGCAGGTCGTCGATCTGGCGCAGGAGCTCCGGCTCGAGCTCGGCGGCGACGATCGCCGGAGCGTCGCGCAGGCGCCACGCCAGCCCAAGCTGCGCAACGGTGCCGGGCACTTCGTCGGCGAGCGGTTCCAGCTGCTGCACCGCGTCGAGCACCGGCAGGGTGAAGCGGTCCGCCAGCATGCCCTTCGAACGGGTAACGGCGGAGCCCCAGCTGCTCCGAATGGCGCGAACGACGTGCTGCATAGCGTAAAGACTCCGAGGCGATCGAGCCGAGGAAGGCCTGTGAGATTGGATGCGCCGCCCACCGGTCCTCTCGCCGCAGCACGGCCGTGCCCGGGTTAACCGAAACGCTACATTAACCACACCACGACGGCAGTACGGTGCCGTACGGACGCGAACCGCGCGCGCCGGTGCTACGCCGTATACGGCTCGTACGGCGCGACCGGCGCGAGGATGTCGTCCATCCGGCGGAAGATCTCCGGGTCGACGTCGAGGTCGGCCGCGGCGACGTTGTCGTCGACCTGCTCGGGGCGGGTCGCGCCGACGATCACCGAGGCGACCACGTCGCTGCGCAGGCACCACGCCAGCGCGAGCTGCGCGAGCGTGCAGTGCGCTTGGTCGGCCAGCGGCCGCAGGCGCTGCACCGCGTCCAGCACCGGCTGGGTGAAGTAGTCCTCCATCATGTCCTTGGCGCGGCCGGCGGCCCGGCTTCCGGCCGGCGGCTTGGAGGCGTCGGCGTACTTGCCGGTCAGGATGCCCATCGCCAGCGGCGACCAGACCACGTTGCCCAGGCCGTACTCGCGGCAGGCCGGGAACACGCGCTCCTCGACCCGCCGCCAGAGCGCGCTGTACTGCGGCTGGTTCGAGACCGGCTCCGCCCACCCGCGCGCGCGGGCGAGGTTCACCGCGGCGGCGATCTGGTCGGCGGTCCACTCGCTCACGCCCCAGTAGAGGATCTTGCCGGCCCGCACCAGGTCGTCCATGGCGCGCACCGTCTCCTCGAGCGGGGTCGACGTGTCGTAGCGGTGGCACTGGTAGAGGTCGACGTAGTCGACCCGCAGGCGGCGGAGCGAGGCGTCGATCTGCTCGCGCACGTGCTTGCGCGAGAGGCCGCGGTCGTTGGGACCCTCGCCCATCGCGAAGTACAGCTTGGTCGCGAGCACGATCTGCTCGCGCGGGAACTCGGCGACCGTGCGCCCGACGACGTCCTCCGCCCGGCCGTGCGCGTAGACGTTGGCGGTGTCGAAGAACGTCACGCCGCGCTCGAACGCGCGCCGCATGCACGCTTTGGCGGCGTCCTCCTCGACGCTTCCGCCGTAGGTCAGCCACGAGCCGAGCCCGACCGAGGACAGCTTGACGCCCCAGCGCCCGAGATTTCGATATCGCACGGCAGAGAGCGTACCCAGCGTTCGACCTCGTGCCGGCGGGGAACAAGGGTCACCATGAACGATCGCGACGAGCCCGAGGCGGACGTCCTCGCCGACGCGCACGTGCAAGAAGGCGACCTGCCGGGCGACGAGCTCGGCGGCGGCCTGGGCAACTCATCCGACGAAGGGGCGAGCGACGCATGACCGGTGGCGGTGACCTGGACGAGACCCTCGGCGACGAGGGCGACGGCGCGGGACAGCCTTCCGAGGACCCGGGTCACGAGGTCGACCCCTCGGACGACGGGCTGATCGAGGCCGCCGAGGAGGACCCGGTGCCGAGCGCGGGCGGCGCGGACGTCGGCGGCCGGGCCGGCGACGACTCCGACCGCTGAGCCGGCGGCGCGGCAGCGGCTAGCGTTCGAGCAGCGCGATCAGGCGCGGGTAGACGAGGTCGGGCCGCGCCTGCGGGAGCTCCGGCTCGATCAGGTCGTGGGCGTGCGGGACGTCGTCCCAGACGATCTCCTCGAGCGCGACGCCGCGGCCGCGCAGGCGGCCGAAGCGCCGCCGGGCGTGGGCGTTGTTGACGATCGGGTCGTGGCGGTTGAGCACCAGCGCGACGCGGCGGGCGTGCGGGCCGCCGCGCGGCGCGGCGCCGAGCTCGCTCGAGAGCTGCAGCGACGCGCCGATCGAGCGGGTCGCGAAGCGCGGGTAGCCGTGGGCCGGCGGCTGTTTCTCCTTCTCGCGCGGGTCCCACCACGAGAAGGCGTTGGGCGCGCTGCGCAGCACGGAGCCCAGGCCGTCGTTGAGCGGGCCGGGCAGTTCCTTGATGCCGCAGAACGGCGCGACCGCGACCGCAACGTCGAGCGCCACCCGGGCGGCCAGCCAGCCGCCCAGCGCCGCGCCGATCGAGATGCCGGCCACCGCCACGCGCTCGCCGCATTGCGCCGCCAGCGCCACCGCGCGCAGCGCGGCGGCCTCCAGCTCGCCCGCGCGCAGGTCGGCGAGCGCGTCGGTCATCCGGTCGCGGTAGCCGTGGTGCGGCATGCGCGGCACGATCACCGCGTGGCCGCGCGCGTGCAATTGCTCGCCCAGCCGCTCGAACTGCACCGGGCAGTTGGAGAGCCCGTGCAGCAGCACCACCGCGCGCGGCGCGACCGTATCGCCCAGCCGCCAGGCGGTGCCGTAACGCGGGTCGATGCGCGCGTCGGCGAGCTCCTGGGCGCGGATCGCTTCCAGCCCCGCGCGCGCGCCGGCGAGCCGGTCGGCGCTCACGCGCGCGGGACGCCGCGCATGATGATCCGCTCCAGCCAGCGCAGCGGCAGCGTGTTGAGCGGGTCGTGGCGCACCAGCGGCTCGACCAGGATCACCTCGAGCCCGGCCAGCTTGGCGCCCAGCACGTCGGTGAAGAGCTGGTCGCCGATCACCACCGCCTCCGCCGGCTTCAGCTCGAGCACGTTGAGCGCGCGCCGGAAGCCGCCCGGCAGCGGCTTGCGCGCGCGCGGGATGCACGGCACGCCGAGGTCCTTGGCGATCTGCGAGGCCCACGGCGTGCCGTTGTTGGTCAGCACCAGGACCTGGATGCCGGCGTCCTTCGCCGCCGCCACCCACGCCGCGTCCTCGGCCAGCGGCGCCAGCGTCCCCCAGCCCACGATCGTGTTGTCGAGGTCGATGATGACGCCCTTGATCCCGCGCGCCCGCAGGTGCAGCGGGTCGACGAAGGTGATCCGCCGCGCATACTGCGTCGGCCTGAAATAGCCGAACATTCTAACGGCGCTCCGCCCCCGGCTGCGCGCCCCCCACGCTTTGCGTGGGGCCCCCGGGCCGACCTCGCAACAGGGTTGCGGTACGCGGAGGATTACGCGGCGCTCGGTCCATCGACATGAAGATCATCTTATCGCCTCCACGCTTTTCGGGGGGACGAGCACGGTTACGGCTTCGCGGTCGACGGTGAACGTAGTCGGGGTGTGGGTGGCGGGCTCGCTGTCGGCGTAGACGCGGTGCGGGCGGCGGTGGGTGCGCACCACGAACTTGCGGCCGCGCAGCGCGATGACGTCGGGCGCGTGCGGAAAGCGGCGCAGCACCACCGAGGCCAGGATGCCGAACGCGTGCCACCAGTGCTTGATGTCGATCGTGTAGAGCCAGAGCCGGCCGTCGTCGATCGCGCCCTCGGGGTTCTCCACCACGCCGCCGAAGCGGTAGCTGTTGGCGACGGTGAGCTGGATCGTGCGGAAGCGGCGGGTCGTGCCGTCGTCGAACTCCACGTCGACATGGAACGGCCGGGCGTAGCGCAGGGCGCGCAGCGTGGTGACCGGGATCGCCAGCATGCCCAGACGCTTCTTCACCGCGCCGGTCTGCAGCCGCGCGACGCTCGTCGAGAGCCCGATCGAGGCCTCGTTGACGTACTCGAACTCGTTGGCGCGCGCGACGTCGATCCGGTACGGCACGCCGTCGTCGATCAGCGCCGCGGCTTGCTCGACGTCGAACGGGATGCCGAGCGTGCGGGCCAGCTCGTTGAAGGTGCCGAGCGGCAGGGCGAGCAGCGGCAGGCCGGTGGCGCGCAAGCCGGCCAGCGCCGAGACGACCGTGCCGTCCCCGCCGCCGACCGCCACCACGTCGGCCTCGCTCGCCCGGGCCACGATCGCCCGCGAGAGCTCGCCCGGCGCGCCGCTGGTCTGGAGCTCGATCACGGTGTGGCCGCGCGCGCGCAATGCCGCCGCGGCGCGGTCCCGCGCGTCACGGCCGCGGCGGGCCTTGGTGTTCACCGCGAGCAGAACGCGCTTGGGCATACCCGTTCCCTACCCGGGCGAGCCAGCCGGCGAACCTCGCCGCCGTGCTTTGGCCGTTCCGCCGCGGTGCGCCGGTCACAATTGCCCAGCGCGGCGCTGGCGCGCGCAGGCGAGCGGAAGGCCCGGCCGGGCGAACCGGAAACCGAGCGGTCATGGGTAGGGTGCAGCCCACGGTACTCGTGCGGTGAGCGATTTTCTCGTTCTCGGCGGCGGCATCGCCGGCGCGTGCGCGGGCTTCTTCCTGGCCGACCACGGCAGCGTGACCGTGCTCGAGACGGAGGAGGTCCCCGGCTATCACTCGACCAGCCGTTCCGCCGCGCTCTTCTCGGAGTACTACGGCAACCGCTGCGTGCGCGCGCTGACCGCCGCGAGCCGCGCCTTCTTCGAGCGGCCGCCGGCGGGTTTCGCCGAGCACCCGCTGCTGGCGCCGCGCGGCGTGATGGCGCTCGCGCCCGCCGGCGCGGAGGCGCGCTTCGCGCGCGCGCTGGCCGACGGTCACGAGAGCGTCTCGGGCGTGCGCGAGCTCGAGCCGGACGAGGTGCAGCAGCTCTGCCCGATCGTGAAGCCCGGCTGGTACCGCCGCGCGATGCACAAGCCGGGCGCGATGGACATCGACGTCGACGCCACCCACCAAGGGTTCCTGCGCGGCCTGCGCGCCAAGGGCGGAGCGGTCGTCACGCGGGCGCCGGTCCGCGCGCTCGCCCGCCGGAACGGGCAGTGGCATGCTACGACGGCGGCGGGCGCGTTCTCCGCCCCGGTCGTCGTCGACGCCGCCGGCGCCTGGGCCGACGAGATCGCCGCGCTCGCCGGCGTGCGAACGCTGGGGCTGGTGCCCAAACGCCGCACCGCGTGCATCGTCGACCCGCCCGCCGGGATGGCCGTCGCCGGCTGGCCGCTGGTCTGCGACGTCACCGACACGTTCTACTTCAAGCCCGAGTCGGGGCGGCTGATGGTCTCGCCGGTCGACGCGACGCCGATGCCCCCGTGCGACGTGCGGCACGACGACCTCGACGTCGCGACCGCGGCCGCGCGAATGGAAGAGGTCACCACGCTGACGGTGCGGCGCATCAGCCACAGCTGGGCCGGCCTGCGCACCTTCGCCCGCGACGATACGCCGGTGGTCGGCCCGGCGCCCGATGCGGCCGGCTTCTACTGGCTCGCCGGGCTGGGCGGTTACGGCATCCAGGTCGCACCGAGCGTCGGCCGCGCCGTCGCGGCGCTCGTCACCGCCGGCGCGCTGCCCGACGAGCTCACGCAGCGCGGCGTCGGCGCGGACACGCTCGCGCCGGCGCGCCTGCTGTAGGGACGAGGTTCCGATGACGTCAGCCCTGCCCCTCGACGGACCGCTGAGCCGACTCGGCGCGCGCGCGTACGCGCTGCGCTGCGCGTGGCGCGAGCTTCCGGCCGCGCGCCGGCGCGACGCGCTGTTCGTCGCGCTGCTGGCCGCGGTCGAGACCATGGCGCGCACCAACCGCCGGCTGCCGATCCGGGCCGAGAACCGGCTCGGCGCAGCCGAGTCCGGCGTGCTCGCGCACTGGCCGGAGGCGGTTCGCCACTGCAGCGCCGAGCGCGCCCGCGCCGCGCTGGCGCCGCACCTGGAGGCGAGCGCGGCCGCGCCGGCCGGACCGCATCTGGCGCTGGCGCTGACCGGCGAGCACGATCCCGGCCCGGCCGGCGAGCGCCGGGCGGCGGTGCGGCTCACCTGCCGGGTCGCCGACGACGCGCTGGCGGTCGAGCTGGACTGTGACGAGGACGATCCCTGGCGGCGCATGCAGCGGCCGCTGGCCGAGATCTTCGCCGAGCTGCTGCACGAGCTGCTGGTCGACCCGGCGGCGTGCGCGAGCGCGGCCCGCGGCATCGGCGCGGGGTCGCGCGCCGCGGTGCTCGGCGAGCTGGCCGGCAGCGCCCGGGAGGGCGGGCCGTTCCGGGCGATTCCCCGGCTGATCGAAGCGAACGCCGCGCTCCACCCGGACCGCCCGGCGTACGCGTACGGTGGGCAGACCCTCACCTACGGCGAGTTCGACCGGCTCGCCAACGGCTTCGCGGCGGCGCTGGCGGCGCGCGGGATCGGCAAGGGCGACGTCGTGCCGGTCGTGCTCGACAACGGCCTGGAGCTGCCGGTCGCCTACCACGCGCTGATGAAGCTCGGGGCCGCGTTCGTGCCGTTCGACTCGGCCTGGCCGCCGGAGCGGACCAAAGCGGCGCTGGGGATCCTCGCGCCCGGCACGATCGTCTGCGCCGACGCCGCGGCGCTGCCGGAGGCGTACCAGGAGCGCGGTCTGCCGCTCGCGCTGAACGGGCTCGCGCCGCGCGCCCGGCGGCCGGACGTCGAGCTGGACGGCGCCGACCCGATCTACGGCATCTTCACCTCGGGCACCACCGGCACGCCCAAGTGCGCCCTGAACCTGCACGCGGGGCTCGCCAACCGGTTCGCCTTCATGACGCGCTACTTCGGCGCCGGCGGCGACGAGGTCGTGCTGCAGAACAGCAAGCACACCTTCGACTCGTCGGTCTGGCAGCTGTTCTGGCCGCTGACGTTCGGCGGCCGAACGGTGATCCCGGCGCAGGGCGAGTTCCTCAACCTCGACACGACCATCGACACGATTGCCGCCCACGGCATCACCATGACCGACTTCGTGCCGAGCATCTTCAACGTGATGGTGTCGATCGCCGAGCGGGACCCGAGCGCCCTGCGCAAGCTCGCGTCGCTGCGCCGGCTGATCGTCGGCGGCGAAGAGATGAACCCGCAGATGGTCCACAAGCTGCGCATGCTGCTGCCCCAGATTCGGGTGACCAACGGCTACGGCCCGACCGAAGCGTCGATCGGGATGGTCTTCCACACCGTCGAGCCGGCCGACGGCGAGGCGATCCCGCTCGGGCGCCCGATCGACAACTGCTGCGCCGTCGTGCTGGACGACGAGGGCCGCCTGCTGCCGCCGGGAGCGGTCGGCGAGATCGTGATCGGCGGCGTGTGCCTGGGCAGCGGCTACTTCGCCGACCCGGGCCGCACCGCGGCGGCGTTCGTGGCCAACCCGTTCCCCGAGCTGCCGGGCGAGCGGCTCTACCGCACCGGCGACCTGGGCTACTTCGGCCCGGACGGCAAGCTCTATTTCCTGGGCCGGAGCGATTTCCAGGTGAAGGTCGGCGGGGTGCGCATCGAGCTGGGCGAGCTCGAGGCGGCGGCCGAGAGCTGCCCGCACGTGCGCACCGCCAAGGTCGTGGTGACCCAGGCCGACGGCGAGAAGGTCCTGGCGGTGTTCGCCGCCGGCGACGAGCGGCTGGCCGAGAGCGCGCTGCGCGAGCACATGCGCGCCCTGCTGCCGCGCACGAGCCTGCCGCGCCACTACGTCGTGCTCGCGGAGATGCCGCTGAGCGACAACGGCAAGGTCGACCGGCGGGCCCTGCAGAGCATGCTCAACCGCAAGCTCGCCGACGCCGCGCTCAGCCTCGCCGCCGCCGAGCCGGCCGGGCGCGAGCTCGACCGCGTGCTGCACGTCTTCCGCTCGGTCCTGCGCGAGGCGGCCTTCGGCGCGGAGGACGACTTCCTCGACGCCGGCGGGGACTCGATCCAGGCGCTGGCGGTGGTGCAGCGCCTGCACACGGCGCTCGGCGTGCGGCTGGGCGCGCAGGACCTCTTCGAGAACCCGACCCCGCTCGCGATGAGCCGGCTGATCGAGGACAAGCGGTCCGGCGCCGACGTCGAGGCCGAGGACGACCCGGTGCTCATGGCGCGCGACGCCGTCGTGCCCGGTTCGATCGCGATCGAGCCAGCCGCGCTCGACGGCCGCCTCGAGACCGTGCTGGTCACCGGCGCGACCGGCTTCGTCGGCAGCCGGATCGTCCACGAGCTGCTGCGGCGAACCGCGTTGCGGGTGATCTGCCTGAGCCGCGCCCGCGACGACGCCGGGGCGCTGCGGCGCGTGGTCGGCGCGCTGGCCGAGAAGGGGCTCTGGGAGGCCCGGTTCGCCGACCGGCTGGAAGCGTTCGCCGGCGACCTCGCGCGCGAGCGGCTCGGCCTCGCCGCGCCGGTCTGGGACGGCTTGGCCCGCGAGTGCGACCTGCTCGTGCACAACGGTGCGCTGGTGAACTTCCTCTTCGACTACCGCGCCCACCGCGCGCCCAACGTGCTGAGCACCCACGAGATGCTGCGCCTGGCGCTGGCGGCGCGGCCCAAGCCGCTGCACTACGTCTCGACCCTGGGCGTGCTGGACTGCGAGGCCGCGCACCGCACCGAGCCGCTGCCCGAGGCCTTCGACCCGAGCTACGCGGTCACGCCGAACAGCGGCTACAGCCGCTCGAAGTGGGTGGCCGAGCGCTGCCTGCTCGACGCCCGCCACAAAGGCGCGCTCGTCACCGTGTTCCGCTTGGGCGAGGTGATGCCCAGCGCCGACAACGGCCTTCCCAACCCGCACGCGCTGACCCACCTGCTGCTGACCGCGTTCGGGCGGCTCGGGGTCTGCCCGGCGGTGCCGCTGCGCACGGACTACACGCCGGTCGACCAGGCCGCGGCCCGGGTGGTGGCCGGCGTGACGGACCGCGCGGCCTGGGGCCGCACGCTGCACGTGTTCCACCCGCGCAGCATCGCGCTGGCCGACGTGCTGGCCGGCCCGGGCGGCCCGCCCGCGAGCGTCGGCTGCGGCGAGTTCCTCAGCCGGCTCGAGCGGGCCGCGGACGCGACGGCCGACCCGGAGCTCCTGAGGCTGCGGGCGCTGCTGCCGCACGGCGCGGACGAGGCGGTCCTGGAGGCCCAGTTCGCGCGGCTGCTGACCGACAACCCGCGCCTGTTCCGCGCCGACGCCTGCCGCGAGCTGGAGCGCCGCGGGGGGTTGCCCGACGAGCCGCTGGACGACGCGCTGCGCGCCTACCGCGCGCACCTGGCGGCGAGCGGGTGACTACGACACGCCGGCCGCGGCGACGACCTCCCCGCCGCGTTCCTCCCGCTCGCACGGGTCGTCGCCGGGTCCCGGCTGCGCCCAGCTGACCGGGCTCGGCACCGTGGTGGTGTCGTAGACCGCGCGCCCGCACAGCCCGTTGACGATGTGCGCGCTGCGCCAGGACATCAGGCCGAGATTCGGGTCCGCCACGCCCCGAACGCTGCGCGCCATCCCTTGCACGAAGATCCGGTTCGTCGCCTCCTCGGCCCAGGACAGGGAAAAATCGCGCCGCACGACCGGCGTTCCGGCGGCGTCGTGCTCGACCAGCGGCGCGAGCGCGGCGAGATAGCCGGGAATGCCGGCCTTGTAGCCGGTGCAGAAGATCGCGGCGTCCGCCCGGCGCTCCTCGGTCGCATGGTCGGTGAGCAGCGTCAAGCGCAGGCCCGGCGGGGCGGGCTGCACGTCCACCAGCTCGCGGCCCGGGAGGAGCTCGTAGCGCCGCGCGCCGCTCTCGATGAAATCGAGCTCGTAGAGCCGCTGGTAGATCCGTTCCAGCAGGCCTTCGCTGATGCCGTCGCTGGCGAATCGCTGCTGGTCGAGCAGCGCGCTGCGCGCGCCCGGCGGGAGCGAGTAGAAATAGTCCGCGTACGGCGGCGTGAAGTACTCGTTGGCGAACGGGGACTCGTCGAGCGGGACGAAGTTCGCGCGCCGCGATATCCACAGCACGCGGGTGGCGGCGTGCTCGCTCGCGCAGAGCAAGCGGTGGACGATCTCGGCGCCCGTCTGGCCGCCGCCGACGACGGCGACCGTCTTGCCTCGCAGGCCGGGCTCCCGGTCGAGAAACTGGGCGGCGTGGAATGCCGCCGGGCCGAGCGCCCGCGCCAGGCGCGGCGGCACGAAGGGCTGCGCGCCGGAGCCGACCACGATGTGCCGGCTGCGCACGGTCGCACCGCCGGCGTCGATGCTGAAGGCGCCCCCTTCGAAGCCGACGCTGCGGACCGGCGACGAGAAACGCACCGCCGGGAGGGCTCTGGCGGCCCAGCGGTAGTACGCCGCGTACTCGCGCCGGCTGACGCTCGGAAAGCTCGCCACGAGAAAACGGTAGACGCGCCGGCTCTTGACCAAGAAGTTGAAGAAGCTGAACGGGTTGCACGGGTCGACCAGCGAGACGAGGTCCTTGAGGTACGACGACTGCAGGGTCGCCTCGCTCATCAGCAGGCCGGGGTGCCACGCGAAGTCGTCCCGCGCCTCGAGGAACAGCGCTTCGATCTCCGCGACCGGGTGGAGCAGCGCCGCCAGGCTCAGGTTCGCCGGGCCGACGCCGATGCCGACGACGTCGAGGGGCCCGTCGCCTCTCACGTTCGCGCTCCCGTCGTCGTCGGCGGCGCTGCCGTCTCGCGGCGCACGCCCAGCGGCAGGCGGCGCAGCGTCACGGCGACGCCGATCGCGAGCGGGTACAGCAGCGCCCAGCCGAGGAACGGCGCCACGGCGACGCTCGCGGCCAGCGCGACGACGGCCAGGATGCGCTCGATCCGGCTGCGCGCCAGCCACACGCCGGCCGCGCAGCCCAGCACGTACGTCAGGATGAAGTTCGCCGTCGGCAGCGCGATCAGCGAGCGCACGGTGAGCACGCCGGTGAAGCTCAGGACCAGGATGAGCGCTGTGCCGGCGGCGACGAGCAGCAGCCCGCCGACGGGCGTTCCGTAGCGCTGGTGGGTCCAGCCCAGCCAGCGGGGCGCCATGCTCTTCTCGCTGAGCGCTCGGGCGAGGTGCGAAGCGCCGCCGACGTAGGCGATGTCGACCGCGACGCACGAGCAGAAGGCCACCGCTCCCGCCAGCGCGCCGGCGACGTGGCCGAGCGAGGCTCGGATGACGAGCACCAGCGACGCCGCGGTCGCCTGACCGCCGTACTGGCCGGTGCCGATGATGACGAACGCCGAGCCCATGTAGAGGACCGTGACGACGAGCGCGGCGATCACCACCGCCGGGACGAGGTCGCGGCCGGGATCGCTGAACTCGCCGGAGAGATACGTGACCGCCTCCCAGCCGATGAAGCACCAGAAGAGCAGCGCCATCGCCTGGGCGACGCCGAGCACGCCGTGCGGCAGGAACGGCTGGAAGCGCGCCGGTTCGGTGTGCGGGAGCGCTCCCGCGATGGCCACCACGAGCGTCGCCGCGATCGCGCCGACGACCCCGACCTGAACGATGCTGGCGGTGCGGATGCCCAGGTAGTTCGCGCCGAAGGCCACCGCCGCGATCGCGCACGCCAGGCCGGCGCGGGTGCCGTCCGGCAGGCCGAAGGCGGTGCTGATGTAGGTCGCCCCGATGATCGCGACCAGCGGCGTGCCGATCGGAACCGCCAGCAGGAAGAACCACCCGGTGACCGCGGCGGCCGTCTTCCCGAACGCCTTCTCGGCGAACGTCGCGACCCCGCCGCCGCCCGGAAAGCGCGCGGCGAGCGTGGTCATGGTGAGCGCCAGGGGCAGCGTCAGCAGCGACATGAGCCCCCAGGCGATCAGCGCACCCGGGCCGGCGACCTCGGCCGAGACGCCGGGGATGAGCAGCACGCCCGAGCCCAGGACCGCGCCGACGTAGAGCGCGACGCCTTGCACGCGCCCCAAGGCGCCGGTCGGCGCCGCCATCACGCGACCCCCATCGGCGCGGGCGCGACCTGGGGGAGATAGCCCAGCATGCGGTCGCAGACGGCGCCGGCGTGGTCCAAGCGCCGCTCGGCGCCGAGCAGCACCTCGCGCATGGCCGCCGGGTGCGCCTCGAGCAGCGGCAGCACGACGTTGCGCATCCAGCCCGCCCCGTGCACGACGTCGACCTCGGCGTGCAGGGTCAGGTAATAGATCTCGGCGGCGCCCAGGCCGTTGCGCCGGAAGCCCTCGATCTGGTGGTTGATCCGCCCCGGCACCATGGTCTCCGTCGCCAGCATCATGCCGATGGCTTGGAGCAGCTTGCCGCGGTTGGCGACGGCGTCGAAGTACATGTTGGCCAGCGCCAGCTCCTCGGCGCAGAAACGCGGGATCTCGCGCACGTGCGCGTCGGTGTCCAGACCGAGGCTGCGCGCGGTGTCGATCCTGATCGTGCGGTGCATCGCGTCGGCGTGCCCGCCGCCCATCTCGTCCCAGAAGTTCCTGGCCAGCTCTTCCTTCATGATGCCGTAGACGCCCGGCATCATCAGCGTGATGAGGTCGGCGTGGAAGATGTCGAACGGCGTCTCCTGGAAGAAGAACGCGCGCAGCTGGTCGAGCGTCGCTTCGTCCCGCAGGAAGCGGAACAGCGGGTGGCCGACGTTCGAGCGGTGCTCCCGAACGTGCTCGGTGATCCACGGCTCGAACTGCGCGGCCGGCGGCGCGGCGTCGAGCACCGCCGCGTGGCGCCGGCGCTCGTCGCGGTCCCAGGCGGTCTCGATCAGATGGCGGATCTCGGCGACGAACGGGTGACCGGCGTTGATCGCCGGGCACTCCCACGGCAGCGCCAGCGACGCGACGTTGATGGCGTAGAGGATCTCGTGGACGAGCTGCTGGTCCACCGCGGACCGCTCGTCGAAGCAGCGCCGGACCAGCTCGCCCACCTCGTCGCGCAGGCGGCGGAACTGCGGCTCGCCGAGCCGCCCGTCGATGTCGGGATGGTACAGGAGGGTCTCGATCCGGTCGAGATGGCTCGATTTGCGTCGGTCCGCTGTCGTCACTGCCGTATCCTCATCGAGAGACCGCCGCGCGATCGTGCGGCGTGAAGTAGAACTCGCGAACGAGCTGCTCGGGCAGCGTGGGCCACCACGCGCCGCAGTCGTCGGAGACGATGCACCCGCGCCCTGCGCGCGGATCGTACACGCCCATGCCGCTGATCGGCGGGGCGTACGCGAAGATCGTGCTCAAGCGGTCGCCGACCGGTCCGAGCGCGTGGACGGTGCCGTGCGGCATGAAGACCAGGTCGCCGGCGCCCAGCCGCTCGCGCTGCCGTTCGCGCAGTGCTCCGTCGCCCGCGAACCCGAAGAGCACGTGCTCGCCCCGGCCTTCGAGCACGTACACCCAGCCGGCGGAGCCGCCGTGATCGTGCGGCAGCCAGTCGCGCGCCGGGCCGAAGCACATCAGCACGATCTCGAGCGCGCCGGTGCGGTAGAGGTGCGAGCGCCAATACGGCTCGCCGGGCGGCGGCCGCCGGGGAGCGCGCAGCTCGGGGACCGTGCGGGCGATCTCGGCCAGCACGCCTCCGACCGGCTCGATGGCGCCGGTTCCCAGCCGCGCAACGGCGGCCGCGACCTGCTCGAGCGCCGCCTGGGAGAACGGTGAGGGCGCCACGTTCAGGCGCTCGCCGACGCGCCGGCGAGCAGGGCGGGGTGCGCATCGAGCGAGAGGGGCGGCAACCCGCTCGGGGCGACCGCGCGCGGCGAGTAGCGCTCGTCCCAGGCGGGAATGCCGCCCAGGCCGAGCGAGGCCGCCAGGCCGGCCGCGAAGCGCGGCATGATCGGGCCGCAAAAGGCGGCGAACGCCGAGAGGACGGCGGGGCTCGGCGCGGCGTCGGCCAGGCTCAGCCAGCGGAGGGCCTGGACGATGGTGCGCGCGGCCTGCCGCAAGCTGAAGCACGCGACGCCGTAGTGCCCCTCGATCCGCGCCGAGTACGCTTCGAACCGGTGCCGCGCCGCCGCGTCGTCGAAACCGCCGCCGGTTGCATTGCGCAGGCGCTCCCAGGGGCGCAGCACGTTCTCGCTCAGCCACGCCTGCATCTGCGCTTCGACGAAGCTGGTGCGCTGCAGCTCCGGGTTCGTGTAGGCCAGGTAGAGCCGCACCAGGTCCTCGTCGTAGCGCTCCAGGAAATCGGCGACCCAGATCGCGTGCTTGAGGCTGGTCGAGAACTTCAGGTTCTCCAGCTCGTAGAACTCGTTGGTGATCAGCGCCTTGGGCCGGATGCAGTCGGGCCCCGACGCGAACAGCAAGCCCAGGTGCGCGAACGCGAAGAAAAAGGAGTTGTCGAAACCGAAGAACTGGACCAGCTCCGTTTGGGCCGGAGCGGGATCGAAACGGCACCCCGCGGCGCCGCGGTCGAGCGCCGCCGCCGCGACGGCGAAGCTGTTGATGAGACCGGGCAGCATCTCGCCCCAGGCGTTGTACGTCTGCCCCGCCAGGCCGGGGATGCCGACCGGAATTCCCCAGCCGCGCGGATAGGTCAGCCGAAAGTCCGGCAGGCGCGCCGCCAGGAGCTGGCGGACCAGCTCGATCAGGTGCGTGCGCCACACGACGTCGGTTCGCGCGTAGAAGCGCTCGAAGTCGGCCCGGTAGCGCTCGAGCGGCAGGAAGAGCCCCGGGGCGGCCTTGCGGACGAGCCGGTGGCGGCGGTCCTTCGCGCAGTGCGGTTCGATCAGGCCGACCGGATCGTTGGGGTGGCCGCAGACCTCGCAGATGTTGCCGCGCGCCGGCTCGAAGCAGGTCGGGCACGCGCCGCCGACATAGGCCTCGAAGACGAAGCCGCCGCACTGCTCGCAGAACAGGCACGCCGAGTCGCGCACGACGAGCTTGCCGTCGGCGTGCAGTCGCGCGAAGAAATCGCCGACGAAGCGCGCGTGCGCGGCGTCGGGGCGGTTGAAGGCCTCGAGCTCGATCCGCGCCAGCCGCAGCGAGCGGCTGATGCGGCCGTAGTAGTCGTCGGCGACGGCTTGCGGCGCCCGCCGTTCCAGCTCGGCGGTGGTCACCACGTACGTCTGGTTGTCGTCGCCGCTCGAGACGTAGACGGCATCGTCGCCGCGCGACCGGGCGAAGCGCTTGAAGACGTCGGCGGCCAGGTACGGCCCGGAGAGGTGCCCGAGGTGCAGGTCTCCGTTGGTCGTCGGGGGCGTGGCGGTAACGAGATAGCGAATGGCGAGCCTCCTCATCGGAATTCCGTCCACCAGGTGGTGAAGAACTCGAGCTCTTCGTGCGGCGTGAGGTTCTCGAGGGTGTGCTCCGCGCCGGAGGGCAGGTGCACGACGTCGCCGGCGCGCACCTCGCACGACTCGGCTCCCACCCGCAAGCGCCCGTGGCCGGTGAGGACGACGAAGACCTCGTCGTCGACGTGGCTGTGGGGAGTCGTATGGTGCGCCGGCGCGAGCTGCGCCAGCGCCGCTCCCCAGTCGACGGCCGCGCTCCGCGGAAGCAGCGGAAGCCGGCGGAAGCGCGTGTTGAACTCGTCGCTGCACGGCGCATCGGCGGCGCGCTGGAGGACGACGCGGCTTGCCGCAGCCGCCGGCTCGCGCTCGAGCCAAACCGCCAGCGCCCGAGCGTCGGCGCCCAGCGCTCGAACGGTGCACGAGCGCGCGCCGAAGACGAGCGCCGCATCGCCGGCACCGAGCCGTTCGCGTTCGCGAGCGGTCCGAAGCTCGACGTCGCCGGCGAGCACGACGATCAAACGGTCGTCGTCATGGGACGAGAGCTGCGTGCCGGCATGCGAGCCGAGCTCGAACCAGGCGGCCCCGACCGCCGAGCGCTGCCGCTGCGGCGTCAGCCTCAACGCACGCCAGCGGCACCCGGTCTGCGCGACGAATGCCGCACCGGCGGAACGTTCAACATGCATGCGCGTTCCTCAAGATGTCGTTACATTTTTATTCTCCGAACGCCGTTGCGTGTGCGCGAGCTCGCGCCGGCGTTATCGCGGAGCGAGCCATTGACTCGGAGACCCTCAACCAGCTACCGTGAAAAGCATTATGGTACTTTCCACTCATCGGCGTTGGGAGACTCATGGTACTCCGCGCCTGGGAGTGTTACGAGTGAGCGTGATCACGCATAATTTCGCAGAATGCGCGGCGGCGCGATGACGGCGCATTCCGATGTGATCGTCATCGGCGCCGGTCTCATCGGCTTGGCGAGCGCCGACGCGTTGGCGCGGCGCGGCCTCACCGTTCGCGTTCTCGACCAGCGCGCTTCGCACGAAGCCGCTTCGTGGGCGGGTGCCGGCATGCTGGCTCCCCACCCGGAACGCGCCCGGCACGAGGCGTTCGAGGACCTGTGCCTGCGCTCGTTCGAGCGTTATCCGCGTTTCGTCGCCGATCTCGTCGAGCGCACGGCGCTCGATCCCGAGCTTCGCACCGACGGCGTGCTGATCGTCGCCCCGAGCGAAGCGGCGGCGGAACGGTTGCGCGAGCGGGCTCGCGAGCTGCGCGCGCGCGCCGTCGACGCGACGTGGCTGGACGCTGCCGAAGCGCGCGAGATCGAGCCTGCCTTCGAAACGCACCAGCACGGAGCGGTCCTCGTGGCTGCGGGAGGACAGGTCGACAACCGCCGGCTGCTCGCCGCGCTCGAGATCGCGTGCCGCAGCGCGGGCGTGACGGTCGAGCGCGGAGCGGCCGGCGTGCACGTCGAGATCGCGCACGGCCGCGTGTCCGCCGTGCGCACCGAGCGCGAGCGCTTCACGGCCTCGACCGTCGTGAACGCGGCCGGCGCGTGGGCGGGCCGCCTGCCCGGCGTTCCCGCCGCCGCCGCCGTGCCGGTCGCGCCGGTCAAGGGGCAGATGCTCGCGCTCGCATCGGCGTTGCCGGTCCGGCGGGTCACTTGGCTCGACGACTGGTACCTCGTTCCGCGCGGCGAGGGCCGGCTGCTGGTCGGCGCGACGAGCGAACCGGCGCAGTTCGACCGGCGCGTCACCGCGGGCGCGGTGCACGGGCTCCTCGACTCGGTTCTCCGGCGGCTGCCCGAGCTGCGCGATGCCGCCCTGGTGGAGACCTGGGCGGGCTTGCGGCCGGGAACGCCCGACGGGCTGCCGTATCTCGGTCCGACGCCGGTCCAGGGATACGTCCTGGCCTGCGGACATTACCGGAACGGGATCCTGCTGGCGCCGCTGACGGCGTTCCTGATCGCCGAGCTCGTCGAGGGCAAACGCGTCGAGCTCGACGGCAGCTTCCTGCTCTCGCGCGAGCTGGTGACGCCGCGCACGCTGCCGTCACCGGAAGGAGCGGACGAGCGCGCTTTGCAAGCTGAGCCGAACGTGTAGAGGAGAGCGATGCGATACCGCACCTTGGGGCGACTGGGCTGGCAGATCAGCGAGATCGGGTACGGCATGTGGGGCATCGCCGGCGGGTCGGGCGGCTTCACCGGCGAGAACCACGACGTCGCGCCGCGCTGCCTGGAGCGCGCGCTCGAGCTGGGCTGCAATTTCTTCGACACGGCCTGGAGCTACGGCGGCGGCGGCGTCAGCGAGCGGATGCTGGGGCGGCTGCTGCGCGACCACCCCGACCGCAAGATCTACGTGGCGACCAAGATCCCGCCCAAGAACCGCGAGTGGCCGCCGCGCCCGGGCGACGCGCTCGAGGACGTCTTCCCGCCCGACCACATCCGCGAGTACGCCTACAAGAGCCTGGAGAACCTCGGCGTCTCGCGCATCGACCTGATGCAGTTCCACGTGTGGGAAGACCGCTGGGCCGACGACGAGCGCTGGCAGACCGCCATGACCGAGCTCAAGCGCGAAGGCGTGATCGGCGGCATCGGCATCAGCGCCAACCGCTGGGAGCCGGCCAACTGCCTGCGCGCGATCGATACCGGGCTGATCGACGCCGTCCAGGTGATCTACAACCTCTTCGACCAGGCACCCGAGGACGAGCTGTTCGGCGTTGCGCGGGAGAAGAACGTCGGGATCATCGCGCGGGTGCCGTTCGACGAGGGCGGGCTGACCGGCACGCTGACCGCGCGGAGCAGCTGGCCCGAGGACGACTGGCGCCACACCTACTTCGGCCCCGAGAACCTGCTGCCGACGGTGCGCCGGGCGGAGGCGCTCGCAGCGCTCGTGCCGGCCGGCATGACGCTGCCCGAGCTGGCGCTGCGCTTCATCCTGCACCATCCCGCGGTCAGCACGGTGATCCCCGGCATGCGCCAGCCGCGCCACGTCGAGGCCAACCTCGCGGTCAGCGACGGCGCGCCGCTCGGCGACGGCCTGCTGAGCGCGCTGCGCGAGCACCGCTGGGACCGCGCCCCCGCCGCCTGGTCCGGCTAGCCGATGGGCCGGGTGATCGCGCTGTGGGCGCACCAGCGCGCCGTCTCGACCGCGTTCCTGCGCATGATGATCGCCCGCGGCGACGTCACGGTCGTGCACGAGCCGCTGGTGACGCTGACCGACGAGGGCGTCGTGGCGGTGCCCGACGGGCACGGCGGCACCGTCGAGCTGCGCGGCGCGGGCGAGCTGCTGGCCCACCTGGCGGCGCTGGCGCGCAGCCGGCCGGTGTTCTTCAAGGACACGGTCGAGTACCGCTACGACTACCTGTTCGCGCACCACGCGGCGATCGCCGAGTTCGAGCACACCTTCATCGTGCGCGATCCGCGCAAGGCGATCAACTCGCTCTACAGCATGAAGCCCGGCTTCACCCGGCCCGAGGCCGGCTACGAGCACCTCTGGGATCTCTTCCGGCTGGCCGAGCGGATCCAGGGCAGACCGCCCGTCGTGGTGCACGCCGAGAAGCTGCTGCGCGAGCCGGAGGCGGTGATCCGCCGCTACTGCGCCGCGGTCGGCCTGCCGTTCGTGCCCGAAGCGCTGCGCTGGGAGCCCGAGGACCGCTCGGAATGGCAGCGCACCCGGCACTGGCACACCGACGCCAGCCGCAGCTCCGGCTTCGCCCCGCGCGAGAAGCAGTACGCCGTGACGGTCGACAACGACGACCGCCTGCGGGCGTTCTACGACTACCACTACCCGTTCTACGAACGGCTCGTCGAGCACGCGCTCTGAGCCTGCCCACCACCTCCAGCGACCGCAGCGACCAAGGAGAACACGGCATGTCAGCCTCGGAAACGAGCCCGGCGATCCTCTCACCCGGCGAAGCGTTCGCCCGGGCGTTCGCGCGCGACGGCGCGAAGGCCGAAGTCCACTTCGACTTCACGATCACCGACGCGTTCAAGCCGACGCAGGACCGGCCGCGCCTGACCGTGCGCAACCTGTTCAAGAAGCGCCCGGTGCGCGAGGAGGTGACCCGCTTCTGGCAAGAGACGCGCCCGCCCAAGGAGCAGGCGAAGGGCATCCGCGAGGGCGAGCTGCGCCAGGAGGCGACGTTCCGCTTCGGGATGGGCGAAGGGCGGGTGTACCCGATCTCGGCTTGGGTCCAAATTCCCGAGGAGCTGCTGAACGACCCCGACGGCTTGGCGGTGTTCGTCGACTACCGGCTGCTGGTGCGGCTGGCGACCGCCGAGAACCAAGCCCTCACGCTGGGCCCGCACGGCCTGCTCAACCTGCCCGGCTTGACCCGGCTGCCGTACGGCGGCGACTACGTCTCGGGCATCATGGCGGCGTGCAACGAGATCGAGCAGAACGGCGCGACCGCGCACGCCATGATCGTCAACCCGTACGACTACTACCACCACCTGGTCGGCAACCGCGGCGTGCTGGGCGATCTGGCCCGCAACGGCACGCTGATCACCCGCACCCGGATGGTCGCGCGCGGCTGCGCCCTGGCCGGCGACTTCGCCGTCGCGGCGCGCCTGCTCGACCTCGAGAAGTCGGTGATCAAGGTGGGCGAGCCGCCGGCGGGAACCTTCGCCGCGCCCGGCACCGCGGTGAACGCCGAGATCTACGAAGGCCTGGCGGTCCACCTGCCGACCCACTTCTTCCACGTCGTCCCGGTGTAGCACCATGACCGACACCGCGCCGGCCCGCGGCGGCCGGCTCTTCGCCCCGTACATGCCGCTCTACGTCGGCGTGTTCTTCTGCTTCCTGGGCATCGGCGCATCGCTCGCCACGATCCCGTTCTACGTGCTGAACGTTCTGAATCAGCGCGACGGCGTGGCGGTCGGCACGGCGGTCGCGCTGCTCTCGGTCGCGGTGGTGATCGCGCGCCCGGTCGCCGGGCGCCTCGCCGACCGCTACGGCTACAAGCTGATCATGCTCGCCGGCGCGGTGACCTGCGCGCTGGCGGGCGCGCTCTACTTCGCCGCCTCGTCGTTCGAGCTGGTGCTGGCGGTGCGCGTGCTGCACGGGATCGGCGAAGCGCTGACGTTCCAGGCCGGCTTGACCTGGATGTCCACGATCGTGCCGCAGGACCGGCGCGGCCAGCTGATGGGCCTGCTGGGCGTCGCCATGTGGAGCGGGATCACGCTGGGCGGCATCGCCGCGCCGCTGATGCTGCACGCCGCCGGCTTCGGCTCGGTCTGGGCGTTCTGCGCGCTCGCCCCGCTGGCCGGTCTGGCGGTGATCGCCGCCAAGCCCAAGCCGGTCCAGGAGTACGCCAACCGGCGCCACGCGATCTTTCCGCCGAGCGCCCTGATCCCCGGGATCGCGCTCGCGCTGGCCTCCGCCGGGTACGTCGCGCTGGCCTCGTTCGTCGCGCTGCACCTGGCCCAGCGCGGCATCGCGGGCGGCATCGCGGCCTTCAACGCCTTCGGCTTCACCTACGTCGGGGTGCGGCTGCGCTGGGGCCGCCTCTCCGACACGGTCGGGCCGTACCGGGTCGTGTTCTGGTCGGGCTTGGTCGAAGCGCTCGGCCTGCTGCTGGTCGGGATCGCGCCCAACCTGGTCGTCGCGGTGATCGGCGGCCTGGTGACCGGCGCGGGGCTCTCGCTGCTCTTCCCGGCGCTGACGCTGGTCGTGATGGACAACACCCCCAAGCCCCAGCACGGCACGGCGCTGGGCATGTACACCTCGTTCTGGGATCTCGGCCTGGCGGTCGGCGCGCCGCTGGCCGGTTTCATCGCGGGGCTGTGGGGCTATCCCGCGATCTACTTCGTGATGATGGTGCTGGCGATCGTCGCCGGACTGCTCGGCAGCACGAAGCCGCTGCAGCAGCGGCTGCTGGCCGCGCTGCAGCCGGCCGCGTAACGGCCCCGCTCCGGATGGCTCGCGAGTTCGAGGTCCACTGGGTGGACGCGTTCACGACCGTGCCGCTGGCCGGCAACCCCTGCGCGGTCGTCCTGCGCGCCGACGGGCTCGACGAGGCGACCATGCAGGCGATCGCGCGCGAGACCAACCTCTCGGAGACCGCCTTCGTCTTCCCGGGCGACGGCGAGGCCGACTTCGCGGTGCGCTACTGGACGCCGATCGGCGAGATCCCGATGGCCGGCCACCCGACCATCGCGACCACCCACGCGCTGCGCGAGAGCGGCGCGCTCGCACCCGAGCGCGCGATCGTGCGGCTGAAGATGCCGGCCGGCGTGGTGCCGGTGACGATCCGCCCCGGTCCGCCGGCGAGCTACGCGATGTCGCAGCCGCCGCCGGCCTTCCTGCGCACCGTCGCCCGAGCCGAGATGGCCGCGGCGCTGCGCCTGGCGGAGGACGACCTGCTGGCCGGCACGACGCCGCAGACGGTCAGCACCGGCACGCCGCAGCTCATGATCGCGCTGGCCTCGCGCGCCGCGCTCGACCGCTGCGAGCCCGACCGCCACGCGCTCTTCCGCCACCCGGCGCGCGAGTGGTTCTCGGTCCACGTGTTCGCCCCGGGCGAGGGCGAAGCCGCGCTGGTCGCGCGCCACTTCGCCGACTTCGGCGACGTCGCGGAGGACCCGTTCACCGGCTCGGCGACCGGCGGGATGGCGGCCTACTGCGCGCGCTACGGCATCGTGCGCGAGCGCGCGTACGTGGTGCACCAGGGCATGCACGTGCACCGCCCGGGCCGCGCGGAGGTCGCGCTCGAAGGCGAGCCCGGCGGCGAGCTCGGCCGGATCAGCGTCGCCGGCGCGGCGGTCACCGTGCTGCGCGGCACGCTGACCCTGTGAGCGCGCGGCGCCTGCTGGTTCCCTACCACCACGCCGAGCCGCTGCCGGCACTGGCCGCCGCGTTCGCCGCCGACGACGCGGTGGTGGTCTCGCAGGGCCCGCCGGGGATGATGCTCGCGCGGCTGTACGAGCAGGTCGCGCGGCGCGTCGCCGCGGCCGACGGACCGGTCGTCGTCGCGAGCGGCGACTGCACGACCGCGCTCGGCACGGTGGCCGGCCTGCAAGCGCGCGGTCTGGAGCCGGGTGCGGTCTGGCTGGACGCGCACGGCGACTTCCACACCCCGCACACGACCCGCAGCGGCTACTTCGGCGGGATGGCGCTGGCGATGCTGACCGGCCGCGCCGGCGCGTCGCTGGCGAGCGCGGCCGGACTGCGCCCGCTGGCCGACGAGGCTTGCGCGCTGGTCGGCGCGCGCGACCTCGACCCGCCCGAGGTGGAGGCGCTGGCCGCCTCGCGGGTGCGCCGACTCACGCTCGCCGAGCTGGCCGGTGCGGCGCTGCCGCCGCCGCCCTGGTACGTCCACCTCGACGTCGACGTGCTCGATCCGGACGGCCTGCCCGCGCTGCGCTTCCCCGCCCCCGGCGGGCCGTCGCCCGGCGCGCTGGCCGCCGCGCTGCGCGCGCTCGCGAGCCGCGGCACGATCGCGGCGCTCGGCCTGGCCTGCACGTTCACCGCCAAGGCGCTCGCCGAACCCGATCCGCTGGAGCGGATTCGCCCGCTGCTCGCGGCCGCGCTCGGCTCGGGCGGCGACACGACGTAAACCCGTTCCGCGGCGCGGCCGACAACCGGGAGACGCTCCTTTGTTTCCACGGAAGGAATCGTCGTGCGCGTACCGGCTCTCATCCTCGCCGCCCTGTGCTGCGCCACGCCGGCAGCGAACGCCGGCCCCTCGTTGCGCCACGTCGCGTACGCGGTCACCAGCGAGATCGACGGCCGCACCTCGACCGCCCAGCTCGCGCTCGACCTGGTCGCGACCGGCGGCGACCGCGCGCTCACGCTCGAGCTGAGCGAGCCCGACGCGGCCGAGCCGGTCCGGGTCGACGTCGACAAGGAAGGCGCCGCGACCGTCGCCGGGCACGCCCCGCTCAGCCGCGAGGCCGCGCTGCTGGTGTACTTCTTCGCCTTGAGCGCGCAGAACATGACCGGGCTGGCGCCGGGCGACGAGTGGGCCGCCGACGGCGACACCGGCGACGGCACGCGCCACAAGACGCACTTCCGGGTCGTGCGCACGCCTGCCGAGGGCCGGCTGGACATCGCCTTCACCCGCACGCTGGCGCTGGGCGGCGAGCGCGCCGACTACCACGGCAAGCTGCTCTACGACACCTTCAAGGTCGTGCCGCTCGACTTGCGCGCCGAAGGCGAGGTGCGCGCCGGCGACGACGGCGTGGCCCACGCCGTGCGCCTGGCGCTCACCCTGACCGGCGACTCGCAGCCGTAGCCGCGCCGGCGCGGCGCAACGAACGCCGCCCCGAACGGTTCGCTGGACCCAGCCGTGCCCGTTCGCCGTGAGGATTCGTGATGACCGACCCCAGCCGTGATGGCACCGTGTGGCCGGACGTCGACGTCGCCGGCTGGGCCGCGACGAAACGGACGTTCCACCTCTACCTGCAGATGCTCGGCAAGATGCGGCTGTCGCTCTCGCCGACGCAGCCGAACTGGATGTTCACGGCGTTGCTGCTGACGGCGCGCGGCATCACCACCGGGCCGATGCCGTGGCGCGGGACGTCGGTCGAAGCGTCACTCGACGTGTTCGCGTCCGAGGTGATCGTCCAGCGCAGCGACGGCAACAGCCGCCGCATCGCGCTGCTGCCGGTGCTCTCGGTGGCGCAGATGTACGAAGCGCTGCAAGCCGCGCTCCAGGCGCTGGACGTCGAGTGCACCATCTCGCCGATCCCGCAAGAAGTGCCCGACACCACGCCGCTGCACGAGGACAGGCGTCCCGCGGCGTACGATCCGGAGGCCGTGCGGCGCTGGTTTGCGGCCGCGACGGCGGCCGCCGGCGTCTTCGACGCGTGGCGGGCACACTTCTTCGGCCGGACCGGTATCCAAGTCTGGTGGGGCGCGCTGGACGTCGCGCTGCTCCTCTTCAGCGGCAAGCACGTTCCGGCGCCGGCCGACCGCGGCTACATCATGAAGTACGATCTCGACGCCGAGATGATGAACGTCGGCTTGTACTACGGCGACGAGCGGACCGCGCCGTTCTTCTACGGCTACATCTTCCCGCAGCCGGCCGGGGCCGAGAGCCTGCCGGTCGCACCGGCGAGCGCGTCCTGGTCGGCGGCGCTGAGCGAGTGGGTGCTCCCCTACGACGCCGTTCGTCACGCTCCCGACCCGTCCGCCGAGCTCGCGGCGTTTCTCGATGCGATCTACGCGCAGTGCGTCGCGGCCGCCGGCTGGGACCGCGCCGCCTTTTCGTACGCCGCTCCCAAGCGGCGCTGAAGGCTCGTCCGGCCCCCGCGCCCGCCCGAGCGATGGTTACCGGGCGGCAACCAGCGCGACCGCCGCGCGCGCGGGCGGGTTGTCGGGGGAGCAATGTCCGTTCAGAACGACCTCTCCCTCCGCTCGCTGGCGCGGGTGATCCCCGCCGTCGAGACCCTCGAAGGCGGCGGCTTCCAGGTCCGCCGGCCGGTGCCGGTCCGCGGCGTCGAGCAGGTCGACCCGTTCCTGCTGATCGACGAGCTGGGGCCGCTGGAGCACGCGCCGGGCGAGGCCCAGGGCGCGCCCGACCACCCGCACAAGGGCTTCGAGCTGATCACCTACCTGCTCGCCGGCGAGATGGAGCACCTCGACTCGCACGGGAACCACGGCGTGCTGCGGGCGGGCGACGTGCAGTACATGGCCGCCGGCAGCGGCCTGGTGCACTCCGAGATGCCGACCGAGGCGTTCCGGCGCGCCGGCGGCAAGCGCCACGGCTTCCAGATCTGGATCAACCTCAAGCGCGCCGACAAGCCGATGGTGCCGCGCTACAAGGACGTGCCGGCCGCCGCGATCCCGGTCGTGCGGCCGGCCGGCGGCGTCACCGCGCGGGTGATCGCCGGCGACGCGTTCGGCGCACGGGGGCCGGTCCGCACCGTCTCGCCGTGGACGTACGTCCACGCCACGCTCGCGCCGGGCGCCGCGCTGACGCTGCCGGTCGCGCGCGAGCTGACCGCGACGGTCTACGTCTTCGGCGGCAGCGGCACGATCGGCGCGCGCGAGGTGCGCCGTGGCGACTACGCGGTGTTCGCCGACGACGGTGACGCGATCGCGCTCGCGAACGGCGGCGCCGAGCCGCTCGACGCGCTGGTCCTGTGCGCGCGCCCGACCCGCGAGCCGATGGTGCGCTACGGGCCGTTCGTGATGAACACCGTCGACGAGCTGGAGCAGGCCTTCGAGGACTTCCGCGCCGGCCGCTTCGGCGCGATCGCCCCGGCCCGCGCGGAGTAGCCCGGCGAGCCGAGCCGTGAACGAGCGCGAGGCTCGCGACGCGAATCGCGAGCCTCGTGCGTTCCGGCGGGCTCCATGCCGGCGGATGCCGTCGTGGTGGCGGGACTACATGCCGCTCGGCCGCGGCGAGGGCGGCATCGTCGGCGGCGGGGTCGCGGGCATCGCCGAGGGGCTGGCCGGCGGCATCGTCGGCGGTGGGGTCGCGGGCATCGCCGAGGGACTGGCCGGCGGCATCGTCGGCGGGGCGGTGGGCGTAGGGCTCGGCGATGCCGGGGTCGGGGTGGGCGAAGGCGTCGGCGAGGGCGACGGCGAGGGCGCCAGGACGATCACCGTCAGCACCGCTTGTTGCGAGCTCGACCCGCTGCGGTCCCCGATCGCGAACTGGAACGTTCCCGGAGTACCGCTCGCGTTGACGGTCAAGATATTGCCTTCATAAGGCGGGACGATCCACGGCCCGCTCGGCCCGATCGCCGTGGCGGTGAAGGATTGCGCGTAGTAGTTGGTCTGCGTGACCGTGATCGCGGTGCTTTGGTACTGTTGCAGCGTGACCGTGCTCGGCGAGAGCGTGATCGGGCTGGCCGGGGCGCACTGCGTGTTGATGAGGGCGATGGCGCCGGCTCCCGCCGCGATGACCGCCGCGCAGATCGCGCCGTAGATCCCGCTGCCGCCGATGATCTGCACCGCGCCGGTGGTGGCGGCTGCCGCCGCCACCTGCGACGCCAGCGAGGCGACGATCGGGACCGCGTACCAGAACAGAATGCACAGGCCGATGATCGCGGCGACCAACGCCGCGATCGCCGCGACGCAAGCCGGGTTGGAGATGTCCTGCGGGTGGCGCCCGTGCGAGCTTGGGATGAACCCCGCGTTCGCGACGGCCGCCTGCTGCACCGTGAAGGTGCTGCCGTCGGGCAGCGTCGTCGTGTAGTCGCCGGCGACCGATTGGGTCGAGGCGATCGTCACGACGCCGCTGTCGGTCTGGTAGTTGCCGACGTACTGCCCGCTGGAGGAATCGGCCGACATGGTCAGCGCGCCGACCGTGGTCGTGGTGCTGCCGTCGAACGCGCTCGCGGTCGGAATGTACGACGAGCGCTGCGTGCCGTCGTTGGCGGTCATCGTGATCGCGACGCCGCTCCCGTCCGAGAGCTGCGACATGACGATCGTCATCAGCGCGCCGCCCTCGGAATCGTACCAGACGCTGTTGCCCGCGCCGTCCGAGACGACCGTCGTGCCCGAGAGGGGATCGTACGAGGTGGTGCTGCTGGTGGTCCGCGCCGACTGCGACTTGCGGTAGCGCGGCAGGTTGAGCGGCGCGACTTTGCGCTTGGTCACCCGGAAATACTGCGATGGATCGAACGGTGTGCTGCTGGGTGCGGCGCCGCGCGAAGCGCCGGGAAGGAGAGAACGAACTGCCGGGGATCCGGCACAACCGGCGGCCGTGATCAGCGAGCCCAGGCCCGTCAACGCCCGTAGGCGGGTCATCTTTTGCTTCTGCATCGGCATCTCTCAATACCAAAATGGCCGGCACCGAGAACGGTGCACAAACCCCGGCACCGGAGATGCCAACAAGCGTCCGCAGAAAACGTCTGCGGTCGGCCGCGCGAGCGTACCATGCG
The DNA here is from genome assembly GCA_963795695.1 of Vulcanimicrobiota bacterium. Classification (GTDB taxonomy): domain Bacteria; phylum Vulcanimicrobiota; class Vulcanimicrobiia; order Vulcanimicrobiales; family Vulcanimicrobiaceae; genus Vulcanimicrobium. The sequence continues at coordinate 697,485 of CAWCJH010000001.1, read as the reverse complement.
TCTTCGTGCGCATGTGCTACAAACGTCGCAATGGAGACGGCGGTTCACGTCACACTTCGGCCGAGGGTCGACTCGCTCGTCTTCGGCTTCGGAGGACTCCCGCGCCGGCCGCTTCGGCGCGGTCACTCACTCAGCGCGGGTAACGCCGCCGCTCGGCTGGGCAGCACGCTTACGTGCGCGTGCCGAGCGCTTCGGCGCTTTCACGCGCCGGGCCGCCTCCACCGGCTTCAAGTAGTCGACGACGCCCTCGTCGGCGGCGAGCAGCCGGTCCTCGAGAACGGGCACCATCGCGTCCTCGCGAGCGACTTCGAACGCGCACAGCTTCACGCGTCCGGTCGGCAGCACGGCGTGGATCTCCAGCTCGCCGCCGAGCGCGCGAACGTACTGGCGCAGCGTCGAAACGAACAAGTCGGTGCGCCGCTCGATGCGCGAGACTTCGGACTGGTCGGCTTGGAGGACGCGCGCCACCTCCGCTTGCGTCTTGTGGAACGCGCGGCGCAGGTCTTTGAGCGAGTCGTACTGCGCGGCCCATCTCGACGCGACCGCGTCGTGCTCCGCCAATTCTTCTGGCGTGAAGAACTCCTTACGAGCCTCGTCCCAATCCCTCAGCGTCATCCGCTTCAATTCTTTCTTTCAAACCGTCGAGGTATATTTCGTAGAGCTGGTCGGCGAGTGCGATCACCTGGCTGTAGAAGCGCTTGTGACCACGCTTGTCGCCGCCGATCAGCAAGACCGCTGTTCGACACGGGTCGAAGATGAAGATCGAGCGCAATGTGCCCGTGCGCAGCTCCTTCATGTTCGAATACCGTGAACCAGCGACGGTGTCGACGCGTGGGCGGCCCAGCACGGGGCCGGTGAGCGCGAGCACTCGTAAGTCTCTGGCGACCGCGGCGCGTTCTCGCCCGGATAACGAGCGGTACCAAGCCATGAACTCGCCGGTTCGCTCGATTTTCCAAGTCACTAGATTATGCACCACGGCGTATATGTGGTCAAGCACATATCGGGCCGTGGGCGGGCGCGCCGGAGTCCGTCCCGTCGGTATCTCATTCCGATGACCCATCACGCGGGCGGCTCGCGCTGGCAAGGGAGCCACAGCACCTTAGTACCGGAGGACCATGGCCAGCAGGAATATCGAACATATGTTCGATATATGACTTTCATGTCGAGCGCCGCCGGGTACGCCGAGCTCCACTGCTGGTCCAACTTCAGCTTCCTCGAGGGGTCCTCGCACCCGGAGGAGCTGGTCGAGCACGGGCTGCGCCTGGGGCTGCGCGGGATCGCGCTGACCGACCGGGACGGGCTCTACGGGTCGGTCCGGTTCACCAAGGCGGCCGTGCCGCACCCCGGCTTCGCCGCCTTGTGCGGGGCGGAGCTGACCCTGGAGCCGGCCGAGCCCGAGCCGATCCGGGCCAGCCGCCCGGCCCGGCCGGCCAAGGAGGTTCCGACCGACACGCCGCGCCTGGTGCTGATCGCCGAGGACCGCCGGGGCTACGCCAACCTGGCCCGGCTGGTCTCGACCGCGCAGCTCCGCGGCCGCAAGCGCGACGCCCGGCTGCGGCTGGAGGACCTCGACGGCCGCACCGACGGCCTGGTCGCGCTCTCGGGCGGGCGCAACGGCCTGGTCGAGAAGGCGCTGCTGCGGCGCGACACCGACGCCGCGGTGGCGCTGGGCGCGCGGCTGCGCGACCTCTTCCCGGGCCGCTTCTACCTCGAGCTGCAGCACCACGTGCGGCCCGAGGACCCGGCGCTCTTGCGCGCGCTGGTGCGCCTGGCGCAGCGGCTCGACGTGCCGTACGTCGCGACCAACGGCGCCGCGTACGCCACCCGCGAGGACGCCCGGCTCTGCGACGTGCTGACCTGCGTGAAGTACGGCACGGCGCTGCAGAACGCCGGCCACCTGCTGCGCCCCAACCACGAGCACTACCTCAAGACGCCGGCCCAGATGGCGCGCCTGTTCGCCGAGTTTCCGCAGGCCATTACGAACACGCTGGCGGTCGCGGAGCGCTGCGCGTTTCGCCTCGGGCGGGTGAGCGGCGAGTTCCCGCTCTTCCCGATCCCCGAGAACGAGACGTCCGCGCAGTCGTACCTGCGCACGCTGACCTACGAGGGCGCCAAGCGCCGTTACGCCTGGCCGTTCGACCCCAAGGTCGAGCGCCAGCTCGAGTACGAGCTGGGCATCATCGCGCGGATGGACCTGGCCGGCTACTTCCTGGTGGTGTGGGACATCATGCAGGCGGCGGAGCTGCTGGGCGTGCTGGCGCAAGGGCGCGGCTCGGCGGCCAACTCCGCGGTCTGCTACTCGCTGGGCATCACCGCGGTCGACCCGATCGCCGGCGGCCTCTTGTTCGAGCGCTTCCTGAGCGAGGACCGCGGCGAGATCCCCGACATCGACATCGACTTCGCCCACCAAGACCGCGAGAAGGTGATCCAGTACTGCTACGACCGCTACGGGCGCGAGCACGCCGCGATGGCGGCCGAGGTGATCACCTACCGCACCCGCTCGGCGATCCGCGACGTCGGCAAGGCGCTCGGGCTGACGCTCGGCCAGGTCGACGCGGTCGTGCGCGAGTACGACGCGCGCGAGTCGCTCGCCGGCGCGCTCGGCACGGCGCCCGACGACGGTCCGCCGCTGCCCGGCTCGGTGGCGCAGCGGCGCGACCTCGACGTCGGCTCGAACGTCGTCCCCTCGCGCGCCGCCGACGCGCCGGCCCAGCAGCGCGCGCTCTACGGCTTCAAGGCCAAGGACTTCGGCGCCGATCCCGACGCGCAGTTGCGCGGGCCGGTCGGCGGCGAGCTCGGCGCGCTCTTGATGGCGCTGTGCCGGCGGATCGACGGCTTTCCGCGCCACATGGGCATCCACAGCGGCGGCATGGTGATCACCCGCTCGCCGCTGGTCGAGGTGGCGCCGGTCGAGTGGGCCTCGATGCGCGACCGCACGATCATCCAGTGGGACAAGGACGACCTGGCCGAGATGGGCCTGATCAAGATCGACCTGCTGGGCCTGGGTATGCTCTCGCTCCTGCGCGACGCGTTCGCGCTCCACGCCCGGCGCTATCCCGAGCGCGCGCCGCTCTCGCTGGCCGCGATCCCGCCCGACGACCGGCCGACCTACGAGATGCTGCAGCGAGCCGACTCGATCGGCGTCTTCCAGGTCGAGTCGCGCGCCCAGCAGTCGATGCTGCCGCGGCTGCGGCCGCACTGCTTCTACGACCTGGTGATGCAGGTCGCGATCATCCGCCCCGGCCCGATCCAGGGCGACATGATCCACCCCTTCCTGCGCCGCCGCAACGGCCTCGAGCCGGTGACCTACCCGCACCCCAAGCTCAAGCCGATCCTCGAGCGCACGCTGGGCGTGCCGCTGTTCCAGGAGCAGGGCATGCGGATGGCGATGGAGGCGGCGGGCTTCAGCGCGGGCGAGGCCGACCGGCTGCGGCGCGCGATGGGGCACAAGCGCTCGCGCGAGCGGATGGTCGAGATCTACCCGCGCCTGGTCGAGGGCATGGTGCAGAACGGCATCCCGCGCGAGGACGCCGACAAGCTCTACCACATGCTCGAGGGCTTCGCCGACTACGGCTTCCCCGAGTCGCACGCCGCCTCGTTCGCGCTGCTGGCCTACGCCTCGGCCTACGTCAAGTGCCACGAGCCGGCGGTGTTCGCCGCGGCGATCCTCAACGTCCAGCCGATGGGCTTCTACTCGACCGAAGTGCTGGTCAACGACGCCCGCCGCCACGGCGTCGCGGTCAAGCCGATCGCGGTCAACGAGAGCGAGTGGTGGAGCTTCGTCGACAAGGACGGCGCGCTGCGGCTGGGCTTCCACCTGGTGCGCGGCATGGGCGAGGTGCAGCGCGACCGGCTGGAGCGCGCGCTCGCCTACGGCGAGGACGCGCCCCACGGCGACCTCTCCACCGACGAGGGCAGCGCGCCGCGCGAGTTCGCCGACCTGGTCGACTTCGCCCGGCGCACCGGCCTCGAGCGCGAGGCGCTGGAGAACCTGGCCGCGGCCGGCGCGTTCGCGCCCTGGTACCCGACCCGGCGCGAGGCGATGTGGGCCCTGCGCGGCCTGAACGAGCGCGAGGCCCGCGGCGAGCTCGGCCGGGCGATGGAGATCGCGAACGAGCCCGAGCCGGCGCTGCCGAAGCTCAGCGACATCGAGCAGACCGCGCTCGACATCCACGCCACCGGCGTGAGCGACGTGCAGCCGATCGCGCACTTCCGAGCCATGCTCGACCAGCAGAACGTGCTGGCCGCGAGCCGCCTGCCGGCGATGCCCAAGAACCTGGTCTGCAAGGTCGGCGGCATGGTGATCACCCGCCAGCGCCCGGGCACGGCGAAGGGCTTCGTCTTCCTGACCCTCGAGGACGAGACGGGACTGGTCAACGTGATCGTCCGCCCCGACGTCTACGAGCGCAACCGCCGCACCATCCGCAGCTCGCAGTCCCTGATCGTCGAGGGCGTGCTGCAGAAAGAGTACGGCTGCATCGACGTGATCATGAAGCGCTGCTGGACCTTGGACACGGCCGGCACGGCCGAGAAGGTGCGGGCGCGAAACTTTCACTGAGCTCGCGAACCTAGGATCTCTTGCCGGCGATGCCGGGCGGCGTCGTGGACATCGTCTCGACGAATATCCTGGCCATCGTCTTGTTCGTAGTCGCCGGGGCAATTCTGATCCCGAGTAGCTTTCTCACGGGTCCCCACGGTGGGTCCAAAGGACTGACAACGGCATACGGCGCTTCGCTGCACGATCACGCGAAACGCCGCACGGCGCTGATCGTGCATGAGCTCGAAACCCAACTCCAACCGGCACGCTGAGGCAGGGTGAATTCATGATCGAGTTCTGGCTGGTGGAGTGGTACATCCGCGGATGTCTCGAAGAGCGCGTGCCGCGACTCGCGACGAAGCGCCGAATCGTCAACCACGAAGTCCCCGAGTTCGGTCGCCGAGGTCGAGCGCACCATGGGAGGAGACGTCCCTGCCGCTGGACTCGACGGCGAGGAGATCGCGCCGGCGATCACGAGCGGTTTCGACGGCGTCCTCGGCGAGCGGTACACGGCGGACTTCCGCGACGACGTCGTCCTCGTGGTCCCGGACCTGCCCGACCTGGCTTAAAGAGGCGGCGCTGCCCCGTCGAGGCGGTCCTGCCCGGTTCGATCAAGAAGGTGGCCCCGTGGCGAACTCTGGTCTGGCTCTTCTGGCGACAGGGCTGGCGGGTGCGCGAGCTGGCGCGTTCCCGTTGGCCGCGCCGCGGTCGTCGTAGGGTTGGCGGGCTGGCTCGGCCAGATGGACAACCCCACCTGCACCATCTCGGGGGTGAGAGTCGTCGCAACGTACATCATCGGTGAGGATGACGAGACCCGGCTGCGGGTGCTCCTGGAGCATCGGCTGAGTTGGCTCGGGTTCATAACCGCACAGCTTGCCGCGGGTAGCGTCGCACTGCGCTCCGAGGGCGCACCGGCGACGTTTGCTTGGCTCGGCGGCGGCACTGGGCCCGGTACATTGCGGACCCGATAGTGGGCTCCAGAACGCAGGAGCTGCTCACGCTAGGGCACGGGACGGCGACCGCCGCGCAATTCGCCGATCTCGTTCGCGACGCCGCGATCGCGGCGATTGTCGACGTCCGCACGGTTCCCAAGAGTCGCCGCCATCCACAATTCTGGCGTGAAGAAATGGAGCGCTGGGTGCCGGAGACAACCGGAAGTTCCTATCGATGGGAGCCCGCCCTCGGCGGCTTTCGTAAGGCCGATCGCAACAGCAGCAACGTAGCGCTTCGACACCCGTCATTTCGAGCGTACGCCGACTATATGGAAACAGACGCCTTCGCGCACGCGCTGAGTGCGCTGCTCGCGTCGGCGGAGGGGACGCGCACCGCGGTCGTCTGTTCGGAAACCGTCTGGTGGCGCTGTCACCGGCGGCTCATATCGGACGCAGCGTCCCTCCTCCACGGCCTCCGGGTCCAGCACCTGATGCACGACGGCAAACTTCGCCCGCACATCCCGACCGCGGGGATCCGCGTTACCGAAGCGGGCACGCTTCGCTATGACGTGCTCTCGTGAGTCGTGCAGCGGGAGTGCGGCAACGACAGGACGCATCGAACACAGTCCGTCATCGGCGGCTGCCCGGCGCTTCCTAGCGGTCTGCCGGTGACGCGGCGTCGGGCGCCGGAATGGTAATCTCGGTGAACAGGGCCGTTTGCGACCCGTGCGCCGTACGCTGAAGCGCGTACCACGCGCCGACGGAGCTGAGGTAGACGAGCGGCAGCACCCCGCCGATGATGAAAACGGCGTCGCCCGGGAGACGCAACCATTCGAGCAGCGGCACGAAGCCGCTGCTGATGTAGTCGAGTGACCGCGCGTCGTAATACCCCACCGCGACGGAATGTTCGAGCTGCAGGACGCCGAGGGGAAAGAGCGTCACGAATACCATCCAGGCGAGGCCGCAATTCAGCGACCAAAAGCTGACCTTGGCGAGGCGATCACTCCAGCGATGTTCAGGGATCGTGTACCGAAGGCAGAACAGCGCGAGCCCGACAGCGAGCATACCGTACACTCCCATCATGGAACCGTGCGCGTGATTCGCCGTGAGGGCCGTTCCAATCTCGTAATACGAGACGATCGGAAGATTGATCAGGAATCCGAACACGCCGGCACCGATGAAATTCCAGAAGCCGACCGCCGCGAGGAACATGACTGCCCAATAGTGTGGAAACGCCGCGGACGACTTCGCTGTTTGGACGCTTCCGAGTTTCACGAAGCTCCACGCCTCCAGCGTCAGAAAGGTAAGCGGGATTACTTCGGCGGCCGAAAACACAGCGCCGAGCGCCATATGGAGATTCGGCTCACCGGAAAAATACAGATGGTGCATCGTGCCGATGACGCCGCCGACAGAGTACAGCACGATATCCAGGTATACTACCGCCAGCGCGACACGTTCTTGGACGACGCCCAACAGGACGAAGACGAACGCAACCATGATCGTCGTAAACAGTTCGAGAAAATCTTCGACCCATAGATGCACGACCCAGAAGCGCCAAAAATCGGTTTGGGTGAAGTCGCCCGACGGCGAAGCCAGCAGCCCGACCGCGTAGAACGCCGGGATCGAAAGCGCGGAGTAAAAGAAAACCCACGGCAGATTACCCCGATGCTCGGTTCGGAGCCGGCCGCGCAGCCCGCGAAAGAGGATAACGACCCAAAATAGCAGCCCGATGACGAGTAATATCTGCCAAAAGCGCCCTAGGTCCAGATACTCGAAGCCCTGGTTGCCGAACCATTCCCAGCCGGCGCGGATCCAGCCGCTGATCCCGGCGTACTCGCCCGCGAGGCTACCGACGACGACGACCGTCAGCGCAGCGAGCAATGCGTAGATCAACGGACGTTGACCGCGCGGCTCATGCCCTGTAATCATCGGTGCGAGAAAAATACCGGCCGCCAAGAATGACGTGGCGACCCATAAGATCGCGAGCTGGACGTGCCACGTACGCGTAATGTTGAATGGGAAGAATCGTGCCAGATCGATCCCAAAAAACGATGAGAGGTCGGCGCGATAGTGTTGTGAAGCGCCGCCCGCGAGCGTCTGGACCAAGAACAGCAGCGACATGACGAGAAAGAACCATGCACATGCGCGCTGACCGTCGGTGAGCGTCACAGCGTCCGGCGCCCGGAACGAGAGCCGTTGATTCTCCTTGCCGTGCCAGCCTAGAAAGTTCCATCGGCCGAATGCGGCGAACAGCAATCCGCTCCCCGCGAGCAATACGATCAGCGAGAGCGCGCTCCACACGAGGGCATCCGCGGTCGGATGATTGGCGACGAGCGGCTCTGACGGCCAATTGTTCGTGTACGAGTATGCTTGCCCCGGACGCTGCGCCGACGCCGACCAAGCAGACCACGCGAAGAACGCTGTCAACGAGCGCAGCTCGTGCGGATTCTCGATCGCCTTCGGTCGCAGTCCGTGGCGCGTCGTGGGTTCGCTGAAATATCCCGCATAATACCGTGACAATTCTTCGAAGGCCGCCGCCTGCGCTGCCGTGAAGCGCAATGTATCGGTCTTGGCGTCGTAGCGGTTCGTGCGAAAATCGGCAATCGTTCGAGACGTCGCGCGGTCGGAGTCGGAATCGCCGTAGCGGCGGTGGACTGCCAGCGCAGCGCGATGCAGATAGTCCGCGGTGAAGTCGGGCCCGAGGTATGCGCCGTGCCCGAAGATCGAGCCATATTCCATCAAGCCGTTTTTCAGGAACACCTCTTGCCCTCGTCGGATATCCTGGCCCGTAAAGAGCAATCGGGCCGACGTGTCGACTACTGCGTGCGGAACCGGCGGTTCGTCCGTATACGTTCGGTACGCCAGAATGCCCATCACGGTGAAACCGCAAAGAATCACCAGAATCGCTGCCTGCCACCAGCCGGGCGGGACCAGAAGACTTGTCTTTGCGTGTGCTGTCGACGCGTTCATCTTCGAAAGGATCGACCGATCAGCGCCGCCAAGAGATCGCTGGCTCTGCCGACCACGTGCTCCTTACCGGGAGATTAGGTTCGCCTTGATTCGCTCTGCTCGGGGCGCACCGCTCCGCACCACTCGGTGAAGACGATTTGCCGGGCTCGCATGACGAGCATCCGTTCGAAGGCCGTGTAGTGGGCTCCTATGGGTGCAGTGGAGGGCGAAGCGGCACCATTCCCACCCCGAATTCTGGTCGGGGCTTCCGGCTTTTCGGTGGCCGGAGAGACGTAAAGGGGGAGTGGTGTCGTAGTCGTCTGGGTGCAAGACACTGAGTTTCTCTCGACCGTCCTGGGCGTCAAACCGCCGTGGCGTGTGGCCGGTGCGGAGATGGATCTGCAGGCGGAGACGATCGAGGCCGAGGTTGTGCACGAAGGGTCCGTAACGTGTCCGCAGTGCGGTGAGCCAGCGACGCGCCACGATCACCGGGAGCGCCGTTGCGGCATTTGGATCTGTTTCAATACAAGTTCTTCGTGGTCGCGCGGGTGCCGCGGGTCGAATGGCCGGGAGCATGGCGTGCAGCAGCTCGGCGTGCCGTGGGCCGAGGATCGCAGCCATTTCACGCAGCTCTTCGAGAGTTTGACGATTGGGTTGTTGCACGAGATGTCGATCGCGGCGGTGGCACGTCGGCTGCGCTCGAGCTGGGACGAGGTCGATGGGATCATGGGGCGTGCGGTGTCTCGTGGGTTGCGGCGTCGAGCGCAGCGCCAGCTGCGCTTCATCGGGGTGGACGAGAAGGCGGTCAAGAAGCGCCACCATTATTTCACGATTGTCTCGGATTTGGAAACATTCGACGGTCATCTGGGTCGGTCGTGGTCGTAAGCGCGCGACGCTCGACCAGTTCTGGGCCAGTCTCTCGAACGAAGAGCGTGAGGGGATCGAGGGCATTGCGATGGACATGTGGCCCGCGTACTTCGAATCGACGCTGGCGGCAGTACCGCAAGCGTCGAGCAAGATTGTCTTCGATAAGTTTCACATCGTCAAGCACCTGGTGCACGCGGTCGACCACACGAAAGCCTGAAGACCCATACGATCAGAACCTATGTTGCCGATATCCATACAGCATTCGGAACACACGGCGACCGCGATTTGTTCGCCGAGTGCATACGGCGTGGGATCGTTCCGCCACTCGCGAAGAACCGAGCCGGCCGTCCCGAGTCGCGCTCGGCTCCGCAATCGTAGAGTTGTGCTGTATCCCCGGCCTTGATATGCTGCTGCTGTTCGATCCCGGCTCGTCGCGGATCGGACGAACCGCCGCCGGCATCTTGCGAGCTACGCTCGCCTACACCCGGGATGTCGGCGGCGGTGCTATTCCGGATCGGCCGCCGCAGCAACCCCGCGGCATGCCCAGCCGGGAAGCCGAGCGAGCGTGCTGGGAGAGGTTTCGCCTAGCTGGGTAGGTAGCGCGGAGGAGGACGACTACGTGAAAACTCCGCAGACCATCGTCGCGCTTGCCCTCGCGCTCGGCGTCGGGATCGCGTTGCCCGCGTGTACCGGCAGCCGGACCAGCTCGACGAGCAGCACCGCTTCCGAAGCCCCCAGCCCCGCGGCGAGCGGCAGCAGTTCCGGTGGAGCGGACGCGACGATCGCCGACGACTGGGCCACCTACAACGGCGACCTGCGCGGCACGCGCTACTCGAGCCTCACCCAGATCACGCCGCAGAACGCCGGCAAGCTCAAGCGCGTCTGCTCGCGCACGCTCGACGAGCAGGGCGCGTTCCAGGCCGAGCCGCTGGTCGTCGGCGGCATCGTCTACGTGCCGACCGCGCACGACACGTACGCAATCGACGGCAAGACCTGCGCGGTCAAGTGGCGCTCGCGCTACACCGCGACCGCGCACGAGCCGTTCCCGGTCGACCGCGGCGTCGCGCTGGTCGGCGGCAAGGTGATCCGCGGCACCACCGACGGCCACCTGATCGCGCTCGACCAGAACACCGGCAAGCAGCTCTGGAACGTCAAGGTCGGCGACGGCAACAAGGGCGAGTTCCTCAGCTCGGCGCCGATCGTCTGGAACGGCACCGTGTACGAGGGCGTCGCCGGCGCGGACTGGGGCGTGATGGGCCGCATGCTGGCCTTCGACCCGGCCGACGGCAAGACGAAGTGGAGCTTCACCACCATCGCCAGCGGCAGCGATCCCAACGCCAAGAGCTGGCCCGACGCGGCCGCCGCGCAGAAGGGCGGCGGCGGGCTGTGGACGTCGTACACGCTCGACCCCGCCACCGGCACGCTCTACATCCCCGTCTCCAACCCGGCGCCCGACTTCCTGGGCACGATGCGCAAGGGCGCCAACCTCTACACCAACTCGATCGTCGCGCTCGACGCCACCACCGGCGCGATGAAATGGTACGTGCAGACGGTGCCGCACGACGTCCACGACTGGGACATGGCGGCGGCGCCGGTCTTCTTCACCGCGAGCAACGGGAAGCCGATGCTGGGCGCCGCGAGCAAGGACGGCCAGCTCTACGGCATCGATGCGAGCGCGCACGAGATCGTCTACACGACCGCCGAGGTGCGCCACACGAACCCCGCCGCGCCGGTGACCGTGGCCGGCACGCACATGTGCCCCGCGGACCTGGGCGGCGCGGAGTGGAGCGGCCCCGCCTACGACCGCAAGGACGGCCTGCTGATCACGCCCATGGACGACTGGTGCGGCACCATCAAGCTGGGCTCGGCGCGCTACACGGCGGGCCAGTTCTACATGGCCGGCACCGCCGCGATGGACGCGGTCGCGCAGGCCAAGGGCGCGCTCACCGCGACCGATCCGGCGACCGGCAAGATCCGCTGGAAGTACACTGCGAACAACCCGATGCTGGCCGGCGTCACGCCGACCGCCGGCGGGGTGACCTTCGCGGGCGACATGGGCGGCAACGTGCTGGTGCTCGACAGCGGCACCGGCAAGCTGCTCTTCAAGGGCCCGACGCAGGGCTCGATCGCGGGCGGCGTCGTCACCTACGCGGTGAGCGGCACGCAGTACGTGGCGGCGACCTCGGGCAACATCTCGCGCCTGACCTGGGGCAAGAGCGGCGTTCCGACGCTCGTGGTGTACTCGCTCTGATCGCGCTGCTCGCCCTCGCGCTGTGCGCGCTCGCACCCGACCAGGCGCAGCGCGCGGCGCGCGAGGGCGCCGCGATGGCGAGCGCGCGCGACGCGTACACGGTGCGGCCGTGGGTGCTGTGGGACAGCAAGGACCCGCTGCGCGCGGCGCCGCACCGCGCCGGCCTCGACGCGGTGATCGTCGAGACGCCGTACGAGCGCGTCCGCTACGAGGCCTACCTGCAGCGCCTGCAAGACCTCCCGCTGGGCGCGGCGCGGGTCGCGCGCTGGCGGCGTGACGCGCAAGGCCGGTTCGGCTTCGTCGTCTACGCCCACAGCCGCACCGGCGACGACACCGAGCGCCGCTTCCTGGCGCGCTTCTCGAATGCGACGGTGGCGCCCGCGAGCGGCCCCGCCATCGCAGCCGGCGAGCGCGCCGTCTTCGGCCCGGCCCCCGACTTCTACGATGTCGGCAGCTTCCGCGAGGAGCGCTACGTCGGCTTTCTGACCTACCGCTTCGCCCCGGCCCGCTGCGAGGCGACCGGAACGCTGCGCTTCCGTGACGCCGGAGGCCGGCAGTACGCCTTTCCGTTCGATCTGCGGCGCTATCGTTAAGTAGACAAGCGGGCCCGGACCGCGCGCCGTCTAATCCTCGAACCGTGCCCGCCGAGACGCTCGCCGACTTCCGGCGGCTTGCCGACGACCTGCCCTGGTTCATCTGGACCCACGGTCCGGACGGCGTCATCGACTGGGCCAACCGCGCCTGGTACGCCTTCGCCGCCCTGCCGCAGGAGATCGCGACGCGGACCGAGGGCTGGGCCCGGATCGTCCACCCGGAGGACCTGCCGCCGCTCCTTTCCTCGCTGGCGGAGGCGGTCGCCGGCGGCACGCCGCTCGAGCTGGAGCTGCGGATGAAGCCCGGAACCGCCGGCCCGGAGGCGTACCGCTGGTTCCTGGTGCGCTCGGCGCCGCGGCTGGACGCTTCCGGCGCGATCGCCTACCGGCTGGGCAGCGCGATGGACGTGCACGAGGTGCGAGCCCGCAACGAGGAGCAGGCGCGCGCGTTCCAGACGATCGCCGAAGGCATTCCGGAGATCCTCTGGACCGCCCGGCCGGACGGTGCGATCGACTGGTACAACCGGCGCTGGTACGAGTACACCGGGCAGTCGCCGGAGGCGGCGGCCGGCTGGGGCGGGACCGCCGTCAACCACCCCGCCGATCTCGACCGGGTCAGCGCGCGCTGGCGGCACTCCGTCGCCAGCGGCGAGCCGTTCGAGGTCGACGGCCGGCTGCGCCGCCACGACGGCGTCTTCCGCTGGTTCCTCAACCGCGCGCTGCCGCTGCGCGACGCGCAGGGCGCGATCGTGCGCTGGTGCGGCACCAGCGTCGACATCGACGACGCGCAGCGCGCGCGGGCGCGCGAGCAGCTCTACGCGCGCATGACCGAGGAGATGTCGGAGGCGCTCTCGCTGGACGAGACGCTGCGCGCCGTCACCCGCCTGGTGGTGCCGGAGTTCGGCGACTACGCGCTGGTGAACCTCATCGGGGAGGACGGCGAACCGCGCTGCGCCGCGGCCTACCACCGCGATCCAGTCCACAAGAACGACATCCGCGCGCTGGTCGGCGGCACCTACTCGCGCCGGGCGGCGACCGCGGGAACTCGGCTGACGCTGCGCACCGGCCAGCAGACGATCTACGAAGTCGTCGGCCAGGACCTGTGGGACACGATTCGGCCGGAGTTTCTTCCGGTCTTCCGGCGGCTGGGGCTCGAGTCGGCGATCGGCGTGCCGCTGCTTTACCGCGGGCGCACCGTCGGCACGCTCAGCGCGCTGATGGCCGGCAGCGGCCGGCGCTTCTCCAAGGCCGACCTGCCGCTCTTCGAGGAGCTCGCGCGCCGGATCGCACCGGCGGTCGGCAACGCGGAAGCCTACGAGCGCGAGCGGCGCGTCGCGCGCTCGTTCCAGGAAGCCGCGATGCTGCAAGCGCTGCCGCGCATCCCCGGCCTGCGCTTCGACGCGATCTACGAAGCCGCGCACGCCGAGGCGACCGTCGGCGGCGACTGGTACGACGCGGTGCGGCTGCCGGACGGGCGGGTCGTGCTCTCGATCGGCGACGTCGCGGGCAGCGGGCTGGACGCCGCGGTGACGATGGGCAGCGTGCGCCAGAGCATCCGCACCGCGGCGCTGATCAACCCCGAGCCGGTGATGGTGCTCGACGCGGTCGACCGCATCGTGCGCGCCATGGGCGACGAGCGCTTCGTCACGGCGTTCGTCGCACTGCTCGACCCGGTCACGTTCGAGCTGCGCTACGCCTCCGCCGGCCACCCGCCGGCCGCCCTGCGCGCGCCCGACGGGGCCGTCACGCTGCTGGAGGGCGGTAATCTGCCGCTCGGCTTGCGCCGGCGCGAGGCGAGCCGCAACGCCGGGCTCACCGTGCAGCCCGGCTCGCTGCTGATCGCGTACACCGACGGCCTGGTCGAGTTCGACCGGGATCCGCTCGGCGGCGAGCGGGCCCTGCTCGACGCGGTGGCGGTGGCCAAGCGCAGCACGGCGGCGCACGACGTGTACCGCCGGATCGCGGACCACCGGCCGGCTCGCGACGACGTGGCGGTGCTGACCGTCGCGCTCGACGCGCCGCTCCCCGTCGCCGAGGGCGGCGTGCACACGGCGCGCTGGCGCTTCGCCTCGCCCGACGAGCGCGCCGCCGGCGCGGCCCGGCACGCGTACGCGCAGCGGCTGCGCCAGCTCGGCATCCCCGAGGACGAGGTCGTCTCGGGCGAGCTGATCTTCGGCGAGCTGGTCGGCAACGCGTACCGCTACGCGCCCGGCGAGGTCGAGGTCGTGCTCGACGTCTCGGCGGCCGCGCCGGTGCTCCACGTGTTCGACACCGGCGAGGGGTTCGAGTACCGGCCGCGGCTGCCGAGCGACCTGCTGGCCGAGCGCGGGCGCGGGCTCTTCCTGGTCACCGCGCTGGCCGAGGAGGTCTCGGCGGAGCTGCGGCGCCCGAGCGGCAGCCACGTGCGGGTCGTCCTGGCGGCGCGGCCGCGCACCCGCGCGCGCTCGACGCTGGCCCGCGACGCGCTCGTCTGACGGAGGGCCGCGCCGCCGATCGCGGTATTCCAGCACGATGCCCGAAGCGTACATCGTTGCCGCGGTTCGGACCGCGGGCGGCCGCAAGGGCGGCAAGCTCGCCGGCTGGCACCCGGCCGACTTGGCCGCCACCGTGCTCGACGCGCTGGTCGACCGCAGCGGCGCCGATCCCGAGCTGATCGACGACGTCATCCTGGGCTGCGTCGGCCAGGTCGGCCAGCAGGCCGTCAACGTCGGCCGCAACGCGGTACTCGCCTCCAAGCTGCCCGAGCGCGTGCCGGGCACGACGATCGACCGCCAGTGCGGCTCCTCGCAGCAGGCGCTCCACTTCGCGGCGCAGGCGGTCATGTCGGGCACGATGGACGTCGTGATCGCGGGCGGCGTCGAGAGCATGACCCGGGTGCCGATCACGCTCTCGACCGCGCTGCCGGCGCAGAACGGCTTCGGCGTCTACAAGAGCCCGAACATGGAAGAGCGCTATCCCGGGGTCGCGTTCAGCCAGTTCACCGGCGCGGAGATGATCGCGCGCAAGTACGACTTCTCGCGCGAGGAGCTCGACGCGTACAGCTTCGGCAGCCACCGCAAGGCGAGCGCGGCGGCCCAGCAGCAGCTCTTCGACCAGGAGATCCTGCCGCTCGAGGTCACGCTCGAGGACGGCACGACCGCGCTGCACGCGGTCGACGAGGGCATCCGCTTCGACGCCAGCCTCGAGGCGATGCGCGCGGTGAAGCTGCTGCACCCCGAGGGCCGCCTCACCGCCGCCAGCTCGAGCCAGATCTGCGACGGCGCGTCGGGCTGCCTGGTGGTGAACGAGCGCGGCTTGGCGGCGCTGGGCGTGCAGCCGATGGCCCGCATCCACCACCTCAGCGTGATGGGGCACGATCCGGTCGTCATGCTGGAGGCGCCGATCCCGGCGACCCAGCGCGCGCTGCGCAAGGCGGGCATGACGGTCGACGACATCGACCTCTTCGAGGTCAACGAGGCGTTCGCGCCGGTGCCGCTGGCCTGGCTGCGCGAGACCGGCGCCGACCCCGACCGGCTCAACGTGCACGGCGGCGCGATTGCGCTCGGGCACCCGCTGGGCAGCTCGGGCACCAAGCTGATGACGACGCTGCTGCACGCGCTGCGGCGGCGGGGCGCGCACTACGGGCTGCAGACCATGTGCGAGGGCGGCGGGCTGGCCAACGTGACGATCGTCGAGCGGCTCTAGCCGTGCGGCTCGGCGCCGGCGTCTCGGCCGCGGTCACCGGCGCGCTCCGGATGTCGCCGCGCTGACGCGATGAGCGGTCCGCTGGCCGGCGTGCGGGTGCTGGAGTTCGCCGGCCTGGGACCGGCACCGTTCTGCGCGATGCTGCTGGCCGACCTGGGCGCCGACGTCGTGCGCATCGACCGCGACGACGCGCCCTCGCAGTCCGACCCGGTGACCGGGCGCGGGCGCGCCGCGCTCGCGCTCGACCTGAAGTCGCCGGCCGGGACCGCGCTCGCGCTGGCCGCGCTCGCGCGCGCCGACGTGCTGATCGAAGGCTTCCGGCCCGGCGTGATGGAGCGGCTGGGCTTGGGCCCGCAGGTCGCGCTGGCGCGCAACCCGCGCCTGGTCTACGGCCGGATGACGGGCTGGGGCCAGAGCGGGCCGCTCGCGCACGCCGCCGGCCACGACATCGCGTACATCGCGCTGACCGGCGCGCTGGCGGCGATCGGGCCCGCCGGCGCGCCGCCGGTGCCGCCGCTCAACCTCGTCGGCGACTTCGGCGGCGGCGCGCTCTACCTCGCCTTCGGCATCGCGGCGGCGCTCTACGAGCGCGAGCGCTCGGGCCGCGGCCAGGTGATCGACGCGGCGATCGTCGACGGCGCCGCCTCGCTGATGGCGATGTTCTGCGGCCTGAGCGCGCAGGGCCGCGCCTCGCTCGCGCGCGAGCGCAACGTCCTGGGCGGCGCGGCGCCGAACTACCGCTGCTACGCCTGCGCCGACGGCCGCTACGTCGCGGTCGGCCCGCTCGAGCCGAAGTTCTTCGCGGTCCTGCTCGAGCGGCTCGGGCTCGATGCGCCCGCATCCGGTGTCTCGAGCGATCCGGCGGACTGGCCCGCGCAAGCGGACGCGCTGGCGGCGGTCTTCGCGACCAAGCCGCGCGACGCGTGGACCGCGCTGCTTTCAGACAGCGACGCCTGCGCCGCGCCGGTGCTCGCGCTCGACGAAGCGCCGGACCACCCGCACCTGCGCGCCCGCGCGGTCTACGTGGAACGCGACGGGATCGTGCAGCCGGCGCCCGCGCCGCGCTTCTCGCGCACCCCGGGCGAGCTGCGGCCCGCGCCGGGGCCGGACGCGGGCGGGCGCGAGGCGCTGCGCCGCTGGGGCGTCGAGCTCAGCTGATGTTGGCTACAGTGCCGCGCCGCCGCCCGTGTACACGGGCTTCCAGCCGTGGCCGGCGCGGCTGTAGATGTGATAGGTGTTGGCGTCGAAGCCGATCTGGTTCGTCACCAGCGAGAGCGTGCCGTCGCCCAGGTCGATCGCGTCGACCAGCAGCTCGCCCGACTCCGCGAGCAGCGGTTCGCCGGCGCGAACCGTCAGGACGTTGGCGAGCGCCGTACGCAGCCGGCCGGTGCCCGGCTCGGCGACGAGGAACAGGCGGCGATCGATGTGCTGCGCGCCGCCGCCGCGCCGGTCGATCGTGCCGACCAGCGCCATGCCGTGGCCGAGGTCGATCGCGGTCAGGTTGCGCACGGTCAGCGCCGCGGGCGCGCCGCCGAGGGCCTGGGCAGCGAGCGCGAGGGCGGCACCGCGCTCGGCGGCGGTGGGCGTTCGGCGCGGAGAGCCGGCGTGGCCGCCGAGGGTCGGCGAGGCGAGCGCACCGACGTAGCCGCCCAGGTGCAGCGGCGGCGGCACGGCGATCGCCGCCGTTCCGTTCGCGACCTCGACCGGCACCGTCGCGACGGTCCGCCCGCCGAAGACGACGTGAACGCGGTTGCCGGCGCTCGCGAGCGCCGCGCTCGCCGCCGCGCGGAGCCCGGCCGGCGGCCCGCCGTCGTTCGAGCCGGGCGCCAGGAACGCGCCGTGCACCCGCACCGCCACCGGGTCCAGGCTCCCGCCGCCGCGCACGGCGAAGATCGCGTCGCCCGTGCCGGCCGGCACGGCGCGCGCGCTGGCCGGCACGAGCAGAACGAGCGCGCAGAGCGCCGCGGTGCCGGAACGCCACGTCATGCGCCGGCGGTTCGCAAACGCCGGCCGAGTTACCCTCCGGCAACCGGCGGAAGCCGGAAAGGCCTACTCCTCGGCTCTGCGAAGAGACCCATTGGGTAGCCCACCGTACCGACAGGAGCAGATCGCCCATGCCGAGTCCCGATTCGACGTCCTCGCGCGCGCCCGCCGAACCGGAGGCGCGACCGGCGCGGTCGCGGCGCGCCGCCTGGGGCGGCCTCGCCGCGCTGGCCGTCGCGCTCGGCGCCCTGGCCGGCGCCGCGGTCTCCAACGCCGCCACGACCGGCGGGTACACCCGGGCGCAGGCTGCCGCCGGCAGCGCGGTCTACACGAACAACTGCTCCTCGTGCCACGCCGCCAACCTCAAGGGCGGCTCGGGGCCGCCGCTGGTCGGGCCGACGATCGTCAGCGGCTACAAGACGGCTGCCGACCTGCACCAGTTCATCAAGACGCAGATGCCGGCCAACGCGCCCGACAGCCTGAGCGCCAAGCAGTACCTCGACGTGACGGCGTTCGTCCTGAGCCGGAACGGCGTGCCGGCGGGCGGGACGGCGCTGAGCGCGGGCAATCTCGGCAGCGTGCAGCTCGCCGCCCGCACCCCGACCATGCCGGTGGGCAACGTCGCCGGCACCAAGAAGGGCGCCCGCTCCGGCGCCAACGCGCCGGGCAACAACCACCTCAGCGCGGAGATCGTGCGCGCCGCGCCGCCGACCACCAAGACGTTCGCCGCGATGCCGGCCGGCGCGAACGTCGCGATCTCGGACGCGATGATGCGCGGCGCCGCCGCCGACGGCAACGACTGGCTGGTCGACGGCCGCACCTACGACAACCAGCGCTACTCGCCGCTGACCCAGGTCGACACCAAGAACGTCACCTCGCTGGTGCCCGTCGCGCTGGTCCAGACCGGCATCACGGCCAGCTTCGAGACCACGCCGGTCGTCGTCAGCGGCGTCATGTACCTCACCACGCCGGTGGTCGAGAACAAGATGAAGATCATGGCGGTCAACGCCGCGACCGGCGAGCGGCTCTGGGAGACGACCTACAACCTGGGCCCGTTCCAGATCTGCTGCGGCCCGGTCAACCGCGGTCCGGCCGTCGCCTACGGCCGGGTCTACGTCGTGACGCTCGACGACAAGCTGCTCGCGCTCGACGCGATGAGCGGCAAGGTGGTCTGGCAGCGCAGCGTCGCGGATCCCAAGCTCGGCTACTCCGAGACGATGGCGCCGGTCGCCTACGACGGCATGGTGATCGTCGGCAGCGCCGGCGGCGAGTGGGCGCTGCGCGGCTTCGTCGCCGCGTACGACGCGCAGAGCGGCCAGCAGCGCTGGCGCTGGAACGCGACCGATCCCAAGACCTACGGCGGCACGTCGTGGAAGGGCGGCGGCGCGATGGTCTGGACCACGCCCGCGATCGACCCGCAGACCAACTCGCTCATCTTCAGCACCGGCAACCCCAACCCCGACCTCGACGGCACGATCCGCAAGGGCGACAACCTCTGGAGCGACTCGATCGTCGCGCTCGACGTGCACAGCGGCAACCTCAAGTGGTACTACCAAGAGGTCAAGCACGACGTCTGGGACTACGACGCGGTGAGCCCGGTCGTGCTGTTCGACGCGATGGTCGACGGGAAGCCGGTGCCCGCCGCGGGCGAGGCCGGCAAGGTCGGCTGGTTCTTCATCGTCGACCGCAGCACGGGCAAGCTGATCCGCAAGTCGGATCCCTACGTGAAGTTCTCCGACAACATGTTCAGCCAGCCGACGAAGGCCGGCGTGGTGATGCTGCCGGGCGCCAACGGCGGCGCCGAGTGGTCGCCGCCGGCGTACTCGCCCCAGACGCACGACGTCTACGTCCTGGCGATGGACCAGCTCATGAAGTTCACCACCGCGCCGACCCACGTGGCGGCCGAGCACATCCGCCTGGGCAGCGCGTTCAGCAACGTCGAGAAGGGCGGGCTCCAGGACGGCCGCTTCGTCGCCATCAACGTCGACACGGGCAAGATCGCCTGGACCGCGATGACCGGCGACCCGCTGATCGGCGGCGCGCTGGTGACCGCCGGCAACCTGGCCTTCATGGGCGAGGGCAACGGCGATTTCGACGCCTTCGACGCGACCAGCGGCCAGAAGCTCTGGCGCTACAACCTCGGCGCCGGCGTCAACGCGCCGCCGATCACCTACATGGTGGGCGGCCAGCAGTACGTCGCGGTCGCCGCGGGCGGCAACTTCCAGCTCAGCTACCCGCTCGGCGACACGGTCGCGATCTTCAAGCTGGGAAGCGCGCCGGCGGCGAAGTAGCCCGCTCAGTGCCGTTCGAGACCTGACCGTGACCGAGAGGCCGCGGTCAGGTCTTTTTCCGGGCACATGGAACACGTGGAGACGCAACGCGCAGACGACGAGCCCGCCTGGCCCTCGCCCCACACGACGGAGGGGCTCCTCACGTACGTGCTCCTGCCGATCTGGTTCGTGCCCGGCGTGCTGGACTGGTACTGGCACCGCCGGACGCGGATCGAGGAGACCGCGGGCGCGCGCGAGTCGGTGCTGCACCTGCTGATGGAGGCAGAGGCCGGCATCCCGGTCGCGGCATTCCTGTTCCTGGAGACCGACGCCGGCGTCATCGCGGCCAGCTTGCTGGCGGTCGCGCTGCACCAGGCGACGGTGATGTGGGACGTCGCGTACGCCACGCCGCGCCGCAAGGTCGCGCCGGCCGAGCAGCACACGCACAGCTGGCTCGAAGTGCTGCCGATGATGACGGCGGCGGCGTTGGCCTGCAGCCGGCCGGGCCAAGTCCGGGCGCTGCTCGGCCGCGGGCCGGAGCGGCCGCGCTTCGCGTTCCGGCCCAAACGCAAGCCGCTGCCGCGCCCGTACGTGGCCGCGATGCTGCTCGGCGCCGCGGCGTTCGTCGCCCTCCCGTTCGGCGAAGAGCTCTACCGCTGCCTCAAGGCGTCGCCCTCGCTGCGCAAGCATCCCGTCCCGCCGCTCCCGCCCACGACCGACGCCCAGCAGTGGACCCGCGAGCACGACGCGGAAGGCTGGGAAGTGTAGCGGGCCTACCATAAGCTGCTAGCACGGTGAACTACCTCTGGAGCGAACGGGGCACCTCGGCGAGCGTGGACAGGACTGTAACCGCCGGGACACCAGATGGATTCGAGAATTGGCGAAGCTAGTCGAGGAAAGCGAGTCGAGCGCTATGGATGATACGGCGGTCATCGAGGAAGTGGTAGCGGCTAGCGGTCGCCCCGCCAGCGTCAAGGACGTCCGAGTCGGCCTCGGGAGCGACTCCACGAACGAACCCGCGGCGTGGGTCATACTCACCGTCGACGACGACATCGAGCGTTCTTCGGCGAAGCTGGCCGAGCTCAACGACTTCGCGTCGAAGCTGACGACGCAGCTCATCGAGAGATTGCCGAACCGCTGGCCGTACGTCGAGATCAGCGTGGAACCCGTGCCGGAGCGGCATGAGCCTCCACGCTGACTTGCTCGACCAGGCGCAACACCTTGCGCGGCGGGAACCGCGGCGGCCGAAACAAGCCAGCCTGCGCCGAGCGGTATCCGCGGCATACTACGCGCTCTTTCACCTCTTGGTCAGCGAGAGCAGTTCTTTGGTGTCGCCGGTCCGGCTCCGTGTTCCGGTCGGGCGTGCGTTCGCGCACGGCACCATGAAGCAGGTGTGCAAAGAATATGCTCGGGGCAGCATAACGAACGCTGCTTCGCCGAGCAACGCGTTGACGGTGCGTCCGATTCAGCCGGAGCTGCAACGCGTCGGGACAGCGTTCGTCGAGCTGCAAGAATTACGGCATGCGGCAGACTACGATCTCTCGCGCCCGTTCAACCGCATCAACGTCCTGCGAAACATCGAGCTCGCGCGAGCCGCATTTCGTGATTGGCACAGCGTGCGCAACACGCCCAATGCGGAAGTGTTCCTCGCCGCGCTCCTCTTCGAAAAGTCCTGGACGAGGTAACGACTCAGCCGATTCCCGCCGGCTGGCGGGTCTTCCGGCGCAGGCGCTCCTCGAGCAGATCGGTCCAGGCGTCCATGCCGGCGCCGGTCCGCGCCGAGACCTCGATGATCTCCACGCCGGGGTTCACCTGGCGGATGCTCTGCAGCGCCGCGTCGCGGTCGAAGCCGATCGCCTCGGCGATGTCGGTCTTGGTGACCAGCGCGACGTGCGAGGTGTTGAAGGCCAGCGGGTACTTGAGCGGCTTGTCCTCGCCCTCGGTGACCGAGAACAGGACGGCCCGCACGTCCTCGCCCAGGTCGTACTCCGCCGGGCAGATCAGGTTGCCGACGTTCTCGATGAAGAGGACATCGAGCGGGCCGGCGTCCCAGCCGGCCAGCGCCTTGCCGATCATGTCGGCGTCGAGCCGGCACTCGGCCGCGGTCGTGATCTGGTGGACCGGCGCGCCGGAGCGGGCCAGCCGCACCGCGTCGTTGTCGGTCGCCTGGTCGCCGACGAGCGCGCCGACCCGGTGGCGCGGCGCCAGCCGAGCGAGCGTCTCCTGCAGCAGGGTCGTCTTGCCGGAGCCGGGGCTGGAGAGCAGGTTGACGACCAGCGTACCGCTGGCGGCCCAGCGCTCGCGCAGCGCGGCCGCCAGGCCGTCGTTCTTGCGCATGATGCTCTGCTCGATCTGGACCACGCGGTACTTCATTCCCGGACCTCCATAGCGACGAGTTGCAGCTCCCGGCCGCGCACGATCGTGGGACAGGCGGCGCCGCATTCGGGACAGGTCAAGCCGCTGCCGGCGCGCGGCGCGCGCTCGACCGCGCAGCGCTCGCAGAGCACCGCCAGCGGCACGGTCTCGATCTCGAGCGTGCTGCCGGCGGCGATCGTGTCCTCGGTCGCCAGATCCCACGAGAACAGCAGCGCGTCGGGTGCGATGCCGCTCAGCGCACCGACCCGCACGTGGATGGCGGCCACCCGCTCGATCCCTTGCCGAGCAGCCGTCTCCTGGACCCCTTCGAGCAGGCCGAGCGCCACCGACAGCTCGTGCAATCGCGTTCCTCTGCAGCCCACGGGGCCGGACATTCTCCCGGGCCAAGCCCCTTGCGCTGCGACCTTTGTTGGAGTAGCGTAACCGTACGGACGGAACAAATGCAAGGGTTCCGTCAAGATCGCGAAACCGAACTAGTGGTCTGGCCGCGCCGCCCGAGCGCCCGAGGACCCTGATGCTGGCACCCTCCGCGCGGCCTCTTCGCGTCGCGCCGGGCCTGCTGTGCCTCGGCCACCTTCACGCTCCCGCATTTCCGCGACCCGACGTCGGAGGCAATGCTGACTCATGAAGGATGCACCGGCCGATGTACTGGTCAACGTTCTCTGGATTCCCGCGGGCCTGAGCTGCGACGGCGACTCCGTCGCCCTGACCTCCGCCATGCAGCCGTCGATCGAAGAGATCGCGCTGGGCATGCTGCCGGGCCTGCCCAAGGTCCGCTTCCACTGGCCGCTGATCGAGTACAGCTTGGGCGGCGCCGAGTTCCTGGAAGCGTTCTTCAAGGCCGAGCGCGGCGAGCTCGACCCGTTCGTGCTCGTGATCGAAGGCTCGATCGCCAACGAGACGATCAAGAGCGAGGGCTACTGGACCGGCTTCGGCAACGAGCCGGGCACCGACCAGCCGCGCACGTTCGCGCGCTGGATCGACAAGCTCGCGCCCAAAGCCTACGCGGTCCTGGCGGCCGGCACGTGCGCCACCTACGGCGGCATTCACGCGATGGCCGGCAACCCGACCGGCGCGATGGGCATCCTCGACTACCTCGGCTGGGACTGGAAGTCCAGCGCCGGCGTGCCGATCGTGTGCGTCCCGGGCTGCCCGACCCAGCCCGACAACCTCTCCGAGACCATCCTCTACCTGCTGTGGCAGGCGGCCGGCAACGCGCCGATGATCCCGCTCGACGAAGCGGGCCGGCCGCAGTGGCTGTTCGGCACCACCGTGCACGAGGGCTGCGACCGGGCCGGCTACTACGAGCAGGGGCAGTTCGCGACCGCCTACGACCAGCCCACGTGCCTGGTGAAGATCGGCTGCTGGGGCCCGGCCGTCAAGTGCAACGTGCCCAAGCGCGGCTGGACCGGCGGCGTCGGCGGCTGCCCCAACGTCGGCGGCATCTGCATCGGCTGCACCATGCCCGGCTTCCCCGACAAGTTCATGCCGTTCATGGACGAGCCGCCGGGCGGCAAGCTCTCCTCCGGCGTGAGCGGCGTGTACGGCCCGATGATCCGCCGCCTGCGCGGCATCACGATGCACACGCTCGACAAAGAGCCCAAGTGGCGCCACAAGGGGCCCCAGCTCACGACCGGTTACCGCCCGCGCGCGTAGCGCTACCGCAATCGCTGAAGGAGAACCACGTTGGCTATTCAGGATCTGCCAGGCACTACCGGCGGCACCGAAAAATCCCGCCTCGTCGAGATGTCGTGGGATCCGATCACCCGCATCGTCGGCAGCTTGGGCATCTACACCAAGATCGACTTCGCCCAGAAGCGGGTGGCCGAGTGCCACTCGACCAGCTCGATCTTCCGCGGCTACAGCATCTTCATGAAGGGCAAGGACCCGCGCGACGCCCACTTCATCACCTCGCGCATCTGCGGCATCTGCGGCGACAACCACGCCGTCTGCTCGGTCTACGGCCAGAACATGGCCTTCGGGGTGCGGCCGCCGGCGATGGGCGAGTGGATCATGAACCTCGGCGAGGCCGCCGAGTACATGTTCGACCACAACATCTTCCAGGAGAACCTGGTCGGGGTGGACTTCTGCGAGCAGATGATCCGCGAGACCAATCCCTCGGTGTGGGAGAAGGCCAAGGCCAAGCGCGCCCCCCACGCGGACGTCCACGGCTACGCCACCATCGCCGACATCATGACGGCGCTCAACCCGTTCTCGGGCGAGTTCTACCGCCAGGCGCTGCAGATCAGCCGCTACACGCGCGAGATGTTCAGCCTGATGGAAGGCCGGCACGTCCACCCCTCGACGCTCTACCCGGGCGGCACGGGCACGGTCGCGACGCACCAGCTCTTCACCGACTACTACACGCGCCTGATGCGCTACATCGAGTACATGAAGGTCTGCGTGCCGTTCCACGACGACCTGTTCGACTTCATGTACGAAGCGCTGCCCGGCTACGAGGAAGTCGGCCGGCGGCGGATCCTGCTCGGCTGCTGGGGCGCCTTCCAGGACCCCGACCACTGCGACTTCCAGTACCGCAACATGACGAACTGGGGCCGCAAGATGTTCGTCACGCCGGGCGTCGTGGTCGACGGCAAGCTGGTCACCAACGACCTGGTCGAGATCAACCTCGGCATCCGGGTCCTGCTCGGGCACTCCTACTACGACGACTGGCAGAACCAGGAGACGTTCGTCGCGCGCGACCCGCTGGGCAACCCGGTCGACCGGCGCCACCCCTGGAACATGCACACCAACCCGACGCCCAAGAAGCGCGACTTCGCCAACCAGTACAGCTGGGTCATGTCGCCCCGCTGGTACGACGGCAAGGACTATCTCGCGCTCGACACCGGCGGCGGCGCGCTGGCCCGGCTGTGGTCGACCGCGCTCTCCGGCCTGGTCGACATCGGCTACGTCAAGGCGACCGGCAACAGCGTGCAGATCAACCTGCCCAAGAGCCTGCTGCGCGGCCCGGCCTCGTTCGAGTGGAAGATCCCGCAGTGGTCGAACACGATCGAGCGCGACCGCGCCCGGACGTACTTCCAGGCCTACGCGGCCGCCGCGGCGCTGCACTTCCTCGACAAGGCGCTCGAGGAGCTGCACGCCGGCCGGACGCGCTCGTGGGAGCCGTTCACGGTGCCCGACGAGGGAATCGGCGTCGGCTTCACCGAGGCGGTGCGCGGCGTGCTCTCGCACCACATGGTGATCCGCGACGGCAAGATCGCGAACTACCACCCCTGGCCGCCGACGCCGTGGAACGCCAACCCGCGCGACATATACGGCACCCCGGGGCCGTACGAGGACGCGGTGCAGAACACGCCGCTGTTCGAAGAGAACGGGCCCGAGAACTTCAAGGGCATCGACATCATGCGCAGCGTGCGCAGCTTCGACCCCTGCCTGCCGTGCGGCGTCCACATGTACCTGGGCGGCGGCAAGGCGATCGAGACCGTCCACTCGCCGCTGGCGCCGTTCGGCTAGATGCTGGCCGAGGAGGACGAAGCACCGCTGCGCAGGATGGCGGACCGCGTCGAGTCGTTGATCGACGGCTTCGGCGCGGTGTCGACCCCGCGCCAGGCGCGCGAGCTGGCCGAAGAGCTCGCGCGCACGATCGTCAACCTGTACGGCGAGGGCCTCGAGCGCGTCCTCACCATCGTGCACGACACGGTGGGCGAGGAGCGCTCGCCCGAGGTCTTCGCGCGGCTCTGCGGCGACCCGTTCGTCGAGGGGCTGCTGTGCCTGCACGGGCTGCACCCGGTCGCGGTCGAGGACCGGGTGCAGGCGGCACTGGACGCCGTGCGGCCGTACCTGAAGTCGCACGAGGGCGGGGTCGCGATCGCAAGCGTCGCCGACGGCGTCGTGACGATCGCGATGCAGGGCAACTGCGACGGCTGCCCGTCGTCCGCCGCGACGGTGAAGCAGGCGGTGGAGCGGGCGATCCTCGAGCGCGTGCCCGACGTCCACACGGTGGTCGCCGCCGAGGCGACCGTCGCGCCGGCCGACTACGGCGCGCTGCGCTTCGAGGACGGCTGCCTCTCGCTGGTCGACGCGCCGGGGATGTAGCGTGGACCGCGCGCCGGGCGAGTTCGCCTCGCTGCAGAAGCTGCTCTCGAAGCGCCCGCCCCCGCCGCCGGGCGAGCGCTGCGACTACTGCGCCGTGCCGCTGGGGCCCGAGCACGGCCACCTGATCGACATGCAGGGCCGGCGGATCATGTGCAGCTGCCGGCCGTGCTGGCTGGTGTTCGAGCCCGAGGGCGCGGCCCACGGCCGCTACAAGCCCGTGCCGACCCGCTACGCCGAGGTCCCCGGCTTCGCCGTGAGCGACGCGGTCTGGGAGCAGCTCCAGATCCCGATCGGGCTGGCGTTCTTCTTCTACAACTCGGCGGAGGGGCGAACGATCGCGCTCTACCCGGGCCCGGCCGGCGCGACCGAGTCGCAGCTCGACCTCGCGGCCTGGAACGGCGTCGCCGGCGCCGATCCCGTGCTGGCGACGCTCGAGCCGGACGTCGAGGCGGTCGTGATCCTGCGCCGCAAGGGAATCACCCGCTGCTTCGTCGTGCCGATCGACGCGGCGTACAAGCTGGTCGGCATCATCCGCATCGCCTGGCGCGGCTTCGACGGCGGCGCCGAGGCCTGGGGCAAGATCGAGGCGTTTTTCAGCGAGCTGCAGGAGCGCAGCGCCAACCGGGGACGGCTGACGACGCGGACCGGCCCGTGACCGAGCTGGCGTTCGCGGTCGTCGGCGCGCGGCCCGAGCTCTACGCGGCCAGCCCGCAGCTCAGCCTGCGGGTGCGCATCACGGCCGCCGGCGGGGTGCGGGTGCACGCGATCACCCTGCGCGCGCAGGTCCGGATCGAGCCGCAGGCGCGCCGCTACGCCGGCCCCGAGCCGGAGCGCCTGGTCGAGCTGTTCGGCAGCCCCGATCGCTACGGCGACACGCTGCGGTCGCTGCTGTGGGCTCACGTCTCGCAGACCGTGCTCGCGTTCACCGGCGAGACGGAGTTCGACCTGACCCTGCCGTGCAGCTACGATTTCGAGGTCGCGGCGAACAAGTACCTGAGCGCACTGGCCGGTGGCGACATCCCGCTCGAGGTGATGTTCAGCGGCACCCTCTTCGTGCGCGGCAACAGCGGGATCACGGCCGAGCTGGTGCCGTGGAACTGCGACGCGCGCTACCGGCTCCCGGTCGCGGTGTACCGCCAGGCGATGGACGCGTTCTTCCCCGACAGCGCCTGGATCCGAATCGACCGCGCGACGTTCGACGAGCTCTACCGCTTCAAGACCGCCGGCGGCTACCCGACCTGGGAGCGCGCGCTGGCCCAGCTCCGTGCCGCGGCCGAGAGCCCGCGCTGATGAGCTCGCCGTTCGCGCCCGCGCTGGCCGTTGCCGACGCGGTGCTGTACGAGGGCTACCTGCTCTACCCGTACACCGCGTCCTCGGGCAAGAACCGGGTGCGCTGGCAGTTCGGCGTGGTCGTCCCGCAGGCGTACGCGGGCACCGGCGGCGAGCCGGCCGAGCAGCAGACCGAGGTCCTGATCGAGGCCGAGCCGGACGCCGTCCCGCGCGTCAGCGTGCTGCTGCGCTTCCTGCAGGTCGAGGCGCGGCGGGTCGAAGGGCTCGCCGAGGGCGGCTTCGTGCCGGCGGCCTCGCTCGTCGCCGGCGGCACGACGCACCTGAGCTTCGACGAGGGCGTCGAGCGGCAGATCGCGGTCGAGCTCGACGCCGTGGCGGGCCGCGAGCAGGTCGTTGCGGTCGCGCTGGCGGGCGGCAGCGACGTCGAGCTGCTGCGCGACGACGGCGCGACGCGCGGGCGGGTGGTGCGCGAGCGCTGGCCGCTGGCCGGGACGCTGGCGATCCGCTGCGACGCCGTCGCGGGCGCGCCGGGGCTGCGCAAGCTGCGGGTGCTGGTCGAGAACCGCTCCGCGGTCGTGGCGGGCGAGCGCAGCGGCGCGCTGCGCACGGCATTCGTCTCGACCCACGCGCTGCTCGCGGTCGAGCGAGGCTGCTTCGTCTCGGTGCTCGATCCCACGCCCGAGGCCGCGGCCGCGACCGCGGAACTGGTCAACCGGCAGGTCTTCCCGGTGCTGGTCGGCGACGGTGCCGCCGACGCCCAGCGCGCCGCGCTCGTGCTGTCCTCGCCGATCATCCTGTACGACTTCCCGGCGGTCGCGCCGCAGAGCGCGGGCGACGCGTTCGACGCGACCGAGGTCGACGAGCTGCTGATGCTCAGCGTGCTGAGCCTGCCCGAGGCCGAGCGCGCCGAGGCGTGCGCGACCGATCCGCGCGCCCGCGCGATCGTCGAGCGGGCCGAGCGCTTCGGCACCGGCGAGCTGGCTCGCCTCCACGCCGGCACGCTCCACCACGTGAGCCCGCCGCCGGGCAGCCCGGCGCAGCCCGATCCGACGCCGGCCGGCCGCCGCCAGGTGTTCGCCGGCGGCGACCCGTTCGCGGCCGGCGACCCGTTCGGCGCGCTCGACGTGCCCGGGATCGACTGCGTCTTCGTCGCCGGCACGAAGGTCGCGAAGGGCTCGGCGGTGCGGCTGCACCCCAAGCGCCGCGCCGACGCCTGGGACATGTTCCTGGCCGGCAAGGTCGCCACGGTGCAGGCGGTCCACCAGGACCTCGAGGACGTGATGTACGTCGCGGTCACGGTCGACGACGACCCGGCCAGCGACCTGCACGAGTGGTACGGCCGGTCGTTCTTCTTCTATCCCGACGAGATCGAACCGCTGGGGAGCGCCGGCTGATGCGCGTCCTGGTGGCCGGAATCGGCAACATCTTCTTCGGCGACGACGGCTTCGGCTGCGAGGTCGCCCAACTGCTCGCGCGCGAGCCGCAGGCGCCCGATGCCAAGACCGAGGACTTCGGGATTCGCGGGCTGCACCTGGCCTACGAGCTGCTGGCCGGCTACGACCGCGCGATCCTGATCGACGCGGTGCCGCGCGGCGGCGCGCCGGGAACGCTCTACGTGATCGAGCCCGAGGTCGGCGCCGCCGGCGCGGCCCCCGACGCGCACCGCATGGACGTGCAGAACGTGTTCGCCTTCCTGCGCCTGCTCGAGGGCGAGCCGCCGCCGGTCGTCATCGTCGGCTGCGAGCCCGCCACGGTCGAGCCGGGGATCGGCTTGTCCGCGCCGGTGAGCGCGGCCGTCGCGCCGGCCGCCGCCCTCGTTCGCCGGCTGCTCGACGAGCAGCGCGCGGCGCTCCTGCCCCAAGCCACCGGAGGTATGCCATGAAGAAGACCTTGATCCGCAGCGGGTTCGCCGTCGCCGTCGCCTGGTGGGGCGCCCGGCAGCTCAGCAGCATGCTCAAGGACGTGAGCCGCTACAACGCCATGCGCTCGATGTCGGGCGACGGGCCGCTCAGCCCGGGCGACGTCCGCGAAGCGCTCTTGCCGACCCACACCTCCACCAAGCCGAGCAACGCCCCGCACTACGGCGAGGACGCCAAAGCGCCCGGGCTGCTCCAGTTCCTGACCAGCGTCCCCCAGGACATCGGGCGCTATCTCAAGATAAGCTCGATGTGAAGCCGAGCCGAACCGAAAGCGTGCGCTGAACGTGTGCCTGGCGATTCCCGGCCAAGTGGTGGAGATGAACCCCGAGCAGCCGCTCCTGGTGAAGGTCGACGTCGCGGGCGTGCGCCGCAACGTGAACGTCGGCTTGCTCGAGGACGGCGACCTGGCGCTGGGCGACTGGGTGCTGATCCACGTCGGCTTCGCGCTGAGCAAGATCGGCGAGGCCGAGGCGCAGGACCAGTTGCGCATGCTGCGCGCCATGGGCGAGGACGAGCTGGCGATGGAAGAGGTCCGCGGCTACTCGTTCGCCGCGGACGACGGTGACCGACGATGACGAAGACCGATACGACCGCCATGAAGTACGTCGACGAGTTCCGCGACCCGGCGCTGATCGGCGCGGTCGCGCACGAGATCGCGCGCACCGTCGATCCCGCCCGGCACTACCGGATCATGGAAGTATGCGGCGGCCACACCCACTCGATCTACCGCCACGGCCTGCGCGACGTCTTGCCCGCCAACGTCGAGCTGGTGCACGGCCCGGGCTGCCCGGTCTGCGTGCTGCCGACCGGCCGGGTCGACGACGGCCTGGCCATCGCCGCCCAGCCGAGCACGATGCTGACCTGCTTCGGCGACATGATGCGCGTGCCGGGCACGCGGGGCACGCCGCTCGAGCTCAAGGCGCGCGGGGCCGACATCCGGATGGTCTACTCGCCGCTCGACGCGCTCAAGCTCGCGCAGGACAACCCCCAGCACGCACGTCTGCTTCTTCGCGATCGGCTTCGAGACGACGGCGCCCTCGACCGCGCTGACCCTGCTGCGCGCCCGCGAGCTGGGGCTTGCGCAACTTCTCGGTGTTCAGCAACCACGTCACGATCGTGCCGGCGATCCGGGCCATCCTCGACTCGCCCGACATGCGGCTGGACGGCTTCATCGGGCCGGGCCACGTCGCGAGCATCACCGGCTGCCGGCCCTACGAGTTCGTCGCCAAGCACTACGGCAAGCCGGTCGCGGTCGCCGGGTTCGAGCCGCTCGACCTGCTCGAGGGCATCCTGATGGTGCTGCGCCAGATCCGTGCCGGCCAGCCCGGGTGGAGAACCAGTACCGCCGCATCGTGCCGTGGGAAGGCAACCCGGCCGCGCTGCGCGCGCTGGGCACGGTGTTCGAGCTGCGGCCGTACTTCGAGTGGCGCGGCCTGGGCTTCATCTCGCAGTCGGCCCTCAAGCTCAAAGACGCCTTCGCCGAGTGGGACGGCGAGGTGCGCTTCGCGGTGCCCGGCGTGCGGGTGACCGACCCGCGCGCCGCGCAGTGCGGCGAGGTGCTCAAGGGCGTGCTCAAGCCGCCGCAGTGCAAGCTGTTCGGCAAGGAGTGCGATCCCGAGCACCCGGTCGGCGCGCTGATGGTCTCGAGCGAAGGCGCCTGCGCGGCGTACTACCGCTACGCCCGGGTCGAAGAGTCGGCCCACGCCTGACATGACGACGGTCGCCAACGGCCGGCCGCGGGTGCGCTTCACCGACGCGCAGATCGAGATGGCGCACGGTGCCGGCGGCAAGGCCTCGCGCCGGCTGGTCGAGGGGCTTGATCGCGCCGGCCTTCGCCAACCCGGTGCTGGCGACGCTGAGCGATGCGGCGGTTTTCCCGCTGGGCGGGAGCGCGAGTCGCGACCACCGCCGACGGCTACGTCGTGAAGCCGCTGCGCTTTCCGGGCGGCTCGATCGGCGAGCTGGCGGTGAACGGCACGGTGAACGACCTGGCCGTCTCGGGCGCCCGCGCGACCGCGCTGATGGCGTCGTTCATCCTCGAGGCCGGGCTGCCCAGCGACGTGCTGCGGGCCGAGGTCGAGGCGATGGCGGCGGCGGCGGCAGCGGGCCGGCGTGCCGATCGTCGGCGGCGACACCAAGGTGGTCGAGCACGGCCAGTGCGACGGCATGTACGTCACCACGTTCGGCATCGGCGTCGTCGACGCGCGCCTGGCGCTCGACCCGCGCTCGCTGCAGCCGGCGACGTGGTGCTGGTGAGCGGGCCGATCGGCGACCACGGCATCACCATCCTGCTCGCCCGCGGCGAGCTGGAGCTGGAGACCGACCTGCGCTCCGACACCCGCTCGGTCTGGCCGTTCGTCGAGCGCCTGCTCGCGGCGTGCCCGGCCGGCGTGCGCTGGATGCGCGACCCGACCCGCGGCGGGGTGGCGACCGCGCTCAACGAGCTGGCCCGCGACTGCGGCCTGGGGATCGTGCTGCGCGAGGCCGACGTGCCGCTGCGGCGCGAGGTGCGCGGCGCCTGCGAGGTGCTCGGCCTCGACCCGCTCCACATCGCGAACGAAGGCCAGCTGCTGGCGGTGGTCGCGGCCGAGGACGCGGAGCGCGCGCTAGCCGCGCTGCACGCCGTGCCCGGCGGCGAAGGCGCGCGGGCGATCGGCGAGGTGCGTGCCGAGCGCGCCGGCACGGTGGTCGGCATCACCCCGTACGGCGGCACCCGCTCGATCGACATGCTGGTCGGCGACCCGCTGCCGCGGATCTGCTGAGGTGATGCGTCAGCACGCGGCGAGCGAGCCCGGCCACGGCTCGCGCGCGGCCCGGGTGGCGGCCCGGCTGCGCGCGCGCGACGCGGTCGTGCGCGCCTTCTTCGACCGCGAGGCGCCGCGGCTGGCGCGCGCGGCGCAGGAGATGGCCGACCGCTTCGCCCGCGGCGGCCGGCTCTACGCCTTCGGCAACGGGCCCTACGCCACCGACGCCGCGCACGTCTCGGTCGAGTTCGTGCACCCGGTGATCGTCGGCAAGCGCGCCCTGCCGGCGCTCGACGCCAGCGCCGCGCCCGACGCCTTCGTCGAGACGCTGGTCGGCCCGGACGACATGGCGATCGCCTTCGGCCCGCCCGAGCACGACCTGCGCACCATCGCCGCGCTGCGGTCTGGCGCACCGCAAGGGCGCCTACACGCTGGCCTGGCCGGGCAGCGGCGACGGCGATTGCGCCGACGCCGACTACGCGGTGGCCGCCCCGACCGACGACCCGCACCTGCACCAGGAAGCCTTCGAGCTGCTCGGCCACACGCTGTACGAGAGCGTGCACGTGTACCTGGAGCACCGCCGCGACCTGGGCGACGATGTCGGCGCATCGGGGTTCCTCTACCCCTACCTGGGCTCGGCGCAGGACGAGGCGGTGGCGATCGTCGACGACGTCGCGGCGTCGATCCTGGCCAAGGTGCGCGACGGCGAAGCGCTGCGCGAGCAGCGTCGCCGACGAGCAAGTCCGACGCGATCGCGGCGGCCGCCGAAGCGATCGGCGCGCGGCTGGCCGCGGGCGGCCGGCTGCTGATCTTCGGCAACGGCGGCTCGGCGACCGACGCCACCGACTTCGCGCTCGACTGCGTCGCGCCGGGCGCCGGGGTGCGGCCGCTGCCGGCCATCTCGCTGGCCGCCGAGCCCGCCGTGCTGACCGCGCTGGCCAACGACGTCGGCGCGGAGCTGACGTTCCTGCGCCAGATCGTCGCGCAGTCGCGGCCCGGCGACGTGGCGTTCGCGCTCTCCACCAGCGGCGGCTCGAAGAACGTCGTCGCCGCGCTCGAGGAAGCGCGGCGGCGCGGCCTGCTGACCGTGGCGCTGCTGGGCTACGACGGCGGCGAGATCGTGCGGCGCGGCCTGGCCGACCACGCCGTCGTCGTGCGCAGCCAGCTACATCCCGCGCATCCAGGAAGCGCAGGGCGCGATCTACCACGTGCTGCGCGAGGAGCTGGCGGAGCTGCCCGATGGCGCTTGAGCTGTACGGAACGCGGAGCTGTCCCTACACCGCCGAGCTGCGCGAGGACCTGGAGTTCCGCGGCCGCGCGTTCGTCGAGTACGACGTCGAGGCCGACCCCGCCGCGCTGCGGCGGATGCGCGAGCTGGCGCCGGGAACGGCGGCGGTGCCGGTGCTGGTCGAGGACGGCAAGGTCGTCGAGGTCGGCTACGGCGGGCGCTCGTGCTACGTCGCCGTGCCGGACACCGGCACGACGTGAGCGCGCCGGTCGGCGCGCTCGACCTGCGGATTCGCGGCGTGGTCCAGGGGGTCGGCTTTCGGCCCTTCGTGTACCGGCTGGCCCGGCGCCACGCGCTGGCCGGCTGGGTGCGCAACGGCGAGAGCGGCGTGCAAGTGCACGTCGAAGGCCCGCTCGACGCGCTCGACGCCTTCGCCCGCGCGGTGGTCGAGGAAGCGCCGCCGGCGGCCACCGTCGCCGCGGTCGAGGCGGCCGTCGCGCAGCCGCAAGGGTTCGCCGCCTTCGCGATCCGCGCGAGCGAGCGCGGCGAGCGGCTCACGACGCGCATCTCACCCGACCTGCCGGTCTGCGAGAACTGCCTGCGCGAGCTGTTCGACCCGGCCGACCGGCGCCATCTGTACCCGTACATCACCTGCACCGACTGCGGCCCGCGCTACAGCATCGTGCTCGGGCTGCCGTACGACCGCGCCAACACGACGATGGCGCCCTGGCCGCTGTGCGCGCCCTGCGCGGCGCAGTACCACGACCCGGGCGACCGGCGCTTCCACGCGCAGCCGCTGGCCTGCCCGGAGTGCGGCCCGAACTACGTGCTGCGCGATGGGACGCCTGGCGGCGAGCCGACGGCAGGCGAGCCGCGCGGCACGGCGGCGATCGACGGCGCGGTGGCGCTGCTGCGTGATGGAGCGATTCTCGCGGTCAAGGGAATCGGCGGCTATCACCTCGCCTGCGACGCCGAGAATGCGGTCGCGGTGGCCGCCTTGCGCGAGCGCAAGTACCGCAAGGAGCGGCCCTTCGCGCTGATGGCGCGCGATCTGGCCACCGCTCGCGAGGTGGCCGAGCTGGGCGACGACGCGGCGGCGCTGCTGACGTCCAGCGCACGGCCGATCGTGCTGGCGCCGGCCCGCCGCAGGCTGGCCGGCATCGCGCCGGACAACCGCGAGCTGGGCCTGATGCTGCCGTACACGCCGCTACAGCACCTGCTCTTCGCCCGCGGCGCGCCCGGCCTGCTGGTGATGACCAGCGCCAACCGCTCGAGCGAGCCGATGGCGTACGAGGACGGCGACGCCCTGGCGAGCCTGGCCGGGATCGCCGACGCGTTCCTGGTCGGCGAACGGCCGATCGCGCGCCGGATCGACGACTCGGTGGCGCGCGCCGGTCCGGCCGGGCCGGCGATCCTGCGCCGCGCGCGCGGCCTGGCGCCGGGGGCGGTCGCGACGATACCGAGCGCGCGGCCGATCCTCGCCCTGGGCGGCGACCTCAAGAATGCCGTCGCGCTGGTGGTCGACGGCCAGGCCTTCGTCAGCCAGCACGTCGGCGACTTGGAGCACGTGCCGGCCCGGGCGGCGTTCGAGGCCACCGTGCGCGACCTGTGCGCGACCTACCGGCTCGACCCGGCCGAGCTGCTGGTGGTGCACGACGCGCACCCGGAGTACCTCTCGAGCGGGTACGCCCACACGCTGTCCGAGACGACGGTCGCCGTACAGCACCACCGCGCCCACGTCGCCAGCGTGCTGGCCGAGCGCGGCGATTGGGAGCGTGAGATCGTAGGCGCGGCGTTCGACGGCACCGGCTACGGCGACGACGGCACGATCTGGGGCGGCGAGATCTTCGCCGGCAGCGTCGCGGCCGGCTTTCGGCGCGTCGCGCACCTGCGCGCAGCGGCACTGCCCGGCGGCGACGCGGCAGCGCGGTTTCCGGTGCAGGCGGCGGCGGGATTTCTCTACGAGCTCGACGGCTTGGCGGACCTCACGGCACCGCCGTTCGGGTTTCCGGCGCAGCGCTACGCGCTGGCGCGGTCGATGATCGCCAAGGACGTGCGCACCTTCACGACCACCTCGATGGGGCGGCTGTTCGACGCCGTCGCGGCCCTGCTGGGCTTCACCCGCGAGATCACCTTCGAGGGCCAGGCCGCGATGTGGCTGGAGCACCTCGCCGCCGGTGCGAGCGACGTGCCGGCGTACGAGCTTCCCTACCAAGGCGGCGAGCTGGACTACCGACCACTGCTGACGGGCATCGTCGACGATCGCTTGCGCGGAACCGACCCGGGCACGATCGCGCGCCGCTTCCATGCCGCGGTCGCCGACGCGCTCGTCGCCGTGCACCGCGATATCGATCCGGGCGCGCCGCTGGTGGCATCGGGCGGCGTGTTCCAGAACCGCCTGCTGCTCGAACTGCTGCGAGCACGGCTGGGCGAGTCGCTGTGGTGCAACCTGCTCGTGCCGGCCAACGACGGCGGCCTGTGCCTAGGCCAAGCGGCGCTGGCGGTTTTCCGCCACATCGCATTGTAACGCCGTGGCCGTACGTCGAATTCGTTTGCACCGAACTCCGCTAATCTTGCGAGCACTATAGCGCGTAAACATCAAGCACAGCATCGAACTCTAAGGGATACGTTTTAGTTCAGCACTGAAGTGCCGGGCTTGATCCTCTCAATATAGAGCAAGTTCGACCCGCTGAATCCTGGATTGAATGCCTCGGAAGTCTACCCAGCGCCATCGCGCCCCCGAACAAGTCGCACTTCAACACGATCAGATGGATTGATCGTGTCCCGAATCGCAATTATCTCGGCGACGTCTGTAGGAAGTAACGATCTTCCAATCTCAACCGCGAGCGAACGGGGCACATAGCCGAGCCTGCGCCCATCAGTCATAAATATGCCAATCGCATTTGGATCATATACATTATCGGGCTCTGCGCGCAGGTAAAGTCGAAGGCCTGCGTGGATGTCGTTACCCGCTCGCTCACCATCATAGTATTGCCAGCCGGCGATCCTAAATGTAAATCCCCAGGTGTCCTCTGGAGGCAGCGGGACTACATTCAATCCACTTAACCGTTCAACGATACGACGAACGCTGGCCCGCTCAATGTTATAGCTCAACATTTTCTCTGGCTCAAGTCTAGTGATCCATGCGAACATTGCGGTAAACTCATGCCTCCCCGCAAGAGGATTCTCCGCCACAAATTGTTCCGCCAAGAGGCGGGCGACGCGATTGGGACCGATACCCAAGGTTGATAAGAATGCCACAAACGGATTCAACGTACCAAATTTTGCATACGCGGGGAAGAGCATCAGATCTCTCCCAAGTTCCGTATTGCTAAGCTCAATGGGCACCGTCGCGCAAATTTCACGCGAGAAAATCCAAAACGCCGATAGTAGCCAGGGCGTTCCGAAGTTAAGTGTTTGCTGAAGATAGTCGCTAAATCCCGCAGCCTTTAACTCATCAGTCTCACAAAACTGAAAATGTTGTTCTCTAACCGTCAAGGGGTTTCCAGTGGTCATCCAAGTGACAAGGAGTTCATCGGGATCGTCAAGGTTAACGCCACTTCTACTACCCTCGCCCGCAGTGCGGGGCTTCACGCGAGCAGGTCCAAGGCCGCCCGAGTCCCCCGCCTTATAAATTAACGACGCGATCTCTCGAATAAGTTCAGCATTCAATGGGCCATCTAAAACGGCCGGCTCCGCGAGATGGCTTTTCCAGAACTTGCGCGTCGCAGCGTGAAGGCGGAAGCAGATCGATAGGGGCAGGCCCGTACGTGAAAATAACGCTTTGAGCACGGGACTAATCTTCGCAGCCGTTGCCCGTGATACGTGACGCGCAAAGTCGATAAGACACTCTGTTGCGTCTGCGTCTCGCTGCTGTAATGCGATAAACGTCTGTGACAACATACTGCCGAATTGACCTGCCGCTTCGTCCGCCGATACGTCGCCAGCTTCAAGTAGAATTGCCAAGACTGACAGCTTCCGCATCAAAACGGTTAGGCGTTTTAGACGTGATGGTAGCGCTTTCGTCTCCAAAACGATCTTTTCGGGATCTAGATGCTCCGCATCAAATGCCTCAACGAGCTCTTTGAGAAGACCAATTGCATTATCTTGCTCAAGACTACTGGTTATTGCGAGTTCTGGGCCGGACCCATCAACGTCCAAGTACTCTGCAAAGTCACGCTCCAAAGCGAAGGGAAAGTCGTCAACTGACTGGGCGACTATCACCTGTCCCTCAGTTTCTGCAAATGCCCGACCCGCCCTGCCGACCATATTGCGGAAGTCACGCTTGTCTAACGCATTGGTAAGGATTGTCTTATTTTGCTCTTTATTGAAGTTGCGACTGGAACAGTAATCCGCGATTACGAGGGTCTTAACTGGAAAATTTACCCCGTCTACTAGCGTCTGCGTCACAGCCAAGATGTCGGCGAAGCGCGATTGGAACAGGTACTCGACTTCATTTCGAACCTCGCGGGTAAGATTGCCGTGGTGATATGCTACGCCATGGCGCAACATGCCGATCAGTCGATGCTCGGGAGTCAATTGCTCCGAAATAAACTCCACAGCGTCTCTTTGAGCCTCGGTTCCTTCCCTCTGTGGTTGAGCCTCGCGCAGTGTTGCGGCCTTCGCCGCGATCTGTTCCGCAGATGAGCGCCGAGGGGCAAACACTAGAACGGGTCCTAATCGAGAAAACGACACAGCCAACTGAGCGGCATGCTCGATGTATCCGTCGCTAAGCATAGGAACTCTCTTTTTATATGCATATCCCGCCGGGGCCCGTTGCCATTGTAGTGTCTGGTTCGATTCAACGATTCCTCGAATGCGTAGCGGCGACGACAATTCGGCTGACGAACGAACGTAAACGATGTCGCCTTGAATAGTCGTGGCCATCTCCGCCGGGGCTAACTTGGGCGTTGCGAAGACAAGTGCCCCTTTCAAGACACGAGTAGGCTGCCAATCACTCGATACGCTCTGGGCAACACCATCGGGGTCGACCCAGCGCCGAAACGCCAAGTGATTCGGCATCACAGCAGACACAAACATCATCTTTGCAGCTTTAGTCCGCTCATCCGTCAGCAAAAGTGTGATGATTTCTTCGTATGTCCACCCCCGGTCGGGCTTAGAAATCATGTGAACTTCATCGAAAATGAAGAGCGCCGCTCTAGCAGCCGAACTGCTTTGCCTAAAGAGGTATGACAACTTCTCAGGCGTGACGACGATGACGTTCACTTCCTGGTAAATTAGCGTTTCATATGAGACCTGATCGTTGTCTGTAACCGGCGCGGCTACGCGAATTCCCATTGGTGCGAGAGCATCGCGCAAACGTGTCGCGACTTGGTCGCACAGAGCTCTTGTTGGCGCAACGTATACGCACCTACGATTTGGCGTGTCGATCAATGCCTTAACGATTGCAAGCTCGCAAAGGAGTGTCTTGCCAGCGCTCGTAGGCATCGTCAGAACTATTCGGCGAAGTCGATCGTCTAGATAGCCACCATTTAGATCAGGCAATGATGACGTGATGTCTAATGCGGCTAGCTGCGAAGTCCACAATGTAGAGATTCCACCATTGGAAAGGCTTCGAAGATAGGCGCGGTTGTTGATAATACCCGCTAGTCTAACCCACGGGCTATTACGCCACATACGTTCAATAATCTTCGATGCTATACTGATTGTCCAGATAGTCTCTGGCTCTCGCAGTAGCCCGGCAAACTCGACCGCTTGTGCCATCCGCTGGCGCCCAATTACGAGAGATTGCTCGTCACCGAGGAGAAATGCCCGAGCAGTTGCGACGCTGCCAGCAATCAGATCTAATGAGATTATGCGCCGCGTTGAAGTTTCGAATGTGTCACCATCAGCGTCTGTATCAAGTAATTTGATTGAACGCTCGCGCTGGAAAGCAATAGCGCGAAAATCAGATTGCCGAGCGTCACGAACGCGCCTATTTTGGCCAGCGAGCAGGTTAATGACGTACCAGTCAGCGAGGCGATCCGGGGTATCCTCAAGTGATAGCTCGGCCGGATCAAACCTTTCCGCTAGGCGCTTAAGCAACACCACCATCCTCGCCTCATAGCTACCGAGTGCATACATCAGACCCGCCTTGACATACAGACGGGCCGCGGAAGGAAGGCCGTCTACCGCTCGATGCGATCTGAGTGAGGCTCCGTCGCCAGATAGGGGGGTTGATAGGGACCTATAGTCTGCGAGATATTCAAAGATCGTTGCGGCAAGGCCACGGCCATCCTGCAGCACACGTGGATCGGTCTGCTCCTCGGACGGCAACTCCATCGCTCGTTCCTCGGCAAACGGGTTAGTGTAGTGTGCTGCCAGCGCGTTCGCGATACTGTGAAGGCGTATTAGCTCGACGTGGGCAATCGGTTCAGCAGCGCCCGGACGCAAAGTAATGCGGAGGAATTCGTGATGAAGGAGTCTTAGCGTTTCGCTAAAGCGCTCTATGTTACCAACTTCGAACAGGTTACCAAGGATGGGTCCTAGATCTTCCGGTGTGATAATATCCATCATGGCTGCAAATGCATCGTGAGCCACAATGCTTGGCGCCGAGCATTGAAGTTAGGAACGCCCACACTGACCGAGACGTTTTGTGCGCCATGATGTGTTCCTACCGGATGGACGTTCAAGTGGGGGACAAAGTTTGTTCGCGGTGTCACACTATCGTTGAACATACAGAAGGCGCCATAGCGAACTTCTGGGCCTCTATTGTAGGCGTAGGCACTCAGGTTCTTTAGGAATGTCTTCAGATTAGTGTTCGACCCGTGATAGCGCTCCGAGATAATTGTCGCCTCAAAAGCGAGTCTGTTAGGGTAGTCATCGAGCTGCGAATATACCACGGTATTAGGATCGCCAGCAGCGCGATCGGTCGCCTTTGCTTCCCATGCCATCGCAAAGAACCGACCTGTTCGATCTTCGTGAATCTCAAGGAGATCGATGTCGCCGTTCGCGGTCGTCCGGGGCACGGGTGGCTCGACGAGGACGCGGTTCAACTTTTGATTCGATCTAACCCAACGGAGGAAAGTCTCACTGAGCGTACCCATCGCAGCAGTCCGACCGGCCGTTGGCGCATCTGTACCGTGGCCCTTTGGAAAGAATGCTCGTTTCAGAACTCGCAGGTATTCGGCTTGCGAAGCAGCAGGGGCCGTCACCCAACGCCTAAGGCCTTCATCAACGGGGAAGAGCGCATGCTTTCGCCACTCTTCCAAGATCATGCCGCCCATGCGGTGGAAGAGTCGCGCTCCGCCGCCTTCTATCCGTAAGGAATAGGCCGCATGCGGGACGCCTGTGACCGGCGAGGCACGATATATCCGCCTCGCCCGCGACGATATTGATTTCAGCTCTCTGCCCTCACACCAACTAGCGACCTCAGGATTGCCTCCTTATGAACGTGCGATCCGCGACTATCCATTAACTGAACCGGACGAGCGCGGATAAGGCACCGACCGGACTTTCCGTGTTATATGATCTCAAGCTAATCGGCTCCTCGATCCAAAAGGGCCGAGCCCCTGGCGCAATTTCCGTAGGCTTTGGCAAATGGGCGCGAGGGCTTGATCAGTTTTTGCCATGTAATACAGCCAGGGGCTTGACTACTTCGAGCTTATTCCACACAACGCCGAGTCAATCTGCGCCTAGATCTGGCCAACAACCTGCGCTCGCGATGGCACCACGCGACGCGGAAGCGCCTGGCCAGATCGATCCCCAATGATCACTGTCATCGAGATCATCTCTAGCCATAACCTTTTGAGCCGACATCTTCATCATCAAGACGCTAGGTCATGGCGGCGCGGTCCCGAAGCGAGCTCCGTGACCCACCGCCGGCTCTTCAGCCACGTCGATCTGCGGGTGCGCGACCGCGACCGCGGGCTCGCGTCTACGACGCGCTGCTGGCGGCGTTCGGCTTCGAGTGGGTCACCGTGCCGCCGTTCGGGCCCGACGAGCCAACCTGGCGCCGCCCGCAGTGGCAGGCCCAACGACGAGTTCTTCGCAGGGTAGCACCCCGGCCGCTCCGCGGCAAATCCGGCAGAGATTCTCTCCCCATATCGCCGTAAGGCGTCGCGCACTTCATCCTAATTCGTGTTCTGGTTCTCCGCGCGCCACAGCAGCATGGTGATCTCGGTGAACGTTTGCGTAAGCCATCGGCGGCGAGATCGATCGTAAAGCAGTCTCGTGCAAGCCAGATAGCAGAGGCAGCCGACTTCGTGTGCTCTGACGTAGACCTAACATGACGTGAATTCGCGCGTGTGGAGCACCGCAAAACGCTCGGCTGGGAAGGCCGTTGCAGGTCTAGGTTGCGCGGCGGTCGGTTCTGCATCCATGCAGAGTGCCGCATCGTAGATCAGTAACGGTTCGGCCGTTCCACGGAAATACACGGCGACTATGCTGCGGCGATGGACTGCCCCGCTGCCGATACCACCCTGTTCCATCGCAACCAGCGAAGCGGAGCCCAATGAGGAGGCGCGGCATCGCAGGCTACACCAAGGCAGAGTTCGACGCGCTGCGCCAGCGGCTCGAACGCGCGCGAGATACACTGCGATGCGACGGTCAACTGCTCCAATCGGTCGCACGTGCATACTACGTCGTCTACGTTCTTGCGTCATTTGCAGCCGGCAAGTACGGAGTGAAAGCAACGCATGCCCGTAGTGGCGAGATCGTGATCGACCAGGACTTCAGCCACAACGAGCTTCCTGACGTCGTCTATGCCCTGTACACAGGCGGAAAGCGCGGTACGATTACCGATCCGGGCGGCAGCCCAGGCATCGGGTCGGGTAACTACGACGACCGAGGAGCATACCGAAACACGCGTACCCTCTACCTGATGCGCCTCGAAGCCGATTATGGCGGAAAGCTTCTCGTGGAGCCATACCCCACCGCCAAGGTGGACGAGTGGCTCACCATGGCGAAGAACCTTGCGCAAGACTTGGAGACCATCCTATGACGCTGACCCCGATCGTCCCCGCCAATGCCCTTGACATCGAGCGGGCCGCAACCCGCCTGGCGAGCGCGACCGTCGCGTACCTCGTGCGCTTGAAGGATATCGCCGACATAACGACGCTCGAAATGGGCACGCACGGGTTCGACTTCGCCGTAACGGTCAGCCAAGCCGACATGTCGGACGTCATGCCGCGGCTCGCCGACTTGACATTCGAGATCGAAGACGAGTACGGGGTCCAAATTACGACGCGCCCCGTTGCAGCCACGAGGGTAGCAGCCAACGAAGCCTGAACGCTGGCCCGCGTCGAAGCGGGCCTCATGACCCACCGCCGCCTCTTCAGCCACGTCGACCTGCGGGTGCGCGAGCGCGACCGCGGGCTCGCATTCTACGACGCGCTGCTCGGGGCGTTCGGCTTCGAGCGGGTCACCGTGCCGCCGTTCGGGCCGGACGAGCCGACCTGGCGCCGCCCGCAGTGGCAGGCCAACGACGAGTTCTTCGGCTTCGTCGTCGATCCCGAGCTGGTGCCCAACCCCAACCGGCTGGCGTTCCAGGCCTACTCACCCGACGAAGTCGATCGCGCCACCGAGGCCGCCCGCCGG
Source organism: Vulcanimicrobiota bacterium (assembly GCA_963795695.1). Classification (GTDB taxonomy): domain Bacteria; phylum Vulcanimicrobiota; class Vulcanimicrobiia; order Vulcanimicrobiales; family Vulcanimicrobiaceae; genus Vulcanimicrobium. The sequence goes on along the minus strand of CAWCJH010000001.1, from coordinate 654,269 downwards.
GCCGGCGCTCGCGACGTCGACGGCCCGCAGGATTACGGCGGCTACTACGCCAGCTTCTTCGACGACCCGGACGGCAACCGGCTCGAGGTCTGCTTCCTCACCAAGCACCAGGGCCTCGCAGGGTCCGGCGGTTGACAGCCGTACCGTCAGCCTAACCCCGGCTCGCGCGCCATGTGATCGGCCATCGCGTCGAAGAACCCGGACCAGCCGGCCTTCGCCTGTTCGTAGGCCTGCTCGGGAAGATGGCCGGTCTGGCTGAAGTCCATCCGCGTCTTGCCCTCGCCCAGATCGGTGAGGACCACGGTCACCAGCTCGACGTTCGGATCGCTCGGGTTCATGGGATTGGTCAAGGTCAGCACCAGCCGCTCGGGCGGCACGACCTCTCGGTAGAAGCCGCCGAACGGGAGTCGGTTGCGCTCGGGGCCGGCGAGCATGATCAGGTTCCACGCGCCGCCCGGCCGGACGTCCATCGACGTCGTCTCGAGCGGCACGCTCGACTGCGTCCCGCCGAACCACTGCGCGAAGCGCGCGGGCTCGGTCCAGGCTTTGAACACCAGCTCGCGCGGCGCGTTGAACTCGCGCGTGATGGTGATCCCGCGGGTCGTGGGCGGCGTAGTCTCAGACATCGGTGGTCGTCGCTCCTTTCGTCGGCGCCTCGTCGCTGATGAGAGCACCGTTGTTGTACGTCGCGCCGAAGTAGACGCTGACGCTGCTGATCTTGTCTGCGTGGAACGTGAAGAACTCCGTGTTGCGGAAGTCGTTCCCGTCGCCCTCGACGAAGATCCGTTCGAGGGCTTGCGTGCGGATGCGATCGCTGGCGAACAGCTCGCGAATGGTTTGCGCGCGCCGGGTCGAGCGTTCGCTCGCGCGCAGTCCGCCGGTCTCGTTCATCGTTTCTCCTTGCGTCGTTGGCCGACGAAACCGAGGAACGCTTCGTACAGCGTCCTCGCGCTGGTCGGCAGCGTGCGGTAGTAGTAGGTGCTCGAGATCATCGGCATGTCGTTCGGCTCCACGACCGTGCGCTGCTCGGCGCGCGAACGCGGCGAGCGCCGCGGCGACGGGCTTCTCGCTGCCGTCCGCGCGCACGATCCCGAACGTCGTCGCGTGCGGCGCCTCGTCGAACGGCGGCTGCGCGGCCAGCTCGGCCGGGTAGTCGGCCCAGCACCACCAGTACGCGCCGAGCCGGCCGTCGGCGTGCAGCCGCTCCAGCACCTCCCCACAGTAGACCGCGTTCTCGTGCTCGGTCAGACAGGGATAGGTCGCGAACACGCTGTCGTCCGGCGAGATCGCGAGCTCGGGCGGCTCGCCGCGCCGCGGGAAGCGCTCGAGGGCGGAGAACTTGTCGGCCGGGCAGGTCGGGTTGCCGAAGCCGGTGATCAGCACCGGCTGGTACGAGAACGCCGCCGCGACCATGGCCAGGAACGGTATGACCTCGGGATCGAGCCGGTTGCGCGCGATGAAGCTCGTGACGTTCGACCCCTGCATCGACGCGAACGCCAGCGGCGCGCACAGCGGGGCGAGCCGGACGTCGCGGTCCTCCAGCACGTCGCCGCCGTGCGCGCCGGCGGTGACCGCGATCGACGAGGTCTCGTGCAGCGCCGCGGTGAGCCGGCGGCTCCACTCCGCCACGACGGGATCGGCGGCCGACTCGGCGCCGTGGTCGCCGGTCGAGACCTTGCCGCGCACCGGCTCGCGCACGTTGCTGAACTGGTGGCCGATGTCCCACGCCTTCACGGCCGGGTGCTCGCGCAGCCGCGCGCCGACCGCGCGGGCGAGGACGACCTGCGCGTCGAGCAGCCGGCCGGCGTAGAGGTCGCCGGCTGCCAGCGGCGACTCCGCCCCGCCGCTGATCGTGCGGTACGGACCGCGCGGCGCGCGCCGGTCGAGCGCCCACGCCGGCAGCCAGTTGACGCCCATCATGTGCCCGCAGCACAGGGTCGGCACCGTCGCCAGCCCCGCGCCCGCGGCCAGCCCGACGACCGTCTCCAGCCGCTCGAGCATCACCGGGTCGACCGCGTCGGCGCGGGGCTGGAAGTCGTCCCAGCGCAGGAAGAAGCGCACGGTGTCCAGCCCGAGGCCGGCGATCCGGGCGAAGTCCTCGCGCACCTCGCCGGCGTCGAACCGCTGCCACATCGCCACGGCGCTGCTCCGCGGCCAGTAGTCGACCCCCAGGGAGAACCGCGTCGCTCCGGTCACGGTCCGCGGCGCGCGGCTAGCCCAGCCAGCTCGGGTTCTGGAAGGTGCTGTCGAAGTAGCGCGAGGTCTTGTAGCGCTCGTACGCGCCGTCACGCGCCAGCTCGGCGCTCTTCGCCAGGATCTCCTGGACCTTCGCCTCCGAGAGCGGCTGGAACGTCGTCGCGGCCTGGATCGCCTGGTCGAGGATCTCCGGCTTGTCGATGCCGGTGATCACCACGCTGGTCGGCAGGTTCATGCCGTAGTGCAGCATGTCGATGGGGTCGACGACGCCGGCCTCGAGCAGGTTGTGGTCGCCGAAGGTCTTCATCGCCAGGATCCCCATGTCGAGCTTCTGCGCGACCGGGATCACCTTGGCCGCGAAGCTCTCGTAGTGCGCGTCGAAGACGTTGAGCGGCATCTGCACCGTGTCGAACGTGAACCCGTGCTCGGTGGCGAGGTCGATCATGTGCAGGTGGTAGTCGGGGCTCTTGTGGCCGGTGAAGCCGATGAAGCGCACCTTGCCGGCTTGCTTCGCGGCCAGCGCCGCCTCGAACGCGCCGCCCGCGGCGAAGATGCGGTCGGCGTCGTCGGGCCGGATGTTCTCGTGGAACTGCACCAAGTCGAGGTGGTCGACCAAGAGCCGGTTCATCGACTCCTCGAGCTGCGCGTTGAACGAATCCTTCGTGCGGCCGTCGAGCTTGGTCATCAGGAACACCCGGTCGCGGTAGCCGTTGGTCGAGAGCGCGCGGCCCATGCGCAGCTCGCTCATGCCGGAGTTGTAGTCCCACGAGTTGTCCAGGAACGTGATCCCGCGCTCGACCGCGGCGTGGATCAGCTTGATCATGTCGTCGTCGGGCTTGCTGGGCGCACCGATGTGGAAGCCGCCCATGCCGATCATCGACACGTGCTCGTTGGTTCGGCCCAGCCGGCGCTTGGGAACCTCGGCGGTGGCCGGCGGAGCGGATGCGGAGGCTGTCATGCCGCCAATCGTACCCGGCCGGCCGCCCGCTGAGACCGGCATTAGAGGTTGCCCGAAGTCCGATTAAGCCTGCCGGACCGGCGTTTCTCGCACGTGAACCGGGGCGAGCATGGTACAGGCTGCCTTGGACATGCTCAACGAAGCGCTGCTGCGCTTCGAGCTCTCGCTGCCGGCGTTCATGGCGGCGCTCACGCCGGTCGCCGGGCTGGCCGGCATCGTGGTGCTCGCGCTGGTCGCGCTGGGCATCTGGGACCGCGAGCGCCTGCGCGCGCGCCTCGCCGCGCTGCCGGCGCTGGCGCGGCAGACCGCGCTGTGGCTGGTGGTCGCGCTGAGCGTCGCCGCCGGCGTCTACGTGCTGCAGGTGGTGAGGCTGGCGACCGACGTGCGCTTCGCCGCGACCGAGAACGCCCAGAGCGCGCGCGGCGCCGACCCGGATGCGGCCAGCATGGTCCAGGACGCGCCCAAGGCCGCGTACTTCGCCCAGAAGACGTACCGCCGCATCCTGACCCTGCCGCCCGAGCTCCTCGGCCGCATCTCCGAGGACGGCGTCGAGGCGCTGGCGCCGTACCTGACCGATCCCTCGGCGCAGAGCGTCGTCCGGCTGGCCGACTCGTTCCGCCGCTCCGGGCGCCAGGTGGTCTTCCAGCGCGATCAGACGCTGGAGACCGAGCAGCCGATCAAGCTCGACTCGAGCACGGTCGACGCCACCGTCGAGCTGGTCGACCCGGCCTACGGCGGGCGCCGGACGTTCTTCCGCGCCGCCTTCGACGGGCGCTACGTGTTCCACAACCCGCTCGGCACGCCGGCCCACGTGCGCTTCACCTTCCCGCTGCCGACCGGCAGCGGCACGCTCAGCGACGTGACGTTCACCGTCGGCGGCGCGCCGGTCACCGTCACCGACCTCAGCGACGGCTACGTCTGGGACGGCGAGCTGCCCGCGAACGGGACCACGACCGCCGAGATCGCCTACAGGAACCAGGGCGCGCGCGGCTGGGCCTACCGGCTCTCGGGCCGGCGCGAGCCGCTGGCCAAGCTCGACCTCACCGTCCACGCCAACCGGGCGCCCAAGTTCGCCCGCTACAGCATCTTCCCGACCGCCAGCAGCCACGGCTTCGCGGGCGGCGACACGCTGGAGTGGCACCTGGCCAACGTCGTCACCGCGCAGGACATCGGCCTGGTGTTCGCCCGGCTCGACGTGCGCGAGCTGCTGGCCAAGCTGCTGACCTACGCGCCGGTCGCGCTGTTCGTCGCGCTGCTGTTCGTGGCGGTCTACGCGCTGCGGCGCGGGCTGCGCGTGCCGCCGCTCAACGCGGCGGTCGCGGTGGTCGGGTTCACGCTGGGGCTGGCGCTGGCCGGCATCTTCACCTGGTACGTGCCGCTGGCGCTCGGCGTGGTGCTCGGCTGCGCCGTAGCCGTGGTGCTCGCGATCCGCGCGCTGGGCCGGCCGTTCGCCCTGCCGCTCACGCTGGCGACCTTCACGATGGTGGCCTTCCTGTTCGTCACCAACACGTCGCTGGTGCTGGTGGCGGACTGCACCGCCGCGCTCTGGACGCTGGTCCCGCTGCCCGGGCTGAGCTTCCTGCGCCGCACCTGACCGCTCGGCGGGCGGCGGCGGCGGCGCGTCGTACCACGACACCATGCCGACCGCGCCCGCCGCCTTCCAGACCCTCCGGCTGCGCGGCGAGCGCATCGGCGAGCAGCACTTCGCCGAGCTGCGCCTGCTCGACGCGGACGCGGGCGTCCAAGCGGGCCTGTTCGGCGACACCCCCTCCGAAGCGGACACGCGGCTTCGGCTCGAGCGCCGCGTCACGCTCTGGGCGGAGCACGGCATGGGCGAGTACGTCGTGCGCCTGCTCGGCGGCCCGTTCGTCGGCGCGGCCTCGCTCTTCCCCTCGCACGCCGGCGGCGAAGCCACCGTCGAGGTCGGCTACATGGTCCGCTCGGAGCACTGGAACCGCGGCTACGCGACCGAGATGACGGAGGCCATGCTGCGGATCGCGTTCGAGTCGCTGCGGCTGCCGCACGTCTACGCCGCGACCGATCCGGCCAACGCCGCCTCCCGGCGGGTGATGGAGAAGTGCGGGCTGGCGTACGTGCGCGATTTCCTCTACCGCGGCACGTGGCCGAGCGTGCTCTACCGGCTCGAGCGCGGCGCGTGGCTGCGCCGCGCGGCGAGCCGTCAGTGCGCCCAGCCGGGGAACGGGTAGATGGCGTTGCCGTCCGCGAGCCGGTAGGGGTAGATCGTCACCAGCTTCGGGCCCTGGATCTGGTTGACGACCATCGGCTTGAACACGTTGAGGCCGCGCTGGTCGAACTTGAGCAGGCCGAAGAACGTCACCACGTCGAGCCGGGCGAGCGCGTCGCGCACGGCCTCGCGATCGGTCGTGCCCGCCCGCTGGAGCGCGTACTGCAGCGCCAGGCACGCCGCGGTCGCCTCGGCGTTGTGGTAGTCCGGCTGGTGGCCCATGCCGCCGGCGAACGCCGCGGCGTAGGCCGGCGCGCTGGGATAGAACCCCGGGTCGGCCTTGTAGGTCACCGCGGGCGACCACTGGGCGCTGCCGAGCACCGCCTGCGCGTCGCCGCCCAGCGTGCCGCGGAACTCCGGCGTGTCGGGGCCGACCGAGTACCCGTAGATCTTGGCCGCGACGTGCTGTTCCTTGAGCGCGCGGTGGACTTGCAGCGCGTCCTGCAGGTGGCCGGCGTTGAGCACGATGTCGGGGTTGGCGGCCTTGATCGCGGCGGCCGCGGCGGCGATCGCGGCCGGGTCGTCGCCGTAGTGCTCGGCGTACACGACGTGGATGCCGTGGTCGTTGGCCGACTGCACGGCGCCCTGCTGCACCTCCAGCGAGAACGCGTCCCCGGCGGCGCTGATCGCGACCGTCCGCGGGCGCGGCTTGCGCCGGGTGGCGAACTCGAGGATGCCCACCAGGTACTTGCGCGCCGGCGAGAGCACGCCGAACGTGTAGCGATAGCCCTGGTTGAAGATCCGTTCCGCCGCGCCGCTGCTGTCGAGCAGGGGCACGTGGTGGCGCTCGGCCACCGTCGCCTCGGTGAACGTCGTCGCCGAGCCGTACGAGCCCAGCAGGAACTCGACGTGGTCGTTGGCGATCAGGCTCTCGGCCAGCCGCGCCGTCGCCTGGGGGCTCGACTCGTCGTCGGCGTACCGGATGTCGACGGCGTACCGCTCGCCGCCCACCCGCAGGCCGCCGTGCGCGTTGACGTAGCGCATCCAGAAATCGTAGCCCTCTTTGGTGAGGCGCCCCTCGTTGCCGAGCGGCCCGGTGAGCGGCAGGACCGCACCGATCGAGAGGGTGGGCGGCGCGGCCGCGACCGGCACGAAGGCGAAGGCGAAGGCAACCAGCGCGAGCACGCAGCGAGCCAGCATTCAGAATCCTCTCTTGGCGATCAGCCCGTCGCGCACGACGATCGACTGGGCTTCGTCGGAATGCGCGTAGTCGACCAGCCCGATGGCCGCGGCGTCGCGCGAGCTGCCCTCGGCGCCGGCGGTGACGGCGAGCGAGAGCGGGTAGCGGTGGCTGGCGATCGACAGCACGCTGGGCGCGGGAGCGGAGCCCAGCGCGAGCACCTTCGCCGGCACCGCGGCGCTGAAGGCGACCAGGCCGATCGTGCCGCGTCCGCTCGCGCTCGCCACCACGCGCACGATCTCGGCGCTCGACCCCAGGCGGCGCACGCCCGAGCCCGGCGTGACGCCGCGCAGCAGCGTCTCCGCGAGCGCGCGGCCTTCGTCGGTCTCGCCGCCGGGCAGCAGCGCCACGATCGCGCCGCGCCGGCCGCCGACCTGCGACCAGTCGGTGGCGCCGCCGGCGACGATCCGGCGCAGTTGGCCCGCGCTCAGCCGCGCGAGCGGGTTCTGCGGGTTCACGACCGCCACGATTCCGTCGTGCGCGATGGCCGCATCGGCGCCGCCGCCGGCCCGCGCGGAGAAGCGCACGTCGCACGCGCCGCCGCCGGCGACCACGAACTGCGAGCCGGGCGTGCCGCTCTTGGCGGCGTACGAGCGCACCATGTCGCGCGCCAGCCGCTCGGTGAGGCTCGAACCGCACACCTGCACCCCGGCGGCTGCCGGTCGGCCGATGACGGCCGGCCACACGGCGACGACCCCGAAGCCGGCCGCGACCGCCAGCGCGAATGCGACCGCGGCGAGCACGGCGACGCGCTTGGAACCGCGCCGCGCGGGCGGCGCTTCCGCGAGCGAGGTCAGCATGCGCTCGCGCGCGTGCTCGTACGCCTCGAGCGTGATCGGTTCGGGCACGGCGTCGGCGAGCGGTTCGAGCCGCTCGCCGCACGCGGGACAGTACTGACCGGGCCCCGGGTAGATCTCGACCGGTTCGGCGCCGGCCGCGTGCCGGCACGCCGGCGTCGAGCAGACGCCGGTCGTCATCGCTCCGCGTTGCGGGCCGCGTCGGCCGCGCGCCGCTCGGCCGCGCGCTGCGCCGCCTCGAGGCTGAGCGACGGAACGTTGCCGTTGAAGGTTGCGCGTTCCCGGGCAGCGGCGAGCTCGGCCTCGGCGCCTTCGCGCGCGGTGCGCCGCTCGAGTGCGGCGCGCTCGGCCGCCGCTGCCGCCGCTGCGGCCGCAACCGCTTCCTCGCGGCGCGCCTCCGCCGCCTCCAGCGCCGCGCGTTCGAGCGCGACGGCTTGCTCCAAGGCCAGCTCGAGCCGCAGCGCCGACACGTGCTCGGTCGCGGCGCGGGCCTGCTCGGCTTCCGCCACCAAGCGCCGTTCGAGCGCCTGGGCCTCGTCGAGCAGCCGCTGCGCGGCGATGCGCTGCTCGGTGGCGCGCCGCTGCGCGTCGTCGAGCACGCCGAGAGCCGCCGCATCGATCACCGTACCGGGTGCTACAGATTCGTTCCCCAATGCATACCTCCACGGCCTCGTACGCCGTGTTCTCCCTGCACCGTAGCGCCTGGCCGAGCAGCCGCATACGGACCATCGCCGTCTGCGCTAGGCCGAGCGGCCCAGATGGACTAGGACCGCCCCGACGGAGTCCTCGCCGCGTTCGCCGGAGAAGCGTCCCAGGATGGATAGGGACCAGCCGAGCACCGAAGGCTTCTCCGCGCTGGGGCTGGACCCGGCGCTCATGGCCGAGCTGACCTCGCTGGGCTACGAAGAGCCGACCGCGATCCAGCGCGAGACGATTCCGCCGCTGCTGGCCGGGCGGGACGTCCTGGGCCAAGCCGCCACCGGTACCGGGAAGACCGCCGCGTTCGCGCTGCCGCTGCTCCACCGCATCGGCCGGCCGGGCGGCGGGCCGCGGCCGATCCGCGGGCTGATCCTCGTGCCGACCCGCGAGCTGGCCATGCAGGTCGCCGAGGCGGTCCACCGCTACGGCCGCGCGCTCGACGTGCGGGTGCTGCCGGTCTACGGCGGCCAGTCGCTGCAGCAGCAGCTGCGCGCGCTGCAGCGCGGGGTCGACGTCGTCGTCGCCACGCCGGGGCGCGCGCTCGACCACCTGCGCCGCGGCACGCTGACGTTCGACGCGGTCGAGACGGTCGTGCTCGACGAGGCCGACGAGATGCTCGACATGGGGTTCGCCGAGGAGCTGGAGGCGATCCTGACCACGGTTCCCGCCGAGCGCCAGACGGCGCTCTTCTCGGCCACGATGCCGCGCCGCATCCTCGAGATCGCCAAGCGCCACCTGCGCGAGCCGGTGCGGGTCACGATCGCCGCCGAGACGGTGGCCGCGGGCGAGGCGCCGCGGGTGCGCGAGGTGGCCTACATCGTGCAGCGCCGCCACAAGCCGGCGGCGCTCGCCCGGGTGCTCGACATGGAGGCGCCGGCCTCGGTCATCGTCTTCTGCCGCACCCGGATCGAGGTCGACGAGCTGACCGAGACGCTCGGCGGGCGCGGCTACGGCGCCGAGGCGCTGCACGGCGGGCTCTCGCAGGAGCAGCGCGACCGCGTGCTGCGCCGCTTCCGCGACGGCGTCTCCGACATCTTGGTCGCGACCGACGTGGCGGCGCGCGGCCTGGACATCGAGCACGTCTCGCACGTCGTCAACTTCGACGTGCCCTCGTCGCCCGACGCCTACGTGCACCGCATCGGCCGCACCGGGCGGGCCGGCCGCGAGGGCGTCGCGATCACCTTCGCCGAGGCGCGCGAGCACCGGCTGCTGCGCAACATCGAGCAGCACACCAAGCGCAAGATCAAGATCGAGTCGGTGCCGACGGTGCACGACCTGCGCGCGCGCCGGCTCGAGCTGACCCGCGCCGCGCTCGAGGAAGCGCTGGAGGGCGGCGAGCTCGACCCGTACCGCCGGGTGGTCGAGTCGCTGGCCGAGGAGCACGACGTGCTCGACCTCGCCGCCGCCGCGGTCAAGCTGGCCGACCGCGCCCGCGACGGCGCCGCCGACACCGAGGAGATCCCCGCGGTGGCGCCGCTGCCGCAGGCGCCGCCCCGGCCGGCCCACGAGCGGCCGCCGCGGCGCCCGCCGGGCGTGCGCGAGACCCGCCCGTTCCACCCGCCGGCCGCCGGCCCGAGCGCCGACGTGACGCGGCTCTACATCGGCCTCGGCCGCGCCGCCGGCATCCGCCCCGCCGACCTGGTCGGCGCGATCGCCAACGAGGCGCGCATCAGCTCGCGCGACATCGGCGCGATCGACATCGCGGACAAGTTCTCGCTGGTCGAGGTCCCCGGCCCGCTCGCCGAGAGCGTCATCCGCGCCCTGCGCGGCGCGACGATCCGCGGCAAGAAGGTCGTCGTCCGTCGCGACCGGGGCAAATAAGGTATTGCGCTACGTCGGAATCGGAAGTACGGTCACCTTGATACCGAAGCGGTCCTGGATGTCGCACTCGAGGTCCGAGACGCGTTTGCCCAGCTCGTACAGCTCACCTGACGGAACCTGGACGAAGTAGTCGAACTCGTCGTCACCCTCCGTCAGTGTCGCGATATCGACGATGCGTGCCAATCCGACGATCAACGCGGCGGTTGCCTTCCGCATCGTCTCGCCGAGCTTCTCCAATTCGTCCGCTATCTCGCGGCGTTCCGTCGGAATGATCACAGCAGCGTCCTCAAATCGTCGATGATGCAATTCGCCTGGGCGAGCCGTTCGTCCGTCTCGGCTCTGCCGTACGGCTCCCGCTCTTCGGTAGGGCCGTAGTCGGCATATTTGCGGTCCTTTTGGAGCTCGTTCACGTACCGGATGACCTGCCGCTCGGAGAGCCGTCCCGAACCAATGCCAGGCGTGGAGCCCGGGTCGGCGTTGCCTCGCTTATTCCCCGTATACAGCGCGTACACGACGTCCGGAATCGACTGGTGGGTGAACCGGTCGCTTCGAGCGCCCCGTCGCCGCTCGGTAGCGATCGTGACGCCGTACTTCTCGGCGGCCCGCCCCGCGATCGCATAGACCAGGTAGTACCGGCGCGCGATCGATTGCAGCAGGCAGCCGCGCTCGCGGAGAGCCGTCGCCGCGGCTTCGAGACGGTCGCACAACGCGGTGAACTGGACTGGCGTAAGCACCGTCCAAGGCTGAGCCCAGAACGTGGCCGGTGGATGACCCCGGAGTTACATCCTGCCGATCGAGTCGAAGGCGATCTTCGTACCAGTGAGATCGGTCGGCGAGTTCACGTTGCGCGACGGCAGCGGAAGGATAACCGTAGCCGCCGAGGAGACATCGATCCGGGGCGCTGCAAAGTCAGTTCCTCCGGCCCATATCCGGCTACTTCTTGGCGACCGCAGCCGACGCTTCCGCCGCGCGCCTGTGCGCGAAGTCGACGTACCAGTCCAGGGCGGCGGGCTGCATCATCGCGTCGCGGCTGGCGACCTTCTCGGGCGGGAAGCCGGCCAGGATGCGGCGGACGGGGACTTCCATCTTCTTGCCGGTGAGGGTGTAGGGGATCGCCGCGACGCCGTGGATCTCGTCGGGAACGTGGCGCGGGCTGCAGTCGGCGCGCAGCTTGGCGACGATCCGCGCGCGCAGCGCGTCGTCGACCGCCGCGCCGTCGGCCGGGCGCACGAAGAGCGGCATCCAGAACCCGCCGCCGGGAAGCTCCAGGCACACGACGAGGCTGTCCGCCACCTCGTCGATCTGCTCGACCGCGCGGTAGATCTCGGCCGAGCCGATCCGCACGCCGTAGCGGTTGAGGGTCGAGTCGGAGCGGCCGTAGATGTACGCGCCGCCGCGCCGGTTGAGCTTGAGGAAGTCGCCGTGGCGCCAGACGCCGCCGGGGAAGTGCTCGAAGTAGGTCTCGCGGTAGCGCGCGTCGCCGGGATCGTTCCAGAAGTGCAGCGGCATCGACGGCGCCGGGCTGGTGACGACCAGCTCGCCGACCTCGTCGACGATCTCCTCGCCGGCCTCGTTCCAGGCGTGCACGTCCATGCCGAGCAGCCGGGTCTGGATCTCGCCCGCGTACACCGGCAGCAGCGGCGAGCCCCCGACCAGCCCCGCGCACAGCTCGGTGCCGCCCGAGGGCGAGGTGACCCACAGATCGTCCTTGACGCTCGCGTAGAACCACGCCGTCGCCTCGGGCGTCACCGGCGAGCCGGTCAGCAGCACGTTCTGCAGCCGCGAGAGGTCGAAGCGCTCGCGCGGCACGATCCCGGCCTTGAGCATCATCTGCACGAACGTCGGGCTCGCGCCGAACGACGTCGCGCCGGCGTCGGCGGCGAGCTGCCAGAGCAGCGCCGGCGTCGGGTAGGCCGGGTGCCCGTCGTACAGCACGGCCGACGCGCCCTGCAGCAGCGCCGAGATCAGCGCGTTGAACATCATCCAGCCGGTCGTCGTGTAGAAGAACTGGCGCGCGCCGGGCCCCAGGTCCTGACCCAGGCCCGTGCTCTTGAGGTGCTCGAGCAGCATGCCCACGTGGCCGTGCACGATCGCCTTGGGCAGCCCGGTGGTGCCGGACGAGAACAGCACCCAGAGCGGGTGGTCCTCGGCGACGTACTCGTACGCGAACGCGTCGGCGGCGACCGGCGGGTGATCGAGCAGCGCCGGCCAGGCGTGCGCGCCGGCGACCGGCGCCCGCGCGGCCGGGTCGAGGTACGGCAGCCACACGACGTGCTCGACCGTCGGCAGCGCGGCCAGGATCGCGCGCACCTCGCCGGCCCGGTCGAAGTCCTTGCCGGCGAAGCGGTACCCGTCGGCCGCGAAGAGCACGGTCGGCTCGATCTGCGCGAAGCGGTCGATCACGGTCCGCGCGCCGAACTCGGGCGCCGCCGACGACCAGACCGCCCCGATCGCGAGCGTGGCGATCATGGCGATCGCCGTCTCGGGGATGTTCGGCATGTACGCCGCGACGCGGTCGCCCGGCCGCACGCCCAGCGCCCGCAGTCGGGTCGCCAGAATGCGCACCGCGCCGCCCAGCTCGTGCCACGACAGCTCGGCCAGCGGGCGCAGCTCCGAGGAGTGCACCAGCGCCGCTTCGCCCGGCGCGGCGACCCGCTCGTGGCGCAGCAGGTGCTCGGCGTAGTTGACGCGCGAGCCGCGGAACCAGACCGCCCCGGGCATGCTGCGCGACCCGAGCACCCGCTCGTACGGCCGGGTCGAGTGCACGCCGTAGAAGTCCCAGACCGCCGACCAGAAGCCGTCCAGATCGCTCACCGACCAGCGCCACAGCTCGTCGTACGTCGAGATCGGCAGCCCCCGCTGCTCGGCGACCCGGCGCATGAAGCGCGCGACCTGGGTCTGCGCGGCCACGGCGGGATCGGGCGTCCAGAGCAGCTCACCCTCGGTCATGCGACGCCCCTTCGGCCCGGGCACCGGTTTCTGCTTTCGCGCCGCGCGGCGGCGCGGTTACGGCTCGGGGTCGGACGCCAGCCGCCCGTAGACCAGCCCGTCGCAGACGCCGCCGTCGCGCAGCACGAGCGACTCGCGCAGCCGGCCCTCGCAGCGGAAGCCGGCCTTTTCGAGCACGCGCGCGGAGGCGGTGTTGGCCGCGAAGACCCGGGCTTGCAGGCGCCGCAGCCCGCGCGCGCGCAAGGCGAACCGGGCCAGCGCGCGCGCGGCGTCGGTCGCGATGCCGCGGCCCCAGTACCCGCGCCCCAGCCAGTAGCCGAAGACCGCGCTGCCGCGGTACTCCCCGCGCAGGGGCTCCAGGCCGGCCGCTCCGGCGAGCTCGCCGTCGACCTCGATGACGAAGTGCTGCGGCGGGTCCTGCGCCGTCGCGAAGTCGACCCAGGCCTGCGCGTCGGCCTGCGTGTACGGGCTGGGGAACGTCGCGGTCATCCAGCGGGTGACCAGCGGATCGTCGGCCTGCGCGCGCAGCGCGCCGACGTCCGCCCGGCGATACGGGCGCAGCCGGCACCCGGCTGCGGCCAGGACGAGCTCGTTCATCGCGGGGACTTGGGCGTGTTGCCGCGGCGGCGCGAGCGCTGGCGCCGGCGCGGCACGAACGGTACCGCATAGCGGGCCGCGAGCCGGCACAGGTAGGTTTCGTCGCGCTCGAAGAGGCGCTGCGGGTCGAGCCGGTGCAGCTCCAGCGCCATCCCCAGCCGGCGCGCCGCCGCCCAGTCGCCGCGCTCGACGCGGTCGCGGAACTCGGTCAGCATCTCGGGGTCGTGCGCGAGCGGGTTCATCGGCGCTCCTCCTCGCTTGCGTACGTACCCGCCGCGGCCCGCCGGGCGGCACCCCCGATTCCGGGATAGGCGTCAGCCGGTGACGCGCAGGCCCGCCGCGACCCCGTTGATCGACGAGCGGATCGCGTCGGCCAGCCGCGGGTCGGCAGCCGGGCCGGCGCGGTAGGCGCGCAGCAGGCGGACTTGCAGGAACGAGATCGGGTCGACGTAGGGGTTGCGCAGCGCGATGCTGCGGGCCAGGGTCGGGTCGTCGGCCAGCAGCCGGTCGCGCTCGAGCAGCTCGAGCACGGCCGCGGCCGACGCGTCGAACTCCGCCCCGATGCGGGGCACGAAGCGCGCGCGCAGCGCCGGGTCGGCCACCAGCTCGCGCGCGTAGCGCTCGAAGATCGCCAGGTCGGCGACCGCCAGCGCCCGCTCGACCGTGCGCAGCAGGGTGGCGAACCAGGGGAACGCGCGCGCCGCGGCGCGCAGCTCGGCCAGCTCGGCGCGGTGGGCCGCGAGCGCCGTGCCGATGCCGTACCAGCCGGGCAGCATCGCGCGCGTCTGCGCCCAGCCGAACGCCCAGGGGATCGCCCGCAGGTCGTCGATCGAGCCGCGCGCACCGCGCCGGCCGGGCCGCGAGCTGATCTGCATGGCGCCGATCTCGTCGACCGGCGTGCAGGCGGCGAAGAAGTCCAGGAAGCCGGGCGCCTCGATCAGCCCGACGTACGCCGCGCCGGCCGACCCGGCGAAGCGGTCCAGCAGCGCGTACCAGCGGGCGGGATCCGGCGCGGGCGCGGCGCTGCCCGCGACGACCGCCGTCACCGCCAGCTCCAGGTTGCGGCGCGCCAGCGACGGCAGGCCGTAGCGGGCGCCGATCACCTCGCCCTGCTCGGTCACCTTGAAGCGGCCCGAGCGGGTCGCCGCGGGCTGCGCAGCGACCGCTTCGCGCGCGTCGGCGGCGCCGCGGCCGACCGAGCCGCCGCGGCCGTGGAAGAAGCGCAGCGCGACGCCGCGCCGCGCGGCGACCTCGGCCAGCCCGAGCTGCGCGCGGTAGATCGCCCAGGCGCTGGCCGCGATCCCGGCGACCTTGGTGCTGTCGGAGTAGCCCAGCATGATCTCCCACACGCCGCCCAGCGCGCCGACGTGCTCGCGCAGCGCGCCGACGTCGAGCGCGCGCTCGCAGATCGACGCCGCGGCCGCCAGCGACGAGCTGCTCTCGAACAGCGGCACGAGCTGGGCCGGGCCGGCGTCGAGCGCGCCGCAGGCGCGGACCAGCGCGAAGAGCGCCAGCAGGTCGAACGCCGACTCGGTGCCGGCCAGGATGAACGAGCGCACCGCCGCCGCGCCGCGGCGCGCGCGCAACGCCGTCACCGCGTCCAGCGAGGCGACCAGGTCGGCGGTCGGCGGCGACCACGCGATCCCGCGCGGCAGCAGCGGGCGCGGCGAGACCAGCTCGCGCGCGAACCAGGCCAGCCGCTCGGCCTGGGGCCGGGCCGAGAGCGGCGGCAAGCCCGGCTCGACGGCCAGCCCGATCTCGTCGAGCGCCGCCGTGACGCGGTCGCGGTGCTGGCGCCACTCCAGCGCGCAGAGGTGGAAGCCGAACAGATCGACCGCGCGCCGCAGCCGCCGCAGCGGGCGCGCCACGTCGGGCCCGCTGTGCGCCTCGACGCTGGCCAGGATCAGGTCCAGGTCGGCCCGCAGCTCGGCCGGCCCGGCGTAGCCGCCCGCGGCGTCCTCGAGCGCCAGGCGCAGCCGGCGGTGGACGAAGGCCAGCTTGCGCCGGTACGGCTCGGCCGCCTGGCGCGGCCCGATCGCATAGCGCACGTCGGGCAGCTCGGCGGCGTCGCGCTCGACCGACGCCAGCAGCTCGGGCGCGACCGCGCCGCGCAGCGCGTCCTGCGAGAGCCGCACTTGCAGCGCCGCGACGTCCTCGACGTAGCGGGCGAGCACGAAGCGCCGCGCCTGCTCGTGGGCGGCGGCGACCGCGTCGGGCGCGACGTTGGCGTTGCCGTCGCGGTCGCCGCCGATCCAGCTCCCGAACGACAGGAACGTCGGGACCGCGCGGCCGAGCTGCGCCTCCAGCCGCTCGAAGAGCAGCGTGGCCTCGTCGAAGAGCGACTCGCGGAAGCGCGCCAGCAGGTTGCGGACCTCGTCCTGGACCGTCGGCGCGGTGCGGTACAGCTCGCTGGTCTGCCAGAGCAGCACCGTCTGCGCGCGCAGCTCGGCCTCGAGCCCGCGCAGCTCCTCGGCGGTCAGCCGGCGCTCGTCGAGCGCGCGCAGCAGCGCGGCGACTTTGGCCAGCTTCTCGCTGGTGGTCCGCCGCAGCACCTCGGTCGGGTGCGCGGTGAAGACCAGGCCGATCTCGATCCGCTCGACCGCCGCGCCGGGCTCGAGCGTCTCGAGCGAGCCGCGCAGCGGCTCCTCGCCGTGCAGGGCGCGCTCGCGCCGGCGCCGCTCGCGGTGCAGCTGCTCGGCCAGGTTGACCATCCGGAAGTACAGGTTGAAGCCGCGGATGACGTCGACCGCATCGTCGAGGTCGAGCTCGTCGAGCAGCGCGTCGATCTCGGCGTCCGCCCCGGCCGCCGGCTCGGCCCGGCGCCGGCGGGTCAGCGCGCGCAGCCGCTCGACCCGCTCGAACGTGCCCGCGCGGGCGTGGCGGCGCAGCACGTCGCCGACGAGCGTGCCGAGCTGGGCGACTCGCGCCCGCAGCGGCGCGGCGGAATCTGCTTCGATGCGGCGCGCTTCGCCGGCCGGCGCAGCGGCGACCTCTAGCGCGCCGCGGCGGGCAGCGCGCGGTCGCGGGCCGCCAGCAGGCCGGCCGGCTCGATGCCGTGCCGCGCGTAGCCGGCCAGGATGCAGGCGAAGTAGTGCGGCGGCGGCGGGCGGGGATCGCGCGCGCGGCGCGGCGGCGTCATGCGGTAGACGAACCCGTGCAGCTCGTCGCGCTCGCCGAGCCGGGCCGTCAGCGGGATCTTCAGATAGCTCGGCACCGGCCGGAACACGCCCTCGCGCTCGTCCAGCGCGCGCTCGTCGTCGGGGTCGAGCCGCCAGGCCAGCGCGGCGACCGACGCGGACGGATCGGGTTCGAGGTCGGCCGCGCCGAAGAACTCGAGCCGGTAGCCGGCGATCCGGACGAGGCCCAGCACCTGCGCGCGCGGGCAGCGGGCCAGCATCTGCTCGTGGTTGGTGTTGCTGCCGTAGGCGAACGTCACGCCGTAGAGCGGGTGCGCGGGCGCCCGGCTCGTGCCCGCAAGGGGGGCGATGTCGGGCGCGAGCGCCGCACGCACCCTCACCAGGGCATCGGTTTCCAGGGCATCGCTCTCCAGGGCATCGTTCCAGGGCATCGTTTCCAGGACATCGTGGGTCACAAGCCTAGCCGGCGATCACTCCGCGGTTGGAGCGGCTGCGAGCGCTGGAGCGAGGATTGGAACGTGGGCTGCGATCGTTGGCGCGGCGTGCGCCACTGGTGCAGCCGAGGCGGCCAAGGTTGGCGCGAACGCGGCTGGAGCCGGTGGCACACCGGCCAGCGCGGAGCGCTCGACCGGTGGGACGGCCGTTGGAGCCGGTGGAGCGCGCAGCAGCGTCATCGCGCTTTCGCTCAGGGCTGGCGCCGCTGGAGCGAGGTGCTCGACCGCTGGAGCGAGGTGGGTGTGGACCGCTGGCACGGAGGCCAGCACTTCTTGTGAGATTGCCATGGAGATTGTCACCTCCTCTCGGCGTGAATTCTCGTGGACCGGGTGGGTGGCGCACCTGGCGGGATTCGAACCCGCAGTCTCCAGCTCCCAAAACTGGTGCTTTCGGGGACGTACTCCGTTCCGCTCTCGCGACGAGGTTCACGCGTCGATCGTGATGCCCTGGAAAAGCCGTCGATTCGCTCGCCGGGCGTTGAGAGGTTCACGTTTGGTCCCGTTTACCGGTTAAGCTACAGGTGCACGAGTGGTCCTCGGAGTTCGCGTCGTTCAGGTACCGTTCGCCGCGGTTGATCGGTGCGCGGCGCTCGCCGTGTCTCCCGCGAGCGGGGTCCAGCGGGCGAGCGGCGCGCACTCCTCACCAGGGCATCGTTTCCAGGGCATCGGTTTCCAGGGCTTCATCGTCCAGGGCATCATCGTGTTCACGTTCCTCGTTCGGTGATCAGGTGAGGGACCAGTCCGGGCTAACCGACTGGAGCCGCTGGGACACCGACTGGATTGGCTGGCACCGCCACGGCTCGAGCTCCGGCTGGAGCCGCTGGAGCACCGGCTGGAACGGCCAGCGCTGGAGCGCCGACTGGACCCGCTGGAGCGCCCGCTGGCACCGCCAAGGCTGGAGCCCCGACTGGACCCGCTGGAGTGCGCGGTGGAACCGCAGCCAGCGCTGGAGCGCCGACTGGACCCGTTGGAATGCGCGGTGGAACCGCAGCCAGCGCTGGCGCGCCGACGGCGAACTGACCGGGCTGGACGACGCCCGCCCGGGCGGTCAGCACCGCGTTGAGTACCTCGTGAGTAATATCCATAGTTGTCACCTCCCTTCGGTTTGGAATTCTGCCGTCTCGTGTGATGGAGTGGCGCACCTGGCGGGATTCGAACCCGCAGTCTCCAGCTCCCAAAGCTGGTGCTTTCGGGGACGTACTCCGATTCGCTCCGCAGGCGCGGCACTCGCGTCGATCGTGATGCCCTGGAGAAGCCATCGATCCGAACGCCGGGCGGCGAGAGGTTCACGTTTGGTCCCGTTTACCGGTTAAGCTACAGGTGCACGAATGGTGGTCCTCACAGGAGCGCTCGCAGCGCCGCGAGCAGGCGTTCCACGTCGCCGGCGTCGTTGTAACCTTGGATCGAGACGCGAATGCGCGGCTGGTCGTCGAAGCGGTCGACCGACACGTCGATGCCGTGGTCGTAGCGCAGCCGGCGCAGCAGCAGCCGCTCGTCGGTCGCCGGCGGCAAGCGCGCGCAGACGATCTGGCCGTACCACTCGGGCCGGTCGGGATGGTACGGCGCGGTGCCGGCGAGCGCGGAGATCTCGCGCTGCGCGTACGCGGCGAGCGCCTTGCAGCGCGCCCGCACGGCGTCCCAGCCGTGCTCGCGCTGGAACGCCAGCGCGTCCGGCACCGCCAGGAAGGCCGAGATGTCGCGGCTGCCCTGCCACTCGTGGTACTCGACGAACTTCGAGGGCCCGGGCAGCTTGGGCTCCCAGCCCCAGCTCACGACCAGCGGGTCGAGCCGCGGCTGCGCGTCCGGCCGCGCGTAGAGGAAGGCGCAGCCCTTGGGCGCGCAGACCCACTTGTGCAGGATGCCGACGTAGAAGTCGGGGTCCATCTCGCGCAGGGACAGCGGAAGCTGCCCCGGCACGTGCGAGCCGTCGATCACGGTGACGATACCGGCCGCCCGGGCGCGGGCGCAGATCTCGGCGACCGGAAACACCAGCGAGGTGGGCGAGGTGAGCTGGCTGAGCAGGATCACCCGGGTGCGCGCGGTGACGCCGGCCCAGAAGTGCTCGACGAACTCGGCATGGGTCGTGACCGGCAGCGGGATGCGGCGCTTGACGTAGGTGAAGCCCAGTTTCTTCTGCATGAAGCGCCAGAGCCGGTCGATTCCGCCGTGCTCGTGGTCGGAGGTCAGGACCTCGTCGCCCGGCCCGACCCACAGGCTGCGCGCGACGATGTTCATCGCGGTCGTGCCGTTGCTCACGTAGACCAGGTTGTCGCGCTCGGTGCCGACGTACTCGGCCAGCACCGCGCGCGAGCGGGCGAGCCGCTCGGTCGCGTGGCGCGAGAGGAAGTCGACCGGCTCGCGCTCGAGCTCGAGCTGCCAGCGCTGGTAGGCCTCGAACACCGGCCGCGGCGTCGCGCCGTAGGCGCCGTGGTTGAGGTACGTCACCTCGGGATCGAGCAGGAAGAGGTCCTTGAGCGGGCTGCGCTCCGCCGCGCGCACGGTCTCGATCATGCCGCCCCCGCGACGTAGACGCGGCAGTCGTACTCGAACGCGCAGGTGCGCGCGAGCCGCAGCTCCGGGTACTCGGGCAGCATCCGCTCGGCGTGAACGGGGTTGTTGAACGCCACCGTCAGCCGGCGCGGCACGGCCCGCAGCGTGCGCCGGATCTCGTCGAGCGTGCGGCGCAGCACCGCGCCGTGGAACGGGTTGTAGAAGTAGACCACGCTCGCGTCGTCGGGCAGCACGTAGTCCGCCGCGTTGCCCTGCCAGAGCTCGACCGCGGCCAGCCGCGCGGGCGGCAGCGAGCGGGCCAGGTTGGCCCGCGCGCGGGCGACCAGCGCCGGCGCGATCTCGACCCCGATCAGCCGGCGGAACGGGTACGCCGCGGCCAGCGCGAGCGCCCGGCCCAGGCCCGCGCCGTAGTCGACGAAGACGTCGTCCGGCCCGACCGCCAGGCCGTCCAGCAGCGCCCGGAAGTGGCGGATCGTGCTGGGCCGGTAGTCGTGGCAGTCCTGCCAGTGCGGGATCAGCGTCTCGATCGGGATCAGCCCGGCCGAGCGGAACCCGAGCGCGGGCTCCGCCAGCCGGTCGGCGATGCGGTCGCCGGCCGTGCGCAGCGCGTGCGGCAGACCGGCCCGCCGGCCGGCCCGCACGAACGCGCGCAGCTCGGCCAGCGCGCCGGCCAGCGGACCCGGCGGCGGCGGCAGACCGTTCCGTGTGCCTGCGCCCGCGCTCATGCGTAGAGCCGCTCCGGGGCGGCGCCGGCGTCGCCGGCGCAGGCGCGCAGCGCGGCCAGCAGCGTGCTCGCGCGGGCGGGCTCGACGTCGACCAGCAGCGCGTCGAAGCCGTCCTCGCGGGCGAGGTTGGGCAGCACCAGCACGCCGCTGCGGCGCTCGGCGGTGCAGAGCACGCCGCACGCGTCGAGCCGGGTCAGGAAGCCGGCCGGATCGCGGGCGACGAACTCGCCGCGGTAGCCCAGGCTCAGCACGCTGCGCGGCTCGAGGCCGGCGTCGCGCAGCGCGCGCCGCGCCGCCAGCGCCGGGAACACGGCGCTCAGGCGCGGGTTGCAGTCGTGGATCAGGACGTAGCGGCCGTCGGCGTCGAGCCGCGCGTCGAAGTTGATCGGCCCGCGGTAGCCGACCGCGCCGTAGCGCCGGCACAAGGCCTCCATCGCGGCCGCCAGCTCCGGCGTCAGCACCGCGGCCGCCAGCCCGTCGTCCAGGAACGAGCCCAGGAAATGGCGCTGCTCGGCGTCGGCGTAGACTTGCGCGGCGACCGCCAGCGGCGCGGCCCGCTCCGGGCCCTCGACCAGATACGTCAAGCCGATCCCGCCGAAGCGCGCGTCGCCGGGCCGCGGCGCGACGGCGCGCTGGACCAGGATGGTGATGCCGGTGCGCCGGGCGGCTTGCCGGCGGGCGAACTCGGCCAGCGTGCGGTCGTCGAAGGCCGTGCCGCGCAGCGACGGCGCGAGCGCGATCTCGGCGCGCAGCCCGGCGACCCGCTCGGCGACGTCCGCGCCGGCGGCCAGCACGCCGCGCTCGACCTCGCGCGCGAGCGCGGCGAAGCGGCCGGCGAAGTCGGCCGGGCCGAGCCGGGCGGCGAGGTTGCCGCCCGAGTCGCGCGACGACTTCACGTAGAGGGCGGCCGGCTCGCCGGGATCGCCCGAGCGCGCCCGGTAGAGCGCGACGAGCTCCGGCCAGCCGCGCACGTTCAAGAGCTCGGTCGGGCTGAGCAGCGCCGTCTCGACGTGCGGCGGCAGCCCGGCGTCCGCGCCGCCGCGCGCCAGCGCGACGCCCTGCGCCTTGTCGTGGAAGAACAGGCCCAGCGCCGCGGCCGCGTCGCAGGCCGCCCGGTCGAAGACCGTCGCCGCGCCGTGCGCGCGCAGCAGCCCGTCGAGCTGTGCCGCCAGCCGGGCCGTGCTCGGCGCGACCTGGTTGAAGCAGAGCTCGACCGGCGCGCCGGCGCGCAGCGACGCCTCGTCCAGCCGGCGGGCGAACGCCGGGCCGGGCCCGAGCGCGAGCCCGGCCGGCTCGCAGGCGACGTAGAGCGGCTCCAGCAGGTCGCGCGCCGGCAGCACGCCGCTGTGCGCCGCGACCGCCGCATAGCGCTCGCGCTGGCGCGCGATCAGCTCCGCGTAGCGGGCCGCGTGCGCCGCGTCGCGCACGAAGAACACGCTGCGCACGCCGATCAGGCTGGTATAGGTCAGGTAGCGGTCCTGGCAGCGGTACACGAAGCTCGCGTCCGCCTCGCCGCTGTCCATGATCAGGCCGCCGCCGACGATCCCCAGCGGCACCGTCGCCGCGCCGTCGCGAGCGCTGCCGAACCGGAAGAACGGCAGGCTCTCGGCGGCCAGCCGCGGCGTGGTGGCGGTCATGCGACCGGTACCTCGAGGCCGTGCGCTTCGACCACGCCGGCCTTGCGCAGCGCCCGCAGCGTGGCGTCCAGCGAGGCGCGCCGGTCGGCCGCCGCGACGGCGCGCGCATGGCATTCCGAGGTGATCCGCCAGGCGTCGCGCTCGGCGAAGCCGGCCTGGGTCAGCGCGGCCAGCGACAGCTCGGGATCGGGCTCGATGAAGGCCAGCGCCAGCGCCGACCAGTGCGGGGCCAGCGCCGCGCGCACCGCGCCGCTCCACTGCGGCCAGATCTGGGCCAGCGCCTGGCCGTAGAAGGCGCTGTGGCGCAGCTCGTCCTTGTAGTGCTGGAGGAGGAACTCGCGCACTTCCGGCCGCAGCTCGGCGTCGTTCCAGTCCTTGAGCAGGGTCTTGGTGATGACCGTCTCGGCCACCACGGCGGCGCAGAACTCCACCTGCTCGGCCGGCACGCGGCCGGCGAGCAGCTCGCGCAGCTCGCGCACCCGGCGCATGAAGCGGTGCTCGGGGATGCGGACGGCGGGCAAGCCGGTCTGGGCGCACACGTGCTGTCGCAGCTCCTGGCAGAGCAGCGCGTGGAACGCCTCGTCGCACTGCAGCCGCAGCGCGTCGCGCGCGATCTCCTCGTCGTAGCCGGCGTCGAGCCGGGCGAGCGCGATCGCCCGGCTGGCCGGCCCGACGCACGTCGACTCGAGCTCGATGGTGAAGTCGAGATAGCCCAGCAGCAGGCCGGCCACCACCAGCTCGCCGCGGCCGGACCCGACGACGTCGGCGTGGGCGGCGACGCTCCACTGGTCGGCCGGGAACCACTGGCCGCGGCCGGCCGCCGTCCAGTGCGCCATCGGCATCGAGCGCACCGCGGCCTTGTCGATCCAGGTCGTGAACGGCGAGCGGTACGCCGGCGTCATCGCGTGCGCACCCCGACGCCCACGCCCTCGGTGCTCGCCAGCTCGGCGAACGCGTCGAACTCGTGCGCGACCAGCGCGCAGAACGGCCCCAGCTCGGCCAGGTTGCGCGCGACCACGCGGGCCAGCTGCGGGTCGCCGGTCGCGTCGGCGAGCAGGACGTTGTGCGCGACCAGGTACGCGCGCGGCGCGAGGTGCGGCAGCGCCGCCCGCAGCAGCGAGCGGTAGACGCCCTTCCCGCGCTCGTCCGGGTCGGGATGAGTGCGGGGCAGCTCGGCGTCGACGACGACGAAGTCGATCGGCTCGGCGCTCGCGGCCAGGAACCGGGCGCCGGTCGTCACCTCGACCCGCACCGCGCCGCCGTAACGGGCCGCATTGCGGCGCGCGACCGCGGCGGCGCGCGGATCGGGATCGACCAGCGTCACCCGGCCGCCGCGGGCGGCGATCGACGGGATCGCCCAGGCCGCCCAGTAGCCGTAATAGGAACCGAGGAACACCGCGTTGCGCGGCCGCACGGCGTCCGCCAGCGCGCAGAGCAGCCGGCCTTCCTCGGGGTAGATGTACGTCCCCAGGCCGCCGTGGTCGTAGCGCGCCGCGAGCGCCGCCGCGAGCGCTCCGGCCGGCGCGTCGTACGCCGCCGCGGGCAGGATCCGCGCGCGCGCCAGCCGCTCCAGCGCGTCGCGCACGAAGCGCTCCGGCGCGGGCGGGATGCGCTTGGCGAAGTGCACCTCGCCGGCCGGCACGCCGGCCGCGATCAGCTCGGGCGCCTTGCGCTCGACGAAGGCGTGGTAGGCGTCCGGCGCCAGCCGTCCGTCGCGGTAGAGCGCGAGCTCCGGGCAGCCCGCGAACACCCGCGCGACCCGCTCGAAGAGCGGCCCGCTGAACGGCTTGCGCTCCCACGGCGCGGCCGGCAGCGGCGCTTCAGCTTGCCGCATACTGCGCCTCCTCGGCCGGCGCCGCCCGGCGGCGGCGCGGGCGCGCCTCGTCGAGGTCCTGCGGCCAGTCCGCCAGCGCGACCGTGCCGCCGCCGCCGCAGCGCGCCCACAGCTCCTCGGCCAGGTGCGGGGCCAGCGGGGCGATCAAGCGCAGCAGGCTGCGAATGCCGGCCGCCAGCGCCGCGCCGTCGGCAGGATCGCCCGCGCGGTCCGACTCGCGCGCGAACTGCACCAGCCGCTCGAACAAGAACAGGCCGTTCTGCGCGGCGAGGTGGTACTGGTGGCGCACGTAGTTGTTGGTGACCCGCGCCTGCGCCGTCTCGATCCAGCCGGCCAGCTTGCGGCGGCGCGCGCCCGGCACGCTCGCGGGCGGGCCGGCCGCCCGCACCTGCTCGGCGCGCGCGCCGACGAAGTCGTGGATCTCGGCCAGGGCGTCGTGCGCGCGGCGGACCAGGTCCTCGGACCAGTTGAAGTCGTTCTCCGGCGCGGCCGCGCCGAGGATGCCCAGCCGCACGGCGTCGGCGCCGTAGCGCTCCAGCAGCGCGGCCAGGTCGGGGCTGTTGCCCGCGCTCTTGCTCAGCTTGCGGCCGTCGCTCTTGACCATGCCGATCGCCAGCAGCGTGTCGACCGGCTCGTCGACGTCGGTGATGCCCAAGCGGGTCAGCGCCTGGGCGATCATCCGCACGTGGAAGAAGCACGAGCGGGCCTGGTCGATCCCGCCGACCATCACGTCGACCGGCAGCCACGCGCGGGCGTCCTCGGGCCGGAACGGATCGTTCGTGCCGAGGTCCTTGCAGAGCCAGTGGTACCACCACGGGCTCGAGTACGCCTCGAGCGTGTCGGTGTCGCGCCGGGCCGCGCCGCCGCAGCGCGGGCAAGCCGTCCGGACGAACGCGGCGTGGCGCTCGAGCGGGTTGCCGGGCGCCTCCAAATCGACGTCGAGCGGCAGCACGACCGGCAGCTCGGCCTCGGGAACCGGCACGACGCCGCAGGCCGGGCAGTGGACCGCCGGCACCGGCGGGCCCCAGTAGCGCTGGCGGGCGATGTTCCAGTCGCGCAGCCGGTAGCGCACCGCCGGGGTCGCCGCGCCGGCGGCGAGCAGCGTCGCGCCGATCGCCCCGCGGGCTTCGCCGGCCGGCTCGGCGGCGTAGGCGATGCCGAGCTCGTCGGCGACCTGGCGGGCGAAGCGGTCGCGCAGCGGCACGCCCAGGCGCGCGCCGTCGGGCGGCGTCGCCGGGTCGTCGCTCACGACCACCAGCGGAAGGGTCCGGCCGGCGAGCGGGACCTCGACCTCGGCTCCGAGCGCGAACGCCGCCGCATCGCCGGCCGGCCGGCCGGGCGCCGAGCGGCGCGCCAGCGGGTGGGCGCGGCCCAGCGCGATGAACGCCGCGTCCGGCAGCAGCGCCGGATCGTCGCTGAAGACCGTGAGATCGAGCGGCTCCTCGCCGCGCCCGCGGAAGGTGATGTCGAGGCCTTCGCGCCGGCCGATCCAGTCGAGGTGGATGCCCTTGACCGAGCTCGGCCAGCCGCCGAGCGCGGGCAGCCCGGCCAGCATCGGCTCGGCGAAGTCGCTCTCGCGGATGAACCACTGCTCGGTCTCGCGCTGCTCGGGCGGCGTGCCGCAGCGCCAGCACTTCCCGTTGTCGATCAAGCTGTCGGCCAGCGAGATGTCGCAGGTCGGGCACCAGCTCACCGCGGCGCTGCGGCGCAGGCAGTGCCCGGCGGCGTAGAGCTTGAGGAACACCCACTGGATCCAGACGTAGTACTCCTCGATGTGGTAGCCGATGATCCGGCGCCGGTCGTGGCTGAGGCCGAGCCGCACGAACTGCTCCGCCATCAGCGCGCTGTAGCGCTCGGCGAGTTCGAGCGGGTGCACGCCCGCGTCGCGGGCGGCGGTCTCGTTGGGCAGGCCGAAGGTGTCGAAGCCGCTGGTGTAGAGCACGTCGTAGCCGGCCATGCGCCGGAAGCGGGCGCTCGCGTCGGCGATCGCGTAGTTGCGCGCGTGGCCGATGTGCAGGTTGCCGTTGGCGAACGGCGGCAGCTCCATCACGAACCACTTCGGGCGCTCGCTGCCGCGCTCGGACCAGAAGACGTGCTCGGCGTCCCAGCGCGCCTGCCAGGTGCGCTCGATGCGGGCGAACGGATAGCTCGGCATCACGGTGCGAACCGCAGCCGCAGCGCGTCCGCCATGGCGAAGAGCATGTCGTTGCTCTGGAAGTACGCGAACGCTCCCGAGCTCGGGTGATCGAAGCGGCCGCGCACGACGCCGGCGCTCTCGTGCCAGAGCGTGACGACGAGCGTCGTGTGGTCGACGGTCACGTAGTGATCGCCCGCACTTCGCTCGACCGCGACGGCTACGTCGCCGCCGGCGAGCGGCCGCAGTGAAAGCAGCGCGGTCATTCTCGGCTCCATCCATCGCCTCGTCGCATCACGGTCTGCGGACTATAGAGGCGCGTTCTCTCCCCGCGCTCTCCGTCGCGTCTCCACGCACTCCATCGGCGGCGGTGGTGTGGTTGACCCATCGTAGGGACGGTGTGCTAGGATGGCTGCACCGATTTTGTGCGGTGCAGAGGGTGGGTGTTCACCAGAGATGCAGTATTCACCGCCGGTCGTCTCGGGCCTGATCGACGAGCTCGCGCAGCTCGTCGAGCACGGCTCGAGCGACGTGCGACGGTATGCGACCGTCGTGCAACGGCTTCGCTCGGTCGTTCCCGGCCCGCCCGCGGCGGAGCGGCCGACGCTCGTCGTGCGCGCGCTGGGCGAGTTCGCCATTCGCAGCGGCGGGCAGTGGCTCGCGGGCTCGTCGATCAAGAAGGGCCGGCAGCTCATCCAGTACCTGATCGCGCACCCCCGCCGGCCGGTCTCGCGCGACGAGCTGATCGACGCGTTCTGGCCCGGCAGCACCTCCGATGCCGCGGCCCACCGCGTGCACCTGGTCGCCAGCGCGGCGCGCGCCATGCTGCGCACGGTGCTCGGCGATTTCGAGGCCATCCGCTCGGTGCGCGGCAGCTACGTCTGGGACGAGTCGCTGGTGATCGAGTCCGATTTCGCGCGCTTCCTGGCGCTCGCCGAGAGCGGCGAGGCGGCCGACTGGCAGGCCGCGCTCGCGCTGTACGGCGGCGAGTTCCTCAGCGGCGAGGACGCCGACTGGCTGCTGCCGATGCGGGTGCGCTGCGAGAGCGCGTTCGTCATGGTGCTCGAGCGGCTCGCCGAGAGCGCCCTGGCCCGCGGCGAGCACGCCACCGCGGTCGTGTACGGGCTGGACCTGATCGCCGCGGAGCGCGGCCACGAAGGCGCGGCGCGCTTGGTCATGCGCGCGTTCGCCGCGCTCGGCCGGCGCGAGCGCGCGCGCTCAGTCTACGAGCAGCTCGCCGCGTACCTGCACAAGAGCCTGGGCGTCGCCCCGACCGCCGAGACGACCCAGCTCCTGCGCGAGCTGATCGCCGGCGGCTAGCGCGAGGGCAAAGACTGGTCCCAGCGAACATAGCGGTCCCGCCGCGGCGGCATGCACGCGGCACACCGTAGGAGGACCGCGTGTTCCCTGCCGCCTTCGAGTACCACCGGCCGGAGACGGTCGACGAAGCGCTCGCGCTCCTGGCCGCGCACGGCGGCGACGCGCGCGTGCTGGCCGGCGGGCAGAGCCTGATCCCGGCCATGCGCTACCGGCTGGCGCGGCCGGCGGTGCTGGTCGACATCAACCGGCTGCCGGGCCTCGCCTACGTCCAGGAGCAGGACGGCGTGCTGGCGGTCGGCGCGCTGGCCCGCGACGCCGCGCTCGAGCGCACCGCGCTGGTCGGCTCGGCGTACCCGCTGATCGCCGACACCTCGGCCGTCGTGGCCGACCCGGTCGTGCGGCAGTCGGGCACCGTCGTCGGCAGCCTGTGCCACAACGATCCGGCCGGCGACTGGGCCGTGACGGCGCTGGCCCTGCGCGCGCAGCTGGTGGTGCGCGGCGGCGGCGGCGCGCGGACGGTGCCGATCGACGAGTTCCTGGTCGACTCGTTCGCGACCGCGGTCGCCGACGGCGAGCTGGCGCTGGAAGTGCGCTTCCCGCGGCCCGGCGCCCGCACGGCGGGCTCGTACCAGAAGATCGAGCGCAAGGTCGGCGACTTCGCGACCGCGTCCGCCGCGGCCCAGCTCACGCTGGGCGAGGACGGCACGATCGCCGAGGCCGGCATCGCGATCGGCGCCGCCGGCCCGACCGCGACCCGGGTCGCGGCCGCCGAGGCGCTGCTGCGCGGGCAGCAGCCGACGCGCGAGCTGGTCCGGGCCGCCGCCGACGCCGCGCGCGCGGCCGCCGACCCGGTCGCCGACACGCGCGGCACGGTCGACTTCAAGAAGGACATGGCCGGCGTGCTGGTGAGCCGCGCGCTGCTGGCGACGCTCGCCCGGCTGGGGATCGAGGGGCTGCGGTGAAGATCAGCGTCACGGTGAACGGTTCCAAGTACGAGCGCGAGGTCGAGCCGCGCACGCTGCTGGTGTACTTCCTGCGCGAAGCGCTCGGGCTGACCGGCACCCACGTCGGCTGCGACTCCTCGAGCTGCGGCGTGTGCGTGGTGGTGCTCGACGGCGAGCGCGCGGTCAAGGCCTGCACGATGTTCGCGGTGATGGCCGACGGCCACGAGATCACCACGGTCGAAGGCCTCGCGCAAGGCGGCAAGCTGCACCCCTTGCAGCAAGCCTTCTGGGACTGCCACGGGCTGCAGTGCGGCTACTGCACGCCCGGCATGCTGATGACGTCGCTCGTGCTGCTCGAGCGCAGCCCCGATCCGAGCGAATCCGCGATCCGCGAGGCGCTGGCCGGCAACCTCTGCCGCTGCACCGGCTACCAGAACATCGTCAAGGCGGTGCAGCAGGCCGCCGGCGCGCTGCGCGGGGACGCCGCGCCGGCAGCCGAGCCCGTTGCCACAGGAGCACCTGCATGAGCACCACGATCGAACCGGAAAAAGAGCTCTACGCGATGGGCAAGCGGATGAAGCGCAAGGAGGACCCGCGCTTCATCCAGGGCCGCGGCCGGTTCCTCGACGACATCGTGCTGCCGCGCATGCTCTACCTGTGCCTGGTGCACAGCCCGTACCCGCACGCGCGCATCGTGCGGATCGACAAGAGCGCGGCGCTCGCGGTCCCCGGCGTCAAGGCGGTGCTCACCGGCGAGGACCTCGCCGCGCACGGGCTGGCCTGGATTCCGACCTTCCACGGCTACGACAAGCAGATGGTGCTCGCGGTCGGCAAGGCGCTCTACCAGTACCAGGAAGTCGCCGGCGTGATCGCCGAGAGCCGCGAGGCCGCCCAGGACGCCGCCGAGCTGGTCGAGGTGGAGTACGAGCCGCTCGAGCCGCTGATCTCGCCGTTCGAGTCGATGAAGGACGAGAACCTGATCCGCGACGACCGCGAGGCCAAGACCAACCACATCTACCACTGGGAAGTCGGCAAGCGCGAAGCGACCGACGCGGCCCTGGCCGCATCCGACGTGCACGTCAAGGAGAAGGTCTACTTCCAGCGCTGCCACCCGGCGCCGCTCGAGCCGTGCGGCGCGATCGCGGACATGAACCCCGGCACCGGCCGGCTGACGCTCTACCTCACCTCGCAGGCGCCGCACGCGCACCGCACCGTGGTCTCGCTGGTGACCGGCATCCCCGAGGACAAGATCCACGTCGTCTCGCCCGACATCGGCGGCGGCTTCGGCAACAAGGTGCCGGTCTACGCCGGCTACGTCGTCGCGGCGGCGGCGTCGGTCGTGCTGGGCGTGCCGGTCAAGTGGGTCGAGACGCGGACCGAGAACCTGACCACGACCGGCTTCGCGCGCGACTACCACATGGAGGTCGAGATCGGCGCGTCCGCCGACGGCAAGGTGACCGCGCTCAAGGTCGCGACCGTGGCCGACCACGGCGCCTTCGATGCCGCCGCCGACCCGACGAAGTACCCCGCCGGGCTGTTCGGCATCGTCACCGGCTCGTACGACTTTCCGATCGCGTTCACCGAGCTGGACGCGTACTTCACCAACAAGGCCCCCGGCGGGGTCGCCTACCGCTGCTCGTTCCGGGTCACCGAGGCGTCGTACGCGATCGAGCGCGGCATGGACATGCTCGCCCGGCGGCTCGACCTGGATCCGGCCGAGCTGCGCCTGAAGAACTTCATCACGAAGGAGCAGTTCCCGTACCCCTCGCCGCTGGGCTTCGTCTACGACAGCGGCGACTACCACACGACGCTGCGCAAGGCGCTCGAGGGAATCGGCTACGCGGACCTGCGCCGCGAGCAGGCCGAGAAGCGCGCCCGCGGCGAGCTGATGGGGATCGGCATCTCGACCTTCACCGAAGTGGTCGGCGCCGGGCCGAGCAAGCACTTCGACATCATGGGCATCAAGATGTTCGACAGCGCCGAGATCCGCGTCCACCCGACCGGCTCGGCGATCCTGCGCGCCGGCACGAAGTCCCAGGGCCAGGGCCACGAGACCACCTGGGCCCAGATCGCGGCCGAAGAGCTGGGCCTGGACCCGCAGAACATCATGGTCGAGGAGGGCGACACCGACACCGCGCCCTACGGCCTGGGGACCTACGCCAGCCGCAGCACGCCGGTCGCCGGCGCCGCGATCGCGATGGCCGGCCGGCGCATCCGCGAGAAGGCCCGCAAGATCGCCGCGCACCTGCTCGAGGCGAACGAGGCCGACGTCGAGTGGGCCGGCTACAAGTTCGCGATCAAGGGCATCCCCGAGCGCAGCGTGACGAT
This sequence comes from Vulcanimicrobiota bacterium, assembly GCA_963795695.1. GTDB lineage: Bacteria > Vulcanimicrobiota > Vulcanimicrobiia > Vulcanimicrobiales > Vulcanimicrobiaceae > Vulcanimicrobium. The sequence continues at coordinate 623,763 of CAWCJH010000001.1, read as the reverse complement.
GGCGGAGTGCGCGTTCGCCGCGTACACCAACCCCGCGCCCGACAGCGAGCCGGGGCTCGAGGCGACCTACTACTACGACCCGCCGAACCTGACGTTCCCCTACGGCGCCTACATCGCGGTGGTCGACGTCGACCGCGAGACGGGCTTCACCCAGGTGCGGCGCTTCCTGGCGGTCGACGACTGCGGCACGGTGATCAACCCGATGGTGGTCGAGGGCCAGATCCACGGCGGGCTGACCGAAGGCTTCGCGATCGCCTTCATGCAGGAGATCAGCTACGACGAGAGCGGCAACCACCAGCAGCCGAACTTCACCGAGTACCTGATCCCGACGTCGCTCGAGACGCCGCACTGGGAGACGGGCAACACCATCACCCCCAGCCCCCACCACCCGATCGGCGCCAAGGGCGTCGGCGAGAGCCCCAACGTCGGCTCGCCGGCGGCGTTCGTCAACGCGGTGATGGACGCGCTCGCACCGCTGGGCATCGAGCACATCGACATGCCGCTCACCCGCTCGAAAGTGTGGGCGGCGATCAAAGCGGCCGGCGCGTGAACCTCGAGTACGAGGGCCGCGAGGAGATCCCGGCTCCCAAGGCGCGGGTCTGGGCGTTCATCACCGACCCGGGCTCGATCGCGTCGTGCATGCCCGACGTGATCTCGTCGAACGTCGTCGACGGGCGCACGTTCGACGCGACCGTGAAGGTCGCGGTCGGGCCGGTGCGCGGCAAGTTCACGTTCCACGTCACGCTCGAGCCCGGCGCCGACGGTGCGCACCTGGGAATGAGGATCAGCGGCGGCGGCTTCGGCAGCGTGGTGGACCTGCTCGCCGGCGCCGATGTCGCGGCCGACGGCGACGCGCGCACGGTCCTCGACTGGCGCGGCAAGGCGACGATGCGCGGCCCGGTCGCCACGGCCGGCGGGCGGGTGCTCGACGCGCAGGCCAACCGCGTCATCAGCACCACCTTCGCCAACGTCAAGACGCGCCTGACCGCGGCGGCGGTCTGAGGCGGGTCGGCGCGGCGTGTCGTTCTTCGCGCGCCTGGCCGAGCTGGAGCGCGAGCGCGCCTGCTTCGCGGTCGCGACGGTGGTCGCGCGGCGCGCGCCGGTCAGCTCGCACCTGGGCGACCGCGCGCTGGTGTTCGCCGACGGCACGATGGACGGGTTCGTCGGCGGCTCGTGCTCGCGCGACATCGTGCGCCGCGAGGCGCTGCGCGCGCTGCACAGCGGCCAGCCGCGCCTGCTGCAGATCCGTCCCGGCGGCAGCCCGGCGGACGGCACGCCGGACGACGCCTGCGTGGTCGTCGCGATGGGCTGCGCGTCCGAGGGCGCGGTCGACGTCTACATCGATCCGCACGTGCCGCTGGCGCGGCTGATCGTGGTCGGCGACACGCCGGTCGCCGACGCGCTCGCCCGGGTCGCGGCGCAGATCCGCTACGACGTCGTGCGGGTGGTGCTGGCCGGCGAGCTCGCCGCGCTGCCGGCGATCGCGGGGATACGGCCGGTCGCGCTCGAGTCGCTCGCGGCGCACCTGGCCGACGCCGGCCGCGACGCCTGCGCCCAGCTCGTCGCGGTCGTCGCCTCGCAGGGCCACTACGACGAGGAGGCGCTGGCGCCGCTGCTCGCCGCACGGCCGGCGTTCGTCGGCCTGCTCGCCAGCCGGCGCCGCGGGCAGAGCGTGACGGCCACGCTGGCGCAGCAAGGCGTTGCGCCGGAGCGGCTGGCGGCGCTGCGCACGCCGGTCGGCCTGGACATCGGCGCGCGCGGCCCGGGCGAGGTGGCGATCTCGATCCTGGCCGAGATCGTTGCCGCCACGAACGCCGCGGCGGCGAGCGCGGCAGCCGCGCAGACAGCGGCGACGCACGTCCACGACACCGCTTCGGCAGCGGCGGACACCGCCTCGGCCGATGCCGCGGTCGCGCTCGATCCCGTCTGCGGCATGGAGGTCGAGGTCGCGACCGCGCGCCATCGCTTCGAGCACGAAGGGCGAACGTACGTCTTCTGCTGCGCCGGGTGCCGGGCGTCGTTCGCGGCCGACCCGGTGCGCGCGTGATCCTCGACGACATCGGAGCGCGCTTCGCGGCCCGCGGCTACGTCGCGGGCGACGACTTCGCCACCGCCCTGGAGCTGATGCTCGCGCTGGAGAAGCCGCTGCTGCTGGAGGGCCCGGCGGGCGTGGGCAAGACCGAGAGCGCGAAGGTGCTCGCCGACGTGCTGGGCACGCGGCTGATCCGGCTGCAGTGCTACGAAGGGCTCGACGCCGCCAGCGCCCTCTACGAGTGGAACTACCCCAAGCAGCTGCTGCGCATCCGGCTGACCGAGCACGACGACGCCACCGCCGAGGCGCGCGAGGCGCAGATCTTCAGCCGGCCCTTCCTGCTCGAGCGCCCGCTGCTCGAAGCAATCACGCAGGAGCGCGCGCCGGTGCTGCTGATCGACGAGATCGACCGCGCCGACGAGGCGTTCGAGGCCTTCCTGCTGGAGCTGCTGGGCGAGTTCCAGGTGACGATCCCGGAGCTGGGCACGGTCCGCGCGCGCGAGCGCCCGGCGGTGATCGTCACCTCCAACCGCACCCGCGAGCTGTCCGACGCGCTGCGCCGCCGCTGCCTGTACGCCTGGCTCGCGTACCCGACCCGGGAGCAGGAGCTGGCGATCCTGCGCGCGCGGCTGCCGGACATCGACGCCGCGCTCGCGGCGCAGATCGCGCGCTTCATGGCATACCTGCGCGAGCAGCCGTTCCAGAAAGTTCCCGGCGTGGCCGAAGCCCTCGACTGGGCGCTGGCGCTGATTCGCCTGGGCCGCGCCGCGATCGACGAGCGGACGCTCGAGCAGACCGCGGGCTGTCTGCTCAAGGTGCGCGAGGACTGGGAGCTGCTGCGCAGCCAGCGCACGCGCTACGAGCCGTTGCTGCGCGCCGACGGCGGCGACGCGGCGGCGGGCGGCACGGCGAGCGGCGCACCGCCGCCCTCCGGCGCATTGCCGGCGTCCGACTACGGCGTGGGCACGGTGCGCGCGCACCGCGCGTGAGCACCGACTTCACCGCCGGCGTCGCCGCGTTCTCGGCGCTCTTGCGCGGGCAGCACGGCTTCGCGGTGGCGGCCGGCACGACGGCCGACGCGCTGCGCGCGGCCGCGGCGGTCGGCATCACCGACCGGTGGCGCCTGCGCGCGGCGTTTCGCGCGGTCTACTGCACCACGCCGGGCCAAGTCGCGCAGTTCGACCCGGTCTTCGACGCCTTCTTCAGCGGCCCGCACGGCGCCGCGCAGCCCAACCTCGCCGCGCGCCACACCCGGCCCGACACCAGCGACGCGCCGCGCCCCGAGCAGCCGCGCGGGCCGTCGACCGCGCGCGACCGGCCGCGCACGCCCAGCGACGATCCCGCTGCGACCGGCGAACCGCGCCCCACGCAGGCGGGCGACGACGCGTTCGCGACCTGGCAGGCGCTGCGCGCACGGTACAGCCCGGCCGCGGCGCGCGGTGCAGCCGCCCCCGTGATCGCGTCCGCCGGACTGGACGCGATGCTGGCCGCCGCGAGCCGGCTGATCGGGAGCGTGCGGATCGCGCGCTCGCGCCGCCGCAGCCCCAGGCTCAGCGGCACGCGGGTCGACCTGCGGCGCACCCTGCGCGCGAGCGTCGCGACCGCCGGCGAACCGCTGGTGCTGCACCACACCGTTCGCGCGCGGCGCGGCGCGCGCTTCGTGCTGCTGATCGACGGCAGCCGCTCGATGGCCGAGCACGCCGGGCCGATGCTGCAGTTCGCCTGCGCGCTCTGCCGGCGCAGCCCGCGCGCGCACGCGTTCGCGTTCAGCACCGGGCTGCGCGAGATCAGCGCCGAGCTGCGCGAGCCCGGCCGCGCCGACCGCCCGCTCTCCGGCCTCGCCGAGGCCTGGGGCGGCGGCACGCGCATCGGTGCGAGCCTGCTCGCGTTCGTCCGAGCGCACGGCGCCCCGATGCTCGACGACGAGACGCTGGTGCTGATCTTCAGCGACGGCCTCGACGCGGGCGACCTCGCCGCGCTCGAGCGCGCCATGCGCGCGCTGCGCGCGCGCTCCGCGGGCGTGGTCTGGCTCCACCCGCACGCCGCCGGCCGCGGCTTCACCCCCACCGCCGCCGGCATGCGCACCGCGCTCCCGTACGTCACCCTGCTCGCGCCGGCCCGCGACGCGGACGACTTCGCCGAGCTGGCGCGCCGGCTGCGCGGCGCACCGCCACGCCGGTAGCCGCGACGTCGGGCCAGGCCGAGCTGGACCGCGGGTTCGCGCGCTCAGGTCGCCGCGGCTTCCTCCGGCATGGCGATCTCCAGCGGGGTGCCGGTCTCGAGCAGCGTCTTGAGGCCGCTCAGGACGACCGGCCAGCCGCCGGCCGTGCTCTTCGCGGTCTCGCCCTCGGCCGAGGCGTGCTCGTGCGTCACGCTGAGCTTGCAGGCTGCGCCCAGCGGGGTGATCTCGTAGGTGACGCGCGAGTCGGGATCGCGCTCGTCGCCTTGCCACATCGCGCGCCAGCTCTGCACCAGCCGGCGCGGTGCTTGGATCTCGATCACCTCGCCGCCGGCCATGGCGTTGCCGTCTTCGTCGCGGTACGTCATCGGGCTGCCGACCGCGAGCGGGCCGGCGTTCAGCGTTCCGCCGTAGAAGTACTGCTTGGTCAGCGCGCCGTCGGTGAGCGCCTGCCAGAGCTTCTCGGGCGTGGTGCGGATGTACACTTCGTACACGTGGCGGGCCGGGAGATTCATTCGTCCTCCAATGTCTGCTTGAGGTCGGTGAGGGCGCGCGCCCAGCGGGCGGCGTACTTGCCGACCCAGCGGTCGTAGATGTGCTGGATCGGCACGGCGTTGAGGTAGTGGAGCTTGTCGCGGCCGCGCCGCCGGGTGACGACCAGCCCCGCATCCTCGAGAACGCGGAGATGCTTCATCACGCCGAAGCGCGTCATGTCGAGCTCGGCGCTGAGCTCGCTCAGCGTCTGCCCGTCGCGGCGGAACAGCGAGTCGAGGAGGTGGCGGCGGCTCGGATCGGCCAGGGCCTTGAAGACGTCGTCCACTGCTCTCATGATACGTGACTATTTTGTCACATGTCAAGCCGCCGCAGCGCGGTCCGCGCGCGCTCGTGCGGCCTGGCGGCGACGAGCGAGCAGCCGAGTTCACTCTCGGTCGGTAACCGGCCGAGGGACGTGCCTTATCACTTTTGTCGCATGCCCTGTAGGAACCCGCCTGGCCGATAGCGATACCATCCGTATCCTCCGCATTACGATCGCGGCGACTTGCTGCGGCGCGACGTTCGAATTCTATATGAGGTGACCGGGTGAAACGTTCTCTCCTCGGCGCGGTGTCCATTGCCGCGTTACTTCTCGCAGGCTGCGGCGGCGGCGGCGGCGGCGGCTCGCTGATCCCCTCGGGCACGAGCACTGCCAACACGCCCAGTTCCAGCGGGCACGCCGTGACCGAATTCCAGCGCGGCGTCGCGCTGGGCTACTACCAGCCCGCGTGCGGCACCGCCGCTCCGGGCGAAGCGCGCTGCTTCGCCTACCTGCTCACCGAGAGCGGTCGCGCGCAAGCCGCGGCACGCGGCACGCTGTCCGTCCACACCGACTCGACGCCCAGCGGCTACGGTCCCTCGCAACTGCAGTCGGCCTACAAGCTCTCGACGTCCGGCGGCTCGGGCCGCCTGGTCGCGATCGTCGACGCGTACGACGATCCCAACCTCGAGAGCGACCTGGGCGTCTACCGCTCGCAGTACGGCCTGCCGGCCTGCACCACCGCCAACGGCTGCTTCAAGAAGGTCGGCCAGAGCGGCGGCTCGTCGCTGCCGGCCAAGAACGCCTCGTGGGCCGAGGAGACGTCGCTCGACGTCGACATGGTCTCGGCGAACTGCCCCAACTGCCACATCCTCGTGGTCGAGGTCAACTCGGCCTCCACCGCCAACCTGGCCGCCGGCGTGAACACCGCGGCGAGGCTGGGCGCGGTCGCGATCTCGAACAGCTACGGCGGCGGCGAGTCGTCGGGCGAGACGAGCTACGCGTCGTCGTACAGCCACAGCGGCATCGCGATCACCGCGTCCAACGGTGACAGCGGCTACGGCGTCGAGGTGCCGGCCGCGTACAACACCGTCACCGCCGTCGGCGGCACCACGCTCAACACCGCGAGCAACTCGCGCGGCTGGAGCGAGACGGTCTGGGATGGTTCGGGCAGCGGCTGCAGCGCGTACATCTCCAAGCCCTCGTGGCAGCACGACACCGGCTGCTCGAAGCGCACCGTCGGCGACGTCGCGTACATCGGCGACCCCAACACCGGCGTCGCCGTGTACGACAGCCTGGCCTACGAAGGCTACTCGGGCTGGCTGGTCTTCGGCGGCACGAGCGTCGGCTCGCCGTCGATCGCCGCGATCTACGGTCTCTCGGGCAACTCGCAGAGCAACGCGTCGTACAGCTACAGCCACACCAGCTCGCTCTTCGACGTGACCAGCGGCTCCAACGGCTCGTGCTCGCCGGCCTACCTGTGCACCGGCGAAGTCGGCTACGACGGTCCCACCGGCAACGGCACCCCGGACGGTACCGGCGCCTTCTGACCGGAGCGTTCGGCAGCTTCGGCTGCGCACGAGCCGGCGTCTCGATTCCGAGGCGCCGGCTTTTGCGTTGCCGGTGCGCTAGGGCGCGCCGACGTCGCGCTGCCAGAGCGCCCAGGCGCGCTCGACCAGGCCGGCCTCGGTCCGGGTCGCGTGCCTGGCCTCCTCGGCGTTGAGGTAGGTCGGCGTGCCCAGGCGCAGCGCTTCGGCTTGCAGCTGCGCGTCCTGCGCGGTGTAGTAGGCGCGGAACACCGCTTCGTGCAGCGTGCTCGCCACCGCGACCATGCCGTGCCCGCGCATGAGCGCGACGTTCGCATTGCCCAGCGTGCGCGCCAGCGCCTCGGCCAGCGGCTGCGTGCTGACCAGCATGTCGGTCGCCGGACCGCCGGCGTCGCGGATCTCGAACACCGGCACGCCGGCGCCCAGGAACGCGCCGATGTGGAACACCGGCCGCAGCGGCGTCGCGCTGACCCCGAACGGGATCACCGCCGGGGTGTGCGCGTGCACGACCGCCATCACGTCGGGGCGGGCGGCGTAGATCGCGCCGTGGATGAAGCGCTCGGCGTAGCCGGCCCGGCCGCGGGCGTCGAGCGGCACGCTGGCCAGGTCGTAGGTCAGGATGTCGTCCGCGGTCACGAGGGTGGGCGCCATGCTGCGGGCGAGCAGGTAGTGCGCGGGATCGCGCGGGTCGCGCTGGCTGACGTGGCCGAAGCCGTCGACGACGCCCTCGCGCGCGAGGATGTGGTTCGCCAGCGCGAGGTCGGCGCGCGCGGCGTCCGCCGGGTCGGCGGCGCGCGCGGGAGCGGCGGCCGCCGCGAACGACGCGGCCAGACCGGCGAGGAGCTGCGGACGGTTCATGGGCCGCCGTTCGCGAAGGGAGCGGCGTGATCCGCGCTCTTCGGCTGGCTTCGCTCGGGCTGGTGCTGCTCGCCGGCACCGCCCTTCCCGCGCAGGCGCGGGTCGTCCGCTTCGAGACCGTCGCGCGCAGCCCGATCGGGTTCGGCTACGAGAAGCTCGTCGGGCGGCTGGACTACGCCGACGCGCCCGGCACGGCGGCGAACCGGGCCGTGGTCGACCTCGGCCTGGCGCCGCGCGACCCGCACGGCGACGTGCGCTCGAGCGGCGACGTGATCGTGCTGCGGCCGCTCGACCCGGCCCGCGCCAACGGGGCGGCCGTGATCGACATCCCCAACCGCGGCGGCGCGACCGCGCTGGCGCTGAACCGCGGCCGCTTCGGGAACGGTTCGGGCCGGCCGGACGAGCTGGGCGACGGCTTCCTGATGCGGCACGGCTTCACCGTGATCGTCGTCGGCTGGCAGTGGGACGTGCCGGCGGAGCCGGGCCTGCTCGGCCTGCGCGCGCCGGTCGCGCGCGAGCGGGGGCGCCCGATCACCGGCCTGGTGCGGAGCGACTTCCACGTCGACGCGCCGGCGGCCGAGCACGGGATCGGCGACCGCGGCCACACGCCCTACCCGCTCGCCGTGGCCGACGACCCGGCGGCCGGGCTGACCGAGCGCGACGACGTCCTCGCCCCGCGCCGCACCATCCCGCGCGAGCGCTGGCACTTCGCGCGCGGCGGCGGGTCGATCGCGCTCGACGGCGGCTTCGTGCCCGGCCGCATCTACGAGCTGGTGTACCGCGCGAAGGACCCGGTCGTGGTCGGGCTCGGGCTGACCGCGGTGCGCGACGCGGTCGCGTACTTCAAGCACGATCCGGCCGCGCCGGTGCACGTCGCGCGCGCCTACGGCTTCGGCATCTCGCAGAGCGGCCGCTTCCTGCGCATGCTGGTGCAGCGCGGGTTCGACGCCGACGAGCAGGGGCGGCCGGTGCTCGACGGCATGCTGGCGCTGGTCAGCGGCCCGTCGCTGGGGAGCTTCGACCACCGCTTCGCGCAGCCGTCGCGCGACGCGGCCGCGTTCTCGTCGTTCTTCTACCCGACCGACGTGCCGCCGTTCCACGAAGCCGAGTGGCCGCTGCCGCCCGAGCTCAAGGTGATGGACGTCGTCACCTCGCACGAGTACTGGGGCCGCACCGCCTCGCTGATGACGACGAGCGAGGACGGCACCCGCGACGTCGCGCTGCCGGACGGGGTGCGCTTCTACGCCGTCGCGGGCGGGATGCACATTCCCGCCGTTCCGCCGGCGCTGCGCGAAGGCATGCGCCAGCGCAGCGACCCGCTCGACTACCGCTGGCTCGAGCGCGCGCTGCTGCTGCGGCTGGACGCATGGGTGCGCACCGGCGCGCCGCCGCCGGCGAGCCGCTACCCGACCGTCGCCGACGGCACGCTGGTGGCGCCGGAGGCCTGGGCGTTCCCGGCGATTCCGGGCTTGGCCGCGCCGACGCCGGTCGCGCTGCACCGCGCCTGGCGCCTCGACTTCGGCCCGCGCTGGAGCGAAGGGATCGACGAGCGCGAGCCGCCCGGCGTCGGCGCGCCGTACGCGACGCTGGTCCCGCGGGTCGACGGTGACGGCATCGATCTGGGCGGACTGCGCTTGCCGGAGATCGCCGTGCCGCTCGCGACGTACACCGGCTGGAACCTGCGCGCGCCGCAGACCGGCTTCGCCGACCGGCTGGTGGACTTCTTCGGCTCGTTCGTGCCGTTCGCGCCGACCCGCGCGCAACGGCTGGCGGCCGGCGACCCGCGGCCGGCAGTCGACGAGCGCTATGCCGACCGCGCCGCGTACCTGCGCGCCTACGATGCCGCGACCGCCGGGCTGGTGCGCGAGGGATACGTCCTGGCCGAGGACGCGCCGGCGCTGCACGCGCGGGCCGACGTGCTCTGGTCCGCGCAGGGTGGGCAGCCCCAGACGGTGCACTTGGTCACTCTCCGACGCGCTCGCCCCCGGGAGGTTCCATGACACGCGCCCTCGCCGTCCTCGCCGCCGCCCTGCTCACCACCGCCGCCGCCTCGGCCCAGTCCTATCCCGACGACAGCGGGAACGGCATCAGGCTCGGGATCCAGGAGCTCAACACCTCGGGCCAGGTCGGCGAGGCGACGCTCTTCGGGGCCGGTCCCAACGCGCGGGTCGCGGTGCGGATCGACGGCGCCCGCGGCCGGACCGAGGGGGTGCGCATCTACCGCGGCCAAGCGTGCGAGAACGGCAACCCCGCCGCCGGCGGGCCGGCCTTCGTGCTCAGCAACCTCGGCCCGAACGGCTTCTCGCGCAGCCAGGTGCGCGCGTCGGTCGACCGGCTGCTCTCGGGCAACTACAACGTCGTGGTCTTCTCCTCGACGGCGCCGAGCGCGCAGCCGGTCGCGTGCGGGCACCTCTACCGCTGATGAGCACCGAGCTCACCGACCCCGTCAACGCGACCTCGCCCGGCCTCTCTCGGCGCGGGGCGCTGACGCTGAGCGCCGGCGCGGCGTTCTTCATCGGCAACGCCGCGGCGGCGCGCGCGCAGACCGAGGGGTTCGGCAAGCCGCACCCGCCGGTCGTCGCCGAGGACGACCCGGCGATCATCGTCGCGCGCCCGCAGCTCGCGCCGAACGTGGGCGGCCCGATCGGCGCCTACGCGGCCGCGCCGCGCAGCGTCACGCGCCTGACCCCGGGCGTCGTCGTGACGCAGGCGATCTGGGGCGTCGACGCGCAGTTGCGCGACACGGTGCGCCGCTACGCCAAGGCCGGCTACATCGCGATCGCGCCGCAGCTCTACGACCGCCTGGGCGCCCCCAGCGGCGACGGCGCGAGCGACATCGCCGTGTTCGCTCCGTTCGCGCAGAAGATGACCGCACAGGGCTTCGCCACCACCGACTTGCTGGCCGGCCACGACTGGGTTCGCGCGCTCGCGCGCGACGGGTCGGTCGGGATCACCGGCTTCTGCATGGGCGGCGGCATCGCGCTGCAGCAGGTCATCGACTCGAAGGCCTATGCCGCCGCGTCGATCTTCTACGGCAACGTGCGGCCCGGCACCAAGAGCAGCGACCCGACCACCGCGGCGACGTTCGACTACACCAGCCGCATCGCCACGCCGCTGATGGGCAGCTACGGCGGGCGCGACACGTCGATCAAGCCGGCCGACGTCCAGGCCATGTTCGCCCGGCTGACCGTGCCGCACGACCTGCGCATCTACGACGAGGCCGGGCACGCGTTCTTCGACGACACCCGCAGCTCGTACGTGCCGACCGCGGCCGCCGACGCCTGGACCCGCACGCTGGCCTGGTTCCACACGTATCTCGGGTGACTTCGGCATGCCGTAAGGCAACGGGCGGCTCGGCCGAAGGCCGAACGCGAAGGGATCACGGAACGTGATCCCACTCGAGGCGCTGGTCTTCGACGTCTTCGGGACGCTCGTCGACTGGCGCACGAGCCTGATCGCGGACCTGACCGGGTTCGGCCGCGAGCGCGGCCTGGCGGCGGTGGACTGGCCGGCGCTGGTCGACGCCTGGCGCGGCGCGTACGTGCCCTCGATGGACCGGGTCCGGCGCGGCGAGGCGCCTTGGACGTCGCTCGACGCGCTCCACCGGGCCTCGTTCGACGCGCTCGCGGCGCGCTTCGGCATCGACGGCGCGCTCGACGAGGCGGCCCGGCGCTGGTGCGTCGAGCGCTGGCACCGCCTGCGCCCGTGGCCCGATACCGTCGCCGGGCTCACCCGCCTGCGCGCGCGCTACGTCCTGGGAACGCTCTCGAACGGCAACGTGCGCCTGCTCGCCGACCTCGCCAAGAGCGCGCCGCTGCCGCTGGACGTCATCCTCTCGGCCGAGCTGTTCCGCCACTACAAGCCCGACCCCGAGGTCTACCGCGGCGCGGTCGAGCTGCTGGCGGCACCGCCCGAGCGCGTCCTGATGGTCGCCGCCCACAACGGCGACCTGCGCGCCGCCGCGGCGCTGGGGCTGCGGACCGCGTTCGTCGCCCGGCCGACCGAGTACGGGCCGGCGCAGCGCACCGACCAGCGCGCCGAGGCCGGGGTCGACCTGGCGGTGCGCGATCTGGGCGAGCTGGCGGACCGCCTGGGCGCGTAGGCGAAACGCCCGCCATGCCGCGCTCCGTCCTCGACGCGCTCGACGCGCACGCCGCCGCCCGCCCCACCGCGCTCGCGCTGGACGACGTCTCGTACGCCGCGCTGCGCGAGGCCACGCTGCGGGTCGCCGCGCGCTTGCGGGCCGCCGGGCTGCAGCCGGGCGACCGGCTCGCGATCTACTCGGAGAACCGGCCCGGCTTCGTCTACGCCTACCTGGGCGCGCTGCGCGCCGGCGCGATCGTCGTGCCGGTCAACGTGCTCTACCGCACCGCCGACCTCGAGCACGTGCTGGGCGACGCGACGCCCAGCGTGGTCTGCGTCTCGGCGGCCAGCGCGCCGTACGTCGCCGCGCGCGAAGGGTGCGCGGTCGTCGACCTGGCCGACGTCGAAGCCTGGGCGCACGACCCCGCGCTCGCGCCGCTCGCCGACCCGCCCGCACCCGATCCGGACGCCGGCGCGCTCATCATCTACACCAGCGGCACGACCGGGCGCAGCAAGGGCGCGGTGCTCGGCCACGGCAACCTGGCCGCGATCGCCGAGCAGGTCGGCGAGGCCTGGCGCTGGACGCCCGCCGACACGCTGCTGCTGACCCTGCCGCTGTTCCACATCCACGGCCTGGGCGCCGGGCTCAACGGCACGCTGGTCGCCGGCGGCCGGCTGCGGCTGCGCGAGCGGTTCGACGCCGCCGCGGCGATCGCGACGCTGGCCGCCGGCGAGGCGACGATGTTCTTCGGCGTGCCGACCATGTACGTGCGCTTCCTCGAGCAGGCCGGCCCCGAGGTGCGCTTCGACCGCGTGCGGCTGTTCGTCTCGGGCTCGGCCGCGCTGCCCGCCACCGTGCACGAGGAGTTCGCGCGCCGCTTCGGCGTGTCGGTCCTCGAGCGCTACGGCGCGACCGAGTTCGGCTTCGCGCTGACCAACCGCTACGCGGGCCCGCGCTTCGCCGGCACCGTCGGCTTCCCGTTCCCGCGGGTCGAGGTGAAGCTCGGCGACCCGGCGACCGGCGCGGACAGCCCGCCCGGCGAGCCCGGCGAGATCCTCGTGCACGGCCCCAACGTGTTCCTGGGCTACTGGCGCAACGAGGCCGCGACCCAAGCCGCGTTCGTGCACGACGCGCAGGGCCGCGCTTGGTACAAGAGCGGCGACCTGGCGAGCTACGACCCCGAGCGCGGCTACACGATCAACGGCCGGCTCAAGGAACTGGTCATCAGCGGCGGCTTCAACGTCTACCCGATCGAGGTGGAGACCGAGCTGCTGCGCATTCCCGGCATCCGCGCCGCGGCCGTCGTCGGCGAGCCGCACCCCGCCCGCGGCGAGGTGCCGGTGGCGTTCGTCGAGTGCGACGACGATTTCGACGCCGAGACGGCGCTGGCGACGCTGCGCGAGCGGCTGGCGAGCTTCAAGGTGCCCAAGGCCCTCTACCCGATCGACGCCCTCCCCCGCAACGCGATGGGCAAGGTCGAGAAGCCGCGCCTGCGCGCCATGCTGGCGGAAGGCGCGGCTTCGAAACCGGGCGGCTGATGAATGCGTCGGTGCGGATCCACCCTCAGGCGCATCGGCTCACCCGGGTACGGCCTCTGCTTCGAGCAGACGGCCGATGAAGCGCGCGAAGGCCGTAATGACCTCGGTGGCGGTTCGATACGGTAGTCCGACATCGCCGGCCAACCGCTCGAGGGTGGAACGCCAGCTAGCCGGATAATCAGGAACCGACGGCGGCCAGTCATGCGTCGCTCGTTGTGCGAACGTGGCTTGAGCAATCCGCCGAATCTCGGCGTAGTCGAAGACTTCGAGAACATCGAGCATGAGGATGTCGACGATGTCGCGAGCCCGGTCTTGGGTTGGATCTGCCACGATGGCCGGCTGAGTCGCCGCGTGGACCTTCTGGGCGATTTGCGCCGGCAAGGAAATACAGCGCAGCGTTTTCGGTATCGCTATGCCAAGCCGGCCGAGCACGTCCATGGTGAGCGCGACCTCATCGACTGCCGGAGCATCGGCCGGACCGAGATCGACCTCGAGCGTCTGATGCCCGCGGCCTCGATAGCTTATGACGACCTGCGTGCGGATCGTATCCGCTCGCTCCATCACGAAGACCGGCTCCTTGAGGCGGAACGCAAACGCGTCGAACCCGGCACCGAGCGCTCGGGCAAATACATCGAGTCGCGCTCGCCGGCCTTCCGGCATCCCGACGTCCAGGTCGCCCGTGGCTCTGACCTTGCCCGGATAGCGCAACTCGAGGGCTACGCCGCCCTTGATCTGATATGATGCGATGAGGCCCTGCTCGAGCGCGTTCTGCAACGCGCCGGCAATCGCGATGAAAGACAACCAGGTACGAAGCCGCTGCTCCGGAATGCCGAAGGCCGCGGCGTAGCGCGGCAATGCACGGTCGAGCCGCTCGCGAGGGTTGCGCTGCCTCATGCACCGGCCGCGACGATTTCGCGCCGCAAGGCGGCCTCTCTGCTCCGATTGATGAACCCCAGCCGCTTGCCGTCGGCGATTGCCGCGAGCGCTAGATCGTTGCGCCCCGCTCGCGCCACATCCCGAATCGTACGCTCGACGGTCGTCACCGGAACGCCTTCGTACGAAGCACAATCACTCGGAGAGAGCGGCTCGCGATGGACGACGTAGAGCTTCGGGATCGTGCGCCGTACGCGCGACTTCGGATCGATCGTGAGATGGATGCGCCCGGGCAGAGCATCGGAGATGCCGAACAGCGAGAGCGCCGATTCGTGCGAGATGGCCGCAGCCGGGCCGTTGTTCGCGCCCGCCCAAGCGACCGCAGCCTGAAATTCCGCGTGCTTCGACGCTGCGGCAGGAAACATCGGCAGGCGATAGACCCCGCGCGCGACCCGCTCCAACGTCCCGCGCTCGGCTAGGCGCACCAGCGTGTTGGCCGGAATCCCGGCATCGCGAGCGGCCGAGGCCGAAATGATGCCGTCATGATCTTCAGCAACCTCGAACAGCAGAGGAAGGACGCTCGGAGGCATGACGATATTGTGACATATGGCAGTATTATCGTCAATGCCTGCCGGCCTGGACCCGCCCTACACGGCCCAATACATCTATTGCAGCATACGCTCTAATCCGTGCATCATCCAGGCCAAATATCCGCGCCTCCGCCGGGCTGGCCGGAGGCGCGGCTTTTCCAAACGGGTCCGGCCAGCCGGCTAGACCGAGCGCGCCGGGGCGCCGAACCCGGTGCCTTCGGCGGAGTCGTACTCGGCGTGGATGTCGCGGCCGGTGTAGTCCGGCATCGCCCGGGTGGCGGCCAGCGAGATGACCGCGCAGATCAGGATGTAGACGGCGATCGCGTAGCCGCTGTGGTAGGTCGTGAACAGCCAGGCCGCGATCAGCGGGGCGGGGCCGCCGGCGAAGATCGAGGCGAGCTGGTAGCCCAGCGACGCGCCGCTGTAGCGCAGCCGAGGCGTGAAGCTCTCGGCGATCAGCGCCGCCTGCGGGCCGTAGAGCATGTCGTGCGGCAAGAGCGAGAGGAAGATGCCGAGGAAAATCGCCGCCGGCACGCCCGAGTTGAGCAGGGCGAAGTACAGGAAGCCGAAGACGCCGGTCACCACGCAGCCGATCATGTACATGTTGCGCCGGCCGATGCGGTCGGAGAGGTGGCCGAAGAGCGGGATCCACAGCGCCGACCCGATCGATGCGACCAGCACCGCGGTGATGATGAAGTCGCGCGACTGGTTGAGCGCGGCGGTGCCGTACGAGAACACGAACGCCGTGAAGATGTAGAACGGCGCCTGCTCCGCCAGCCGCGCCAGCGCGGAGAGGATGATCTCGCGGCCCTGCAGCTTGATCACCTCGCTGACCGGCGCGCGCTCGCGCTTGTTCTCGTCGATCAGCCGCTGGAAGGTCGGCGTCTCGAGGATGCCGATCCGGATGTAGAGCCCGATCCCGACCAGGATGATGCTCAGGAAGAACGGGATCCGCCAGCCCCAGTCGAGGAACGCCGCGCCCGAGGCCCGGCTGAAGACCAGCACGGCGATGTTGGCCAGGAAGAGCCCGGCCGGCACGCCGAACTGCGGCCAGCTCGCGATCAGCCCGCGCCGGTTGTTGGTGCGGGCCCACTCCATCGAGAGCAGCACCGAGCCGCCCCACTCGCCGCCCACGCCGACGCCCTGGATGAAGCGCAGCACGGTCAGCAGCACCGCGCCCCAGATCCCGATCGAGGCGTAGCCGGGCACGAAGCCGACCAGGAAGGTGGCGACGCCCATCAGCGAGAGGGTGACGATCAGGGTCGCCTTGCGCCCGATGCGGTCGCCGTAGTGGCCGAAGATCGCCGCGCCGACCGGGCGGGCGATAAAGCCGACCGCGTACACCAGGAACGCCTGCAACAGCCCCACCGCCGGGTCGCTGTTGGGGAAGTACAGCTTGGCGAAGACCAGCCCGGTCACCGTGCTGTAGAGGAAGAAGTCGTACCACTCGATCGAGGTGCCGATCGTGCTGGCGATCACCGCGCGGGTGAGCTGGCTCCCGTCGTTCTCGTACCGCGATCCCGCGGCTGCGATTCCGGCCATGTGAGTCCCCTCCTTACGTAAAGCCCATTGCGGAGCGCGTTTCCCCGGCCGGTGGTTGTGATCCCCGTTTCGTTCGGCAAATCACCGGCGCGGCGGGCCACTCGCCGGCCGGGTGCGAAGAAGCCGGCCAATGGCGACGACGACGATCGTCCACGCCGCGGACGTCCACCTGGAAACCGCGTTCACCGAGGTGCGCGGCGGCGCGCGCCGCCGCGCCGCGCTGGCCGACGCCTTCGCGCGGGTGGTCGACCTGGCGCTGGAGCGGCGGGCCGACGCGCTCACGCTGGGCGGCGACCTCTACGAGGCCGAGCGGGCCGGCCCGCAGACCGCGCGCTTCGTGTTCGCCCAGCTGGCGCGCTTCGGCGGGCCGGTGCTGGTCGCGCCCGGCAACCACGACCCGTACTCGGCGCGGGCGCTCTACGCGCGCGACGACCTGCCGCCCAACGTGCACGTCTTCGCCGAGCCGCGCTGGAGCGCGTTCCCGCTGGCCGGCGACCTGACGGTCTACGGCTTCGGCCACGCCCCGGCCGAGCCCGGCCGGCCGTTCGCCGGCGCGCGCTTCGAGCGCAGCGGCACGCGGCTCGCGCTCGTCCACGGCAGCGACGAGGACCGCTGCCCGCCCGGCAAGCGCGCGACGGCGCCGTTCACGCTGGCCGAGATCGCGGCCGCCGGCGCGGCCTGCGCGCTGGCCGGGCACTATCACAACGGCACCGTCGTCGAAGCGGACGGCGCGCCGCGGTTGGCCTACCCGGGCTCGCCCGAACCGATCAAGTTCGGCGAGCGCGGCAACCACGGCGCGCTGGTGGTCACGGTGACGGCCGGCCGGGTGGCGATCGAGCCGGTCGCCCTCGCGCGCACCCGCCTGATCGACCTCGAGGTCGGGCTGGCGGACGCCGCCAGCGAGCACGCCGTGCTGGCCGCGGTCGAGTCCGCGCTCGAGCCGTACGGCCGCACCGACTACCTGCGGCTGCGCCTGCACGGCACCGTCGCGCCGAGCACCCGGGTCGACCGCGAGCTGATCGCCGACCGCTGCGGCGCGGCGCTCGGCGCGCTCGAGCTGAACGACGAGACCGTCGCGGCCGACTACGCCGCGCTGGCCCGCGAGCCCAACGTGCGCGGCCGCGCGCTCGCCGACCTGCTCGCGCTGGCCGCCGAAGGCCACGCCGACGCGCGCGCCGCGCTGCGCTACGCCGTCGCCGCCTTCGACGGTGCCGAGGTCGCGCCGTGAGGCTGCGGGCGCTCCGCGTCGACGGCTTCGGCAAGCTGGCCGATCGGGAGTTCGCGTTCGGGCCCGGGCTCAACGTCGTCGTCGGGTCGAACGAAGCCGGCAAGTCGACCCTGACCGCGGCGCTCGTCGCCTCGCTGTACGGCCTGCAGCGGGGCGAGAAGGAGCGCTGGCGGCCCTGGCAGGGCAGCGCCTACGCGACCACGCTGACCTACGAGACCGCCGACGGCGCGGGGTGGGAAGTGCGGCGCGAGTTCGAGCGCGACGCCAAGGGCGTGCGGGTCTACGACGCCGCCGGCAACGACGCGGCCGCCCGGGTCGGCAAGGGCCGCGCGCTGGTGCCCGGCGAGGCCCACCTGCAGATCTCCTACGAGGTCTTCAGCCAGACCGCGTGCGTGCGCCAGCGCGCGGTCGAGCTCGCCGGCGGCGCGGCCGGCGACGTCTCGGCCGCGCTCGCCCGCGCGCTCGGCGGCGGCCCCAAGGAAGACGCCGCGCTCGGCGCGCTCGAGCGGCTCGACGCCGCCGTGCGCCGGCACGTCGGCACCCAGCGCGCGACCAAGAACGCACCGCTCAAGCGGCTGCGCGAGGAGGAGGAGCAGCAGCGCCGCGCGGCCGGCGACGCGCGCGCCGCGCTCGAGGGGCTGGCCGCCCTGCGCGAGCGGATCGCCGCCCAGCGCGCCGAGCGCGACCGCGACGCCGGCCTCGCCGCCGCCTGCGAGCGCCGCATCCGCGCGCTGCGCGCGGCGCACCTGCGGGCGCGGCTGGGCGCGCTCAAGGCGTATCGCGACGAGCTGGCCGCGCTGCAGGCGGACCGCGCGGCGTACGACGACGTGGCCGGCTTCCCGGCCGAGCGCGTCGCCGCGCTCGAGGACGCCTTCCACGCCTGGCGCGCAGCCGACAGCGTCGCCGGCGCGGCCGCGCGCGACGCCGCCGGGGAGGCACCGGGCAGCGACGAGCGCCGCGAGCTGGCCGAGCGCCGCCGCGACGCCGGCGCGCTCGACGAGGACGCCTTCGCCGCGCTGCGCGCCGCCGCGGCCCAAGCCGCCGCCGCCCAGGCCGCGGCCGGCGCCGCGGCCGGCGAGGCCGCCGCCGCCCGCCGCGAGAGCGAGGCCGGCCGCGCCCTCGCCGGGGCGCTGCTGGCCGCGCTCGCCGGCGCGGCGCTGGCCGCCGCCGGCGCGGCGCTCGCGCAGCGCTGGCTGCTCGCCGCGCTGGCGAGCGTGATCGCGGTCGGGCTCGCCGCCGCGGCGTTCGCTCGCGCGCGCACGCGGGCGCGGCAGCGCCGCGCGGCCGCCGCCGAGCAGCGCGCCGCCGACGCGGCGCTGGCCGACGAGCGGCTCGCCGCCGGCACGGTCGCGCGGGTGCTCGAACCGCTCGGGATCGCCACCATCGAGGAGCTCGTCCGCCGCCGCGAGCGCTGGAACGCGCTGGCCGCCCGCGCCGCTGCCGCCGCCCGCGCCGAGCAGCGCGCGCGCGCGGCCCGCGACGCCGCCGAGGCGGAAGGCCTGCGCTTCGACGGGCTGGCGCTGGAGCTCGTGCCCGACGTGGCCGGCCCGCGCGAGGAGCGCCGGGCCGCCGCGCGCGCCCGCGCCGCGCGCCGGCACGAGCGCGACGGGCTCGAGGCGCGCCTGGCGATGCTGACCGTGCGGCGCGGGCAGATCCTCGGCGCCGAGGACGACTTCGCCCTGCAGGCCGAGTACGACGCGCTGGTCGCCGGCGGCGTCGAGCCGGCGGCCGAGGACGACGGCAGCTCGCTCCACGCGCTCGAGCGGGAGCGGGCCGAGCTCGACGCACGGGCCCGCGAAGCCGAGCGCGCCGTCGCCGCGCTCGAGGGCGAGCTGCGCCGCGCCGAGGCGACGATCCCCGACGTCGCCGCGCTCGACGAAGCGCTCGCCGCCACCGGCGCCGA
Organism: Vulcanimicrobiota bacterium; assembly: GCA_963795695.1. Lineage (GTDB taxonomy): Bacteria > Vulcanimicrobiota > Vulcanimicrobiia > Vulcanimicrobiales > Vulcanimicrobiaceae > Vulcanimicrobium. Next base: position 604,596 of record CAWCJH010000001.1, on the reverse strand, counting down.
GATCGCTCGCCTGGAAGCCTTCGGGCGCGCGGTCGAGCTGGCCCGGGCGACGGTCGAGCGGCGCAAGGAGGAAGCCCACCGCGGCTTCGCCCGCCGGCTCGAGGAGTACAGCGCCGGCGTGCTCGGCACGATCACCGCCGGCCGCTACGGCGAGATCCGGCTCGACCCGAGCACGCTGGCGATTCGGGTCCGCGTCCCCGAGACCGGCGCGATCGAGGACCTCGACCGGCTCTCCGCCGGGACCCGCGACCAGGTCGCGCTGGTCGTCCGCTTCGCGACCGCGCGGATGTTCGCCGAAGGCCTGGAGACGCCGCCGCTCTTGCTCGACGACCCCTTCGCCTACTGGGATGCCGCCCGCATCGAGCGCTGCCTGCCGGTGCTGGTGCGCGGCGCCGCCGACGCGCAGATCCTGCTCTTCACCGCCAGCAGCGAGCTGGCGGACGCCGCCGGCGCGCTCGGCGCGCGGCGGATCGCGCTGAGCCAGCCGACGGCCCTCGTCTGACGCCGACCGGGCGACCAAAGGCCCAGGCTCGGCTGGGGCCGATGTGATCCAGGCGGGTTAAGGTCGGGCGGCGGCCGTGCCGATGATACGAATTACCCGGCGGCCGGAAACCAGCCCACATCTCACCCGAGAGGAGCTCTCCATGCTCATGGAAAGCCAGCGCCCCCGCGCGGCTCGTTCGCGAGCCGCAGCGCGCCCGGTCGTCGGCGGCCTGAGCGGCTTCGAGCTGTTCATCCTCGGCCTGATCGCCGCCATGGTGCTCGACGTCGCCCTGTTCGTCTGGCTCGTCGTGCACGAGTTCGCGCGCTGAGGGCCTACTTCGCTTCCAGCTTGCGCAGGGCGGCCAGCGTGTTCTCGACGTGCTTCGAGGGGTCGAGGTTGGTGTAGGCGTAGGCGATCGTGCCGTCCGGCGCGATCACATAGGACGTCCGGTTCGAGAACTCGCCGCCCAGCGCCGCGTCGTACCGCTTGGCGATCGCGAGCCCGGGGTCGGAGACGATGCGGAAGGCCGAGCTGCAGGCCTGGGTCGAGAACCGCTTCTGGGTCTCGATGTCCTGGCCGCTCACGCCGACGACCGTCGCGCCGAGCTTGGCGAACTGGGGCATCGCCTGGGAGAACAGGTGGGCCTCGACGGTGCAGCCCGAGGTGAACGACTTCGGGTAGAAATAGAGGACGACCGGCCCCTTGGCGAGCTGCTGCTCGAGGTCGAAGGTCTCGACGGTGCCGCCGAGGGCCGCCTGGGCGCGGAACTCCGGCGCCTGCGCGCCGTGCTCGAGCTGAGCGCTCAACCGGCGCGCGCCGAATGCGAGGACGGCGACGACGAACGCAACCGCGACGGCGGTGACGACGAGGGATCTGGCCATACGAACCTCCTTCGAACTGGGCGCGCGGCAAACGATCGCCCCCGGGCCCGGCCGAAGCACCGCTTTCGACAGCCTGAGGCTTTTCCCGTGAACGCGCTCACAAGACGCCCCCTTCCGCCGCCTTGGTACGTTTATCGGTTGACGCGAGGGCGGCTGTACCTCTAGGTTCGGTGAGCCATGGTCACCGTGCTTTCGCGCCCCGAGGCGGTTCATCAGCCAGCGACCACCGCTCCGGCTCGCAGCCACATCTCGACCGGTCACCGTCTCCTCGCGCTCGCGCGCACGCACCGCGCTCAGCTCTATTCGCGCTCGGAGTTCCACGGCCGCGCGCTGCACGTGCCGGCGCAGTACTGGCTCGAGACGTTCGTGCCGGCGCTGCGGGCGCGAATCAGCGCCGCGATCAGTGACCGGGTCACCGCTACGATCAAGCGGGCGGCCAAGAACCGCGCTCAGTACGGTGTCGCGCGGACCAGTACGGCCGAGGTCCTGGCCGAGGCGCTGTTCGACAACTGGTGGTACAAGCCGCGCGAAGACTTCCTCTCGCGCCGGGCGCTGCGCGACCAGCTCGCCGCGGTCGTCGCGGACGGCGAGCCGGTCGAGCTGGTGCTGCCGGTGTTCTCGCGCAAGCCGATCTCGCCGCTGAAGAACCGCGGGCCGCTGCCCGATCTGGCCGAGCTCCACTCGCTCGCGCGCTGCGCCGAGATCGCGCAGGTGCTCAACCTCATCTCGCCGACCGGCTGCCGCTTGACGGTGCTCAGCGACGGCCGCAAGTACGGCCGGGCCTGCCGCACCCCGGCCCAGGTCATCGCCGAGTACCAGCGCGCGCTCGGCTTCTGGGCCGCGCGGCTCGGCATCTCCGAGGTCGTGCGCATCGTCGACTACGAGGACTGGGTCGGTGAAGACCATGCGCCCTCGTTCGTCGTGGCGCGCGAGGCGCAGTATGCCGCGACCTGCGCGGAGCTGCGCGCGCGCTACGCGGCCGGCTTCGACCCCCACGACGCGGCCTCGAGCCTGAGCGCGATCGAGCATATCGACGAGGTCGGCGCGCAGCTCGCCTTCACGTTTCGCTCGATCGTCTCGTCGGTCTACTACGAGTCGCTCTTCGAGCGCTTCGCCTCGCCGATGGGCGACCGCTGGTACGGCGACGACGTGCAGCGCGTCTACGCCGACTACGTCGCGACGCTGCACCGCCCGCTGGGCGCGCTGGCGGCGAAGGGCGAGTACCTTCCGTCGGTCGGCTATGTCGGGGCGGGCGAGTTCCGCGCGCTTTTCGCCGCCATGCGGGACGAAGCGTGGGCCGCGGCGACCCGCTACGTGGCGATCTCGCTGACCGACCGCACCCTGGGCACCGTGCGCACGATCGCGCCGCGGGCGGTGAAGCTGACGATCCACGCCAAGCCGAGCGAACTGCACGTCATCCTGGCAACCCACCGCCATGCCGCAATGACCGCCCAGCACTGCGTCGGCGGCATCGACGACGACGCGCGCCGGGCGCAGATCAGTTTCCGCTACCGGATCGAGCGCGAGGCACGCGGCGAAGTGCCGGTACTGGTCGGCGACCTGCCCGACGGAACCCGCGGCGACCGGTTCGGGCCGCTCGCCGCGATGCACGCCACCGCCCAGCCGATCGCCTACGTGCCCGCAGCGGACTACGACCTGCTGAGCGCCCACCAGCGCCTCGCACGGAAAGACTAGCCGTGGACCCCGTCGCCGCGCTCGCCGAGCCCACCGTGCTCAGCGAGACTCAGCTCGTCGCCTTCCTGCGCGCGCGAGCGCCCGGCTTCGACCCGACCCGGCTACCTCGCTTTTCCGAGGTCCCGGCCGGCCCGGCCGAGATCGAGGACTGGGTCGCGGCCTGGCGGCGCGCGCTGACCCGGCTGGCGAGCCGGCTCGCGCAGCGCGCCCGAGCCACGCTGCACGAGCTCGCGCCGGGCTGTCTCTACCCGCGCCTGGACGAGCCGGAGTGGCAACGCGCCGCGCTGGTCGCCGAGCTGTTCCGCGACTCGGCCGTCAGCAAGAATGCCGGCTGGCTGGACGTTCGCACCCTTCAGGCCGATACGGTCGCGGTGCTGAACCGAGGCGACGGGCTGCCGTTCACGATCGCCTGGGGCCAGCCCAAGCGCGGCGCAGGCGGCCTCAAGACGCTGGGACCCATGCCCGACCTGGCCGAGCTGTTCGCCATCGCCCGGCTGGCCGCGCTCGTCCGCGCGGCCGGCGAGCTGACCGGCGTCCCGGCGAGGCTGACGGTCGCCACCGGCGGCGACCGCTTCGCCGCAGCCCTCTTCACCCGGCCTCGGCTGTGCGCCGAGTACGACCGGGCCCGCCAGCGGCTGGCCGACGTGCTGGCCGGCCCGGGCACCGTGCGCTTCGTCCCGTACGCAGCCGCCCGCGGCGCGGGCCCCGCGCCGGGAGAGCCGGCGGTTCCCGATGACGTCGTCGCGGCCCACGTCGAGCGGATCCTGCTCAACGTCGACTGGGAGCGGCTGCTGGCAGCCGACCCGGCCCAGCGGGTGCGCGCGCCGCACGGCGTCACCCTGCCGCTCTCCCCCGAGCGCTGGCTGGCCGGGCAAGGCGATCCGGCAACTCTCCAGCGCGCGGCGCTCTCGTGCGCCGTCGACCCGCGCTACCGCGCCCGCTGGCACGCCGAGCTCGGCGACGACGACCTGCTCGACGACGCGGTCGGGTTCGTGCGCGCGGTCGCCTGGGAGGCCGCCCGGGTCTACCTCGGGCTGCAACTCGCCGACCGCCCCGCGCCGGCGCCCGGCACGCTGGCGCTGACCGTCCACGAGAAACGCGACCGGCCGCACGTCCCGGCCGTCGCGACGCTCGGGATCGGGGCCGGTAACCAGCTCGCCCAGCACGTCGTGCCGGTGGTCGAGCGCGAGGGTCTGCGCTTCGCGACGGTTGCCGAGCTCGCGGCCGAGCCGCTCGCCGCGGTGCTCGTCGCGCCGCGGCCGGCCGGGCCGCCGTTCGCGTTCGACTGGCTGGCCGGCACGCCCCAGCCGCTCGCGCTGGTGGCCGCCGGCCTCGACCCGGCCCCGGCGCTGGCCGGCGCGCTGGAGGAGCGCGGGTAGTGGCGCCCGGCCTGCACCCGCTCGCGGCCCGGACGATCGACACCGTGGTCTTCGACCTCGACGGCACCTTGGTCGACACCCTCGACGACATCGCGGCCGCGCTGGCGGCCGGGTTGCGGGAGCACGGCTTGCCGCCGCTGCCGCGGGCCGGGCTGCGAAGCGCGGTCGGGGCGGGCGGGACCGCGCTCGCCCGGGCGGCCGCGGCCCAGGCCGGTGCGGCCGGTGACGACGCGCTCGTGGCCCGCGTCCACGCGCGTTACCTGGCCGCCTACGCGGCGGCCCCCGCCGCGCGCTCGCGCGTCTTTCCCGGGGCGGCGGCACTGCTGGCCCGGCTGACCGCGCGCGGCGTGGCGCTGGCGGTCTGTACCAACAAGACCGAGCGGCTGAGCCGGGCCGTGCTCGGCCGGCTGGAGCTGATGCACCACTTCGCGGCGGTGGTGGGCGGCGACACGCTGACCCGGCGCAAGCCGGCCCCGGAGCCGCTGCTGGAGGCGATCGAGCGCAGCGGCGGCCGGCCGGGCAGCGCGCTGATGGTCGGCGATACCGCCCACGACGCGGGTGCGGCGCATGCCGCCGGGGTGCCGTATGCGTGGGTCGCGTTCGGCTACGCCGAGCGGCCGATGGGCTTGGCCGCTCCGCGGCTCGAGCTCGGCGACTACGACGGCTTCGAGGCGGCGCTGGCCGAAGCCGGCCTGCGGCTCGGAGGCCGCGCATGACCGTAACCGCGGCCCAGCCCGCCGAAGCCCGCGGCGGCTCGCTCGACGTCCTGCGGCTGGCGGTCTGCCAGGCCATGCTGATGACCGGCGTCAGCCTGGTCATCGCCTCCTCGGCGCTGGTCGGCGCACGGCTGGCGCCCAACCCGGCCCTGGCGACGCTGCCGCTCTCGCTCCAGTACGTCACCACCATGCTGGTCCTGACCCCGGTCTCGTACCTGATGCGGCGCTGGGGCAGGCGGCCGGTGTTCGTCTGGGGCGCCACGGTCGGCGCGGCCGGGATGGTACTGGCCGCGTTCGGCATCCACGCCGGCGCGTTCGCGTTGTTCGCGCTGGCCGGGATCCCGATCGGCGTGCACAACGCGGTCGGGCAGTTCTACCGTTTCGCCGCCGCCGACGCGGTCGCGCCGAGCCTGCGCAGCCGGGCCATCTCGCTGACCCTCGCCGGCGGCGTGCTCGCGGCGTTCCTCGGCCCCAATCTGGCCCGCTTGACCCGCGACGCGCTCGCTCCCTCGTTCACTGCCAGCTTCCTGGCCCTGGTGGCGACGACCACGCTCGCGGCGCTGATCGCGGCCGGCCTGCGGGTGCCGCCGCCCGCGCCGGCACAGGCGCCGGCCGAGACGATCGCCCGCCCGCTGGGCGAGATCGCCCGCCAGCCGGCGTTCGTGGTGGCACTGGCGGCCGGCATGATCGGCTACGGCGAGATGAACCTGCTGATGACCTCGACCCCGCTCGCCATGCACGCCCTGCACCAGGACTTCGGGGCGACCGTGATGGTGATCCAGTGGCACGTCGTCGCCATGTACGCGCCCTCGTTCCTGACCGGCGACCTCATCCGCCGCTGCGGGATCGTGCCGATCCTGGCTCTCGGCGCGTTGCTCGAGGGAACCGCGGCGGGGATCGCGCTGAGCGGCACCAGCACCTGGCACTTCTTGGCCGCCCTCGTTTGCCTGGGCGTGGGTTGGAACTTCCTCTACGTCGGCGCGACGACGCTGCTGGGCGAGACGCACCGCCCGGTCGAGAAGGCGCGCGTCCAAGGTCTCAACGACACGCTGGTCTTCACCACGGTCACGCTCTCGTCGCTCGCCTCGGCCGGCTTGGTGGCGAGGCTGGGCTGGCACGCGGTCAGCCTCTCGGCGCTCGCCCCGATCGCGCTGCTGCTGGCACTGGTCGTCTGGTTCGGCACGGTCCGCGCCCGAACGCTGGTGCCGCGCGCCGCCGAGCGCTGACTACAAGCCGATCTGGCGGGCGATCACGAGCCGCTGGACTTCGTTGGTGCCCTCGCCGATCTCGTTGATCTTCTGGTCGCGGTACATGCGCGAGACCGGGTACTCGTCCATGAAGCCGTAGCCGCCGTGGATCTGGACCGCCTCATTGACCACCCGGCGCGAGACCTCGCCCGAGTAGAGCTTGGCCAGCGACGCGTTCAGCTCGAACGCGCGGCCTTGGTCCTTCTCCCAGGCCGCCTTGAGCACCATCAGCTTGGCGTGCTCGATCTCCATCAGCATGTCGGCCAGCTTGAACTGGATCGCCTGGAACTTCGAGATCGGCCGCCCGAACTGCTGGCGCTCCTTGGAGTACTTGTAGGCCTCATCGTAGGCGCCCATCGCCAGGCCCACCGAGAGCGCCGCGACCGAGATCCGCCCGCCGTCGAGGATGGTGAGGAACTGCTTGAGCCCCTTGCCGCGCGCGCCCAGCAGGTTCTCCTCCGGCACGGTGGCGTCGGCGAAGGACAGCTCGCGGGTGTCCGACGCCTTCCAGCCCATCTTCTTGTACTTCTTCGAGCGGGTGAAGCCGGGCGTGTCCTGCGGCACCAGGAGGTTGGAGATCTCGGTCCGGCCGGCGGCGTCGCGGCCGGTCACCGCGGTGATCGTCGTGCCGCCGGTGATGTCGGTCCCGCTGTTGGTGATGAAGGCCTTCGTCCCGTTGATCACCCAGCTCCCGTCGCGCAGCTCGGCCCGGGTCTGGGTGCCGCCGGCGTCGCTGCCGGCGCCCGGCTCGGTCAGCCCGAAGCCCCAGAGCTGCTCGCCGCGGGCCAGCGGGACGAGGTACTTCTGCTTCTGGGCCTCGCTGCCGAAGAGGTAGATCGGCGAGGCTCCCAGCGACACGTGCGCCGCCAGCGTGATCCCGGTCGACGCGTCGGCGCGGGCGATCTCCATCACCGCCAGGGCGTAGCTGATCGTGTCGGCGCCCGCGCCGCCGTACTCCTCGGGGAAGGGCAGGCCCATCAGCCCGAGCTCCGCCATCTTGCGCACCAGCTCGTAGGGGAACTGCTCGTGCGCGTCGTTGTGCTCGGCCTGGGGGGCGACCTCGTCCCGCGCGAACTCCCGGCACAGCGACTGGATGGCTCTTTGCTCGTCGGTGAGGTCGAAATTCATCTCGCGAAGGTATGAGCCACGGCCAGGGGAAACCCTGTCTCAACGTGACACCGCGCCAGCCCGCACGTCGCTCGTGCCAGCCGCACGCATGTTGTTACGCGCGCCCTCGGGGGACGTAGCATTACCGCTATCGTGAGCGCGCGACCGTCCGGGGGCCCCACGCGCAGCGCGCGTGGGGGGCGCACAGCCCGGGGCGGAGCGCCTTCAGCATGATCAAGCTCCGCGGCGTTTCGCTCGTCTATCCCAATGGGACGCGGGCGCTGGACGACGTCGATCTCGAGATCGAGAAGGGCAGCTTCGTCTTCCTGGTCGGCCACTCGGGCACCGGGAAGTCGTCGCTGCTCAAGCTGCTCTACCGCGAGCACCGTCCCAGCCGGGGCGAAGTCTGGGTCGACGGCATCCGGGTCGACCGGCTGCGCCGCGGCCGGGTGCCGGCGCTGCGCCGCAACATCGGCGTGGTGTTCCAAGACTTCAAGCTGCTGACCCACAAGACGGTCTGGGAGAACGTCGCCTTCGCGCTCCAGGTCACCGGCACCAAGACCCGGGACGTGATGCGCCAGGTGCCGCGCGCGCTGGACCTGGTCGGGCTCTCGCACAAGAGCCGGATGTTCCCGGCCGAGCTCTCCGGCGGCGAGCAGCAGCGCACCGCGATCGCGCGCGCGCTGGTCTGCAATCCCAAGCTGCTGCTGTGCGACGAGCCGAGCGGCAACCTCGACCCGTCGAACACGACCGAGATCATGGAGCTGCTCCAGCGGATCAACCTCAAGGGCACGACCGTGGTGGTCGCGACCCACAACCAAGCGGTGGTCGACCGGATGCGGCGGCGGGTCGTGCGCCTGGAGCACGGCCGCATCCTCCACGACGACGAACGGGGCTACTATTTCCGTGGACTTGGGCAGACTGCGGTTCTTCCTGGGTGAGGTTCTGGCGAACTTCACCCGCAACGCCGGCATGCAGTTCACCGCGATCGGGACCGTCGCGGTCACGATCGTCCTGCTCGGCAGCTTCCTCTACGTGCGCGAGACGCTGCAGACGTTCGGCCACGGCGTGCTCTCGCAGATCGAGATCGCCGTCTACCTGAAGGACGACGTCGACGACGCCAAGGCGCAGGACCTGGCGGCCAAGCTCGCGCGCGAGCCGCGGATCGCCTCGGCGGCCTACGTGTCGCGCCGCGACGGCCTCAAGCGGATGAAGGCGGTGCTGGGCAGCGACTTCGACACCTCGCTCTTGACCGCCAACCCGCTGCCCAACACCTACCACGTGCGGGTCAAGAACCCCGACTCGGTGCCCAACGTCGCGGCCTGGATCGCCAAGGACCCGCGGGTCGCCAAGACCGATTACGCGGCCGACACGGTCCAGAAGCTGCTCAAGACGGCGGCCGTGCTGGGCCGGGCGGGCCTGGTGCTGATCGGGCTGCTCTCGCTCTCGGCGGCGATCGTCATCGCCAACACGATCCGGCTGACCGTCTTCGCCCGCCGGCGCGAGATCGAGATCATGCAGCTGGTCGGCGCGACCAACACCTACATCCGCATGCCGTTCATCGCCGAGGGCATGCTGGCCGGGCTGCTCGGGGCCGGCATCGCGGTCGGCACGCTGGCGCTGGCCCAGTACCAGATCGTGCCCAAGCTGGCCCAGACCCTGGCCTTCGTCAGCTTCAAGGCCGACACCGGGACGCTCTGCCTCGAGCTGCTCGGGGTCGGCGCGGCGGTCGGCCTGATCGCCTCCTGGATCAGCGTCGGGCGGTACCTGCGCACGTGACGGCCGGTCCTCGGCGCGGTCCGCTCGCGCTGGCCGCGCTCGCGCTGGCGGTCGCCCTCGTGCCGAGCCCGAGCCCGGCGAGCCGCGTCGACGACCGGATCGGCCAGCAGCAGGCCAAGATCCACGACGTCCACAGCAAGCTGCACGAGAAGCAGGCCCAGCTCGAGAGCGCCAAGGCGCACGTCGGCTCGATCGCCTCGCAGCTGGCCGAGACCAACCGCGACATCACGGCGGTCGACGGCCGGCTGGGCGACCTCGAGGCCCGGCTGCGCTCGACCCAGCGCAAGCTGGCCTGGAACCAGGTCCAGCTCACGGCCGCGAAGGCCACCCTGCGGCGCCATCAGGACGTCCTCAACCGGCGCCTGGTCGACGCCTACGAGCACGGCGACCTGGGCTACGTCGACGTGCTGCTGCGGGCGCGCTCGTTCGCCGACTTCGTCGAGCGCTGGAACGACATCCGCTACCTGGTGAAGTCGAACGAGACGACGATCCGCGCCCGCCGCTCGGACGAGGCGAAGATCAGCGCGATCGAGCGCGGGCTGCTCGGCGCGCGCTCCGAGCTGCAGAGCCAGACCGGCGCGGTGCGCCAGCAGCGGCTGGCGCTCGACGCGCTGGCCAGCCAGCGCCAGGGGCTGCTGGCCGCCGCCGACGCGCAGCGCCGCAGCGTCCAGACCCAGGTCGCGGAGCTGGACGAGATGTCCAGCGAGGAGGAAGCCCAGCTCGAAGCGCTGATCCGCGAGAAGCAGCGCGAGGCCGAAGCCGCCCGGGCGGCGCGCCGCGAGGCCGCCCGGCGGGCGGCCCAGCTGGCCGGGGTGGCCGTCGTTCCCGAGACGACGACCGGCGCGCCGGGCCAGCTCATGTGGCCGGTCTCCGGCCCGATCACTTCGCCCTTCGGCTACCGCATGCACCCGGTCTTCCACCGCATGATCCTGCACGCCGGCATCGACATCGCCGCCAGCACCGGGACGACGGTCGTGGCCGCGGCGGCCGGCACGGTCATCATCGCCGGCTGGGGCGGCAACTGCGGCAACATGATCACCCTCGACCACCAGGGCGGCCTGTCGACCACCTACTGCCACCTCTCGCAGATCTTCGTCGGCGACGGCCAGGAGGTCCAGCGCGGCCAGGCGATCGGCGCGGTCGGCGCGACCGGGGACGCCACCGGCCCCCACCTCCACTTCCAGGTCATGCAGAACGGCAACCCGATCGACCCGATGGGCTATTTGCGGTAGCTCAGGGGCGTCCAAGCCGGGTGTGGGACCGTTACAGCCCGGCTCTGCGGCGGAACAAACGGCTCACGTGGCGGGTTCTACCGGTAACAGGACCGTCGCCGACCCAACGCCTCCGAAGGACCGCCGTTTGACCGCCCGCACCCGTCTGTTGTCCGCCGCACTCGTCGTCGTGCTCGCCGCCGCGGGCGGCACCGTCTACGCCGAGCGTGCCGCCTCGTCGGCCGCCGACGCGACGACCACCATCACCGCCACCGACGGCCGCCGGATCGTCGGCCTGGACCTGGCAACCCTGCTCGGCAAGGGCGGTTCGGACCAGCAGCTCGTCGAGCTGGCCTACGAGCGGGTCGAGCACGCCTACTACAAGCCGGTCGCCGACGAGCTGCTGGTCACCGGCGAGCAGAAGGCGCTGACCGACTTCCTCAAGCTCAAGCGGGTCGCCACCCCGCAGGTCCCGCGCAACACCGCCACCGGCGACCGCAGCCGCGACCTCTCGATCCTCGAGAGCACCTTGAGCAGCGTTCAGAAGCGCTACGCCAGCGTCGCCCCGCGCGACGCCTACACCCAGGTCGCGCTGGCCGGGATGCTGGGCGGCCTCGGCGACCCGTACACCACCTACCTCTCGCCAAAGGAGATCCGCGGGCTGGACGAACAGCTCGAAGGCGGCCACTTCGGCGGGATCGGGGTCTACATCGTCCAGGACCCGCACACCGGCCAGTTCCTGGTCGACCCGATCGAGGGCAACCCGGCGATCAAGGCCGGCGTCAAGCCGGGCGACGTCATCCTGGCGGTCGACGGCAAGCCGGCCACCCACCAGAAGCCGGACGACGTCGAGCGCGAGATCCGCGGGCCGCTCGGGACCGTGGTCTCGCTGACCATCAAGCGCCACGCTTCCGCCCAGACCTCGGTCATCCAGGTCACCCGGGCCGAGGTCCGGGTTCCCAGCGTGCGGGCCAAGGTCGAGAACGGGATCGCCTACGTGCGGCTGGCCGACTTCGGCTCGAGCTCGGCCGACGAGGTCCGGGCCGCCTTCCTGGACGCCAAGCGGCAGGGCGCCCACGGGTACATCCTCGACCTGCGCAACAACGGCGGCGGCCTGCTCGACGCGGCGGTCGACATCTCGAGCCTGTTCATCCCGCAGGGCCCGATCGTCTCGACCATCGACCGCGCGGGCGACAAAGACGTGCGCAGCGCGACCGGCAAGACGATCGACGCCAAGCCGCTCGTCCTGCTGGTCAACAAGTACACCGCGAGCGCCTCGGAGATCACCGCCGGCGCCGTTCAGGACTACAAAGTCGGCACGCTGGTCGGCACCAAGACGTTCGGCAAGGGCGTCGTGCAGAGTCTCTACACCATGCCCGACCGGGGCGCGCTCAAGATCACGACCGCCCGCTACGTCACGCCCAAGGGGCGCGACATCCAGCACAAGGGCATCGTGCCCGACGTGGTCGTGCCGCAGCTGGTCGAAGGCGTGAAGGCCCCGGTCATGGACACCCCCGCGGACAAGCAGCTCGCGGTCGCCAAGCAGATCATCCAGAGCAAGAAGGACGAGTGATGAAACGGTTGTTCCCCGTCGCACTGGCAGCAGCGCTCGCGCTCGCCACCGCGCACGTTCCCGCCGCGACGGCGGCCGCACCGACGCTCTCGCAGACGCAGAGCGAAGAGCTGGTGACCAGCTACGCCCACCTGGTCGAGGACTTCTACAAGAAGGTCGACCGGCAGGCCGCGCTCAGCGGCGCGCACGACGCGCTGGTGGCCTACCTCAAGGCGAACAAGGTCGCGAACCCGTCGCTGCCCGCGCTGCACGCGACCGACGACGACACGACCAACGTGCGCGCGCTCGAGCGCGAGGTCAACACCGCGGTCGAGAGCTACGGGACCGACCTCAAGCCGATCGACTCGCTGGGGCCCGCGACCCAGCTCACCTACGCCGCGATCTCGGGCGTGCTCGGCTCGGTCAAGGACCGCTACACCACCTTCCTCACGCCCAAGCAGTTCGCCGACCTCAACGAAGGGCTCGACGGCACCTCGTTCGGCGGCGTCGGCATCTCGTACTCGCTCGACGACAAGACCCACGCGCTCATCGTCGAGAACGTCATCCTCGACGGGCCCTCCGACAAGGCCGGCTTGCAGCCGGAGGACACGATCGTCGCGATCGACGGCAAGCCGATGAGCCAGATCCTCGCCGGCGCGGCCCTGCTCGACGCGCAGCAGAAAGCCGTCACCAAGGCGCTGCGCGGCGAACCGGGCACGAAGGTCACGCTGACGATCGAGCGCAACGGCAAGCCGCTGGGCCCGGTCGCGATCACCCGCGAGACGATCCACCAGCCCAGCGTCGTCTCGAAGATGCTGCCCGGCAGCATCGGCTACGTGCAGCTCGCGGTGTTCGGCCAGACCACCGGCCACGAGCTCGACGCCGCGCTCAAGCGGCTCGACGCGGAGGGCGCGAAGGCGTACGTCCTCGACCTGCGCTACAACGGCGGCGGCTACCTCAACGCCGCGGTCGACGTCTCCTCGAAGTTCATCTCCAGCGGCCCGATCGTCAGCGTGCAGTCGCGGGCCGGCAGCGACACCGAGTACGACGCGGAGAACACCGCGATCGCGCCGCGCCCGCTGGCGGTGCTGGTGAACCAGTACACGGCCTCGGCCTCCGAGATCACCGCCGGCGCGATCCAGGACAGCGGCGTGGGCACGCTGGTCGGCACCAAGACGTTCGGCAAGGGCGTCGTCCAGTCGATCTGGTCGCTGCGCGACGGCTCGGCGGTGAAGATCACGACCGCCCGCTACTTCACGCCCAAGGGCCGCGACATCAACGCGGTCGGGATCGAGCCCGAGATCAAGAGCGAGCTCGCCAAGGACCAGAAGATTCGCCTGGGCGACCTCAAGCAAGACCCGCAGCTCGTCGCCGCGGTGAACTTCATCGACGGCAAGCTCGCCGCCGCCCCCACCCGCTAAGCGGGGAACAAGGCCCGTTCGATCTCGTCGAACGCGGCGAACGACGTGCACGGCACCCCGCGCTCTCGGCAGTACCGCTCGAGGGCGCGGTCTTTTTTCGCGAAGCGCACGTCGGCGGCGAGCGCGGCCTCGAAGTCGCTGATGCCGTCGCCGACGTAGACCGTGCGGGCGCCGCGCGCGCGGCCCTCGCGCACGCGGGCCGCCTTGTCGTGGCCGTTGGCGGAGCCGTCGATGAACGTCATGCGCCAGCCGGCCGGCTCGAAGGCGACGTCGTTGGCGAAGACCGGCACGTCGACCCCGGCCCGCTCGAGCGCCGGGCCGATGATCTGGCGCATCCCCGACGAGACGACGCTGACCTCCGCGCCGTGCGCGTGCGCGGTGCGCACGAACGGCGCGAACGCCGGGTCGACCCGGGCGTGGCGCTCGAGGAAGGCCAGCGCCTCGGCCCGCGAGAGCCGAATGGTCGCCGCCTCCGCGGCGAGCGCCTCGCGCAGCGTCATGCGCCCGGCGGCCAGCGCGCTCTCGAACTGCTGCCACATCCCCTCACCGCCGCCGGCGGAACGAACCAGGACGTCGAAGGTGTCGACGTCCGTGATCGTTCCGTCGTAGTCGACGAAGATCGCGAGGGTCAGCGCTTCTTGCGCGACGGCGCGGCCTTCTTCGCCGCGGTCGCCTTGCGCGTGGAGGTTGCCTTCTTCGCGGCGGCCGGTTTGGCCGGGGCCGCCTTCTTCGCCGGTGCCTTGCGGGCGGGCGCCTTGGCGGCGCTCGTCTTCTTGGTGGCGGCCGTCTTCTTGGCGGCCGGCGCCGCGGCCGCGCCGGTCTTGCGCGCCCGCGCCGCCGGCTTCGCCTTGGCGCTCTGGGGCTCGGCCGCGGCGGCTTCCGGCTCGGCGGCCTCCGGCGCGGCCGGCTTCGGCTTGGCCGTGCGGGTCGTGCTGGCCCGACCGCGCTTGGGTGCGGCCGGCGCTTCGCCCGCCGGGGGCTCGGGTGCCGCCAGCGGCAGCTCGGGCTCGACCGCTGCCGCGGCGGCAGCCGGCTCGGCCGCGGCCTTGCGACCGCGTCCGCGCTTGGGCTTGGCTTCCTCGGCCGGGGCCAGCGCGGCGGGTGCTTCCGCGGCGGTCGGGACCGCGGCGGAGACGGCGGGAACGGGCTCCGGGGGCGGGGCCGGCAGGGCCGGGACGGGCGCGGCGGCCTCGAGCTGACCGCCGTAGGCCAGCGCGCGCTCCTCGGGGGTGCGGCGGCGGCGCGACGGGCGGGCGGCCTTGGCCGGTTCCACCCGCTCGGGCGGGGCGGTGATGACCGGCGGCGGCGGCTCGACCGCGACGTCGCCGCGCTTGCGGTTCCACGGCGCGATCGCCCGCGAGGGCGCCGGCGGCGCGGTCTCGCCGGTCGGCTGGGCCGAACCGTCGCTGCCGACGCTGATGATGTGGCGGTCCGGCAGCGGCCGCTGCGACGGCGGCTCGCCGGCGGCGGCCGCGACGGCCTGACCCTCGGCGCCCGGCCCGCGGCCACCGCGGCGGCGGCGGCGGCGGCGGCGCTTCTTGCGCTCGCCGTCCGCGCCCGGCTGCACGGTTCCGACCGCTTCGCCCGTGCCGAGCGCGTCGTCCTCGTCCTCGGTTTCCGGCTCGGGCGCGGCCTGCGCGGCAGCGGCGACCGGGGCCGCGGCGCTGGCCGCGGTCTCCGCTCCGCCCCGGCCGCGACCGCGGCCGCGGCGCCGCCGGCGGCGGCGGTTGCCCTCGTCTTCCGACTCGGCCGCCTCGCCGTTCTCGGGCGCCGCGGCGGCCGCCGGGGCCGCCGGCCGCCGGGCCGGCGCGGCAGCGCGGCTCGGTGCGCTCGCGGCCGGCGGCGGTGCGTGCAGCGCCGCGACCCGGTCGCCGGAGAGCTTCTCGCCCGGCAGCGCGCCGCCGACCGCCGCGCCGGTGAGCTTCTCGCCCGGCAGGGTCGTGACGGTGACCTCGGCGGTCTTGCGCGCGGTGATCCCGACGCCGTCGTAGGCCTTCTGGGCGGCGGTCTTGGGCGGGCCCTCGTCGGGCGGGGTGCTGGCCGAGATGCCGATCGGGGCGGTCCGGCCGCCCAGGCCCTTCTCGGCCTCCTCGGCCAGCTCGCGCAGCTCCTCGGCCTGCTCGGTCGGGGTCAGCTCGCGCTTGCGCCCGCCCCGGCGGCCGCCGCGGCTGCGCTTCTTGTGGCCCTGGCGCGCTTCGGCGGCCTGCTCCTCGAGCGGCGTGCGCGGCTCGGCCAGGATGTCGTTGCCGTCGACGTCGAGGATGCGGATCTTGATCGTCTTGCCGGCGGCGTTGGCCGCGTTCTCGACCTCGACCAGGTGGCCGGCGACGACCGCCGCGGCGGACGTCGCGGTCGGCAGGCGCAGGTTGAGCAGCTCGACCTCGAACTCGTCGCCGACCCGGATCGGCGCGAACGCCGGCAGCCCGCCGTCGCCGAAGGCGACCCGCGGCTTCTCGGGGTGGACGGCCGGGTCGACGTAGACGTCGATCGGTGCGCCGATCCGGGCCGCGAGCGCTTGCAGCTCGTCCTCGTACCAGAACTCGGCCTGGGCCGCGACGGTCGCCGCGGCGGCGACGTGGACGTGCTGGGAGGGGCCGTTGCGGTGCGCGGCGATGCGGCGGAAGACGTCGATGGTGACCGACTCCGGCGACATCACGCTGCCCAGGCCCTCGCAGGTCGGGCACTTGCCGCGCAGCTGCTGGCCGAGGTCCTTGCCGACCCGCTTGCGGGTGAACTCCAAGAGGCCCAGCGGCGAGAACGACTGGATCGTCGAGCGGGTGCGGTCCTTGCGCAGCCCCTCCTGCAGCGCCCCGATGACCCGGTTGCGGTCGGCCTCGGACCCCATGTCGATGAAGTCGCAGACGATGATGCCGCCGATGTCGCGCAGGCGGACCTGGCGGGCGATCTCGCTGGCCGCCTCGACGTTGGTGCGGACGATCGTGTCGTCGAGGTTCTTGCCGCCGGTGAACTTGCCCGAGTTGACGTCGACGACGGTCAGCGCCTCGGTCGACTCGATCACGATCGAGCCGCCCGACGGCAACTTGACCGTCGGCTTCATCAGGCGCGCGATCTCCTCGTCGATCTTGAAGTCGGCGAACAGGCGCTTCCCGCCCTCGTAGTACTTGATCCGGTCGACGTACTGCGGCCCGAGCAGGCGCATGAAGTCCTTGACGTCCTCGACCTCGTCGGGCGAGTCGAGCCAGACGTTCTGGACCTCGGGCGTGATGAAGTCGCGCGCGGTCTTGTAGACCAGGTTCATGTCCTTGTGCAGCAGCGCCGGCGCCTGGACCGACTTGTACTGCTCGAGGATGCCGTGCCACATGCGGATCAGCACGCCGAGGTCGGCGATCAGCTCGGCGTTGGAGACGCCGGCCGCGGCGGTGCGGACGACCGTCGCCATCCCCTCCGGCCGGATCGCCTTCATGATGGTCTTGAGCCGGGTGCGCTCCTCGGCCGACTCGATCTTGCGCGAGACGCCGCTGAACTTGCCGGTCGGCATGAGGATCAGGTAGCGGCCCGGCAGCGAGATGTTGGTCGAGACCCGGGCGCCCTTGAGGCCGCGCGGCTCCTTGACGATCTGGACCAGGACGTCGTCGCCCCGGCTGACCTTCTCGTTGATGGTGTAGCCGGTGCGGCCCGAGGTGACCTCGACGTCGCCGATGTTGAGCGGCGTCTTGTTGATGTCGTCGACGTAGAGGAAGGCGTTGCGGCCCAGGCCGATGTCGCAGAAGCTGGCGCCCATGCCGGGCAGGACGTTGACGACCTTCCCTTTGTAGATCGAGCCGATGACGCGCTCTTCGCGCTCGACGTAGATCTCCGCGAGACGACCGTCCTCGAGGATCGCGACGCGGTTCTCCCACGGATCGCTCGAGACGAGAATGTCGGTCGACAAAGTGTTTGTGCTCTCCAGGACGTCGGCGTTCCGACCATCCGCGGGGCGCACTCGCGACGACGGTGTCTCCGTCATCGAGCGGGCGTCGCGGGCGGGCGCTCCCGTCCCCTGGTGTTCGTGAAAATTCGGTGGCGAGCCCGGCGGACGATCCAGCGCGAACCTGACGGCCGGCGCGATCACCTACGGGTACTCTGTGGCCGGCTGTTCCGGTTGCGGCCCGGATGGTCCTTCGCAACGACCTAGGTCGGAGGTGCGCTGGGTCGGTGACCGTCCCAAGCCACGGGTCGGCCGGCGCCTGCGGCCTACTCGTCGGTGATGTCGTCGGTCGTGTAGGGGTAGGTGTCCAGCTCGTCGAGCGCCACCTTGAGCCGTATCTTCACCTGGGCGATGCGGTTGCGCGCCCCGATCTCGGCCCCGAACGCCTTGGCCTTGACCGCGATCGCGTTCGCCGTCGCCTCGACCTCGCGGCTCAGGCCCTCCAGGTGCTCCAGCGTGCGCTCGACCTCGGCCGGAAGGTCCATGTCGTTCTCCCTCACGCGCGGCGCACGGCAGTGTCGCCGAAGACGAGCTTGTCCTTCTGCAGGACGATGTTGAGCAGGATGCCGACCGCGACGTAGTCGGTCATCAGCGCGCTGCCGCCGTAGGACATGAACGGCAGCGGGATGCCGGTGATCGGCATGATCCCGATCGTCATGCCGACGTTGACGACGATGTGGAACGCGATCATCGTCACCAAGCCGACCGCGAGCAGCACGCCGAAGCGGTCCTTGGCGGCGAACACCGAGCGCATCGCCGCGGCGATCACGACCGCGTAGAGCCCGAGCAGCAGCAGCGCGCCGGCGAAGCCCCATTCCTCGCCGACCGCGGTGAAGATGAAGTCGCGCGAGTTCTCGGGCACGAAGTTGAGCTGGGTCTGGGTGCCGCGGAAGAGGCCCTTGCCGAACCACTCGCCGCTGCCGACCGCGATCTTCGACTGGTTGAGGTTGTAGCCGACGCCCTGCGGGTCCAGCTTGGGGTCGAGGAAGACCAGCAGGCGCGCGCGCTGGAACGGCTTGAGGATGTGCTCGCTGGTCAGCACGTACGCCGCCGCGGTCGCGACCGCGCCGGCGTAGAGGCCGAAGTCGAACAGGTTGGGCAGCCCGAAGAACAGCTCGGCGGTGAGGATCGCGCCGATCACCAGCGTCGTGCCGAGGTCCGGCTGCTTGAGGATCAGCAGCGCCGGCACGCCGACCACGATCAGCGGCAGCGCCAGCTCCTGGAGCTTGCGGTAGCTGCTCCGGCAGAGCAGCGCGGCGATCGCGATCGCCAGCACGACCTTGGCCGGCTCCGAAGGCTGGAACTGGAACGGCCCCAGCGCGATCCAGCGCGCCGCGCCCAGCGCCGAGTGGCCCTTGAACGTGATGAACACCAGCAGGCCGAGGGTGACCAGGTAGAGCGGCAGCGCCCACTTGCGCCACAGCCGGTAGTCGAGGAAGGCCGTGCCGGCCATCATCGCGATCCCGACCGCGCCGTAGAGGAGCTGCTTGCGCCACTCGTCGGCCGCGTACGGCTCGTGGAGCGTCGCCGAGCGGATGAAGACGATCCCGAGCACCGTCACCAGGACGGGCGCGATCGCCAGGGGCCAGTTGAACCGGGTGTACCAGGGGCGTTCCACTGCGGCCGAGTCTTCCGGAGACGAGGAATCCGCGCCTCGTCGCTACCGAGCGCCGTCCGGCGCGACGACCCGGAAGGTCAGGTTGATCCGCCCGCCGGCGATGCGCGGCTGCTTGGGGACGCGGTGGCGCCAGCGGTGCTGGGTCGCACCCGCCATGACCAGCAGGCTGCCGGGTTCCAGCTCGACGGCGATCCGCTCGCGGTCGCCGCGGTGCTCGAGCTCGAACCGGCGGGTCGCGCCCAGGCTGAGCGAGGCGATGGCCGGCTCGCGGCCGAGCTCGGGCTCGTCGTCGGCGTGCCAGCCCATCGCGTCGCCGCCACCGCGGTACCAGTTGAGCAGCACGCTGTTGAAGCGCACGCCGAGCCGGTCCGCCAGCCGCTCGCGCAGCTCGGCGAGCTGCGGCGTCCATGCAGCCGGCTCGTTCAGCAGCCCCGAGTAGGTGTAGATCGCACCGGGGTCGCCGTGCCAGGCGGTCAGCCGCGGCAGCGGGACGCGGCGGCCGAACAGCGCGATCGACTCCTGCCGCCAGTCCGCTTCCTCGGCCAGCACCGCGTAGGCGCGGTCGGCGCTCGCCGGATCGAGGAAGTGCGGCTCGTAGGTGACCGTCCCGTCGCGGGCGACGACCGTCCGCGGACCCGCGCCCAAGCCGAACCGCGTCGCGCTCAGGTCGGCTGGGGCGACGCCGTGCCGGCGTTGCCGTTGCGCTTGCGCCGGCGCCGGCGCTGCGCGCGGGTAGTACCGCCGGCACCGTCCGGCGCTTGCGGCTGCAGCGGCAGCTCGGGCTCCGCCAGCGGCTCGTGGGCGAGCGGGGCCGGCGGCTCGGGCGGCGGGGCGGCGAGCGGTTCGGGGGCTCTGGGCCGCGCGTGCATCCCGAGGATCGGGATGTTGGCGAGCATCGCGACCGCTTTCTCCTGCTGCTCGAAGGTGACGTCGCAGTTG
Organism: Vulcanimicrobiota bacterium; assembly: GCA_963795695.1. Taxonomy (GTDB): domain Bacteria; phylum Vulcanimicrobiota; class Vulcanimicrobiia; order Vulcanimicrobiales; family Vulcanimicrobiaceae; genus Vulcanimicrobium. The sequence goes on along the minus strand of CAWCJH010000001.1, from coordinate 584,639 downwards.
GCCGGGTCGACCTCGACGTAGCGCGAGATCACCTCGACCAGGTCGCGCTTGAGCGCCTCGACCACGTCGGGCGCGAGCGAGAGGTGGTCGCTGAGCAGGACCAGGCGCAGGCGCTCCTTGGCGGTCGCGCTCGAGGGCGGCTTGCCGAAGAACCGTTGGATGAACTCGAACACTAGGAGCGGCCCCCGAAGAGCTTTTCGAAGAACGATTTCTCGCGCGGGATCTCCGGCGCGGAGGCGTCGCGGCCGTCGATGCGCCCGGCGATCGCGCGGTACGCGGCGCCGACCGGCGAGGCCGGGTCGAGCGCGACCGGCTCGCCGCGGTTGGTCGAGACGATCACGTCGGGCGCGTCGGCGATCACGCCCAAGAGCGGCAGGTGCAGGATGCCGTTGACGTCCTCGACCGAGAGCATCTTGCCGCGCTTGACCAGCCCCGGCCGCAGGCGGTTGACGATCAGCGTGATCCGGCGCTCGTCGCCGAGCAGGCCGACGACGCGGTCGGCGTCGCGCACCGCCGAGACCTCGGGCGTGCAGACGACGATCGCCTCGTCGGCGCCGGCGATCGCGTTGGCGAAGCCCTTCTCGATCCCGGCCGGGCAGTCGATCAGCACGTAGTCGAAGCGCTCGCGCAGGCCGGCGACCAGCGCCGCGAAGGCGGCGGTGTCGACGTCGTCCTTCTCGCGCGTCTGGGCCGCGGCGAGCAGCCGCAGCGAGGGCACCCGCTTGTCGGTCACCAGCGCGTCGTCGAGCGTGGCGACGCCCTCGAGCACGTCCAGCACGTGGTGGCGCACCCGCGCTTCGAGCCCCAGCACGATGTCGAGGTTGCGCAGGCCGACGTCCGCGTCGACCAGCACGACCTTGGCGCCGGTCGCGGCGAGCGCCGCGCCGAGGTTCGCGGTGGTCGTCGTCTTGCCGACGCCGCCCTTGCCGCTGGTGACCACGATCGCGCGCCCGCGCCGCCGCGGCGCGCTCGCCGCCGACGCTTCGGGCTCTCGCACTGCTTCGTTCATCGGATCACCCGGCCTTGCGGAAGAGGCGGCCGAAGAAGCCCGGCGCGCTGAGCTGCGTGAAGGGAACCAGCTCGCCGTCGAGCCGGCGGGCGATCTTGTCGTAGATCGCCGCCAGCCGCGAGTCCGGCTGGAGCGCGATCGGCTCGCCGCGGTTGGTCGTGTCGATCACCTCTTCGTCGTCGGGCACGATGCCGAGCAGCTCGGCCGAGAGGATGTCGGTCACGTCGTCGACCGAGAGCATGTCGCCGCTGCGCACCATCTCGGGCCGGATGCGGTTGATGATCAGGCGCAGCGGCAGGCCGCGCTCGTGCAGCTTGCCGATCACCCGGTCGGCGTCGCGGATCGCGCTGACCTCGGGCGTGGTGACGACGATCGCCTCGCTCGCGCCGGCGATCGCGTTGCGGAAGCCGTGCTCGATCCCGGCCGGGCAGTCGATCAGCACGAAGTCGGCCAGCTCGCCGAGCTGGGCCACGACGTCGGCCATCTGCAGCTCGCTGATCGCGGTCTTGTCGCGGGTCTGCGCGGCGGGCAGGATCGAGAGGTTCTCCAGCCGCTTGTCCTTGATCAGCGCCTGGCGCAGCTGGCAGCGCCCTTCGACCACCTCGACCAGGTCGAACACGATGCGCTTCTCGACGCCCAGCACCAGGTCGAGGTTGCGCAGCCCGATGTCGGCGTCGACCAGCACGACCTTCTTGCCGCGCTTCGCCAGCGCGGCGCCGAGGTTGGCGGTGGTCGTGGTCTTGCCGACCCCGCCCTTGCCGGAAGTGAGAACGATGCGGCGCGCGCTCATGCTGGTTGTTCCTTGCGGAGGTCGGCTTCGGCGAAGGGGACGACGACGATGCGGTCGCCGACGATCGAGGCGTGCTCGGGACCGCGCGGCTTCTTGCCGGCGTCGCTGGTCGCGATCGCGGTCGCGATGCGCAGCTGGGTCGGGACCAGCTCGAGCGCGATCACGCGGGCGCCGCGGTCGCCCTGGGCGCCGGCGTGCGCGACCCCGCGCAGCGCGCCGAAGACGACGATGTCGCCCGAGGCGACCAGCTCGGCGCCGGGGTTGACGTCGCCGATCACGACCAGGTTGCCCAGGTTGTGCAGGGCCTGGCCGCCGCGCAGCGTGCCGCGGTGGTAGAGCGTCGCCACCCCGGCCGGGGCCGCCGCCCGGGCAGCCGGCGGGATCGCGACCGAGGCGCCGGCGACCGCGCCGGGCGGCGGGCCGGTCTGGCGGCGGCGGACCATGTCCTCGCGCGCGCCGGCGAAGTCGGCCGCCAGCGAGCGCGCTTCCTCGGAGAGCCGGATCTCGCGCGGCGTGCGCTGGCGGGGCAGCGCCGCGACCTCGCCGCCGCCCGCGCCGGCCGCGCCGAGGTAGGCCAGCTCGAGCTCGGCGACGACCGGGGCGAGCGCGTCGGAGCCGCTGACGCCGTCGAGCGTGATCCCGTACTCGGCCAGCGCGTCGCGGAACGCGGCCAGCTCGCCGGCCGGCGGCTCGAGGATGCCAAGGTCCGCCACCGCTCGGCTGCCGCGGTAGAAGTCCGGCCTAGCCGCGAACTGCGCCCGCAGCTCCTCGACGGCGGCGGCAAGGGCTCGGTCGACGGCGATCTCCAGATTCCGGCCGCGGCCGCGCAGCGTGCTCATCGGAGGCTCTCGCTCAGCATGATCGGCCGCGGTTTCCAGGCACCGCCCGGCGGCCCTGCCCCTTCCACACTGAATGCACCGGAAAGTTCACTTGTCCACAACCGCTTCACAGACACGGCCGGTAGAAGTGGAGAGTTCCGGTCCGGTGTCGAACCGCTTCGCCCCGGCGCAGACCGGGCCGTTTTCGTCCCGAGGTAGCTCGCCGTCATGATGTTCCGCCGCATCGCCGTCATCGCGCTCAGTATCGCGATGTGCAGTGCCACCGTACCGGCACCCGCGCTCGCCCTCTCGACCGGCTCCGAGATCCAGATCGGTAAAGAGTACGACAAGCAGATCACCGACTCGTCGGTCGTCGTCACCGATCCCCTGCTCAACCAGTGGGTCAACGACATCTCGAACCGGCTCTGGGCCCAGACCGCCCGCAAGGACGTGCCGTACTCGATCAAGATCCTCGACGTCGGCGACATCAACGCGTTCTCGACCCTGGGCGGCTACATCTACATCAACGAGGGCACGCTCGACTTCGTCCAGTCCGACGACGAGCTGGCCGGCGTGATCGGCCACGAGACCGGCCACATCGAGCGCCGCCACGCGGTCACCGCCAACAACAAGGCCTCGATCCTCAACGTGCTCTTCGGGATCGGCTCGCTGTTCTCGCCGATCCTCTACCGCTTCGGCCAGATCATGCAGGCCGGCGTGCTGGCCAAGATCTCGCGCGAGGACGAGAGCCAGGCCGACAAGTACGGCCTCATGCTGATGGCGCGCGCGGGCTACGACCCCGACGCGATGACGTCGTTCATGGCGCACCTCGGCGCGGTCGAGAAAGACAGCCACGACGCGCTCAGCAAGTACCTCGCCGACCATCCCGGCACGGACAAGCGCCTCAAGGACCTGGCCGGCGATCCCGAGCTCGAGAAGCGCACCGACGACCAGCGGCTCGCCGCCGCCGTGCACGACTTCGACACCGCCCGCTACAACGTCTCGGCGCTGAAGTTCGCCGACCTCATCAAGCGCCGCCCCGACGACGCCACCGCGCAGTTCGACCTGGGCCAGTCGCAGCTCGCGCTGGGCCAGGTCAGCAAGGCCGAGCAGAACCTCGCCGCGGCGGCCGAGAAGGTCTCGCCGCAGGCCAAGGCGCTGGCCGACGTGCGGATCAAGGCGCTGCGCGACTCCGAGCGCCGGCTGGACTTCCTGCACCCCGACCTGCGGCCGCTGCGCGACCAGCTCGCGACCGCGCAGAGCAACGAGACCCAGGCCGCGACCGCGATCACCACCCGCCGCCAGCAGGCGCGCGACCAGCTCAAGGCGCTCAACGCGCGGGCCGAGCAGGTGATCTACGGCATCCCCAACTTCTCGCGGGTGCAGCCGCGCAAGGACTCGCGGCTGGACACCGTGATGCACAACCTGCTCACGATGCAGAAGTCGCTCAACACCGCCGCCGACAAGAGCTCCGAGGTGATCGGCGGCGTCGGCTCGGTCGAGCGCGGCAAAGAGGGCGGCATGCTCAAGGAGAACGCCGACATCCTCACCGAGCTGGCCGCGCCGCTCAAGCTCGACGCGCCGCCGCAGCAGGCGCTCGCGACGTTCCCGTCCTACCCGCGCATGTTCGCCACGCTGGGCGCGGGCGACGCCGACATGGTGCGCGGGCTGGACGCCGCGCGCGCCTCGCTGGCGCTGCTCGACGTCGCGCTGGGCGATCTCGACACGTTCGTGCGCGACCTGCAGCACAGCTCGCTCGACGGCACCGGCGACCTCGCGGTCATGGACTACAAGCGCATCGAGCCGTCGATGACCAAGGCGGTCGACTCGCTCAACCGGGCCGCGGTCGGTGCGGCGCAGGCCTCGCAGCTCTACAACATGGCGCGCGCGCGCCAGCTCCAGACCCGGATCGACATGCTGGGCCTGACCCAGTCGTCCGACCGCTACGCGACCTTCCAGCACGCGCTCGACGTGCGCTTCCACACCAAGGGCCTGGACTACGACCAGCTCGCGCGCCAGAACGTGACCCCGGGCGAGGTCGCGGCGGCGGTGATCGTCGGCGCCGACACCAACGCCGCCGCGCCGGCGGTGCTGGCCGAGGCCAAGGCGACCGGCAAGAGCATCGTCGACGTCGCCAACGCGCGCGGCATGTTTGCCCAGTCGCTCGAGATCTTCTTGGGCCTGGTCTACCTCGACTACACCGACGACCCGCACAAGGAGGCGCTCGGCCGGACCTGAGCCGCGTAACGCGGCCGCTCGGACGGGGTAGGACTCGAACGTGAACGCCTCGTCCGCTGCCGCCGTCTTCGCACGCCTCCGGTCCGGCGTCAACGTTGCCGCCGTCCAAGCGAGCGCGCGCCGGCCGTTCAAGTTCTTCCTGTGCGGCGACCCGGCGCTGCTGGGGACGCTGCGGAGCGTGCTGCTCGCCGGCCAGCCCGGCGACTCGATCCCGCCGGAGGCCGCGGCGACCCTCGAGACGCTCGGGCAGAGCCGCACCATCGACCTGAGCGACGCGCGGGCGGTGATCTGCGTCGGCCGCCCGAGCGACCGCGGCCACTGGGGGATCGAGCGCTTGGGAACGCTCAAGCTGCCCGTGCTGCTGTTGGTGGTTGATCCCGACGTGACCGCACCGAGCGGCCCGGTCCAGGCGCCCGGCAAGGGCGGCGTCGAGGAGTACGTGGTCGAGCGGATCGCCTACGACACGCTGCGCGGGCGCTTTCTGCCGCACCTGATCGACTGCTGCAAGGGCATCGAGGTGGCGGTCGGGCGGCGCCTGCCGGCCCTGCGCGACACGGTCGCCGGCAAGCTCACCCGCGACGCCGCCTCGAGCGCGCTCAAGGTCGCCGGCGCCAGCGCCGTGGTCGACCACGTGCCGTTCCTGGGCGTGGTGCTGGGCGCGTTCGCGTCGGGCGCCGACATGATGGCAATCACCGGCATCCAGATGACGCTGATGCTCAACATCGGCGCGACGTACGGCCGCGACCCGGACCTGGCCCAGGTGTGGGAGCTGCTGCCGATCGTCGGCGGCGGCTTCGGCTGGCGCGCGCTGGCCCGCGAGCTGTCCGGCTTCATCCCGGTCGGCGGGGTGTTCATCAAGGCCGCGATCGCCTACGCCGGCACCGTGATGGTCGGCGAGGGCGTGGCCTACTATTACCGCAACGGCCGCCAGATGGGCGCCGCCGACGCGGCCAAGGTCTACGACGACGCGAAGGCGTCGGCGCTGACCTTCGCGCGCGAGCTGTTCGCCCGCTTCCGCACCAAGCACGACGGCGACGGCAGCGGCGGCAGCAACGGCAGCCTGCCGAACTGACGGCCGGCATGGCGTTCACGGTGGCACGCGTGGTCCCGGTCCTGCGCATCTTCAGCGTCGAGAAGGCGCGCGAGTTCTACGTCGACTGGCTGGGCTTCACGGTCGACTTCGAGCACCGCTACGAGCCCGGCATGCCGCTCTACATGGGCATCTCGCGCGACGGCATGGCGTTGCACCTGAGCGAGCACCACGGCGACGGCAGCCCCGGCGCCAACCTCACCATCGAGGTGAGCGGCCTGGACGACCTGCACCGTGAGCTGAAGGCGAAGCCCTACGGCTACTACCGGCCCGGGATCAAGAAGACGCCCTGGAGCACCCGCGTGATGACGCTGCAAGACCCGTTCGGCAACCGCCTCAACTTCAGCGAGCCGGTCGAGTAGCGCAAGAGCTCGTCGGGATCGGTCGTCATCGGCTCGACCCGATGCGTTCGAGGAGCGGCTCGTCGTCGAGCCGGCGGTACTCCTCGGGGAGCTTCGGGCGCAGCTTCTCGGCGATGCGCCGGGCCAGGCGCGCGCGGGCGGCGGGCTCGAAGGTCGTCCGGCGGGCCAGGAAGCGCTGCACCAGCAGCCGGTCGCTCTCGGAGGCGAGGCCGTCGGCGGCGGCCGGCGCGGCCAGGTAGGCGTCGAGGTCGGGCGCGGCGTCGGCCCGGTCGCGCACGACGATCGTGCCGGCGGCGAAGTCGCCCAGCCGCTTGTTCTCGCGCGAGAGCAGCGCGCTGACCGCCGAGAGGGCGTAGAAGCCGAAGATCAGCTCGACCAGCCGAACCAGGTTGCGGATCACCGCGGCCCCGGCGTCGACCGGGAAGCCGCCGTCGCGCACGACCCGCAGGCCCAGCGCGCGCTTGCCGGGCGTGCGCCCGGACCACCAGATCTCGAACAGCACAAACCAGCCGAAGATCACCACGAAGAGCACGATCACCAGGATCGCGAGCTCGACCCCGGCCAGGTACTTCGAGGGCAGGACGCGCACCAGCGCCGGCGTCGCGAACGCCGCGGCGACGAAGAACGCGATCAGGATCGCGCCCTGGGCGAGCGCGTCGACCGCGACCGCCAGGAAGCGGCTGCCCAGCCCGGCGAGCTCGTAGGTGATCGCGACCGCCTCCCCGGTCCGAACGTCGACCGACCGTTCCACGCCGCTCTCTTGCACCGGGGGGCGCGCGGGTCCCCGCGCGAAGGGCGCCCGGTGCGGGAACGGCGTTTCGTCAGCGCGCGGCGGGCGCGCTGGGACCGGCTCGCGGCGCTGGTCGACCGGGCCGCCGGCCGCGGCGTGCGGGCGCTCGGGCCGGACGAGATCGACGAGCTGGCGCTGGCGTACCGCGCGGCGACCAGCGACCTTGCGATCGCGCGCACCCGGGGCGAGGACCCGGTCGTGCTCGAGCACCTCAACCGGCTGACCGCCCGCGCGCACGCGGTCGTCTACGTCGCGACCGCGCGCAGCGGCTGGAGCCGGGTGCGGCAGTTCGTCGCGCACGATTTCCCGGCCGAGGCGCGCCGCTCGTGGGCGCCGATCGCGTTCTGCGCGCTGGTCACCGCCGTCGCGGCGATCGTCGCCTACGCCTCGGTCAGCGCCGACCCGAGCAACTACGCGGCGCTCATGCAGGGCCAGGACCCGCCCAACGTGAGCAAGTCGCTGCACGACTCGAACTTCGGCTTCGACCGCGCCTACTCGTCGGCCCAAGCGGCGTTCATCATCACCAACAACATCAAGGTCGCGGCGCTGGCGTTCGCCGGCGGGATGACCGGCGGGCTCCTCACCGGCTGGATCATCCTGCAGAACGGCCTGATGCTCGGCGCGTACGGCGCGCCGTTCGCGCGGGCCGGCTTCGGGGCCGACTTCTGGGCCACGATCGCGCCGCACGGGGTGATCGAGCTGAGCGCGATCCAGATCGCCGGCGGCGCCGGCCTGGTGATGGCCGGCGGCTACCTGCGCCCGGGCCGCGCCCGGCGGCGCGACGCGCTGGTCGCCGCCGCCCGCCGGGCCGGCACGCTGATGATCGGGGTCGCGCTGATGCTCTGCGTGGCCGGCACGATCGAGGGCTTCATCTCGCCGCAGCGCCTGCCGATCCCGGCCCGCGCGGCGATCGGCGCGCTCACCGCGCTCGTGATGGCGGCGTACTTTCTCAACGGGCTCGCCGGCACGCGAACGGCTGGCGAACCATGAGGCGTGCCTAGCTCCGCACCTCGCAGCGCTCTCGGCAGCTTCCTCGTGAACGAAGGAGAGGTTGTAAGGCTTCCTTCGACATTTTTCACGTCAGGGCCAGAGGAATGCGGCTAGCTCGCTCGGCGTCTTCTCACACCGAGCACGCAGGCAGGTAAGCGCAACCCAGAGCGGCAGCGAGCATCGATCGGGCTGTGCGAGGAACCGGTCGATCTCGGTCCGCAAGACGTCGAGATCGTCGGCCTCGAGGAAATATGCCTCGTCGTGGGGTGCGTCGACCTCGGTCACGTCCGGATGGAGCTGCTCGGAATGGATTGCCGCTTTTGCGAGACCGACGAACTCTGGCTTGCCACCCCGCCGAGTCCAGCGGAAGTACCCCAGGAGCCGTATCTCGATGGGCTCGTCGCGTACGGCTTTCCCCAGGAGACCCGATTCCTCGCGCAGCTCGCGCTCCATCGCGCGCAGGACCATCGCGCTCAAGCTGCGCCGATCCGAGGAAAGCTCGGCCCAATCGCTCCAGTCGCACGAGCCTGAGCCCGTGGCGCTCGCCTTGCCGATGTTGTGCTCGCCGTGGATGTGGCGCCAGTACTGGATGCGCCGATCAGACGTGAACAGCAGCACGCTCGCTCCGATGTGATTGGACATCGTCGACGCGGCGATCGCACTCAACTCGTAACGGACCCCGCACTGGACGAACACGGGCTGGCTGCAGCCCGAGTACCGGTTGAGCGGTCGCGCGTCGCGCGAATCCACACGCTGGGTGGCGAGCTCGTTGGTGAGGTAACCATGGTAATACGTTCCGCGGAAGACCGTCACGGGGTCGCTCACCGCCAAGAGATCGGTTCCTAGGCAGACCTTGTCCTCGTTGAAGAAGCGCTGGCTGTCGCCGAGCGACGCATATTTGAGCTTCAGCACGTCGGTGAACAACCTGCCGTCGTTGCGCAGCCGCGCCTCCAGCGAGTCGAACGCAGTTCGGTCCTCGCTGGCGTCGACCGTCGAGTACCAAAGCGCCGCATTGAGTTCTTCGCTCATCGCCACCGATTCAGGGAGACCCTTTTCCTCCATACTGTCGGGCATCCGCTCCATAGTGAACTTGTGCTCGCGGTAGGCGGCCGACACGTCCAGGGCATTTAGGACCAGCCGTGCCCGAGCGTCGGTGAAGATCTGCGCCGGAATGTCTCTGGACGATACGTCGTATCGGAACGTCGCGCCAAGCAAGCGTGAGCCAACGAAATCGTTGACGTCATACCACGTCTTGAGCCGCTCGATGCAGCGGCGCGCGATCGGCTCACGCAATTCCGGGACGGTGAGGCACTGGAGGTAGACGTTGTCAGCGTCGTCCGCATATTGGATCAATGCGCCGTGCGCTGCGTCGGGTGCTGCCACGCACACGGCGACTTCTATGGCGGCTTTGGGCAGGAGGGTCCTTGCGGCGCGTTTGAACGTCGGCCCGGGCATCAGCAGAACGACGTCCTTGGCTTCTCCCTCGCCCACGTTCGTGAGTTCCAAATCCACGAAATCATCAGATTGGGTGTTGAAGCCGAGCTCGATTCTGGGTCCTTTGAACGTTCTCAAATCGACTTTGGCCGGCGTCACGGAACGCGTCATACGCTCGACTTCGCCGGCCAGTACCGGGCGCAACGGATTTCCGCGGCGCTTGCCGTCCGGCTCGCCGGCTATCATATCGGCGGCACGAGCGAGTAGCTTCTTAATCGTTTCTTGCCGATCGGCCGCCGATCGCCGCGCCAGCTTGGCAAGCTCGAGAACTTCTTCATGCTCGGCGTCCGAAAGCCGGAGTGCAAGGGCGACGATCTCCAAAACCTCGTTTCCAAAGATGTATTCGTCGCTCTCGACCGCCTTGATCGCCTCGAGAGTCATACCTCTGCAGGATCGGCCGCACGCATCGGCCACGGCGTAACAGTGTTCCCAAAACTTCGATCTTCGGTGATAACCACGGCTCTTGCGGAGCTCCCGCAGATACTCGCCAAACGTCATCGTCCACCTCGTTCGACGATGATACCGCGCGCGGAGCGACACCGGAAGGGGGTGATTTTCTCCCCCTCGACTTTGGCGCCGCTTAGGTGTTCCATCATGGCGCTCCACCCTGCCTAGCGAGACCACGACCATGATGAAGTCCAACTACGCCGCACGTAACGACGCGCACGTGCTTCTCACCGGGGACAACGAGAGATGGCAACGCTTCGCCGATCTTGCGACCTCACTAGTTGTGGCGGTCGCCGAGGCCGCTTGCGGCGTCCCGAACGCATGGCTGATCGCAATGCCGCCATTGATTCGCATGCTGCCGGATTTTGTTCGCCCGCTCATCTCCCGGCTCGATTCGATTGGAACCCCGAGGCAGGAATCCCGCAGCCGGGCAGGCAACGATCCTGGCCCATGGCTAGGATCGAGGCCGGCTCTCGCTTGCTGACGCTCCGCCGCGAGCGCGGGCTCTCGCAGCGCGCGCTGGCGGCGGCCGCCGGCGTCACGCGCCAGGCGGTCGGCGCGGTCGAGGGCGGGCGGATGCAGCCCAGCGTCGGGATCGCGCTCGGGCTGGCCCGCGCGCTCGGAACGACCGTCGAGGCGCTGTTCGGGACGCCCGAGGCGCCGGTCCGCCAGCGCGCGCATCGCGGTCGGGAACGTCGGCGGGCGGGTCGTCACGCTACCCGCTCGAGGGCGACCGGCTCGCGCTCGAGCCGGGCGAGAGCCTCGCGCCAGCCACGTTCGTCGCCGGCTGCGACGTCGCGGCCGGGCTCTTGGCGCGCCACGCGGCGGTTCGCTCGCGCGCCGCCGGCTCGCTCTGGCTGACCATGACGAACCGCGCCGCGCTCGATGCGCTGGCGCGCGGAGCGGTCCACGCGGCGGTGATCCACGGCGAGGTCGAGCGCGCGCGCCTCGAAGCGCGCCGGCGCGGTCGTCCGCTTCGAGATCGGCACGACGGAAGAAGGCTGGCTCGTCGCCCGCGGCAACCCGCTGGGCCTGCGCGGCGCGGCGGACCTGGTCCGCGCGCGCGCCCGGCTGGTGAACCGGCCGGCCGGGGCGGGCGCGCGGGCGCTGCTCGACGCGCAGCTGCGCCGGGCCCGGGTCGACCCGCAGCGGCTCGCCGGCTACGAGCGCGAGCTGCCGGGACAGCTCGACGCGGGACGCGCGGTGGCCCAAGGGTTCGCCGACGCGGCGGTCGGGCTGGCCAGCCTGGCGCGGCTGTTCGACCTCGATTTCATCCCGCTGCGGGAGGAGCGCTGCTCGCTGCTCGTCCCGAGCGCGTTCGCGCGGAGCGCCGACGTGCGCGGCCTGATCGATGCGCTCCGCTCGGCGGCGTACCGCCGCGACCTCGAAGCGCTCGGGCTCCTACGACACCACCCGAACCGGAGAGACGACCGCATGAACCGCCGCACCTTCGTCACCGCCGCCGCGACGGCGGGCGCCGCGCTGCTCCCGCACCGCCTGCTCGCGCAGGCGCTCACGACGCTCGACGTCGCGTATGCCGGCTCGATGGGCTCGATGATGGAAGGGCCGGTCAAAGCCGCGGTCGCGCGGCAGCTCCAGATCGCCTTCCAAGGGCGGGCGCAAGGCTCGGACGCGCTCGCCAACCTGATCGTCGGCGGCAGCATCTCGCCCGACGTCTTCGTCGCCGTCACGCCCAGCCCGATGGACCGGGTCGTCAAAGGCGGCAAGGCCGAGATCGCATACCCGGTCGCACGGACCGAGATGGTGATCGCGTACAGCCCGAAGAGCACGTTCGCGCCCCGGTTCGCCGACGCCGGCAAGCGCGGGGCGATGCCGTGGTGGCAGATCCTCGAGCAGCCGGGCTTGCGCTTCGGGCGGCCCGATCCGCTCACCGACCCGCAGGGCCGCAACATCATCTTCACCATGCAGCTCGCCGCGATGTACTACCGCCAGCCCGACCTGGTGCAGCGCGTGCTGGGCGATGCCGTCAACCCGAGCCAGATCTTCAGCGAGCCGACGGTCGAGGCGCGGCTGCAGAGCGGCGAGCTCGACGCGGCGGCGGCGTACCGGATCCAGCCCGGTCCGTTCAGCTTGCCGTACCTCCGGCTCCCGCGCGAGATCAACCTCGCCGACGACGCGTTGCGGGCCCACTACGCGCAAGCGGCCTTGACGCTCGACGAGCGGGCGTACCACCCGGAGCCGCTGGTCTACTATGCCGCCGTCCTGGGCGCCGCGCCGCACAAAGACCAGGCCGCGGCCTTCGTCAGGTGGCTGCAAGGCAGCAGCGGTCAGGCGATCCTGCGCCGGTACGGCTACGATCCGGCATCCGGCGCGTCGCCGCTGCATGCGTAGCGCATCATGATCGCCGAGTGATGGCGCGGCTGGGCGCGGCCGCCTTCGCGGTCGCGCTGCTCTACCCGCTCGCGGGCCTGCTCGTCCCGGTCGGGCCGTGGCGCTGGAGCGACGGCGGCGCGACGCTTTCGGCGCTGCGTGTCTCGCTCGGCCTCACCTCGCTCGCGATGGTGATCGTGCTGGTCCTGGGGACGCCGATGGCGTTCTACGTCGCGCGCTGCTCGGCGCGCGAGCGGCTGTGGTGGCAGGCGGTGCTGCTGATCTCGGTGCTGCTCCCGCCGCTGGCGCTGGGCATCCTGCTCTCGCTCGCGTTCGGCCCGCACGCTCTGGGCGCGCTGCTCGACCGCGTCGGGCTGGCGATGACGAACACGCCGCTGGCCTTCGTCGTGACGCAGGTCTACGTCAGCATCGGCTACTACGTCCTGGGCGCGCTGGCGGCGTTCCAGAGCGTCCCGCGGGCGCTGGAAGTGCAAGCCGGGCTCTTGGGGCACGGCCCGTGGAGCGTCTTCTGGCGGGTGACCTTCCCGATCGCCCGGCTGGGCTTCGCGGTCGCGCTGAGCATCGCGTGGGTTCGCGCGCTCACCGAGTTCGGCGCGGTCGTCGTCACCGCGTACTACCCGGCCGGGATGCCGGTCGCGCTGTGGACGGGGCTCGAGAACTTCGGCTTGCCGGCGGTGCTGCCACTGCTGGTGATCTTCCTGGCCGCCGCGCTGCCGTTTCCGTGGCTGGCCCACGTCCTCGCCCAGCGCCGCTCGAGCGCCCGTGCTTGACGCGCGGATCGTCAAGCGCCGCGCGCGCTTCACGGTCGACGTCGCGCTGCGGGTCGAAGCGGGCGAGGCCTGCGGGCTCTTCGGCGTCTCGGGCGCCGGCAAGAGCACGGTCCTGGCGTGCCTGGCCGGCGCGGAGAATCCCGACGGCGGGCACGCGCGCCTCGACGACGTCGTGCTCTTTCCGCCGCCGCGCCCGCTGCACCAGCGGCCCGTCGGCTACCTGACCCAGGACGCGAACCTCTTCCCGCACCTGAGCGTCGCCGACAACGTCCGCTTCGGCCTGGTCAACGGGGCGCGGGGCCGCGCGGACGGGTGGGTCGAGGAGCTGCGCGGCCGGCTCGGCCTCGAGCCGATCTGGCGCGCGCCGGCGAACGGCATCTCCGGCGGGCAGGCGCGGCGGGTCGCGCTCGCGCGCATGCTGGCCCGCCGCCAGCCGCTGGTGCTGCTCGACGAGCCGTTCGCGGGCTTGGACCGCCACCTCGTGCGCGAGCTGCTCGGGGCGATCGTGGACTGGCAGCGCCGGCTCGGCTTCACCCTGCTCGTCGTCGGCCACGAAGCGGACGTCCTCGAGCGCTTGTGCGCGCGCGCGATCGTCATCGAGGACGGCGCCGCCGTCCAGGACGCGACCTGGGACCAGCTCCGGGCGCACCCGGCGACCCCGGCCTTGGGCCAGCTGCTCGCCCCGCTCTGATCGCATCGGAACCGGGCGCGGGAGGTCCCAGGCCGCTCTAAGAACCCTGGACCGTGACCCGCCTACGTAAGCAGCCGAGCCGCTATGCCGTTGCCTCGCGTTGGTGAGATCGTGACTTCGCCTCTCCCGCACCGCACTTCTTCGCTCCACTTGAACATTTAGCAAAGCAACCGTGCCTACTCGCTTCGTCGTGATCCTCACGATCCTGTTCGCCGTGCTCGGCAGCGCGGTCGTCGCGCAGCCGGTCGAGAGCCCGGCCCCGCTCCCGGCGGCCGCTCCCGCGCCGCCGCTGCCGCCCGCGGGCGTCATTCCGCCGAGCCTCGCGCTCGAGGTGACCGGCTCGCCCGGCACCGATCCCGACCTGCTCTACGCGAAGGTCCAAGCCGCGCTCGACCGGGCGATCCGGCCGACCCTGCGCCCCGGCGCCGCAGTCCGCTACGGGGCCGTCAACCCGTGGCCGCTGCTTCCCCTCCCGCTGGGCGCGCGGACCGCGGTCGACGTCGCGGTGACGATCGCCGGCGACGCGGCGAGCGCCGACGTGACCGGCACGACGACGGTGACGGTCAGCAACGTGCCGGTCGCGCCGGCGGCCCCCAGCGTGCTGTTCCTGAGCGACGACCCCGAGTATCTCCCGAGCGAAGGGCTCGTCTTCCGCGGGAACGTCACCGCCGAGCAGCCGGCGCGGCTGTACTACTACCACTCGGACGTCGGCGTGCCGCGCGACGTCGACGTGGTGCTGACCGCCAGCGCGCCGTCGCGCGTGCAGCTCATCGAGTCGGCGGCGGGCCCGGACCTCGACGTCATGAGCGTCGGGCACGCCGTCACCCGCGACCTGCTGCGCTACGAGCAGGCCAACGAAGGAACGGTGGTCGACGTGGTGCCGGGCCAGCCGTTCGTCGTGCGGCACGCGCTGATCTTGCAGGGCGAGCTGGTCGCGGGCGCGGTCGACGTGCACGTCGTGAGCGGTGCGGTGGCCGTCTCGGTCGTCGCCTCGAGCGCCGGCGGCCGGCCGGAGACCTACTTGAACGGTCCGCGGGTCGCGTTCGACGGGCACAGCCGGCACGGCGTGTTCGACCTGACCGGGTTCGGCACCATCGTGCGCTCGTACACCACCGGCGGGCCCGACGTGGCGGTGCAGTACGCCAACCGGAGCGCCTCGCCGCGCAACCTCGACGCGAGCGATCCGGGCCACGACTTCGGCGACTACGGCGTCGTCCACCGGATCACGTTCTCGCTCGACAACCCCACCGACGCGCCCTCGCCGGTCTATCTCTACGAGAAGCCGCTGGGCGGCCCGGTGCGCAGCAGCTTCGTGGTCGACGGCCAGCTCAAGGAGCTGGGCTGCGTGCGGATGCCCAAGCCGTACCTGGTCGCGACGTACCAGCTGCCGGCCCACGCGACCGGCGCGACGACGACGCTCACGATGACCGACGGCGGCTCGTTCTACCCGCTCGAGTACGGCGTCACCGGCACGGAGCCGGTGCCCTACACGCCGCCGGCCGGCTCGCCCGACGGCTGCTCGGCGAACGTCCCGGCGTTCACCGAGCCGACCTCGTAGGCGCGCAGCGCGTCCCACGCGTCGAGCACGGCGGCGACGCTCCAGGCCTGCGCGATCGCGCCGCGCGCCGTGAACGGCGCCTCGCCGTCGGCGATCTCGCCGAGCGTGCCCAGACCCGCTTCGGTCAGGCCGGCCGCGACCACGGCCAGCCGCTCGAGCGCCGCCGCCGCGTCGCCGTAGACGCGGTAGTGGGCCAGCGCGAACGGGCCGGCGAGCCAGGTCCAGACCGTGCCCTGGTGGTAGGCGCCGTCGCGGGCGCGCTGGTCGCCGGCGTAGTGCCCGGCGTAGCGCGCATCGCGCGGGTCCAGGCTGCGCAGCCCGGCCGGCGTCCACAGGTGCGCGGCGCACTGGTCGACGATCGCCCGCCGGCGGCTCGGGTCGAGCACGTCGATCGGGAGCGCGACCGCGAAGAGCTGGTTCGGGCGCAGCGCCGGATCGTCGCCGTCCGGGCCGTCGAGCACGTCGTAGCAGCCGCCCGCCGCGGCGTTCCAGAAGCGCTCGAACGACCGCTCCGCCCGTTCCGCCGGCGCGGCGAACGGGGCGGGATCGGCACCGGCGTGCGGCGCGAGCGCGGCCGCCGCGCGCAGCGCCGCGATCCACAGCGCGTTGACCTCGACCGGCTTCCCGGTCCGCGGCGTGACGACCCAGTCGCCGACCTTCGCGTCCATCCAGGTGAGCTGCACGCCGGGCGCGCCGCAGCGCAGGAGGCCGTCGGCGGGATCGACCCCGATGCCGAAGCGGGTGCCGCGGGCGTAGCCCTCGACGATCGCCGCGACCGCCGGGAAGAGCGCGGCGGCGGCGGCACCGTCGCCGGTGGCCGCGACGTAGCGCCGCGCCGCTTCGGCGTACCAGAGCGCCGCGTCGACCGTGTTGTACGCGGCCGGCTCGCCGCCCTCGGGAAAGACGTTCGGCAGCATGCCGCCGTCGACGAAGCGCGCGAAGGCCAGCAACAGCGCGCGGGCGACCTGGGGGCGCCCGGTCGCGAGCGCCAGCCCGGGCAGCGCGATCGCGGTGTCGCGGCCCCAGTCGCCGAACCAGGGGTAGCCGGCGATGACCGAGCGCGCGTCCGGGTCGCCGGCGAGCGGGCGCCGGACGACGAACTGGTCCGCGGCGAGGACCAGCCGGGGAACCCACTGCGGCGCATCGTTCCGCCGCGCGCGATCGCTCCACGCCGCGAGCAGCAGCCGCTCGCGCCCTGACGCGCGCGCCAGCGCCGCCGCGCCGTCGAGCGCGGCGAGCGGGTGGTCGGCGACGGCGATCGTCAGCGACTCCCCGGCGGCGAGCGCCGCCTCGAACGTCCCGACCAGCAGGTGGTCCTCGCGGTCGTCGAGCCCGCGCTCGCGCTCGGCAGCGTACGCGAAGTCGCGGTACCACTCGTGCTCGGCGGCGGCCGTGCCGCGCTCGGCGCGGAACCAGATCTCGGCCGCGCCGGCGAACGGCACCACGCGCAGCGCCCCGCCGGCGAGCGCGACGTCCATCCGCCAGTCGCCGGCATGGGTCGCACCGTGCAGGTCGCGGTGGTTGGCGAAGGCGCGCAGCGTCAGCCCGAGCGGCGCCCGCGCGCGCAGCACTCGCACCTGCAGGTAGGTGCGGTTCGCGCCGTGCTCCATCCAGACGCGCCGCTCCAGCAGCGCGTCGCCGCAGGCGTACGTCCAGCGCGGCACGGTGCCATCGAGCGCGAACCCGGTGCAGCGCACGTAGCCACGCGGCGCGAGCGTGCCGTCGCCCCAGCGGTCGGTCGCGAGCGGGTAGCGCTCGCCGTCGTAGACGACCTCGGCGTCGATCTTCGGGCACAGCAGCGTGCGCCCGACGGGCGGCTGCCGGGCGGCGAAGAGCAGGCCGTGGTACCGCCGGGTCAACGTTCCCGCGACGGTCCCCGAGGCGAAGCCGCCCAGGCCGTTGGTGACCAGCCACTCGCGCGCCTCGGCGCTCGCCAGGTCGACGCAGTCGGCGCGGTCGAGCTCGAGCGGGCGCAGGCGCGGCGGCGTCATCGGCATCGTCTTTGGCCGGTACGGCTTTCATCGCCGACCTCCGCTCGGGAGCAGCCACTCCACGGGCGAAGAGATCAGCCGAGCCAGCGCAGGCTGCAGGCGCCCCAGGTCCAGCCTGCGCCGAAGCTCGCCAGCACGACCCGGTCCCCGGCCCGAATGCGGTTGTCCCGCACGTTCTCGTCGAGCAGGATCGGCACGGTCGCCGCGACGGTGTTCCCGTAGCGCTCCACGTTCGTGGGCAGCTTGCCGGCCGGCAGACCCAGTGCCGACTCGACGCTGGCGAGCAGCCGCAGCGAGGGCTGGTGCAGGACGAACCAGTCGACGTCGTGGACCGCCAGCTGCATCTCGGCCAGCAGCTCGCGAATCGCGCCGGGGAAATAGCGCAGCGCGTTCTGCGCGACGTTGTCGAGGTGCTCGTAGTCGGTGAGCGAGGAGATATTGTCAGCCCCGACGACGAGCACGTGCTCGGCTCGTCCGGCGGAGATCGCATCGTGGGGCGGTGTTCAGGCCATAGGTAAACCCCGTGCAGGCCGCGTTGAGTCGAACGCCGAATCGCCTTGAGTTCGAGCTTCTCATGCACGACCACCGCGCACGACGGCGCCTTGCGATCGGGCGTCACGAGCAACGAGCAATCGACGTCGCACGGCCGCGGCGCCGCTGGCGCCGCGGCGACCGCCGTGTTCGAGGTCGTTTCACCGGGCCGCGCATCGCGGCCGAAGGCCGCCGCTTGCGCACCAGCGCAAAACAGGAGCCTCGGCCGATCCGCCCGCGATGACTCCTATGGCGCGTAACTACGTCGCTTCACGTCCCGGACGAGCCCACGGCGTACCCTCGCCTCACCGCAGCGTTTGCGCAACAAAACCGCGTTGATCCAGTGGCGCAGCGACTTTCCGGGTTGCCGCATACCTGGGATGAGCGGACGCAGGGAGCAAGACGAGGCTTCGATATCGCCCGTCACTGCTTACGTCGCGCCCTATGTTCGTTATTGATCGCCGCTTTCGTCGGCTTCAGCCGCCTCCTCGATCTCCTCGGCGACTGACTCGCCTAGATCACGCTCAATAACCCAAGCCTGCTCCCCGACTCGAATGGAGATTGTCTTGCCGTCGACGTCCCAGTGCATGTTGAGATCACCGATCTTCAGTTGCTCGTCTCTACCACTGGTAACTGCATCGCGCACGATAGCCTCGACCGGCTCGCGGATGTACTTAGTAACAAACTCGGCCATCGTCCTCCCAGCACGCTGACGAATATGTTCCCAAGCCGCTTCGCCAACGTGCGCCTCGCCTCCGTTGTCTACAAACGCCCTCGCAAGAGTATCCATCTTTGTGTTCTTGGTGGGGTCAAGCACGATAAGGACTGGAATAAAGCCAGCCGCCTTGGCCTCCGCGGGGAACGACAATTCCTCCGGAAATCGCCCCTGACCGCTCGAAGCGATTGTAAAACGAACCTTGAACTCATAGGCGCGCCGCTCGCCCGGTGCATCGATCAAACAGTCGACCTGGCGCGATCCCTTTCGGTCCAGTCGCTTAATCGGTGAGTTGCCCTGAAAATACTGCTCTCCACCAAGTGCGCGCGCTAAGATCGGTTCAAACAAGTACCCAGTTTCTTGCGCCGATCGGTTATCAAGGTCGTATATCCACTTGCGCCACACAAGCCACGAGGTAAGAGCCGGCGATTCCACAAGACCGTACTCAAGGAGGCCACGTCTTGCGACTTGATCCATCGTCGGCTGCCGTTGGGACCGCAAAATGATGTCATACTTTCGCCGACGCCTATGGACCGCGCAAAGGCACGAGAAGACTGTCTCAAAGTTCTCGATTTCATTTACGCCCTTCGAGAATAACTCCGCGAGCTTCTCGTTAGGTCGCTGATCGTCAGACGTGAACCACGACAGTGCAAGGTGGTAGTAGCCGTGATAATCTGACGGCACCTTTGCCCAATCGAGAACAAGGTCGTCGCGACCGAGATCGTGGAAAAGAACGCTTAAGAGCCGAATGAGTTCACGATCGGACATTCGGACCGGCTTTAACTGCCGTTCTTTCGTTATAAGCTTCTTTTGTTCCGACGTTAGTCCTACCAATGAATCCTCCCGAATAGGATTTATGAGAAACATCTGTACTGAAGGCCGCCGGCCCATCAGCTCAGCCAGCATCGCCTCTGTGTGCTGTAATGCCGGGCTGAGGCCCGTCGAGTCCGTAAGGTGAAAGCCGACCAGACTAGGTGTGCGGGGGACGCCATTATTTCGTGGTGCTGCTCCGTCGTGACGGCCAATGCTCCGTGCGAAGACCTCTGCGGCAATCGGTGGGAATGCGTTCCCGATTTGTTTTGCAATGCTGCCAGCGTTGCCCGTGAACTCGAAGTGGTCGGGAAACGATTGTAGACGGGCGCACTCCCGGAGGCTTAAGCCACGATCCTCGATCGGATGAATGAACTCTCGTGGCGACAGGCTTGTGATCGTAAGACTGGCGTGCGAGGAATCTAGCCGCCGCAATCCAGCCGGTGCGCCCCCACGGCGGTCCGTCGGCATTCCATCTATGACGCGACGAAAAGCACGGCTTCGGTAGCTCTCTGGCCACACGCTTTCCGGGAGATTCCTCAATGACTGGCCGGGCCTGAGCATCGCCGCGCGCATCTGATCGCCTGCAGATAGTGGCACGGAATAATGATGGAGCACGCGACTCGATGCGTTTCCGGCTCGCATCATGGCGTCGTACTGGCTTGCTGCCTCATTTGTCGCGTAACTCACTTTCGAATCTACGCTGCTCCCTGTGGAGCCCAGTCCGGCCAGCGCGTCTCCAAGCGTTGGGCCAAATGAGTCGCCGCTGTCACGGCGATGCTTTTTGCCTTCGTATGAAAATGGCTCGTCAGGAAATGTGAAGTCTACGCCAAGGCGATTCGCGACGATGATGACACGCTTGCGACCCTGTGGAACGCCATAGGCAGCAAAGTTAACCTTCCGCAGGGTGACCCAGTAGCCAAGTCCGATGAGTTCGGCGACAAAATCCCGCACGCTGGCGCCCCCACTCGCCGTTAGCAAGCCTTCAACATTTTCGAAGAGCACCCAACGCGGGCGGAAGTGACCTACGACGTGGAGGTATGAGAATATGAGTCGGTTACGAGGATCATCAGCTGCGCGCGAACCGGCCGTCGAAAAACCTTGGCAGGGTGGGCCGCCGATGATCGCTAGAGGATGGAACGCTTTACCAACAACGCTCTCGATTGCAGACGCGACGCCGTTTTTAGAGATGTCTCGAAGCAAGCACTCGACACCAAGGTTGGTTCGATAAGACTGGCAAGCAAACTTATCGATTTCAACGCCGACACTAGGCCCAAGTCCGGCGGCCTTGAAGCCGAATGAAAGCCCCCCAGCCCCAGAGAACAATGAGACAACCATGGCGTTGGTCTTGGGTATGAACATAGAAGCGAAATCCATTAGGTCGAGAGCGCCTGTCTCATCTTCGGTTCAAGTGCGCAATGTCATGCGGGCGAATGTTGGTCGGGCAACCGCTCCCGAAGTTGCCTTACGCCGCTGCCTCTTTGCGCGTGGCTTGCGATATCGCAAAAACTTACGACCAGAG
Source organism: Vulcanimicrobiota bacterium (assembly GCA_963795695.1). Taxonomy (GTDB): domain Bacteria; phylum Vulcanimicrobiota; class Vulcanimicrobiia; order Vulcanimicrobiales; family Vulcanimicrobiaceae; genus Vulcanimicrobium. The sequence continues at coordinate 563,671 of CAWCJH010000001.1, read as the reverse complement.
CAAAATTATCGATGCACCGCAGATGTGGTATTCCAGCGCCTCAAAGTCTGCGTCTTCCTAGACGGGTGTTTCTGGCATGGCTGCCCCGAACACTTCGCGGTACCGAAGAGGAATTGCGCGTGGTGGGAAGAGAAGATCGCTGATAACCGCGCGAGGGATCGACGCCAGTCGGAGCGCCTGGCCGCGTTTGGATGGCTCGTCGTTCGTGCATGGGAGCACGAGGACCCGCGCGAGGTTGCGGAACGAGTAGTGCAAGCGCTCCGCACGCGCTCGATTAAGGCGCAAATGCTGACCAACAGGTCCACATCTCCAAAATGAGCGGCAACTTGGAGGACCGTGCGGCCGAAGCGCTGTGTCGAGTAGCACCCTGGCTTTAGCAGTTGGCACGACGGGACCAAGGAGTGATAAACCGAGCAGTTCTTCTGTGGGCTGCTTCTAATTGAGAGCACTCGTCGGGTCAGGTAATTATCGTCCAGAGCGCTCACGTGTCAAAATTGAATATCAAGAAGCACTACGCATACCCGAGAACCTCCTACAACAGCCCGCGGGTCTTGATGTCGACATACGCGTCCAGCAGCGCGATGATCAGCTCCGCCGCCGGCACGTCGACCACCAGGATCCCTCGCCCCTGCAGCGCCGCAATCGCCCGCGCCCGTTCCTCGCCGAGCGTCGCCGCCACCGCCGCCCGGTACGCGTCGTCCTCGTCCTGCGGCCGCCGCCGCAGCGCCTCGGTCACCGCGGCGTCGTTCATCAGCACCACCAGCACCAGGTGCCGCGGCACCAGCAGCTTCGCCGCGCCCAGCACCGCCTCCGACGCCACCGGGTCGAACAGGTCGGTGAACAGCACCACCAAGCTGCGCCGCCGCAGGCTCCGGCTCACGTCCAGCAGCGCCCGCTCGTAGTCCGACTCCTCGAAGCGCGGCTCGAGGTCGCTCAGCACGTCGGTCAGCTTCGCCGCGTGCGCCGCGCCGCTGGCGGGCAGCACCCGCGCCAGCGTCGTCGCCGCGAACGCGATCAGCCCGACCCGGTCCGCCGCCAGCCGCGCGATCGCCGCGATCGCCAGCGCCGCCGACACCGCGTGGTCGAGCTTGCGCCGGTCCCCCAGCCGCGCCGTCATCAGCCGCCCCGCGTCGATCGCCACGACGATCTGCTGCGAGCGCTCCACCTCGTAGGTCGCCACCATCGCCCGGCCGCGGCGCGCCGAGGCCTTCCAGTCGATCGCCCGGAACTCGTCGTCGGGGCCGTACTCGCGCAGGCTGGAGAACTCGCCGCCCGCCCCGCGCCGCCGCAAGCGGCGCAGGCCCGACTCGAGCAGCTTGGTGCGCGCGACCAGGTCGCCGCTGCGGTCGAGCGCCGAGAGGTCGGGCGCGACGCGCAGTGCGGCCGGCACCCGCCAGGCGCGGCGCAGCTCGACGATGCCCAGCGGCGAGCGCACCCGCGCGTGGTACGAGCGCAGCGCGGTGCGGCCGCGCTCGCGCGGCACGACCCCGACCTGCACCCTCAGCCGGGCGCGCGCCGGCACCCGCGCGCGCGTCTCGTCGAGGTCGATCGCCAGCCGCTCCGCCGGCGCCTCGACCAGCGCGACCTCGAGCGGGCGCGGACTGCGGTTGACGATCTCGTAGGTGAACGCGGCGCGGCGCGCGAGCGCCAGGCGCGGCGGCTCCAGCCGCTCGACCGCCAGCGGGCCGCGCACCTGGGCCAGATCGTAGCCGACCAGCCCGGCGAAGATCGCCGCCACGACGGCCAGCGCGAGCGGCCACGGCAGCCGCTGCGCGAGGCCGAACGCGACGAGCGCGAGCACGACCAGCGCCGCGACGCCGCGCGGCGCGATCCAGGCCACTACTGCTCCGGGGCGGACACGCCGGCCAGCACCCGCGCGATCACGTCGTCCGCGGTCGTGCCGTCGAGCTCGGCCTCCGGGCGCACCATGATGCGGTGGGCCAGCACCGGCGGCGCGATCTCCTTGACGTCGTCGGGCGTCGCGAACGTCCGCCCGTCGAGGTACGCCGACGCTTGCGCGGCGGCGACCAGCGCCAGCGCGGCGCGCGGGCTGGCGCCGAGCGCGACGTCGGGCGAGCTGCGGGTCGCGGCGATCACGTCGTAGAGGTAGCGCTGCAGCGACTCGGCGACGTGCACCTGGCGCACCGCGGCCTGCGCCGCGACGATCTCGGCCGCGGTCGCGACCGCGGTCACGCCGGCCGCGGCCAGGTCGCGCGCGTCGAAGCCGGCCACCGCGCGCGCGATCAGGTCGCGCTCCTGCTCGGGGCTCGGGTAGCCGGTGCGGATGCGCACGAAGAAGCGGTCGAGCTGCGCCTCGGGCAGCGGGTAGGTGCCCTCGAACTCGATCGGGTTCTGGGTCGCGCAGACCAGGAACGGCGCCGGCAGGTCGTAGGTGGTGCCGTCGATCGTCACCCGCCGCTCCTCCATCGCCTCGAGCAGCGCGGCTTGCGTCTTGGGCGGCGTCCGGTTGATCTCGTCGGCCAGCAGAACGTTGGTGAACACCGGCCCGCGCCGCAGCGAGAAGGTGGCGCTGCGCTGGTCGAACACCGTCGTGCCGACGACGTCCGAGGGCATCAGGTCGGGGGTGAACTGGATCCGCGCGTAGTCGGCGTCGAGCAGCCGCGCCAGCACCCGCACGGTCAGCGTCTTGGCCGTGCCCGGCACGCCTTCGAGCAGCGCGTGCCCGCCGGCCAGCAGCGCGACGAGCAGCGCGTGCGCGACCCGGTCACCGCCGACGACGACGCGCCCGAGCCCCTCCCGTAAGCGCTGGGCTGCGTCGATCGGGGTTGTTTGCACGAACGGAGTCCTCTCGGGCGAGTCGGGCGAGTTGGGCGACGGCGACCAGGGCGGCGGCGTCGCCGGGTTCGGTGCGGGCGGCGCCGTCGATCCGCTCGGCCAGCGCGCGGTTCTCGGCGGTGCGCGGCGCGCGGTCGAGCGCGCGGTGGGCGTCGGCGACCAGCGCGTCGCGGGCGTGCGCGCGCGCGCCGGCCCGGCCGTAGAGCGCGGCGACGGCGTCGAGGAACTCGGCCGAGGTCGGCTCGCGCGGGGCGAACAAGCGCACCGGCGGGCCCAGCGGCACCAGGCCGTAGGCCAGCCACAGCAGCCCGGCCAGCGCGGCCAGCCCGAGCGCCAGCAGCTCGGGAATGGTCAGCGCGCGGTACCACGGCTTGCCGGCCACGTCGTCGCGGATCGTCTCGTCGAAGGCCACCACGCCGCCGGCGCCGCGCGGCCGCGCGACCAGGTACGCCAGGCGCGCCGCGTCGCCGCGGCCGAGCGCGCGGTTCTCGAAGTAGCTCGGGTCGGCGACGCCGACCACCTCGCCCCGCCCCCGGCGGTAGCGCACGACGAGCGGACCGGCCGCATCGGCCAGCAGCGTCGCGACGCGCGCGTGGCGCTGGGCCTCCAGGCGCAGGTCGCCGCGCCCGGCCAGCACGGCGACGAGGCTCGACCACGGGCCGCGCAGCGGGCCGCTCGACCCGCGGGTGTCGTGGAGCAGCACCTCGGCCGTCCGCGCCTCGTCACGCGAGGTCTGCGGCGTCGTGCCGATGTCGACCAGCTTGCCGCCGCGCGCGACCCAGTCGCGGACCGCCTGCGCGTCGGCGGCGTGCCAGTTCTCGGGCAGGCCGTCGGCCGGAAAGGCCAGGACCAGCGTGTCGATGCCGGCCCCGGCGAGCGCCGCGTGCGGGCGCCGGAAGCGCTCGACCTGCAGTCCTTCGCGCGCCAGCAGGTCGTACCACGCGCGGTAGCCGCCGAACCCGAAGTCCCCGCTGGCATGGGTGGCGAGCTGCGGCGGCTCGGGCGAGCGCACGGTGAGCAGCGAGACGGCGAGCAGCAGCGCGACCAGCAGCCCGCCCAGGACCAGGTCGCGCTTCACGCCGGCGCGACGACCCGCTCGTAGGCCGCGCGCATGCGCTCGACCAGCGCCGCGTCGACCGGCCGGTCGCCGAACAGCGCCAGCACCGCGTCGCGCGCGAGCGCGTCGAAGGCCGGGTCGCGCACCGCGCGGCGCCACTCGCCCGGCGTGCGGGCCGCATCGTAGCGCACCCGCCCACGCTCGTCGACCGCCCGCAGCGCCGAGAGCCAGAGCAGCGCGGCCGCCTCGCGGTAGCGGCCCGCGGCCGCCGCGGCCAGCGCGCGCGCGCGCAGCGCCGCCGCGTCGGCGTCCTCGTCGCCGAGCGCGCTCGCGCCGCGATCCGCCCCGCCGCGCGCGCGCCCGCGCCACGGCGCCCGGCCGATGCGGCCGGCCAGCCGCACCAGCACCACGACCAGGAACGCCAGCACCGCGAGCAGCACCGCGTACCCGATCAGCGCGGTGACGCGGTCGTTCCCGAAGACGTGGTCGAGCGCGTCGAACAGCCGGTGCCACAGCCCGCGCAGCACGTCGACGACGGCGTCCCACCAGGTCTTCTGCGCCGGGGTGGGCGCCGCGCTGCGGTAGCGCGGGTCGGCCAGCACCGCGCGCGCGACGTCGCGCGGGTCATGGGGCCAGCCGGCGGTCACGCCGGCGCTTCGGCGAGCAGCGCGAGGTCGAGGCCTTCGCGGCGCACCCGCACGTCGATCGCGTAGGCGACGACGAACGCGCCGAGCAGGCCTTGGACCAGGACCGTGGCGACGGCGCCGGCGGCGGCCGAGATCACCGGCTGATGGGTCACGGCGCTCACCAGGCCGGCCACCGCCAGGGGCGGGAGCACGGCCCCGTAGGACAGCACTACGAAGACGAAGCCGGCGACGAGGGCGCGCCAGCGCGTGCCGCGCCCGAGCGCCCGCCGCAGGCCGCTGCCGACCGCGGTCACCGGGTTGGACGTCTCGGTCACGACCGCGACCGAGGCCAGCTCGTAGGCCATCAGCCCCCAGCTCACCACGGCGGCCGCGCCGACGAGGAACGCCAGGCCCAGGACGATCCCGACCACGATGGCGACGACCTGCAGCTTGACGACCGCCAGGCCGACCGCGGCGGCGACGATCGCCACGTAGGCGATCCCGAGCGGAACCAGCGCGATCACCGCGATCACGAGGAAGGCCAGCCCGACCACCAGCTGCGGGATCCAGCGCCGCGCGGCCAGCGCGTAGGCCGTGCCCGGCGCCAGCACGACGCCGGTGTAGGCGCCGGCGATCACCGCCACCAGGGCGTTCCACATCAGCAGGTGCAGCAGCAGGGCGACCGCCGAGACGGACGCGCCGGGGCCGGTGAGCTGCGTGTCGCGGGCGATCCGCTCGAACACCGCGGCGCTCGCCGACGGGCCGCCGCCCGACTGGAACACCTGCACGAGGTCTTCGCCGACCCGGAAGTTGCCCGGCGCGACCAGCGCCTGGAGCAGGGCCAGCGGGATGACGACGATCGCCAGCACCGTCACGATTGGAACGAAGCGGCGCACGTAGAGCGTGACCGCACGATCGAGGAGCTCGCCCGCACCCAGGGGGCGCAGATCGGTGTTCTGCACGCGCCGGGAGCGTTCGCGCGAGCGCGGGGCGAATCCCGGGCGGGTGGAGATGGGCACGATCGCGTCGCTCTGGCGCTACCCGGTCAAGGCGCTGCGCGGGCAGCCGCTCGAGCGCAGCGCCGTGCTCGCCGACGGGCTGGCCGGCGACCGCGTCGCCGCGCTGGTGGTCGAGACGCCGACCCACGCGCGGGCCGGCAAGCCGTTCCGCGGCAAGGAGTCCAACCGGCTCCACCTGACCGGCGACCCGCGGACCGCCGCCTCGTACGCCGCCGACGACGGCGTGCTGGTGACGCTCGACCGCAGCCTGCCGCGCTGGTTCGACCAGCTCCCGATCTCGCTGCTGCTCGACCTGTGGGTGGGCGACGTCGAGGCGCTGGTCGGCGAGCCGCTCGACCCGCTCCGCTTCCGGCCCAACCTCTACGCGCGCGCCGCGCCCGGCTTCGCGCTGCGCGAGGCCGACCTGGTCGGCGCGACGGTGCGCGCCGGCGAGATCGTCCTGCGGGTGGTCAAGCCGACGATCCGCTGCGTGACCCCGAACTACGACGTCGAGACCGGCGTCAGCGGCCCGGACGTCCTGCGCGCGGTCGCCCGGCACCGCGACACGGTCCTCGGCGTCTACTGCGAGGTGCTTACCGCCGGCGAGCTCGCGGTCGGCGACCCGCTGGCGCTGGAATAGCCGTGCCGGCCGCGCTCAGAGCGCGCGGCGGCCTTCGATCGCGCGGGCCAGCGTGTTCTCGTCGGCGTAGTCGAGGTCGCCGCCGATCGGCAGGCCGTAGGCCAGCCGGGTGACGTTCACGCCGCTGGGTGCGAGCAGGCGCGAGAGGTAGAGCGCGGTCGCCTCGCCCTCGGCATTGGGGTTGGTGGCGACGATGATCTCGGCCGGCGACTCGGCCGCGATCCGGTCGATCAGCTCCTTGATCCGCAACTGGCTGGGGCCGATGCCGTCCATCGGCGAGATCAAGCCGCCCAGGACGTGGTAGCGGCCGTCGTACGCCGAGGTGCGCTCGACCGCGAAGACGTCCTTGGCGTCGGCCACGACGCAGATCAGCCGGGCGTTGCGGCGCGGGTCGGCGCAGACCGCGCACGGGTCGTCCTCGGTGATCGAGAAGCAGCGCGAGCACAGCCGCACCCGCTCCTTGAGCGCGACGATGGCGTCGGCCAGCGCGTGCGCGTCGTCGCGCGAGCGGTTGAGCAGGTGGAAGACGAGCCGGGCGGCGGTCTTCGGGCCGATCGTCGGCAGCTTGCTGAACTCGTTGATCAGCGCCTGAACCGGTCCCGCGATGGTGGTGGCGATGACGGCTCCCTACGAGAGGCCGGGGATCTTCAACCCGCCGGTCAGCCCGCCCATCTTGCGCGAGCTGAGCTCCTGGACTTTGCCCAGCGCGTCGTTGAGCGCGACGACCAGCAGGTCCTCGAGCATCTCGACGTCCTGCGGATCGACGACCTCGGGCTTGAGCGCGACCTTCTTGACCTGGAACTCGCCGCTGATCGCGACGGTCACCGCGCCGCTGGCGGCCGTGCCCTCGATCACGGTGTTCGCCAGCTCGTCCTGGACGCGCGCCATCTCCTGCTGCATCTTCTTGAGCTGCTGCATCATCTGAGCTTGATTCATTTCGGTAGCTTGACCTCGGCGTAGCGAACGAGTGGGTCTTCTGAGTCGTAGTCGTCCGACCGGTCGGACGGCTCGGCGGCGCTGAGCTCCGCCGCGGGATTCGGACCGGCCGTGATGCGGACGTCCAGCTTGGTTCCGGTGACGTCCTCGATCGCCCACTTGAGGGTCTCGGCGTCTTTCTTGAGGATGTCGGCCATGATCGAGCTCGGCATCCGCAGCACGACGACGCCGTCCTTGAGCGATTCGAGGACCGCCCGGGCGAGACTTGCACCGATCGAGCTCTTGCGCTCCGCCGCCCGCCGGACGATCATGCTCCAGCGGCTGCGCAAGCTGCCGAAGGTGAGCGCCGGCTGCTGCACGGGCGAAGCCGGACGAGCCTCCTTCGCGGTGGCGTCCGCGGCAGCGGGCGCCGGGGCCGCTTCGGCGGCGGCGGGCGCTGGCTCCGGCCGGGCTTGCGGCGGCGGGACGGCGGCCCGGGGCGCGGAGGGCGCACCGTCGCCCGACTCGAGCGCGGCGACGCGGGCGGCCAGCGCGTCGAGGGTCGGGTCCTCGCCTTGCAGCACGAAGCGCAGGATCGCGCTCTCGATCTCCAAGCGCGCGTTGCCCGAGCCGCGCGCGGCGGCGAGCGCGTCGCCGAGCAGGCGCAGCGCGCGCACCAGGCGGGCCTGCGGGGTGGCGGCGGCGCGCTCGCGCGCGGCCGCGGCGTCGTCCTCGGCCAGGTCGCGCGCGAGCAGCTCGGGGTTGACCCGGGCGACGAGCAGGTGGCGGAACTCGGCGATCGTGCTGCGGATCAGGCCGGTCATGTCGGCCCCGCCGTCCGAGGCGTCGTCGACGATCCGCAGCGCCTGCGCGGCGTCGCCGTCGAGCGCCGCGTCGCGCAGCGCGCGGGCGAACTCGCGCCCGGTCTGGCCGAACGCCGCGTCGACGGTCGCCGCGTCGACCGGGCCGCCGGCGAACGCCGCGACCTGCTCGAGCATGGTCAGCGCGTCGCGCAGCCCGCCGTCGGCCCGGTACGCGACCGCGCCCAGCGCGGCGTCGTCGATGACGATGCCCTCGGCGCCGGCGATCTCGCGCATGCGCGCGATCATGGTCGGGATCGCGATCCGCCGGAAGGCGTAGCGCTGGCAGCGCGAGAGGATCGTCGGCGGCAGCGCCTCGGGCGCGGTGGTCGCCAGGATGAACACCGCCCACTCGGGCGGCTCCTCGAGCGTCTTGAGGAACGCGTTGGCGCCCTCTTTGGTGAGCATGTGCGCTTCGTCGATGACGTAGACTTTGCTGCGCATCACGGCCGGGGCGAACTTGACCGCGTCGCGCAGCGCGCGGATCTCGTCGATGCCGCGGTTGGAGGCGGCGTCGATCTCGAGCACGTCCATCGCCGTGCCCTCGAGGATCGCGCGGCAGTTCTCGCAGGTGTTGTCGGGGTGCGCGGTCGGCCCGTTCACGCACTCGATGCAGCGGGCCAGGATCTTGGCGGCCGAGGTCTTGCCCGAGCCGCGCGGGCCGGAGAAGAGGTAGGCGTGCGCGAGCCGGCCGGTCTCGAGCGCCGTGGTGAGGGTCTTGACCACGGCGTCCTGCCCCACCAGGTCGGCGAACGTCCGCGGCCGCCAGGTACGGTAGAGCGACACTCCGGGTAGTTCGGGCCGCTCCGGCGGCCTCCCCGTCCGCGCGGGATGGTCCGGCACGCCGCGCCCGTTCGCGTCCCAGGGTGGCGAGCGTCACAGCCGGCCGACGTTTAACCGCCCCCCGGCCGCGGGTAAGCGTTCCGTGTCGGCTTTGACGGCCACGTGCGCCCGCTTTTCAAGCGAGGCGCCGCGTTGCATCTGCCGTCCGGCCGGAGAGGGACGATGAAGACCACGGTGGACTTGCGCGCGGCGCTGCGCGAGCATTTCGGATATCAGAGCTTCAACCCGGGCCAGGTCGAGGTGATCAACCGCGTTCTGGAGGGCGAGGACACCCTGGCCATCCTGGCGACCGGAGCCGGCAAGTCGCTCTGCTACCAGCTTCCGGCGCTGCTGCTGGCGGGCACGACGGTCGTCGTCTCGCCGCTGATCGCGCTGATGAAGGACCAGCTCGACATGCTGGCCGAGCGCGGGGTGACGGCGACCGTCGCCCTCAACTCGACCCTCTCCGAAGACCAGGAAATGGCCGCGGTCGCGCGGATCGCCTCGGGCCAGATGAAGATCGTCTTCGTGACGCCGGAGAAGCTGGAGGACGACGCGTTCGTGTCGATCCTGCAGGACCTCGAGGTGCCGCTGTTCGTGGTCGACGAGGCGCACTGCATCTCGCAGTGGGGCCACGACTTCCGGCCCGCCTACCTCAACCTCGGCAAGGTGATCGGCCAGCTCGGCCACCCGACGGTCCTGGCGCTGACCGCGACCGCGACCCCGGCGGTGCGCGAGGACATCCTGGCCCAGCTCGGCATCCCCAGCGTCAAGCCGATCGTCAAGGGGTTCGACCGCCCGAACCTGCGCTACGAGGTGAAGCGGGCCGAGAGCGAGAGCGGCAAGCTCAAGATCCTGCGCGAGCTGTTCCAGACCGGCCAGCTCGACGGCACCGGCATCATCTACACCGCCACGATCAAGAACGCGCTCGAAGTCCAGAAGCACCTCCAGGACGAGCTCAACCTGCCGGTCGCGGTCTACCACTCGAAGCTGCAGAAGCACGACCGCACCTCGGTCCACGAGCTGTTCATGGGCGAGACGATCCGCGCGGTCGTCGCCACCAACGCCTTCGGCCTGGGCATCGACAAGCCGAACATCCGCTTCGTCGTGCACTACGACTTGCCGGGCTCGGTCGAAGCCTACACGCAGGAGGCCGGCCGCGCCGGCCGCGACGGCGACCCGTCCAAGTGCGTGCTGATCTACCGGATGAGCGACACCCGGGTGCAGAACTACTTCCTGACCGGCAAGTACCCCGACATCGAGGAAGTGCAGAAAGTCTTCGGCACGCTCGAGGTCTTCGGCATGCAGGAAGGCGGCGTGAGCCTGACCGACCTGCGCAAGATCACCCAGCTCCCCTTGACGAAGCTCAAGGTGATCCTCGCGCTGCTCAAAAAGGGCGGCTTCATCGAGAACTCGATGCGCAGCAAGTACGTGCTGATCGAAGCCGCGCTCGGCCAGCGCGACCGGGTCCTCAACCTCGCCAACTACGAGACCAAGAAGAAGTACGACCAGTCGAAGCTCGCCATGATGCTGCAGTACGCCGAGAACACCGGCTGCCGGCGCCGCTTCATCCTGAACTACTTCGGTGAGGACTACGAGGCCGAGACCTGCGGTGCGTGCGACAACTGCCTGCAAGGGCACCGGGTCGCGACCTCCTCGGGCTACCGGATCGCCGACGTGGTGTACCACGCCAAGTTCGGGCAAGGCACGGTGGAGCGCGCCGAGAAGGACCTCGTGACGGTGCTCTTCCCGAACGTCGGCTACAAGACGCTCCTGGCGTCGGCCGTCTCCCGAGAGCCCGCCCAGAAGATCGCTTAGCCGCCTACCGGACAAGGAGTCACTTGCGACGCGTCATCGCGCCGTTCTCTAGCCTCGTGCTCGTGTGCGTCCTGGCGCTGGCCGCCGCGGCGCAGGTGAATCCTCCCGTAACACCGCCGCCCGGACCGGTGAACCCGCCGGGCGGCATCGTCACGCCCGTTCCTGTCTCTCCGGCGCCCGCAACGCCGGCGGCGCCGGCTGCCTCGCCTGTGGCGGCGACGCCGATACCGAGCGTCTCGTTCCCGCCCGTTCCGGGCGAAGCGACCCCGAGCCCGGTGCCGACGGCCGCGCCGACCCAGCCGCCGATCCTCGTCGAGCCGCCGCAGATCGGGGTCGAGCCGCAGAAGCGCGCGTCGGCCCGGATCAACAGCTCGCTCGGCACGATCGCCGTCACCGTCGCCGACCCCTCGGTCGCCGCGGCCGTCGTCGACCAGGCGCAGCGCGTCCTCTACGTCGACGGCCTCAAGCTGGGCTCGACCACCGTCACGCTGACCGACGCGCGCGGGGTCAGCCGGACGGTTCCGGTGCTGGTCGCCTACGCCGCCGGCACGGTCGCCGACGAGACGACGCTGCGGGTGACCGGCAACCCCGCCTCCGCCGTGTTCCTGCGCGATGCGCTGGCCGAGGCCGCCACCCGCGCCGCGACCGTGCGCAGCGGCGCGTCGGTCCGGGTCACGCCCGACGCGATCGCGGTCCACGACCTCGCGGTGGACGACCACACCGCGGTCGACGTGCCGGTGCAGATCGAGGGCAACGGCTACTTCAGCGTCTCGGGCACGACCCGCGTCAACCTGGTCAACGACGCGCTCCCGCCGATCTTCCCGCAGCGCCTGCTGGTGAGCGACTACCCCGAGCGGCTCACCGCCGACGGCGTGCTGTTCACCGCGCGCCTCGACGCCAAGACGCCGCAGCGCTTCCTGTACTACCATTTCAACCCCGGCACCGAGCCGGCGCGCCGCATCCTGCTCAAAGCGCACAACGCGTCGGGCGCCCCGGCGACCGTGCAGATGATCGCCGGCAGCGCGGGCCCGGGCGCCAACGAGGCCGAGGTCGGCCACCTCTCCACCAAACGGTTTCTCGTGCGCGAGGCGCGCAACGAAGGCGAGGTCATAATGGTCCCGCCGGGCGCGACGATGAACCTGGTCGACCACCCGCTGCCGCCGCAGAACGTCGTCAGCGCGATCCTGCAGCTGCGCCTGGTCAGCGGCGATCCGCTCGACCTCACCCTGGTCGCGCAGAACGCGAACGCGCCGCTCGACCAGGACGCCGGCACGACGCAACTCCTCGCCGGCGGCGCGCCGCACGCGCGCGGCGTCTACCCGGTGCCGACCTTCTACTTCGAGCGGACCTACGACGTCGACGGGGCCGACCTCGAGATCCCGATCGGCCAGCTCCCGCTGCCCAACCTGCGCGAGGGCGAAGCGCTCAGCGGCGACTACGGCGTCGAGCAGTCGATGAACGTCGTCATCGTCAACCAGACCCGCGGCCCGCGCGCGGTCGCGCTCTACGCCAACCCGCGCGGCGGCAAAGCCACCGGCACGTTCCTGATCGACGGCACGCTGGTGCAGGCGCACGGCCTGGCCGCCTTCTCGAAGTTCAAGATCTGGCAGGAGACGATCAACGCCGGGACGTTCCGCCGCATCCACGTCGTGACCATGCCGGAAGGCGGCTCGTCGTACCCGCTGCGGCTGATCTTCGCGCCGGACGACGGGAGCGTGCCGCCGTTCGCACCGGGGTCGCCGATCTACTGATCGCCATGGGGCGCGGCGAGGGAGCGATGTCGTGCTGGCGCAGAGCCGGAGGTCGGGTGGAGCGGATCAGCGGGTTGGGGTGGAGAGGGCCGAGCCGACGGCTTGGGCGAGGGTGGTTGCGATGAACTGGTTGAGGCTGATGCCGTTGCGGGTGGCGGCTTTCACCAGGTCGCGGTGGAGCGTCTTGGGGACGCGCACGACGAACCGGCCGCTGAAGTCGGCGGCGGGTTCCGGGATGGATTCGTGGTCTTCGAGCTTGGCCTCGATCCAGGCCGTCAGCGCGTCGTCCAGATTATCGAGCGCTTCAACTTGCGTGTTGCCGACGGTCATGCAGCCCGGAAGCTCGAGGACTCGGGCGTACCACGTGCCGTCGTCCTCGGGAACGAGCTCGCGCGTGTAGGGCAGCGCCAAGTAGCGCTCGAGTTCCGCAGCGGCAGATGCCATGGTCACGATTCTCCTCGGTCGTCGAGCGGTAGAAGGTCGTCGATCAGCGCGAGCACGTCCTCGACATACCGCCGTTTCACCGGCTTGGCCCGAGGAACGGTGATCCGCCTCGAACCGCGCTTGAACGTATAGTGCGAACCGCCGCCCCGGGGCTGTCGCTCGACGAGCCCAGCGCCAGCAAGAGAGCCGCAAGGTCGGCAAACGCGCAGTCGTTCTTCGTCGCAACGACGCGGTTCGCAAGGCGACGAATTCGGTCCACGCTCTACCTCGTGAAGCATAGTACCAAATGTGGTACTAGTCAAGTCGCTGCAAAGCTCGCGCCACGCCGCCACACGGGTGGCAGTGCCCGCACAGAACGCGCGCAATGCACGTCCCGCCCGCATGGGCCACGTTACTGCCTTGCGGTGGGAACGCTGCTCGCCGGCATCACGAGTGCAGCCTACGAAGTTGCAACACACCTCGCCAAGGCGGGTGGCGGACGGTGCGGTGGCGGGGCCTCGCGGAGTCGCGTGAGCCCGGAGGGCGGAAGCGACGGAGCGCGGAGCGACCGGAGCGCAGGATGCGCGCAGGGAGCGTCCCCGCCACCGCACCGTCCGCCACCCGCCCGCCACGATTCGTGCGAGCCTACGCCCCCACGACCCGCTCGTAGATCGCCACCATCGCCCGCGCCGCCGTCTGCCAAGCGAACCGCTCGACCGCCGCCGACCGCAGCGCATCCGCCGCACGCTGCGCCTCCTCACGGCGACCGAACAGCGCGCCGATCGCCGCAGTCCAATCGCCCGGCCGGTCCGGATCGACCAGCGTCACGTTGCCGTCCGCCACCTCGACGAGCGACGACGAGCGGGCCGCGATCGCCGGCAGCCCGGCGCACATCGCCTCGGCCAGTGCGTAGCCGAAGCCCTCGTAGCGCGAGGGGATCAGCGCGCACGCCGCGCGCGCGTAGAGGTCGTCGAGCTGCGCGCCGCTGACGTAGCCGCGCAGCTCGATGCGCTCGCTCACGCCCAGCTCGATCGCGCGCACGCGGACCCGCTCGGCGTACGCCGTGTGCGGGCCGACCGAGACGATGCGCAGCTCCGGCAGCGCGGCCAGCGCGTCGATCAGGACCAGCAGGTTCTTGCGCGTCTCCACGGTCCCGACGACCAGGGCGAACGGCTCGGCGCCGGGCCGGCGGGCGAGCGCGCCGAAGCGGGCGTCGACGCCGGGGTGGACGACGTCGACCCGGGCGCTCGGGTCGACCAGCGCGCGGTACTCGTCGGCGGTGAACTGCGAGTCGCAGACGAGCGCGGCGGCGCTGCGGTACGCGCGGTTCTGGAGCGGGCCGAAGTACGCGCGGGCGTAGGCGCGGGTGTGCGACTGCACCCGCAGCCAGGCGACGTCGTGCACGGTGACCACGGTCGGCAGCGTGCGCACGAGCGGCACGGTGCCGGAGGTGGCGTGGAGGACCGCGGCGCCGCTGCGGGCGGCGGCGAGCGGGAGCAGCAGCTGGTCCCACAGGACGCGGCGGTCGAAGCGCCAGGGGTCCAGCCGCGGCGCGGCCAGCGCGCGCACCTCGGTGCCGGCGGCGCGCAGGGCGGCCGCCAGATCGCGGGCGTAGACGCCGGCCCCGGTGGCGGTGCCCAGCGCGAGCTGGGTGTCGAGCGCGACGATCACGGCCGGCAGCGCCGCAGCGGCGCGCCCAGCAGCGGGTCGTCGACCGGGTCGCGCGCGGCGGCGGCGCGCAGGCTGCGCCAGCGGGCGTACGACTGCAGCGCGTGCGCGCAGTCGCCGCGGGCGGCCTCGGTCAAGGCCAGGCCGGCGAAGCCGTCCGCGCTGTTGGTGACGATCTCGGTCGCGCGCCGGTACCAGCGCAAGGCGTCGGCGGTGTGCCCGTCGGCCAGCGCCTGGTAGGCGGCCGAGAGCAGGTAGGAGTTGTCGTTGGGCGCGAGCGCCAGGGCGTGGCGGTACGACGTCTCCGCCTCGCGCCAGAAGCGGCCGCGCCGGGCCGGGTCGGCATAGCCGGCCTGGGCCTGCAGCACGCCCAGCCGCAGCCAGGCGTCGCCGGTGACCTCCTCGGCCCGGCTGTCGGCGGCGAGCGCGGCGACCAGCCGGCGCTGGTCGGCCAGCGCCCCGGCCAGGTCGGTCGGGACGAGCGCGTCGATCAGCCCCTGCGCGCGCACGACGTCGCCGGCCCGCACGTAGGCCGCGATCGCGGCGGCGCGGCCGCCGCGCGCCTCGGCGATCCGTCCGCGCAGGTCGGCCGTCTCGGGGTCGTCCGGCGCGCCGGCGAGCAGCCGCTCGGCCTCGGCGAGGTCGCCGACATGGACGGCCGCCGCGGCGCGCGCCCGGCGACCGCCCAGGAACGGGCGCAGCAGCGCCGGGTCGGCCGCGTGCAGGGCGGCCGGGAAGGACCGCGGCGCGGCCAGATCGCCGTAGGCGGCGGTCGACGCGAGCTGGACCATACCCAGCAGCACGGCCAGCGCCAGCGCGGCGAAGACGAGCAGCGGACGCACGATCCGACTGCTACAACGACGAGAGCCCAGGACCTCGCGGTTCCGGGCTCTTTCGTTGCCTTGGAGGATTCGCGCGAAGCGCGAATCCACTCAGAAGCGGACCGTGAAGTTGAGGTCTTCGCGGTTCTGGTTGAAGTTGTACGTCGGCAGGACGTTGTCGGTGTACTTCTGGTTGCGGAAGAGCGCTGAGACGGAGCTGGTCGTCTTGGGGATGTTGTAGGTGACCGTCGCCGAGTACACGTCCTTGCGCTCGGAGATGTTCTGGCCCAGCGTCGTGCCGTACGAACCGTGGTACTTCTGGGTGTTGTAGACGAACCCGAAGACCACGTCGCGCGTCACCGGCAGCGTCGCGCCGGCGGCGTAGGTCGTGTGGTAGAGGTCGATGTAGTTCGGGAAGAACAGCACCGGCGTCGCGCCGCCCGCCAGGTAGGCGTTGTCGGCCGCGGTCGCGGCGGGATCCGCGCCCTGGGTGCCGGTGTTGAACGGCACGTAGGCGTAGGCCGTCTTGTCGTTGCGGTTGAGGTGCTCGAGCGACGCGCTCAGGTTGAGCGCGGCGTTCTGTCCGAACACCGGCACGCCGAACTGCAGGCCGCCCTCGAACTTGTCGAGCTTGAGCTTGGTGCCCGAGGCGAAGCCCGGGCCGTAGGCCAGCTGGCCGAACCCGTTGGGCGTGAGCTCGGTGAGGTGCTGCGCCAGCGCGCGGCCGTTGAGGGTGGTCTGGCCGAGCTGGATCGGCGCGGTCAGGTTGAGCGTGAAGCCCTGCGTGTTCGGCGCGAACGCGCTGAAGTACGAGGGACCGCTGGCCACGAACGGGTTGAACACCGGGTAGATGTAGGTGTTCGCCACGCTGTTGCGGGTGTTGGTGCCGACGGCGCCGTCGAAGATCTGGTTGATCGCCAGGTTGTTCGCGAAGCCGAAGAAGCCCGGGAAATAGTTGCCGCGCCAGAACCCGAACGTCGAGGGGTCGGGGCCGAAGTAGCGCAGCGGCGCGCCGCTCATGAAGTTGGCGCCGACGGCCTGGTACTGCAGGGTGGCCGTCGCCTGCGCGATCTTCAGGCGCAGGCCGACGACCGCGCCGCTGTCGGTGACCTCGGGCGTGTTGTAGAAGTCCGGCGTGTACTTGCTGTACGCGCCCTCGCCGAAGAGCACCGGGTGCTGGATCCGGTCGCGGCTCAGGTTGATGAACGCCAGCGGCACCTGCGCGTCGATCCCGAACACGGTGTCGCTCACGACGCCGTAGCCGTTGCCGGCCGCGTTGCCGTTGGGGGCCGACTGGTAGAAGTTGGTGCCTTCCGAGTTGGAGAGGTCGGCCAGGTCGAAGATGCGGCTGAACGAGACGCCCAGCTCGGCGCCCGGCAGGCCCTTGAACTTCTGGTTGATGCGGCCGTTGATGTGGTAGCGCTGGTACTGGTCGTTGTTGGTGTAGGTCAGCCCGACGTAGGTGATCGCGACCGTGGTCCCGACCGGCAGCGGCGTCGTGAAGACGACCTGGTTCGTCTGCTGGATGTAGTACCAGCCGCCGCCCGGGATCGGGCAGGCGCCGCCGCTCGGGGTCGTCGCGGCGTTCGTGCAGATGGTGCCGTCGACGGCCGAGATGTAGACGGTGCCGATCTGCGCCTCGCGCGAGAGGTACACCGAGCTGAGCGGGCCGTTGGACGCCGTGTAGACGTCGGTCTTCTGCGAGCCGGCGGGCGAGTTGGGCGCGCCCGGCTGGACGTAGCTCGTCTGCGGCCGGCTCGTGATGAAGAAGTAGTTGTTCTGGGCGAAGTCGCCGCTGGGGTCGGCGACGTTGGTGAGGGTGTTGATGTACGACTGGTCCAGGCGCGTCCAGGAGAACTGGAACTCGGTCAGCCCGCTCAGGACGCCGCCGATCTCGAAGCCCTTCTCGTAGGGCTGGACCGGGTTCTCGTAGCCGGGGCCCTGCTGGGTCGCGTCGGGCGCGCGGTAGGCCAGGCCCAGCCGCGAGGACTTGAGGTTGTCGAGCTGGCCGTCGCGGAAGTAGACGTTCGTGAAGGCGCCGGTCTTGGCGATGTTGACCACGACGTCGGGCTGGATCGAGTACTGGGCCTGGGGCGTGAACTCGCCGCCGTACTCGTAGTTGATGATGTGGATCGGGATCGAGACGCTCAGGTTCTCGTTGATCGTGTACGTGAAGTTGAGCTTGTCGTCGAACCGGATCAGGTCGCCGGCACCGGCCTGCTCGAGCGGGCTGTTGCTGTCCGGCGCGGTCAGGAAGACCGAGACGAAGGGGTCGGCCGCGCCGTGCGCGATCGTCTGCGGGACGCCGTAGCGCTGGCGGTACGAGTTGTTGTCGAGGATGGTGCCGTGGAGCTGGATCGACTGCGCGAACTTGGTGCGCTTGTCGAGCGCGTCCAGCGCGTCCTCGAGGTTGGTGACGCGCACGCCGAGCGAGTCGAGCTCGTCCTTGAGCGCATCGATGAGCTTCTGGAGCTTGTCGAGGTCGGCTTTGGAGGCGTAGCCGGCGCCGTTGGCCTGCAGCTTGGCGATGACGCGGGCCACCAGCACCGCCATCTCGTATCGCGTGAGCGGGCGGTCCCCCTTGAACTTCCCGTCGGGATACCCCTCGACCAAACCGTCGGCCGCCAGCGACTGGATCGCCTGGTAGGCCCAGTGGTTTGCCGGCACGTCCGAAAACGGCGTGGCCGAGACGCCCTGACCCAGCGCCAGCAGCGAGCCGAGTCCGAAGCCCGCCGCGAGGACGAGGGTAGCGAGACGCTTCATCGTGTCCTCCGAGAAAGATGAGACCTGCTGTTCCGCTCGCGGTGCATCCTCGTTCCCGGGCTCGGCGAGGTATCCATGTTGCCCTCGGCCGCAGCGGCGGAAAGAACCCGTCTCGGACTGGACCGCGACGGGCACGACGACGACGCGCTCGATACGGAACGCATGCCGAGTGCGCTATACCGAGCAGACCGTTGGGACTCCTCCCCTCATTATGAACCCTTGAGGAAGCGTTCGGCGATCAGGAGCGCCGCGTAGTCGTCGATCGGGCGCTCGGGCAGCAGCAGCCCGCGCGGGATCAGGGCGCGCCAGCCGCGCGGGGGGTGGTCGCGGAAGTAGCGCGCCCGGGCCCGCAGCGTCGTCTCGTACTCGTCGACCAGCTCGACCCGCAGTCCCAGCGCCCGGGCGACCGCGGCGACCGGGCCGGCGTTGGTGCCGCGCCCGATCGCGGCCAGCTCGACCGGCCACTCCGCCAGCACCGCCCGCAGCCGCGGCTCGAGCGCGGCCAGCGGGACGATCGCCAGCTGCAGCGGCGGCGCGTCGAGCGCGCCGACGACCGCGAAGCCGCACTTGCGGGTCCCCGGATCGAGGCCCAGGATCGTCATGGCCGGACCCGCCGCGCGGTCGGCATCACCCGTGGGCCGGCTCGACCGAGACCGACAGCGCGAACCCGCCGGTATGCGGGTAGAGCTCGGTCTCCGAGCGCGCGACCAGCCGGAAGCGGCCGTGGACGCGGGCCAGCTCGGCGCTCGCGCCGTTGAAGCGGACCGGGTCGAAGCCGGCTGCCGGCGAGCCGAAGAACGGGTACGGGAAGCCGCGCCTGGCCAGCTCGCGGAACGACGCGTCGGCCAGCCGGACGTAGTCGGCCGCGGCGATCGGCCGGCCGCCCTCGACGTCGATCCCGGCGATCTCGTCGCCGGCCCGGGCGATCCGCTCGTCGGCCCAGGACGGGAACTCGAAGCTGATCGTCTCGCCCCGGAACAGGTTGGTCGAGGCGACCGGGATGAACAGCGCCGGGACGCCGGCCACGCCCAGCGCCGCTTCGTGGCTGCGGGCCAGCTGGAGCTGGGTGACCAGGTTCGCCCGGATCGAGGGGTCCGAGGACTTCGAGCGGTACGGCGTGAGGCCGTAGCGGGCGGTGGCGTAGGTGCGGTTGACGTAGGCGACCGTGTCGTCGAAGAAGCTCGAGAACGCGCGCAGCTGGTCGGCGTCGGAGCGGCTCAGGTCGATCACCTGGGGCGGCGCGATCGGGGCCTTGGCGGTCAGCACGATGTTGTCGTTGCGGGTCCGGTCGAGCTCCTGCTTCTGCGCCAGCGCCTGGACCTGCAGCTCGTTGACCTGCGAGTTGAGCTGGCCGATCCGGAAGAACGCCGTGCGCACGTAGCTCGACGCGATCAGCGCGATGAGCGTGACCGAGAGCGCGATCAGCATGCCGGTGCCGACCGCGACGATCGTCGACGTGTACTTGGGGCGCAGGCCGAACATGGTCAGCCGCTTGCGGCCGACCTGGTGGCCGACCCGGTCGCCGATGTACGCGATCCCGCCCGCCACCAGCGTGATCAGGACCACCCCGCCGATGCCCGGCAGAATCGAGAGCACCTAGAGCTTCTCCATCAGACGCGCGAGGCCCGGCGCAAGAGCCAGGCGCCGATGACCGTGAAGAGCAGGTTGGGCGTCCAGGCGGCGATCCCGGCCAAGCCGGTGGCCAGCCCGCCGATGGTCAGGAAGATCGTCGAGATCACGTAGTAGACGAACACGATCGCGACCGCCAGGCCGAAGCCCAGGCCCGTCCCGCCGCCGCGCACCGGGCGCAGCCCGAACGGCACCGCGATCAGCGTGAAGACGAACGAGGCGAACGGCCGGGCCAGCTTGGAGGCGTAGGTCGCGGTGAACGACTTCTGCTGCTGCGGCGAGAGCTGGCCCGACTCGAGCCGCTCCTCGATCTCGGCCCGCGAGAGCTGCTCGGGGTCGGTGATGTTGAGCGACTGCTTGGCGATCTGGTTGGGGCGCTCGCCGATGTCGACCGCGAGGGTGGCCGAGCTGACGGTCTGGGTCGACCCGTCGGCCGCGAAGTGGTAGGTCGTCGCGTTCTGGAAGGTCCAGGTCGGCGGCTCGTAGCGCGCGCGGTCGGCGATCACGAACTCCTGCGGCTTCTGCTGCGCGTCGTAGCGGATCACGGTGACGTTGAGCAGGGTCTGGGTCGGCACGTCGAGCCCGCCGGCGATCGTGACCTGCTTGCCGCCGCCGGGCAGCGCGGTGACGGCCGAGAGGTTGCCCGACGACGACGCCGAGACGTGCTCGATCGCCTGCTCGCGCACGTACGCCGCGCGGTCGTTGGCGAGCGGGACGAACAGCTCTTGCACTACCAGCGCCAGCAGCGAGACGACGAAGCCGACCAGCATCAGCGGCGCGACGATCCGGGCCAGCGAGATCCCGCCGGCCTTCATGGCGGTGATCTCGCTCTCGCCCGAGAGCCGCTGCAGCGCCAGCAGCGTGCCGAGCAGCATCGCCATCGGGATCACCAGCAGCAGAAACTGCGGCATGTCCCACAGGAAGTACTCGACCGCCGCCCAGAGCGGCGCGTGCTGCTCGGAGACGAGCCGCCCGATCGCCAGCAATTGGGTCGCCACGAAGATCAGCGTGAAGGCCGAGAGCCCGAACGCGAACGGCCCGCCCAGCTCGCTGACCAGGTAGCGGTCCATGATCGTGGGCGGCCAGAGCGGCGAGTGCGAGCGCTCGTGGCCCAGCGCCTGGGCGCGCGTCACAGCCGGAACCCTTCGCCCAGGTAGAACGTGCGCGCGATCGGCGAGTCGAGCACGTCCTGGGCCGAGCCGCTGACCTCGATCCGCCCGTCGTTGAGGATGTAGGCCCGGTCGACGATCGCCAGCGTCTCGCGCACCTGGTGGTCGGTGATCAGCACCCCGAGGCCGCGGTCGCGCAGCTGGCGGATCATGGTCTGGATGTCGGCCACGGCGATCGGGTCGATGCCGGTGAACGGCTCGTCGAGCAGCAGGAAGGCCGGCTCGGTGGCGATGGCGCGGGCGATCTCGACCCGCCGCCGCTCGCCGCCCGAGAGCGAGTCGCCGCGCGCGTCGACGAACTCGGCCAGCCCGAACTCGGCCAGCAGCTCGGGCAGCCGCCGCTCGCGCTCGGCGCTGGGGACGCCGTTCATCTCCCAGATCAGGCGCAGGTTGTCGCCGACGGAGAGCTTGCGGAAGATCGAGTTCTCCTGGGCCAGGTAGCCCAGGCCCGCCCGCGCCCGCTCGTGCATCGGGGCGCGGGTGATCTCCCGCGCCCGGCCGCCGCGCTCGAGCACCACGCTGCCGGCGTCCGGCCGGATCAGCCCGACGACCATGTAGAACGTGGTGGTTTTGCCGGCCCCGTTGGGGCCCAGCAGCCCGACCACCTCGCCCCGCCGGACCTCGGCGCTGACGCCCTTGACCACGGTGCGCTGGCCGTAGCGCTTCTCGAGCGCGCTCATGACGATCCGGTCGCGCTCGCTCACCGGCGCGCCCCCGAGGTGATCTTGACGTTCTGCAGCCGCACGTCGCCGGTCAGGTGGTCGCCGCCCAGCTCCAGGCCGTTGGGCGAGGCGAGCCGGACGTGCCCCTCGCCGCGCAGCGTCTCGGTCGCGCCCTCGTAGGTCAGCACGTCGCAGGTCAGCACGTTTCCCCCGCTGGTGGTCGCGCGCACCCCTCCGGTCATCACCACGCTCTTGTCCCGCTCGGTGACCTGGGCCTTCGGCGCGTCGGCGATCGTCCGCGCCCCGGCCCGGTCGACGAAGATGACGTGGGGCTGGACGAGCCGGGCGACCGCGTCCCCGCTCGTGCTCCGCTCGCCGACCGAGGAGAGGGCCCGGATCGTGTAGACTTTGCGGCCCCGCACGCTCTGCACGATGGTGACGTACCGCCCTTTGCCGCCCTGCGTTACGACCCGGATCGGCAGCTCCGACTCGCTCGGGCTCGGCGCCGGCACGGCGCTCGCGGTGGGCGAGCTCGCCGGGCCGGCCGCTTGGTGGCCGCACCCGAACAGCGCGCTCACCGCGAGACCGAGGGCGGCTCGGGCCGCCAGGCCCGAACGCGACGGATTCGGCCGAAGGCCGAATCCACTAGGCGACATCGTTGCGGCCGACCGCGATCGCCAGCCCGACGCCCTGCAGCCCGAGCGCGAAGAAGATGCTGATCGTGTTGATGCTGACGTCGACGTAGAGCGCGATCAGGCCGGCCGCCAGGCCGAGCGCGAGGGCGCGCGGCACGGCCGAGGCGCCGCGGGCGGCCTGGAAGGCGCGCCGCTGCATGACCAGCACCGAGGCGACCAGGGTCACCAGCGCCACCAGCCCCCCGCTGGCGGCGAAGGCCAGCGGGAGCGAGTGCGGGTCGAAGGCGACCGGCGTGCGCGAGCCGGGCGCGTCGGGCGGGCGCAGCGCGTCGTAGGTCCTGGCGTAGGCCAGCGGCCCGACACCCAGCAGCGGGAACCGCTCGAAGGTGGTCAAGCCGGTTCGCCAGGCGACCGCCCGCGCTTCGGTGTCACGAGGATTATGATGCGTCGCGCCGGCCAGCGCGTTCAAGCCGATTCCGATGAGGGCCAGCAGCAGCGCCGCGACCAGCAGTCGGCGGGCCCGCACGGCCAGCGCGTAGGCCGCCACGCCGCAGACCGCGCTCAGGCCGCCCCAGCGCGAGAACGTCGCGGCCAGCGTGACGGTCAGGACGAGCGCCGTCACCAGCGCCAGCCGGTCGCGCCCGCGGGTGGCGATCGCCAGCGGCGCGGCGCAGCCGAGCGCGACCAGGGTGTAGGCGGCCAGCTCGTTGGGGTTGAGGAACGTGCCGACCGCGCGGGCGTTGTCGTAGGCGTAGATCGCGGCCGGCCGGTGGCTGGCCAGCATGGCGAGCGCGAGCAGCGAGGCCGCCAAGGCCGACCACAGGAACGTCCGCACGCAGAGCCGGGTCGTGGCGGCGTCCGCCGCGCTCAGCGCCAGGCCGCCGAAGCCGATCCCGGTGACCAGCGCCCCCAAGCCCAGGCCGGTCGGCGGGTCGAAGCCGACCAGCGCCGCCGCCAGGGTGGCGATCCCGCCGCCCAGGAAGCCGAACCGAATCGCGGCCGGCTGAGGCGCCCGCAGCCCGGCCGGCACCAGCACGGCCAGTGCGGCGAGGGCGAGCAGCGCGCAGGCCACGGTCAGCCCGTAGGGCAGCAGGGGCGGGATCGGCGGCCGGGTGGGGTCGAGCGCGACGAACGCGCCGTAGAGCGGGACGATCGCGAAGAGCACCGCCAGCGCCGCCGCGGTCGGCCGCGGGGTCGGCCGGATCACGCCGCCGCCGCCGCGAGCTCGACCACCGCCCGGGCGATCGCCCGCGCCCCGCCCGGGCCGCCCATCCGCTCGCGCCCGACCGCGCCCATCCGGGCCCGGCGCAGGTCGTCGTGGAGCAGCTCGGCGAGCGCGGCGGCGGCCCGCGGCGGGTCGCCCGGCACCACCAGCAGCGCCTCGCCGAGCAGGTCCACCTGGCGCTTGCGGTACCAGGCGTCGCGCGGCGCGTCGGCCAGCTCCAGCGCGACCACCGGCAGGCCCTCCGCGGCGGCCGCCTCGTTGGCGGTGCCGCTCTGGCCGACGGCCAGCGTCGCGCCGTGCAGCAGCGCCCCGAGCGGGCCGGTCCACGGCCGCAGCCCGCCGCGCTCGAGCGCCGGCCCGAAGCGGGCGGGGTCGAGGTTGGGCGCGACCGAGAGCCGCGCGTCGAGCTCGCCCACCTTGGTTCGCAGCAGGGCGACCACCGCGGCGATCCGCAGCGCGTCGGCGTAGGCCCGCTCGCGCGAGCCGGGCAGCAGCGCCAGCCGCAGCGGGGCCCGCCAGTCGGCCCGCACGTCGGTTGCCAGCAGGTCGACGATCACGTTGCCGGGCGCCTCGGCCGGGACGCCGCGCGCGCGCAGGTCGGCCGCGGTGGCGGCGTCGCGCACGAAGACCCGCCGCGCCGCCCGCAGCAGCACCCGCTCGCCGGGGCCGTACGGCGCGACGTAGACGCTCTTGGCGGTGCCGACGAAGGCCAGCGGCGCGCGCACCAGGCCGGCCAGCAGCAGCGCGTACGCGTCGCCCACCGCGACCACCGCGGCGTAGCGCCCGCGCGCCGACCGCAGGAAGCCGAGCTGGCGCGCCAAGAGGCCGGCGAAGCCGGCGCCCAGGTCGCGGGCGAACGCGCGCAGGTTGCCCATCGCGACCAGGCCGCCCGACGGCATGGCTCGCTGCGGCCCGACGTCGGGGAAGCCGGCCCCGCCGAGCCGCTCGCCGACCAGCCCGAAGTGCTCGGTGCTCAGCTCGCGCAGCGCCCGCGCCTCCTGCGCGATGCGCGCTGCGATCGCCGCCTCGCCGTGGCCGTTCGTCACGAACAGCACGCTCGTCACGCCAGCGGCTCCAGGGCGAAGTCGGCGATCCGGGCCCGGCCGCGCTCGTCCTTCACGAGCTCCGTGCGCGAGGCGAACGCGCCGTACGGGCCGGCGTGGACGATCGGCACCGCGCCGACGTACTCGGGCGCGGGCAGCGTGTCGTGGCTGTGGCCGCCCAGGACGAGGTCGAGCCGCGGCACGCGCGCGGCCAGGACCCGGTCGTGGCGCAGGCCGAGGTGCGAGAGCGCGACCAGCGTCGTCTCGGGCGGCGTCGCGGCGGCGATCCGCTCGGCGACCGCGACCGGGTCGAGGAAGCGCCAGCCGAAGACGCGCTCCCAGGCCGAGCCGGTCGGGTACTGCACCACCAGCAGGCCGAAGAAGCGCAGCGCCCACGGCGTGCCGCCGTCGTCGCGCCGCAGCGTCAGGTCGGCGCTGAACGGCAGCCCGCGGTGCTTGGTGTCGACCAGGTTGGCGCACAGCAGCGGGTGGTGCATCTGCGCCGCGCGCGCGCGGACCGCGCCGAAGAGGTAGTGGAACTCGCGGTTGCCCATGGCCTGCACGTCGACGTGCGCGGCGTCGAGCTCGGCGACGATCGGCTCGCGGCGGTGGTAGACGGTCTGCGAGCCGCGCAGCGCGTCGCCGCAGTCGGCGTACAGGCCGGGCCGCGCCGCGCGCAGCGCGTTGAGCGGCGCCGCGACGTGGCGCCGGTCGTGCAGGTCGCTGGTGTGGTAGAGCCGCACGCTAGGCGCGCTCCGCGGCTGCGGCGAGGACCCAGTCGGCGTTGCGCTGCAGCGTGTCGGGCGGGCCGAGCGCGGCGCGCAGGCGGGCGTAGCCGGCGCGCTGGCGCGCCGGCTCGGCCAGCAGCGCCAGGATGCCGTCGGCCAGGTTCGCCGGCGACGCGTCGTCCTGCAGCAGCTCCGGCACCAGCGGCTCGCCGAGCACGAGGTTCGGCAGCGTGACGTAGGCGCCGCGGTAGACCCGGCGGGCGATCTTGGCCTGCGCCGCGCTCAGCACGTACAGCGCCAGCGCCGGCGTCTCGATCAGCGCCGCCTCGAGCACCGCGGTGCCCGAGGCGATCGCCGCGGCGTCGGCGTCGCGCAGCACCGCGCGGGCGTCGCGGGCGATCGTGACCGGCAGCGGCGAGCGCAGCGCGAGCAGGTGCTCGACGTGCGCCTGCGCGTCGTCGTCGGCGGCGACCAGCGCCGCGCGCACCGCGGGCCGGCTCTCGCGCACCCGCGCCAGCGCGTCGAGCAGCCGCGGCGTGTGGCGCTCGATCTCGCCGCTGCGGCTGCCGGGCAGGAGCGCGATCAGGCCGCCGTCGGGCGGCGGCGCCGGCCGCGCGGCGCGCGGCCCGATCGTCGAGACCAGCGGGTGGCCGACGTAGCCGATCGGCAGGCCCAGGCCGCGGTAGAACTCGGCCTGGTGGCGGAAGAGGGTCAGCCCGTCGCACAGCGCGGCGACCCGGCGCGCGCGCTTGGGGCTGTCGAGCCAGGCCGCCGGCGGCGCGTAGTACACGATCGGCCCGGTGAAGCCGAGCAGCCGCAGCGTGCGGGCCAGCCGCAGGTTGAACGCGCCGAAGTCGACCAGCACGACCAGGTCGGGCGGGTCGCGCCGCAGCCGCAGCGCGGTGCGGCTCATCACCGCCCACAGGCCGGGAATCTTGCGCAGCGCGTCGAGCGGCCCGAGCGACGCCCAGCCGCGGGTGCGCTGCACGATCCGCACCCCGGCGCGCTCCAGCCGCGCGCCGCCGATGCCGCGCGCGTCGACCGCGACCCGCGTGCGCAGCGCGCCCAGCAAGTCCGCCGCGAGCAGCTCGCCCGACGCCTCACCGGTGCTGAAGAACACGTTCACCGCGCCGCTCGACCGCGCTACTTGAGAATGCCGCGCTCGGACGGCGTCTCCAAGAAGGCGAGCAGCGCGCGGGCCTCGGCGCTGCGGGCGGTCTCGCGCAGCGCCGCGACCGCTTGCGAGACGTTGTGCTCCGAGCGGTAGATCGTCTTGTAGGCGTCCTTCAGCTCGACCAGCGCCTCGCGCGCGAACCCGGCCCGGCGCAGGCCGACGCTGTTGAGGCCGTAGACCTTGGCCGGGTTGCCGTCGCAGAGCAGGAACGGCGGCAAGTCGCTCACGAGCTTGGTGTAGCCGCCGACGAACGCGTAGCGGCCGATCCGCACGAACTGGTGCACGCCCGCCATCGCGCCGATCAGCGCGTGGTCCTCGACCACCACGTGGCCGGCGAGCTGGGCCATGTTCGACATCGTGACGTGGTCCCCAACGCTGCAGTTGTGCGCCACGTGGGTGTACGCCAGCAGCAGGCAGTCGGCGCCGACCGCGGTCACGCCGCCGGCCTCGGCGGTCCCGCGGTGGATCGTGACGCCTTCGCGGATCACCGTCCGCGCGCCGACCGTCGTGTAGGCCAGCTCGCCGGCTTCGGCCTTGCGGTCCTGCGAGGGCGCGCCCAGCGAGGCGAACGGGTAGACGACCGCGTCCTCGCCGATCGTCGTGTGGCCGTTGACGACCACGTGCGCCAGCAGCTTCGCCCGCGCGCTCAGCACAACGTGCTCGCCGATGACGCAGTACGGCCCGATCTCGACGCCCTTGCCGATCTTCGCGCCGGGATGGACGATCGCGCTGGGGTGGATCACAGGTGCAGCACCGTCGCATCGAACGCGAACGCGCCGGGATCGGTCGAGATCGAGAACATCAGCTCGCCGGTGACGCAGGTCTTGCCGTCGACGCTGCCCTCGCAGGCGACCCAGCCGATGTTGAGCCGGGTCTTGGTGACCCGCGCCTCCATGTCGAGCCGGTCGCCCGGCACGACCGGGCGGCGGAACTTCACCTTGTCGATCGCGGCCAGGTAGGGCGTCTTGCGCGAGAGGTCGCCGGGCTGCATGATCGCCGCGCCGCCGAGCTGGGCCAGCGCCTCGACCATGTAGACGCCGGGCAGCAGCGGGTTGCCCGGGAAGTGGCCCATCAGCATCGGCTCGTTCGCGGTCACGTTCTTGTAGCCGCGCGCGAGCACCATCGGCTCGAGCTCGGTGATCCGGTCGATCAGCAGCATCGGGTAGCGGTGCGGCAAGATCTTCATGATCTCGCGCACGTCGAGACTCGCCATCGTCGTTCTTTCTATTGTTCCGCGGGGCGGCTCGGCCGCAGGCCGAACGCCGCGGCGCCCTCGCGCAGCGACGACGCCACCAGCTCGCGCACCGCCGTGCAGTGCAGCTTGTGCCCGCTCTTGATCGCGATCACCTCGCACTGCGGGTAGACCCCGAGCAGCGCGAAGTCGCCGACCAGGTCGAGCACCTTGTGGCGGGCCGGCTCGTCGGGCGCGCGCAGCGCCGTCATCGGCCCGGCCTCGTCGAAGACGACCGCGTTGTCGAGCGTGCCGCCCTGGGCCAGCCCGCGCTTGAGCAGCGCGTCGACCTCGTGCTTGTAGCCGAAGGTCCGGCTGGGGGCGATCTCGCGCCGGTAGGTCTCGGGCTCGATCTCGACGTCGACGTACTGCGAGCCGATCGGAGCCGGGTAGTCGACCGTCATCCGGACTCGGAAGGCGGCGGCCGGCGCGACCACCAGCAGCTTGTCGCCGTCGCGGAACAACCGCGGCTCGGTCGGGATCCAGCGCAGCCGAGCGGCGGGCAGCACCGCCAGCCCGACCGCCGCGATTGCCTCGGCGAAGACCTTGGCGCTGCCGTCCTCGACCGGGATCTCCGGCCCGTGGACGTCGATCAGGGCATTGTCGACCCCGCAGCCGAGCAGCGCCGAGAGGAGGTGCTCGACGGTCGAGACCCGGTGCTCGCCGACCCCGACGACCGTCGCCCGGGCCGTTTCCAGCACGTGGTCGGCACGGGCGGGGAACTCGACCGCGTCGTCGAGCCGGAAGCGCAGGCCGTGGCCGGCCGGGGCGGGCAGGACGCGCACCCGCGCCGGGGCGCCGGTGTGGAGGCCGGCTCCCGCGAACGCGATCGCGTCGCGCAACGTCGTTTGGTACTGCAAAAGGCTACTTCGTTCGAGCTCCGCCGCCGCCGTCGAGGGCGTCGACCCTGGCATACAACTTCGGCAGGCGCCGAATGTACGCCTGGAGGCGCAGCTCGTCGCGGTGGTTCTGAGCCGGCCGGCCGCTCAGAAAGGCTCCTTCCTCGACGTCGCCCCAGATGTGCGAGCCGCCGGCCAGGACCGCCCGGCTGCCGATCGTGATGTGCCCCTTGAACGTGGTCTGGCCGCCGATCTGGACGTAGTCGCCGACGATCGTCGTGCCGGCCATTCCGACGAAGGCGGCGATCGCGCAGTGCGCGCCGATCCGGCAGTTGTGGCCGATCTGGCAGAGGTTGTCGATCTTGGTGCCCGCGCCGACCGAGGTCGCGCCGGTCTGGGCCCGGTCGATGCAGGTGTTGCTGCCGATCTCGACGTCGTCGCCCAGGCTGACGATCCCGACCTGCGGGATCTTGACCAGCCGCCCCTCGAGGAAGGCCCAGCCGAAGCCGTCGCTGCCGATGGTCGCGCCCGACTGGAGCACGACCCGGTCGCCCAGCGTGCAGCGGTCGGCGACGTAGGCCCGCGGGTGGAGCAGGCAATCCGCCCCGAGCGCCGCGTCGGCGCCGACCACGACCCCGGCCTGGAGCACGCTGCGGTCGCCGATCCGGGCGCCCGCGCCGACGCTGACCTGGGGGCCGATCCAGACCGCCTCGCCCAGCACCGCGGCCGGGTCGACCGCCGCGGTCGGGTGGACGAACGGGCCCTGCGGGCGGGGCGGCTCGAGCGCCGCCAGCAGCGCGGCCAGCGCGACCCGGACCGAGCCGACCGCCAGGATCGGCTTGGAGTAGTCGGCCTGCACGCCGAGCAGGCTCTCGGCAGTGAGCACGGCGCCGGCCTTGGAGCCGAGCGCCTCGCGCAGGTAGCGCGCGTCGACCGCGAAGGTCAGCGTGCCCGGGTCGGCCTCGGCGACCGCGGCGATCCGCTCGACCGCGAAGCCCGGGTCGCCGACGACCCGGCCGGCGGTTCGCTCGGCGAGCTCCCCGAGCGTGGCGATCACGGGCTGGGGCTCGGCTTCTCCTCGATCTTGAGGATCTTCTCGACGTCCGGGGTGATGTCGACCCCGCCGTAGCCGACGAACTGACGGGTGAAGACCATCGTGAGGCCTTTGGCGCTGGCGACTTGCTCCGCCGCGTGGGAGACGTCGTCGGTCAGCTCGGTCTGGTCCTTGGCGAAGCGCTGCTGGAGCTCGCCGCGCAGGCGGGCCTTCTCGGCATTCGACCTGGTCGAGCGCTCGACGGTCGCCGCGTCGTAGTTGATCTGGTTCTGGTAGTTCTGGAACTTGGGCCAGTTCGCCATGATCCGCTGGACGTCGACCAGGCCGATCTCGCTCTTGGAGCCGCCGTTCGAGCAGGCGCAGAGCGAGGCCAGCAGGGCTACGGCGGCCAGCGGGCGGGTGGTTCTCGTCATTCGTGGAGGCTTTCGATGTCCTTGAGGGCGTCCGGCGTGAGGTCGACCCCGTTCACGGGCGCCACGACGTCGCTGAGCACGACGGAGACGCCGTGCTGCTGGGCGATCAGCCGCACTTCGCGGTCGATCTGGGCGGTGATCTGGTCGTAGAGGTCCGCCCGCTTCTTGCGCAGCGAGAGGATCTGGGCTTGCGCGCCGGCCTGGCCGGCCGCGTCGACGCCGTGGAGCTCGGCGTAGCGCCGGCTGAGGTCCTGGCGGGTCTTGGTGAAGTCGGCGATGGTGGTCTTGGCGTCGGCCTGGAAGCGCTTCTGGTAGTCGTCGTGGAGCTGCTGGATGCGCGAGCGCAGCGCCGGCGGCAGGTTCGGGTTGACCTGCTGCTGCGGCTTGCCGGCGACGACCGTCGTCTGCACCAGCGCCCCGCCCTGGCCCTGGCTGCGAACCTGGGCGGCGAGCGCGCTCTGGCGCTGGGCCATCAGCGTCCGGGAGCGCTTGCGGATGGCGTCGACCTGGGCTTGCATGTCGCGGTCGACCTGGCTCTTGAGCTCGCCCTGCAGGCTCGCCAGCGCCTGCTGGTCCTGGTTGCGCTGGGCGCCGACCGCGTCGGCCTCCTTGCGGTCGAGCGCGGCGAGCTGCTTCTGGGCGTCGTCGCGGGCGGCGTCGTCGAGCGCCAGCGAGGAGAGCTTGGTGCGCAGCGCCAGGCGCGGGCCGGCGTCCTCGTTGGCGAGCTTGAGCGAGAGCGCCGACTCCTTGGACTGCAGCTCCTCGGCCCGGGCCCGGTAGCTGCGGTCGGCCCGCTCCGCCAGGGCCTGCTGGGCGGCCCGGATCTGCGCGTCGTCCTGCTTCTGCAGCGTGCTGCGGTAGGCGTCGAGGTCGTGCTGGGCCTGGCTCGACGCGGCGGCTTGCTGGGAGCGCGCGGTTCCCGCGACGGTCCCGGCGATCTGGGCCGCGCTCGGCCCGGTGCCGGCGCTGCGCAGCGCGGCGGCGATCGCCTGGCCCTCCTGCTGCTGGTACTGCTTCTGCTTGTCGTCGAGCAGCTTCTTGGTGCGGTTGGCGGCGTCGCCGAGCTGCTTCTCGAGCTCCGCCTCGCGGGCTTTGAGCTGCGGGTCGGCGGCCACCGCGCGCGGCACGGTCGAGGTCAGGTCGAAGGCCTCGATGCTGCGGTCGTAGCGCGCCAGCTGGGCGTAGAGCGGGTGCTTCTCGATCAGCTCGTTCATGCGCACGTAACCGACCCCGCCCCCGTTCGAGGCGACCGCGGTCGGGCTGCCGCTGCCGGCGTGGCCGCACGCCGCGAGCGCCGCCACCGCGAGGGCCGCGGCGGCGAAGTGGGTCTTCACTTCAGCTTGGCGGTGACGTCGCTGGTGATGTCGGTGCCGCCGTAGATGATGTCGGCCTTGTCGACGACCAGGATCAGGCCCTTGGCCTTGGCGACGTCCGAGATCGCGTTGCGGGTCTGGTCGACCATCGGCTTGAGCGACGCGTTCTGCTTGTCGTCGAGCGTCTTGCGGTAGTCCTTGAGGATCGCGTCGCGGTCGGCGTCGGTCTTGGCGCCCTTGAGCTTGTCGGCGGCGGCCTTGTCCTGGTCGTTCTTGAACTTGACGAAGTCGTCGGTCGCGGCCTTGACCTTGGGCGTCGCGTCGACCGCCTGCTGGTCGACGTAGCCGACCGTCGAAGGCGGCGGGGTCGAGACCGGCGGCACCGGGTCGCCGATCCCGCTCAAGAGGTCGGTCACGTCGCCGGTGATGTTCAGGCCGCCGTAGACGACGATCCGCTTGTCGACCACGACCGAGAGGCCCTTGGACGAGGCGACCGAGGCGATCGCGACCTGGGCTTTCTGGAACAGCGGCGCGAAGAGCTGGCGCTGCTTGTCGGCCATCTTGCCCTGGAACTCGCCGGCCAGCCGCTGCTGCTCGGCCTGCGAGGCGTGGGCGGCCCGGCCGGTGTACTGGCGCTGGAGCGTGCTGCCGTAGCCGTTGAGCTGGCGGCTGGCCGCCTGGAACGCCGGCAGCGCCGCCAGCCGGCCCTGGTCGATCGAGCCGATGGTGGTGACGTCGGTGGCGCCGACCGCCGGCGTCGCGAGCACCGCGGCGCCGAGGGCGAAGGCGAGCGCGGCGCCGCGCCCGCGCGTGATGGGCTTGGTCATTGGCTAGAAGCTTTGTCCGATGCCGAACGAGGTGTGCGTCCCCTGGCTGCCCTTGGCGAAGTCGAGCCGGAGCGTGTGCAGCCCGAGCTGGGGAACGTCGAAGCGGAGACCGACCCCGACGTCACCGTGGAAAACGAACTTGCTCAGGTCGGTGGCGATGCCGTTGACGGTCTCGACGCCGCCCCGGATCCGAACGCCGCCCTCGTCGACGAACGTCGCAATCGAGAACTTGCGGTCCGCCGTCAGCGGAATGCGGAGCTCGGCCTGACCCAGCAGCTGATCGGTTCCGTAGAACGGGTCGGAATACCCGCGCAGGTCCTGGTCCGAGAAGATGAAGAGTTTGTTGGTCGGGATCGCGCCGGTCGAGAGCCCGGCCCGCCCGTGGAGGGCGAACGTCTGGTTCTTGCCGACCGGGAAGAAGCGCGCCGCGTCGAGCGTGATCAGCTGGTAGTTGAAGTCCGAGCCGAACTCGTGGCCGCTGACCTCGTCGCTGAACGAGGCGTTGATCCCGCGGCGCGGGTTGAAGACGTCGTCGCGCGAGTCCGCCCCCAGGCCCAGGATCAGGCTGCGGACCTTGTAGGGCTGGTTGGAGTTGATCTGGGCGATCGAGGGCGCGCTGATCCCGTACGCGCTGTTGAGCGTGGTGTCGCAGCTCGAGGTGGGCAGCGGGCTGGTCGTCACCGCGCAGGCCGGGTTGTCGAGCACGTTCTGGACCTGCGGGAAGTAGTAGCCCGAGGGCAGCTCCGCGTCGGCGGCCACGCTCTGGATGTTGGTCCCGACCGAGACCCGGTAGACGTCGCTCAGGCGCCGGCCGATGGTCGCCGAGAGGCCGGTGTTGCGCGACTTGTAGGTCGAGACGACGCCGTTGACCAGCGGCGGGTTGAGCTGGTTGGCGACCGGGATGATCGAGACCGGGAAGGCGCCGCTCGAGGGGCAGGCGGTCGGGGTCGAGACCGGCGCCGGCGTGCCGGTGCCGCCGACGATCGTGCCGCCCGCGGCGGTGCCGCCGCAGTTCGCGTAGACCGGGTAGAAGTTGGTGGTCTGCTGGGTGAACAGGGTCACGCCCAGGCTGTAGCGCTGGGATTGGGCGGTCTTGCCCAGGTAGGGGATCGTGCCCTGGAGCTGGGCGTCGCTGACCCGCGAGCCGCGCTCGAGCCGCAGCGAGCCGCCGTTGCCGGTCCCGTTGATGTTGTTCTCCTGGTAGGCCACGGTGCCGGTCAGGCCGGTCCCGGTCAGCCCGCCGGAGTAGCCGGCGCCCAGGGTCGCGGTGCCGGTCCGCTGCTCCTTGACCTGCCAGTTGACGGTCACCAGGCCCGGCCGCTTGGGATCGGGCCCGGGCTTGGCCTGGAAGTCGACCTTCTCGAAGAAGCCCAGGTTCTGGAGCCGGTTGTAGTCGTTCTTGAGGCCGGCGTCGGTGACCACCTGGCCCGGGCGCATCCGCAGCTCGCGCCGGATCACGTCGTCGTGGGTCTTGGTGTTGCCGGTGATCTCGACCGCGCCGACCCGCAGCACGCTGATCGTGTAGCGCACGTCGGCGGTGCCGGCCTTCTGGTCGATCGTGGCCGGGTCGACCCCGGCCTCGACGTCGCCGACCTTGAGGTCGTACTTCTCGTAGAGCGCCTTGAGCGCGTCGTAGTCCTTGTCGCGCTGCTCCTCGGAGTACGGCGAGCCGGGCTTGGTGACCAGCGCGCCGGTGATCACGTTGGGCGGCAGGACCGGGTCGGCGTCGGGCGGCGGGGTGATGATGATGTTGCGGACCGTCAGCCCTTCCTGGAGCTTGAGGGTCAGCACGCCGTCGGGCGCGATGTTGACGTCGGTGACGTGCGAGGGGAGCTGGCCGCCGAAGCCGATCTTGTCGTAGTAGCTGTTGATCTTGAGGACGTCCTGCTGGTAGGTCTTCAGGTTGAAGACCTGGCCGGGCGCGGTGTCCATCAGCGCCAGCAGGGTGTCGGCCGAGACGCTCTTGTTGCCCTCGAAGCGGATCGCGGTGACGACCGGGTTCTCGATCACCCGGTAGGTCACGGCCACCCCGTCGGGGCGCTGCTTGATGATCGGCGGCGCCTGGTCGGCGAAGAAGCCGAGGTCCGCGATCGCGCGCAGGTCGGACTGCACGACGGCCGGGTCGAACGGGTCGCCGACCTTGGTGCGCACGACCGCGAGGATGCGGTCGGTCGGAACGTGGGCGTTGCCGGTCACCGAGACCGCGACGACCGTGGGAGCCGTGGGCGCCGACTGGGCGGCGGGCATCACCAGGCCGAGGAACGCGAGCACGGTCAGCGCGATGCGCGACGTGCGACGGAGCCGTTGGAGCAAGCGGTAGACGTCCTTCGTCACGAGGGGAAGCCCCGGGCACGCGGAAGCGGCCGCCGGGCTGTTGTCGGGTGTAACGCGCGCAGAACACAGCGCGTTCCCGGTCCCCCAGGTACGACACGCCCCGCGCAGGGCCTTGTCGGGGCACCAATTCCAAACGAAGCGGGCGGCTTGGGGCGCAGCCCCAAACGCAACGGGTTCGGCCGCAGCCGAACCCTTAGGGGTACTTGCGGGTGATCGTGAAGGTGAACCCCTGGCGGCCGTTGAGCGGCTGGATGCCGCGCAGCCGCTGCGGGTCGGTGAAGGGCGAGGTCCCGTTGGCGTTGTTGGTCAGCGCGTAGGTCCCGTTCTGCTGGAAGTAGTTGAAGTCGACCGAGGTCACCGCATCCGGCCGCGCGGTGAAGCCGACCGTGGTCCGGTCGGGCGAGGTGAAGGTCTGGCCCAGGCTGGCGTAGACGTTGCGGTGGCCGATCTGCTTGAGCGCGTCGACCCCGACCCCGCCGCCGTAGTCGACGGTCAGCTCCAGGTCGGTCAGCCCGAAGCGGCCGGTGAAGAACCGCTCGACCGGGGCCAGGAAGCGCTGGGTGAGCTGGCCGTTGAGGACCGAGAAGGCCTCCTGGTTGAAGTTGATCACCCCGCTCTGGTTGGCCGTGACGCCGGGCGGCAGGAGCGGGTCGGAGACGCCCGGCGCGCCGCGCAGGGTCGTGCCGTTGTCCTGCTGGCCGAAGTTGACCGCGCCGAAGACCGAGGCGTCGAACAGCAGCCCGACGATCTGCTCCTGCGAGTAGGGCGGGTTCGAGGAGAACTGGAGCGGCTGGGCGCCGCTGGCGATCTCGTCGGCCGGGCCGTGCGCGACGACCGTGATGTCGGCGCTGCCGATGGCGTTGCGGGTCGGGTCGGGGTCGGGGTCGGTCACGTGGGCGTAGGCCCGCAGGTCGACGTCCGGCACGACCCCGTCGGCCGGGTCGAAGCGGACCGTCGCCTGCTGGACCCGGAAGGCCCGGTTGTAGGTCGAGAAGACGCCGCCCGGGGTCGCGGTCAGCATCCCGTCCAGCTTGGGGGCGGCCAGCGTGCCGGTCAGGTCCAGCGTGCCGGTCGCGCCGACGTCGATGATGCTCGACTGGACCCGCACGTTGCGCCCGGCCCGGGCGATCAGGTCGAAGGCCAGGTCGGGCCCGCCGGCCGCGCCGGGCCCGGCGGCGCCCCCGCCGCCCGCGCTGCGGACGAGCGCGGCGAACGGGATCGAGGCGTTGGAGAGGGTCAGGTCGCCCGAGACGACCGGCAGCGGCCGGGCGCTGGCGACCTGCAGCGCCCCGTCGACGGTTCCGCGGCCGAACTGGGGCGAGTCCAGCCGGGCCCGGTGGGCGGTCAGGTCGATCGCATAGCCGCTGGCCGGCGCGTCCGGCAGCGGCAGGTCGAGCCGGCCGCTGCCGTCCAGCGAGCCGCCGCCCACGTTGGCGTGCAGCGCCTCGAGCGCGACGCTGGTGCCGGCGAAGGCCAGCCGGGCGTCGGCCTTCGTCACGCCGGCGCGGTCCCAGCCCGAGACGTACGAGCCGCCGGCCAGGACGAGGTTGCCGACGACGTGCGGGCGCTCGCGGGTGCCCTCGATCGCGACCCGGCCGTCGACCGTCCCGCCCAGCCGCGTCTGCGGGCCCGGCACGAAGCGCGAGAACTTGGTCAGGTCGAGGTCGGTCAGCCCGAGGGTGAACGAGAACGGCGCGTGCGGGCGCAGGCCGAACGGCTGGAGGCCCAGCGGCAGCGTGCCGGCCAAGAGGACGGTGCCGCGCCGGAAGGTCGCCTCGACGTCCCGCACCTCGAGGGTCGTGCCGTCGTAGGCGACGCTGCCCAGGATGCGCGGAACCGCCAGGGTCGCGTAGCGGGCGCCGGTCGCGTCGAAGCCCAGCGCCGCGCGCGGCTTGGCCAGGCTGCCGCTGATCCGGGCGTCGGCCTGGAGCGCGCCGCCGACGTCGTAGTGCAGCTTGGGGTCGATCCGGGCCAGCGCCCGGCCGATGTCGGCGGTCTGGGCGTGGACCGCCAGCGCGAGCGGGTCGCGCCGGTCCAGCCCGAACGAGCCGCCGGCGGTGAACTGCGCGAAGCCGAGGTCCGCGCTGGTGTCGGAGAGCGCGATCCGCGCGCCGTCGCTGCGGGCGTGGGCGTGCGCGGCCTGGACGGCGTAGCCGTCGACCGAGCCGTTGTGCAGCGTCGCGTCGGCGACGATGCCCAGCCGCGGGAAGCGTCCCGCGGCGCTGGCCCGCGCGTCGACCTGGCCCAGGATCGGCTGGGTGAAGCCGAACGGCGGCAGCCAGGTACCCAGATCGACCGCCTGGGCGGTCCCGGCGACCCGGTAGGTCGCGGTCCGGAAGGCGGTCGGCACGTCGCCGGCGGCCGGCACGACGCTGCCGCCGCCCCGCAGCGTGCCGTGCGCGCCGCGCACCGCCAGCGACCCGTCCACCGTCCCGCCGTGCTGCGACCAGAACCCGTCGGTGGCGCCGAAGGCGAAGCGCCGGAAGCGCAGGCCGGCGAGGTCGACCCGGCCGGAGGTGCGGGTGGTGCGCCCGTCGTTGGCCAGCGCGAAGTCGACCCGGCCGGTGCCCTCGAGCGTCTCGGCCTCGTCGAAGTAGTCGTCGAAGTCGGCCAGGTTCGCCCGTTCGGCGTGCACGTCGAGCGCGAACGCGCCGGCCGAGAACGCGCTCTCGACCCGGGCCCGGGTCGAGCCGACGGTGACGACGCCGTCGCGGGCGGCCAGCGCCCCGGGCGAGGCGGCGAGCTGCGCGCGCGCGTCGCGGAAGGCCAAGCCGTTGTACGAGCCCTCCGGCGCGCTCACCGCGCCGGCGACCCGCGGCCGGGCGCCGGAGCCGCGCACCCGCACGGCGGCCGAGAAGCTGCCCTCGAGGGTGCGCAGCGGGAGCCGCAGGACCCGCCGCACCTCGGCGATGTCGCCCAGCGGCACGCTGGCGTCGAGGTCGTAGGCCATCCCCGGCCGGCCGACCGCGTCGATGCCGCCGGCGAACGCGCCGTAGGTCGCGCCCAGCGCGGCGACCCCGCTGCGGACCAGCGCCGCGCTGCCGTCGTAGGCCAGCTCGGCGTCGCCGCTGATCGGGTAGCCCTGCGCGATCCCGTCGCTCAGCGCGACCGCGCCGGCGAAGCGCGGCAGCTTCCCGCGCAGGTCGGCGACCCCGAAGAGCGCCAGCGTGCCGCCCTGCAGCGGCAGCCCGGCGCCGCGCAGCGCGCCGGCCGGCACCGCCGGCGCCGAGATCAGGAACGGCCCGCCGGTGTCCTGGGCGACGACCCGGCCGCCGCCGACCGAGCCGTCGAGGGCGACCACCCGCAGGGTCTTGCCGTCGACCGCGATCGTCCCGGCGACCTCGTCGACCGCGACCCCGCGGACCCGCGCGCCGTGCAGCGCGACGCCGGTGGTCTGGACCACGATCCGGTTCGGCGCGATGGTGGCGCGGAACGGCCCGTGCACGCCGCCGACGGCGTCCTGGTCGCCGGTGAACGGGCGCAGCGCCTGGAGCGTGCCGTCGTAGGTGCCGGCCAGCGCGAACACGTCGCCGGCGACGGCGCCGTCGCCGCGCAAGCGCCCGAGCGGCCCGTCCAGCGCGATGTCGGAGAGCCGCACGTCGCCGAAGCTGCCGCCCAGCCGCAGGCTGCCCTCGCCCAGGTCGTAGTCCTGGTAGCGCAGGCCGCGGCCGTGGACGCTGCCGGCCAGGCCGAAGCTGGCCGGGGTGCCGCCGCCGGCCAGGTTGGCGTCGAGCACGCCGGCCAGCGCCGGCAGCGCCGGCACGACCGCCCCCGGCAGGCTGGCCGGCCGGCGCAGGCCGGCCAGCTTGAAGCCGCGCAGGTGAAGCCAGCCGGCGCTCTGCGAGATCGGCCGCTCCAGCTCGAAGCCGCCGGCCAGCGACGAGCCGTCGGCCCGGCCGAAGTCGAACGGGCCGAACTCGCCGACCCCCCGCTGGTCGACCGCGAAGGTCCCCGCGCCGGCGGTCGAGCCGCTCGCCGCCAGCGTGCCGCGGGCTTCGAACTCCTTCTGGCGCGGCGGCTCGGCCAGCAGGGTGGTCAGGTCGATCGTGGCGTCGGGCGCGATCGCGTCGGTGTACGGCAGCGCCGCGCCCGGGCCGCGCGCGTTCACCGCCAGGGCGATGTCGCTGCTGGCGTCGGGGTTGAACAGGATGCGCCCGCCGACCGCGACGTCGGCGGCGCCGTAGCGCGCGCGCACGCCCTGGACGATCACGTCGCCGTCGTAGACGTCGGCGACGCCGTCGAGCGCGGCGATCGGGTAGCGGTCGTAGGCCAGGCCGTGGCCGGTGAAGACGTTGCGGATCAGCGGCCGGGCGAGCGAGGCGGTCAGCAGCGTCTCGAGGTGGAGCGGGCCGCGCAGCGGCAGTTTGGCGGAGAACCCGAAGAGGCTGCGCAGCCGGCTCAGGTCGCCGTCGCCGTGCAGCCCGAGGCGAAACGCCGGGCTGCCGAGGAGCCCGTAGAACGCGCCCCGGCCGGCCAGCGGCAAGCCGCCGATCGTGCCGTGCAGGTCGGTCGTGGCGAGCGCGTCGTCGGTGATCGTCAGCCGGCCGGCCAGATCGCGCAGCGGCCGCTGCAGCGCGGCGATCGTCAGCCGCCCGCCGCGCAGCGCGACGCTGCCGCCCAGCCGGTAGTCCGGCGCCGTGCCGGGCTTGCCGATCGCGTACGCCTCGGCCGCGACGTCGTCGATCACGCCGTCGTCGAAGCGCACCGCCTTGGAGTGGACGAGGAAGCCCAGCACGCCGCGCAGCGGCAGCTCGCGGGCGCGCACGACGTCGAGCGCCAAGCCGCGCTGGCTGTCGATCGCGCAGCGCACCGAGAGCGGGTAGCGCGCGAGCGGCGCGCCCGCCGTGCGGCGGCCGAGCAGCACGCCCTCGACCCGGGCGGTCGTGCGGGCGTCGGACTTGACCGAGGCGTCGATCGCGACGTCGGCGATCTGCTGCTCGGCGAGGTCGGCCTCGAGCGGTGCCTTGTCGACCAGGCGGATCGAGCCGTCGCGCACCCGGACCGTGAAGTAGTATGGCTCGGCGGCCTTGCGGGTGGGCGCCGGCGCGCTGCCCGGCGTCCCGCCGGCGCGGTTGAAGGTCAGCGTGCCGTCGGCGTGGCGGGTGATCGTGAGGACCGGCTGCTGCATGGCGAGCGCCGCGAAGCCGAAGCGGTGCTGGCCGCCCGGGAAGATGTCGCGCAGCGCGTAGTCGACATCGACCCGCTTCGCGTCGAGCACCGGGTCGCCGTTCTTGACCACGTGGACGTCGAAGAGGACCGCGTGCGAGGCGCCCAGCTGCGAGGAGCCGATCCGCACGTCGTAGCCGCTCGCGACCGAGAGGACCGTGGTCAGGGCCGCGTTGAGGATCGGCTGGCGGGCCAGCACCAAGCCGATGACGAGCGCCAAGACCACGGCGGCGATCACCACCGTCCGTCGCGACGCTCGCACGACCTTCACGGTCCCAGTCGTCCCCTCGGCCACAGCCGGGCAAACGTTAGCCGAGCCGGCTGTGGTTCGTCTGTGGGACTAAAGGTCCAGGTTGCGGACCGTCCGAGCATACTCTTGGATGAACAGTTTGCGCGGCTCGACCTTCTCGCCCATCAGGCGGGTGAACATCTTCTCGGCCTCGCCGAGCTCGCCGTCGGCCTCTTCGAGCGTGACCTGCTTGAGCCGCCGGGTGGCGGGGTCCATGGTGGTGACGGCGAGCTGCTCGGCGTCCATCTCGCCCAAGCCCTTGAACTGCTGGATGGTGAACTCTTTGGGGTCGTCGCCGTCGAAGATCGCGGCCAGCTCGGCCTCGTTGAAGGCCCACCACTGCTTCTTGCCCCGCTTCACGCCGTAGAGCGGCGGCTGGGCGATGTAGACGTAGCCGTCCTCGATCAGCTTGCGCATCTGGCGGAAGAAGAACGTCAGCAGCAGGGTGCGGATGTGGGCGCCGTCGACGTCGGCGTCGGTCATGATGATGATCTTGTGGTAGCGCAGCTTCTCGGCGTTGAACTCCTCGCCGAAGCCGGTGCCCAGCGCCGTGATCATCGTGCGGATCTCTTCGTTCGAGAGCATCTTGTCCAGGCGCGCCTTCTCGACGTTGAGGATCTTGCCGCGCAGCGGCAGGATCGCCTGGGTGTTGGGATCGCGCCCGCCCTTGGCGGTGCCGCCGGCCGAGTCGCCCTCGACCAGGAACACTTCGGAGCGCGCGGGGTCCTGCGTCTTGCAGTCGACCAGCTTGCCGGGCAGGCCGCTGCCCTCGAGCACGTTCTTGCGCCGGGTCAGGTCGCGCGCTTTCTTGGCCGCCTCGCGGGCGCGCTGCGCCTGCATGCACTTCTCGACGATCGCGCGCGCGATCTTGGGGTTCTCCTCGAGGAAGAACTCGAGCCGCTCGGTGACCAGCGCGTTGACGATCGGGCGGATCTTCGCGTTGCCGAGCTTGGTCTTGGTCTGGCCCTCGAACTGCGGGTTCTCCAGCTTCACCGAGACGATCGCGGTGAGGCCTTCCATGCAGTCGTCGGTCGAGAGGTTGGGCTCGGCTTCCTTGAGCTGGCCGCGCTTGCGGGCGTACTCGTTGACCTTGCCGGAGACCGCGGTGCGGAAGCCGGTCAGGTGCATGCCGCCTTCGATCGTGTTGATGTTGTTGGCGTAGGCGTAGACGACTTCGTTGTAGCCGTCGGTCCACTGGAACGCGCACTCGACGTCGACGCCGTCGCGCTCGCCGTTGGTCGAGATGACCGGCGTGAGCGATTCCTTGTTCTCGTTCAGCCACTCGACGAACGAGACGATGCCGCCCTCGTACACGTAGGTCTGCTCGCGCGGCTCGTCGGGCCGCTCGTCGCGCAGCGTGATCGCCAGGCCGCGGTTGAGGAAGGCCAGCTCGCGCAGCCGGCCCTCGAGCGTCTTCCACGAGAAGTCGAGCGTCTCGAACACGGTCGGGTCGGGCTTGAACCACTGGTAGGTGCCGGTGCCCTCGGCCCGGCTCACCTTCCTGAGCTTCTGCACGGTCAGCCCGCGCTCGAACTTGATCTCCCACAGCCAGCCGTCGCGCTTGACCCGCGTCGTCATGAACTCCGAGAGGCCGTTGACGACCGAGACGCCGACCCCGTGCAGGCCGCCCGAGACCTTGTAGCCGCCCTTGCCGAACTTGCCGCCGGCGTGCAGGATCGTCATGGCGACCTCGACCGCCGGCAGCTTCTCCTCGGCGTGCAGGTCGACCGGGATGCCGCGCCCGTCGTCCTCGACCGAGCACGAGCCGTCCTTGTAGATCACGACCGCGATGGTGTGGGCGTAGCCCGCCAAGGCCTCGTCGACCGCGTTGTCGACGACTTCGTAGACCAGCTGGTGGAGGCCGCGGTCCGACGTGTTGCCGATGTACATCCCGGGGCGCTTGCGGACCGCTTCCAGGCCCTTGAGAACCTCGATTTGTTCGCCGGTATAGTCTTGCATGCCGAACCTACGTATTCGCCGTCGGCACGAAAGACACCTCAGCCGTTCCTGAACGCGCCAGGCGCGCGAAGCCCCGGCGCGGTGGCCTCACCGCTGCCGGGCCGTCACGGTTCT
Source organism: Vulcanimicrobiota bacterium (assembly GCA_963795695.1). Lineage (GTDB taxonomy): Bacteria > Vulcanimicrobiota > Vulcanimicrobiia > Vulcanimicrobiales > Vulcanimicrobiaceae > Vulcanimicrobium. Next base: position 521,909 of record CAWCJH010000001.1, on the reverse strand, counting down.
CGGCTCTCGATGGCGCGGACGAACTCGAACAGCTCGCCCAGCGCGTTGCGGCGCAGCGGCGACTCCAGCTCCAGCTTGTTCGGGTCGATCCGGGTGTCGAGCAGGACGAAGGAGCTCGCCAGCTTGCGCAGGCGCGCCCGGTCGAGCGGCTGGCGCAGCCGGAACAGCTTTTCGGCCCGCCGCAGCTCGTCCCACCAGCTGCGCAGCAGCCGCCGGCGGGCGGCGTCGTAGTCGTCCGGGGTCAGCCCCTCGACCAGCGCCAGCACCTCGTCCGGGCTGAGCCAAGGCGCCTCGAACAGCAGCCGCTCGCAGGCGAGGCGGCGGCGCCGCTCGGCGTCGTCGCGGCAGGGCCGGCAGAGCGCGCTGCCGCCGTCGACGGCGGCCTCGCAGAGCCCGCAGAAGGCCCCGCCGGCGGCCCGGTGCGCGGCCCGGGTCCGCTCGACCGTCCGGCGCAGCCGGGCCAGCGCGTCGTCGAGCGTCTTGGCCGGCGGCTCGCGCTCGGGCGCGCCGCTCGCCGTGCGCGGCCCGCCCGGGCCGTCGCGGCCGGTGCGCAGCGGCCGGCGCAGCTTGCCGACCCGGAAGCGCAGCCGGCTCAGGCCCGGCGTCTCGGGCAGCGCGCGCAGCCCGCGCACGATCTCGGGCTCGAGGAAGACCAGCTGAGCCGACCAGGCCGACGAGGCGGTCAGCACGATCAGCGTGTCGCGCTCGATCGCGACCGGCTGGGCCGCCCGGGCCACGTCGGCGCCGACCAGCTCGGCCCAGGCCGCCCGGACCGCGACCAGCGGGTCGGCGCCCGGGCCCGGCCGGGGCCGCCAGCCGTCGAGCACCCCGCCCAGCGCGACTAGCACGCGGTGACCGTCGCGGCCCGGATCGCCCAGACGGCGGCGGAGCCGCCCGCCGCCGCGCCGAGCCGGGCCGGCAGCTCGGTCGCGGTCAGGAAGGCCTGCTCGAAGCCGCCCGCCGCGTCGAGGAAGCCGGCGGCGCGCTCGGGGTCCAGCTCGGAGAGGACGTCGTCGAGCAGCAGGATCGGAGCGTCTCCGGAACGGGCGCGCATGACCTCGTATTCGGCGACCTTGAGCGCGAGTACCGCCGTGCGCTGCTGGCCCTGCGAGCCGAACGCCGCCAGCGGGCGGCCGTCGACCGCCAGCCGCAGGTCGTCCCGGTGCGGCCCGACCAGGGTCGTGCGGCGGCGCAGCTCGGCCTCGGCCGAGGCCGCCAGCGCCGCGGCGACGTCGCCCTCGGGGTTGGGCGCGTAGGCCAGGCTCAGCGTCTCGGCGGTGCCCCGCCAGCGGGCGTAGACCGCCGCCGTCGCGGCGGCCAGCTCGGCGACGAACGCGCGCCGGGCGGCGATCAGCGCGGAGGCCGGCCGCACCAGCTCGTCGTTGTAGGCCAGCAGCAGGTCGCGGTCGGGCGCGACCAGCCCGCGCAGCAGGGCCGCTTTCTGCTGGACCACCTTCGCGTAGAGGGCGAGCTCGCGGTAGTAGGTCGGCGAGAGCTGGGCCAGCGCGCCGTTGAGGAACGCCCGCCGCAGCGCCGGCCCGCCGCCGACCAGCTGCAGGTCGGCCGGCACGAAGGTCACCACCCGGGTGCGGCCCAGGAAGCGGGCGAAGCCGACCGCACCGCCGTTGACCTCGAAGGTCTTGCGGGTCCCGGCCGGGGTGTGGGCGATCCCGCAGCGCAAGCCGATTGCCCCGGCCGCGATCCGCGCCTCGCCGGCCACGTCGGCCCGCTCGCGGCCGGCCCGGATCAGCTCGCTCTCGCGGTGGGCCCGGAACGACTTCCCGGTCGCCAGCAGCGCCAGCGCCTCGAGCAGGTTGGACTTGCCCTGGGCGTTGGGCCCGACGAAGACGTTGAGCCCCGGCCGCGGGGCGAAGTCCAGGCTCGCGTAGTTGCGGAAGTCGGCCAGCCGGACCCGCTCGAGGCGCACCTGCCGCCCTTCGGCGCGGCGCCCCGCGATCCGGCGTCGCGCCCAGGCGGCCCGGCCCAGCGCTGCGAACCGCGCCTAGCGTGACGGCCACGACGCTCGTCCTGGTCCTCACCGCGGCCGCGCTGCACGCCGGCTGGAACGCCGCCGCCAAGCGCAGCGCGGGCGGGATCGGCTTCGTCTGGGCCTGCCTGGCGCTGGCCGCGCTGGTCGAGCTGCCGCCGGCGCTGGCGGTCGGCGCGCTCGCGCACGTCCGGCTCGGCCCGGGCTTCGCGCTCTTCGCGGCCGGCTCGGCGGTCATGCACGTGGCCTACTTCGTCGCGCTGCAGCGCGGCTACCGGAGCGGCGACCTGTCCGTCGTCTACCCGGTCTCGCGGGGGGTCGGCCCGCTGCTGGCGGCGCTGGGCGGGATCGCGCTGCTGCACGAGGGCGCCACGCCGCTGCGCCTGGCCGGGCTGCTGACGGTCGTCGCCGGGATCGGCATGGCCGGGCTGCGCCCCGGCGCCGTGCCGGTCCGGGCGGTCGGCTGGGCCGCGCTGACCGGGCTGACCATCGCGCTCTACACGGTCTGGGACGCGTACGCCGTCGGGCACGTGCGCCTCAACCCGCTGCTGTACGATGCCGCCAGCAACCTCGTCCGGGCGGCGGTGCTGGCGCCGTTCGCCTTCGCCGCCGGCGGGGCCAAGGTCGCCGCGGCCTGGCGGCGCGACCGCGGACCGATCGCCGTCGTCGGGCTGGCCTCGCCGGCGGCCTACCTGCTGGTGCTGGTCGCCCTGACCGCCGCGCCGGTCGCGGTCGTCGCGCCGGCCCGCGAGGTGAGCGTGGTGTTCGCGACCGCCGCCGGCATCTGGTTCTTCCGCGAGCCGGCCGGCGCGCGCCGCATCGGCGGGGCGGTGCTGGTGCTGCTGGGGCTCGTGCTGCTGTCCGCAGGCCGCTAGCGCGCGCGGGCGCGGGGTCCGGCTCGAACCGGCTTCAGGCCGGGCAGCCGCCCGAGCCCGGCAGCGCCGCGACGGCCGCCGAGGCGTCGACCACGCCGGGCGGAAACCAGAACTCGACCCCGCCGCCCGGCTCGCCGAAGGCCGGGGCGGTCACCCCGAAGTACCCGCCGATCCCCGCCGGCACCGCCGTCGCGGTCGCCAGGCAGGCCGGGGTCGCGAGCAGGGCGAGGATGCTCCGGATCCGGCTCGCCGGCAGCGGTGTGCCGCCCGGGCTTACCTGCCCGCGGGTGGTCCACCACGAGCCCGAGCGGGCGCCGGTGCTGCTGCCCGAGACGCGCACCAGCCGCAGGTCGTCGTCGCGCGCGAACGCGTCGCCGAAGCGGCTGGTCGTGACGAAGCGGACGACCTCGGTGCCGGGCAGGAACGCCGGGTAGAGCACCCCGTCGAGCTCGCCGTTGAGCTGCCGCGCGGACACCTCGGTGACCGCGTCGGCCACGAAGCCGTGGGTCAGCTTGGCGAACACCGTGCAGGCCGGCGCGCCGTAGTCGGTCGGGCCGGCGGTCTTCGTGCCCGGATCGGCCAGGCAGCCGGGGATCGCCGGCCAGGGCCAGGGCGCCGCGGTCGGCGCGCTCGGCGGCGTCTGGGCGGCGCTCGGTGCGGCCGCGGCCGCCAGCAGCGCGGCCAGCACCGCGCCCGCGTATCGCAGCACGCTACTGCCGCAGCGGCATCAGCACGTAGAGCTGGTCGGAGCCCTCGCTGCTCTCGAGCGGGCGGATCGCCGCCGGCGAGAGCGGGCCGAGGAACTCGAGCACCGTCTGCGGCGAGTCGACGTGGTTGAGGATGTCGACCAGGTAGCGCGCGTTGAACGCGATCGCCAGGTCCTCGCCGGCCTGCTCGACCTCGAGCTCCTCGTAGGCGTTGCCGGTGACCTCGGACTTGGCGGTGATCATCAGGGTCTGGTTCGCGACCTCGAGCTTGACCATCGAGGCGCGGTCGCCGGCGACCAGCTCGGCCCGGCGCAGCCCGCCGATCAGGCCCTGGGTGTTGACGACGACCCGGCGGTCGAACTTGGCCGGGATCACCTGGCCGTAGTTGGGGTACTGGCCGTCGACCAGGCGGACCACGATCGAGGTCGTGCCGGCGCTGAACTGGAGCTGGTTGGCCTGGGCGCCCAGCGCCGTGACCTCGACCAGCTCGGCGCTGCCCAGATTGCGGGCCGCCTCGTTGAGCGCCCGCGAGGGCACGATGTACTTGGCGCTGCCCTCGATCGGGCGCTCCAGCCCGGCGCTCCAGCGGGCCAGCCGGTAGCCGTCGGTCGCCACCATGGTGATCCGGTCGCCCTCGATCTCGAGCAGGGTGCCCATCAGCACCGCCCCGCGCGCCTCCTCGTTCGAGGCGGCGAAGATCGTCGCCCCGACGCCCTCGCGGAAGCGCTTGGCGCCCAGCGCGAAGGTCTGGCCCTTCTGGGCGGCGGGCAGCGGCGGGTACTCGTCGGCCGGCAGGGCGTGGAAGTCGTAGTTCGAGCGCTCGGCCTTGACCGAGGCCCGCGAGGGCGAGCCGGTCAGCTCGAGCAGCCCCGCCGGCAGGTTGCCGAGGTAGCCGCTGAACAGCCGGGCCGGCACGGTGACCGAGCCCGACTCGTCGATCTCGGCCGGGAACGACTGCTCGAGGGTCAGCTCGAGGTCGGTCGCCCGGACCCGGATCGCGCCGTCGTCGGCCGAGAGCAGGACGTTCGAGAGGATCGGCACCGTCGTGTGCGCGTTGACGACCTTGCTCGCCGCGCCGACCGCCGCGGCGATGTCTTTCGTACTACACGTGAACTTCACTGATCCACCGTCCCGACGTCGCTCCGCCGTTGGTCTTTAGTAAAAGAAGAATCGCCGTACCAGCAGTAAGGCGGTGAGCACCTGGGATAACCGCCGAAACCCGCTCGTACCAAGGCCGCGCGGCCCGCCGAGGCTGTGGAGGGACGGCCGCCGCCCTCCACGCCGTCCCCGGTCTGCGCGCGAATCCCGTTTTTCCACGGCGTCGAGGTGACCCTGTGAGGGGATGCCGGAGGACGGGGCAGGACTCGCCTCTTCGGCCGAGCGGCACGGCCGTCGGCTGCCGAGCCGTACGTGCCCGAGCGCCGCAAAAAGCCCGAGACGAATCCCGGGCTGTCGAGGGCGGACCGCAGCCGAATCCTGCTCACTCGGATTGGATCTGGGCCACGATCGAGCGAATCTTGTTGCGGAAGGCTTCGTCGGCGTCCATCATGTCGGCGATCTTGTCGCGCGCGTACATCGCTGTGGTGTGGTCCTTCTTGCCGAACTCGCGCGCGATCTGGGGCAGCGACGCGCCGGTGAGCTGCCAGGCGATGTACATCGCGATCTGGCGCGGCAGGGTAACCCGCTGGTCGCGCCGCTGGGCCTCCATCTCCTTGACCGAGATGCCGTACTGGCGCGCGACGCGCTCCTTGATGCCGGGGATCGTCACGCGGTGCATCGGCGCGGCGGCGACCGCGTTCTTGAGCACCTCGGTCGCGAGCTCGACCGTGATGTTCGACTTCGTCAGCGAGGCGAACGCGACGACCCGGATCAGCGAGCCCTCGAGCTCGCGGATGTTGGAGGGGATCACCTTGGCGATGAAGGCCAGCACCTCGTCGGGGACGGGGACCTTTTCGGTCTCGGCCTTCTTGCGCAGGATCGCTTCGCGGGTCTCGAAGTCGGGCGGCTGGATGTCGGTCAGCAGCCCCCACTCGAAACGCGAGCGCAGGCGGTTCTCCAGCGTCTGGATCTCCTTGGGCGGGCGGTCGCTGGAGATGACGAGCTGCTTCTGCGCCTCGTGCAGCGAGTTGAAGGTGTGGAAGAACTCTTCCTGAGTCTGCTCCTTGCCTTCCAAGAACTGGATGTCGTCGATCAGCAGCACGTCGACGTGCCGGTAGCGGTTGCGGAACTCGACGGTCTGGTTGTTCTTGATCGCGATGATGAACTCGTTGGTGAACTTCTCCGAGGAGACGTAGGTGATGTTGGCGCTCGGGTTGCGGGCCAGCACGCGGTGGCCGATCGCGTGCATGAGGTGGGTCTTGCCCAGCCCCACCCCGCCGTACAGGAAGAGCGGGTTGTACGCCATCGCCGGCGCCTCGGCGACCGCTTGGGCCGCCGCGTGCGCGAACCGGTTGCTGTTGCCGATGACGAAGTCGTCGAAGGTGTAGCGGGCGTTGAGGTGGCCGACCCGCAGCTCGTCGCCGGCGGCGGGCTTGGCGACGGCCGGGACGGCGGTCGCCGGCGTCTGCGTGCCCGCGCCCGGATCGACCACGACCCGCAGCGCGATCTCGGCCCCGAGCAGCTCGTGCAGCACCGCGGTGATGTCCGTCTTGAGCCGGTTCTCGACCCAGTCGCGGGCGAACGTCGTCTGGACCGCGAGCACGATCTCCGAGGGGGTCAGGTCGACCAGCCGCATCGGCTTGAGCCACATCTCGAAGACCGGTTTGTTGTAGCGGGGCTCGAGCCGCTCGAGCGCCGCTGACCAGAGATCGTGAGGGGCAGCCGTGCTGGTGTGCATCCGTCTTCCTACCGCATAGTCCGAGCCGGCGAGAGAGTACCCGTCGGCGGAGAATGAGGGTTGGGCATTGGCCCGGCGAGGGCGCCTTCCTGCGGTCTTTTCCCCCGGGTTCTCCACTTTGTCCACAGCCGGCCGAGGGGGTCTGGGCGGGCCTCGGGATGACGTATCCACGACCTCCCCCCAACCGGCGAAGCGGCAAAAACCCGGTCGTGGCGCGGGCCGGCGCATTGCTTGCCTGCCCACTTGTCCACAACTCCCTCCACAGCTGTGGACATCTTAGGAACGGTTCCCATATCGCCGGATTTCCTTGACGGGGACCGCGGCCGGCCCGTATACTTGGCTGTCGCACCGGACCCGTTCGGTCGCCCGCACCCACCCAGGGAGAAACTCGCTCGTGAAGCGGACCTATCAGCCGCACAACCGGCGCCGCAAGCGCGTCCACGGCTTCCTCGAACGCATGTCCACCAAGAACGGCCGCAAAGTGCTGGCCGCCCGCCGCAAGAAGGGCCGCCACCGCCTCAGCGTCTAGCAGGGTTCGCTGCGGCGAACCCGTGGCGGTCCTCGCTTCGCTGCGGTCCGCGGGGTACAATGCGGAGGTTCGAGTCGCTCAAGCGGCGAGGCGATTTCGCTCGGGTGACCCGGCGCGGGAAACGGATCGCCGGCACCTACCTGACCTGCTTCGTCGCCGACGGCCGGCGGGCGACCCGGGTCGGGATCACCGTCGCCGGGACGGTCGGCGGCGCGGTGGTGCGCAACCGGCTCCGGCGCCGGATCAAGGCGATCCTCGACCGCTACCCGCTCGCCGCCCCGCCCTGGCGGGACGTCGTCTTCATCGCCCGGCCGGGCGCCGGCGAGCTGGCCTTCCCGGCGCTCGCCGACGAGGTCGGGCGCGTCTTCGGACCGAGGTCCTGACCTGCGCACCCTGGCCCTAGCCGTCCTGCGCACCTACAAGCGCCTGATCTCGCCCCTGCTCCCGCCGGCCTGCCGCTTCCACCCGAGCTGCTCGGAGTACGCGGCGGAGGCGATCGAGAAACACGGGGTCCTGCGCGGGGGTACACTCGCACTGCGCCGCTTGGCGCGCTGCGGACCCTGGCACCCGGGCGGCTTCGACCCGGTCCCCTTCCGAAAGGCCCCCTGACGCGTGCTCGCCGCGAACATCTTCGCCCCGTTCTTCGACCCGCTGGTCCACGCGCTGGCCGTCGCGCTGACGGCGCTCCACGGCGTCATCCCGAACTACGGCTGGACGCTGATCGTCCTGGCGCTGCTCGTCCGGCTGGCCCTCTGGCCGCTGACGAACATCCAGTTCAAGTCGATGGCGGAGATGCAGAAGGTGCAGCCGCTGGTCAAGGCGCTGCAGGCCAAGCACAAGGGCGAGCCCCAGGTGCTCAACGCCAAGATGATGGAGCTGTACAAGGAGCACAAGGTCAACCCGCTGGCCGGCTGCGTCCCGATGCTCGTGCAGTTCCCGATCCTGATCGGCCTGTTCTGGGCGATCCAAGGCCAGATCGGCCAGTTCCGCAACGAGCACTTCCTGTGGATCGGGTCGGCGCTCTCCCACGCGTACCCGGGCGTGCTGGCGACCAGCTTGGCGGTACCCGACATCATCCTGCTCGCGCTCTACGTCGTCTCGATGTACTTCACGGTGCGCTACGGCAGCCCGCCCTCGACCGACCCGCAGCAGGCCCAGACGCAGAAGATGATGGCCTTCATCTCGCCGGCGATGATCGCGTTCTTCGGCTTCAAGTACCGCTGGGCGTCGGCGCTGTACATCTACTGGCTGGCGACCAACGTGTTCACCGTCGCCCAGCAGTACCTGATGTTCCGCCGCTACGGCCTGATCGGCGCCGGCCGCCTGGCGGCCGCGGGCTCCGCCGCCGGGCTCGAGGTCACCCCGGCCAAGGGCGGCGGCGCCTTCGCCCAGCCCGGCAAGCAGAAGACGCTCAAGCCGGCGGCGAACGCCGCTCCGCCGGTCGGCAACGGCAAGCCCAAGGCGAAGGCCGAGGGCGATGCCAAGGCCAACGGCAAGCAGCAGTACGCCCGCCGCTCGAAGCGGCGCGCCGGCCGCTGAAGCGCGGTCACCACAGGTAAGGACGGGATGGACGAGTTCGAAGGCGGGCGCCGGCGCGCCCACGGTGAGCGGCGCCGGGCGGGGCGCAGCCTCGAGAAGCGCCCGGCCAGCGGCGGCGGCGAGCGCCGGCGCGGTCCGGCCGCGGCCCGGCCGCCGCGCGAGCGGAGCGACACGCCCGCCTCGGTCGAGCCCGAAGCGGCCAAACCGGCCCGCGCGCTGCTGGTCGAGATCCTGGCCAAGATGGGCCTGGACGACGTCGAGATCGTCTACATCGCGCGCAGCGAGGGCGAGTACTACGAGGTCCGCGGCCCGCGCCTGGCCAGCCTGATCGGGCGCGAGGGCAAGACGCTCGAAGCGCTCAACCTGATCTTCAACAACATCATCAACGCGGGCACCCGCAACAACCGCAAGTACTACACGATCGACGCCGAGGGCTATCGCGCCCGGCGCGCCGACCAGCTCAAGACGCTGGCGCTGGCCACCCTCGAGCGGGTGGTGCGCGACCAGAAGCCGATCAAGCTCGAGCCGATGCTGCCCTCCGAGCGCAAGATCGTCCACCTGGCGCTGGCCGAGTCGCCCTTCGTGCGCACCGAGTCCGAAGGCGTCGAGCCCGAGCGCCGGCTGGTCGTCTTCCCCAAGGCCCCGGAGTAACGGGCGAGACGATCGCGGCGATCGCGACGCCGCCCGGGCGGGGCGCGATCGCGATCGTGCGCTGCAGCGGCCCCGACGCGCGGGCGATCGCCGGGCGGGTCTTCCGCAGCCGCGAAGCGCTGCGCGACCGGGTCGCGACCTACGGCGAGATCCTCGACGCCGCGGGGGAGGTGCTCGACCGCGGCCTGGCCCTGGCGATGGACGCCCCGCGCAGCGCGACCGGCGAGGACGTGGTCGAGCTGCACGTCCACGGCAGCCCGGCGGTGGCCGGCGAGACCCTGCGCGCGCTGCTCCACGCCGGCGCCCGGCCGGCCGGCCCGGGCGAGTTCACCCGCCGGGCCTTTCTCAACGGCAAGCTCGACCTCAGCGCAGCCGAGGCCGTCGCCGACGTGATCGCGGCGGAGTCCCGGGCGGCGGCCCGGGCCGCCCAGGCCAATCTGGCCGGCGCGCTGCGGGCCGCGGTCGAGGCGGCCCGGGCCGAGCTCGCCGCCGTCCTCGAAGAGCTGGCCGGCGCGATCGACTACCCCGACGAGGTCCCCGAGCCGTCGCGGGGGGCGGTGGCGGCGGCCGTGGCGGCGGTCGGCGCCCGGCTCGCCGCGCTGGTCGGCGACTGGGAGCGCGGCCGGCTCGTGCGCGAGGGGCTGTCGCTGGCGATCGTCGGGCCGCCCAACGCCGGCAAGTCCTCGCTGCTCAACGCGCTGCTGGGCGAGGAACGGGCGATCGTTGCGCCGCTGGCCGGGACGACCCGGGACGTGATCGAGGAGCGGTTCGCCATCGGCGGCGTGCCGGTCCGGGTGCTCGACACGGCCGGCTTGCGGGCCAGCGCCGACCCGGTCGAGCAGAGCGGGATCGCGCGCGCGCGGCGGGCGCTCGAAGCCGCCGCGGTCGCGCTGGTGGTGGTCGACGGCGCCCGCCCGCTCGACGCCGACGCCCGGGCGGTGCTGGCCGCGACCCGCGCCCGCCCGCGGGTGGTGCTGTTCAACAAGCGCGACCTGGGCTGCGCGGGCTTCGCCGAGCGCGACCCGGCCGAAGCGGGCGCGCTGAGCGGCAGCGTCTACGAGCCCGCGACGCTGGAGGCCGTGCGGGCCGCGGTCGCCGCCGCCGGCTGGGGCGGCGAGACGCCGGACCTGGCCCGGCCGCACCTGGCGTCGGCCCGCCAGGCCGACGCGGTCGCCCGCGCCCGCGAGGCGCTGGAGCAGGCGCGCGCCACGCTCGCCGCCGGCGCGCCGCTCGACCTGCTGGTGCCCGACCTGCTGGCGGCCTCCGCCGCGCTCGGCGAGATCACCGGCGCGGCCGCGACCGAGGCGGTCCTGGACGGCGTCTTCGCTCGCTTCTGCATCGGCAAGTGACCCCGGATGCGGCAGCAACGGACGGCGCGCCGGAGGGGGTCGTAGCGCGTAGAGTGAGCGCATGACCACGCAGACCGACGAGCACCGCTGGAACGCGGTGCGCGACCGCCGCCCCGACCCGCGCTTCGTGTTCGCCGTGCGCACCACGCGCATCGCCTGCCGGCCGGGCTGCCCCTCGCGCACGCCCGCCCCGCGCAACGTCGAGTTCTTCGACGACTTCCCGTCCGCCGCGCGGGCCGGCTACCGGGCCTGCAAGCGCTGCGCGCCCGACGACGTCGCGCCCGACGCCGACCGCGCGCGGCTGGTCGCCCGCGCCTGCGCGCTGCTCGACGCCGCCGAGCCGCCGGCGCTGGCCGCGGTCGCCGCGGCGGTCGGGCTGAGCCGCTTCCACTTCCAGCGCGTGTTCCGCGCGGTGACCGGCGTGACGCCGGGCGCGTACCTGCGCGCGCGGCGCGACGAGCGCTTCCGGACCGAGCTGGCCGGCGGCGCCTCGGTGACCAGCGCGATGCAGGACGCCGGCTACGGCTCGCCCAGCCGCGCGTACGCGGCCGACCCGCTCGGCATGACGCCCTCGGCGTTCCGCGCCGGCGCGCCCGGCGAGCGGATCGCGTTCGCCAGCGCCGCGTGCGCGCTGGGCCGGGTGCTGGTCGCGACGACCGAGCGCGGCGTCTGCGCGATCGAGCTGGGCGACGACGACGCGGAGGTGGTCGCGGCGCTCGCCCGCCACTTCCCGCACGCCGAGCGGACCCGCGACGACGCGGCGCTGGCGGCGACGCTGCGCACCGTCGTCGGCTTGGTCGACGACCCGGCGCACGCGAGCGCGGCCGAGCTCGCGCTCGACGTGCGCGGCACGGCCTTCCAGCGCAAGGTCTGGGACGCGCTGCGCGAGGTCCGGCCCGGCGCGCCGGTCAGCTACGCCGGATTGGCGCGCGCGGTCGGTTCGCCGGGCGCCGCGCAAGCGGTCGGCGCGGCTTGCGCCGCCAACCGGCTGGCGGTCGCGATCCCCTGCCACCGCGTCGTGCGCGAGGACGGCGGCCTGGCCGGCTACCGCTGGGGCATCGAGCGCAAGCGCGCGCTGCTGGCCCGCGAGCGCGCGTAGCGCGTCAGAACGCCGTCGCGTCCGCTGCGGTCAAGTCGAACCCGCGGATGCGCAAAGCCGCCTCGGGCTGCGCCGCGACGGACCGTTCCAGCTCGCGTCTCCCGGTCTCCATCGCTTCCAGCTCCGGCGCCCAAGCGCCGGAGAACCGCGCCTCGCGATAGAACCCCAGGCACGCGCGAAGGTGCGCCGCAACCGTGCGCTGCAAGCGGAGGCGGTAGTGGCCGAGCGCGGCGGCGGCGGGCAGCCCGTCTTCGACCCACCGCACGACGCCGGCCGCCAGGATCGCCTCGCGGAGGGCATAGCCGGTACCGTCCCCGCAGAGGGGGTCCAGCGAGACCGCCTCGTCGCCGACGGCAATCCACCCGCGGCGACAGAGATCGTCGCCCAACCGCGGGGCGGCGGGCACGGTCTTCGCCGGGCGCGGCGGCTCGGCGAGCCGAGGCGCGATCAGCGTCGTTTCCGCCAGCATGGCAGCGAGCTGGGCGTCGGGATCCGCGGCGGCGCTCGCAACCATCGCTTGGAGCGTCGCCATCCCCGCGGCGTGAGGGAACAGAAAGACCCATCCCTGGGGTGTCGCCTCCATGAATGCGTCCGCCGCCGCCGCGTCGCACGCCACGTCGGCGACCAGAACGTGCCGCCGAAACCACTGCCGGCAGCCGGAGCCGGCGGCGTTTCGACCGCGCGCCGAGACGACCCACCGGTCGCCGGCGAGCGGCTCCGCCCGCTCCGCCCCCGCTTCGGCGCGTACGAAGGAGACCCGGTCCGTCGCGCCGAGGACGCGCTCGCGCAGCCGGCGGCGAAGCGTCTGGCTCGAGACCACGGTGGCCGGTTCGCCGGCGTACTGCGGGCCGGCGTCCGCATTCCACCGCATGCAGCGGCCGCGCAGCCCGTGCGCCTCGGGCCAGCGGGCGATATTTTCGCCGAAGAGCTCGTGGACGAGCTGAACGGTGGTGGGGTTGAGCACCAGGCGCGGGCCGTCCGAGTCAGCGCCTTCGTGGACCTCGACCTTCCAGCCGTGGTGCGCCAAGAGGTGGGCCGAGCACAGGGCGGCGACACCGGAGCCCAGCACCGCGGCCGTTTTCATCGGCGTGAGCTGCCCGTCAGCTCCGGCTCGTAACCCGCAGCGCGCGAATGCGGCAGAGATCGGCCAAGAGCTGCCTGGTTTCGGAAGCGGCCCTCGCGCGGTCTTGCGCGTCCGTGTCCGGGGCGCACGCGGAGACGATCTCGGTCACGGTTCCGCTCGCACCTCGCCGCACCAGGTCGACGCATTTCGAGAGGTGCGGTGCATCGGCAACGTCGACGAGGTGGCCGTTGGCGCCGATCGAGAGCGTTCCGCCTGCTCGGTGCACCACGACGAACGGGCCGGTCTCTTCGGCGGAGAGGTGATCGCCGTCGTCCAGGCCGGCGATTTCCGCGGGCGGAGGGACGCTGCCGAAACCACTCGCCGACGCGCGCTGCAGCCACTGCCGCTGCGCGGCGTGCACGAGGCCCTCGCCCGAGGCGGCCTCCCGGTACAGCTGCGCTCCGTCTCGCAGCGCCGGCGGCAGCTCGCCCGCAGAGCGGGCGTCCTCGCCGAACATGTCCACCGGGGTCGTGAGGGTGCCGCCGGCCGAGGCGAGGGCCGCCGCCGTGAGCACGGCATGCGGTGTCGTCTTCTGGTAGAGCGCCATCGTGATCGTGGTCGGCCACCCGCCCTCGGAGACGCCGACGTGCCAGAAGTCGCGCGGCCAGAAGATGATGTCGCCGCGCTCGGCGTCGATCACGATCGCGTCCTCGGCATACGGGCGGTAGTCCATCGTCCGCAGCGAGGTCGCCCATGGCGGGACGCGCGCCGAAAAGTAGGCATCCGGCCAGAACAGCATCCTCTTGCGGTCCGAGAGCACGTACGAAAAGTTCGCCGCAGGGTCTTTGTGGACGCCGCCCGGGCTCTGGTCGTAGCGGCCGAAAAACGTGTCCAGGTCCGCATTGCTCGCCGCGAAGCCGACCCGGTCGAAGAGCGGGCGGAGAAACCAGCGCGCGCGCACCCACAGGTCGAATGCGTAATACTGGAGGCCGGCCACGGTGATCATGACGGAGCGGTCGCCGGCCAGCGACTCCAGCTGAGCACGGTAGTCGTCCAGCGAGCGAACCGCCGAGTGCGGAAGAAAGCGGTCGACGTCGGCCAGCAGGCACGCACCGTCGACGAAGACGGCGAGCGAAACCAGCCGCTGGTACGCGCGATATGTGCTCGTCGCATCCGCCAGGATCGCGGCCAGCTCGGCCTGGTCGACGAGCGGCGCGGTGAACGGCTTTCGGATCAGGCACGGGCGGCGGCTCCAGGACCGCTCGACGAAATCGTCCCAGAACCGCGCGGGAAGCTCGAACGCCGCCGCGCTGCGCCTCGCGTCGATCATCGCTGGGCGTCCGCCGCCACGGTGGCCTTGAGCGTGCCGAAGAGCTCTCCGCCCAAGACGCGGTGAGCGGCCGCGCGTTCCACATCGGGTGGCGCGCCGGTGGCGGCCACCGCGTCGAGCGCCTCGGCGTGCTGCCCGGCGCGCGAGTCGAGGACCTCGAGCGCGCCGGCGTGCGAGAGCATGCCGTTCGGGCGGCGCGCGTCGAGCGAAAAGCGCGGTGCTACGCCCGCCGCGGCCAGGATCCGGGCGACGTCGTCGAGGCAGCGCATCGACCGCACCGCGTCGCGCACGATGACGCTGCCGGCCTTGTCGCCGACGGAGAACGTGATGTCGATGGCATCCAGGATGGTGTGGTAGTAGGAGTCGCACAGCTCGAGGTAGCGCTCGTGAACGTCGGTCGTGGGCGGGCCCAGCACGCGCAGGTAGCGCGCGGAATCGAGCGGCGCGAGCGTCTCCCGCAACTCGATGAACCTGCCGTGATGCCCCGCGCCCTCGTCGACGATCAGCTTGATCACCGGCAGGATCGCTTCACGCGCCGGAAAGGCCGGCGGCTGGTCGCGAACGCTGCGCAGGAGCTCGACGTACATTCCGTCGATCCCCTCGTTCACGGAACGGCTGCGCGCTTCGATCCCGATGAACCAGTCCAGCAGCTCCGGGGTGAACGGCTGGAGGACGAACGGCACGGGAGCATAGCGCTTGAGCTCCGGTCCGTAGATCTTTCGGCCGCTGCCGAGTTCGGGCGGCGAATCGATCTCTCTCGCGCGCGCGGTCGACGGTGCCGCGCCGAGCGCGTCGAGCAGGCGATTCGCCCACAGGAAATGGCGCATCTCGTCGATCGCGATGGCGAAGAGCTGCTGAGCGGCCGCGAAGGCGGCCTTGGCGGCGCCGTCGGCCGAGTCGTCCGGCTTCTCCCGCGGAGCATCGATCGAGTACATCGCATAGAGATACTGCACCGTCAGCGCGTGCTCGACGGTGGCCAGGTACGACAGCTCGGCGACCGCTTGTGCGTGCGTCAGATACGAGGCCGGGACCGTCTCGCGGTTGCCGACGACGACGGGAAGGCGATGCCACAGGTCGAGCATCGGCTCCTGGCTCAGTTCGGTCTTGTCCCGCTCGAACCACTTGGTGAGGTCCTGCGGCGGCGGGTCGCTCTCGCGATCCGCTCGCATGAAGTCGAGGTACCGGTGCTTGCCGTCGGCGCTCTCGACGATGTCCGGCTTGTTGGACGCCCAGTAGTAGCAGAAGCAATCGTGGAAATCGTAGATCCACGGCGCGCACATCGTTTTCGTGAGCTCGCCGGCGGGAAAGTCGCCGACGTCGATGACCCCGTCGGAAAGGTACGCGGACCGTTCGGCGGAGAGCACGGCGTACGACAGCTCGCCGCTCGGCGCGCGAACGGCGCGGCACCGGTCCTCGGCTCGGGCGGCGTCGTACGCCCGCTGTACTTCGCCGAGCGCGGCATCGGCGGCCAGCGTGGTCGTCGCCCCGGGCCCCAGCACGATGGCGACGCGCCCCGGCGGAAGGTCGCGCAGGATCGACCAGACCTCGATGCCGCTGCGGCCGCGCAGATCGTGCAGCCGCGGCCCTTCGCCTTGCCCCGGAGCATACACGTACCACAGAAAAAGCGGCAGGCTCGATTGCGCGTCGGCTGGTGCCAGGATGCTCGCCGGCTCGCCTTTGGGCGGCGCGGCGAGCACCGCGCCGTCGGTGCGGAAGAACTCGAAGTACAGGCCGGGAAAGAACCGCTGCTCGAGGTTGCGCTGGTCGAACTCCAAGCCCGGATAGCAGTTGTCGACGCCGCTCTCGGGCCGGCTGTTCGCCGGGTTTCCGCGCACGACGTAGTCCGCGCGCGCGGTGAGGTTGCGAGGGAAGATCTTCACCGCTGCTCCGCCGGGAGAAAGTGCTCGGGCCGCGCGGCGAGCAGCTCGACGTAGGCGCTCACGCAGAACTCCAGCCAGCCGCGAATGTAGTCGCACGCGACCCGCCCGCGGCGGGTCACCTCGTGCTGGCAGCCGCCCCCGCAGAGGTAGCGCGCCCAGCAGCTTCGGCACGGGTCGAGGGTATCGACGTGCGTGCGCTCCAGGTGGGCGGCCCGCGCGGCGCGGTCCGAGCCGCCGAACACGTCGCCCATCGCGAACTGCTCGTCGTCGACCAGGCGATGGCAGGCGAACAGGTCGCCCTTCGCGTTCGCGCTGAGATACGCCGCGCCCGCGCCGCACGCGAAGGGCCGGTGGCCGCCGCGGTGGATTTCCCACAGCGCGGTCTCGAAATTCGAGAACGGGTAGGCTCGGCCCGCCATGTGCTCGCCCAGCGCCTTCCGCCCGCACGCGATCATCTGATCGAGGAAGCCGTCGAACTGCTCGGCGGAAAAGGCCTGGTCCGGCGAGGGCGAGACGACGACCGGCGCGAAGCCGACGTCGTCGAAGCCCAGGCCGACCAGGTGGTCGAGCGCTTCGAGCAGGTCGCCGCTGCGCGGCGTCACCGTCGCGCGCGCGACCAAGCTCCGCGGGCGGCCGGCGCCGTCCATCAGCTCCACCGCGCGCAGCGCACGGTCGTAGCCGCTCTCGCCGTTCTTCATCGGCCGCGCGCCGTCGTTTCGTTCGCGCGGGCCGTCGATGCTCACCTGAACGCAGTACGGAAACTCCGCGAACAGCGCCGCGTCCGGGGCCGTCAGAAGCGTCGCGTTGGTGGTGATCGAGAAGCGCAAGTCGTGGCCGGAGCGCGCCGCCGCGGCCGCCCCGTAGCGGGTCGCGTGGTGAACCGCTTTGCGGTTGAGGAGCGGTTCGCCGCCCATGAACCCGAGCAGCAGCGGCGCCCCGCGGTCCGACTCGGCGATCAGCCGGTCGACGGCCGCCTCCACGATGCCGAGTTCCATCATGCGCGCCGTACCGCCGAAGCGGCCTTCGTCGGCGTAGCAGTAGTGGCATCCCATGTTGCAGGATTGCGCGACGTTGAGCGAGATCGACCGCACGCTCGGCAGCGGCACCGCGGCATTCGGGATGCGCCGCGGCGCCTCCCAGAGCCCCAGGCTCGCCCAAAAGGCGGGGTCGGCCCCGGCCGCGCCGTGGGCGGAGCAGGCACGCCGTATCGCGCTGGCCGTATCCGCGTCGATGTCGTAGACCCGGCTTCCGTCGGCGACGAAGAGATGCGTGCCGCGCGCGCTCTCGAAGACGCGCAGCTCGGCCGACGGGTGGTTGGGAGGGCGGGGCGCCAGCGGCACGCTATGCCTCTTCTTGCAGCTTTCGCGCCCACGCGACGAGCAGGTCGTACTGCCGCCGGGTGAGGTGCAGAGGATCGCCGGTGGAACCGCGCATCAGCATCGGCATCTTCGGGTCGAAAAAGGGATCGGCTGCGCCCGGCTCGCGAATCCGCTCCTGGATGACCTCGGGATGCTTGCGTACGAAATCGGTGAGGACCTCGAGCGAGAAGAAGCGCCGGTGGGTCGCGCGCGCGTGGGCGGTCAGCGGGAGCGGATTGCTCGCGGTCGGCTCGATCGGCTCGAGCCGGTTGGCCGGGTCGTACGGGATGTTGCGCTGCCGCGCGATCCAGGGGTTTTCGACGTCGGACCAGAGGTTGTCGAGCGCATCGACGTTCATGTTGCCGGCCGTCTCGAACGCGCGCTCCAGCAAGTCGCCGACCTCCCGGGAGACGAGCGCCACGTCGGCCACGTAGCGCGGGTCGAGAACCTCCGCCCGGTCGACCCGGTCCTTGAGCCCGTCCGCGAGCGATACGGGCGGGCGGCGGTCGGGGGCGTAATCCGGCGGGCCGACGACGATGCGCGCGACCGCGGGCGCGAGGTCCGTGCCGGCGAGGCTGCAGGTGACGATCCCGTCGCACACGTCGTCGACGAGGCCGAGGCTCATGCCGTCGTCGTCTTGCGCGTACTGGCCTTTGGGCACGGCACGCGGGTCGCTCGGCAAGTATTTCCATGTGCGCCACGCCGAGGCGCCGTTGAGGAAGAGCTGCTCGGGCGGGATGTGGGCTTTCCACGAATCGGGAAGGCTTGCCGGCCCGAAGAACTTTCCTCGTCCCGGCGTGAAGCGCAGCCGGAATTCCGGGAACCGTTCGTTCGGGCGCGTCAAGCGAACGAAGCCGAGCGGAATATAGCGATCCGCCGGCACGAGCGGGGTAGCCGCGCCCTGCGGCGACCTTCCCTGGAGCTCGGCGGCGGACGCGCACGCGTCGCCGTTCAGCGCGACCGACGCCGCGATCTTCGTCTGCTCGTCCTGCGTCATGTTGAACGGCTTGTGGTTCGCCACGTCGACGCGCCAGCGAAGCTCGGCTGCGTCGACCACGGCGGGAGTCAGCGGCCCGCGGTGGGTTCCGGCGGCGTCGGTCCATTCGCCGTGCAGCTCGAAGAACGGGCAGACCGGCCGGATACCGGTCTCGTCCTGGAAGCAGACCTGCGCCGGAAGCCACGAGAACACGGTCCCGTCGGCGCGAATCGAGAGCGTCTCGGCGGGCTGGACCGTCGTCGTCCCGGTGCCGCGGGGCGTGTCGTCATTGGGCCCCCACACGAACGCATCGAGCGGCGTATCGGCGTTGCCCAGGCGCGCGAACGCCAGCGGCGGGTAGAGCCAGAGCCGGGTCACCGTCGCCATCAGGCGTCCTCGAACGGGTGCAGGAAGCGTCGTTCGAGGTCCGCCGCCCGGCGGACGAGGGCGCGGTTGCCGCTGCGCTCGGCGATCTCGGCGAGCCAGTCGTACATCGCGGCGCAGCCGACCGCTTTCTCGAAGTGGACCGTGCCGAGGACGTCGCCGATCAAGCCGAAGTTCAGCTCGGTCGCGATTTGCGAGAGCCCGTGGATCGCGGCGAGATGGCGTTCCTCGAACGGCTCTCGGGCGACGGTCGTTCGAGCCGGGGACGGCGCGAACGCGGTGCGGTCGCGGAACAATCGCGGCAGAGGAACGCCCGGGTCGAAGTCGAGCACGAGGTGCACGCGCGTTCCGTCCGAGAAGCACCCTCCGCTGTGCGGCCGGCTCGGATCGACCAGCCAAATCTCGCCGGCGCCCATGCGGTAGACCACGTCGTCCTCGGAACTCAGGCAGCGCTCGTCCGTCTGGAGCGGGACGTGGATTCTGGTATAGAGCGGCGCCGATTCCGGCCAGTCGCGGTGCGGCCGAACGTAGCTGCGGCGGCTCGCGACGAACACCTGCGCGCAGTCCAGGAAGTCCAGCGCAAAGGTGGCCGCGAGCAGCTCCCGGACGTACGAGGTGCCGGGCGCGGTCGGCGTTCGGCCGCTGGTCTCCGCTTCGCGGTCCAGCAAGATGCACTTGCGCCAGTGCCCGACGGCGTAGCCCACGCAGGGCTGCATCTCGAGGGCGAGGAGCGCGTCGACGGCCGGCGGCAGGCGCGCGGCATCCAGCGCGATCGCGCCGATGCGGCCGGCTCGGGGCGGGGACGTGATCACACCGGCAGCCCTTCGCGCTTGCTCGGCGAGCCGATGTACGCATCGCGCAGCCGCTCCGCGCGCTCCAGGAGCCGCGCGCTGCCCTCGCCGCGCGCGATCTCGAGCACCCGTTCCCAGGTGGCGGCACAGCTCGTTCGCCGTTCGAAGTGCAGCGCGCTCAGCAGGTTGGCGATCGCGCCCAGGTTCGCGTCGGTTGCGATGGCGGCGAGGCCGCGAATGGCCGCCAGATCGTCCTCCGCGAGGGCCGGCCGTTCGATCGGGGCGGGCTCGCGCTCGCAGCGCGTGACGCCGGCGCCGAGCAAGGCCTCCACCGGGACCGCCGGATCGAAGTCGATGACGAGATGGACGCGCGGCGTGTCGGCGAAACAGCCGCCGCTGTGGGCGCGCGCGCCGTCGAGAAACCAGATTTCGCCGACGCGCATGTGGAACACGACGTCGTCCTCGGAGTTGAGCGCGCGGTCGTTCGTCTGCAGCGGAACGTGGAAGCGCGTGAACGCGCGGGCTCCCTCGGTCCAATCGCGGTGGGGGCGGATGAAGCCGCCGCGGCTCGCCGTGAAGACGCGCACGAGCGTGACGTGCTCGGTTCGGAACGCCCGGGTGATCAGCTCGTCGACGTGCCGGAGCGCGCGGCGCGTTTGCGCTTCCGCGGGGTCGGCGCCCGCGCCGTAGCCCTTCCACAGCGTGCGCAGCCGCCAATCGCCGACGGCGTCGTCACACGGATGGAGCTCGAGCGCGAGGATCGCCTCGACCTCGCGCGCGAGGCGGCTCTCGTCGAAGCCGATCGTTCCGAGACACCGTGTCCCGGCCCGAAGCGCTGAAATGGCCGCCGGCCTAGCGGTCTTGCTCTTCGGCGCGTGGAGCGTGTCGTGAGGATCGAGCCTTCCAACCGCCCGAGTTCTCCGCTTCGTCATCAACGGGGCCGGCCGTGAGCTCTTCGACTTTCCCGGCCGTCATCACGACGGGTGCATCGTACGCTGCGCTCGATTTCTGGTTCGGTAACTCGCTGTTCATAGGACTCTCGCTTCCCAAAGAAATGCTGGAAGCCGCTATTCTGTGGCGTCGCAAGGGGCGGGCGAAGATTCGGCCCCACGGTGCGCTCGTGGCGCCGGCGACGGCCGCGCCGACTTGAAGCCGCCGGAATCCTCGGGAATGCGGTGGAACGAGCCCGCCGTCAGCTCCCCGAGCGCGCCGATGGTCGCCAGGGTCGGAGCGCGGTACGCGCGCTCCGGCCCCGACGGGTCGTCATTCGGCGTCGTCGGTCCGCGGCTCAACCGAGCGCCCGATGCTCTGGAAGCCGCCTGAGGTCTCCGCCGTTTTGGTGACCGGACCTGCGGTGAGCTCGCTGACGACTCCGACGACGGTGATGGTCGGGCTCTCGTAGGAAGTCTCGGACATCTCGCGAGGGTTGTTCGGGTTCATGCTCTCTCCAATTCAGGCGCATGGTCGGAACTGCCTAAGGCAGGACTCCGAGCAACTACGTTGTGGTCCCTATGGATCCCTGCTCAAGCAGCAGTGCCTGGTCCGAGCGGGCCGCGGCGGGCTGGCCTTCGAGCTGCTGGAGCCATACCTCGAGCGTTGCCGACGCTTGGAAGTATTTGAGGCCCGGCATGCGCCCCAGGCGCGCGAGCCGGACCGTCTGGCGCCATGCATCGAGCCGCGCATACCCGCGCTGCACGATGCGCGGGTTCGCGGTGAGGGCCTGATACCACGCCGGGCTGCTTTCGAGACCGTCGATGTGGGGCTGGCAGCTACCGCCTTTGTCGCGCCGCTGCAGCGTCTTCTCGGGAACCAGGCCGGCCAGAGCACGCCGCTGGATCACGCGGTCCCGGCCCGGCTCGAATTTGACCGAAGGCGGAACGCGCAGCATGAACTCCACCAGCGCTCGGTCGAGCAGCGGGTGCCGGAACTCGGTCGCGATGTGCCGGTGCTGGTGCTGAACGGCGACGATGTGCATCGCCAGCAGCATGCGCTGCAGCATGTACGCGGCCCCGACGGACGCCGCCGGCGGCAACCAGACCGAGCGGCCGCGCTCGCCGAGCCGCGCGCGCCGCTCGAAGGCTTCGGAGGCCCAGCCGATGGGCGAGGGGCGGTATTCCAGCGGAACCGAGCGCAGATACCGCAGTGCGGGCCGGACGGCATACGCGAACAGCCCGAACGATCCCGAGCGCTTGCCCGCCGTCCATTCGCCGATGCCGCGCCGGAGCCGGCGGAGCCGGCCGCGCAGCAGCAGATCGGCGAAAAAGAACGGAAACTGCTCGTCGCCGAGCAGCACGGCGTCGCCGCCTTCGCCCGTGAGCACGACGTCGACGCCGTGCCGGTCGAGCAGCTCGGTGTAGACGCGCTCCAAGCCGGCGCGCGCGATCCACTCGTTCGGCTCGGCGTGCGGGCGGATGGGCAGCTCCGAGAACGGTCGCACGGCGTCGTTGTCGATCGGATGCCACGGTACCGGATACTCCTCCAGAACCGCGTCGATCCACTCGCGCTCGTCCGACATGTACGACTTCGGAAAGACGAACGACACCGCTTCGACGGCCGGGTTGCGGCGGGACGCGAAGGCCAGCACCGTCGACGAGTCCAGCCCGCCCGACAGCTCGCACCACACCTTCCCGGTCGCCGGGGTGCAGGCGTTCACCGCCTCCGCGAGCAGCGAGCGGAAGTGCTCGTCGTACTCCCGCTCGTCGCGGTACTCCAGGGGCGGCAGGTCGCCCAGCGTCCAGGTATCGGTCGGCCGGATGCCGGCGCCGGTCCAGGTGAGGTTCTGCCCCGGCAGAAGCCGGCGAACGTGGCGGTGCGGGGTCCGCTCGCCGAAGTGCTCTCCGCGCGCGAAGTGATCGGCGATGTACTCCTCGTCGAGCTCGCCCACGCCGGTCGCGCGCACGACGTCGTCGAGGTGCGATGCGAACACGATGCCGGCGCCGCCGGTGCTGTAGTACAGCGGCATGAGCCCCAGCTCGTCGTGCGCCAGCAGCAGGCTGCCGTCGCGCGTGTCGTACACCGCGACCGCGTACTCGCCGCGCACGTGCCGGGTGAGGTCGGCGCCCCAGCGCTCGTACGCCGCCGCGAACGCCGCGCCGTCCGAAGGGTCCGCGCAGCCGATCGCGCCGCGGTTCGCGATGAACCCGCGGTGGAGCACGCGGTACGGCCCGAAGGCCGGCGCTACGGGGTCGCTGGCGATCGACGGTTCCCGGTCGCGGCGCAACGAGCCGATGAACGCGCGCATCTCAGATCCGCGCCAGCTCGGCGAAGCCTCGAACGAAATCCGGAGAATCCAAGACCAGGCGATCGCCGCTCTGAACCCAGGCGTGCGCCTCGAAGGGGTACCGCGTCACCCCGATGCGGTGCTCCGCGGGGATGCCGACGGAGCGCAGGAACCGATAGAGCGCCAAGGACCGCGGAAGACAGTCCCGCGGAGCGCTTTTCATCACGAAGAAGTTCTCCGCGACCAGGAACGCGCGCTCCGCACGAGCCAGCAGGCCGGCGGTCTCCCCGCCCGCGACCGGTGCGGGCGTTCGTGCATAACGCCCGTACGTGTAGTCGAAACCGCGGCCGGCGAGCAGGCGCACCGTGCACAGCAGCGACCACCAAGCCCGCAGCACCAGCGCATTGGTGCGGCCCGCGGTGGTTGGCGGCGGCGGCGGCGGCGGCTGGACCGGCTCGTGCTGGAGAAAGTCGCGCTCCAGGCAATTGCGCGAGAACGCTTCGAGATCCGCCGCCAGCACCGCCTCCGGCGCACCGAACTCTCGCTGCAGGGCGGGCACGCGTTCGGCGGGGGCGAGCCGCAGGAGGACGCGCCACATCGCGGTCGCGGCGCGGTCGAAGATCACGTAGTCGCCCGACCGGATGTCCAAGAGCACGACGAGCCCGTCGACGATCCGGAAGCGTACCCCGCTCGTCGGAAAGTATACGTCCATGAGCGGTCATTTTCCAGTCGCCGAGCCATTCCCGCCGAAAGGGCCACGCCGCAACCCGGAACCGCCGGGCCCGCATCGGCGGTGCGCAGGCCGCTAGAGGTTTTGCGTTGACGGAGCCGATGCGGGCGTCTAGCCGCGCGCGACCACCGCGCGCACGTGCGCGCGCATCGCCTCGCCGCCGAGCTGCACGCGCTCGCCGTGGCCCGGGAGCAGCCAGGTGAAGTCGTACGCGGCGAGCTTTGCCACCGAGCGGAGCTGCGTGCTCCAGTCGTACCAGCACACGTCGCGGTGCGCGCTCAAGCGCTGCGCGTCGCGGTCCCAGGCGAGGTGATCGCCGCTGAACAGATACGTGCCGTGGTGCAGCACGCAGTGCCCGCGCGTGTGGCCCGGCGCCGGGATCACCGTCACGTCGCCGAACGCGGTCGGCTCGTCGCCGTCCACGACGATCTCCGCGCCGGGCTGCGCGCCGCGATCGCGCACGTGGATGATGCGCTGCGCACCGAAGTGGGCGGCGTAGCGCGCCGCGTCGGCGACGTCGTCGCGGTGGGTGAGGAACAGGTAGCGCACCCCGCCGCGCGCTCCGACCGCGCGCGCGAGCGCGGCGTTCCAGCGCGGCGCGTCGATCATCCAGTTGCCGCCCGGGTGCTCGAGCAGGTACGCGTTCGCGCCGTACGACGCGCGCGCGTTGAAGCCGAGATACGACACCGGCCCGTCGACGTGCAGCGGAAAGGCGGCAACCGCTGCCGCGAGCGGCCGGTGCGCGGCGTCCCCGATCGCGCCGACCGGACAGGCGACCAGCGCGCGCAGCGCGGCCGCGAGCTCCGCCTCGCCGCGCGGCTGCGCTGCGACCGCCGAGAACTCGCCGCGCTCGGCGAACGTCGCCGGCGCGAGCTGGCGGCACGCGTCGCAGTCGATGCACGACGCGTCGACGTAGAACGGTCCGTCGGCGTTGGTCTTCAGCCGGCGGGCGAGGTCGGCCATGCTAGCCCGCGTCTTCCAACTGCACGGCGATCGCCAGTCCGAGCGCGAGCGGCGCGCCGGTGGCGTCGGCGATTCGCTTGCACATCTGCTCGACCGGGGAGAGGGCGTCGGTGGCCTCGCGGTTGACGTCGTGCACCAGAGGATGGTCGGTGACGTCGAAGCCCGGGCCGGCGGTCGTCGCTTGCATGGCTCAGTATAGCTCACCCGTGGTACGATGGGCGGCGTTCCATGACCATGCCCCTGCGCGGTGACGACGCCGTGATCGTCGTCGTCGGCGGTCACGCCGGCGTCGAGGCGGCGCTGGGCGGCGCGATGGGCCGCCTCACCGACCGGGTCTCGCTCCACGCCCGGGTCCTCAACGAGTCCAAGGGTCCTCGGTGCGCGCCCTGCGCGCGCTGGCCGCTCAGCCCAACCTGGCCGTGGTGGCCGGCATGGCCGAGGACCTCATCGTGCGGGCGGGCGCGGTGCGCGGCGTCGGGCTGGCCGGCGGCGGCACCCTGCGCGCGCCCAACGTCGTGCTCGCGACCGGCACGTTCTTGGGCGGCAAGCGGCCTCGGCCCGGCCGACCTGGCCCTAACGTTCGAGTGAGGATCTCGTCGATATGCCGGAGTGAGCAATGTGCCGAGACACCGTGTCCCGGCCTGAAGCGCTGGGTGGCGGGCCGCCTAGCGGTCTTGCTCTTCGGCGCGAGGAACGTGTCGGTTCGATTGATTCGAAAAACCGCCAGAGTTCTCGACCATGAGGTCGCCAGGACCGGACGTTCCTTCCTCGACTTTCCCGGCCGTCATCACCACAGGCGCATCGTACGGGATTCTGGATTTCTGGTCGGGCGACTCGGCGTTCATGGACTCTCCCCTTGGCTAAGCTGATGGTGATGAAAGAGCCGCTACTTTGCGGCGTCGATCGGGTTGCGCGAAGACTCGGTCAGCCGGCGCGCGCGGCACGGGCGCTGACCACGACGACTTTGGAACTGTCTGGGACAGGACTTTCCCACGGCGTCGCCTTGACTTCCTGCGCAAGCGTGAGATCTCTTCGGTAGGGGAGGTCTTGCGCGGGTCTTCCCGTTGCTGGATCTCGCGCCATGCCTCGAGCCGCGCATACCCGCGCTGGACGATGCGAGGGTTCGCGGTGAGCGCGTGAACCACGCCGGGCTGCTTTCGAGACCGTCGATGTGCGGCTGGCAACTGCCGCCTTTGCTGCGCCGCTGCAGCGTCTGGTCGGGCACCAGTCCGACCAGCGCGCGCCGCTGGAGCACGCGATCCTGATTCGGCTCGAACTTGACCGACGGCGGGACGCGGAGCATGAATTCCACCAGCGCTCGGTCGAGCAGCGGATGGCGGAGCTCGGTCGCGATGTGACGGTGCTGGTGCTGAATGGCGATGATGTGCATCGCAAGCAGCATGCGCTGCAGCATGTACGCGGCGCCGACGGCGGCAGGCGTCGCAGGACGCGGCCTGGCGGTGGTGGCCCACGCCGAGCGCCCGTGGTACGATGGGCGGCGTTCCATGACCATGCTCCTGCGCGGTGACGACGCCGCCGTGATCGTCGTCGGCGGCGGTCACGCCGGCGTCGAGGCGGCGCTGGCCGCCGCCCGCCTCGGCGCACCGACGCTGCTGCTGACCGGCGACCCGGCCCGGATCGGCACGCTGGCCTGCAACCCCTCGATCGGCGGCAGCGCGAAGGGCCAGCTCGTGCGCGAGATCGACGCGCTGGGCGGCGCGATGGGCCGCATCACCGACCGGGTCTCGCTCCACGCCCGGGTCCTCAACGAGTCCAAGGGGCCGTCGGTTCGCGCCCTGCGCGCGCTGGCCGACAAGCCGGGCTACGTGCGCGCCGTCGGCGCGGCGCTGGCCGCGCAGCCCGACCTGGCCGTAGTGGCCGGCATGGCCGAGAACCTCATCGTGCGGGCGGGCGCGGTGCGCGGCGTCGAGCTGGCCGGCGGCGGCACCCTGCGCGCGCCGAGCGTCGTGCTCGCGACCGGCACGTTCCTGGGCGGCAAGACCTTCCGCGGCGACGAGGTCCGCTCCGAAGGCCGGTTCGGCGAAGCGCCCGCGCTCGGGCTCTCCGGCGCGCTGGCCCGGCTGGGCTTCCCGCTCGCCCGGCTCAAGACCGGCACCCCGCCCCGGGTCGACAAGACGACGCTCGACCTGGGCGCGATGGCCGAGCAGCGCCCGAGCCCCACCCCGCTGGCGTTCTCGTACGCCAGCCCGAGCCGGTTCGCCGGGCCGCAGCTCTCGTGCTGGGTGGTCGATACCAACGACGAGACGCATCGTCTCGTGCGGGAGAACCTCCACCGCTCGCCGCTCTACGGCCTCGACCTGATCCGCGGCATCGGCCCGCGCTACTGCCCCTCGATCGAGGACAAGGTCGTCAAGTTCGCCCACAACCCGAGCCACCAGATCTTCGTCGAACCCGAGGGCTGGGACGAGCCGACCTTCTACGTCGGCGGCTTCTCGACGTCGCTGCCGGCCGACGTCCAGCTCGCCATGCTGCGCACGCTGCCCGGCTTCGCCGCGGTCCGCATGCTGCGGGCGGGCTACGCGGTCGAGTACGACTTCGTCCAGCCGACCGAGCTCGACCCCTCGCTCGAGACCCGCCGGGTGGCCGGCCTCTTCCACTGCGGCCAGCTCAACGGCACCAGCGGCTACGAGGAAGCCGCCGCCCAGGGTCTGGTCGCCGGCCTCAACGCCGCCCGCCGTGCCCAGGGCCGCGCGCCGCTCCGCCTGGGCCGCGAGACGTCATACATCGGCGTCCTGATCGACGACCTGGTCACCCG
Source organism: Vulcanimicrobiota bacterium (assembly GCA_963795695.1). Taxonomy (GTDB): domain Bacteria; phylum Vulcanimicrobiota; class Vulcanimicrobiia; order Vulcanimicrobiales; family Vulcanimicrobiaceae; genus Vulcanimicrobium. The sequence continues at coordinate 494,866 of CAWCJH010000001.1, read as the reverse complement.
CGGCGTCGACGAGCCGTACCGCATGCTCACCTCGCGGGCCGAGCACCGGGTCGTCCTACGCCACGACAACGCCGACCTCCGGCTGACCCCGCTCGGCCGCGAGCTGGGCCTGGTGGACGACGCCGCCTGGGAGGCCTTCACCGCCCGCCGGGCCGCGCTCGCCGCCGCCCACCGCGGCGCCGAGACCACCCGCCTGGGCGCGATCGCGGTGCGCTCGGCCGCGGGCCCCGCGCGCTTGCCCCAAGGCGCCACGCTGGCCGATGCCCTGCGCCGGCCCGACCTGACCGTCGCCGACGTGCTGGACCGCTTCCCGCCCGGCACCGAGCCCGAGATCGCCGCCCGAGTCGAGATCGAGCTCAAGATGGACGGCTACGTCCGCCGCCAGCAGACCGCGATCGACCGCGCCGCCCGCGACGAGGCGGTCGCGCTCCCGGCCGACCTCGACTACGCTGCGATCCGCGCCCTCTCGCGCGAGGCCCGCGAGAAGCTCGCCCGCACCCGCCCGCGCACGCTGGGCGCCGCCGCCCGCATCCCCGGCCTCGGCCCGGCCGACCTGGCCCTGGTGAGCATCCACGTCCACCGCCAGCGCACCGCCGCCCCCGCGTGAGCCCTCTGCTCGACCCTCGGACGTGAACCGCGCGACCCCGCTCCCCGATCCGGCGGCGCTGACCGCTCTCACCGCCGCCAGCGTCGATGAAGGCCTCGCGCTGCAGCTCGCGGTGTACACCGCGCTGGTGCTGGAGGCGAACCGCCGCCTCAATTTGACTGGTGCCAAGGATGGCGCCGCCTTCGCCGCCCACCTGCTCGACGCGCTGACCCTGCGCGCCGACGTGGTCGGCCCGCTGATCGACGTCGGCTCCGGCAACGGCGTCCCCGGCATCCCGCTCGGGCTGGCCACCGGCGCCCGCGTCGTGCTGCTGGAGCCGATCAAGAAGCGCGCGACCTTCCTGGCCGCCGCCCTGGCCGCTCTCGGCCTGGACGGTGAAGCCGTCGCCGCACGTGCCGAAGACGCCGCGCGCGATCCGGCTTACCGCGAAGCCTTCCGCACCGCCACCGCCCGCGCGGTCGCCAGCGCCCCGACGGTGGCCGAGCTGACCGTCCCGTTCCTCGCGATCGGCGGCCGGGCGCTGCTCCAGCGCGGCTCGCTCGACCAGCGCGAGCGCAACGCCGTTGCCGATGCGGCCCTCGTGCTCGGCGCCGAGCTCGTGGAGGAACGGCCGCTGGACGGCGAGCGGCGGCTGGTGGTGCTCGAGAAGCGCGGGCCGACGGGGTTCCGGTTTCCACGCAAGAACGGGGTCCCGGCGAAGCGGCCGCTCTGCCTCGTGTAGTGTCTCTCGCTCGGTCATGGCCGCGATGATAACCGAGGAAGACCGTAGCGCGTAATCGCTTGGCGTTGTCGGGACAGTGGAGTCTAGGGCTCTATGTCGCCGCTAACGCGAAGCATGTTTTCAACTTGCTGCGCGAACTGCTTGGCCTCCGACCTGGCAAGTGCGCGCAGCACGTCTACGGCCGTCTTGCCCGATCCCCGCGAGAGCGCCGCTGCCTGAGCCGTCGTTGCGTCCGTGTTTGATCAGGTTTCGCCGAGCCTCTTCGAGGATTGCGATGCTCCAGCGCGGCGAATAGAGACCGCGCTGTGCCATGCGAAGCGCGGTGTCGCAAATGGGCATCGAATACAGGACTGGAGCTGACCCGGTTTGGTGGACAGGTGGTTTAGGCTGCTGATTCGTCCACCGACTCGAACTCAGCCGGGCTCAGGTAGCCCAGCGTCGAATGCCGGCGCTTGCGATTGTACCAGATCTCGATGTACTCGAAGACCGCCACCCGCACGTCTTCTCGCGTGGCCCATTGAAATCGATCGATCAGTTCGGTCTTGAGCGTGGCAAAGAAGCTTTCAACTACGGCGTTGTCCCAGCAATCGCCCTTGCGGCTCATGCTGCACTCCATCGCGAACTGGCGAAGGATCGCTTGGAAGTCACCGCAGGCATACTGCACGCCGCGGTCCGAGTGGTAGAGCACCCCGGCCGGAGGCCGACGGCCGACGATCGCCATGCGCAGCGCAGCCACAGCCAGTTCGCGATCGAGCGTGTGCCGCATCGACCAACCGATGACCCGGCGCGAACGCAGATCAAGTACGACGGCAAGATACAGCCAGCCTTCGCGGGTGGCAAGATAGGTGATGTCGCCGGCCCAAACGCGGTCCCGGCTCGCGATCTGGTCGAGCGAGAACTGACGGTTGAGCCGGTTGTCCGCAACGGCATGTCGGTGAAAGGACTGCGTCGTCGTCCGAAACCGACGGCGAGTGACGGCCTTCACGCCGTGGCGGCGCATCAGCCGGGCGATCCGCTTGCGCCCGCACGAGGCTCCTGTGGCTTTGAGCTCTGCGTGAATACGAGGGCTCCCGTAGGTCGCCCGGCTCACCCGGTGAACCGTTCTGATCCGCTCGACGAGCTGGGTATCGGCGAGGGCACGCGGTCCCGGCTCGCGCTTGCACCAGGCATAGAATCCGGCCTTCGACACCTCTAAGACTCGGCACATCGTCGTCACCGCGTACTGCTTGCGATGGGCGGCGATGAACACAAATCTCATCGGGATTCCTTGGCGAAGAAGGCCGTCGCTTTTTTTAGGATGTCGCGCTCTTCGCGCAGTTGCGCGATCTCACGGCGCATCCGGCGCATCTCCTCATCCTCGGAGCTCAGCTTGCCCTTGCCGGGAAAGACCTCGGCCGCCGGCGCGCCGGCCCGCTCCGCGAGCTGTCGGCGCCAGCGGTGAATCTGGTCGGGCCGGATGCCCAGTTCGCGGGCGACCTGGGTGATCGCTTTGTCACCGGCCGACGCTGCCCGAACCGCCTCGATCTTGAACTCGCGGCTGAAACCTCGCCGCTCTTGCTTGGCCATCGGACTCCTCCTGCCCAGCCACTACGCCGGGCCTATCGGGAAGTCCACCAAACCGGGTCAAGTCCAGACATTCGCGTCGAGGAGGACTGTGAAGCCTGCTATTTTTAGTCGTACTCCCCATTCGCGCCGGCTTCGGCGGTCATCGCATCAAGGGCGTCGAGACGCGCTCGATCCCGCTTATCCTTGTACTCTAGCAGATCGCATAGCACGATGCGCCTGTGCTTTCCCGCCCGCTCGCATTTTAGTTGGCCGCCGTCGATTATGCGGGTGAGATACTGACGCGAGACGCCGAGGATTGCCCCCGCCTCCGTTGTGGACAAGCGCCGATGGAGTGGAGAAATTGAAACTGCGGAACCCGTTCGCAGAATTGCCACGGCGTCACTGAGTGCCTGGAATAGCGCCTCAGGCAATTCGATGGGGGCTTGACCTGGCCCCATAAGGCACGGGCGGGAAGCTGCGCTGGTAGAGCGCAGAACCGCCTCAAGGCGAGCAAGCACCTCCAAGTCAACCGTGTCCGCTTGGATCACGTCGCCCAGGGCGGGCGCCTGCCGTTCCAATTCCGATGCCATAGCGTGGCTATAGTACCACGAAACGTCCTAAACGCAACTCGCACTGCGATCGTGTCCCGCGGAGTGGTGTATGAACGACTCTCGGCGGGGCTGGCCTCGGGACTGAAGGCGCGAGGCGGGTCGCCAAAGGCGGTTCTGTATCATAGTGGGGACTATGACGAACAAAACCCGCGCCGAAATCGAGCGCGAAATCGACCAGGACCACTACCGGATTTTTGGGGATTATATAGCTGACGCACCAGCTATTTCGAGAGACGTGGCCGCTTCGGCCTTGCTTCGTAGGACAATGATATAGCTGGGTCAAACCGCGGCCAGAGTGTCGCCCAGGTGGCACACCCCTGCCGTATCGTGGGGTCATGGAAGCGGGCGTCCCCACTACCCTTCGGGAAGCCGTCACCTACTTCGCCGACAAGCAGGTAGCGCACGACTTCTTCGTGGTGATCCGCTTCCCGAACGGCGTCGCGTGCCCGCGCCAAGGCTGCGGATCGGCCGACGTGGTGACGATCAGGGGCCGCCGGGAATGGCGCTGCCGCGAGTGCGGCCGTCAGTTCTCGGTCAAGGTCGGAACCATCTTCGAGTCGTCGCCCATCGGCTTCGACAAGTGGCTCCCGGCCTTGTGGCTGCTCACCGCGAACCGGAACGGCGTGTCGTCGCACGAACTCGGCCGTGCGCTGGGCGTCACGCAGAAAACGGCGTGGTTCATGCTCCACCGCCTGCGCCTGGCGCTGAAGGATCGCGACCAGGACGCCTTCTCCGGCGCGGTCGAGGCGGACGAAACGTACATCGGCGGCAAGGTGCGCGCGACCGCGACGACCGCGCTCGGCCACAAGAAGCTCGCTCACGGGCCGGGCGACGGCAAGGCGACGGTATTCGGCGTGCTGGAGCGCACCGGGGACAAGAAGGCCAAGCCGAGCCGCGTGCGCGCGATGGTGATTGCGGATCGCAAGAGTGCGACGCTGCTGCCCGCGATCTATCAAAACGTGCTGCCCGGCTCGGTCCTCTATTACCGACGCATGGCAGGCGTATCGCGGCGCGCAGCGCGACTACACGCACTTCTATATCGACCACGCCGTGAAGTACGTCGAGGGACACGTCACGACGAACCGAATCGAGAACTTCTGGTCGTGCTTGAAGCGGACGCTGCACGGCACGTACATCGCGCCGCGCGCCTTCCACCTGCAAGCCTACGTGGACGAGCAGGTCTATCGGTTCAACGTGCGAGCGCAGAAGGACGGTGCGCGGTTCGTGGGCGGGCTGAAGGGTGCGGACGGTCGGCGGCTGACGTACATCGCGCTCACCACCTCGCACCCGTTGTGGCGGCTGAAGCCGGGTCGCTCCAAAGCATCAACGCGACGGGTTGGGTCTACGGCGCTGCTTTAGCCCTCGCGCCTTTGCGCTGCAAATTTCGGCGCTTATTTCGCTGGTATCGGGTATAGGGTGTCTCGTGCTCCTTGCATATTGTGCATGGGCATGGCTGCGCGGTGTAATGCCGTGCGCCAACCGCAACCGGACCCAGGCGATGCACCCGGCCAAAAACGGCCTCGAAAAGGGGGTTTTCGTCATTTTCTAAATAGCGACGAAACGCGTAGCTCACTAAATCGGCAATTTGAACCATCCTATTAAGCCGGCTATCGACAAAAAACGGAGTTTCGACTACCAAGGTAATCTTTGCCCAAAGGGTGCCTTCTTTGTAGAAGTTCTTCATGAACTCAGTGTGTTTTTTCGCAACACTTTCGTTGTTGTCGTGCACCACAATGCCACGCTGTGGCGCAGTCTTTCCACTCTTTTGCTTCAAAAATAGCTGGAAGCGCGTGACTATTTGCTCAAGCGCTTGTTCGTCAATCGTCCGTTGGGTTTTTGCCTTGTCATGAAATAGCTTATTAATCGCCTCAACAAATATTGCTGCGTAATCCCACGATCCTACGCACTGCGCTACCTCAGTTACAACAGCTTGTCTTTCCGCTAGAGTTAAATGGCTGTATGCGGCAGTTGCCTTGTGATTCTTTTTTACTTGTGCGAGGCGCTTAGGATTACCAGATCGCTGCGCCTTCAAAATATCGCTTGCGCGTTCACGCTCAGCGGCAGCACGGCGAGCCGGGCGATTGAGTAACGCGAAGTTGGTAATCGCATCTTGATCGGGGTAAGGTCGGAGCATCCACCCTGTGTGAATTTCTTCTTGATCAAGGTCGTAACGGCTCAGAATTGCCGATATCGCATCGTCTGCGTCACGCCAGCGATCTATGGGAATTACAATCCCCGCCAGAACGAAATGCGATGTATTTCCCGGGACGTCGGAGGTGCCCGACTCATCGGTATAGCAGATGAACAAGGGGTCGCTTTCGGGCAAAAAAAAGCGACTGGGCTGCGAGGCATATAGCCCCGAGACGAGACGCGTACGACTCTCCCAGACGCATCACGATCATATCATCCGTCAATAAGATAGTCAAGAAACCCGTTCACGGTAGCGGCCAACTATCGGCCTGGCTGCCTACCTCGCGGAGGCAAAGCATGGAAATGCTTTCGCAGGATTCGCTCAACAACGGCACTTGGATTGAAGACCCGGCCCGAGACCTTGTCCCGGCCTTCCTCTTGGGCCGCATCGTTGACGGCCCGGATCAGGTCCACCGGCAGCCGGTATGAGACCGACCGCTTTTCAGGCTCCATGAATGCACGGATTCGTGGACGCGGGACTTCCTCCGCGTTGCGAGAATCCCAGGATCATGGCTTCCGTGGATCGCGCTACCCACGCGGCGTGGGCAGACAAAGGCTTCTGCGAAGCCGACGCCCAGGCATGGCTAGACGCCGCGCCGGGCCGCTTCACGCCCTGGACGGCCCGTCAGTGGGCCGCCGAGGGTTTCTGGCCCCACGACGCGGCGGTCTGGTCCGAGGCGTTCGCTGATCCCCGCGCCGCAAGGGAGCGGCGCTCGTTCGGCTACGGCCCGTTCGACGAGGCGGAGTAGATGACCGAGACGTTCGGCCAGCGCCTACGCCGGTTGCGCGAGGCGCGTGGACTCCGCAAGACCGTGCTGGCCCGGCAGGTCGGCTTGACGGAGGCCGCGATTCGCCAGCTTGAATCCGGGCGCACCAGCGACGCCAGGCTCGCGGACGGCGTGCGGATCGCGGCCGTGCTGGGCGTAGAACCAGGCTACCTTGCGTTCGGGGACGACGCGCGCCCGTGACGGAATCATTCGGTCAACGCCTGCGTCGGCTGCGTCGCGAACGGCGTGTCGGTTCGGACGCCCTCGCGAGAGCAGTTGGAGTCAGCGGGGCGGCGATCCGCCTGATGGAGAGCGGAGTCACGAAGCAGGCACGGCTCGACGTAGCCATTCTCATCGCAGACGCGCTCGGCGTTACCCCGCGCTACCTGGCTTTCGGCGACGACGGACCCGTGGTGCCGAGGTTGGCTACTTCTGAGGCTTCGACGCTGCCGGAGTAGCCGCAGCCCGAGCGCGCTCTTCGGCCTCGCGTTCGGCCAGGTCAGCCGGGGTCATGGAGGCGACCCGGACGACGTTCACCTTGAAGCGCTGGAACACTTCGGCGGCTTCTGCCGGGGGTAGGGGCGTATCGGACTCCGTCGTCGCCATACTAGATATTGTAGCACCAGGCCGAGCCAATCCTATAGGTGGGTCCGGCCCCGGGTTCGTCGGCCGCTTGGCCGCTAGTCGGCCGCGTTTGATTCAGCTATATCATTGTCAGCCGGCCTTACCACGTCGCCCCGCTTCGAGACGGGCGTGCTGTTCGCTGAAGCCCTGGGCGTGACGCCTCGCTACCTCGCCTTCGGCGACGCCGCACGAAAGGACCCATCGTGACGACCGAGACGTTCGGGGAGCGGCTGCGCCGGTTGCGCGAGGCGCGTGGGCTGCGAAAGACCGTACTCGCGCGACGGGTCGGCTTGACCGAGGCTGCGATCCGGCAGCTCGAGTCGGGCCGCACCAGCGACGCGCGGCTCGCGGACGGCGTGCGGATCGCCGCCGCCCTGGGCGTCGAGCCGGGCTACCTCGCGTTCGGCGAGGGCGACCCGACCTAGCTGGCGGGTTTCGCCTTCTTGCGAGGGCGCTTCGGCTCATGCTCGTCGCGCGCTGGCAGTTCGGCCTTCCGCACCGCGAACAGGGCGGTCCCGAACCGCATGAAGCGGTCTAGCGGAGTCTCGGCGGGCCTCAGCGGCTCGTCTTTCGCCATCCCCGCTACTCCGCCGTGGTACCGGCATGTGCCTTTCGGCATGCCTATTCAAAAGCGCCAGTACCCGGTCTGCCCCAGGCTTTTTGCTACCTAGAGGCAGATTTTAGAGATATTTCGTGCTTTTGCCTCATGATTCGTGCCTCACTACTTTACTCTTTGGAGGCAGGGGTGGTACGATCCCCTCGTCGCTCGCGAAGGCTGCGGCGGGAAGGGAGGTATCGGCACTTGCGCTATGCGGAACTCCGAGAGAAGCATCTCGCAGACGTGACTGAAGCGTTAGAAGAAATCGACGCTGAACGCGCGAGGCTGCTCGCGCTGATGGCGGTTTATCAGAACGGCGACAGCAGTAATGGCAGCTCAGGTGCGAACGGCAGCGGATCGAAGACGACAGAGCACGCCGCGAGTCATAATATGCACGCGCCGATAATCCAGCATCAAAAGCTCAAGAAGCGTGGGGGATCAGAAACCATGCGTGAGCGTAAGAAGCGCGCAGTTCTCCAAACCCTGACTGCGATCTATCCCGCTGCTATGAAAGACCGAGACATTGCACAACGAGTGCGCGCAGCGGGGATACAATACCCTCGCGATCCAAACCGCCCGAACCGATCGGGACTCGACTTTGAACTTTACGCGCTTCGCGACGAAGGATTGATCGAACGAACGGCTCCCGCTACGTGGCGGCTAAAAAAGAACGAAGCCCAGGCAGGCACCTGAGCCTCGTTTGACCCCAGTTTCCCCCTCGGAAGGAGGTGATGGACCAGTGCGTATCCCCAGTACCAAGCCAGCGACGAGCGTCGAATCCAAAACAAGGGTCGGGGGCCCCGCTTCGGCGGGGCCTTCCCCTTTTATGTCATGGTCAGCCGGTCGTCGTCAACTACTAAGGCCAGGAAGGCGATGGCTGGCTAGCTTTGCTGCGCGGCGCGTACCCGACCGGGCTTTAGCCGCCAGCGGGGATGCGAGGCGGTCAGCGCGGCGTAGGTCAGCCGACGCCCATCCGCACCCTTTAGGGCCTTGGCGAACCGGCCACCGTCGTTGTCCCCTCGCTCGTTGAAGCGGAACACCTGCTCGCCCAGGTAGGCGTCAAGGTGGAACGGCCGGGCGGCGATGTAGGTGCCCCCGAGCGTCCGCTTGAGGCACGACCAGAAGGTTCTCGATGCTGTTCGTGTGGACGTGGCCTTCGACGTAGCGGTAGGCGTGGTCGATCACCAGGTGGTTGTAGGAGTAGTCCAGGCCGATGTACGCCGCCCAGGCATCGGTGTAGACCGTCGAGCCGCCGCGCACGTTCTCGCGGATCGCCGGGAGCAGGGTCGAGCGGCGCGCGTCGGGGACCACCTTCGCGCGCACCTTGCCGCCGCGCTCGATCATCCCCATGACGACCGTCTTCGGCGCTGCGGTGCGTTTGTAGCCCGTCTGAACGCGCGCACCGCGGTTCCCGCGCTTGTTCGTGACCTTGCCGCCGACGTAGGTCTCGTCCACCTCGACGTGGCCTTGCATCTTCTCCTGGAAGGACGGGGCGCCCATCGCCTCACGGATGCGGTGCAGCATGAACCAGGCCGTTTTCTGGGTGACGCCGATGGCGCGGGCCAGCTCGCACGACGAGGTACCGTTCTTGGTGTTCGCCAGGAGCCAGAACGCGGGGAGCCACTTGGTCAGCGGGAGCGGCGAGTCCTCAAAGATCGTGCCGACGCGAACGGAGAACTGGCGCTTGCACTCCTTACAGCGCCAAATCTTCCGGGTCGCGATGGCCTGCACGTCGGCCGAGCCGCAGCCCATCCGGGGGCACGCGATCCCGTTCGGCCACCGCATCTGCACCGCGTAGGCATGGGCACGATCCCGGTCGGCGAAGTGGGTCACGGCCTCCAGGAGCGTGGTCGGCGTCCGTTCCATACTCCAAGGCTACGCTTGCCATGTGCCACCATATCGGCACCCTGGTGCGTCAGCTATATAATCGCCGGATTTTTCGGCGTTGCCCGATGGGCCCGACGCGGAGAGTTTCTACCCTCCGGGGTTTGATCCGGAGCCCCGTGACGGCGAGACGGCCTCTGGGGATGATGAGTCGGGAGACTGGCCCGACCTGTGAATCGGTCCCGTTCTATTTCGAGAGACGCGGTCGCTTCAGCGTTGTTTCACGGTGAACTTGACTCTGCAATACAAAGTAACGTTCAGCGTGAAACATTGCTAGGCTCATGTCTCACCTTGAAGATGCCACGATTCTTCGCCCCAGTTGCGTTAACAAGGATGCTCGTGCCAAGTCATCCCCTCGATGTCGTCCTCATCGCTGCGCTGCCGGATGCCGAAGTCTACGCGGTCGGCGGTCGCGTCCGTGACGAGTTCAGGACGAAGCTCGACGGCATCGGCCGCCCGCCGAAGGACCTCGACTACGTCGTCACCGGCATCCCGCTCGACGCCCTGCTCGCGGCCCTGAAGCAGGTCGGCCGGGTCGATGTGGTCGGTGCCTCGTTCGCGGTCCTGAAGTTCCGCCACGCGGCTGGCGAGGCCGACATCGCGCTGCCGCGGCGCGAGCGGTCGACCGGGGTTGGCCACAAGGAGTTCGCGGTCGAGTCCGGGCCGGAGATCCCGCTCGAGGACGATCTGTGGCGGCGGGACTTTCGGATGAACATGATCGCCCGGCGGCTGGCCGACGACGCGGTCGTCGACCCGTACGGCGGGGTCGAGGACATTCGGGCCGGGCGGATCGACATCGTCGACGAGGCAGCCTTCGAGGAAGACCCGCTGCGGATGCTGCGGGCGGCCCAGTTCGCGGCGCGGTTCGGGTACCGGCTGACCGAGCGGACCGAGGCGGCCATGCGGGCGTCGGCGCCGCTGGTGGCGAGCGTGTCGGCCGAGCGGGTCGGCGAGGAGATCGGCAAGCTGATGGCGGCGCCGGCGCCGTCGGTCGGTCTCGAGCTGCTGCGGGGCACGGGGGTGCTGGCGCAGGTCTGGCCGGAGCTGCTCGAGGGGGTCGAGGTCGACCAGAACGACTGGCACGCGTACGACGTGTACCGTCACAACCTCGCCACGGTCGATGCGGCACCGGCGGGGGACGTGACGCTGCGGCTCGCGGCGCTGCTGCACGACGTCGGGAAGCCGCGGACCGCCGCGCCGCGGCCGGACGGGCGGGGGAACTCGTTCTACCAGCACGAGCACGTCGGGGCCGACATGGTGCCGGCGATGCTGGAGCGGCTGCGGCTGCCGCGCGAGACGGTCGAGACGGTCGCGCACCTGGTGCGCCAGCACATGTACTCGGCCGACCCGGAGGCGCAGGACAAGACGCTGCGGCGGTTCGTGCGGCGGATCGGGGTCGAGCACCTCGACCGGCTCTTCGCGCTGCGCTGGGCCGACATCGGCGGCTCGGGGCTGCCCAAGCGCGACGACTCGAACGAGCGATTCCAGGCGCGGGTGGCGGCGGTGCTCGCGGAGCGGCCGGCGTTCAGCGTGCGGGATCTGGCGATCAGCGGGGCCGACCTGATCGCGCTGTTCGAGCGCAAGGGGCTCGCTGGGCCCGGATTTCGCGGCGACCGGCGGGTCGGGGAGGTGCTGCAGGCGCTCTTCGAGGAGGTCACCGACGACCCGGCTCGGAACGAGCCGGGCTCGCTCGTCGAGCGCGCCGCGCGCTACATCGACGAGCATTTCTCTGCGTCAGCGTAGGTTTGTAGAGTTGTCCGCGCCGGTTCGAACTCAGGCAGCGACGGCGAACGTCATCGCGATCGTCAACCAGAAGGGCGGCGTCGGGAAGTCCACGACGGCCGTGAACCTCGGCGCGTCGCTCGCGCTGCTGGGCCGGCGCGTCCTGGTGGTCGACATCGACCCGCAGGGCAACACCACGACCGGGGTCGGGGTCGACAAGCGCGCGGTCGAGCACGACGTCTACAACGTGCTGCTCCAGAACGCGTCAATCGCCGAGGTCGTCCGCCCGACCGAGGTCGAGAACCTCTGGATCGTGCCGGCCACGCTGAACCTGGCCGGGGCCGAGGTCGAGCTGGTCTCGACGCTGCAGCGCGAGGGTCGGCTCAAGGTGGCGCTGGCCAAGGTGCTGGGCGACTACGACGAGATCCTGATCGACTGCCCGCCGTCGCTGGGGCTGCTGACGATCAACGCCCTGACCGCGGCGCACGAGGTCATCATCCCGGTGCAGGCCGAGTACTACGCGCTCGAGGGGCTCAGCCAGTTGGTCGCGATCGTCCGCCGCATCAAGGAAGGGCTCAACCCGGAGCTGATCATCCGGGGCGTGCTGATCACCATGTTCGACGGCCGCACCAAGCTGGCGGTCGAGGTCTTGGACGAGGTGCATCGGCACTTTCCCGAGCGGGTGTTCCGGACTCAGATCCCGCGCAACATCCGGCTCTCCGAGGCGCCCTCGTACGGCAAGCCGGCGATCCTCTTCGACGTGAAGAGCCGGGGCGCGCAAGCCTACCTCTCGCTCGCCCGCGAGCTGCAAGGAATGACCGCATGAGCAAGCGTGGCGGACTCGGCCGCGGCCTGGGCGCGTTGCTGGGCGACGCCGGTACCAGCGATGTCACTTCGCATACCACGACGGCCGTGCGGCCGGCGGCGGCCGAGCCGGCGGGCGTGCCGCAGGTTCCGGTTGACCGGATTCGGCCCAACCCGTTCCAGCCGCGGACGAATTTCACCGCTGAGTCGCTGGCCGAGCTGAGCGCCTCGATCGCGGCGCTGGGCGTGCTGGTGCCGATCATCGTGCGCGAGCGCGGCGACGGCTACGAGCTGATCGCCGGCGAGCGCCGCTGGCGCGCCGCGCAGGCGGCCGGGCTCGCGACGATTCCGGCGCTGGTGCGCAGTGCCGACGACCGCGAGTCGCTCGAGGTCGCGATCATCGAGAACCTCCAGCGCGAGAACCTCGACCCGCTCGATGAGGCGATGGGCATCGCGCACCTGATGGAAGCGCACGGCTTCACCCAGGAGCAGGTCGCGCAGCGGCTCGGCCGCAGCCGGCCCGCGGTCGCCAACGCGCTGCGCTTGCTGTCGCTTCCCGACAGCGTGAAACAGCTCGTGCGCGACGGCCGGCTCACCGCCGCGCACGCGCGCACGGTGCTGGCGTTCCCGCCAGAGCGGCGCGAGCCGATGGCGCGCCGGGCCGCCGCCGAGCAGCTCTCGGTGCGCGCGCTCGAGCGGCTCGCGCAATCCGGCGCGCCCAAGCGCGCTCGTGCGGCGCGCGCGCCGGCGGCGAGCGCGAACGACGAGTACGTCGAGCGGCTGCGCTACCGCTACGCGACGAAGGTGCGCGTGCTCGCCGGCGAGCGCGGCGGCACGATCGAGCTGCACTACGCCGACCCGGCCGACCTGCTGCGCATCGTCGACCTGCTGCTGGGAGAGCCCGCGTGAGAACGTTCGTGCGCGCCGCGAGCCTGCTGCTGCCGCTCGCGCTGCTCGGCGCCGCGCCGCCCGCCGGCCCGCCGTACGGCCCCGCGCCGCACAACGCGCAGAGCGCGGTCGTGCAGCGCTACGTCGGCGCGCAGCGGGCCGGGCGCTATGCCGAGGCGTACGCGCTGCTGACCGACGGCGAGCGCGCGTACTTCGGCGACGCGCGCTCGTACCGCAGCGTCTTCGCGGCCGACGGCATCAAGCTCGAGCGCGCGCGGATCGTCGGCGCGCGCGGCGACGAGCAGGGCCGGGTGTTCTTCGTGCGCGAGCACCTGGCGTACGTCGACCACGCGCACGACGCGACCCGCGCGATCGACGCGACCGTGCCGCTCGGCGTGCTCTCCGAGCACGGCGCGCTGCACGTGAAGGATCCCGGCAAACCGTACCGCGCGTTCGCCGCGAACGCGACGGCCAGCGCGTCGGGCTTGCGCGCGACGGTGAAGAAGGTCGATTTCTATCCCGGCCGGATCGATGTCGTCGTGACGTTCGTGAACGTCGGCAGCGGCTTCGTCACGCTGCTGCCGTACGACAAGAGCGTCCTGCGCGACGACCAGGGCGGCGTCTACCGGGTCCTGGCGACCAAGGACTGGACGGTCACCGACAAGCAGCTCTTCGAGGGCGTGCCGCTGGCGCCCAACGCGGAGTACACCGGCTCGCTGGCGTTCGCGGCCGGGCGGATCGGGCCGGGCAAGCGCGGCTGGTCGCTGACGATCGCGCCGGCGCTGCGCGAAGGGGGCGACGTGCCGTTCGAGCTGACCGTCGCCATCCCGTCGAGCGGCTGAGGGATCGGGTTCGTCCTCGGAGGAACCGACGGCGACCTCACGGAACGGTCGCTCCGCCCGGCGGCGACTCTTGAGAAAGGCCGTCGGATTTTTCCGTGCTTACGGGAGCCGCATCCATGCGCCGCATCGTCCTCTCGCTCGCCGTCGCCGCTTCGGCCGTCCTCGCCGCGTGCAGCGGCGGAGGATCGGTCCTGAGCACCGGCGGCGGCACCACGAGCCCCGACCGCATCATCATCACGACCGGCGGCCAGTCCAACGTCCTGCGGGTGCTGGCCGGCAGCTCGATCGCCTTGAGCGCGCAGGCGGTCCGCGGCTCGCAGAACGGCGTCCTGGGCAACAACGCCTTCATCTGGCACGCGGCGATCGTCAACGGCGCCACCTACACCACGAACACCGACGGCGGGCAGAAGCCCTGTGGGGCGGTGACCAGCGCGGCCGCGGCGGCCGGACCGTTCAGCCCGTACGCGCCCGACTACAGCATCTACGTCACCATCGACCCGACCAACGAGGCGAACATCATCTTCAGCCCGCCGCTGGCGATCCCGGTCGCCTCCGGCACCTTTTTGGGTCCGCTCAGCGCGGCCAACGCCTACTGCGCGGTCATCTCGGCCACCCAGGGCGGGACGACCGGCTCGGTGGTCGTCGCGATCGTCAACCCGCAGCTCCCCCAGCAGTAAGGAGCGGTTCGGCATGGGCACGACGAGGGGCGGCGACGCTCCTCGTTCGCGTTTGCACGGCGTCTACGCGCTGATCGATCCGGCTGCCCAGGAGCCGGTCGGCTTCACCGAGGCGATCCTGCGGGGCGGGATCCGGCTGGTCCAGATCCGGGCCAAGATGGGGATCGACGGCGCGACCCTGTTCGCGATCATTCAGCGGGTCCGCGCCGCCGGCGGGCTGGCGCTGGTCAACGACGACCTGGCCCTGGCCCAGGTGGCCGACGGCGTGCACCTCGGCCAGGAGGACGCGGCCCGGCTCGACCTGCCCGCCGTGCGCGAGGCCTTGGGCGAGCGGATCGTCGGGCTCTCGTGCGGGACGCCCCAGGAGGCGCGCGCCGCCGACCCGGCGCTGGTCGACTACGTCGGGGTCGGGCCGGTCTTCGCCACCGGCTCGAAGGCCGACGCCGGCCTGCCGATCGGGATCAGCGGCGCCCGGGCGGTGGTCGCTGCGGCGCGGCTGCCGTGCGCGGCGATCGGCGGAATCGGCCCGGCGACGATCGGCCGCGCGCGCGAGACCGGCGCGGCGATGGTCGCGGTGCTCTCGGCGCTGGTGACCGCCGAGCCGGAGGCGGCCGCCCGGGCGCTGGTGGAGGCCTGGGGCTCCAGCCGGCCGTGACCGTGGTCTGCACGGTCGGAACGACCCACCCGCTGGCCTTCGCCGGCTTGGCCTTCGCGCTGCTCGCGCTGGCCGAGGACGCGGTCCGGCCGGTCTGCGTCGTCGCCGGGGTGAGCGCGCAGAGCGCCGACCGGGTGCTGGCGCGCAGCCCGGTCGACCCGGCCACGATCGCGGCCCAGTTCGCCGCGCTGCGGGGCGCCGAGGTGGCGGCGTTCCACGTCGGCGCGCTGCTCTCGGCCGCGGCGGTGCGGGCCGTCGCCGACGGCCTGGCCGGCTATCCCGAGGTGCCGGTCGTGCTCGACCCGGTGCTGGCGGCGAGCGGCGGCGACCCGCTGGCCGACGACGCCACCCGGCTCGCCCTGCGCGACCTGCTGCTGCCGCGCGCGGCGCTGGTCACCCCCAACCTGGCCGAGGCCGGCGCGCTGCTCGAGCGCGCGCTGCCCGACGCCGCCGCGCTGCACGCCGCGGCGCGCGACCTGGTCGCGCTCGGCGCGCGCGCCGCGCTGGTCAAGGGCGGCCACCTGGCCGGCGATCCGGTCGACGTGCTGGCCGAGGGCGAGCGCACCCGCGCGTACGCTTCGCCGCGGATCGCGGGCGAGCTGCGCGGCACGGGCGACCTGCTGGCGGTGACGGTCGCGGCATGCCTGGCCAACGGCGCGCCGCTGGGCGAGGCGGTCGAGCGCGCGCGGCGGCGGGTGCGCACCGCGCTCGCGCGCGGCGTGCCGTTCGCCGGCACGCGCGCCGCGGCGCTGCCGGTCTAGCGAGCCGCGACTTTTCGGCTCGCGCAATAGGCTTGGTCTCGCCGCGCCGAGTACCTGGAGACGATGCTCCGCCCGCCCGCCTCTCCCGCGCGATGATCGCCGAAGCCGCCACGCCGGAGGTGCGGCGCCGGCTCATGTCCGGCATGCGCCCGACCGGGCGGCTGCACCTCGGCCACTACGTCGGCGCGCTGACGAACTGGGTCGCGCTGGCCGCGACGACCGACGCCTACTTCGAGGTCGCCGACCTGCACGCGTTCACCACCGGCTTCGACGACCCGCAGGCGATTCGCGACAACCGCGACGACATGGTGCTGGACTGGCTGGCGGCCGGGATGGACCCCGAGCGCTGCACGATCTTCCTGCAGTCGGCGGTGCCGGAGATCAGCGAGCTGCACGCCCTGCTCTCGATGATCGTGCCGGTCTCGTGGCTGCAGCGCGTGCCGACCTACAAGGACCAGATCGAGGCGCTGGGCCCGGAGGTCGCGACGTACGGGTTCCTCGGCTACCCGCTGCTGCAGCTGTGCGACATCGCGGTCTTTCGCGGGAACGTCGTGCCGGTCGGCAAGGACCAGCTCTCGCACCTCGAGTTCGGGCGCGAGGTCGTGCGCCGCTTCAACCACCTCTACGGCGACACGCTGGTCGAGCCGCAGGCCCTGCTCTCTGAGTTCCCGGCCGTGCCGGGCAGCGACAACCGCAAGATGTCCAAGTCGTACCACAACACGATCGACCTCGCCGACGACGAGGCGGCCACGGTCAAGAAGGTGCGCTCGTTCGTCACCGACCCGCTCAAGGTTCGCCGCAACGATCCCGGCCGGCCGGAGATCTGCCCGGTGTTCGCGCTGCACCACGTCGCCAACGCCGAGCGGGTGCCGCTGATCCGCGAGGCCTGCGCGTCGGGCGCGCTGGGCTGCGTGGCCTGCAAGAGCGAGCTCGCCGAGTCGCTCAACGCGTTCCTGCGGCCGGTCCGCGAGCGGCGCGCCGCGATCGACCGCGCGCGGGTCGCCGAGATCCTGCGCGACGGCAGCGCGCGCGCCCGCGCGGTCGCGAGCCGGACGATGCGCGACGTGCGCGCCGTGCTGCGCATCGCCGACGTATGAGCGTGACGGTCCGCCGCGCCGCGCCCGCCGACGTGCCGCGCGTCGCGCCGCTGTTCGACGCCTACCGGGTCTTCTACCGGCAGCCGTCCGACCTTTCGGCGGCCGAGGCGTTCATCGGCGAGCGGATCGCGCGCGAGGAGTCGGTCGTGTATCTCGCCGAGGACGATGGCGGCGCGCCGCTCGGCTTCGTGCAGCTCTACCCGCTCTGGTCGTCGACCCGCACGCCGCCCGGGCGGTTCTGGCTGCTCAACGACCTCTACGTCGTGGAGTCCGGCCCGCCGGCGGGGCGTAGCGCGCGCGCTGATGCTGCGGGCGGAGCAGCTCGCGCGCGAGACGGGCGCGGTCGGCCTGATGCTCAGCACCGCGGTCGACAACCGGCGCGCGCAGCCGCTCTACGAGAGCCTCGGCTGGGTGCGCGACACCGGCTTCTATTACTACGAGCGCTACTTCTAGCGCCAGCCGGCGGCGAGCGTGCGCATCGCGGCGCGGTGGCGTTCGTAGCTGTTGAGCACGAGATCGGGCGTGCCGACGATCGCGCTGTAGCCGGGCAGGTACTCCTCGAGCTTCTCGCCCGGCTCGTACGCGTCGTAGCACGGTTCGATGCCGTGTACGATGTCCAGCACGCCCGGCCTCGGCTTGCCGTCGACGATCGCGATGGAGCGCATGCGCGCGTAACCGTCCTCGGCTGCGATGATCTCGCCGAGATTGATCAGCGGCGGGATTCGCCCATCACCGTGCGCGCGCGGATCGAGAATCTCGACGATCGTCTTTCCGATCAGGTCGGGGCGGATCGTCTTCGGGGTCTCGTACATGGCAGCATTCCTCATCGGCCGGGTCCGCCGATTTCTGCCAGTTTGTCCGAAATCCCGTTGATCCGCTGCTCCAAACGGTTTTCCAGCGCACTGAAGCGCTGGTTCAGTTCCTCTTCGCGAAGCTCGAACGAGAGCGCCGTCGCTTTGTGCAGCTCCTTCAACGCCTCGTATACCTCATCTGCGGTCATCGCCATGAGTTCATGGTGAGCGCCGAAGATGACCGCCTGAGGACGGCGGCGTTACCGCTGGTAGTGCGGCAGGTGCTCGCGGAGCTGGTCGAGCGCCCAGCGGATGTCGTCGATCGAGGCGGCGTAGGAGAAGCGCAGATAGCCCTTGCCGCCCGCGCCGAACGACGAGCCGCCCAGGCAGGCGACGCCGGCGTTCTGGAGCAGCCACTGGGCCAGGTGGCGGTCGTCGTCGGTGACCTGCGTGACGTTGGGGAAGGCGTAGAACGCGCCCTCGGGCATGGTGCACGACAGGCCGGGGATCGTGTTGAGCCCGGCCACGATGACGTCGCGCCGCTGGCGGAAGGTCTCGTTCATTCGCTGCACCGGGCCGTCGTCGCCGGTCAGCGCCGCGATCCCGGCCCGCTGCACGAAGGTCGCCACGCACGAGAACGTGTTGTTGTTGAACAGCGTCACCATGTTGGCGATCGGCTCGGGCGCGATGCAGTAGCCCAGCCGCCAGCCCGTCATCGCGTACGCCTTCGAGAAGCCGTCGATGATGATCGTGCGGTCGCGCATGCCCTCGACCTGCGAGATCGAGGAGAAGTGCGGCACGTAGCGGTTGCGCGAGTAGATCTCGTCGGAGATCACCAGGAAGTCGTGGCGGTGGGCCAGCTCGGCGATCCGCTCGAGGTCCTCGCGCAGCAGCACGCCGCCGGTCGGGTTGTGAGGCGAGTTGATGACGACGGCCTTGGTCTTGGGACCGGCCTTGGCCTCGAGCTCGTCGAGGTCGAGCCGCCAGTTGCGCGACTCGAGCAGGTGGACCGGGATCGCCTTGGCCTCGAGGTAGCCGGCGGCCGAGGCGTAGGCCGGGTAGGCCGGGTCGGCATAGATCAGCTCGTCGCCCGGGTCGAGCAGGGCCGAGAGCAGGTTCCAGATGATCGGCTTGGCGCCCGCGCCGACCACCACGTTCTCCCGCGCGTAGGGGGTCGCCAGGTCGCGGTAGCGGCTGGCGTAGTCGGCGATCGTGTCGCGCAGCTCGGGGATCCCGGCCGAGGGCGTGTAGTGGCTGTAGTTGTCGCGGACCGCCCGGATGACGGCTTCCTTGACGTGCTCGGGGGTGTCGAAGTCCGGCTCGCCGATCTCCATGTGGACCACCCGGCGGCCCTGCGCCTCGAGCGCCTTGGCGCGGGCGAGCACTTCGAACGCGCTCTCGGAGCCAAGCCGAGCGAGGGCTTCGCAGAGATAGTCGGCGTGGTGGGCGATCGTCGTCATGGGAACCTGCACACAAGGAAGCGAGGTCGGCGGTCTGGGATCGCCGAACGGGGGCGGAACTGATGCGGACCCTGACGGAAGCTTTCGCGCCGGGCGCGCTCTCGTTACCCGAAGGGCTACGGACGCTCGTCGTTTCTCCCGACCGGACGATCGAACCTGGGACGACCGTGCGCGCCGCATTCGCCTTCTACAACTTCGGCGGCGCTGCGGCGACCGGGCTGCGGGTCCGCTTCAGCCTGCCCGAAGGGCTGCGCTACATCCCCGGCAGCGCCCGGGTCGACGACCGCGCGCTCGAGGACGTGCGCGGCGAGACCAGCCTGCTCGCCGCCAACGGCGCCGACGTGGGCGAGGTCCCGCCCGGGGTCGAGCGGCGGATCGCGCTCGCCTACGTCTTGACCTCAACGGTCGAGAACGGCGCGACCTTCGACCTCCAGGCGGCGCTGGTCGCCAACGAGACCGAGGTGATCGGCTCGAACGTGGTCCGGCTGGTCGCCCAGAGCGCGCCGGTGCTCGACAACCCCGAGACCGTGGCCTCGCTCGAGGCGGTCCGCCAGGCCGAGCCGGGTGAGGAGATCGTCTGCTCGGCCCGGGTCCGCAACAGCGGCCACGCCACCGCCCACGACGTGGTCGTGGTGCTGCCCGTGCCCGACTTCACCGCCTACGTGCCGGGCAGCGCCCGGATCGACGGGCACGAGGTCGCCATCGACGAGCGCGGCGGCGACCCGTTCGGGTTCGGCAACGCGACCATCGCGACCACCGCGCTGGCCCCGGGCGCGACCCTGGTGGTCGAGTACCGGGCCCGGATCGATGCCCCGCTCGACGACAACACCCGGCTCGGCCTGGGCGGCGCGGTCGCCTCGAGCGAGACCGCCGAGTTCGAGCTGGCCCGGGCGGAGCTGACCGTCCGCAGCGCCAGCCGCTTCGACACCGACGCGACCCGGCTGATCGTCGACGCCCCGACCGAGGTCGAGCCCGGCCGCCGGGTGCGGGTCGCGCTCTTGGCCGAGAACGTCGGCACCTGCGCCGCCGACGAGGTCCGGGTCCGGCTGACCCTGCCCGACGGGCTGCGCTACGCGCCCGGGTCGCGGGCGCTGGACGGCCGCTCGGTCAGCGAGAGCGACGACCCGGGCGCCTTCGTCTTCCCGCGCATCGACGCCGGCCGGCGGGTCGAGGCCGCGGTCGACGCCTACGTCGTCTCGCCGGCGGTCGACGCGACCCCGCTGCCGATCGCCGGCTCGCTCCAGTGGTCGACCGGCTCGCGCACCTTCGAGCGGACGCTGACGGTGCGCTCCTCGCCGCGCTTCCTCGAGACCCGCAACGTCCTCTTGCTCGAAGGCTCGGCCCAGGTCGTGCCGGGCAGCGAGGTCCGGGCCAGCGTCCGGATCGCCAACGACGGCACCGCGCAGGCCACCGGCGTGCGGGTCGTGATCGAGGCCGACCCGGCCCTGCAGTCGCTCCGCTACGCCGAGGCCGGCGACACCGAGGCCCGGGTCCAGCCGGCCGGCATCGGCCTGGGCACGCTCGCCCCGGGCGCCGAGCGCACCCTGACCCTGACCGGCACGGTCGCCTCGCCCAGCCCCGACCGCTTCACGATCCGGCTGCGCGCCCGGCTGGAGAACGACCAGACGCCGGCGATCGCGCTCGGCCAGGTAGAGCTCGTCGTCCGCTCCCGCCCGCGCTTCGCCCCGACCAGCTCGACCCTGAGCTACCCCAGCGGCGAGCCGCTGCGGCCCAGCGCCCAGGGCGACGTGACGGTGATCCTGGTCAACGAGGGCACCGACGCCGCGCGCGACGTGCGGCTCCAGCTCGACATCACGCCCGAGGCCCGCATCGAGGCGGTCGACGGCGCGACCCGGGTCGGCTCGACCCTGCTCTTCGGCGACGTCGGGCCCGGCACGCGGACCGAGGCGACGGTCCGCCTGCGGCTGGCGCGCCTGGTCGCCCGCGGCACGACGATCACCGTCAACGGCCGGCTCGAAGCGGTCGGCCTGCTGCCCTTCGCGCTCGCGCCGGTCACCATCCCGACCGTCGCCGAGCCGCGCTTCGACGCGCTGATGGCGACCCAGCCGGTCGAGTCGGTCGACGCGGGCGAGGCGCTGCACGTCCGGCTCAGCACCCGCAACACCGGCGACGGCGCCGCCGGCCGGCTGCTGGTGCGCGCCCAGCTGCCGCTCCACACCGCCTACCTGCCCGGCTCGACCCGGATCAACGACGTCCCGCTGCTCGACGTCGACGGCGGCTCGGTGCTCTGGTCGCCGGCCGGCCTGATGCTCGAGGACGTCGACCCGGGGGTCGAGGTCGTGGTCCGCTTCGGCACGATCGTGGTCACGCCGCTGCCGGCCGGAACGCTGATCGTCGCCGCCGCCGACCTGGCCTGGGACGGCGGCGGCAGCCTCGCGCTGAGCGCCCCGGCCGTCCGGGTGCGCTCGACCCCGGCCTTCGCCGTGCGCGCGACCGGGCTGCCGTTCTCGGTCTCGGGCGTCGCCCCGCGCACCGCCGACGTCCTGCGCGACATCGCCGACCAGCACCGCGCCGCCCACCCGCTCGCGCCGCCGCCCCAAGCCGCCCTGCCGCCGGCCCCGCCCGCCCCACCGCCTGCGGCGCCACCGCCCGCGGCCCAGCCGGACCGCGCGACCTTCCGGTTCGACGCCGACGCCATCGAGGCGCGCTTCACCCCTGCCGCCCCGGAACCGCCGCCCCCGCCGCCGTTCCCGCCCCGCCGCGAGCCCGCGCCCCCGCCGCCTCCCCGCCGCGAGCCCGAGCCCGAACCGTCCCCGGCAGCCGAAACGGCCCTCGCCGCGGCCCAGGCCGCCCCCGCGCCCCCCGCCGAAGCGCCGCCCGCCCCGCCCCCTCCGCCGCCGGTCGCGCAGGCGCCAGCCGCCGCGCCCGCTCCACCGCCGGTCGCCGAGACGCCGACGCCCGCGCCCGCTCCGCCGCCGGTCGCCGAGGCGCCGGCCGCGCCTGCTCCGCCGTCTGTCGCCGAAGCGCCACCGCCCGCCCCGCCGCCGGTAGCCGAGCCGGCCCCGCTGTCTCCATCGGCAGCCGAGGTCACCGCCGCGCTCGCCGCGCTGGCACCGGTCCCCGAGCCGCCGCCGGCCGCACCTCCGGCACCGCCGGCCGCGCAGGCGCCCGTGACCGAACCTCCCGCGCAGGCTCCGCCACCGGCCCGTGCGCCCGCACCCGAGCCGCTCCAGGCACCCGCCGCACCCGAGCCGGTCGCCGCCGTGCCGCCGGCCGCGGAACCGCAGCCCGCAGCGCCCGTCGCCACCGTTCGCCGGGTGCGGCTGACCTTCGCCCGCGACGCGCTCGAGCGGGCGCTGGGGTTCCTCGAGCAGTCGGAGTACGGCGGGCTGATCACCCACGTGTTCGCGATCCGCACCCTGGTGCCGACCGTGTTCGCCGGCCTCAACGGCGACGTTCCCGGCAAGCTCGCCGCCGAGCGCGAAGCGCTCCAGGGCGTGGTGAACCGGCTGTTCATCAAGATGCGGATGCCGCGCTACGCGATCACCGCCAAGGACCTCGAGGACCGTGCGAGCCGCTCGGCGCTGGTCGAGCTCGTGCAGTCGCTGGCCGCCGCGCAGCCGGCCGAGGACTTCGGCTCCACCGGCGCGGTCGTGCTCGAAGGACCGATCGAGATCGAGCGCATCACCCGCCACCTCGAGCCGCTCGGCAGCGAACCGCTCGGCAGCGCCCGCCCGTGGCTGGTGCTGGCCGAGATGCTGCCCTCGCGCTTCGTGACCCCAGCCTCCGGCGAGGCGCTCAACGCCTACCGCAGCTCGCTGATCTCGACGTTCACCAACGTCACCGCGCTGCCGAACGAAGAGTTCCACCGGGTGCTGGCCGGCACGCACAACGCCGCGCTCGACGCCGCGCTGCGCGACGTGCGCACGGCGCTGCGCGACGCGCTCGAAGCGACCGCCGCTCGCACCTAGCGTGCTCGCCCTGGAACTGCCGTACAGCGAGCTCATCGTCCCCGGCATCGTCTTCGGCATCCTCGGCATCGGGGCGATCGCCGCCGCCCGGTTCTGGCCGGAGTCGAAACGGCCGGTCGTGACCGCCGTCCTGCCGGTCGAGACGACGCTGCTGGCCGCCGACGGAACCTCCGCCATCGACCTGGAGGCGGAAGCAGAGACGGCCGGCCCGACGGTCGCCGTCACGCGCAGCGTCACCTGGCCGGCGCTGATCGACCCCGACGCCGGCCAGCTCAGCGACGCCGAACGGCTGCACGTCATCGAAGGGCTCGGTCTGGCCGGCGACGCGCGCTGCGCGAGCATCCTGCACCAAGCCTACGCCGAAGAGGACGACGAGCTGCGGCTGGCCGTCGTCGAAGCGCTCGGAACCTGCGAAGGCGACATCGTCGCCCCGACCCTCGAGCGCGCCTACGCCTCGCACGTGGTCCCCGAGCGCTACGCCGCGATCGACGGCGCCTCACGCCGCGGCGACGTCCCGCTGCTCGAGCGCGCCCTGCACGACCCCGCGCCCGTCGTCGCCCTCGCCGCCGCCTACGGCCTCCACCGCGCCGCCCGCCCCGACATCATCGAACGCGAGCTCGCCGACCGCACCGACCCGGCCGCAAGCGAAGTCCGCCGCGTGCTCCCGATGCTGCTCTAACGCAACGCTCTTCACGTCTCCCGCCGCCGCACCGCCCGCCACTCGCCGCCCTAGAGGTTACTTCGAAGCCGGATCGATCGGCGGCAGCTTCTTCCCGAAGTACTCCCCGATGATGTGCTGCGCCACCGGCCCCGCAACGTTGGCCCCATACCCGCCGGACTTCTCCATGAACACCGCCAGCGCGATCTTCGGGTGAGCCGACGGCGCGTACGCCACGAACCAGGTCGTGTTCGCCCCGTGCCCGCCCTCGGTCTCGGCCGTCCCGGTCTTTCCCCCGAACGGCACCCCGTCGACCGCCAGCCCGTACGCGGTTCCGCCGGCGCTGGTCACCCGGTCCATTCCGGCGCGCACCTCGCGCAGCGACTCCGCCGTCACCGGCACGTGCCGGATCACCTCGTTGCCGAAGGTCTTGATGACCCGCCCGCGCGGCGAGCGGATCTGCTCGACGATGTGCGGCCGGTGCAGCGTGCCGCCGTTGACGACGGTCGCCGCGACGTCGGCCATCTGCAGCGGTGTCGCTTGCATCGCGCCCTGGCCGATCGCGAGCTGGCAGACGTCGCTCGGCTCGAGGTGGTACTCCTTGCCGAAGGTGCGCTGGGTCCACTCCTCGGTCGGCCAGTTGCCGGGATACTCGCCCGGCAGGTCGACGCCCAGCTTCGCGCCCAAGCCGTACTCGGTGGCGTAGTAGCGCAGCCGGGCGTGGCCGAGCCGGTCGCCGAGCTGGTAGAAGTAGCCGTCCGACGACGCGGCCAGCGCGCGCACGAAGTCGGTCGTGCCGAGCCCGCCGGCTGCGATGTCGCTGAAGGTGACGCCGTGGCAGAACCACGAGCCCGAGTCGTAGAGGACCTGGTTGGGCTTGATGACGCCGCTGGAGATCGCGCCCGAGCCGGTCACCATCTTGAAGGTCGAGCCGGTCGGCGACGCCGCGCCGATCGCGCGGTCGAACAGCGGGTTGAGCTTGTCGCTCAGCAGCCGCGCGTACTTGCGCTCGTCGATCGGCGTCGCGAACGCGTTGGGGTCGAACTCCGGCATCGAGGCCAGCGCCAGCACGCCGCCGGTCGCCGGGTCGATCACGATCGCGGCGCCCGAGAGCCGCTGGTGGCGCGCGCGGCCCCAGACGCGCAGCTCGGCGGCGAGGTTCTTCTCGACGATCCGCTGCAGGCGCCAGTCGATCGTGGTGATCAGCGTGTTGCCCGGCACCGGGTCGAGCGGCTTGAGCCGCCGCACGAGGAAGCCCGAAGCGTTGACCTCGACCTGCTCGCCGCCGGCCCGCCCGTGCAGGTAGCGGTCGTAGGCGTTCTCGAGCCCGTCCTTGCCGACCACGTCGTTGGGCGAGTAGCCGCTGCGCTTGCGCGCCTTGTACTCGTCCTCGTCGATCACGCCGACGTAGCCGAAGAGGTGCGAGCCCTGGCGGCCGTAGGGATAGTTCCGGACCGGCTGCTCTTCCATGTCGATGCCGGGCAGATCGCTCTGCGCCTCGGCCAGCCGCGCGGTCTGCGCCGCGGTCAGGTCGGCGGCGAGGATGACCGGGCCGTTGGGCTCGTAGGTGCGGACCTGGTCGAAGCTCTCGTAGTTGACCTGGTGGTGGTGCAGCATGCGGTGGCGCAGCCGCTCGACCGGCACGTGCAGCACGTCGGAGAGGCCGGCCAGCGTCTTGTCGATGTCGACCACTTCGGAGGGGATGAGCGCGCAGACGAACGACGGCCGCGAGCGCACCAGCACGACGCCGTGGCGGTCGAGCACCAGGCCCCGCGGCGCGGCGACCGGGATGACCTCGATCTGGTTGGCGCGGGCGGCGGCGGCGAACTGCTCGCCCTGCACGAGCTGCACCTGCACCAGGCGGGTGACGATCGCGACCAGCGCGATCGCCAGCACGGCGGCGAAGCCGAGCACGCGCGGCAGCGGGCGGTCGGGCAGGGGCCGTTCGGCGGTGGCCACTACGCGTACCGCTCGATGGTGGTCTTGTCGGTGACCAGCCGGCCGCGCACGACCAGCCAGAGGAACGCGAGCAGCGCGGTCAGCGCCGCGCGCCAGAGCGCGGTGTGGAAGTGGGCGAGCGCGTAGCCGGGCGGGAAGCCCTCGATCCGCATCACTGCCCAGAACAGCAGGTCGCGCACCAGCATGGCGCCGCCGCACAGCATCGCCGGCACGAACGCGCCGTCGGCGAACATCCGGCGCGAGAAGCCGCCGATCAGCAGCGCGACGACGGTCGTCGCGATCGTCCAGCCGCCGCCGGTGCCGGCGAAGACGTCCTCGAGCAGGCCGGCCGGCAGCGCCAGCAGCGCGCCGCGCCGCGCGCCGGCGCGCGCGGCGTACAGCACGACCGCGATCGTCACCAGCGACGGCACCGCGCCGCGGAAGGCGAGCAGCGGCACGACCGCGGTCTGGACGAAGGCGAGCAGCGCGGTCCAGCCCAGGGTCGGCCAGTAAGCCGGCCCGACGGCGATCTCGATGCTGCGGTACTTACGACGGTAGAACGAGGACACGGGAGAGCGCGCTCAGGTCGGCGGCGGGCTGCACGACGGCGGTCTGGTCGAGCGCGCCCGCCGCGGCCGGCTCGATGCGGGTGATGCGCCCGATCAGGACGCCGGCGTGGAACGAGCGGCCCTCGCCGGTGACGACCCGGTCGCCCACTTTGAGCTTGGCGTCCTGGGAGACGTACTGCAGCTTGACCCGGGTCGAGGTGCCGACCGCGATCGCCCACCAGCGCCCGTGCTGCACGACCGCCGGCAGCTTCGAGGTCGCGTCGGTCACCAGCAGCACCTTGGAGCTGAGCGGGTCGACCTCGACGACCCGCCCCACCACGCCCTCGCCGCTGATCACGCCGTCCTCGCGGTGGACGCCGTCCTTGAGCCCGCGGTCGATCGTCACGACGTGCATGCTCGCCTCGGGGTCGTAGCCGATCACCGTCGCGGCCAAGCCGTCGGGGTGGCTGAGCTGCGCCCGCGCCAGGTCCGCCGCCGCCGGGGCGCGCGCGAGCCGCTCCCGCAGCTCGTCGTTCTCGCGCCGCAGCACGGCGTTCTCGCCGCGCAGGCGGCCGTTGGCCGCGGCCAGCCCGGGCGTCGCGATCACGGTCGCCACCCCGGCGCGGATGCCGCCGGCGACCGTCGCGACCGCGAGCTGCAGGTACGCGCTCACCGACGTGACGGTGACCGTCAGCGGCGAGGGCCGGCCGCTACGGGCGAAGTCGAGCTGCAGGATCGCCAGCAGTGCGGCCACGATGACCGCACCGATTACCGCGAATAGCCTTCTCTCATCCCGATACGTAATGACTGATACCACCTGATCGCACGGTCCGCGTGGGGCCGCAGCCGTTCGAGCAAACCGGGCGACGCGAGAATCTCACCGGCGCCGCGCGCGACGCACTCCAGCGGGTCGTCGGCAACCGTCGTCGGCACGTTCGTGCGGCGGCCGATCTCGCCTGCGAGCCCGGGGATCAGCGCGCCGCCGCCGGTCAGCACGATCCCGGCTTCCAGCAGCTCGCCGGCCAGGTCGGGCGGGGTCTGCTCGAGGATCGACCACGCCGCGCGGGCGATCTTGTCGATCCCGTCGGCCATGGCCTGGGCGACCAGCTCCTCGGGGACCGCCCGCCGGCCCGGCCGCAGCCCCGCCATGTCGGTCCCGGCGACCTGATACGGCTCCAGGCCCGGCGCCCGGCCGGCGTAGCCGCGCTCGATCTTCAGCCGCTCGGCGGTCAGCGGGCCGACCGCGAAGAGCTCGTGGCGCAGCCGCGCCACAATCGCCGCGTCGAAGCTGTCGCCGCCGACCTTGATCGAGCTCATCGCGACCACGCCGCACAAGGTCAGGACCGCGATCTCGGTCGTCCCGCCGCCGATGTCGATCACCATCGCGGGCCGCGGGCCGGTGATGTCGAGCCCGGCGCCGACCGCCGCCGCGACGGCCTGCGGCACGAAGGTCGTCGTGCGCGGCCCGGCGGCCCGGATCGCCTCCTCGACCGCCTTGCACTCGATGTCGGTCGCGCAGCCCGGCACGCAGGCGACGACCCGCGGCGCGAGCCGCTGGCCGCGCGCGAGCGCCCGGTCGACCAGCGTCTTGACCAGCGCGTGCGCGCCGCGGAAGTCCGAGATCGTGCCGCCGCGCAGCGGGCGCACGACCCGAACCCGGTCCGGGGTGCGGCCGTCGAGCTCCTTGGCGGCGCTGCCGACCGCGATGACCGCGTCGTCGGTCGTGCGGTAGGCCACCACGGACGGCTCGCTGACCAGGACCCCCGCGTCGTGCGAGTAGACGACCGTGTTGGCCGTGCCCAGATCGATCCCGAGGTCGGGCGAGAACGTCGCCCGCAGGGTTCCGCCGAGGCTGCTCTTCACGGCGCTCCGACCCGCGGCACTGCGCCCATGGCCGTTCTTCTCGGCTCGAGCCGGTAGCCGAGCTCGGGCAGCGCGGCCGCGAACGCGGCCAGCGGGAACCCGACGACGGTGAAGTAATCGCCCTCGATCCGCTCGACGAGGGTTGCGGCGAAGCCCTGGATGCCGTAGGCGCCGGCTTTGTCGAGCCCGTCGCCGCTGGCCGCGTAGGCCGCGATGGTCGCCTCGTCCAGGCCGGCGAAGCGGACGCGCGTCGTCAGCACCCGCTCGCAGCCGGCGCCGCTGCGGTCGTCGCGCAGCGCGAAGGCGGTGTGGACCAGGTGCCAGCGGCCGGCGAGCCGGCGCAGCATCGCCCGCGCCTGCGCGACGTCGAGCGGCTTGCCGAGCGGCTCGCCGTCGAGGTCGACGACGGTGTCGGCCGCCACCAGCAGGTCGCGCGCCGGCGCGGCGCCGGCCGCCTTGCCGCGCGCGTGGGCGAGAGCCAGCTCCGCCGGCGCGAGACCGGGCAGCGGCACTTCGTCGTAGGCGCTCGGGACGACGGTGACGTGCAAACCCAGCGAGCTGAGTAACTCGCGTCGGCGGGGCGACGCGCTGGCGAGTGCGACGGCGACGAGCGGTGCGTATTCGATGCTCTCAGTGTACGTGCGATCGCGTACCGTGACAACGCCTCGGCGCAAATCGTCCCGCCCGGAGGCGGAACTCACCGCAGGTCGAGCCGCGCGACGTCGTCCGGCGACTCGCCGCGCACCGCGCGGCGGTGGTGGCCGGCGCGCACCAGCACCAGCGGCGGCCGGCCGAAGCGGTTGTAGTTGCTGGCCATGCTGTAGGTGTAGGCGCCGGTGTTGCGCAGGGCCAGCAGGTCGCCCGCGGCCAGCTCGGCGGGCAGCACGTAATCGCCCATCTCGTCGTTCTCGCACGAACGGCCGACCAAGGTCGCCGGCTCGTCGGGGCCCAGGCCGCGCGCGCGCACGACGGCGGGCAGGTGGCGCGCGCCGTAGATGAGCGGGCGCGGGTTGTCGGCCAGCCCGCCGTCGACGACGACGAAGCGGCGCCGGCCCTGCGTCTTGACCGCCATCACCCGGTAGAGCGAGGTTCCGGCCCGCGCGACGAGCGCCCGGCCGGGCTCGAGCGCCAGCCGGTAGCGGCCGGCGGCGCGCGCCCGCAGTTCGCCGGCCAGCGCGGCGAGATCGAGCGGGCGCGCCTCGCCGGTCTCCTCGACGCCGATGCCGCCGCCGCAGATCAGTTCCGCCACCGGGTGGCCCAGGCCGGTCGCGAGCTCCGCCGCGGCGAGCAGCTCGTCGAGGTTGGCCAGGAACGGCGCGGGCTCGAAGATCTGCGAGCCGACGTGCGCGTGCAGCCCGATCAGGCGCAGCTGCGGCAGCGCCGCGACCCGGGCCAGGAAGGCCGGCAGCGCGTCGCGCGCGATCCCGAACTTCGTGTTCTCGCCGCCGGTGCGCACGAAGGCGTGGGTGTGCGCCTCGATCCCGGTGTTGACCCGGACCATCACGTCCAGCGGGTGCGCCGGATCGGCCAAGCCGGCCAGCCGTTCGAGCTCCTCGCGGTTGTCGATCACGTCGAACGCCACCCGCCGCTCGGCGATCGCCCGCAGCTCGGCGCCGGTCTTGCCGCAGCCGTGGAAGTACATCCGGCCGGCCGGGAAGCCGCCCCGCTCGGCGGTGACCAGCTCGCCCAGCGAGCAGACGTCCAGCCGCAGCGGCGTCGCGGCGAGGTGCTCGGCCAGCGCCGTCACCAAGAGCGCCTTGCCGGCGTAGCCGAGCGCGATCCCGTGCGGCGCGCAGGCCTCGAGAAAGCGCGCGATCTCGAGGTCGAGCTCGTCCAGGTCGATCACGAACAGCGGCGTGCCGTAGGCCCGGGCCAGCTCGCCGGCCGGCACCCCGCCGATCGCCTCGTCGACCGCGAAGACGCCGTCGTCCCGTGCGCCCTCGGGGAACGGAGCGCCTTTCAACGGTACAGCCGGTGCTCGGCGATGTAGCGCTGCACGGGCTCGGGGACCAGGTAGCGCACGCTCTTGCCGGCGGCCAGCCGCTCGCGGATCAGGCTGGCCGACTCGGCCACCACCGGCAGGTCCAGCAGGCGCACCTTCGCGCGGCGCTCCGCGGTCAGGCCGGCGATGGCGGCGTCGAGGTCGGCCTGGGTGATCTCGCCGCGCGGTGCGACGACGAGCGCCTCGACCGCGTCGACCACCTCGTCCAGCCGGCGCCAGCGCGAGCGCACCAGCGAGTCGCCGCCGACCACGAAGGTGAACCGCGCGCCCGGATAGCGCGGCCCCAGGCGCGGCAGCAGGTCGGCGGTGTAGCCGCTGGCGGCGGGATCGAGGTCGCTCTCGTCGAGCGCGAAGGCGACGTTGGCCGCGATCGCCAGCCGGATCATCGCGGCCCGGGCGGGCGGGGCGGCGGCCAGCGCGCCGTTGCGGTAGTGCTTGCCCTCGCGGGTCGGCACGAACAGGACGCGGTCGAGCGCGCACGCCTCGCGCACGGCCTCGGCCACGAACAGATGGCCGTTGTGAACCGGGTCGAAGGAACCGCCGAAGACGCCCAGACGCATCGCCGAACCGAGCCACTTCGCGCCCGAGGCCTGGCGTCCCGTGCCGCGCCGGAACTTTGGCAGCGCTGCGGGCGTCGGAATGACAGCGTTTTTCCGTTTGCGGAGGTTCTCGTTGGACGAACTGGTGCTCTGCCCGTGCGGGCACACGATGGCAGTTCACGACCAAGCCGGCTGCCGGGGCGAGCGGGCCTGGCGCTGTGCCTGCCGGCTCGACCGCTACGGCGCGCTCGACGCCGCGGTCGACGGCGCCAAATCGCGCCCCTGGAGCAAGCCCGAGGCGTTCGAGGCCTCCTAGCGGCTAGCTGTAGTCGAACTCGACCCCGGCGATGCGGACCGTGTCGCCCTCCTGCACGCCCAGCTCGCGCAGCTTCTTGTCGACGCCGAGCTTGGCCAGGATCTGCTCGAAGCGCGCCAGCGCCTCGTCGTTGTCGAAGTCGGTCATCCGGGCCAGCCGCTCGACCCGCTCGCCGCTGACGACGAACACGCCGGACTCGCGCCGGATTTCGAACGGCTCGTCGGCGGCGAGCTGGATCTCGGCCGGCTCGGGCTGGGCGACCGCCGGCGGCGGCGTCGCGCGGATGGTCTGCCAGACCTCGTAGACCAGCTCTTGCACGCCGCTGCCGGTCGCCGCCGAGATGCCGCGCAGGTTCGGGATGCGCGGTTCCAGCTCGGCGAAGGTCGCCCGGGCTTCGGGCAGATCGAGCTTGGTGATGACCACGATCGTCGGCCGCTCGAGCAGCCCCGGGTTCCAGGCCCGCAGCTCGTTCTCGATCGTGGCCTTGTCGGCCAGCACGGCGCCGGCCGGCTTGTCGCCGGCGATCAGGTGGACCAGCACCCGGGTGCGCTCGACGTGGCGCAGGAACTGGTCGCCCAGGCCCGCGCCTGCATGGGCGCCCTCGATCAGGCCCGGCACGTCGACCATCACGAACGACTCGAAGTCGGCCACCCGCACGACGCCGAGCTGCGGGTCGAGGGTGGTGAACGGGTAGTCGGCGATCTTCGGCCGGGCCGCGCTGACCACCGAGAGCAGGGTCGACTTGCCGGCGTTGGGCAGCCCGATCACCCCGGCGTCGGCCAGCAGCTTGAGCTCCAGCTTGAGCTCGCACCGCTCGCCCGGCTCGCCGTTGTAGGCGAAGCGCGGCGCCTGGCGGGCAGCGGTGGCGAAGTGCTGGTTGCCCAGGCCTCCGCGGCCGCCCTTGGCGACCCGCACCCGCTCGCCGGGGCTCGAGAGGTCGGCGAAGAGCCGGGTGTGCCCGCGGTTGCCCTCGCCGTCGAAGCCGGTCCGGGTAACCAGCGTCCCGACCGGGACGTGGATCACCAGCTCGTCGCCGGCCGGCCCGGACTTGCGGTTCTGCGAGCCCGGCTTGCCGGCCGCCGCCGCGAACTGCTTCTTGAAGCGGAAGTCGACCAGCGTCCCCAGCTCCGGGTCGGCCAGCAGCACCACGTCGCCGCCGCGCCCGCCGTCCCCGCCGGCCGGCCCGCCCTTGGGCACGTACTTCTCCCGCCGCCACGCCACGATGCCGTCGCCGCCGTTCCCGGCCGCGACGGTGATGGTCGCCTCGTCTATGAACTGCATGCAAACAAGGCGCCGGTCATGGACCGAGCGCCGCGTGATCGAGCGTTGATGCTACGTTGTTGCGAGGTCGGAGCGCCGTTAGACCGCGACGACGTTCACGTGCTTTCGGTTCTTCGAATGCGTGAACGAGACGTGGCCTTCGACCACGGCGAAGAGGGTGTGGTCCTTGCCGATCATGACGCCCTGGCCGGGGTGGAACTTCGTGCCGCGCTGGCGGACGATGATGTTCCCCGGGACGACCAGCTCGCCGCCGAAGCGCTTGATGCCCAGCCGCTGGGCGTTGGAGTCGCGACCGTTGCGCGTCGAGCCGGCGCCCTTCTTGGAGGCGAACAGCTGGAGATCGAACCGGAACATAGCCGCGAGATCATACCAGACCCGGACCCGCGGGTCAAACGCCCGCCGGCCGGTCCGGCGGGAACGGGGCCCGCTTCCCGGGCAATGAGCCGCATGGAGTACCGCGCGTTGGGGGCCACCGGCATCCAGGTGTCGGCGCTGGGGCTGGGCTGCATGGGGATGTCGGCGTTCTACGCCGGCCGCGGCGACGACGTCGAGTCGACCGCCACGATCCACCGGGCGCTCGAGCTGGGGATCACCCTGTTCGACACCGCCGCGGTCTACGGCGAGGGGGCCAACGAAGCGCTGGTCGGCCGGGCGCTGGCCGGCCGCCGCGAGGGGGTGGTGCTGGCGACCAAGTTCTGGCCCAGCCCGGCCGGCAGCCCGCCGCCCGGCGGCACCGCGTACATCCGGGAGGCCTGCGAGCGCAGCCTGCGCCAGCTCGGAGCCGACGTCATCGACCTCTACTACCAGCACCGGGTCGACCGCAATTTCCCGATCGAGGAGACGGTCGGCGCGATGGCCGAGCTGGTCGCGGCCGGCAAGGTCCGCTACCTGGGTCTCTCCGAGGCGTCCCCGGCGACCCTGCGGCGGGCCCATGCCACCCACCCGATCGCGGCCCTGCAGAGCGAGTACTCGCTCTGGACCCGGGACCCCGAGGAGGCGGTGCTGGCGACGACCCGGGAGCTGGGGATCACCTTCGTCGCCTACAGCCCGCTCGGGCGCGGCTTCCTGACCGGCGCCTTCGGCTCGCCCGAGGACGTCGCGCCCGACGACTACCGCCGCAGCCACCCGCGCTTCCAGGGCGACCGCTTCGCCCGCAACCGCGCGTTGGTCGAGGCGGTCGGCGAGCTGGCCCGCGCCAAGGGCGCGACCCCGGCCCAGGTCGCCCTGGCGTGGGTCCTCGGCCGCGGGCCGGACGTCGTGCCGATCCCGGGCACCAAGCGGCGCGGCCGGCTCGAGGAGAACGTCGCGGCGCTCGGGCTGCGGCTCGCGGCCGAGGACCTGCGGCGCCTCGACGAGATCTTCCCGGCCGCCCGGGCCGTGGGCGACCGCTACCCGGCTGCCGGGATGGGCTTGCTCGACAGCTAGCCCGCGCCGGACGGGCTTTTGCTCCCAGCGCGCGAAAGGATCCGCCTCGCGGCCGTCCCGCTCGGCCGCCGGAAAGGCTCAATGCTCGGTAGCATCCGCCCGCTGCTCAAGCCCTTGGTTCTGAGCGTCGCCTCCCCGCTCGCGCGCCTCGGCGTGCCGCCCAACGCCTTCTCGGTCTGCGCCGTTCCGCTGGCCGCCGGAGCCGCCTGGGCGATCGTCACGCAGCACTGGCTCGCCGCGTTCCTCTGCGCGGGCCTCTCGGGCCTGGTGGACCTGCTCGACGGGTCGGTCGCCCGGCTGCAGAACCGCGCCTCGCCGTTCGGCAACTACTTCGACACGATGCTCGACCGGATCGTCGAGGTGGTGCTCTACCTCGGCCTGGTCGTGCTGTGGCCGATCCCCGCCGCGACGGCGCTGGCGTTCTCGATGCTGGTGAGCTATGCCAAGGCGCGGGTCGCGCTGGTGATCCCGACCGACGACCGCGACTGGCCGGGCATGGGCGACCGCGCCGACCGGATGGCCTTGCTGCTGTTCGGGCTGCTGGCGGCGAGCGCCGGCTTCGTGCAGGCCGTGCCGGTCGTCGTCTGGATCATCGCGGCGACGACCGTCGTCGGGAC
This sequence comes from Vulcanimicrobiota bacterium, assembly GCA_963795695.1. Lineage (GTDB taxonomy): Bacteria > Vulcanimicrobiota > Vulcanimicrobiia > Vulcanimicrobiales > Vulcanimicrobiaceae > Vulcanimicrobium. Next base: position 460,503 of record CAWCJH010000001.1, on the reverse strand, counting down.
CGTGCAGCGCATGGTCTACGCGCACCAGCTGATCGAGGAAGTCTTTCCGCGCCGGCCGCGCAGCGCCGCGCCGGAGCACGTGCCGGTCATCGAACCATCGCTGACCGACATCGCGTCCTGAACCGGCTCAGCGCTCGCGGTCGACCGCTTCCGCCGCCAGCGCGGCCGACGGGAACGAACGCACGTTGCCGTAGGTGCTGGTCGAGGTGACCCGGCCGCGCAGCGGCCCGACGTGCCCGTCGAAGGTCCGCACGATCCGCGCGATGCCGTAGCGGCCCGGCGCGAGCGGTCCGAAGGCGATCAGCACGGTCGCCGCGCTGGCGCGGTCGGGCGGCACCGCCGGGTCGAACGCGATGCTCACGATGTGCTCGCCGGCCGCGTCGAGCACGATCCGGCCGTCGCCGTGGGCTTGGTCGCGCACCCGCGCGCGGAACGGCAGCACGACGCCGCCGGCTTGCTGCTCGGGCGGCGCGAAGCTGTAGTCGGCAAGTGCCGCCGGGTCGACCGGCAGCCGCATGCCGAACCGGCCGAGCGGCGATTCGGGCTCGGCGTCGCGCTTCGCCAGCGCCGCGCGGTCCTCGGCCTTGCCGCCCTCGACGTGGCGCAGGACGGCCTTGTGGACCAGCTTCCCGTCGGTCGCGACGAAGGCGGTCACGTCCTGGTCGTCGCGGCGGAACAGCCCGCCCCGGATCGCGCTGGTCTGCGTCACGTCGAACGCCACCGTGCCGCGCTCCTCGTTCGCGTACGACGCGGCGGCCGCGCGCGCGAGCGCGCTCGCGTCGCTGGGCCACGGTGCCGCGGCGGCGGCGAAAGCCGCGAGCCCGAGGCCGGCGGCGGTGAACGAAAGCGCAGCCGTGCGCCGGATCGCGCCGCCGGCGCGGCTCTGTCGAATGGGGAGATGCACGCAACCGGAGTTCGCCGCCGGCCGCGGAGTGCTTTTTCAGCGGGCGATGAAGAACAGGCCGCCGATCCCGAGCACGTAGAGCACCAGCACCAGGATCGAGTCGATGCCCGCGCCGAGCACCATGCGCTTGGAGCGCAGGATCACCCCGACGCAGTAGACGGCGGTGAGCAGCGCGCCCAGCGCCGTGAGGTAGAGGTCGGGCGCCTGCGCGTCGGGCAGCAGCGGCTGGTTGCTGAGCAGCGTGCCGAACAAGAACAGCACCGGCAGGAACGCGTTGCCGGCGATGATGTCGCTCATGGCGAGCTCGTAGCGGCCGGCGCGCACGGCGTACAGGCCGGTCGTCAGCTCCGGCAGCGCGGTGACCGCCGCCAGGATCGTCGCGCCGAACAGCACGCCCTGCACGTGCCAGCGGGTCGAGAGCACGTCGCTCGAGAGCGCCAGCGCCACGCCGGCGAGCAGCGTCGCGGCCGCGGCGAGCGCGAACAGGCCGAGCACCTGATTGAACGGCCGGCGCTGCGGCGCGACGAGCGCCGAGGCTTCGGCGATCTCCTCGCGGGCGGCGCGCCAGCCGCGGTCCTCGTCGTGGTGGCGGATCAGGAACAGGCTGCCGACCCAAGCCAGCAGGATCAGGATCTCGGCCGGCGTCGTGCGGGCGAAGATCAGCTCGCGCGGCGAGAGCGCGCCCAGGATGCAGAGCATCAGGATCGCGATCAGCACCAGCCCTTCGAGCGCGATCGTCAGCGAGGGGACCAGCGACGAGAGCGGCTTCTCGTTGCGCAGCCCGGGCCCGTCGAGCAGCACCAGGACGACGGTCTGGATCGCGATGCCGCCCAGGATGTTGCCGACCGCCAGCCCCAGGCTGTGCGTGTACGCGCCGCCGACGATGATCGCGACCTCGGGCAGGTTCGTCGCGACCGCCAGGAAGACGGCGCCGCCCAGCCCCTCGCCCCAGCCGAAGTGCGCGTCGATCGCGTCGGTCGTGGCCGCCAGGATGCCGCCGGCCCACCAGATCAGGCCGCCGGCGGCGATGAAGAGCAGGACGAGCAGCGGGGTGGAGAGCGACGCCACGCCTTCCCTATGCCCCAACTCCGCCGCGGCGGCGCAGGGTGGGATGGGAAGCCTGCCCGGGTACCCGTCAGCCGAGGAGCTGGTCCGCGCTCGGTCGTCGACCTGTGCCTGGCCGTCGGCAGCGAGCTGCAGAGCGGCGGAACGAGCGACCTCGAGCGGCTCGTCCGCCACGCCTCGCTCGCGATCGCCAACGCGCGCCGCTACCAGCGCGAGCATCTCGCGGCTCTGCGCGGACTTCAGCGTCGAGCGCCGCCCGGGCGGCGGCAGCCACGCCCGCATCGTCCTCAAGCCGCCAGCCGCCCGGAAAGCCTCGCGCTGAGCCCGGCTACGGCGAGACGAGCGCGCTCCACGACGCCGAGGCGTTGCGGCGCGCGCGCAGCGCCGCGGGCGTCGTACGGGTGATGATGCACTCGCTGACCGAGCCGGCCCGGCCGTGCAGGAACGCCGCCGCGCGCAGCCGGACCGGCGCGCGCCCCGGCCGCACGACGAACGGCCCGCGGTAGGCCGGCGACGCGGGCGAAGGCGGCGTGCCGTCGCGGGTGTAGCGGATGACGGCGTCCGCCAGCGGCACGCTCAGCGACACGGTCGGCGCCGGTGCGGCGGTCCAGGCGGTCACGCTCTGCACGTGGCCCGGAACCGCCGCGAACGCCGCCGGCCCGCCGCGCAGCGCGAACGCCGCGTTGGGAATGCGGAACGGGTAGCGGTGCGCCTCGAGCCAGGCGAACTGCGCCGGCAGGCGGGCCAGGAACGCGTCCCAGCTCTTGCGCGGGCGCGGCGTCCACAGCACTTCGGCCAGCGCGAGCTCACGCGGCAGCGCCATGGAGAAGAGGCGCTCGGGCGTGCGGACGTGCTCGGTCCACAGGTTGGCCTGGCCGCCTAAAACGTGCGCCGCGGCGCGGGCGCTCAGGCCGGCGGGCAGCTCGCCGTACTCGTAGACTTCCTCCAGCGTCGCCATGTGCGGGCTGGTGCGCGGCTCCTGCGCGGCGTCGCCTTGCGCGGCGTCGAAGTAGAACGCGCCGGAGGCGACCACGACGTCGTTGCCGTGGCGCGCGGCCAGCCCGGCCCGCGCGCGCCCGCGCCAGACCATCACGACCGCGCGCGGCGAGAGCTGCGGGGTGACGATCTCGTCCCAGCCGACGAGCCGCCGCCCGCGGGCGGTGAAGAAGCGGTCGAGCGCGGCGGTGAACGGCGGCTGCGCGGCCGCAACGGGGGCCGGCACCTCGTCGCCGCCCGCGTGCAGGTACGGCGAGGGAAAGTCGGCCATCGCCTCGGCCCAGACGGCGCGCGCGAACGCGAGGCCGGCGCCGCCCGTGCAGAGCGTGCCGTGGCCGCAGCCGAGCCGCGGGTACGCGCGCAGCGCCGCGCCGGCGTGGCCCGGCAGGTCCAGCTCCGGCACCACCGTGACGTAGCGCTGCGCCGCGAACGCGACGACGGCGCGCACGTCCGCGCGCGAGTAGCGCGCGCCGCCGGCGCCCAGCGCCGGGTAGCGGCGGCTGGTCAGCCGCCAGGCCTGGTCGTCGCTGAGGTGCCAGTGGAACACGTTGAGCTTGTAGCGGGCGGCGACGTCGATGAAGCGCTCGACGACCGGCACGGGGAAGAAGTGGCGCGCGGCGTCGAGCTGGATGCCGCGCCAGCGGTACTCCGGCCGGTCCACGACCGTGACGGCGCGCGAGGCAAGCCCGTGCGCGGAGCGCGCCGAGAGCTGCTCGAGCGTCTGCAGCGCGTAGAACAGCCCGTGCGGCGTGTTGGCGCGCAGCACGATCCCGCCTGACCGCACCCGCAGCGCGTAGCCTTCGTCGCCCAGCCGCGCGTCGTAGCGGCGCGCGATCTGCAGCCAGACGTCGGCGTGCTCCGCGCGCCCGGCGACGACCGCCGCGACGCCGTTGCCGGCCAAATACGCGCGCAGCAGCTCGGCGACGTTCCGCTCCGCCGCGCCGGCAACACCGATGCGGGCGCGCGGCGGCCAGGCGTACGAGCCGGGCTCGACCCGCTCGAAGCGCGGCTGCGGCACCACCGAGACGACCGCAGCGGACGCGCCCGCCGCGCGCGTGGTCGCCCCTGCGCCGGCACAGCCGGCCAGGAGCAGCGCCGAGACGGCGGCGGCGATCGCTCGCGTCAGCCGAGCGCCCCTCGGTCGAGCTCGCGGACGGAACGGTAGCCTGCCAGCGCGAGGGACGCGTCGAAGTCGCCGAGCAGGTTGCGCAGCACGTGCTCCACCCCGGCTTCCCCGGCGAGCGCGAGGCCGTAGACGTACGGCCGGCCGACGAGGACCGCGTCGGCGCCGAGCGCCAGCGCGATCAGCACGTCGGCGCCGCAGCGGATGCCGGAATCGAACAGCACGGTCATCCGGTCGCGGACGGCCTCGGCGATGCCGGGCAGCGCGTCGAGCGCGGCGATCGCCCGATCGACTTGCCGGCCGCCGTGGTTCGAGACGACGACGCCCGCCGCACCGGCGTCGCGCGCGGCGCGCGCGTCGTCCGGATGGCAGACGCCTTTCACGACGATCGGCAGCGAGGTCCAGCTCCGCAGCAGCGCGAGGTCGCTCCAGCGCAGTCCCGGGTTTCCGAACAGGCCGGCCCAGAGCTGGATCGCCTCGCGGGCGGCCTCGGGCGAGCTCTCGGGCGGCGCGGCGAGCTTCGCCCGGAACACCGGGTCGCTCAGGTACTGCGCGACGCCGATCCCGTTGAGGAACGGCAGGTGCGCCAGCTCCAGGTCGCGCGGCCGCCAGCCGAGGGTCCAGGTGTCGAGCGTGACGACGATCGCGCCGTATCCCGCGCGCTCCGCCCGGCGCACCAGCGACTCGGCGACCTCGGGATCGCGCGGCCAGTAGAGCTGGTACCAGCGCGACGCGTCGGGCGCGGCCGCGGCGACCTGCTCCATCGGGTTCGCGGACGCCGTCGACGCGACGAACGTCACGCCGACGCGCGCCGCCGCCTTGGCGACCGCGACTTCGCCGTCCGGATGCGCCAGCGTCAGCACGCCGACCGGCGCGGTGAGCAGCGGCAGCGGCATCGTGCGGCCGAGCACCTCGGTCGAGAGGTCGCGCCCGGCGACCTCGCGCAGCATGCGCGGGACAATGCGCCATTTCGCGAACGCTTCGAGGTTCGCGCGCATGGTGTGCTCGCCGCCCGCGCCGCCGGCGACGTAGGCGAAGGCCTCGGGCGTCATCGCCGCGCGCGCGCTCGCCTCGAGCCCGTCGGCCGTCATCGGCAATGCCGGCCGTGCGCCCCCGAGCCCGCGCAAGTAGATCTCGTTCTGGACGTCGCTCAGGTTGCCGGTCGCCATGGCGGGCCGTCCTGCCCCAGGCTGCCCGTCCCCTGCCGCGCTCGGAAGCTAGTTTGCTCGATCCACACCCGTCCGTGGCTTGGCCCGACGGCTCGCTGAGTAGTGGTCAGTCCGCCACGAAGCAAGCGCAATGCAGAATGGAAGGCAGCTACGAGGACGAAATCGCGTCGCGATCCTGGCGAGGGGCTACGTGAGCTCTCTTTAGGCTGGCGGAACGATTGCAGCCGTCGGCCTTCGTGCTGAAGCCTAGTAACATCACGTACGCTTAATCAGTGGCAGAAACCACGCGCGCTAGCCAAAGGCGGCACTTAGCGTCTGTGCCAGATCGGCGCTGCGGATTCGTCTTACGGTTCCTCGGAGAGGGTGCGCCACGCGCAACGCTTCGTTCGGCGTGACCGCCTTGTTCCACCGTACACCGATTATGTATTCGGCCATTGTCGGATCATCGCTGTTCGCAAACCAAGCGTGCGTCTCGACGGGCAGGTCACGTAGTGGCTTGTCATAGCCGGGTGGAACAAACTGATCGGCACGTGTGGCGCCGGTAACCACCTTGCCACCGCCAACGTAGCCAGCGCCATTTAAGTAGGCGTAAACATGGTCGCCAACGTTTATGCGCGAAATTTCGTCGCGCCACTTTTCACCCTGGCCAGCGCTGAGGAAGCCAAAGCGAAGCGGGTCGGCCCAATTTCGCTCTATGAGGTCGTTCGCGTGGACGCCGACGTTCACGTGCCAAATGCCGGACGGGGCAGGCTCGCTGCTCTCGCGTTCGGTGATCCTCGAGTCGATGCGATACACTAGGTCACCGGGATCAATGGTCCACGTGCGCGCGACAACTCCGTGCCCGCCGACGACGTAGTAGGACAAGTTAACGACATTTATATCAACGCCGTAGCGCTTCGTCAAGAACTCGACAATGCGCGTCGTGGCTCCGTCCGTATCCGCACATAGGATGAGCATACGTTGATCAGCATTCAACTGCTCCGGAGGATTGGCCAGCCCAAATCGCCGTGTGTAAGCGTCACCGAATGGCATTCCGGTCGTGCGCGTCACATAGTCGCGAACTTCGAGGTCCGATAGACCGGCTACCCAAGAAACGTAATCCAAAGTCTGAGCGACGACCTCGCGTGGCGTACGCTGTTTCTTCAGCTCGATTACGACGCAACGACCGTCGGCGTCAATGGCAAGAAGGTCGATTATACCTCCGTGCTCCGTGCGGACTTGTCGCCCGACGATGAGAAGCCGTTCGCCTAGAATGTCCGGACGGGATTCGATCCAGTCTTCGAGCTGGCGTTCACGAGGAAAGGAGCTTCGCGGTATTCGTTCGAGTTCCCCATCTACGACTGCCCACAATCCGATGAGGTCTGCCACGACGCCGTGATTTCAGCAGGGATCACGTAGGCCCTCCTCCCAACGAACGACCGGAGAGTCTTCCTTAACGTAGCGTTGATTCTAGCCGTGCTTTGATCTGTTCTAACAAGGCGGCTGGCCGCGAAGCTCGGTGCGGTGCTGCACGAAGAGCAACCGTTGCCGGCGGCTACCCGCTACGACACGGCGACGGGTATGCGGCCGCGTTCCTCCACCTGCATCGCGATCGTCCGCCCCGGCCGCAGGGTGACGATCGGCTCCAGCGGCACCGGTGAGGCGTCCACCGCGCGCAAGCGGAACCGGCGCGCCAGTGTTGCCAGGATCAGCACCGCCTCGGTCTAGGCGAAGCTGTTCGGGCAGCTCTAGACCGAAACGAACGGTTCATTCGTCGTGGTCCCAAGCGCGATCACGGCTCTGACCGACGGACGGCTCTAGGAAGGCCATCAAGAGCTTTTCGATAATACTGTAGAGCAAGGTGCCCAGCTTTGATCGGTGTGCGGAGGTGCCGCTAGTATGGGGTTTCATGTTTCGGCGCCGCTCGTTGCGCCGCACTCAGTTGTAAAGACGATCGTGTGCATTTGCTGTATGTGGGCGCTCGGTTCGTCGGCCGTTGTTGCTGCGCCGAACGACGCCAGCGAAGGAAGCGCCGCAGGTCCGGTAGCAGTTGCGTGCCCGCAACCGGTCGCAAAGAGCTCGGGGCAGAGTGCTTTTGATGCGTGGCGAAAAGGTGAAAACCTCATGCATATCGAGGGCGACGGCCCACTCGGGGTGGGCAATTGGGGTCATACTCAGGAGGCGCTCCGCTGGTTTTGCTTATCCGCGGCCGGTGGCAACCCCCTCGCGGAGTTTGCAATCGGCGAGATCTTCGATCAAGGCTATGTCATCAATACCGTCAAGCCGGGCGGTATGATATCAACAACGGACGTGCCGATGAACAAGTCCGTCGCGATGTATTGGTATCTTCGTTCCGCGGGTCACCGCTACACGCGCGCGATGCTCCGGATCGCCGACTACTACATCTTCGGAAGCGAGAACGTCAAAGGTACCCCGGTCCACCGAGATGTGGGGAAGGCGGTCGGCTGGGAAACGAAAGCTGCCCTCGCGGGCGACACCGACGCGGCGCTCGAACTCGCGACCGCATACGCTCCAGGTATCGAGCCTCCAAGCCCGTTGCCAAAAAACGCCACGACCGCCCTCAAGTGGTTCACGCTGGCTCAGGCTCGATTGGCCGTAAACAAAGTTCAATGCACCAGCCGTGAAGCGGTCAGAGCGATGATCGCGCAGTTGCCGGATCCGTCCATCGATCCCTCGACCGTACGAGCGACCATCGCGACCGCACGGCGTGGCTTCGAAGTCGTTTGCGTCCTCTACGTGGGCCCGCCGGACACGAGCAACGACTCCGCGGCGAGCGAGATCGTCCGCGCCATGAGCGGGGGCAACGCAGACTCCTGGTCCTACTTGTTCGAGGCGGCCCCCAATGGCAGGGATTTCATCGTCTATCGCGCGACGCTGGTCCAGGCGGTCGGTGATGCGCTCCGAGAGATGGTTGTCTTGCAAGCTGCACTGGCGAAGTATAGGAAAAATCTCCGGTGACGGAAACTCTGATCGCTCAGAATGTCACCTTCGCACCTAAAAAAGGCAGGCCGTCGAAATCGGGAAACCTTGCTGGAAGTGTTTTCGGATGAGTGGGGCTTGCATGGCGAATGTGGAGCGAGGTAAATCAAAAGCCGCCCAGGTCGGGCGGCTGAGGCGATCGGCTATCCTGCGAGCGGACTAGGCTATGCGCGGTCGGTGACCGCCGGGTTAGCAGGGATGGTGGCCGTGGCCGCAATCTCGGAGCGGCCCGTCTCGTGGTTCGCGGTGAGCCAGCCCATCGGGACCGTCTGATCGGGCTCGAGCTTGACTCGGTCCTCTCGAGCATACCGCAGGCCGAGCTTGATGAGCCCCTCCGAAGTCCGCTTGCGAGCCGTTTCACCGTCCATCACGGGCATTGTACCATCACCTTGGCCTTTACGGAGTAGAGACCGTCACCGAGCAGGGCTTGGTCGCAGGGTCAACCTTCGGGGTCAGTTCCCGGCCGGCTGCCACGACGATCGGCGCGACCAGAAAGAGTAGCAGCGATGCCCCCACCGGCGCTTCCACTCGCGAAGCGCCGCATTGCGTGCGCTCGTGTTGGTGGTCTGATCGACGTGAGTGTAGACGGCCTCAGAGCCACGGAGACTGTAGAGGGTCAGGAATCACCCCGCGCGTCGATCGCATCCTGGATCTTCACGGAATCTGCGCCTGCCGTTCGTCCTCCGAGCGGCGGTCCCAGAAGAGGTACCCGAACTCGTAACTGACCGCGCCGGCAACGACCGAAAGCGCGAGGAGGATCAGCGAGAACGCCCCCAGCTCCTTCGGAAGCTCGCGAATCTTGTCGATGGCAAATACCACGAAAGCCGCCGGAAGCGCGAGGATCCCCACCGCGGCGGCGTTGAGCGCGTCGATGTTGGCGACGATGCTCTCGTTCGAACGAATGGCTACGTCGAGCAAGTCGCTGTCCTCGAGCGTGTAGTCGACGCCCGGCAGCGCAAGAGGAGATGCTCATGGCCATCGTCGCTCTGATCCCCTACACGCTCACCGGCACCCGCCGGCGCTCCTCCACCCGCATCGCGATCGTCCGCCCCGGCCGCAGCGTGACGATCGGCTCCAGCGGCACCGGCGATGCGTCCACCGCGCGGAACCGGAACCGGCGCGCCAGCGTCGCCAGGATCAGCACCGCCTCGGTCCAGGCGAAGCCCTCGCCGATGCAGATGCGGTTGCCGCCGCCGAACGGGAAGTAGGCGAACTTCGGCAGCCGCGCCGTCTCGCCGTTCGACCAGCGCTCGGGGCGAAACGCCTCCGGCTCGGTCCAGTACGCCGGGTTGCGGTGGGTCACGATCTGCGCGGCGATCACGACCGCGCCCGCCGGCACGTCCCAGTCACCCAGGCGGATCGGCCGGATCACCCGCCGGCCGACGATCCAGGCCGGCGGGCGCAGCCGCAGCACCTCGGCGACGACGTCGCGGGCGAACGGCAGCCGCGCCACGTCGGCCGGCAGCGGGTCGCGCTCGCCGAGCACCGCGTCGAGCTCGGCGTGCAGCCGCGCCTCGGCGGCCGGCGTGCGGGCGAGCAGGTCCCAGGCCCAGCTCAGCGCGTTGGCCGTCGTCTCGTGGCCGGCGAGCAGCAGCGTCATCGCCTCATCGCGCACGAGCGCGTCGGGCATCGGCCGCCCGTCCTCGTCGCGCGCGCTCAGCAGGATCGAGAGCAGGTCGCCGCGGTCGGCGTCGTCGCGGCGGCGCTGCTCGATCAGCCGGTAGACCACCGCGTCGAGCTGCGCCCGCGCCTGGGTGAAGCGCCGGGTCGCCGGGTGGAACGGGACGAGGTCGAGCAGCTCGCCGAACGGGCTCAGGCTGGCCGGAAAGACCTCCATCGCCTCGGTCACCGCCGCACCGATCGTGTCGGCGTCGTCCTCGACGTCGGCCGAGAACAGCGTCGCCGCGGCGATCCGCAGCGCCAGCCGGTTCATCAGCCGGTCGACCGCGACCGTCTCGCCGTCGCGCAGGCGGTCGGCCGCGGCGGCGGTCGCGCCGATCATCGTCGCGGCGTAGCCGGCGATCCGCTCTTTGTGGAAGGCCGGCTGCACGAGGCGGCGCTGGCGCAGGTGGCGCGGCTCGTCGCTGGTGAGCAGCCCCTCGCCGAGCAGCCGCCGCATGCGCTGCAAGCCGCGGCCCTTGACGACGTCGTAGCCGCCGGCCAGCAGCAGCTGCTCGATCAGCCCGGGGTCGTCGAGGAACCACATCCGCCGGCCGGGGAGCTGCCACGACGCGATCGGGCCGTAGCGCCGGGCGACCGCCTCGAGGAAGGCCGGGATGTGCCTGAGGTCGTGGCTCGGCCGCATGCCGCGCAGGGCGGTCAGCGCCGGCGGTCCGGGCGGAAAACGGCGCGCGGTCATGGCCGAGGCTCCGTTCGGCACGGGGCCGCCCGCACCGTCCATGCCGCCCCTTGCCGGCCGCCGGGCGCTTGCCTTCGGCCGGCCCGCGCGTCCCGCCGGAAGCGCTCGTCCGAAGGTGTGCTCTTCCAAGCTTCGAATCCAGGGGAGTTTTGGAGAAACGCCGCGTCGTCATCACGGGGCTGGGCGCCGTTACGCCGCTCGGCAACAGCGTCCAGGAGTTCTGGGAGGGGCTGCTCGCCGCTCGCAGCGGGGTCGGGCCGGTAACCGCCTTCGCCCCGGTCAAGCTGACCACCCGAATTGCCGCCGAGGTCAAGAACTTCGACGCCGTCGAGCTGATCGGCCGCAAGGAGTCGCGCCGGATGGACCGCTACGCGCAGTTCGCGCTGGTCGCCGCGCGCGAGGCCTGGGCCGACGCCCGGCTGCCCGACGACCCGGACGTGCGGGCCCGCACCGGCGTGATCATCGCCAGCGGCATCGGCGGCATCATCACGGTCGAGGAGACGACGCTCGCGGTCGGGCCGACCGAGCGCTGGGACCGCATCTCGCCGTTCTTCGTCCCGATGCTGATGTCCAACGCCGCCTCGGCCCAGGTCTCGATGGAGTTCGGCCTGCGCGGCCCGGTGTTCGCGATCTCCAGCGCCTGCGCCAGCGGCAACGACGCCTTCTGCGCGGCCTACGACAAGATCGTGCTCGGCGAGGCGATCGCGGTGGTGACCGGCGGCAGCGAGGCGACCGTGATCGCGACCGCGATGGGCGGCTTCTGCACGATGAAGGCGATGTCGACCCGCAACGACGACCCGCTCCACGCCTCGCGCCCGTTCGACGCGGAGCGCGACGGTTTCGTGCTGGGCGAGGGCGCCGGCGTGCTGGTGCTCGAGGACCGCGACTTCGCGCTCGCGCGCGGGGCCACGATCTACGGCGAGGTCCTGGGCTACGGCCAGGCCGCCGACGCCTACCACATCGCGCAGCCCGACCCCGAGTCGCGCGGCGTCATCCTGGCGATGGAGCGCGCGCTGCTGCGCAGCGGCGTCGCGCCCGAGGCGATGGGCTACATCAACGCGCACGGCACCTCGACGCCGCTGGGCGACGCGGCCGAGTCGCAGGCGATCGAGCGCGTCTTCGGCGAGCACGCGCTCAACGGGCTGCTGGTGTCCTCGACCAAGTCGATGCACGGCCACCTGCTGGGCGCCTCCGGCGCGATCGAAGGGATCGCGACGGTGCTCGCGCTGCGGAACGGCATCGTGCCGCCGACCACCAACTACGAGGTGCCCGACCCGGCCTGCCGGCTCGACTACGTGCCCAACGTCCCGCGCAAGGCGCCGATCGAGATCGCCATGTCGAACGGCTTCGGCTTCGGCGGCCACAACACGTCGGTCGTCTTCGGGAAGCACGGCTAGCTTGGCCGGCGAGAAGCGGCGCGCGCGGCTGCGCGCGCTGCTGAAGACGGCGGGCGTTCCCGAGCTCGATACGGCGCTGGTCGAGCCGGCGTTCGTGCACGGCAGCGCGGCGCGCGAGCAGGGCGTCGCCTCCAACCAGCGGCTGGAGTTCTTCGGCGACGCGATCCTGGGCTTCGTCGCCTCGCGCTGGCTGATGCGGGCCTATCCCGGCGCGACCGAAGGCCAGCTCTCGCGCCGCAAGGCCAACGTCGTGAGCGGCGCGGCCTGCGCCGAGAGCGCGCGCCGGCTGGGCTTCGCCGAGCTGGTCGTGCTCGGCCACGGGATGACGCAGAACGGCGGCGCCGAGAACGCCTCGATCCTCTCCGACGCGTTCGAGGCCTTCATCGCCGCGCTCTACGCCGCGACCGACTTCGAGACGGTCGCCCGCTTCGTCGAGAACGAGCACGTCGCGGCGGCCGACAAGCGCGACGTCGGCGACGGCGACGCCAAGACGCTGCTCCAGGAGTTCAGCGCGGCGACCGTGCGCGAGACGCCGCTCTACTTCGACCGGGCCGAGGGCCCGCCCAGCGACCGGCGCTTCACCTCGCAGGTCCGCATCGGCGACGAGATCCTGGGCGAGGGGATCGGCGCCTCGAAGAAGGCCGCCCAGTCGAGCGCCGCGTCGATGGCGCTCAACGCGCTGCGCCAGCGCTACCCGCAAGCGCCGGCGCTGCGGGCGGCGAAGGACGACGGGCGCGTGATCGCACTCGACAACCGGCGCGGCGGCGCGCGCAGCCCGCGCAAACCGCGCCCCGGAGCGCCGACCTAACCGCATGCGGCTCAAAACCCTCAAGGTCTTCGGCTTCAAGACGTTCGCCGAGGCGACGACGCTGGAGTTCACGCCCGGCACGACCGCCGTCGTCGGGCCCAACGGCTCGGGCAAGTCGAACCTGGTCGACGCGATCCGCTGGGTGCTGGGCGAGCAGTCCTCGCGCAGCCTGCGCTCGCAGAAGCTCGAGGACGTGATCTTCGCCGGCAACGCCGCGCGCAAGCCGCTCGGCATGGCCGAGGTGTCGCTCACCTTCGACAACGCGGAGCGGGTGCTGCCGCTCGACTACAGCGAGGTCCAGATCACCCGCCGGGCCTACCGCGCCGGCGAGTCGGAGTTCTTCATCAACCGCACCCAGGTGCGGCTGCGCGACGTGCTCGAGCTGCTGATGGGCACGGGTCTGGGGCCGGGCTCGTACGCGATCGTCTCGCAGGGCCAGATCGACGCGATCCTCTCCTCGAAGCCGACCGAGCGGCGGGCGCTGTTCGAGGAGACCGCCGGGATCGGCAAGTTCCTCGCCCGCAAGCACGAGGCGCTCCGCCGCCTCGAAGCGACCGAGCAGAACGCGATCCGGGTCAACGACCTCATCGCCGAGCTCGAGCGGCGGGTGCCCGAGCTCGACACGCAGGTGCGCCGGGCCAAGCGCTTCCGCAAGCTGACCGCGCGGGTGCGCGAGCTGGAGATCCTGACCTACCTGCGCGCGTCGTCGTCGCGCCGGGCCGAGCGCGAGCGGGTCGCCGGCGAGCTGGCCCGGCACGAAGGCCGCCAGGCCGCCGCCGCCGCGCGCGCGGCGCAGCTCGGGGCGGCGCTCGCGCAGCTGCGCGAGACGCTCTACACGCTGGAGCTCGAGCTGGACGGGCAGCGGGCCGGCGCGCAGGCCGCGCGGGCCGAACTGGCCCGGCTCGAGGCCGACCTGGCCGCCGCGGCCGCGCGCCGGGACGGGCTCGAGCGCCAGTCGCACGCCTCGGTCGCCGACCGCGAGCGGGTCGAGGCCGAGCGGGTCGCGCTGCGGGCGCAGATCGACGAGCTGGCCGAGCGGCTCGCGCCGCTGAGCGCGCAGACCGGCGGCGCGCGCGAGCGCGAGCTGGCCGCCTCGGCCGCCGTCGCCGACGCGCGCGGCGGGCTCGACGCGGTCTACCAGGCGCTGCGGGCGGTCGAGGCGCTGGCCGCCGAGCGGGCCGCCGACGCGGCCCAGCGCCGGGCCCAGATCCAGAGCGCGCAAGCCGAGATCGCGCGGCTGGAGCGCGAGCACGCCGCGGCCGTCGCCGAGCGCGACGCGCACGCCCGGCAGGCCGACGCGGCCCGCGCGCGCTTCGGCGAGCGCGAGACGCTGATCGCGCGCTACGAAACCGAGGCGGCCGGCCAGCGCGCCCGCGCGCAGCAGGCGCGCGAGCGCGGCGAGGGCGCGGCGCAGCGGGTGGCCGAGCTGGAGCGGCGCCGGCGCGAGGTCGCCGCGGAGATCGCCGGCGCCGAGTCGCGCCTGCACACGATCGAGGAGCTCGAGGCCTCGCTCGAAGGCCACGCCCACGGCACCCGCTCGGTGGTCGAGGCCGCCCGGCGCGGCCAGCTGCGCGGGCTGCACGGCGTGGTCGCCAACCTGATCTCGGTCGACGAGCAGTACGCCCGCGCGCTCGACGTCGCGTTCGGCGCCGGCCTCTCCAACCTGATCGCCGAGACCTCGGAAGACGCCGAGGCGGCGGTCGCGTACCTGCGTGCGCGCGAGCTGGGCCGGGCGACCTTCTTGCCGCTCGACACGCTCGCTTCGCGCGAAGGCCACGAGCTGGGCCGCCTGGCGGGCCGGCCGGGCGTGATCGGCTACGCCCACACGCTGGTGCGGACCGAGCCGCGCTACCGCGGCATCGTGGCCTGGCTGGTCGGCCGCATCCTGGTGGTCGACGAGCTGCGGACCGGGATCGCGCTGGTGCGCGGCGAGGGCTTCGGCGGCTCGCTGGTCACCCTCGAGGGCGAGCAGATCCTGGGCGGCGGCGCGATCACCGGCGGGCGCTTCCGCAAGGAGCGCTCGATCCTGGCCCGGCGCGCGCAGGCCGCGACGCTGCGCGAGCGGATCCCGCGGCTGCGGGCGCAGCTCGAGGCGATCGACCGCGACGGATCGGCCGCCAAGGCCGAGCTCGACGCGTCCAGCGCCGAGCGCGACGAGGCGACGAAGCTGGCCGGCGACGCCGAGGTCGCGCTGCGCGACGTGCGCACCCAGCTCCAAGGGCTGGCGGCCGAGATCGAGCGGCTCGACGGTGCGGTCGCCGGCGGCGACCGGCGGATCGCGGCCCAGGCCGGCGCGCGCGAGGAGGTCCAGGCCCGGCTGCACGCGCTCGAGCGGATCGCCGACGACCACGTCGACCTCTCCGAGCAGCGCGGCGCGCTCGAAGCGGAGCTGGCCGCGGCGCGCGAGCGGATCGCCGCGGTCGAGGCCGAGCAGGCCGAGGTCGGCGCGGCGGCCGGCGCGCTGCGCGAGCAGATCGCCGCGCTGAGCGCCGAGCGCGAGGGCGCGCTCACGCGCCTGGGGCTGCTCGACGCCGACGCCGAGCGGGCCGCCGCCGCGCGCGCGGCGATGCTGCGCGAGCTCGAAGCGCTGCGGGCGCAGAGCGCCGAGCTCGACGGGCGGCTCGGCAGCGCGCGCGAGCGGGTCGCCGCCGCCGACGCCGCGGTCGAGGCGTCGCGCCGGGCGCGCGAGGCGACCGCCGACCAGGCCCACCAGCACGAGGCCGACGAGCGGCTGGCGCAGGGCGAGGAGCGCGAGGCCGGCGCGGCCGGCGAGAGCGGCCGCCGGCGGCTGGCCGAGATCGACGCCGAGCTCGGCATGCTGCAGCGCAACTTCGCCCAGAACCCGGCCGGCGAGGACGAGCAGGACGCCGTGCTGGCGCGCTTCGCCGGCGAGCCCGACGACGTGGCCGAGGAGCTGCCGCGGCTGCGCGAGGAGCTGATCCGGCTGCAGGCCAACGTCAACCTCAACGCCGAGGCCGACCGCGACGAGCTGACCGAGCGCGAGCGCTTCCTGCGCGAGCAGATGGACGACCTGCAGCGCGCGCGCGAGACGCTGCTGGCGACGATCGCCGAGATCGAGCGCTCGTGCCAGGTCCAGTTCAACGCGACCTTCGACGCGGTGCGCGAGCAGTTCGCCCGCGTGTTCGGCGAGCTGTTCGCGGGCGGCAAGGCCGAGATGTGGCAGACCGATCCCGACGACCTGAGCGAGACCGGGATCGAGATCGCGGTCCAGCCGCCGGGCAAGAAGATGACCAGCCTGGCCGCGCTCTCCGGCGGCGAGCGCGCGATGACCGCCTCGGCGCTGATCTTCGCGCTGATCGCGGTCAAGCCGTCCCCGTTCTACCTGCTCGACGAGGTCGACGCGGCGCTCGACGACGCCAACGTCGAGCGGCTCTCGGTCAAGATCCGCGAGGTCTCGGCCAGCGCCCAGATGCTGATCGTCACCCACAACAAGAAGACGATGGAGCTGGCCCAGCGCATGTACGGCGTGACCATGCAGGAGCCCGGCGTCAGCTCGATCGTCAGCGCCGCGCTCGACGAGGCGCCGCCGCCGGCGGCCGCCGAACCGCAACGTGAACCCCAGCCCGCCCTCGTCTGAGCCCGCCGCGCCCGGCGCGGCGCTGCTCTCCGTCTACGACCGCACCGGCGTGGTCGAGCTGGCCCGCGCGCTCGCCGCGCGCGGCGTGCCGCTCTACGCCACCGGCGGCACCCGCGCGCACCTGCGCGAGCACGGCGTCGGCGCGCACGACGTCGGCGAGCTGACCGGCTACCCGTCGCTCTTCGACGGGCGGGTCAAGACGCTGCACCCCAACGTCTTCGGCGGCATCCTGCACGACCGCGGCAGCCCGGTCCACCGGGCCGAGGCCGAGCGGCACCGCATCCCGACCATCGCGACCGTCGTCGTCAACCTCTACCCGTTCGAGGCGACCGTCGCCCGCGCGGGCGCGACGCTCCAGGAAGCGATCGAGCAGATCGACGTCGGCGGCGTCTCGCTGCTGCGCGCGGCGGCCAAGAACTACGACCACGTCGCGGTGCTCAGCGACCCGGCCCAGTACGCCGAGTTCGCCGCCGCGCTCGGCAGCGGCGGGGTCGACCACGCGACCCGGCGCCGCTATGCGACCCGCGCCTTCGAGCGCACCGCCGAGTACGACAGCGCGATCGCGCGCTACCTCGAGTCGGGCCTGCTGGCCAACGAGCTGCCCGGCTCGCTCGCGCTGACGATCCCGATCGAGCAGCCGCTGCGCTACGGCGAGAACCCGCAGGACCGCGCCGCCTTCTACCTGGCCCGCGAGGCGCAGCTGCCCGAGCAGCTCGGCGGCAAGGCGCTCTCGTACAACAACCTGCTCGACCTCGACGCGACGCTGCGCATGCTGGTCCGTGCGCCGCTGGGCTTCGGCCCCGCGCCGGCCGCGGACGGCGCGGCGGAGGCGGTCGCGCAGCGCAACGGCGTCGCCCGGGCCGCGATCGTCAAGCACACCGTCCCGTGCGGCATCGCCGAGCGGGCCAGCGTCGCCGACGCGGTGCGGCTCGCGCTCGACGCCGATCCGGTCTCGGCCTACGGCGGCATCATCGCGGTCGACGGCCCGGTCGACGCGGCGGCGGCGGAGCACCTGGCCGGGTTCTTCCTCGAGATCGTGGCCGCGCCGGCGTTCGACGACGCCGCGCTGGCGCGCTTGCGCAAGAAGAAGAACCTGCGCATCATGCGCTACGCCGGCGGCTTGCCGGAGCGGATCGCCGAGGAGCTGCGGGTGCGCAGCGCGCTGGGCGGCGTGCTGGCCGAGGACGACGACCCGCAGGCCGCGCCCGAGCGCTGGACGGTCGTGTCGAAACGGCAGCCGACGGCCGAGCAGTGGCGCGACCTGATCTTCGCCTGGGACGTGGTGCGCCACGTGAAGTCCAACGGCGTGGTGCTCGCCCGCGACGGCGTCTCGCGCGGCATCTGCGCCGGCCAGACGAACCGGGTCAGCGCGGTCCAGATCGCGGCCCACCGTGCCCACGCGTTCGCGCCCGGCGCGGCCTGCGCGAGCGACGGCTTCTTCCCGTTCGCCGACGGCCTGGTCGCCGCCGCCGAGGCGGGCTGCACGGCGGTGATCGCGCCGAGCGGCTCGATCCGCGACGCCGAGGTCATCGCCGCCGCCGACGAGCGCGGCATCGCGCTCGTCTTCTCGACCTACCGGTACTTCCTGCACTGATGTTCGTCGCGTTCGTCGTTCGCCTCGTCCTCTACGCGCTGCTGTTCGGGCTCACGTCGCGCGCCGCGCAGGCGCTGTGGTCCGACCACGGCCTCGACGGCGTCGCCGCGCTGCAGCCGTGGCACGACACGGGCGTGACCGCGCTGCTGGTCGCGCCGGTCGTGCTGGCGCTGCTGGGCTTCGGCCCGCTGCGCTGGCCGGCGCTGTTCGTGGCCTTCTTCCTGGTCGGCGCGGCGCTCAGCGCACCGTTCGCGTTCTCGCACCTGGTGGGAGGCTGAGCCATGGCCGCACCCGCGCCGCCGAAGCCGCCGTGGTGGCACGATTTCATCGCCCAGAACCTGGTGCCGAGCGCGATCGTGAGCGTCATCGCGAGCCTGGTCGCGACCGGGCTGTCGGTCTACAGCGCGCTCAACGCACACCACGAGCAGCAGCGCGAGTACAACAAGACCTTCGAGAGCCTCATCGCGGGCCAGCCGACCATGGGCGCCTTCGGCGGCACGTACGTTCCCGCGCCGGGGTCCAGGGCACCGGCCGAGCTGGCGAAGGCGAACGAGGCCGCAGCCAAGGCCGGCTTCGAGCAATCGGTGGCCGAACAGCGCGCGGCCGCGAACCTGATCGCGCTGGAGTCGGTCGCCGACACGGAGACGCAGCAGCGCACGGTGCTGCTGCTCGCGGCGCGCCTGCTCAACGCCGACCCGCGGCGGGAAGACACCGGCGGTCCGGCGGCGCGCGTGCTGGCGGTGCTCATCGACCAGATCGACCGCGGCCGAACCGACGGCCCGGACAAGGCGATGGACGAGCGGCTCTGGCGAACGGTCCAGAGCCAGTCGTTCCGCGATCTCGTCACGGCCGGCTACTCGAACGACTACTACAACGACAGCGGCCCGGCGTATCTCTGGCCGACGCTCAACGGCGACCAGCCGATCACCAGCGACGCGAAGCTCGAGGTCCTGCACGCGCTCTCGCCGCCCTCGCTCGACGGCTGGGTGCACCTGGCGACGTTCGGCTATCCCGGTGACCGGCTCGCCGCCCCGCTGACGCGGCAGGCGGCCGCGCGCGCCATCGCCGCGCTGACGAAGGTGATGCTGCACGACGACGTGGACCGCGCCAGCGCGCGGCCGATGAACCAGTACGCGGTCGCCGACCCGAGCGATCCGGCGGACCGTGGGGGAGCGGACCGCTCTTCGGCGCGCGGGCGCTGGTCGCCAAAGACTGGTATCCGAGCCGGGTCGTCATGCTCAAGGCCCGGCTGCTGCGCGACCGCCCGCCGGTCGAGTACGTCAACCCCGACGGGACGTTCGAGAAGGGCAGCCTGGGCCAGATCATCGGCGAGGTCTCGCCCGGGGTCTGCGTCCACATCGTCGAGCCGGTCCGGCCGGTGCTCGTCTTCATCGACCTGCAGCAGCCGGGCCGCACGCCGCGCAAGCGGCTCGACGGCCTGCTCCACATGTGGGCCCACGTCCACGCCGCCTCCGACTGCACGCTGCCGGGCACCACATCGGGGTAGGATACCGGGGTGCTCCGCCTCTTCCGCGCGCTCGGCGTCGCCGCGGCGGTCGCCGCGCTCGCCGGCGGGCCGCGTCCGAGCCCCGCGCAAGCGCCGCCGCCGCGCGAGCCGCAGGTCCTGCTCTACAGCGACGATCCCGAGTACGTCTCCCAGGACGGGCTGCTCTTCAGCAGCCTGACCGCCGTCGACGCGAGCACGCCGGCGCGCGCCTACCTGTACCACGTGCTGCAGGACGCTAGCCAGCAGCTCGACCTGATCGTGGCGACGGCCGGGACGAGCTCGCAGGTGCAGCTGGCCGGCGGTGCGGCGGCCGGGGACGTGAAGCCGATGTACGTCGGCCACCGCGCGACGGTCGAGTACCTGCGCGCGCGCAAGGGGCCGGGCTCGGTCGCGACCGTCGCGGCCGGCGCGCCGCTGGTCTTTCCGGTGAGCCCGAGCGCGGTGCTCTCGGCGGGCGCGGCCGTGCCCGGGCGCCCGCTGGTCGAAGCGATCTACGACCTGCGCGTGCTCGCCGGCGACCCCGTGCGGCTCAGCGTGGTCGCCGTGCACCCCGGCGCCGACCCGCTCGCGGCGGCGGCGCAGCCGCTGCCCGGCGACGGCTTCCACCGGCGCGGCGAGTTCGGCTTGGCCGGCGTGCCGCCGGTGCGGCTGCAGTTCACGGTCGGCGACCCCTGCGACGACGACCACGCCTGCGATACGTTCGCGGCCGGCATGGCGAGCGTTCCGGAGCTGCACGGCGGGCGGCCGCTGGGCGGCGAGTACGGCGTACTGCGCCCGGTCGAGCTGACCATGACCAACCCGACCCCGGTCGCGCGCGACGTCTTTCTCTACGAGCAGGCCGGCACCGCGGGCGTCACGACCACGATCGCCTTCGACGGCGACGACGCGCCGACCGAAGTGCCGTGCCTGACCGACCTCGACACGCCCTACCTGGTCAAGCGCTTCACCGTGCCGCCCGGCACGACGACGGTCAGCGGGGTCTACCTGACCGACGGCGGCTCCCACTTCCCGCTCGAGCTGGGCCTGACCGCGACGCCGCCCGCGCCGGCCGCCGACCAGTGCGCGGCCAAGCCGTATTCGCCGGCGAGTTCTTCCTGAAATCAAATGCCCCGCGCGACCGTCAACCTGATCCTGGTCCTCGCCGTCGGCTTCGGTTGGGGGCTCTTCGCCCCGGCGAGCAAGGCGCTCTTCGCGGCCGAGCCGGCCGCCTTCGACGGGATGACGGTCGCGCTGGCCCGGGCGCTCTGGGCACTGCCGCTGTTCCTGCTCGGCCTGGGCGTCGCGTGGCGGCTCGACCGGCCGCGGCTCGACGCGCGCCGCTGGGGCTGCGTGGTCGCGGCGGGGCTGGTCTTCGGCCTGGCCGTCTCGACCCTGTTCACGGTCGCCGCGCAGCACACGTCGGTGGCCCACATCTCGTTCCTGGTCGGCATCTCGCCGGTGACGACCAGCGCGATGGCCGCCGTGGTCTTCCGGACCCGGCTCGACCAGCGGGCCTGGCTCGCGCTCGGGCTGGGCGTGGTCGGGGTCGTGCTGCTGGCCGTGACCCAGCGCGGCGACGCGTCCGCACTCGTCGGCGACCTGCTGATGCTGGGCTGGCTGGCCGGCTTCGGCGCCTATGCCTGCCTGCTGCGGGCGGTCGGGCCGGGCATCTCCTCGACCACGCTGATGTGCCTGGTCGGCTCGATCGCGTCGGCGGCGCTGGTGCTACCCGGGCTGGCGCTCGGCTACGGCACCGGCGCGGCGCACGTCGCCGACACGCCGGCGATCGGCTGGTACTTCTTCGGCGAGGTCATCCTGGGCTCGACCCTGATCGCGCAGACGGCCTACGCCGCGGCGGTCCGCCGGATGGGCGTGGCCCCGGCGACGATCGGCGCCGAGTACACGGCGCTGGCGGTCGGGGTGGCCGCGTCGCTGGCCGCGCGCGAGGCCTGGTCGCCGCTCACCGTGGTCGCCGGCCTGATCTTCTGCGCCGCGCTGGCGGTGACGTTCGCGCCGCTGCCCGGCCTGCGCGCGCCCGCCCGGCAGTCCGCCTAGCGTTCCCTCGACGGCACCCGAGCGGGTGCGTGCGGGAAGCTCGCCGGCCGAGCGCGTAGCGCTGCTCCATGCCGCGCTACCTGCACACGTCGATCTTCGTCAACGACATGGCCGCCTCGATCGACTTCTACACCGACAAGCTCGGTCTGAAGCTGCTCGGCGGGCCGCACCACTACCCGGGCAATGCCGACATGGCGTTCGTCGGCGCCGGCTGGGACTCGTACATCGAGCTGGTCTACGACCTGGAAGACCACCCGCCGTACGCGCTGGGCAACCGCTACGAGCACCTCGCGGTCGAGGTCGACGGCGACCTGCCCGGCGTGCTCGCCGGCCTGCGCGCCAAGGGCGTGAAGATCGTCCAGGACTACAAGAAGTCCCCCGGCGGCTCGCGCGGCATCGCCTTCGTCGAAGACCCCAACGGCATCCCGGTCGAGCTGCTGGAACCGCGCGAAGGCCCGGTCACCTGAGCTCTGCCGAATCAGCGGTAGACGTCGCGCCGGTCCCCGACGACGGATCGTAAGCGACCTGTGTCATGTCTCTAGTTTCGAGAGCTTCGCGCTCGCTAGATCAGCCTGAGCTCCCGTCGAACCTCGTCGGCAGTCAGCCGTGTGCCGTCGTCCATGCGGGCCGCTTCGTCGAGGGCTTCGATTTCATCGGGCTGGGGCTCGACCTCTTCGGCCAACAACGAGGAGACGAGCGCGAGATCGCCCGCCCGAACCGCCGCGATGACGTCGTCGGTCAGCACGATGGGCCGGCCGAAGGGGACGACGCGAACCAGCACCTCAGCCACCTCGTGCGTCTCGCGCTCGCCGACGCCCATTTCCCGAAGCCGGTCCTCCACGGTCATGCCCCATATGTTCCCGTTTCGCCGCTGTGCTCTTTCCGTCGTAAGGGAATTCGATAGGCAAGCATGCGAACTCGACCGGTTCCGGAGAGGGTGCCGAGCGGATCAGGTCGCGAGGAGGCGTCCGATCCCGGCGTAGAGCTCGGCGACGTCGAGCGTGACGCCGACGGTCCGCAGCTCAACCGTTTCGTCCAGGCCGTAGGCCGTCTCGGTCCAGACGCCGCCGGCCATTCGCCGGAAGACGCTGATCCACACCCGGCGCGAGTCGACGAGCACGTATTCCATGACGCTCTGAAGGCTCTGGTATGCGTCGAGCTTCTCGCCCCGGTCACGGGCCTTGCTCTCGGGCGAGATCACCTCGACGACCAGGTCCGGTGCGACGATGTGCGCGGCGCCGGGGTCGAGACGAGGCGCGTGCAGAGGATGCCGTGCGCGACGGAGCCGCCGGCGAATGCGAGGACCTGGCCCTCGATCAGCTCCAGCTTTCGTTTGTATGTCGCCTAAAACCGTAACTCGTTCTCAGAGCCCATCAAGCGACGCCCTGCGCGGTCACGAACACCACCTTGCCGACGTTCGTGCCTTGCTGCAAGCGACGCAGTCCCGTGGCTGCGTCGGCAAACGGAACGGCCAGATCGATGAGCGGTTCGACCGTGCCGGCCTCGTACAGCCGGATGATCTCCCGCATCGCTTGCACGAGCATGCCGGAGGCGAAATCGAGGTGTCCGATGTTCACTCCGGCGACGGCGCGGTTGTCGGCCATGAGCCGGACCGGGCTGAACTTCGGCAGCGTCAGCAACTGCGCCAGAACGCGCGGCACGTTTCGCTTTCCGCCCTTCGCGAGGTTGGCGAATCCGAAGCACACCAAGCGGCCGCCGGGCTCGAGCAGACGGTATCCCTTGCGCCAGTCCGCCCCGCCGAGCGCGTCCAGCACGACGTCGACGCCGCGACCGCCGGTGATGCGGCGCACCTCGTCCGCGTAGTCGGTCGAGCGATAGTCGATGGGGTGGGTGCATCCCTGCGCTCGCAGCGCATCGTGCTTGGCGCGCGACGCCGTCCCGAACGTGGTCACGTCCGCCACGTTCCGGCACAGCTGAAGCGCGGCGGTCCCGACCCCGCCGGCGGCTTGGTGAATCAGCACCGACTCGCCCGGACGCAGGTTCGCCACCCGATGCAGCATGTGGTACGCGGTGACGTAGTTGACCGGCAAGGCCGCGGCCTCTTCGAACGTCATCGCAGCGGGCATCACGACGGCGTTCGCGGCCGGGACGCAGAGCGTGTCGGCATGCGCGCCGAACTTCGAGAGCGCGATCACGCGCGCTCCGACCCAGGCCGCATCGACGCCATCGCCGACCGCATCGACGATGCCCGCCGCCTCGTACCCGAGCACGCACGGCGGGCGCGGCGCGTCCGGGTACAACCCGTAGCTGGCCATGAGATCCGCGAAGTTGAGCCCGGCTGCCCTGACCCGAATTCGTATCTGACCGCTGGTCGGCAGCGGATCCGGTCCCTCGCGAAGCGCGAAGGAGCGTGGTCCGCGTTGCCCGGTCAGCCAGAGAGCGCGCATCGTCTCGTCGATTCGGCGGCGGCCGACCGTTTCCCAGACCTGATCCACGAGCCCGACGCCGGCGACGCGCTGCCGGCGGCCGGCGCGACTTCGGACGGGTAAACGCGCACGGGCGGCGAAGGCGGCGGGTCGACCGTGACTCAGATCAACGCCCCCCGCGGCACCCGTGACGTCTACCCGCCCGAATCGGCGCGCTGGAACCGGCTCGAAGCGGACTGCCGCGACATCGCCCGGCGCTTCGGCTACGGCGAGATCCGCACCCCGATCTTCGAGGCGACCGAGCTGTTCGCGCGCGGCGTCGGCGAGACGACCGACATCGTCGAGAAAGAGATGTACACCTTCTTCGACAAGGGCGAGCGCAGCATGACGCTGCGGCCCGAGCTGACGGCCGGGGTCGTGCGGGCGCTGCTCGAGCACAAGCTGCTCGCCGCCGGGCCCGCAGCGGCTGTACTACATCGGCCCGTTCTTCCGCTACGAGCGCCCGCAAGCCGGCCGCTACCGCCAGGCCAACCAGTTCGGCGTCGAGTGCTTCGGGGTCGCCGGCGCCGAGGCCGACGTCGAGGTGATCCAGATCGCGGCGCTGCTGATCGCCCGCTACGGGATCGACGCGGTGCTCAACGTCAACAGCGTCGGCGACGCGAACTGCCGGCCGCGCTACCGGGCCGCGCTGCTGGAGCACTTCCGGCCGCACGCCGCCGGGCTCAGCGCCGACTCGCAGCGCCGGCTGGAGCGCAACCCGCTGCGCATCCTCGACTCGAAGGACCCCAAGGACGCGCCCTTTCTCGCCGGCGCGCCGACCATGCTCGACCTGCTGTGCGACGAGTGCCGGACCCACTTCGCCGCGCTGCGCGCGTACCTCGACGCGCTCGGGATTGCCTACGTCGTCAACCCGCGCATCGTGCGCGGCCTCGACTACTACACCCGCACGGTGTTCGAGTTCGTCTCGGCGGCGATCGGCGCGCAGAGCACGATCTGCGGCGGCGGGCGCTACGACGGCCTGGTCGGGGAGCTGGGCGGACCGCCGACGCCCGGGGTCGGCTTCGGCCTCGGGCTCGAGCGCTTCCTGATGGTGGTCGAGAAGCTCGAGGCCGGGCGCGCGCCCGAGCGGCGCGGGGTGCAGGCGATCGCGCTCGGCGAGGCGGCCCGCGACCGCCTGCTGCCGATCGTCGGCAGCCTGCGCGCGCTCTCGGCGGAGCCGACCTTCGCCGACTGGCAGGGCCGCAAGCTGGCCGCCCAGTTCAAGCTCGCCGACCGCAACGGCGCCCGCTGGGCCCTGATCCTGGGCGACGACGAGCTGGCCCGGGGCGAGATCGTCCTGCGCGACCTGGTCGCCCGAGCCGACCGGCGGCTGCCGCTGGCCGGGTCCGCGGCGGAGGTGGCGCGCACCCTCGTCGAAGCCACCGCCTGATGGACCACGACGAAGCGGCGCGCGTCCGCGCGCTGGGCGAGATCGCCGCGGAGTTCGACCTGGACGCGATCCGGATCCGGACCGGCGACACCGAGATCGAGATCGTCCGGCGCGACCCCGCCGCCCAGGCGGCGGTCCCGGTCGCCTACGCGCCGGCCCTCCCCGCCGCCCCGGCCGCCCCGGCGGCGGGCGGCAGCGGCGAGCCGGGCGCCCCGGCCGCGCCGGCGGCGGCGGGCGCCAACGTGCGCAAGGTGACCGCGCCGGTGGTCGGCGTCTTCTACCGGGCGGCCTCGCCCGGCGCCGAGCCGTTCGTCGAGATCGGCCAGCGGGTGACGGCGGGCCAGACGCTGTGCATCCTCGAGGCGATGAAGCTGATGAACGAGATCACCACCGACCACGCCGGCGTCGTCGCGCGCGCGCTGGTCGAGAACGGCGAGCTCGTCTCGCTCGGCCAGGAGCTGTTTTGGATCGAACCGTGATCGAGGGCCGGCGCGGCTTCGCCGCGCTGCTGGCCGACCGCAAGGGCCAGCTCGAGCACCCGCGCTATCCCGAGCAGGTCGCGGCGATCGTCGCCGCGCTGATCGGCCGCCTTCCGCACGGGCAACAAGGTGCTGTGGTTCGGCAACGGCGGCAGCGCGGCCGACGCGCAGCACCTCGCCGCCGAGTTCAGCGGCCGCTTCCTGCGCGAGCGCGGCGGCCTGCCGTCCGAGGCGCTGACGGTCAACACCTCGGCGGTCACCGCGATCGCCAACGACTTCGGCTACGAGCAGCTCTTCGCGCGGATGGTCGAGGCGCTGGCGAAGCCGGGCGACGTCGTGGTCGGCATCACCACCAGCGGCAGCTCGAAGAACGTCGTGCTCGGCCTGCAGCGCGCCAAGCAGCTCGGCGCGACGACCGTCACCTTCACCGGCAACGGCGGCGGCCCGGTCGCCGAGGTCGCCGACCTCGCGCTGATCGGCCCCGACGGCTACAGCGCGATCGTGCAAGAGGTCCACATCGTGATGGGCCACATCATCTGCGACCTGGTCGAGCAGGAGCTGCTCTTCGCGTGAGCCGCCCGGCAGTGTTCCTCGACCGGGACGGTACGCTCATCGAGGACAAAGGGTTCCTCGGCGACCCGGCCGGGGTGGCGATCCTGCCGACCGTCGCCGACGCGCTGCGGCTGCTGCGCGAGCACGGTTACGCGACGGTGGTGGTGTCGAACCAGTCGGGGATCGCGCGCGGCTACTTCGGCCACGACGCGGTGCGCTCGGTGAACGACGAGATCGCCCGGCAGCTCGGCAACGACGGGGTCGCGGTCGACGCCTGGTACTGGTGCTCGCACTACGGCGAGGACTGCGACTGCCGCAAGCCCTCGCCCGGGCTGGTGCACCGCGCGGTCGCCGAGCAGGGCGTGCGGATCGCGGGCGGCGCGGTGGTCGGCGACCGCGGCAGCGACGTCGCGCTCGGGCACGCCGTCGGCGTGCCCGGCATCCTCGTGCCGGGCCCGTACCCGTACGTCGGCCCCGAGCCCGACCTGCGGGCGCGCACGCTGCTCGAGGCCGCCGAGTGGATCGTCGCCCGGTGATCGCCGTGCCGAAGGCGACCCAGCTCCTCGCGCGCATGGCCGGCCGGCGGATCGTCGTCGTCGGCGACCTGATGATCGACGAGTGGATCTGGGGCGACGTGTCGCGCATCTCGCCCGAGGCGCCGGTGCCGGTCGTGGCCGTGCGCGAGCACACCTTCACGCTGGGCGGCGCGGGCAACGTCGCCAACAACCTGCGCGCGCTGGGCGCGCGGGTGTCGTTCGTCGGCGGCGTCGGCGACGACGCCGAGGGCGCGCGCGGGCGGGCGATGCTCGACGACCTCGGCGTCGACGCGCGCGGCCTGATCACGCTCGCCGACCGGCCGACGACCCGCAAGACGCGGGTGGTGGCGCACAACCAGCAGGTCGTGCGGGCGGACTGGGAGTCGACCGCGGCGCTGCGCGAGGCGGACCGCGCGCGGGTGGTCGACGGCGTGCGCGCGGCGCTGCACGACTGCGACGCGGTCGTGCTGAGCGACTACGCGAAGGGACTGCTCTCGCGCGAGGTCGTCGAAGCCGCACTCGGCGCGGCGGTCGTCGTCGCCGACCCCAAGCCGCAGAACGTCGGCCTGTTCGCCGGCGTCACCTGCATCGCGCCCAACGTGGGCGAGGCCGCGCGGGCGGCCGGCATCCCGGTCGTCGACCGCGACTCGCTCGAGCGCGCCGGGCGCGCGCTGCTGGCGCAGCTCGGCTGCCGCTACGTGCTGATCACCCGCGGCGGGGACGGCATGTCGCTGTTCGGCCGCGGCGGCGAGCGCTTCGACGTGCCGGCCGTCGCGCGCACGGTGTACGACGTCTCGGGCGCGGGCGACACGGTCGTCGCGGTGCTCACGCTGGCGCTGGCCGCCGGCATCCCCGCCGCGACCGCGACCCAGCTCGCCAACTTCGCCGCCGGCGCGGTGGTCGAGAAGCTCGGCACCGCGACCGCCACGCCGGACGAGATCGTCGCGCTGATGGAGCACGCCGATGGCGGCTGACGGCTTCGCCGGCCTGGTGCTCGGCGCGGAGGCGGCCGTCGCCTGGCGCGAGGCGCAGCGCGCCGCCGGCCGGCGGGTGGTCTCGACCAACGGCGTCTTCGACCTGCTCCACGCCGGCCACGTCGCGTACCTGGCCTGGTCGCGCGCGCAGGGCGACGTGCTGCTGGTGCTGCTCAACGAAGACGACACCGTGCGCGCGCTCAAGGGCCCCGAGCGCCCGATCGTGCCGTTCGCCGACCGCGCGCGGGTCCTGGCCGGGCTGCGCAGCGTCGACGCGGTGGTCGGCTTCGCCGAGCGCACCCCCGAGGTGCTGCTCGACCGCCTGCGCCCCGACGTCCACGTCAAGAGCGCGCAGTACCGGATCGAGGAGCTGCCCGAGCGCTACGTGGTCGAGCGCCACGGCGGCGCGATCGTGCTCGCCCCGCACCAGCCCGGCCGCAGCACGACCGACCTCGTCGCCGCGATCCGCCGCTGATGGCCGCGCGCACGGTTCGCTCGCTGACTGAAGATCGCGATCACCGCGAACGGGCCGGGCGAGTTCGCCGGCTGGGTGAGGCCGCTGGTCGCGGCGCTGCGGGCGCGCGATGCGGCGAGCGAGATCCACGTGCTGGGCGTGCCCGACGACTTCGCCACCGGGCGCGAGGCGGCGTACGTCGAGGGTCTCTTTCCCGGCGTGCGCGCGTACCCGCCGGCGGCCTACCTGCGGCTGGCGCTGGGCCGCGCGGTGGACGGGCTGCCGGCGCGGGTCGACCGGGTGCAGTACCTGGGCGGCGACCTCGCCCACGCGGCGCGCGTCCACGCGCGGCTGGGCGGCGAGGCGAGCGCGTACAAGTTCTCGCGCAAGCGCTACGCGCGCACCTTCGCGCGCGTCTTCGCGGTCGACGCGGCCAACCGCGCCCAGCTCGAAGCGTGGGGCACGCCGCCCGAGCGCATCCGCACGATCGGCAACCTCGCCATCGACGGCGCGCTCGGCGAAGCGGCCGGCGCGTACGGCGACCCGCCCGGCGACGCCGCGCGCGACGGCGTGATCCTCTTCCCCGGCTCGCGCAAGGCCGAGGTCGAGAACGTCTTCCCGATGTTCGTGCGGGTCGCGCTCAACCTGCGCCGGATGCTGCCCGGCGTGCCGCTCGCCTTCGCCGGCTCGCCGTTCGTGCCGGACGACGTGCTGCGCGCGGCGCTCGCGGCGGGCGGTGCGATTCGGCTGGCCTACGGCGTGCGGGCCGAGCTCGCCGACGGCGCGATCGTCGCCGAGGGCGAGCGGTTTCCGCTGGTGCGCGCGGCGATGCGGGCCGCCGCGACGGCGCGGCTGGCGGTGACGATCCCCGGCACCAAGGTGGTCGAGCTGGCTGCGCTCGGCGTGCCCGCGGTCGTCTGCACGCCGCTCCAGGCGCCCGAGCTGGCGGTGATCGGCGGACCGTTCCAGTACGTCGGCAAGCTGCCGCTGATCGGGACGCCGATCAAGCGCGCGGCGGTGCTGGCGGTGGTCAAGCGCTTCACCTACTTCGCGCAGCCGAACATCGACGCCGGCAAGCCGCTCGACCTCGAGCTGGCCGGCACGCTGTTGCCCTCGCAGGTCGCCCATACGGCCGCCGAGCGCTGGCACGACGCCGACTGGTGCGCGCGCACCGGCCGCGAGCTGCGCGCGCTCTACGCGCACCACGCCGGCGCGGCGGAGCGGATGGCGGCGTTCTTGCTCGAACCGGTCCGCCCGTGAAATATTCGGTCGTCATCGCGACCAAGGACCGCGCCGCGCTGCTCGACGGCGCGCTGGCGTCGCTGCGCGCGCAGGAAGACGCGCCGGAGTTCGAGCTGGTCGTCGCCGACAACGGCTCGCGTGATACGACGAGGGCCGTCGCCGAGCGGCACGGCGCGGCGTACGTCTACGTCGCCGAGCCCAACCGCGGCAAGGCGCGCAACGCGGGCCTGGCCCGGGCGAGCGGCGACGTGATCGTGTTCGTCGACGACGACGTGGTGGTGCCGCCGCACTTCCTGGCCGCGCACGCGCGGGCGCACCGCGGCGACGTCTTCCCGCTGGCGGTGTCGGGACCGATCGTCAACGTGCCCGCGGCCGAGCACCGCCCGCCGCCGAGCGCGGTCAACGCGTCCAACGCGTTCTTCGTGACCTGCAACGTCTCGGTGCGGGCGGCGTCGCTGCGCGCGGTCGGCGGGTTCGACGAAGCGTTCGACCTCTACGGCTGGGAGGACACCGAGCTCGGCGCGCGGCTGCGCGCGCACGGCGTGCGGCGCGCGTTCGCCTGGGAAGCGTACCTCTGGCACGTCAAGCCGCAGACTGCCGAGTCGCTCGAGGACGCGCTCGGCAAGGCGATCCAGAAGGCCCGCATGGCGGCCCGCTTCGTGCGCAAGATGCCGACCGCGCGGGTCAAGCTCGCGACCGGCGCCTACCCGCTCAACCTGCTGCGGGCGCGGCTGCTCGCGCCGCGCGCCGCGCAGCCGCTCTTGGCCGGCCTGGCGTCGAGCCCGAAGGCGCCCGCGCCGCTGGCCTCGCTCGCGCGCGGCGCGCTGCTCGACAGCGTCTACACCGACGAGCTGATCCGCGCGCTGCGCCGCTAGCCCGTGCGCATCTTGCTGGTGCGGCTGGACGGGGTCGGCGACGCCGCCGTCTGCACGCCGCTGATCGCGGCGCTGCGGGCGGCCGGGCACGCGGTCGGGGTCGCGCTCACCACCCGCAACGCCGGCCTGTTCGTGCCGCAGGCGGTCGTGGCCGAGCACGTGCTCGAGCGGATTCCCTGGCCGGCCCACGGCTCGACCCCGGCCAGCACCGCCCGCGCGCAGGCCGAGATCGCGGCGCAGCGCTACGACGCGGCCCTGATCGCGAGCGAGGAGCCCGAGGCGTTCGCGCTGG
Source organism: Vulcanimicrobiota bacterium (assembly GCA_963795695.1). Classification (GTDB taxonomy): domain Bacteria; phylum Vulcanimicrobiota; class Vulcanimicrobiia; order Vulcanimicrobiales; family Vulcanimicrobiaceae; genus Vulcanimicrobium. The sequence goes on along the minus strand of CAWCJH010000001.1, from coordinate 429,750 downwards.
CCGCGCCGGTCCCCGAGCGGGTCGGCTTCACCACCGGCTGGGCGCGGCCGCTCAAGTCGCTCTGGGTGCGGGCCCGCACGACCCGCCGGGTCGAGCGCTCGCAGCAGCTCGGCGGCGAGGGCGCCCACGAGGTCGAGGTGCTCTACCGGCTGGGCGCGGGCCTGGTCGCCGACCCGGCGCCGCCGGCCGACCCGGCTCGGCTGCGGCCGCTGCTGGTCGGCCGGGCGCCGAGCAGCGTGGTGCGCGGGGGCCTGGTGCTGCAGGCCGGGCCGAAGTGGCGGTCCACCGGCGTCCCCGACGCCGTCCTGCGCGGCGCTGGTCGAGCGGCTGCGGCCGTACGGCCTGCGCCTGATCGCCGGGCCGGGCGAGGCCGCGGCGGTGCGGGCGGCGACCGGCCTCGAGCCGGCGGTGCCGCTCAGCCTGCGGGCCTGGGTCGAGACCCTCGCCGGCGCCAACCGGGTCGTCACGGTCGACACCGGCGCCGCCCACGTCGCGGGCATGCTGGGCGTACCGGTGATCGACGTCTTCCCGGAGCGCGACTTCGCGGCCCAGGTCCGGCGCTGGCGGCCCTGGGCCTCGCCCTACCGGGCCTTCCCGGCCGGCGCGCTGAGCGCCGGTGGCGGCACGGCCTTCAGCGAAGCGGTGCTCGATGGGTTCTGAGCGCGCGCTGCTGGTCGCCGCCGGCGGGGGGATCGGCGACACGCTGCTCGCCGGGGTCGTCGCGCGGGCGCTGCGCGCGCGCTACGCGGCGGTCGACGCGGTGGTGCTGCCGGCCCACCTCGAGCTGGCGGCCCACATCCCGGCGCTCGAGCGGGTGCTGCCGCTCGGGCAGCGGCTGCGCGCGCGCTACGCCGCCGCGGTCGTCACTTGGGCCACCGCGCGCACGGCGCTGCTGCCCTGGCGGGCGCGCATCCCGCTGCGCGCCGGCCAGGCCCGCCGGCTCTACTCCGGCCTGTTCAACCGGCGGGTGGTGGTGCGCAGCGAGCGCGGCGACCGCACCAGCCACTGGACCGAGATCCTGCTCGACTACGCCCGCGCGCTGGGCTGCGATGCGCCCGGCGCGGCGCCCGAGTTCGCGCTGCACGACGACGACCGGCGCGCCGCCGAGGCGCTGCTGCGGGTGCACGACGTGCGCGGGCCGTTCTACCTGCTGCACCCGACCCGCGGGCTCTCGGCCCAGCACGCGCGCTGGCCGACCGCCGGCTTCGCCGCGCTCGCCCGCCGCCTGGTCGCCCGCGACGGCGTGCCGGTGCTGGTCAGCGGCGCGCCGGCCGACGCGCCGCTGGCCGAGGCGATCGCCGCCGCGGCCGGGCGCGGGGTGCTCACCGTCGCCGGCGCGACCTCGATCGGCGCGTTCGGCGCGCTGGCCGCCCGCGCGCGCGCGGTGGTCGCGATGGACTCGGGCCCGATGCACGTCGCCGCCGCGGTCGGCGCGCCGACCGCCGGCATCTTCGCGCTGCAGTCGGACGAGCCGGACCGCTGGGCGCCGCGCGGCCCGCGCGTCGCGGTGGTGCGGCCGAGCTATCCCTGCCCGCCCGCTCACCGCAAGGAGACCTGCCCGGACTTCGCCTGCGTGCGCGAGCTCGACCAAACGCGCATCCTCGCCGCGCTCGACGGACTGCTCGGCGCGACCGCCGAACGCTGAGCGGTGATCGATTACGACGACTTCGCGAAGCTCGACGTACGGGCCGGCACGGTGCGCGCGGCCGAGCCGCTGGCCGGCGCGCGCAAGCCGGCCTTCGTGCTGCGGATCGACTTCGGGCCCGAGCTCGGCGAGAAGCGCTCCTCGGCCCAGATCACCGTCCGCCACCGGCTCGACGAGCTGGTCGGCACGCAGGTCTGCGCGGTGGTGAACTTTCCGCCCAAGCGCATCGCCGGGGTGACCAGCGAGGTGCTCGTGCTGGGCTTCCCCGACGCCGAGGGCGCGGTGGTGCTGGTGCGCCCGCAGTTCCCGGTGCCCGACGGCGCGCGGCTGTTCTGATGGCGACGCTGCTCGGCGCGCCGGCGCTGCGCTTCCTCGTGCCCGGCGACCCGCCGTTCTTCGCCTTCTCGCGGCTGATGGCCGAGGCGTACCCGGTGCTCGGCGTCACCACGGCCGACGAGCTGAGCGAGCACGCGGGGCGGCTGCACCAGATCGCGCAGGAGACCGGCTCGCGCTGGGTCGCGGCCGAGCGCGGCGGCGAGCTGGTCGGCGGGATGCGGCTCTACGACTTCACCATGAACGTGCGCGGCCGCGACGCGCTCGCGGGCGGGGTCGGCAGCGTCGCGGTCGCGCTGGCGCACAAGCGGCAGGGCGTGGCGCGGGCGATGATCGGCTGGTACCTCGACCACTTCCGCGAGCGCGGCGCGCCGTTCGCGGTCCTGCACCCGTTCCGGCCCGACTTCTACCGCGCGCTCGGCTTCGGCTACGGCACGCCGACCCAGCGCTACCGCTTCGCGCCCGCCGCGCTGCGGTGCGAGGGCGCGCGCGGCACCGCCCGGCTGCTGGGCGAGGCCGACGCCGAGGCGGTCCTGGCCTGCACCGAGCGGGTGCGCGCCCGCACCAACGGCCTCATCGCCAAGCACCGCGCGAGCACCGAGCGCAGCCTGCGCGAGGTCGGCGCGCGCTGGGTCGGGGTCGAGGACGCGGGCGTGCTGCGCGGCTTCATGCAGACCACCGTGGCGCTCGAGCGCGAGCTGCTCAACCGCAACGCGCTGACGGTGCGCGACCTGCACGCCGAGGACGACGCGGCGCTGGCCGCGCTGCTGGCGTACCTGCGCTCGCAGCGCGACCAGTTCCGCGAGATCGTGGTCGAGAGCCAGGACGAGGCGTTCTACCTGGCCGCGAGCGACCCGCGCGACGGCTCCGACGCGGTCGTCGCGCCGCCCGCGGCGCACCGGGTCGCCGAGACGGGCCTGGGCATGATGTACCGCCTGCTCGACGTCGAGCGCGCGTTCGCCCACCTGCCGGCCGCCGACGCGCCGTTCGCGCTGCGGCTGGCGGTCGCGGACCCGTTCTACCCGGCCACCCGCGGCGAGTGGACGTTCCGCTTCGGCCCGCACGGCGCCCCCGCGCGCGACGACGGCGCCGCGCCGGACGCGGCGCTGCGGCTGGGCAGCGCCGACCTGGCCTCGCTGGTGGTCGGCGCGCTCGACCTGCCGGCGCTGGTCCGCCACCGCCTGGCGGTGCTCGAGCCGCCGGCCGCGCTGGCGCGCGTCGCCCGCGCGTTCGCCGCCGAGCAGCGCCCGGTCGCCCACACCCGGTTCTGAGCCGATGCGCCTGACGATCCAGCTCTGCACCTACAACCGCGCGCACCTGCTGGAGCGGGTGCTCGCGGCGTGCTTCGACCAGACCCTGCCGGCGGACCAGTACGAGGTGGTGCTGGTCAACGACGGCTCGCCGGACGACACGCCGGCGGTGATCGAGTGCGCGCGGCGGATCGCGACCTGCCGCTTCACCGTCGTGAACCAGGCCAACGCGGGCCTCGCGCGAGCGCGCAATGCCGGGATCGCGCGCTGCACCGGCGCGCGGATCGCCTTCATCGACGACGACGTGCTGCCGACCCCGGTCTTCGCCGCCGAGCACCTGCGCTCGGACGAGCGGCACGGCGACGTGGTGGTGCGCGGGGCGGTGATCAACACCGCGTCGTTCGATGCGCTGCCGCTGCCCGTGTGGTCGCTGCGCAACTACAGCGCCAACTGGTTCTGGACGTCGAACGTCAGCCTGCGCCGGGTGCGGCTCGACGCGGTCGGCGGCCGCTTCGACGAGTCGTTCGCCGAGTACGGCTGGGAGGACATCGAGCTCGGCCTGCGCCTGCGCGCGCTCGGCACCAAGGCGGTGTTCAACCGCCGCGCGGTGGCGTTCCACTGGAAGCCGCGCCCGCAGGGGACCAGCGTCGCCGGCATGCTGCGCCAGGCGCGCGCGCAGGCGCGCACGGCCGTGCGGCTCCAAGCGCTGCACCCGGGCTGGCGGGTGGCGCTGGCGATCGGCGACACGGCGCCGCAGCGCGCTGCTGGGCGACGCGCTGCGCCGGAGCGGTTTGCCGGCGCGGCTCGAACGCCTCGTCGGCACGAACGCCGCCGGTCAGAAGCTCTCGCCGGCCGAGCTGGCCGCGGCGCGGCTGCTCGCGAACGCGGCGTACTACGACGAGCTGGAGCGGGCCAAGCGCAGCTAGCGTCTTCGCAGACGGCGCGAAGGGTACAAGCCCGGTCATGAGCACGACCGCACCGGACTTCACCAAGGCCCCGCCGCGCAGCGGGCGCGAGCTGCTGGGCGGCTACGCCTGGCTGGCGCGGCTGGCGGACAAGGTCCGCGCGCACCACGCCGGGACCGAAGCCGACTACATCGCGTACTGCGGCCTCTCGCAGGGCTTTCTGAAGGCGGCCGGGGTCTCCGAGCAGGAGTTCGACCGGCTGATCCGCGACGGCGCGACCGACGAGCAGCTCGCGCGGCACTTCGAGCAGCACGTGCCCGCCGAGCGGCGCACGGCCGCGAACCACTTCGTGCTCGACACGATGGCCTCGCACCTGGACGAGCAGGACGCGGAGGAAGGCCGCCGCTAACCCGCGAGGGTGCGGATCCTGCTCTCGCGGACCGATCGCGTCGGCGACCTGATCCTCTCCACGCCGGCGATCGCCTCGGTCCGGCGCTCGTTTCCCGAGGCGCACCTGACGCTGGCGTGCAGCCGCCACAACGCGGTCGTGGTCGAGCGCTCGCCCGACGTGGATGCGCTGGCGGTCTACCCCGCCGAGATCCGGCCGGCGGTCTTCGGCGCCCGCTTCCACGACGTCGACCTGGCGGTCGCGCTGGCGCCGCGCGACCTCGACCACCGGATCGTGGCGGCGACCGGCGCGCCCAAGCGGGTCGGCTACACCTACGCCAGCCGCTACCTGGCGCGGCTCGGGCTGCGCTTCAAGCTGACCGACGTGGTGCTCAGCCAAGCCGACCCGGCCGGCGCCGAGCGCCACCCCGAGCGGGTGGTCGCTCACGAGGTCGACCAGGTGCTGGCGGTCGCCCGGGCGGCCGGCGCGACGACCCTGGTGCACGACCTGGTGCTGCCGGTCGGCGCGGCCGACCGCGCCGCGGTGGCCGACCTGCCGGCCCGCCCGATCGTGGTCCAGCTCGGCCGGCGCTGGACCGAGGGCGGCTCGACCACCGCGAGCTGCCTGGCGCTGTTCCGCGAGCTGCGCGCGCTCGGCCCGCCGCTGGTCGCGACCTACGGCGAGGACGGGCGGGAGCTGGCCGAGGCGGTCCGGGCCGCCGGGGTGGCCGACGCGGTGCTGGGCGACCTGCCGTTCCGGGTCTGGGCGGCGGTCTTCGAGCGGGCCGCCTGCGTGCTCACGATCGACACGGGTGCGACGCATGTCGCAAGCGCGGTCGGGGTGCCGACCGTGGTCGTGTTCGAGCACAAGTGGTTTCGGCTGGCCTCCCAGGAATGGTCGCCGTACCGGGTGCCGAACGCGATCCTGCGCAAACCGCCGGACGAGACCGAATCATCGCTGCGCGCCTCGCGGGCCGAGATCGTCGCCGCCGTCGACTCACTGCTATGACCGAACCCCGCATCTCCGTCGTCGTGCCGACGTACAACCGCCTCGACACGCTCCGCCACGTGATCCCGACGCTGCTCGCGCAGGACCTGCGCCGCGGCGAGTTCGAGCTGCTCGTCGCCGACTCGAACTCGACCGACGGCACCCGCGAGTACCTGGCCGGCGTCGCCGCCGACCATCCCGCCGTGCGGCACCTGCCCGGCCCGTACACCGGCCGGGCGATGGCGCGCAACGCCGGCATCGCCGCTGCGCGCGGGCGGGTGGTGCTGTTCACCGACGCCGACATCCTGGCGTCGCCCGACCTGCTCTCGCGCCACCTCGCCCACCACGACGCGCGGCGCGCCCCAGGCCGTGGTCGGCATGGAAGTCCAGGTGGTCTCGTTCGAGGACTACCTGGCGAAGCGCGCCCGCGCCGCGCTGCGCGCGCCGCTCCACGGCACCAAGCCCAAGCGGCTGTCGTGGCTGTACTTCCTCACCGGCAACGCCTCGGCGCCCAAGGCCGAGCTCGACCGGGTCGGCCGCTTCGACGAGGACTTCACCGGCTACGGCCACGAGGACCTCGAGCTGGGCTACCGGCTGCAGCACGGCGGCGTGCCGATCGTCTACGAGCCGGCGGCGGTGAACTACCACTGGCACCCGGTGCCGTGGGAGGAGCAGCAGCGAAAGTACGAGCTGGCCGGCCGCTCGACTGTGCGCTTCCACCGCAAGCACGGCGCGCTCGACGTGCAGCTGCGGCTGGGCATGACGCCGCGTCTCGCTCGCGCTGCACGGCCTCGTGTCGAGGCAATTCCCGCTCAAGACCTGGATCGAGCGCGGCGCCCGAGCGCCCCGGCCTCGCGCGCACGCTCTCGTACCAGTACCACTACCTCACCGGAGTCAAGGCCGCCCTACGTGGATAGCTCAACGATCGCCCGCGTCTCCTGCGGAGCGCTGACCGCCGCCGACGCCGGCCGCACGGTGCAGCTCAACGGCTGGGTGCACCGCCGGCGCGACCACGGCGGCCTGATCTTCATCGACCTGCGCGACCGCGACGGGATCACGCAGATCACGTTCAGCCCGTCGCTGCCCGAGGTATTCCGCGAGGCCGAGTCGCTGCGCAGCGAGGACGTCGTGCGGGTGACCGGCGCGGTGCGCCGCCGCCCGGCCGGCACCGAGAACCCGCGCCTGCCGACGGGCGAGGTGGAGCTGCCGGTCGACACGCTCGAGGTGCTCAACCGCGCCGAGACGCCGCCCTTCGTCGTCGCGGCCGACGAGGAGCCGGCCGAGGAGCTGCGCCTGCGCTACCGCTATCTGGACCTGCGGCGCCCGCGCATGCAGCGCAACCTCACGCTGCGCCACAAGATCGTCAAGGCGTTCCGCGACTACTTCGACGAGAAATGACTTCCTCGAGATCGAGACGCCCAACCTGATCAAGTCCACCCCCGAGGGCGCGCGCGACTTCCTCGTGCCCTCGCGCATCCACAAGGGCAGCTTCTATGCGCTGCCGCAGTCGCCGCAGCTCTTCAAGCAGATTCTGATGATCGGCGGCCTCGGCCGCTACATGCAGATCGCGCGCTGCTTCCGCGACGAGGACGGGCGCGCCGACCGCAACATCGAGTTCACCCAGGTGGACGTCGAGATGACGTTCGTGGAGCAAGAGGACGTGATCGCGATGATGGAAGGCTGCGATCCGCTACGTCTGGGAGCATGCGCTCGGGCCTGGCGATCCCCGACCCGCTGCCGCGGCTGACCTATGCCGAGGCGATGCGCCGCTACGGCTCCGACAAGCCGGACCTGCGCTTCGAGCTGGAGCTGACGGACGTGGCGGACCTGTTCCGCGGCGGCGCGTTCGGCCTGTTCGCCGGCCTGGCGGAGAGCGACGCGAACCGCGTGATCGCGCTGCGCTGGCCGGGCGGTGCGGCGCTCTCGCGGCGCGACTTCGATGCGGTGACGGAGCTGGCGAAGACGTTCGGCGCGAAGGGGCTGGCGTACGTGTCGCTAGCGATCGGACGGGGTGAAGGGCTCGATCGCGCGCTTCGTCGACGCGGAGCTGGCGGCGAAGCTGCGCGAGCGGACCGGGGCGCAGGACGGGGACGCGATCCTGTTCGTCGGCGACGCGGCGCTGACGGCGTCGGACGTGGCGGGGCGGCTGCGGCTGGAGATCGGCGAGCGGCTGGGGCTGCGCGATCCGGAGAGGTTCGTGTTCACCTGGGTGCTGGGGTTCCCGCTGTTCGAGCGCGACGCGGAGACGGGGGAGATCACGTTCTCGCACCACCCGTTCACCGCGCCGCTGCCGGGCCAGGAGGCGCTGTTCGACAGCGACCCGCTGGCGATCACCGCGCAGCACTACGACCTGGTGCTGAACGGATCGGAGCTGGGCAGCGGGTCGATCCGGAACCACACGGTGGAGTTCCAGCGCCGGGTGTTCCGGCGGCTGGGGCTGACCGACGAGCAGATCGACGACCGCTTCGGGTTCTTCATGGAGGCGCTGTAGTACGGCGCGCCGCCGCACGGCGGGATGGCGCTGGGGATCGACCGCATCGTGATGATCGCGGCGGGGGAGAGCAGCATTCGGGACGTTATTGCGTTCCCGAAGAACCAGGCGGCGCGGGACGTGATGATGGATGCGCCGTCTGGGGTGCCCGAAGCGGCGTTGCGGGAGTTGGGGCTGAGTCGTCGGGTAGTAGAAAACATATCCATTACGCCAGCGTCAGCATAACTCAAGAGAACCTTCTGGTTCCACGAATCGAATCAGTCCACACAGTCTAAACCAACCACAATCACGCGCTGCCTAATAACTGCTCTAGGGCTTTAATCGGAGCCACAATCCCGTACCCAATATCAGTATTGTATGGCGCACTTCCATATTGGGTAGCGGTCGATTGTAGAGCGCTGCGAACTGCAGAAGGCGTCGCTGAGATAATAGCGGACCGAAGCGCCGCGACTACGCCAGCAAGAACTGGACAAGCTGCCGATGTTCCGGTATCTGCTGCCGCTACACCCGAGCCTTGAAAGTGACTATAAGCGGCGAGATCGGGTTTATTGGGTTCAAGAGCCCCAGGCCCCTGGGCAGAATAACCCAGTCGCTCCCCTTTAGATGTTACGGCGGCCACACAGATTACTGCCGGACTTGAGTTGGCTCCATGGATACTTCTGCCTGGGCCCCGATCATGAGGACCGCATTTACTTGAAGGGCATTCCGCACCACAATTTCCGGCAGCAAACAGTATATCAGCACCAGCTGAGGTAAGAGCAGCAACTTGTCTATTAAATGGATGACTTGGATTCGCACTATAATTCTGAGGCGTGTTTAATGGAGCATCTCCTGCAAGGTTGTATAGGCCCCAGCTGTTGCTAACGACAAGGGGACCCGGCTCTATACGTATGTAATCAATCAACAATGCGTAAGCTGCGATCGCATCGGATAGAAAGCCTCCAAGTAAACTTGAATTGCCAAGCATCTTGAAATCAAGAAGCGTCGCGCTAGGAGCGGCAATCGAGGCATCAAATGCGCACATGGTACCATGTGCGCCACTTATCTTGGCGCTTCCTGGAACATAGGTACGCGGGAAACAGAGTTTCTGGTTTAGTCGAATGCGAAAAGGCTTCCCATAAGCGTCGCAATGATCTGCATCAAACCCGGAATCCAGAATCGCAAGGCGAACCCCTGTACCTGTAGCGCCGCGCTGCTGTAATTCCGATACTTCTAGCAGCATCGCAACATCAGTATAATTACCTACAGGATCTATACCGCAATACGCTAGTGGTTCAATCTCTGGGTCGGCGTAGAGGGTTGCCTGTGGATTCAGTTCAAGGAAAGTAGCGACTGCACGTTCATTATCAAATTCAGCAACTGTAATCGTGCCCTCAATGACCGGCGTTTCCAGCCTAGACGGCTCAATCGCGTCGCGCAACGGAGACTGTTGTCGCCGCGAAGCGTAGATCGGCGTTTCCCGAAAGCCAATAAATCGCACCCCAGGTGGAACGCTTACTCCAACGCCTTCCCGGACCGGTCCCGATAAATAGGCGGAGCCACGGTGACTTCGCGATTCAATGATCAACCTCAAGATTATTTAAGCATCCTATAGAACAGTGTAGTTTTCAGTACCGCGCCCGTCGTGCCGCGTTTTTATTCCGCCGCTCGTTCTCACATTTCCCGCGATCTTAGATCATCAATTTGTAGGTCAGGGTAAAGGCGTATTTCATTTGTTTCAATATCTCTTGCTAACGCGTCTGTTACATAGCCGCGGAAGATAATTAAATCGTCTCCAATGGGCACTGGACAATAGCCGTTATCGAGCTTTATGCCAAGGTCTAACAATCGCTCTGCTGCATCATGGACGTCTGTCGAAGGTCCATGTACTTCAATTAGATATTGTCGTTGTTGCTTATTGGGCATGATTAATTAGCGCTCAACATGTCACGCTAGTCGCAGCGGAGACTGGAAAATCCGCTGGCATGAGGCACGGTAGAATCATCGCACTCCAATAGGAATAGCAATTACCGGACGTAGCGGTTCAAGCAACGTGCGGTAGCGAGCTACAACGCGATCATAAATATCAAGCAGGCGTTCGGCATGGATGCTGATAACAAACGCATACGGTATTTCAGCTGGATTTGCTGCATTTGCTCCCGCTTCGCGCGGGTTGTAATGAATATCGAAAACCGGGTCCTTTAATGAACTACCGCGAAATCGCTGAGAATGGTGTAACACCGTCTCCCACTGATGCGCATCTTCCCTAAGTTCACGCTCGGTCATATATTCACGCAGAGTGAAGAAAGGCTTAGTGTCTGGGTGCATTGAGGTTCTGTGCTCACCAGTCTTAGAATCAATCCAGGGCGTGAAACGCTCGCTATGAGGACGAAATCGCGGTACAAGTCCCGCGCGCGTGTAATTAAAAGGATCCTCGGGATCAACCTCACTTGCTATGCAAAAGGTCGCTGCTATCGTAACCTTGCCGGGAACCGACATATCAGGGAACGGTATCCTGACGCGTCGTACCTGCCGTGGCTTAAGTACGCCTTCGTACAGCACGTGCACAACTCCCGGATCACACCTAACGAGGCGATCAATATCATCACCTATTAGCCCCCATCCCACCTCATCTTGAGCGTGTGAGGCCGGATCGGCATTATGCACTAAAAGCGCGCGAATACCTAGCGGATGAATTACACCTCCGAAATGAGCTCGTATGCCAGTACTGATTCGCATCAACGCTGGAGCGGCAAAGCTGGTTCCGTGTGTTGGCCGCGCAGCATTTCCGGCAACAACCCAGAATGGTTCTTTGGTTGACCCTCCGAACGCCACAACGTCTGGTTTGACCAGACCCGGAGTGCGCCCTGGGCCTACGCAACTATAGCTAGCCCGGCACCATGAGTCGTCCCGACTCACGGTTGCCCCGACAGATAAGACATTAACGCCATCTGAGGGCGGCTGAATTCGAGCAAGGCCGCTCGGGCGGTCTAGGTGGCCATCGTTGCCGACGGCGCTAAACATGAGCGTTTTGCCGGAGGATAACAACTCGTCCAGCTTAGCAGTCCATGGATGAACTTCATCATCGTCAATTGCAAGCCGGGGACCTAAACTTAAGCTGACAAAATCATAATGATTTGTCGTCAAAATATCGACGACTCGGTCTAAAACATCTATGTATTCGCCATTACTCTGGAATGAGTTTTGGTCTAAGACGCGATAATGGTCAACTCGAGGAAATGGTTTATGGGCTTGCCCCGTTTGTAGCGGGCCAAAGAGACTTGCACTCGTTACGCCCTCACCGTGCATTTGAAAGCTATCGACGGGTGATCCTACATCGCCCGCATCTGTGACTGTCACCCATGTGCGAAGCGGGCTGTCATTAGGTAATCCGCCATCAAACACTGCAACCCTAATTGTCTGGTCGACAACTTCTGATTGGGGAAAACTAATCGAGAATGTTTTGCTAATGCCTCGGCTACCCTCCTCCATGGGGGCCTCTAACTCGCGCAGTGTAGGCATTACACGAGCAACACGGAGAAACGAAAACACTGCTAAGTCATTTATATGCTCACGTCGCGCACGAACTGGCATAAAGGATAAGTTACTTGTAAGTCGTCGTCGCTCGATGTCGACACGGCACGACTGCGCCATTGCATACTCATCAAACCCACTAAGAACACTCTCCCAATCGTTAGGAGCATGTAGGACGACTTCAAGGACTATTTCACTAGGCAATTCGGGAAGGCGGAGGCGTTCCTGCGGGTCAATGGGGCGGATATCCTCGACCGCAAGAACAGCCTTTTCATCCAACTCGCTACGGATTATTGTTGCAAGCTTACGAAAATCGGACCGTTTTCCAGCAATGAATAGCTCAGTCGCTGGCCCAGCCTCGCCGCGCTCGGGCTTGATGAAAGTCGGTCGACTACCCACAGAGCGAAGCCTAGTCTCACGAAGTAGTTCAGTGGGAAAGTACGACTTTGCCAGATAAGTTGGATGTAGCGTCAGGAGCGCCACGGTTCGATCTTCAGGACATGCTAGATCAGGAAGCGTGTTCACCCACGTCGTTAGGCGTTCGATTCGAGGCAAGAGACGATCTAGCTGTCTACCCTGATATGGATGATGCTTTGGGCCAATCGCACGCGGAACAAAAACATCCTCAGTGAGTCGTTCGCCACGCCCTAATAAATAACGGCGCTCTCCGTCTGCCATTACCTTGCATTTTCCTTGCTAGCTTTGCGAATCGTATCGCGTGCGATACCCGTAATCCGATGTACCATGCGCTGGCTAATTCCTGCGTCAACTAAATCCTGCCCAATTAAACGACGTTTCGAACGCGGTTGTTCATTAATTAGGCACCTAATCTCTTCGATGGCAAGGTCATTTATTGAGGTGCTGTCTAAGATAGAACGTCGCCGAATTGTGAGCATCTTGCGTTCAACGTCACTGAACGAAAGATTCTCAAAAGCTGCTGCTAATGCCGAAGCAATATGAACATTAATATCACTTTGTAATCGGCTAACGATCAAACGCCGAATCTGTTCTCGTGAAGGCATCGGAAAGCGTAAGACGATTTCAAATCGGCGCCATATCGCTGAGTCTAAAAGATCAGCGTGATTCGTTGCGGCAATTAGCAATGAAGTTTCCGGCCAATCATCGAGTCCTTGGATCAAGACGTTTACAAGGCGTTTCAGCTCACCAATATCACTGTTATCGTCTCGTCGTTTTGCGATCGCATCGATTTCATCCAAGAGCAAGACACAAGGCGTACCCTTCGCATAGTCGAGAACATTACGCAAATTCAGCCCTGTACGGCCAAGAAAGCTACTCATTACTGCTGCGAGATCGAGGACGATAAGCGGCCAGTGTAGCTCTTGTGCGATCCAGCGTGCGGCCATGGTCTTACCGACTCCAGGTGCACCGACGAACAAGGCAGTACACGTTGGATGAATTCCCGCACGCAAGAGATCGTCGAAGCGGCGTCGCTCAATAATGATGTTATCAAGCGTACGCTTAGTTAAATCATCCCAAATTGGAGAAGTTTCAAGCGTTGGACTTGTCTCGACGCGAGCTAGGCTCAACCGGCTTTCAGAGTCGACTGGCATCATCGCCACTTCGCTTCCCCGAATAGGGGCTTGCAGGGACGACCCTTCACGTAGGAGACTTCCCAGCTCGTCTGCCGCAGCAGGCATCTCCTTTCGGATATGCCGCGCAACACGGGCTACATATGCTTGCACGTCCTGGCGGCGCTCAGCGAGGGCAAGTCTTGCTAGATGGACAAGATATTCCTTAAGTTTATCAACTTCGTCCGATCGATGTAGGTCCTCATCAAGCGCCTTCATTGGTGAATAATACAGGATGGACGAGATATGCACAAGCACTGGACATATTCTTCCACTTGCAAGCAAGCGATCGATTCTTTAACTTGATGGGTATGGTGATGACGATCACACGGAGCCGCCCGGTGTCTTATGCTCTCCACGCCGTTGGCTTATTCGGCCGGCGGCCTTGCCGACCGGGCCAGCGTGACGCGCAGCGTGGGGCGACTGCGCATGCGCATGCAGGTGTTAGTGCGGACGACACAGGGACGCTCCTTACGAGAAAGCTGGCGTCAGCCTCCAGCCACCGTTGCGGCGCGGCAGCGGTTAGATTGTCGGCAGCTCGCGAACGTCGCGTTCCAGCGCGGCGTACTCGCGATCCATCGCACGCTGTCGATGTACCGCTTCGCGCGCATCGCCAGGTGCTCGAACGCGCGGCCGGTGTGCTTGCCGAAGGCGTGCCGGCGCTGCACGATCACCGGGCGCAGCTGTTCCCAGATCAGCACGAAGGTGTCCGCGTACTCCGCCATCACCAGGCCTTCCGCGATCCCGCCCTTGCTCACCAGCACCGAGATGTGCTCGAGGAACCGCAGCAGCAGCCCGATGTTGGCGAAATCTTCGGGCGCGAAGGCCGGGTCCTTCAGCCGCTCGCGGTACTCGGGGTCGGCGGCGAACTTGGCCGACACCGCCGCCAGGCTGCGCCGTGCGTCGAGCAGCTCGGGTGAGTCCATCGGCCGGGTGCCAGACGCGTGGCACTCTCTAACCAAGCTCGCTCGGGACCGCCGGCAAGGTGTCGCATGGCCGCGGTTCCCACGACTCCTGAGCCCGAACCGATCGAGCGATGGACGGGGCAGGGTAAAGCAGCGACGATGCTGCTCTCCGTGCACGTACCCAAGACTGCGGGAACCTCGTTCTTCAAGACCCTGCAGGACGTCTATGGCCCCCGAGTTCTCTGGCACAACAATGATTGGGTCGAGATCGCCACTTCGCAAGCGGTCGAGCGAAGGCAGCGCCACGCCGCCGAGCTCATCGGCGACCCCGAGCTTTTTGCCCGTCGCTTCGACGCGATCCACGGGCACTTCTCGGCGCGGAAGTATTCCGGCCTGTTCCCCGACGCGCGGCTGGTGAGCTTCGTACGCGACCCGTACCAGCACGTGGTCTCGTGCTACGAGTTCGCCGTCCGCTCGGAGTCGCTGCCGCATCCGGGGCATCACGCGTTCAAAGCCCTGCAGATGTCGATCTTCGAGCTGATCGAGATGTATCCGGATCATCAGACGATGTACCTGGACGGTGTCCCACTCGATGAGTTCTCGCTGATCGGGCTACACGAGCGTTATCGAGAAAGCCTTGCCCTTTTCGAGCGCATCTTCGGCAAGACGATCCTTGATCACGACCGGTATGAGAACGCGAATCCGCGCCGAGGCGGCGCCGCGTACGAGGTTTCCATCGACGTCCGGCGCGCCGTCGAGCGCCACCGAGCCGGGGACATCGAACTCTACCGGCGCGCCGTCGAACGCTTCGAACGCTTGCGCATGGCGTACGCGGTGTAGCGGGTCCCTACTGCATGGGTGAGGCGCTCGGTCCGAGCGCTCGAGCTCGCGCCAGTGCTTCCAGGCACAGCCCCGTCGTGAGCTCCTCGGAGCCCCACACGTTGTAGAAGGGGTAGGCGTCCCAGCCGCCGTCGTCGCGCTGCGTGTCCACGAGGCGGCGCAGCAGCGTCGCGGTCAGCTCGGATGCCGGTTGGAAGGTCAACAGCGCCGACGCCGCCAGCGTGGCGTGCAGGGCATGCAAGGGTTCGGGCCGGCCGGCACGTTCGAGGATACGGGCGACGATCGGCTGCGCCACGGCGGACAGCCGCGGCGAGGAGTGACGGTGCGCGCGCGCGACGGCGTAATACAGCGCGAGAGGGTCTTCGTAATACAAGCTCCGCGGCGACTCGTGCAGCACCGCATCGATGACGAACCGGATCGCGGGTAGCGTGTCGGCACGCTCGCCGAGGTACAGGACCGCATTGGCGTTTGCGACCGGATCGACGTCGTCCCGATCGATGTGCATGACCCGGAACCGCGAGTCCTCGTCGTCCGGCGTCGCCACCTTCGCGTTTCGCAGCCGTGCTTGGCGGTCGCCGACCGATCGCGCAAAGGCGAACCAGAGGTCCGCCCGGTTTCGGCTGGTCACGAACAGCCACGTCTTGAAGCGGCCCTCGGCATCGCGGTTGCCGCGAAAGGCCCAGCCGTTGCGCGGCCGGCGAAAGCCCGCCCGCTGCAAGGCGAAGCTGATGCAGGCCGTATCGTCGATGTCCGGCGGCAACCGAGAATGCTTGTGCTGGCGTGACGACCAGTACCGCCACACCCCGCCGAACTCCATTTCCGCGATGAGGAACGAGGCCGCTTTCGCCACGATGTCGGCGACCGCGGCGCGGTCGACGTGCGTCAGCCCGTACAGGACGAAGGACGTGACGAAGGCCGAGCTGTCGAAGGCGGGATGCGCCATCGTCCGATCGGCGCCCAGCAGCGTCACGAACTCGCCGTGCGGCAGCTGCCGGCCGCGCAGGAACGCGACCGCGTGGGCGAGTGCCCGCTCGAGCGCGGCATCGCGTGAACGGTCGCCCGGGCTAGCCACGGAAGGTCGCGGCCGTTCCCACCTCAGCCGGCGGCGGGAGCTCGCGCAGGTCGCGTTCCAGCGCCGCGTACTCGCGGTCCATCGCGCCGCTGTCGATGTAGCGCTTCGCCCGCATCGCCAGGTGCTCGAACGCGCGGCCGGTGTGCTTGCCGAAGGCGTACCGGCGCTGCACGATCACCGGGCGCAGCTGCTCCCAGATCAGCACGAAGGTGTCCGCGTACTCCGCCATCACCAGGCCCTCCGCGATCCCGCCCTTGCTCACCAGCACCGAGATGTGCTCGAGGAACCGCAGCAGCAGCCCGATGTTGGCGAAATCTTCGGGCGCGAAGGTCGGGTCCTTCAGCCGCTCGCGGTACTCGGCGTCAGCGGCGAACTTGGCCGTCACCGCAGCCAGGTTGCGCCGCGCTTGGAGCAGCTCGGGCGAGTCCATCTGGTCGATCAGCCGCAGGTACACCACGATGTCGTTGGCGTTGCGCACCTGCTTGAGCTGGCGGAACGCCGCGATGGCGGTAACCGCGATGATCAGCGCCGAGACCAGCCCCGAGACCGCCGCGATCCAGCCCGAGTCGAGCATCAGTTCCGCTCGTCGGTGAACCCGTTGTACCAGTGCGTGCCGTCGCAGAACGGCTTGTTCTTCGAGCCGCCGCAGCGGCAGAGCGCGTAGTGGTCGGGCGTCTGCCCGGCGGCCAGTTCCGCCTCGGCCAGCGGCACCGCGCCGGCGACCCGGTACGGCCCGTCCTTCGACACGGTGATCCGCCGCTCGCCGCCGCCGTCCCCCTCGCGGACCTTCGCGCGCACGGCGTGCAGCGCGCCCGACGGGCAGCGCCGGACCTGGGCGACGATCCGCTCGGCATCGGCGCCGTTCGGGTCGACGAACGGCTCGTTGTGCACGTGGAAGACCGCCGGCAGCTCGTCGGTGCAGAAGCCCGAGTGCTGGCAGATGCCGCGGTTGTCCTCGACGATCACGCCGTCGCCTTGGTAGCGGTCCAGCCGGTCGGGCACGCGCCCGTCGAGCTTCGCGCTGGAGAAGCCGATCCGCGCGTGGGTGCCGTCGCAGAACGGCTTGTTGGCCGAGCCGCCGCAGCGGCACAGCGCCATCGCCGGGCGGGCCGCCAGCGCCTCGCCGCGCGAGTTCAGCAGCGTCTCGATCCCGGTCACCAGGTACGGCCCGTCGTGTTCGGGCGCGATGCCCAGCGCGGCGCGGTTTTCGAGCGCGGCGAACGCGGCCTGCTCGGCGGCCGGGTTCCAGGGCCGGTCGGCCGGCGCGAAGCGGATCGCCAGATCTTCGAGCGCGGCGGCGGCCTCGCCGATCTCGGGCGGCATGCCGGGGCGCGCGCGCAGCCGGGCGGCGCGCAGCGCGAGGTCGCGCAGCCGCTCGCCGAAGAACACCCAGGCCGAGCGCTTGTGCGGCAGCAAGTGCACGTCGCGGTTGTAGCCGAACCCCGGCCCGGCGGTCGCCCCGGGCGCCGCGCCGGCGCCCATCGGCAGCTTGGTGAGCGCTTCGCCCAGCGGGCGCAGCACGATCGCCATCGCGCGCAGCGCCGCCCGCGCCAGCAGCGCCCGCTCCGCCTCGTCCTCCTCGGTGTGGGCGAAGAAGCGCAGCAGCACCAGCAGCATCGTGTCGTAGGCCATGTTGAAGACCTCGGCCACCTCGTGGGTGACCGGGTCGGCGATCACCGTGCCGCCGCTGGTGTCGTCGTAGTAGCGGGTCATCGGGTTGGCCGTCACCGGCCGGACCGGCTCGAACCGGCGCCCGTCGCGCCGCGCGGCCTCGACCGCATGCTCGTACTCGGTGCGGATGCGGTCGAACACGACGAAGTGCGCGTCGGGGTGCGCTTGCGAGGGCGCCTCGCCCTGCTCGACGATCATCTCGATCGCCGCGCAGGCCGACGCCGTGTCGGTCACGCGCCGCATCGCTCCACCGAAGTCGAGCGCCGAGGGATCGGCCTGCGCCTCGGGCGGGCCGATGAACAGCTCGTCCTCGGGAATCGCGTGGAAGCCCGACTCGATCTTGTGGTAGAACTCGCCGACCGTCGTGAAGTCGACGTCGAACGGCTCGCAGCCCGCGACGGCTTCGGCCGCCAGCGGCGCGCCGCCCTCGTCGTTCGCGGGCTCGGCCGCCGCGCGCGCCGGCTCGCCCGCCGCGGCGAGCTCGGCCGCGCGCACGCGCTCGCGGATCGGCGCGTACACCGCATCCTGCTCGGCGGTGAGCACGCCGGCCTCGGGCATCTCGTAGCACACGAAGCGCTCGATCAGCTCGTGCGAGAACGGCTCGAGCGCGAGCCGCAGCCCGAACGGGAACGCCGTCGCGGGGAGCGGGAAGTTCGTCCGGCGCAGGTGCGGCGCGCCGCCGATCGCGGTCAGCATGTTCGCCACCTGGCCGAGGTGGAGCATCTCCTCGATCGCCACCTTGGCCAAGGACCGTTTCCAGCCGCGCACCAGCGCCACGTCGGCCTCGGTCAGCCCGCCCTCGGCGACGTCGCCCTTGAGCGAGTACGCCGCGAACAGGTACACGCAGGCCAGCCCGTGCTCCAGCTCGGACGCCCGCGAGAGCAGGTAGATCAGCTCCTCGCGCGTCGTGACGGCGGCGACGTGCGGCGGTAGGTTCACGGCCATGCCCTCTATCGTATCTCCTCGACCGACCGGTGCATCACCCGAGCGGGTAGTTAGACGCCGACCCCGTGGTCGCCGTCTGCTGCGGCTCGGTGCAGCGCAGCTTCCCAGAAAGGGCTAAGCCAATCGCCAAGTTCGGACGCTATGGTCGAGCGCATGGAGGCGTTTGGCGATGACCGGGCTCGGAAGCCGTCCTCGCGGGCGGTGCTGCGCGGCGACCTCGACGTCTACACGCTGCCGCAGTTCCGAGCCGCGCTCGAAGCGCTCGACGGCGACACGGTGACGCTCGAGATGACCGCCGTGCACAACATCTCGGCGGCGTTCATGACCGAGCTGGTACGGCTTCGCCGGCGCCTCCCGCACAGCCGCATCGACGTGGTCGGCCTCAGCGCCACCAACCGGCGCTTGCTCGCCCTGGTCAACCTCGACGCACTCTGCACCTTCCGCTGACGGCCTGCCGAGCAGCGGCTCGGCCCAAGAAAAAGCGGGGCGGTGCCGCAGCACCGCCCCGCCGTTGCGGGGATTGACTAGAGGGCGTTGGCCAGCGCCCAGCCCTTGGGAGCGCCGATGCCGGCGGCCTGGTTGTACTGCGATGCGTTGCACGAGTACGCGCCGTTGCTGCCGGAGGTGCAGGGGGTGTAGTAGCTGTTGTAGCCGGTCGACTTGAAGAGGCTGTAGAGGGTCGGGTTGAGCCAGCCCAGCTTGGTGGCGTGGAGCTGGTTGGTGGTCACGAAGAGGGCCGCCGATTGCGGTGAGGACC
This sequence comes from Vulcanimicrobiota bacterium, assembly GCA_963795695.1. Classification (GTDB taxonomy): domain Bacteria; phylum Vulcanimicrobiota; class Vulcanimicrobiia; order Vulcanimicrobiales; family Vulcanimicrobiaceae; genus Vulcanimicrobium. The sequence continues at coordinate 410,459 of CAWCJH010000001.1, read as the reverse complement.
ACGAGGTGCCCAGGTACTCGCCGAAGGCACCGCCGGTGTAGACCGCCACCGGGTCGAAGGGCAGGGAGATGTCGGGCTGGTTGCGGCCCGAGGTGATCACGCCGGTGATGCCGCTCTGGAAGCTGGGGAGGGCGACCACGGTGGAGACGCCGCCGCCGCCGGAGTCACCGCTGGCGCTGCCCTCGGTGACGGACGTGAGGACGCCCGAGGAGTTGTAGGTGAAGTTGAGCCCGCCGATCGAGGTGAAGTACGGGTCGCCGGCCGGGGCGCTGACGCCCTTGGAGCCGCTGCACTCGTTGCTGCCCGAGTCGCCGGAGGAGGCCACGAAGGTGACGCCGACCGCGGCGCCTTGCTGGGCGATCGAGTTGGTGGAGCTCTCGAAGGGGGTGTCTTGCGACTCGCAGCCGCCGAAGGAGGAGTTCACCACGCTGGCCTTGCCGTCGCTGATCGCCTTGTTGTAGGCGTCCTCGATGTTCTGGTCGGCCAGCGAGCCCATGTCGTAGACGATGATGTTGGCGCCCGGAGCCAGGCCCGAGATGGTCTGCACGTCGAGGTCGGTCTCGGCGTCGTCGCCGCTGCCGCCGCCGTCGACGGCGGTGTTGGTGATGGTGCCGGTCTGGGTGACCTGGGCGGCCGAGAGGTAGCTGGCGACGTAGCTGGTGTTGACCGGGTCGTCGATGATGACCGCGGCGGTGTAGCCGGCGCCGTTGCAGCCGTGCTGGACCGGGAAGTCGAACGGCTTGGCGATGCCGGTGGCCAGGGTGCCGCTGGAGTTGCTGAGCGGGCCGTTGTCGGCCGCGGCGCCGTTGCAGCCGGCCGGGGGCGGGGTCGGAGTCGGCCCGCCGGTCGGCGTGGCGGTCGGCTTGGGCGTCGGGGTCGGCCCGCCGGTGGGGGTCGGGGTGGGCTTAGGCGTCGGGGTGGGGGTCGGGGTGGCCCCGCTGCCGTTGGTCAGCGAGACGTCGTCGACGTACTGCATGTCGTGCTCGCCGCTGGTGCCGTCGCCGTGCACGCCGAAGTAGAGGTAGTACGTCTGGCCGGCGTAGGAGGCCAGGTTGAAGCTCTTCTGCACCCAGCTCTGCGCGTTGCTCACGGTGGTGTAGAGGTTGTCGACCACGTCGCCGTACGCGTCGAGCAGGTCGGCTTCCTGATAGGAGTACTCGGTGTTGACCTCGTTGGTCTGCTGCCAGACCCAGAAGGTCAGCACGCCGTTGCTCGGGATGGTCACCGCCTGGCAGACGCCGGCGTCACCGTTGGGCTCGGTCGTCGCGGTTCCCGAGCGCTCGGAGTACGAGCCGGTATGCGGCTTGGCGGTGGTGATCGCGGCGTTGACGTTGCCGCACTGCGACCAGTAGCTGAAGCCGCCCGACTCGAAGCCCGGGTCGGCCACCACGTTGGTCGCGTCGGTGTGCGCCAGCGGGGTCATCCCGGCGGGCACCTTGTGCGCGGCCGGCGTGAGCACCCGGCCGTTGGAGGGACTGCTCGGGGTGGCTTCGTCGACCTTGGTGCGGGCGATGACCACGTTGCTCAGCGAGGCGGTGCGCACCAGCGAGGCGATCGCGGCGGGCACCGTGGCCGGCTTGAGGTTGGCGAAGCGCTGGCCGTACTTCCCTTGCGAGACGGTGTGCATCTCGGTGGCGAAGAACCGCTCGACCGTGGCGCTGGGCGCGCTCGCGTCGACGATGGTGCGGTTGGGGAAGCGCTGGGTGATCGTGAAGCCGGCATGCTGCAGGGCCGCTACCACGGCGCCTTCCTGCTGCACCGTCGGCGCGTAGAGGCTGTTGAACTGCTCGGTGGTGAGGAAGTGGCGGTAGTTGCCCGACTGCGGGTTGCTCACGTCGGCGACGAACTGGTCGAGCTGGGCCTGGTTGTTGTAGCGCAGCGTGAGCGAGACGGTCACCGGCGCATTCGCCGCTCGCCGGCCGGCGTCGGTGAAGGCCAGCGCTCCGGCCGTCTTGGGAACGGAAACCAAGGGCGTGAGGGACTGCGTGTCGCGCGTGGTGGACGCGCCGTTCGTATCGCTGCCCGTGAGCGTCGTCGGCAGCGACGAGGTATGCCCGCCGCAGGCGGCAAGCGAGAGCGCCAGCCCCAACGCGGACGCGAGCATGCGTGATAGTCTTCGCATGTGACTCCTGACATGCCCCAAGAAACGAGTGCCTCTGAGGAACCAGTGGAGGATGAGCGAGTCGTACGAATGGAACACCCGGCGCTCGTAGGGGGCGCAGGCGAGCGCAGGTCCCGGCCCTTCTGGGCACCGGCGCGACCACCTGCGCCGCCATGACCTGATGTGCGTCACTCTTCGCGGCCTTGCGATCGGCAGGCACGTTACGTTCGCCGGCGATCGCGCCGGCCCGCGCCGAGCCCTGGTTCTTTTCGACCGTGAAGCCGTCGTACCGGTGCGTGTCGAATCAGGACCACGCTCGAAGCCGTCGAGTGAAGGAGACGCACCGTGCAGAAGATCAACCTGGCCGAGGCCTTCGCGTCGTTCGCCGACCACTGGAGCCCCAAGGTCGCCGGCGACGTCAACGCGTTCCAGCTCAAGCTGGTGAAGATGCAGGGTGCCTTCGAGTGGCACCACCACGACGCCGAGGACGAGCTCTTCCTGGTCGTCGCCGGCCGGATGCGGATGGGCTTTCGCGAGCGGGACGTCGACCTCGGGCCGGGCGAGCTCATCATCGTGCCGCACGGCGTCGAGCACCGGCCCGAGGCCCTCGGCGGCGAGTGCCACGTGGTGCTGCTCGAGCCGAACGGCACCCTCAACACCGGCAACGTCGAGAGCGAGCGCACCGTCCGCGAGCTCGAGCGGTTGCGCTCGAGAACGTAGAGCCGCTCCGGACGGCTCGGCGGGCGGGAGGAAACTTTCGACCGCGCCGGCGTGTACGATGGCCAGAATCCCCCGCCGCCGAATCGACAGACCGTGGAGCAGACGCCCTACCTCGAGAGCAGCAGTCCCTTCGCCGCCGCCCGCTACGCCGACAACCCCGACCCGCGCTGCCCCTGCGTGCTGGTGCTCGACCGCTCGGGCTCGATGAGCGGCCGGCCGATCGCCGAGCTCAACGCCGGGCTGCAGCAGTTCCGCTCGGAGCTGCTGGGCGACGAGCTGGCCGCGCGGCGGGTCGAGATCGCCGTCGTGCCGTTCGGGCCGCTGGTGCGCGGCTCGACCTTCCACCCGCCGGCCGAGTTCCGGCCCCAGCCGCTGACCGCCGGCGGCGACACGCCGACCGGCGCGGCGATCGAGTACGCGGTCGAGCTGATCGCGCAGCAGAAGGCGGCCTACAAGCAGCACGGCGTGCCCTACTACCGGCCCTGGATCATCCTGATCACCGACGGCCAGCCGACCGACGGCTGGCAGCGCGCCGCCCAGCTCGTGCGCGCGGGCGAAGATGCGAAGGCGTTCTCGTTCTTCGCGATCGGGGTGAGCGGCGCGGACCTGGGCCTGCTGCGCCAGCTCTCGGTGCGCGAGCCGCTGGCGCTGCAGGGCCTGGCGTTCCGCGAGTTCTTCCTGTGGCTCTCCGCCTCGCTCTCGGGCGTCTCGAAGAGCACGGTCGGCGACATCGTGCCGCTGCCGCCGCCCTCGGGCTGGGCGTCCGTCTAACGCCGCGCCGGTGACGCCGCTCTGGCGGACGGTCGGCGCATCGGTCGCCGGCACGTCGCACCTCGCGGCGCCGGCGCGCTGCCAGGACTTCAGCGCGGCCGAGGTCGTGCGCGGCGGCGAGGTGCTGATCGCCGCGGTGGCCGACGGCGCGGGCAGCGCGCCGGCCTCGCACCACGGCGCGCGCGCGGCGGTCGAGGCGGTGCTGGCGGCCTTGCGCGCCGGCGTCGAAGCGGGTGCGCCGGTCGGCGAGCCCGAGCTGGTCGGCGCGCTGCGCCGCGCGCGCGAGCGGGTGCTCGAGGTCGCCGCGGAGTACGAGCACCCGCCGCGCGACTACGCCTGCACGCTGCTGGTCGCGCTCGCCGCGCCCGATGCGACGCTGGCGGCGCAGGTCGGCGACGGCGCGATCGTGCTCGACGACGGCGAGCTGCGCGCCGCGACCTGGCCCGAGCAGGGCGAGTACGCCAACAGCACCTGGTTCCTGATCGACGACGACGCGCTCGAGCACGTGCAGTGCGCGCGCGCCGGCCCGGCGCGCCGGCTGGCGCTCTTCTCCGACGGCCTGCAGTCGCTCGCGCTGGAGTACGCCTCGCGCTCGGCCTACGCGCCGTTCTTCGAGCCGTTCTTCGCCCACCTCGAGCGCTCGCCCGATGCGGACGACGCGATCGCGGCCGAGCTGCGCGATTACCTCGGCTCGGACGGCGTCAACGCGCGCACCGACGACGACAAGTCCCTGGTGCTCGCGGTCCGGCGATGAGCGCGCCGGTGCTGCTCGGGCCCGGCGGCGCGCCGCTGCGGGTCGGCGCTCCGCTCGGCGGCGGCGGCGAGGGCACCGTCTACGCGCTGGCCGGCGCGGCCGACGTCGTCGCGAAGCTCTACGCCCAGCCGCCGGCGCGCGAGCGGGTCGCCAAGCTCGAAGCGCTGGTGCGCCTGGGCACGCCCGAGCTGCGCACGATCGCGGCCTGGCCGCAGGGCCTGGTGCGCGACGGGCGCGGCAACGTCGCCGGCTTCACCATGCCGCGGATCGCCGGCCGCTTCACCCTGGCGGCGGTGATGAACCCCGGCAGCCGCAAGGCCAAGCTGCCGCAGGCGAGCTGGGCCTGGTTGGTGCACACGGCGCGCAACCTGGCGGCGGCGGTCGAGGCGATCCACCGCGCGGACGTCGTGATCGGCGACCTCAACGACACCAACTTCCTGGCCGGGAGCGACACGTTCGTGCGCGCGATCGACGTCGACTCGTTCCAGGTCCGCGACGGCGCGCGCACGTTCACCTGCGACGTCGGCATGCCGATCTACCAGCCGCCCGAGCTGTACGGCCGCAGCTACACCGGGCTGGAGCGCACGCCGAACCACGACCGCTTCGGCTTGGCCGTGCTGATCTTCCAGCTCGTCGCGATGGGCCGCCACCCCTGGGCGGGGCTGTGGAACGGGCCCGAGTACGCGTTCGAGAGCGGCGAGATCGCCGCGCGGCTGCCGTTCGCGTTCGGGCGCGCCGCGCCGGCGGCCGGCTTTCGGCCGCCGCCCAACACCGTGCGCGCCGACTGGCTGCCGCCCGCGACGAGCGAGCTGTTCGAGCGCGCGTTCGCGCCCGGCGGCACGCGCCCGAGCGGCTCGGAGTGGGTGGCCGCGCTGAGCGAGTTCGAGCAGGCGCTGGCGGTCTGCGCCGCCGCACCGCTGCACCGCTACGTCGCCGAGCGCGGGCCGTGCCCGTGGTGCGAGCTCGAGCGGCACGGCCTGTTCCTGTTCGTCACGGCCGGTGCGCCGCTCGACGGCGCGCCCTACCTCGACGTCGCGGCGCTGGAGCGCGAGCTGGCCGAGCTGCCGCCGCTGACCGTGCTGCCGCCGCCGGCCGACGCGGTCGCGCCGCGGCGCGGCGAGCCGCTCGCGCCGCCGCTGCGGGCGCAGCGCCGGCTGTGGCTGGCCGGCGTGCTGCTGGGCGCGCTCGTCGCGCTGGTGACCGCGCTCGACCTGCACGTCGTCGCGCTCGATCTGGCCGTCTACGCGGCGGTGCTGGCGGCGCTGCTGCCGAGCCGGCCGCCGACCGGCGCGGTGCGGCGGCTGCGCCGGGCCGCGCTGCTGGCCGCGCGCGACCAGCTCGACGCGGCGGTCGCGCGCTGGCACGCGCTGGCCGATCTGCGCGACCTCGCCGCCCGCCGCGCGCAGCTCGAGGCCATGCTCGCCGCCTACCGGGCGCTGCCGGCGAAGTACACCGCCGAGCGGGCCCGGCTCGAGGCCGACAAGCCGCGCCAGCAACTGCGCGCGTTCCTCGACACCTACCGGATCGACGACGTCGTCATCCCCGGCATCGGCAAGCGGCGCAAGGCGACCCTGCGCGCGTTCGGCATCGAGTCGGCGCTCGATCTGGACGAGCGGCTCGACCGCATCGCGATCCCCGGCTTCGGCGCCGCCCGGCGCGGCGCGCTGCGGTCGTGGGTGTTCTTCCTCAAGCAGCGGTTCCGCTACGACCCCGGCCGCCCGATCGATCCCGCCATCCTGGCCGACCTGCGGCAGCGCGAGCAGCGCGAGCGCTCCGACCTCGAGCGCGAGCTGCGCGGCGGCCCGCACGCGCTGCGGGCGGCGGTGGAAGCGCGCATCGCGCTGCGCGACGGCATGCGCGAGGAGCTGCGCGGGCTGGCCGAGCGGGTCGCGCAGGCGCGGGCCAACGTCGCCGCGCTGTGGCGGCTCTAGCGCCGCCGGGAATGCAAAAACCGGCACGCGCCACGTCGCACCGGTTCAAGATTTGATTAGGACCTTAGTCCCTATCGAAGTGGAATCAGAAGGGGTGGATATCGCGCCGCGTTTCGCGGAACAGCATCTTCTTGTTCAGTTCGCGCAGCGCGTCGATTGACTTTTTGTGCTCGTCCGAGCGGCCGTATTTGTTGGCCGCGCGCAGCGATGCGTCCAGACTCCGCTCGCGTGCCGCGTACACGAGGAAGGCGCTGAGGTCGCGGTCGTCGATGCGGTAGTTCATGGCTCGCAAAATATGCCCACGCACTGAAAGATTATGCGTGCGCACGGTCAACAATGCGAAAATTCCGCAGATCGCTTTGGCGTGATCGCGGCGACAGCCGGGCGGCCGAGGGCGGCGTGAGCGCGCTGCGTGCACCCGTGAACACCGCAGTACCCAGCCCCGGGTATGCTCAATCTCACTCTATCAGCGCCCGCGCCCGGGTGAAGACCGCGTCGAGCATCGGCTCGGTCAGCACGCCGGTCTGGGTGTTCTGGCGGCTCGGGTGGTACGACGCGAGCACCGTGACGCCGCGCACGCCCGGCAGGTCGACGAACGACTCGGCCAAGTGGGCGAACGGCGTGCGCGGCGCGCGATAGGTCCCTTGCGTCTTGACCATGCCGTGCACCACGTCGTCCGCGAAGCGGCCCAGCGTGACGATCACCCGGGTACGGTCCAGCGCCGCCAGCTCTTCGAGCAGGTACGGGAAGCAGCGGTCGCGCTGCCGGGGCGTGGGCTTGTTGGCCGGCGGCGCGCAGCGCACGGCGGCGGTGATGTAGCAGTCGGTCAGCTCCAGCCCGTCGTCGCGGTCGATCGCCTGCGGCCGGCTGGCGAAGCCGGCCCGGTGCAGCGCGCGGTAGAGCCACTCGCCGCTGCCGTCGCCGGTGAACGGGCGGCCGGTGCGGTTGGAGCCGTGGGCGCCGGGCGCCAGCCCGACCAGCACCACCCGGGCGCGCGGGTCGCCGAAGCCGGGCACGGGCTTGGCCCAGTAGTCGTGGTCGCGGAAGGCCCGCCGCTTGACCCGGCCGACCTCGGCGCAGTACGCCCGCAGCTCGGGGCACTTGGTGCAGGCGACGACGCGCCGCTCGAGATCGGCCAGGCTCACGGCGGCCAGAGTTCGCCGGCGCCGGGCAGCGCCCCGGCTTTGGTCCTTGGTCCGCCGGGCCGTCCCGTGAGACGATGGCCCCGATGTCCCGCCTCGACGTTCGCTCCATGGCCCTGCTGGCGACCGCCCACGTCGCCGACGACATCAACCAGAGCTTCATCCCGGCGCTGCTGCCGTACCTGATCCTCCAGCGCGGGATCTCGCACGAGACGGCCGGGACGCTGGTGCTGGCCCAGGCGATGTCCTCGTCGGTGATCCAGCCGGCGATCGGTCACCTGGCCGACCGCCGCTCGATGCCCTGGCTGATTGCGCTGGGGCTGCTGCTGGCCGGCGGCGGGGTCGCTGCGCTCGGCGTCGTGCAGCCCTTTCCGCTGCTGTTCGTGGCGGCGCTGGTCAGCGGGATCGGGGTGGCGATGTTCCACCCCGAGGCGGCCCGCTTCGCCAACTACGTCGCGGGCGAGAAGAAGGCCAGCGGCATGCGCTGGTTCGCGGCCGGCGGCAACGTCGGCTTCGCGGTCGGGCCGGCCTTCGCGACCGCGGCGATCGCGGCGTGGGGCATGCACGGCACGCTGGCCGCGGCGATCCCGGTCGCGCTGCTGGCCGGGGTGGTGCTGTTCGAGCTGCGCCGGCTGCGCTCGTTCGCGCCCACCCATGCCAAGGTGCGGGCGATCGTCGGGGTCGACGACTGGGTCGCCTTCGGCAAGCTCAGCGCCTTCGTGGTCATCCGCTCGATGGCGTACATCGGCTTCGTGGCGTTCGTCCCGCTCTACGTGGTCGAGGTGCTGCACGGCTCGCCGGCGCTGGGCGACTCGGTGCTGGTCGCCTTCCTGGCGGCCGGGGTCTGCGGCACGCTGGCCGGCGGGCCGATCGCCGACCGAATCGGCCGCAAGACCGTGCTGCTCTGGTCGACCGGGCTCAGCACGGTCCTCACCGTGCTCCTGGTCGCGCTCACCCACGACGGCGGCTTGGCGCTGGCGATCGGGCTGCTGATGCTGACCGGCTTCGTGCTGGTCGCCTCGCAGGCGTCGTTCATCGTGCTCGGCCAGGGCTATCTGCCCAACCGGCTGGGCCTCGCCTCGGGCGTGACGCTGGGCCTGGCGGTCTCGCTCGGCGGCGCCTTCTCGCCGGTGATGGGCGCCATCGCCGACGCCCACGGCGTCCCGGCCACCCTGCTGACCGCCGGCGGCCTGACCCTGCTGGCGCTGCTGATCGCCTTCACCCTCCCGGCCGAGGCGCGCGCCACGCGCTCGACCGAAGTGGCCGCGTAGGAAGGTGTAATTCGAAGTGTAATCGAACCTGTAACTGGATATGTGAAGAACCACAAAGGAGTCGGTGATGGAGAGAATTCGGCCGCGGTCCTCTAGCCCGACAGATCCCGCTCGCTTGGGCGCGGTCGACCGAATGGAGCCGCACGAGGTTGCGAGCGAACTGGTGAACATCGTCGGGGCCAAGATCACGGCCGCCGCCGGCGGTGTCGGAGCGACTCGTCTCGTCCGCGATTGGATGAATCGGGTTCGAACCCCGACTCGGCCGACCGCTCTAGCGACCGCTTTGAAGGCAGCCCGTGCCATCGCCGACCGGGATGGCGAAATCGTCGCTCAGCGCTGGTTCGTCGGAACCAACCAGTACCTCGAGCATCGTTCCCCCATCGAAGTCCTCGCGGACAACTCGCCGGAAGGGCGCACCAACGTCATGCGCGCAGCTATCGCGTTCACGGAGTGAGCTTCACGACCATTCAGGTGCCGGCTCGGCTCTTTCGCCTTTCGCGCTCGTCCGACCCAACGAAATTTACGGAATGGCGATACCTCGCGAATGCTGCGCGCGGACGGTGGAGCGATCCGGAGAACGAGTACCGCGTTCTTTATACGGCGGATACCGAAGTCGGTTCGTACGTCGAGGTCCTTCAAGACCTCCGGCCGAGACAATCCGCGCTCGACCTGCTCGCGGCAATCGAGGACGATGGTGAATTTGGCGATCTCCTGACCTCGGTCGAGGCAGCTGCTCGTGAGCGTCTTCGCCAGTACTATTTTTCGACGCTGTCGACTTCTCCCGATGACGTGATCGTCGACCTGACGGCCGCCGCTTCTCGGACGGAAGTCGAGGCGCGCCTTGCGGACGACCTGGGCGGGCGCCGAGTGAAGGCGGGCGACTTCAGCGCCGGGGACTATGGCTTCACGGGAAAGGTTTCCAGGCTGGTGTTCACCGCGGTCACACCGGCTGGGCAAGCGTATGCAGGGCTTGCCGTGCCGAGCGCGGAGCATCCGAGCACCGTGTGTTTCACGTACTACGAGACGGGCAGGGAAACCGGCGTTCTCCGCGGCTACCTGTACGGGCACACGGTGAGGCCTGCACTGATCGAAGACGAGTACGTTCGCAGCGCAGTCGACTACCTCGTGGCGTAAGGCCGAGGCGGCCGCCTAGCGGCGGTCGCGGTCGCCGTCGCCGGTCACGCGGCGGACCATGCGGTAGACGATCCCGAGCTGGGTGCCGTCGCGCAGCGCGTAGTTCGGGTCGTCGTAGCCCCACCAGTCCCAGCAGCCCTGCGGGTTGTAGGGGACCGGCCCGGGCGCCTGCACCGCGTAGGGGTAGAGCACCACCACGCGGTTGGTGTCGGCCCACGGGTCGATCCCGCTCTCGGTCGCGAACTTCGCGCCGATCAGCGGCTGCGTCTGCAGGCAGCCGTGCAGCGCGAGCACCAGGCCGCACTCCGCGCCGCGCGCGCACGCGTCGGGCACGTAGACCAGGCCGCTGGTGTCCATCGAGTTGGCCGCCGACGCGCCGAACTCGGTCTGGTCGAAGCGGCGCAGCGCGCCGCGCAGCTGGCCGTCGTTGCGCGGCGCGAGCCGGCCGAAGAACTCGCTCATCCAGGTCTGCACCGAGTCGTACGGGTGGCCGTCGCGGGCGCAAGCGATCATGTACGGGCTGGCCGCGGTGCCGCAGGGCAGCTCGCCGTCGGGCGACTCCCAGCCGTGCTCGGCCGGGAACGTGTCATCGAACACGATGCGCGCGCCGTAGTGGGCGTACTCGCTGCGCAGATCGGCCATCTCGAGCGGGTTGACCACCGTGTCCTGCGTGCCCGACCACAAGTACACCGGCTGGCCGTCCAGGTGCGAGCTGCGGTCGATCGTGCCGGCCGCCGACTGCTGGTCGAGGTAGGCCTCCGACTGCGCCAGCGTGCTGACGTAGGACGCCTGGCCGGTCGGCAGCGTGTAGCCGCCGCAGTCGGTCAGCGCGAGCACCACGCTGTCCTGCGCGCAGTGGTACACCCCGCCGGCGTAGATCGCCGCGCCCTTGAACGTCGCCGAGTGCGCGACGTGCATCTGTACGCCGAAGAAGCCGCCCGACGAGATCCCGGCGACGAACACCCGGCGCGGGTCGATCCGGAACGACTGCAGCCGCGCGACCGGCGTCGCCGGCGGCGCGGTCGCGACGGCCGCCGCGGCGGACTGGGCGGTCGCGGCCGACTGGGTCGTGACGGATCGCGTCGTGGCGCCCGCCGAGGACGGTTCGCGGGCGAGCGGCGGCGCGGCGGAAGGGGACGAGCCGCCCGAGCAGCCGGCGGCGAGCAGGGTCGCGGCGAGCGCGGCGAGCGGAACGAACGCGATACGACGAATCATCAGGGCCTCCGGTGACGGTGCGGCTCCGTTGCGCTACCGAGCGGTTCCCACGAACGGCCGGCGCGAAACCAACGGACTACGGCTCGTATGCGGTGCGCTCGCGCGGCTGCGGCTCGGGCTCGTGCCTGCCGTGGCTGACGATCACGTAGCCGGGAGCGCCCATCTTGCCGGCGGTTCCGGGGTTGCCGGCCCAGCCTTTCTGGCCCGGCGGCGAGCCGGCCCCGCCGTTGCCGGGCGCGCCGCCGGGGCCGCCCGGGCCGCCGTCGGCCATCGAGCGGAAGACGGCGATCTTGCCGTCCGAGACGTCCTCGGCGATGGTGAGCGTGATCGTGCCGCCCGGCGCCGCCGTTGCCGCCCTGGCCGCCGTTGCCGCCCTGGCCGCCGTTCCCGCCCGCCGCGTTGCTGCCCGCGCCGCCGGCCCCGCCGGTGCCGCCCGGTCCTCCCGGGCCGCCGGCCCCGCCGGCCGGGCTGAGCTGCAGGTAGCCGGTGAAGGTGGCGAGCCTGAAGGTGAACGGGGCACCGGCCGGGCCGGTTGCGCCCGGCCCGCCGCTGCTGCCCGGGCCGCCGCTGGCGCCCGGCCGGCCCGGGGCGCCGTTGGCGCCGACCGGGCCGTTCATTCCCGGCGACCCGCTCGCGCCGGGCGGGCCGTAGACCACCGAGAGGACCGCCGACGGCTGGCCGTCCGGCTGAAGCGGCGCGTCCAGCGAGCGGGTGGCCAAGCTGCCCGCACCGACGATCTCGATCTGCCCGCCGGCCGCGATCGTGACCGAGTCGTAGCCCAGAGTCCCCTGCGCCCGGAACACCTCGCCCGCCGCGACCACGAGATCATTGCTTGCCATGCTTGCCTCCGCCAGCTCGGTTCCGCCCCCTTGCGGGCTCGCCTGCCGGGGCGGCAGCCGGCTGCGTTAGGCTCAGGTCAAGCCGGGGAAGCCGAGCCGTTCCAGGGCGGCGTACGCGACGACGCCGACCGCGGTCGAGAGGTTGAGCGAGCGCACCGCGCCCGGGCGCATCGGGATGCGCAGCGCCCGCTCGGGGTGCGCGTCGAGCAGCGCCTGGGGCAGCCCGGCGGTCTCCTTGCCGAACACCAGCGCGTCGCCGCGGGCGAAGCGCGCCGCGGCGTAGCCGCGCCGCGCGCGGGTCGAGAACAGCCACAGCCGCTCCGGCGGAAAGGCGGCGCGCAAGGCGGCCAGCGACGGGTGGACGACGACGTCCAGCGCGTCCCAGTAGTCGAGCCCGGCGCGCTTGAGCGCGCGGTCGTCGATGCGGAAGCCCAGCGGCTCGACCAGGTGCAGCGCGCAGCCGGTCGCCGCGCAGAGGCGCGCGACGTTGCCGGCGTTGGGCGGGATCTCGGGCTCGACCAGCACCAGGTGCAGCGGCGCGCCGCGCACCGCGTCGAGCGCGACGAGCCGGTCCTGCGGCTGCACCTCAGCCCCGGGCCGGCGGTTCGCTGCCGTTGGCCAGCGCGACCAGCTCCGCCGTGCGCTCGCGCGGTGCGACCAAGTACGCCACCGCGCCGTGGGCGCGGAACACGCGCTCCAGCGCGGCGCGCTCGTAGCGCGTCGCGACCGCCGGGTGGGCGGGGTCGTTGACCAGCACGGCGCCCGGCTCGAACCCGCGCACCACGATCAGGTGGCCGGCGCTCTGCGCCAGCGGCGCGCCGGGCAGCTCGCCCGCGCGCCAGGCGATCGAGATCGCGACCGGCAGGCCGGCCGCGACGAACGCCGCGGCGTGGTCGAGCCCGCGCAGGTACGCGACGACGCCGCGCAGCCCGCACGCGCCGGCGTAGGCGGCGTTGAACGACCAGTTGCCCGCCCCGGCGTACGCCGTGTCGAACACGCCGCGCGCCACCGCCGCGACGTCGGCCGCGACGCCGTGATAGCGCAGCAGCATGGTCAGCGCGGTCGGCGAGCACCAGCCGCGGGTCGACTCGGGGTGGCCGCGCACGGTCTGCGAGAGCGCCGGGACGGCCAGCGCCGCGACCCACCGGCGCGGCACGGCGCGCGCGCCGCGCGGCGGCGGCACCGAAACCGCGACCGCGTCGAGCGGGGCCGTGCTGGTGACGCCGATCCCCGAGAACGGAACGTCGCTGCGCACGACGTCGACCGCGATGCGAGTCTTGGGATCGGCGCCCTCGAGCGAGCGCCGCTCGGCCGGCGACCAGCGCACGTAGAGCAGCGGCTGGGTGACGCTGCCGTCGCTGCGGTGCACCGTCAGCGCGATCCCGCCCGCCGGCGAGCCGCCGTTCCACGACACGAGCGCTCGGGTCGAGGACGGCAGGCGGACCAGCGCGTGGTGGCCGGGCCGCTCGAGCAGCCGCAGCATCAGCCCCGCCGGGCGGTCAGATCGACCACTCGTAGCAGTTCCAGAAGCTCGAGATGTAGGTCGCGGGCTGCCAGTTCTTCAGGTCGGCGTTGACCGCCGAGTACGAGTTCTGCCAGTAGAAGAACACCGCCGGCACGAGCTGGTGGATGCGCGACTCCTCCTGCTGGTAGAGCGCCTTGCGCTTGGCGCGGTCGTAGGTGAGCAGCGCGTCGTGGCTGGCGCGGTTGACGAGCGGGTCGTCGAGATAGGTCGCGTTCGTGCCGTGCGGCGGCAGGAACGCGCCGCTCCACAGGCCCTCGTTGTCGGGGTCGGGCCCGTTGGTCTCGATGGTGAACTCGCTGTCGTACTTGCCGGTGTAGATCGGCCCGTCGTGCGCGAAGAGCAGGCTGCCGGGATAGTTCTTGATGTCCAGCCCGATCCCGACCGCCTCGAGCTGCTGCTGCATCAGCACCTCGGCCTGGATGTTCGACTGCTTCGAGGGCGTGGTCGAGACCGAGAAGCGCAGCGGCACGCCGTTCTTCGCGCGCACGCCGTCCGGCCCGGCCCGCCAGCCGGCCGCGTCGAGCAGCTTCCTGGCGCCGGCGACGTCGTGCGGATAGCCGGCGATCGCCGGCGCGGCCCACGAGCTCGGCACGATGTCGCTCACGGCGCGCTCGTTGTAGCCGTGGAAGACGGTCTGGTTCATGCCGTCCCAGTCGACCGCCTCGGCGATCGCCCGGCGCACCTTGGGATCGGCGAGCTGCGGCTTGCGGGTGTTGAAGGCCAGCCGGCGCCAGTTGGCGCTCAGCCGCTTGGAGATCGTGATCCCGGCGATCTGCGGCAGCAGCGCGATCTGGTTCTCGCCGACCCCTTCGTAGACGTCGACCTCGTGGGTGCGGATCTCGGAGAGCAGCGTCTCGGCGTTGGGCACGAAGCGGTAGGTCAGGTGGTTGAGCCCCGGCTTGCCGCGCCAGTAGTACGGGTTGGGCGCGAACTCCAGCGACGAGCCGTGGACCCAGTCGGTCAGCACGAACGGCCCGCTCGAGATCGGCTTGCCGTTGAACGGTGCTTTGTTGATGTCGGGCAGGCTCTGCAGCAGGTGCGCGGGGAGCGGCGGGTAGCCGGCCCCGCCGACCGCGAACGTGCCCAGGATGCCGGCGTTCACCCGCTTGAGGTGGACGCGCGCCGTCAGGTTGCCGCGCAGCTCGATCGAGGCGATGTCGTCCCAGCCGACCTGCAGCCGGGTGTCGTTGCGCGGGTTCATCACCGCGTGCCAGGTGAAGACCAGGTCGCGCGCGTCGTAGGGCGCGCCGTCCGACCAGCGCATCCCGGGCCGGAAGTGCAGCGTGATCGTCTTGCCGTCGCGGCTGATCCCGCCGTTGTCGAGGGCCGGCACGTCGGTCACCGCGGCCGGGACGAAGTTGCCGTCGGGATCGTAGCGGAAGATCGGCTCGTAGACGACGTAGGCGATGTCGTTGGCGGCCTGGGTGTTGGCGAAGAGCGGGTTGAGCGTGTCGGGCTCGTAGGCCGAGCCGTAGCGCAGGTGGCCGGACTCGGTCCAGTCGTGCCGGCCGCCGGCGCTCGTCGTCGCCACCTGATCGGTCTTGGCGCAGGCGCCCAGCAGCAGCGCGCACAGCGCCAGGCCGGCCAGCCTACGCACGCAGCGGCTCGCCTTTGGTCAGCTGCGGCGCGATCGCGTCGTAGAGCGCGTGCGGGCCGTTGCGCACCACGTCGTCGCACGGCAGCCCGGTCTCGGCCCGCGCGCGCTCGATCTGCGCCCGCGCTTCGTCCGGCGTGCAGTCGCGGGTGTTGAGCGCGATCCCGACCACCCGGGCCGGCTTGACCGCCGCGCAGAGCGACTCGTAGAGCCGGATCAGCGCGCGGTAGCCCAGGATCGGCACGTCGTAGCCTTCGGCCACCGTGCGCGCGACGTCGTGCACGAGCACCAGCGCGTCGGGCGCGCCGCCGTAGAGCAGCGCCAGCGTCGAGGGCCCGTAGGCGGGGCTGGCGATCCCGCCCTGGCCCTCGAGGAAGAGCAGGTCGCGCGCGCGGCGCTCGCCTTCGAGCACGAGCTGCTCGGCCGCGCCGGGCGCGAAGTCGGTCACCACCCGGTCGATCGCGGTGCCCCAGCCGGCGATCGCGATCCCGATCTGGCCGGTCGCGACGAAGGCCGCGTCGGCGCCGCGCTCGCGTGCCGCCCGGGCCAGCTCGAGCGAGGCGGTCATCTTGCCGACCGCGGCGTCGCTGCCGACGGTCAGCACGATCCGGGCCCGCACGTCCCAGGCCGCGCCGGAGAAGACCGGCGCGGCCGGCGGCAGGCGCAGATCCCAGATGCGCGAGTCGTGCTCGCGCGCCAGCGCCGCGAACTCCGCGTCCTCGTTGAGGAAATCGTGCAGGCCGCTGACGACCTCGAGCCGGGCGCGCAGCGCGACCCGGATCTCGGAGCGGAAGTCGTCCGGCAGCCCGCCGCCGATCGGCGCGATGCCGACCAGCAGCGCGGTCGGCGCGTAGCCCAAGCCCTCCTCGACCGAGGCGACGAACGGCGCGTCGCTGCGCAGGTGCGGCATGACCTCGCGCACGCTGCGCCCGGCGTGGTCGGGATCGACCACCGCCACCACCGTGTCGGTGGAGTACGCGATCACGCCGTGCGCCATCTTCGCCGCGCGGGTGGTGAACGCGTGCGGCGCGAGGACGAGATAGCGGCGGCTCAGCGGGCGATCTCCGCGCGCTCGCGCACGCCCAGGCCCGGCCCGTCCGGCAGCACGATCTTGCCGCGCTCGTAGCGGATGCCGTCGAAGGGGTCGTGCGCGGTGAGGAACGGCCCGTCGAGGTCGGCCCAGTCGACCAGCGGGCTCAGGTGGGCGGCGGCGGTGGTGAGGACCTGCGACTCGACCATGCAGCCCAGCATGATCTTGAAGCCCAGCGCCCGGGCGGTGTGGATCATCGCCAGCGCGCCGCGGATGCCGCCGCACTTGACCAGCTTGACGTTGATCCCGTCGACGCAGCCGAGCAGCGCCGGCAGGTCGCTCGCGTCCAGCGAGTCCTCGTCGGTGACGATCGGAACCGGCACGCGCTCGCGGATCCAGCGCAGCTTCTCCGGCGAGCCGGCCGGGATCGGCTGCTCGCAGAACTCGATCTCGTGGCGGGCCATCTGCCCGAGCAGGTCGACGGTCTGCTCGGGCGTCCAGCCCTCGTTGGCGTCGACCCGGATCGTGCCGGTGTAGACCGAGCGGATCGCCTCGAGGGTCTCCAGCTCGGCGCCCCGGCCCAGCTTGACCTTGATGACCGGGTGGGAGCCGACCTCGCGCACCTTGGCCAGCGTCTCCTCGAGCGGCGCGATCCCGATCGTGAACGAGGTCAGCGGGGTGCGGCCCGGGTCCAGGCCGAGCAGCCGCCAGAGCGGGCGGTCGAGGTCCTTGCCGATCAGGTCGTGGAGCGCGATGTCCAGGCCGCAGCGCTGGGCCGGGGTCAGCCCGGCGAGCAGCCGCTCGAGCGCGTAGGGGTCGTCGCCCAGATCGAGCGCCGTCAGCCCGGCCGTCACGCTGGCGACGCTCTCGCCGTAGCGCTCGATCGGCGAGCTCTCGCCCAGGGCCTCGATGCCGTTCCAGCTCAGCCGTACGAGCGCCGTGCTGGTGGTAGACTCGGAGGAGCGGGCAATGGTGAACGTATGGACGAGCGGCAGCTCGAGCGGGTGGACCGCCAGTTCGATGGGTGACACCCCAGGGCGTTCAAGGGGAGCGCCGGACCGTCCCGCGTCGTCGTATCCGGCGATGCCGCACGCCGTCTCGCTGGTCTGGCTGCGCCGCGACCTCCGCCTCGAGGACCACGTCGCCCTGTTCCGGGCCGCCCAAGCGAGCGAGCGCGTCGTCTGCGCGTTCGTGCTCGACCCGGCGCTGCTGCGCGGCCCGCGGGTCGGGCCGCCGATCGTGCAGTTCTTCTTCGAGAGCGTGCGGGTGCTGCGCGAGCACCTGCGCGCGTCCGGCTCGGACCTCGCGCTGCTCGAAGGCGACTTCGCGGCCGAGCTCGGCGGGCTGGCGCGGCGGGTCGGCGCGAGCGCCGTGTTCTACAACGAGGACTACGACCCGGCCGCGCGCGCGCGCGACGAGCGGGTGGCGCAGAGCCTGCGCGCCGCCGGCTTGGACGTGCAGGCGTTCACCGACCACGTCTACTTCGGCGCGCACGACGTGCTGCAGGAGGGCGGCAAGCCGTACGGCGTCTACACGCCCTACCGCAAGCGGTGGAACGCGCGCTTCGCCGTCCGGCCGAACCCGCCGCTGCGCTCGGCGAGCGCGGCGCGCGCGAAGCTGCTGGCGCGCGAGGCGATCGGCGCGACCCGCGCGGTGCCGCGGCCCGAGGACTACGGGCACGCCTCGAGCGCGGCGTACCCGGCCGCCGGCAGCGACGAGGCGCAGCGCCTCCTCGAGCGCTTTCTCGCCGCGGACGCGCAGCGCTACGCCGGCGCGCGCAACGCCCCCGCGCTCGACGCCACCTCGCGGCTCTCGC
The DNA here is from genome assembly GCA_963795695.1 of Vulcanimicrobiota bacterium. Taxonomy (GTDB): domain Bacteria; phylum Vulcanimicrobiota; class Vulcanimicrobiia; order Vulcanimicrobiales; family Vulcanimicrobiaceae; genus Vulcanimicrobium. Next base: position 392,616 of record CAWCJH010000001.1, on the reverse strand, counting down.
CGCACCTGCGCGCCGGCACGATCGGCATCCGCACCGTCGTGCACGCCGCAATCGCGCTGCGCGAGCGCGCCGCGCGGGACGCGGGGAGCAGCATCGGGAGCTGGATCGGCGAGCTGGTCTGGCGCGACTTCTACCAGCAGCTCCTGATCCACCACCCGCACGTCGCGCACGCGCCGTACGCCGAGGTCGCGCAGGACATCGCGTACGCGCACGATCCCGCCGGCTACCGCGCCTGGTGCGAGGGCCGCACCGGCTACCCGATCGTCGACGCCGCGATGGCCCAGCTCAACACGACCGGCTGGATGCACAACCGCCTGCGCATGATCGTCGCGTCGTTCCTCACCAAGCACCTGCTGACCGACTACCACGAGGGCGAGCGCTACTTCGAGCAGCACCTCGCCGACGCGGACCTGGCCGCGAACAACGGCGGCTGGCAGTGGTCGGCCTCGACCGGCACCGATGCCGCGCCGTACTTCCGCGTCTTCAACCCGACCCTCCAGGGCAAGACCTTCGATCCCGACGGCAGCTTCGTGCGCGCCTTGGTCCCCGCGCTGGCGAAGGTGCCGGCGAAGTACGTGCACGAGCCCTGGAAGCTCCCGCCCCTGCTCCAGGCGGAGCTGGGCTGCGTGATCGGCCGCGACTACCCCGCACCGGTCGTCGACCACGCCGCCGCCCGCCAGCGCGCGCTCGACGTGTACGGTGCCGCCCTAGGCAGCAAGGTTCGCGGCTGAGGCGGCTCGGGCCGCAGGCCCGAACGCGAAGGGTTCGACGAAGTCGAACCCACCTGTCAAGTCCTTGACGGCGGGTATACGATACAGCAGCGACAACAACTGCGGCGGTTCGCGTAGGTTCCTTAGTGGTAGACCAACGTAGAAACCCCGGGAGCACAAGCTCCGGATACGACCGGCTGTCCGACCTTCACCGGCTGGACACTGGGCGCCCGGGCCGCACCCACCTGCGAGAACCGCAGGTCTTCAACTGGGTTCCAGACGGCTGCTGCGGTTGTGTCCTCGCTCTCTACCTCGCCGGCGCGGGCCGGCGTTCCGGCTCCGCCGCGCGCAGCGCGCCGACGGCGGCGCCGAAGCGCTCCCACGGGTCGTCCGCCGCGGGGCCGTCCAGGATCAGCCAGCTCCGGCCGGCCACCGCGGCGACCGCCGCCGGGTCGTCCGCCACGGTCGCCTCGAAGGCCGGGAAGCGGTCCTTCGGCCCCCAGCCGGCGGACCCGTCGGCCGCCCGCGGGCACGCCCGCAGCCAGGCGCTGTCGACGTCCTTGAGCGCGTGGCGCAGCCCCTCGCGGTCCTCGGCCAGCGTTCCCGGCCGGGCGGCGACCAGCAGCGTGACGTTCGCCGCTTTGGCCGCCTTGCTCGCCGCCTTGGCGATGCCGACGGCCTCGACGAAGGCGGCCGGCGGCACCGGGCCGGGCGGGGGCAGCCGGGTGCGCAGCACCAGCGCGCCCAAGCCGACGGCCAGCTCGAGCGCCGCCGCCCGGGCGGCGGGCTCGGCCGCGGGATCCAAGAAGCCGGGCACGTCCAGGCCGAACGGCACGACGCCCAGGTCGACCGCGACCTTGCGCAGCTGGGCGACGTACTCGCCGTCGGTGCGGGGGAAGTCGGCCGGGTCGCACAGCACCCCGTCGACCCCGAGCAGCGCCGCACAGCGCTCGACCCACTCGAGCTGGGTCAGCCCGCCCGCGGCGAACGGGCGCCGGAACGGCGAACTCGAAAGAGCGATCCGCATCATGCCGCTCTTCACCGGAGAAACGTGATAGACCGCCAAACGCTCGGCAATCTGGTCCCGCTCGCCGCGGTCGTGATCGCGCTCGCCGAGTACCTCTTCGACCACACCCAGCCGCGCTATGCGAGCCCGACCTTCTGGGTCGCGCTGGTCGCCACCGTCGGGCTGCTCGTCCTGGTGCAGGTGCTGCGCTACGGCGGGGCGCCGAAGCGGCCGGCGGCGAAGCCCGACTATTCGGCGACGACGCTGATCCGCCGCCGCACCGACACCGACGACCGAGGCTGACCCGCATGCAACTGCTCGACTCCCCGACCCTCGCCACCGCCGATCCCGAGGTCTTCGCCGCGATCGAGCGCGAGGAGCGCCGCCAGCGCGAGAACCTCGAGCTGATCGCCTCGGAGAACTACGCCAGCCGCGCGGTGCGCGAAGCGTCGGCCTCGGTGCTGACCAACAAGTACGCCGAAGGGTATCCCGGCCGGCGCTACTACGGCGGCTGCGAGTGGGTCGACGTGGCCGAGACGCTGGCGATCGAGCGGCTCAAGACGCTCTTCGGCGCCGAGCACGCCAACGTCCAGCCGCACGCCGGCGCGCAGGCCAACATGGCGGTGATGATGGCGGTGCTCAAGCCGGGCGACACGCTGCTGGGCATGTCGCTCGCCCACGGCGGCCACCTCACCCACGGCACCAAGGTCTCGTACAGCGGCAAGCTCTACAACGCGGTGGCCTACGGCATCCGCCGCGACACGGAGCTGATCGACTACGACGAGGTCCGCGCGCTGGCGCGCGAGCACAAGCCCAAGCTGATCGTGGCCGGCGCGAGCGCCTACCCGCGCACGATGGACTACGCGCCCTTCCGCGAGATCGCCGACGAGGTCGGCGCGCTGTTCATGGTCGACATGGCCCACATCGCCGGCCTGGTCGCGGTCGGCCTGCACCCCTCGCCGGTGCCGCTGGCCGACTTCTCGACCTCGACCACCCACAAGACGCTGCGCGGCCCACGCGGCGGCCTGATCCTCGCCAAGGCCGAGCACGGCCCGGCGGTCGACAAGAGCGTCTTCCCCGGCATCCAGGGCGGCCCGTTCATGCAGACGATCGCCGCCAAGGCGGTCGCGTTCGGCGAGGCGCTGCAGCCGTCGTTCAAAACCTACCAGCAGCAAGTGATCGCGAACGCGAAGGCGATGGGCGAGGAGCTGACCCGGGCCGGGGTGCGGCTGGTCGGCGGCGGCACCGACACCCACCTGCTGCTGGTCGACCTCACCCCCAAGAGCCTCACCGGCAAGGCCGTCGAGCAGTACCTCGACGAGATCCAGATCACCGTCAACAAGAACGCGATCCCGTTCGACCCGCAGAAGCCCGCGATCACCAGCGGCATCCGGCTCGGCTCGCCCGCGATCACCTCGCGCGGCTTCGGCGAGGACGAAGCGCGCGAGGTCGGCCGGATCATCGGCGAAGCGCTCGGCGACATCGAGACCCGCGCGAAGCAGGACGCGCTGCGCGCCCGCGTCGCCGAGCTGACCTCTCGCCACGACGTGCCGTAGTGTCGGCGGCGCCGGCGACGCCGCGGTTGACGGCTGGGCGGGTGTGAACCCGGTCGCGAGGGCGGCCAGCTCGGGCTGACGTAGGTACCGTGACCGGCTCCCACCATCGAGGAGAAGACCATGCCGAGCGAATCCCGTTTCGACGATCTCGACCTGCGCGAAGAAGCCGCGTCCACCAAGGCCGGCGATGCCGACACGACCTACACCTACATCACGATCCAGTGCGGGCACACGGGCTGCTGCAACACCGATAGCTGCTGTAACTGAGACCGCCGGCCCGAGCGAGGGCCCCATCGCCCCGGCGCGGTAAGTGGGGCTCGTGCCCGAGCCGCTGATCGTCGACCACCCCGCCGTCCAGGACCGGCTGGCCCGGCTGCGCGACGCCTCGACCGTGACGCCGGTGTTCCGCCGGCTGGTCGAGGAGCTGGGGCAGCTGCTGGCCTACGAGGCCACCCGCGGGCTGCCCCAGGCCGAGCTCGAGCTGCAGACGCCGGTCGCGCTGGCCAAGGTCCGCCGGATCGCGACCCGGCCGGTCGTCGCGCCGATCCTGCGGGCGGGCCTGGGCCTCTTGCCGGGCTTCCTGGCGGTGGTGGACGACGCGGTCGTCGCCCACCTGGGCTTCTACCGCGATCCCAAGACGCTGGCGGCGGTGCCGTACTACGCCAACCTGCCCGACGACCTGGGCGCGCGCGAGGTCTTCGTGCTCGACCCGATGCTGGCCACCGGCCACTCCGGCTCGGCCGCGCTGACGATGCTCGCCGAGCGCGGGGCGAAGGCGCCGGTGTTCGTCTGCATCCTGGCCGCGCCCGAGGGGATCGCGACGCTCGCGCGCGCGCACCCCGGCGTGCGGATCGTCACCGCCCACGTCGACGAGCGGCTCAACGACCACGGCTACATCGTGCCGGGCCTGGGCGACGCCGGCGACCGGATGTTCGGCTCGACCTCGTCGGTCCCGGTGCACGCCCGGGTCCACTGAGGGGCCGGCGCGCGGCGCCCGTAGCCCACACCCCGGCGCCCGGCCGCATGAAATCCGCCGGCCTCGGGTAAGTGTCCGGCACAGGTCATTGTACCTGTACGTAGGTCAAGTCGAAGAGGGGTTGGCAGGTGGGGGAGCACGCCGCGGAGCGCACGAGTGTCCTCATCATCGGTGCGGGACCGTACGGGCTGGCGCTGGCGGCGTACTGCCGCGCCGGCGGCATCGACTACGTGCTGGTCGGCGAGCCGATGGCGTTCTGGCAGGCGCGCATGCCGGCCGCGATGCTGTTGCGCTCGCGCTCCGACTGGCACCTCGACCCGTTCGAACGGGACACGCTCGACCGCTACCTGCTCGACCAGGGACTCGATCTGCAAGCCGCCCACCCGCTCACGCTCGAACGGTATCTGGCCTACTGCGCCTGGTTCACGCAGCGCGCGCAGGTCGCGGCCGAACCGCGACGCGTCACCGCGCTGGCGCTCGAGCGGCCGGGGCGCTTCGTGGCCGCCTTCGACGACGGCACGAGCCTCGTCGCGGAACGCGTCGTCGTCGCCGCCGGCTGGGAGCGGTGTAGCAACGTCCCGCCGGAGCTCGCCGCTCTGCTGCCGGCCGGGACGTTTCGCCACGCGCAAGACGCCTCCGACTTCTCGGCGTGCGGCGGCAGAGCGATGCTGATCGTCGGCGGGCGCCAGAGCGCCTTCGAATGGGCCGCCCTCGCGGCCGAAGCCGGAGCCGAAGTTCACCTCAGCTACCGGCACGCCACCCCCGCGTTCGGTCCCGCCGACTGGTCGTGGACGAACGACCTGCTCGCGCTCTCGGAAGAATCGCCCGGCTGGTACCGCCGGCTGCCGCAAGCCGAGAGGGACGCGATCGCCCAGCGCATGTGGGCGATCGGCCGCGGCCAGCTCGAGCCGTGGCTCGCGGAGCGGATCGACCGGCCCGAGATCCACTTGTGGCCGCACACGCGGGTGACGAGCGGGGAGCTGCGGGCCGACGGCCGGGTCGCGGTCGCTCTCGACGACGGGCGCAGGCTGGTCGTCGACGATGTCGTGCTGGCCACCGGCTACAAGACCGACGTCGCCCGGCTGGAGTATCTGCGGCACGGCGGGCTGCTCGAGCGGATCGCCGTCACCGGCGGCTACCCGGACCTGAGCGCGGACTTCGAGTCCAGCCTGCCCGGCCTGTTCTTCACGAACCGGTTCGCGACCAAAGATTTCGGCGGTTTCTACGACTTCACCGCCGGATGCCGCGCCAGCGCGAGGACGATCGGCGCGCGGCTCTCCTCCGTCTCTTCGGACCTCATCGCAAAGGGTGGAACATGATCGACTACAACCTCTTCCGGGTGAAGCGGAGCTGTCTTCACAACGTGCGCGTCACCAAGTCCGAGGCCAGCTCGAGCGCCGAGCTCGGCGAAGGCCTGGTGCTGCCGCGCGAGATGATGCGGATGTGCGACATCGCGCCGTTCGAGCAGATCAACGTGACCAAGATCGGCGGCAACAACTGGGTCAACCGGATGTACACGTACGCGATCCCCGGCGACTCGGACGAGGTCGAGGCGCGCGGCTCGATCGCGTACCTGCTGGGCCAGGGCGAGCTGTGCTGCGTCATCACGACCACGCTGCTCAGCTCCGATCAGCACCGGCGCTACGTCGGCGGCACGTACGCCACGCCGATCGTCGACGTGCGGCTGTACCCCGAGGAGTCGGCGACCAACGACCTGCGCGGGGCCAAGATCGTGCTCGAGCGCGAAGGCCGCTTCGACCGGGTCGACGCCATGACGCAGGAGACGATCGACGTGCGCGCCGAGCTGCCGCGCACCTATCTCTCCAACCTGCTGACCAACTTGACCATCGAGACGGTCGAGAAGCGCGGCTGCATCGAGATGAGCGCCGAGCTGCCGATCGAGTACATGAGCAAGGCCGGCTTCTGCAGCGCCCAGAGCATCATGGTGTACAACCAGAGCCGGGGCGGCTACTCGGCCGAGAGCTACGTCGTGCCGAGCTTGACCAAGAAGACCATCGGCATCTCGGGCGCGCTGACCGCCGTCGCGGACCAGGGCGACCGGATCTCCGAGGCGGCCTACATCACCTCGCTCAACGCGGTCGAGCCGATCATCTACGACGCCCGCAAGACCCAAGCCCCCGCCCAAGTCTCCGCCTAGCCCGCGGCCCGACGATGCTGCGCGCCGACCGTTGAAGCCATCGCGCTGGACGATCTTCGCGGTCCTGGCGCTCAGCTACGTCTGGGTGTACTTCCACCGCATGGCGCCCGCCGTGGTCTCCGGCGACCTCCTCGCCGAGTTCAAGATCACGGCGAGCCAGCTCGGCTCGCTGGCGGCGATGTACTACTACGTCTCCGCCCTCACCCAGATCCCCTCGGGCGTCGTGGCCGACTTGCTCGGCACCCGGATCGTCGTCAGCGCGGCGAACCTGATCGCCGGGATCGGCTCGCTGGTGTTCGGGCTCGCGCTGACCTTCGGCGAGGCGACGCTCGGGCGCTTCCTGGTCGGCCTGGGCGTGTCGATCGTGTTCGTCTGCTTCATGAAGAGCAACGCCGCCTGGTTCGACGCCAAGCAGTACGGCTTCATCAGCGGCCTGACGCTGCTGATCGGCAACGCCGGCTCGGTCTTCGCCGGCTCGCCGCTCGAGCTCGTCCTGCGCACGTACTCCTGGCGGACGGTGTTCGTCGTCATCGGCCTGGCGTCGATCGCGCTCGCGGCGCTCTCGGCGCTGGTCATCCGCAACTCGCCGGCCGAGGCCGACGCGCCGTTCGGGCGGCCGGCGGCGCAGCCGAGCACGGCGCAGGGCGGCTGGACCGGGCAGTTGCGCTCGGTGCTGCGCAACCGCTGGATCTGGCCAGGCTTCGTGGTGAACCTCGGACTGCTGGGCAGCCTCTACTCGTTCTCGGGGCTATGGGCGATCCCGTACCTGCGCGACGTCCACGGGCTGCAGCGCGGCGCCGGCGCGACGCTGGTCACCGCTAGCCTGATCGGCCTGGCGCTGGGCTCGTTCTGCCTGGGCTGGCTGTCCGATGCGCTCGGCCGGCGCAAGCCCGTGCTGGTCGGCAGCGTGCTGGCCTACACCGCCGTCTTCGCGGCCCTGGCGAGCCTGCGCTTCGGCGCCGGGGCCGGCGGCGTGACGCTGTTCTTCCTGCTCGGCTTCGCCGGCGGCGGGTTCGTGCTGACCTACGCGCTGGCCAAAGAGATCACGCCGGTCGCGCAGGCCGGCATGGCGGTGAGCGTGGTCAACACCGGCGTGTTCCTGGGCGCCTCGCTCATCCAGCCGCTGTACGGCCTGATCCTCGACCACGCCTGGAGCGGCCAGCTCGCGGCCGGCCTGCGCACCTATTCGCCCGCCGCGTACGCCGCCGCGAACGCGGCCATGCTGGCCGCCGCGGTCCTCGCGCTGGCGGCCTCGCTGGTGGTCCGGGAGACCGGAACCGCCGCCCGGCCCGCGCGAGCTCCTGCTCCGCAGACCTGAGGGCCGGGCCGACCGGGGGTGGGCGCGACACGAGCCCGCCGCGCTCGCCGACGAGCTGCTGGCGAGCGGCCAGCACGACGACGTCGCGATCTTCGTGCTGACCGTCGCGGGAAACGCGGCCGCGGCGACGACGGCGCCCGGGTAAGAAGCCGGCATGACGAACGACACAGACCGGCCCCCGGCGGACCCCGGCGGGGCGCACGAGGACAGCGCGACGCCCGCCACGCCCGAAGGCAAGAACGCCTCGGAAGCAGAGGGCGAGGAAGCATAGTCGTGGCCGACACGCCGATCCTGCCCGCGCACATCGAGGACACCGTCCGCTCGATCGCGGAGCTGCACGTGCAGCACTACCGCGAGGCGTCGCTCTACCAGCGGATCATCGACGGCCTCACCGCGCAGGTCGGCCGGCCGGGCTTCGTCGGCGTCGTCACCGCCGTGATCGTCCTGTGGACGGGGTGCAACCTGCTGCTGCCGCGGCTGCACGTGGCGGCGTTCGACCCGGCGCCGTTCTCGTGGCTGCAAGGCATGGTGACGACCGCTGCCCTCTACATCGCGATCCTGATCCTGACGACGCAGCGGCGGGAGAACCTGCTCGCCGAGCACCGTGCCCAGCTCACGCTCGAGATCTCGATGGTCAGCGAGCAGAAGACGGCCAAGCTGATCCAGATGATCGAGCAGCTCCGGCGCGATCACCCGATGATCGAGAACCACCTCGACCCCGAGGCGATCGCGATGTCGCAGCCCGCCGACCCGCAAGCCATGCTCGACGCGATCAAGGAGACCCACGAAGAGATGCTGGCCGACGAAGCGGAGCCGCGCACGGCATAGCGTCCCTTCGCTGCTCGAGGAACCGCTTGCTCATGGCGGTCCTGCGTCTTGTGGGGTAGGTGAACGGCGTGCCGTTCATGCCGCTTGCCATCCTGCCGATGTGGATATTCGGGCTGCTTTCGCTGGGGCTGCTGTTCGGCGGCGGCTACATCGTCTACGAATGGTGGCAAGGCGCGGCGATCACGACCGCCGTTCTCGCGGCGGGCATCGCGATGCTCGTCGTGGCCCTCCTCGGGCGCTTCATCGTGCTGGCGTTCCACCGCGGCGGCCGTGACGACCCGTCGTGGGCGCACGCCCCAGAGACGCTGCGCGTCGAGCGCCCCGACGGCACGGTGCTGCACGTCGAAGCCTCCGGCCCGACCGGCGCCCTCCCGATCGTCCTCGTCCACGGCTGGGGCGTCGACAACCGGGCGTTCTACTACACCAAGCGCGCGCTCTCGGCGCGGCACCGGGTCATCGCCTGGGACCTGCGCGGCCTGGGGAAGTCGAGCCGCGCCGGCGAGCACGGCTACTCGCTCGACGCGATGGCCGACGATCTCGCGGCGGTCGTCGACCTGGCCGGGGCACCGGCGGTGGTTCTGGGCCACAGCATCGGCGGCATGATCACGCAGACGTTCGCGCGCCGGCACGCGAGCCGGCTGGGCTCGGACGTCACCGCGCTGGTGCTCGTCGGCACGACCTACACCGACCCGACCCGCACCACGCTGGGCGCATCGGTGATGCACGCGCTCGAGCGCCCGCTCTTCACGCCGCTGATGTACCTGACGATCGTGCTGTCGCCGCTCGTGTGGGCGATGAACTGGCTCAGCTACATCAACGGATCGCAGATCGTCGGAACGGCACTGACCGGCTTCGCCGGCGGCGAGACGCGCGGGCAGCTCGACTTCGCCACGCTGTTCTTCGCCAAGGCCCCGCCCGGCGTTCTGGCCCGCGGGATGCTCGCGATGTTCAAGTTCGACGAGACGTCCTCGATCGGGAACATCGCCGTGCCGGTGCTGGTCATTCCCGGCGACCGCGACCCCGTGCTGCTGCCGCGCGCCAGCGAGCACATCGCATCGGTGATCCCGGGCGCCACGCTCGCAGTCCTGACGCCCGGGAAGCACATGGGCCTGCTGGAGCGCCACGACGAGTTCAACGCCATGCTCGGGAGCTTCGTGGACGTGCACGCAGCGGTTCGCGTTCGAGCCTGACCAAGCTTAGTGAGATGCCGCGGCCTGCTCGCCCGGCGCCCCGCGAGTCCAAGAGGTAGGAGCCGACCATCTTGTAACGCCAACAGCGTTACGATACCATAGCGACGTAACGCTGATGGCATTACAAGAAGGAGGCCACCCGTGACCATCAGGGACGAGTCTTACGACGAGAAGGGCGGTCCTGCTGCGGCTGAAGAGCAGGCGACCTTCAACACGCGCCTCCCGAAGCGGATGAAGAATGCCCTGCAGCGCGCGGCCGAGCTTCGCGGGCAGACGCTGTCGGACTTCGTGCTCGGGTCGGCGTACGACCGCGCGCTGCAGACGATCAAGGCCGAGACCATCCTGCAACTATCCGAGCGCGACTCGGAAGCCTTTGCGCGAGCCCTCACGGAAGCGTCCCCGGTCGACGCCGCTGTCCTCGCACGATTCCTGGAGGCCCATCAAAAGGCGATGCGGTGATCGGCGAACCGCGGTTCATCCAAGAGAGGCTCGGTCCCCAGCACGACCGGGCCTCCTTTGTGTGCTCGCGTGAACCGGCTCTCCAGAACTATTTGACCGACGCAGGGCGCGGACCACGCGACAACGACCGCAATATCTCGGCGGTCCATGTGCTCTTGGATACGCAAGCCGGCCGGAAAATCGCCGGTTACTTCGCGGTCTCGAATGCGAGCGTGATACCGGCCGCCGTCCCGGCCCAGGTCGCGAAGAAGCTGCCTAAATACGATAGCTGGGGCTGCGTGCGGCTGGGGCGTATGGCGCGGCATGACGACTATGCCGGCTACGAAATTGGGACGATCTTGATCGCGCGGGCTTTCGCGGCTGCTCTGAGTATCTCGGAGACATCCGGATCGTTCGCGATGATCGTGGACGCGAAGAACGACACGCTGGTCGAGTGGTACTCGCGTCTCGCCTTTCGGCCGCTCCTCGATTCGCCGCGGACCTTGTTCATCACGAATGCCACGATGGCGGCCTATCTTCAGCGTTTGCAAGACGTCGGCGTTTGAGCCTAGCCATATAGAGAATGCCCTGGCCGACGAAGCGGGTTCCCTGCCCTGCAGGTGCCGGCCATCATCTGGCGACGATCAGACTGCCAAGATCCCGTATTTGCGCTTGACCTCTGCCGCTGAATGCAGGCCGCGGAGGTGGTGCACTACCAGGGTGATCCGGACAACGCGCTGATGGAGTCGCAGCGGCGCGGCGACCGGGTGCAGGTGTGCCTGATGTCGATCCCGACGCCGATCCGCGCGGCTGGCAGTATCGCGTCTACGCGTACCGGCTCAAGGCCGCGTACACCGGCTCCAATTCGCAGCACGCGTGCGGCGGCGCCTGAGAGGTGAAGGTGAACGGCGAAAGCGCCGGTCGACCCGATTGTACGGTCCGCGAGCGGATCGTTGAAAGCCGGTGACCCCGCCGCCGAACGTTCCCGGGTGTAGGCGAGCGTAGCTCGCAAGGACGATCAGCGGCGGGGTCCCTGCCATGCTGTATCGGGCGCATCGGGCCGTCGAGGGGGTCAGGTTACCCGCTTGCCGGCCGGCGGCGCGACCCAGGACGAGCGGCCAGCGTGCCGCAAGGGGGTCGAACCGGGCCAGCCGGGTGCAGCGGCTCGGAGTCGGCAACGATTCCGTGCGGTTTGACCCGAGTGATGGTACCGGGTCACCTGACACCCGTGAGGTCCAACCATGAGTCAGATCGCCCTCGCCTTAGCAGCCGCGGTCATCGCGTTCCTGACCGTCGGAGCACCCGTCTCGAGCGGCTCCCACGCGGCCCCGCCAGTCGTCTCGCCGCAAGACATCATTCCGCCGACCGGTCTCTGAAGCGGAGCGTCGCGGCCGGCGCCGAAAGAAACGCCGAAAGCAATCCAAGAACTTCACTCCGAGTCACGACGCTACCGCGAATGTTCCGCTGTGGGTCGGCATCTACAGCGCAGTCGTCGGTACGGGCACGCCTGCATGGATGTTCTTCCATCACGGCTCGTAACACGGTGCCCAGTTTGACGCCAGATCTTTCGATGTCCCGAATCGTTTCGAGTTTGAGCGATGTGTGTTCCGCCAGGTCGGTCGCTCCTGCCACATCGTGAAAGAGCCGATTTCCTCTGCCTTCCCGACGTAGAACGTTCTCCCATCGCACGATCAACAAGCCGGTAAACGTAGTAGCGCAAAGCCTCGGAGACCGACTCCGGAAAAGAACAACCGGACCAGGGATTTCTCGCTCATCGGGTTGAAGTTCGCGGCGGTTCCGGCCTCGTCATACATCGGTAGCACTCCCCGGTAGGCGTGCGTAAGCGAAGTCCGCCCGAGCAGGATGGGCGGGAGCCCCGGATCAATCGCTATTACGTCTGTCGCTGGGACGCGCATTCAATGGGCAACCTCGGGCAACCTCGATATGAGGACCGGCCAACGACGGAACCCCAGAAAAAGCTCCGAAAATGTCGCTCGTAACGCGCTTTGAATATCCGTACTAAACGTCAAAAAAAGAACCAAAAAATGACTGAAAAAGTAGCCCGACAGGAACCCCCTACCAAGTCCGCAACGACGCAGTCTTCTAAGAAGGCTAAGAAACGACCAAAGCAACGTTCTGGGAAAAGCGCGAAATCCACCTCTCGCTCTAAGCAGCCGTCACAATCGGCGGTCAGGACGAGAGAGGCGCGTCCATATCCGGCTGCGCCGTTCGAAGAATCCCTTACCCTTGCCGACGCGATACAAAAGTTCGCATCAGGAGAACGTGTTCGGCGCTTAACACTTCTCAAACAATTAGAACGCTCGCCGAATAGCGGTTCGACAAAGCAGCTAATCACGAATTCTGGTAAGTACGGGCTGACAACCGGCTCGTACGCTGCTGAATGGCTAGATCTCACCGAATTGGGCAAGGTTGCATCGTCGCCCGAGTCGGACCGAGAAGCCAGATTGGCAGCACAGTTCAGTCTTGCAATCAACGACATCAAGCCATTTCAGGTCTTGTATAACGAATACAAGAATAAGAAACTGCCATCGCACGACGTACTCAAAGATGTTCTCCGTGATAACGGCGTTCCAGAAGCGCACGTGACGGAATGCGTTGACACGTTCATTGTGAATGCAAAATTCTTAGGCTTGCTTCAAACCATTGCAGGCTCTGAAATGCTCGTCCCGATTGAACAAGTATTGGACGAGAACGCGAGACATCAGGGACCACTGAAGCCAGCCGGTCCTACGCTCGTACCTGTGAGCCAATGGCCACCCGCTTCAACAGAAGCGGTGATGAAGACGCGATGGAACAAGATTTGCTTTTACATTGCTCCTATTGGTGAAGACCATACAGAAATTCGCAAGCACTCGGATCTGTTTCTAAACTCTATTGTTGAACCAGCAATAAGGGAGCTTGGGCTTGAAGTAGTACGCGCCGACCAAATTGGACAGGGTGGCATGATTACTTCCCAAATTCTTGAGCACGTCATGCGTGCTCGTCTTGCGATTGTAGATCTATCGTGGCACAACCCCAATGCTTTCTACGAAATGGCGATACGACACGCTTGTAAACTGCCCATAATTCAGATTTGCAGAAAGGCGGATAGACTTCCGTTTGATGTGAATCAAGTTAGAACGGTCGTAATAGATACGACCGATATTTACACGTTGACGCCAAGAATAGAGACGTATCAGTCGGAAATCGCTACGCAAGCACGAGCGGCATTGGCTGACGCAACGGCAAACAGCAATCCCTTAACGGTATTCTTTCCGGGCTTTGAAGTGACGATCCCCAAAGAAGTAGAGCAGTAGATGGGAACCGCGCTGTTTCGCCCTAGCTCGTGCGTCCGAACACGGCGGCGTCCTCATCTCGTCAGACGTGGGCTCCGCGAACGGCTGCTGATAACGTTCGCAGGTAATGACCGGCCGCCCTGCCTTCAAAAGGTCGCGATACGCTAACGCTTGCGCGGGTCAGGCGCACCGCCCGTTGACTTGATTCACCGCGCACCTCGTCTAACAGTCGAAGCCGGCCCCTAGTGACCGCGCTTCGTACGAACCCACGAAGCTCCAGGTTAGCTTGCTGAGGACGTGTGCGGCGCACCGATCCAGGTGATGCGCCGCAACACGAGAGAAAAGCACGAGACATGTCCCTCGGTCCATGACCGAAGGCCAAAGCCATGCGGACGAAATGAAGCCGGTATCAAGGCGTACCGCCCGGGATACCCAGCACTGTTCCTTGGCTCGTCGGCGCCATGAAGTCACTGACCAAAATCGGGGCTATGGAGCCCGTTGCCGTGAACGACGTACCGGAACGCACGGCCGTCACGGACGCGAATCTGGGACATCCATTCGGTGGCTCGTTGCGCTCGGGCTCGTCCGCCGGTACCGGCAACCCGCCATCTGGACCGCTACCACCTCACCCTTGACCGTCGGCATCCGCTGTTTCGGCAGGTGCGCTCGACCCTCCGAGCCATCGCCACTGCGAACGGCCTCGAATGGAGACCCTCCCCTCGGCCGCCTGATGAACTGGCTGTTCAGGAAGGCCGGAACATGACGGGCCTGCGGCTCTTTGGCTGCCCACCCGGCGACATCGAAGCCATCTTCGGCCATCCGAACCGGACCATCGCGGTCCTGATCGCCGGCGCAATCGGAGCGGCCGACCCCTCGACCATCGCACGGGTCGCCGGGGTTCGGACCGACGGCGATATGCTGAAGTTGCTGGACCCGCTCGAGGACGACGGCCTCTTCATCAGCGCAATGTCGGCTCGATCAGACTCTACGCGCTTGACCCGTCGCAGTGGACTTCGCACGTCAAAGTCCTGGTCCAAGAGATTCTCCGCAACATGGACCCCTACGGTCCCGGGTAGCCGCCGCCAGGACCCTGATGCTGACCGGCGGCTTCTCCAACAGGGTCCACCTCCGGCGCCGGCTAGGCGTCGCAGCGGCGTTCCTCGAGGGGCGGTCCGAAACGACGGTCTGCCGAATAAACAGATTTCGGTGCACGAGGATGATCGAATTTCCGGAGTTCAAGCAATAAGCGCCCCAACACGCCCCGGCTGGGACGAGTACTTCATGGACATCGCCCGGACGGTTGCCACCCGGGCAACCTGCCCGCGGGCCAGCGTCGGCGCCGTCCTCACCCGGGACCGCCGCATCCTCACCACCGGCTACAACGGGGCCCCGCGGGGGGTGGCCCACTGCACCGACGCCGGCTGCATGATCGTCGACGGGCACTGCCTGCGAGCCACCCACGCCGAGGCCAACGCGATCGTCCAGGGGGCACTCCACGGTGTCAGCCTCGAGGGAGCGACCGCCTACTGCACCCACCAGCCGTGCGCCGGCTGCTCGAAGCTGCTGATCAGCGCCGGGGTGGTCCGGATCGTCTACGCCGACGCCTACCCTGACGCGGTCGCCCAGGCGCTGCTTGGCGAGGCGGGGGTGGGGCTGGAGCAGTTCGGGGCCGAACCGGCCCGCTCGTGACCCAGGTCCACCGCTAGCCCGTGAACCCCGCCATCATCGCCGCGGCGCTGCTGCTGGCGTTCGCGACCGCGCTCTTCACCACGCCCTACGTGCGGCGGCTGGCCCAGACCGTGGGCATGCTGGACGCATCGGGCGAGCGGCGCATGCACGACGTGCCCAAGCCGCGGATCGGCGGCATCGCGGTGTTCCTGGGCTTCGCCTTCGCGCTGTTCTCGGCGCTCGGCTACCTGATCGCCAAGAACCAGTTCGGCAACCTGGCCAACCTGCACGACGCGATCGGGCTGATCTTCGGCGGCACGCTGATCCTGATGGTCGGCATCTGGGACGACGTGATGGGCATGTCGCCGCGTGGCAAGCTGCTCGCGCAGGTCGTCGTCGCGGGGATCTCGCTGCTCTACGGCTTCCAGATCCACTACGTCCAGAACCCGTTCCACCACGGCGAGCCGCTGTATTTCCCGCCCTGGATCGCGGTCGTCGTGACGCTGTTCTGGTACATCGGCATGATGAACGCGATCAACCTCATCGACGGTCTCGACGGGCTGCTCTCGGGGCTGACCGCCATCTCGGGGATGTCGCTGCTGGTCATCAGCTTGACCCACGGGCACCCGGAGATGGCGCTGATCCTGGCCGCGCTCGTCGGCGGCGTGCTGGGCTTCCTGCCCTACAACTTCAACCCGGCCAAGATCATCCTGGGCGACTCGGGCGCGCTCTTCATCGGCTACGTGTTCGCCACCGTCTCGATCGAGGGGGCGAGCAAGACGGCCTTCACGATCTCGCTGCTGCTGCCGCTGATCGTGCTGGCGCTGCCGGTGCTCGACACCGCCGCCGCGATCGTGCGCCGCACCCGGGCCGGCAAGAAGATCTACGAGGCCGACCGCGGCCACTTCCACCACCAGCTCATCTTCCGCTTCGGGCTCAACGTCCGCCAGGCGGTGCTCCTGATCTACGTGCTCTGCCTGGCGCTGGGCATCGTCGCGCTCTTCGTCTCCGGCGTCGGCGGCGCGCGGTTCGCGTGAACGGCCGGCCGCTCCGCGTCATGACCGTCATGGGGACGCGGCCCGACACGATCAAGATGGCGCCGGTCGCGCTCGCGCTGCGGGCGGCGGGGCCGGCGATCGAGCCGATCGTCTGCGTCACCGCGCAGCACCGCGAGATGCTCGACGAGGTGCTGCGGCTGTTCGAGATCGTGCCCGACATCGATCTGGACATCATGACCAAGACCCAGTCGCTGACCGACATCACGACCCGGGTCCTGACCGGCATGGAGCGAGCGCTGGCCGAGGCCAAGCCCGACGTGGTGCTGGTCCACGGCGACACCACCACCTCCTCGGCCGCGGCGCTCGCGGCGTTCTACCAGAAGATCCCGGTCGGCCACGTCGAGGCCGGGCTGCGCACCTCGACCATCGCCGAGCCGTTCCCCGAGGAGGCCAACCGGCGCCTGACCGGGGTGCTGGCCTCCTTCCACTTCGCGCCGACCGCGCGGGCCAAGGGCAACCTGCTGGCCGAGCGGACCGACCACGCCCACGTGGTGGTCACCGGCAACACCGTCATCGACGCGTTCCTGGCCACCAGCCGGCGGGTCGGCGCGGGCGCCGTCGCGACCCACGCGCTGGAGGGGCTCGACCCGGCCCGGCCGCTGATCTTCGTGACCGCCCACCGGCGCGAGAACCACGGCGCGATGGCCGGGATCGCCCGGGCGGTCGGCACGATCGCCGGCTTCCCCGAGCGGCCGCAGGTGCTCTGGCCGGTCCACCCCTCGCCGGCGGTCCACCCGGTCGTCCACGCGGTGCTCGACGGGGTCGAGGGCGTCCGCCTCGTCGAGCCGCTCAACTACGCCGAGACGGTCGCGGCGGTGCGCGCCTCCTACTTCGTGCTGACCGACTCGGGCGGGCTCCAGGAGGAAGCGCCGACCCTGGGCCGGCCGGTGCTGGTCATGCGGCGCGAGACCGAGCGGCCCGAGGGGCTCGAGGCCGGCACGCTGCGGCTGATCGGCTCCGAGTACGAGGCGATCGTGAGCGAGACGCGCCGGCTGCTGACCGACCCGGTCGCCTACGGCCGGCTGGCCCACACGGCCAATCCCTACGGCGACGGCCGGGCGGCCGAGCGGATCGTGGGCTGGCTGCTGCACGTCCTGCGCGGCGGCCCGGCGCCGGGCGAGTTCAGCCCGGGTCCGAGCGCATGAGCCCCGGGCGGCTGGCCGGGGTCGGCGGGCATCTTCGTCGGCTGCGTGCTCGGCGGCTTCGGCCTCGGAGTCCTCGCCGGCGACCGAACGGGCCAGTCCTGGTGGGCCATCGTGGGGCTGTTCGGAGGGTTGGTCGTCGGGGGTGCGATCGCGCTCTTCCAGGTCGTCCGTTCGGTCGACTAGCCCCTTTGCGATGAAAGTCAAGGAGGGTCTGGCCCAAACCTGCGACAATACGAAGCGCGCCGACCCGGCCGAGCTGCGCGAGTACCGTGCGCGGAAACGGTCGGTCGCCCTGCGCTCGTCGCTGCTGCTCGCGGGGACCGCCGTCCTGGTGGCTCTCCGCTCTCCGCTCCTGGGTCTGGACCTCGTGATCGGAGGGGGCTGCGGCGTCGTGAACATGCTGCTGATCATGCGCAACAACGAGCGCCTCCTGGACGGGAGACGCTCGCCTGGTGTGTACGGGCTCAACAACGTGCTCCGGGTTCTGGGAATAGGCATCCTGCCGGCGACCGCGGCGATCACCGGCCCCGTGTGGGCCCTGGCGATCTCCTACGCCGGATTCTTCACCCCGCTCGTATCGTACGCGATGGCGCTGCGGACCGCATATCGTCGAGGGACTTAGTGCACAGAGAAGTCGGCTCGCACCTGACGTGGCATTGGCCGCTGATCGGGTCCGTGCACGCCGATACGATCCTGACGACCTGGCTGGTGATGCTGGGCTCGCTGGCGTTCTTCTGGTATCTCGGCCGCTCGTACTCGACCCCCCGGGTCAACCGGCGCCAAGCGACCTTCGAAGGCATCGTGAACTACCTGGCCGACCTCACGATCAGCACGATCGGCCGGCACGGCGAGCGCTTCGTCCCGATCTTCATCGGGATGTTCTTCTTCATCTTCATCCTCAACCAGATCGGCTTCTTCCCGTTCAAGGAGCTCGGGCTGCCGTTCGGCGGCTCGCCGACGGCCGACCTCAACACGACGGTCGCCTTCGCCCTGCTGGTCTTCTTCGGGATCCAGTTCGTCGCGGTCCGGCAGCGCGGGATCAAGGCCTACGCCCACCTCTTCCAGCCGTTCGCGGTTCTCTTTCCGCTCAACGTGATCGAGGAGCTGGCCCGCCCGGTCGTGCTCGCGCTGCGGCTCTTCTTCAACATCTTCGTCGGCGAGCTGCTGCTCTTCGTCGTGGCGACGATCATCGCGTCGAACGTCTCGGTCGGCCCGGTCAACCTCTCGCTCGGCGCGGCGATCGTCCCGTTCCTGCTGCAGTTCTTCAACTTCTTCGTCGGCACGCTGCAGGCGTTCGTCTTCACCCTCCTCTCCATCGTCTATCTCTCCTTGGCGACGGCCGAGGAACATTAGACCCCACCAGAAAGGCTCGAACTACGTGACCTCGGATGCTCTGATCCTGGCAATGATGGTGATCGGCTTCTCGCTGATCGTCGCGGCCGTCGCTTTCGGCTCGGCCATCGGCGACGGTATCGTCGCGTCGAAGGCGGTCGAAGCCATCGCGCGGCAGCCCGAAGCCCGCCCCAACATCTTCACGTTCTTCTTCCTCGGCGTCGGTATCCTCGAAGCGTTCCCGATCATCGGGCTGGGGCTGGGTCTCTACCTGTTCTTCGCCGTCACCAACGTCCCGTCGCACATCCAGGCGATCGTCAAGTAGCGACCGCGATGCCCGGCCAGGAGCGCGAAGCCTAGTGTTTCTCTCGATCGACGGGACGCTGGTCGTCCAGATCGTCAACTTCGTCGTCTTCATCATCCTGCTCGACCTGGTGTTCTTGCGGCCGGTCGGCCGCGTCATCGCCGAGCGCCGGGCCTACATCGACGGCATCACGCAGGACATCGAGAGCGGCGAGGCCCAGATCCGCACCCTGCGCGGGCAGGCCGACGAGCAGCGGGCCGCGGCCCGGCGCGAGGCCGAGGCCGCGATCGCCCAGACCCGCGCCCGCTCGCAGGACGAGGCGGCGCAGGTGCTGGCCGGCTACCAGGAGCGGGCCGCGGCCCTGATCGAGGAAGCTCAGCGCAGCGTCGCCGGCGAGCTCGACGCGGCGCGCGCCGGCGAGGACCAGCTCGTCGACGGCCTCGCCCGGACCATGCTCGAGCGGGCGATCGGCCCCGGGGCGGGCGTCTAGTGGACACCCATTTCTTCGAGTCGGTCGCGCTCTGGTCGCAGGTCGCCGGCGCGGTCGCGTTCCTGATCGTGCTGATCGTGCTGTTCCGCAAGTACCTGATGCCCGCGGTCCAGGCCAACCAGGTCGCCCGCAACGCCGAGATCGCCAACGCCGAGAAGCGGCGCGAAGCGGTCCGGGCCGAGCTGGCGAAGGCGCGCGGCGAGTCCGAGGCGGCCGAGCAGGACGCGGCCGAGATCCGGAGCCGGATCGAGATCGTCACCAAGCGCGAGCACGACAAGCTCGTTGCCGGCGCCCGGGACGAAGGCGAACGGCTGGTCCGCAACGCCCAGGGCGAGCAGGCCCGGGCGCGGCTGGTCGCGCGCGACCGGCTGCGCATCGAGCTGATCGAGAAGGCGCTGGCGAAGGCCCGCGCCGACGCGCCCGGCCGGGTCGACGGCGCCACCAACGCGCGCCTGGTGACCGACACGATCGACGACCTCGCGCGAGGGAAGGCCTGATGCCCAACCAGACCCTCGCCCGCCGCTACGCCACCGCCGTCTTCCAGCTCGCCGCCGAGAGCGGCCGCGTCCCGGCGGTGCAGCACGACCTCCACACCTTCGTCGCCGCGCTCGACGCGGACGCCGAGGTGCGGCGCTTCTTCCGCAGCCCGGTGGTCGACCGCAAGGAGAAGGAGGCGATCGTCGCCGGTGCCTTTTCCAAGCTCGACCCGGTCGCGCTCCACACGATCCTGCTGCTGGTGCGCAAGCGCCGCGAGGGCATGGTCGAGGAGATCGTGGCCCAGTTCGACCAGCTCGAGCAGGCCGCCCGGGGCGCCCGGCCGCTGCGGGTGACCAGCGCCCGCGAACTCTCGCGGAGCGAACTCGACGCGATCGTCGCCCGCCTGGCCAAGGCCTACGACACCAGCTTCGACGTCACCCAGTCCGTCGACCCCAGCCTGATCGGCGGCGTCCGCATCACGATGGGCGACAAGCGTGCCGACGGCACGGTCGCCGGCCGCCTCGACGACATCGCCCGCCTCCTGTCCACGAATTAAGGAAACGCCATGATCAACGCCGACGAGATCGCCGGAATCATCAAACAGCGCATCGCCACCTATGCGACGGGAACGAACGAAGCCGAGATCGGCACCGTCATCGAGGTCGGCGACAACATCGCGCGCATCTACGGTCTCGACAACGCGCAGGCCTCGGAGCTGGTCGAGTTCCCGAACGGCCTCAACGGCATCGTTCTCAACCTCGAGGAGGACTCGGTCGGCGTCGCGATCATGGGCCCCGACACCGACATCAAGGAGGGCGACAAGGTCCGCCGGACCGGCCGCATCGCGTCGGTGCCGGTCGGCGACGGCGTGCTCGGGCGGGTGGTCAACCCGCTGGGCCAGCCGGTCGACGGCAAGGGCCCGATCGCGACCAACCAGTACCGCACGATCGAGAACACCGCGCCGACGGTCATCGAGCGCCAGTCGGTCAAGCAGCCGCTGCAGACCGGCATCCGCGCGATCGACGCGCTGATCCCGATCGGCAAGGGCCAGCGCGAGCTGATCATCGGCGACCGCGGCACCGGCAAGACGGCCATCGCGGTCGACACGATCATCAACCAGAAGGGCCAGAACGTCATCTGCATCTACGTGGCGATCGGGCAGAAGAACTCGACCATCGCCTCGCTGCAGCAGACGCTCGAGAAGGCCGGCGCGATGGAGTACACCACCATCGTCACCGTCTCGGCTGCCGAGCCGGCCTCGCTGAAGTGGATCGCGCCGTTCGCCGGCTGCGCGATGGGCGAGTACTTCATGTACGAGGGCAAGGACGTCCTGATCATCTACGACGATCTCACCCGCCACGCCCAGGCCTACCGCGAGGTCTCGCTGCTGCTGCGCCGCCCGCCGGGCCGCGAGGCGTACCCGGGCGACATCTTCTTCCTGCACTCGCGCCTCTTGGAGCGCGCGGCCAAGCTCTCCGACGAGCGGGGCGCCGGCTCGATGACCGCGCTGCCGATCATCGAGACCCAGGCCGGCGACGTCTCGGCGTACATCCCGACCAACGTCATCTCGATCACCGACGGCCAGATCTACCTGCAGACCGGGCTGTTCTTCCAGGGCATCCGGCCCGCCGTCGACGTCGGCATCTCGGTCTCGCGGGTCGGCTCCTCGGCCCAGACCAAGGCGATGAAGTCGGTCGCCGGCCGGCTCAAGCTGGACCTCGCCCAGTACCGCGAGCTGGCCGCGTTCGCCAAGCTGGCCTCCGATCTGGACAAGGCCACCCAGCAGCAGCTCAACCGCGGCGACAAGATGACCCAGGTGCTGGTGCAGCCGCAGGGCCACCCGCAGCCGGTCGAGGACCAGGTCGCGGTGATCTTCGCCGCGACCCGCGGCTACCTCGACGGCATCCCCACCAACCGGGTCGCGGACTGGGAGCAGCGCTTCGTCGGCTTCCTCCACGAGCGGCACGCCGAGGTCAGCGACGCGATCCGCACGACGAGCGCGCTCTCCGGCGACACCGAGAAGCAGCTCATCGCGGCCATCGAAGAGTTCAACAAGGGCTTCTAGACATGCCGTCGGTTCGCGACCTTCGGGACCGGATTCGGTCGCTGAAGAACACGCAGCAGATCACCAAGGCGATGAAGCAGGTCGCGGCGGCGAAGATTCGCCGGGCCGAGGCGCTGCAGAAGCAGTCGCGCCCGTACGCGGACGCGATCGGCGCGATGCTGCGCGACCTGATCGCGAACGTCGGGTCGGTCGACCACCCGTTCATGAAGGCCGGCGCGCCGAACGCCCCGGCCGGGGTCATCCTGATGACGGCCGACAAGGGGCTGGCCGGCTCGTTCAACGCGAACCTGATCCGCTCGGCCGAGACCCACGCCCGCGAGAACCAGAACCTGGCCTGGTACTCGGTCGGGATCAAGAGCCGCAACGCCTTGCGCCGCCAGCGCGGCGAGACGCTGCAGTTCTGGCCGCTCGCGCAGGGCGACATGTTCTCCAACGCCCAGGAGCTCGCGCGCCGCGTCACCGACGACTTCACCCAGGGCCGGATCGGGTCGCTGACCCTGGTCGCGCCCAAGCTGGTCAACATGATGACCCAGCGGCCGGAGGTGCGGCAGATCCTGCCCATCGTCGCCGAGGACGCGGCGGCGAGCGAGCGGCGCGGCGGGTCGGTCGAGTTCGAGCCCTCGCCCGAGTTCGTGCTCGGGCGCCTGCTGCCCAAGTACCTCGAGTTCACGCTCTACTCGGCCATGCTGGAGACCAACGCGTCGTTCTACGCCGCCCAGCTCGTCGCGATGAACAACGCCACCGACAACGCCAAGAAGCTGATCGACGAGAACACCGTCGAGATGAACAAAGCGCGCCAGGCCGCGATCACCAAGGAGATCTTGGAGATCGTCGGCGGCGCCGAAGCCCTCGCGGGTTAGTGGGTTCGCCCGCGGCGAACCCGTCGCGTTCGGGCTGACGCCCGAGCCGCCCTCAATAGCAAGCACCCGAGAAAGTACACATCGTGAGCGCCACCGTCACCTCCTCCACCCTCGCGACCGGCAAGGTCGTCCAGGTTCTCGGCAACGTCGTCGACGTCGAGTTCCCCACCGACGCGCTGCCCAACATCAACGACGCGCTGACCGTCCACATCGGCGGCAGCGCGAGCGCCGGCTCGAACGGCGCGGGCGCGCGCCTCGACGACGGCATCAAGCTCTCGGGCACGGCGATGGCGGAGCGCGACCTGGTTCTCGAAGTGCAGGGCGAGCTGGGCAACAACCAGGTGCGCTGTCTGGGCATGGGCTCGACCGACGGGCTCGTGCGCGGCGCGGTCGTGCAGAACAGCGGCGCGTCGATCACCGTCCCGGTCGGCGAGGGCACGCTGGGCCGCATCTTCAACGTGCTGGGCAAGGCGATCGACTCCGACGAGCCGGTGAAGGAGGCCGCCTTCTGGCCGATCCACCGCGACGCGCCGACCTTCGCCCAGCAGGACCCGACCCAGAAGATCTTCGAGACCGGGATCAAGGTCGTCGACCTGATGGCGCCCTACACCCGCGGCGGCAAGGTCGGCCTGTTCGGCGGCGCCGGGGTCGGCAAGACGGTGCTGATCCAGGAGCTGATCCGCAACATCGCGGCGGTCCACAAGGGCTTCTCGGTGTTCACCGGCGTCGGCGAGCGCACGCGCGAGGGCAACGACCTCTGGATGGAGATGAAAGAGTCCGGCGTGCTCGCGCAGACGACCCTGGTCTTCGGCCAGATGGACGAGGCGCCGGGGGTGCGCTTCCGGGTCGCGCAGACCGGCGTCACGATGGCCGAGTACTTCCGCGACGAGCTCGGCTCGGACGTGCTGCTGTTCATGGACAACATCTTCCGCTTCATGCAGGCCGGCTCGGAGGTCTCCGCGCTGCTCGGCCGGATGCCCTCGGCGGTCGGCTACCAGCCCTCGCTCGCAACCGAGATGGGTGCGCTCGAAGAGCGCATCACGACCACGCAAAAGGGCTCGATCACCTCGGTGCAGGCCGTCTACGTGCCCGCCGACGACTACACCGACCCCGCCGTGGCGACGACCTTCGCCCACCTCGACGCGACCACGGCGCTCTCGCGCCCGATCTCGGAGCTGGGCATCTATCCCGCGGTCGACCCGCTGGCCTCGTCCTCGCGCATCCTCGACCCGGCGATCGTCGGCGACGAGCACTACCAGGTCGCGCGCGGCGTGCAGGAGACGCTCCAGCGCTACCGCGACCTGCAGGACATCATCGCCATTCTCGGCGTCGAGGAGCTCTCCGACGACGACAAGGTCGCCGTCGGGCGCGCCCGGCGCATGCAGCGCCTCTTCTCGCAGCCGTTCTTCGTCGCCGAGCAGTTCACGGGGCGCTCGGGCAAGTACGTCAAGATCGAGGACACCGTCCGCTCGTTCAAGGAGATCCTCGACGGCAAGTGCGACGACATCCCGGAGCAGGCGTTCCTCTACGTCGGCGACATCGACGAAGTGCGCGCCAACGCCGAAGAGCTGAGCTCGCGTGGCTAACGCGATCCCGTTCCAGCTCATCACGCCGCTGGCGGTGAAGTTCGACGGCGAGGCCGAGCTCGTCATCGCCGTCGGGACCGAGGGCGAGGTTGGCATCCTGCCCTCGCACGCGCCGTACTTGACCGCGCTGCGGCCCGGCGTGCTGCGGGCCAACGTCCGCGGCGCCGGCGGCGGCACCGAGCGGCTCCAGCTCGCCTGCAGCGAGGGCTTCCTCCAGGCGCTGCCCGGCAAGGTGACGATCCTGGCCGACGCCGCGCTCGCCCACGACGAGATCGACGCGACCCAAGCCCGCGCCGACCTCGCCGCGGCCCAAGAAGAGCACCGCGCCGCGAGCGACCTCGACGCCCAGCGCCGCGCCCAGGCGAAGATCGACTTCGCCAACGCCAAGCTCGTGGTGAAAGCGGTCTGACGCCCTGTCGTCGCCTGCCGGAGGTCCTTGCTTGCAAGGGCCTCTTTCTATTTACTTACGGCGTCTTATAATAACTGCGCGAAAGTTGCCATTCGAAGTGCATCGCGGTTGCTCGGCTGCGGTTGTGACGGCCGGATTCTGGGCACACCTCGCCAGCCGTGTTCCGAGAAGCGAGAGCACGCACGACGACGTGACGAGGGATGGATGAACTACGATACCGGTACCGCGCGGGATGAAGCATACGAGGGACGAGCGCTGGTCGCTGCGTTCCCCGATCGCGAGAGCGCGCACCAAGCGGCACACCGCTTGCACGACGAAGGGTTCGGCCGGACCTGGATCGGCGTGACCCACTCGGCGGCCGACCCCGACGATGCGAGCACGAGCGCCGTGACCTCGGGCGGGCAGACCCAGGTGACGAGCGACGAGGGCGACTCGCTGGGCGCGAAGATCGGCCGCTTCTTCAGCGGCGAGAGCGGCGAGCGGACCCTCTACGACGAGCTCGTGCGCCACGGCGTCGCCGCGACCGAAGCGCGCCGGATCGACGGCTCGCTCGCCCCCAACAGCGCGATCCTGACCGTCGACGGCCACAACCACCCGGAGCTGGCGGCGCAGATCGTCGAGTCCAACGGCGGCCACGTCCTGGCCGGCGAGGCGTTCGGGTCCGGCACGGCCACCGGAGCGCTCGCGGGCGCAGCGGCCGGCACGACGGGCGCGTACGACGCGGCGACCGATGCGACCACCGGAACGACCGGCCTGCGCGGCTCGCAGGTCCTCGGCTACGGCGACGCCTCGCAGTACGCGCGCGGCGAGTCGATCGACGAGCAGCGCCGGATCCAGCTGCGCGAGGAGCGCCTGAGCATCGACAAGCAGCGCGTGTCGGCGGGCGAAGTGCAGATCACCAAGGACGTGGTCGAGCACCAGCAGGACATCGACGTCCCGGTGATCCGCGAGGAGCTCTTCGTCGAGCGCCGCCCGGTCAGCGAGACCACTGCCGACGCCGGCGAGATCGGCGAGATCGGCCAGGGCGAGACGATCCGCGTGCCGCTGATGCGCGAGCAGGTCGCCGTGACGAAGCGCGCGGTCGTGACCGGCGAGGTCGTGGTCGGCAAGCGCGAGGTTACCGAAAACCAGAGCGTCTCGGAGACCACCCGCGAGGAGAAGCTGCGCGTCGGCGGCGATACGACCAACGTGCGCGCGTCGGGCTACGACGGCGACACGACGGGTACGGCCGGCACGACGCCGGACCGGACGAGCGGAATCTAGTCCAGCGCGGCGGCCAGCGCGTCGGCAGCGTCCGGCGCGCTCGGCCGCACGGCCCGAGCGGCCGGCGGACGGGAGTTCACCACCAGCACACAACCTCCGAACTGACGGTGTTGCGAAAAACGCAACAACGTGGTACTATTGTGGCATGACCGATGCGGACCTCGGCTCACGAATCGCCGCTCTGCGCCAGCAAGCTGCGCTGAGCCAGGAACAGCTCGGGGCAAAGCTCGGGTTGGACCGCTCCAAAATGTGCAAGATCGAAAAGGGTGAACGAAAGGTCTCCGCGCGCGAACTGCGCGAGATCGCGGGCTATCTGGCGTGCGATGTCGACTTCATCTTGTACCCCGAGTTTTCCGGTTCGCCGCGATTCCGATCGTCAGCGCTCAGCAATGGAGCCGAAGGCGACTTAGCGTGGTTGCTAAGATTTCGCCGTCGCTACGACGACTTGGTCGTGCATGGCGAAGCCTGATCCAGTTCAACTGGCTTCTCGGCTTCGCAGCGAAATTTTACCGGACGATCAACCGATCGATATCTTCGAGTTCCTCAGGGAGCGGTCGGATATCGTATTCATTCGGCGTTCAGGGTCGAATCCCCAGATCGATGGCATCTACGTCCGAGACGAGCGTGCCGGGACAGGTTTCATTTATCTCAATCGCGCGAAGCCACTTGGTCGCCAGCGGTTCACCGCTGCTCACGAATTCGGTCATCACGTGCTCGGCCATGTCGAAGAGCTCGATGTGGACGTGATGGCAGAGCAGCAATCCCAGGAGGAACGGGATGCCAACCGCTTTGCAGCAGAACTGCTCGTTCCGCGACGCGGGGTCATGAAGTTTGCCATCAAGGAGAAGCTCGACCCGACGATGATCGAAGGAGCGATCCGAGTCGCCAAGCATTTTCGGGTTACGCTGCAACCGGCACTCATTCAGATGAAGTGGGCGGATTTGGTGACCGGGGCCGATGTCAGCCGTTTGCTCGTCAAAGCTGCTGCGCTCAAACCGAACCCGTTCGCGGAGTATGAGACTCTTGAGTCACCGGATAAAGCGGAACTGCCCAGCCGTTACGTAGAGGCGGTCGCGCGAGCATATCACGCGGGGAAGATCACTGCCGGATCGGCCGGGGATGCACTCGATCTGCCCGCAGAAGTGGTAAGGGACCGTTACCCTGGGCCGGTAGAGATTCGATCCGACATCGACTTGTCCGATCTCATCTGACCGATGCCTTCTGCGGTCTGTTTCGACGCGTCGACATTGATCAACTTTGCCGAGGCGCACGCCCTCGTACTCTTAGCTCGTCACTTTCATGGACGAGCACTGATCGCCGGCTATGTTGAAGATAATGAGCTATCGGCAACCGTCTCGCGCGGTATCCCGGTCGTCTCACACGCCGGCACACGGTGGTTGCAGCGAGCCGACTTGTCGGGCGCAGCAGAGCTTCGTCGAGCTTCTCAAATTCAGTTGGCGTTGGGGACGAAGCAGAGGCATCGTGGTGAAGCGGAGTCCATCGTCGTTTGTGAAGAGCGAAAGGCGATCTTCGCGACGGATGACGGCGATGCGGCTCTTATCGCCCGCGCATCACTCGTGCGAACTGCTTCCACGCTCGATATTCTACGCGGTTTGATCGCCACACAGCATTTGTCCCGCGAGCAGGCGCTCGAGTTGGCGGGACGCATGCGCGATGCCGGCCAGAATATCGACCCCATGCAGTTGTAGCCGACGGCGATACCACGCTCCACCTTGGCCTAGTCGAGCATGGTGGCGAGCGGGTCGGGGCGTCCCGGCCCGCCGCGCACCGTTCGCTCCGCGGGCGGGCGCGCGTTCGCGACCAGCGCCGCCACGATCAGCGCGATGCCGACCAGCTCCGTGCCGGTCGGGATCTCGTGCAGCTGCAGCGCGGCGAACAGGACGCCGAGCACCGGCGTCGCGAGCGACGCGATGCCGGCGACGCCGGCCGGCAGCCGCGAGAGGATGAACAGCCACAGCACCCAGGCCAGCGCTTGCGAGATGACGACCATGTAGCTCATCGAGAGCACGAACGAGGCCGTCCAGCGCACGTGCTCGGGCACGGCGAGCATCACGGCGAGCAGCGGGATCGCACCCCACACCATCTGCCAGGTGGTGAGCGCGAGCAGCTCGACGTCGTGGCGGGCGCGCAGGCGCTTGGCCCAGACGGCGCTCGCCGCCCAGACGATGCCGGAGCCCACGCCGAGCGCGTCGGCCAGCACGGCGTGCCCGTTCAGCGGGGCGAGCACGAAGCCCAGGCCGAGCGCCGCCAGCGCCAGCGCCAGCCAGCGGGCGCGGTCGATGCGCTCGCCCAGCAGCGGCCAGGCCAGCAGCGCCACCCAGAACGGCATCGTGTACGCCAGCACCGCGACCTTGCCCGCGCCGGCCAAGGACACCGCCAGCGTCTGCAGGAGCGTGAAGCCCGTCGTCTGCAGCAGCCCGAGCACCACCGTGTCGCGCAGCGGCGTCGGCCGCAGCGAGCGGCGCGTGACGACCAGCGCCGCGAGCAGGCAGAGCGCGCCGAGCGCCGGGCGAACCGCCGCGACGACCAGCGCCGAGGCGTCGTGGGTGGCGACCTTGATGACGACCCAGGTGTAGCCCCAGACGAGCGCCAGCGCGCCCAGCGCCGCGTACGCATCGCCGCGCGGACGGCTCCCGCTCACCGTGCCGCGGCCGGCTTGCGCAGCGGCGCGATCACCGCCTCGGCGAAGCGCTCCATCTCCTCGGCTTGCGGGCTGCACTGCAGCAGCAGCAGGTCGACCCCGACCGCCTCGAACGCGACGACCTGCTCCCCGACGGCGTCGGGCGTGCCGACCAGGCCGCTGCGCAGCCCGCGGTTGGAGACGCTGTACTCCTGCTGCGCGAGCGTCGTGTCGAGCTGGGTGCCGCTCAGCCACTGCTGGAAGTTGGCGAAGCCGGCCGCGCTGGCGCGCACGTCGGTGATCCGGGCCAGCTCGCGCTGCGCCTCCTCGTGCGCGTCGCGGACGATCGTGTAGCCGGCCACGCCGTACCGCATCGGCCCCAGGCCCATCCGCTCGCGGCGGGCGCGCATGTCGGCGATCTTCGCGCCGACCCGCTCGGGCGGGTCGCCGTGCATCACGTAGGCGTCGCACTTGGCCGCGATCAGCTCCTTGGCGGCCTCCGACTCGCCACCGGCGTAGATCACCGGGCGCGGCCGGGTGGCGGGCTTGGGCTCGAGCGCCGTCTCGGTCACCGAGTAGTACTTCCCCGCATAGCTGAAGCGCGGCTGCGACCAGACCCCGTCGAGCACGTCGAGCCACTCGGCGGTGCGCGCGTAGCGGTCGTCGTGCTGCTCGAAGCCGACCCCGTACATCTCGGCCTCGGTCTTCCACCACGACGAGACGACGTTGAGCGAGAGCCGGCCGCCGCCGCCGATGCGGTCGATGGTCGCCGCCTGTTTCGCGAGCAGCGCCGGCAGGTGGAAGGTCGGCCGCACCGCGACCATCAGCTCCAGCCGCTCGGTGACGGCGGTCAGCGCGGCGGCGGTCGACCACGCGTCGAGCGAGGGCGCCTCGACGCCCTTGATGTCGTTGAGGTTGAGCTCGGCGACCAGCGAGAGGTCGTAGCCGATCCGCTCGCTGCGCCGGGCCAGCGCGCTGACGTACTCCCAGGTCGCCGCCATGCGCTCGTCCTCGACGTTGCGCAGCCAGCCGCCGAAGACGGGCATCCAGTAGCCGAAGCGCATCAGCGGGTGCCCGCCATGGCCGGCGCGCCGGCGCGCGCGCGCATCTCCAGGTACGCGCCGAGCCGCTCCCAGGGATCGAACCCGACCGTCTCGAGCGGGTCGGCGACGAAGTTCGAGAGCGCGTTGACGTCGTAGAACAGGCGCGTTCCGTCGCGGTCGTCGACCATGAACTCGACCCCGCCGACGTCGATCCCGGCCGCGTTCACGATCCGCACCGCGTCGGCGACCGCGTCCGCGGGCGGGTGCGCGCGCACCGCGCGCACGGTCGGCGCGGGCTCGGCCGCGCACGTCTCGCCGACCGCGGCCGGCGCGGGCAGGCGGCAGATGTCGGCCGGGCACAGGTCGAACGTCTCGGCGCTGGTCGTCACGTCGATCGCGTAGAGGTACTCGCCGCCGAGGACTTCGACCCGGGTGATCTTGGCGTCGCGCTTGGGCACGTACTCTTGCAGCAGCGCGACCGAGTCGAAGCCCAGGTCGAGCGCGCCCGCGGCGGCCGTCTCGGCGAGTATCTCGGGGTCGTCGAAGCGGACCACGCCCGCGCCGCGCCCGCCGATGTTGGGCTTGAACACGATCGGGAAGCGCAGCTCGCGTGCGGCCCGCGCGGCCTGGTCGGCCCGGTGGATGATCCGCGTCGTGGGGAAGCGCAGCCCGAGCGAGCCGATCAGCGCGAGCTGCTTGGCCTTGGAGATCTCGTAGGCGTAGGCGCGCGCGCCGTTGATCACCGGCACGCCGCGCAGCGCGTAGCCGGTCAGCACGTCGAGCGCGAAGGCCAGCCCGTCGGCGTGACCGCGGGTCGCGGCCGAGGCGCTCATCCGGTTGAACACGAGCGTGTTCGGCTCGACCGGCGCGGCCGGGTCGAGCACCTGCTCGGTCGCCAGCACCTTGCGATACGGGAGACCCCGCCGGTCGAGCTCGGCGAAGAGCCGCTCGAACCACTGCGGGTGCTCGTAGTAGACGGCGATCGTGGCCGATTGCTCCTGCGTCATACCGTTCCGTCCGACTCCGCCGGGCGCGCGGTGGTTGCCGCTCACGCGAACAGCCGCAGGTGCGCGTCGACGAAGGCGCGGTACCGTGCGAACGCTTCGCGGTAGGCCGCCGCGAGCGCCGGGTTCGGCTGGGTCGGCGCGTCGTAGCCGACCGCCCGGGCCGCCGCGGCCGCGTCGGGCACCAGGCCGACGGCCTGCGCGGCCAGCAGCGCGGCGCCGAACGCCGAGGCCTCCTGCTGGTGCGGCTGGACCGCCGGCAGGCCGAAGACGTCGGCCAGCAGCTCGCGCACCAGCGGCGCCTTGGTCAAGCCGCCGCTCAGCAGCAGGCGCGACGCGTCGCCGGTCAGCGCGCGCATCGCCTCGTACACCGCGAAGACGCCGAACACGACGCTCTCGAAGCCGGCCCGCAGGATCGTGCGGCGGTCGTGGGCCAGGTCGAGCCCGTCGAACGCGCCGCGCAGCGCGCTGTTCCAGTACGGCGCCCGCTCGCCGGCGAAGAACGGCAGCACCACGAGCCCCTCCGCGCCCGGCGCCACCCCGGCGGCCAGCTCGGCGGCGCGGGCGAAGCGCTGCTCCTTGGGCAGCTCGGCCAGCAGCAGCGCGAAGATCCAGTCGAGCGACGCGCCGGCCGCGCTGGTCGGCCCGCCCACGACGTAGCGCGCGTCGTCGGCGCAGTAGCAGAACGTGCGGCCGTGCGGGTCGAGCAGCGGCGCGTCGGCCAGCACCCGCACCGCGCCCGAGGTGCCCAGCGTCAACGCGACGTCGCCGGCACCGCTCGCGCCGACCCCGATGTTCGCCAGCGGCCCGTCCGAGGACGCCAGCACGACCGCGGTGCGCGCGCTCAGGCCGAGCGCACGGGCGACCGAGGGCCGGAACGCGTGCAGCGCGGTCGACGGCGCAGCCGGGCGCGAGAGCCGGCCGGCGTCGACCCCGGCGAGCTGCAGCGCCAGCGGGTCCCAGCCGCGCGTGCGCAGGTCGAGCATCCCGGTCGCCGAGGCGATCCCGTGGTCGACCAGCCACTCGCCGGTCCAGCGGTAGACGATCAGCTCCTTGAGCCCGACGAAGCGGCGCGCGCGGGCGAACAGCCCCGGGTCGTGCTCGGCCAGCCAGCGCAGCTTGGCCACCGGCAGCATCGGGTGCATGGGCGCGCCGGTGCGGGCGTAGAGCGCCGCGCCGTTGCCGTCGCTGCGCCAGCCGTCGGCGACCGCGTGCGCGCGGCGGTCCATCCAGGTGATCACCCGCGAGAGCGGCTCGCCCGCCTCGTCGACGCACAGCACGCCGTGCATCGCCGCCGAGAAGCCGATCGCGGCGACCTCGTTGCCGCGCAGCCGCACGTCGGCCAGCACCCGCTCGAGCACGCGCATCGTGGCCAGGTACACCACGTCGGCGTCCTGCTCGACGAAGTCCGGGTGCGGCGTCTCCAGGCCGTAGAACTCCGAGCCGCTCGCGACCTCGCGCCCGGCGGCCGTGACCGCCAGGACCTTCACCGCGGACGTACCGAGGTCGATGCCGACGACCGCGTCGGGCGCGTCAGCCAACGGCGGGTTCCGGGATCTTCTCGATCCGGCCCAGGACCACGACGTACGAGAGGATGCCGACGATCAGGATCGCGCCGGCGGCGATCAGCGCGTTGGTGAACGAGCCGGTGCGCGCGACGATGATGCCGGTGATCGTCGGCGCGAAGAAGCCCGCCACGTTGTTGAGGAAGTTCATGATCCCGCCGACTTGCCCGGTGCTGTTGGCCGGCGCGATCAGGGCCGGGATCGACCAGCCGACCGGCGCGTGGAACGAGATGCCCGCGACCGCGACGGTGATCCAGAACGCGGCGACGTTGATGTCCTTGGTGTAGGCCGCGCCGATGACCGCGAAGCCCATCACCAGCCCGACGATCAGCACCGTCTTGCGCACCCGGTTGGCGTCGGCCCCGCGTTTGATCAGGTAGTCGACGAGCCAGCCGCCGACGATCAGGTCGGTCAGCGTGCCGACGCCCCAGATCACGAACACGTAGCCGCCGGCCTTGAGGATGTTCACCCCGAAGGTGCTCTGCAGGTACGTCGGCAGCCAGGTCAGCAGGAACGCGAACAGGTAGCCGTAGGCGGCGAAGCCGATGGTCAGCCCCCAGACCTTGGGCTGGGCGAGCAGGTAGGTCAGCCTCGCCCCGCGCGGCCGCTCCCCGGCCGGCGTCTCGGGCTCGCCGCCGCCCTCCTCGATGTACTTGCGCTCGGCGTGGGTCAGCCGCTTGTCCTCGCTCGGGTTGCGATAGAACAGGTAGAAGAGCGCGAAGAAGACCAGGCTGAGCGCCGCGGTCGACCAGAACATGCCGCGCCAGCCGAACAGCACCAAGAGCCAGGCGGTGAACGGCACGCCGATCGCGTTGGACAGCTTCGCCGCGGCGTCGAAGAGCGAGGTCGCAAGGCCCCGCTCCGCGCGCGGGAACCAGTAGCCGACCGCCTTGGCGTTGGCCGGGAAGGTCGGCGCCTCGGCCAGGCCCAGGAACAGCCGGGCGGTGTAGATCAGCCCGAAGTTCGGTGCGAGCGCGGTGCCGGCCGCGGCCAGGCTCCACAGGAAGGCGCCGATCCGCGAGACGACCGTCACGCCGTAGCGGTCGAGCACGTAGCCGATCGGGATCTGCGAGAAGGCGTAGACCGCGAAGAACGCGCTGCTCAGGATGCCGAACTGCTCGGGGCCGACCCCCAGCTCCGCGTTGAGCGGCTTGGCCGCGACCGAGAGCGCGCCGCGGTCGATGTAGTTGATCAGCACCCCGAAGGCCAGGATCAGGGCGATCCCCCAGCGCAGGTTGGTGACGCGTTCCGCGGGTGCGATGATGCTGCGTTGCACGAGACGTCCTCCGGAGCGGTTCGTCCGTCAGTACGACGAGCGCGCGAAGAAACATCGTGCCGGGCGCCGAAAGCCGCCCGCGGCATGAAACGCACCTCGCCGTGGGTCTTCGTGGCCGGAGTCGCGGTTCAGCTTGCGGCGCTGGGTCTTTGCGCCTGGGCCATGGAGTGCTGGCTGTGCCGCGAAGCCGAGGCTGCCGCAGCCGCGGCCGCCGAACCGGCTCCGCCCCGCCGGCCGCCCCGCCGCCGGCTGCGCCGCCGCCCGTCCCCGCGGCGGCGCCCGCTCCCGAGCCGCAGCCGGTTCCCGTCCCGCCACCGCCGCCGCCCGTCACGCCACCGCCACCGGCCGCTCAGCCGCCGCCCGTCGCTCCGCCGCCGCCCCCCGCCGCCCAGCCGGCTCCGGCGCCGCGCTTCGGGCCGCCGCCCGTGCCGGCCGCCCGCGCCGGCACGGCCGTGCCGGCGTTCATCGTCGACGAGGGCGACGAAGGCACCCAGATCCTGCGCGGGCGGGTCGGCGAGGGCTCGCTCGTGATCGGCATCGCCTCCGACGGCAGCATCCGCTGCGTGGACGTCGACGGCGGGCGCTACCGCGGGAAGTCCGAGAGCGCCCGGGCGCGGCTGCGCGAGGTCGACGGCAGCCGCGCGTTCACGGTCCAGATCGGGGTCGACGCCGGCGGCGCGCTGCACGCCAGCTTCACCGGCGGCGGGCACGACGGCGAAACCATTCCCCTGGCGCCGCTCGTCGAAGGGAGCGCTTCATGAACGTCCTCGACCGGCTCGACACCACCCTGCGCGTCGTCGGCGGCGCGCGGCTCGACGGCAGCGTCGAGGTCCAGGGCGCCAAGAACGCCGCGCTCCCGATCATGGCCGCGGCGCTCTTGGCGCGCGGCAAGGTGACGCTGCACCGGGTCCCGCGGATCACCGACGTCTCGGTGATGTGGTCGCTGCTCGAGGCGCTCGGCGCGCGGCTCTCGCTCGACGGCCGCAACACGATCACGATCGATGCCGCCAACGTCAACCGCCACCGCGCGCCCTACGCGCTGGTCCGCAAGCTGGCCGCCTCGTTCGACCTGTGCGGCCCGCTGCTGGGCCGCTTCGGCCGGGCCGAGGTCCCGCTGCCGGGCGGCTGCGTGCTGGGCACCCGCGCGACCGACCTGCACGAGCAGGCCTTCCGCGGGCTCGACGCCGAGGTCTCGGTCGCCCACGGCTACCTGATCGCGAACGCCCGCGACGGGCGGCTGCGCGGCGGCGAGATCGAGTTCCGGATGCCGTCGGTCGGCGCGACCAAGAACGCCATGCTGGCCGCGGTCACCGCCGCCGGCGACACGGTCGTGCGCAACGCGGCGATGGAGCCCGAGGTCGTCGACCTGGCGAACTTCCTCAACGCGATGGGCGCGCGGATCGCCGGGCAGGGCGGCGACACCCTGCGCATCACCGGCGTCGAGGAGCTGCACGGGGTCGAGTACTCGATCGTGGCCGACCGGATCGCGACCGGCACGCTGATGCTGGCCGGCGCGATCACCCGCGGCGACGTGACGGTGAAGAACACCCGCCCCGACGATCTGGCGGCGCTGCAGTTCGCGCTGGGCGAGTGCGGCGTGAAGGTGACCAGCGGCGAGGACTGGGTCCGGGTGCAGGGCGCGCCGGTCAAGGGCGGCACCGACATCGTCACCGCCCCGCACCCCGGCTTCCCGACCGACCTGCAGCCGCAGATGCTGGCCTACCTGTGCACCGCGCCCGGCGTGAGCGTGGTCGAGGAGTCGATCTTCAACGCGCGCTTCTCGTACGTCAACGAGCTGGTCCGGATGGGCGCCGACGTGCGGGTCGCGATGGACAACAACACCGCGCTCGTCAAGGGCGTGGCGCAGCTCTCGGGCGCGCCGGTCGAAGCCCCCGACATCCGGGCCGGCGCGGCGCTGGTGCTGGCCGGCCTGGCCGCGGTCGGCGAGACCGAGATCATCGGCCTGGAGTACATCGACCGCGGCTACGAGCGGCTCGAGGAGACGCTCTCGGCGCTGGGCGCCCAGGTCCAGCGCGCCAGCGGCATCATTCCGTTCAGCGAGCCGACCGGCACCTTCGAGACCAGCGAGTACCCCAAGGTTCCGGGCTAGCCGCGGTCTGAAACCTCGCCCGCGCCGGGCACGTAGGTGAGCCCATGAAGAGCTCGCTGGTCTCGCGTTTCGCCGTCGCCGC
Organism: Vulcanimicrobiota bacterium; assembly: GCA_963795695.1. Lineage (GTDB taxonomy): Bacteria > Vulcanimicrobiota > Vulcanimicrobiia > Vulcanimicrobiales > Vulcanimicrobiaceae > Vulcanimicrobium. The sequence continues at coordinate 356,762 of CAWCJH010000001.1, read as the reverse complement.
GCTCGCCGCCGCGCTCGGCCTGGCGCCCGGCGCCGGCCGGGCCGCGGACGACGCGCGCGCCGATGCCGTCGTGCGCGCGTCGGCCGCCGCGCTGGGCGTCGGCGCGCTGGCCCCGCTGCACACGCTGCGGCTGCGCGGCAGCGGCCGGATCGTCGGCGTCCCGGCCACGTTCGACGCCTGGCAGGACCTGCGCGACGGCAGCTTCGCGCAGTACGTCGAGGCGGGCCCGCTGGGCGGCGCGAGCGGCTACGACGGCAGCCACGTCTGGAACCGCGACCTGGGCGGCGTCGTGTACGACGACGGCAGCGTCGAGGCGCGCGACGCCGCGCTCGACAGCGCCTACCTCAACCGCTACCAGCTCTGGCGGCCCGGCCGCGGCGGCGCGGCGGTCGCGTACCTCGGCGCGCGCACCGACGCCGGAAAGGCCTACGACGTCCTGAGCGTCACGCCGCCCGGCAGCCTGCCGTTCGAGCTCTGGCTCGATGCGGCGACGCACCTGCCGGCGCGCAGCGTCACCCCGATCGGCCGGGTCACGACCGTCACCCGCTGGAGCGGCTACCGCGCGGTGCACGGGGTGCAGGTGCCCTTCGCGCAGAGCGTCGAGAACGACGAGGGCGTCTCGACCTTCGCGGCGACCGGCGTCGAGGTCGACAGCCCGGCCGCCGCCGCGCTGCTGCGCCGGCCGGCCAGCGACGTTCACGACGCCGCGCTCGCGGGCGGCAGGCCGACCGCGATCCCGTTCGAGCTGATCGACAACCACGTCGCGCTGCCGGTCACGATCGACGGCAAGGGGCCGTTCCTCTTCGAGTTCGACACCGGCGGCCAGAACGTGCTCGACGCCGAGGTCGCCAAGCAGCTCGGCATCGCCGCGAGCGGGCAGATCAACGGCTCCGGGGTCGGATCGACCAGCGAGGCCTTTCAGTTCGCGACGGTCGAGGCGCTCGGGGTGGGCGGCGCGACGCTGCGCCACCAGAGCTTCGCGCTCGCCCCGGTGCACGCCGGTTTCGGCGTGGCGAGCGGGAAGCCGGTCGACGGTCTGATCGGGTTCGAGGTCCTGGCGCGTTTCGTCACGACGTTCGACTACGGCGCCGGCCGGATCGTGCTCGCGCTGCCGGGCCCGGCGCGGGCGCGCGGGACCACGATCCCGTTCGTCTTCCACGGCACGCAGCCGATGATCGACTGCGCGATCGGCGGGGCGGCCGGCTCGTGCACCGTCGACACCGGCAGCCGGATCGGGCTGAGCGTCACCTCGCCGTTCATCGCCGCGCACCCGGCGATCGTGCCGCCGGACGCGACCGCGGTCGGCGCGAACGGCTTCGGCATCGGCGGCCCCGCGCTCGGCCGGCTGGGGCGGGTCACGCTGGCCTTCGGCGGCTTCACGGTACCCGACGTCGTGACCGACTTGAGCGCGCAGACGCAGGGCTTCTTCAGCGACCCGTTCGTCGCCGGTAACATCGGCGGCGCCGTCTGGAAGCGCTTCGCGGTGACCTTCGACTACCCGCACCGAACGATGACGCTCGATCCCGACGCCGCCTTCGCGCTGCGCGAGGGCTACGACCGCTCGGGCACGTTCCTGGTCCTGCAGGGCGGCAAGGTGGTCGTCGCCGACGTCCGGCCCGGCACGCCCGCCGCCGCGGCCGGCCTGGCGCGGGGCGACGTGCTGGCCACCGTCGGCGGCCGCGACGCCGCCGCGGCCGGCCTGGGCGCCGTGCGCGCGCTGTTCCAGGGCGCGCCGGGCACCGCGATCCTGCTCGGCGTCACCGGCAAGAACGGCACGCTGCGGACGGTCACCCTGACCCTGCGCGACTACGTCTAGACCCGGAACGGTCCCGGCGCGCGGGTCGTCGCGTTCGCGCGGTCGAAGGCGATCCGGTGGCCCGGCCGAACGTGGGGGGCCGTTTCAACAGCGGCGACCTCGCACGCGTGCCGGGTCGCCGCCCGTCTGGGAGTCACCGTCATCGACATCGGGATCGACCTGGGGACCGCGAACGTCCTCGTCTACGTGAAGGGCCGGGGGATCGTGCTGCGCGAGCCGTCCGTCGTCGCCAAGGACGTGCGCACCAACCGAACCCTCGCCGTCGGCGAAGAGGCACGGCTGATGCTCGGCAAGACGCCCAGCAACATCCAGGCGATCCGGCCGCTGCGCGACGGCGTGATCGCCGACTTCGAGGTGACCGAGGCCATGCTCGGCTACTTCATCCGCAAGGTCACCCGCCAGCGCTCGTTCTTCGCCACCTTGTTCCGGCCCAAGCCGTCGGTGGTGATCTGCGTGCCGGCCGAGATCACCTCGGTCGAGGAGCGCGCGGTGCGCGACGCGGCCAAGCTGGCCGGCGCGAAGTCGGTCGACATCATCGAGGAGCCGATGGCCGCCGCGATCGGCGCCGGGCTGCCGATCGACGGGCCCTCGGGCAACATGGTGGTCGACATCGGCGGCGGCACGACCGACGTCGCGGTCATCTCGCTGGGCGGGATCGTGGTCTCGCAGTCGATTCGGGTCGCCGGCAACAAGCTCGACGAGGCGATCATCCGCCACATCCGGCGGGTCTACAACCTGATGATCGGCGAGCGCACCGCCGAGGAGATCAAGATCAAGATCGGCTCGGCCTACCGCCTCGAGCAAGAGCTGGCGATGGAGATCCGCGGCCGCGACCTGATCAACGGCCTGCCCAAGACGGTCAAGATCACCTCCGAGGAAGTCCGCGAGGCGCTCTCCGAGCCGGTCCAGGCGGTGGTCGAAGCGGTCAAGGCGGTGCTGGAGAAGACGCCGCCCGAGCTGGCGGCCGACATCATCGACCGCGGCGTGATCCTGACCGGCGGCGGCGCGCTCTTGCGCGGGCTCGACACGCTGCTGGGCGAGGTGACCGGCATTCCGGTCATCGTCGCCGACGACCCGATGTCGTGCGTGGCGATCGGGACCGGCCAGCGGGTCGGCTACCAGAGCACGATGTCGTTCTAATCTGAGCGCGCGACGTTTGGACCGGCGGCGAGCGTTCTTTCTTTCGATGACCTCTTGCGCCCGGGCGCTCCGCTCGAGCCTGCCGCTCGTGCTCGCCCTGGCCTGCGGCGCCGCGGCGGCCGCCGCCTCGCCCGCGCCGTCGGCGCGTCCTTCGGCCGCGCCGCGCGCCTCGGCCGCCCCCGCGCCGCGGGCCGGCACGAACGCGGGCTCGCTCGAGACGAAGTTCTACCACATCGAGACCGACGAGACGGACACCAACTTCGGCACCGGCGACTTCAAGATGCCGCACGCGGTGAAGTTCTCGCGGCCCGGCACCGACGCGGTCGCCGACAGCGCCGAGGGCAACGACAAGCGCGGCACGGTCACCCTGGTCGGGCACGTCGTGGTCCACGACAGCGGCAGCGCCCAGGCGACGATCCCGGGCACCGCGCCGAGCGGCGGTCTGAGCACGCTGACCTGCGACCGGCTCGAGGTCGACTCCAAGGCCAAGCTCTACACCGCGATCGGCAACGTCCACTTCTCGCAGGGCGGGCGCAACGGCAGCGCGCAGCGCGGCGTGCTCGACCGCGGCAACGGCACGCTGCGGCTCGAGGGCGGCGTCAGCCTGACCGATCCGACCTCGTCGCTGGGCGCGAACACCGTCGACTACAACTTGATCACGAAGGACGTCGACGTGCAAGGCTCGCCGGCCGTGCTCAAGCAGACGCCGCAAGGCGGGAACGGCAGCGACACGGTCGAGAGCGACCAGATCCACTACAACCAGAACAGCGGCGACTTCAGCATGCCGGGCAAGGCCAAGTTCTCGCGCCCGGGGACCGACGCCAGCGGCGACCGCGCGCAGGGCAACACCAAGCGCGGCACGCTCACGCTCAGCGGGAACGTCACGGTGCACGACAGCGGCAGCGCGCCCGAGGTCGGCGACAAGTCGTACGGCGGCAACGGCCCGGCCAACCTGACCTGCGACACGCTCGACGTCGACGCCAAGTCGAAGGTCTACACCGCTGACGGCCACGTCCACTTCTCGCAGGGCACGCGCACCGGCGTCGCCGAGCACGGCTCGCTCGACCGCGGCAGCGGCAAGCTGCTGCTCGAGCGCAGCGTCAAGCTGACCGACGGCGAGTCCTCGATGACCGCCGACAACGTCGACTACAACCTGACCACCAAGGACGTCGTCGTCCACGGCGGCCCGATCGTGATCAAGCAGCCGGTGCCCTCGCAAGAGCCGCGCCCCGCTTCGTCGAGCTCGCCCAAGCCCAAGCGCCGGCGCCCCTTCTGACCGCCATGGCCGAGGACCGCGCGCCGCGAGCATGATGGGGTTGTTCGACTCCGGCGAGGGCGGCGGCCGGGTGCGCGAGCCGCTGGCGGCGCGGATGCGGCCGCGGACGCTCGACGAGTTCGTCGGACAGGAGCAGATCGTCGGGCCGGGCCGAGCGCTGCGGCGGGCGATCGAGTCCGACCAGGCCCCCTCGATGATCCTGTGGGGTCCGCCCGGCACCGGCAAGACGACCCTGGCACGGATCATCGCGCACGCCACCGGGGCACACTTCGCGGCGCTCTCCGCGGTCAGCGCCGGCGTCGCCGACCTGCGCCGGGTCGTCGCCGACGCGCAGAAGCTGCGCGCCGCGGGCCGGCGCACGGTGCTGTTCATCGACGAGATCCACCGCTTCAACAAGGCCCAGCAGGACGCGGTGCTGCCGTACGTCGAGGACGGCACGGTCACGCTGATCGGCGCGACCACCGAGAACCCGTCGTTCGAGGTCAACTCCGCGCTGCTCTCGCGCTCGCGGGTGTTCGTGCTGAAGGCGCTCGGCGACGACGAGGTGCGCGCGCTGGTCGAGCGCGCGCTGCACGATCCCGAGCGCGGCCTGGGCGGGCAGAACGTGACGATCACGCCCGACGCGCTCGAGGCGCTGGTGAACCTCGCCAACGGCGACGCGCGCGCGGCGCTGAGCACGCTCGAGTTCGCCGCCGCGGCCGCACCGCGGCGCGGCGAGGGGCGCACGATCGACGCCAAGACCGTCGGCGAGGCGCTGCAGCGCCGCGCGACCGGCTACGACAAGGGCGGCGACGCCCACTACGACACGATCAGCGCCTTCATCAAGACGATCCGCGGCAGCGATCCGGACGCCGCGGTCTACTGGCTGGCGCGCATGATCGACAGCGGCGAGGACCCGCTGTTCATCGCCCGGCGGCTGGTGATCCTCGCCAGCGAGGACGTCGGCCTGGCCGACCGCCACGCGCTGCCGCTGGCGCTCGCCGCGCAGCAGGCGGTGCACTTCGTCGGCATGCCCGAGGGCTTCTACCCGCTCGCCCACGCGGTGCTCTACCTCGCCACCGCGCCCAAGTCCAACACCGTCGGCCGCGCCTACTCCGCGGCGCTGGCCGACGTCGAGCGCTCCCGCAACGACCCGGTGCCGCTCCACCTGCGCAACGCCCCGACCAAGCTGATGCGCAACCTCGGCTACGGCGAGGGCTACCGCTACGCCCACACCGACTACGCCGACATGGATGCCGAAGGCGACCTCCCGCCCGCCGTCGCGCTGCAGTCGAACCTCCCCGAGGCGCTCGGCGACCGCGCCTACTTCCAGCCCGGCAAACAGGGCGACGAGGCCCGCCTGCGGGCCTGGATCGACGAGCGCCGCGGCAGCGCGAACCGGGCCGAGAGCGACCTCTTCGGCGACGACGAGTAGGCTAGCCGGTGTTGACAATATACATCAATGCGATGTATATTGTCGCTACGACTCTGGCTCAACCGGTCCGGCTGAGCTCCGACCTCGGAGTCTTCCATGAAGCGAACCAACTTTTACGTCGACGACGAGCGTCTCGAAGCGCTCAAGCATGTCGCGATGACCGAACGTATCTCCGTATCCGACCTCGTGCGCGAGGGAATCGACCGCGTCATCCGCGAGCGGATGAACGGCCAGCCCGATCGCGCCGCGCTCCGTGCCGACCTCCGAGCATATCTTGAAAAGTATGCTGGAAAAGGCCCGAAGCGCACGGCCGAAGAGGACGAAGGGCTGATCTCCGAAGTCAACGGCAGGCACTTCGAAAGCTGAATAACGTCATAGTCTCCGCTGCTCTGGCGATCAGGCGCAACGATTGGACCGAAGCCCGTTTCGTGTTCCAAACCGCACTGCTCGAGAACGTGCGCTTCGAGAGCATCACGTCGCTTCCGATCGTGCGCGAGCTCTTCGACGTGTTGTCTCGACCGCGCATCGGTCTGGCCGCCGAGCAAATCGTCGAAACGGTTACACTCTTCTCCAGTGCGTCCACGTTCGTCGACGTCTTCGGCGTGCCGATGGGAGTGCGCGATCCGAAAGACGACAAGATCGTGGAGGCGGCGCTCAACGCCAACGCTGACTGCATCGTCACGCGCGATAGCGATCTGTTCGATCCCCGCGCGCAGTACAGCATCGCGAAAGTCGGGGTGGGGATCCGCAATCGACCGATTCGCGTCGTCGGCCTCTCCTCGTTCATCGCAGAGATTGAGCGCGGTCCGTCGTTCAGCGCGCTCGTGATCGGCGCTGCCGCCACCATGAACGGCTGACCGTACCAGGGCATTCTGCTGACCGCGGGCGCAACGAAAGCCGTCTCCGCCGCCCTCTAAGAGCCCGATGCCGCGCGTCTATCTCGACCATGCCGCCACGACGACGGTCCGCCCGGAGGCCGTCGAGGCCATGCTGCCGCTGCTCGGCGGCGGTTACAACCCGAGCTCGCTCCACGCCGAGGGCCGGGCCGCGCGGGCCGTGCTGGACGATGCGCGCGCGTCGGTGGCCCGGGTGCTGGGGGCCGCGCCGCGCGAGATCGTCTTCACCGGCGGCGGCTCCGAGGCCGACGTGCTGGGCATCGTCGGTGCCGCGCGGGCGCGAGCCGGGCGCGGCCGGCACGTCGTCACGACGGCGATCGAGCACCACGCCGTCCTGCACGCCGTCGACGTGCTGGAGCGGGACGGCTGGCGCGTCACCCGCCTGCCGGTCGACCGCCACGGCCTGGTCGATCCGGCCGCCTTCGCCGCCGCGCTGACGCCGCAGACGACGGTCGCGAGCGTCATGCTGGCCAACAACGAGATCGGGGTGGTGCAGCCCATCGCCGAGCTGGCCGGGATCGCGCGCGAGCGCGGCGTGCTCTTCCACACCGACGCGGTCCAGGCGCCGGCCTGGCTGCCGCTCGACGTCGACGCGCTGGGCGTCGACCTGCTGGCCCTCTCCGCTCACAAGTTCGAGGGGCCCAAGGGCGTCGGCGTTCTCTACGTCCGGCGCGGAACGCCGCTGGAGCCGCTGATCGTCGGCGGCGGCCAGGAGCACGGCCTGCGGGCGGGCACCGAGAACCTCGCCGGCATCGCCGGCTTCGCCCGCGCGCTGGAGCTCGCCGAGGCCGAGCGGCCTCGGACGGCGGCCCGGGCTCGTGCGCTGCGCGACCGGCTCGAGGCCGCGCTCGTGGACGGCGTGCCGGACGCCGTGGTCAACGGCGCCGGTGCCGAGCGGCTGCCCGGCATCCTGTCCGTTGCGTTCGCCGGCGTGCCGTCGGACGCGCTGCTGATCCGGCTCGACTTGGAAGGCATCGCGGCCTCGGCCGGAAGCGCCTGTGCGGCCGGCTCGCTCGAGCCCAGCCACGTCGCGGACGCCCTCGGCCTCGGCGACCGGCACCGGCTCGGCGTGATCCGGTTCTCGCTCGGCCGGACGACGACCGAGAGCGAGGTCGCCGACGTCGCTCGTCGTCTCCCGGCCCTCCTGGCGGACGTCCGTGCGCCAGCCGACGTTACGTGAGGTAGTTATGTGGGAAAGCGCCGACCGTGGCTCTAGCGAGCACACGGAGGATCGGTTTTGAGTTCGGGTATCGACGGAGCGTTGATTCGAGATGTCCTCGTAGGTATCGGCGTTTTGCTGATCGGGATCGGCATTCTCGTCGTCTGCCTGGGGCTCTCCAATCTGCTCAAGCGCATCAACGGCACCCTCGATGAAGTCGACCGCCAGATCGCGGCGCTCTCGGTCCCGGTGGTCGAGACGCTCGGTCACGTCGGCGGTATCGCGGATACGGCCGACGCGACCGTCGCCCGGCTCGCCGCCGTGGTCGGCACGCTGGAAGGCGTCGCCGGCGGCGTCGGCCGCACGTCCAAGCTGGCCTCGGATGCCGTCGCGCCCGCCCTGGTGAACGTCGGCGCGACGCTCGCCGGGATCACCGCCGGCCTGCGCCGGCTGGTCACCGGCCGGAGCGGCTCCGCGCCGGGCGGCGAGGTCGGTGGTGGCTGACGAGCGCAGCGGCGGCGGCTCCGGCTTCCTCGCCGGGCTCGCGATCGGCGCGCTGGCCGGGGCCACCCTGGCGATGATCCTCGCCCCGCAGGCGGGCGAGGACACCCGCGACCTTCTCTACGCCAAGGCGCGCGAAGCCGGCGAGCGCGCGCGCGACGGCGCCGAGGACGCCGGCGACCTGCTGGCCCGCGGCCGCAAGATCGTCGACGAGGCGCGCGCCCGCATCGACGGCGCGATCGCCGAAGGCAAGGACGCCGCCGAACGTCAGCGCAGCACCCTCGAGAACGAAAGCTAAGGGAGACACGGTGGATATCAAAGTCAACGTCCGCGAGTCCGAGGGCGACGCGTACGTCGTCGACCTCACGGGCGAGATCGACGTCTACACCTCACCGAAGGTCAAGGACGCGATCACCGAGCTGATCGATCAGGAGCACTACAACCTGGTGATCAACCTCGAGAAAGTCCGCTACATCGACTCGACGGGTCTGGGCGTCCTGATCGGCGGGCTCAAGCGCGTTCGCGAGCACGGCGGGTCGGTCAACCTGGTCTGCACCAACCCGCAGATCAAGAAGATCTTCGACATCACCGGCTTGGTCAAGATCTTCGGGATCTTCGACGACGAGCAGAGCGCGATGAAGGCGCTGGTGTGAACCCGGCAACCCAACCCCTCGAAGTGTCCTCTCACGGTACGGTCGAGCTGAAGATTCCCGGCCGGGCGGAGTGGGTTGCCGTCGCGCGCCTGGCCGTCGCCGCGGTCGCCAGCCGGCTGCGCTTCTCGGTCGACGAGATCGAGGACATCAAGCTCGCGATCGCCGAGGCCTGCACCAACTCCATCCAGAGCGCCGGCGGCGACGACGCCGGCGTGATCGAGATCGTCTGCGACGCGCTCCAGGACGAGCTGCGGGTGACCGTGCGCGACCACTCGCCGGGCCTCCACCTCGAGCCGGTCAAGACGAGCGGGCTCGACGACGGCCGCACCGAAGAGCTGGGTGTGTTCCTCATTCGAGCCCTCATGGACAGCGTCGATTATTCGAGCGATCCGCGCCGCGGCACGGAGCTCGTCATGACGAAGCGCGTCACGGGGTAGCAGTGAGCTCCTCGGTCCCCCACGTCGACGAAGAACGTTGGGACCGCAACCGTGCGAGGCAAGCATTCGCACGATTTGCCGAGCTGCGGAGCGACCGCGCGCTCGATAGCGGTCCCGACCACTCGGGCGTCAGCGAGTTCGACCGCTTGCGCAACGAGCTCGTCGTCGCGCACCTCAACCTGGTGCGCTATCTCGCCGTCAAGTTCGCCAACCGCGGCGAGTCGCTCGACGACCTGATCCAGGTCGGCACGGTCGGCCTGCTCAAGGCGATCGACCGGTTCGACTTGGAGCGCGGGGTCGAGTTCACCACCTATGCCACCCCGACGATCGTCGGCGAGATCAAGCGCTATTTCCGCGACAAGGGCTGGGCGGTCAAGGTCCCGCGCCGGCTCCAGGAGCTCAACCTCAGCGTCAACCGGGCGATCGAGAAGCTGACCGTCAAGCTCGGCCACTCGCCCACCGTCGCCGAGCTGGCCTCGCACCTCGGCGCCTCCGAGGAGGACATCCTCGAAGCCCAGGAGCTCGGCCAGGCCTACAACCTGCTCTCGCTCGACACCGAGCTCAACGGCGAGGGCGACAAGAAGTCGCAGACGCTGGCCGACTACGTGGGCCAGAACGACGCCGGCCTGGAGCTGCTGGAGGACCGCGCCAACCTCGAGCGGGCGTTCCAGGTCCTCACCGGCCGGGAGCGGGTCATCCTGTATTTGCGGTTCTACGAGAGCGTCTCGCAGACCGAGATCGCCAAGCGCCTCAACGTCTCCCAGATGCACGTCTCGCGCCTCCAGCAGAAGGCGCTCGAGAAGCTCAAGAACTTCCTCCAGGAGAAGTAGTGCCGGGCGGGCACGCGCCGTCGGCTGGGTCGGGGTTACGACCGAGCTCGATGCTGGTATGCTCGGAGGGATGAGATCGTTCGTGCTCGCCGTCACAGCCGCGCTCGCCTGGGCGGCGCTCGGGTCGCCGGCCGGCGCGGCGCCGGTTGCGTTCGTGACCCACGCGTTCGTGACCCACGCCGAGTTCTTCTCGCTCGAGACGCGGGCCGACCAGTTCCTCGACCCCCAGGTGTATGCCCAGCAGGCCGGGGCCGCCGCGGCGACCGGTCCCCAGGGGATCCCGCACGCCGCCGGCCTGCGGGCGGCCCTGATGACCGACGACCCGGCGACCCCGGCCTACAACGCCCAGGGCAAGCCGCTCGGGTTCACCCTCGGCGCCTGGTTCGGCGCGCGCGGGGCGGTCGTCTACGAACCCGCCGCGGCGCGGCCGCAGGTCTCGCTGGCGTTCGCCGGGCTGGTTCCGAGCGGCGTCTACACGGTGTTCGAGAACCACTTCGACCGCACGCCGGTCGGGTTCACCCCGCTCGACGGCTCCAGCCGCAGCACGTTCACCGCGGACGCCGGCGGGAACGCCGCGCTCGCGCTCACGCTGGCGGCGCCGCTGACGCACGCCGACGCCATCCTGCTGGTCTACCACAGCGACGGGACCGCCCACGGCAGCGAGCGCGGCCAGCCCGGCGTGACGGCGCACCACCAGCTGATCTTCCGCATTCCCTAGCCGCGGCGGCGGGCGGGGGCCGTACCGGCGGGGCGCCGAACCCTTGGGATCGCCCATGACGTCCCACGAGCTCCGCCAAGCCTTCATCGACTACTTCGTGCGCAACGGTCACGTTGCCGTGCCCTCGGCTTCGCTCATCCCCGACGAGCTGAGCACCACGCTCTTCACCATCGCCGGGATGGAGCAGTTCGTTCCGGTGTTCCTGGGCGACGCGCCGGCGCCGGCGCCGCGCGCGGTGACCGTGCAGCGCTGCCTGCGGGTGGCCGGCGCGAAGTCCGACATCGAGAACGTCGGGCGCACCGGCCGGCACGGCACGTTCCTCGAGATGCTGGGCAACTTCTCGTTCGGCGACTACTACAAGTCCGAGGCGATCCGCTTCGCTTGGGAGTTCGTCACCGGCGCGATGAAGCTCGACCCGGCCAAGCTGTACGTCACCGTCCACACCTCGGACGACGAGGCGCAGCGGATCTGGGAGAACGAGATCGGCCTGGACCCGGCGCGCATCTCGCGCTGGGACGAGGACAACTTCTGGACCATGGGCCCGACCGGCCCGTGCGGGCCGTGCAGCGAGATCTTCTACGACACCGGCGAGGCGAACGGCGCCGGGCCGCAGGACACCGGGCCGAACCTGGGCGACCGCTACGTCGAGATCTGGAACGTCGTCTTCCAGCAGTACAACCGCGGTGCCGACGGCCGGCTGAGCGATCTGCCGCGCAAGTCGATCGACACCGGGGCGGGCCTGGAGCGCATGCTCGCGGTCGCCAACGGCATGAGCTCGATGTACGAGACCGACCTGTTCACCGACATCGTGGCGGCGCAGCCGCCGGCCGGCCAGACGTCGCTCCCGCCGGCCGAGCAGCTGGTGCGGCGGCGGATCGTCGCCGACCACGCGCGGGCCGTCACGATGCTGATCGCCGACGGCGTCTACCCGTCCAACGGCGAGCGCGGGTTCGTGCTGCGCTTCCTGATCCGGCGGGCGATCCGCAACGGCCGCCTCTTGGGCTTCCCGCGCGAGTTCATGGCCGAGCTGGCCGGCGCGGTGGTGACCTCGCTGGAGAGCGGCTACCCCGAGCTGCGCGCGAAGCTGCCCGAGGTGCAGCGCGCCCTGCGCACCGAGGAAGCGGCCTTCCTGCGCACGCTCGACCGCGGCAGCGAGCTGCTCGAAGCGGAGATCGACGAGGCGATCCACGACTGCACCATGCTCATCTCGGGCGAGGACGCGTTCGTGCTGCACGACACCTACGGCTTCCCGTTCGAGCTGACCCGCGAGATCGCGGGCGAGCGCGGCGTCGCGGTCGACAGCGTCGGGTTCGAGCAGAAGATGACCGAGCAGCGCGCGCGCGCGCGGGCCGATGCGGCCGCCAAGCGCGCGGTGGTGAGCGTGACCGACCTGCCGACGCTCTCGTCGGCGTTCGAAGGCTACGGCGGCCTGGAGGCGGACGGCCGCGTGCACGGCATCCTGGTCGGCGCGAACCAGGTCCAGTCGATCGAGGCCGGGGCCGAGGCGAAGATCATCCTCGACCGGACGTCGTTCTACGCCGAGAAGGGCGGCCAAGTCGGCGACCACGGCCGCATCACGACGCGCGACGGCGCGGTCTTCGAGGTGACCGACACGCAGTACGCCGGCGAGGCGATCGCGCACCACGGCCGGCTCACCGCCGGCCGGCTGGCCGTCGGCGACCCGGTGCACACGACGGTCTACCCGGAGTGGCGCGAGGAGATCCGGCGCCACCACACCTCGGCCCACCTCCTGCAGCGCGCGCTCAAGGACGTGCTCGGCGAGGACGTGCAGCAGGCCGGCTCGTGGGTCGGCGTCGACCGCATGCGGTTCGACTTCCGCAGCCCGGCCGGCGCGCTCAGCGCCGAGCAGAAGCGCGCGGTGACGCAGCGCGTCAACGAGCTGATCCGGGCCGACCACCACCAGGACATGAACGAGCTGCCGATCGAGCAGGCCAAGTCCACCGGCGCGATCACCATGGCCGGCGAGAAGTACGGCGACGTCGTGCGGGTGGTGGGCTTCGGCCCGTCGGTCGAGTTCTGCGGCGGCACGCACGCCCACACCACCGGCGAGCTCGGGCTGTTCGTGCTGCTCAGCGAGTCGTCGATCGGCAGCGGCGTGCGGCGGATCGAAGCGGTCGTCTCGAAGGCCGCCGAGGCGTACGTCGAGCGCCAGCAGGACACGATCGCGGCGCTGGCCGAGTCGCTGGCCACCAAGCCCGAGGAGATCGTCGAGCGGGTCGAGCGCATCCAGTCCGACGTGCGCGACCTGCAGAAGGCGATGGCGCAGGTCAAGGCGCAGCTCGCCGCCGCCGACGCGGCGACCTACGTCGAGCGGGCCGAGGAGCTGGGCGGCAAGCGGGTCGTCGCGGCGGTGGTGCCCGAGGCCGACGCCAACGCCGTGCGCGCGCTGGGCAACGCGATCCGCGACCGCCTGCGCTCGGGGGTCGTCGCGCTGATCGGCGTCGACGGCGCGAGCGCGGCGCTGTTCGTGAGCGCCAGCGACGACGCGGTGAAGGCGGGCGTGCACGCCGGCAACCTGGTCAAGCTCGCCGCGCCGCTGGTCGGCGGCAAGGGCGGCGGGGCGCCGGCCCAGGCGCAGGGCGGCGGCAAGGACCCGGCCGGCGCCGAGCGCGCGCTGGCCGCGATCCGGGACGCGCTCGCGGCCGGCAAAGCGGCGTGATCGCGCTCCTCGCGGCCGCTGCGGTCGCCGCGCTCTCGCCGCACGCCGTGCTGGCCAAGTACGGCGCGGCGCTGGCGGCGCTGCGCGAGCCGCGCGTCTTCACCGTCGAGTACACGCTCGAGCAAGCCGGAACGCGCACGCTCGAGCAGACCCACCGCATCTTCCGCAGCGGCAGCGACGAGCGCGACGAGACGATCGCGGTCAACGGCACCCGCGCGACCCGCCCGGCGATCCGGATCTTCCGCGGCCGGCGCTACCGCTACACCGTCGCGGCGCTGGCGCCCCGGCCCGCCCGGTACGACTTCGCCTACCTCGGCACGCGCCGGGCCGGCCGGCACGTCGACTACGTCTTCCGCCTGCGGCCCAAGGCGCCGGCGGCCTTCGCGCTGACCCAGCTCACCGTCGACGGGGTGACGTTCCTGCCCGGCGAGGTCGCGTTCGCGACGCGCGCGCACGGCGGCCGGGGCAGCGTGACGTTCGCCAAGAGCGCCAAATGGTGGGTCGCCAGCGGCGCGACCGCGTCGGCCCGCGAGCCGGGCGGCGTCGCGCACGAGCGGCTCCACTTCTCGGGCTGGCGCTTCCCGCCGGCGCTGCCGCCCTCGACCTTCGCCGTGCCGCGCGCCCTGCCGAGCCTGCCGCCCGCCCCGCTCTGACCCGGAGACCGTGCCGATCCTCAAACGCTGAAACCGCGATCATCCGCAAAGCATAGCGAGCCGCAGCCGGTCAGCTACAGCACCCTACGGTATGCTCCTTCGTCTGGCACGGCTGGCTGAAGTACGTCGGTGGGAGGCAGCAGTTGTCTGCCTCTTGGTTGTCACCTTTCGAATTCTCTTCGCGTAGGTCCAGGTCGTCGAATCGAAACTCCGTCGGCATGATTGTTTACTCCCCTGTGTTGATTGCCAGGCCAGGCCCGGCAGGCGGAGATTTCTTCCCCGCAGATACAATTCATTTCGGCCCGCCGGCGACGATGATAGCCTCGACTGCGAGGCTTTGGAGTGCCGGGCACCTCCAGCCTGCGATCCTAGTCCCTAGGCTGGTGCCGTGGCCTGACGCGGAGACCGCGACCTGCGCGCGGAACACCTGCGCCCGGGGCGCTGCCGTCCGAACGCGAGGAGCATCGATGCTCGAGGCCACCACCGACACCACGCTGGCTCGGCGCGAGTCGATCGCCGACGCGCTGCGCCGCTCGGCGCGCCGCGACCCCGAGCGCGAGGCGCTGCGCTTCGCCGAGCGGAGCTGGACGTACGCCGCGCTCGACGCCGCGGCGAACCGCGTCGCGCGCCGGCTGGTCGAGGCCGGCCTGCGCCCGGGCGACCGGGTCGCCGCCTACGGGCGCAACTCCGATGCGTACCTGCTGACGTGGCTGGGCGCGCTGCGCGCCGGGCTGATCCACGTGCCGGTGAACTACGCGCTCAAGCCCGGCGAGCTGGGCTACATCGTGCGCCAGTCGGGCGCGTCGGCGCTGGTCTGCGACGGCGCGCTGGCCGCCAACGCCGCGGCCAGCGAGGACTGCGCGCGGCTGGCGGTGCACGGGCGCTTCGCGGGCGGCGAGAGCGGGGCGGCGTTCGACGTGCTGGCGACCGCGCTCGACCAGACCGCCGACGCGGCGCCGCTCGACCCGCGCTACGCACACCCGGTCGCGCAGATCCTCTACACCTCGGGCACGACCGCCGATCCCAAGGGCGCGGTGATGACCCACACGGCGCTGCTGGCGCACTACGCGAGCTGCATCGCCAGCGCCGCGATGGCCGCCGAAGACCGCTCGCTGGACGCGCTGCCGCTGTACCACTCGGCCCAGATGCACGTGGTGCTGATGCCGCACCTGCTGCTCGGCGCGAGCTCGATCCTGATCGAGGCGCCCGAGCCGGCGACGGTGCTGCGCCTGATCGAGGAGCACCGGATCACGTCGTTCTTCGCGCCGCCGACGGTCTGGATCAGCCTGCTGCGGCACGCGGACTTCGACCGGCGCGACCTGAGCAGCCTGCGCAAGGTGTACTACGGCGCCTCGATCATGCCGGTGCCGGTGCTGCAGGAACTGCGCGCGCGGCTGCCCGCGGCCGGCCCGTGGAACCTCTACGGCCAGAGCGAGATCGGCCCGCTGGCGACCGTGCTGCGGCCCGAGGAGCACGAGGAGCGGCCGGCCTCGGCCGGCCGGCCGATCCTCAACGTCGAGACGCGGGTCGTCGACGAGGCCATGCAGGACGCGCCGCCCGGCGTCAACGGCGAGATCGTGCACCGCTCGCCCCAGCTGCTCACGGAATACTGGAACAAGCCCGAGGAGACGGCGCAGGCCTTCGTCGGCGGCTGGTTCCACAGCGGCGACGTGGGCTACCGCGACGAGGCCGGCTACCTCTACGTGGTCGACCGGCTCAAGGACGTCATCAACACCGGCGGGATCGTGGTCTCGAGCCGGGAGATCGAGGAGACGCTCTTCACCCACCCGGCGGTGTACGAGGCGGCGGTGATCGCGCTGCCCGACGAGCGCTGGGTCGAGGCGATCACCGCGGTCGTCGTGCTGCGGCCCGGGGCGCAGGCCGACGAGGCGGCGCTGCTCGAGCACGCGCGCGCCACGCTGGCGCCGTTCAAGGTCCCCAAGCGGGTCGTCTTCACCGACGGCCTGCCGCGCAACACCGCCGGCAAGCTGCTCAAGCGCGAGCTGCGCGCGACCTATTCCTGACTAGCGGCGGGACCGAACCGCGGCCCGGGGCGGCGGCGTACCGGGGGCATGAGAACGCTGATCGCCGCCGCGCTGCTCGCGGCTTCCGTGCCGTCGCCGTCGGTCGCCGCCGAGCCGCCGACCGCGACGGTCCACATCCACGACATGGCCTTCGTGCCCGCGACCCTCACCGTGCGGGCCGGCGACAAGGTCGCCTTCGTCAACGACGACGACGACGCGCACACCGCGACCGCGGACGACGCGTCGTGGGACTCCGAGGGCTTGGCACTGCGTGAGCGCTGGACGCACGTCTTCACCAAAGACGGCAAGATCGCGTACCACTGCACGGTCCACCCGTGGATGCACGGGACGATCGTCGTGCGGAGCGCGCCATGAGGCGCGGCGACTTCGTCCACCACGTCGCCTGGACCGGGGCCGGGATCGTCTACGCGCTCGGCGCCGACGGGCTCGCCCGCCCGGCCGAGGCGTCGCCGCGCGGGTTCTCGTTCGCGCAGATCAGCGACAGCCACATCGGCTTCACCGGCCCGGCGAACCCGGACGTGCGCGCGACGCTGCAGCAGGCGGTGAGCGCGATCAACGGCCTGCCGGCGCAGCCGGCGTTCGTGATCCACACCGGCGACGTCACCCACTTGAGCAAAGCGGCGGAGTTCGACGACGCGCGCGCGATCCTGGCCGGGCTGCACGCGCCGCTGCTGACGATTCCCGGCGAGCACGACGTGATCGGCGCCGAAGGTCCCAAGCGCTTCGCGGCGGCGTTCGCGCGCGGCGACGCGCGCGGGCGCGGCTGGTCGTCGTGGGACCAGGGCGGGGCCCACTTCGTGGCGCTGATCAACGTCGGCGAGGGCGAGACGATGGGCATGCTCGGCGAGGAGCAGCTCGCGTGGCTGCGCGACGACCTGGCCGCGCGCAAGGCCGACACGCCGCTGGTGGTGTTCGGCCACGTGCCGCTCTTCGCCGCCGCGCCGGAGTGGGGCTGGACCACCAAGGACGGCGCCCAGGCGCTGGGGCTGCTGCGCCGCTTCGGGGCGGTGACCGTGCTCAACGGCCACATCCACCAGGTGCTCGAGCACCAGGACGGCGCGATCCGCTTCGCCACCGCCCGCTCGACCGCGTACCCGCAGGCCGCGCCCGGCACGCCGAACGCCAAGCCGGGCCCGCTGGCGGTCGCGCCGGGCACGCTGCTGGGCGCGCTGGGCTACCGCACGGTGCAGCTCGACCGGCCGCCGGCATGGCACGACCCGACGCTGGCGAACGGCTGAGCTCCGTCGAAGCGCCGGGCATGGCGTTGGACGAGCCGGCGTTCGAGGCGGCCTACCGGGCGCACGCGCCGCGCCTGCGCGCGGTCGCCTACGCCGTGCTGCACGAGCGCGAGGCCGCCCAGGACGCCGTCCACGCCGCGCTGGTCCGGGTCTGGAGCGCGGGAGCGTACCGGCCCGAACGGGGCGCGCTATTGCCCTTCCTGATCGCCTGCGTGCGGCGCGAGGCGCTCGACGCGGCGCGCTCCGCGCAGCGCCGCCGGCTGCGCGAGGCGCGCGCCGCCGGCGACCCGGTCGTGCCCGACGCGACCGCGGCGCTCGACCCCATCGAGGCGCGCCGCATCGCGCGCGCGCTCGACGCGCTGCCGCCCGCCCAGCGCGACGTGATCGTCAACGCCTACTACGGAAACCGCACCCTGGCGGAGATCGCGCACGAGCACGACCTGCCGCTGGGCACCGTCAAGAGCCGGCTCTCCCAAGCGCTGCGGCGGCTCCACCTCGCGCTCTCCGGAGGGGCGTAACCCGTGCATCTCGACGACGACGCCGAACTCTACGCGCTGGGACTGCTCGAGCCCGAGCGCAGCGCCGCGGTCGAAGCGCACCTGGCGGCCTGCGACCCCTGTCTGGCGCGGGTCGTCGCGGCCGAGGCGGCGGGAGCCGCGCTCGCCGGCGCGCTGCCGGCGATGCCGGACGCCGCGAGCGCGGCGAGCGGCGGGGCCCGGCCCAGCCTGCCGAGGGCGCGCTGGAGCCCGCTGAGCGGGCTGGCCGCGGCGGCGGCGCTGGCCTTCGCGGCAACGGCCGCGATCGAGGGCGTCACGGCGCACGCCGCGGCGACCCGCTTGGCCGCGACCGACAGCGCGCTGCTCGCGATCGCCGGCTCGCACTTCAACCACGTCACCCTCACCAGCGAGCGCGGCGTGGTCGCCAAGGCGCTCTACGCGCGCGACGGCGCATGGTGCTACGTCGTCGCGCAAGGCGTCGCGCCCGGCGCCCACCTCGTGCTGCGGACGGGCGGGGCGTGGCGCGACGCGGGCACGCTCGATGGTACCGGGCCGGCGACCGTCTTCGTGCGCGGGCCGGGCCGGGTCGGCGAGATCGAGGTCGTCGCCGGAGACCACGTCGTCGCGCACGGGACGCCCGCCTACTAGAGCGCCTGCGTTTCCGGCCCGGTGCGCTCCGCGCCGAGGTGCCCGCTGGCGCACTCCTCGAGCAGCGTCCAGTACCCGCGCTCGACCTCGAACACGGCGTACGCGCCGTTCTCCACCTGCACGTCCCAGAACGCGTCCAGCTCGCGGCCCAGCGCGTCCACCAAGGCGACCCGCACGACCGCGTCGTGCGTCACGACCAGCGCCGGCACGTCGCTCGCGAATGCTCGCGCGAAGGCGCGCCAGCGCTCGCGCACCTGCACCAGCGTCTCGCCGCCGACGAAGGCGGCCCGGGCCGGATCGCTGCGCCAGGCGCGATAGCGGGCCGGGTCGTTGGTCGCGATCTCCTCGCGCAGGCGGCCTTCCCAGCTGCCGTGCGCGATCTCGATCAGCCGGTCGTCGGTCTCCAGCGGCAGGCCGAGCCGGTCGGCGGTCAGCGCGGCGGTTGCGGTCGTGCGCAGCATGGGACTCGCGATGACTCGGCCGACGCTCGCGGCGCTCATCGCCTCGGCCAGTGCGGCCGCCTGCGCCGTTCCGAGCGCCGTCAGCGTGGACTCGCGCCGGCCTTGGTAGCGGCCGGCCAGGTTCCAGGTCGTCTCGCCGTGACGGGCCAGGTAGACGCGCACGCCGTCTGGTTCGCGCACCGGCCGCCGAGCCCCCGGGCGCCCACCCGGCGGAGCGCCGCTCACGCCAGCGGCATGGTCTCGCCGCGGCCGACGACGCGCAGCTTCTGCTCCAGGCCCGCTGCGCGCATGGCGGCGACGAACGCGTCGAGCCCCGAGCTGAACAGGTTCCAGTCGTCGGTGTGGATCGGTACGACCGAGCGCGGGTCGATGATCCGGACCGCCTCGACGCCGCCGGCCGCATCGAGCGTTACCAGCACGCCCAGCTTCGCCGAGGGAATGCGGGTGCCGCCCAGGTGCAGCAGCGCGACGTCGATGCCGGGCAGGCGCTGGGGAATCTCGCGCAGCGCGTCGTGGACCAGCGTGTCGCCGCTGACGTAGACGCGCAGCGGGCGCGCGTTCTCGCGCGGGACGTCGAGCACGTGGCCATTGGTCGCCGGCAGCAGCGCCGCGATGGGCTTGGGGCCGTGCTGGGCGGGGACGGCGGTGATCGTCAGCCCGCCGCCGCCCGGCTTGTCGAGCGCGACGGCGTCCCAGACGTCCAGGCCGCAGGTGCGGGTGAAGCCCCGGCCGGCCAGCGCCTTGGCCGCCTGCGTGGTGGTGATCACCGGCAAGGCGTGATCGAGCCCGCGCTCGGCGGGCGGGTCCCAGTGGTCGCCGTGGAGGTGCGAGAGCAGCACCGCGTCGAGCGGCGGCAGATCGGCCGGTTGCAGGGCCGGCTCCAGCAGCCGCTTCGCGAACAGCCCGTAGCCGACGTGCACGTGGTCGCCCGCGTGCAGGAACGACGGGTCGGTCAGCAGGGTGCAGCCGTTCAGCCGCAGCAGCGTCGTGGCGTTCCCGACGAACGTCAGCGAGGCGGTCGCACGGTCGGTCGCCGTACCGGAGAGCGGTATCCGTCGCATCGCGCTAGCGCTCTACCCGAACGCCCGTGCCGCGCTCGTCTGCTGGCGGGAACCTTCGCGCCGGGGCGCTAGTTTAGGTTCCGGTGACGCAATACGTGTACACGATGCATCGGGTCGGCAAGCTGGTGCCGCCGAAGCGTCAGATCCTCAAGGACATCTCGCTCAGCTTCCTGCCCGGCGCGAAGATCGGCATCCTGGGCCTCAACGGCGCCGGCAAGTCGACCGTGCTGCGGATCATGGCCGGGCTCGACACCGAGATCGAGGGCGACGCGATCCCGATGCCCGCGCTGAGCATCGGCTACTTGCCGCAAGAGCCCAAGCTCGACCCCGGCAAAACGGTCCGCGAGTCCGTCGAGGAAGGGCTCACCGAGCAGATGTCCGCCCGCAAGCGGCTGGACGAGGTGTACGCCGCCTACGGCGACCCCGACGCGGACTTCGAGAAGCTGGCCGAGGAGCAGGCCAAGCTCGAGGCGATTCTCTTCGCCCAGGGCGACGACCTCGAGCAGCAGCTCGAGATCGCGGCCGACGCGCTGCGCCTGCCGCCCTGGGACGCCAAGATCGGGCCGCTCTCGGGCGGCGAGAAGCGCCGGGTCGCGCTCTGCCGGCTGCTGCTCTCCAAGCCCGACATGCTGCTGCTCGACGAGCCGACGAACCACCTCGACGCCGAGAGCGTCGAGTGGCTGGAGCACTTCCTGCAGCGCTTTCCGGGCACCGTCGTGGCGGTGACCCACGACCGCTACTTCCTCGACAACGCGGCGGAGTGGATCCTCGAGCTCGACCGCGGGCGCGGCATCCCCTGGAAGGGCAACTACAGCTCCTGGCTCGACCAGAAGCAGCAGCGCCTGGCCCAGGAAGAGAAGGAAGAGTCGGCCCGCCGCAAGGCGCTCAAGCGCGAGCTGGAGTGGGTCCGCTCGGGCACCAAGGGCCAGCAGGCCAAGAGCAAGAGCCGCCTGGCGCGCTTCGACGAGCTCTCGAGCTACGAGTACCAGCGCCGCAACGAGACGCAAGAGATCTTCATCCCGGTCGCCGAGCGCTTGGGCGACCAGGTGATCGCGTTCGCGGGCGTGCGCAAGGCCTACGGCGACCGGCTGCTGATGGACGACGTGAGCTTCCGCATCCCGGCCGGCGCGATCGTCGGCATCATCGGCCCCAACGGCGCCGGCAAGACGACCCTCTTCCGGCTGATCGCCGGCAAGGAGCAGCCCGACGCCGGCACGATCACGATCGGGCCGAGCGTGAAGCTGGCCGTGGTCGACCAGACCCGCGAGGCGCTCGACGACGCCAAGACCGTCTTCGACGACGTCAGCGGCGGGCTCGACCTGCTGCGGGTCGGCCGGTTCGAGATGCCCGCCCGGGCGTACCTGGGCCGCTTCAACTTCAAGGGCGGCGACCAGCAGAAACCGGTCGGCGCGCTCTCGGGCGGCGAGCGCGGCCGGCTGCACCTGGCCAAGACGCTGCTCGAGGGCGGCAACGTGCTGCTGCTCGACGAGCCGTCCAACGACCTCGACGTCGAGACGCTCCGCGCGCTCGAGGACGCGCTGAGCGAGTTCGCCGGCACGGTGCTGGTGATCAGCCACGACCGCTGGTTCCTCAACCGCATCGCGACCCACATCATCGCCTTCGAAGGCGACTCGCGAGTCGCGTTCTTCGAGGGCAACTACGAAGAGTACGAGGCCGACAAGCGGGCCCGGCTCGGCGAAGAGGCCGCCCGGCCGCACCGCATCCGCTACCGCCCGCTGACGATCGGCTGATCCGAACCGGCCCGCCGCTGCGGCGCGGCACGGCGCCCGAGCGGCGGGCTCGGGGCGAAGCGGAGGGTCCCGTCGTCGATGCGCCCGACGATCAGCGCGATCAGGTCGCGGAAGTAGTTGTCGTGGGTGCGCCACGGCAGCGGCCCCTGTTGCGGCAGCAGCGCCGCCGCGCGCGCGACGTAGCCCGACGTCAGGCTCAGCAGCGGCTCGCGCGCGACGTCGCCGCGCGTCAGCGGGACGGCGCTCGCGAGCCGGCGCCGCCGCATGTAGCGCACCAGCTTCGCGACGTAGCGGGCGTTCAGATCGACTTTGAGGGTCCACGACGAGTGGGTGTAGCCGAACGCGAACGCGAAGTTCGGAACGCCCTCGAGCATCGTCCCCTTGTACACGAGCCGGGTCGACACGTCGACCCGCTCCCCGTCGGTGCTCAGGCCGACGCCGCCGAAGAACTGCATCGCCAGGCCGGTCGCGCTGACCACGACGTCGGCCGGCACGTCGCGGCCGTCCTCGAGCCGGATGCCGTGGGGCGTGAACCGCGCGATGCGCCCGGTGACGACCGACGCGCGGCCCGCCCGAAGCTCGCCGAAGAGGTCGCCGTCCGGAACGATGCAGAGCCGCTGGTCCCACGGCTGGTACGACGGATTGAAGTGCACGTCGACGTCGTGCTCGGCGGACGCCGGGCCGAGCGCCTGGAGCACGCCTTCGCGAACGAACGCGCGGAAGCGGTCCGGCCGCGTGCGGGCGAGCCGGTGGGTGAACGCGCTGTAGGCGGCGTTCTTCCAGCGGACCAGCGCGTCCGCGAGCCGGCGCGGCAGCCGCGAGCGCAGCCCGTTCGCGAGGGCGTCGGCCGAGGGCAGCGAGACGATGTAGGACGGCGAGCGCTGCAGCATCGTGACGTGGGCCGCCGTGCCGCCGAGCGCGGGAACCAGCGTCACGGCCGTCGCGCCGCTTCCGATGACGACCACGCGCTTGCCGGCGAGGTCGAGGTCCGCGGGCCAGAACTGCGGGTGGACGATCGGGCCGCCGAACGCTTCCATGCCGGGCCACTGAGGTGCGTGGCCGCGCGCGTAGTCGTAATAGCCCGCGCACGCCAGCAGGAACCCGCAGGTGACGCTCACCGTCCGGCCTGCGGTTCGGCAGGTGAGGGTCCAGCGCGCATCCGCGCTCGACCAGTCGGCGGCGACGACCTCGTGGCCGTACCGGACGTGGCGGTCGATGCCGTAGTGCCGGGCGGTCTCGGCGACGTACTCCCGGATCGTCGTGCCGTCGACGATCGACTCGTCGCCGCGATAGGGCCGGAACGGAAAGCCCAGCGTGACGATGTCGGAGTCGGAGCGGATGCCCGGATAGCGAAAGAGATCCCACGTGCCGCCGAGCGCCGTTCGGCGCTCGAGAACGGCGTAGGTGAGCTGCGGGTT
Source organism: Vulcanimicrobiota bacterium (assembly GCA_963795695.1). Taxonomy (GTDB): domain Bacteria; phylum Vulcanimicrobiota; class Vulcanimicrobiia; order Vulcanimicrobiales; family Vulcanimicrobiaceae; genus Vulcanimicrobium. Next base: position 333,470 of record CAWCJH010000001.1, on the reverse strand, counting down.
CCGCTCGCGCAGCCGGTACGCGGCGTCGATACCGGAGATTCCCGCCCCGACGATGACGACGTCGAGGTGCTCCGGGCCGGCCTGGTCAGCGCTCACGGCCCTAGCCGAGCCCGGCCCGCATCAGCCCGGCCACCGCGCGGGCCGACGGGTCGCCGCTGGCGGCGAGCGCGGCGACGACGCCGGTGCGGTCCTCGGCGCTGCGGTTTTGCGAGAGCTTGGCCTTGCCCTCGAGCCGCGTGACCGGGATCGCGAAGGCCACGATGCCGCGCATCATTCCCTCGACGTAGTCGCCCGGCAGGTCCTCCATGCGCCACGGCTGCGCGAAGCCTGCTTCGTTGGCGTCGGTCAGGCGCCGCAGCACGTCGCGCACCGCATCGGGTTCCGCCAGGATGCACCCGCGCCCGTAGGCGTGCACGGCGGTGTAGTTCCAGGTCGGCACGCTCTCCGCAACCGTGTACCAAGCCGGCGAGACGTACGCGTGCGGGCCGCTGAAGATCACCAGCGCATCCTGCTCCGCGAGCGCGCGCCACTGCGGGTTGGCGCGCGCCACGTGCGCCCGCAGGACCAGCTCCGGGCCGCCCTCGCCGGGCGCGTCGTCGACCAGCACCGGCAGGTGGGTCGCGAACGGCGCGCCGTCGACCAGCGTGACCAGGGTCGCGAACGCGTGCGCGCGCATGAACGCGCGCAGTGCCGCGGGATCGTCGAGGCGGAAGTGGCCGGGGACGTACATGCCGGAATCCTCCGAGAAGCGGTCGCGCGGCTCCTACAGCGCGAGCGACCGCACCGAGCCGATGCCCGCAATCGCCCGCAGCGCGGCGAGCGTCGCCTCGTCGGCCGGGCGGTCGACGGAGAGCACCATGATCGCGTCGCCGCCGACGGTGTTGCGCGAGACCTGCATGGTCGAGATGTTCACCCCCGCGTCGCCCAGCACGGTGCCGACCCGGCCGATCATGCCGGGCACGTCGCGGTGCTGGGTCATCAGCATCGCGCCCAGCGGCGTCGCGTCGATCTCGTAGCCGTCGAGCTCGACGATGCGCGGCGAGCCGCCCAGCGACGTGGCGGTGACCGACGTGCCGCCGCCGGCCAGCCGCAGCGAGGAGGCATAGGCCGACGCGCCGGCGTCGCCGCGCGCGTCGACCACGATGCCCAGCTCGCGCGCGATCGCCTCGGCGTTGACCACGCTGACCCGGCGGTCGGTCGTCGCCTGCAGCAGGCCGCTCAGGAAGGCGCGCACCAGCGGCTCGGACGGCACGCCGGCGAGCGCGCCGCCGAGCACCAGCGCGAACGGCGGCAGGCGCTCGGGCCGGGCGTACTGGGGGTAGAACCGGCCCAGCCGGTAGGCGACCTCGAGGAACGGCATCACCCGCTCGGCTTCGGGGCCGTCGGGCACCGGCGCGTTGACCGCGGCGTTCGCCGGCGCGCCGAGCAGGACGCGGGCGACGTCGCGGGCGAGCTCGGTCGCGATCCGCTCGAGCGCCTCGCGGGTCGAGCCGCCCAGGTGCGGCGTCGCGAAGACCTTGGGGTGGCGGTGCAGCGCGGCGCCGGTGCCGCCCGGCGGCGGCGGCTCTTCGGCGACGACGTCGATCGCCGCGCCGGCCAGCCGGCCCGCGTCGAGCGCCTCGAGCAGGTCGCGCTCGACGATCACGCCTCCGCGCGCGCAGTTGATCAGGTAGGCGTGCGGGCGCAGCAGCGCGAGCCGGTCGGCGTCGAGCATGCCGAGCGTCTGCGGCGTGAGCGGAACGTGCAGCGTGACCAGGTCGCTCTCGCGCAGCAGCGTCGCGAGGTCGACCAGCCGCGCGTCGAAGGCCTCGGCGCGGGCGGCGGTGACGTACGGGTCGTAGGCGAGGACCGACATGCCGAAGGCCTTGGCGCGGGTCGCGACGTTGCCGCCGATCCGCCCCAGGCCGACGATGCCCAGCGTCTTGCCGTACAGCTCGCTGCCGATCAGCGGCTTGCGGTCCCAGATCCCCTCGCGCAGCATCTGCACCGCGGCCGGCGTGCGGCGCGCCAGCGAGAGCATCAGCGCGAAGGTCTGCTCGGTCGCGGCGATCGTGTTCGCGCCGGGCGTGTTGAGGACCAGGATCCCGGCATCGGTCGCGGCGTCGACGTCGATCGCGTCGACGCCCACGCCGGCCCGCGCGACGACCGCGAGCCGCGGCCCGGCGGCGAGCAGGTCGCGGTCGACGCGCGTCTCCGAGCGCACGATCAAGCCGTCGGCGGCGGCGAGCGCCGCGACGAGCTCGGCGCGCGGGCGGCCGACCTGCGAGTCGATCGCGATCCCGGCCTCGCGCAGCACCGCCAGGCCCGGCTCGGCGAACGCTTCCGCGACGACGACGCGCGGTTGCGAGAGGCCGCTCTCCATGATCGGGCGTAGTTGCATGCGCTTGACCCTCCGCCTTCGTGAGACACCCGCGGTCGCGCTGGCGTTCGCCGTTCCGCTCGTCGTGCTGCTCGCCTCGGTGCGCACCGAGGTCGGTTTCTGGGACACCGGCGATCTCCAGACCGTTGCCTGGATCGCGGGAATCCCGTACCCGACCGGTTTTCCGGGCTACGTCCTGGTGGGCTGGCTGTGGACCCACCTGATCCCGCTCGGCTCGGTCGCCGCACGGCTCAACGCGCTCTCGGCGGTCGCGCTGGCGGGCGGCGCGGCGACGGTCACCGCGCTCGGGCTGCTGTTCGAGGCCGGCTCGGTCGTCGCGCTGCTGGCCGGCTGGACGTTCGCCTTCGCGCACCCGGTCTGGACCCGGGCGGCCTACGCCGACGCCCACCCGGTCGGCTTCGCGGTCGCCTTCGCCGCGGTCGCGCTCGCGGTGCGCTGGAACCGGCACGGCGGCGCGCGCGCGCTCGGGTTGGCGCTCGCCCTGGGCGGCGCCGCGCTCGCGCTCGACAACACGACGGTGCTGATCCTGGCCGGCGGCCTGGTCGCCGCGCTCGGCCGCCGCCCGCCGCTGCGGGCGAGTGCGGCCGGGCTGGCGGCGGCGGTGCTGGTCGCCGGGGCCGCCTACGCCTGGCTGCCGCTGCGCAGCGCCCAGGTCACCGCCGCCCGGACCGACCCGACGCTGGCGCTCGGCATCCCGCCGGGCCGGCCGTTCTGGGACGACCACCACCCGGCGACCCGGACCGGCTTCCTGCGGCTGGTGACCGGCAGCGACTGGGCCCCCGGCACGGCGGTCGCGCGCGCCTTCACGCCCGCCGCGCTGGGCACGGCCTGGAGCCGCTTCGGCCCCGAGCTCGCGGACGATCTGCCCGCCGGGCTGCTGGTCGCCGGGGCGATCGGCTTGGCCTTCGCCGCCGAGGGCTCGTCGCTCGCCGCGCTCGGCCTGGCGCTGGCGGGGCTGCTGCCGGCCCTCTTCGGCGGGTCGTACGTCGCCGAGGCCGACCCCGAGCGCTACGTCTTCGCGCTCTACGCGGTGCTGGCGGTCGGCATCGCGGTCGCCGCCGGGCGCACCGTGCGCGCGTTCGCGCACGACGCGCCGGAGACCGCCGCCAGCGCGGTCGCGGCGCTGCTCGCGCTCGGGCTCGTCCACGAGGCGGTGCGCGGGCGCGACATCCTCGCCGCGCGCGGCGACCGCAGCGCGGCGGCGCTGGCCGACCGGGTCGTGCGGGCGACCCGCGACGGCGCGGTCGTCGTCGCCCCGTGGGACCTCGCCACGCCGCTGGCCTACCGCGCCTACGTCGAGCGCGGCTTCGGCCGGCGGATCGTCGTCTGCGCGCTGCCCGACGACTTCGGCTACCTGTTCGCCGGCTGGCTGCGCGCGCATCAGGTCGTCGTCGTCAGCGAAGGCCCGCCCGCGCTGCGCGGCTTCGCCACCCGCGCGCTCTCCGGCGGCGACCCCGCCGCCTACGAGGTGCTCGCGCCGTGAACGCCGTTCTGGTCGGGCTGCTGGGAGCGATCGCCGCGCTGCTGATGGCCCACGGCCGGGTGACGCCGTACGACAACTACGTGCTCTTCGCCGACGCGCTGCGGCACGGACAGCTCTCCTTGCGCGAGTGGCCGGGGCCGGCGATCGACGCGGTGCTCTTCGAGGGCAAGCGCTACATCGTCAACGACCCGGTGCCGGGCTTCCTGATGCTGCCGCTGGTCGCGCTGGTCGGAACGCGCGCCAACGAGACGCTGCTGGCCTGCCTGCTGTGCGGCGTCGCGCTGGGCGCGGGCTGGGAGCTGCTGAAGCGGCTCGGCGTCGGCGAGCGGACCGCGGTCTGGCTGACCGTGTTCCTGCTGCTGGGCACCGACCTGCTCTGGTGCTCGATGCTCGGCGACGTCTGGTTCGTCGCCCAGACGGCCTGCGTCGCGTTCACGCTGCTGGCGCTGGTCGAGCTGGCCGGCGAGCGGCGCGGCGCGCTCGTCGCGTTCTGGTTCGCGCTGGCGGTCGGCTCGCGCTTCACCGTCGTGATGGCGCTGCCGGTCGTGCTGTGGTGGGTGTGGCGCGGCTTTCTCGAACCGGAGCGCCGGCCGCGCGCGCTGGCCGCCGCGCTGCTGGCGCTGCTGCCGTTCGCGCTGCTCTGGGTGGCGTACAACGAAGCGCGCTGGCACGTCCCGTGGGACGCCGGCCACACGCTGTTCTACCACCAGGATCCGTTCATGGGCTCGCCGACCGGCTCGCCGTTCGGCCTGGGCAACGTGCCCGACCAGCTCTGGTCGTTCTTCGTGCAGCCGCCGGAGCTGCGGCCGGCGTTCCCGTACCTCGTGCCGCTGGAGGTCGGGACGGCGCTGTGGTTCACCAGCCCGGCGCTGCTGCTGGCCTTCTTCGCCCGCCGGCCGCGCCCGCTGGTCGTTTCCCTCTGGGTCGCGACGCTGCTGGCCGCGGGGCCGTCGCTGCTCTATTACGCCAACGGGGGCGCGCAGTTCGGCATGCGCCACGCGCTCGATTTCGAGCCTTTCGTCCTGGTGCTCATGGGACTGGCAGCGCGCGCCGGGCTGCGCCCCCTCTGGGCGGGGCTGATCGGCTGGAGCGCGGTCGCCGGCGTATGGGGCTGCTGGTACTGGAACGCGTTCGTCCGGCCCGGCCTGCTGTGAGCGGCGCCCGCTTCGTCGTCCCGGAACGCTCACCGTTACGGCGGGGCCGCTTCCTGGGTAGACGAACCAGCGTATTCGCTCGCTCGGGAGGTCCGCAATGGATGAACGCAACGTAACGGTCGACCGCGACAACGGTGGGTCGCTGGCGACCTTCAGCTTGGTCGCCGTCGTCGTGGTCGTCGCGCTGATCGCGCTGTTCGTCTGGCAGCCCTGGAACCAGACGGCGCGCGGCACGACCGGCACGACGCAGTCCAGCAGCGCGACCGGCGCCACGACCACCACCACGACCGGCGGCGGCAGCTCGTCATCCGGGGGAACGCAGTAGATGGAACGCAAGGATACCGTGGAGACGATCAAGGGCGACACCCACGACGCGCTCGACGAGACGAAGCACCGCCTGCAGGCCGGCGGCGAGAAGCTGAACCGCGCGCTGCAGGGCGACGACATGCCGCTCGGCGACCGGCTCGCCTCGCACGTCAAAGAGGCGGGCCACGAGCTCGCGGCCGAGGCCGACAAGTCCAAGCGCGACGCGCGTGACGACGCCGCGCGCGAGGACGGGATCTAGGACCTGCCCGCCAAGACACCGGACCGGCTCGCCGAGTACGCGCGCAAGCGCGACTTCTCGGCGACGCCGGAGCCGTCGGGCACGAAGCGGCGCGCTTCCAAGCAGCTCCGCTTCGTCGTGCAGGAGCACCGCGCGACGCGGCTGCACTGGGATTTCCGGCTCGAAGCCGCCGGAGTGATGCCGTCCTGGGCCGTCGCCAAAGGCCCGACGCTGGTTCCGCTCGAGAAGCGCCTGGCGATGAAGACCGAGGACCACCCGCTCGACTACCAGACCTTCGAGGGCGTGATCCCGGCGGGCAACTACGGCGCGGGCGAGGTGATCGTCTGGGACAACGGCACCTACGCGCTCGCCGAGGGCGACGACCCGGTCGCCGAGATCGCGAAGGGCAAGCTCCAGTTCGTGCTCGCCGGCAAGAAGCTGCGCGGCCTGTTCACGCTGGTGAAGATCAAGCCGCGCGAGGGCGAGCACGGCGAGCCGTGGCTGCTCTTCAAGGACCGCGACGAGTTCGCCGACCCGAACTGGACCGTCGAAGCGCATGCCGAAAGCGTGAAGACCGGCAAGACGCTCGCGCAGCTCCAGGCCGCGCGCAAGGACGCGCCGATCTGGCAGAGCAATCGCGCCGCCTCGGCCGACGGCACCGCGGTCAAGCGCGCCGCGCGCGCGAAGGCCGGCAAGGCCGACCCGCTGCCGCGCGAGATCAAGCCGATGCTCACCACGCTGGTGGAGGCGCCGTTCGACGACCCGCGCTGGCTGTTCGAGGTGAAGTGGGACGGCTACCGCGCGATCGCGACGGTCGAGCACGATGGGGTGACGCTGACCTCGCGCAAGGGCAACGACATGCTGCCCGGGTTCCGCGAGATGGCCAACCTGCCGGCGGCGTTCCGCTCGCTGCCCGTCGTCGTCGACGGCGAGCTGTGCGTGATCGACGCCGGCGGCAAGCCCGACTTCCAGGCGCTGCAGCAGCGCGAGAAGCCGCTGCCCGGCCACAAGCGGCGCAAGCCCTCGCCGGTGACGTTCGTCGCGTTCGACCTGCTCTACGCCGACGGCCGCGACCTGCGCGAGCGCCCGCTCGAGGAGCGCAAGCAATTGCTCGAGCGGATCATCGTGCCCGAGCGCGGGGTGATGTTCTCCAAGCACGTGCTCGGCACGGGCAAGGAGCTCTTCGCGGTCGCCGAGCGCGGCGGGCTGGAAGGCATCGTCGGCAAGGTGCGCACGTCGCCCTACCGCTCGATCCGCTCGCGCGAGTGGGTCAAGATCAAGGTCAAGCGGCGCCAGGAGTTCGTGATCGGCGGCTGGACCGAGCCGCGCGGCTCGCGCACCGCGTTCGGCGCGCTGCTGGTCGGCGTCTACGAAGGCGAGAAGCTCGTCTACGCCGGCCACGTCGGGACCGGCTTCGACAACGAGCTGCTGCGCGACCTGATGCAGCGATTGAAGCCGCTGGAGCGCAAGACGACGCCCTTCGCGGTGCGGCCGAAGACGAACCAGCCGGCCCACTGGGTCGCGCCCGAGCTGGTTTGCGAGGTCGCCTTCGGCGAGTGGACGCAGGAAGGCATCCTGCGCCAGCCGGTCTTCGTCGGGCTGCGCGGCGACAAGGATCCCCGAACGGTCGTGCGCGAGCGCGAGCAGCCGGCGGACCCGGACGCGTGAAAGCGCTCAAGACGGCGCTCGACGTCGGCGGCCGCAGCATCGCGCTCTCGAACCCCGACAAGGTGCTCTTCCCGAACGACGGCTATACCAAGAGCGACCTGATGGCGTACTACCGGGCCGTGGCGCCGGTCATCCTGCCGTACCTGCGCGACAACCCGCTGACCATGGAGCGCTTCCCCGACGGGATCGCGGTGCCGCGCGGGATCTGGGAGAAGCACCTGCCCCGCTTCACCCCCGAGTGGGTGCGCCGGGTCACGGTTCCGGCCAGCACCGGCCAGCCGCGCGGCGTGACGTTCCTGATCTGCGACGACGAGGCGACCCTGGCGTGGCTGGTCAACCTGGCCGCGATCACGCTGCACATCTGGTACTCGCACGTGCCCACCCTGGACGTCCCCGACGTGATCCTGTTCGATCTCGACCCCGGCGAGCGGTGCCCGCTGGCCCGCCTGGCCCGGGTGGCGCTGGCCTTCCGCGAGGAGCTGGGCAACGTCGGCCTGCGCGCCTACGTCAAGACCACCGGCGGGATGGGCATGCACGTGCTGGTGCCGCTGGAGCCGCACTACGACTACGAGGTCGCCAAGGGCGTCTCCGAGCTGCTGGCCCGCCGGATCAACGGCGTGCTGCCCAAGGACACGACCCTGGAGCGCACGATCGCCCGCCGGCCGGACGATCTGGTCTACCTGGATTGGGTCCAAGTAGGCAAGGGCAAGACGTACGTGGCGCCGTTCACCGTGCGGGCGCGGGACGGGGCGCCGGTCTCGATGCCGCTGGGCTGGCGGGACGTCGAGGCCATGCGCCGCAAGCGCGCGCCCGAGACCACCGCCGAGATGCGGCGCTGGACGATCCGCAACGTCCCGGCCCTGGTGGCCAAGACCGGCGACCCCTGGCGGCGCGAGGGATGGGAGCCCCAGTCGCTCGAAACGGCACTGTCACGCGCTCGCTCGCTCTGGGAGTAGTGGAGAACTATACGATGGCACACGCGATCTGGTCCGGCGCGATCAACTTCGGCCTCGTCACGATCCCCGTCAAGCTGTACTCGGCGGTCCGCGGCAACGACCTCAAGTTCAACTTCCTGCACAAGAAGGACGACGGCCGGATCTACAACGAGCGCCACTGCAGCGTCTGCGGCGAGAAGGTCGAGTACGCCGACCTCGTGCGCGGCTACGAGTACGAGAAGGGCCGCTACGTCACGGTCAGCGAGGACGACCTCAAGGCGGTCCGCCCAGAGGCCACCCAGTCGGTGCAGATCGTGGAGTTCGTCGACCTCGACCAGATCGACCCGATGTACTTCGACACGCCCTACTACCTGGAGCCCGAGAAGAAGGGCCGCCACGCCTACGCGCTGCTGCGCGACGCGCTCAAGGAAGCCGGCAAGGTCGCCATCGCCCGGGTCGTGATCCGCTCGCGCGAGCACCTGGCCGCGGTCAAGCCCAACGGCGAGGCGCTGGTGCTCGAGCTGATGCACTTCGCCGACGAGGTGGTCGAGGCCGGCGCGTTCGACTTCCCCGCCCTCAACGAGCACGTCGCCGAGGCCGAGAAGAAGGTCGCCAAGATGCTCATCGACACGATGAGCGCCGAGAAGTTCGACCCCGAGAACTTCCACGACAAGTACCGCGAGGACGTGCTGGCGATGATCGAGGCCCGCGCCAACGGCGAGACCGTCGAGGCGCCGGAAGTCCACCGCCCCGCGGCGACCAACGTGGTCAACCTGATGGACGTCCTGCAGCGCTCGCTCGAGCAGACCAAAGCGCGCCGCGGCAAAGCCGCCGCCGCCGACGAGGCGGACGAGGACGAGGAAGCCTCCGCGAAGACCAAGCGCACCGGCACCCGCAAAAAGAGCGCCACCGCCGCCCACGCCGCCAAGCCCAAGCGCAAGAAGAGCGCGGCGTGACGCACCCGGCAGCTTCCGATCCGGCTCGCGAGTACGCGCGAGCTCTCTCGCGGACGCTGCCGGATGAGGTCGAATCGGTCTTTCTCTTCGGATCGCGCAGCGTCGGCCAACACCGGGAAGGCAGCGACTACGACGTCGCCGTCTTCCTGCGCCGGCGCGAGCTCGTGAAGAAGCACTGGCGGGACGTCGTCGACGCCGCGTATCCGTTCGTCGAGCGCGGCTTCGATGTGCGACCGCTGGTCTTGTCGGCGGAACGCTGGTCCGAGGAGTCGGATTTGATCGCGCACATCCGCCGCGACGGCCTGCGGCTGGCGTGAAAGAGTCGGCCCGGCTCAGCATCGTCAAATCCCTGGTCAAGCTCCGAGACGCGGAGAACGTCGATGCCGACCTGGCTCCCGGCGCGGTCGTTCACTCGGCATACTATGCGATGCTGCATGCGGCCCACGCGCTGATACTCGAGAAAACGGAACTTCAGGTTCACAAGCACGGCTCGATCATCGGAGAGTTCGGCCGTTTGCTCAAGGAGCGCGACGAATCGGTCAAGGAGCACGGGCGCGCACTCAACCGTGGCCAAGCCTTGCGCGATGCCGACGACTACGACGTCACGCGAGATGCGGACCCGGACGAAGCCAACGTGCTGCGCGAAGAGGCGCGCTCGCTCTTCGCGTTCGTCGCATCCGAGCTCGGAACGTCCCGCGAAGTCCTAGCCGCGGACTAGCCTGCGTCGAAGATTGCGTCGAGGTCGAAGCGCAGGCCGTTCGGCGGCGTGCCGAACTCTTCGTACGTGCGTGAGCGCGGGTCGATCATGATCGCGTAGAGCGCGCCGAACTCGTAGTAGCGGCGCGTCTTCTCGCGCTGGTGCGTCACGTTGTCCGACGGCGAGACGATCTCGACGACGACCTCCGGCACGACGCGCGCGTACTTCTCGCGCTCGGCCGGAGGGATGGCGTTCCAGCGCTCGCGTGAGATCCAGGCCGCGTCGGGAGCGCGCACGGCCTTGTCCGGCAAGGTCATGCCGCCGTCGCTGCCGAGGACGATGCCTTTGCGGGCGGTATCCCAGGCGCCGAGCTGCCGCGCGACTTCGTATGCTCGAGCGGCGTTGCTGAGCGAGGTCGGGGCCACGCTAAGCGACCCGTCCGGTTCGCGCTCGATGTGCCAGCCGGAGTGCTGCTCGGAGAAGGCGAGGAGCTCGTCGTCGCTCAGGACGCGGGGCGGAACGATCATGATGCTGCACGCCATTCTATCACGCGATTTTGCCGCATGACTAGGGAGCGTGAGTTCCCCGGGGGGCGGATAGACTGCTCATCAGCCTGGACCGGGGGCGGAGCCGTTCTGGCCGCCGGTTTGGTTGGGCGTCTTCTGCTTGGGGGCGGCGCCCTGGTCTTGGAGCTGCTTGCGGCCTTGCGGGTTGAGCGGGCCGCTGAAGTGCAGCTCGACGACCAGCTTCACGCGGTGGATCTCGTTGGGCGGGACGAACGGATAGCCTTGGTTCGTCTGCACGAGCTGGTCGACGTAGGCGCGCAGGAAGGCCTGGGTGCCGAGCTGGCGGTCGAAGCCGTAGTCGAAGATGTCGTACAGGTACTGGATCGGCGCGTACTGCTCCCAGTCGCCGCCGCCGAACTGGAACGTGCCGAACACCGACGCTTTGGTCTTGGGCGGGAGCGGCACGCGCACGAACACCTTGCCCGACGCGCCGGGCTGCGTACGGGAATAGTCGTGGAACTGCTGGCCGATCTTGGCGCCGCCCGGCCCGTTGATGTACGAGAGGTACGGCTCGCTGACGTGGTGCGGCGCCAGGACGCCGCGCACGGCCGCGCCGACCTGGATCTTGCCGGGCCCGAGCTGCGGGCTGATGTAGTCGGCCTCGAGGTGGTACTCGTGCAGCAGCCCGTTGAGCACGCCATTCTCGTTGCCGACGGTGTCGCCGTTGGCCGGGCAGCACGCGCGCCGCCGGTAGTAGGTCCCGGCGTACAGGCCGAAGCGCGGCCCGAGGACGTGGTGCAGCTCCAGCGCGTCGCTCTGGTCGCGCGACGAGCCGGGGTAGAAGAACTTCCCTTGCAGGTCGGTGACGCGGCCGGCGGTCTCGTCCGAGGCGATGCCGTTGTGGCTGTAGCTGAGCGCGTCGCGCGCGGTGAGCTGCCACGACAGCGTTCCGCTCAAGCGGTAGTCGCCGGCGACGAACGGGTTGCTGGGATCGCTCGAGCTGGGCGCTTCGTCGCGGCCGATGCTGCGCGCGTACGACGGCACGAGCTCGAACGTGACCGCCCCCGGCGTGCCGGTCTTCTGGTCCCCGATCGCCTGCGCCGACGCGCCCGCGGCGGTCGCGGCGAACAGCGCGGCCAGGACGGCCAGCGAACGAGCGGCGATTCGCCCGACGAACCCACGCATGGTCGACTCGTCCCCAGCCCGCGGCCGAGTCATGCCTGAGCCGAGCGGCAGCCGGCGCGAAGCGGCGACCGCGCGCGAGAGGTGCGGCGAGGCCTTGCCGACCACTTCCCTCCAGAGGTGATCGGATGCTGACGGCGGAGCAGAACGAGCTCGTCACGCGAACCGCCCCGGGCACGGCCTGCGGCGGGCTCCTGCGCCGCTATTGGCAGCCCGTCGCGCTGGCCGAGGAGCTGGGCGCGGAGCGGCCGGTGAAAGCGGTGCGCGTCCTGGGCGAGGACCTGGTGCTCTTTCGCGACGAGCGCGGTCGCTACGGGCTGCTGGAGCGCCACTGCGCCCACCGCGGCGCCGACCTGGCGTACGGGCGCTGCGAGGACGGCGGGCTGCGCTGCACCTTTCACGGCTGGCTCTACGACGCCGAGGGCCGCTGTCTGGAGATGCCGGCGGAGCCCGAGGACAGCACGTACCGCGCGCGGGTCCGGCAGCGCTCGTATCCCGCGGCGGAGCGCGGCGGCATCGTGTTCGCGTACCTGGGCGACGGCGAGCCGCCCGCGTTTCCCGCCTTCGACTGCTTTCTCGCGCCCGGCACGCACACGTTCGCGTTCAAGGGGCACGTCGCGTGCAACTGGCTGCAGGCGGTCGAGGTGGGCATCGACCCGGCGCACGCGTCGTTCCTGCACCGCTTCTTCGCCGACGACGACCCCGCGGAGGCCTACGGGCGGCAGTTCCGGGCGGCGGCTGCGGCGTCGGACGTGCCGATGACGCGCGTCATGCGCGAGCAGGTGCGGCCGCGCATCGACGTCGCGCGCACGGCGTACGGCTTGCAGCTCACGACGCTGCGCTCGCTGGACCGCGAGCGCGCGCACGTGCGGATCACCAACCTGCTGTTTCCCAACGCCTTCCAGATCCCGATGAGCCCCGAGATGACGATCGTGCAGTGGCACGTTCCCGTCGACGACGTCACCAACTACTGGTACGCGATCTTCACCAGCTTCGCCGGCCCGGTCGACCGCGAGCGGATGCGCCGCCAGCGCCTGGAGCTCTACACGCTGCCCGACTACAAGCCGCGCGTCAACCGCGACAACGACTACGGCTTCGACCCGCGCGAGCAGCGCTCGCGCACCTACACCGGAATGGGCGACGACATCAACGTCCACGACCAGTGGGCGGTCGAGTCGCAAGGGCCGATCCAGGACCGCACGCGCGAGCACCTGGGCGCCAGCGACCGGGCGATCGCGGCGTACCGCGTGCTGCTGCTGGAAGCGATCCGCGCCTCGCAGAGCGGCGAGCGGCCGCTGATGGTGCTGGGCGCCGAGGCCGCGCGCGGCATGACCGGGCCCGACACGATCGACACCGTCGCGCCCGCGGCGGACTGGCAGGCGCACTGGCGGCGGCTGGTGCGCGAGCGGCGCGCTGCGGCGGCGTGGGCGTGAGCTTCGCCGAGCGCGGTGCCGACGGCGGCCGGGCCGCGGACGAGGTGCGCGCGCGCATCGAGAGCGGCGAGCTCGACGTCGTGCGGCTCGCGTTCGCCGACCAGCACGGCGTCCTGCGCGGCAAGACGCTGCTGGCGCCCGAGGCCGCGGCGGCGCTCGACGAGGGCTGCGCGATCACGACCTCGCTGCTGGCCAAGGACACGGCGCACCGGACGGTCTTCCCGCTGTGGTCCGGCCGGCGGCGGCCCGCAGCTCCCGGAGCTGCGCGGCGCGCGCGACATGGTGATGGTGCCCGACCCCGCGACGTTCCGCGTGCTGCCGTGGTCGCCGCGCACGGGCTGGCTGCTGTGCGACCTCGTCTTTCGCGGCGGCGCGCCGGTGCCGCTGAGCACGCGCGCGCTGTACCGCGCGCAGCTCGCGCGGCTGGAGCGCGCGGGCTACGCGTTCGTCGCCGGGCTGGAGGTGGAGCTGCACCTGTTCGAGCTGACCGGCGAGCGGCTGGAGCTGGCCGACGCGGGCCAGCCCGGCGAGCCGCCCGAGGTCCGGCTGCTGACGCAGGGCTACCAGTACCTGACCGAGCTGCGCTACGACCGGCTCGACCCGATCCTGGACGCGATCCGCGCGGCGCTGCTCGCGCTGGGGCTGCCGCTGCGCTCGATGGAGCTGGAGTACGGCCCCAGCCAGATCGAGCTGACCTTCGCGCCGCGCACGGGGCTGGAGCCCGCCGACATGATGGTGCTGCTGCGCAGCGCGGTCAAACAGCTCTGCCGCCGGCGCGGGTACCACGCGACCTTCATGTGCCGGCCGCGCATCCCCAGCGCCATGTCGAGCGGCTGGCACCTGCACCAGTCGCTGCGCGACCTGCGCACGGGCGCGAACGCGTTCGCGAGCGCCGGTGCCGCGGGCGGCGGAGCCGCGTCGAAGGCGCTGCGGACGGCGTGCTGTCGCCGCTCGCCCGGCACTACGTGGGCGGCCTGCTCGCCCACGCCGCGGCGGCCACGGCGCTCTCCACGCCCACGATCAACGGCTACCGGCGCTACCGGCCCGCCGCGCTCGCGCCCGAGCGCGCGACGTGGGCCCTGGACAACCGCGGCGTGATGCTGCGCGTGATCGGCGAGCCGGGCAGCGCGGCGACGCACGTCGAGAACCGGCTGGGCGAGCCGGCCGCGAACCCGTACCTCTACATGGCCTCGCAGATCGTCGCGGGACTCGACGGCATCGAGCGCGCGACCGAGCCGGGGCCGCCGGCGCAGGCGCCGTACGAGGACGGCGCGCCGCGCTTGCCGCAATCGCTCGACGAGGCGGTCGACGCGCTCGACGGCAGCCCGTGCTTTCGCGCCGCGCTGGGCGACGCGTTCGTCGACTACTACGTCCACATCAAGCGCTCCGAGGTCGCGCGCTTCCGGCTCGACGTCACCGAGTGGGAGCAGCGCGAGTACTTCGACCTCTTCTAACCCAACGGCACCGGCGGAGGAACGACACATGGTCAAGCGGGGAACTTTCCTGGGCAGCGCGGCGGGCGCGGCGGCGGCCGCCGCCTTTCCCGCGCTCGCGCGCTCCGCGACCGGCGCGCCGGTCGTGCGGGTCGGCTTTCTGGACTCGTTCAGCGGCGTGTTCTCGGACGTGGCGGGCCCGCACCGGGTCGGCGCCGAGCTGGCCCTGGCCGACGTCAACCGCGCGGGGCGGGTGCGCTTCGAGCTCGTCGTCGGCGACGACACCTCCAAGCCCGCCGTGGCCGTGACCGAGGCGCGGCGCCTGGTGTCGCAGGAGCACGTCGACGTCCTGTTCGGCGGCACGTCGTCGGCGGTCGGGCTGGCGGTGGGAGCGCTGGCCGACGAGCTGGGCGTCTTCAACCTCGAGATCGGGCCGTTCGACTCGGACATCACCGGCTCCAAGGCGCGCGCGCTGACGTTCCGCTTCGGCTCCAACGCGCGCATGGTGCTGCAGCCGATGGCGAACCGGCTGCTGGCGCTGGGCAAGAAGTGGTACTTCATCCAGGCCGACTACGCGCTGGGCCGCGACGCCTACGCCCAGCTCGCGGAGGTCCTGCGGCGCGCGGGCGGCACGGAGGCGGGCCACGACATCTTGCCGCTGGGCACGAGCGACTTCTCGGCCAGCCTCACCAAGCTCCAGCACGCCAATGCCGACGTGCTGGTGCTGGCCAACAGCGGCATCGACGCGGCCAACTCCGTGCGCCAGTTCGTCGCCTTCGGGCTCAACAAGAAGATCGCGCTGGCCGGGATCAACCTGGAGGACTACTACTACAACGCGATCGACCTCGACGCGGTGGCCGGCTCGACGTTCTCCGTGCTGTGGGCGCCGGGCGTCTCGGACTCGTCGCGCAAGATCGCCGCGCGGCTGCGCCGCGACGTCAAGGGCCCCATCTCCGCGCGCCACTACTACGGCTACACCGCGTTCACGCAGCTCGCCGACCGCATCACCGCCGCCGGCACCACCGACGCGCAGAAGCTCGTGGCGGCGTTCAGCGACCACGCCTTCGACGGCCACCGCACGTCGCCGTCGGTCTGGCGCGCCTGCGACC
Organism: Vulcanimicrobiota bacterium; assembly: GCA_963795695.1. Lineage (GTDB taxonomy): Bacteria > Vulcanimicrobiota > Vulcanimicrobiia > Vulcanimicrobiales > Vulcanimicrobiaceae > Vulcanimicrobium. The sequence goes on along the minus strand of CAWCJH010000001.1, from coordinate 317,990 downwards.
ACCAGTGCGCGCAGGATACCTACGCCGGCGCCGTCGTGAACAAGCGCACCTTCGCGCGCACGCAGTTCATGTACGAGGTGATCGCCGAGGTGCCGGCCAGCGAGTCCGACGGCACCTGCGACGCGCCCTGGGCCCGCGCCGCGAAGGCCGCGATCGCGGCCAGTACCGTCGACCGGCGGCGCGACTACACGCCCAAGACCGTCTAGGGCGTCAACCGCGCGAGCAGCGCCCATGCTCATTCCGCCATCACCGCGCCCTTGGTCGGGCCTTCGGCCGGGTCGCTGCGGCGCCGCTTGAGCAGGAGCACCAGCGGGATCGAGACGACGAAGATCACGCCGCACAGCCGCAGCACCTCGTCGTACGAGAGCACCGTCGCGTTCACCATCACCATCTGGTAGAGCGTGCCCACCGAGCCGTGCAGGTCGTGCAGGTACGTGTCGACGTTGAGGTTGGACGGGGTAACCCCGGCGGCGAGCGCAGCGTAGGCGTCGTCCTGGTAGCGGGTCTGCAGGAACTGCAGGATCGCGATGCCGAGCGAGCCGCCGAGCTGCCGGATCAGCGTGTACAGCCCGGTCGCGTTGGACATCTTCTCGCGCGGGACGTCGCCCAGCGTGAACGTGGAGAGCGGGACGAACATGAAGCCCAGCGCGAAGCCCTGGACCGCGCGCGGCCAGAACACGTCCCAGTAGCCGGCGTTCTGGTTGACCCCGCCCAGCCACCAGGCGCTCAAGGCGAACACGCTCAGGCCGAACGCGATCAGCACCCGGCCGTCGACGCTGCGGACCAGCCGCGAGGCGATCGGCATCGAGGCGGCGGTCGCGATCGCGCCCGGCAGCAGCGCCATGCCGGTCTGGGTCGCGGTGAAGCCGAGCACGTTCTGGAAGAACAGCGGCAGGATCAGCGCGGTGCCGAACAGGCCGAAGCCGGTCACGATGCCGATCGCGTTGCCGGCGCTGAACGTGCGCGACTTGAACACCCGCAGGTCGACCAGCGGGTGCGGGTCGCGCAGCTCCTTGATCACGAAACCGACCAGCGAGAGCACCGCGACGACGGCCAGGACGTCGATCGTCGAGGACGAGAACCAGTCCTCGCGCTGGCCGCGCTCGAGCACGTACTGCAGCGACGCGACGCCCGCGGTCAGCAGGCCCAGGCCGACGAAGTCGACCGGCGAGGTGTCGCGCTTGATGTACGCCTGGTCGCGGATGTAGCGCAGCGTCATGAAGAACGCCACGATCCCGATCGGGATGTTGATGAAGAAGATCAGCGGCCAGGAGTAGTTGTCGACGATCACGCCGCCCAGCGTCGGTCCGATCGCCGGCCCGACCATCGCGCCCAGGCCGAAGATCGCCATCCCGCCGGCCCGCTTCTCGGGCGGGTACGACTCGAAGAGGATCGCCTGCGCGGTCGGCTGCAGCGCGCCGCCGCCGAAGCCCTGGATGACGCGGTAGAAGACGAGCATCCACACGCTGGTCGCCGTGCCGCACAGGAACGAAGCGACGGTGAAGATCACCAGGCACGTCGCGTAGAAATTGCGCCGGCCGAAGCGCGCGGTCAGCCAGCCGTTGAGCGGCATGACGATCACGTTGGCCAGGATGTAGCCGGTCGCGACCCAGCCGATCTCGTCGACCGACGAGCCCAGGTTGCCCGCCATGTCGCTCAGCGCGACGTTGACGATCGAGGTGTCGATGATCGCCATGATCAGGCCGAGCATGACGGTCAGCGTGATCATGATCAGCGGCGGGTCGGCCTTGCGCGCGGCGCGGGGCCGGATCGCCGCGCCGGCGGCGGCAACGGCCGGCCGCTCGGCCAGGGACGCGCTCATGACGCCGCGCCCCGCGGCCGTCTCGTTGTAGGGATGAATTCCATGACGCCGAAGTCATTTTACCACACATGGCCTACGAAGTAACCAAGACGGTGGCCGGCCGGACGTACCGCTACCGGGTCGAGAGCGTGCGGGACGGGGCGAGCGGCAAGCGCCGCAACCGCTGGACCTACCTCGGCCGGGTGGCGAGCGAGCGGACCGCCGCGGTGGCGGCGGCGGAACCCAAGCGGCGTGGCGACGCCCGGGAGCGCCTGCTCGACGCGCTCGAACGGCTGCTCGCGACCCGCGACTTCGCCGCCCTGACCGCCGACGCGGTCGCCGCCGAGGCCGGCCTGGCGCACGGTACGTTCTACCGCCACTTCCGCGACAAGCGCGCCGCCCTGCTCGCCGCGCTCGACCGCATCCGCGAGCGGCGCGGCCCGACGCTGGGGGCGGTGACCGACGACGTCGCCGGCGCGGCCGAGGCGCGGGCCGGCATCCGGAGCTTGGTCAAGAGCGTGCTGCGCTCGCCGGCCGAGCACCCGGCGCTGCTGCGCGCGTACTACGTGCTCACCCTGAGCGACGAGGAGTTCGGGCGCGAGCGGCGCGAGCGCCGGGCGGCGGCGAGCAAGCGCATCGCCGAGCACCTGCGGACGCTGCACGCGCGGGGCCTGGCGGCGGTCTGCGATCCCGAGGCGACGGCGGCGGTGCTGTTCGCGATGCTCGACGGCTTCTACCGGGAGGCGGTGATCGACGGCACGCCGCTCGACGAGGCCCGCATCGCCGGCGCGGCCGACGTCATGGAGCGCGCGGTATTCGGCGTCCTCGCGCGAAATGAGGGTGCATGACCTCGCTGCCGACTCCAACGCCGCACCCCTGCACACCCGAGGAAGGCGGCCGGTGAGGCGCCAGGACCCGCTCGACGCGCTCGAGCTGAGCCTGCGCAGCGGCGCGGCCGAACTGCACGTCGTCCGCCACGCCGACGCCGTCCCGGCCGGCGGCGGCCCCACCGGCGCGTACGGCAACTACGAGGACGAGCCGCTGAGCGAGCGCGGGCGCGCGCAGGCCGAGGCGGTCGGCGAGCGCTTCGCCGACCTCGACGTCGCCGCGGTCTACGCCAGCCCGATCCGGCGCGCGCGCGAGACCGCGCAGGCGGTCGCGAGCCGGGTCGGCGTGCCGGTCTTCACCGAGCCGGACCTGCGCGAGATCGCGCTCGGCGCGATGGAGCACGAGGGTGACCTGCGCCAGCAGCTCGAGGCGCTGGCGACGATCGCCATGCGCGACGGCTCGTGGGGCAGCATCCCGGGCACCGAGCCGTCGCTCACGGTGCGCGCGCGCATGCTCGACGCGCTCGACCGGATCGGCGCGGAGCACCCCGGCGGCCGGGTCGTGGTCGTCTCGCACGCCGGCGCGATCAACGCGGCGATCGGCGCGATCGCCGGCACGCCGCACGACTTCGTCTTCCCGCTCGCCAACGCGTCGATCACGGTCGTGCGCGTCAACGGCGGGCGGCGGCTGCTGGTGAGCGCCAACGAGACCGCGCACCTGCGCGGCATCCCCTCGCGCAGCCCGCGATGAGCGCGCCGGCCTCCGACACGATCGAGGTCCGGCCCGAGGAGCGGCTCGACCCGGCCCGGCTCGAGCCGTACCTGCGCGAGCACCTGCCCGGCGCCGAGGGCCCGCTCGAGATCCGCCAGTTCGGCGGCGGCCACGCCAACCTGACCTACCTGGTTCGCTTCGGCGAGCGCGAGTACGTGCTGCGCCGGCCGCCGCTCGGCCCGGTGGCGCGCGGCGCGCACGACATGCGGCGCGAGCACCGGGTGCTCTCGACGCTGCACGCCGGCTACCCGCTGGCGCCGCAGAGCTACCTGCTCTGCACCGACCACGCGATCATCGGGGCGGACTTCTTCGTGATGGAGCGCCGCCACGGGATCGCGTTCCGCACCACGATCCCGGCACCGTGGCGCGACCGCCCGGACGTGCTGCGCGGGGTCGGCGAGTCGCTGGTCGACAACCTGGCGCTGCTGCACGCCGTCGACCCGGCCGCCGTCGGCCTGGGCGACCTCGGCAAGCCCGACGGCTACGTGGCGCGCCAGGTCGAGGGCTGGATCGGGCGCTGGTACGACGCGCTCACGCCCGACGTCGGGCCGGCCGAGCCGTTCACCGGCTGGCTGCGCCAGAGGGTTCCGGCCGCGCGGCGCACGGCGCTGCTGCACAACGACTACAAGCTCGACAACACCTTGCTCGACGCCGCGAACCCGGCCCGCACGGTGGCCGTGCTCGACTGGGACATGTGCACCCGCGGCGAGCCGCTGATGGACTTCGGCGAGCTGCTCGCGCTCTGGGGCGAGCAGGGTGACGGCGCCGACGGCCTGCACGGCCGCATGCCGACCTGGCACCCCGGCTTCATGACCCGGCGCGAGGCCGCCGAGCGCTACGCGCGCACGTCCGGCGCCGACTTGAGCGACCTGCACTGGTACGTCGTCTTCAACGTCTTCCGCTTCGCGGTGATCCTGCAGCAGATCTACATCCGCTACGTGCGCGGCCAGACCACCGACGAGCGTTTTCGGACCATGGGCGCGGCGGTGAACGCGATCACCGAGCGCGGGCTCGCGCTCATCTCGAGCGGGGACATTTGAGCCCAAGGCCAAAGCGCCCCGGCGTGGGAACAGGCCGCATGGCTCTCACGCTCACGGTGCTCGGCAGCGGCGGGCCGATCGCGAACCCGCGCCGCGCCTCCAGCGGCTACCTGATCGCGCTCGACGGCGTCGCCCGCATCCTGGTCGACGCGGGCGGCGGCGTCTACGAGCGGCTGGGCCGGGCGGGGGTCGATTTGAGCGGCCTCGAGCTCGTCCTCTTGACGCACACCCACATCGATCACAGCGGCGGCTTGGCGGCGGTCGTGTTCGACTTGTACATGCGCGACCGCGGCCGCCCGCTCACCGTGATCGGACCGGCCGGGCGCGGCATCCATCCCGGCTGCCGGCGCTTCACCGACCTGCTCTTCGCGCGCGACGGCGCATGGAGCTACCTGAACACGTTCGACGGCTTCGGCATCGCCGCGCGCGAGGTGCCGAGCGATCCGGCCAGCCCTGCCGCGCACGACGTTCCGCTCGACCCGACGGCGCTGGCGTCGCTCGGCGTGCGCGTCCGCTCCGTCGCCGTGCCGCACGGGATGATGCCGTCGGTCGCGTACCGCGTCGAGCAGGGCCGGCACTCGGTCACGCTCAGCGGCGACGTTTCGGAAGCGGCGCCGGGGCTGATCGCGCTCGCGCACGAGACCGACCTGCTCGTCCACGACTTGGCGCTGCCCGAACGCGACCTGCCGCACGGCGAGCTCCACGCCAAGCCCTCGGCGGTCGGGCGCGTGGCGCGGGACGCCGGCGCCCGCGCGCTGCTGGCCAGCCATTTCCTGCCGCCGATCGAGGCCGAGCTCGACGATGCGCTGGCGATCGTTCGCCGCCAGTACGGCGGGCCGCTCTACACGGCCCACGATCTGGCCACGTTCGAGATCGGCGACCCGGCGCCGGGCCCGGACGCCGGCTGATGCCTGGCGCTTCCCGCCTCGCCGCCTGCTCGATGCTGCTCGTGCTCGCCGCGTGCGCGGGGGGCGGGTCGAGCGGCTCGCCGGCGGCCCCGGTCGCGCTCGGAACGACGCCCTCGCCGACGCCGTCGGCCGTCGTCTCGCCCGGAGCGCCGACCGTGGCCGGCTGCCGGGTGTTTCCGGCCGACAACGCGTGGAACACCGACGTCTCGGGCGCGCCGGTCGACCCGAATTCCGCCGCCTACCTGGCGAGCATGAACGCGGCGACCACCGACCTGCACCCCGACTTCGGCAGCAACCCGGCCTACGGGATTCCGTACACCGCGGTCGGCGCCGGCCAGCCGCTGGTGCCGATGACGTTCGACTACGCTTCGGAGAGCGATCCCGGGCCGTACCCGATTCCGCCGAACGCCCCGATCGAGGGCGGCCCGTCGGCCACCGGCGACCGGCACGTGATCGTCGTCGACGCGAGCGCCTGCAAGGACTACGAGCTCTACGACGCCACGTACGTCGGCCCGGGCTGGCACGCCGGTTCCGGCGCGGTGTTCGACCTGAGCTCGGACGCGCTGCGGCCCGACTACTGGACCTCCGCCGACGCGGCCGGCTTGCCGATCCTGGCCGGCCTGGTGCGCTACGACGAAGCGGCGCAGACCGGTGCGATCGACCACGCGCTGCGCTTCACGGTGGCGCGCACCCAGCGCGCGTTCATCCACCCCGCGACCCACTACGCCAGCTCGGCGACCGATCCGTCGCTGCCGCCGATGGGCCTGCGGGTGCGGCTCAAGGCGAGCTTCGACGTCTCGCGCTTCACCGGCGCGAGCCGGGCCGTGCTCGTCGCGCTGCAGCACTACGGCATGTTCGTCGCCGACAACGGCTCGGACTGGTACGTCAGCGGCGCGACCGACGCGCGCTGGAACGACGGCGAGCTCGACCAGCTCAAGACCGTGCCGGCAAGCGCGTTCGAGGTCGTGCAGACCGGCCCGCTGGTGCGCTAGAGGTCGTCGCCCGCCGCCAGCAGCGGCGGCTCGGGGTACGGCACGTCGGGATATTTCAAGCCGCTGCCGGTGTTGATCAGCAGCACCCGCTCGCCGCTGCGAATCCAGCCGCGCTCGCGCAGCGCGACCGCGGCCGCGAGCGTCGCGCCGCCTTCGGGGCAGACGAACACGCCCTCGGTGCTCGCGAGCTCGCGCTGCCCGGCCAGCAGCGCGTCGTCGTCGACGGCGAGCGCGGTGCCGCCGGTGCCGTAGAGCGAGCGCAGCACCAGGAAGTCGCCCAGCGCCTTGGGCACGGTGATCCCGAACGCGACGGTGCGCGCGTTCTCCCACGGCTGCGACTCGGCCGCGCCGCGCGCGAAGGCGGCGACGATCGGCGCGCAGCCCGCCGCCTGCACCGCGACCATGCGCGGCAGGCGCGGGCCGAGCAGGCCGATCGCCTGCAGCTCGCGCAGCGCCTTGTCGATCCCGATCAGGCCGACGCCGCCGCCGGTCGGGTAGACGATCACGTCGGGGACGTTCCAGCCGAGCTGCTCGGCCAGCTCGAAGCCCAGCGTCTTCTTGCCCTCGATGCGGTACGGCTCTTTGAGGGTCGAGGCGTCGTACCAGCCGGTCCGGCGCACCGCCCGGCCGACGATCGCGCCCGCATCGCCGATCAGCCCGTCGACGAGGCGGGCGTCGGCGCCGGCCATCACGGTCTCGAGGCGGTTGATCGGCGGCGCGCTGCGCGGCAGCACGACGTGCGCGCGCAGGCCGGCGCGCGCGGCGTACGCGGCCCAGGCGCCGCCGGCGTTGCCGTTGGTCGGCATGGCGAGCTCGGTGATCCCGAGCTCCACGGCGCGCGAGATGCCCAGCGCCGCACCGCGCGCCTTGAAGCTCGCCGTCGGCAGCAGCCCTTCGTCCTTGACGGCGAGCTCGACGCCGTAGCGCGCGCTCAGCCGCGGCAGCGCGAGCAGCGGCGTCATGCTCTCGCCCAGGCTCACCCGGTGGCGCCGGTCGCGCAGCGGCAGCAGTTCCTCGTAGCGCCACAGGCTGGGCTCGCGCGCGCGCAGCGCCGCGGCGGTCAGCGTGCGCGCGGCGGCGGCGAGATCATAGCGCGCCAGCAGCGGCTTGCCGTCGCGCGCGCAGAGCTGCTGCGGCCGGTCGGCGTCGTAGCGCTCGCCGCAGGCCGAGCACTCCAGGTGGCTGAGCGCGGTCACGCCGGCGCGAGCCAGTCCCGCAGCAGCGCGGTGAAGGCCGGCGCGTCCTCGAGCTCCGGCGAGTGGCCGGCGGACGCGAAGACGTGCCGCCGGACCGCATCGGGCAGCCGCGCGGCCAGCCCGAACGGATCGGTCTGGCGGTGGCTGCGGTCGGCGGCGCCCCAGGCCAGCAGCACGGGCTGCGCGGGCTGCACCGCGGCCGGCGCGCCGTCGGCGGCGAACCACTCCTGCCACAGCGAGCCCAGGCAGCAGAACGCGCCGGCGCGCAGCGCCGCGTGCAGGGCCGGCATGAGCTCGGCGGCGCGGCCCCTCGCGGAGGCGGCCCGGTACCAGAGCGCGGCGATCTTCTCCGGTGCCGTCGCCATCGTGAACTGGCCGACGTAGCGGCGCAGCAGGACGCGGTCCGGGTCGGCCGCGCGCGCCCAGCGCACCTGCTGGTCCCAGCTCGCCGTCTGCCAGAGCATCAGCTTGCGCACGTCGGCGGGGCGCTCGGCGGCGAGCTGCAGCGCGAGGTGGCCCCAGATGCACGGAAACGCCAGCAGGTACGGCCCCTCGCCGAGCGCGCCGAGCAGCTCGACGATGCACGCGGCGTAGTCGCCGAAGCCGAAGCCGAAGCGCCGGCGCGGCACCGAGAAGCCGAAGCCCGGCGGTTCGAACAGGATCACCCGCGCGTGCGGCGCGAGCAGCTCCAGCAGCGCGTCGAAGTGCTCGATCACGTTGGGCGGATCGCACAGCAGCAGCACCGCGAGCGGCTGCGCGGCCGTGCGTTCGCCCGCGGCGCGCACGCGCACCAGCGCGTCGCGGGTCGTCACGAAGCGGATCCCGGGGCGCGAGTAGGCGCGCGAGCCGGGCCGCGCCGCGGCCGGTTTCGCCGCCAGCCGCAGCGTGTCGAGCCAGGTCGCCTTCATCGTGCGCTGCCGTTCGCGTTCGGGCGGAGGAAACCAGCTCGCGCGCGGCCCGAACGAGACGAGCCCGCCGGATCGCTCCGGCGGGCTCGCTCCGCGTTCACCCGGTGATGGCGGGGTGCGGACTAGTAGTACTGGACGCAGCTGCTGCTGGCGTTGCTCCACAGCGGCTGGGTCGGGTAGTTGCCGGCGTACGGGTTGTCCTCGAGGCTGACCCACGCGCACTTGTCGCCGATCTCCTCGCCGCTGCTGTCGATCCAGCCGCTCGAGGCGTTGGGGTCGGTCATGGTCTCGGCCTGCTCGTGGCCGCTGACGATCGTCACGCCGTCGAGCGTGCCGGGGCTGTTGACCGAGCCGGCGCCGCACGATGCGCCCGCATCCGACATGTAGGGCAGGTTCGTCCAGGCGATCGTGGTGCCGCTCGCGCTGGCCGTGCTGTGGTAGGCGCAGTACTGCGTGCCGAAGCCCGAGGGCGAGATGCCGTGCGGCATGGCGACGACGTAGCTGCCGCTGCTCAGGCCGTAGACGCCGAAGTGCGAGGCGGCCCGGGCGGCTTCGTTGCCCATCTGCGTCTGGGTCGGGTGCGTCGGCGGCGTGCTGCCCGTGTCGACCCACGTGCCCTCCAGGATCGGGTTCGGGTTGCCGACGTGCTGGCCGCTGCCGTTCGTGTACTGCGTCACCGTGTTCAGCCAGTGCCTGCCGGCCATGGCGTTGTAGAAGTTGATGAGCTGGTTCTTCTCGCCGTTCGGGTCGCCGCTGCCGTTCCAGGCCGAGCCCCAGAACACGACGTAGAGCCGCGGCGACGTCTGGACCGGCCCGCCACCATAGTTCAGGTTGTTGGTCGATTGGGTCGTGCGCTGGCTGCCGGCGCCGGAGCGGACCGCCGCGAGCACGTCGCGCGTCGGCAGGATGTGCACGACGGTTCCGGTCGCGTTGTCGCGGGCGGTGAACGTCGAGAGCGGCGTCAGCTCGCTCGAGGACGTCTGCGCGTTGCCGGGCGCCGCCGGCGTCAGGGTCTGGTTACCGCCACCTGCGCCGCACGCCGTGAGCAATGCAGCAGCGGTGGCGACAGCAAAAAGTCTGGCCTGATACAAGTTGAACACCCTCACCCAGTAGGAGTTGGAAAAGTAGGGACCGCGGCCTCTCTTTTCCCTTACACATCCTTAACCTGCGACAAAAGGCCGGTATGCGACCTTTATCCCATATTTTGTGCGCTGACGCACCCCCTTTAGCCCAAGGCTGCCAGGGCGGCGGCCAAAAGCCGGTTCCGGCGGGGCCGGCATCACTTCGCCCGGGCGGTCAGCGGGGCGAGCGGACCGTTGCGCGTCTGGACGATGCCCAGCAGAGCGGCGAGACCGACCAGCGCGGTGATGATCGCCGCGGCGGGAGCGACGCCGAAGGCGCCCAGCACGCCGGTCACGACCGGCGGCATCACGAACCCGGCCAGGCTGTCGAGTCCGGACACGACGCCCAGCACCGTGCCGCGCCGGTCGTCGGGCGCGACGTCGCTGGCCAGCGCCGGAAAGGCGGCGTTCTCGATCGCGATGCCGACCCCGAACAGCGCCAGCACGACGACCGCGACCGGCACCGTGGTCGCCCACGGCACCAGCGCGAAGGCGGCCGTGCACAGCCCGAGGCCGAGGTTGGTCGCGACGCGGTTGCCGAGCGCGGCGGTGATGCGGCCGACCACCGCCAGCGAGAGCACCACCTGCAGCACGCCGAAGGCGGCGAACACGTACGAGGTCTGCGCGACGCCCCAGCCGAGCTGGCGGTTGAGGATCAGCGCCATCGCGCCGAACCAGCCGTACATGCCCAGCACGTAGACCAGCCGCAGCCAGAGCACCGGCGCGATGCGCCGGTCGGCCAGCGAGACGAGGATGTCCCGCACGCCGGCCGCGTTCTTCGCCTCGTCGGTCGCGCCGCCGCGCGACTCGGGCAGCAGCGCGATCGTCAGCCCGAGCGTCGCCAGCTGCAAGCCGGCCGCGACGAAGAACGGCACGGCGAAGCCGTACGCGGCCGAGAGCCAGCCGCCCAGCGCCGGCCCGAACACGAAGCCGGCGCTGAACGCCGCGCCGACGTACGCGAACGCCTGACCGCGTTTCTCGGGCGGCACGAGGTCGCCGACGTAGGCTTGCGTCACGCCGAGGTTGCCGCCGCTGAACCCCTCGAGCGCGCGCGAGACGAACACCCAGACCAGGCCGGGCGCGAAGCCGAGCAGCAGCCAGGCCAGCGTCGCACCGGCCTGCGAGACGATCAGCACGGCCTTGCGGCCGATCCGGTCGCTGAGGTTTCCCCAGAGCGGCCCGGCGACGAGCTGGCAGAGCGAGTAGGTCGCGAACACCGCGCCGACGGTGAAGTCCGACGCGCCGAACTGCTTGACGAAGAACGGCAGCAGCGGGATCAGGATGCTGAACCCGAGGATGTCGATGAAGGTGATCCCCAGGATCGGCAGCAGCCGGACGATCACTACACGGGCACGACGAACGCGAACCAGAGCGCGGCGGCCGCCGCGCCGGCGCACAGCCCGTACACCGCCCACTCGGCCAGCCGGCGGGCCGGGCCGGGCCGCTCGTCGCGCGTGCCGGCCGGCTCCGGCGCCCGCGCGATCGGGGCGTAGAGGAGGTAGCGGCGCCCGCCGCTGGCGCTCAGCGTGCTCTCGGCCTGCAGCACGAAGCGGAAGTCGGTGATCGCGACGTCGCGCGGGCGGTCGAGGTCGGCGTTCTCGCGCACGAACGCGCGCAGCCGGCCGGCGTGCGCGGCCCGCGCGGCGTCGCCGCGCAGGCCGGCCAACAGCTCGTTGACCGCCGCGACCACCCGCGCCCAGCGCCGCTCGCGCAGCGCCGGCGGCGCGCTCAGCGCGACCCGCACCCGCCGCTCGATCTCGGCGACCGCGGCCGGCGCGCGGCCGCCGGTGCACTGCCGCACGTCCTCGACGAAGCGCCGGTAGAAGGTCGCCTCGTCCGTCATCCGGCCGCGCGCTCCCGCTCCGCGGTCGATGCGACGGCGGCGAGCAGGATCGGTCGCAGACGCGTCGTCCCGGCGGTGATCAATGCGCGCTCCAATGGTTCGCCCGAGTTCATTTCCCTCTTGCGTACTCGAACAGCACGATCGCGAGATTGGTGACGAGCCGCCCAGGCTCGAGATTCCCAGCGACGAACCCGAAGTGCGAGCCCGGTCAGGGCCGGGCCGGCGACCGCGCCGACCAGCGCCGTTTGTAAGCAGGAGCCTCTTCGCGGGCGTGGCCTAGTGCAGGGCATGAGTACCACCAGCTTGTCGTCCGACCGTCCCCGGGCGCTCGTCACCGGCGCGTCCTCGGGGATCGGCGAGGCCTTCGCCCGGGCGCTCGCCGTGCGCGGCGAGGACCTCGTCCTGGTCGCCCGCTCCGGCGCCCGCCTGCAGGCGCTCGCCGAAGAGCTCGCCGCGCGGCACAAGGTCCGGGCCGACGTCGTCGTCGCCGACCTCGGCGATCCGGCTGCGCCCGACGCGATCGTCGCCGAGCTGAACGCGCGCGGGATCGCGATCGGGACGCTGGTCAACAACGCCGGGTTCGGCTCGCACGGGCGCTTCGCCGAGCTGGACGGCGCGCGCGAGCGCGAGGAGATCGTCGTCAACGTCTACGCGCCGGTCGCGCTCGCCCACGCGCTGCTGCCGGCGATGATCGCGCGCAAGCGGGGCGCGATCGTCAACGTCGCCTCGACCGCGGCCTTCCAGCCGGTGCCCTACATGGCGACCTACGGCGCGACCAAGGCGTTCGTGCTCTCGTTCAGCGAGGCGCTGGCCGAGGAGGTGCGCGCGCACGGCGTCACGGTCGTCGCGCTCTGCCCCGGCCAGACCGAGACCGCGTTCTTCACCGGCATCGACGAGGCGCGGGTCGGCCGGGCGCGCACGACCGCCCAGGTCGTCGCGACCGCGCTGCGCGCGCTCGACAGCGGCCAGGTCGTCGCGGTCGACGGCGCCGCCAACGCGGCGCTGGCGCTCTCGGTCCGCTTCATGCCGCGCCGCGTCGTCGCCGCGGTCGCCGCGCGGATGCAGAAGCCGAAAGCCGCGCCGTAAGGGGTCATTCGCCGTCGCGCCGGGCCCGCATGATCTCGGCGAAGCTGACGATCCGCCGGTGCAGGCACTCGCGCATGAGGTCGTACTCGGTGCGCGCCCCGAGCTGCTGGCGGATCGCGGCCAGCGTGTTCTCGATCGTCGAGCGGCTGCGGCCGGTGGCCTTCGCGATCTCCGCGATGCGCTCGCCGGCGAAGAGCCGGACCAAGATCTCGCGCCGGTTCTCGGTCAGCGTGAGGACCGCGCCGGTGTCGCCGCCGACCGTCCGCCGCCGCGGTGCCGTCACGCCGGCGCGTGGGGCCCGGAGAGCGCCGCCGCCGATCGGCCTCGGTAGGCGAGCAGAGCTCTCGAGGACGACCGGCGGCGGGCCGCCGCAGACGAGGCTGCTAGGGCCACGCTGCGGACGCCGGAACAGCTCCGCCGCCGGTCGTCCCTGGATGTAGGCGAGCATAGCTCGCAAGGACGACCAGCGGCGGGCCGCCGCGGACGGGCTGCAAGAGCTCGGCTGCGGACATCTGTCATGGGAGCGTGCTCACCACGCGCCTATGATGCCCGCTCCGGACGCACCCCGTCCATGCCGCCGCGGGCGTATGCTCCGTCGTTACGAATGGGCTGTCCGGCGTATTGACTTTGCCGGCCAAATAATAAACCAGCGTGTGCGCGAAAAATAATATCCGCTGAATGCGCAAAGAATTGCATTCAATATACTAATAATTTCACTTACACAATAGTATCTCATTGCTATGTACTTGGTCTTCGACACGACTGATACCAGCAAGGATCAGGCGGAAGAGCAACAGGTTGAACGAGCGCAGGCAAGTACGCAAAGCGTCTCGCGCTAGACGGCGTTCGTGCGTTACGATACGAGACTAGTGGCTAGGCCCTATCAAAACTAGTGCCTAGCCACTATCTACTCGTTCTCGAACAAGGAGCATCCTCGCATGAACTTCACGATCCTTCTGGGACTCCTCGCTGCTTTCGGCGGCGTTGCATTCAACCACATCACGGCCGGCGGGCCCGGGATGCAGCCGGCTAGCTTTGTCGGGGGCGGACCTGAGAAATCTGCGCCCAACGAAGTCGTCGGTGGCGGCCCGGCGGCTGATCCTACTCCCGACAGCTTTGTCGGCGGTGGTCCGGGATAGGAATAGCTGTCCAAGTGAGCAGGACGTTGCCAAGGGTGACCGGGAACCCCCGAAGTTGAGACGTCAAGTTCTCAGTCTTCGACAGGTGTATCGCGCTCGGGTGACGCTTGCAAGCAACGGCGTCGACGGCCGTAAGGCCGTCGGCGTCATCTCCTCATCGACCGTCATCGCGGCCCGCGAAGCTTCGTTTCGCGGCGATCCTTCGACGTGCGTTGCGCTGCTCGACGGCGTCGTTGCCGACGAAGCGCTGCAAGTGGAAGCTTTATTCCTGCGCGCGCGTTCGCTGCTCTTGCTCAAGCGAGCCCGGGAGGCCGTGACGCTGATCGAGCCGGTGCTCTCCACGTTCGCAAACGTCGACGAGGATTGCACGGCACGCATGCTGTACGGTCACGCCGTTGCGCGCTCGGAAGAGAACGCCGATCGAGGCCTGGAAATTCTGACCGTCGTTGCAGAGGACGCCGAGCGGCGGCATGCGCACCGGGCGATTCGAGCCGAGATCGCCTACTATCGAGCGCTAGCACACTGGACGAAGCGAGAATACCGGAGTCGTCGAGTTTGGCGACGGCTGTCGAGCGCGCTCACGTCGACGTGCTGTCGGTGCGCGCGATGCAACTGCGTGCTTTCATCACGCTCTCGACGGTAGACTATCCTGCCGCGCTTGCGCTGTTCCGGCGGGCACACGATGCCTACGGCTCGTGCCGCGGACGCGACATCGACCTTGCTACTCGGATTCTGGTGCAGATATCGTCGCTGGAGCAGACGCTGCGATCGGCCGCAATTCCAGGTACTCATGCCGTGCACGGCGGCCGTACAATTGCCGGTAGCGCTTGGGGTCCTGCCGTCATAACGCCGGAGCGGCTTTTCCTTTGCTTCACCGATAGCTGGCTGTTTGCGCTCGACGGTGAGAAGAGGCAAGCGTTCGCCAAAATGGAGGAAGCTGAAGATCTGGCGCCGAGCGCCGAATGGAAAGTTTGGGCGCTCGCAGGCCGTGCCATGATTGCAACGGTGTTCGGCGAGCATGGGGCTGGATGGACGTTTGCGAACAAAGCGGTAAAACTCCAGGCATCCATCGACTGGGACGCAACGACCGATGAGGAACGCATCGGTCTCCTGCAACTTGCCGACGTTTTCGCGAGCCTTGATTCAGATCAAGCGGCGCGTATGCTTGCGCGATACGATGCCGTCACATCCAAGATGGACGGCCAGCGTGTCTTCCGCGACCGTGATGGCGATCCGCGGTTGATGGCTTGGGAAACGCACACACGCGGGCTCGTCGCACGAAGCAGCGGTGATCTTAATCGAGCCGGCAAACTGTTGCGCGAAGCTGCGGACGACTTCGAGAGAATTGGTTGCCTATGGCGAGCCGCCCTTGCGCTGATCGAGCTCGACGCGACCCCGGTCCCGACCCGCGGCCGCCTCGATCTCGAGCGCGCGGCGCTCATCGTCCGCGAGAACTTTCCGCGCTCGTTCCTGGCTCGCCGGCTGGGGCGGTGGGCGCGCATCTACTTCGACCCGGTCGCCGCCGAGCTCTCGCCGGCGGAGCGCGACGTGCTGCGGTATGCGCTCGAAGGGCTCAGCCACAACCAGATCGCGGAGCGGACCAATCGCGCGACCAGCACGGTCAAGAAGCACATGGAACAGGTCCACGCGGCCTTCGGCACGACCGACCGGGCGCAGCTGCTGGCCGAGTGCTACCGGCGCGGCATCGGTCCGCCTTCGTGAGCGGACGACGAGCCGGCGGATCACTGGTTCGCGTCGGCCGCCCGCGTCCTGAGCAGTTAAACCAAGTTTTGGTTAAGAGTACGTGAGCGTACAAACGGGCCCGCGGGGTGGTGCTACGATGACGGCACGCCCCCAGCGCAGTATGCGTCGGGGTCACTCGGCGTCCGCGCTTGGCAGGGAAGCGCGGTGCGGCGCCTTCCGCGAAAGCACGCCGCCGCCATGTCCGCCTCGGTGATAGCCCTCTCCGGCGATCTCGACATCTACAGCGCGAGGGTCACCTGCCGCGTCCTGGACCAGATCGACGGGCCGGCGGTCATCGACATGAGCGGCGTCGCGTTCCTGGACGGGTCCGGGCTGACCGAGCTGGTCCACGTCGCCCGGCGCAGCGGCCCGGGCAATGTCGTCCTGGTCGTCCCGTCGGCGCAGATGCGGCGGGTCCTGGGCATCGTCGGCTTCGACGAGCTGTTCCGCATCGTCGAACGCCTGGACGCCGCCGAGTCCGCCTAGCCCCGTCACGCTTGCCGGCAAGCCTCCTCGAGGAGACGAGCTGCCGGTCGCCCTATGTCGTGGTACGTTGCGAGATGCAATGTTTCGTGTACCTGGGAACTCCGGGACTTCGCGGCTTGCCTTGGCATGAAACTGAATACCGGCCCGCGTCGTATATGCACGCGTAGGACGAATTGTCTACGGACAAGTCGAACGTAGTCTGCCCATTTTGGCTATTTCAGTAGTCAGTTGGGTAGGCCAATTTAATCCTTGGTCGAGAGGTGAGGGGTTCCGAGCGGTTCGAATGAGGCGCTCGGTTTCATCAAAATCGCCCAAATCAGGAAGGGGTAGCCTGAATGGCGGACCGTGAAGTCGAACTGCTCGCTATCGGAGCAGGGCCGTCTAACCTTGGGTTGGCGGTCGCATTGGAGGAACTCGCGCCGGACGATCTCGCGACGAACTCGCTGGTGGTCGAAGCGCACGAAGAGATCACCTGGCAGCGCGGCATGCTCTTGCCGTGGGCGCAGAGCCAGGTGTCGTTCTTGAAGGATCTGGTCTCGCTGCGCAATCCGTGCAGCCGGTTCACGTTCCTGAACTACCTGCACGGCCTGGGCCGGCTGGACGATTTCGTCAACTTGTCGACCTTTCTGCCGTACCGGAGCGAGATCTCCGACTACCTGCGCTGGGTCGCCGAGTCGCTCGAAAAAGTGCGGGTCGAGTACGGGCGGCGCTGCGTCGAGATCGAGCCGCGCCGCAATGCGGCCGGCACGCTGAACGGGTTCGTGGTCCGGCTGGCCGACGGCTCGACCATCGGCAGCACCGTGCTCGCGCTCGCGGCCGGGCGGGACGCGCTGGTCCCCGCCGAGTTCGCCGCGCTGCCGGCCGAGCGGGTCGTGCACAGCACGCAGTACGCGCCGCGCGTCGCGGAGCTCGCCGCCAAGCCGGCGGGCGAGCGGCCCAGGCGGGTCGTCGTCATCGGCGGCGCGCAGAGCGCGGCGGAGATGTTCTGGTCGGTCCGGCACGACCTGCCGGACTGCGAGCCGACGCTGCTGATGCGCTCGATGGGCTTCACCGCCTACCAGACCAGCAAGTTCACCAACGAGCTGTTCTACCCGTCGTTCGTGGACGAGTTCTTCAAGGCGCGGCCCGAGGCGCAAGACCAGATCCTGCACGAGATGCACAAGACGAACTACGCCGGGCTCGCGCCGGGCCTGCTCGAGGACATCTACCGCCAGATGTACCTGGAGCGGCTCGCGGGCAAGCGGCGGATGCAGATCGTCCCGATGACCGACGTGACGGCGACGCGCATGGACGGCGACGAGGTCGTGCTGACGCTGGGCAACCGGATGACCGGCTACGTCGACGAGCTGCGCTGCGATCTGGTGCTGCTGGGCACCGGCTTCGTGCGCAACATGCCGGCCATGGTGAACCGCCTCGCCGCGTCGCTGGGGCTGCCGCGCGCCGAGGTGACCCGCAACTACCGCCTGGTGATCGAAGAGCCGGCCACCGCGGCGTGCTACCTGCAAGGCGTCAACGAGGCCACCCACGGCATCGCCGACTCGCTGCTCAGCGTGATCGGGCCGCGCTCGGGCGAGATCGTGCGCGACATCCTGGCCCAGCGCGCCGAGCAGACCCTGACGCTCAACGCCGAGCCGGCCGTGGCCGGGCTGTTCTGAGGACCGCCGTGCAGATTCGCAACCTCGACCGAACCCAGCTGCGCCACGAGAACGGTCTGGACGCGCAGCGCCTGCTGCCGTGGCCGGCCCTCAACGCCCCGTTCGAAGGATCGTGGTGCGTGATCCGGCCCGGCACCGAGTCGACCCAGCACGCCCACCACGAGCACGAGATCTTCATCGCGATGAACGGCGCGGCGACGGTGGTGACCGAGACCGAGCGCAAGCCGTTCGCCGCCGGCGACATCGTGTATTTCGAGCCGCACGTCGCGCACAAGGTCGTCAACGACGGCGAGCACGACTTCGAGATGTACAGCGTGTGGTGGGACCCGGAGATGAGCGAGCGGTTCACCGCGCGCCATCGCGGCGAAGCGTAGCCGTGGCGACCGCTGCGAACCGCAGGCCGGTGGTCATCATCGGTCCTCCGCCCACGCCCAACGGCGACCTGCACGTCGGGCACCTGGCCGGGCCGTACCTGGCCGGCGACGTGCACGCGCGCTACCTGCGCGCCTGCGGCCGGCCGGTGCTCTACGCCACCGGCACCGACGACAGCCAGACCTTCGTCGTCGCCAGCGCGCGCCGCAAGGGGACCACGCCCGAGGCGCTGGCCGACCGGTGCTGGTCCGACATCCGGCGCACGCTCGAGGTGGCCGGCATCGCGGTCGACGGCTTCGCGCCGTTCGACCAGCGCTACCGGCAAACCGCGCTGGACTTCGTGCGCGCGCTGCACGCGGCGGGCAAGTTCCGCCTGCGCACGGTGCGCATGCCGTACTCCGAGCGGACCGGCGAGTACCTGATGGAAGGGCTGGTGGCCGGCACCTGCCCGATCTGCCTGTGCGAGAGCCGCGGCGGCCTGTGCGAGACCTGCGGCCTGCCGAACACCTTCGACGAGCTGCTCGACCCGCGCTCGACCGTCGATGCGGCCGACCCGCTGACGACCCGCGAGGCGACGGTGCTGGTGCTGCCGATGGAGGAGTACCGCGACCGGCTCACTGCCTACTACGCCGAGCACGCGCCGCGCTGGCGCCCGCGCGTCGCGCAGCTCGTGCGCGAAGCGCTGGCCCGGCCGCTGCCCGACTTCCCGATCACCTACCCGCACCACTGGGGCATCGCCGCGCCGTTCCCCGAGACGCCGGGCCAGGTCATCAACGCCTGGGTCGAAGGGATGCCGGCCTCGATGTACTGCACGGCCTACGCGGCCGAGCAGCGCGGCGCGCCGGCCGGCCCGAACGACGCGCACTGGCGCGCCGAGCGCGGCGCCGAGGTGGTCTACTTCCTGGGCTTCGACAACGCGTACTTCTGGGGCCTGACGCACCTCGCGCTGCTGATGGCGCACGAGGGCCGCTACGTGCTGCCCGACACGATCGTCTGCAACGAGTTCTACGAGCTGGAGAACGAGAAGTTCTCGACCAGCAAGGGCCACGTCGTCTGGATGCGCGACCTGCTCGAGGACGTGCCGCGCGACCTGGTGCGCTTCTACCTGGCGCTGACCGCGCCCGAGCACCAGCGCACCAGCTTCTCCCGCGCGGCGCTGCTCAAGGTCGGCGGCGAGCGGCTGGTCGAGCCGTGGAACCGGCTCGTCGCGAGCCTGCACGAGGCGGTGGCTCGCCTCGGGCTGCAGGGTGCGACCCTGACGGCACCGGCGGCAGCCACCGCGCGCGCCGGCATCGTGGTCGAGCGCTTTCGGCTCTGCTACGAGCTGGACGGCTTCAGCCTGACCCGCGCGGCCGACGCGATCGTCGCCCAGGTGGCCCGGCTGGAGCAGCGGGCGGCGCTCCTGCGCCCCGACCAGCCCGACGCGCTGGGCGCCGTGGCCGGCGTCTACCACGAGCTGATCGCGCTGCTGGGCTGCAGCGCGCCGATCCTGATCGACCTGGCGGCCGAGGTGCGCGAGCGCACCGGGCTCGAGCTGGCGATCGCGCCGCCGGCGAGCGCCGAGGTGCGGGTCTTCCGGCTGCCCACGCTGAGCCTGGTCAGTGCGCCGGCGGCTCCGGCCGAGCTGGTCGGGTGACGGCGGCCGAGCTCGCGGCGGTCGCGTCCGACCACGGCGGCGGCTCCAGCGCGCCCGAGCGCGAGCCGGTCGTGGTCGTCGGGGCGGGCGTCATCGGGCTGCTCGCGGCGCTGGCCTGCCTGGACGCCGGCGCGGCGGTGACCGTGCTCGACGCCGGCCCGATCCCCAACCCCGCCGCCGCCTCGTTCGACCAGCACCGGATCGTCCGCGCGCTGCACCCCGGCGACCCGCCGGCCACCCGCCGGGCGCTGGCGGCCCAGCGGGCCTGGCGCGAGCTCGCGGCCCGGCTGGACGCGGCGCTGTTCCAGCCGACCGGCGTGCTGACCGTGCTGCGCCCGGACGAGGCCGCGGCCGCGCGCGCCCTGCTGGACGCGGCCGGCGGGCTCGGCGAGCTGCTGGGCCCGGCCGAGCTGGCCGGCCGCTGGCCGCACCTGCGCTTTCCGGCCGGCGCGGCCGGCGTGCTCGAGCCGGATGCCGGGGTCGTCCTGGCCGACCGCGCGCTCGGCGCGCTGGCCGATCGGCTCGCCGCCCACCCGCGCGCGCGGCTGCGGCCGCACGACCCGGCGGTCGGGCTGGACTCGGCCGCCGGAACGGTCCGGCTGGGCGGCGGGCGCGCGCTGCGCGGGCGCATCCTGGTAACGGCCGGGGCCTGGTCGCAGGCGCTGCTGCCGGTCGCGCTGGCCGCCGAGCTCACGCTCTACCGGCAGAGCCTGCTCTACTGTGAGGTGCCGCTCGAGCGGCGGGCGCGCTGGGCGCGCACGCCGGCGGTGCTCGGCCTCGACCCGGTCGACGGCTGCTGGCTGGTCCCGCCGGTGGCCGGCACGCAGCTCAAGCTGACCGCGGCCAGCGCCTGCCGGGCGGTGGACGCGCCGGCCGGCTCCCAGACCCCGCCCGGCTGGCGCGCGCACCTGGTCGAGCGGTTCGCCGGGCGGCTCGCGGGGTTCGACGCCGGCTGGGTGCGGGAGGCCCGCGACGACTACTATCTCGCCGACACGGCGACCGGCGGCGCGCGGCTGCTCGCGCTCGGCGGCGGCGCGGCGGCGGTCTGGGCGCACGCCGCCTGCGGCGGCGGCGCCTTCAAGTTCGCCCCGCTCATCGCCCGCTCGCTGGCCGAGGCCGCCCTCGCCGTGCCCGGGGCCGGCGATGGGTAGCCTGGCCGCGGCGCTCGCCACCCCGGCGGCGCGCGGGTCGCGCCGGGCCGAGCGGCTGCTGCTGCCGGGCACCTTCATCACGAGCCTGGGCAACAGCATCCAGCTGACCGCGGCGGCGATCGTCATGGTCCAGGCCGAGCGGTCGACCCTCTCGGTCGGCTGGCTGTTCGTCGCGTTCTCGGTGCCGGCGACCCTGCTCTCGCTGGTCTTCGGGCGGCTGGCGGACCGCTTCGACCGCCGCACCCTGTGCATGGTCTGCGACGGCCTCAGCGCGCTGGTCGCGCTGGCGCTGCCGGTCTGGCTGCTGCTGGGGCTGCCGCCGAACGCCGGCATCTACGCCGCGACCTTCGGCCTGGCGACGGTCGGCGCCATGTTCGTGCCGGCCAGCAGCGCGCTGATCAAGGAGCGGGTGCTCGACCACCGGCTGGGCCCGTTCAACGCGAACTTCGAGATGGCGACCCAGGCCGGGACGCTGATGTCGACGGCGATCGGCGGCGTGCTGGTCCAGCTCTACGGCGCCGTCCCGCTGTTCTTCTTCAACGCGGCGACGTTCGCGGCGTCGCTGGCCTGCTTCGCCGCCATGGGGCGCCGGCACGCCGCCGCGCCGGGCGCCGAGGCGCACGCGGTCGCGGCGGCGAGCGGCCCGGCGCGCGGGCCGCTGGTGCGCCTGGGGCTGCTCTACGCGCTGGGCTCGCCGATCATCACCGTCAGCAACACCCTGATCGTCGTGCTGGTGCTCGAGGCGTTCCGCCAGAAGGCCGGCGTGCTCGGGGTGGTCGACGCGCTGGCCGGCGCCGGCGCCCTGGCCGCCGCGATGGCCTACAAGTGGGCCAGCCGGCGCGCGCCCGACCTGCGCATCGCGCTGGTCGGCTACCTGGCCTGCGCCGCGATCATCGCGCTGGAGCCGCAGCTCGGCGTGGCCGGGCTGATGGTGCTGCTGCCGCTGGGCGCGCTGACCTTCTGCATCGCCCGGATCGCCGCCCGGACGCTGCTGCTGCACGCCGTCCCCGAGCACCGGGCCGGCGCCGTGTTCGGCACGACCAACGCGTTCGGCCTGGCGGCCAGCGTCGCCGCCACCGTGGCGATCTCCGGCATCGCCGACCGCAGCCGGGTCGGCTACGGCTTCGCCAGCCTGGCGCTGCTGGTCGCCGTCACCGCCGTCGTCGCGGTCGCGCTGCTCTGGCGCGGCTACGGGCGCGCGGCCGAACCGGCTGCCCTCGCCGGCTCGCCCTGAACACCGACATGGAAAGGACCGCCGTGAAGCTACTCGCCGTCGAGGCGCGCCAGTGGGGCATCTACCTCGTCCCGCGCTACAAGCAGGTCGAGCAGCTCGGCTTCGAGGTGTACCTGCTCACCGGGGAGGGCACCCCCGACTCCTGGCCCGCCGACCGCTTCCGGTCGCTCGGCTCGAAGCGGCTGCCCGACATCCTGGCCGCGGCCCGGGCCTGGCACGCCGAGGAGCACTTCGCGGGCGTGTTCAGCTTCTCGGAGATGGCCGTGCTGACCGCCGCCCACGTCGCCGAGGCGCTCGGGCTGCCGGGCATCGGGCCGCGAGCGGCGCTGACCAGCCGCAACAAGCTGCTGATGCACCAGGCCTACGAGCGGGCCGGCGTGCCGCAGGCCCGCTTCCGCTTCGTGACCGAGCTCGGCCAGGCGCGCGCGGCGGCCGAGGAGTTCGGCTACCCGGTCATCGTCAAGCCCACCCTGGGCGCCTCGAGCGGCTTCGTGTTCCGGGCCGACACGCCCGCGGAGCTCGAGCTGCGCTTCGATCAGGCCTGGGCCGGGATCGGGGACATGCTCTACATCACCCTCGAGGCCGACGAGATGGAGCTGGGCCCGAAAGGCCTGCTGGTCGAGTCGTTCCTCGACGGCCACGAGCACCTGATCGAGACCACCGTCTGGGACGGCGAGGTCTACCTGGGCTCGGTCGTCGACCGGGTGACGGTCGAGGGCAACACCTTCGACGACGACGTCCACCACGCGCCGACCAGCCTCGGCCCGGCCGACCTGGCCAAGGTCTACGACGTCGTCACCCGGGCGGTGCGCGCCCAGGGGCTGGAGCGCAGCACCGCGCACGCCGAGGTGCGCTTCCACCGCGGCGAGCCGCACATCCTCGAGATCGGCGCCCGGCCGGGCGGCGGCGGGCTGGACTACATGGCCCGGATCAGCGCCGGCCACGACCCGATCCGGGCGGTGGCCGACGTCGCCCGGGGGATCCGGCCCGACCTGCACCACTTCACGCCGACCGGCGTCCACACCGCCGCGATGGCGATGATCTGCCCGGCCGGGGTGGTCGAGCGAATCGTCGTGCCGCCCGCGGTCGAGACGTCGCCCGCGATCGCCTTCCTCAAGATCACCGCCCGGCCGGGCGACCTCATCAAGCGCCCGCCGGACGGCAACACGGTCTTCGGCTACCTGGGCGCGACCGGCAGCTCGTTCGACGACACGCTGGCGACCGCGACCGGGCTGGCCGAGGAGATCGAGGTCAAGCTGGCGCGCTGAGTACCGGCTCGTAGTCGAGCTCGGTCGCGGCCAGCGCCGCGTCGAGCCGGGCGTCGACCGCGGCCGGGTCGGCGGCGGTCGCGATCAGGTAGGCGTAGCGGGAGATGTAGCCCTTGGGCGGCAGGTTCAGCTCCGCCCCGGGCTCGGCCAGGACGGCCGCCTCGAGCAGCCCCGGCAGCGCGCCGGGCTCGGGCAGCGCCACGCCGCGGACCCGGCAGTCCTGGGGCGGGTAGGCGAACCGGATGCCGACCGGCCGGCGCTCGCCGGGCGCGAGCACGGGCGGCACGCCGGCCGCGACGTCGGCCGCGACCGCGCCGGGGTCGATGCCGGTGGCCAGCTTGCCGAGGTACGGGATGAGGTCGCCGCCGAGCCGGCCGTTGACCTCGACGATGACCGGCCCGCGGGCGGTCAGCATCACCTCGGTGTGGGTCATGCCGTAGCGCAGGCCCAGCGCCCGGTGCGCCTCGGCCAGCACCTCGGCCAGCCGGGCGTCCGCGAGCAGCGGGTCGGCCGGGTCGACGATGTGGCCGATCTCCTCGAAGTAGGGCGCCAGGCCGACCCGCTTGCGGGCCAGGAACAGCGGCTGGTAGCGGCCGTCGAAGACCGCGCCGTCGACGCTGATCTCGGGGCCGACCAGCATCTCCTCGACCAGCACGCCGCCCTCGTAAGCCGGGTTGCCGCCGAAGCTGGCCTGGTAGGCGACCTCGAAGCCGGCGGCCAGCCCGGCCGCGCCGTCGACCCGGACCACCCCGATGCTGGCCCCCATCCCGGGCGGCTTGAGCACCGCCGGGAAGCCGACCGCCGCGGCGGCGGTGCGCGCTTCGGCCAGCGTGCGGACCAGCGCGAAGCGCGGCTGGGGCAGCCCGGCTGCGGTCAGCACCTCCCGGTTGCGCTGCTTGTTGCGGCAGTTCTCGACCCCGGCGACGGTCGGGCCGGGCAGCCCGAGCGCCTCGGCGATGTGGGCGGTCGTGACGATCAAGGTCTCGTCGTAGGAGAACGCGCCGGCGATCCGCTCCCGGCCGGCCAGCTCGCGGGCGGCGGCGAGCAGCCCGGCCTGGTCCGGCACCAGCCGGGCACGGTCGAGCAGCGGCACCACCGTCGCGCCGCGCACGTACGGCTGCTGCCAGCTCGGCGCGGCCGCGTCGAGCAGCCAGAGCGGGTGGCGCCGTGCGGCGCCGGCCATCAGGTACTCGCGGTAGCGCCGGCCGCCGCTGCCGACGAGCAGGACCACGCCCTCGGCGCTCATTCGGCGTAGTACCAGTTCTCGGGCATCAGCGCGCAGTACGGGTTGAGCGGCTCGACCCCGTGCAGGCCGTGGGCGACCGCCAGCAGCCGGAGCGGAAAGTTGGGCAGCCAGATGAACGGGAGCTGCTCGGCGATGTAGTCCTCGTACGCGTACAGGTCGCTCGGCGCATCGTCGCGGACCGTCCGGGCGATCAGCGCGTCGGCCCGGGGGTCGCTGTAGCTGCCCCAGTTGACCGCGGCGCCGGTCTCGAACTGGAACTCGCCGGTCGGCGCGTAGCCCGGCCCGTAGGTCCAGCCGCCGTTCCAGCTCGCCAGCTGCCAAGTGCACGGGGTGGCCGGGCCGGGCCTGCACGGCACCGCTTCGGCGCCGATCTCGCCGCCGGAGCGCTGGGTCAGGCGCAGCTCGATGCCGGCTCGGGCGGCGTCGGCCGCGAGCTTGTCCATCATCCGGGTCAGGGCCGGGTGGCCCTGCGCGTAGTCGAGCGCGAAGCGCAGCCGGTCGCCCTTGGCGATCCCGGCTCCGGCCCGCGCCGGGTCGGTGCAGGTGGCCGGCGTCGTGCTCAGGTCCCAGCCGTGCTCGCGCAGCAGCCGCTGCGCGGTCGCGATGCTGAACGGGTAGAGGTTCTTGCGCTCCGCCGGCGAGATCGCGTCGCTGTCGGGCAGCAGCGGCACCGGCCCGTCGGTGCGGTAGCCGTAGCCCTTGTAGACCTCGCGGATCGCCCAGTCCTGGTCGACCAGCGACTGCAGCGCCTGGCGGAAGTAGAGCTGGCGGAAGATCTTGCCGGCGGTCGGGTTGTTGAAGTTGAGCGGAAAGTAGCGGGTCCCGTAGACGATCTGCGGGACGAGCGCGTACTGCGCCCCCAGCGGGTGCGGGCCGCCCTTGGTCGGGTCGGCGGTCGGCTCGGTGATGCGGTCGAACGGCAGGTAGCCGACGGTGATCCCGCCGGGCCCGCCCGGGCCGGCTCCGAGCAGCGCGTACTCGGCGTCGTCCGAGGCGTTGGGCACCATCGCGAACTCGGCCAGGTACGGCTTGTTCGGCCCCGAGTAGCGCCCGTTGGGGACGAAGCGCGCGTGGCCGTCGGGCGCGTAGGCGGCCAGCTTCCAGGGCCCGTTCACCACCTGCCAGAGCGGGTTGGTCGCGAAGCTCGCGCGGTCGAGGTTCTGCTGCCAGAGGTACGCGTAGACCGCTTCGGCGGCGGTCTTGTCGTGGGTGGCGTCGGCCGGGCCGGCGGCGGTTCGGTCCCAGGCCTTGGGCAGCGGCTGGATCAGGCTGAGCTGGTTCATCAGCACCCAGTTGCGCGAGTAGGCCTCCGCGAAGGTGAAGCTGACCTGGTCCGGCGCGACCTTGCGGTACCCGCGCAGGTTGTCGGGAAAGTAGCCCGGCACGTAGCCGCCGTGCCGGGCCTTGTTGACCTCGAACAGGTGCATCCAGAACATGACGGCGTCGGCGTCGACGGTCGTGCCGTCGGACCACTTCCACGGCTTGACGGTGACCGTGGCGGTCAGCCCGTCGGCGCTCCAGCGCGGCGGCTCGGCGCAGCTCAGCGCGTAGTCGACCCCCGGCTGCCCGTCCTTGCCGAACCAGTACAGCGGCCGGTACATCAGGGTCTGGAACTCGTAGAGGTTCGCGATGCCGAACGCGCTCGGCGGCGTGAACGGCAGGATCACCGTCGGCGGGAACCCGGGCGTCAGCGCCCAGACGGCCCGGCCGCCGGACACCGGCCGGCCGGCCGCCGGCGCGGCGGACCCGGGCCGCGCGCCGACGGCGCGGACTGCGGCAGCGGCGCCCGCGGCCGCCAGAAAGCCGGATCGCGACAAGCTCATCGTGAGATCACGCACCCCTCGTGGCACCATCGAACGGCGCCGGTGCGATGAGCCGCCGGCGCCATGCCGTGGGCAATGCGGTCTACCTCAGAAGTACTCCTGTCGGGCCGGCCGTCTCGCTCAGCGCGGCCGGCGGCCGAGCCACTCGACCAAGTTGCGCACGTAGCGCTTGGTGTCGTCGAGCAGCGCGGGGTTCTTGGCGAGCGCGTCGGACGGCGGCTCGCCGACGAACGACGGGCAGCCCGCGCCGACGTCCCAGTTGTAGTCGCAGAAGTGGTGGAAGGTCGACTCGGCCCAACCGCGCCCGGTGCCGTTCGCCCGTTCGAAGGCGACCGCGATGTTGAATGGCCGCCCGGTCGCCTGCGAGGTGCCGGTCACCACTACCCGTGCGCTGTCGTCGTCGGCCGGCTTGCCGACGCCGCCCTCGTGCGGGTGCGCCGGCAGCTTCGTCAGCGGCCCGCCGTCGCCGCGCAGCACCGGGTGCACCGGCTCCGCGGCGCGCACGGTCTGCACGTCGCCGTTGGCGCCCGAATGGTAGTTGGGGAAGTCGATGTTCGCGGTGTACGGGTCGTCGCGCACGTTGCGCGCGGCGTCGGGGTCCTGCTGCTCGGAGTGGAAGTAGTGCGCCTTGCCGATCCCGCCCAGGCTGCAGATCGACGAGCCCAGATCCTGATGGTCGCGGGTGACGAAGATCGCGCCGCCCCGCTCGCGGAACGCGCCCAGCGCCTTGCACTCCGCCGCGCTGATCCCGGTCTCGCCGCCGGTGTCGACCGCGAACAGCCAGACCTGGTCGTAGTCGCTGCGGTCGATCGTGCTCAGCACCGGGTCGTCGCCGTGGGCGTCGGGCTCGCGGTCGCGCGCCGTCACCTCGGCCAGCGGCGCGCCGTCCGCGTCCCTGAGGCCGGCGAGGTAGTCGCGCAGCAGCGCGAAGCGCCCGATGTGCCAGTCGTCCTCGGCATAGGGAATGGTGGTCTGCAGCAGGATCTCGATCGGGCGGGTGGTGGCGGTCATCGAACTCTCCGGAGCGCCGGCGGGGCTCGGCGCGAGCCTTCAACCGAGGCCCGTGCATCCGCGGTTGCACGGCGGTACTTTCAGACGCGTGAACGCACGTGTCCTGGGGGTCGCCGCCGCGCTCTTCTACGTCTTCCTGTGGGCCTCGGCGTACGTCCCGAGCAAGATCGGCGTGCTCGGCTCGTCGCCGCTGTGGTTCCTGGTCGTCCGGTTCGCGCTGGCCGGCGCGATCGCGCTGGCCATCGCCCGGGCGCTGGGCGCGCGCCTGCCGCGGACCCGCGCCGAGTGGGCCGCGACGGTCGGGCTCGGCGTGCTCGGGAACGCGCTCTACCTCGGGCTGACCTACGAAGCGCTGCGCCACCTGGCCTCGGGCGTCGGCGCGATCGTCGCCTCGACCAACCCGCTGGCGCTGGCGCTGGTCGCGCCGTGGCTGCTGGCCGAGCCGCTGACCCGGGCCAAGGTCCTCGGCCTGGTGCTGGGCTTCGGCGGCGTGCTCGCCATCGTGCTCGTGCGGCTGGGCAGCGGGACGGCCGAGCCGGCCGACGTCGGGCTGGCGTTCGCCGGCGTGCTGGGCAGCGTGGCCGCGACGATCGTGTTCAAGAAGTGGTGCGGCGGGCTCGACCTGCGCGCGGTGACCGGCCTGCAGCTGCTCGCCGCGAGCGCGGTGCTGCTGCCCTTCGCGCTCGTGCTCGAGGGCGCGCCGCACGCGGTCTGGACGCCGCCGTTCGTCGTCTCGTTCTGCTACGTCGTGCTGGTGATGTCGGTCGGCGCCTCGCTGCTGTGGTTCTGGCTGCTGACCCACGGCGAGGCCTCGCGGGTGAGCGCGTACTACTTCCTCACGCCGGCGTTCGGCCTCGTGCTGGCGGCGCTGCTGCTGCACGAGCCGGTCGGCGTGCGCGACCTGGGCGGCCTGGTCGCGATCGCGCTCGGCATCTCGCTGGCGCAGCGCTCCTAGCGACGGAGGTCTCCATGCTCGCGACCGCTCTGGCCCTGCTCCTGGCCAGCCCCGACCTGCGCGGCGGCGCGCCGGTGCCGCTGCCGTTCGTGTACGCCGCGTGCGGCGGGCGCAACCGCACCCCGCGGCTGCGCTGGAGCGGCGTGCCGGCCGGCACCCGCGCGCTGGCGCTGACCGTGCACGACCCCGACGCGCCGCGGCCGGGCGGCTGGACCCACTGGCTGGTCTACGGCATCCCGCCCGGCGCGCGAGGCCTGGGCCCGGGGCTGCCGCCCGGCGCGGTCGCCGGCCGCAACGACTTCGGCGAGCTCGGCTACGGCGGGCCGTGCCCGCCGCCCGGGCCGCCGCACCGCTACGTCTTCCGGCTCGACGCGCTCGACGCGCGGCTGCCGCTCGGCCCGCGCACCTCGTACGGCGGCTACCTGCGGGCGCGCCGCGGGCACGTGCTGGCGAGCGCGGTGCTGCAGCCGGTCTACGGCCGCTAGCGGTGGACTCGCGCTGGCGCGTCTTGGCGCTGATGACGGGCGCGCAGGCCGGCGCGTCGGTAGTGCAGCAGGCGCTGGGCTCGATCTCGCCGGCCCTGGTCGCCACGTTCGGGCTCTCGAAGACCGAGCTGGGGCTGGCGTTCACCGCGATGTGGGTCGGCTCGGCGGCCTTCACCGCGGCCTCCGGCGCGCTGACCGACCGCTGGGGCGAGCGGCGGATGGTGGCCGTCGCGGGGACGGTCATGACGGCCGCGCTGCTGGCCGCGACGCTGATCCCGGTCTACTGGTGGCTGGTCGTCACGATCGGGATCTTCGGAGCCGGCTACGCCGCCTCGACGCCGGCCGGCGGGCGGGCGATCATGTCGTGGTTCTCGCGCGACCGCGGCTTCGCGATGGGCATCCGCCAGACCGGCGTCCCGCTCGGCGGGCTGGTCGGCGCGCTGACGCTGCCGGCGGTCGCGCACGCCGCCGGGTACCGCGGCGCGTTCGTGTTCGCGGCGGCGCTGGTGGCCGTTCCGACCGTGATCGCGTACGCCGGCTACCGCGAGGCGCCGGGCGACCGCGGCCCGGCGCAGTCGCTGGCGACGGTCCTGCGCGGGATGCGCGCGCTGGCCCGCGACCCGCGCCTGATCGGCCTGACCATGACCTGCATGGTCCTGGTCAGCATCCAGCTGGTGATGAACGCCTTCGTCACGGTGACCGCGGTCGGCGTGGTGGGCACCTCGGCCGCCGTGGCGGCGCTGGCCTTCGCGCTGGCCCAGGCCAGCGCCGTGGTCGGCCGGCTGTGGTGGGGGTATGCGAGCGACCGCATCTTCGGCGACCGGCTCGTGCCGCTGGCGATCATCTGCGTGATCGCCGCGGCGGCTTGCCTGGTCCTGGGCTGGCTCGGCCGCGGCGCGCTGCTGCCGCTGTTCCTGGCCGCCGGGGTGCTCGGCTTCTCGGGCGCCGGCTGGAACGGGCTGCTGGCCACGGCGCTGGCCGAGATCGGCGGCGCCGACCGCGCCGCGAGCGCGATCGGCCTGGGCCTGACGGTGACCTTCGGCGCCTCGGCCGTGGCGCCGATCGCCTTCGGCGCGCTCGCCGACCACACGTCGCTGCACCAGGCCTGGAGCATCGCCGCGGCGCTCGCGCTGGTCGGGATGGCGCCGGTCCTGTGGCTGCGGGTGCACTTGCGAAGGAAGGCTGCTTCGGCGGCGTGAGGCGCGCGGGTGCCTCGCCACGGAGGGCACGCACCCGCCGAGCGGGAATCGGGGTCGGTCGGTCCGCGCCCAGGTGGCGGAATTGGTAGACGCGCTAGTTTCAGGTATTAGTGATCGCAAGGTCGTGGGGGTTCGAGTCCCTTCCTGGGCACCAGAACACGAAGAGCCGCCGTTGCAAGACGGCGGCCTCTCGTCATGCCGCAGCGCCCACCGGGCGTATGGTTTTCCGGCACGCGATGTTTTTCGGCACCTTGGGTACGATGCGAACGCTATGCTGAAGAATACCCGCACCGGTGCCGCGCGAGCGGCGCAGCCTCTCGCTCTCGGCCTTGCACTCTTCCTCTCCGGCGCCTCCGTCGCCGGCGCCCAAACCGCACCGAACTCGAATCCGGCGCCCAACCCGCCGCCGAGCTCCGGCTGGAACACGTTCGATCCCCAGTACGACACGGTGAGCTCGTGGAACGCGGCGTGGGACGCCGGCAGCTACGACCGGCATCACATCCTCGTCGGCACCGTCGCCGACTTCAAGCCGTACCGCATGCTGCTGCAGCCGGCGAATCCCGACGACCACTCGACGATGGTCGACCTCAAGAACGGCACCGTGATCCGCCCCGAAGGCACGTCGCTCGTCCCCGGGATGCGCGTTGCGATCTTCGGCTACTGGAGCAAGGGCACGTTCATCGCCAACCGCGTGGTCCTGCGCCAGACCACCTGAGCCGGTACGGGCGCGAGCTCGAGAACGCCCAGCACCGCGCAGGCGTGCTGGGCGTTCGATGCGCAACCCGTTCCGTCAGCCTGCCGGTGCGCGGCGTGCGACGATGCCACGCGCGATCGCGACGCGCACCAGCTCGCCGCGGCTGCGCACGCCGAAGACGGCGAGCAGCTCGCGCACGATGTTGCGCGCGGTGTACCAGGAGCCGCCCCGGACGGCGGCGATCTCCTTGTTCGATTTGCCTTCGACCAGCAGCCGCAGGACGTTGGCCTGGCGGTCGGTCAGGCGGATCTCGTGCACGCCGAAGTTGGCGAGGCGGTCCTTGAGCCAGTACGCGTCGGCAGCGTCCTTCAGCGCGTCCGCGGCGAAGGCGCGCGGGCGCTCTTCGCCGGTCAGCACGGCCAGGCGGTATGCCGCGATCGCCGCGCGGCGCCGGAACCCCAGGGCCGCGTACCGCGCGAACGCGTCCGCGTATCGCTCCTTGGCGCGCGATTTGCGTCCCGCACGATCGTGGAGCAATCCCTCGACGACCGCACGAGCCGCTTCGAGCATCGCTTCGTTGCTCGTCCCTTGTACTCGTGGCGTGACGGCCTGCATGTAATAGGTGAGTAACGTAGCCGCATCCTCGGGCTTGCGACCCTGTGCCAACTCTTCGGCCAGGGCGAGCGATACCGAAGGGTCGTCCATGCAGTAACGTATCCCCGCGCAGTTCGTCATAGCGGGAGTACGCCTTATGCACGAAATAGGATGCGCGCCTGACTCCCCGTATCGCCCGAACAATTCCGGCAAGGCGTACCAAACCACAATCGCATGCGTCGGTCACGATGCCGCCTTTTCCGCACGGGCCGCCCACTTCCGTGCCTCGTCGAATGCGCCGAGCATCTCCGTCACGTACGATGACGCGATCGCCAGCCAGAAGCCCGGTATGACGACCCCGGTCGCGGACCAGTCGAAGCGCTCGGCGCGCTCCCGAACCCGTGGCCAGAGATCGAGCCTCGGCAGCTCCGCGCAAAGGAACGCAAGGCCGTACAGTGCGGCGGCTTCGACGAAGCGGTCGTAGTGCCGGCACGATTCGAGGTGGCGCAGCGCTGCGTCGAAGAGCTCGGCGGCCGCGGCGAAGTCGGTGCAGTCCCATGCCACCCAAGCCTCGAAGACCAGGGCGCGGGCGCGGATGATGTCGGCGTCGTCCGCAACGGTGTGGAGTACCCGCCGGGCTTGCGCGTACTGGCCCTTGCGATAGTGCGCGATGCCGAGGTTGACGGTGAGCTCGGCGCGTACCGAGGGGTGCGCGCGGCTCGACGCGCGGTGCGCTTGCGCGAGTATCGTGAGGCCCTCGTCGATTCGGGAAAGCCGCACCAGCGCGGCGCCTTCGATCATGCGGCCGGTCAGGTCGAGGTCTTTTCCGCGGTCGGCCAAGTGCAGGCGGCGGACGGCGTCGAGAGCGCGGTCCGCGCGGCCGAGCGCCATGAACGCGCGCGCGCGGAGGAGGTCGACCTCGATCGCTTCGGCCTCGCCGCGCGGCTGCAGCGTATCGCACAGGCGCAGCGTCGTCTCGAACTCGCCGCGAAAGAGCGCGTCGCGCGTACTCGAAAACGTTGCCCGCTCGCCCGTGCCATCGGTCCCCATCGCGACGTGTCCTCCACACCGAAGAGGCTGAGCGGCCGGCGGTCCGTGGACAGCCGGCCTGGAGTTGGGCCGACCTTCGTCGTGGTCGGCCGAAGTCCGTCAGCCGATGCCGGTCGGTAGGATGGCGTCGAACGGCGTGACGCCGTGCGCGGCGGCGAGGAGCGCGAGCGCTGCGCCGAGCGCGAGCAAGAACGGGTTCATGTGGCCTGCCTCTCGTGACGTGGTGCGGTGAACCGTGGTACGGATGGACCGGTTCATCGCCGGTGTCGCGAGGGAGATCGGGCGCGGCACACCTCCGATGGCCCGGTTCATCCCGAGAGCTTGGGCGGCGAAACCGGACGTCCTCGCGCAGGGCCGCCTGGCCCACTGGACGCGCCCCCCGCCGCGTCGGACGATGCATGCCGATGGACGACGCTGCCGGCTCCGAGGGCACGGGCTCGGGCTCCGATGCCGAGCGGGAATCGAAGCGGCGCCTGCACCCGCGGCCCGCGTCATACGCGCCGATCCGCTGCCAGTGCGGCCACGAGAGCTACGACCATGAAGGCCCGGACAAGGCGTGCCGCCAGTGCTCGGGGTGCAAGGCCTTCTTCGCCTTCCCGCGCTGCCTCTGAGGCGACCGGGGCAAGCGCGGACGAATGATCGCCGGTGCGACGGAGCCGACCGGTGCGGCCCGGAAGGTGTCGGCCATGACGACGTTGCACGACCGCCCGCTCGGGGAGCAGCAACAGCCAGCCCCAGCGCCCGAGGTACCGCCCATGCCGGACGTCACGCCCGAGACGCCGGAGCAGCCGGACCCGAAGCTGCCGCCGATGGCGGCGGCAGCGCGCCCGGCGCGCTGATCCGCCGCGGTGACCGTCCCGTTCGCCGCGTCGCTGGCCGCCGCGGTGGCCGCAGCGCTGCTGTTCGAGACGCTGGGATCGCTGGCGGCGAAGCGGTTCGGCTTCCGCTACGCCAACCTGACCGTCCCGATGTGGGTGCTCTACCTGCTGATCGGTCTGTTCGTGCAGGTGACGGTGCTCGACGTGCGCCGGACGGTGGCCGTCGCCGCGCTGGCCGCCGTGGTCGAGGCGACCGCGGGCTGGGCGATCGCGGTCCGGCTCGGCCCGGCCCAGGTGGCGGCGTCACGGGCGCGGGTCGCGACCGGTTTGGCGCTGGCCGCCGTGACCGACACGGCCGCGGCGCTCTGCGGGGCGACCTGGCTGCTGTACGGGGTCGCTTGGGTGCTCTTGCGGGTACGAGGCTGAGGTGCTCCCGCCACGCCCTGCCGCCGTCGCCGCCCTGGCCCTCGCGCTGAGCGCGCTCGGCACCGCCGCCGCCCAGACCGCTGCGCCCGCCCCGAGCCCGGCGCCCGCCGAAGCGCCGACGCCGGTCCCGCTGGCCGCGCGCCCGCCCTGCGCCCGCGCGCTGGTCGCGCTGCTCGACGACATCGACAGCGCTCGCGCGCGCGCCGGCGACCCGTTCACGTTCCGGATCGTCGACCCGGCGACCGCGCCCGACGGCACCGCCATCCCGGCCGGCAACCTCGGCTACGGGGTCGTGGCGATCGCCTCGCACGCCGGGCGCGGCGGCCAGGGCGGCTACCTCGTGCTCGAGACGCGCTTCCTGGCGCCCGCGAACGGCCCCCACATCCCGGTCCTGATCGACCGCGGCACCGACGCCGCCGCGGTCGCGGCGGGCGGCTCGGCCAACGCGCCCGGGCTGCTCGGGATGATCCCGCTGGTCGGCTACGCCGTCGGCGGCTACGACTCGCTCCACCACGGCAAGGACGCGACGATCCGCAAGGGCACCCGCATCCCGGTCCTGATCGGCGACGGCGCGCTGCTCGGCACCTGCCGCGAGCCCGCCCCGGGCGAGACCGCCCCGCCGGTGACCCCGGCGCCGTCCCCGGCGCCCGCGGCCATACCGACCCCGCCGCAGCCCGCTCCCTCGGCGTCGCCGTAGCGCGGCGACGTTGCGGCGGCGGCGCGCGTTGATCGCGCGATGGCGAACGCTCTGGTAGGCCGGGCGCTGCTCGGCGCGCTCGTGCTCGGGCTGCCCGGCGCGGCACTGGCGCAGGCGTTCGGCGTAGCCGGCACGCCGAAGCCCGAGTGCCAGCGCACCGTGGTCGCGATGGACGTCGACGTCGACTCGGCGCGCGCCCGCCCGGGCGACCCGTTCACCTTCCGCACGACGAGCGCCGTCAGCGCGCCCGACGGCAGCACGATCCCGGCCGGCACGCTCGGCTACGGCACGGTCCAGATCTCGCAGCACGCGCAGCGCGGCGGCCGCGGCGGCTACCTCGTGCTCGACGCGCGCTTCCTCGCGCCGGCCGGCGGCCCGCACCTGCCGGTGACGATCGACCCGGTGCGCGGCACCAACGCCGTCGCGACCGGCGGGTCGCGCAACATCCCCGGCGTCGTCAACGCGGTGCCGTTCGTCGGCTACGTCACCGGCCCGTACGCCTTCATCCACCACGGCCAGGACGTGACGATCCCGCGCGGCGCGCGCATCGCGGTCGTGGTCGGCGACGACGCCGCGCTCGGCGCCTGCCGCATCCCCGCCGCCAACGAAACGCCCGCACCGACGCCGCTGCCGTCCGAGCTGGCGAGCCCGGCGCCGTCGTCATCAGCCCAGCCGCCGGCATCACCGCAGCCGTCGGTGTCGCCGTAAGGGCGTCCTCGTACTCGTCGTCGGCGGCGTTGACGACGAGACGACGACGCGATATACTGGCGCTCTGATCCCCCCTGTTGCTTCGGTGGCAGGGTACCAAGGCCGCCTCTCGAGGGCGGCCTTGGGCGTTCCATGGGTGTGTTGCCGAAATGTGTACGTCGGTTACGTCGACGGGTTCAACGTGTACTAGGTCTGTTCGGGAAGGCGCGTCAACCGCAGTCGCCCGTATTGCACCGATGGCTCGACATCGAGGCACTGGTACGCCATGCCTGGCCGACTTCGAAAAACGTGTCTACGTGCTCAATCCGCAGCGTCGACCGGTGCGTGAGTTGACCCGCGCGGCTACGTCCTCGCTGAACGTGCCGTTCTCCGCCCTTGGCGCATGTCAGTTGCCCTCACCGCTCGGCGACGCGTTTGGAACGATCATCAAACCGCCAAGCTGGTAGGTGCAACTTCCGCGCCGCGCGCGGCGTTGAACACGGCGGAGGTTTTCATGGCCAAGAAGCACGATCCACCCGCGCCACCGATCGCGGGCCGGCTCGGTCCTCCGCCGCAGACGATCCTGCGCGGCGGAACCCACGCCGACAAGCGCGACAAGCCCCGCGGCGAACAGAAGCGCCTCGCGATCCGCGAGGCGCTTTCGTTTGGACGGCTACTTCACCACGACGGTACCCTTCATGTAGGGATGGTAGGTGCAGTAGTACGCGTACGTGCCGGGCTGGGCGTAGGTGTGCGACCAGGTCTGGTGCTGGTCGAGGTTGCCGCTGTCGTACGACTTGTCGGCCGCGGTGACGGTGTGCGGGGTGATGTCGTCCTGGACGAACCGCACCGTCCCGCCGGGGGCGACGGTCACCGTCGCCGGGTCGTAGGCGAAGCCCTTGACGTGCACCACCGCCGCGGGCGAGGGCACCGCGCTCGGCGCGGGCGAGGCCGCGGGGCCGTAGGTTTGGGCGGCGGCCGCGCCGCTCAGAGCGAAGGCGGCCGCGAGCGTGAGAACGAGAGTGCGCATGCCCATGGAACGCCGCCGGGCGCACCGCGGTTCTCGCACGATGGGCGCTCCGTCATCGCGCCGCCCTCAGCACCTTGAGCAGCCCTCGCGCGCCGACCCGGCCCACGATCGCCCGGCCCCGGGCGTTCAGGTGCTGATCGGTCGTGCTGAACAGCGGGCCGCCCGTCCCGTTCTCCACGGCGGCGAAGGCGGGGTACGCGTCCTCGTACGGCACGCCCGACTGCTTGACGGCGTTGAGGAAGTCGGCGTAGCAGGACGACGGGCCGGCGGCGAAGTTGGGGTTGGCCCCGTAGCCCGGAGCGCCCACGATCGACTCGTTGGGGAAATCCTGCAGGCTGGTCGGCTGCAGCACGACGATGAACCCGACGTGCTTGGGGCGCAGCGTTCCGTCGACGGTGCGCAGCGTCGCGGCGACGGTCCGCGCGTCGGCCCCGAAGGTGCAGTTGAGCTGCCACACCACCGCTTTGACGAACCCGTCGGCGAAATACGTGTCGACGATGCTGGTGAACGCCGGGATCTCCGCGCCGTCGAGCGCGATCGGGATGATCTTCGGCCGGCGCCGCGTGCCGCTGTACGCCGGCGACCGCTCGAGCTGGGCTTGGGCGACGCCCTCGATCGACTGCGCGAACGTCGTGTCGAACCAGGCCTGCGAGTTGGATATCCACGCGATGCCGTCTTCGCGCGCGGACGGTGCGTACTGCTCGAGGTTCGAGCCGTCGTTGCGGATGAACGTACGGCGGTCCCAGGCGGAGACCGTCCGGATGCGATGGTTTCCGGCGTCGGCGACGAGCAGCGTTCCGTTCGGCCGCACCGCGAGCCCGGTCGGGCCGAAGAACCGGGCCTCGCTGCCCTGCCCGTCGGCGAAGCCGCCGCCGAACTGGGGGGCGTTCCACTCGGCGGCGCCCGCGAGCACGCGCGCCGGCCGGTTGACCTCGACGTAGCGCACGGTCTGCGTCACGACGTCCGAGAACGCGGCTTGGGTGTCGCTGAGGGCGACGACGCCGTAGGGATACCCGTCGAAGGGCCCGACCTGCATGGTCTGCGTGCCTCGCACCGAGGTCAGCAGCGCGTTCGCCCCCGCCGTCTCGTAGCGCGCCAGCCCGGCCGCCGAAGCGACCCACAGCAGGTTGCCCGCGCAGCTCAGGCTCGTGACCGACGTGGTGCCCAGCGAGGCCAGCGTCGTCACCGAGCCGTCCGGGGCGATCTTGCGCACGCCGACGCCGAAGTCCGCCACGTAGACGTTGTTCGAGCGGTCGACGGCGACGTCGCGCGGGGACATGAACTGCGCCGCGGTGCCCTTGCCGTCGCTGCTGCCGGCGTGCCCGCCGGCGATCGTCGTGACGACGCCGTGCACGAGCTTGCGGACCGCGAAGTTGCCGAGGTCGGCGACGTAGACGGCGCCGTCGCGGCCGACCGCGATGCCGTGCGGGTGCAGGAACGACGCCTCCGCGGCGCTGCCGTCCCGGCTGCCGCCCGCACCGGGCTTGCCGGCGACGGTCCTGACCGCACGATCGGGCGAAACGACCCGGATGACGTTGGAGACGGGGTCGCTCACGTACAGCGAGCCGTCGCGGGCCAGCGCGATGCCGCTCGGCGAGCGCAGCCGTGCGGTGCCGAAGCCGCCGTCGCCGTCGCCCGCGTGCGCGCCGCCGGCGTACGTGGAAACGACGACCGGCACGGCGTCCGCGGCATCCGCCCGCGCCGGCCGAGCCGACGAGGCGAGCGCGGCCGGGATGAGCGCCGCGGCGCAGGCGAGTGCGAGAAAGCGAGTTCGGTGCGTCAACGTGAGGCCTCTCGTGATCGGCTCGGTTCAGTGCCGCGCGAGCGCGGCTGCGAGGACGGCGGCGAGGCGCTGCTGGCCCGCCGCGGTCAGGTGATCGTTGTCGAAGAACAGCGCGGCGGGAAAGGCCGCATCGAGGTCGAGCACCCGCGCGCCGCCGCGTTCGCACACCTGCCGGACGTACGCGAGGTTGGCGCGGTACTCGGGAACGTCGATGAAGTCGTGCATGAGCGCGTGATTGGTCGGGGTGAGAAACGCCACCACCGGCACGCGCTCGGCGCGCAAGACCGCCAGCGTTCGGGCGAGGAAGCGGACTCCGACGTTGGTCTCGTCCAGGGGCGAGAGGTCGTAGAGCCCTTCGAGCACGGTCGGCGCCGGGGCCGCGGCGGGATCGCCGTACAGCGTTTCGCGCAGGTCGGCGCGCATCCCGTAGAGCGGCACGAGCGCGGCGAGGCCGCGCCGGCCCGCCTCCCCGGCCGCCGGCGGGTTCGCGCCGCCGAGCAGCGCGCGGTCAGCGGGCGTGAAGTAGGGCGACGCCAGCGCGGCAACGGCGGGGTGCAGCGTCTGGTAGGCGCTGTTGGCCGGATTGAAGACCTGCTGGTTGATCTCGATCACGACCGCGCTCGGGCGCACCCGGTCGGCGACCAGGAGCCGAGCGATGCCGTAGTAGTTCGCGGGGCTCGCG
The DNA here is from genome assembly GCA_963795695.1 of Vulcanimicrobiota bacterium. Classification (GTDB taxonomy): domain Bacteria; phylum Vulcanimicrobiota; class Vulcanimicrobiia; order Vulcanimicrobiales; family Vulcanimicrobiaceae; genus Vulcanimicrobium. The sequence goes on along the minus strand of CAWCJH010000001.1, from coordinate 279,632 downwards.
CTCTTGAAGGCGACGTTCGCGCAGGCGCAGCCGCGCGCCGAGAGCAGCGACGGCGCGGCCTCCTGCGGCGGCAGCCGGTAGCCCCAGAGGACGGAGTCGCCGAGGAACACGGTGCGCGGCGGGCCGGCCGCGTACGCGCGCAGCTCGCGGTCGAGATAGGCGGCCGAGAAGTCGGTCGTGAGCCGGGCGAGGTGGGGGAACAGCGCGAGCACGGCGAGGTTTTCCGCCGCGAACACGGCGGCGGCGACGAGGGCCGCCAGGCCGACCGCGCGCAGCCGCATCAGAAGCCCTTGTAGATGATGTGCGGCGCCGGCGCCTGCAGCACGGCGGCGACCGAGACGACGACGGCGGCGAGCGCCGAGCACCACGCGACCCGCGCGTAGCCCGACCGCGCGGCGCGGCGGAACGGGTCGCTGCGGGCCACCGCCGCGGCCGCGCCGAGCAGGGGGACGGCGAAGAGCAGCACGAGCAGCAGGCTCGCCGCGGCGCCTGCCGCGCCCAGCCGCGCCGCCATCGCGTGGAGCTGCGCGCCGCTCGACCAGAACCACAGCAGCGTGAACGCGAACCAGACGAACGTCAGCCCGCGCGACGCCGCCGCGTACCGCGGCTTCGCGCACAGGGCGGCATACCGCTTGCGGCCCAGCCGGCGGACCATCGCGAGCTGGAACAGCTTGTTCCCGGCGACGCCCGCGCCTTGCAGCACGCCGAACACGAGAAACATCGCCGTCTGGCCGTGCCACGCGCCGACCAGGAAGAACGTGACGAAGAAGGCGCCGACCCCGAGCGGGGCCGCCGCGCCCGGCCGCGGGAAGCGCCGCATCAGCGCGAGCAGCAGCGGCGAGTACACGTACGTCTTGAGCCAGTTGGAGAGCGTCATGTGCCAGCGGCTCCAGAACTCGATGAACCCGAGCGAGGTGAACGGGCGGTCGAAGTTCTCGGGCAGCGCGATGCCGAGCAGCCGCGCGCACCCGATGACGAAATCGGTGTAGCCCGAGAAGTTCGCGTAGAGGGCGAACGGGAAGAGCGCGACGACGAGCGCCCCCCAGCCGATGCGCTGGTCGAGGCGCACCGCGCCGAGCAGCGCGCCGACGCTGCGGTCGTGGGCGCCCGCCAGCAGCGGCGAGAGCACGACGACCTTGAAGAAGCCGGTGATGATCCGCTCGGCCGCGGCGGCCGCCGCCGCGCCGTCGAGCGCCAGCGGCGCCGCGGACTCGGTCCGCCGGTAATCGGGGTAGAGCTGGATCGGTCCGGCGACCAGGCTGGTGAAGCTCAGCGTGTAGCTCAGGTACGACAGCGCGGACACCGTTTCGGGCAGCGCGTCCTGGTAGGCGTCGACGACGAGGTGCACGATCCGGAAGAACACGTACGACATGCCGACGGTCAGGTACGACCGGTGCAGCACCAGCCAAGGCGGAACGAACGCGTACTGCTTGAGCCAGCAGAACGCGAGCACCACGGCGGTCACCAGCGGCCACAGCGCCGGCCGCGCCGCCCGCCGCTCCGCCGATTTCAGAAAGAGGAAGCCGAGCAGCAGCAGCCCGCCGAACGGTGCGAGCTGCCCGGGATCGCGGCTGAAGCTGAGCACGAACGCCAGGTTCGCGACGACCAGCACGCCCCGCCGCCACCCGCCGCGGCGCCCGAGCAGCAGCAGCACGGCGACAGCCAGCGTGAAGCCCAGGAACGCGAAGGAGGGAACGGTCAACGGCCGCTCGCGGCGGGGACTTCGAACGCGCTGCGGTCGACGGCCATCGGCGCCGGCGCGACCTCGCTGGTAGCGGCCAGCTCCCACCAGGTCGTCCCGTCGGGGTCGCTGCGGGTGCGAGTGAAGCCCAGCTTCGCGTAGTGGTCGCGCACCAGCCCGTTGCGCTCGGTCGGGACGTAGCGCCCGACCAGCCGCTCGATGCCGCGGCTGCGCGCCTGCCGGAGCAGCTCCGCGAGCACCATCTCCTCGACCCGCCGGCCCAGCACGCGGCAGCTCATGAGCCAGGTGTCGATCTCCCAGCGCGCGCCCTCGAGCGGGCGGGCGATGACGACGCTGATCATGCCGTTGTCGCCGAACGCGTCGAGCAGCCGCACCTGCAGCGCCAGCCCGCCGGGATCCGCCTCGATCTGCGCGACCTGCGCCTCGCTGTACCGCCGGGTCGTCAGGTTGAACTGGTTCGACTTGGCGATCAGCTGCGCGATGCGCGCCCGCCCGGTCGCGTCGAACGGCGCGAAGACGATCGTCATGCGCAGCGACGCCAAGTACGCGTCCAGGTCGCCGGCCTGCGCCGCGAGCGCGGCGCGGCGCGCATTGCCCTGGTAGAGCTCGGCGCGCCGGCGGTCTTCGTCCGAGAACGTGACGCTCTCGAAGTAGCCGGCGGCCGCGAGGGTCCGCGCGTAGAGCGCCGGATCGCCGGGGAGCTCGGGCACCGCGACCCCGGGCAGCGCTTCGCGGACGCGGCTGCGCTCGGCCGGGTTGTCGTCGAGGAAGACCAGCGCGTCGGCGCCGAGCGCGAGCTCGCGCGCGATCGCCGCGATGTTCGTCGCCTTGTCGTTCCAGTTCGCTTGGAAGACGGCGATGTGGCTTTCGCGCAGCAGCATGTCGGGATGGCGCCGGAACGCCGCGCGGGCGACCTCGTCGGTGTTCTTCGACGACACCGCGAGCACGATGCCGCGCTCGCGCAGCGCGAGCGCGAGGCGCTGAACGGCCAGGAACGCCTCGCCGGTCGGGTCGCCTTGACCGATCGCGATGCCCTCGAGCCCGTCGTCCCCGATGACGCCGCCCCACACGGTGTCGTCGAGATCGAGCACGAGCGCGCGGCGGCTCTTCCCGCGCAGCGCGCCGACGAGGCGGCCGACGTGGTCCGCGTACAGGGGTATGAAGCGCGCGTCGAAAGCGAGCTTGGCGAGGTTCCACTGCACCGGCGAATGCCAGCGCCCCAGCCCCACGGTTTCGGCGAGCGCCGCGACGTCCAGGAGCACGTCCTCGGTCCCGGCGACGCCGGCGGCGAGCGCGGCGTTGAACGCACCGGCCAGGTCGCGCGCCGTTCCCGGGACCAGCCGCTCGTAGCTGCCGAAGAGCGACTCGGGCGGCGGCGCGATCGTCTGGACGATGCACGTCGCGCCCGCATTGCGGCGGAAGCCCCGGCGCAGCGCGTCGACGAAGGCCAAGGCGCTGCGCACCGCCGCCGCCGCGCCGGCTGCGTCGTACTGCGGCGGGCCGAAGGGCAGCCCGCGGTGGTCGAGCGCGAGCAGCACGGCATCGGGCCGCGCGCGGGCGATCGACGAGTCGGCCGAGAGCGCTTCCTGCATGGTCTGGCCGAAATCGGCCTTGACCGCTTCGAGGGCGATACCGTGACGAGCGGCGCTCGCCACCAGCGCCGCAAGCAGCGGGTCGAGCGTGCCGTTGCCGACGACCGCGAGCCGGAACGGCGACAGCGGCGCGAGCGAAGCGCCCGCGCCGCGCGCGCGCTCGATGGTCAGGGCGAGCCGGCGGAGCCCGTTCTCGTCGAGCGCGTGCGCTGCCAGGCGCGCGAGCGACGGCCCCAGGGGCGGCGGCTCGTCGAGCAGCGCCCGGCAGCGCGCTCGGAAATCGGCCGGCGGCCGCGGCAGCCAGGCGAGGTCTTCGTAGAGGTCCACCGGGGTCACGCCGTTTTTCGCGCGATCAGCTCGGCCAGCGCGCCGACGTTCTCGAGCCCGCCGACCTGGGCGGCGGCGAAGCTGACCCCGAACGCGCGCTCGACCGCGAAGATCACGCGCAGGTGGGCCAAGCTGTCCCAGCCGTCGACTTGCGCGGCGGTGAGGTCCGGCCGCGCGACGATCTCGTCGTCGTCGAACACGTCGCGCAGGATGTCGGTCAGCCGCGCGAAGATCGCGTCCTTGGTCATCGGTCGACCGGCGGGAGCGTACCCGTCATGTCGACCGTCAGCTTCGCCGGAACGCGCCCGGCGGCCAGCTCGCGCACCCACTGCGCCGCGTGCTTGGAGAGCTCGCCGTGCGCCGCGCTCAAGGTCAGGACGTTCTCCATGCCGGTGAAGGTCGCCGTCCCGTAGACGGGGCTGACCTCGCCCGTCTTGGCGTAGACCACCTTGATGCGCACCGTCGGGGCCGGGTTCGAACGGCTCTTCTCCGCCAGCGCGGCGAGCGCGGTCGCCTCGAGCGCGTGCACGCCCTCGGCGCCGCCTTGCTTGTCGGCGACCAGGTGCGCCACGTACAGCGTGGCGTTCCACAGGTACTGCGCGTCCGCACCGGCGCGCACGAGCAGCACGGGCCCTTCGACCGGCCGCGCCGCCGGCTCGCTGGAGAACGCCGCCGAGGCCATGCTCGCCGCGAGGACCGCGGCGCACGCCGCGATGCGCAACGGTGGCAAGCGCGAGGGACGAGCACGCATCGAAGCCTCCAGGAGATGCCAAACCGCACAAGCGGGCGCCGGCCGAATTTCCACCGGACGCCGGCGGGGCGTATCATTTCCGATGAGGGAGGCCGACCCTTCGGGCGAGCCCGAATCTTCCTCAGCAGAGATGCCCCGTCCGATAGCTCCCGGAGATCTGTGTTGCAAACGCTCGTGAACGTCACCCTGCCCGAGATGGGCGAGTCGGTCAGCGAAGGCTCGATCGTCGAGTGGCGCAAGAAAGTCGGCGACTGGGTCGACGAAGGCGAGACCCTGGTCGACGTGACGACCGACAAGGTGGACGTCGAGGTCCCCTCGGTCGCGAGCGGCGTGGTCACCGCGCTCCACGGCGACGAGGGCGCGACGGTCGCGGTCGGCGCCGTGCTGGCCGAGATCGACACCACCGCCGCCAAGCCCGCGGGCGCGGTCGCCCCGAGCGCGCCCGCCGGCGCCGCGTCCAAGGCCGCCGAGCCGGAGCTGGTGACCCCGAGCTCCTACGGCGCCGCCGGCACGGGCACGCCGCCGGCCGAGCGCAACGGCACCGGCAACGGCGCGCAGCAGGGCGTCCTCTCGCACCACGCCCGGCGGCTGGTCGAGCGGCTCCACGTCGACGCCTCCAAGCTCAGCGGCAGCGGTCCGGACGGGCTGATCCTGCGCGAGGACGTCGAGGCGGCGATCGCCTCGGGCAAGGTCGCCTTCTCGGGCGGCCTGGGCGCCGCGGCGGCCCCGCCGACGGCCCCCGCGGTCCAGTACCCGCCGCTGGCGCCCCAGACGAAGGTCACCGACCTCAAGGGCTCGGTCGCGACCCTGGCCAGCTACATGGACCAGTCGCTGACCATTCCCGTGGCGACCTCGCTGCGCACCCTGCACGTCGGCACGCTCGAGGCGCGCCGGGCCGAGCTCAACGCCGCGCTCAAGGCGCAGGGCCGGCCCGAGAAGGTCAGCTTCACCCACATCATCGCCTTCGCGCTGGCCCGCGCGGCGCGCGAGATCCCGGCCATCACCGCCTCGTTCCGCCGCACCGACGGCAAGCCGCAGAAGGTCGAGGCCGGGATCAACCTGGGCCTGGCGGTCGACGCGCAGAAGAAGGACGGCTCGCGCTTCCTGGTCGTGCCGGTCATCAAGAGCGCCGAGCGGCTCGACTTCCCGAGCTTCCGCGCGGCGTACGAGGACCTCGTCGCCAAGGCGCGCGACGGCAAGCTCTCGGTCGAGGAGCAGACCGGCGCGACGTTCACCCTGACCAACCCGGGCGGGATCGGCACCGTCGCCTCGGTGCCGCGGCTGATGGTCGGCCAGGGCGCGATCATCGCGGCCGGCGCGATCGCCTTCCCGCCGGGCTTCGCCCACGCGCCGCGGGCGACGCTCGAGCAGCTCGGGGTCGAGAAGGTCATGACCCTGACCTCGACCTACGACCACCGCGTCATCCAGGGCGCGCAGTCGGGCGAGTACCTCAAGCGAGTCGACGAGCTGCTCGCCGGCGCCAGCAGCTTCTACGAGGACCTCTTCGCGCAGATCGGCGCAAACGCGTCGCTGCGCGTCTCCAACGCCAGCGCGAACGGCAGCCAGTCGCTGGCCGCGGCCGCGCAGGCGGCCCCGGTCACCGCCGAGTTCGCCGGCCTGCCCTCGGAGGAGATGCTGCGCGCGATCGCGGCCGGGATGGCGATCGTGTCGGCCTACCGCCGCCACGGCCACCTGGGCGCGACGCTCGACCCGCTCGGCTCGCCGCCGCCCGGCGACCCGTCGCTCGACCCCGCCACCTACGGCCTCACCCCGGCGATGACGAACGCGATCCCGGCCTCCGTGCTGCGGGTCAAGGTGCCGGGCAACACGCTGCACGACGTGCTGCCGCACCTGCGCGAGACGTACAGCTCGACCATCGCTTACGAGATCGAGCACATCTCGAACACCCAGCAGCGCGAGTGGCTGCGCGAGTACATCGAGAGCGGCCTGCACCGGCGCGCGCTCACCGCGCAGCGCAAGGTCCAGGTGCTCCAGCGCTTGACCAAGGTCGAGACGATGGAGCGCTACTTCCGCAAGCAGTTCATGTCGCAGAAGACCTTCTCGATCGAAGGGCTCGACGTGATGATCCCGATGCTCGAGGAGACGATCTCGCTCTTGGCCGAGGACGGCACCAAGACCGTCGTGCTCGGCATGGCGCACCGCGGCCGGCTCTCGACGATCGCCCACGTCGTCAACCGCCCCTACGAGGAGCTGCTGGCCGAGTTCGAGTCGGCCGCGCTGCGCGAGACGATGCCCAATCCCGAGGACTCCGACGCCACCGGCGACGTGAAGTACCACCACGGCGCGCGCGGCGAGTACGTCACCCCGGTCGGCACCACGATCGCGGTCGAGCTGGCCAACAACCCCTCGCACCTCGAAGCGGTCGACGGCGTCGTCGAGGGCATGACGCGCTGCCTGCAGACCAACCACGACGCCAACCCGGCCACCCTCAACACCGAGGTCGCGGCGCCGATCCTGATCCACGGCGACGCCGCGTTCGCCGCCCAGGGCGTCGTCGCCGAGGTGCTCAACCTCCAGGCGCTGCCCGGCTACGCCACCGGCGGCACGATCCACGTCATCTCGAACAACCAGGTCGGCTTCACCACCGACCCCTACGAGGCGCGCTCGACCCGCTACGCCTCCGACCTCGCCAAGGGCTATGACCTGCCGATCGTGCACGTCAACGCCGACGACGTCGAGGCGTGCATCGCCGCGGTGCACCTGGCGATCGACTACCGCCGCAAGTTCTCGCGCGACGTGATCGTCGACCTGATCGGCTACCGCCGCTTCGGCCACAACGAGCAGGACGAGCCGGCCTACACCCAGCCGCGCCAGGCCGAGCTGATCAAGACCCACCCGACCGTGCGCGAGCTCTACGCCGCCAAGCTGGTCGCGCAGGGCGTGCTCACCGGCGAGCAGGCCAAGGAGATGCAGGACGCCGCGACGGCCCGCATCACCGAGGCGCACAAGAACGTCAAGGGCGGCGCGGCCGAGGCCAAGCTGACCGCCCACGTCGCCCTGCGCAACCGGCAGGAGCCGGCGCCCGAGACCGCGGTCGACAAGGCGCGCCTGCTGCGCTGGAGCGATGCGGTCGTCCACACGCCCGAGGGCTTCACGCCCAACAAGAAGCTGGTCGGCCAGTTCCAGAAGCGCACCCAGGCGCTCAAGGAGTCGGGCGAGGTCGACTGGGGCCTGGCCGAGGCGCTGGCCTTCGCCGCGCTGATCAGCGACGGAACCCCGGTCCGGCTCACCGGCCAGGACACCGAGCGCGGCACGTTCTCGCACCGCCACGCGGTGCTGCGCGACACCAAGACCGGCGAGAAGTACGCCCCGCTGCAGCACCTCGACGGGGCCACCGCGTCGTTCGAGATCTACAACAGCCCGCTGTCCGAGTACGCGTGCCTGGGCTTCGAGTACGGCTACGGCGCGCTGCTGCCCAACGCGCTGGTGCTGTGGGAGGCGCAGTTCGGCGACTTCAACAACGGCGCGCAGATCATCATCGACCAGTTCATCGCCGCCGGCGCCTCCAAGTGGGGCCAGCAGACCCGGCTGACCATGCTGCTGCCGCACGGCTACGAGGGCGCCGGCCCCGAGCACTCCAGCGCCCGGCTCGAGCGCTTCCTGCAGCTCAGCGCCGAGGGCAACCTGCGGGTCGCCAACCCGTCGACCAGCGCGCAGTACTTCCACCTGCTGCGCGCGCAGGCCAAGGCCAAGCAGGCCCACCCGCTGATCGTGATGACGCCCAAGTCCCTGCTGCGCAACCGGGCCGCGTACGGCACGCTCGACGAGCTGGCCGGCGGCGCGTTCCGCGAGGTGATCGACGACGCGCGCTACGCCCAGGACAAGCGCGCGGTGAAGCGCTTGCTGCTGTGCAGCGGGCACGTCTACTACGACCTGCTGGCCAGCTCGCTCTACGGTGAGGCGACGCACACCGCGATCGCCCGGGTCGAGCTGCTGGCGCCGCTGCCCAAGGCCGAGCTGCTGGCGCTCATCGCCAGCTACCCGAACCTCGAGGAGCTGATCTGGGCCCAGGAAGAGCCCAAGAACATGGGCGCGCGCGCCCACGTCCGGCGCCGCTTGATGGACGGCCTGCCCAAGCACATCCACGACGTCGACTACGTCGGCCGGCCGTACCGCGCCAGCCCCTCCGAGGGCTACCCCGGCGCCCACATGGTCGAGCAGGAACGGATCGTGCACGCGGCGCTCAGCGAGGGCTGAGCGCCGGCCGTCTGCGGCGCGGCCGGAGGATCGACCCGGGGGGTGGCTAACGTGCCATGGTCCTCTCCTCCGAGATAGGTTGTTTGGTCCATGGACGCGATGTGGGTGCCGGTCCGCTTTGGTGCCGCGTGCCGCCACTTGCTGGCGGCGCTGCTCTTCGTGCTGCTCGCGCCGGCCGCGGTTCCCGCGGCAGCGGCCACGGTGGACGATCCGACCAGCTTCGAGATCGCGCCGCTGACCGAACCGCTGCCGATCGACGGCGCGCTGGTCGGGCCGTGGACCACGCTCAAGCCGATCGACCTGAGCTGGGACCTGCACCTCACCCGGCCCGCCCGCGAGCACACCCGGGTCTACGTGAGCGCCGACCGGCAGTATCTCTACGTCGCGTTCCACGCCGACCAGCGCGGCGAGATCGTCGCCAGCCAGCGCACCAACGACGTCGGCTACGGTTCCGACGACCAGGTCGAGGTGCTGCTCTGGCCGAGCGGCTCGAGCGGCTTCGGCTACACCTTCGTCGCCAACCCGCTCGGCACGCGCTACGAGTTCTCGACCGAGAACTCGTCCTTCGCACCGAGCTGGACCGCGCGCGGCACGATCGGCCCGGACGGCTACACGGTCACGATGCGGATTCCGTTCGCGGTGCTGCGCGGGGCGCGCACGGCGGCCTGGCGGGCGCAGTTCGTGCGCGTCAACCAGCGCACCGGGGAGACCTACGTCTGGACGCACGGCGCGGCCCAGAGCGACCCGACCGACATCGTCTACGCCGGCACGCTGCGCGGGCTGGACTTCACCGGCGGCAGCGCCCCGCGCCCGCGCGCGCGCGCCGCGGTCTACGGGCTGGCGGCCGCGGCGGCTCCGTCGGCGGGCGGCAGCACCAGCCGGCTGGGCGCCGACCTGTCGCTGCCGATCACCGCGACGACCTCGGCCTTCGCGACGATCCACCCCGACTTCTCGAACGTCGATGCCGACCAGGAGACCATCTCGCCGACCGCGTTCCGCCGCTCGGTGATCGACTTCCGCCCGTTCTTCGCCCAGGCGTCGGGCTTCTACAACCCGTTCTCGACGCTGAGCTGGTGCTTCGCCTGCACGCCGGTCGCCGAGCTCTATACGCCGGCGATCCCGACCCCGCGCGACGGCTACGCGGTCGAGGGCAAGCAAGGCGGGTTCACCTACGCGGCGTTCGACTCGGTCGGCGACGCGCGGACCGACGTCGCCTCGGTGGTCAACTACCACACCGACAACAACATCCTCAACGCGAGCGTGCAGCGGGTCGCGGTCGACCTGCCGGGGCTCACCGACGAGACCGTCGTCGGCGGCGTCACGCTCGACAACCACCGCAACCAGCTCGCCTACGTGGACTACGGCATCGACCGCGGCACCAACGTGCTCGACGTGAGCCAGGGCGAGCGGATCGAGAGCGGGGTCAAGCTCTACGGCCCGACCTGGAACACCGGCTTCTCGCTGCGCAAGATCGGTGCCGACTACAACCCGATCGACGGCTTCGTCACCCACCCCGACATCGCCGGGTACGATGCCAACTTCGAGCGCGACATCAACTTGCCGGCCGACAGCCCGATCCAGAAGTTCATCTTCCTGGGCGAGCTCGACCGCTACCACCAGCACGACGGCGCGCTCGACCAGACCGACAACTTCCTGAGCTTCGAGGTCGACACGCGCAAGCTCTACCGCATGCAGATCAGCGTCGGCTCGGACTACGTGCGGCTGGCCGACGGCACGTTCGCGCCGGTGACCCAGAACGGCATCGCGTTCAACTACAAGCGCGGCACCGACACGCCGCAGGGCTTCGCGTTCAACCAAGGCCGCTTCGGCGACGGCACGCTGCAGTCGTACACGCGCTACGTGACGCTGCGGGCGGGCCACCGCGGCACGCTGGAGCTGCGCGCCGACAGCACCGTGCAGTTCCCGTACGGCGGCGGCCCCAAGGTCACCCAGTGGCTCGAGCGCGGCACGTACGCCTACCAGGCCGGTCCCGAGACCTCGGTCGCGCTGGGCGTGCGGCGGCTGGTCGGCGAGGCGCCGGTGCTCGGCCCGCCCAGCCCCTACGTGAACCTCTGGAACCTCTCGGCGGCGTACCACCGCCGCCTGCCGCACAAGGAGCTGTACGTCGTCTACGGCGACCCCTCGGCGCTGAGCACCGCGCCGCAGCTCATCTTCAAGCTGATCTACTACGTGGGCGCCGAGAAGGGCGTCTGAGCGCGGCTCAGGTCCCGGCCTCGTAGGCTTCCCAGGCGTCCGAGGCGCTCAGCCAGGCGTCCAGCGCCGCTTCGCTCGCCTTGCGCACCCGCTCCAGCTCGTGGGTCAGGCGGATCACCCGGGCCGAGTCGTCGTACAGGTCGGGCGCCGCGAACTGCCGCTCGAGCTCGGCCCGCTCCGCCTCGAGGTCGGCGACGCGCTTCTCGGCGGCCGTGACCGCGCGCTTGCGGCGCTGCGCTTCCTGCTTGGCCTCGTGCGCCGCCTGGCGGTCGAGCTTCGCCGCTTTCTGCGCCGGCGTCGTGCGCGCGCCGTCGCCGTTCGCGCCGCCGTTCTCGCTCACGGCCTCGTGCTGCTTGCGCTCGTACGCGTCGTAGCCGTCGTCGAGAATGGTCAGCGTGCCGTCGCGGATGGCGACGACGCGCTCGCCCAGCCGCTTGAGCAGATAGCGGTCGTGCGAGACCACGAACAGCGCGCCGTCGTACGAGGCGAGCACGTCCTCGAGCGCCTCGCGGCTGGGGATGTCCAGGTCGTTGGTCGGCTCGTCGAGGAACAGGCAGTCCGCCCTCTGCGCCATCAGCCGGGCCAGCATGATGCGCCGCCGCTCGCCGCCCGAGAACGCCTCGACCGGCTTGTCGCCCGAGTCGCCGCCGAGATTGAGCCGGCCCAGCAGGCCGCGGGCCTCCTCGTCGGTGACGCCCATGCGCATCACGGCCTCGGCCGCGGTGTCGCCGGCGCGCAGGTCGTCGACCGAGCTCTGCGAGTAGCTGGCGGTGCGCAGCCCGCTGCCGTAGCGCACGCTGCCCCGGTCGGGCGGCAGCTCCTCGGCGAGGATGCGCAGGAACGTCGTCTTGCCCGCGCCGTTGGGGCCGACGATCGCGACGCGGTCGCCGCGGTAGAACGTCGCGGTGACGTCGGCGAACAGGGTGCGGTCGTACGCCTTCGTCAGTCCCTTGACGTCGACGGCGGGGCCGTTCGTCGCGCGCCGGGCCGAGGCCAGCGCGACCGCGATGCTGCGCTTCTCGGCGCGCGGCGCGTCGACGGCGTCGAGCTTGGCGAACTGCTTCTCGCGGCTCCAGACCGCGCTGTAGTTGTGCGAGCCGTGGGTGCGCAGCTCGTCGATCACCGCGCGCTGGCGCTTGCGCTCGGCCAGCGCGCTCTCGTAGTCGCGCCGCTGCTGCTCGCGCCGCGCCTCGCGCTGCTCGACGTACTGCGAGTAGGCGCGGCCCTGCTTCACCTCGTACACCGCGAGCTCGCCGCGGTCGAGCTCCCAGATCCGGGTGCAGACCGTCTCGAGGAAATAGCGGTCGTGCGAGACGATCAGGAACGCGCGCGGGTCGCGCGCGACGAGGTTCTCCAGCCAGCGCACGGTGTCGAGGTCGAGGTGGTTGGTCGGCTCGTCGAGGACCAGCCAGCCGGGCTGCTCGAGCAGCGTGCGCGCCAGCAGCGCGCGGGTGCGCTGGCCGCCCGAGAACGCGGTCAGCGGCCGGTCGAGGTCGCTCTCGGCGAAGTCGAAGCGGTTGAGCGTGGCGCGCATCTCCCACTCCGGGGCGCTGCCGCGCGCGAGCGCCTCGTCGAACGCGGCGCGCAGCGTCTGGTGGCCGCCCTCGGCCGCGTCCTGCGCCAGGTAGCCCAGCCGCGCGTCGCGCGCGCGCACGACCGTCCCGCCGTCGGGTTCGTCCTGGCCGACGAGCAGCCGCACCAGCGACGACTTGCCGGCGCCGTTCGGGCCGACGAGGCCGATCTTGTCGCCGTCGCGGACGACCCCGCCGAGGTCCGCGAAGACGTCGTTCGAGCCGTAGTGCCGGGCGAGGGAGGTGAAGCGCAGGAGTTCCATGGTGGACCGCCCTCGTGTTCGGCTCGGCAGCGCACGACCCCGGCCTTTGCGGGCCATCCCAGACGAGCCGTGTATGGTAGGAGCATGCTGGCCCCCGTGATGCTCGTCGTCATGCTCGTTGCGCTGCTGGCCGCCGCCCCGGTCAAGCCCGCCGCGCGCGCCACCCCGGCCCCGGCGGCGACGACCTTCCCCACCCCCTCGCCGCAGCGCGTGCTCGGGCTGATCCGGGCCGCGTTCCGGGCCCGCCGCCCGCCGCCGCCCTACGAGACGTACGTGGTCGAGCGCCACCAGCTCGCCACGAACGGCTACGTCGACCCGGTCGGCAGCTATACCTACCACGTCTGGGTGCGCAACCTGGACCGCGCCGCGCTCAAGCGCAAGGTGTTCCGGGACGACTACCGCGGCCCGCTCGAGTTCGACCGCCCGGCGTTCAACGAGAGCCGCGATCCCGGTCCGCCGACCGCCGACCTGTTCGAGCCCGCGCCGCTCCACCCGCACCCGGTCGAGTTCGTGCCGACCCCCGAGCCGCGCGCGACCCAGCTCCAGGTCATCGGCTCGACCGTGATCGCCGGCGAGTACGACTACCGGGTCGACTCGCTCGCCGTCGAGGGCGATCTGGTCCACCTCAAGCTGACGCCGTACCGCGACCCCGACCGCAACCGGCTGCGCGAGCTGTGGGCCGACAAGACGACCTACGAGCTGCGCCGGCTGGTCGCGACCGACAAGCTCTTCTACGGCAACGGCGGCAAGGACGACCGGGTCTTCGGGGTGATCTTCACGGTCACGATGGGCACCGTCGCGGGGCACCTGGTCGTCACCGACCTGCACGGCGTCGTCGGCGACGGCTACAACGACGACGGCCAGGTGGTCGACTTCCACTTCCGCGAGATCACGTTCCCGGCCACGCTGCCGAGCTGGTACTTCGACCCCCGCACGTACGCGGCGCACCAGAACGACGCGCCGAGCTAGCCGTCGGTACGGTTGCGGCCGGAGGAGGGGCGGACGGCCGGGTCCAAGCCGCGCCGGACCCAACCGCGGGTGAGCAGCATGTACTGGGTCCGACCGGCCGCCGGTCTCGGCTCGAACCGTGTTCGATGATGCGACGGCGCGCGGCGGCACCGCCCGGGTCGCCGCGCGCCGGCGCGTGCTGGCGATCGGCGCCAAACGGGACGAGCCGGCCATCTTCGACAAGGCGCGCGCGCTCGGCATCGACGTCGTTCTGATCCAGAAGCCGCAGTTGGCCGACCCGCGCCAGCAGGGCGCCCGCGAGGTGCACCTGGTCGACTACACCGACCACGCCCGGCTGCTGCCGCTGGTCCGCGGCCTGCACGCGGCGCAGCCCTTCGATGCGCTGGTCTGCCTGACCGAGCCCGGTCTGCCGACGGCGGCCGAGGTCGGCGCCGCGCTCGGCCTGCGCTTCACCAGCCCGGCCACGACGCGGCTGCTCCAGGACAAGTGGGCGATGCGCCGGCTGCTCGCCGCGCACGGCGTCAGCCCGGTCCGGGCCGCCGCGGGGACGAGCGCCGCCGAGATCGCCGCCTTCCTGCGCGACCTGGCCGCTCCGGCGATCCTCAAGCCGGTCGACGGCGGCGGCAGCTTCGGCATCGCCCTGGTCCGCTCGCCGGCGGAGGCCGACGCCGCCTTCGCGCGCCTGCAGCGGCTCGGGGTGGGCTCGTTCGTCATCGAGGAGTTCCTGGCCGGGCCCGAGATCAGCGTCGAGGCCTTCAGCTTCGCCGGCGAGCACGTCATCGTCGCCTGCACCGACAAGCTAGTCGCCCCCGAGGCAGGCTTCATCGAGCTGGGCCACGCCGTCCCGGCCGCGCTCGCCGCGGCGACCCGGGCCGAGGTGGCGGAGCTGGTCCGCCGCCTGCTCGACCTGGTAGGCTACACCGATGGACCGTCGCACACCGAGCTCAAGCTGACCCCGCAGGGACCGCGGATCATCGAAGGCCACGACCGGGCCGGCGGCGACCGGATCAACGAGCTCGTGCGGCAGGTCTACGGGGTCGACCTCGTCGCCACGACCTTCGCCTGGGCCTGCGGGTTGACCGAGCCCGTTGCCGTGCCGCCGGCAGCCGGCGGCGCGGCGGTCCGCTTCTTCATCCCGCCGGCCGGGACGCTGCGCTCGGTGCGCGGGCTGGACGCGCTGCGCGGGCGGCCCGGCGTGGTCGAGCTGGAGTGGAACGTCGCGGTGGGCCACACGATCCCGCAGCTGCGCACCAACACGACCGGCCGGGTCGGCCACGTGCTCGTCACCGGGCCGGATGCCGGCAGCGCCGCCGCAACCGCCGCGCGCTACGCGGAGGGCCTGGAGATCGTGGTCGAGCCGGAGCGGTCGGCGTGAACACTGGGAGGTGGAGATGAAGCGTATCCTGTTCCTCTTCGGCGGCCTCGGGCCGCCGGCGGACTACGTCCTCTCGCGCGTGAAGCGGTACGGCGAGGTCTACGTGTACCTCGCCGCGGAGCCGAACCCGGCCACCCGGCGCATCCTCGAGTCGCACGCGACGGCCTTCCTCAACCAAGCCGACGCGCACGGCGGCGCGATGGGCGACGACGAGCTGCGCGAGGCGCTGGTCGCGGCCGGGCGGGAGCTGCGGGCCGACGCGCTGGTCACCTTCGACGAGTTCCGGCTGGTGGTGGCGAGCCAAGCCGCCGCGGCGCTCGGCCTGCGCGGCGTCGGAGCGCAGGTCGAGCTGACCCGCAACAAGTGGCGGATGCGGCGCGCGTTCACCGCGGCCGGCGTGCCCTCGCCGAAGTTCGTCCTGGTCGACGGCCCGGCAGCGCTCGAGCGGGCCTGCGACGAGCTGCGCTTCCCGTTCGTGATGAAGGCGGCCGGCGGCGCGGCGGGCTTCGGCCTCTCGATCGTCGCCTCGCGCGACGAGGCCGCCAGCCGCTGGGAGGCCGCCCGGGCGACGCTGCGCGCGTACGCCGCCACGAACAAGCTCTACGCGGTCAGCGAGTTCCTCGAGCCGGCGTTCGTCGCCGAGGAGATCATCCAGGCGACGACCCGGTCGTGGTATCCCGACGGCTCGGGCTACGGCGACTACGTGAGCGTCGAGGGGCTCGTCTGCGCCGGCCGGTACTACCCGTTCGCGGTCACCTCGCGGACGCCGACGATCTACCCGTTCGTCGAGCGCGCGGGCCAGACGCCGTGCACGCTCCCCGAGGAGCTGCAGCTGAAGATCGCGGAGGGCGCGCGGGCCGCCGTGACCGCGCTCGGCTCGGAGTTCTGCGGAACGCACACCGAGCTCAAGCTGATGGCGAACAACGAGCTGTGCGTGATCGAGACGGCGGCGCGGCTGGGCGGCAGCTACAACGTCGCGCAGGTCGAGCACGTGTACGGCGCGAGCCTCGTCGACGCGCTGATGCAAGTCCTGCTCGAAGGCGGCAGCGACATGCTGCCCGAGCGAATGTTCGTCGGGCCCGGCAACGGCGCCGCCGGAACGCTCTCGCTCCTGCCCGCCGACGAGCACGGGGTGCCCTGGGACGTGCCGCCGTGCTTCCACACCTCGATCGACTGGTCGCGGCTGGTGACGCCGGGCACCACCGTCGAGATCAACTGGAGCAAGGCGCTGCCCGACGGCAAGCGGATTCCGCAGTACGACGCCTACAAGGGCGCGATGAACCGCTTCGGCACGCTGTTCCTGAAATCGCGCACGCCCGAGATCCTGCTGCGCGACCAGTACGCGATCGTGCGCGGGTTGCGGGCCGAGCTCGAGCGCATCGACGCGGAGCTCGGCGCGCCGGCCTGACCGACCGTTATCGGCCCGGCGCGACGAAACATGAGCGCCGAGCCCGGGTGTGACCGCGGTTAAGAACGCCCGTTCCCGTAAAGCGGGTTCGGGCGCCGGCCGATCACCGGGGAATGAAGCAGATCGTTGCCATGATGGTGGCGGTCGCGTGTCTTGCACCGCTGGGGGCAGGCGCGCAGGAGGGGCCGGAAGCCCCGATCGCCATCGCGTTCATCAATCCTCATGCTCCCACCGCGCTGCGCTCCGAAGAGCGCGAGCTGTTCGACTCGGTGAACGCCGAGCGCGCCCGTCACGGCCTGGCGCCGCTGGTGCACGACGAGAACCTCGACCGCGTCGCGCTCGCCAAGGCCGAGCACATGGCCGAGCACGGCTACTTCGGCCACACCGATCCGGCCGGCGTGACGTTCGAAGAGCGCTTCCGCGCCGCCCGGCTGCCGTTCAATTGCGCGGCCGAGAACCTGGCCTTCGACCGTGACGAGCCGCACGCGCACGCGGCCTTCATGCACAGCCCCGACCACCGCGCCAACGTGCTCGACCCGGAGGAGAGCCGGCTGGGCATCGCCGTGGTCAGCGTCGGCAACGGCGAGACGTTCTACGTCGAGGAGTTCTCCGGCTAGCCCCGCGGCCGCCCGGGCGCGGTGAGAAACGCGCCCGCGGCCGGGTAAGAGAGCCGACAGCCGCCCGGCGTGCGCCGGCGGCGGAGGTGGGTGCTTCTCGTGGTCTCCAGCGGAACCGTCGTGCCGGCGGTCGTCGACCCTCACCGCACGACGAGCTGGCGGCGGACCCTCTGGCTGATGGCCGGCGTGCAAGCGATCATGGCGCTCGCGTTCTCGATCTCGGGACCGTTCTTGCCGCTGTACGTGATCGAGCTGGGCGTGCGGCCCGAGTCGCAGGTCGACCTCTGGGCCGGGGCGATCGCGTCGGTGAACTTCCTGCTGGCGGCGATCTTCTCGCCGATCTGGGGCAACCTCGCCGACCGGGTCGGGCGCAAGGCGATGGTGATGCGCTCGTGCGCCTCGGTCTGCCTGTTCACCGCCCTGATGGGACTCGCGCCGACCGTCGGCTGGCTGTTCGCCGCGCGGGCCTGCATGGGGATCTTCAGCGGGTTCTCGGCGGCGGCGACGGCGCTCGTGGCGACCCAGGTGCCCGAGGAGTCGCTGGGGTTCTCGCTGGGCTGGATGGCGACCGCGCAGCTGGTCGGCGGGCTGTGCGGGCCGCTGCTCGGCGGGCTGCTGGCCGACCACCTCCACAACTACCGCTACGTGTTCTTCTGCACCTCGGCCGGTGCGCTGGTCGCGGCGCTGACCTGCGCGCTGCTGGTGCGCGAGCAGTTCGTGCGGCCCCCCGCCGGCACCGCGCGGCGCAGCTCGGTCGGGCAGCAGTTCGCCGAGCTGCTGCGCCACCCGCGCCTGGCGCCGATGTTCCTGGTCGTGCTGCTGGCGCAGGTCGCGGCGTTCGGCGTGTCGCCCATCGTGCCGCTGTTCGTGCGCTCGCTGGCCGGAAACACCGGCTGGCTGGGCATCGCGGCCGGCGCGGCGTTCGCGGTGACCGGCGTGGCCGACCTGTTCGCCTCGCCGTTCCTGGGCAAGCGCAGCGACCGCCTCGGCTACCGCCGGGTGCTGCTGATCTCGCTGGCCGGGGTGGCGTGCTTCACGATTCCGCAGGCGTTCGTCCACGGCGTGCTGGCGTTTCTCGCGCTGCGCTTCGGGGTCGGCATCTTCCTGGGCGGCATCCTGCCCACCGCCAACGCGCTGATCGGCCGGATGTTCCCGGCGGAACGGCGCGGCCAGGTCTACGGCACCGTCGCCAGCGCCACGTTCCTGGGCATGTTCGCCGGGCCGCTGGTGGGCGGCGCGGTCGCCGCCCGGTTCGGTTACCCGGCGGTGTTCGTCGTGCTGGGGCTGCTGCCGGTGGTCAATCTGGCCTGGGTCGCGGCCAGCGTGCGCGAGGTGCAGCCGGGCGCCGCCTAGTCGCGGCGCGCGGCTGCCGCGCGGTTACGGGGCGCTCGACGCGCCCGGCGAGGGAGCGGGGGACGCCAGCGGCGAGTCGGTCGGCAGCGGGGATGCGGCCGTCGACGGCGGCGAGCCCGGCGTGTTCGAGCCCGGGGAGCCCGGCGAGCCGGGCAGACCGGGCGATCCCGGCGTGCCCGGGCTGGGTGCACCCGGCGCACCGGGAGCGCCCGGCGGACCGGGCTGAACTTGAGCGCTGGTCGTTGCGACGGCGCCGGCCAGCAGCGCCACGGTGGCGACGGCGATCGATACGGTCCGTTTCATGATCGGAGCTTGCCCGCTGGGACGAGCCGCGATACCCGGTCGCTCAGCGCTCAGACGAGCGAGGCCAGCCGCCCGAGCACGTCGTCGATGGCGCTATAGGTTTCGACGAGCGCGCGGTTGCGCGCGCTGACGAAGCCGCTGGCGTGCGCGCGGTCGATCGCGGCGACGATGCCGTCGTAGTAGCCGTCCAGGTTGACCAGGATGCACGGTGCGCCGACCAGGCCGAGCTGCACCCAGGTCGTGATCTCGAAGAACTCCTCGAGCGTGCCGAAACCGCCCGGCAGCGCGACGAACGCGTCCGAGAGCTCGGCCATCATCGCCTTGCGCTCGTGCATCGAGGCGACCACCCGCAGGTCGACGCCGGTGTGCGCGACCTCCCGTTCCTCGAGAAAGCGCGGAATCACGCCGATCACCTCGCCGCCCGCCGCCAGCGCCGCGTCCGCGACCACGCCCATCAGCCCGACCCGGCCGCCGCCGTAGACGATGCCGATGCCGCGGCGCGCCAGCGCCTCGCCGAACGCCCGCGCTCCCGCGGCGAAGCGCGGATCGTTTCCCGGCGACGACCCGCAGTAGACGCAGACCCGCACTACTCGACCAAACTGCCCTTGACCGCGCGCCGGTCGGTCGCGAAGGTCCGCAAGCCGTTGGTGCCCAGCCGCTCGAAGTGCTCGGTTGCGTAGTGCGCGTCGAGTGCCGCCTGGTCGCGCCACTTCTCGAAGAGCACGAAGGTCGTCCCGTCCTCGCCCCGGACGACCTCGTAGCCGGCGCACCCGTCCTCGGCGCGCGAGGCCGCGCCGAGCTCGCGCAGGATGCGCGCCGCCTCGTCGGCCCGCTCCGCCGGGACCGTGTACATCACCGCGTTGACCAGCATCGGGCGGAGCTTCCGCCCGCGGGGCGCGGCCCCCGCTTGGCGCCGGGCGCTAGTTGCGGCTGGCCGCGACGTGCCGGGCCAGCTCGGCCGGGTCGATGATGCCGTAGTCGAAGACGGTGCGCCGGATGCCCGACCACACGGTCGCGGCCGAAATCTCGCCCACCGGCGCGCGCGGCAGGGTTACCCGCGTCTCGGCGGCCGGGTGCACGTACAGCAGGTGCGAACCGTCGCTGGCTTGCTCACGAAAACCCAGATCGGTGAGCAAAGCGCGTACTTGCCGGAACGTATACGTCGACATCATCGAAACACTCCCACGGCACGGCCGCTTCCGACACCTGTACCATCCGGCGCGCGCCCCGTCAATCGACGTAACCGGAGTTTTACGCGTGACTGCTCTCCAGCCTATGCCAGGGCTGCCACTTTGCCGCCGGCGTGGGCGACGGCTTCGGCGATCATGCGGTCTTGCAGTTCCGGGACGGCCCAGCGGGCTTGGGCTTCGGGCGAGAGGGTGTCGACCGGGTCGAAGTAGAGGAACGACTGGCCCGGCTTGACGCTGGGCGCGCTGTAGACCGCGATGCCGTTCTCGCGGTCGTAGTACTCGTAGGAGTGCACGTCGCGCTTGCCGCCGCCGCCGGGCGCGTCGCAGATGAAGAGCGGCGTGTTGAAGCCGGCGGTCGCGCCGCGCACGGCTTTCTCGATGTCGACGCTGGTCTGGATCGAGGTCCGCATCTCCTCGACGCCGCGAACCAGGTCGTGCATGTAGACATAGTAGGGATGGACGTTGATCCACGACAGGCGCTTGACCAGGCACGTCATGGTCGCGACGTCGTCGTTGACGCCGCGGATCAGCACGCTCTGGTTGCGCACGGTGATGCCGCGCCGGAACAGCTCGTCCATCGCCCGCTGGGTGATCCACGAGATCTCGTTCGGCGAGTTGAAGTGGGTGTGCAGCACCACGTCCTTGCCGAGCTTGCGCCCGTTGTCGACGACCGCGGTGAGCGCGTCGGTCCAGGCGTGGTCGGTGAGGATCTTCATCGGCATCACGGCCGGGCCTTTGGTCGCGAACCGCATCCGCTTGACGTGCGGGATCGCCAGCAGCGACTCGCCGATCAGGGTGAGGTTCTTCGGCGCGAGCTGATACGTGTCGCCCCCGGAGATCACGATGTCCTCGATCTCGGGGCGCGAGGCGATGTACGCGAAGGCCTGCTTCCAGAGGTCGGTCGTCTTCGCCAGCGCCGCCTTGTCGACGTTCTCGGTGTCGGGCCCGACCGCGTAGGAGCGGGTGCAGAAGCGGCAGTAGACCGGGCAGGTCTGCAGCGGCAGGAAGAGCGCCTTGTCGACGTAGCGGTGGGTGAGGCCCTGCACCGGCGCGTCGTCCTGCTCGTGCAGCGAGTCCAGCGTCAGGCGCGGGTGGTCGGGCAAGAGGCGCGAGGCGACCGGGATGAACTGGCGGCGGATCGGGTCCTCGTAGGGGCGGGTCCAGTCGATCGACGCGATCATGTACGGCGAGACCCGCACCGCCATCGGCGCGCGGCGGAAGCCTTCCTTCGCATCCTCGAGGAACGTCGGGTCGACGAACGCGCCGATCGTCTCGAGCAGCTCCTCGGCGGTCTTGACCGAGTTCTTCCCTTGCCAGATGTGGTCGAGGAACGTCTTCTCGTCGGTGTGCTCGTACTTGGGAATCGTGCGCCAGAACTCGCCCTGGCGCAGGTTGCGGTGCTCGAGCGCGGCGGGATCGACGGGCGGCTTGACGTGGTGCACGTGAGGGCTCCTGGTGAGGCTAGGGTCGCGCCGCGTAGCGCGCGGCGAAGTAGGCGTTGATCGGCGGGTGCGCGCGCAGCGTCTGCAGCGCGACGGCGGCGTGACCCTTGGCGTAACCGTTGCCGACCATCATGTTCACGTCTTTGCCGACGCCCTCGGCGCCCAGCGCCGCGGCCGTGAACGAGGTCGACATCGAGAAGAAGTAGACCGTGCCCTCGTCCTTGCAGCAGAGGATCGAGGCGAGCTCCGTGCCCGGCACGTTGACGCAGTTCACGACCAGGTCGGCCAGCTCGGGCAGCAGGTCCGGCAGCACGTCGAGGATCGCCAGCGCGTCGCGCGCGTCGGCGCAGGCCAAGCCGTCGACGTAGCCGTGCTCGACCAGCAGGCGCGCGGCGGGCGTGCCGGCATCGGGCACGATGCCGACGACCCGGCCCTCGCCGCCGACCCGGTCGCGCGCTTGGGCGCAGGCCAGCAGCCCGCTCTTCCCGTCGGCGCCGATCACGCACACCGTCTGACCGGCGCGGGCCAGCCGGCGGACCTGGGCCGGCGCGCCGGCCACGTCGAGCGCGGCCAGCGCGACCGCGTCGGGCAGGTCGCCGGGCAAGCGGGCGTAGAGGCCGCTCTCGAAGAGGATCGCCCGCCCGCGCACGCCGACCTGGCCGGTCGCGAGGTCGACCCGCTCGACCGCGTCGAGCTGGAGCGGGGTGAGCGTCAGCGAGACCAGCGAGGCGATCCGGTCGCCGACCGCGACGTCGCGCCGGGCGGCCAGCGCGGGCCCGATCTCCAGCACCCGGCCGATGAACATCCCGCCGCTGCCGGTGACCGGGTTGTGCTGCTTGCCCCGCTCGTCGACGGTGGCCTGGATGTGCGCCGCGATCGCGGCCGGGTCGCCGCCGCAGGCGTCCGCGATCTGCTTGAACGAGGCGGAGTCGACGTTGAGCGTCTCGACCTCGCAGAGGATCTCGTTGGCGTAGGGCCGCGGGGTGTTGTCGAGCTTCCAGGCCGCCTGGGGCAGCGCGCCCTTGGGCTCGAGCACCCGGTGCGACCCCAGCCGCGAGCCGCCCGCCAGCGGAGGCGGGGCGACCAGGCGCGCGTCGTCGAGGGTCTGGGTCACGTCAGCGCCTCGACCGGCAGGCCGCCGCGCTCGAACGGGGAGGAGAGCACGATCGTGGTGCGGGTGCGGGCGACGCCCGGGACGCGCTTGATGCGGGTCAGGAAGTCGTCGAGGTGGCCGGTCGAGCGGGTGACGACCTTGAGCACGAAGGTCTCGTCGCCGGCGACGCTGTGGATCTCGATGATCTCGGGAAAGGCCCGGGCCGCCTGGGTGAACGCATCGTAGTCGAGGTCGGGCGCGCAGAACGCGCTCACGAACGCGGTCAGCTCGTAGCCGACCCGGCGGGCGTCGAGCTGGGCGGCGTAGCCGCGCACGAAGCCGCGCTGCTCCAGGCGCTTGACCCGGTCGTGGACCGCCGGCGGCTTGAGCCCGACCAGGGTCCCCAGCTCGGCGTAGGTCGAGCGCGCGTTGCGCTGCAGCGCCTCGAGCAGGTGGAGGTCGATCCGGTCGAGCTCGGACGGATGGCTCGCCGGCGAGCGGCCGTTGCGAGCCTCGATCGATTCGGGCTTGAGGAGCATGGAGCCATTGTTTCTTCGGCCGCTATTGCGATTCCCCGTACGGGCCGGGTGTGTGATCCTGCCCGGGCTCCTGACACCACGCTGTCAGGAGCGCCTTGCTAGGATCGCAGGCACATCACCGTTCGTGCAGAGGAGCACCCCATGTCCGATCCCGCCGCCCCGGCCGCCGTCCGCTCGGCCCTCAGCTGGTTCGAAATCCCCGTCGCCGACCTCGCCCGCGCCCGCCGCTTCTACGAGACGATCCTCGGCACCACGCTGCGCGAAGAGGTGTTCGGCGGTGCCGATCTGGCCGTGTTCCCGTACGGCGAGGGCGGGACCGGGGGCTGCCTGTACGCCGGCGCGCCGGTCTCCCCGGGCGAGGCCGGCACGGTCGTCTACTTGAACGCCGGCGGTCGGCTCGACGCGGCGCTGGCGAGCGTCGAAGCGGCCGGCGGCCGGATCGCGCTTCCCAAGACGGCGCTGCCGCCGGGGATGGGCTGGTTCGCCCACGTCGTGGACTCGGAAGGAAATCGGGTCGGCCTGCACTCGACTTCCTAGCCGATGCGCCGTGCGGACCGTCTCTTCACCATCGTCCAGTTGCTGCGCGGCGGGCGGTACGTCACCGCCCGCCGGCTGGTCGAGGCGTGGTGCGGGCCGGGGCTGGCGGCCTCGGCCCGCTCGGCGCTGGCGCGCATCCGCGGGGCGGTGCCGGCCGCGCTGGTCGAGCGGGTCGACGACGCGCGCGTGTACGCGCCCCGCTTTGCCCGCGCGGCGCCCTCGCATTTCGAGATCGCGCACCAGGCGATCGACCAGCAGCGCCGGCTCGCGATCGCCTACGCGGACGAGGACGGTTCGGCCAGCGCGCGCACGGTGCGGCCGCTCGGTTTGTTCTTCTGGGGCAAGATCTGGACGCTGGCCGCATGGTGCGAGCTGCGGACCGACTTCCGCAGCTTTCGGCTCGACCGCATCCGCACGCCGGAGCTCGCCGAGCGTTCGCCGACGAGCCGGGCAAGACGCTCGACGCGTTCCTGGCCCGGGTGCGCGGGCGGTCCGCGCCGTAGGCCGCGACAGGGTGCGCGCGGCTGCGCTCGCAAACGCTGTCGCTCCATGCGCATTCCCGCCCGGTTCCGGGCTGCCGTCGCGGTCGTGCTCGCCGCGGCGCTCGCCGCCTGCGGACGGCAGACGACGCCGAACGGGCCCCCGGGCACGGTGCGCTTCGCGCTGGCGGCCGACCCGCAGTCGCTCGACCCGCTCTTCGCGCACGTCGACGCCAACAGCGTCGAGCAGCAGGTGGCGCGCCTCGCGTTCGAGCCGTTCATCGACGTCGACGAGCACGGCACGCCGGTGCCGGTGCTGCTCGACCGCATCCCGACGGCCGAGAACGGCGGCGTCTCGCGCGACGGGCGGGTCATCACCTATCACCTGCGGGCGGGCGTGCGCTGGCAGGACGGCGTGCCGGTGAGCGCGCGCGACGTGGTCTGGACGCTGGCCGCGATCCTCGACGACCGCAACCCGGTCCGCTCGCGGGCCGGCTACGACCGGGTCGCCCGGGCCGACGTGGTCGACGCGCGCACGGTGCGGGTGACGCTCAAGGAGCCGTGGGCGCCGGCGGTCGCGACGCTGTTCAGCTACGGCACCGCGCCGCAGTACGTGCTGCCCTCGCACCTGCTGATGAAGCAGGGCCGGCTCGCCAGCGCCGGCTTCGGCGCGCACCCGGTCGGCGACGGGCCGTACCGCTTCGTGTCGTGGACCCGCGGCGAGCGGCTGGTCTACGAGGCGAACCCGACCTACTGGCGGGGCGCGCCCAAGGTCGGGCGGCTCGACCTGCGCATCGTGCCCGATCCCGGTTCGAACTTCACCCTGCTGCAGAGCGGCGGGCTCGACTGGAACCTGATGTCGCCCTCGCAGCGCGCCTCGCTCGGCACGCCGGCGCACCTGCGCTTTCGCACCGTGCCGCTCGCGCTGGTCGCCGGGATCGCGCTCAACACGGGCCACCCGCCGCTCGACGACGTGCGGGTGCGGCGCGCCATCGCCGCCTCGATCGACCGCGCCGCGATCTCGGCCAAGATCACCTTCGGCCGCTACCCGGTGGTCGATACCGCGCAGCCGCTCGGCTCGTGGGCGCGCGAACCGTCCGTGCGCGAGCCGGCCTACGACCCGGCCGCCGCCGACGCGCTGCTCGACGCGGCGGGCTGGAAGCGCGGCCCCGACGGCGTGCGGGTGAAAGAGGGGAAGCGCCTCGCGCTGACCTACGTGCAGTTCCCCGAGTCGCAGACCGGCGTGCGCGTGTCGGTGGTCGTGCAGAGCGAGCTGAACGCGCGCGGCTTCCAGATCGCGATCAAGGCGCTCTCCAACGTGCAGCTCTTCCTGCCCCGCTCGCAGGGCGGGGCGCTGGCCGGCGGCGCGTTCGATTTGGCCTACGTGCCGTGGCCGATGGGTGCCGACCCGGACGACTCGTCGCTGCTCGCCTGCAGCGGGTACGCGAACTACATGCGCTGGTGCGACCGCACGGTCGACGCGCTCGAGCGGCGCGCGCTGGTCGCGCCCGGCCGCGCCGAGCGCAAGCGGCTCTACGCGCGGATCGAGCGGCGGGTCGCCGCCGCGGTGCCGATCGTCTACCTGTTCGACCCGTCGTACTCGTACGCGTACCGCGACGCGCTGGGCGGCTTTTATCCGAACGCCTTCAACCCGACCTGGGACGCGTACCGCTGGACCCTCGCGCGCTGAGCGGTCAGCCGGCCGGAGCGGCGTAGAGCCAGTCGGTCTCGCGGTAGTCGTCGGGCGCCCGCGCGCGCAGCAGCGCGTCGCGCCGGGCCAGCTCCGGGCCGGGGTCGAGGTGCCACCAGTCGCCCCAGGCGCGCGCGGTCGTCTGCACGCGGGCCGTCGGCGCGGCGCGCGCCGCCGTGTAGGCGGCGATTCCGCCGGGGACGTCGGCGTGCGCGGCGAGCGCGTCGGCCAGTGCGACCGCATCCTCCAGCGCCTGGCACGCGCCCTGGGCGAGGTACTGCAGCATCGGGTGGGCGGCGTCGCCGAGCAGCACCGTGCGGCCGCGCGTCCAGCGCTCGGCCGGCAGCCGGTCGTACATCGGCCAGCGGCGGTCGCGCGCGATCCGCGCCGCCGCGGCGCGCACGCTCGCGCAGCCGCGCCCGAAGCGCGCGTCGAGTTCCTGCGGCGTGCCCCAGCCGCGCGCGCCCGGCGCGTAGCGGTCGCTCTTGAAGACGGCGACCTGGTTGTAGAGCTCGCCGCGCCGGACCTGGTACTGCACGAAGTGCATCCCGGGGCCGGTCCAGAACAGCACGCCCTCGAGGTCGGCGCCGGGCGGGAGCTGCGCGACCGGCAGCGTGCCGCGGTAGGCGACGTACGCCGAGCAGATCGGCTCGCCGTCGCCCAGGACGTGCTCGCGCACCACCGAGCGCAGACCGTCGGCACCGACCAGCAGCTCGCAGCGATAGGCCGAGCCGTCCGCGCACACGGCGCGCGCGGCGTCGCCCGCGTCTTCGACCGCGACGACGTCGCGGCCGGTCTCCAGCGTGATCCGCTCGTCGGCCCGGCAGGCGGCGAGCAGCACCGCGAGCAGGTCGCTGCGGTGCATCACCAGGTACGGGTAGCCGTAGCGGGCGCGAAAGGCCGGCCCCAGGTCGAGCGCCGTCAGCAGCTCGCCCGAGATCGCGTCGCGCCAGGCGATCGTGCTCGGGAAGACCGCCGCGGCGTGGATCGCCGGCAGCACGCCCAGCCGGTCGAGCGCGCGCGAGCCGTTGGGCGCGAGCTGCAGCCCGGCGCCGATCTCGCCGAACTCCGGCGCCTTCTCGACCACGTGCACGCGCCGGCCGGCGCGGCCCAGCGCCGCGGCGACCGCCAGGCCGCCGATGCCGCCGCCGACGACCAGGACCGGAACCGAGATCTCGCCTGCCGGGCTCATCAGCGGTCGCTATTCCATGGGCGCGGCGCCGTTCCGGCGAACGCCGAGCCATCGTGGACGCTCTGATCGCTGCCGGGTACCCCTACGAGCTCGCCGGGCTCCTGTACTACGCGTTCTTCCTGCTGATGACGCGCGGGCGGAACGCGGCCCGCTTCTCGCAGCGCTCGCGGGTGCTCACGCTGCTGGCCGCGATCGGTCTGATCGGCGCGGTGCCGCTGCGCTACGGGACGCAGCCGCTGGGCGTCGCGGCCATGCTCACGCTGGTCGCGGTGGCACTGGCCTCGACCTGGCTCGACCGCGGGCGGGCGCAGCCGCCCGCCAGCGCGCCGCGCGCCAAGCCGCCGCGCCCGAAAGCCGCGCCCGGGAAGCGCGGGCACGGCAAGCGCGGGCACGGGAAGCGCCAGCCCAAGGCGACGAGCTCGAGCCGGCTGCCGTCGGGGTCGTCGAAGAAGCAGGCGTAGAGATCAGCATCGCACGCTGCGCTCGGCGAGCGTGCAGCGCGTTCGTTCGGTGCCGTCGGGGTCGCGCAGCGAGATCGTCCAGCCCGCGCCGGTCCGGGTATAGAGCGCGAAGCCGTGGTGGGCGGAGCCGAACACGCTGCCGACGACCTTGACGTCGCCGGTGGCGAAGCCCAGCAGCTTGGCGTAGTCCGGGTCGAGCAGCGTGCCGCCCTCGCCGTTGATCACCAGCGGCGGCAGCGGCGGCGCGACGTTGAGCGCGGCGAAGAAGTGGATGTGGCCGGCGAGCACCGCGCCGAACGGGTCGAGCGCGTCGCCCATCGCGTCGCGCTCGTCCTCGTTGGTGTACGGCGGCCGGTGGGTGACGAACCAGGCCGCCCGCGCGCCCCGGGCCAGCTCGCGCACGCGGGCGAACTGCGGCCGGTAGACCGCGGCGTGCCGCGCATCGGGGACGCGGTCCTCGGCGACGGCCGAGTCGAACACGACCAGCCGCAGGTCGCCGAGGTCGGCGGCGTACGGCGCGGTCCCCTCGCGCACGCGGTCGTTGGGTGCGGATCGAAGTAGCGGAACCAGCCGGCGCCGTTGCGGGCGCACTCCTCGTGGTTGCCGCGCACCAGCACGAGCGGCGCCGCCGCGAACAACGGCGCCGCCGGGGTGAGGAAGTCGGCGAACCAGGCCGGCGCGTCGTCGCCGTGCGGGCTGCCCCCGCACTGCACCAGCGGCGGGCAGGCCGCCTCGCGGTAGAGGTAGTCGCCGACGTGGACGATCAGGTCGGGGCGTGCCGCCGCGATCGAGCGCGCGATGACCGGGAACGGCCACGCCGCCGGATCGTCGCAGGCCTGCGAGTCGAGCGCGCCCGCGAGCCGGCAGCCGGTGTCGCCGAGGACGGCGATCCGGCGCGGCTCGTGCGCCGGCGCGGGCAGCTCGCGCGCGCCGACCCGCACCTGCTTGGCATCGGCCGGGACGGGCACATCGCACACCGTATCGGCGAAGCCGTCGGCCCGCGCGGCACGGCGCTGCATCGGCTCTTCACGGCCGTCGACGCTTGCACCGGGACAGACTGCGTCGCTCACGACGGCGCGGGCGTGCGGCTTGCCGTCGGCGGCGTACTGGAGCCAAGCGGAGAGGATGGCGGCGAAGAACACGCGGGGACTCTTCAACGTGTGGCTGAGAAAAGCTGGGCGCCTGAGGTGCCCTGCGGCTCCCGTCTCTAGAGCGCGGGCTCGGGGCCGCCTGACGCCGGCTGTCCCGCCGCGACCGGTTCTTCCGGCCGCAGCCCGGGCACCGCGCGCAGGTAGTCCAGCGCCTCGCCGACCGTCTGCAGGCCGGCCGGATCGGGCAGTGGGATGGTTTGCTTTGCCGCCTGCACTTGGGGCAGGTTGTCGGCTGCCATCACGATGTGCCGTTCGAAGCGGCTCAGCGGAACGTCGGCGGGGTCGAGCAGCGCGACGTCCGCGGGGATCGCCGGTTTGGGGATCACCGGCCAGTCTTCCACCGGCCGCGGTTCGACCGCGGTGAAGACCTCGGTGAACTCCGGCGCGTCGGCCACCCGGGCGGTCAGCGGCGGGAACTTGCCCGGCACCATGGCATTCCACTTCTGGCCGACGGTCTTGAGAAACGACCCGTGGTGCATCGGCGTGTTGACCACGGTGTGCTCGGCGATGTGGGCCGAGACCATGATCGTCGGCACGCGCAGCCCGAGCCGGGTGAAGTCGAAGCCGTCTTCGAGCGCGTACCCGGTCAGGTCCGGCGCCGTCACCGTGCCGGGCGGCGGGACGTGGTCGTAGCAGCCGCCGTGCTCGTCGAAGGTGATGACGAGCAGCGTCCGTTCCGCGGCGGGCGAGGTCCGAACCGCTTCGTAGACTTCCCAGATCAGCAGCTCGCCCAGCAGCACCGAACCGACCGCGCCCTTGTGGTACAGCAGCGAGTGCGCGCTGGACGGGTGCATGTCGTTGTGCGGCGCGATGAAGCGCGGCTCGACGAACGAATACGCCGGCAGCGAGCCGGCCGCGCAATCCTGCTTGAAGTCTTCCAGGCCGGGGAAGTGGTCGAACGGCCAAACGTGGTAGGGCGCCAGCGCGACGGTATGGATCAAGGTCGTGAGCGCCACGAACGGATTGGCCGAGTAGACCTTCCAGTTCAGCGGCGACCCTTCGCCGGAGCGCTCGATCTGGTTGAAGACCGTCTCGCCGGCGCTGTCCTCGAGCCAGGTCACGCTGGGCCCGTTCACCACCCGCCCCCACGAGGTGCCGGCATTCCAGAACGCCCGGTTGCACCACGTCTGGCTGGGCACCGCACAGAACCAGTGATCGAAGACGCCGAATTTTTCCGCCAGCGTCGTGATGACCGGTACCTGCTCGGGCGTGTAGCACTGCATGATCTGCCGGTACTCGTCGTAGGTCGGGTTCGTGCCCGGTTCTTCGGCGGTCGCGTAGTTGTGGACGTAATCCCGCACGAAGCCCTGCATGGTCGGCACCGGCGCGCCCGGCGGCAGGTTGTACGGCGGCTGGTCGCCGCCGTCGATGACGTCGAACAGCTGGGTGTTGACGTGCTCGTAGGTTTCGCCCGGATCGGGATACGGCGTGAAGTAGTTGCCCGGGTCGACCGGCGCGACGACGATCGGGTCCTTACCCGGCGGCGGCGGGTTGGCGGCGCCCTTCGGGAACGGATTCGACAGCGGCTTCCCCGCTCGGCGCTCGGCCGCCGCGATGCCTTCGAAGCTGGTGCCCAGCGGGGCGCCGGCGGGCACGCCGTCGGGATACAGGTAGCCCAGGATGTTGTCGAACGAGCGGTTCTCCAGCATCAGCACGACGACGTGGTCGAAGCTGGCGAGCATTCCGTCACCGGGGGGCAGGCCGCCGAGTTCACTCATGGTACGCTTTCGGGCTGTGCGAGCTAGGCGAGACTCGAGGCGGCCACCCATGCTTCATCGGTCCGTGCGAACGATACTACGGCTCCGGTGCGCGGAGCGCAAGGGCGCCCCGAGCGCCTTGAGCCTGGCCACGCTAGGTAGCCACTCGACGTTGGGACGACCAAGCTTGCACCCTCAGCAGGGTTTCTAAAAATAATGTCGGGGTCGTCGTCGATCCCGAAGACCTGCTTCGAATTCGCTGTGGTGCGCGATCCATTCGGCAGCGGTCGTATCGATCAGAGAGCAGGTGACGATGATATCGCGAATGTCGTCCGCCAAGTTGCGCCGAAACAACGGCTCAAAGTGCATTACCCGGTTTCGCAGCACTCGGAGACCATTGAGCGTATTCGAAATAGGCCCACGGGGTGGGTACTTGCCTTTGAGCGGCGCATTCGGAAACGCTTTGTAGAGCCCAGCAAAATAAAGACCCGGTTCAAGATCCTGGTTCAGCAGTTTTGTCCAGAATCCAAAATCCAGTGCCGCAACGATGTCATCGGTATTTGCAGCGGCGGGGAGGCCGGCACCGGGATTTTTTCGTGCCTTCTTCGTCAGCTCTAGATTGACGCGGTCTCGAGTTTTTGTGATATCGGCAAGGAGGTCGGTACCCCGGTTCGGTGGCTTTCCCGTCGGCAGATTTCGCGGCACGGCAATCGCAACTGTTCGAGCAAGGACTTCAAAGCCTGGGTCGTTAGCCCAGTCGGCCGTCCCGAAGATGGCGCTCAGTTCGCGGCTGAGGGCGTTCCTCAGCGTAACCTCAAGGATCGCCAGCGGGCCGTAAAGCCGAGCGGAGGCTTTGATATTCCATACATACAGATCAATCGCGACTTGGAGATCGTTTCCTGACTGAGCTAGATATGGGGCCAGCCGAGGCGGCGTGAGCACCTGTGAGAGGATCGCGAGCGATGTCCCGTCATACGCAAAAGTTGACACGATGTCCAGAGTACGCTACTATACATAGGCAGGCCCTGGGCCAAACCTCTACGCGGTTCGCCGCGAATGTCCCCAGGGCGCCAGTTTAGCAGAGGAGTTATCCAAGTGATGGCTCCTCTGCTTATTTAAGCGTTCAGTCGCTATATGGTAGATCCCAGCAGCCATCGCCAACGCTGTAGTAACCCCTAAAGGGCCCGCTGATTTTAGGCAGATTAGGCGGTTGATTGCCCCGACTACGTTGTCGTTGGCTCTCTTAGCGTTCGCCGAAGAACATCGGTCTTATAGTTGTAGGAAATGATACGCAGTCAGTTGATCTGCGGTGTTATCCGGGAGGGCCTGTTGCGAAGCGTATGGGTTCCGTCTTCCAACGCTGCGCTGAACTTCCGTAAACAGCTCTAGTCGAGTACTGTCTTGTGATAGTAGATGATCGATTATGGTATCCGTAATCGAAGACGCATCCAAGTCGAATTGTATGCGTTCGAATAGCTGCTGAATCGTCAAGGGCTGAAGTATGTCTAGCCGCTTGAGAAACTCATAAAGAAGGTCCGCGCGTCCCATGGGGAGCATATCGCGCATCCGATCTTTTTCGCGCCACAATGCTGCAAGAAACGCCGCGAGTTCGTAATGATTTGATATCTTGTTCCCACGGCTGCTCGTCCGCCGACGAATCGCCTCTTCGAGGCCTTCCAGTACGGATTCTGCAGTTAATGCAAGTCCATTAAGCTGTGCAATAATGCGGAGTTCTTCGTCGCCGGGAACTCCAGATAGCTGTTTATAGCGAGTTTGACAATGAAGTGTTGCGCGTGGTATCCGGGAAAGACCCCATGCTTATTGGTGGTAGCATGGGGGAAGACTTTGGATTTGATGACAGTAAATTCGTCCTCAATGACCCTTGCTACGGTCGATTGTTGACCGGGCAAATATAGTGCAACACGCACGCCGGCCAAGTCATAAATGTCCTGGCGGACCTGTTCATTACTCGCAGGGGACGCTGTGGCATACAGTTTCTGGATCTTTGCCTCGACACGATCTAGCGATTTCGCACGGCTGCTGACGATCGCGCTAACTCCTTGCTCGACGAGCTGTGACCGGAGAAAGTCTTCAGCGCCTGAAGCTAGGTCCTTGTAGTAGTTGATTTCTCTGTGGTAGCCTTCCAAGAAAGAGGCGCTAATAGGACCATTCACTGTTACAGCGCCTTCACGCCCGCCACTACGCCGTCGATGGACTTTTTGGCGTCGCCGAAGAGCATCACCGTCTTGGGGTCGTCGAAGAGCGGGTTGTCGATGCCGGCGAAGCCGCTGTTCATCGAGCGCTTGAGGACCACGATGTTCTGGGCCTTGTCGACGTCGAGGATCGGCATGCCGTAGATCGGGCTGTTCTTGTCGGCGCGGGCGGCGGGGTTGGTCACGTCGTTGGCGCCGACCACCAGCGCGACGTCGGTGCGCTCGAAGTCGGGGTTGATGTCGTCCATGTCGTACAGCGACGTGTAGGGGACGTTGGCCTCGGCCAGCAGGACGTTCATGTGGCCGGGCATGCGGCCGGCGACCGGGTGGATCGCGTACTTCACCTCGACGCCGCGCTTCTCGAGCTGGTCGGCCAGCTCGCGGATCGAGTGCTGGGCCTGGGCGACCGCCATGCCGTAGCCCGGCACGACGATCACCTGGTTGGCGTAGGCGAGCATGGCCGCGACGTCGTCGGCGCTGGCGCTGCGGACGTTGGCGCCGCTCTTCGCGCCGCCGGCGGCCGTCGTGGCCTTGATCGCGCCGAACGCGCCGAAGAGCACGTTGGTGACGCTGCGGTTCATCGCCTTGCCCATCAGCACGGTGAGCAGCGTGCCGGACGCGCCGACCAGGGCGCCGGCGATGATCAGCACGTTGTTGCCGAGCACGAAGCCGGTCGAGGCCGCGGCCAGGCCGGTGAACGAGTTGAGCAGCGAGATCACGACCGGCATGTCGGCCCCGCCGATCGGCAGCACGAAGAGGATGCCGAGCACGAACGCGGCGGCCAGCGCGATCCAGAACCACTCCAGGATCGGCTGGTAGCCGGCCACCACCAGGCCCCAGGCGACCAGGATCACCAGCAGCAGCAGCGCGTTGACCACCTGCTGGCCGGGGTACGTGACCGGGCGTCCCGTCATCAGCTCCTGCAGCTTGGCGAACGCGACGATCGATCCGGCGAACGAGATCGCGCCGACCACCGCGGTGAGCATGCTGGTGAACGAGACGTCGTAGCCGATCGGCGTCCCCGCGTTGATGTACTTGAGCAGCTCGCCGGCCGCCACCAGCGAGGCCGCGCCGCCGCCGGCGCCGTTGAAGATCGCGACCATCTGCGGCATGGCGGTCATCTTCACGCGCTGGGCCGAGACGATCCCGACCACCGCGCCGACCACCAGGCCGGCCACGATCTCGATCCAGTTGACGATCCCCTGGGTCAGCACCGCGACGACCGCGACGACCATGCCGGCCGCGCTGATCCGGTTGCCCAGCCGCGCCGTCTTGGGCGAGGACAGGTAGCGCAAGCCGACGATGAACAGAATCCCGGTGATGACGTAGGCGATGTCGACCGGGTTGACCAGTTGCGTATCGGTCGTCACTTGGCGCCGTCCGAGGGGACCTTGGGCGCCTGCGCGCGCGGCCGGAACATCTGCAGCATGCGCTCGGTGACCGTGTAGCCGCCGAACACGTTGAGCGAGGCCAGCACGACCAGCACGAAGCCGAGCACGCGGCCGAGCGGCGCGTCGGCGGTTCCGGCGACCAGGATCGCGCCGACCAGCACGATGCCGTGGATCGCGTTGGTGGCCGACATCAGCGGCGTGTGCAGCGTGGTCGGAACCTTCGAGATCACCTCGACGCCGACGAACACGGCGAGGATGAAGATCGTCAGCTCCGTGAGCAGGTGTACGGTCATGCGAGCTCCGTGGTCGGGTTCGGTGCGCTTGCGCCGGAAGGGCGCCGGTTGGGTGGGGCGAGAAAGCGCGCGGCTTCGTGAGATCGCTTCCGCGCGCCGCGCTCGCGGCGGCTCTGGCCGTTCTGGCCGCGTGCAGTCCGCCGGCCCGGCGAACGGCGTCCGGTCCCGTGTCCGGTCCGACGCCGGCGGCCGCCGTCGAGCGCGGCTGCCCGGCCGTTGCGTCGGGCCGCGACGCGTGCCGGCCGGACGTGGTGGTCGTCGGCGGCGGGCTGGCGGGGATCGCCGCCGCGGTCGCCGCGGCCCGGCACGGGCTGCACGCCACGCTGCTCGTGCGCGAGCCGTACCTGGGCGGGATCGTCACCGCGGCGCTGATGGACCAGTGGGACTTCAATTACGTCCGCGGGATGGTGGCGGTCCAGCGCGGCCAGTTCGGCGAGCTCTACGCGCGGCTCGGCGACTCGTTCACGCCCGCGCAGGCCAAGCGGCTGCTGGCCGACTATGCGCGCCGGGCGGGCGTCGACGTGCTGACCGGCACCCGGGTGGTGCGGGTGGCGACCGCGCCGGGCGCCGGCGGCCGGCGCGTGCTCGCGCTCGCCGCGGCCGACGCGCGCGGCCGGCTGCACCGCTTCAGCGCCGGCGCGTTCGTCGACGCCTCGGACGACGCGGACGTCGCCGCGCTGGCCGGCGCGCGCTACGACGTCGGCCGCCAAGACGAAGGCCACGATACGAAGATGCAGGCCGCGACGCTGCTCTTCACCATGACCGGGCTCGACTGGCACGCGCTCGACGCGACCTACACGATGAAGCGCTACGGCTTCGGGCGCGCGATCGGCGCGCGCGCCTGGGGCTACGGCCGGATCGCCCGCGCCTACCGGCCGCGCTCGCCGCGCGTCGCCGTGCGCGACCTCAACTTGGTGCGCCATCCCGACGGAACGGTGACCGTCAACGCGATCAACGTCTTCGGCGTCGACGGCCGCTCGCCGCGGTCGGTGGCCGAAGCGGTCGCCGTCGCGCGGGCCGAGGCGCCGGCGCTGGTCGCATTCCTGCGGCCGCGCATCGCCGGCTTCGCGCGCGCCCGGGTCGCCGGCTATGCCGACGCGCTCTACGTGCGCGAGACGCGCCACGTGCGCGGCGTCGTCGTGCTGCGCGAGAGTGACGTCTGGGGGCGCCGGGTGCCGGCCGACACGATTGGCTTGGCGTCGTACCCGCTCGACACCCACCCGGTCGACCGCGCCGACCGGCCGCGGTACGCGCCCGAGCGGCGCGCTTACGGCATCCCGCTGGGCGCGCTGCTGCCGCTGGGCTTCGCCAACCTCGGTCTGGCCAGCCGGTCGATCTCCGCCACCCACGTCGCCGCCGGCAGCGCGCGCATCGTCCCGACGACCGTCGAGGAGGGCGAGGCGCTCGGCGCCGCCTGCGCGCTGGCCCGGCGCCGCCACGTCTCGCTCCTGGCGATCGACCGCGACCCCGCGCTGCTGCGCGCGTTGCGGGCCGACCTGCGCGCTCACGGCGTGCTGCTCGACCCGCCGGCCGCGCCCGCGAGCGCGGCGCGGGTCGGTTCGTGAACGATCTCGCCGTCGCGCACGATCGTCGCGCCGCGCGCGATCTCGTCCTGGGCGTCGAGCGAGAGCGCACCGTCCTTGATCAAATAGGTCAGGAGGGCTTGGACGTTGCGCGCGTAGAGCTGGCTGGCGTTGCTCGGCACCGTCGCCGGCAGGTTGAGCGCGCCGATGATGCTCACGCCGTTGTCGCTGACCACCGTCTGGCCGGGCACGGTCAGCTCGCAGTTGCCGCCGGTCTCGGCGGCCAGGTCGACGATCACGCTGCCGGGCGCCATCGCCGCCACCGCCTCGGCCGTCACCAGCACCGGCGCCTTGCGGCCCGGCACGGCCGCCGTCGTGATCACCACGTCGCTGGCGCCGATCGCCTTGACCATCGCGGCGCGCTGGATGGCGATCTCCTCGGGCGTCAGCTCGCGCGCGTAGCCGCCCTGGCCGGTCGCCTCGATGCCGGCGATCTCGAAGAACTTGGCGCCCAGCGACTGGACCTGTTCCTTGACCGCGGTGCGCGCGTCGTAGCCGGTGACCGCCGCGCCGAGCCGGCGCGCGGTGCCCAGCGCCTGCAGGCCCGCCACGCCGGCGCCGATCACGAACACCTTGGCCGGCTGGACCGTGCCCGCGGCGGTGGTGAGCATCGGGAAGTACTTCGGCAGCGCCGCGGCGGCCAAGAGCACCGCCTTGTAGCCGCCGATCGACGCCTGCGAGGAGAGCGCGTCCATCGCCTGGGCCAGCGTGGTGCGCGGGATCAGCTCCATCGCCAGCGCCGAGAGGCCGGCCGCGGCGTAGCGCTCGACCGAGCGCGGATCGCCCAGCGGAGCCAGGAAGCCGACCAGCGTTGCGCCGCGCGGGATCGCGGCGACCTCGGCGTCGTCGGGCTTGGCGACGCGGGTGACGATCTCGGCCCCGGCGTAGACCGCCGCCCCGTCGGCCAGCGCCGCGCCGGCCTTCTCGTAGGCCGCGTCGGGATAGAATGCGGCGTTCCCGGCGCCGCGCTCGACGGTGACCGTGTGTCCCGCCCCGATCAGCTTGGCGACGACGTCCGGGACGAGGGCGACGCGGCGTTCGCCCGGAGCGCGTTCCTGCGGGACGGCGATCTTCATGCCGGGAGTATCGGGGGCCGACTCGGCCGTCCCTTCGGGGTGTCCTATTCCCCGCCGCCCGGCGGGCGGTCGGGCTCGCGCAGCGCCAGCGCGGCCAGCGCGAGCGCGGCGAACCCGCCCAGGTGGAAGACGTGCGCGAAGCGCGGGCCGTGCCGCGCCAGCACGATGCCCGCGTCGGCCAGGCCGGCCAACGCCGACCAGGCCAGCGTTCGCCGCAGCGCGCTGCGCTCGCCCAGCGAGGCCAGGATCAGCGCGCCCAGCAGGGCGTCGCGCGCGCCGGTCGCGCGCACGAACGCCAGTGCGTCCGCATTTTCGTCCGCGAGCGGCAGCCCGTACTGGCGCGCCGAGAAGCGCGGCGCCGCGAGCGCCCCGCCCCCGATCGCGATGAAGAGCGCCGCGAGACCGCGGCCGATCGCCCGTGCCATGCGCAGGACTTGGACGCCGCGCGGAGCGGAACCGCCTGAGGCTAGGCTTCGCGCCTGGCGCACAGCGCGACGGCGTGGGCCAGCGTGCGCGCGCCGAGTTTCTCCTTGACGACGGTCAGGTAGGCGCCGACGGTGCGGTCGGCCAGGCCGACGCGGGCCGCGATCTCGGTCCGGTGCGCGCCGGCTGCATAGGCGGCGAGGATGCGCCGCTCGAGCTCGGTCAGGTCGTGCTCGGAGCGCGGATGGTGGTACCCGTTCCTGGACATCGTGCGGCCAGCGTAGCGGACGGCGTGTCCGAAAAGCGTCCGTCAACCGTGCCCAACCACGGTAGGCGTGGTGGGTATGCAGGCCGTACACTACCGCCCCTGGCTCTCGCGTTGAAATGTAGGGCAAGCCGTGATCTCGATTCGGCTGTTCGGCGTCCCCAGCATCGCGCAGGGTGAAGTTCCCTTCGCCTTCGCGGCGCCCAAGCGCGCCTTCGCGCTGCTGGCGTACCTGGCGACGCGCCCGGGCGAGGCGGTCGCCCGCCAGCGGCTGGGGTCGCTGCTCTGGCCCGACGTGCCGGAGTCCGACGGGCGAGCGAACCTGCGCCGCCATGCGCACCTGCTGAGCCGTGCCCTGCCGCCCGCCGAACGGGAGCCGTGGCTGATTGCGACGCCCGCGGCGCTGGCCTGGAACGCGCGCGCCCCGGCCTGGGTGGACGTGCTGGCGTTCGAACAGGCCATCGGCGCGGGCACCGACTTGGAGTGGGCGGCCGCGCTGGCCAGCGCGGAGTTCATGCTCGGCTTCGACGACGACTGGATCGCCGAGCGCCGGCTGCGCCTGCGCCAGCTGCACTTCGACAACCTGGACCGGCTGCTGGAGCGCGCGGTCGGCGAGCGCGACGTTCCGCTGGCGATCGCCTACGCCCAGGAGATGCTGCGCTGCGACCCCTGGCGTGAGGACGCCGTGCGGCACCTGATCCGTCTGCGCCGCCAGGCCGGCGACCGGGCCGGCGCGCTGGTCGAGTACGAGCGCTTCGCCGCGCGGCTGCGAGACGAGATCGACGTCGACCCGATGCCCGAGACCGTCGCCGAGTACGAGAGCCTGCTGCACGACGCGCCGCCGCGGGCCGCGCCGTCGGCGGCGGAGCCGACCGGGGCGCGAGTGCGCTTCGAGCTGCCCTTCGTGGGCCGCCAGCTCGAGCTGGAGGCGCTGGAGACGGCGCTCAGCCGCGCCGCGCGCGGCTACGGCCGGCTGGTCCTCGTCGGCGGCGAAGCCGGGACGGGGAAGACCCGCCTGCTGGGAGAGCTGGGCGCGTTCGCCGCGCGCGAGGGCGTGCTCGAGCTCCAGCGCGCGACCTCGATCATCGAGGCCTCGCCCTACCAGGTCGTGGCGGAGGCGATCGGCGCGGCGCTCGAGTGGCTCGACACGGCGGTGGTCGAGCCGATCTGGCTGGCGACGCTGGCCACGATCGTGCCCGACATCGCGCGCCGCTATCCCGCCCTGCCGCCCTTGCCCGAGCTGGACCCCGAGCGCGAGCGGCGGCGCCTGTTCGAGGCGATCTCGGTCGTCCTGACCCGGCTCGCCGCCACTCGGCCGCTGCTGGTCGCGCTCGAGGACCTGCACTGGGCCGGCCCGGCCACCGTGGCGCTGCTGGAAGACCTGGCGCACGCGGTCGCCGGCCGCCCGATCCTGATCGTCGGCACGTACCGCGAGGAGGAGCTGGAACGCGGCCACCCGCTGCGCCACGTGCGCCGCCGGCTGCTGCGCGAGGGGCTGGTCGACCGGGTGGCGGTCGGGCTGCTCACCCAGCGCGAGGTCGAGGCGGCGCTCGTGCCGTTCGTCCCCGCGCCGGCGCGGGGCGAGGTGGCGCGCGAGCTGTACGCGCGCAGCGACGGCAACGCGTTCTTCCTCAGCGAGCTGGTGCGCGACCGGGCCGAGCGCGCCGCCGCGGGCGGGCCGCCCGCCGACGACGGCCCGCCCGCGCTGCACGAGACGATCGCGGCGCGCTTGGGCCGGCTGAGCGAGGACGCGCGCGCGGTCGCGGCGATCGGGGCGGTGATCGGGCGCGCCTTCGACGTCGAACTGGTGCGCGCGATCGGCGGCTGGCGCGAGCGCGACCTGCTCGACGGGCTGGACGAGCTGGTCGAGCACGGGATCGTGCGCGAGCTGGGCGCGGCGGGCAGCGACTACGCCTTCGCGCACCACCTGATGCAGGCCGCGATCTACGAGCGGACGCCGCCCGCGCAGCGGCAGCGGCGCCACCGCCGCGTCGCGCTGGCGCTCGAAGAGCTCCATCCCGAGCGGGCCGACGAGCTGGCGATCGAGATCGCGCACCACTTCGAGGCGGGCGGCGAGCCGGAGCGCGCGGGCGGGTACTTCGCGCGCGCCGCGGCGACCGCGCTCGCGCTGCAAGCTCACGACGACGCGGTCGCCTTCGCGACGCGCGGGCTGGCGCTGGCGGCCGAACCGGCGCCGCGCCGGCGGCTGCTGTTCCTGCGCGAGGAAGCCAACGAGCGGCGCGGCGAGCGCGCCGCGCAGCGCGCCGACCTGGACGCGCTCGGCGCCGGCGCGGCGGAGCTCGACCCAGACGAGCGCTTCGAGCTGGCGCGCCGCCGCTGCGCGCTCGCGCACGCCGCCGGCGAGCGCCGCGAGCAGGCGCTGCTGGTACAGGAACTGCGTGCCCTGGCCAAGCGCTCGGGCGACCCGCGCCACGCCGCGATCGTCGCGCTGGCGCGCGGCTCGTACCTGTACCACGAGCGCAATCGCTACGACGAAGCGAATGCCGTGCTCAGCGACGGCTTTGCGCTGGCGGCGCCGGTGGTGCCCGACGTCGCGCTGCAGTGCGCGCTGCTCTCGGTCCGGATCGCGGCGGTGCTGGGCGAGCACGCCCAGGCCGAGCAGTGGCTGGAGCGGGCCGACGCCCTGGTGAGCCCGCACTCGCCCGGGCACGCGCTGCTGCTCATCGCCCGCTGCGCGCTGCTGCTCAGCCGTTCGGACCCGGCCGCGATCGCGCGCTGCGCGGCCGAGCTGCTCGACGTGGCCGATGCCACCGGCGATCTGGAGTCGCGGGCGATCGGCTGCTATTACAGCGGCCTGGCGGCGGCCTGGCGGTTCGACGTGGCCCGGGCCCGCGCCGTGCTGACCGAAGCGGAACGGCTGTTCGCCCATCTCGGCGACAAGGAGTACGTGCTGCGCACCCTGATCGTGCGCGGCAACCTGGCCGCGATCGTCGGCGACGTGAGCGAGGCCCTCGAAGCGCATCGCGAAGCCGAGCGGCTTGCCGTCACGCTCGGCTGGGATCTGATGAAGGCCGTCGCGGTGCTCAACATCGCGTACGACGCGTTCTTCGCGGGCGACTTCGCCGAGGCGTCACGGGCTGCGAAACGGGGCGTGCGGCTCAGCTCCGCGGCCGGAGCGCCGGGGGTTCAGACCGACGCGCTGCTGATACTAGCGCTGACCGAGCGGGAACGGGGTGCTTTCGCCGGGGCGCTCGCGTCGCTCGAAGCCGCGCTCGCGCACGTTCGAGCGGAGCCCGTCGATGCCGCCACGCTGGCCGTCACGCTGGCGCACCTTGCCGAGACGAATCGCAGGGCGGGCCGGTTGGACGAAGCACGCCGGGCTGCCGATGAGATGCTGGCCGTCTTCGTCGAGGCCAATGAGATGAGACCGCAATGGCTGCTGTGGATCGCCGCGCAGGCATACCGCGACAGCGCGCCACCGCGTGCCGCCGCGTACCTGCGCGCCGCGCGAGAGCTGCTCCAGCAGCAGGCTCGGGCGATCCCCGACGCGCGGACGCACGCCGCGTTCCTGGCCCTCCCCTACAACCGCGAAATCCTCGCCGCGTACGATGCGTGGCTCGCCGCCGGACGCTTTTCGGACGCCGTTGGTGCATCGTTATCGAGCTAACGCGCACATCGATAGAAAGAAAGCACATGAGCTACGAATCCCGGAACCCGCCACCCGACGAGCATGGCCCGAAGCCGGACCGCATCATCCCGCGCAGCGTCCACGTTTCCCGTGAAGGCACGGTAACGCTTCACCTCGATTACGATCAGCGCCTGAGGTTCGAGTTGCTCAGCCGCCCGCCCGGTGAAGAACCTCAGCCCCACGAACGTTTGCTGGAGGCAAAGAACGAATCGACGGATTCGACCGCTGCACCGAACGCCGCGGTCGCGAGCCCCGAGCCTCCGGGCCAGGCACAAGACCTGATCATCACATACAGTGCTTGGCCACCGGGCGCATACGTCGTCGTGCCGCTCAGCGTTTGGCCGCCTGGTACCAAGGAGGTGTCATAGTTCGACTTCGAGCGGCATTTTATCCGTCCTGAAAGCCCGCGCATCACCTGATGCGCGGGCTTTGGCGTCGGCGTTCCCCCGAGAGCGCACGACGCATAGCACGGCTTGCCCGAAGTTTCAAGAGCATTTCGACGTTTGGCCGGGCTCGCGTGCTGCGTATCGTGGGCGACACCCCGCGTTCACCGCACGTTTGTAGGAGATACACCGGATGGCCACGTCCAACGCGCTGTTCGAAGCGCCGGCCTCGCACGAGGCCGCGCACGAAACGCATTACTCCAACCCCGAGCTCGAGTGGGAGAGCGAGGCGGCGCACTACTCCAATCCGGAAGGCGAGTGGGAAGCGCACGAGTCGCACTACTCCAACCCCGAGGCCGAGTGGGAAGCGCACGAGACCCACTACTCCAATCCGGAAGGCGAGTGGGAAGCGCACGAGACCCACTACTCCAACCCCGAGGCCGAGTGGGAAGCGCACGAGACCCACTACTCCAACCCCGAAGCCGAGTGGGAAGCGCACGAGTCGCACTACTCCAACCCCGAAGCCGAGTTCGAAGACGAAGGCGAGTTCTTCTTCAAGCGCTTCAAGAGCATCCTCGGCAAGGTCGCGAAGATCGCCGCCCCGATCGCCAAGCGGCTGGCGCCGATCGCCGCCAAGGCGCTGGTCGGAATGATTCCCGGCGTCGGCGCGATCGCCGGCCCGCTGGCCGGCAAGCTGGTCAGCACGCTGGTCCAGGAAGGCGAAGCCGAGGCCAGCGCCATGGAGGCCGAGCTGTTCTCGGCCCAGGCTCAGGGCGAGACGGAGAACGAGACCGCGCACGAGGCGATGCTCACCGAGGTGCTCGCGGCGCAAGCCGCCGAGGCCGCGCACGAAGCCGAAGCCGAGGCCGCGATCGGCGCCACGCTGCCGATCACGATCACGATCATGGGCGGCCGGCGCGCGCTGCGCCGCGTGATGCCGGTCCTCGCGACCGCCAACGGCACGCTCGCGCGCACGCTGCGCCGCCAGGGCGGCCCCGCCGGCGGCAACCTGCTGCGCACGATCCCCGCGATCCAGCGCCGCGCCGTCGCCTCGCTGCACGCCGCCGCGCGCCGCGGCCAGCCGATCACCCCGCAGCTCGCAGTGCGCACCTTCGCCGCCGCCGCCCGCCGCACGCTGGCCAACAGCCCGGTCGTCGCGCGCGCCGTCACGCGCAACATCGCGCTGCGCCAAAAGGTCGCCCCGCCGCACCGCCACGCTGCCGGGCGCCCGTGCGCGAACTGCCTGGGCCTGGCGCGCCGCCGGGTCTAGCGGAGCCGCGCCATGACCGCCGCCGTTCCGGCGCGCGCGCCCGCACCGCCCGCCCCCGCCGCTCCGGCGGCGGCGGCGGGCGGCGCGGGAGACGCGCAACTGCTCGACCGCTGGGTCGCGATCCAAGCCCTCAACCTCGACCGCCATGCGCGCTCGCTGCGGCCGTTCCGCAAGGACGAGTTCGGCAGCGGCCCGCAAGCGCCCAGCGAAGCGCACGTCGACGCCGCGAACCGTTTCGTCGACCGCTTCAAGCGCGATCTGGTCGAGCGCACGCGCTGGGTCCAAGCCGCCGCGGCGGCGGCGCGGCGCGAACCGAGCCCGGCCCGCCTGCGGGTCCTGCTCGAGCGCAAGGAAGCCGTCGGGAACCGCGTCCTCTACGTCGAAGGCCTGTGGGACTTTTTCTTCGACCTGTTCGTGCAGCGGCTCTCGGCGTTCGGCGAACGGCTGCGCGCCGTCGACCGGATCGGCGCAAACTGCTACGAGGACCTCTACGTCGGGATGGGGACCGCCAAGCCGACGCCGGCGCTGCTGCCGTTCAGCTACGCCGCGTCGGGGTTCAGCCCCGCGACGTTCCGGCGCGGGGTGCCGATCGCGCGGCTGCGCAAGCACCCCAACCCGTTTCCGCTCGTCATGCTGCCGCAGCACCGGCTCGAGAACGTCTGGGCGATGTCGAGCGTGCTGCACGAGGTCTCGCACAACTTGCAGGCCGACCTCGGCCTGTGGAACGTGATCCCCGAGCGCATCTTCGCCCGCCTCACCGGTGAGGCGAAGCTGCCCGAGCCGGTCGCTCGCGTGTGGGCGCGCTGGCACAAGGAGACGATGGCCGACGTGCTGGCGCTGCTCTTCGGCGGCCCGGCGGCCATCGAGTCGCTGATGGACGTGGTGGGCCGCTCGCCGGCCGCGACGCTGGCCTTCAGCCCGCTGAGCGTCCACCCCACCCCGTACCTGCGCGTTCCGCTCAACTTGGTGCTGCTCGAGCGGCTGGGCTTCACGAAGCTGGCCGCCGATCTCAACCGGGTCTGGGCGCGCCTCTACCCGAGCGTTCCACCCGCGAGCATTCCGCCCGCGATCACGAGCAGCTTCGCGACCGCCGCCCGGCTGGCGATCGACACGATCGCCTTCCAGCCCTATCCGCAGCTCGGCAACAAGTCGCTGGCCCAGATCCTGGTCTTCGGCCCGCCGCAGCAGGCCATGATCGCCGAGACGGCGCGCCGGCTCGCCGCCGGCGAGGACCCCGGCACCGTTCCGCCCCGCTTCCTCATCGGCGCCGCGCGCCACGCGATCGACCGGCGTCTGGCGACGCCGCAGACGATCACCGACACCTTCTACCGCACGCTAGGGAGACGTTGATCCATGTCGGACGACTTCACGCAAGAAACGACGCCGGCCGCGTCCGGCACGATCGATGCCGCCATCCAATCCGATCTCGCGAGCATCTTCGGCGAGCTGCGCAACTTCTACGCGGACATGAAAGACCTGCGCGATCAGGTGAGCGCGCTGAGCGCGAGCGCGAACCGCGCGGGCCGCAAGCTGCCGGCGCGCCAATCCGCGGCGAGCGCGAGAACGGCCCCGCCCCAGGTTACCGATCCGCAAGCGGCGCTGCTGGCCGTCACCAACGACATCGCGACCGCAACGCAGCAGCACCAGCTGGGCGACGACGAGATTGCCGCCTTCAGCGACCGAGTGAA
This sequence comes from Vulcanimicrobiota bacterium, assembly GCA_963795695.1. Lineage (GTDB taxonomy): Bacteria > Vulcanimicrobiota > Vulcanimicrobiia > Vulcanimicrobiales > Vulcanimicrobiaceae > Vulcanimicrobium. The sequence continues at coordinate 235,264 of CAWCJH010000001.1, read as the reverse complement.
GAGCGCGATGCTCGCGCTGCGCGCCGGCACGTACCCGCCCGCCGTCGACGCCACCGACGTCAAGAGCACGATCGCCTACCAGATCCTGGTACGCGACGCGCTGCTGGCCGCGCTCGCCGCCTTGATCGGTGCCGCGCGCGACCGCGACCCCTACGCACCGCAGCTCCAGATCGCCTGAGGAGAACCGACCATGACGACGTACATCCGCCTGGACGACGGGCTGGAGCGACTGCGGGTCGAGTCGCTGCGCATCAGCCGCGCGACCGCGATGCGCACGCTGTTCGGCTCCGCCACGCCGCCACCGGCCTCGAGCGACCCGGCGCTGCGCCACCTGGCCAACACCTTCAGCCGCTACGCGCAGACGCAAGCCACCGCATATGAGAGCGGTACCGCGAACGCCTCCGCCACCACCACGCCCAGCACGCTGGAGCGCCAGGTGCAGCGCGCCATGAGCCAGGTGCTCGGGCGCGGGCTGGGCTCGCGCGACGACGCCTTCGGCACGGCGCTGATCGAGACGTTTCCCCTGCAGCAGAACGGCCGCGTGACGTTCGTTCCGCAGCGCGGCTCGGTGCAGCTCAGCGGCGTGTTCTCGGACGGCGCGGCGGGCAGCTCCGCCGCGATTTCGGCCGGCACGCTCGGCCAGATATCGGCCGAGCAGGCTGCGCTCTCGCGCCAGTCGGCGGTCGTCGTCGGCGATGCGCGCAAGGTGCTCGCTTCGCTGCAGCCGTTCTCTCCGCAAGCCGAGACCGACATCGTCGAAGCGCTGCGCGCGCTGGTCGCCAACTCGCTGACTCGGCTGGACGACGAGTTCCGCCGCGTCGACGAACCGCGCGCGGCCCTGGTCACGGATTACTTCCAAGCGCTGATGGGCGGCTTCGACGGCACGCCCGGGGCCGCGGTCGGCGGGCAGCTCGCGCAGTTCGGCCGCGCCGCGCTGCTCGACCGCGCGATCACCAGCCCCGCCACGCTCGACGACGAAGCGCAGATCGCCGGCTTCGACCTGCTCGTGTCCTACTGCAAGCTGCTCTTCGCGGCTTGGTCGCAGTACGACGCGCACGGCGGCGCCGACACGCTGGGCTTCCCCAACTTCAGCGAACGGCTGGCCCGGGCGAGCACGCTGCTCACCGTCCTGGCGCAAGGCAACGCCAACTTCATGGCGGCGATGGACTCGGTCGGCTTTTCCGACAACGAGCGCCGCTCGAGCGCGGTGCGCCTGAGCGACCTGACCTCGTTCGACGACCTGCCGACCTTCACGCCGCTGCCCGGCGCGCCGCCGCCCGCACCGCTCGGACCGGGAACCCCGCCGGTGCTCGCGCTGCCCGACCTCACCGTCTACGACCTGACCGACTGGATCGACCGCTTCGTGAGCACCGAAGCGCCGCCCGCGCTGGCCGATGCCGGCCAGTACGGCCTGAGCTTCGTCACGCTCCAAGCGAACACGCTGTTCTGGCAGATCCTGCCGGTGCTGGCGTACACGAAGTCGACCAGCCTCGATCTCAACGCGACGCACGTCCTGGTCCAGGTGCTCACCCACGAGCGCGTCAGCTGGGCACTCGACGACCTCCTCACCCAGCTCAACGCCCTCGCCAACCTGGCCTGAGGTAACCACCGATGACGACTACCAAGGACTACGACCAACTCCAAGACCGCGTCGCCGCGCTGCTGCAGAACGCGATCGGCCAGCTCGGCCCCGAGCTCGTCGGCAACCCGCAGCTCGCCGAAGTGCTCAACCGCGTCGTCGACGGCGAGATCAGCAAGTACGTCGGCCAGCAGAACGGCGCGGTTCCCGCCGACGGCGGGCTCTCCGACTTGATCGGCTTCGGCGCCACTGCTCCGGCGACGCTGGGCGAGACGCGCGTGTCGACCGGCGTCGCCGACTACGACGACACCGTCGTCAGCGACCGCATCCTCGCAACGGCCGACCTCTATTACCTCTACGTCCACGAGCGCTTGGGCGTGTTCCGGGTGATGGACAAGCTGCAGGAGCAGTTCCAGGCCGGCACGCTGCGCATTTCGAGTGGACCGGGAGCGATCGGGCTGTACCGCTTCGACAAGCACGGCATCGTGCGCTACGGACTGCGCGAGCGGATGCAGACCTATCGCCGGGTGTTCGGTTTCACCAGCGTGCCGCCCGGGCGCGGCGCGCGGCCCAACGGCGAGTTCGGCGGGCTGTTCCACCACTTCGTGTCCGAGACGGCCAAGTACTGGCGCGACAAGCGCATCAGCGAGGTCATCCGCGAGCGTGCGAACGACCCGACCTTCGGCTCGATCGCGATCGTGCGCCGGGCCGCGCTCGACCTGCGCAACAACGTCAAGAACAGCTCCTACGGCAACGTCAACGTGATGCGCGTCGAGACCTCGCAGGCCCTCGACGAGAGCTTCAAGGTGCTCGAAGCGCCCGACCTGCGCGCGCAGTTCGGCGCGGAGAACGCCTGGGACCTGATCGAGCTGGTGCTGTGGCAGCACTTCCAGCAGACGGTGCAGGCCAGCACGATGAATCGCATGGCCGTCGCGGGGCGCGAGATCCTGCGCTGGCTGAGCGAGCCGTTCGTGCTGACGAAGAACCGCACCGACTTCGAGACGCTGCTGTTCCGCATCGGCGAATACGCCGAGGAGTGGATCTCGTCGGCCGAGGGCCTGCGGATGAGCCGCGCCACCCCGCCGCCGCGGCACGTCTTCGCCTCGTCCACCCCGCCCTTCGCGCGCCGCTCGGCGCCGCCGGTCTTCGAGCCGGCGCGCTGAGGCACGAACGATGGCAGTGCTGTTCGCGGCGCCCCATCCGGCGCGCACCGGCGGGAGCGACCCGCTCGTCGTCGGCGTGCGCAGCGTCGACGAGAACCTGCTCGGCCTGGCGCTGCCGAGGGGATCGTGAACCGCGTGAACGACCTGCGCAGGCGAGCGCCGGCGCGGCTCCGCCCTTGAGCGCGAACGTGCGCGCCGGCGCCGCGCTGCACGGCGCACTGGCCTACGCGGCGAGCGCGGCCGTGCGGCGGCGCTGGATCGATGCGCTGGCCTCGCTGGTCGCGATTCCCAGCGTGTCGGCGGAGCCGGCGCACCACGCCGACGTGCGGCGCGCGGCGGCGCACCTGGCCGGGCTCGCGCGCCGGGCGGGGCTGGACGTCATGCTGGAGAGCGCGCGCGGCGGCGCCCCGCACGTCGTCGGCCGGCGCCGCGGTTCGGGTGGACCGGCGCTGCTCGCCTACGGTCACTACGACGTGCAGCCCGCCGGCGGCGGCTGGCATGCCGACCCGTTCGCGCCGGTCGTGCGCGAGGGCAAGCTGTACGGCCGCGGCGCGAGCGACGACAAGGGCCAGCTCTTCATCCACCTCGCCGCGCTCGAAGCCTACGTCGCGAGCGCGGGCGCGCCGCCGCTCGACCTCACCGTATGGTTCGAGGGCGAGGAAGAGATCGGCTCGCCCAGCGCGCCGTTCTTCCTCGACCGCCGGCTCGGTGCGCTGCGCGCCGACGCGGTCGTCGTGTGCGACACCGAGATGGCGTCGGCGGCACGGCCGTCCCTGATCTACGGCCTGCGCGGCTCGGTCGTGATCGACGCGGCCGTGTCGGGTCCCGCCCGCGACCTGCACTCCGGGCGCTACGGCGGCGCGGTCGCCAACCCGCTCCACGGGCTGGCCGCGCTCGTCGCCTCGTTGCACGACGACGAGGGCCGGGTCGCGGTCGAAGGCTTCTACGAACGCGTGCGCGACGTGCCGACCGCCGAGCGCGTGCGCCTGCTCGACGGCCCCGACGACGGCGCGCTCGCCGCCCAGGCCGGCGTCGACCCGGTCGCCGGCGAGCCGGGCTTCAGCGCCTACGAGCGCACGACGATCCGCCCGGCGCTGGTCGTCACCGGAATCGCCAGCGGCGCGCGCGGCGCGGACGGGAAGGCCAGCATTCCGGCCCGCGCGTCGGCCCGCATCACCGCGCGGCTCGTGCCCGAGCAGGATCCGGTCGCGACCGCCGGCGCGCTGCGCGCCCACCTCGCCGCCCGAGTCCCCGCCGGCTTGCGGCTCGAGCTGGCGCTGCGCGGCGCCTCGCCCGCGCTCGTGCTGCCGGCCGGCGATCCCGCGCTGGCCGCGGCGGCGCGCGCGCTGCGCGTGACCTACGGTTCGTGGCCCGCGCTGCTGCGCAGCGGCGGCTCGATCCCGCTGGTCGGCCAGCTCCACCGCCGGCTCGGCGCGCCGGTCGTGCTGATGGGCTTCGGTTTGCCCAGCGACGCGATCCACGGCCCGAACGAACGGCTCGACCTCGCGCAGTTCTTCCGCGGGGTCGAGACCATGATCCGTTTCTACGCGGAGCTCGCCCGGTGATCGTCGACGCGCACTGCCATGCCGGTCCCGGCGACGGCCTGACCGGACCCTGGGACACCGCCGCGCCGCTGGGCGCGTACTTGCGCCGCGCGCGGGCGGCCGGCATCGCGCGCACGATCGTGTTCGCGCCGTTCCACAGCGACTACCGGCAGGCCAACGCCAACACCGCGCGCATCGTCGCGCGCGATCCGGAGCGCCTGATCGGCTTCGCGTTCGTCGCGCCCGCCCGCGACCGCGGCCGCATCCGCGCGCTCGTGGAAGAAGCGGTCGTGCAGCACGGCCTGCGCGGCATCAAGGCGCACGGCATCGACGGCCGCGCGACGCGCGAGCTGTGCGAGGCCGCCCGCGCGTTCGGGCTGCCGCTGCTCTACGACGTCGTCGGCCGGCCCGACGTGATCGACCTGCTCGCGCCGCAGTACCCCGACGTCAGCTTCATCGTGCCGCACCTGGGCAGCTTCGCCGACGACTGGCGCGCGCACCGCACCGTGATCGACCAAATCGTGCGCCTGCCCAACGTCTACGCCGACACCTCGGGCGTGCGCCGCTTCGACTACCTGGTCGAAGCCGTGCGCCGGGCCGGCCCCGGCAAGCTGATCTTCGGCAGCGACGGCCCCTGGCTGCACCCCGGCCTGGAGCTGGAGAAGATCCGCCTGCTGCACCTGCCGCACCCCGACGAAGCCCTCGTCACGGGCGGCACCATCCTGCGGCTGCTCCGGGCCGCGGGCGCGCTCAGAAGCGCGCGACCAGCTGGACTTCGTTGAGCGGCTGCTTGTACGTCAGGATGCCCTGCGAGACGAACTCGCGCTGCATGTCCTCGAGCGTGGCCTGGTCGATGCGCAGGTCGGGCTTGAAGTCGTAGCGGTCGGCGTGCCGCAGCAGCTCCGGCGTCTGCTTGGTGTACTTGGCGTACGCCTCGAGGTTCTGCGGCGCGTAGTAGCCGGAGCCGGCGACGTCCGCCGCCGCCCGGCGCAGCGCGGTCATCACCGCCCGCGCGCTCTCGGCGTTGTGCAGCAGGTTGGGGCCGAAGAAGACGCCCGCCGCGGCGATCCCGGCCGGCACGCCGGCGACGATCTTGGCCAGCCGCTTCTGCTCGAACAGCTCGGTGAACGGGGCCGAGGTGAAGACCGCGTCGATCGCCTTGCGCTCGAGCGCGACCTCCTGGTCGGGGTTGGCGATGTTGACCCCGTCGATGTCGGTGATGTGCAGGTTGGCCGGGCGCAGGATGCGCGCCACGTAGTAGGCCGAGGCCGCGCCCGCGCCGCCGATCCAGCCGATCTTGCGGCCCTTGAGCCCGGCGACGCGCAGCCCGCCGTCGTAGAGGTCTTGGCGGATCAGCAGCGCCGAGGGATGGCCCTTGCGCGGCTGGTAGCCGGTCGAGGCGACGAACTTGACCTCCAGCCCGCGGTTGACGGCGTTGAAGAACGCGGCCGAGAGGGCGGCGGCGACCACGTCGAGCTGGCCCTGGGCGACCAGCGCCATCGAGTCCTGGCCGGCGACGATCGGGGTGAGGTCGGCGTCGAAGCCCGCCTCGCGCAGATAGCCCTTCTCGGCCGCCACGAAGACCGGCGCGAAGAGCGTCGAGGGAACGTAGCCGATCGTGAGCGGCTTGCGGCTCTGGGCCGAGCCCGCGCGCGGGAATGCGCTCGCGGCAGCGGCGGCCGTGGCGGCGAGAAAACGGGCGCGGGTCGTCATACCGGTGCGGGACTCCTTGGGCTGGGCGAAAGGGCGAGGATCGCGGCTTGGCGGACCAGCTCGGCCCGAACGGTCGCGACGTCGGCGGCGCAGCCGGCGGCGTGGAGGGCGGCCGCGACGCCGGCGGCGTGGCCGCTGGCGAACGCCGTGCCCATAACGCGGGCCGACGCGAACGCGTTCACCTCGGCGTCGATCACGCGGCCGGCGGCGAACAGGTTGGCGTGGGTCGCACTCCGCAGGGCGTCCAGCGGGATGCCGTAGGCGGCGTCGTCGCGCAGGCGGATCCAGAGGTTGGCCTTGCCCGGCCCCGGGTGGTACTCGACCGGCCAAGCGCCCAGCGCCACCGTGTCGGCCGGGACCCGCGCGGCGAGCACGTCGGCATCGCGCAGCGTGGCGCGCGCGACGACGTGGCGCGACTCGCGCGTGCCGATCGCCGGGCCGGTCTGCACGATGTACGCCCGCTCGTGACCGGGCAGGGCGCGGATCGCGCGCAAGTAGGCCCAGGCCTGGCGCCGCCCGCTGCGCTCGGCGGCCGAGAGCGAGCGCGCGTCGCGCGCGTCGTAGGCCTCGTCGGCGAGGAACGCCACCACGTCGGCGCCGTGCGCGAGCCGCGCCACCAAGCCGTTCTCCTTGGAGAGCTCGTGCTCGCCGTCGGCCTTGGCGGCCTTGATCGCGTCGGCCCAGACCGCCCGCGAGACGTCGGCGTCGGGATCGATGCCGCCGAAGCGGATCGCCAGCGTGCCGTTCTGCACCGTGCCGCCGCCGTCGCCGTAGCGCGTCGCCGCGCCGGCCCGGTGGGCCAGGTCGGCCTCGCCGCTGGCGTCGACGAACGCCGCGGCCTCCAGCGCGAAGGTCCCGGCGTGGTCGCTCGCGATCGCCGCGCGGACCGTGGCGCCGTCGCTCTGGGCGGCGACCAGCGCGGCGTGCAGGATCACCTCCACGCCGGCTTCGGCGCAGAGCTCGTCGAGCGCGAGCTTCACCGCCTCCGGGTCGATGATCGCGATGACCACCCGGGTGCTGCCGGTCCGGATCGGGCCGCTGCTGCCGCCCAGCCGGTCGAGCGCGGCCAGCACCTCGCCGCCGACGCCGCCCACCGCGCGCAGCGGCGGCTCGGCCTGGGTCCAGAAGCCGCAGTAGGTCAGCACCCCGCTGAGGGTCGCCGCGCCGCCCAGGAACGGCGCGCGCTCCAGCAGCGCGACGCGCGCGCCGGCGCGTGCCGCACCGACCGCGGCGGCCACGCCGCCCGCGCCGCCGCCGCATACCACGACGTCGTAGCGGTCATGCTGCTCGGGGGAAACCATTGCCGATCTGTGCGTCGGCCGGCTCGGACGCCCCCCTGCGCGTACGTAAGGCGTCGGTGAAGGTTAGATCGGATAGATCAGCGAGTTCGGGATCAGCTCGCTGTCGAAGACGCAGAGCTTCTCGGCGAAGCGCAGCTCGCCGCCGTGCTCGACCAAGCAGTCGACGTAGCGGCCCACGCTGTAGACGTCCGGCAGCGCGCCGGCCTTGGTCCGCACCACGGCGTAGTTGGCCCGCACGGCGAAGCCGCCGCCGGCCGGCCGGACGAGGAAGCCCGAGACGAGGTGGCGCTGGTAGTACGGCTCGTGGAAGAGGGTCTGGGTGATGCCGTAGACCCGGTCGCGCAGCATGGCCTTGCTCTCGAACGCGAGCGTCGCAAGCGGCAGCCCGCGGTCGTAGTTCTCGCGCGGGATCACCTTGTAGACGCAGTCGTCGGTGAAGAACTCGGGCCACTCGGCGTAGCGGCCGTCGTCCAGGCAGGCGGCGTACTCGGCGTAGAGCTCCGCGATCCGCAGCCGGTCCTCGACCGGCACGGCGGTGCGTTCCCTCACAGCTCCATCACTTCGCGGTAGTAGCCGTACATCGAGCGGATCAGCGTCTCGGTCACGTTGTGGTCGGCCGGGCCGCGGCCGCGCCCGTCGAGCTCGCAGACCGTGCTGAGCTCGGCGTGCTGCGCGAAGCCGCGCTGCGAGCACTCGATCACCTCGCCGTCGTCGGCGGAGACGTAGCCGGCCGGCCCGAACAGGTTGGCCTGGCGCAGCCGCCGGCGGGTCATCGCCGCGTCGTCCTGAGCGAAGCCGAAGTGGGTCCAGACGAAGTCGAAGGCCTCCGGGCCGCGCGGGACGATGTGGCGGGTCGAGAGCGAGTTGACCTGCTGCTGCACGATCAGGCTGGGGAAGAGCGTCAGCATGGTGACCGTCGGCCCGTTCCACCACGGCTCGACCACCACGTCGAGCAGGCGGTCGTCGTGCAGCACCATGCCTTCCTTGAAGCTGGTCAGGCCGGCGGTGACCGCGCCGGCGCCGCCGGCGTTGCGGCGCGAGACCATCGCGGCGTGGCGCCCGCGCGCGTCGACCACCATCCGCGACTCCGAGTCCGCCCGCCACAGGCCGAAGGTGACGAACCACGTGTGCAGCAGGCCCGGGTGGTAGGGGTCCTTGATGTTCTCCTGCATCAGCTTCCAGTTGCCGGGGATCCGCTGGCGCGAGTAGCCCAGCACCGTCAGCGCGCGGCCGTCGAAGATCCGCTCGAAGTAGCGCCCGACCTCGGGGCCGACGAAGTCGCGCAGCGGCTCGGCGGCGCGGTCGAACGAGGCGAAGATCACCCCGTTCCACTCCTCGACCGCGAGCGTGGTGAGGCCGTTCTCGCCCAGCGCGAAGTCCGCCGGCATGCCGCCGTTGACGCGCTCGCCCTGCTTGACGCCCTGGCGGAACGGCAGGCCGATCAGGTTGCCGCGCAGGTCGTAGCTCCACTGGTGGTACGGGCAGACGAAGGTCTTGGCGTTGCCGAACGGCTGCTGGCAGAACTGCACGCCGCGGTGCGCGCAGCGGTTCTCGACCACGCTGATCGCGCCGCTCCGCTCGCGCACGACGATCACCTGGCGCTCGCCGACCGCCGAGCGCTTGAAGTCGCCGGGGTTGGGAATCTCCGCCGCCAGGCCGACGTAGCACCAGTGGCCGCGGTAGAACAGCCGCTCGAGCTCGCGCTCGTAGATCGCCGGGTCGGTGTAGAGCCGGTAGGGGACGTGCGCGCACGCGCCCGCCTCCCAGTCGAGCTCGATCGCGCGCGGTTGCGTCTGCATGCGGGTCTCCTAGACGGTCTTGCTCTCGCGGTCGCCGATCTTCTGCGCCGCGATGGCGTGCGCCGCGGCGCTCGCCTCCGCGCTCGTGCACGGGCCGGCAACGTCGCCGGCCTCGGCGGTGCCGGCGATGTCGAACAGGTACCCGGTCTTGCGGAACGCCGCCGCGCCGACGACCTGGCCCGCGTAGGTGTCCTGGGCGCACTGGTGGTCGCAGCGGCGCCAGGTCGCCGGGTTGCCCTTGGCCGCGTCGAAGCGGTGGTCGGCGAAGGCGGCGACCAGCTTGTCGGCCTTGGTCGTGCCCGCCGCCGCGATGCGGTCGACCAGCTGCTTGACGGCCATGTAGCCGAGGTAGTGGCGGTACGACACCGGGCCGCCGAGCTTGCGCGCCAGCGCGTCGTGCAGGCGCTTCGCGCCCGGCGCGACCGACGGCGCCCAGAGCACCGCGAACGTCGAGCCGGCCAGCTGGTCCAGCGGCAGCGTCTTGAAGTAGAAGTCCTCGAGCGTCATGCCGGCCAGCTTCATCGTCTTGTGCAGGCCGAAGTCGACGAACTGCTTGGCCGCCAGCGCCACGTCCAGCCCGCCCTGGCAGAGCACGACCTGCTCGGTGGGGGTGTTGCGGATCTTGGTCATCGTCGAGCTGAAGTCGTTGGTGCCGACCTTGAGCAGGTCGGCCCCGACCTCGCTGCCGCCCGCCCGCGCGAGCAGCGCGCGCAGCCGCGCGTAGGCGTCCTTGCCGAACGCGTAGTCCTCGACCACGAAGTACCACTTCTTGCCGCCGGCCAGGATGCGCTGGCCGAGCGCCCGCACGAACATCGCCGCATCGGGCGCGAAGCGGAACGTGTTGGCGGTCGCGTGGTCGGCGGTCAGCGAGGTGTCCTGCGGCCCGATCAAGAGGGTGAACACGCCGGCCTGCAGGGTCAGCGGGGTGATCGCCAGCGCCACCGCCGAGGACGTGCCGAACAGCACCGCGTCGACCTTCTCCTGGTCGAGCAGCCGGCGCAGCTCGGTCGTGCCGACCTGCGGCTTCGAGTTGTCGTCGCCCAGCGCGAAGTCGTAGCGGACCCGGCCGCTCGCGTTCGCCTCCGCCAGCGCGAGCTGCGCACCGAGCTTGTGGTAGCCGCCGATGTCGGAGAGCACCCCGGAGAACGAGTCGAGGTAGCCGATCTTCACCGTCGTTCCCGGCGCCGCGACCGCGTAGGGCGAGAAGACGGCGGAGGCTCCCGCGGCGCCGGCCGCCGCGACGAACGCGCCGCGCCGCATCAGCGGATGCGCACCGGGTTGCGCAGCAGGCCGATCTGCGAGATCTCGACCGTCATCACGTCGCCGTCCTTCACGAACTCGGGCGGGTTGCGGGCGAAGCCGACGCCCTTCGGGCGTGCCGGTCGCGATCACGTCGCCCGGTTCCAGCGTCATCCCGCGCGAGAGGTACGCGATGATCCGCCGCACGTCGAAGATCATCGTCGAGGTGTTGGCGTGCTGCTTGACCTCGCTGTTGAGCCGCAGCGTCACGTCGAGCTTCTGCGGGTCGGGGATCTCGTCGGCGCCGACCACCCACGGGCCGATCGGGCAGGTGTCGTCGAGCGTCTTGCCCTTGAACCACTGCGTCGTGGCGTTCTGCAGGTCGCGCGCGCTGACGTCGTTGATGCAGGTGTAGCCGAACACCACCGAGAGCGCGTCGGCCTCGGCGACGTCCTTGCAGCGGGTGCCGATCACCACCCCCAGCTCCGCTTCCCAGTCGTACCTCTGCGAGAGCGCGCCGTCCAGCTCGAGCGTCTGCTCGGGCCCGGCGACCGAGGTCGGCGCCTTGGTGAAGATGGTCGGGACCGCCGGCAGCTTGAGCTCCTCGCCGCGCGCCCGCGCGCCTTCTTCGGCGTGGCCGAGGTAGTTGCGGCCGATGCAGAAGACGTTCTTGCGCGGCCGCAGCGGGCTGTGGAGCTGCGCGTCGCCGCGGAAGACCGGGTTGCCGCGGCGGTCGGTCGCCTCGGAGCGCGCGGCCGGGTCGAGGGCGAGCAGCTCCTCGAGCGACGCGAGGCCTTCGACCGGGTGGATCGAGTCGCCGGCGGCCAAGCCGAGCCGGGGGCCGGTCGAGCGGGTGCTGAAAACGACGTAGCGCAAGGAATTGTTACTCCGTATCGTGGAACGCGTCTTGCGTTGAGGAGAATTTCCTCTCCTGCCCGGCAGACGTCAGGGGCCCGCCGCCGAGGCGGCGTCGGTGAAGGACCGCAGGGCGCGCGCCACCGCGCCATCCGCGCCCAGGTCGAGCGCGCCGGGGCGCCCGATCACGGTGAGCGCGGCCGCCAGCCGGCCGTCGCCGTGGTGCAGCGGAGCCGCCATGGCGCAGACGCCGACCAGGAACGTCTGGTCGACGCAGGCCAGCCCGGCGCGCCGGACCTCGTCCCGCAGCTGGCTGATCCCGTCGCCGTTCGCCGGCACGCCCGCGACGTGCGCGGCGCGGGCCGCGGCCAGCTCCTCGGCGAGCCGGGCATCGGCGACGAGGTCCGGCGCGAAGGCCAGGAAGATCCGCCCGGTGGCCGAGGTCAGGAGCGGAAACGCGGTGCCGGTCCGCACCGCCAGCGTGACCGGGTGGCCGGAGAGCTCGATCCGGGCGACGGTCGGCCCGGCGTCGGTCCAGACCGAGATCATGACCGTCTGGTCGAGCTGGTCGCGCAAGCCGCCCAGCCGCTCGCCGGCGACCCGCACGACGTCGTACCGCTCCAGCCCGGCCAGGCCGAGCCGGACCGCCAGCGGCCCCAGGTCGTAGGCGCCGCTGCGCTCGCTCTGGACGGCGAGACCGGCCTGCACGTAGCTGACCAGGTAGCGGTGGGCTTTGGCCGAGGACATCCCGGCCGCGCGGGCCAGCACGCCCAGCGACTGCGGGCCGTCGGCGTCGGCCAGCGCTCGCAGCAGCGAGGCGCCGACCTCGACCGACTGCACACCCGAGCGCCGGCGCGGGTTTGAGGGAACGACGGACACCCGGTCCCCTTCCCGAACCGCGCACGCCACCCCGCTCAAGGAGCTCGCCGATGATCGCCCCGACCGACTCGCTCGACCGGCTGTTCCGCGAAGCGGCGACCGCCCAGGCACAGCCGCTGTGGACCGTGATGGAAGCGATGGTCCCGCCCCGGCCGCAGCCCAAGGCCGTCCCGCACGTCTGGCGCTACGCCGAGCTGCGCCCGCTGCTGGCCCGGGCCGGCTCGCTGGTCGGCACGGCCGACGCCGAGCGGCGCGTCTTCATGCTGGTCAACCCGGCGCTGCAGCCGCCCCAGACGACCGACACGCTCTACGCCGGCCTGCAGCTGATCCTGCCCGGCGAGGTGGCGCGGGCGCACCGCCACGTCGCCTTCGCCCTGCGCTTCATCGTCGAGGGCGACGCGGCGTACACCGCGGTCGGCGGCGAGCGGGTGACGATGCGGCGCGGCGATCTGGTGCTGACGCCCTCGTGGGAGTTCCACGACCACGGCCACGAGGGCGAGGGCCCGATGGTCTGGCTCGACGGGCTCGACCTGCCGGTGTACCAGTTCTTCCCCGCCAACTTCGCCCAGCCGCACAGCGAAGAGCGCTTCCCGAGCGAGCCGGCCCCGGCCGACTCGCACCTGCGCTACCCGTGGGACGAGATGCAGGCCCGGCTCGAGGCCGAGCCCGGCCCGTACGCGTTCGCCGAGTACGTCCACAAGCGCGGCGGCGGGCCGGTCTCGCGGGTGATCGGGGCGGCGGCGGAGCGGCTGGCCAGGGGCGCCTGGTCGCCCTCGCGGCGCGAGACGGCCGGGATCGTCTACCACGTCTTCGAGGGCCGCGGCCGGACCCAGGCGGGCGACGCGACGCTGGTCTGGGAGCAGGGCGACACGTTCTGCATCCCGGCCTGGCTGCCGTACCGCCATGAGGCGCGCAAGGACGCCTACCTGTTCCGCTACGACGACCGCCCGGTACTCGAGGCGATCGGCGCCTACCGCAGCGAGGCCAGCGCGACGTGAGCGACGGCGCGCTGCCGTACCCCGAGGCCGACCTGCGCACCCACCCGCCGCGCGGTCCGCGCGAGCAGCTCGCGGGACTGGTGTTCCTGCCGCGCCAGATCGACAAGGCGCGCGCCAAGCTGCAGGGCACGCTCGGGCTCTACAAGCTCGGCGGCGGCCTCGGCGGCTACTTCTTCGAGTGGCTCGGCATCACCGAGGAGCAGTTCACCGAAGCGGTGCGCGGCGCGCGCAGCGACGACGACGTCGCCGCGTGGATCGCCGCCCACTGCGACACCACCCGGTTCGCCGGGATCAACGAGCGGCTCACGCAGCGCGGGATTCGCGACGCGGAGCACCGCGCCGCGGTGCTGCCGCGCTACCCGATCCTGGCGGAGTACCCCGAGCTGCGCAACTGGTTCGAGATCTTCGAAGCCGACGACGTCTGGACGTTCGACCCGGCCAACGCCGAGAAAGCGAAGCAGACCGCGCCGAGCTGAGGACGCGGCGCGGTACGCCGCGTCAGGGAGAGCCGCCGGCACCGTTCGGCCGCCGGGTGAGGTGCCAGAAGCCGCAGTAGCGGCACGCGTAGGAGAAGAGCACGTCGCCCATGCCGTTCATCAGCGCGTGCGCCTTGGCGTCCATCTCGTCGGCGTACTGCTGCTTCGAGGTGCACGAGCGCTCGATGTCGCGATCGATCTCCGCGTCGGTGAGCTGGCGGTTCTTGATGTACCATTCCATCAAACCGTCCGGCTCGCCGTCCTTGCGCGGCGGACGGTTGCGAGGGGGCATCGCGTTATGCCGCCGGGATCTTTCGGCGACCGTTCTGCCGGCCGTTGGGCCGGGACGATGTAGCACCGCCCCGTTCAGGCGCCGTAGACTGGGTCGCGAAGCCGACCAGATCGCGAACGAGTCCCGGGACGGAGATGTGCACGTCGTCCTCGTCGAGGGCGACTGCGCCGCCGCCCGGCGTGAGCCGCAGATTGCGCAGATGGGACTTGGGAACGTCGCGCAGTTCTTCGATCGCCGCCCTAGGCGCGAGCAGCGTCACCGCGCCGGTCAGCACCAGCCGCAGCTCGTCACGGGCGGCAGCGTAGCTGACCGACGTCGCGCGCGGCCCGCGCTTGGGCCTCGGCTTGGCGAAGGTCGCCGCGATCACGGCGTCAGTCGGAATGATGGCTCGTCCGGGCATGATGGCGATTCCACATGGTGAGGCAGTCGGCAAGGCGGGCGGCGACGATCTCGACCGCTCGCCGTATTTCGCGGTTGGTCGGCCTGCGCCCGTCCCAATCCCCTCGCCAGCGTACCACGCCGCCGATCAGGACCGGAATCGTCGTGCCGGCCCGCTCGACGTGAACGTGCGGCGGCGGGTGCTCGTGGCGAGTATAGACTTCGACCCGGTAGCCGCTCTGGGAGAAAACCGTTGGCACGCACGTCGTTCACGACGAGCGGTGCATCGACTAGGGGCGAATGCGGTCCCTCAGTGCGAGGGGCTCTTCATCACCTGGGGGAGGTCGGGCATGCGCTGGATGTTCACGCTGGGAACCGGGTTGGGGGTGCGGTTGAGGCCGGGGGGCGGCGTGCGGTTGCGGTTCTTGGCGGCGATCTTCATCATCGCCAGCGCGGCGCCCTCGGCGTTCGGGTTGACGCCGCCGGCGTGGAGGAGCGCGACGTCGCGGCGCACGCGCTCGGTCTTGAGGTCGTAGTCGTAGGTCATCCGGTAGGTTCCGGCGATCGCCCGGCCGTCCGGGGTGCGGATGAAGGCCTGCAGCGCGTTGCCGTACGTCTGCGCGTTGAAAGGCGGGAAGTCGCACGACTTGCCCGAGCGCACGCGGGTGACCTGGCCCAGCTTGTTGACCTCGACGACGAACTCGGTGTGCTCGTTCTTCTTGGGCAGGAGCTGCTTGGGCGTGAGCTGCTCGACGTTGATCCGCTTGGGCGGGGCCGGCTTGGGGGCGGGGCTGGCGGCGAACGCGGGCGCACCGGCGGCGAGCACCGCCGCGGCGACCAGAACCAGGCGCCGCACGGTCAGTTCCGCGAGAGGGCGGCGAAGGCAGCCCCGCAGGACGCGCAGGCTACGATCACTTGGAACGTCGCCCCGCGGTCGCGGAGCGCGTTCGAACGCTTTTCGCTCTCATCACTGCCGCAGTAACGGCAGCGGGTCGAGGTCGAGTTCCCCTCCAGGGCTTCGTCTTCCACGCTCTCCCTGTTCCCCGTTCGACGGTTCGCGCCCCGGCGCGGGACGGGGCCCCCCAGCCGCCGAACGCACGGCGCGTCATGCTCACACGTCTCGCCGCCGCCTTCGCGCTGTGCCTGGGCCTCGCGGCGTGCAACCAGAACGACGTGCCGTCCGCCACCACCCTCTTCCAAGGGGTCGGCGACGTCAAGGTCCTCGACGCCCGGATCGTGCCGACCGGCGACAACTCGCCCTCGGTCGGCTCGGGCAGCCTGGGGTACGTGATCGCCCGGCTCGAGTTCACCAACGACCTGGGCGTCGACATGACCCCGAAGATCTCCGACTTCGTGCTCGAGGACCGGACCGGCATCCACTACCAGGCCCACGACTCGGGCTCGGCCGTCTTCACCGGGATCAGCAACTCGCAAGAACTGCTCTTGAAGGGTGCCAAGCGCATCTACACGGTCGGCTTCCGGACCAGTGACCCGAACATCTCCGGCACGATCTACTACGACAAGTCGAACGGGTAGCGCCGCCGGCCTGGCGCTGGTCCTCGCCGCCGCCCTCTCGCTGGCGCCGGCCGGTGCTGCCCGGCCGCTGCCCGACTCCGGCAAGTGGGACCGCACCTTCGCGCTCTACGCGCGCGACGTCGCGGTCCCGTGGAAGCGGATCGCGGTCCGGCTGGACACCTACTCGGGCGCACCGGTCGACTTCGCGGCGTACGCGGTCGACCCGGCCGACGTGCTGGTCGCCGGCCAGTCCCAGGCGCGGCCGGTCGACCTGGGCCACCGCAGCCCGGTCGCCCGCTGGCGCTTCACCCCGCCCCCCGGGCTGCGCTACACTCCCAACGACGTCGAGGTCCCGCTCCAGAACCGCGAGGGCTTCTTCGTGATCGAGGCCCGGCGCGGCGAGGCAGTCCAGCAGACCTGGCTCGACCTGAGCCGGATCGGCCTGCTGACCAAGGAGTCGCCGGGCGGGGTCGTGCTCTACGGGACCGATCTGAGCAGCGGCAAGGCGCTGGCCGGGATGCGGATCACCTACCTGGTCGGCAGCGCGTTCCAGTACGGCCTGACCGACGCCCACGGCGTCGCCCGCTGGAGCGGCGCCGGCCGGCCGCGCTTCGCGCTGGCCGAATGGGGCAAGAGCCGGGCCTTCGTGGCCTTCCTGCCCCAGCCGCCGGTGCCGGCCGGGCTGGTCGGCGTGCGCAGCGAGCGGGCCGACGTTCGGGCCGGCGAGCGCGTGCACCTGATCGGCTTCGCCCGCAAGCGGGTCGGAACGGCCTACCGCCCGGCGGCCGGGACGGTTCGGATGACGATCGTCGCCCGCGGCCGCACCCTGGCCCAGGGCGAGACGCGGCTCGACCGGGCGGGCGCGTTCGCGGCCGACGTGGCGCTGCCGGCCGACGCGCCGGCCGGGGACGCCACGGTGCTGGCCGCCGCCGGCGGCGCCAGCGGCGGGGCGGCGATCCACGTCGACGGCGTCGGGGACGTCGTGCTCGGCGTCGCCGCCGCCTGCGGCGCGGCCTGCGCGCCGGACCAGCCGATCCCGGTCGCGGTCGCCGCCAAGCGGGCCGACGGGACGCCGGTCGCCGGCCGCGACGTGCGGGTGCAGGTCGTCCGCTCGCCGCACGTGCTGCCGCCCAGCGCCCGCGGGGACGCCGGCTGGGGCACCACCCCGATCGCCGACCTGCGGCTGAAGACCGACCAGAGCGGCCTGGCGCACCTGACCATCCCGGCGCCGACCGACGCGCTCGCGTCCACCTACGGCATCGTCGCGACCAGCGGCGCCTCGACCGCCTCGGCCCGGGTGATCGCCGCGACGGCCCGGGTCGCGCTCGAGATCGTCCCCGAGCGCAGCGACGTCGACCTCGGCGAGCCGGCCGACTTCGAAGTGCGCGGCTACGACGCGGACGACGGCCGGCCGGCGGCGGGGCTGTCCGTCAAGCTGCGGCTGGCCCACGGGCCGACCGTGCAGGAGCAGACGCTGACCCTCGACGGCGAGGGCCGGGCCCACGCCCGCTTCCGCAGCCCGGTGCCGGGCACCAACCTCGTCTTCGCCTCGGCCCAGGTCGACGGCCGGACCGCGCTCGACGCCAACGCCGTCACGGTCGCGCCGCAGGCGCTGCTCGGCAGCCGCGCCGCGGGCGGCACCGACGCCCGGATCACGACCGACAAGCCGCGCTACCGGGTCGGCGAGCGGGTCGCGGTCGACGCCAGCCTGGCCGGCGCGGTCGGCGACGCGTTCGTGAGCTTCGAGGGGGCGCGGGCGATGGGCCAGGTGACGGTCCCGGCCGGCGGCGGGCACGCCGGTGCCGCCTTCACCGTTCCCGAGACGGTCGGCGACGCCGCGATCGGGGTCGCCTTCGTGCGCGACGGCGCGCTCGAGTACGCAACCCGCCCGGTCGAGATCGACGGCCCCGGCCACGCCCGGCTGACCACGCTGAGCGCCGACCGGCCGGCGTACGCGCCGGGCAGCACCGCGCACCTGACGATCGCCGACGGCGGCGAGCAGGCCGGGGCGACGCTGGCGATCCGGCTGGCCGACGGGCTGCCGACCGGCGGGGCGGCCTTCGGCGACGCGCCGGGGGTGCTGGCCGGGACCGGCACGACGACCCAGGACCCGGCCTCGGCCGATCCGGCCTGGCACGGCTCGGTCGCGCCGAAGCGCTCGACCGCGCTCGACTACGCCGCCAACGGCCGCCCCGCTCCGGCCGCCCCGACGCTCGGCGCGGCCTCGGAGCGGGCGCTGTTCTGGAAGATCGACCGGGCCGACCGGGAAGGCTTCGACGTGCCCCTCCCGCAGCAGCCCGGCCGCTACGTCGTCTCGGTGCTCAAGATCTCCGACGACGGCGACGTCGGCGCCGCGACGCTCGCGCTCGACGTGAAATGAGCGCCGTGCAGACCGTCCGCGGCGGGGGCGGGGGAACCGGCGGGGAACCTTCCTGGTGATGGCGCTCGAACGGTCCTACACGGTCGTGCTCGAGCCGGAAGCCGATGGCGGCTTCTCGGCCCACATTCCGGCGTTCCGGGGCGCTCACACGCAGGGCGAAACGGTCGAGGAAGCGGTCGCGAACGCCCGTGACGTCATCGCCGGCTATCTTGAGGTGATGACCGAGCGCGGGGACCCCATCCCGCCGTCGGATCTCGCCGCCGCCGTCTCTGTCATCGTTCCGGCCGCGTAGCCATTCGGGATATCCCGAACGCCGGCGCGGCACGCGGAGCCCGAGCAACAATCGCACCGGTGCTCACGGGTAAATTCTATGTGGCTCAGAGGAGGCGTCGAAGGTCATCGACGCTCAATCCCGTCTCGTCCAATATTCCCGAGAGGGTTCCACGCTTGACCGTCTCGCCTCTGTGAATGTGAATGGAAGCCATGCGGCCGTCGGGATGCCGCATGATGTGTGCGCTTCCTTTGATCCGCGCGACCACGAATCCGACGCGCTCAAGTGCGCGACGAAGTTGGTCGCCTGTTACGACCGGAAGGCGTTCGCTCATCGGCGGCTCGAGTTTTCCACATCCGGGGATCCTTGCGTGGTGCGGCGTGCGTACATGAACGTACCTCGAATCCGCCGGTGCCGTTCGAGAGCGCCGAGCAGCGGGGTAACGGCGGCGGGACGTCGGCGGGTACTCGCGACCGGCCGGCTCCGTTCAGCCCCGAATGATGATCTCGATGGCGTCGGGCTTCACGTCGTACTGAAGGGCAAGGCCGCGCTTCGCAGCCGCGATGGTCAGCGGTACGTCGTCCGCCGCGCCGCCGCGCCGAGTGATCGCTGCCGCGTCGTGGGCCGCACCGCTCGCCGCCGGTGACTCGAATGTGAGCGTCGCGGGGTCGAAGCCGAGCGCCGTGAGCGTCGTGTAGTTGACCGGATTCCGCTTGCCGGTCCAGACGGTCTTCCGGCCCGGCGGTACCGCGTAGTCCGAGAACCGCACGATGTAGCGGTCTTTCGGTTCGTGGAGGTCTTCCGGCGGCTCGATGGACGTGATCGGTGCGATGAGATAGGCCTCGCCGCGACGGAGGTTCACGTTCGGCTGTGCGAACTCTCCGCGCGGATTCCACGCGCATACAACGTAGCGGCATTGACGCGCTCGCTGCAGGTTGAGGACCCAGGCCTGAGACCCGCCCGCTTTGATCATCTGCTGGATGCTTCGGCTCGTATAGAGGAGGAGGCACTTGTCGTCGGCTTCAGTCTGAGCGTCGTTCATAAAAGTATAGATAGTCGTCGCTAATTTCTCAGAAAATGGGTCAAGAGTCAAGGCCTCGCCGACGCGCGCGACGTGCTGGCGGCGCCCGGCACCACCACCCCGGACCCGGCCTCGGGCGACCGGACTCGTACGCTCCGGCGACACCTGCCCGCTCAACCGCACTCGACAACACCGCCACCGAGCGCGCCACGCCGCCGCCGAGATGCTTCAGCGCAGCTTCGAAGCGCGCGCTGTTCTGCAAGATCGACCGCACGGACCGGGAAGGGTTCGGCGTGCCCGTTCCGCAGCAGCCCGGCCGCTACGTGGTCTCCGTGCTCAAGGTCTCCGACGACGACGGCGGCGTCGGCGGCACCGCCCTCGCGCCGGACGTGAAATGAGCGCCGTGCAGCCCTCGCTCGCGCCCGCGGCGGCGCGGCTGATGCTGCTCGACTCGTACGGCCTGGTGTACCGGGCGTTCTTCGCGCTGCCCGAGCTGACCACGACCCGCGGCGTGCGGATCGAGGCTGCCTACGGCTTCACGATGATGGTCAACAAGCTGATCGCCGACGAGAAGCCGACCCACGTGATCGCCGCCTTCGACAAGGGCCTGCCGCGCTCGCGGATCGCGCTCTACGGCGACTACAAGGCGCAGCGGACCGAGACGCCCGACGAGCTGCGCTCGCAGTTCGCGCTGGTGCGCCGGGTGCTCGCGGTCTACGGCATCCCGGTCGTGGAAATCGACGGCGAGGAGGCCGACGACGTGATCGCCACGCTCGCCGCGCAGGCCGAGGCCGAGGGCAAGGACGTGCTGGTGGTGACCGGCGACAACGACCTGCTGCAGATCGTCGACGACCACACCACGGTGCTGGCGACCCGGCGGCGGATCAGCGAGCTGGCCCGCTACGACCCGGCCAAGGTCCGCGAGCGCTACGAGCTCGACCCGCGCCAGCTCCCCGACTACCGCGGGCTCAAGGGCGACCCCTCCGACAACCTGCCCGGCATCCCCGGGGTGGGCGAGAAGACCGCGATCCAGCTGATCAAGAACGCCGGCTCGCTCGACGCGCTGCTGGCCGATCCGGCGCTGGCCGGCAAGCCCAAGTGGGAAGCGCTGATCCGCGAGCACGGCGCGGTCGCCCGGGTCTGCCGCGACGTCTCGCTGATCAAGCGCGACCTGCCGGTCGCGCTCGACTGGGAGAGCGCGCGCTACGCGCCCGCGCCCAACGACGAGCTCTACCGGCTCTACCGCGACCTCGAGTTCAAGACGCTGCTCGCCAAGCTCGAGCCGCCCGCGACGCCGCAGCCGGTCGAGACCGACGACGTGCTCGAGGGCAGGTACGAGTCGTTCACCTCGGTCACCGAGCCGGCGGACTACGTGCGCATCGTGGCCGAGATCGACAAAGCTGCCGCATCGGAGCGGGTCGCGGTCGCGACGCGCGGCGACGCGGTCGCGATCTCGCGCGCGGACGAAACGGCGTTCGCGATCCTGGTGTCGGCGCTGGAGATCCAGCCCGTCCGAGCGGCGTTCACGGCGATGTGGGAGCGCGTTCCGCACCTGGTTGCCTACGACGCGAAGGCGCTGATGCGCCGGCTCGGCCTGACGGAACGCCTGGTCGGCGACGACCCGATGGTCGCCGCGCACCTGCTCGACCCCAGCCGCAAGTTCGAGGACACCGACAAGCTCTCGGGCGTCGAGCAGGCGGCGGCGATGTTCCTCGCCCGCAAGCTGCCCGGCGACCAGGCCGCGGCGGCCGACGCGGCCGGCCTGCTGGCCCGCGCGACGCGGGCCGAGCTGGAGCGGCGCGGCCAGCACGCGCTCTACGAGGACGTCGAGCTGCCGCTGGTCTCGGTGCTGGCCAAGCTCGAAGGCGCGGGCATCGCGCTCGACAAGGACGTGCTGCGCGAGCTGGCGGTGCGGGTCGACGCCGACGTCGAGCGCCTGCAGCGCGAGATCTACGAGCTCGCCGGCGAGGAGTTCAACCTCGGCAGCCCGCAGCAGCTCGGGCGCATTCTGTTCGACAAGCTGGGCCTGCCGTCGGGCCGCAAGAACAAGACCGGCTACGCGACCGGCGTCGAGGTGCTCGGCGCGCTCGCGCGCAGCTTCCCGGTCGCCGCCAAGGTGCTGGAGTACCGCGAGGTCTCCAAGCTCAAGAACACCTACATCGACGTGCTGCCCCAGCTCGTCGGCCCCGACGGCCGGCTGCGCACGTACTTCAAGCAGACCGCGACCGCGACCGGCCGGCTCTCGTCGACCGATCCGAACCTGCAGAACATCCCGGTGCGCACGGAGCTGGGGCGGCAGGTGCGCCGGGCGTTCGTCGCGCCCTCGGACGACCGCGTGCTGCTGGCGGCGGACTACTCGCAGATCGAGCTGCGGCTGATGGCGCACCTCTCGGGCGACGAGGCGATGCGCCGCGCGTTCCACGAGCGCCAGGACATCCACGACTTCACCGCCCGCCAGATCTTCGACGTCGGGCCGCTCGCCGAGGTCGACCCCAACCAGCGCCGGATGGCCAAGTCGGTCAACTTCGGCCTGCTCTACGGCATGTCGGACTTCGGCCTGGCGCAGCGGCTGGAGATCGACCGCGGCACGGCCAAGGCGATGACCGAGGCGTACTTCGCGCGCTTCCCCGGCGTGCGCGACTTCATCGAGCGCAGCCTGGACACCGCGCGCGAGAAGGGCTACGTCGAAACGCTGCTCGGCCGGCGCCGCTACATGCCCGACCTGCGCTCGCCCAACCACATGCTGCGCGCCGCCGCCGAGCGCGAGGCGACCAACGCCCCGCTCCAAGGCAGCGCCGCCGACCTGATGAAGCTCGCGATGGTCCGGCTCGACCGCCGCCTGACCGCCGAGCTGCTCGACGCGATCATGCTGCTGCAGATCCACGACGAGCTGATCTTCGAGGTCGCCCGGGCCGACCTCGACGCGGTGGCGCGGATCGTGAAGCACGAGATGGAGCACGCCTACGAGCTGGCCGTGCCGCTCGAAGCGACGCTCAAGACGGGGCGGAACTGGTACGAGGTCGCCTCGTTCGAACTGGAAGCCGTGGAGGTCGAGGCGTGATCTCCCGACCACGACGGCGCCGGCGCGCCGGTCGAACACTCACGACTCCGCAGCGTGCGGAAGGGAAGGGCTGACGATGGCGGACACCGACAAGCGCGTTGCGTTCATCATGTACCCGGTCACCGACATGGCGCGCGCGGTCGCGTTCTACGGCGACGGGCTGGGCCTGGCGAAGACCGACTTCGCGGTCGACTACTACGTCGAGTTCGACGTCGACGGCGTCGCGTTCGGGATCGGCAACTTCGAGCAGGTCGGCAAGCCCGGCACGGCCCAGTCGCTGGCGCTGGAGATCCCCGACCTGACCGGGTACCGCGCCGGGCTGACGAGCCGCGGCATCGAGTCGACCGAGCCGCACGAATTGCCGATCTGCTGGATCTCGACCGTGCGCGACCCCGACGGCAACACCGTCTACCTGCACCAGTCCAAGCCGCGCTGACCGTGCGCGATCGAGGTGGGCTGCGGTTCGTGATCGCCGCGGTGCTGGTCGCGGCCAGCACCGCGGCCGCGAACGCGGCCGGTCTGACCCGCATCCAGCAGAACGACGGCTCGGTGCGAACCTATCGCGACGTCTCCATGACGCTGAGCGGGCAGACGCTGCGCATCCGCAGCGGCGACCGGCGCGGGACCCTCACGGTGACGAACGGCGCGTGCTCGTTCACCGGCAACCTGCAGCGCTGCCTGCCCTACGCGATGACGCTGCGCCAGAACGGCCGGACGCACGCGATCGCGCTGGAGCACGGGGTGGTGTTCCTGAACCTGACGGCGTCGCCGCAGCGCCTGCGGCGCTCGTCGGAGATCGTGCCCGCGCGCGCCGTGCTGGTGCTGGTGAAGACGCAGCACGGGACGTACGTCACCGTGAAGGGCACGCTGGACGAGGTGGTATCGTGAACGGCGTCCGCTCCTGCGCGCTCGCGCTCGGCCTGATCGTCATCCCGTGCGCGGCGCTCGCCCAGCCCGGAGGCCGTCCGGCCCCACCGGCCCCGCGCGCGGCGCCGCCGCCTCCGCCGCCGGTCCAGCGGGCGGCTCCGCCGCCGAGCCGCCCGGCCCCGCCGCAGCCGGGTTTCAGCTTCCCGCGCGACATCCCGGCGCGCGCCGCGGTCGCGCCGCCGCGCCCGGTGCAACCCCGGCCGCAGCGCCCGCCCGTTCAGCCGCAACCGCAACGGCGTGCGGTCACGCAGCCGCAGCCGCAACAGCGTGCGGTCGGGCAGCGCCCGGGCAGCCAGGCAGCGACGCGCCGCCCGCCGGTGGCATACCGCACGCCGCCGTTCAACCCCAACCATAGCGGCGGGCCGTATCACGGCCGCTTCCACGGCCCGGTGGTGGGAAATCCGCACCGCTGGCAGCCGTGGCAGTGGAATCACGGCCGGACCTGGCAGCCGGCGCCGATCTACTGGGGCGGCGGGTTCTGGGGCCCGTTCGCCCTCGGCGGACTGGGCGGGCTCCCGCTGTTCGGCTGGGTTCCCGACGACCAGAGCCAGCTCTACTACCCGTCGTACCAAGCCGAGCCCGACAGCCCCGGCGCGCAGCTGCTCGAAAACTACGGCCTTCAGCAGACGGAGTGCGGAGCGCCGAACCTGGTCGTCATCTGGGGCCCGGACGACAGCGTGATCTGCGCGTATCCCAACGACCTCGTCGCCCCGGGCAACTACGAGCTGGACCCGACGACGCTGACGATCGAGTCGAGCTCGTGACGCGACCCGGCCGGACGCTCGCGCCCGGCTGGGTGCATGCCGCTCGGATGAGAAAGAACCTGACCCGCTACCGGCGCGCGCGAGGCGATCGCGGCAGTACTTTCGGCTTTCCGCCGAGCAGCGGCACGCGGGCCAGATGACGCTCGATCAGGGCTTTCGTCGCCTCGTCGAAACCGGCCGTCTCGCGAATCGACGGCCAGGCGGCCCGCATGCGGGCGGCGGTTTCCCGCACCGTCGAGAGCGTCGCGTGGCGTGAGAGTCCCGCCGCGGCGGCGAACTCGGCGAACTCGTCCTGCGCGATCGCTTCCCAGCGCTTCGTGCGCACCAGCGGGATCGCGAAGCCGTCGCCGGACACGTAGCGGGCGGTGGGCACGAAGTCGTAGCCGGGTGCCAGGCGCGGCGTGCGGCCGTCGGGATAATACCGGCTGACGTTCTTGAGGTGCATGTCGCCGTTGCCGATCCCGATGCTGAAAACCAGGCGCCGCACCAGCTCCTGCGCGTCGTCGGGGCCGCAGGCTTCCATGACGACCGCGGCGATCGGCGCCAGGCCCACCGCGATCAGGCGGTGCTCG
The DNA here is from genome assembly GCA_963795695.1 of Vulcanimicrobiota bacterium. Taxonomy (GTDB): domain Bacteria; phylum Vulcanimicrobiota; class Vulcanimicrobiia; order Vulcanimicrobiales; family Vulcanimicrobiaceae; genus Vulcanimicrobium. The sequence goes on along the minus strand of CAWCJH010000001.1, from coordinate 210,537 downwards.
GGCACGCCGATCCCGACCGCCGCCGCGAACGTCATGGCCGCGTGCTCCGCTTCCGGTACGCCGTCGAAGCGGCGCGACGGCAGCTTCACGATCCAATTTCCGCCCGCGCCGCTCGCGGGGATGGTCAGGCCCTGCTGTCGTCGTTGCCGAAAGCGCTGAACTTCAACTGCACGCCGGCGAGCGAGAAGCGCATGGGCTCCTCGCGGCCGGGTACCGGCGCTCGCCGGACCGGCTGGCGCTCGTCATCGTCATGGTGGATCGTCAGCGCGCCGGGGATCGGCGACGTACTCCTCGTCGAACGCGAAGCTCGTGATGCCGCTCGACGAGAAGCCGATCGTTCCGGCGAGCCGGCCGTGGAGGAACACGCTGAGCATCGCGGTCGAAGCCTAGCGCTTCTTCGGGCGGTCCGCCGCGTCGCGGATGAGGTCGGCCAGCGACGGGAAGCGCGAACGCTCGTCGTCCTCGGGTCCGGCCTGGCCGCTCAGCATCGCCCGCACGCGGCCGAGCTGCTTGCGCGGCACGAGCACGACTTCCAGACCGAGGGCGCGCGCGTACGACTGCACGGTGTCGAGGCGAGGATTCGCCTCGTGCTCGATCCGCGAGACCCGGCTTTGCTGAACGCCCAGCTTCCCGGCCAGCTCCGACTGCGTCAGCCCCGCCCGGTCCCGGGCCTCGGCGAGCTGGCGACCGATATGATCCATGGGCTCGCGCCGGTGAAGGGCGCGCTCAGGCCGGCGCGCGCCGCCGGTGCGCGGTCTGCAGGCTGTTGCCCGCCGCCAGCAGCGCCGCGACGCCCATCAGGACGCCGGCCAGGATGATGCCGCCGCGCAGCGAGGTCGCGTCGACCACCGCCCCGCCCGCGACCGGGCCGATGAACTGGCCGACGGCGAACGCCGCGGTGACGTAGCTGAGCACCCGCGGGTAGTCGGCGTCGGACGTGGCGGCCTTCAGCAGCGCGCTGACGGTGGCCGGCGTGCTGATGAACGAGAACCCCATCAGCAACGCGCCCAGCGCGACGGCGACGACCGGAGCCAGCACGCCGAGGAAGGCGCCCAGGCCGCCGATCACCAGCACGACGGGCAGGACGGCGAACGCGAAGCGACCGTCCAGCGCGCGCCCGGCGAAGATGCCGCCGAGGATACCGGCCACGCCGCACAGCGACCACAGCAGCCCGGCGAACTGCGCCGGCAGCCCGCTGGCGATCACCAGCGCGATGACGTAGGTGAAGTACGTGATGTAGCCGGCCCCGAACAAGAAGTACGACGTTCCGACCAACAGCAGGCCGCGACCGCCGGCGGCCGCCGCCGCCGGCGCGGCCCTCGCGGCGCCCGCGGCAACCGCGATCCGGCTCGTGCGCCGCGCGGTCAGCGTGAAGCCGATCGTGACGACCGGCCCCAGCAGCGCCATCAGCAGCCAGGTCTGCCGCCAGGTGATCGGCGCGTGCGCGCCGACCACGAACGGCGCGATCAGCCCGGAGACGATCAGCCCGAAGCCGAACCCGGCCCAGAGCAGGCCGGAGGCCAGGCCGCGGCGGTCGCTGCGGGTGCGCTCGAGGGTGAGCGTGATCGTCAGCACCAGCGCGACGCCGGAGAGGAAGCCGATCCCCAGCCGCAAGAGCGCGAGCTGGTAGAGGTCTCCCGCGTACGTCGAAGCGGCCAGCGCGACCGTCAGCGCCGCCAGCGCGACCGCGTTCACGGCGATCGGCCGGCCGATCCGCTCGAGCAAGACCGGGGTAGCGAGCGTGCCGAGGAAATAGCCGATCAGGTTCGCGGTGTTGACCAGCCCGAACACGGCATACGTCCCGCTGAAATCGCGCCGCAGCGCCGGCAGCAGCAAACCGTACGACAGCCGCGAGAAGCCGAGATTGAACGCGAAGCCGAGCGCTGCCCACCCGATCAGCCAGATGTTCATCGCTGCTACGGTAGCCTCGCCGGAGCCGCGGAGTCAAATCGTAGCGGTCGTCTCGGCGGCGCTCGCCCGCGAACCGGCTGGGCGGCCGCTCCGCTCGGCGGGACTGCAATGGCGGGTCACCGTGCGGAGCCGCGTCCGAGTTTACGCAGCCTTGACAATCGGGAATTGTACCTGGTAGTCTCTTGAGCGCAGCTTCCGCTGTGAAGGGTGCGAAACCATGCCCCATGCGACGAGCATGACCGCCGAAGACTCCGCGCGGTTCGAGCGTCTGATCGGCCGGCTCGACCGGATGTCGACGGAGACGTATTACAACCCGTACACGACGTTCGAGTGGCCGGATGCTCTCCCGGCGGGCATGCCCTGGATGAGCCCGAGCCTGCTGAGCGTCGCGGGAACCGCCGTGGCGGGCGAGCTCGGCATCGACCAGCTCCTGGCGCTGGGCCGCTGGGAGAGCGTCAACTTCTACAGCCTCAACGTGCACGGCATTCGCGACCTGCTGACCGAGGTCGTCGACCGCATCCACACGCCCGGGTTCGAAGTGCCCTCGTCGTTCTTCCACCACTTCATCGGCGAGGAGAACGAGCACATGTGGTTCTTCGCCGAGTTCTGCCTGCGCTACGCGGGCAAGATCTATCCCAACAAGCGCCTGGCGACCGACGAGCCCGAGGACGCCGAGCTGCGCGATTTCCTGGTCTTCGCGCGGATCGTGCTGTTCGAGGAGATCGTCGACTTCTACAACGTGCGCATGGCCGACGATCCCGGCTTGTGCGAGACGGTTCGCCGGCTCAACGCGGTCCACCACCGCGACGAGTCGCGCCACATCGCGTTCGGCCGCGAGCTGGTGCGCTGGCTGCACGCGCGCCTGGCGGCGCGCGGCGACGAGCGGCTTCTCGCCGACGCGGAGACGTACTTGAAGCGCTATCTCGTGTTCAGCCTGCAGTCGCTCTACAACCCGGCCGCCTACCGCGACGCCGGGCTGGCGGACCCGCTGGCGCTGCGCCGGCGGCTGCTGGACGATCCGGCCCGGGACGCGTTCCACGCCGAGGTGCTGCGCAAGCCGGTCGGCTTCATGATCAAGTCCGGCATCTTCAGCTCGCCCGAGCTGCCGGCGCTGTAGCCGTGGCACGCCCTTCGCTCTCCGAGCCGGTGCCGTCCGCGGGCACGGTGGCGCTGAACCCGGCCCAGACGCGCCTGCTGTACGAGCTCGACGGCGTCTTCACCGGCTGGGCCGCGGCGGTCGGCGCCGAGCAGCTCATCCTGCCGCCGCTGCTGCCCGCCGGCGCCATGCGCGAGCTCGACTTCTTCGTCAACTTCCCGCACCTGGCGCTGCTGGTCAGCCAGGTTCGCGACGACGACGGAACGCGCGAGCGCCTGGCCGACCGCACCAAGCAGGACGCGCTGTGCGCGCACGAGCTCGATCCGACCGGCCTGGTGCTGCCGACGGCGGCCTGCTTCGCGGTGTACCTCCACCTGAGCGGCAGCGTCGTCACGCCGCCGTACCGGGTAACGGTGCGCGAGCGCTGCTTCCGCAACGAAGACTACTACGACGGGCTCAAGCGCGTGCTCGGCTTCCACATGCGCGAGATCGTCTGCGTCGGCGACCTGGCCGCCGCGCAGGGCCACCTCGAGGCGTTCGCGCCGCTCGTCGAGGCGCTCGGCACCGCGCTTCGCCTGGGGCTGCGGCGCGAGGTCGGCCTCGACCCGTTCTTCGACAAGGACGGCTCGCGGGCGCAGATGCAGCAGCTCTTTCCGGTCAAGCAGGAGTTCCTGGCCGGCGAGCTCGCGATCGCGTCGGTGAACCTGCACCGCAACTTCTTCGGCGAGCGCTGCGCGATCGCGCTGCCCGACGGCGGCCCGGCGTTCACGAGCTGCGTCGCGTTCGGCCTCGAGCGCTGGGTGTACGCGCTGGAGCAGCGGTTCGCCGGCGACTTCGCGGCCGCGACGAGCGCGCTCCGCGACGCCGCGCGCGCGATCGTGCCGCATGTGTGACCGGCTGGGAATCGATCTGGTCCCGGTCGGCCGCGTCCGCGAGCTCCTCGCGCTCCACGGCGAGCGGTTCCTGGACCGGCAGTTCACCGCCGGCGAGCGGCACGACTACGAGCAGGCCGACCGGCACGGCGCGCACGGGCCGCTCACGCTCGCAGCCCGTTTGGCCGCCAAAGAAGCGGCGTTCAAGACGCTCCACTTCGCCGGCCCGCTGCCGTGGCGGGAGATCGAAGTGTGCGCGACCACCGGCGGCTGGCCGGAGATCCGGCTCCACGGCGCCCTCGCGCGCCACGCCGCCGGCGAAGGTATCCGGCAACTTGCGCTGAGCATCAGTCACGATGCGGAGTACGCCGTCGCGGTCGTCGGCGCCACGCTCGCCGCGGCCGGCGCCGCCACCTCGACAGAAGGGTAGTTCCATGAGCCAGACGACGACCCAAACGCGGCTCGACGCGGTGCGCGCGTGGCTGCGGGAGAAGAATCCCGGCGCGGGCCCGATCGGCGACGATCTCGACCTCATCGACAACCGGCTGGTGGACTCACTGCGGCTGGTGGAGTTCCTGTTCTTGCTGGAGTCGCTGACCGGCCGCGACATCCCGGCCGAGAGCCTCAAGGTCGACCAGTTCCGCACCGTCGCCGCCATCGAGCGCAACTTCCTCGCCGACGCGGCGGGCCGCTGAGGTGACGCGATGACCGCCGGCGGAACCGAGACCGGGCTGGCCCCGCTGACGTTCGAGGACTTTCCGCCGGGCGCGCGCTTCGAGCTGGGCAGCCACCGGGTGAGCGCCGAGGAGATCCTCAGCTTCGGCGCGGCGCACGATCCCCAGGCCTTCCACGTCGACGAAGAGGTCGCTGCGCGCACGCCGTTCGGCGGCCTGATCGCCAGCGGCTGGCACACCGCGTCGGTCTTCATGCGGCTCTACGTCGACACGCTGCTGGCGCGCAGCGCCGGCGCCGGCTCGCCGGGCGTCGACGAGCTGCGCTGGCTGCAGCCCGTGCGCCCGAACGACGTGCTGACCGCCACGCTCACGGTGCTCGAGGCGCGGCCGCTCGTCAGCCGGCCCGACCTCGGCCTGGTCGTGCCGCTCTGCGAGGTGGTGAACCAGGACGGCGTCACCGTGCTGCGCATGAAGCTGCTCAGCCTGTTCCTGCGCCGCGCCGCGCTCGGCCACGATCCGAGCGCGTCGTGAGCACGACCGGCTCGCCGGCCGAGCGCGCGACCGAAGACCCGGTCGCGCAGACCGCGCGCTGGACCGCCGCGGCCCGAGCGGCCGAGAACGCGCGCGCCGACCGGCTGACCAGCGACCCCTACGCGCAAGCCTTGGCCGGGCCGCGCGGCGCCGAGCTGCTGGAGCAGTACGGCGGCGGCGGCGTCCTGCCGTATCTGGCGATCCGCACCCGGTTCTACGACGAGGCGATCACCCGGCTCGCGGCCGACCACGAGCTGCGCCAAGTCGTCATGCTCGCCGCCGGCCTGGACACCCGCGCCTACCGGCTGGACTGGCCGGCGGGCACGGTCGCCTACGAGCTCGACCGCCTCGCGCTGCTGCGCTACAAGGACGCGGTGCTGAGCGCGGCCCAGCCGCGCTGCACGCGGCGCACGGTCGCCGTCGACTTGGTCGACGACTGGCAGACGCCGCTGCGCACGGCCGGTTTCGACTCCGCCCGGCCGACGCTCTGGATCGCCGAAGGCCTGCTGTTCTTTCTGCCCGGTGAGGCGGTCGAAGCGCTGCTGCGCACGGTGGCCGAGCTCTCGGCGCACGAGAGCCGGCTGGTCACCGACCTGACCGGGGCGGCGACGCTCACCAGCCCGCTCACCAGCGAGTTCCGCGACCGCCTGGCGGCATCGGGCGCGCCCTGGCAATTCGGCACCGACGAGCCCGAAGCGCTGCTGCGGCGCTGCGGCTGGGCGGTCGAGATGCTGGCCGAACCCGGTCAACTGGGCGCGAACTTCGGGCGCTGGCCGTACGCCGTCGTCCCGCGCTCCGTCACCGGCGTCCCGCGCAACTTCCTGCTCATCGCGCGCAGCGCGGGCTAGCCGAGCAGCGCCGGCCGCCGCCGATGGGAGCGGCGGCCGGGGCGGCGAATCGCCCGGCGTGCTCCAGTTCGCTCGCCGCGCCGTCTTGCTGCTCGCGGTCGCGCTCGCGTCCGCCGGCGCCGCCGCGCTGCCCGGCCCGGCGCTCACCGGCGAGCAGATCCTGGCCCGGGCGAAGGCGGCCTCGCGGGCGCACGCCCGGCCGCCGTTCGTCGCCTACACGCTGCACCGGCGCGACGTCGTCGACGGCACGCCGGACTTCGAGAACAGCTACACGCTCGAGATCTGGTGCCGCACGTCCGACCGCGACGCGCTGCTGCGCCGGGCCTGGAACGGGCGCGCGGTCGGCGAGCTGGTCAACGACACGATCGCCTTCGACGGCTACGTCGACCCCGGCCCGCCGACCGCCGAGATCTTCGAGCGCGCGCTCTACGCGCGCCCCGCCTCGCCCACGCCCGCGCCGCTGCCGAGCGACATCAAGCCGATCGGCGGCGTCGTCGTGACGACCGACTACGACTACCGCGTCGACCGGGTGGCGCGCGAGGGCCCCGACTGGCACCTCTGGCTCGAGCCCAAGCGGGACGAAGCGCGCAACCGCATCGACGAGCTCTGGGTCGACGCGGGCTCGTACGAGGTCCGCCGCATGCGGGTGCGCGACCACCTCTACCTCGGCCTCACCAGCCAGTCGCTGCCCGACGAGTTCGACGTCCGCTTCACCGAGCGCGACGGTCTGCCGCTGATCGCCTCGATCCACGGCCAGACGCGCGGCGGCGAGTTCGAGACCGACTACACCTTCGAGGACGTCCGCTTCCCGGCCGCGCTGCCCGACTGGTACTTCGAGCCCAAGACCTACCGCGCGCACCGCGCCGACGCGCCGGGCTGAACGGCATCGGCGCGCGAAGCCGACCCGCGTACGCGGCGAACCGCAGCGCGCGCGGCGCGCGGCGGACGTCAGTCGCGCATGCGCTCCGTTCGCGATAGGACTCCCCGACCGCTCGCTCCAACGGGGCCAGGATCACCCCGCTCGTTCAACACGCACGGGGCTCGCTCGCGTTCGAAAGGATTCGTAGGGTGTCCACCAATCGCCGCCGCTTCATCGCTCTGGGTGCCTCGGCCGGCGCGGCCGCGCTGGTCGGCACCGTCCCCGCGCTCGCGCAGTCGCCCGCGCCGTCCGGCTCGCCCGCGCCCACGCCGTCGCCTTCGACCTGTACGCCGTTCGGCTGCACGCTGCCGGCACCGGGCGACGGCAAGCCGTGGGTGCGCCCGGCCGACACCGTGCTGGCCGCGCGGCGCTCGGCGTGGGAGCTGACGCCGCACGAGATCGCGCGGCTGCGCCTGGCGTACCAGCGGATGCGCGCACTGCCCGCCTCGGACGGGCGCAGCCTGCAAGGCCAGCGCAACCTGCACGCCTACTACTGCGTCACCTGCCCGGCGCCCGCGCCGGGCTATCCCGGCGGCGACATCCACGGGAGCTGGAACTTCCTGCCCTGGCACCGGATGTTCTTGTACTTCCACGAGCGCATCCTGGGCGGTCTCGTGAACGACTTCTCGCTGCGGCTGCCGTACTGGGACTGGGAGACCTGGGAGCACGGCGCGCCGGCGCCGGCCTACGCGCAGACCGGCGGCAACCCGCTCTTCGACCAGTACCGCTACCTGCGGGCGGGCCACTCGGTCGAGCGCGTGCTGACCAACTACAACACCGGCGACCACCGCTATTACCAGCTCTCGCTGGTGCACCGGCTGCTCGACTGCGACGCGAGCCAGTTCTTCGGGGTCGCGGCGGGCACGACCGGCGAACTGCCGGCCGGCGGGGTGGTCGAGTCCGGCTCGCACGGCTTCGTCCACGTCTCCTCCGGCGGCGACGCCACCCGCTACCAGAAAGAGCTGCCGTGCTCGGGCGACATGGCGATCCTCAACACCGCCGCCAACGACCCGATCTTCTACACCCACCACGGCAACCTCGACCGGCTCTGGTGGTCGTGGCAGACCTTCCCGGGCAACCACGACCCGGCCGACCCGGCCTGGCAGAACCTGGCCTGGTCGTTCTTCGACGAGCGCGGGACGTGGACGAAGATGACCGTCAGCCAGATGGCCGACATGCAGCGCGCGCTGGGCGTCACCTACGAAGCCAAGATCGTGCCGCCGAGGCTGATGGCGGCGGCCATGCGCGCCGCCGGGCCGCGCCGCGTCGACCTGCTGGCCGGCGGCGGCCGGCTGCTGGCGGCGACGAGCGAGAACGTCGGCGCGCTCGCGCAGGCCCGCTACGGCGAGCTGACCCTGGCCGGCGTGCCGGTCCCGGAGGAGGACGACTACACCCTCTTCGTGCGCTCGCCGCAGCACGGCACCCACCCGCTGGGCGACCTCTTCATCACCCGCCACGGCGGCGGGCGCATGCGGATGGGCATGAGCTTCAACGTCTGCCAGCCGCTGTGGGGCGACTGCATCTCGCCCGCGCCGGTCCAGCCCCAGGGCTGCACGGTCGGCATCAAAGCCGACCCGCGGGTCGTCGCCGCGCTGCTCGACCCGGCCAAGGCGTTCTACCTGCAGTCCTCGCGCACGCCCGCGCCGCGCGCGCTGGCCGCCGCCTCGGCCGCCGCGCTCGGGGCGCGCTTCCAGCCGCGAGCGGCGGAGCTGGTCGTGCGGTGAGCGCGCGCCGGCCGAGGGCTCCGTTCTCGACCGAGGCGAGCCGGCTCGAGGCCTTCAGCGACGGCGTCATCGCGGTGATCATCACGATCATGGTGCTCGAGCTGAAGCCGCCGCACGGCACCGACCTGGGATCGCTGCACGCGATCCTGCCGACGCTCGCCGCGTACGTACTGAGCTTCGTCTTCCTCGGCATCTACTGGAACAACCACCATCACATGCTGCGCGCGACGGACGGCATCGACGGCCGGGCGATGTGGGCCAACCTGCACCTGCTCTTCTGGCTCTCGCTCGTGCCGTTCACGACCAGCTGGCTCGGCGAGAACCCCTCCGCCGCGGTTCCCACGGCGCTCTACGGCTTCGTGCTGCTCATGGACGCGCTGGCGTACACCCTGCTGCAAACCGCGCTGCGGGCCGTGAACGGGCCCGACGGCGCCTTCGCGAAAGCCGTCCAGACCGACCTCAAGGGCAAGCTCTCGCTCGTGCTCTACGTGGCCGCGGTGGGCTCGGCGTTCCGGTCGCCGGCGGTCGCGGACGTGCTGTTCGTCGTCGTGGCCGTCCTCTGGTTCGTTCCCGACCGCCGCTTCGAACCGGTGATCGCAGCGCGCCGCTAGGCGGGTAGCCATCGAGGCCTCGCCTCCTCGCTCGCTCGGGATACGAATCTGTCGAGCAATCCGGCTCGGGACGGCGAGCCGGAAGCGCAACGGCACTGTCCCGGTCCGGGGTTATAGGCGGAGGTGCCCGAGCTCCCCGAAGTCGAGACCGTCGCGCGCGGCTTGGCCAACGCCGTCACCGGCAAGACGGTCGCGTCGGTCGAGATCAGCCTGCCCAAGATTGCCGTCGGCCTGCCCGGCCAGGCCTTCGCCGAGGCGCTGGTCGGCGAGACCGTCGCGGAGGTCGGCCGGCGGGCGAAATACGTCGTGATCCGGCTCGCATCCGGCCGGCGGCTGACCGTCCACCTGCGGATGACCGGCCAGCTGGTCGTCCAGCCGTCCGGGACGAGCGCGAAGCACCCGTACACCCACGTGCTGCTCACGTTCACGGACGGCACCCGGCTGTGCTTCGCCGACGCGCGGACCTTCGGCCGGATGCGGCTGCTCGAGGCCGGCGACCCCTGGGATGCCGACGGGGGAATCGAACCGCTCTCGGAGGGCTTTACCTCCGAGCATTTTCTCAGTATGCTCTCTGGGCGTCGCACGCCGATCAAGTCGCTCCTGCTCGACCAAGCTCGAATCGCGGGAGTCGGCAACATCTACGCATGCGAGGCCTTGTGGGAATCGGGGATCCGGCCGAGCCGCCCGTCCTCCAAGATCAGCAAGCCGGCGGCACGCCGGCTGCACGGCGCAATCCGAGGCGTCCTCCAGCGAGCCGTCGAGGCCCGCGGGACGAGCGTGGACGATTACGTCGATGCCGAGGGGCTCAAAGGCGGGTTTCAAAGCCAGCTCGCCGTCTACGGCCGCCTCGGTGAACCGTGCCCTCGGTGCGGGCAGCGCATCGTGCGAACGGTCATCGGCCAGCGCGGGACCTGGTGGTGCCGCCGCTGCCAAAAATAAAAATATAGAACGAAGGAAGTCACCTCACCATTTCCACCACCATCGAACCCACCGAACCCGTCGCCGGCCAGGTCGCCTCGACGGAGCCGACCCCCGCGGTCGCCACCACCGGCCACGCCCCCACCCCGGTCCCCGAGGAAGAAGACCAGCTCGCCCTCGAGCAGCGCCTCTACGAGGAGAGCCTCAAGGTCCTCGACGAGGGCCAGGTCCTCACCGGCGTGATCGTCGCCAAGTACCAGGACGAGCTGCTCGTCGACATCGGCGGCAAGTCCGAGGGCATCCTGCCCTTCCGCGAGCTGTCGCTGGCGATCGAGCCCAAGGAGCTCAAGGTCGGCGACACCCTGGAAGTCATGATCCACCGGATCGACGACCAGGACGGCCAGCTCTACCTGAGCGAGCGCCGCGCCCGCGCGCTGAAGACCTGGGAGAAGGTCATCGAGGCGCACGAGCAAGACGAAGTCATCGAAGCGACCGTGACGCAGGTCGTCAAGGGCGGCGTGCTGGTCGACCTCGGCATGCGCGGCTTCGTGCCCGCCTCGCAGATCCGCCGCCAGCCCGTCGGCAACCTCGACGAGCTGGTCGGCAAGAAGCTGCGGCTCAAGGTGATCGACCTCGACCACAAGCGCCACCGCGTCGTCCTCAGCCAGCGGCAGGTGCTCGAGGAAGAGCTCAACGCCAAGAAGCAGGAGCTGCTCGGCACGCTGCAGGTCGGCCAGATCCGCGAAGGCGTCGTCGTTCGGCTGGCCGAGTTCGGCGCGTTCGTCGACCTGGGCGGCATCGACGGCCTGATCCACAACTCCGAGCTCTCGTACGCGCGGATCAAGCACCCCAGCGAAGTGGTGAAGATCGGCGACACCGTCTCGGTCGAGGTGATGAAGTTCGACCCCGAGGCGAAGAAGGTCTCGCTCTCGCTCAAGCACGCGCTGCCCGACCCCTGGGTCGAGCACGCCGACAAGCTGTGGGAGGGCAACAAGCTCATCGCGCAGGTCGTCAAGGTCACCCCGAACTACCTGCTCGTCGAGATCGTCCCCGGCGTGCTGGCGATGGTGCCCAAGGGCGAGTTCGACGCGAGCGTGCAGTACAGCCCCGGTCAGGAGATCGAGGTCACGCTGCTCACGATCAACCACGGCACGCGCCGCATCACCGGCTCGATCCAGCACGTCGCCGACGTCGCGCCCGAGGAGTTCGAGCAGCTCACCGCGACGGTCGCCGAGGAAGGCTTCGGCACCCTCGGCGCGGAGCTCGGTTCGCCCGCGCTCTGATCGGCTCGCGGCTGCGGCCGCAGTACGAACGACGAACCAGCGAGGGAGGCGGAGACGCCTCCCTTTTCGTTCGTTCGGTCTTCCATCAGCGTGCCACCCTGCTGGCACTCGGTCGTGCGATCATCCACCGATCATTCGCACATTTCTGCGATAGTCCACAGCGTGCTCACAAGGCATGCGCAAACCAGGGAAGGCACGGTTCGGGCGTGGAGCGTCGGCGGGTATCCGTTCATCGTCCCCGGTCATTTTCGCGTATCAACCGGCCGGAGCTGTTCTTCGGATTCGTCGGTGCGATCGGCACGGATCTCGAAGCGGCGACAGGCGCGCTCGAGGTGGCATTGTCGCGTGTCGGCTACCGTGTCATCCCGGTGAAACTGAGTGAGCTACCCCAAAAATACGTGACCCAATTTGGGTCCATCGAGCTCCCGTCCCGGACCGAAGAGCGCTACCGCATGCTGATGGCACTCGGCACAGAAGTGCGTCGTGCGCTCGGCCGCAACGAGGCGATGGCACGGTTGGCGATTTCGGATATCCGCCAGAAGCGGGCAGATGTACATGGCGGTGACCGACGCGGCGCGTTGCTGCCGCTGGAGAGTACTGCCTTCGTGCTGCGGCAGCTCAAACGCCCCGAAGAGGTGCAGTTCCTGCGGCAGGTTTACGGCGGGGCGTTCCATGTCATTGCCGTGAATGCACGTCGCGGAAAACGGCGGGAGACCCTGGCCGGCAGAATCGCTCGCTCCCATTTCGTTTCCGACGCGAAGCAGTTCTACTCCACTGCTGAAGCGCTCATCGAGACCGACGAGCGCGAGCGCGGCCAACCTTATGGCCAAGATGTTCGAGATGCCTTCCCACTCGCTGATTTCTTTATCGGTGCGGACGACAACACGACGTTGGCAGAATCGTGCGATCGTGTCGTAAGGCTGGTGTTCGGCGATCAGTTCAGCACGCCGACACAAAGCGAGATTGCAATGTCGATGGCGCAGGTCGCGGCCTATCGTTCCGCGGACCTCGGCCGCCAAGTTGGCGCTGCGATCGCAACGCGTGACGGGCGCATCGTGTCTGTCGGGTGCAATGAAGTTCCGGCATACGGCGGCGGTCAGTATTGGAGCGGGGATCGCGATGCGCGTGATTTTCGTTTGGGATACGATTCCAATACGCGTTTGATGCGCGAACTCGTATTGGAGTTGCTCGGCCGAATGAAAGAAGCCACCGGCTGGCTACAGTCCGAGAAGGCGAGGTTGAATCCCGACAAACTCGTCGATCTGGCACTCGACAAGGAGAGTGGGATCTTTGCCGGCGCGCGGGCTGCCAGCTTGATCGAGTTCGGCCGAATGCTGCACGCCGAGATGGCCGCTCTGCTCGATGCGGGACGGTCCCAAGCATCGGTGGTCGGGTGCGATATCTATACGACGACGTTCCCCTGCCACATGTGCATGCGGCTCATCGTCGGCGCCGGTATTCGAAGCGTCTACTATATCGAGCCATACGCAAAAAGCTTGGCTGCCGACCTCTATCCCGACAGTATCGTGATCGACCCGGATGTCGATAGCCATACCCGCGTCAACGTCAAACCATATGAAGGCGTCGCTCCTCGCCGCTACCAAGAGCTATTTGCCCATGGTAAACGGCGTAAGGACACCGGCGGCACGGCAATAGCGTGGAATGAGCGTGACGCGGAGCCGGTACTCGAACGGTTCGTATCAGGCTATGTGGATGCCGAGACTCTGATCGTGCGTGAGCTTGGCAGCGAGTCTGCTGTCGCGAGCTTTCAGATACCCACACCGACCATTGAGGGAGGCTACTAGGATGAGCGACGAGCTACAAGTCCAGATCGACATCGCCGAACAGCACTACAATTCGATACCGGCCGACATTCGCGCGATCTACGAGGCTGAGTACCAAGCCGCCAGCGCCGCCTACCTCGTCGAAACGGATTAGCAGTAGAAGTCGCACCTTTTGCTGTAGTGGTATCCATGCGTTCGTCGCTGCTCTCCACTGCCATGGCCGCCGCGTTGCTGCTCGCGCCGTTAGCGTCCGCCGCGCAGGATACGCCCATTCTGCTGCTGCCGCCCGGGACGTCGTCGGTGCCGCTGGGCCAGCTCGAGACGGCCTACGTGCAGAACCTCTTTCGCGAGCAGCCGTCGAGCGCGACGCAGGCCGGCGTCCACGGCGAGAACGGGCAGCTGCCCGACCTGAGCTCGACCGGCTTCGCGCGCCGCGTCGCGACGTCGCGGCGCGAGCTGGCCGCGATCGATGGACTCGACCCACGCACCGGTGCGCGGCGGACACCGCCGCTGGCGTCGGCCGAGGACCGGGTCGACGTCGGGATCATGCGCTCGGCACTGCAGCGCGAGATCCTCGACGACGAGACCGAGCAGCGCTGGCGGCACGCGCCCGAGATGTATACCAGCGCCGCGTCGTATGCCGTCTACGGGCTCTTCTCGCGCGACTTCGCGCCGCTGGCCGAGCGGGCGCGCTCGACGATCGCCCGCGAGCGCGCGATCCCGGCGCTGCTCGCCGCCGGCAAGGCGAACGTGACCACGGTCGATGCGACGACCGCGCTGATCGCCAAGGCCGACATCGCCGGTGCGGTGTCGTTCTTCCAGACCACGGTGCCCGAGGCGTTCGCGAGCCTCGGCGATGCCGCGCTGCGAACGCAACTCGCCGCGTCCAACGCGGCGGCGGTCGCGGCGCTGCAGGACTACGCGGCGTTCATGAACGCCGGCCCGCTGGCCCACCCGAGCGGCACCTACGCGATCGGCGCGCGCTCGTACGCCACGCGGTTGGCGCTGCAGGAGGGCCGCCCGATTCCGCTCGACGTCTACGAGCGGGTCGGGCAGCAGGCGCTGGACCGGACCAAGGCCGAGTTCGTCGCGACCGCGCGCGGCATCGACCCTTCGAAGCCGCCCTACGACGTGTACCAGGCGCTGAGCCGCTCCCACCCGTCTTCGGACGCGCTGCTCTCGACGGCCCAGAACCTGCTCGCGCGGCTGCGCGCGTTCGTGGCCGCCAAGCAGCTCGTCACGCTGCCGGCGGAGTTCGACGTGCAGGTGCGCGAGACGCCGGTCTTCTCGCGCCAGACCTCGTTCGCGTCGATGAACACGCCGGGCCCGTTCGAGCGGGTCGCGACCCAGGCGTACTACTACGTCACCCCGGCCGACCCGGCGTGGACGCCGCAGCAGCAAGACGAGCACCTCGGCTTCTACAACACGTACGCGTTTCCGATCATCAGCGCGCACGAAGTGATGCCGGGGCACTACGTCAACTTCGTGCTGCACAAGTCCGAGAAACTGTCGCTCGTGCGCGCGCTCGCCGGCAATCCGTCGTACAGCGAGGGCTGGGCCCACTACTGCGAGCAGATGATGGTCGACGAGGGCTGGGGCAACGGCGACCCGCGCGTGCGGCTGGCGCAGCTGCAGAACGCCCTCCAGCGCGAGGCGCGCTACCTGGTCGGGCTGCGCGAGCACACCCAAGGGATGACGGTCGACGAGGCGACCCGCTTCTTCACCGACAACGCGTTCATGCCGCCGGTCCAGGCCCGGCGCGAAGCGCTGCGCGGCACGCAGGACCCGCTCTACGGCTACTACACGCTGGGCAAGCTCGAGATCCTCAAGCTGCGCGACGACTACCGGCGCAAGCTCGGCGCGGCCTACACGCTCGAGAAGTTCCACGACGCCTTTCTCGCCCACGGTAACCCGCCGATCGGCGCGGTGCGCCAACTGCTGCTCGGCCCGGACGATGACGGCAAGCTGCTCTAGCCGAGCGCCGCGCCGATGATCGTCCGCGCGATGCGCGAAGCCGACGTCGCCGCCGTCGATGCGGTGATGCGGGCCGCGTACGGGCGGCCGTACGACATGACCGAGCGCTTGCGGGCGAGCTTGCGCCAGCGGAACGGCCGCTCGTGGGTCGCCGAGCTGGACGGCGCGATCGCCGGTGCGGTCTTCGGCAACGATTACGGCTGCAGCGCCTACGTCGCCTTGATGGGCGTCGATCCGCGCTTCCAGGGGCGCGGGATCGCGACCCGCCTGATGGGCGAGCTGCTCGCCTGGGCCGACGGCCGTACCTTCCGTGACGTTCGGCTCGATGCGAGTCCCGCCGGCGCGCCGCTCTACGCGCGGCTGGGGTTCGCCGACGTCTGCGAGACGGTCGTGCTGACGGCGGCGGATGTCCGTCCCGCCGAGGGCGCCGGCGTGGAAGTGGTGCCGGCCGATCTCGCGGCGGTCGCGGCGCTCGACCGAGCCGCCTTCGGCGCCGATCGAACCCCGGTGCTCGAGCAGCTCCTCGATGCGGCGGCCTGCGCCGCGGTCGTGCCCGGCCGCGGTTACGTGCTGGTGCGCGACGAGCCGAGCGGCACGATCGTCGGGCCGTGGGTCGCCGCGGACGAGGCGACCGCGCGCGGCCTGCTCGCGCGCGGGTTACGCGGCCGCGCCGGCCCGGTGCGGCTGTTCGTGCCCTCCGTGAACCCGGCCGCGCTGACCATCGCCGCGGAGGCCGGTTTCGTCCGGGGGGACGCGCTGCGGCACATGATCCGCGGCGTGCCGGCGGTTCCCTCGCCGCAGCTCTACGGGCGGGTGAACCTCGGCCAAGGCTGAGGCCTAGCGCCGCCGCTGGCTGCGCGTCGCGTCGACGATCTTGAGCTCCTTGCCCAGCGGCGCGAAGCCGCTCGAGGTGGGCTGCGGCTGCTGCGGCTGAGACGGCGAGGGCGACGGTTGCGGCGACTGCGATGGCGGCCGTGACGGCTGCTGCGCCGCCGGCAGGTCGTGCAGGGTGGTCAGCGCGATGCGTCGCCGCACCCGGTCGACGTTGCGGACCGAGACCTCGACCGTCTCGCCGAGAGCGTAGTCATCCGGGTTGATCTCGTCCTCGCGCACGGTGCCGACGATGCCCGGCGCGAGCTCCACGCTCAGCCCGCGCTCCTTGCCCACGACCTTGCCTTCCACCGTCTTGCCGCGCTGGAGCAGGCTCGCGTGGTCGCGCCACGGGTCGGGCAGCGCGTTCTTGCGCGAGAGCGAGATCTTCTTGCCGCCCTCCTCGATCCGCAGCACCTCGACGTTGAGCCGCTCGCCGACCGACACGACATCGGCCGATTTCTCGATCCGCTCGAAGGCCAGCTCGCGCATCGGGATGAGCCCGTCGACACCGCCCAGATCGACGAACGCGCCGAAGTCGACCAGCCGCACGACGACGCCCTCGCGGACCTGGCCGACCTGCAGCGAGGCGAGCAGCTCGCGCCGTTTGGCGCCGCGCTCGCCTTGAAGCGCTCGCCGTTGCGAGACGACGATGCGGCGCCGGCCCTGGTCGACGTCGATGACCTTGAGCGGCTGCTTCGTGCGCACCAGCGCCTCGATCGTGCCGCCCTGCGGCGCGCTCGCCTGCGAGGCCGGCAGGAAGCCGCGCACCCCGCCGACGTCGACCAGCAGCCCGCCCTTCACGGCCGAGGTGATGGTCCCGGTCAAGGTCTCGCCGCTCTCGCGGGCCGCCAGGACCCGCTCCCACGCCTGCTGCACGCGCGCCCGGCGCTCGTCGTTCGCCACCTGCTCCGGCGTTCGCGGCGCCGCCTCGCTCGGACCGGCATCAGCGCCCGGCGCCGCTGCGGCAACCGGCTCGCCCTCAACCGCGGCCGGCTCCGCTTGCGCGGCCGGCTCCGGCTGTGCGGCCGGCTCGGTTTGCGCGGCCGGCTCGGCTTGTGCGACGGGTTCCGCTTGTGCGACGGGCTCCGCCGGCGCGGCGGGCTCCGCTTGCACGACCGGCTCCGTTTGCGCGGCGGGCTCGGCCTGCACCGCAGGCTCCACGGGCGCGGGCTCCGCTTGCGCGGCGGGCTCGTGCTGCGCGCTCGGCTCGGCGGCGGGCGTTTGGTTGGGCTGGTCGTGCGCGTCGGAGTCGTGCATATGGTTCTCCGGGCGCTTCGCGCGCCGACCGCCGGAAACTTTCGGACAAGCGAGGCAGGCGCGCGGAATCGGGCCGTCGTCTCTCTCGCGGTGATGGCGAAGCTGCGGGTCGGGCTGACCGGCGGGATCGGTTCGGGGAAGAGCACGGTGGCCGCGCTCTTCGCCGCGCGCGGTGCGACGGTGATCGACGCCGACGTGCTCGCGCGCGAGGTCGTCGCGCCGGGGTCGGACGGCCTGGCCGCGATCGGCGCGCGCTGGCCGCAGGCGATCGGCGCCGACGGCGCGCTCGACCGGCCGGCGCTGGCGCGGATCGTCTTCGCCGACGACGCGGCGCGCGCGCAGCTCAACGCGATCACCCACCCGCGGGTGCGCGCGCGCGCCGACGAGCTGGAGCGGGCGGCGCCGGACGGGCTGGTCGTGCACGTGGTGCCGCTGCTGTTCGAGGGCGACTTCTGGCGCCGCTGCGACAAGATCGTCGTCGTGATCGCGCCGGCCGACGTGCGGGTCGCGCGGGTGATCGCCCGCGACCGGGCCGAGCGCGAGGCGGTCGAGCGGCGGATGGCGGCGCAGATCGCGCCCGAGCTGGCGCGCTCGCGGGCCGACTACGTCGTCGAGAACGACGGCGACCTCGACGATCTGCGCGCCGCCGCCGAACGCGTCTACGACGCCCTGCGCGCGGCGCTCACGGCGGAGCCGGCGTAGGCGCGTTCTCGAACGCCGGCGCGCTGCGCCCGACGTCGAACACCCGCTCGTCGCCCAGGGCGTCCATGAAGCCGCGCACGACGTAGGTGCCGCTCGGGCGGATGCCGAGCGCTCGCGAGAGGCGGATGGTGCCGGTCGCGTCGCGCAGGCGCGGGACGTTGCCGTCGACGTACGGCTCGCCGGCGATCGTCAGCACCGCGCCGGCGCGCGCGGCGAGCGCGCGCGCGATCGTGTCCGGCGGGTCGAAGGCGATCGGCTTGTCGACGACCACGCCGAAGTTCGTGCCGAGCATCGCGACCCGCACGGTGTACCGGCCCGGCGCGTAGGCGCGCCGGTCGTCGGTGGTCGAGTCGACGATCACCTGGGCCAGCCGCAGCATCCCGGGCGGGACGTCGAGCTGGCGGGTGATCGGGATCGGCTTGTGGCCGGTCACCGACGACCAGACCGGCAGGTCGTCGCGCAGCACGTCGACCCGGAACAGGTCGGCGGTCGGGAAGCGCAGCCGCTCGACCCGGCCGCTCTGGTTGTGCAGGGCGATCGCGACCGTGAACGGCGCCAGCAGCGCGCTGCCCTCGCGCTGCAGCGTGACGTCGGCCCAGATCCCGTGGGCCGGATGCGGCGTCGCAACCGTGACCAGCGCGGTTGCCAGCAGCTCAGCGCGGGTCACGGCGGCGGGCGAACGGGAAAGCTTGCGGCTGCACCAGGGTGACCGTCTTGTGCGCGACCCGCAGAAGTCCCACGTCGGCCAGCACGCCGAGCTCCTTGGTCAGCGTCTCGCGGCTGGTCCCGATCAGGTCGGCCAGGTCCTTGTGGGTCAGGTTGAGGCCGATCCGGATCGTGCCGTCCGGCTCGGCGATGCCGTGCTCGGCCGCCAGCCGGCCCAGCGCGTCGACCAGCCGGCCGGGAACGTTCTTGCCCATCAGCTCGGCCAGCTCGTGCTCCGCCGCCGCCAGCCGGCGGGCGACCCCGCGGGCGAAGGCGCGGGCGATCGCCGTGTCGCCCTCGAGCGCGGCGCCGAAGGCCGGCGCGGCCAGCGCGTCGGCCTCGACCGGCTCGACCGCGACCGCGCTGGTCGAGCGGCGGCCTTCGTCGACGCTGGTCAGCTCGCCGAAGACGTCGCCCGCGGTCCGGATGCCGACGATCGACTCGGCCCCCGAGCGGCTCGTGCGCACGATCTTGACCCGGCCGCTGCGCACGAAGTAGACCCACTCGGCCGGATCGCCGGGCAGGTAGGCCGGCTCGTTGCGGGCCAGCCGAACGCGCCGCGCCCCGGCGAGGAGCGCGTCGCGCCGGGCCGGCTCGAGGTCGTCCAGGTTCACGGGCTCAGCGGCCGTTCCGCAAGACGCGGCCGGGGCGGGCTCCCGTCAGGGCTCCGTCGCGCAGCACGGCCCGTCCGTTGACGTACACGTCGCGAATCCCCTCCGGCACGGCGAAGGGCTGCTCGTAGGTCGCCCGGTCGACGACCCGTTCAGGGTCGAAAGTCACCAGATCGGCGTGCATGCCGGGGCCTATCGTCCCGCGCTCGTGCAAGCCGAAGAGCTGCGCCGGCAGGGCGGTCATCCGGCGCACCGCCTCGCCGGTGTCGAAGACGCGCCGCTGGCGGACGTAGCGGCCGAACACGCGCGGGAACGTGCCATAGGTGCGCGGGTGCGGAACGCCGCGCGCGGTGATCCCGGCGTACGCTCGCGCCGACGCGTCGCTGCCGACGCAGCAGAACGGCGCGCTGTAGACGGTCGCCACGTCGTCCTCGCTCATCGCGAAGAAGGCGCACTCGACCCGCATCTCCTCCTCGACCAACAAGCGGAGGGCGGCGCGCGCCGGCGAGAGCCGCCACATCCGCGCGATCGCGTCCAGCCGCAGCCCGGCCAGGTCGGCGTTGCGCTCGCTGCCGACGTCGGTCACCAGGATCGTGTCCCAGCCGTCGCCGCCCAGCGCCGGATCGCGCGCGATCTGCAGCTGGAGCGCCACGCTCAGCGCCTGCTCCGGATCGCGCAGCCGTTCGAGCGCCGCGGCGTCGCCGCCGTCGCGAACGTACGGTGGGAGCACCGTGGCGAGCTCGGTCCACGCCGCGACGTACGGGTACGCATCGACCGCGACGCCGATCCCGCGCGTGCGCGCGCGGTCGATCGTCGCCAGCGTACGGTGGACCTTGCCCCAGTTGCGCTTGCCGGCGGCTTTGTGGTGCGAGCACTGCACCGCGACCTCGGCCCGCTCGCCGACCGCGATCGCTTCGTCGACGGCGGCTTCGAGCTCGTCGGCTTCGCTGCGGAGGTGCGAGGCGTAGAGCGGCGCGCCGCTGGTGCGGGCGGCGACCGCGCAGGCGACCAGCTCGTCGAGGCCGGCGTAGCGGCCCGGCTCGTAGATCAGCCCGCTCGAGATCCCCAGCGCTCCTTCCTCGACCGCGCCGCGCACGAGCCGGTTCTGCGCCTCGAGCTCGTCGCGCTCCAAGCGCCGCGCGGCGGGGCCCGCGACGCACAGGCGGGTCGTGCCCAGGCCGACGAGCGAGGCGACGTTGAGGGCCACGCCCTCGCGCTCGACCAGGGTGAAGAACGCGTCGAACGACGTCCACTGCACGTCGAGCCGGTAGTCGCGCGCATCACGGCGCTTGCGCTCCAGTGCGGCACCGTACAGTGGGGCCACCGACGTGCCGCAGTTGCCGCCGATCTCGGTCGTGACGCCCTGGCGGATTTTGCCTTCGCAGCGCGGATCGACGAGCCAGAGCTCGTCGGAATGGGAATGAACGTCGATGAAGCCCGGTGCGAGCGCGATGCCCGAGCACGCAACGCGCTCGTGCGCGTCACGATCGGAAAGGTCCCCGATCGCGACGATCCTGCCGTCGGCAACTGCGACGTCGGTGGTGAACGGCGCTCCGCCGCGTCCGTCGTAGACGCGAGGGCGCTCGAAGATCGTCCAGAGCAGCGTTTAACCTAGCTTTCGCCGGGTACAGGGCAGACGGTGGGCCGACAGCTCAGGGGGTTTGTTACCAACATGGCTACCAACGACAGCATAACGAGTGCGGGCGGCGGGATGAGTGTCCGCGAGGCCGGCAAACGCGGCGGCGACCGCGTGAAGGCGAAGTACGGGTCCGAGTTCTACGAGGCGATCGGGCGCAAAGGCGGCGAGGCCACGAAGAGCAAGTACGGCCCGTCCTTCTACGAGGAGATCGGCGCCAAGGGCGGACAGAAGCTCAAGCGCACGACGAAAACGAGCGGCTGACGTATGGCCGACGCCAAGAAACCGTCGCTTCCCAAGGCGAAGACGGAGAAGGTCGACGGCGAGATGTCGGTCCGCGAAGCCGGGAAAAAGGGCGGTGACACCGTCCGCGACCGGTACGGCTCGGGCTTCTACGAAGAGATCGGGCGCAAGGGCGGCCAGGCGACGCGCGAGCGCCACGGCGCCGAGTTCTACGAGGCGATCGGCCAAAAAGGCGGCAAGGTCGTCAAGGAAAAATACGGCCCGGATTTCTACGAGCAGATCGGGCACAAGGGCGGTCAGAAGGTCAAGAAGCTGATCGCCGAAGCGAAGAAGAACGCGTCGGGCGAGACCTAGTCTCCCGTTCCGGCGCGTTCCCGACATCAGGCCGCGCGGCGTCGTCTCGGTGACACCGTGCGGTCCGGCATTTCCGCCGGCCCCACGGGCAGGGGCGAAGTGCATCACTGCGAGCTTCCCGCTTTGACGCCCTCGATCCGGCCGAACTTCGAGTCGCCGGTGCGGAAGTCGACCGTCGCGCTGGCGACCGTGATCGTCGTGCCGGTGTCGGTGATCGTCGCGGTGTGGTCGAGCTGGAGCACGCGCGTCCCGCCGGCGTAGCGCGCGCCGACGGTCTTGAACGTGCGCGTGTGCCCGCCGCCGAGCGGCTCGGTGATGGTGACCGGCCCGCGAATCGTCAGGTCGTTGGTGACCGTATTGACCGTCACGTCGTCGGCCTGCATCAGCACGTCGGGCTTGCCGACGCGGTGGAAGCGGCCGTCGCGCACGTGCGCGATCGTCGCGAACGAGCCGTCGGGGCTGAGCGTCGCCTTGTCGTAGTCGAGCGACCACGCCCGGCCGTCGATGCGCCGGCCGGAGAGCCTCCCCTGATCGAGCGTCGACTGGGTCGCGAAGCGCGGCGGCGTCAGGTCGCCGCCGGCGCGGGCGATCTCGTAGCCGAGCCAGCCCAAGAGCGCCAGCCCGGCCAGCGCCAGCGGCAGCCGCCAGCTCATGCCGCGCTCCGCCGGCGCAGGAACGGCAGCAGGACGATCAGGCCGAGCGCGACGCCGACGGGGGCCGGGCCGAGCCGCGCGTACGGGCCCGGTGCCGGCGCGCCGACCTCGCCGACCACGGTGGCCGGTACCCCGGAGACGGTCGTGCGGCGGGTCCAGGTCCCGTCGGGCGCGACGATCCCGCTGACCCCGGTCGCGCCCGCCCGCAGCACCCAGCGGCCGGTCTCGACCGCCCGCAGGGTGGCCGCCTCGGCGTGCTCGTAGGGGCCCTGGGTCGTGCCGAACCACGCATCGTCGGTCGCGATCAGGAACAGGCTGGGGTCGTCGCGCAGCCGGTCGTGCGCGATGTCGCCGAAGACCGACTCCCAGCAGATCAAAGGCGTGACGCCGGCGCGCGTCTCGACCGCGTTGTGGCCGGGCTGCAGGCCGCCGGTGAGCTGCGCGGCGGGCAGCGCGCGCAGCCAGGCCGGTCCCGGCACGTACTCGACCATCGGGACGAGCTGCTCCTTGACGTAGACGCCCACGGCGTCGTTCGGGTCGGCCTTCGGGTCGAAGATGAAGAGCGCGTTCTCCTCGCGCACGCCGTCGTCGCTGAAGGCGCCGGCGTAGAGCGTCGCGCCCAGCCCGCGCGCCAGCCCGGCGAAGCGCCGCCGCAGCGCGGGATCGCGGTCGAGGTCGTCGGTGATGACGGTCTCGGGCCAGAGCACCAGGCTCGGCCGGGCCGGGCGCAGCCCCGCGGTCAGGCTGGTGT
This sequence comes from Vulcanimicrobiota bacterium, assembly GCA_963795695.1. Lineage (GTDB taxonomy): Bacteria > Vulcanimicrobiota > Vulcanimicrobiia > Vulcanimicrobiales > Vulcanimicrobiaceae > Vulcanimicrobium. Next base: position 187,607 of record CAWCJH010000001.1, on the reverse strand, counting down.
AGCGGTCGATCGCGAGCTGCAGGCCGGCGTCGCTGCGCTTGACGGTCTGCGCGATCCCGCCCTGGACCGCGGCCACCCGGCGGGTCGGCGGCGGGGCCGGCTGCCGGGCCGGCCAAGCCAGCCAGCACGCGCCCGTGGCGAGGACGACCGCGGCCCAGGCCAGCAGCGCGACCCGCGCCCGGCGGGCGTCGCCGCGCTCGAGCAGCCACCAGCCCAGCGTCGCGCCGAGCAGCGCGGCGGCGAACGTGAGCGCATAGCCGCCGCCGAACGCGGCCAGCGGCCGCAGCGGCGAGTCGATCAGCGCGACCCCGAGCTGCGAGAACGGCACCCCGAAGGTGCCGGTGGAGCGGAGCTGCTCGGCCAGCGCGTACGCCGCCGCGGCGGCGAACGGCACGGCCCGCGCGTCGCAGCGCCGGGCGGCCAGCGACGCCAGCGCCGCGACCAGCGCGAAGGCGAGGCCCTCGATCGCCGCCGGACCGAGCACGATCAGCGGCGCGAAGAGCGGCCCGACGATCGTGCCGACGGTCTGGGCGAACCACGAGAACCCGGCCGCGAAGAAGACCACGCCGCTGAGGTACCCGGCGAGGGCAGCCCGGCCCGGCGCCAGGCTGAACCACGACCCGAACAGGCCGGCCAGCGCGAACGGCGCGATCCACCACCAGCCGGTCCGCGGGAAGGCGAGATGGAGCGCGAACGCGCAGACACATGCAACGGCCGTCGTGGTGAGGGTCGCGGAGGTGAACGTGCGTCGGCTCGGTACGGCAGTGGTTCTGGCGGCGATGATGGCGGTTCTCGGCGGCTGCGGGCGGCAGGTCACGGGGCTCAACGAACCCGGCGGCGGCGGGGTCATCCCGTCGGGCCAGAGCGAGGTCTACTTCGAGACCAACGCCCAGCCCGACTTCCAAAACTTCACCTATCTCATCGTTTTCAACACCACGGGCAACAACGACGAGCCGGTCGCGCTGGGCTACAACTCGAACTACAAGGACTACTCGTTCGCGATCGCGGTCGGCGGCGGCTACAACTACGCCTCGGAGCCGGTGCTGCTGCAGTTCTACCAGAACCCGCAGACGTCCAGCGGCGTGCAGCCGATCATCCGCCAGTACCCGACCGGCGCGCTGACGTTCCTGCCGACGATCCAGACGAGCAACTCACCGTTCGGTTTCGGGGTCCGCTTCAACCGCTGCATCCTCGACCTGCCGCCGCCGGGGCCGACGCCGGCCCCGATCAGCGGCAACAGCCACTGCCCGCCCTACTCGTTCATCGCGCCGAACTGGGCGATCAACATCTTCACCGTCGACAACACCAACACGGTCGCCGACTCGCTGGGCTCGCAGGGCCCCAGCGACACCTCGGCGCCGCCGTTCCTGGTCGACACGACGTCGGTCGTCAACGACCAGTTCTACTTCAAGCCGGCCGGCGGCGGCACGGCCCAGAACCCGGCCGCCCAGATCCACGGCATCGAGGTCTACAACACGCCCTGACGCGGCGGTCACTCCGCGTCGCACGGAGGGTGGCCGCAGGCGCAGACCATCTCCATCTCCTCGTCGGTCGAGTCGCGCTCGCGGCAGACGTCGCTGCAGTAGGCCGCGCCCTCGACGGCGCCGGTGACCTGGCAGTTGCACTCCTGGTGCTCGCAGGGCTGGGTGTACGTGTTCATATCGCCTTGTACCACCGATCACGGCGTTCCGGTGTTGAGGAACGAGCTGGTGTTGGCGAAGTTCTGCGGGATGATCGAGCCCAGCGAGGCGGGCTGGCCGATCCCGAAGTTCGCCGCCTGCGAGGGGAAGGCCAGGATGCTGACGGTCAGGTTCACCTGGCGCAGGTCCTGGTTGTAGGCCGCGCGGATCTCGTAGCAGTCGCCCACGACGTGGCGGTAGTAGATGTTCTTGCTCTCGAGCCGGGCGTGCGCTTTCCAGTCGATGAAGGTCGAGATCTGCAGGTCGCTCTCGCGCCCGAACGGCGTCGCGAGCTGCACGCTGGTGCGGTCGAAACCCAGCCCCGGGCCGGGCTGGAAGTCGCCCCCGAGCAGCAGCGTGGAGCGCGGCGAGGGGCGCGAGGTGAGCTGGTAGCCGATCGACTGGGCCTCGCGGTTGAAATAGGTCGAGGCGGTCAGCGAGAGCGAGTAGACGTCGCCGTTGTAGATGCGCAGCACGTCGCTGGCTTGCTTGAGCCCGTTGCCCAGCACGTCGATCGTCTTGAACGGCTCGGCCAGCGGGCCGTTCACGTGCGACTCGCTGTACGAGATCGTGTTGAGGAAGTGGTTGAACAGCGGCGTCGTCAAGGTCGCCTGCTGGCCGAGCTGGGCCTTCTCGTCGCCGGTTCCGTAGATGTCTTGCTGGAGGGTGAGCTGGGCCGAGAGATCGCTGCCCAGCAGGTGGGCCAAGCCCGGCCCGAACTGGAAGCGGCCCTCGGCGCGCGAGGTGGTCAGGCCGGTGCCGTTGTCGCCCGCGGTCGGGTCGTCGTACTCGCCGATGGTGTACTGGGCGGTGATCGGCAGCAGCTTGAAGTTCGGGAAGAGCGGGCTGAGCGGCCGGATCATCAGCTCGGGCTCCTTCTGCACGTTGTTCTGCAGGTTGGAGTCGTAGCGGTCGAAGGTCAGGTCGTAGTCGTACGATTGCCCGCTGAAGTGGGTCAGCGTGTTGTAGTGCAGCGTGTGCGAGTCGGAGACGTAACCGGAGTCGGAGGAGCTGGTCGTGTACGAGAGCGAGACGTCGTTGGTGAGCTTCTGCGAGAACGCCTGGTGGTCGGTGATGCCGTAGTCGTCGGTCTCGGAGAACGAGCCGGTCGACTGGCGCCGGAAGCTGTAGTTCTGGCGGTCGCCGCGCTGGTCGCCGTGGTCGACCGCGGCGCTGAGGTCGTAGGTCGCCGGCAGGGTGACCAGCGGCCCGTAGTTGCCGGTGTAGTTGAAGCTGAACTGGCCGCGCAGCGCGCGCGAGAAGTTCTCCTGGTCGGCGATCTGGAGGTTGTTGTTCTGGCTGCCGTCGACTTTGTTCTTGAGCCGGAAGAAGTTGACGTCGGTCTGCCGCTTGCCGTCGCGCCGCTTGAGCGTGCCGACGTAGCCCAGGCCGAACCCGATCCTGGTGTACGCCTCGACCCGGTAGTAGCCGTAGTAGTAGTCGCTGGGCGCGAAGCCGATCCGCGCCTTGACGTAGAACCCTTCGGCCGACGAGTAGCCGATCAGCGGCACGAAGCCGGGCTGCTTGCGCGTGCCGACCTGCTGCGCGGCCAGCGAGATGACGACGATGGGCAGGTAGAAGATCGCCAGCGCGCCGAGGTAGACCACCGCCGAGCGGGCCACGGCCTTGTCGCCGGGATAGACGTCGAGGGTCTTGGACTCGACGTGGTAGCCGCCGCGCTGGTTCTCGCAGGTGGTCAGCGAGGCGCGGTCGCCGTGGGTGACGCCGTTGCGGTCGGTCACCATGTTGCGCGCGCTGAAGTGCAGCCGGCCGGTCTCGACGCCCTGGCTCGTCACGCCGCGGCCGTTGATCAGCTGCGCCTTCTGGGTCTGGGTGTCGAAGCGCACCGCGTCGGCGAAGAAGGTCGTGTCGCCCTTGCGGTTGCGCAAGAACGTGTTGCCGGTGACGTCGATGTAGCGCTTGCCGTCGTAGTGCGCGTGGTCGCCGGTCAGCGTGCCGTCCTGGTAGATGATGTTGACGTGGCCGTCGAGGTCCTCGGGCTGGCCGGAGAGGTTCTTGCCGGTCAGCGTGTCGCCCAGGATCGCGTAGTCGTTGGGTCCCAGCGTCTCGCCCGGCTCGGGCGTGGCGGAGGGCTTGGGCGAGGGCGACTCCAGCGGGCCGGACGTCGGCACCGGGCTCGGCGAGAGCGAGACGGTCTGGGGCGGCGGGGTCACCGGCGCGATGATGACCGGTCCGGGCGAGCCCGACGGGCCGGGCGAGGCCGAGGGCAGCGGCGGCGGGGTCGCGCCGGTGCTGGGCAGCGGCTGCGGGACCAGGATCTGCGGCCCGGCCGGCGCGACCGGCGGGCCGACGTACGGCACCGGCGTCGGCGGCGGCGTCGGCGAGGCGGCCGGCGCGGCGCTGGCGGCCGGCGCGGCGCTGGCGGCCGGCTCGGGCGAGGCGGTGAGCTGCGCGATCGGCCCCCCGGGCAGGCAGCCCGAGTTCAGCAGCGCGATCACGTGGGCGGCGTCGGGCTCGCTGCGCTCGTCGCCGGCGCTCGGGGCGGGCAGCGCGCACAGGGCGAACGCGAGCGCGACGAAGGCCGCACCCGCGCGCCGCAAGAGCGGATGCCTCAACGGTCCTCGCGCCAGACGAGCCAGCCGCCGGCGGCGGCCATCACGATGTTCGGCGCCCAGGCGGCCAGATACGGGTCGATCGTGCCGTTGCGGCCGAACGCCTGGGCGACCGCGCCCAGGACGTAGTACACGAAGAGGATCACGATCGACATGGCGATGCCGAGCGTGCGGCCTTTCTTGCCGAAGCGGACCGCGAACGGCACCGCCACCAGCACCGCGATGAACGAGGCCAGCGGGTAGGCGTACTTCTGGCCCAGCGCCACCTCGCGGCCGGCCAGATCGGTGCCGCCCTGGCCGGTCTGCTTGCGGAACGCGATGTCCTGCGCCAGCCGCTTGGAGTCCATCGAGTAGGTGTCGTTGAACGCGCCGCTCAGGAAGCTCTGGCCGTTGTCGCCCAGCGGCAGCGAGAAGGTCGCGTCGCGCGCCTCGAGCGCCACCGCGCTGACGTTGCCGTCGGGCTTGATCGTCGTCTTGACCGGGTGCTCCAGCACGATCGAGGTGCCGGCGATGTGCGCGCTCTTGGCGGTGGTGATCGTCTGCAGCGCGGAGGTCCGGTCCGGCTCGAAGATCATCACGTTCTCCATGGTCTTGCCGTCGGGCGCGACCGACTGGATGTAGTACGTCTTGCCGGTCGAGGGGTCGGCGCGGAAGATGTTGGGCTCGATCGGCAGCGACTGCGTCTTGTAGATGATCTGGTAGAAGCTGCGGGTCGAGAGGTCGGTCGTGACCGGCGCGATCTTCTCGTTGACGTAGAACGACACCAGCGCGACGGCCGCGCCGGCCACCAGCGGCAGCAGGATGATGCGCCGGAACGGCACGCCGCTGGTGCGCATGGCGCTGATCTCGTTGTCCGCCGCCAGGCGGCCCATCCCGAGCAAGGTCCCGAACAGGCAGGCGAACGGGAAGGCCAGCGGCGTCGCCTGCGGCACCCGGAAGACCAGGAAGCGCAGCACGAGGAAGACCGAGGCGCCCTTGTTGACGATGTAGTCGGCCGCCAGCACGAAGATGTTGGCGAACCAGAACAGGAAGAACGCCGCCAGCGCGAAGGCGAACGGGCCGGCCAGCTCGCGCAGCACGTAGCTGTCCAGGATCCGCAGGATGCGCGGTCGCGGCGGCTTGGCGGCGCGGGCGAACGCCGGGGACCGGACACCCGGGTACGCGGCCATCCCCTAACGGAGTTGCGAGACGACCCGGTCGACGTAGGCCCGCGTCTCGGCGTAGTCGGGGACGCCGTGCGCCGCGTCGACCGCGCCCGGGCCGGCGTTGTAGGCCGCGACCGCCAGCTTCACGTTGCCGCGGTAGCGGCGCAGCAGGTGCGCCAGGTAGCGCGTTCCGCCGTCGACGTTCTGGACCGGGTCGAACGAGTTGAAGACGCCGTACTCGGCGGCGGTACCGGGCATGAGCTGCATGAGTCCCTGTGCGCCGACGCGCGACACCGCGGCCGGATCGCCGTGCGATTCCGCGTCGATCACCGCGAGAACGAGCCGCGGGTCGACCGCGTTCGCTTGGGCGGTGGTACGAACGAGCGAGTCGAGCCGCCCGGGCGGCAGGCTGTGCGGACCGCCCGGCACGATGCCGCCGGCGCTGCACCCTGAGAGCAGGGCGGCGACGGCGAGCAAAGCCGAGGTCCAAAGGGCGCGGTGAGACACTACCCGGGCCGTTTCGCGCGCCCCGGGAGCCCGGCCTGTGCGTGGCACGTCACGACACAGCGTTTATACGAAAGTCTCATCTTCCAGTTGTCGGCTTCCGCCCGGTGGGATATAGTGGGTGGAAGTGGATGGCAGTGGCAGGTAGTGGAGGTCCGTAGGATGGACCGGCCACTCTTCACGGGTTCGGTGGAGCACGGCCTCGACGACAAGGGCCGGCTGGTCGTCCCTGCCCGTTTCCGCGAGCGGCTGGGAGCCGGATTCTTTCTCACCATCGCCGAGCCGGACCCGTGCCTGGCCCTCTACCCGGCCTCGACCTGGGCCGACTTCTGCGCCCGGCTCGAGGCCGCGGCGAACAAGGACGCGCGCTTCCGCGCCTACGTGCGCCACCTGGGCGCGCACACCGACGAGGTCAGCACCGACGCCCAGGGCCGGCTGCTCATCCCGGCCGCGCTGCGGGCCTACGCCGGGATCGAGAAAGACGTCGTCTCGATCGGCTCGCTGACCCGGGTCGAGCTGTGGGCGAAGGACCGCTACGAGCGGCACGTCCGCGAGCGCGGCGAGCTGCCCGACCTGGCCTCGGAGCTGGGGCTGTTCTAGTGCATGGCGGACCACGTCGCGGTGCTCGCCCGCGAGGCGATCGAGCTGCTGGCGATCCGGCCCGGCGGGACGTACGTCGACGCGACGTTCGGGGCGGGCGGGCACGCCGGGCTGATCCTGGGCTGCCTGGGTGCCGCGGGCCGGCTGGTGGCGTTCGACGCGGACCCTTCGGCGGGCGCGCGAACCCCGGCCGACCCGCGCTTCACCCTGGTCCGGGCGAACTTCCGCGAGCTGGCGGAGCGGCTGGACGGGCTGGGCGTCGCGGCGGTGGACGGCGTGCTGTTCGACCTGGGGGTGAGCTCGATGCAGTTCGATGAGGCCGAGCGCGGCTTCTCGTTCCGGGCCGCCGCGCCGCTGGACATGCGGCTGGACCCGACCCGGGGCGAGAGCGCGGCGGACTTCCTGGCCACCCGCGACGAGCGGACCATCGCCGACACCATCTACGAGTACGGCGAGGAGCGGGCGTCGCGCCGGATCGCGCGCGCCATCGTCGCGCTGCGCAGCGCCGGCACGCCGGTCCGCGACACCGTCGACCTGGCCAACGTCGTCGCGCGCGCCGTCGGGCGGCCCGGCCACCAGAAGATCCATCCGGCGACGCGCACCTTCCAGGCGCTGCGCATCGCAGTCAACGACGAGCTGGGCGCGCTGCGCGCCGGACTCGACGCCGCCCTGGCCCGCACCGCCGTCGGCGGGCGGATCGCGGCGATCAGCTTCCACTCGCTCGAGGACCGCATCGTGAAGCACACCTTCCGCGAAGACCCCCGCGCGCGCGCCGTGACGCGCAAGCCGGTGGTTCCCGGCGCCGAGGAGATCGCGGCCAACCCGCGCGCGCGCAGCGCCAAGCTGCGGGCGGCCGAGCGGGTCGAGGCAGCCTCGTGATCGCGCAGCCCCAGCCCCAGCCGCGCAGCCGCGGGTGGTCGCCTCGCCGTACGTCGAGCGCAAGCGGGTCCGGCGCGCGCGCCGCAACCGGCGCCGGCTGCACCGCCCGGTCGTCGCGGTCATGGCGCTCGTCTGCGCGCTGCTGGTCCCGCTGCTGGGCTACGTGACGCTGACCGCCAACCTGACCGCGCTCAACTACCAGCTCGCGCGCGAGAGCCGCACCAAGACCGCGCTGCTCGAGGAGACGCAGCGGCTGGACGACCGGATCGTGCGGCTCGAGTCCTCCGAGCGCCTGGCGAACCTCGCCGCCGTCCTGAAGATGCACGACCCGCACGTCTACGCGGTCGTGCGGGTGCCGGAGCCGCCCAAGGCCCAGCCGCGCCCGACCGGCTTCGCGCTGCTCGGCTCGTGGTTCAGCGGGGCGGACGCCGACCGCTGATGGCGGCACGGGCGTTCGCGCGCGTCGCGCCGGCCCGGGCGAAGTTCGCCCTGCTCGCGGTCGTCGTGCTGGCCGGCCTGCTGGCGCTGCGGCTGGGCGAGGTGCAGCTGCGCGAAGGGCCCAAGCTGGCCCGGCTCGCGCTGGCCCAGCACGACGAGACCATCGAGTCGTTCGCCCGCCGGGGGGCGATCCTCGACCGCGAGGGCGGCGTGCTGGTGCGCTCGCTGCCCTCGGAGTCGATCTTCGCGGTGCCGACCGACGTGGCCGACCCGCACGCGGCGGCGCTCGCGCTGGCGCCGGTCCTGCACCGCCCCGTTCCGGCGCTCGAGGCGACGCTGCGCGAGCGGGCGCAGTTCCGCTGGCTGGCCCGCAAGGTCAGCCACGACGTCGCCGAGCGGGTCCGCAAGCTGGACATCGTCGGCGTCCAGACCAAGGGCGAGGAGACCGGGATCCGCTTCGTCGCCGCCGGCCGGCTGGCGTCGACCGTGGTCGGCTTCACCGGCACCGACGAGAACGGCCTGGACGGCCTCGAGTACGGCTTCGACTCGCTGCTGCGCGGCAAGCCCGGCAAGCTGCGCATCGAGGCCGACACCTTCGGCGCCTCGATCCCGTTCGGCCAGACCCAGGTCGTCGAGCGGGCGGTGCCCGGCCGCACGGTCGTCACCACCCTCGACCCGTACCTGCAGTTCGAGGCCGAGCGGCTGATCCGGGCCAGCGTGAGCCGCTGGCACGCCCGCAGCGGCACGGCGCTGGTGATGGACCCCTGGAGCGGCGAGCTGCTGGCGGTCGCCAACGTGCCCGACTTCGACCCCGCCCACTACGCCGCGGCCGGCCCCGACGCGTGGCGCGACCGGGCGACCGAGGACGCCTACGAGCCGGGCTCGACCTTCAAGCTGATCACCGCCGCCGCGGCGCTCGAGAAGGGCATCGACCCCGACGCGCGCTTCCCGGCCCGCGACGCGCTGGCGGTCGGCGGCAGCGTGATCCACAACGCCGAGGACGGCATGATGGCGGCCGACGTCGGCCCGACCGAGTCGATCGAGCAGATCATCGCCTTCTCGCACAACGTCGGCGCGGCCGAGATCGGGCTGCGGACCGGCCCGCGGGCGATGTACCGGACGATCCGCGCCTTCGGGTTCGGCGAGCCGACCCAGATCGAGCTGCCGGGCGAGAACCCGGGGATCGTCAACCCGCCCAAGGATTGGAGCGGCTCGTCGCTGCCGACGATCTCGTTCGGCCACGGCATCTCGGTCACGCCGCTGGCCCTGATCCGGGCCTACGCCGCGATCGCCAACGGCGGCGTGCTGCTGCGGCCGCGGATCGTCCACGCGCTCGAGGACCCGGCCGGCAACGTCATCTACCGCTACGGGCCCGAGATCGAGCGGCGGGCGATCTCGGCCCGGACCGCCGCGACGCTGCGGCGCTACCTGCGCGCGGTGGTGCTGCACGGCACCGGCAAGCCGACCGCGCAGGTGCCCGGCTACACGACCGCCGGCAAGACCGGCACGGCGCAGGTGGTCGAGAACGGCCGCTACGAGCCGGGCGCGTACATCGCCTCGTTCGTCGGGATGGTGCCGGCCGAGCGGCCGAAGTACGTCATCCTGGTCAAGGTCGAGCAGCCGCACGGCTCGATCTACGGCTCCCAGGTCGCCGCGCCGGTCTTCGCCGAGCTGGCCCGGGCGGCGATGCTGCACGTCGGGATCATGCCGGACGTGACGCCTCGCTTGGTCCGCGCCCGCCGCGCCGCGAACGGAACCCGCTGATGCGAGAGACCTCCCAGCTCGTCGCGGCCCTGCCGGGCGCACGGGTCACCGGGGCGCTCCCGCCGACGGTCGGCGCGCTGGCGAGCGACTCGCGCGCGGTGCGGCCCGGCACGCTGTTCGTCGCCCTGCGCGGCGAGCGGGCCGACGGCCACGCCTTCGTCCGCGACGCCGTCGCGCGCGGCGCGGCGGCGGTCGTGGTCGAGCACGACGTCGAAGCCGGCGTGCCGGCGATCGTCGTGCCCGACAGCCGGATCGCGGCCTCGCGGCTGGCCGCCGCCTTCCACGACCATCCCTCGCACGACCTAATCGTGGTCGGCATCACCGGGACCAACGGCAAGACGACCACCGCCCACCTGGTGCGGGCGGTGCTCGAGGCGGCCGGGACCCCGTGCGGCGTGATCGGCACGCTCGGCGGCGCGTTCGGCGAGCGCCGCTGGCCGCTGGCCAACACGACCCCGCTGGCGCTCGAGCTGCAGGCGCTGCTGGCCGCCCAGCGCGACGCCGGCGCGCGGGCGGTCGCGATGGAGGTGTCCTCGCACGCGCTCGCGCTGGGCCGGGTCGACGACGTGCGCTTCCGGGTCGGCGCGCTGACCAACGTCACCCGCGACCACCTCGACTTCCACGGCACGCTCGAGCGCTACGTCGCCGCCAAGCGGCGCCTGTTCGACCTGGCTCCCGCGGCGGTGCTCAACCTCGACGACCCGGCCGGCGCGCGTTTCGCCGGCGAGCTCGCCGCATGCGGCGGCGCGCCGATCACCTACGCCATCGACGCTCCGGCGGCACTGCGCGCGACCGAGCTGCGGCTGGACGGCGAGGGCTCGCGCTTTCGAGTCGGCGCCCGGGAGGTCGTGCTCGGCCTGCCGGGGCGCTTCAACGTGCGCAACGGCCTGGCGGCGCTGGGCATCGCCCGGGCGCTGGGCATCGCCGACGAGCCGGCGCTGCGCGGCCTGGCCGCGGCGCGCGCGGTACCGGGCCGGATGGAGCGGATCGGCGCGTTCGGGATCGACGCGATCGTCGACTACGCCCACACGCCCGACGCGCTCGAGAACGTGCTGCGGGCGGTGCGCGAGACCACCCGCGGCCGGCTGACGGTCGTGTTCGGCTGCGGCGGCGACCGCGATCCCGGCAAGCGGGCCGAGATGGGCGGGCTCGCCGGCCGGCTCGCCGACCGCGTCATCGTGACCTCCGACAACCCGCGCGGCGAGGACCCGCTGGCGATCGCCCGCGCGGTCGCCGACCCCTGGGGCCTGGAGATCGAGCTCGACCGGCGGACCGCGATCCGGCGCGCGATCGCCGCCGCCCGGCCCGGCGACGCGGTCGTCGTGGCCGGCAAGGGCCACGAGACCTACCAGATCGTCGGCCCCGACACGCACCCGTTCGACGACCGCGACGAAGTCCGCGCCGCGTTCGCCCAGCGCGCCGAGGCCGCCCGCCGGTGAGGCTCGATACTGCCGATGCGGTGCGCGCCATGCGCGCGCAGGCGGTCAACGAGGGCGGGTTGCCCCGGACGCTGCTGGTGCGGACCGACACGCGGGCGATCGAGCGCGGGGCGGCGTTCCTGGCGCTGCGCGGCGAGCGCTTCGACGGGCACGGCTACGTCGAGGAGGCGTTCGCGCGCGGCGCGGCCTGCGCGATCGTCGACGACCCGGCCGCCGTTCCCGCCGGGCGGCCGGCGCTGGTCGTCGCCGACACCCTGCGAGCGTACCTCGAGCTGGGCGGCGCGGCGCGGGCGCGGCTGCGCGGCCCGGTCGTCGGCATCACCGGCTCGACCGGCAAGACGACCACCAAGCAGTTCTTGCTCGGCCTGCTGCGAGCGGCCGGCGTGCCCGCCGCGGCGACGCCGGAGAACGAGAACAACGAGGTCGGCGTGGCCAAGTTCCTCTGCGGGCTCGACGACGGCGACCCGCGGGTGGCGATCGTCGAGATGGGCGCGCGCAAGTACCGCGACCTCGACCCGCTGGTCGCCGCCGCGCGGCCCGACGTCGGCGTGCTGACCAACATCGGCGAAGCGCACCTGGAGATCATGGGCTCGCGCGAGCGGATCGCCGAGACGAAGTGGGCGCTGCCCGCGGGCGCGCGCCGGGCGGTGCTGAACCTGGCCGACGACGCTTCGCGCGCGCTGGCGCCGGGGCTGGCGGCGCGGCCGATGTGGTACGGGATCGACGACGACCGGCCGCCGCGCGGCGAGCGCGCGGTGGTCATCAGCGCCGCTGCCGCCTGGACGATCGAGGCCGACGAGACGACCCGCACCCGGCGGGTCGAGGTGCGCTTTCCCGGCGACCACAACCGCCGCAACCTGGCCGGCGCGTTCGCCGCCGCCCTGCTGTGCGGCGCCGACGCGGACGCGCTGGCCGGCGCGGTCGCGCAGCTGACGCTCCCCCACGGCCGCTACGAGGTGATCGAGCTGCCCGGCGACGTGCGGGTGATCTTCGATGCCTACAACGCTTCGCTCTCGGGGACGCTGGCGACGCTGGCGACCTTCGGCCGCGAGGAGGCGGAGCGGCGCATCGCGGTGCTGGGCAGCATGGCGGAGCTGGGCGACGATGCGCCGGCCATGCACGAGAAGATCGGCGAGATCGCCGCCAAGCGCGCCCAGGTGGTGCTGGCCGGCGGCGCGTTCGCCGCCGACACCGCGCGCGGCGTCACCGGCGCCGGCGGCACCGTCGTGCGCTATGCCGACAACGACGAAGCCTCGGCCTGGCTGCGGGCCAACCTGCGGCCCGGCGACGCGATCCTGCTCAAGGGCTCGCGGGTCTACAAGATGGAGCAGATCGCGGGCGCGCTGGGCGCGGAGGTCTTCGCGTGATCCCGGTTGCGATCCGCGAGAGCGGGGTGCCGGAGGGGCTGGTCGCGATCCCGGTGCGGACCCGGCTGATCGCGCCGGGCGACGACCTGCAGGCGCTGCTCGGCGCGGCGCTGCACGGGATCGCCCGGCCGGGCGACGTCGTGGCGGTCGCCGAGACCGCGGTCGCGATCGCGCAGTCGCGCTTCATCCCGGCCGAGCTCATCCGGCCCTCGCGGCTCGCGCTGGCGCTGGCCCGCCGGGCCGGCGCGCTGGCCACCGTCAACCAGCCCGAGTCGCTGCAGCTGGTGATCGACCAGGTCGGACCGCGCCGGGTCCTCTGGGCGGCGCTGGCGCACGTGCTCGGCCGCTTGCGCGGACGGCGCGGCGTGTTCTACGAGATCCTGGGCGAGGCGATCGCGACCATCGACGGCTACACCGGCACCCTACCGCCCTACGAGCGCGCGATCGTGCTCGGCCCGGCCGAGCCCGACCGGGTGGCGAGCGAGCTGGCCGCCGCGCTCGGCCTGCACGTCGCGATCGTCGACGCCAACGACCTGCGCCGGGCCAAGACCCTGGGCGCCTCCCCGGCGCTCGACCGCGGCGCGGTCGAGCGGGCGCTGATCGGCAACCCGCACGGCAACGGCGACGAGCAGACGCCGCTGGTCGTGCTGGCCTGGCGCGGCGCGGGCGCGCACCCGCTGGTGGCGGCGTGATCGCGGTGCTGGCCTGGCCGCACGGTCTGGGCACCCTCGCGGTCGCGCTGCTGCTGGGCGCGCTGCCGGCCTTCGCGCTCGCGGCGCTGCTGGGCGCGCCGCTGATCGCGGCGCTGCGGCGCGCCTCGGCCCGCCAGACCGCCTACGAGGACGCGCCCGCCTCGCACCGGGTCAAGACCGGCACCCCGACCATGGGCGGCGTGCTGTTCGCGGCCGCGCCGCTGGTCGCGCTGCTGGTGCGGCCCTCGCGCACGACGCTCGCGCTGGCGGTGCTCTTCTGCGCCTGCATGGCGATCGGCGCGGTCGACGACCTGGCCTCGATCCGCAAGCAGAAGAACCGCGGCTTGCGCGCGCTGCCGAAGTTCGGGCTGACCGCCGTCGCGGCGATCGTCTTCCTGCTCGTCGCCGGCCCGCAGGCGATGCTGCTGCTCGGCGTGGGCGCGGTGCCGGCCTGGCTCTGGTACGGGCTCTCGGTCTGCGTCGTGCTCGCCACGACGCACGCGGTGAACTTGACCGACGGGCTGGACGGCCTGGCCGGCGGAACGGTCGTCCCGCCGCTCTTGGTGCTGGCCTGCACCGCGGGCATCGTCGGCGCGCCGTTCGGCGTGCCGCTGTTCGCCGCGGCGACCGCCGGCGCCGTGCTCGGGTTCCTCGTCTACAACCGCCACCCGGCGCGGGTGTTCATGGGCGACACCGGCTCGCTCGCGCTGGGCGGCGCGCTCGCCGGGATCGCGATCCTGAGCGGCGCCCACCTGCTCCTCTTGCTCGTCGGCGGCGTGCTCGCCGCCGAAACCCTCAGCGTCATCATCCAAGTCGCATCCTACAAGACGACCCGGCGAAGGGTGTTCCGAATGAGTCCGCTGCACCATCACTTCGAGCTCGGCGGCATGCCGGAGACGGCGGTCACCGCGCGCTTCTGGCTGGCCTCCCTCGCGCTCTCGCTCTTGGGCTTCGCCCTGGTCTCGCGCACCGCATGAACGCCCCCACCAGCGGCCGCTTCGACCGCTCCGACCACGTCCTGGTCATCGGCCTGGGCCGCAGCGGCCGCGCGTCGGTCGGCGTGCTGCGCGGCCGGGTCGGCTCGATCGCCGCGACCGACGAAGGCTCGCCCGAAGCGCTGCGCGACGCGCTGGCCGAGCTGCGCGGCGCCGGCGTGCCGTTCGTCGCGCCGGCCGCGCTCGACGAGGTGCTGGCGCGCACGACCGTCGCCGTGCTCTCGCCCGGCATCCCGCTCAACAGCCCGCTGGTCCGGCGGGTCCAGGCCGCCCGCGTCCCGGTCTTCAGCGAGGTCGAGGTCGCCTACCGCATCTGCAAGGCGCCGATCGTCGCGGTGACCGGCACCAAGGGCAAGACGACGACGACGGCGCTGGTCGGCGCGCTCTTCGCCGCCGCCGGCAAGACGGTGCGCGTCGGCGGCAACATCGGCAACCCGCTGATCGACGAGACCGCCGCCGCGGCGCCCGAGGACTGGGTGATCGCCGAGGTGTCGTCGTTCCAGCTCGAGTCGATCCGCTCGTTCAAGCCGCGCATCTCGCTGATCAACAACATCACGCCCGACCACCTCGACCGCTACCACTCGATGGAAGAGTACACCGAGGCGAAGTTCCGCATCTTCACCAACCAGGGCCCGCGCGACACGTTCGTCGGCAACCTCGACGACCCGATCGTCGCCGCCGCGCCGGGCGAGGACGGCAACCGGATCAAGGCCCGCGCGCTCTGGTTCGCCGCCGAGCCGCGCCGCGAGTCGACCCTCTACCTGCGCAACGGCGAGACGATCGTCTACGCGCCGCCGACCGGCGACCCGCGCCCGGTCGACATCCTGCCGGTGCGCGAGATCCTGCTGCGCGGCCGCCACAACGTCGAGAACGCAATGGCCGCGATCCTGGTCGGCCTGGCCGCCGGGCTCGACGTCGAGGCGATCCGGGCCGGCGTGCGCGGGTTCCGCCCGCTGCAGCACCGGCTCGAGCCGGTCGCGACGTTCGACGGCGTCGAGTACGTCGACGACTCCAAGGCGACCAATCCCGGCTCGGTCATCGCCGCCTTGCGCGCGTTCGAGGCGCGCCCGATCGTGCTGATCGCCGGCGGCAAGGCCAAGGGCACCGATTTCGCCGAGCTGGGCCGGGCGATCAGCTCGCGCGCCAAGGGCGTCGTGCTGATCGGCGAGGCGGCCGACGAGCTGGCCTCGGTCGTGCGGCGGGCGAAGGTCGAGCGGGCGGCCTCGATGGAGGAGGCGGTGGTGCGGGCGCGCGGGCTGGCCGCGCCGGGCGACGTGGTGCTGCTCTCGCCGGCCTGCGCGTCGTTCGACATGTTCGACTCGGCCGAGCACCGCGGCGAGGTCTTCGCCGAGGCGGTGCGGGCGCTGCGCCCCGTCGCCGGCGCGCGGTAGAGGTTCGAATGAATCCGAACCCGTCCGCTGCGAGCTTCGCCCGAGCCGCCCGCGGCCGCCCGCACTCGTCCAGGCGAGCGGCGGCGCTGCGGCCGCCGGACGCGCTGCTGCTGGGCGCGGTGGCGCTGCTCGTCGCGCTCGGCCTGGTGATGGTGTTCAGCGCGTCGAGCGCGACCGCGTACGCCGAGTTCCACCACGACACCGCCCATTTCCTCAAGCGCCAGTTCGCCTATCTGGTCGCCGGCCTGGTCTTCGCCTACGGCGCGTACCGGGTCGACTACCCCAAGCTCAAGCAGCTCGCGCCGGGCCTCGTCGGGGTGACCTTCGTGCTGCTCGTGCTGACGCTGATCCCGCACGTCGGCCTGGTCTCCGGCGGCGCGCGGCGCTGGCTGGGCGCGAGCGTGCTCTCGTTCCAGCCCTCGGAGCTGGCCAAGCTCACGCTGGTCCTGTTCCTGGCCGCCAAGCTGGCCTCGCTCGGCGAGCGCGTGCGCTCGCTCTCGAAGGGTCTCGTCCCGGCGCTGCTGGTCACCGCGCTGCTCGCCATGCCGGTCTTCATGGAGCCCGACATGGGCACCGCCTCGCTGCTGATCTTCACCGCCTTCGCCATGCTCTTCAGCGCCGGCGCGCGGCTGGAGCACCTGGTGATGTGCGGCTTGGCGATGCTGCCGATGGCGGCGGTGGCGGTCGGCTCGTCGGCCTACAAGCGGGCCCGCGTGTTCGCCTTCCTCGACCCCTGGAAGGACGCCCAGAACACCGGCTTCCACATCGTCCAGTCGCTGCTGGCGCTGGGCAGCGGCGGCCTGTTCGGCCTGGGCCTGGGCGCCTCGCGCCAGAAGTACTTCTACCTGCCCGAAGCCCACACCGACTTCATCTTCGCCGTGCTCGGCGAGGAGCTGGGCATGCTCGGCGGCCTGCTGGTCATCGCGCTCTTCGTGCTCTTCGCGGTCCGCGCCGTGCGCATCGCGCTGCGCGCGCCCGACCGCTTCGGCATGCTGCTCGCGCTGGGCTGCACCTTCCTGATCGTGATCCAGGCCTTCATCAACATCGGCGTCGTGACGTCGTCCTGGCCGGTCACCGGCGTCCCGCTCCCGTTCATCTCGTTCGGCGGGACCTCGCTGATCGTCTCGCTGGTCGCCGTCGCCCTGATCGCTAACGTCGGCCGGTACCGCAGCACGTGAGCGACGACATCTCGTTCGTCCTCAAGGGAGACGATCGAGGGACCGACCACGTCCGTGCCGGTGATTTCGTCATGTTCCTGCAGCGGCTCATCGCGTGCCTCGCCGCAGTCGACGAGGCGATCCACGAGAAGCCGGCGCACTACTTGCGAATAACGGAACTGCACGTGTCGTCGGCCGCGGCGACAATCGCGCCGGTCGTGCAACCGTCGAAGTGGGAAGACCGCCACCGTTATCGGCCGCTGGCCGGGCCGTTCGGCGAGTTGCTCTCGGCCGCGGCGAATCGGCGGCCCGCACCGGCCTGGGCGACGCTCGACGTCTTGCAGAAGACCCGCGAGCTCTCGGAGACGCCCAAGCACGTTGCGTCGGCCGAACTGACCGCCGGCGACGCGCACGTTACCATCGACGACGGCTTCCGCCGCGCGGTCGACGAGTTCATCGGCGGCGAGGTGCAGTCGCTCGGCACCGTGACGGGCCGGCTCGACGGGCTCACCGTTCACTCGGCAAACTTGGCGTATCTCTATCCGGGCGACGGCACGACCATCGCCTGTGAGTTCGGGGATTCGGCGCTGACCACGGTCAAGGCGGCGCTCAAGAAGCGGGTGAAGGTCACCGGCCTGCTCACCAGGCGGCTCAACTCGAACCGCCCGGTCAAGGTGCGGATCGTCGAGCTCGAAGAGCTGCCGCCCAACAGCGACTTGCCGCTGTTCGGCTCGCTGGTCGGATCGAGCCCCGGGGCGACGGGCGACCTGCCGAGCGAAACCTATCTGGCCCGGCTTCGCGAGGGCGATGAATAGGTGCTCCGTCGACGCGAATATCATCATCGATATTCTCGACGGAAACGCGAAAGGTCATCGAACGCCGGAAGAATGGGACGGCGTCCGCGAGCTGCTCGACGACCTCGATAAGAAGCGGGTGGTGCTCGTTGCCCCGTCGGCCCTCTTCGTCGAGCTGCTGCCCGGGCATCATCGTCCTGAGGCGATCGCAAACCTTTTTCGCGTGCTCCAGCGCGATAACGTGGAGGTCGTCGATCTCACGGTGCCGCTGGCTCGGCACGTCGCCGCCATACGCGAGAAGTCGATTGCCAACGGCAGCAAGCTGCACACGGTCGATGCGATCTACGTTGCGACGGCGGATTTCGCTAACGTCGACGTCTTCTATACGGTCGACAAGAAGATCCTCAACAACGACGGCCGCTTGGGCGTCAAACCCCGCTTTCGCAGACCAAGAGGCCGGAATATCAGCCTCTTTGCGTTCGATTGGTCGAGGGCGTGACGCTGCGCGTCGCCTTCACCGGCGGCGGGACCGGCGGGCACGTCTACCCGGCGCTGGCGATCGACGGCGTGCTGCGCGCGCGGTATGCGGCGGTCCGTACCGCAGCGGAGCGAAGCGCAGACGAGGAACGGACGTACGAGGCGCGCTTCTTCGGCAACCGCGCGGGGCTCGAGGCGTCGCTGGTGACGACCATGCCGCTCACGTTCGTGCCGTCCGCGCCGCTGCAGCGCAAGCTCTCGCCGGGGACGCTGCGCACGCTGCTCGCCAACGCGGCGGGGGTGGTCGTCGCGCTGGGCGCGCTGGCGCGCTTTCGGCCGCGGGTGGTCGTCGCCACCGGCGGCTACGTGTGCTTCCCGGTCGTCGTCGCGGCGCGGGTGCTGCGGCTGCTGCGGGTCGCGCGCTGCCGGATCGGGCTGCTGGAGGCCAACGTCACGCCGGGGCTGACGAACCGGCTGCTCGCGCCGCTGGTCGACGAGGTCTGGACGACCTACGCGGTCTCGGAGCGCTGGTTCGGCGCGAAGGCCGTGCTGACCGGAACGCCGACCCGGGCCTCGCTGCGCCAGCTCGGCTCGCCCCAGGCGGCGCGCGCCCGGCTGGGGCTCGACCCGGCGCGCACGACGGTCGTCGTGATGGGCGGCAGCCAGGGCGCGCGCTCGATCAACCAGGCCGTCGCGGGGCTGGTCACCGGCCGCGCGCTGCCGCCGGACTGGCAGGTGCTGCACGTCAGCGGCGAGCGCGACCATGCCGCCGTGCAGGCCGCGGAGCGCGAGCCGGCGGCGGGCAACCGGGTCCGGCTCGTGCCCTACCTGGCCGATCCGGCCGACGCCTACGCGGCGGCCGACGTCGTGGTGGCCCGGGCCGGCGCCTCGACCCTGGCCGAGCTGGCCGTGACCGGGACGCCGGCGGTGCTCGTGCCCTACCCGTTCGCCGCCGAGCAGCACCAGGCGCACAACGCCGAGCTGTTCGCCGCCGCGGGCGCGGCCGTGGTCGTCGCGGACCAGGGCCTCGACGGCGAGCGGCTCCGGTCGGCGCTGGACGCCGTGCTCGCGCCGGAGCGGCGCGCCGCGATGCGAGCCGCCGCCCGCGCCCTCGCGCCGCCCGACGCCAGCGCGGCGATCGGGGAGCGGATCGAGCGGGCGCTCGGGTCGTAGCGCGCGGGTCACCGCCGACGTTTCGGCGAACGAGGTTCGCCCGTGACGGACTCGACGTACCATCTCGTCGGCGTCGGCGGGATCGGGATGAGCGCGATCGCGCGCCTGCTCGTGGCGCGCGGCGCGCGCGTGAGCGGTTCCGACATCGGCCGCTCGCCCCTGGTCGCCGCCCTCGAGGCCGAGGGCGTGGGCATCAGCATCGGCCAGCGCGCCGGCAACGTCGGCCCGGAGGTCGGAACCGTGATCGTCTCGTCGGCGATCGCCCACGACAACCCCGAGCTCGTCGCGGCCCGCGCCCGCAAGCTCGCGATCGTCACCCGCGGCGAGATGCTCGCCGAACTCGCGCGGGGGCAGCGGCTGGTCGCCGTCGCCGGCACGCACGGCAAGACCACCACGACCGCGATGCTGGCGACGATCTTCGAGCGCGCCGGGCTCGACCCGACGGTCGCGATCGGCGGCGTGCGGGTCGAGGGGGGCAGCAACGCGCGGGCCGGCGGCGGCAGCTGGTTCGTCACCGAGGCCGACGAGTCGGACGGCTCGTTCCTGCACCTGAGCCCGGCGATCGCGGTCGTCAACAACGTCGAGAACGACCACATCGCCTCGGACGCCGAGCTGCCGAAGCTGCTCGCGCAGTTCGCCGCCTTCGTCGCCAAGGTGCCGGCCGCGGGCCGGGCGGTGATCGGCACCGACAACCGGGCCAGCGCCCGGCTCGCCGACGCCGCCCGGGTGCCGGTGACGACCTTCGCGACCGGCGAGGGCGTCGCGGCCGACCTGACCGTGGACGAGATCTCGTACGCCGACCTCGGCGCGCGCTTCATCGTCAGCGAGCGCGGCTTGCCGCTGGGCGAGATCGTGCTGCGCGTGCCCGGCGAGATCAACGTGCAGAACGCGCTCGGCGCGCTCGGCGCGGCGTGCGCCGCAGGCATTCCGTTCGCCGCGGCCGCCGCGGCGCTGGGCCACTTCGCGGGCGTGCAGCGGCGCTTCGAGATCGTCGGGCGCGGCACGCTGACCGTGGTCGACGACTACGCCCACCACCCGACCGCCATCGCCCGGACGATCGCCGCGGCGCGCGGCTACGCGCCGGCCGGCGCGCCGGTCGTGGTCGCGTTCCAGCCCCACCGCTACAGCCGCACGCAGTACCTCAAGGCCGAGTTCGCCCGCGCGCTCGGCGGCGCCGACCGGGTCCTGCTCGCGCCGGTCTACGCGGCGTCCGAGGAGCCGATCCCGGGCGTCTCGGCGCGCTCGATCGGCGAGCCGCTGGCCGCGGCGGGCACCCCGGTGAGCTACGTCGAGGACGTCGAGGGGCTGCTCGCGGCCGTGCCGCGCGAGGCGCCGGCCGGGGCGCTGGTGCTGATGCTCGGTGCCGGCTCGATCTCGGCGGTCGCCCACCGCCTGGGCGAACGGGTCGCCGCCGCGCCGCTCGCGCGGTGAAGACGGTCGCGCTGCTGGACGAGGGCGACCGCGCGGCGCTGCGCGAGCGCTTCGGCGCGCGCGCCCGCTTCGACGCGCCGCTGGCACCGTACACCTGGTGGAAGGTCGGCGGCCCGGCCGACGCGCTGCTCGAGGTCGCCAGCGGCGAAGAGCTGGCCTTCGTGCTGCGCCGGGTCTTCCGGCGGCGCTTGCCGATGTTCGTGCTCGGCTCGGGCTCCAATCTGCTCGTCGGCGACGGCGGCATCCGCGGGGTCGTGCTGCGGCTCGAGGGCGAGTTCACCGCGCTGGCGGTGCGGGCGGACGATGACGCGGTGGTGGTCGAGGCCGGCGGCAGCGCCTCGCTGCCGGCGCTCTGCGCCCAGGTCGCGACGCTGGGCGGGGTCGGAGTCGACGGCCTGGCCGGCATCCCGGCCACCGTCGGCGGGGCGGTCCGGATGAACGCCGGCACCGACCGCGAGATCGGCGAGTTCGCCCATGCCGTGCTGGTCCAGACGCCGGCCCGGCCCGACCCGCACCGGATCGACGTCGCCTGGCGCTACCGCGAGACGACGATCCCGCTCGACGCGATCGTGGCCCGGGCCGAGCTGCGCTTCGAGCGCGGCGACCCGGCCGAGGTGCGGGAGCGGCTCCACGCGCGGCTGGTCCGGCGCAAGGCCACCCAGCCGGTGGCGCTGCCCAACTCCGGCTCGTGCTTCCGCAACCCGCCCGGCGACCACGCCGCCCGGCTGATCGAGGCGCTCGGGGCCAAGGGCTGGCGCGAAGGCGGGGCCGAAGTGTCCGACCTGCACGCCAACTTCATCGTCAACACCGGCGGCGCGTCCGCGCGCGACGTCGCCTCGCTCCTGGCCCGGGTGCGGCGAGCGGTGGAGGAGCGGTTCGGCGTCGCGCTCCACCTCGAAGTCCACCTCGTCGGAGAGTTCGTTGACACCGTGCCGGTTTTGAGCGAATGCCCAGTCTGAAAGTCGCCGTGGTGATGGGCGGGCCGAGCGCCGAGCGCGAGGTCTCGATCCAGTCCGGGACCGGCGTGATGCGCGCGCTGGGCGCGCTGGGCCACGACGCGCGCTCGCTCGACTTCGACGGGCGCTTCATCGACGCGGTCCGCGCGCTCGCGCCGGACGTCGTGTTCAACGCGCTCCACGGACCGGGCGGCGAGGACGGCACGATCCAGGGCATCCTCGACTGGCTGCGCATCCCGTACACCGGCAGCGGTATCGCCGGCTGCGCGCTCGCGATGGACAAGCACGTCACCAAGAAACTGCTGGCCGCCGAAGGCCTGCCCACGCCGGCCTGGGACGTCTTCGACCTCACCCACGGCAGCCTGCCGCTGCTGCCCGGCTCGCTCAACCTGCCGCTGGTGGTGAAGCCGCGCAGCAGCGGCTCGAGCGCCGGCGTGGCGATCGTCAAGACGCACGAGGCCTGGACGAAGGCGATCATCGAGGCCGCCGCGCGCACCAGCGAGGTCCTGGCCGAGGAGTACGTGCCGGGGCGCGAGTTCACGTGCGGCGTGCTCGGCGAGGAGGCGCTGCCGGTGGTCGAGATCCTCGCGACGACCGACGAGTTCTACAGCTACGACGCCAAGTACAAGCCGGGCGGCTCGCGCCACCTCGTCCCCGCGCCGATCGACCCCGACCTGACGAAGCGCCTGCAGAACCTGGCCGTCTCGGTGCACAAGCTGCTCGGCCTGCGCGACTACTCGCGCACCGATTTCATCCTGAGCAAGGAAGGCCGCCCGACGATCCTCGAGATCAACGCGCTCCCCGGCATGACCCAGACCAGCCTGATCCCCGACGAAGCGGCCTGCGTCGGCATCTCCTACGAAGCGCTGGTCGACCGGCTGATCCACTACGCGCTGGCGCGGGCGGGCGAAGCGCGGGTCGGGTAGGCGACAATCGGTTTACGGCGACGTGAAGATGCGATGATTGCCGATACGGCGCCAGCGAATCGCTGATTCGCCCTCTGCGTCGAAGTACTCGAACGTCGCGCGCCCATCCGGGCCGGAAAACGACCATGTCATCTCCCATACTCCGGGCGCGCCTTCGATGTCCTTGATTCGAAGCGTCGCCGGCCACTTCGGCCTATCGGCGCTTCCGCTTGCTTTGTGCGCCGCGTACGCATCGTTGATCTTCACGATCGCGTCTTTGAAAAGCGCTTTCTCATCTTCCGACAACGCCTTGTAGTCGGCTCTGAACGACGCGGTCAGCTGAAACTTCAGATGCTGTCGAGCTCCTCGATCAGCGCTGCCGCACCATCGGCCTGCGTTACGCGGCCTGCGGTGACGTCGGCGTCGGCCTCGCGCTCCATGCGCTGCCAGCGCTCCGTCCAGAACCAGGCCTGCGATGCATCGACGAGGTGCTGAGGAATGAGCTCGATGCCGCCGTCGGGCCGCAA
Source organism: Vulcanimicrobiota bacterium (assembly GCA_963795695.1). Taxonomy (GTDB): domain Bacteria; phylum Vulcanimicrobiota; class Vulcanimicrobiia; order Vulcanimicrobiales; family Vulcanimicrobiaceae; genus Vulcanimicrobium. The sequence continues at coordinate 164,721 of CAWCJH010000001.1, read as the reverse complement.
GCGGGCTTCGAAGACGTGCGAAGCCGGGCGCATTCGCTTGGGGAGCGTTATCGTGCCCCGCTCGGTCATTTCGACGATGACTTTCTCAACAGGGCGATCCGGGCCGGCCATGTCCTCAGTATAGCAGAAATTCTGTATTTCTGCTGCACTCTAGCGGTGCGCCTTCCAGCTCGAATCCGAGCCAGCCGCGTCGAAAGCCTGGCGCGATGGAAACCACCCATGAGCTCGACTACCGGACGACCGCGGAGCTGGTCGCCGCCCTGGCCGGACGCCGGACCTCGGCCACGGAGCTGGCGGACCGCGCGATCGCGCGGATCGAGGCGCTCGACGGCGCGCTCAACGCGGTCGTCGTGCGCGACTTCGAGCGGGCGCGGGCGGCTGCGGCGGCGGCCGATGCGGCGCTCGCACGGGGCGAGCGGCGGCCGCTGCTCGGCGTCCCGATGACGGTCAAGGAGTCGTTCAACGTCGCGGGCTTGCCCACGACCTGGGGCATGCCGGTGTTCGCGGGCTGGCGCGCCGCCGAGGACGCGGTCGCGGTCGCGCGGCTCAAGGCCGCCGGCGCGGTGATCCTGGGCAAGACGAACGTGCCGTTCGCGCTCGGCGAGTGGCAGAGCTTCAACGCGATCTACGGCGCGACCAAGAACCCCTGGGACCTCGAGCGCAGCCCGGGCGGTTCGTCGGGCGGCTCGGCGGCCTCGCTGGCGGCGGGCTACGTGTCGCTCGAGATGGGCTCGGACATCGCCAGCTCGCTGCGCGCCCCGGCCCACTTCTGCGGCGTGTTCAGCCACAAGCCCAGCCGCGGCGTCCTGCCCAGCCGCGGTCACGTCCTGCCGGGCTCGACCGGCGGCACGCCCGACCTGGCGGTGATCGGGCCGCTGGCGCGGACCGCCGCGGACCTCGCGCTGGCGTTCGACCTGCTGGCCGGACCGGACGTGCTCGAGGCGGTCGGTTACCGCCTCGCGCTGCCGCCGCCACGGCACGATGCGCTGCGCGACTACCGGGTGCTCGTGCTCGACGCGCACCCGCTGCTGCCGGCCGCGGCCGACGTGCGCGGCGCGATCGGCCGGCTGGCCGAGCGGCTGCGGGCCGCCGGCGCGACCGTCGCGCACGACAGCCCGCTGCTGCCCGACCTCACCGACGCGGCGCGGGCGTTCGTCGCGCTGCTGATGCCGGTGCTGTTCGCCCGCCAGCCGGCCGAGGTGGTGCAGGCGCTCACCCAGCGCGCGGCCGCGCTCCCGCCCGAGGACGACCGCGTGGCCGCCTGGCGCCTGCGCGGCGCCGTCTCGGGCTACCGCGAGTGGCTGGCGGCGGACGAAGTGCGCGTCCGGCTGGCGTACCAGTGGCACGCGCTCTTCCGCGAGTTCGACGTCGTGCTGTTTCCGCCGATGCCGACCAGCGCGTTCCCGCGCGACGAGAGCGAGGACGTCAACGCGCGGACCATCGCGATCGACGGCACGCCTTACCCGTACCTCGACCAGATCGTCTACGCCAGCCCCGCCACCGCGCCCGGGCTGCCGGCCACCACGGTGCCGCTCGAGCGCAGCGCGGCCGGGCTGCCGGTCGGGGTGCAGATCATCGGGCCGTACCTCGAGGACCGCACGACCCTGCGCTTCGGCGAGCTCGTCGAGCGGGAGTGGGGCGGGTTCGTGCGTCCGCCGGGCTACTGAGCGGCTACAGCAGCGAGATCGTACCGTCGTCGGCCCGGCGGGGCCGCACGGCGAGCGGCGTGCCCGGCAAGCGGACCGTGAACCGGGCGCCGCGGCCGGCGGCGTTGCCGACCTCGATCGTCCCGCCGTGCTCTTCCACGAACCGCTTGACCAGCGCCAGGCCGACCCCGCTGCCGTCGGTGGCGACCGCCGCCGAGCCGCGGAAACCGGCTTCGAAGATCTTGCCGATCTCCTCGCTGCGGACGCCGGGGCCGCCGTCGGTCACGGTCAGCGCCAGCGAGTCTCCCGCCCGCCGGCAGTCGACCTCGATGCGGCCGCCGCTGGGCGTATAGCGGATCGCGTTGGACACCACGTTGTTCACGATCTCCGCGACCCGCACCGGGTCGCCCGCGAAGCTCAGGCAGGGCGGGTGCTGCGCCTCGCACTGCCGGACGCGAAAGTCGATCCGGCGCTCCTTGGCGGCGGCCTCGAACGCCAGCACCTCGTTCGTGATGACGTCGCAGACGTTCATCGAGCGCAGCTCGGTGGCGAGCGCCGGTCCTGGTGCCGGCTGGCTCGGGCTGAGCTCGCGCAGCAGGACGTCCACCTCGCGCAGCGCTTGCAGCACCGCCGCGAGGCGCTGCGGTGTCGGCTCGATGACGCCGTCCCGAAACGCCTCGACGTTCGCGGTCGCGACCGCCAGGTGGTTGCGAATCTCGTGGAGGACGCGCCTCACCCGGGGCCGACCATCTTGTAGCCGATCCCGAACACGGTCACGATGTACCGCGGGTTGGTGGGATCCGGCTCGATGCGCGCCCGCAGGTTGGCGATGTGGCGGTCCAGCGTGCGGTCGAAGACGTCTCCGTCGGCGCTCACGTGCCCGAGGAGCTGGTCGCGGGTCAGCGTCTGCCCGACGTGCGACGAGAGGACGTCGAGGATCTTGAACTGCATCGGGGTGAGCGTCACGAGCTTTCCGTTGACGCGGACTTCGTGCGCGACCGTGTCGATGAGGATGGGCCCGATGCGCTTCTCATGGGTGGGCGTGCGCGGCACGCGCCGGCGCTCGGCCCGGCGCAGCACGGTCTTCACCCGCGCGACGACCTCGCGCGGGCTGAACGGCTTGCCGACGTAGTCGTCGGCGCCCAGCTCCAGGCCCACGACGCGGTCCACTTCGTCGGTCCGGGCGCTGAGCATGATGATCGGCACATCCTGGACCAAGCGAATCCGCCGCAGGACCTCGGTGCCGGGAAAGCCCGGCAGGTTGATGTCGAGGATCACCAGGTCGGGTCGGTGCTGCTCCCAAGCGTCCATGGCACTGGGGCCGTCGCCGGCGCGCACCACGCCAAAGCCCTCGTCTCGCAAGTAGCGCTCGAGGACATCCAACAACCCCGCTTCGTCGTCGACCACGAGCACGGTCTGGCTCGTCATTGTAGCCACCGTGTCGGGTGCTTCGGCCAAAAGCTTTAGCGATCCCCGCCCCCTTGACCGCCATCGCACAATCGCAGCCGCCGGACCAACCGAGCCCCGCCGAAGCCCGGCGATCCGAGAATGCGGCGTGAACGGGCGAGGCAAGCCTGTTCACGGCGCCTTCGCGCCGCCCCGCTACCATGCTCGCATGCAGACGCCGGCCTTTTCTTCCATTCTCGTGCCGGTCGACGGCTCGGCGTCGGCCGATGCCGCCTTGGGGCTGGCACTGCGGCTCGCCGAGCCCGGCGGCGAGCTCCTGATCGCGCACGTCATCAACCGCGCTGCGGTGGTAGCGGAGTGCGTCGGGCCGTACGGCGGCGATCCCTCCCCGGCGCTCGAGGCGCTCGATGCCGACGAGCGGGACATCTTCGCGGCCGCCGCGGTGCGGGCACGGACCGCGGGGCTCCGCTGCTCGACCGCGGCCCTCGACGGCCTGCCGGCCACCCGCCTCGCCGCGCTCGCGCGCGAACGGAAGGTCGCGGCGATCGTGATGGGGACGCACGGGCGGCGCGGTCTCGCGCGCATCGTTCTGGGCAGCACGGCGGCCGGCGTCCTCCACGACGCCGCGGTGCCCACGTTCGTCGTGCACGAGCGGAGCGCCGCGGCGGTCGCCGCGCCGTTCCGGCAGATCGTGGTCGGGCTCGACGCTTCGCCGGCGGCATCCGGGGCCGCCCGGGCGGCGGTCGATCTGGCCGCGCACGACGGCGGCAGGGTCTTCATGGCCCACGTTGCCGAGCGGCCGGAAGCCGAGGAGGGTGCCGAGCGGGCAGCCCTGACGGAGGCGCGCGCGTACGCGCTCGCGGCGGCCGTTCCGCTCGACGCGGCGACGCTGCACGGCGATCCGGTCGACGCCCTGCTCGTCAGTGCCGAGACCTGCCATGCCGAGCTGATCGCGATCGGCGCCCACGGCCGAACGCAAACGCTGTTCGGGATGGGAAGCGTGGCGGAGGCGATCGCCCGGCTCAGCCCGGTTCCGGTGCTCGTCGTGCCCCTGCCCGCCGCGGCGGCGAGCGAACCGCGTCCGCTGCACGCCGGCGCGGGCGACGTGACCGCCGCCTGACGCAAGGCGAAAAGTCCAGGAGGCGCCGGGCTTTTCGCGTATCTTCGGACCCGTGTCGTCTGCCCGATCACAGGCAAGTGCCGTCACCCGGGCCGGAGGCGACGAGGCCTCCGCGCAGGCCGATCTCGGGTAGCGCAGTGAAGCTGGTGATGACCCTCCTCGTCCGGGACGAACAGGACATCCTGCGCGAGAATCTCGATTTCCATCTCGCCAACGGCGTCGACGAAATCATCCTGATGGACAATCGCTCGGTCGACGGCACCGCGGACATCGCGCGCGAGTACGAGCGAGCCGGCTTCCTCCACTATGTTTTCCAGCCTCAGGACGACTACTCGCAAGGCCGCTGGGTGACCCAAATGGCGCGGCGCGCCGTCGACGAGCTCCGCGCCGACTGGGTGATCAACAACGACGCCGACGAGTTCTGGTGGCCGCACGCGGGCTCGCTCAAGGACGCGCTGGCGGCGGTCGCCGCCGACGCCGTCGCCGCGACGGTCGAGCGCACGAACTTCGTTGCCCGCGTCGACGACGGGGAGCCGTTCTGGCGGCGCATGGACGTTCGGAGCGTCGCCTCGGTGAACGCCCTGGGAGACCCGCTGCCCGGCAAGTCGGCGCACCGCGCCGTACCCGGCGTCGTCATCGGGCAAGGCAATCACTGCGTGTTCGCCGGCGGCCGGCTCGCGCCGCGCGCCGCCGCGCCGATCACCATCCTCCACTTCCCGGTGCGCTCGCGCGCGCAGTACTACAACAAGATCGTCAAGGGCGGCGCCGCCTACGCCCGCAATACCGAGCTCGACCCGAGCCTCGGGAGGACGTGGAGATATCTCTACCAGCTGTATCTCGACGGCACGCTGGATCAGGCATACGAACGGGAGCTGCTGACCGAAGAGCAGACCCTCAGCGGCCTCGCGACTGGCGCGCTCGTGCGGGACGTGCGCCTGATGGGCGCCCTCGCCGCCCGTCCGCACCGGCACCCGGGCGCCTTGTCCGCCGCGTGCTGAAGTACCTGGAATCGAACTTCGATGCTGCCAATACCCGGTACGAGCTGGAGCTCCTGAACTCGTTCCTGACGCCGGCCAGCCGCTGGCTCGACATCGCTTGCGGCACCGTTTTCGAGAACGTCGAGATCGTTCGCTATCCGCGCCCTGCGACGGGCGCCGGCAGGCGGCCGGCTTTGCTCGCCAGCGGAAAGAAGAGATGATCGGCCGCGGCGTCGTGACGCTGTGCGACGGCAACTATTATCCTGGTCTGCTGCGGCTGCACGAATCGATCCAGACCAGCGATCCCTGTCGCGTCGTCTGCTATGACGCGGGCCTGAGCCCGGCGCAGCGCGACGATGCGAGCCGAAGGCCGAACCTGGAGGTCCTCGCGCTTCCCGGCGACCCGCTGATCGCCGAGCTGATCGCGGCAACCCGGGACAGCGCACCGCTGGCCAAGCCCGGCAAGCGCATCTGGCCGCTCTGGATCTGCCCGCTGCTGATCCGCGCGGCGCCGCTGGAGGACGTGCTCTGGCTGGACTGCGACGTGGTCGTCTTGCGCGGCCTGGACGAGCTGTTCGCGATGCTCGAGGACGGCCCCGTGTTCACGCCCGAGAACAAGGCGCCCCGGCTCACCCCGAACTCCCCCTCGCTGTACCTGCACCTGCCGATCCGGCGGCAATTCGACCCGAACGTTCCGGTCGTCAACGGCGGCGTGTCGGGGTGGCGGCGGGGGCGTGACGACGCAGCCCTGGAAGCCTACGTTCGCCCCGTCGCGGCGGCGGCTCGCGACCGGTCGGTGCGCGATGCCATCGCCTGGCACGACCAGGGAGCGCTGATCTGGGCGATCCAGTCGTTGGGCCTCGAGGACCGCGTCCTGCCGACCCCGCTATGGAACCTCTGCGTGGACAACGCGCCGGTCCCGGCGGAGACCCTGGCCTGGGACGACGGTCTGGTCGAGCGGCTGCGGGCGGCGCTGCCGGAGGTCAGGATTCTCCATTGGAACGGGCGCAAGGCTCCCTGGCTCGCTTGACGCGCAGCGCGGCCATCACCGCGCGAAGCCGGTGCATCTCGGCGCGGACGTGGGGCCGGAAGAGCAGCGCGTACGCCGGAACCACCAGCAGGTAGACGAGATCCGCTCTGGCGGCGTCCAGCGCGAGAACGAGCGGGCCCCAGGCCTTGTAGAAGCTTTCCTCGACGAACGGCAGATAGCGCTGGCCTTGCGGCCGAAAGGCGGTCACGCCGAACCGGCCGCTGGCCGTCTTGAAGGCCTCGTAGATCAGGTACGCGGCGACGAAGAGCCAAACGACCACGCCGGTGCTGCACGCGACCAGCGCACCGCCGAACGCGGCCACCTCGAGCGGCAGGAGCGCGGCGACGACCAACTTCTCCACGCGCCCGCGACCGAGATCGTGGACGACGGTCCTCAGGCCCGCGTTGCGGTCCTGGTCCGCCGTGTGGAGCTGGTGCGAGAGGATACCGCGCAAACCCGCGGCCGCCGACCAGACTGCCACGCACACCGCGAGGGCGAGCGTGACCGGGCGAAGCGACCAGTGCGTGACCGCGAGCAGGGCGAGCACCGCCGGGTAGGCGTGCGCGGCGAGACCGTCGGCGCACACGCCGAGCCACTTGCGCTCCTTGACGCGCAGCGGCGGCACGGAATACGCCAGCGGCAGGCAGAGCTCGAGCAGCGTCAGGATCGCGCCGGGGGCGCCTGCGCCGGCCGCGGCGAACGCCGCCGCGCAAAGCGCCGACGAGCCGACGATCACCCACATGCGGCGCGAGCCGAGCGCTGCGGCGGCATTGGTGCGGCCCGAGCGGGCGTCCTCCGCGACGTCGTAGAGCTCGTTGAGCGCGTAGCCGTAGTTGCCGACGGCGCAGACCGCCAGGACGACCGCCGCGAGGACCGTCAGCGCGCCGGCCGAGAACGGCCGGCCGTCGAGCAGCAGGAGCACCAAGCTGACGGAGAGCGGGACCTTGTTGAACCACCAGGCCCTGGGCCGAACGAGGATGCTGCCGCCCGCTCTCACCGACCGCGGTGCCGCAGCCGGCTGAGCGCGTCGCGGCCCTGCAAGGCCCGCGTGCCGAATGCCGCGTGGAGATTGCGCCGCGCGACGGCGGTGCTGTTCGTCGACCGCTCCTCCTGCGCGCCGAAGAGCGCCTTGTAGGACTCGCCGCCGCGCAGGAAGTCGTACACGGTCATCCCGCCCTCGATCGCGTGCCGGATGTCGTACCCGAACATCGCGGTTCCCGGCGAGTACTGCGCGAAGTCGGTATTCCACCCGGAGATGTACGACGCACAGACGCCGCGCGCGCGGTCCACGAACGACGCGCTCGCCGCCATCCGTTCCTCGCCGGACCACAGGACGAGCAGCGAGAGGATGCCGGCCTCGAACGACGAGCGCAGCAGCGTGCCGAACACGCGGCGCTGCTGGGCGAGATCGCCGCCCCAGTGCGCGTGCCGGGTGCGCAGCAGGAAGTCGACGTCCTGCTCGAACGTCGCGGGGTCGTTGAAGGCCGCGCGAAAGCCGGCGAGCGACTCGCAGTCGCGCATGCGGCGAAGCAGGGTCTTCCGCGAGCTCGGCCCCAGGCGCGTGCGCACGTAGCTTTCCCAGTCCGCGGGAAGCGCGATGTACGGGCAGGGCATCGACCGCTCGTGCGCGATGCGGTAGCCGGGCGCTGCGAGCTGCTGCACGATTCGCTCGACGCGCTCGTCGAGCACGTCCCGCGCGAAGAACATCTCCCAGCGGAGCTCATCGCGCAGGAAGCGCGCGAACGCGTCGACCGCCGCGGAGGCATGATCGGGGCGGGCGATGAGACCGGTATAGTCGGCGTACGGCTCGCCGAGCAGGTGCACGTCGCGCCGCACGCTGATGCCGCGAATGCGGCATTCCTCGATCGCCAGCGGCAAGAACGCGGCGTATGCCGGCTCCGCCGGCGGCCGGAAGGCGAGCACGAGCGGTTCGTGCCCCGTAGCATCGACGGCGGCCCGCAGCCACTCCCACGACAGAAAGATCTGCGCGCCGGAATCGGCCGCGTAGACCGCGTCCCAGGCCGTGCGCACTCGGTCGAAAGCGTCGGTACCCTGCAGCCGGTCGACCGCCGCCGAAAGCAACGCCGCCACGCGCCCGGTATACGCCTCCCGCACCCGCGCTCCCTTCGATGTCGTCCTGAGCGGGTGGGTTTCTAGCGCCGCACTTTGGAGACCGGCAGGCTCCACCAGATGAAGGTCCGCCACGCCGGCGTTCCGATCCGGTCGACGCCGTTGCCGGCGTTCGAGCCGGACAGGCCGGCTTCGGCGTAGAGGCGCAGGTACTTGGCGAGCTGGACGGTCAGATCGATGTTGCCGTAGTGATTGATCCCGCCCATCCCGTCGTCGGTCATCTCGCGGCGGAAGCCGATGACGAGCTTGTCCCGGACGATCGGCTCGTACACGTCGAGCGTGTAGCCGCGGCCGTTCGCCGGGCTCGTCGCGCCCGCGAACGGGTAGGCGTCGTGCGTCTTCTGATAGACCAGGAACACGCCCGGCACCCCGCGCGTGGGATCGCGCTGCACGTACCCCGCGAGCGCCGTGTAGCGGTCGGTCAGGCCGTCGGAGATCGGATAGGTTCCGCTGGTTCCGTACACGCCGACCTCGAGCGGGTTCTTCGGGTGCATGAACGCGGCGCGGTACTGCAGCGCCTTGCCGGTCGCGGGGACGTAGTCCGTCGCACCGTTGAGGTCGGCGTCGCTGCCGACGTAGGCCACGTCGACGCTCAGCGGCGCGTGCAGGTAGCCGATCTTGCCGCCCCAGCGGTTCGCGTCGAGCTCGTAGGTGTGCTCGCCGACCGTGACCTCCGGCGTCGCGAACGGCGCGATCTCGAACCACTGGCTGTACGGTGAAGGTGCCGGGACCTCGAGCTTGCCGGCCTCGACGTAGCCATTGTGCTTGAAGACGTTGTTGAAGCTGACCCACGCAGTGTCCAGGCCGCCGCCCTGGTTGTCGTTCTCCAGCCACTGCTGCACGTGATAGGACCAGTTGTCGCCGGCCAGCCCGTCGAACTGCACCGCGACGTTGCCCCAGACCACCTTGTGCGAGTCGGGTGCGGCTGCTTGCGAGTCGTAGTTCGCGATGTAGTCGAGCCACATCGGAAGGGACTTCTTGAGGACCGTCGCGTCGAGGAACGCGTACTGAGAGCGCTGGACGTAGCGCCCGTAGGCGTTCAGCGTCGGCACCGCGGTGTGGCACTGCGAACACTCCACCCCGTAGGCCTGGGCGAAGTTCGGCATCGCGCCGGCCGGCCCACGGCTCTCGACGAGCGCTGCCGCCGTGAGTGCGAACGCCGACACGGCGGCGGCGGCGGCGATGGGGGAAGCGCGCATGGTGTCCTCCTGGGAACCCCATCGTAGACGTCGGCTCTGAACGCGCTGCGAACGCCGCAGGCAGACGGTGAGAAGCGGGGTTCACATGCTGCTCGGCTTTGCGTGCTACACTGGCGAGGCGCCGGCCCGAGCGGGCCGCGCGCGACCGCTACGGAGGACCGCGAGTTGGCTCGTCGTTTCATCCTCGCATCCGCGCTGGCCGCCGGCCTCTGCGTCCTCTCGGCAGCGCACGGCCGCACCGACTCCGCGAGCGGACCGGACGGCAAGGCGATCTTCGGCGCCAAGTGCGCCGCCTGCCACCGGGCGGATGGGGCGGGCGGCGGACCGTACCCGCCGCTGGCGGGCAACGCCGACGTGGCGGGCCCCGACACCGCGAACGTGATCCTCACCGTGCTCAACGGCCGCAGCGGGCCGATCCGGGTCGGCGGCAAGGCATACGCCGGCGCGATGCCGGCGTGGAAGGACCAGCTCTCCAACGCCGACCTCGCCGCGTTGCTCACCTATGTGCGCTCGGCCTGGGGGAACGGCGGGGCCGCCGTGACGGCCGACCAGATCGCCGCGGCGCGCAACCCGACGGCGCTCAGCGGCGGCCAGATCTTCGCCGCCAAGTGCGCCGCCTGCCACCAGTCCGGCGGCCAGGGCACCGGCGCGTACCCGCCGCTCAACGGCAACCCGCACGTCGCCGGTGCCGATCCCAAAGCGATGATCGCGACGATCGTGAACGGCCGTGCGGGACCGCTCGCCGTCAACGGCACGACCTACAGCGGGCGCATGCCGGCGTGGAAAGGCCAGCTCTCGAACGCCGACATCGCCGCCGTGGCGACCTACGTGCGGTCGGCTTGGTCGAACAAGGCGGCCGGCGTGAGCGAGCAGCAGGTGGCCGCCGCCGGCACGCCCGTCCTCTCCGCGGTCGGCGCGTCGGTCTACGCCGCGAAGTGCGCGACGTGCCACGGCGCGAGCGGTCAGGGCGGCGGTCGCGGAACCTTCCCCGCGCTCGCGGGCGATGCGCTGGTCAACATGAGCGCACCGGCCGGCATGGTCGCCGTGATCGAGCACGGCCGCAGCATGATGCCCTCATGGAAGGGCCAGCTCTCCGCCGCCGACCTCGCCGCGGTGGCGACGTTCGTGCGCTCGGCGTGGGGCAACCAGGCGGGCCCGGTGAGCGAGCAGGACGTGGCAGCGGTCAAATGACGCGCGTAGGCTCCGGCGCGTCCCGCTCGGCCAGCCAGCGGTCGAGCACGCTGCGCAGGTCGCCGATCCGAACCGGCTTGGAGAGGTAGTCGTCCATGCCGGCCGCCAGGCACGCCGCGCGGTCTTCCTTGAACGCGTTGGCGGTCATCGCGACGATCGGCACGCGCCGGCCGGTGCCGCGCTCGGCGGCCCGGATCGCGCGCGTGGCGGCGAAGCCGTCCAGCTCCGGCATGTGGCAGTCGAGGAACACGAGCGCGAACGGCTCACGTTCGAGGGCCGCGACGGCCGCCCGGCCGTCGCCCACGATCCAGACGGGAGCACCGAGCTGCGCGAACTGGTGCCCCAGGATCTCGCGCAGGCTCGCGTTGTCCTCGGCGACGAGGACCGTGCGGTCGCGGTAGCCGGCGGACGGCGCGGCGATCTCGAACAGCCGGCGGCTCGCGGCGACGGGCCGCTCCAAGCGCGCGGTGAACCAGAAGAGCGAACCGCGCCCGGGCTCGCTGGTCACGCCGATCTCGCCTTGCATCAGCTCGACCAGCCGCTTGCAGATCGAGAGCCCCAGGCCCGTTCCGCCGAAGCGCCGCGACGACGAGCTGTCGGCCTGGACGAACGGCTCGAACAGCTTGGGCACGACGTCGGGGCGAATGCCGATCCCGCTGTCCTCGACCTCGAAACGGACGAGCACGTGGCGGCTCGTCGTCTCGACCGGCAGCGCGCGCACGGCGATCCGCCCGTGCGCGGTGAACTTCACCGCGTTCGCGAGCAGGTTGAGCAGGATCTGGCGCAAGCGGTTGGCGTCGCCGCGCACGCTGCCCGGGATCGCCGGGTCGACGTAGGCGCGGAGCTGCAGTCCCTTCTGCCGTGCCGGCTGCGCGAGCACCGCGGCGGCGCTCTCGACCAGCGTCTCGAGCTCGAAGGTCCGGGTCTCCAGATCGAGCTTGCCGGCTTCGATCTTGGAGAAGTCCAGGATGCTGCTGATCAGCACGAGCAGCGCCTCCGCCGACGCCTCGATCGTCTCGACGAACGCCCGCTGGTGCTCGTCGAGCGGAGTCGTGCCGAGCAGCTCTGCGGTCGCGATGATCGCGTTGAGCGGCGTGCGCAGCTCGTGGCTCATCGTCGCGACGAACTGCGACTTCACGTGCGACGCATCGAGCGCGCGGTCGCGCTGGCGCCGCAGCTCCTCCCCGTTCTTGCGCTCGGTGATGTCGACGACGGAGGCCAGGACGAACTGGCCCGCGGGCGTGCTGACCGGGCTCAGCCCGATCTCGACCGGCACCTCGGTGCCGTCCTTGCGCAGCCCGTAGAGATCGCGGCCGGCGCCCATCGGCCGCGCGCTGGGCGCGGTACCGTAGCTCGCGCGCAGCGCGCCGTGGCCGCCGCGAAACCGCTCGGGGACCAGCATGTCGATCGGCGCACCCAGCAGCTCGTCCCGGCGGTAACCGAACAGGCGCTCGGTCTGGGCGTTCACCAGCATGATGGCGCCGGTGTGGTCGGCGACGATGCTCGCGTGCGGCGCGCCGTCGACGATGAGGCGCTCGACGACGAGCCGCAGGTGCTCCGGATCGTGCATCTCGGCTCCCCTCGGGGCTGCTTTCGACCGTCAGGCCATATTATCCGCCAGGCACCGGGGCGCTCGGCGGCTACACCGGGCGGAACGCGCGCGCGAGCAGGGCGGTGCAGGCGGCGAGAATCCCGGCCAGCAGCGCCAGGCCGGCGCCGACGGTCAGCGGCGTCGCGCCCCGGCCGCCGCACAGCGCGCCGGCGCTGCTCGCCAGCCACAGCCGCAGGCGGGAGGACGGGTCGGCGGGCAGCGCGGCCACCTGGCGCGCGCCGGCGAGCAGGTCGTCGGGCAGCCAGTCCGCGCCGTCGACGTAGCGCGCGACCCGGGCGTGCGCGTCGATCACGACCGCGGCCTCGGTGTGCACGACCACGCCGGGGTGCGGGCGCTCGACGGCGATTCCGAACCGGCCCGCGACCTCGTCGACGGCCGCCGCCGGGCCGGTGACGAGCGACCAGACCGCGGGGTCGGCGCCGTACGCCGCGCCGTAGCGCGCGAGGACCGGCGGCGTGTCGTAGCGGGGGTCCAGCGTCACCGTGACCAGCCGCAGCGGCGTGCCGCGCAGCAGGCGCTGCATCCGCGCGAACTTCGCCGCGACCAGCGGGCACATTCGCGCGTCGCCGCAGCGCGTGTACACGAACGAGACGATCGTGGTCCGCCCCGTCGTCGCGAGCGAGAACGGCCGGCCGCGCTGGTCGACCAGCGCGGTCGCCGGCACGGCGTCGCCTTCTCGCAGCACCGGAACGAACGGCCGCTGCCGCGGCGCCGGCATCGCCATCGTCATGGTGGCCGGCGGAGGGTGCGCTACCACGTCCTCATGCCGGGCGCGAGGTAGGCGTGAGCCTGGATCTGCTGGGTGACCGGTCCGGCGTACGCGAGCACCGCCAGCACCAGCGCGACCGCCCCCCAGCGGCCCAGCTTGTCCAGGACCGGCGGCGTCTCGAGCGCGTCCTCGTCGGTCGAAGCGAACGCGAAGGCCGGGCGCTCCTCGGCAGGCTGGTTGGCCAGGTACGTGCCCGTCGCCACGACGACGAAGAGGAGGACGGAGAAGGCGATGATCGTCCCGCCGATCGCGGCCCACACCATGTGCCAGTGCCACGTCGCGGCACCCTGCGCGCCGAAGTAGCTGACGTCCGCGGTGCGGCGCGGCGAGCCGAGCAGGCCGGCCCAGTGCATCGCGGTCGACATGATGCACATGCCGACGAACCAGGTGTAGACCTGGATCAGCGCCAGCCGGGGCGCGAACAGCTTGCGGCCGGTGAGCGCGGGAATGAGGCCGTAGGTCGCGCCGATGAACGTCAGCGCGACCGGCCCGCCGACGGTGATGTGGAAGTGCCCGACGATCCACATGGTGTTGTGGACCAGCACGTCCATCGAGTACGAGTTGTTGACGATCCCGCCGAAGCCGCCGAAGACGAACAGGATCATGCCCAGCGCCGGGCCGGCGAAGACCGGGTTCTTCCACGGCAGCCAGCGCACCACGCCGGCAAACCCGCGCACGCCGGCCTTGCGCGCGGCCAGCTCGAAGGTCGCGAAGATCGCGAACGCGGTCATGAAGGACGGGATGACGACGCCGTAGGTCGTGACGGTGTGCAGCCACTTCCAGCCGGCCGAGATGCCGGGGTCGAGGTACTGGTGGTGCAGCCCGACCGGCGTCGAGAGCAGCAGCAGCATGACGAACGCGAGGCGCGTCAGCCCGTCGCTGAAGATCCGGCCGCCGAACGTCGCCGGCACGACCGTGTACCAGATCGCGTACGCGCCCATGATCCAGAAGTAGACCAGCGGGTGGCCGAAGTACCAGAAGAACATCCGGGTCAGGCCGACGTCGATGCCGGGCGTCCAGCCCAGCGACCACGGGATGAGCAGGGCCATCTCCGCCACGACGCCGAGCGTGGCGATGATCCACATGGTCATCGTGCAGGCCGCGATGAAGGCCGGCAGCGGAATCCGCGCGGCCCGCTCGCGGGCCTTGAACCACGCGACGTTGAGGAAGACGTCGGCCGCCACCAGCCACGTCCCCAGCACCAGGAACGTCGCGCCGAAGTAGAACAGCGGGCTGGCCTTGAGCGGCGCGTAGAAGGTGTAGAGCACGCTCGCGCTGCCGTCGAGGATCGCCACCGCCGCCATCGCGGTGCCCAGCAGCATCACGCAGTACCCGGCCCAGCCCAGCTTCGTCGAGCGGACCCGCGGGATGGTGCGGTAGGTGCTGTACGTGAACAGCCCGGTTATGAAAAACGTGGTGAACACCAGCGCCATCAGCACGCCGTGCGCGGTCAGCATCCGGTAGTAGTCGAACCAGGCCGGCATCACGATGAGGCTCGCGCGCGAGAAGCCTTGCAGCATGCCGAACAGCGCGCCGATGCCCAGGACGAGCGTCGCGGTGTAGACGTGGGCGAGCACGAGCAGGTCGCCGCTCGCGCGCGAGAGCGCGAGCGCGTCGCCCGCGGCGGTGCTGCGCCCGATCGTCGTCGTGGTCGCCATCACTTCACCTCGACCTTGGCGGCCATCATGTGGTGGCCGGAGCCGCAGTACTCGTTGCAGACCAGCAGGTACGTCCCGCGGTCGCGGAAGGTGTGCGAGACCTGGCTGACCCAGCCGGGCGTGACCATGGTGTTGACGCCGGTCACCGGGATGCTGAAGCCGTGCTCGACGTCGGCGCTCGTCACGTAGAACGTCACCCGTGAGCCCGCCGGGACCTCGATCGAGGCGGGCGCGAACGAGAAGATGCGCGCGACGTAGTACGCCTCGTACGCGCCGTCGGCGACTTTGCGCAGGCCCGGGTGGTCGAACGGCGGGGTCTGCGACACCTTGGTGGGGTCGATGCTCTGGACGCGGCTGGGCGGCACGAAGCCGTCGACGACCGCGGCGGTCGTGATGACGGTCAGGAAGATCGCGAGCATCACGAGGCCGAACGTCATCCAGATGCGTTCTTGCCGGTGGACGTGCACGTCACCACCTCGCCCGCAGCAGCGCGTACATGGCAAACCAGCCCACGAAGATGATGGCTCCCAGGGCCGAGACGAAGGCGAGCGTCGCCGGAAGCGGCTCGTCGCGTTGAGGTTCCATGGCCGAATCCTACGCCCGGCGCGGTCCCCGGCCTGTGAACGCGGCGTGAACGGCCGTTCCGCGAACCTTCACGCAAGCGTTCACGGGTTGCGCGCGGCCGGTGCGGTACGCTGGTCGCACCAACGCACGAAACGAGGCTCGCCCATGTCCGCTGTCAAGGAACGCATCTACGTCGACGCACCGTACACCCAGGCGTGCGACGCCTTCGAGCGGCGCATCGGGCTGGCGGCGGGCGCCAAGCAGGGGACCTGCTCGCTCGTGCTCGCGTTTCCGCTCAGCGAGGGGCACGAGGTCGCCCGCTCGGTGACCGCGCGGACCGAGCGGCAGCCGGCCGCCAACTACCTCTCGCGCTACTCGATCGGCTGGGATGCGGGCCTGACCGCGCGCGGCCTGCCGACCCCGAGCTTCGCCGGAACGCTGACCCTGAGCGCCGGCGAGGACTACGGCGAGACGGTGCTCCAGCTCGACGGCGCGTACGACCCGCCGGGCGGCCCCGTGGGACGCGCGTTCGACGAGTTGATGGGCCGCCGTATCGCGCACGGAACGCTCGCCGCGCTGCTGGGCGGCGTCGGGGACATGCTGCGCGAGGCGCACGACCGCATCGAGGCGGCGAAGCCGGGCCGCCGGTGACCGCCGTCAGGCTCGACAGCCCGCTCGCGAGCCCGGCGAGCGTCGTCGCGCCGCGCCTGCTCACCGTGCTGAGCGGGTACGCGCAGCGGGACGACTTCGCGCTGACCGTCGACCTCGGCCTGGCCGGCGCCGCGATGAGCGTGCCGGTGAAGGTGGAGCTCGGCGGCGCTCGGACCCGCACGCCGAGCACGATCCCCATCGCGCTCGCGGCGGCCCGTCACGGCGCATGGTTCCCGGCCTTTCGCGGCGAGGTCCGCAGCGAAGCGGCCGGACCGCTCGAGTCGGTGCTGCGCCTCGCGGGGAGCTACGAGACGCCGCTGGGAGCGCTCGGCGAGATCGCGGACCGCACCGTGCTGGGTCATGCCGCGGAGCGCAGCCTGCGGCTGTTCCTCGACCGGCTGCGCGCCGACACGCTCGAGGAGATTCGGCGGGCCGAGCTCGCCGTCCGGCGGGGCGCCGCGGGCTAACGCGGCGCGACCTCCAGGCCCATCAGGGTGCGGATGCGGTCGCGGTCGGCGGCGAGCTCGGCGGCCGGGCCGGCGTGGACGACCCGGCCGCTGTCGAGCACGTAGGCGTGGTCGGCGATCTTCAGCGCGAGCAGCGCGTTCTGCTCGACGAGCAGGATCGCGACGCCGGTCTGCTTGAGCTCGCCGAGGATCCGGTAGACCTCCTCGACGACCAGCGGCGCGAGCCCCTGCGAGGGCTCGTCGACCAGCAGCAGGCGCGGGTTGGCGACCAGCGCGCGGCCGATCGCGAGCATCTCCTGCTCGCCGCCGGAGAGCCGGCCGGCCTTGCGCGCGCGCAGCTCGGCCAGCTTCGGCAGGTGCCCCAGCACGCGCGGGATCGTCCACTCGCCGCCGCGGCCGTTCTCGGCGAGCTGCAGGTTCTCGAGCGTACTGAGCTCCTTGAACATGCGCCGGCCCTCGGGCACGTAGCCGACGCCCAGCCGCGCGATCTTGTACGCCGGCCAGCCGGTGACGTCGCGGCCGGCGTAGCGGACCGTGCCGGCGCGCGGCGAGGTCAGGCCCAGGATGCTGCGCAGGGTGGTCGTCTTGCCGGCCCCGTTGAGGCCGAGCAGCGCGA
This sequence comes from Vulcanimicrobiota bacterium, assembly GCA_963795695.1. Classification (GTDB taxonomy): domain Bacteria; phylum Vulcanimicrobiota; class Vulcanimicrobiia; order Vulcanimicrobiales; family Vulcanimicrobiaceae; genus Vulcanimicrobium. The sequence goes on along the minus strand of CAWCJH010000001.1, from coordinate 147,684 downwards.
CGACGCTGCCCGCTCCGACCTCGAGCGAGACGTCGCGCAGGATGCGGATCTTGCCGTAGTCCGTGCACAGGCCGGCGGCCGAGAGCAGCGGCTCAGGCACCGGCCGACTCCGGGCCGAGGTACGCGTCGCGCACCCGCCGGTCGGCGGCGATCTCGGCCGGGGTGCCTTCGGCGAGCAGCTTGCCGCGGTCGAGCACGGTGATCCGGTCGGCCAGTGCCAGCACGACCCGCATGTTGTGCTCGACGAAGAGCACGGTCAGCCCGAGCCGCTCCCGCAGGCTGCGGATGACGCCGATGATGCGCTCGGTCTCGGCTTCGGCCAGGCCCGCCATCGGCTCGTCGAGCAGCACCAGCACGGGATCGGTCGAGAGGCTCATCGCGATCTCGCACAGGCGCTGCGCGCCGTGCGAGAGCTCCGCCACCGGACGCGCGCGCACGGCGGTCAGGTTGACGAAGCCGAGCAGCTCGTCGACCCGCGCGTCGGTTGCCGCGCCGCTGCGGCCGGGCGCGCGCAGCCGGAAGGCCTGCCCGGCGTGCGCGCGCACGCCCAAGCGCACGTTCTCGTCGACGCTCAGCTCGGGGAAGACGCTGGGAGTCTGGAACGTCCGCCCCATCCCCATCGCGACCCGGCGCCAGTTGGCGGCCCGGGTCACGTCGGTGCCCTTGAAGCGCACCCGGCCGCGCTCGGGCGCGGCATAGCCCGAGACCGCGTTGAAAAAGGTCGTCTTGCCGGCGCCGTTGGGGCCGATCAGGGCGTGGATCGTCCCTTCGCGCACGCTGAGCGAGACGTCGTCGACGGCGCGCACGCCGCCGAAGACCTTCGAGACGTGGCTCGCCTCGAGCAGCACCGCATCAGACACCGCGGCCGACCTCCACCGGGGCGTTGGCGTCGAAGGCCGCGTTCAGGTCGTCGGCGCCGAAGCGGTCCGGCCGGCGCACCAGCAGCGCGGCGAGCGAGCCGAGGATGCCGCGCGGGAAGCCCAGCACGCACGCCACGAACAGCGCGCCCAGGAAGATCTGCCAGAGCGGCGTGATGGTCGAGATGATGTCCTTGCCGATCACGTAGATGAACGCGCCGACCAGCGGGCCCCAGATCGTGCCGCCGCCGCCCAGGATCATCATCAGCACGAAGTCGCCCGACTGGTGCCAGTCCAGCTCGAGCGGGTATGCGAAGTCGATCAGCAGGCCGAACAGCGCGCCGCCGGCGCCGGCCATCGTGGCCGAGATCAGCAGCGCGACGAAGATGAAGCGGTCGGTGTTGAGCCCGAGGTAGCGCACCCGCACCTCGTTCTGGCGGATCGCGACCAGCGTGCGGCCGAACGGCGAGCTGACGACGGCCCGGAAGCCGATCACCGCCGCGACGAACACGACCAGCGCGATGTAGTAGAACGCGGTCTCCTTGATCGCGCCGTGCGCGCCGGGCAGCCCCAGCGGCGGCCGGGTGAAGTTCATCCCGTCCTCGCCGCCGGTGACGTCGGTGTAGCGGTAGGCGATGAAGTAGAACACCTGGCCGAACGCGATCGAGAGCAGCCCGAAGTAGATCCCGCGCCGGCGCAGCAGGAACGGCCCCAGGACCAGCGCGCCGGCGAACGCGGCGGCCGTGCCGATCAGCACCGCCGTCACGAAGCCGACGCCGAGGTACTTGATCGAGAGCGCCGCGCCGTAGGCGCCCAGGCCGAAGTAGGCCGCGTTGCCGAACGCCGGCAGCCCGGTGTAGCCGAGCAGCAGGTTGACGCTCATCGCGGCGATCGCCATCAGCAGCACCTCGCTGACGATCGAGACGTCGAGGTGGATCAGCGGCGAGAGGACCGGCGCGGCGGCCAGCAGCGCCGCCACGATCAGCCCGGCGGCCAGCTCGGCGCGCGGGCTCACCCGAAGATGCCCTCTTCGCCGAACAGCCCGCGCGGCCGGATCAGCAGCACCAGCGCCATCAGCACGTACATCGAGACCTCGCTCGCCGCCGGGACGAACAGGGTGGTGAGCGAGATCGCCAGGCCGATCAGCAGGCCGCCCACGATGCTGCCGAACAGGCTGCCCATCCCGCCGATGATGACCGTGACGAAGGCCGGCATCAGCAGCGCGTTGCCGCTGGTCGGCGAGAGCCCCAGCATCCCCGCCGCCAGGACGCCCGCGATCCCGGCCAGGAAGATCCCCAGGCCGAAGTTGACCGCGTAGAGCACTTGCGTGTTGGTTCCCAGCGCGGCGATCATCTCGGTGTCCTGCACCGCCGCGCGCAGCCGCAGCCCGAAGCGGGTGCGGGTGAGGAACAGCGCGAGCAGCACGATCGCCACCAGCAGCACGGCCGCGATGAAGATGCGGAAGGTCGGAAAGCTCATGAAGCCCAGGCCGACCGCGCCCGAGAGCGCGGCCGGCGGCGAGAACGGCACCCCGTTGGAGCCCCAGATCAGCCGGTAGATCTCCTCGGCCATCAGCGAGAGGCCGAAGGTCATCAGCAGGCTGTAGAACGGCTCGCGCCGGTAGAGCGGGCGCACCAGCGCCCGCTCCACCAGCACGCCGACGATCACCGCGATCAGCGGCGCGGCCAGCAGCGCGAACCAGAACGGCATGCCGCGCGCGACCAGCGTGTACGCGAGATAGCCCGCCAGCGTCATGAAGCTCCCGTGCGCCATGTTGATCGTGCCGGTGAGGTTCATGATGAGCGAGAGCCCGAGCGCGACGATCGCGTAGAACGCGCCCAGCACCAGCCCGTTGAAGAGCTGCGGCGCGAGGTGCTCGATCACCGTGCGGCCACTAGGGGTAGCCCAGCTTGCAGACCTTCTCTTTTTCGGCCACGGTCTGCTCGATCGCCTCGGGCGCCTGGATGTCGGTGACGTCGAAGAGGTCGAGCTTGTCGCCCGGCGTGCCGTTGGGCCGGATCTTGGCCACCCACATCGGCCACATCAGCTGGTGGTCTTCCTTGCGGTAGTACGCGGTGCCGTTGAAGATCGAGCTGAAGCGGGTGTTCTCCAGCGCGTGGGCGACCTTGACCGGATCGGTCGACTTGGATTCGGCCATCGCGGTGACGAGCCGGTCGAGCGTGACCCAGCCGAAGCAGCCGCGCGCGGTCGGCGGCTTGTTGAAGCGCTTGGTGTAGTCGGCCACGAACCGGTGCGCGAGGGCGTTGTTCTTGCCCAGCGTCAGGTCGCTCTTGTAGTACCACTCGATGCCCCAGTAGCCCTCACGCGCCTCGGGCGGCAGCCCGTAGAGCGCCTCCAGCTCGACCTGCGGGCCGCCGACCGGGTACTTCTTGAGCAGGCCGAACTGGTTCATCTGCTTGAGGCAGTTGGTGTAGTCGTCGCCCTGGACGAAGACCAGCACCAGGCTCGGCTTGGCGGCGTCGATCTTGGTGAGGTACGAGCTGAAGTCGGTCGTGCCCAGCGGCGTGAGCTCGTTGCCGACGACCTCGCCGCCGATCCGCTGCAGCACGTCCTTGAAGCCGGCTTCCAGCGCGTGGCCGTACGCGTAGTCCGGGGTGATGAAGAACCAGCGCTTCCCGAAGCGCTTGGCCAGCGAGTAGCCGGTGGCGTGCGTCTCCATCCAGGTGCTGTGGCAGGTCCGGAAGACGTTCCAGTGACAGCTCTTGCCGGTCACGTCGTCGGTGTGGCCGCCCGAGTCGATGAACAGCGTGCCCAGCGAGCTGGCGACGCCGGCGACCGAGAGCGAGACGCCGCTGGAGACCGTGCCGACCAGCGCCACGACCTTGTCCTGGTTGACCAGCTTGCGCGCTTTCTGGGCCGCGACGCCGGGATCGTTCTGCTCGTCCTCCTTGACGATCTCGATCCGCCGGCCCATCACGCCGCCGCGCTTGTTCCACGCGTCGGCCGCCATCTGGAAGCCGTTGGTCTCGTTCTCGCCGGGGGCCGCGTACACGCCGGTGTACGGCTCGAGCAGCCCGATCTTGATGCTGTCGGCGGCCTCGCCGACCCGCGGGAGGTAGGCCGGGATGCCGAACGCCGCGGCGGCGGTGCCCGCACCGGCGAGCCGCACGAACGAGCGACGGGTGAGATCGGAACGGGTCAAAACGGACCTCCTTGCTCAACGCCTGGTCGAGCCCCATTGTCACCCAGGGGCCGGTGCTCCTCGCGCGCCGGGTTCAGGTTGCGTAACCGCTCAGGCGTAGTCGGCCAGCGTCAGCGTGACGTCGCGCTCGCCGTCGGGCCCGCGCAGCCGCAGCCCGACCCGGGTGCCGGCCGGCTCGCGCAGGCGAGCCCGGATCGCAGGCAGCGCCAGCGCCGCGGCCGGGGTGCCGTCGAGCGCGACCAGCAGGTCGCCGGCGCGCACGCCGGCGCTCGCGGCCGGCGTGCCGGGGCGCACGTCGAGCACCGTCGTCGTGCCGGCGGCCGAGCGGAGCAGGAACAGCCCCGAGCGGTCGAGCGGCTGGGGCTCGTCGAAGGCCGCCGAGGGCACGAAGCGGACCCGCCCGCGCGCCGCGTCGTAGGTCACCACGAAGCGCCGCAGCAGCGCCTCGCCGAGGTTGGCGTCGAGCGCGCGGCCGGCGAACACGCCGGTGCGCTGGGCGGTGTAGTCGCCGACCACCCGCACGCTGTGCCCGCCCAGCCCGATCGCGACCGGGCCCAGCCGGCCGCGGGCCGGGCCGCCGATGCCGTAGCCGTCGACGCCCTCGGCGCTGACGGCGCGCGCGTCGAGCGCGGGGTGGGCGTCGAGGAACGGGCGCAGCAGGGTGACCGCCAGGCGCGAGCCGGTGTCGAGGCCGCAGCGCGCCGCCAGCCCGTCGACCGTGCACGGCGCCTGCGGGTGGCCGCTGCCGTCCAGCCGCAGCGGCAGGTCGCCCGGCGGCCCGTCGGCGCGCGGCGCGAGGGTCATCGTGCCGCCCGCCGCGTCGATGGTCACGGTGAAGCGGGCCAGCAGCGCGGGTCCGATCACGCCGTCGACCGGGACGCCCTCGGCCTGCCCGAAGCTGCGCGCGATCGGCAGCACCACGAACGGCACGCCGTCGAGCCGCGCGCCGCCCAGCTCGACCCGGCCGACGGTCGCCAGCCGAGCCGGCTCCCCGCCGGTGCCGACGCCGTGCAGCGTCAGGTGGCCGTGCTCGCGCAGGTGCAGCCGCTCGGCGACGTCCGCGTCGACGAGCTCGCCGCCGCTGGTGTCGACCGCGAAGTGGAGCGGCGGCGAGCCGTCGAGCCGGACCTCGGCGAAGAGGTGGTCGCCCTCCGAGGCGAGCGGCACGACGGCGCCGGGCGGCGGTGAGAGCGGGGCCACAGCCGGCAGCGCGGCGGCCAGAACGAGGGCGACGAGGCGCACGTAGGGTAAGTTCTTCCCGCTATGCCCTCCACCGTCGTCAATCCGGGTCTCGAAGGCGTCGTCGTCGGCGAGACCGTGCTCTCCAACGTCGAGGGGGAAGCCGGTCGGCTTACGTACCGCGGCTACGACATCCACGACCTCGCCGACCACGCCAGCTACGAAGAGATCGTCCACCTGCTGCTCTACGGGCACCTCCCGGCGCACCAGGAGCTGATCGAGCTCAAGCAGCGGCTGGCCGCCCGCCGCTCGCTGCCGAGCGGTCTGGTCGCGATGCTGCACGCGATCCCGCGCGGCGCCTGGCCGATGGACGTGCTGCGCACCGGCGTCTCAGCGGTGCCGCACTTCATCCCGCACCGGCCCGACGGCTCGCACGAGACCAACATCGACGCGGCGATCGACCTGATCGCCAAGTTCCCGACCCTCGTCGCGACCTGGGACCGGCTGCGCCGCGGCCTCGAGCCGATCGCGCCCGACCCCAAGCTCGACCACGCGGCGAACGCGCTCTACATGCGCACCGGCGAGAAGCCGATCGCCGAGGCCGAGGCCGCGCTCGACACCTACTTCGTGCTGCTGGCCGACCACTCGTACAACGCCTCGACCTTCTCCGCCCGCGTGACGGCTTCGACCGGCGAGGACATCTACGGCGCGATCGCCTCCGCGGTCGCGACGCTGGCCGGCGACCTGCACGGCGGCGCGCCGAGCAAGGTGATGACCATGCTCGAGGAGATCGGGCTGCCCGAGAAGGCCGAGCCGTACGTGCGCGCGCTGCTCGGGCGGGGCGAGAAGATCATGGGCATGGGTCACCGCGAGTACAAGATCCGCGACCCGCGCGCGCAGCAGCTCGAGCAGATGGCCAAGAACCTGACCGAGAAGTCGCACACCAAGTGGTACCTGATCGCCCGCGCTCTGGAGGACGCCTCGAACAAGGTGCTCCAAGAGGTGAAGCCCGGCAAGCGGATCTACGCCAACGTCGAGTTCTACACCGCGCCGACCCTCTCGAGCCTGGGCATCCCCTCGGACGAGTTCACCTGCATGTTCGCCTGCGGCCGGATCGCCGGCTGGGCGGCGCACGTGCTCGAACAGGTCGCGCACAACCGCTTGATCCGCCCGCAGGCGACCTACGTCGGCCCCGAGGTGCACCCCTACGAGCCGATCGCCGGGCGCACCGCGCAGAACGGCGCGAGCGGCAACGGCGCCAGCGGAGCCGCGCGCTGAGCGAGCGCCGCGCTCAGGTTCGGCGCGAGACGCGCGAGACGCGGATCGACCTGCGCCTCGCGCTGGACGGCGGCCCGGTCGCGATCGCGACCGACGTCGACTTCCTCGACCACATGCTGAGCGCGCTGGCGATGCACGCGGGCCTGGGGCTCGAGCTGACCGCGCACGGCGACGGGATGGACCACCACCACCTGATCGAGGACGTCGGCATCGCGCTCGGCCGGGCGATCGACGAGGCGCTGGGCGAGCGGCGCGGCATCGCGCGCTTCGGCTCGATCGCGGTGCCGCTCGACGATGCGCTGGTGCAGGGCGCGGTCGACCTGAGCGGCCGCCCCTGGCTCAACTTCGACGTGCCGTTCTCGGTGCCGGCGCTGGGCGCGCTGCCGACCGAGCTGATCGGCCACTTCTTCCGCAGCGTGGTCGACCACGGCAAGTTCAACCTGCACCTGATCCGGCTGACCGGGACGAACAACCACCACCTCTGCGAGGCGTCGTTCAAAGCCTTCGCGCGGGCCTTCGCGCAGGCCAAGCTGGTGACCGCGAGCGGCGCGGTGCCCTCGACGAAAGGCTCGCTGAGCGAGCGCACGAGCTGACGCCGTGCGCTCGCCGGGCGGGCGCGGTCGGAGGCAGGGCCGTCAGGGGAGCGACTCCGTCGCGAACGTGGTCGTCCACACGTAGTCCGACGGCAGCGGCTTGCAACCCGTCGCGGTGAGCGGATAGGTCGCTGCGCGCGCGGCCGTTCGGCAGCGCGTCGTCGAATGCCCGCTGCCCGCTCGGCCGAACCAGCGCCACGCGCGTCGCCGCGCCGGCGGCATCGGCGTGCACCCGCGCCGACGCCGTGTACGCCGCATCGACCGGCACGTCGTGCATCGCGGCGGGGAAGTCGGGCAGCACGCGCGTGTACGCGGTCGGCGCCACGAAGCCGGGACGAAAGCGCGCGTGCGAGACGGTCGGAACCTTGCACGCCGACGGGTGAGCCGCGCTCCAGCCGGCGGGATACACCGGCACGATGACGGAGACGGTGTACCGCTCCGGGTGGACCGGCATGCCCGTGCGGACCGTCGCCGTGACGGGGACGCAGCCGCGCAGCGCCGGTTCGTAGGTGCTGGCCATCAAGAGCCGGGTGAGGTGCGCCGCCTCGCCGGGATAGTTCGGCACGGAGATGACCGTGACGCGGCGCGGCGTTCCCGCCGCGTCGACCGTCAGATCGACCACTGCGACGTGGGACGCGCCCGCGCGTGCGATCGCCTCGCTCGCGTTCGGCAGCTCCGTGTCCATGGGCCGCGCGCCGCGCACGCTGCGGCGCGGTCCCCCGAGGTACGCCAGGCGGACGCCGCGGTTCGGTACCGCGCATCCGCCCGAGGCGGCCGCGGCGAGCAAATCGCTCGCGCGCGCGGCGGGCTCGGCGGCATAGGCGATCACCGGTGAGACGGCTCGCACCGCCAGCGCGACGGCCGCGAGCACGGCGAGCGCGGCGCCGAGCGCCGCGGGCGACGTGCGCAGCCGGCGCGGCCGCGCGTCGAGGAGGCGTTCGACCCGCACGACGACGGCGTGCCGCGAACCGAACGCGCTCGCCGCGGCGCTCGGTGCGCGCGAGCCCGCGCCGCTCGCCAGCGCCGTGAGCGTCCGGGCGAAGTCTTCGCCGGCGCCCGTCCGCGCCACCACCCAGTCGTCGCACGCGATCTCGCGCTCCATCGCGAGGCGCCGCACGACGAACCACGCGGCGGGGTTGAATGCGAGGAGTGCCAGCGCGACGCGGGCGAGCGCGTTCGTCCAGACGTCGCCGCGGCGCAGGTGCGCGACCTCGTGAACCACGATCGCTTCGACGGCCTGGGGCCGCAGCTCGGCGACCAGGCGCGCGGGCAGGATGACGGTTCGGCGGAAAAAGCCCGCGGCGAACGGGGCGCGCGCGCGATCCGACAGGCAGACGGGGTACTCGTGCGCGGCCGAGTAGGGCCGCGCGCGGCGGCGGATCGCGGCGAGCGCGCGCAGGTCGAGGGCCAGCAGCACGAGGCGCGTGCCCGCGACCAGCAGCCAGACCAGCGCGACGGCTTCCGCCAGCGCCTGCGGTATCGCGATCCGCGCCACGCGCGCAGCGGGCATCGCGACGATCCGTTCGGCGGGTAGGCTCGGTTCGGGCGCCGCGATGTGCGGCGCCGTGACGCGCGGCGCGCCAGGGGGCGGTGCGGCGGCGGCGACGGCCGGTTCGCCGCGCACGGCGTCGGCCGTCGCCTCGTGCGAGGCGGCGGAGCCGGAGGCGCACACCGTGAGGACCGGCAGCGCGACCAGCGCCGCCAGCCCGAACAGCCAGATCGCATGGCGGGTGGCAGCGCCGAGCGCGGGCAGGCAGCGCAAGCCGAGCCACACGACGCCTGCGACGAGCGCGCCTTCCCACAGGCTGTCGAAAAGCGCCGTCGTGATCGCGAGCACCGCGGGCGGGAACGCGCCGTTCATGCCTTCGCCTTGCGCTCGAGCAGCGCGCGGATCTGCTCGCGGTCGGCGTCGCGCAGCGGCACGTCGTCGAGCAGGGCCACCGCCAGCGCGTTGGGTGAGTTCTGGAAAAAGCGCGCGAGGACGTGGTCCACGGCCGACTTCGCCGCGGCGCTGCGCGCGACGAGCGGCCGATACGTATACGCGCGACCGGTCTCTTCGTGCGCCACGTAGCCCTTCTGCTCGAGGGTTCGCAAGGTGGAGAGCACGGTGTTGTAGGCCAAGTCCGGCGGCCGCAGCGCGCCGGCCACCTCGGCGACGGTGGCCTGCTGCTTCGTCCAGAGGACTTCCATCAGACGCAGCTCGTGATCGGTGAGCACGAGCGATCTCTTGCGCGGCATCGTTCCTCCTAGATTCGTAAGAGAAGTCTATGCCCCGCGGCCCACGCTGTCAACTAGTATCCTAAGAATAATCCGCAGAGGGCGCCCTGCCGGCGCGCCGGCACGGGGTCAGCGCCCGCTCGGCCGGATGCGGTAGATCGCCCCGCCGTAATCCTCGCTGACGAACAGCGAGCCGTCGGTGCCGACCGCGACGCCGGTCGGGCGGCAGGTGCGCGCGCCGGCGCTCTGGCAGCCGCCCACGAACTCGCGCCACTGCGCGCCGGGGTCGCTCCAGTCGACGGGCTTGGCCGGGTCGCCGCCGCGGAAGGGCATGAACGCCACCCGCGGCGCCACCGGCGGCGTGTGCCAGGAGCCGTGCAGCGCGACGAACGCGCCGCCGCGGTAGGCGGCGGGGAACGCGTACGTGCCCCTGGCGTCGGGCGGGTAGAAGACCGCGCCGATCGGCGTGTCGTAGCCGGGGAAGACGGCCTTGGGCACGACGACGCCGGCGCAGCTCGCGCCCTCGATCGGCTTGCGGTCGTCGTAGCACTTCAGCCAGCCGTAGTCGGGCGTTCCGGCGTGCGCGCTCACGTCGTCGAAGACCTCGTAGGGGTGGCCGTGCTCGAGGTCGTCGCGCCCCGCGACGCCGGCCCAGACGTCGCCGCTGCCCGGCTGCACCGCCAGCGCGATCGCGTTGCGGATGTCGACCGCGCGCGGGTGCATGCCGCTGCCGTCGGGGCTCATCTCCTGCACGGTCGCGCGGGTCGCGTCGAGGTCGGGGCTGCACGCGTTGCACGACGAGCCGACGCTGGCGTAGAGCTTGCCCTTGGTCACGACCACGGTCGTCGTGACGTGGTCGCGCGCCTGGCCGCTGGTGCGCACGGCGGCGATCTTCTGCGGCTTGGCGCGCGCCTCGCGGTCGCCGGCGCGGTAGGGCAGGCGGTAGACGCCGAACTGGCCGCCCGCGTAGAGCGTGTCGCCGGCGACGAAGACGCCGGCCACCGGCCGGTCGTCGAACGTGGCGAACGCGTGCGGCGCGCCCGCCCTGCCTTGCGCGTCGGGCACGATCTGCACCGTGTTGCCCGAGGTGCCGACCAGCAGGTCGCCGTTGGGCGTCACCGCCAGCTCGCGCGCGCCCGGCACGGTGGCGATCCTCTGCGCGGTGAAGCCGGCGGGCACCGTGATGCCGGCGCTCTGGGCGCCGCGCGCGGCCGGCGCGCCGAGCGCCGCGAGCGCGGCCAGCGCCAGCGCGCCGGCGGGGATGGAGCGGAACTGCATGCGGTCAGTGTGCCCGCCGCGCGCCCGAAGCCGTCGTGCCGGCCGGCCGGATGCGGAAGATCGTGCCGGTCTGGTCGTCGGCGACGAACAGGCTCCCGTTGGGGCCGACCGCGATGCCGGTGGTGCGCCCGATCCGGCCGCCGCCCGCGGTTTGAAAGCCGCTGAAGAAGTCGCTCCACTGCGCGGTCGGGTCGCTCCAGCTCACCGCCCGGGCCGGCGCGCTGCCGGCGAACGGCACGAACGCGACGTGCGGCGGGTCGGTCGGCACGCCGCCCTGCTGGTGCCACGAGCCGTGCATGCTCACGAACAGCCCGCCGCGGTAGGGCGCCGGGAACGCGTACGCGCCGCCCCCGCCGGCGGGGTAGAACGCCGCGCCGATGATCGTCGAGTAGGCCGGGAACTCGAGCGCCGGCACGACCTGGCCGGCGCAGTTCGCGCCGGCGGTGTACGCGACGTGGTCCTCCTCGCAGTCGGGCCAGCCGTAGTCGGAGCCGGCCGGGCGGGTCGAGACGGGATCCATGAACTCGTAGGGGTGGCCGGAGGGCAGGTCGTCCTGGCCGGCGCCGCCGGCCCAGACGGTGCCGTCGGCCGGGTTCGTCGCCAGCGCGATCGCGTTGCGCCAGCGCTTGGCCTGGGTCGTCATCCCGCTGCCGTCGATCGCCATCCGCTGGATCGTGGCGCGGGTCGGGTCGACCTCGGTGCAGGCGTTGCACGACGAGCCGACGCCGACGTAGAGCGTGCCGCCGCTCAGCGCGAGCGAGGTCGAGCTGTGCACGTCGCCGTCGGAGTCGGGCGCGACGGGACCGCTGCGGACCGCCGCGATCTGCTGCGCCGTGCCGCTCCGCGCGCCGCTGCTGTAGGGAATCCGCCAGACCGCGCGGTTGGTCGCCGCGAAGACGTAGCCGGCGCCGTACGCGACGCCCGCGGCCGGCCCTTCGGCGAGCGCGGCGAACGTCGCCGGCGCACCGGCGGTGCCCGGGCCGTCGGCGTTCGGCACGATCGCGAGCGACGAGCCGCTGGTGCCGACGATCAGGTCGCCGTTGGGCAGCGCGGCCAGCTCGCGCGCGCCGCCGACCTGGGCGACGACGCTGGCGGCGAAGCCCGGCGGGACGTGCAGCCGCGCGTCGGCGGGCGGCGGGGTCGGCCCGACCGGCGGCCCGGCCGACGGGGCGGGCGGCGCGGGCGACGGCTGCGGGCTCGGCACGGGCGTCGGGCTGGGCGGTCCGCCCGGCTGGACGCTGGGCACGATCACCGGGCCGGTCGGCAGCGCCGACCCGCTCGGCGGTGCCGGCTGCTCGATCGGCGTCGCGCCGCTGCCGCCGCCGGCGCAGGCGGCCAGCCCGACGGCAAGCAGAAGCGCGCCGCCGAGCGAACGCAGGACGCCATGACGGCTCCGAGGATCGCGGTGATCGACTACGGCGGCGGCAACGTCGGCTCGCTGGTCGCCGCGCTGGAGCGGCGCGGCGCGGCCTTCGCGCTGACCGAGGACCCGCGCGACGTCGGCCGGGCCGACGCGGCGATCCTGCCCGGCGACGGCGCCTTCGGTGCTACGCTCGATGCCCTGCGCGAGCGCGGGTTGGACGATGCGGTACGAGCGGCGGTCGCCGGCGGGCGACCGTTCCTCGGCATCTGCGTGGGAATGCAAGTGCTCTTCGACTCCAGCGACGAGTACGGCGGTGCGGCCGGGTTGGGAATTCTACCCGGTGAGGTACGCCGCTTCACCAACGCCCCCCGCGTGCCGCACATGGGCTGGAACGAGCTGGTGATCGAGCGCACGCACCCGTTCGTGGCCGGGCTGAGCAGCGGAGCGTGGGCGTACTTCCTGCACTCGTACCGCATCGCCGCCGCGGGCGGCGCGCTGGTGGCGTCGTGCGACTACGGCGAGCGCTTCGCCGCGATCGTCGCGCGCGGCAACCTGATGGCGACGCAGTTCCACCCCGAGAAGAGCCGCGGCACCGGAGCGCGCCTGCTCGACAACTTCCTGCGCATCGCGGCGCAGACCTGATGGACCGCGCGCTCACGCTCTACCCCGCCATCGACCTGCGCGGCGGCCACGCGGTGCGGCTCGAGCGCGGCGACCCGGCCCGCGAGACGCGCTACGACGCCGACCCGGTCGCGCGCGCGCGGGCGTTCACCGCGGCCGGCGCGCGCGCGCTCCACGTCGTCGACCTCGACGGCGCGTTCGGCAGCGGCGAGAACCAGGCCGCGCTGGGTGCGATCTGTGCCGCGGTCGACGTTCCGGTGCAGACCGGCGGCGGCGTGCGCTCGCGCGCCGGCGTGCGGGCCCGGCTCGCCGCCGGCGCGGCCGCGGTGGTGATCGGCACGCTGCTGGTCGAGCAGCCGGACGAGGCGCGCGCGATCGTGGCCGAGCACGGCGAGCGGATCGTAGCCGGGATCGACGCGCGCGGCGACGCGGTCGCCATCCGCGGCTGGCTGACCCAGGGCGGCGTGACCCGCGACGACCTCGTCCGCACCGTCGCCGGCTGGGGCGTGCGGCGCATCGTCTACACCGAGATCGCGCGCGACGGCATGGGCGCCGGCTACGACGTCGCCGCGCTGGCCCACGTCGCCGCGCTGGCCGAGGTGCGCATCACCGCCAGCGGCGGCGCGCGCACCGTGCACGACCTGCGCGCGCTGCGCGACGGAACGCCCGCGAACGTGGACGCGGCGATCGTCGGCCGCGCGCTCTACGAGGGAACCATCGACCTGAGTGAGGCACTCGCGGCGCTGACGTAGGGGGCAATGTGCTGGCACGGGGTCGCGATATCCTCGCCTTCGTTATACTGGACGGATCCATGAGCGAGCCGAAGAACCCGCTGACGCAGCGCTCGCGGCGCTAGCGTAGTGCGCCATCGTGGCCCGTCCCGGAGGCCGGGGATGGTGCCTTCCGCACCGAATACCTTAGCATGGCAGACCTCGCGTACCGGGTAATCCTGGAACCCGAGCCCGACGGGAGCGCGTATAACGCGATTATCCCGGCATTCCCGCACGCCCACACGTTTGGGGCGACCGTCGAGGAAGCGATGGCAAACGCCCGTGAGATCATCGAGCTCGAGCTCGAGGTCGCCCGCGAGCGCGGTGAGGACATCCCGCCGAGCGATGCCGAGCACGTCGTCATCGGTACCGTCACGGTTTCGGCCGCTTAGCCGAGCGCAGCGGTGAGCACGAAACTCCCGGTCGTGACAGGCGACGCAACTTCTGCGTGCCCTGCGCCGCGCGGGGTGGGCAGAGATCCGCACGCGCGGATCGCACGTTCGGCTCGAACGCGGCGACGAAGTCGAGTTGACCGCCGACGAGTTGCGCACGCTCCTCTGAGACCGCGAATTCTGGCGAGCCGGCTAAGGCTCCGGGGTCGGCGTCGGCGGCCGCTTCAGCGGCAGGCGTTTCTTCGGGGCGGGCGACGCGCTCGGCACGGGCGACGGTGAGGCGGCCGGCAGCGCGGACGACGACCGCGACGGTGCAGCCGACGGCGGGTGCGGTAACGGGCGCCGCACCGGACCGGGCGTGTGCGAGGCCACCGGCCGCGCGACCGGCGGGTAGTACTTCTGCGGTCCGGTCAGGAGCTGCACGGTTTGCGGCAGGACGATCGTGCGCGCGTCGCCGCCGGGCAGGGTCAGCCGGATGCCGACCCGCGCGTACGGCTGGTAGACGCCGGGCGGGACGTAGACGTGCGCGACGTAGGTGTCGGCGGTGTACACCTGGAGCGGGAAGAGCGTGCCGACGCCGTCGACCGCGACGACGCCGACCAGGCCCGGCACGCCTTGCACGTACACGTCGAACGCGTTCGTGCCGGGACCGACGTAGCGGTCGAAGTAGATCGCGTCGACCGCCGGGCCGGCGAACGTGCCGGGCGGCGGGGTCGCGAAGACGAAGTCGTCGTCGAAGGTCCAGCGCCCCGAGAGGTCGTTCGCGTAAAGCGCGACGGCGTGCTGGCCGGGGGCCAGCACGCTGCGCGGCGTGTAGGTGACCGCGTTGCCGACGACGCTCGCGTCCGCGGTGACGTCGCGGCCGTCGACGATCAGCCGAAAGCTCGTGCGGTCGATCGCGTCGGCGCCGTCGATGCGGGCCGCGATCGTCGGGTACGGCGCGTGCACCACCGAGCCGTCCGGCGGCTGCACGTTGGCGATCGCGCTCACGAACCCGCGCGTCGTGGTGCCGTTGGCGTTCGGAGCGGGCCCGCCGCCCGGCGCGCGCGCAACGGCGGCGCGGTCGTCGAGCGCGACGGTCCGCGAGCGCGCGTCGTAGCGGACCGCGACGCCGAACGCGCTCGCCAGCGCGCGCAGCGGCGCGTAGGCTCGGCCGCCGGCCACCCGCACCGCGCCGCGCGCCGGCAGCCGGGCGACGTGCGCGCCGCGCCGGAGCACGATCGTGCGCGCCGCGCCGTCGTAGCCGACGTCGGCGGCGAGCGCGCGGCCGACCGCGCGAACCGGCAGCAGCACCCGCCCGGCGACGACCGCGGTGCGGGCGCGCGGCAGCACCGCGCGCCCGTCGAGCGTGACCGTGAAGGCGGCGAAGGTCAGGGCGGCAGCGATCATCGGGTCTCCGCGAGGCCGGTGTAGACGCGCGGCACCTCGGCCGGCAGCCGCGCGACGATCTCGTAGCCGATCGTTCCGCACGCCGCGCCGAGCGCCTCGGCGCTGATCCGCTCGGCGCCGTCGCGCCCGATCAGCGTCACCGCGTCGCCGACCGCGGCGCCGGGCACGCCGGTCAGGTCGAGAAAGCTCATGTTCATGCAGACCCGCCCGACCAGCGGCACCCGCCGCCCGCGCACCAGCGCCTGGGCGGCGTTGCCGGCGCTGCGCGGCAGCCCCTCGGCGTAGCCGACCGGCAGGGTCGCGATGCGGCTCGGCCGGTCGGCGCTCCAGGTCCGGCCGTAGCCGACGCTCGTCCCAGCCTCGACCGGGTGGACGGCGACGATCCGGGTGCGCCAGCTCAGCGCCGGCTCGAGCGCGAGCTCGGCGCGCATCAGCGCCTCGGTCTCGGGGCTGGGCCAGATCCCGTACAGGCCGATCCCGCAGCGCACCGCGTCCAGCCGCGTGTCGGGCCAGAGCATCGCCGCCGCGGTCGCCGCGACGTGCCGCTCGGCGGCGGCCGGGACGGCCCGGGTCGCGGCGTGGAAGCGCGCGAGCTGCTGCCGGGTGAACGACGAGTCGAGCTCCTCGGCCGCGGCCAGGTGGGTGAAGGCGCCGGCCAGCTCGTACTCGGGCGTCGCGGCGTAGCGCGCGAGCGCCGCCGGCGCCTCGTCGGCCGCCAGCCCCAGCCGGACGACGCCGGTGTCGATCTTGGCCTGCACGGCAAAGCGCCGCCGGCGGCGGCGGGCGACGCTGGCCACCTGGCGGGCGTAGAGGTCGCGGTCCCAGAGGGTGAGCTGGACGTCCGCCGCGTGGGCCAGCTCGAGCTCGCCGGCGGGCACCGGGCCCAGCACGTGGACCGGCGCGGCGATCCCGGCGTCGCGCAGCGCGACCGCCTCCTCGAGCGCGTAGACGCAGAGCCGGGCGGCGTGCGGCGCGAGCGCGCGGGCGACCGGGACCAAGCCGTGGCCGTAGGCGTTGGCCTTGACCACCGCGCCCAGGCGCGCCGGCGCGACCAGCCGCGCCAGCGCGGCGGCGTTGCGGGCGACCGCGCCGAGGTCGACCGCCAGCTCGGCGATCACGCGCGCCGGAGCAGGCGCGCGACGATCAGCCCGACCGGTAACCCGTAGCAGACGACGTGGGCGACGAGCGAGAGCTCGAACTGGACCGGGCTCGGCCGGTGGTAGCCGCCGGCCATGATCCGGACCACGCCCATCAGGACGTAGACGACCACGCCGAAGCCCGCGCCCGAGAGCCAGGGCCGGCTCAGCAGCTGCGGCTGCGAGCGCACCAGGTAGACGTAGCCCAGCGCCCAGCCGACCGCGACGACGAAGTGCAGGACCAGCCCGGCCGGCCCGGGCGCCCCGAGGGTCCACGAGTCGGCCGCCAGCGCGTCGCCGAACGACGTGCCGCCGGCCAGCCCGGCGGCGACGAGGAACAGGTCGATGACGACGCCGCCGGCGAGGCCGGCGATCAGCCCGGCGGCGAGCCGGTCGCGGAGGACGAGGGTTCGAGCCACGAACCCTGCCGTTCGCGAGCCCTAGGTGGTGCTCCCGGACGCGGCCCGAGCCGTGTCGGCCGTGCGGTATGCGTCCTCGCGCTGCTCCATGGCGAGCGCCAGCCGTTCGAGCAGCTCGGCCATGGTCGCCCGCGCGATCCGCCGGCCGACGAGCCGGTCGAAGACCACTCCCAGTGGGGCGAACGGGGGGCGGTAGGCACCCTCGAGGGTCAGCAGGGTCGACGCGACCGAGGCGATCCGCAGCCGGAGCGTCCCGTGGAACTGCGGGAACAGCCGGGTGCCGGCGGTCCACTCGACCATCATCGCGTTGTGGCGGCGGCCGTCGTCGGTCTCGTCGGGGTGGAGCGCGAAGACGAGCCGGACCGGTCGCCGGAACTGCCCGCGCACTGCCCAGAACAGGTCGCGCAGCGGGACCCGGACCTCGACGTCGCGCTCGGCCGCCCGGAAGAAATCCTCGGCGTAGTCGTGGGCGACCGAGAACGGCACCTGGACGAGGCGGTCGACCGAAACGCGCGAGATGAGCGGCACGCCGAGATCGTACCCACTAGGGGCCGGTCGCTCCCTGGGAACCGGAGCGGCGGAGACCCTCTTGCACTCGGACGCCGAGTCTGCTAATGTTTGTCTTCGGGTTGGCACTCTCGTGCTGGAAGTGCCAGGACCCCAATTTCCTCTCCCTCGCCCGAAGCAACAGCTATCGGAGGATGGTTTTCGTGAATCTCAAGCCACTTGGCGATCGCGTGGTCGTCGAACACGTCGAGCAGGCCGATAAAACCGCCGGCGGCGTGTTTCTGCCCGACACCGCGAAGGAAAAGCCGCAGGAAGGCCGCGTTCTCGCTGTCGGCACCGGTCGCACGCTCGACAATGGCACCAAGCTGGCCATGGACGTGAAGCCCGGCGACAAGGTCATCTACTCGAAGTACTCGGGCTCGGAGATCAAGGTCGACGGCAAAGAGTACCTCATCATCTCGGAAAAAGACGTTCTCGCCGTGTTC
Source organism: Vulcanimicrobiota bacterium (assembly GCA_963795695.1). GTDB lineage: Bacteria > Vulcanimicrobiota > Vulcanimicrobiia > Vulcanimicrobiales > Vulcanimicrobiaceae > Vulcanimicrobium. The sequence goes on along the minus strand of CAWCJH010000001.1, from coordinate 130,037 downwards.
ACGGACGAGAAGGTCGGCGCTGGAGTTTAAGAAGCAGACATGGCAGCGAAGCAACTGGTATTCGACGAGCAGGCGCGGCGCGCGCTCGAGCGCGGCGCCAACATCCTGGCCGACGCGGTGAAGGTCACCCTGGGGCCCAAGGGCCGCAACGTCGTGCTCGACAAGAAGTTCGGCTCGCCGACGATCACCAACGACGGCGTGACGATCGCCAAGGAAATCGAGCTCCCCGACACCTTCGAGAACATGGGCGCGCAGCTCGTCAAGGAAGTCGCCTCCAAGACCAACGACATCGCCGGCGACGGCACGACCACCGCGACGGTGCTGGCTCAGGCCATCATCCGCGAGGGTCTGCGCAACGTCACCGCGGGCTCCAACCCGCTGCTGATCAAGCGCGGCATCGAGAAGGCGGTCGAGACGGCCGTCGCCGAGATGCAGAAGATGGTCCAGACCGTCGACACCGGCGAGAAGATCGCCCAGGTCGCCTCGATCTCGGCCAACGACAAGACGATCGGCTCGCTGATCGCCGAGGCCATGCAGGCCGTCGGTAAGGACGGCGTGATCACGGTCGAAGAGTCGAAGTCGATGAAGACCGAGGTCGAGACCAAGGACGGCATGCTCTTCGACAAGGGCTACATCTCGCCGTACATGGTCACCGACTCCGAGCGCATGCAGGCCGAGCTGACCGACCCGTACATCCTCGTCACGGAGCGCAAGATCTCGGCGATCGCCGACATCCTGCCGCTGCTCGAGAAAATCGTCCAGGTCCAGAAGCCGCTGCTGATCATCGCCGAGGACGTCGAAGGCGAAGCGCTGGCGACCCTGGTCGTCAACAAGCTGCGCGGCACGTTCACCACCGTGGCCGTCAAGGCGCCGGGCTTCGGCGACCGCCGCAAGGAGATGCTCAAGGACATCGCGACCCTGACCGGCGCGACCGTCATCTCCGAGGAGCTGGGCCTCAAGCTCGACAAGGTCAGCCCGGACCTGCTGGGTCAGGCCAAGACGGTCAAGGTCACCAAGGACGAGACCACCATCGTCGACGGCAAGGGCAAGCAGGACGCGATCAAGGGCCGCATCGAGATGATCAAGCGGCAGGTCGAGGAGACCGATTCCGACTTCGACCGCGAGAAGCTCCAGGAGCGCCTGGCCAAGCTCTCCGGCGGCGTCGCGGTGATCCAGGTCGGCGCGGCCACCGAGACCGAGCTCAAGGAGAAGAAGCACCGCATCGAGGACGCGCTGAGCGCGACCCGCGCGGCGGTCCAGGAAGGCATGATCCCCGGCGGCGGCAGCTCGCTGGTGCATGCCCTCAAGGCGCTCCAGAACGTGCAGTCGGACAGCCCCGACGAGAAGATCGGCGTGGACATCATCCGCCGCTCGCTCGAGGAGCCGCTCCGCCAGATCGCCGAGAACGCCGGCTTCGAAGGCTCGGTCGAAGTGAACCGGGTCAAGAACGCCAAGCCCGGCGAAGGCTTCGACGCCATGACCGGCGACCTGGTCGACATGGTCAAGGCGGGCATCGTGGAGCCGTTCAAGGTCACCCGCTCGGCGCTCCAGAACGCGGCCTCGATCGGCGCGCTGGTGCTCACCACCGAGACCCTGATCGCCGACAAGCCGGAGCCCAAGAACAACCAGGGCGGCGGTGGCCCTCCCGGCGGCGGCATGGGCGACTACGGCATGATGTAGTCTTCGCCCCCGAGCGAAGATTGCGGACTGCGTGGACCTCGAGCGTGAGCTCGGGGTCCACTTTCTTTTCGATCGGGAATGCCATACACTTGGCATGCGCGTACGGCAAGCTGGAAAGATGTTGGGCGTTGTGACCAGGACGGAAATCGAAACGAGAGCCCTTCGAGTGTTGGGTGGGATCGCGGAGCCCCCCGTGAACGCGATCGCGGTCGCGAACGGTTTGGGTATCGAGGTCCGAGCCGTGCGCTGGACGGACGACGCTCTTCGGGGCCGTACGATCGTTCGCGACGGTGCGCCCCTCATCGAGGTCAACGTGGATGACCCGCCCAATCGCCGACGCTTCACGATCGCGCACGAAGTCGGACACGCCGTCCTGCACTTGGCAAACAGCTCGAATGAAACGATTTCCGATACTGCACGCGAGTTGTACCGTTTGAGCTCGATCGAGCCGGGATCCGATCCCCGAGAGATCGAGGCCAACCAGTTCGCCGCGGCGCTGCTCATGCCCGAAGACATGGTGCGGCGCTGCCATGCAACGGAAAAAGATACGTACCGGCTCGCCCGCATCTTCAACGTGTCCGAGGACGCGCTCACGTATCGCCTGAAAAACCTTCACCTGTCTTGAGCCGAGAAGACCCGGAAGTTCTCGTCGCGACCGTCCTCGGACCCGCCGACGACGATCGTTCTTCCGAATCACTCAACGTCAAGATCGATCAGCGCGAAATCCGCGACCTCTACCGTCAGACCCTCGACCTTCGCGGCAACTACGGCTTCATTCTCCTGTGGGTGACGGTCTTGCAGTTGATCGCGATCAACGTCGCGTTCTTCGCGTACGGCTTGCGGCTCATCTCGATCGAAGCGGATCTCTTCAAAGTCTTCGCGGTTTCGGTTTTCGCAGAAGTCGTCGCGCTCAGCCTCGTCGTAACGCAGAGCCTCTTCCCGCGCAGAGGAATGCTCTTCGAGGATATCGCCGAAAAGCTGTTTCGCAGGAACGAGTGACCGAATCGACCAGCCCGCGCCGGGGATTTGCCGCGGGCACGGCGTATCGCCACGCTGATGCGCTTGTTCGACGGGGACGCGATCCTGCTGGCCGGCGGTACCGGCCGGGTCGGCGGCGCGACGCTCGCGACGCTGGTGTCCGAGGGCGCGCGGGTGCTGGTCCTATCGCGCTCGCTCGAGCGGGCGCGGGCGGCGATCGGCGGCGTCCTCGACGAGGCGGAGAGCGCCGCGGCGATTCCGTTCGCGGCCGATCTCGGCGACCCGGCGCAGGCCGCCGCCGCGGTGGACGCCTGCGTCGAGCGGTTCGGCCGGATCGACGCGCTGGTGAATCTCGCCGGCAGCGGCATCGGCACGACCCCGCTCGCCGGATCCACCCCGCGCGACCTGCGAGCCAACGTCGCCGCCTTTGCGGAGAGCGCGTACAACGTTTCGCTGCCGGCGCTGCGGGCGATGCTGGCGCAGCCGTACCGCGAGGGCGCGCGCTCGCGCGGCCGGATCGTCACCGTCACCGCCGGCTCGTCGAAGGACCCGGCGCCCGGGCGCGGCCTGTTCGCGGTCGCCAAGGCCGGCGTCAACGCGCTGATGCAGGCGATCGCGCGCGAGCACAAGGCCGACGGCATCGTCGCCAACGCCCTGGTGCTGGGCGGCGTCGCGACCGAGGCGGCGCGCGGGTATCTCGACCCGGCCGAGTTCGCCGCCGCGGCGACGCCGCAGGAAGTCGCCGACGCGCTCGCCTTCCTGGCCAGCGACCGCGCCAGCGGCGTCAACGGCGCGCTGGTCGATCTGAACGCGCGCGAAGTCGACTGACCGCCGCGGCGGCCGGGAACGAGGTAGGCGATGCTCGTGCCGACCGTTCTCCTCAGTTTGGGCCAGCTCACCGCGGCACCGGCCGCGCGGTGCCTCATCCGCAACGCCCGGCCCGCGGTGCTGCGCGCCGCCCGGCCGGACATGGCGCCGCTCGGCGGTGACCGCCACGTCGCGGGCTACGTGCGGGTGCTCGTCTCGCTCGACGCCCACGGTCAGGTGGTCGGAGAACGAATCGACCGCTCGGTTTCCAGCGAGCTCGACCGGCCGGCGCTCGAGGCCGCGAAGCGCACGCTGTACCAGCCGGCGATCCGCAACTGCGTCGGCGTCCCCTCGACGTATCTGTTCAGCACGTTCATCGACAGCATGTAGCCCGGCCGGCGATGCATCGCCGCCGGCTGCGGCGAAGGTCGAACCATCATGCTGCGTGCCGCCTTCGGTCTGGTTCTCGCCCTCGTGGTCGTCGCCGGGCCGGTCGCGGCCCGCGCCGCCACCTTCCAAGTCACCTCGCCGGCGTTCCGCGACGGCGACGTGCTGCCGGCGACGTTCGCCTTCGACGGCACCGGGATCGACGGTACGCCGTGCGGGGGCGGCAACCAGTCGCCGCCGCTGGCCTGGACCGGCGCGCCGGACGGCACGCGCAGCTTCGCGGTGGTCGCGTTCGACCCCGACGGCTTCAACGGCCTGGGCGTCGCGCACTGGGTGCTCTACGGGATCCCGCCCTCGGTGGCGAGCCTCGCGCAGGGTGCCGGCACGATGGCGACCGTGGCGTACGTGAGCGGCACGCACGAGTACGGCCAGACCGGCTTTCGCGGCTTCTGCCCGCCCAAGGGCCAGTCGATCCACCACTACGTGCTGACCGTCTACGCGCTCGACCTCGCACCCGACGCGCTCGAGTCCGGGCTGACCCGCGCCGCGCTGCTGGCCGCCCTCAAGGGCCACGTCCTGCGCGCGTCGAGCATCGTCGGCCGCTACGGGCGCTGAGGCCGCCTACCGCGAGGCCGCCGAGCGGCCTGTCCAGCGGTAGAGGCCCCACACCACCGCGATGAACGCCAGCGTGCCGATGATCTGCGCGGGGACGGCGAAGTTGTCGCCGACGACCGCGAGCGGCTCGCCCTTGCCGCTGAACACGATCAGCGCCGCGAGCAGCACGCCGAAGATCGACTCGCCGACGATCAAGCCCGAGGCGAGCAGCACGCCCAGGCGTTTGGCGACGGCGGGATTCGGCTGGGCCGCGGTCCAGCGGTCGTAGGCCTTGCCGGCGAACGCGCCGATCACGATCAGCAGCGTCGTCGAGCTCGGCAGGTAGATGCCCAGGCCGACGGCGAGCGGCGGGAAGCGGCGGGTTCCGGTGCGGCGCAGCAGCTCGTCGACCGCGACGATCGCCAGGCCGACGAGGGCGCCGATCCCGAGCAGCCCCCAGTCGAGCTGGCCGCCGATCACGCCCTTCGCGAGCGCCGAGATCAGCGTCGCCTGCGGGGCCGGCAGCGGCTGGGCGGTGGTGCCGTGGCCGGGCGCGCCGGGAAAGCCGTAGGCCTGGTTGAGCAGGTCGAGGATCGGCGGGATGACGAGCGCGCCGAAGATGACGCCGACCACGAGCGCGGCCTGCTGTTTCCACGGCGTCGCGCCGACGAGCTGGCCGGTCTTGAGGTCCTGCAGGTTGTCGTTGGAGATCGTCGCGACGCACAGCACCACCGCGGTGACGAAGAGCGCGTAGGCGATCAGGGCGCTGGCCGCGTTGTGGTCGGCCGGGTGCGCGACCACGAGCAGCAGCAGCGCGGCGCCGAGCACGGTGAGGATCGCCAGGCCCGAGACCGGCGAGTTCGACGAGCCGATCAGGCCCGCCATGTAGCCGCAGACCGCCGCCACGATCAGGCCGGCGAGCACGACGTACACGACCGCGCCGATCACCAGCGGCACCGCTGCCGCCGCGACCGCGGTGCCCGAGAGGAACGTCGCCAGCAGGACCGCCAGCGGGATCAGGCAGAGGCCGCTCACCAGCAGGACCTGCGGGAACGGGATGTCGCGCTCGGTGATCGGCAGCGCGCCGTCGCCGCCGGCGGTGCGCTTGCGCGCGGCGGCGAGCGACGAGACGACCCCGTTGGCCACCGGTCCGGCGAGCCGCCCGAGCGACCAGATCGCGGCCACGCCGATCGCGCCCGCGCCGATGAAGCGCACCTGGTGCGCCCAGACCCCGGTCGCGACCGTCGCCGGGTCGCCGGCGGCCGGGTGCAGCGCGGTCAGCAACGGCGTCGCGATGCCCCAGGCGATCGCGATCCCGGCCAGCATGGCGATCGCGACGGTCACGCCGACCAGGTGCCCGACCCCGATCAGCGCCAGCGACAGCCCCGTGCTCAGCCCGGTGGCCGCCGCGCCGGCCCGGAAATAGCCGGCGATCTCGGCGGCGAAGACTTTCGCCGCCACCACGGCGGCGAAGCCGGCGCTCACCAGCGAGCCCACCACGACGACCAGCAGCCCGGCCTTGTTCTCGGCGAGCGCGGCGCTGCTCGCGCCGCCGTCCGTACCGACGCCGACCTTGAGCACCTCGGCCGCGGCGACGCCCTCGGGGTAGGGCAGGTCGCTCTCGGTCACCATCGCGCGCCGCAGCGGCACGCTGTACATGACGCCCAGGATCCCGCCGACCACGCAGATGCCGAACGCCTGCCAGAACGGAAAGTGCGTCCACCAGCCGACCATCACCAGGCCCGGCAGCACGAAGATGATCGACGAGAGCGTGCCGGCGGCCGAGGCGACCGTCTGCACGATGTTGTTCTCCTGGATCGTCGCGCCGCGGAAGGCGCGCAGCACCGCCATCGAGATCACCGCCGCGGGGATCGACGAGGCGAAGGTCAGGCCCACCTTGAGCCCGAGGTAGACGTTCGCGGCGGTGAACACCAGCGTGATGAGCGCGCCCAGGACGAGCCCGCGGATCGTCAGTTCCGTGCCGCGGTCGGCCGCCGCCGCGTCGGGCGCCACGTTCACCCCAGTAGCCAAGTGGATCTCTCCCCTCAAGAGCGCGCTTGCTGGGCGTCCCTTCGGAACGCGGGCGCGACCCACCCGGCGGTGGAGCTCGCCGGCCGGCCGGCGAACCCGGCCGCCGTGGAGCGCTGCGCCTGGGCCGGGAGCGATCCGGCGATGATCGCCTATCACGACCGGGAGTGGGGCGTGCCGGTGCACGACGACCGGGTGCTCTTCGAGTTCCTGGTCCTCGAGGGCGCAGGCCGGCCTGTCGTGGTCGACGATCCTGCGCAAGCGCGACGGCTACCGGCGGGCGTACCGCGGCTTCGACCCGGCCAAGGTGGCGCGCTTCGGCGAGCGCGACGTCGCGCGGCTGCTCGCCGACGAGCGCATCGTGCGCCACCCGGGCAAGATCGCCTGGTCGATCCGCAACGCGCAGGCGTTCGGCGAGGTGCAGCGCGAGCACGGCTCGTTCGACGCGTTCCTGTGGGCGTTCGCCGGCGGCGCGCCGGTCGTCAACCGGCCGCCCACGAGCGCCGCCGTCCCGGCCACGACCGAGCTCTCCGACCGGCTCAGCCGCGAGCTGCGCGGGCGCGGGTTCGGCTTCGTCGGCTCGACCATCTGCTACGCCTTCCTGCAGGCCGTCGGCGTGGTCGACGACCACCTCGCGAGCTGCTTCCGCGCCCGGCCCGCTCGCGGCCGACGGCCTGCTCGCGGGCGCGAGGTCGAGGCACCGCCCCTCGCGTAGCGTCGCAGAATGCACCACGCGCACGACCCGCTCGCTTGCCGCTGCCCGCACGGCCGTTTCGATCCCGGGGTCTTCGCCCGGACCGCCGCGCTGCTCGACCGGCGCGCGTTCCTGGCCGGGCTGGGCGGTGCGCTCGGCGCCGCGCTGCTGCCGGCGCGCGCGCGGGCCGCGCAGGCCGACGCGGTGACGGTGCTGCGGGCGGCCCGGCTCTTCGACGGCAGCGCGCTGCGCGCGCCGGGCGTGCTGGTGCTCAAGGGCGACCGGATCGTCTCGTTCGATGCGGGCGATGCCGGCAGCGGCGCGACGGCGCTCGACCTGGGCGACGCGACGCTGATGCCGGGGCTGATCGACGCGCACACCCACGTCGCCAACTACACCGTCGTCTCGACCTACCTGGTGCGCGACCGCGCGGCGGACTCGGTCGCCGAAGCGGCGATCGGCTCGATCCGCAACGCCCAGGCCATGCTCGCCAACGGCTTCACCACCATCCGCGACGTCGGCGGCGGCCAGGGCATCGACCTGGCCATGCGCAATGCGATCGCGCGCGGCGTGGTGCTCGGCCCGCGCATGCTGGCCGCGGGACCGGCCCTCTCGATCACCGGCGGCCACGCCGACGCCAACGACCTGCCGCCGTACGTGCACGTCGAGAGCGAGATCGAGTCCGGCGTGTCGGCCGGGCCGTACGGCTTCCGCCAGCGCGTGCGCGAGCACGTCAAGCGCCACGTCGACCTGATCAAGATCACCGCGACCGGCGGCGTGCTCTCCTACGGCGACGCCTTCGACGTGCCGCAGTTCAACCTCGACGAGATCCAAGCGGTGGTCGACGAGGCGACCAAGTTCGGGCTGAAGGTCGCCGCGCACTGCCACGGCGACCGCGGCACCGCCGAGGCCGTCAAGGGCGGGGTGCACTCGGTCGAGCACGGCACGGGCGTCGGCGAGGCGACCCTGCGCGAGATGCGCCAGCGCAACACGGCGCTGGTGCCGACCATCTGGGCGCTCGACTCGATCCTGGTGCCCGGCAACCCCAACCACATCCCGCCGGACAGCCTGGGCAAGGCGCAGCAGGCGGCGCAGCTCCGCAACCAGGGGATGCAGCGCGCGCTCGCCGCCGGCGCGCGCATCGTCTACGGCACCGACGCCGGCGTCTTCCCGCACCGCGAGAACAACAAGGACTTCGCGCTGCTGCAGGCCATGGGCATGCGGCCGCTGGACCTGCTGCGCGCGGCGACCGCCCATGCGGCGGACATGATCGGGACGACCGACCGCGGCCGGCTCGCGCCCGGCCTGCTGGCCGACGTCGTCGCCTTCGCCGGCGACCCGAGCACGAACACCGCGCTGCTCGAGCGGGCGCCGGTGCTGCTGATGGTCGGCGGGCGCCGGATCGAGCGCGCGGCGCTGGCGGTCTGAGCGGGTGAGCGACGTTCGCGCGACCGACGCGCTCGCCAACGAGCGGACGTTTCTCGCCTATGCGCGCACGGCGCTGGCGTTCGTCGGCTTCGGCTTCGTGATCGCGCGCTTCGCGCTCTTCGTGCGGGAAGCCGAAACGTTCGCCCACGCCAAGCCGACCTCGACCGGTGTCTCGACCGCCTTCGGCGCGACGATGGCCGCCGCCGGGGTGGTCTGCGCGCTCTACGGCGGCTACCGCTACGTCGCCAGCGCCCGGGCGCTGCGGCGCGGCGGCGTCGCGCCGCTCTCGAGATGGGTAGTGCGCCGAAGCTCAATAGTCCCGAAATTCCAGTCGAAGTATTGTCGCGGCATGCTGATATGCAACAGCGCTTGAATGAGATTGAACCGGCTCTGCGGGCACTAATAATGACAAAGCTACGTGAGGAACATGGGGCAGGCTGGCAAACTGAGGTTATGAACCACGTCGGTATAGTGGATCGTGAAAGGATTGAAGCTCGAGGCCAATTGACCGCTATGGCATTTATGGAAGAGTTGCTATTCCCTCAGCTCTTAGAGATAATCTCGGGGCGCTTTGCTGTGTTTCAAAAAACATTTAAGTCTAAACAGATGTTTAAGGAGAAAATCAAAGGTGCTGAGATCGCTCGTCGCTTGGCCGACCATCGCAAAATGACTGATTGTGCTAATAATGCGCTTTATATGAAGGCGCTTGAATCAACGGAATACATCATTGATGTCCTTGCTTTGCGGTAAATGGGTTTTGTTGCGTCGCTCTCCGACGGCGCGGCGATCGCCGGGTCGCTGGCGATCGCGCTGATCGGCCTGGTCGTCGCGGTCGCCCTGCCGAGCCTGCGCTGAGCGCCGGCTCGGCGTCGCATCAGCTCGTCGCGCCGACCAGTTTCGCGAGCGCCTCGGAGGGCTCACACTGCAGCTCGGCCTCGAGCGTGTCGCGGTACTGGCGGAAGTGGCGCAGTGCGGCGGCGCGGTCGCCGCTCTCGAGGTAGGCCCGGATCGCGAGTTCGCGGGCGGGCTCGTCGCAGGCGTCGTAGGCGATCATCTCGAGCGCGAGCGCGAGCGCGTCCTGCGGGCGGCCCTCGTCGAGCGCCGCGTTGGCCAGCGCCTGCGCCAGCTCGCAGCGCAGCTCGCACAGGTGGCGCTCGGTCGGCTCGAACCACTCCCAGGCCGCGAACTTCGCCGGCCGGGCCGCGCGCACGCCGTCGTAGAGCGCGCGCAAGGCGGCGGTCTGGCGGGCGTCGAGCCGGCCGGCGCCGACGCTGCGCAGCTGGCCCAAGGTGCGGTCGATCTCCCACAGGTCGACCCGCACGTCGCTGCCGAGCCGGTAGCCCTCGCGGGTGCGCACCACCGCGCCCTCGTCGGCCAGCCGCGACTTGAGCCGGTGCAGGCAGACGTGGAACGCGTTGCGCGCCGCGCTCTCGCCCAGGTCCGGCCAGAGCATGTCGGTCAGCCGCTCGCGGGTGAGCGCTTCGGGGCGCATGGCGACGGCGACCAGGAGCGCGTGCTCGCGCTCGGCGAGGGTCAGCGGCACGCCGTCGCGCAGCACCCGGCCGGTGACGAGCTCGACCACGAGGCCGGTGCCCGGCGCCGGCGGGCTGGTGCGGTAGCGCCGCACGAACGGGGCCAGGAAGCCGCCGTCCTCGCCGCGGCCGAGCGCGGCGAGGGCCTCGTGCAGCGTGGGCGCGTCGATCCGCTGCGCGATCGCCGCCGCCTCGGCCCGCAGGGCCCGTTGCCGGGCCGGGTCGAGCTCGGCCAGCGCCAGCGCTGCCAGCACCTGGCCGAACGGCGAGCGGTAGAACGCCGCCGCCTCGCGGGCCAGCTCGGCGTGCTGCAGCCGGGCGGGTCCGTCGTCGCCGGTCGCGGCGGCGATCAGGTGGCCGCAGGCGACCCACTTGACGTTGTCGGTCGGCTCGGGCGCGCGCTCGTGGCCGCGCATGCAGGCGACGAAGAAGGCGAACCCGCGCACGCCCTCGCGCGCGACCTCGGCCTCCAGCGCGAAGCCGTGCTGGGTGTAGTCCGCGTCGTCGCCGGCCAGCCAGGCGCCGAACGCCGCCTCGGCCTCGTCGCGCGCGATGAAGTTGCTCAGCCCCGACTTGCGGCTGTGCTCGAGCGCGCGGGCGAGCTTCTCGCGCTCGGTCCGGCGGTCGCCGCGCACCCGCGCGACGTCGGCGCCCAGGGTGGCCAGCGTTCCCGAGCCCATGACGTGCATGGCGTTGATGAACGGCCAGGCCGCCTCGAGATCGCGCTCCGCCTCGCGCAGCCGGCCCATCCGCGCGGTCATCAGCGAGCGCAGGTACAGCAGCCAGGCGTGCATCCGGGTCGTCGGCACGTCGGGCGCGGCGATCTGGGCCCGGAAATCGTCGACGAGCGCGAGCGCGCGCTCGAACTCGCCGAGATAGCTCATGAACATCACCCGGAACACGTAGAGGTAGATGCGCTCGATCGGCGGCGCGTCGGGCGGCAGGCGCTGCCAGATCGCCTCGGCCTCCTCGAGCATGGCGCGCGAGTCGACCGAGAACGTGCGCAGCATCGCGGTCACCGCCCACAGGCGCGGGAAGCGCATGACGACCGGCCGGTCGAGCGAGGCCAGCACCCGCGCGTAGGCGATCGGCGGGGCCGCGTCCTCGATCACTTCGACCCGCTCGAGCGCCGTCGCCGCCGCGAGCTGGTCGCCCCGGGCGAGCTGGATCTCGGCCGCGCGCTGGAACTCGCCGGCGGTCGCGTAGGCCGCCGCGACCGGGGCCAGCAGCGCGTCGATGCGGGCGGGGTGGCGCTCGCCCAGGGTCGAGGCGACCAGCGGGTGGACCGTGAAGGTGCCCGCGCCGTCCCGGGTCACGAACGGCGAGGTCTTCTGGAACTCCGCGAAGGCTTCGTAGCCGGCGTCGCCGATCGCCAGCCGCACGTCGCGCTCGCCGGCCTGCGGCATCGCGGCGCAGGCCAGCAGGGCGTCGGTCACCGCGGGCGGCGCGTTGCCCAGCACCTGATCGGCCAGGTACTCGTGCAGCTCCTCGTAGGCGACGTCGTCGAGCCGGTCGAGCAGCGGCTCGAGCCGGCCTTCGGCCGCGAAGCGGGCCAGCAGCAGCACCGCGATCGGCCAGCCGCCCGAGATCGCCGCGACCCGCTCGATCGCGCCCGGGGCGGCGCCGGCCGGGGCCAGGACCGCGGCGATCTCGGCCGGCCGGAAGGCCAGGTCGTCGGCGCGCAGGCTGAGGATCTGGTGCGGCGGCGCGAAGCGCGAGAGGTGGACCCGCAGCGGCTCGCGCGAGCAGATGACGATCGTGCGCCCCTCCGGGCGGTTGGCCAGCAGCCGGGCCAGGAACGCCCGCGCGCCGGGGTCGCGCAGGGCGTCCTCGCCGTTCTCCAGCACGAACGCCGAGGGGCCCCCGCGCACCCGCCAGGCGGCGACCGCGACCTCGACCCGGTCGGCCGCCGAGCCGTGCCCGTCGCCGATGATCGTCTCGCTCTGCGAGAGGCTCAGGCTGCGCTCGGGGTTCTCGTCGGCCAGCGCCGGCAGCAGCCGCCGGGCCAGCTCCACGTCGGAGCCGACGCCGCGGCAGTCGCAGACGCCGTGGGCCGGGTAGTCCGCCAGCAGCTGGCGGACCAGGGTCGACTTGCCGAACCCGGCCGGCGCGACGAGCGCGACGATCGCCGGCCGGGCGGCTCGGATGCGCTCGACCAGCGGCGTCCGAAGGACGTCGCCGGAAGCGGGTGCCGGGGGAGCGAGGGTGTCGTCCATCGTGTAAGCGCCGGACCGGGTCCGGCGAACCGACTTTCGTCGTCCCTGGCCGGCTCCCCCACGGCTCGCGCGACGGTCTCGATTAACGAATGATTACTTTACACACACCGCTGTGGATGGTGTGGATTACGCGCTCAGCAGCAGCCCCGCTCCGACCGCGACGACGTCTTCGGCCAGCGCCAGGAGCGGGTCGGGCAGGCCGGTCCGCTCGTGCGCGGCGGTGCGCAGGCGCAGCGCGAGGTAGGCCGCGCCGACCGCGCCGGCGGCGCCCAGCGCGAAGCCGATCCGCCGGTCCCCCGCCTCACCGACCACGCCGGCGCCGGCGAAGCCGCCGGCGAGCGCGCGGACGGCCAAGCGCGGGCGGCGCAGTGCGGGGCGGAACGCCGGGCAGCTTGTCGACCACCAGCTCGCCCAGCGCGAGCAGCGGCAGGACCAGAGCCGGCGCGCCGCCGGCGCGGATGCGGGTCAGCGCCGGACCGGTCATCGAGCGCAGCCCGCTGACCGCGCCGATCCCCAGCGCCCGAAGGTAGCGGCCTGAAGCGTCCATGTCCCAGGTCTACCCCTCTAGCCCTTGGGCGGGCGGCGCTTCTCGAAGGCGTCGACGGTCGCGGCGTAGCACTCGCACGCCACGCTCGCCAGCCCGGCTCGGTCGACGATCGTGAACCGGCCCCGGGCGTAGCGGATGAAGCCGGCCTGCTGGAGCGCCGCGGCGGCGATGCTCACGCCGGCCCGGCGCACGCCGAGCATCGTCGCGAGCACCTCGTGGGTGAGCCGGAACTCGTCCCGGCCGACCCGCTCGTGGGTCATCAGGAGCCAGCGCGCGCAGCGCTCGTTGACGTAGTGCAGGCGGTTGCAGGCGATCGACTGGGCCATGACGTCGAGCTGCGCGCTGAGGTACTTCTCGACCAGCTCGCGCAGCGGCCGGTAGTGCGCGCAGAGCGCGGCAAAGGTGTCGAACGGGATCCGGTAGCCTTCGCCGGCCACCTGGACCCAGGTCAGCGAGGTCGCCGTCCCGCCGTCGAGCAGCGCCTGGGCCCCGGTGAGCCCTTCGCGGCCGACCGTCACGACCTCGATCTGCGTCCCGTCGCGCATCACGGTGACCACCGAGATGATGCCGTCGATCGGGAGATAGATTTGGCTGACGCGGGTCCCGGGCTCGTAGATCGTGGCGCGCAGCGGGAGCGCGACGCGAGCCGCCTCGCGGAGGACGGCCGCCCGGACGTCGGCCGGCAGCGCGTCCAGGAGGTGGTTGGACGAACGAGTGTCGGACGAAGCGAGGTTGAGGGTAAGCGTAAGTACCTCGGGAACGCGCGACTTGCCGCCACGTGGTCGTGGGCGGTTCAATCCGAGTGTAGCCCACGGCCGGCGCTCTGTCGGTACGATAACGGACGAAGCTCGGCCGGTTCGCGTTTCCAGACCCGGAGGCCGCGTCGGCCGCGGCCGGAAACCACCTGCGTTGGCAGAGGGTTCATGAGAGTGCTAATTCGAATCGGAAAGGATCTCCCGCGCGTGCGCCACCCCGACGAGCTCGAGCGCCTGTTCGCACCACCCGGTGCGCACGGCCGCTTCGAACCCAACGCCGACGTCCACCTCGACGAGGAGGGCGGCGCATTCCTGGTCACCGTCGAGCTGGCCGGCGCCGATGCCGACTCGCTGCGCGTCCACGTCGACGACGCCTACCTCTCGATCGCCGGCGAGCGCGGCGGGCACACCGTCTCGCGCAACGCCTCGCTGCTGCGCAAGGAGATCCAGTTCGGCGCGTTCGTGAAGCGCATCGGTCTCCCGGTGCCGATCGACGAGCACGGCGCCAGCGCGGTCTACCGTGAGGGCCTCCTCACGATCCGGCTCCCGCTGGCCCAATCCGCGAAATTCCCGATCGTGCGGACGCAGATCCGCATGACGGTCAGAAGGACCCTAGCCTGATGGCGAAACCCGACAAGGCGCCCGAAATCCTCGGCATCCTGCCGCTCCAGGACGCGGTGCTCTTCCCCAACACCGTGATCCCGCTGGCCGTCGTCAAGCGGCCCGGCATCCAGCTCGTCGAGGAGGCGCTTGCGCGAAGGCAAGCAGATCGGCCTCGTCGTGCTCAAGGACAAGGACATCGAGGACCCGGGTCCCGACGACGTGCGGCGAGTCGGCACGATCGGCACGATCCAGAAGATGCTCAAGGTGCCCGACGGGACGCTGCGCTGCATCGTCGCCGGCGGGCCGGTCTTCCGCATCGACCAGTTCGTCGCCAGCGAGCCGTACCTGGCCGCGACCTACACCGAGCTGCCCGACATCACCCACGAGGACGACGCGCTGGTGGCGATGCAGCGCAACCTGGGCACGCTCTTCCAGAAGCTGCTCGGCTACCTGCCGCAGGCGCCGCGCGAGATGGAGATGGAGGTCAACAACATCTCCGATCCCAACCTGCTCTCGTACTTCGTCGTCTCGACCATGCGCCTGGACACCGCCGACCGCCAGGCGATCCTCGAGGAGCGCGACACCGGCAAGCGGCTGCGCCGGCTGACCATGCTCATCACCAAAGAGCTCGAGGTGGTGGAGCTGGGCCACAAGATCCAGTCCGACATCCAGCGCGAGATGGAGAAGAACCAGCGCGACTTCTACCTGCGCCAGCAGATGCGGGCGATCCAGGACGAGCTGGGCGAAGGCGACCCGCAGCAAGTCGAAGCGGCCGAGCTGCGCAAGAAGATCGACGACGCCCACATGCCCGAGGACGTCAAGAAGTCGGCCGACCGCGAGCTCGACCGGCTGGCCAAGGTCCCGCAGGCGAGCCCCGAGTACAGCGTCATCCGCACCTACCTCGACTGGCTGGTGCAGCTGCCCTGGAGCGTCTCGACCTCCGACCAGATCGACATCGCACGGGCCCGCGCGATCCTCGACGAGGACCACTACGACCTCGAGAAGATCAAGGACCGCATCGTCGAGTACCTGGCCGTCGGCAAGCTCAAGAACAAGCTGACCGGCCCGATCCTGTGCTTCGTCGGCCCGCCGGGCGTCGGCAAGACGTCGCTGGGGCAGTCGATCGCCAAGGCGATGGGCCGCAAGTTCGTCCGCCTCTCGGTGGGCGGGGTGCGCGACGAGGCCGAGATCCGCGGCCACCGCCGGACCTACATCGGCGCCATGCCGGGCACGATCATCCGCGCGCTGCGCGACGCCGGGACCAACAACCCGGTGATGATGATCGACGAGATCGACAAGGTCGGCGGCGACTTCCGCGGCGACCCGCAGTCGGCGCTGCTCGAGGTGCTCGACCCGGAACAGAACAACACCTTCCGCGACCACTATCTCGACCTGCCGTTCGACCTCTCGCGGGTGCTGTTCATCTGCACGGCCAACACGCTGGACTCGATCAGCGGCCCGCTGCGCGACCGGATGGAGATCATCCAGCTCTCGGGCTACACCGAGCTCGAGAAGATCCAGATCGCCAAGCGCTATCTGGTCGCCAAGCAGAAGAAAGCCAACGGCCTCAAGGACAACCAGGTCGCGATCGCCGACACCGCGCTCAAGGCGGTCATCGGCGACTACACGCGCGAGGCCGGGGTGCGCAACCTCGAGCGCGAGATCGGCACGATCTTCCGCAAGGTCGCGCGCCGGGTCGCCGAGGATTCCAAGTACAAGGCGCGGGTCAAGCCGGAGAACCTGGTCGACTACCTCTCGAAGCCGCGCTTCTACAACGAGGTCAAGCGGCGCACGGCCTCGGTCGGCGTCGCGACCGGGATGTTCTACACGCCGGTCGGCGGCGACATCCTGTTCATCGAGACGAGCGCCATGCCGGGCAGCGGCAAGCTGACCCTCACCGGCCAGCTCGGCGACGTGATGAAGGAATCGGCCACCGCGGCGGTCTCGTTCCTGCGCTCGCGCTCGGCCGAGCTGGGCTTGCCCGACGACTGGTTCGCCAAGCACGACCTGCACATCCACGTTCCGGCCGGCGCGATCCCCAAGGACGGGCCGTCCGCCGGGATCGCGATGGCCAGCTCGATCGCCTCGCTGCTGACCGGGATCAAGGTCGACCCCGAGGTCGCGATGACGGGCGAGATCACGCTGACCGGTCAGGTGCTGCCGATCGGCGGCCTCAAGGAGAAAGTGCTCGGGGCCAAGCGCGCCGGGATCAAGAAGATCCTCCTGCCGCGCCGCAACGAGATCGACCTCGAGGACGTGCCCAAGGAAGTCCGCGACACGATCAGCTTCGTGCCGGTCGACGAGCTGAGCGAAGTGTTCGCCAACGCCCTGGGCAAGCGCATCATCACGCCGGTGCTGCTCGGCGCGGCCGAGCACAAGCGGAGCAGCAACGTCGTCGCGCTGCGGCCGGCCGGCAAGGACAACGGCGCCGGCGGCCGCGCCCGGCGCAGCACCGGCCGCAGCGGCAGCCGCCGCTGAGCCCCGCGCCGCCGGGCCGTCTCACCGCGCGAGCGGCGAGGCGACCCGGTAGGTCGTTCCGCCGTGGTCGTGGCGCACGTCCTCACCGAGGGCGCGCGCCGCGTGCCGCTCGGAACCCGTGACGACGCGCCGCTCCTCGCGGTCGTCGTAGCGCCGGTCGGGCGTAGCCGTCAGGCGCTCCAGCCGCGCGGGGCTCTCGACGGCGTGATCGATCTCGTGCCCCAGGCCCAGCGCCGGCGACTGCCGGCCGCCCGTGCTCGTGCGCAGCGCGCTGTGGGGGTCCCAGTGGATCGCATGGCGGTCGGGATCGTAGCAGTCGTTGTCGCGCGCGTTCACCACCAGCCGGTAGTGGCCGCAGCCGTGCTCGAGCCGGTCGATCAGGCGCCGCTCGCCCGGGTCGTGCGCGAGGTAGCGGAACGCCGCGTCGACGTCGCGGCGGGCCGACGCGGGGACGGAGAGGTTGCCGTAGCAGGCGGTGGTGCTTCTCATGGTGCCTGCCCATCACGCGCTGCGCTCGCGGCGGCAAGGTGCAACCGCGGCAGCCCTGCGCGCGTCGTGCTGGAGCGTGGCAGCCAACGGATCGGTCGGGATTCGAAGCACGCCGGTGCGCATCGACGGGCGGCTCGTCGCGGCCGTCGCCGCGGTCTGGGTGCTGTGGGGCTCGACCTTCGCCGGGATGCGCCTGGCGGTCGGGACGATTCCGCCGTTCGCGATGGCGTCGTGCCGCTTCACCCTGGCCGGCTCGATCCTGCTGGCGGTCTGCGCGCTGCGCGGCCGGCTGCGCGTGACCCGCGCCGAGCTGGTGCGGGCCTGCGTCACCGGCGCGACGCTGCTGCTGCTCGGCAACGGGATGACGGCCTGGACGGTGCAGTTCCTGCCGACCGGAATCAACTCGCTGCTGCTGAGCGTCTCGCCGATCTGGATGGCGCTGATCGCCTTCGTGTGGTACCGCGAGCGGCCAACCCCGGTCGCGCTGGCCGGCATGCTGCTGGGGCTGGTCGGTCTGGTGCTGCTGGTGCGCCCGACGAGCGCGAGCGCGATCCCGCTCTGGCCGGCGCTGCTGGCCGTGCTGGCCAGCGTGTCGTGGTCGTTCGGCTCGATCTACCAGCGCCGCGCCGGCCGGGGCGGCGATCTGATCCTCGCCACCGCGCTGCAGATGCTGGCCGGCGGCGTGCTGCTCGCCCTCGAGGCGGCGCTCACCGGCGAGTGGCGCGGGTTCGACCCGCACGCGGTCAGCGCCGCGTCGCTGGGCGGCTTCCTGTGGCTGGTCCTCTTCGGCAGCCTGATCGCCTACAGCGCGTTCCTCTACACCATGCAGAACGCGAGCACGGCGCTCGCCTCGACCTACGCCTACGTCAACCCGGTCGTCGCGGTGATCCTCGGCTTCGTGCTCTTCGGCGAGCGCCTCACCCCGCTCGAGAGCGCCGCCAGCGCGATCATCGTCGTCGGCGTGGCGCTGATGATGCTGCCCGCGCCGCGACCGGCATCCGAGCCGTAGCTCACGGCGCCGGGCGGGCGAAGCGGTCCGGCGCGAACAGGTCGAGCGCGAGCGCCGGCTCCGCGTCCGCGAGCAGCGCGGCGACCGCGTCGCCGACCGCCGGCGCGAACTTGAAACCGTGGCCCGAGAAGCCGCCGGCGAGCACGACGCGCGGCGCGCGCGGGTGGCGGCCGATCACGAAGTGCTCGTCGGGCGTCAGCGTGTACATGCAGGCGGCGGCGTGTACGAACGCGCCGGCCGCCGCCGGAATGAACGCCGCGAGCCCCGTCTGCATGCGGGCGACCTCGTCGTCGCGCACGGCGCGCTCGAGCGCGTCGGGATCGGCCGCGACGCCGCTGCCGTGGAAGCCGGCCTTCACGCCGGTGCCGAAGTCGGGAAAGCCGTAGAGCAGCCGCGCGCCGGGGCGTTCCAGCGCGTAGACCGGCAACTGCTCGGGGCCGAGCCCGGCGCGCTCGCGCGGGGCGAACCAGAACTGGACGTTGCGCTCGACCCGCAGCGGCAGCCCGAGGTCGGGCGCGGCGCGCGCGAACCACGGCCCGGCGCAGATCGCCAGCCGCTCCGCTTCGACCACGTCGCCGCCCGCGAGCGCCACCCGCACGCCGCGGTCGCCCGCGTCCCAGCCGTCGGCGCGCACGCCGAAGCGCAGCTCCGCGCCCGCGGCCGCGGCGGCCAGCAGTTGCGCCCCGACGGCGGCTTCGGGAAAGACCGCGCCGGCGACGGCCTCGTAGACGCCGATCTCGTCGGCGTGCGGGCGCAGCGCCGGCCAGCGGCGGCGCAGCTCGGCGGCGTCGTAGACCGCGTGCGCCAGCTCCCACCGGCGTGCGCTGGCCAGCGTTCCGGCGACGACCGCGCTCTCGGGCCGGCCGACGAAGACGCCGCCGGTGCGGGCGCGCAAGCGCGTGCCGGTGCGCGCTTCGAGCGCGTCCCAGAGCTCGTACGCGCGGCGCAGCAGCGGCACGTAGGCGGGCGACTCGAAGTACGCTTGGCGGATCATCCGCGTCTGGCCGTGCGACGAGCCCAGCGCGTGCGCCGGACCGAACTGCTCCAGGCCGAGCACGCGCAGCCCGCGCGCCGCGGCGTGCGCGGCGGCCGCGCTGCCCATTGCGCCCAGTCCCAGCACGACGGCGTCGAATCGCACGCGGCTCGCTTCGGCTTGCCGCCCGACACTACCGCTGTCATCACACAGATCGTGACCGTACAGACGCAGCGGACGATACGTAGTACAATCGCCGAATGCACGAGAACGGGCGGATCGGCATCACGGAGGCCGCGGCATCGCTGTGGCTCGGCCGCCGCATTCGCGTGCTCGACGCGGGCGGCGGCGAGCTGTGCGCGGGCTTCCTCAGCCACGTCTCCTCGCGCCGCGCGTTCGTGCTGGGCGAGCGGCACGGCACGCGGTTCGGCGGCGCCATGCAGACGGTCGCGCTGGTCGACGTCGCCCAGATCGTACCGGCCGGCGAGGCCGGTTAGCGGATCAGCACGGCGCCGGCCGGGCCGGCGAGGACCTCGCCGATCAGCGCGACCGTACCGAGATCGGCCAGCTCGGCCAGGACCCGCTCCGCACCGGCCCGCGGCAACGCGATCAGCAAGCCGCCCGAGGTCTGGGCGTCGGAGAGCACCGTCCGCAGCGCCGCGCCGACGCCGTCGGCGTACTGCGTGAAGCGGGCGTGGTCGGCCAGGTTCTCCTGGCTGCCGCCCGGGACGACGCCCTGCTCGATCAGCTCGAGCACGCCGGCGAAGAGCGGCACGCGGTGGGCGTCGATCGCCAGCGCCACGCCCGAGGCCCGGGCCAGCTCGCCGCCGTGGCCCACCAGCCCGTAGCCGGTCACGTCGGTCGCGCCGTGGACGCCGTGGGCCAGCATCGCCGCCGCGGCCCGGTCGTTGAGGCGGATCATCGAGGCGACGGCGGGGGCGAGCTCGGCCTCGCCGATCAGGTCCCGCTTGCAGGCCGTGGTGAGGACACCCGTCCCGACGGGTTTCGAGAGAAGCAGCAGATCGCCGGGACGGGCTCCGCCGTTTGTAACGACCCGGTTCGGGTGAATGGTTCCAGTGACCGCCAATCCATACTTGGGCTCGTCGTCCTTGACGGTATGGCCGCCGAGGATGGTCACCCCCGCCTCGGCGGCGACCGCCGCCCCGCCGGCGAGGATGTGGCCGAGGATCTCGGTGCCCAGCGTCTCGACCGGGAAGGCCGCGATGTTGAGCGCGGTGAGCGGGCGGCCGCCCATGGCATAGACGTCGCTCAGCGCGTTGGCCGCGGCGATCCGGCCGAAGTCGTACGGGTCGTCCACGACGGGCGTGAAGAAGTCGACGGTCTGGACCAGCGCCAGCTCGTCGCTGAGCCGGTAGACGCCGGCATCGTCGCTGGCGGCATGACCGACCAGGACGTTGGGATCCGTGATGAGAGGCAAGCGGCGCAGGACCTGCGCCAGGTCGGCCGAGCCGACTTTACTCGCTCAACCCGCGCACGACGAGTAGGCGGTGAGGCGGACGCGGCGCCCGGGGGACTCCATGGGCGTCGAATACAACACCGCAGTACGAACGTCCGCCGGAGTAGACCGTGTCCAAGAACCTCCTGTTCATCCCGGGTCCCGTCACCGTCTCGGATGCCGTGCTGGCCGCGATGGCCAAGCCGATGATCGACCACCGCGGTCCGGAGTTCAAGGCGCTGCTCGAGCGCTGCGCGCGCCGGCTCGAGCCGATCTTCGGCACCGAGCGCGGCGAGGTGCTGATCCTGGGCGCGTCGGGCACCGGCGGGCTCGAGGCTGCGGTCGGCAACCTGTTCGGCCCCGGCGACCGGCTCTTGGCCTGCCCGATCGGCGTCTTCGGCCGGCGCCTGGCCGCCATCGCGCAGACCTTCGGCTGCGAGGTCGAGCTGCTCGACACGCCCTGGGGCGCGGCGGTCGACCCGGCCGCGCTGCGGGCTCGGCTCGCCGCCGACACCGGGCGGCGGATCACCGGCGTGCTGCTGACCCACAACGAGACCTCGACCGGCACCCAGAACGACATGGCCGCGCTGGCCGAGGCGGTGCGCGGCCACGGCGCCTTCGTCGTGGTCGACTCGGTCAGCGGCCTGGGGGCCAGCCCGTTCGCGATGGACGCGTGGGGCTTCGACGTCGTCGTGACGGCCTCGCAGAAAGCGCTCGCCGTGCCGCCGGGGCTGGCCATGGTGGCGGTCGCGCCGCGGGCCTGGGAGCGGATGGACGCCAACCGCTCGCCGCGCTTCTACTTCGACCTGCGCCGGGCGCGCGAGTTCGCGGCGCTCGGCCAGACGCCGTGGACGCCGCCGGTCTCGATCGTCTACGGGCTCGACGCCGGGCTGGACGGGTTCGAGGCGGTCGGGGCGAGCGCGGTGCACGAGCGGCTCGCCCGCTACGCCCAGGCGATCCGCGCCTTCGCCGGCGCGCACGGGCTGGAGCTGTTCTCGCGCGATGGCGCGCACTCGGTGACCGTGGTCGCGATCCGCATGCCGGCCGGCATCGACTCCGACGCGATCCGCAAGCTGCTGCGCGAGGGGCGCGGCGTGATCATGGGCGGCGGCCAGAAGGAGCTCAAGGGCACGATCCTGCGCATCGGCACGATGGGCGAGCTGACCCAGACCGACGTGCTGGGCGCGCTGGGCGCGGTCGAGATCGCGCTGCTCGAGGCCGGCGCGCCGATCCACATCGGGGTCGGCGTGCAGGCCGCGCTCAAGGTGTTCCTCGCCGCGGAGCCGGCGGCGGTCTGAGCGCGGCGGAGGCGTTCTACGAGCGGCGCGGCGAGGCGTACGTGCCGTCGCCCGCGACGACCAGCCCGTGGGACGACCGGCTCCAGCACGGCAGCCCGCCGACCGCCCTGCTCGCCCACGCGATCGGGGAGCGCCACCCGCGCGACGACGTGCGGATCGCGCGCGTCGCAGCCGACTTCCTCGGCCCGATCCCCCGCCGGCCGGTGCAGGTGCGCACCCGCGTGCTGCGGCCGGGCCGGCGGATCGAGCTGCTCGAGGGGGCGCTGGAGAGCGACGGCCGCGAGGTCGTCAGCGCGCGCTTCTGGCGGATCGCGCTCCAGCCCGCGGGCAGCGTCCCGGCCGGCGTGACGCCGGACGAGCCCGTTCCCGCGCTGCCGCCGGAGCAGCCGCAGGAGCGGTTCTTCGGCCTGCCCGACTGGGGCTACGGCTCGGCGGTCGAGTGGCGCTTCACCCGCGGCAGCTTCGACCAGCTCGGCCGCGCGGCGGTGTGGTCGCGGGTGCGCATCCCGCTGATCGCCGGCGAGACGCTGCGCCCGCTCGACCGCCTGCTGCTGGTGGTGGACTCCGCCAACGGGCTCAGCGGCGAGCTCTCGCCGCACGAGTGGCTGTTCGTGCCGCCGACCCTCTCGGTCGCGCTGGCGCGCTATCCGGTGGGCGACTGGACCTACATGGAGGCCCGCACGACGCTGGGCGACGACGGGCTCGGCGTGACGAGCGCGCGCTACGCGGACCAGCGCGGAACGCTGGGCGCCGGGAGCCAGGCGCTGCTGGTCGAGCGGCGCGCTTAACCGCCCGTGCGCAGAGCGCTCGCTGCAAACCGCTCGCGCAGGATGCGCTTGGACACTTTGCCCGTTCCGGTGTGCGGCAGCTCGTCGACGAACACCACGTCGTCCGGCAGCCACCACTTCGCCACCTTGTCGCTCAAGTAGGCCAGCACGCCGTCGCGGTCCAGGGCACTGCCCGGCGTCTTCACCACGACGAGCAGCGGCCGCTCGGCCCAGGTCGGGTGCGGCACCGCGATCGCGGCGGCTTCGGCGATCTCGGGGTGGCCGACCGCGGCGTTCTCGAGGTCGATCGAGCTGATCCACTCGCCGCCGGACTTGATCAGGTCCTTGCTGCGGTCGACGATCGTGAGGTAGCCGTCCTGGTCGAGCGTCACGATGTCGCCGGTGCGGAACCAGCCGTCGCCGGTGAACTGCGCCGCGGTGGCGGCCTCGTTGTGGTAGTACTCGCCGGCGACCCACGGGCCGCGCACGTGCAGCTCGCCCTCGGAGACGCCGTCGTCGGGCTGGACGTTGCCGTCCTCGTCGACGACGCGCATGTCGACGCCGTACACGATCCGGCCGGCACGGCGCTGGTACTGCAGGCGGACCGAGGGGTCGCGGTGCTTGGCCTTGATCGACCCGGTGGTGCAGATCGGGCTGGTCTCGGTCATGCCCCAGCCGTGGATCACCTCGACGCCGCGCGCCTCGTAGGCCTCGATCATCGCCGCCGGCGCGGCCGAGCCGCCGACCCGCAGCGCGCGCAGCGCGGTGAGCTCGCGGCCGGTTTCCTCGAGATAGGCCAAGAGCCGCAGCCAGATCACCGGCACGGCCGCCGCGGTCTGCACCTGCTCGCCTTCGAGCAGGGCGTAGAGGGTCTGGGGGTCGCTGGCCGGGCCGGCGAAGACCAGCTTGCCGCCGATCATCGGCGCCGAGTACGGATAGCCCCACGCGTTGACGTGGAACATCGGCACGATCGGCAGGAACGAGGCGCTGCTGATCGCACGCCGCGCCGCCTCGGCCATCACTCCCGCCATGGCATGCAGCACGATCGAGCGGTGGGTGTAGAGCACGCCCTTGGGGTCGCCGGTGGTGCCCGAGGTGTAGCACATCGCGGCGGCGGTGTTCTCGTCGAACGACGGCCAGGCGATGCGCGGCGCGTGCGTTGCGAGCAGCGTCTCGTAGCAGAGCGCGTTGCGCAGCGTGGTGGCGGGCATCGTCGCCTCGCCGGTCATCACCACGAAGCCGCGCACCCCGGGGAGCCGGTCCGCGAGCGCTTCGAGCTGCGGCACGAAGGTCAGGTCGGTGAAGATCCAGCGGTCGTCGGCGTGGTCGATGATGTAGGCGATCTGCTCGGCGTACAGGCGCGGGTTGATCGTGTGGCAGACCGCGCCGATGCCTGCCACCCCGTAGTAGATCTCGAGGTGGCGGTAGGTGTTCCAGGCCAGCGTGCCGATCCGCTCGCCCGGCTGCACGCCCAGCGCCCGCAGCGCGTGCGCGAGCTGGGCCGCCCGCCCGCCGAGCGCGCGGTAGGTCGTGCGGTGGAGCGGCCCCTCGACGCTGCGCGAGACGATCTCGACGTCGCCGTGGAAGCGCGATGCGTGCTCGATGATCGAGCTCACCAGGAGCGGAGTCTCCATCATCGAGCCGCGCATCGGGTGTACTTCCTACTTCGTCGAAGAGAGCCCTAGTCGGCCGAGCCTATTCGGTGAAGGGCACCGAGACGATCACGTACTTGCCGTGGTCGACGATCGCGGCCGGGATGTCGAAGAGCAGGTGGCCGGCCTTCGAGAGGCCGTTGATCTTGCTCACCCGGTACTTCGCCGGCAGGTCCTTGGCCGCCGAGGGCATCTTCGCCATGATGGCGGCCGGGTCGGTGCTGCCGGCCTCGCTGATCGCCTGCGCGAAGACGTGCATCGTCTCGTAGTTCAGGCCGACCTCGGCGTTGGGCGCGCGCGAGCTGCCGAACTTCTTGTCGTACGCGGCGATGAACGGCTTGAGCGCCGGGCCGTTGTAGTCGGCGAAGGGAATGCCGTCGATCGCGCCCTCGAGCTCGCTCATCGGCGCGACCGCCTCGACCTGCTCGAACTTGGCCTGCTCCAGCAGCACGAAGCCGCCCTTGTAGCCCTGGTTGCGGGCGGCCTTGATCACCAGGCCCGTCGGCTGCGAGGGGCCGCCGACCAGCAGGACGTCCGGTTTGTCGGCCAGCGCCTTGGTGACCGCGCCCGAGAAGTCGGTGGTCGTGTTGTAGTCGACGCCGTAGTCGCCGGTCACGGTGCCGCCGGCGGCTTCCCACGCGCCGCGGAAGCCCTTGGCCCAGGCGTTGCCGTACGCCGTCGTCGTCGCGAGCAGGCCCAGCCGCTTGCCGAAGCGCTTCATCTCGATCGCGGTGTACGGCTTGAAGGCTTGGTCGTACGAGGGCGGGGTCATGACCATCAGGCTGTCGCCCTGCTTGAGGATCGCCGGCTCGCTGGTGTACGCGCCCAAGAGGAACTTCGGCGCGGTCTTGTCGTTGAACGCCTCGATCGCGAGGATGCCGCCCGAGTGCGGGCAGAACACGATCGGAGCGTTGTCCTGCTGGGCGAGCTGCTTGGCGTTGGCGACCGCGTTGGGCGGCCGGTACGCGTCGTCGAGCGAGACCAGCTTGAAGGTCGCCTTCTTGTTGCCGAGCTTGATGCCGCCGCCCTCGTTGAGCTCGTCGATCGCCATCTGCAGCCCGTGCTGCACGTCGGTGCCGTAGGCCGCCGCACCGCCGCTGAGCGGCCCGGTGTACCCGATCGTGATGACGTCGCTCGTCTGCGCGGCCGCGCCGAGCGTCGAAGCCATGCCGATGGCGATCGCGCCGGCGACCGTGACTCGAAGTTTACGTAGCAAGGTTCTCCTCCTCAGGCGCCGATGAACGCCTTCTTGACCAGCTCGTTCTGTTGCAGCGTGCTCGCCGAGCCTTCGAGCACGACCCGTCCGTTCGCCAGCACGTAACCCCGCTGCGCGATCGACAGCGCGGCGAACGCATTTTGCTCCGCCAGCAGCACCATCGTGCCGGCGCGGTTGATCGCCGCGATCGCGTCGAGCATGGCCGCCACCATGCGGGGCGCCAAGCCGAGCGACGGTTCGTCCAGCAGCAGCAGCTTGGGCCGGGCCATCAGGGCCCGGGCGATCGCGACCATCTGCTGCTGCCCGCCGCTGAGCGAGCCCGCCGGCGCGCGCAGCTTGTCGCGCACGTCGGGGAAGAGCGCGCACACCCGCTCCAGCGCCTCCTGCGTGCCGCGCCGGTCGCGCCGGCCGACGTACGCCCCGAGCCGCAGGTTCTTCTCGACCGAGAGGTCGGGGAAGAGCTTGCGCCCCTCCGGGCACTGCGCGATGCCCAGCGCCACGATCGCGGCCGGCCGCAGCCGCCCGATCTCGCGGCCGTTGAAGCGGATCTCGCCGGCGCAGGGCACCAGGCCGCTGAGCGCGCCGAACAGCGAGGTCTTGCCGGCCCCGTTGGCGCCCAGCAGCGTCACGCACTCGCCCTCGCCGACGGTGAGGTCGACGCCCTCCAGCGCCGGCGCCGCCGCGCCGTAGCGCACCCCCAGGCCGCGCACCTCAAGCATGCGTCGCCGCCCCGAGGTACGCGTCGATCACCGCCGGGTCGGCGCTGACCTGGGCCGGCGTGCCCTCGGCGATCTTCTTGCCGTGGTGCAGCACGACGATCGAGTCGGCCAGCCCCATCACCAGGCTCATCTTGTGCTCGACCAGGCAAATCGTGTAGCCCTTGCGCGCCATCGTGCGGATCAGCTCGGCGTGGGCCTCGGTCTCCTCCGACGTCACGCCCGCGACCGGCTCGTCGAGCAGGACCAAGGTCGGGTCCGCCGCCACGGCGATCGCGATCGCCAGCCGCTTCTGCGCTTCCTGCGGGACCGAGCGCGCGATCCGGTCGGCCAAGTGCGCGATCCCGGCGAAGCGCAGCGCCTCGAACGCCCGCTCGCGGCTCTCGCGCTCCTCGCGCCGGGTGCGCGGCGTGCGCAGCAGCGCGTCCAGCAGCGTGCTGCCGGTGTGCATCCGGTAGCCCATCGCCGCGTTGTCGAGCACGGTCTGGTGGGCGAACAGGCTGGTGGTCTGGAACGTGCGCGCGAGGCCCCGCCGGGCGATCGCGTGCATCGGCAGATGGGTGATGTCCTCGCCGCGGAAGACGAGGCTGCCGGAGGTCACCGGATAGTAGCCCGAGACCAGGTTGAACACGGTCGACTTGCCGGCGCCGTTGGGGCCGATGATCGCCTTGATGTGGCCGGCCGGGACGGTGAAGCTCACCGCGTCGACGGCGACCAGGCCGCCGAAGCGCTTGGAGACGTCGCGCACCTCGAGCAGGTTCACGGCCGCACCGTCTCGGGCTCGCCGACGCTCGCGACCGGCCGCCGCGGCCGCATGCGCGGCGCGATGAAGCGGTCGAAGCCGCCCACGATGCCGCGCGGGAAGAAGATCACCAGCAGCACCAGCAGCGGCCCGAAGAAGAGGAAGCGGTACTGCTGGCCGTTCTGCAGCACGTCCTTGAGCAGCTCGGAGATCGCGGTCAGCACCAGCGTGCCCAGCAGCGGCCCGGCGATCGTGCCGATGCCGCCGATGACCAGGTTGAGCAGCTGCTCGAAGGTGACGTCGAGGCCGCTCGAGCCGGGGTCGAGGTTGCCGTGGTACATGGCGTAGACGCCGCCCGCGAAGCCGGCCAGGAAGGTCGAGACCATGAACGCCACCAGCTTGGTGCGCGCGACGTCGACGCCGGTCGCCCGGGCCAGGTCCTCGTTGTCGGCGATCGCGACGAAGGTCGCGCCCAGCAGCGAGCGGCGCACCAGCGTGCTGACCACGATCGCGAACGCCAGCGCCACCAGCACCAGGTAATACTTCGGGACGTCGTCGTCGAAGGCGAGCGGCCCGATCGCCGGCGGGGGCGGGATGTTGACGATCCCGATGTTGCCGCCGGTGAGCTCCTGCCAGTTGGTGAAGACGGTCGCGATCATCACCCCGATCGCGGCGGTGAAGATCGCGAAGTAGTTGCCGCGGGTGCGCAGGCCGATGATCCCGACCAGGAAGCCCAGCCCGACGCTGGCCGCGCAGCCCGCCAGCAGGGCCGGCCAGAACGGCCAGCCTTGCCTGGTCTCGAGCAGCGCGACGCTGTAGGCGCCGATCCCGAAGAACGCCGCGTGGCCCAGGTTGAGCAGCCCGGTGTAGCCGAGGATCACGTTGAGCCCGTAGACCGCGATGGCGGTGATGCACGCGCCCGCGACGATCTGCAGGTAGAACGTCTTGCCGTAGTGCGTGACGACGAGCGGCAGCACGAGCGCGACGGCGGCCGCCGCGGTCCAGAGCACGCGCCGCATCAGGTGCCCTTCGCGAAGAGCCCGGTGGGCTTGACGGCCAGGATGATCACCAGCACCGCGAAGGCGATCACGTCCTGGTAGCTGGTCGAGATGTACGTGCCGCCGAAGCTCTCGGCGAGGGCCAGGATGAAGGCCCCGACGATGGCGCCCGGGATGCTCCCCATCCCGCCCAGCACGATCACCGCGAAGGCCTTGAGGATCACCGAGAAGCCCATCGTCGGCGAGAGCAGGCTGATCGAGGCGAT
The DNA here is from genome assembly GCA_963795695.1 of Vulcanimicrobiota bacterium. Classification (GTDB taxonomy): domain Bacteria; phylum Vulcanimicrobiota; class Vulcanimicrobiia; order Vulcanimicrobiales; family Vulcanimicrobiaceae; genus Vulcanimicrobium. The sequence goes on along the minus strand of CAWCJH010000001.1, from coordinate 101,728 downwards.
CAGCGTCGCGGCGGCCGCGGCCAGCCCGGCCGAGATGCCGAAGACCAGCATCGAGACCCGGTCGGTGTCGATCCCGACCAGCGCCGCGCCGGCCCGGTTCTGGGCCACCGCCTCGATCGTCGCGCCGGTCAGGGTGCGCTTGAGGAAGAGGAACAGCAGCACCATCAGCACCGCCGCGGCGGCGATCACGATCAGCTGCTGCTCGGTGGCGGTCAGCCCGGCGACGTGGACGACCTGCTCGTACGGCGTCGGCAGCACCCGGAAGTCGGCCCCGAAGAGCACCTGCGCCAGCGTCTGCAGGAAGAACAGCACCCCGATCGCGGCGATGATCGTGTTGACCTCGGGGGCGTCGCGCAGCGGCCGGAAGACGATCCGCTCGAGCAGGACGCCCAGCGCGGCCAGCACGACGACGGCCAGCAGCATCGCCGGCCAGTACCCGATGTGGACGATGGTCACGCCGAAGAACGCGACGTACGCGCCGAGCATGTAGAGGTGGCCGTGCGCGAAGTTCGGGATCCCCATCGTCCCGTAGACCAGCGCAAGGCCGAGAGCCACCAGCGCGTAGAGGCTGCCTACGACGAGGCCGTTGAGCAGCTCTTGGAAGAAAAGATGCAACGCGGTACCCCGTGAAAGGAGAAAACTTCTTTGTGACAAGTCCGGGGAGGGTTCCTGTCGTGGGCTCCAGAGAGGTGAAGGCGGAACGGCGCTACGGGGGGCTCTCGGCCGCGGAGCGGCGCGCCGTGCGGCGCGAGCGCCTGATGAAGGCCGGGCTGGAACTGTTCGGTACCGCCGGTTTCCACCGGACGACCATCCCCCAGCTCTGCAGCGGCGCGGGCGTGACGACGGCGCACTTCTATGCCGAGTTCCCCACCCGCGAGGCGCTCCTCAAGGCGATCTACGACGACCTCGCGCACCACGCGTTCGAGGACGTCCGGGCCGCCCTCCGCCGGCGCGAGGTCCCGGTCCACGCCCGGGTCCGGGCGGCCAACCTGGCCTACTTCACCTACCTGACCGACGACCCGCGCCGAGCCCGCATCTACGCGCTCGAGATGGTCGGCATCAGCCCCGAGCTGGACCTGCACCAGCGCACGCTGCGCGAAACGTTCGTCAAGCAGTCCACCAAGGCGGCAGAACGGGTTCCGCTGGCGGGGAGCGCCGGCTTCAACTACCGCCTGCTGAGCGTGGCGCTCTCGGGAGCAGCCAACGCCCTGCTCGTCGAGTGGGTGATCGCCGCCCGCCCGCCCTCGCTGGCGGCGATGACCGACCAGCTCACCGCCCTCTGGCTGCGGGCGCTCGGCATCTCCGAAAAAGAAGATTTCTGAATCGAATCGGGCAATGGAAAGAGTCCGATTTCTGGAGGAGTGACGTGCCGACAACTCTCCGCGACGGCGTCGCCGTGGTCGCGATCGACAACCCGCCGGTCAACGCGCTGGGCCCGGCCTCGATCGTGCCGGTCATGCGGGCGCTCGACGAGGCGGAGGCCGACCCGGCGGCGCGCGCGATCGTCCTGACCGGCGCGGGCGGCAGCTTCAGCGGCGGGGCCGACATGAAGGGCTTCGCCGGCCCCCGCAGCGGTCCGACCATCCGCGACCTGATCGAGCGGCTCGAGGCGGCGGCCAAGCCGGTCGTCGCCGCGGTCGAGGGCAACTGCCTGGGCGGCGGCCTCGAGGTCGCGCTGGGCTGCGACTACCGGGTCGCCGCGCCGTCGGCCCGGCTCGGGTTCGCCGAGATCAAGCGCGGGCTGCTGCCCGGCGCCGGCGGCACCCAGCGCGCGCCCCGGCTGGCCGGAGTCGACGCCGCGCTGGAGCTGATCCTGAGCGGCGACGCGATCGACGGCCGGCGCGCCCGGGCGATCGGGCTGGTCGACGAGCTCGCCGAGGGCGACGTGCTGGCGGCGGCGCTGCGCTTCGCCGGCGGGCTGCCGGCCGGCAGCCGCCGCCGGGCCAGCGAGCTGACGGCGAGCGGCGGCGAGGAAGCGCTGGCGGCGGCGCGCCGCAAGGCGGCCCCCGCGGCCCGCGGCGGCCTGGCCGAGCAGCGTGCGATCGACTGCGTCGAGGACGCGGTCCGGCTGCCGTTCGCCCAGGGCATGGCGCGCGAGCGCGAGCGGTTCGTCGAGCTGGTCGGCTCCGAGCAGTCGAAGGCGCGCATCCACCTGTTCTTCGCCGAGCGCGAAGCGGCCAAGCTGCCCGACGGCTCGACCCCGCCCAAGTGGTCGGCCCGCAGCGCGGTCGTCATCGGCGGCGGGACGATGGGCACCGGGATCGCGATGGCCTGCGCCAACGCCGGCATCGCCGTGACGGTGGTCGAGGTCCAGCCCGAGCAGCTCGAGCGCGCGCGCGGCGTCATCGCCGGCAACTACGCCGCGACCGTCAAGAAGGGCAAGCTGGCGCAGGCCGAGATGGACGCCCGCCTGGCCCGGATCGCCTTCGCCGAGTCGCTCGACGCGGCGGCGGCGGTGGACCTGGTGATCGAGGCCGTGTTCGAGGACATGGCGGTCAAGCAGGACGTGTTCCGCCGGCTCGACCGGATCGCGCGGCCCGGCACGATCCTGGCCACCAACACCTCGACCCTCGACGTCGACGCGATCGCCGCGGTCACCGGGCGCCCGCAGGACGTGGTCGGCCTGCACTTCTTCAGCCCGGCCAACGTGATGAAGCTGCTCGAGATCGTGCGCGGCGCGAAGACCTCGCCGGAGGTGCTGGGCAAGGCGCTCGCGCTGGCCAAGCAACTGGGCAAGGTCGGCGTGGTGGCCGGCAACTGCGACGGCTTCATCGGGAACCGGATGCTCTACCCGTACCGGCGCGAGGCCGAGTTCGTGCTCGAGGAGGGCGCCTCGCCCGAGCGGATCGACCGGGTCATCCGCGACTTCGGCTTCGCGATGGGCCCGTTCGCGATGTCCGACCTGGCTGGCCTCGACATCGGCTGGCGCATCCGCAAGCGCCGCAACGCCGAGCGGCCGCCGACCGGGCGCTACTCGACCGTGGCCGACGCGCTCTGCGAGCTGGGCCGCTTCGGCCAGAAGACCGGCGCCGGCTACTACCGCTACGAGGACGGCCGCACCCCGATCCCCGACCCGCTGGCCGAGGAGCTGGCGGCGAAGTCGGCCGCCGCCAACGGCGTGGCGCGGCGGGCCGACATCTCGGACGACGAGATCGTCGCGCGCTGCATGTACGCGCTGGTCAACGAGGCCGCCAAGATCCTGGCCGAGGGCATCGCCGCCCGGCCGGGCGACGTCGACGTCGTCTACGTGTACGGCTACGGCTTCCCGGCCTTCCGCGGCGGCCCGCTGCGCTGGGCCGACTCGGTCGGCTTGCGGCGGGTGGTCGACGAGATGCTCGGCTTCGCGAAGACGCACGGCGAGGTGTGGGAGCCGGCGCCGCTGCTGCGCGAGCTGGCCGAGGGGGGCGGCACGTTCGGCGGCTGGCAGCGCGCGCAGGAGCCGGCCCATGCGTGAGGCCGCCATCGTCTCGACCGCCCGCACGCCGATCGGCAAGGCCGGCCGCGGCGCGTTCAACGACACCCACGGCGCGGACATGGCGGCCCACGTGATCCGCCACGCGGTCGAGCGCAGCGGTCTCGATTCGGCCGAGATCGAGGACGTGATCCTGGGCTGCGGCGTGCCCGAGGGCACGACCGGCCAGAACGTCGCCCGCATCGCGGCGGTCCGCGCCGGGCTGCCGATCACGGTCGGCGGCGAGACGATCAACCGCTTCTGCAGCTCGGGCCTGATGGCGATCAGCACCGCCGCCCAGCGGGTGATCGTCGACGGCGTGCCGGCCCTGGTCGCCGGCGGGGTCGAGTCGATCAGCCTGGTCAAGCGCAACGACAGCCGGCTGCGCAACGAGTGGATCGAGGAGCACGAGCCCGCGCTCTACTGGCCGATGATCGAGACGGCCGAAGTGGTCGCCGAGCGTTACGGGGTCGACCGCGAGCGCCAGGACGACTACGCGCTCCTCAGCCAGCAGCGCACCGCGCAGGCCCAGGCCGCCGGCCGTTTCGACGCCGAGATCGTGCCGCTGCCCTCGCGCAAGGCGGTGGTCGACAAGGCCAGCGGCGAGGTGTCGTACGAGGACGTCGTGCTGACCCGGGACGAGGGCAACCGGCCCGACACGACCCGGGCGGGCCTGGCCAAGCTGGAGCCGGTGCGCGGACCCGGCAAGACGATCACCGCCGGCAACGCCAGCCAGCTCTCCGACGGCGCCTCGGCCTGCGTGGTGATGGATGCCGAGCTGGCGCGCGAGCGCGGGATCGCGCCGCTCGGGTTCTACCGCGGCATGGTGGTCGTCGGCTGCGAGCCCGACGAGATGGGCATCGGCCCGGTCACCGCGATTCCGAAGCTGCTCGAGCGCCACGGCTTGACCGTCGACGACGTCGACCTGTGGGAGCTCAACGAGGCGTTCGCGGTGCAGACGCTCTACTGCCGCGAGCGGCTGGGCATTCCGCTGGAGCGCTTCAACGTGAACGGCGGGGCGATCTCGATCGGCCACCCGTACGGCATGAGCGGCGCACGAATGGTCGGCCACGCGCTGATCGAAGGCAAGCGCCGGGGGGCCAAGCGCGTCGTCGTCACCATGTGCGTCGGCGGCGGCCAGGGCGCGGCGGCCCTGTTCGAGGTCGCGTAGGCCGTGCGCGGATCACTCGGCGCCGCCGATGGTCATGCCGCCGTCGATCACGATCGTCTGGCCGGTGACGAACGCGCCCGCGCCCGAGGCCAGGAACACCGCGGCGCCGGCGACCTCGTCGGGCTCGCCGATCCGGCGCAGCGGGTAGCCCTGGGTGGCCTTGGCGTAGATCGCCGGGTCCTCCCACAGCTTGCGGGCGAAGTCGGTGCGGATGATCGCCGGCGCGAGCGCGTTGACCCGCACGTTGCGCGGTCCCCACTCGACCGCGAGGTTGCGCACGAGCTGCATGTCGGCGGCCTTCGAGATGCCGTAGGCGCCCAGCACCGTGTTGCCCTTGAGCCCGGCGATGCTCGAGACGACGATCACCGCGCCGTCCTTGCGCTCGCCCATCTGCGGCATCACCATCGAGCACAGCCACAGGTTGCTGCGCACGTTGCTGGCCATGATCTTGTCGAACGCGTCGTCCGGGATGTCGAGCAGCGGCCCGTAGTACGGGTTGACCGCGGCGTTGCAGACCAGCACGTCGATGCGGCCCCACTCCGCCATGACCCGGTCGACCAGGCCCTGCAGCGCCGCTTTGTCGGAGATGCTCGCGGCGTGCGCGATCGCGGTGCCGCCCGCCGCGCCGATTGCCGCCGCGACCTCCTCGCAGGCGGCGGCCTTGCGGCTCGAGATCACGACCTTCGCGCCGAACTGCGCCATCCGCTCGGCGATGGCCCGGCCGATCCCGCGCGACGAGCCGGTGATCAGCGCAACTTTTCCCGTCAGATCGAACATGCCGTTCCTTTTCCCGAAGGTGAGCGATGGACTTAGCATTCAGCCCCGAAGAGCGCGCGTTCCGCGACGAGGTGCGGGCGTTCATCGCCGAGCACCTGCCGGCCGACATCCGGCGCAAGGTGCAGGCCGGCGACCCGCTCGAGAAGGACGACTACGCGCGCTGGCAGCGGATCCTCTTCGAGAAGGGCTGGGTCGCGCCGAACTGGCCCGCGGAGTACGGGGGCCCCGGCTGGAACGCGGTGCAGCGGCACATCTTCCGCGAGGAGATCGCCTACGGCTGGGCGCCGCGGATGCTGCCGTTCGGGCTGCAGATGGTCGCGCCGGTGATCATGGAGTTCGGCAACGACGAGCAGCGCGCGCGCTACCTGCCCAAGATCCTCTCGGGCGAGGAGTTCTGGTGCCAGGGCTACTCCGAGCCCGGCGCCGGCTCCGACCTCGCCGCGCTCTCGACCAGTGCCGTGCGCCAGGGTGACGCGTACGTCGTCAACGGCACCAAGACGTGGATCACCGCGGCGCAGTGGGCCGACTGGATCTTCGTGCTGGCGCGGACCGACCCGTCCGCCAAGAAGCAGGAAGGCATCTCGTTCATCCTGGCCGACATGCGCACGCCGGGGATCACGGTGCGCCCGATCCAGACGATCGACGGCGGCACCGAGATCAACGAGGTGCACCTCGAGAACGTCGAGGTGCCGGTGAGCAACCTGGTCGGCGTCGAGGGCGGCGGCTGGACCTACGCCAAGTTCCTGCTCGAGCACGAGCGCACCGGCACCGCCGGCATCGCGAACTGCCGCCAGATGCTCGAGCAGCTGCGCGAGCTGCTCGCGGCCGAGTCGGTCGCCGACCAGCGGCTCGACGACCGCATCGCCGAGGTCGAGATCGAGCTCGAGGCGATCGCCTTCACCGAGCTGCGCACGCTGGCGGCGGAGTCGGCCGGCAAGCGCCCCGGGCCCGGAGTCCTCGATCCTCAAGGTCAAGGGGACGGAGATCCAGCAGCGCATCACCGAGCTTGCGCTCGACGCGCTGGGCCCGTACGCCGAGCGGCACCTCGCGCCGCGCTACTTCAACCAGCGCAAAGCCTCGATCTACGCCGGCTCCAACGAGATCCAGAAGAACATCATCGCGAAGCGCATCCTGAAACTGTAGTGGGTTCGCGTCCCGCGAACCCGTCGCGTTCGGCCTTCGGCCGATCCGCCCCAGAGGAAAATCAACTGTGGACTTCACGCTTTCTCCCGAGCAGCTCCTCATCAAGGACAGCGTCGCGCGCTTCGCCGCCGAGCCGCACGCGAGCGACGACCACTGGGGGACCTTCGTCGAGCTGGGCTGGCTGGCGGTCGGGGCGCCCGAGGACCTGGGCGGCTTCGGCGGCCCGCTCGAGACGCTGATCCTGCTCGAGCAGCTCGGCCGCGGCCTGGTCGTCACGCCGTACGTGCCGCAGGTCGTGCTGGCCGGCACGATCCTGCGGGCCGCCGGCCGCACCGACCTGCTCGAGCGGCTGGTCGAGGGCGCAGAGCGTTTCGCGGTCGCCTACGAGGAGCCGCGGGCGCGCTACGACCCGGCCCGGGTCGCGACGACCGCCGTGCGCGACGGCGACGCCTTCACCATCAGCGGCACGAAGGTGCGCGTGCTCGACCCGAGCACCGCGAGCGCGCTCGTCGTCTCGGCCCGGACCGGCGACGAGATCTCGCTCTTCGCGGTCCCGGCCGACGCGCCGGGCATCACCCGCACGCCGTACTCGGCCGAGGACGGCCACGACGTCGCCGGCCTGCGCTTCGAGAACGTGCGGGTCGGCGCGGACCGGCTGGTCGGCCCGCTCGGCGGCGGCCTGGCGCTGCTCGAGCGCGGGCTCGACCACGCCGTCGCGGCGTTCTGCGCCGAGGCGCTCGGGCTGATGAGCGTGATGCTCGAGGCGACGGTCGACTACACCAAGCAGCGCCACCAGTTCGGGGTCGCGATCGGCTCGTTCCAAGCCCTCCAGCACCGCATGGCCGAGATGTTCATGGAGCTGGAATTGGCCCGCTCGATGGCCTACCTGGCCGCCATGACGCTGGCCGAGGGCGACGAGGCCGCCCGCCGGCGCGGCATCTCGGCCGCCAAGGTCCAGGTCGCACGCTCGGGCCGCTTCGTCGGCCAGCAGGCGATCCAGCTCCACGGCGGCATCGGCATGAGCGAGGAGTACAAGGTCGGCCACTATTTCAAGCGGATGACCCTGCTGGAGCGGCTCCTCGGCGATGCCGATTACCATGTGCGGCGCTACAGCGCGGCGCGGACCGGGGCGCCGGCCCGGGAAGCGGCGACCGCGGCGGTCTGAGGGACCGCCCCGCGAGGGCCGTCCCGGGGCGCTGTAAAAAAATCGCAAGCAGGCTTCCGCTGAACGACTTGCTGTGATAGCGTTCACAATCCGGGTGATCGTGAGGAGATAACGCCATGGACACGGCGACCGAGCTTCCCCGTTCGTACCGCGATCTCGTCGAGCAGCTCAAGGACGAGATGACCGCCCTGCTCCCCCAGCTTCGCGCGGAGGGCGACGCGCTCGGTTTCGTCATGCGGCGGGACGGGCTCTCGGCCCGGCTCGACCGGCTCGACGCCGCGCGCGGGGTGGTGAGCTGGTTCTACCACGGCCGGCTGGCCCTGCGGACCATCGTGCCGCTCCAGACCGGCATCGACGACCTCGTCGCCGACCTGACCGGCTTCTTCTGCGGGGTTCCGCTCCAAGCGCTGCGGCTCGGCAAGCCGTACCTGCCGGTCCCCGGGCGCCGCGGGCGCGCGGCGCGGCCCGAGCCGCACCAGCCGCCGACGCCGATCCGGCGCCCCCGGATCGTCGCGCCGATGAGCTTCAGCGAGTTCTCGAGCTCGGTCGACGCCCGCGCCCGCGAGGTGATCGGCCCGGTCGCCGGCCGCGGCCTGATCGTCGAACCCGACCTGCGGGCCACCCTCTGGCTGAGCACCGCCGGCGTCGCCCGGGTCTGGAGCGCCGGCGAGAACGAGGCGGTCGGCAAGCTGACCACCCGCACCGGCCTGCCGCTGCGCCAGCTCGCCTCCACCCGCCTGGACGAGATCGGGGTCGAGACCGCCGCCCAGTTCGTCGCCCGCGTCGCCGCCCCGGACGACGCCCCGTGCAAGTCCTGGAGCTGAGCCATCGTTCCGGAGTCCGAGTCGGAAGCCGGCATCAGTGCCCGATGGCGAACGGTTTGTGGAGCAGTGTCGCCAATGAGGTGGCTTTCATTGACAGTGCAGAGGCGATGAGTATGCTAAGCCCATGGGCAGTCTCGACCAGTTTCCGCTCGAAGCTGAAATTTCGCTGACGGACTTTCGGTCGGAAGAGACGGTTACGAGTCGGCTCAAGGCTTACCATCGCTTGCGCGTCCGGCGGCGCAGCGACCTCGTGGGTGTCTTTCTCGACATTGCCGAATGGCAGCACCTAGTCCGTTATGTCGCGCGTCTCGAAGACGAGGCGGAACAGCGCGAGGACGAAGCGGTGCGCGCGATCGTCGCTGCGCGCGCTTCGGATGCGGTTTTCGAGCCCGGCTCTCCGGAGCGAGTCGCCGCGATCGATCGCGAGTACGAGCGTTTGGTCGCGGAGCGTCGAGGACCGGCGGATACGCAAAACTGACCCCAGCTGACGCGAAACGCGCGCTCTACTCGGTTTTAGCGCGGCGTGACGTCCATTCGGTGAATGCGTACGTCTCGCGGGATCTCGCTGATCTCCGCTTCGCTTTTCCCGACGATGTGGTGTTGACGTCGGCGATCGAAGGGCTCGTTCACGAACTTGCACGAGCCCTCGCCGCCTCGCATTCGTGGGGGAGCCCCTTGAACACGACCTAACCGGCTGGCGACGCAGCGCCTTTCCGTCGTCCGGCGGCGGCAATGCCGACCTTCGGCTAATTTTTCGACCTCGCAGTGGCGGCGGAATCGACGTGTTGATGTTCGGCCCGAGATACCAGCCGGATACGACGAGCATCTACCACGCGGCGAAGACACGCACTTGATGCGCCGCACGATCCGGTATGAAGTCAGACTCGGTGCTGCTGAAAAACCGGGTCGACCATCGGGCGGATGAAGCTGGGTACCGTGCCTTCGACCACGTCGTCGACCCAGCGGTTGGGGCCGGTGACGAAGGCGACGGCTTGCGAGCGGCGCAGGTCGGTCCGCAGGCTGGGATCGAGCGGAAAGAAGAGCGCGACGTAGAGGACGGCCCAGATGCCGACCAGCGCCTTGGCCAGACCGATCGCCGCGCCGCCCAGGCCGTTGCCCAGACCGATCACCGGCAGCTTGGCGACCCGCGAGAGGAGCGCTGCGAGCACCAGTAGCGCGACGTAGACCGCCGCCGCGAAGACGATCATGCCGACGACGTGCGCCGAGCCCGGGCCGAGGTGGAGCAGGTCGCGCGCGTAGCGGTCGAGCGTGCCCGGGTAGCGCAGCGCGGCCCAGAACGCCGCGCCCAGTGCGATCGCGCCGCTGATCTCGCCGACGAAGCCGCGCTTCCAGCCCTTGAGGGTGAACAGCAGCACGATGCCGCCGATGACCAGGTCGGGCCAGGTCGGGCTCACGTGCGCGGCGTCGCCCCGAAGCGCTCGCGCAGCGCCGCGACGATCCGCGCCAGCGCGGCCTCGGCGGCTTCGTCGGTCAGCGTCGTCTCGCCGCTCTGCAGCACGATCCGCAGCGCGAGCGACTTCTTGCCCTCGCCGACCTGCGGGCCGCGGTACTCGTCGAACACCTCCGCCGTGCGCACCAGCGGCTCGCCGCGAACCGCGTCGCTGAGCTCGCCGGCCAGCACGTCGAGCGGCACCACGACCGCCAGGTCGCGGTCGACCGGCGGAAACTTCGAGGGCTCGGCATAGGTGCGCACGGCCTTGGCCGGCAGCGCCGCGACGAACAGGGTCGCCAGCGCCGTGTCGGCCGGCACGCCGTAGGCCAGCGCCAGGCGCGGGTCGACCACGCCGACGTAGCCGACCAGCGCCTCGCCGACCCGCAGCGCGGCGGTCTTGCCGGGGTGCAGCGAGGCGTAGCCGCCGCGCTCGGCCCGGGCGTCGCTCCCGGTCACCCGGCGCAGCAGCGCCAGCAGGTCGGACTTCAGGCGCCCGAACGCCTCGCCGCCGCCGGCGTGCAGCGCGGTCAGCTCGACCGTCTCGCTCGGCGCGGGCTGCGCGTCGGCGAAGACGTGGCCGAGCTCGAAGACCCGGTACGGCCGCACCGCCCGGTCGCGCGCGGCGAACCCGAGCAGCGCGGGCGCCAGCGAGAAGCGCATCCAGCGCTGGTCCTCGCTGAGCGGGTTGACGATCTCGACCGGGGCCGGCACCGCCAGGCCGTGCTCGCGCCAGGTCTGGGCGACGCTGCCCGGCTGGAGCGAGAGGCTGAGGACCTCGGTGTAGCCGAGCCCCGCCAGCAGCGTCGCGAGCTCGTTCTCGCGCTCGAACTCGGCGCTCTCGAGCGCCTGCGGCCGAACCGGCGGGACCTCGGCCCGGACGCGGTCGTAGCCGACCACCCGGGCCACCTCCTCGACCAGGTCGGCCGCGATCCGCACGTCGCCGCGCCAGTACGGCGGCGTCACCGCGAAGGCGTCGCCGTTCTCGGCGCGGGCGAGCGCGAAGCCCAGCGAGCTCAGGGCGCGCTCGATCTCGGCCGGCTCGACGGCGAAGCCGAGCAGCCGCTGCACCTCGGCGGCCTGCAGCCCGACCGCCGGCGGCGCGGCCGGCGCCGTGCCGGCGGCGCGCGGCAGCCGCACCGTGCCGCCCTCCTCCGCGAGCAGCCGCGCGGCGCGCGCCGCGCCGACGTCGGCCAGCGCGAGCGGAAGCGACTTCTCGAACCGGCTCGAGGCCTCGCTGCGCAGCTTGAGCGCGACGCTGGTGCGGCGGATGCGCGGCCCGGTCCAGCTCGCCGCCTCGATCAGCACCTCGGTCGTGCCCGGCTCGACCTCGCTGCGCCGGCCGCCCATCACGCCGGCCAGCGAGGTCGGGCCCTCGTCGTCGGCGATCACGATCATGCGCGGGTCGAGCGTGCGCTCCTGGCCGTCGAGGGTGGTGAAGCGCTCGCCGTCGTGCGCGTCGCGCACGATCAGGTGGCCGCCGGCGATCCGGGCGTGGTCGAAGAAGTGCAGCGGCTGGCCGAGCTCCAGCATGACGAAGTTGGAGATGTCGACCAGGTTGTCGATCGGCCGCTGGCCGGCCAGCGCGAGCCGGATCCGCATCCAGGTCGGGCCGGGGCGAACCTGCAGCCCGCCCACCCGCTGGAACACGAAGCGCTTGCAGTCGACCGTCTCGATCGTCACCCGGACGTCGTCGCTCGGGCCCGCGGCGGGCGCGTCGGTCTGCGGCTCGCGCAGCGGCACGCCGAACGCGGCGGCCAGCTCGCGCGCCAGCCCGACGATCGCCAGCGCGTCGGGCCGGTTGGGGGTCACGTCGACCTCGAGCACCGGGTCGCCGAGCCGGAACTGGGCGACCACGTCGGTGCCCGGCGGCGTCGCCGGGTCGAGCTGCATGATGCCGTCCTCGAACCACTCTTCGGGCAGGCCGAGCTCGTTGGCCGAGCAGAGCATGCCCTCAGAGTCGATCCCGCGCATCTTGCGCGGCGCGATCCGCAGGCCGCCGGCGAGCTGCGCGCCGATCCGGGCGACCGGCACGACCTGCCCTTGTGCCACGTTCGTGGCCGCGGTCGCGATGAGCAGCGGCGTGCCGTCGCCGACGTCCATCGTGCAGAGGTTGAGCCGGTCGGCGTTGGGATGCTTCTCAAGCTCGGTGATGCGGCCGGCGACGACCCGGGTCAGCTCCGGCCGGGCGACGATCTCGTCGACCGGAAAGCCCAGCGCCGCCAGCCGCGCGACGATCGCATCGCTGTCCTCGGGCAGGTCGGCGTAGTCGCGCAGCCACATGATCGGAACGCGCATCAGGCCAGCTCCGCCGCGAAGCCCGGCTGGTTCTCGACGAAGGCGCGGATGTCGTGGATGTCGTGCCGTTTCATCGCGATCCGCTCCAGGCCGCAGCCGAAGGCCCAGCCGGTGACGGCGTCCGGATCGTAGCCGACCGAGCGCAGCACGTTGGGGTGGACCATGCCGCTGCCGCCGATCTCGATCCAGCCGCTGCCGCCGCAGGTCCGGCAGGCGCCGCCGTTGCCGCCGCAGGTCGGGCACTTGACGTCGACCTCGGCCGACGGCTCGGTGAACGGGAAGAACGAGGGCCGGAACCGGACGTCGGCGGCGGGCCCGAACAGCTCGCGCGTCAGCCCGACCAGCATCCCCTTGAGGTGGCCGAAGTGGACGCCCGGGCCGACCATCAGGCCTTCGACCTGGTGGAACATGTAGAGGTGGCGCGCGTCGACCGCGTCGCGCCGGTAGGCCTTGCCGGGCACGATCACCGCCAGGGGCGGCGGGACGGCGCGCATGGTGCGGACCTGCATCGGCGATGTGTGCGTGCGGAGCAGAAGGTCGGGGCGCAGGTAGAACGAGTCGAGCCCTTCGCGGGCCGGGTGGTCGGGCGGGATGTTGAGCGCGTCGAAGTTGTTCGCGTCGGTCTCGATCTCGGGCCCGAGCACGACCGCGAAGCCGTGGCGGGTGAAATAGCGCGCGACCTCGATGGCGACTTGGCGCACCGGGTGGAGCGCGCCCAGGTGCGGCGCGGGTCCCGGGTAGGTCACGTCGATCGTGTCGCTCAGCGAGGCCTCGAGCGCGGCCCGTTCGACCCGCGCCGCGGCCTCGGTCAAGCGGGCTTCGAGCGCCTCGACGGCCGCGTTGATCAGCTTGCCCGCGCCGGCCCGCTCGGGCGGCGGCAGCTTGCCGATCCCGCGCCGGACCGCGGTCACCTCGCCGCTGCGGCCGAGGAACGCGACGCGCACTTCGTCCAGGGCGTGCGGGTCGGCCGCGCCGGCCAGCGCGAGGTCGAAACGCGCGGCCAGCGCGGCAAGGGTCGATTCGAGTTCAGTCATTCCCGCCGTCGTCATAGCAAAAAGCGAACGCCCGATCCTGGTGACCGGGCGTTTCGCTGGTTCTCTCTTCCTGGTCGTGCGCCCGCTCGGGCGCTGCCCACGTCAGGTCGTGGGCGAAGGATGCAGTTGCCGGTACATCAGATACGCGCTGATCGAGCCCGTGCTCGAGAACAAGTTCCAGAAGAATTCCGAAGTGCGCATGTTCGGCGGCGGTTCCTCTCCTGTCGTTCGGCTTCGCGCGGTCGTGATCCGCGTCGGCAGGGCGAGTATAGCACCGGGTCGGAGAGCCGCCAAGTCTTGACAGATCAGGCTTTTTCGGCGCCTTGACAAGGGTCTTGACAACGCGCGGACTCGTAGAGGACGATGCTCCCGGCCACTGCCGCATTCAAGCTCTCTGTCAACTGGCTTTGCGGAATCCTGACAAACCGGTCCCACCGCGGCAGCCAGTCCCGCACCCCGCGCCGTTCGTTGCCGACCGCGATGATTGCGCCGGCCGGGATGCCGGCCGTGCGGAGGTCCTCGCCCTCCCGGTCGGTGGCCACCAGCGGCCGCCGCGCCGCCCGGGCCGCGGCCGGCAGCTCCGCCGCCTCGACGACCGCCACCGGAAGCCGGAACAGCGATCCCATTGCCGCCCGCACCACCTTGGGGGCGAACGGGTCGGCGCCGCCGCGCCCGAACAGCACCCCCGCGGCGCCGAACGCTTCGGCCGAGCGGACCAGGGTCCCGGCGTTGCCGGGATCGGCCAGGCCGGCCAGCAGCAGCACCGGCCCGGGCCGAGTCAGCACGCCGGCCAGGTCGTGCGCCGGCAGGTCGAAGACCGCCAGCACCCCGCTGGGCGAGTCGAGCTCGGAGAGCCGGGCGAAGAGCCGTTCCGGCACGACGTAGACCGCCGCCCCGGCCGCCTCGTGGGCCGCGGCGTCGAAGCGCTCGAGGCCGGCGGCGGTCGCGTAGAGCTCGCGCGGCCGCAGGCCGCTGCGCTCGGCTTCGGCGAGCAGGGTCGGCCCCTCGGCCGCGAAGCGGGCCTGCTCGCGCCGGCCGCGCGGGGTGCGCAGGTCGCGGACCAGCTCGACGCGCGGGTTGTGGGGGCTCAGCGGGGTCGGCACCCGGGCCGGTTCGACGGCCGGGTCCCCCTGCCCGCACCCGCGAAGAGCCCGGGGTGAAGGACACGCGGATCGCGGAGATCGCCTGGCTCGCGGTGATCGCGCTGCTGGTCGCGGTCGGCGGCTTCAGCTTGCTGCACCTGCTCGCCCAGACCCGGGTCCTCGGGCTGCTGGTCGTCGCGGCGGCGGTCTTCGCCGGGGTCATGGCGATCCGGCGCAGCTACGACCCGGCCACCCCGGCCGCCCGGCGCGAGGTGACCAAGGCCGCGGCCTACTGCTGCGCCGCGCTGCTGGCGCTGGTCCCGGTGGCGACCGGCAAGCACCAGGGGATCGCGATCGTGGCCGCCGAGGTCGCGCTGGTCTTCGACATCATCACCATCGCGGCCAGGCCGCGCGCCGCAGGGGAGCAGTAGGAACGATGCCGGTCTTCGTCACGGGTGGTACGGGCTACATCGGGCGGAGCGTCGTGCGCGAGCTGCGCCGGCGCACCCACCTGGTGCGCGCGCTGGCCCGCAGCGACGCGGCGGCGCGGGCGCTGGCCGAGCTCGGAGCCGAGCCCGTCCGCGGCGAGCTGCGCGACCTCGACACGCTGCGCGGCGCGGCGCGGGACGCCGATGCGGTCGTCCACTGCGCGTTCGAGTACTCGCCCGAGGCGGTCGCCGTCGAGCAGGCCGCGCTGACCGCGCTGCTCGACGCGCTGCGGCCCGGCCGGGCCTTCGTCTATACCAGCGGCTGCTGGGTCTACGGCTCGCGCGGCGACGCCGTGGTCGCCGAGGACGCGCCGCTCAGCCCGCTGGCGCTGGTCGCCTGGCGCCCCGCCCACGAGGGGCTCGTGCTGGCCCAGGACGGCCGGCTGCGGGCGCTCGTGATCCGGCCCGGGATCGTCTACGGCGACGGCGGCGGCATCCCGGGCGGGCTGGTCGAGGACGCCCGCAAGGGGCCGGTCCGGGTCGTCGGCGACGGCGCGAACCGCTGGCCGACCGTCCGCCACGACGCGCTCGGCGAGCTCTACGGCCTGGCCGTCGACCACCGCGAGGCCCACGGCGTCTTCAACGCCACCCGCGGCGCGGCGGTCCCCTACGCCGAGGTCGCCCGGGCCGCCTCGCGCGCCGCCGGCGGGGACGGCGGCATCCAGTTCGTGCCGCTCGACGACGCCCGCGCCGCAATGGGGCCGTACGCCGACGCGCTGGCCTGCGACCTGCAGTGCGACAGCTCGCGCGCCGCCCGCGAGCTGGGCTGGGAGCCGCACCGCCCGACCCTGCTCGAAGAGCTCTCGAACACGACGGTGGTGTAGGGCTAGTCGCCGCGGGCGAGCCTGCGCGCTTCCTTGATCGCCTCGAGCTCGATGAGACCAGGACGATCTTTCTCGCGTCCGGCGGCGGTCTTTGCGACGATCAATCCGTCGACCGAGAGCACGCGGATCGAAAACCCTTCGAAGTCCATGGTTTCCGCCGCGGCGTCGATTTCGGCGAAGCCGCCCAGGCCCTTGACTTCCGCCAGGAGGTCGAGGGCGCCGGCGGTGGTCCCCAAGGTGAGGACTGTCGCCGACATGAGCGTCTGAGCGTCGAAGACGAACGGGACGTCGGGCGGAAAACCACGCGGTCGAGGTGCAAACCGGGCGAGCGCTTTTGCGACCCGCCGAGCATTGTCACGCGTGCGCTCGTACGCCAGGTCGATGTCTTCAGTGAGATACGACGAGCCATGAAGCTGCAGCGCCATGCCGCCGATCAGCACGAAGCGCGCTTCCACCTCCACCAAGGCTGCGAGCACGTCGCGGAACTCGGTCACCGGCGATTGCGCTCGCGGGCATCGTTCAGCGCTCGCACCAGCCTCAGATTCCGCCCTGCCTTGGCCAACCGTTCGTCGGGCTCGAGCATGAGGTTTTGGTACAGCAGGGTCAAGTCGATGCCGTAGTCACGCGCGCGCGCAAGCGCAGATCCCGGGGCGGGATGGATAACGCGCAGACGGAACTCCTCGCCGGTCACTCCGAAAGCATACCATGCTTCGAAACCTCTGTGTAGCATCGTTCGGCTTTACCGCTCACTAGGACCTGATCGTCGATACCGCGTACGGGTAGCCAGGAGAATAGAGCAAGGAAAAAATGCCGAACCGAAACCTGACCACGACAGAACTCGCCGGTCTCTTTGCGCCGCTCATCGCCGACGTCCGGGGCAGGCTCCTGGACCTCGCGGCCGGCGGCGAGGACCTGCACTGGGCGCTCCGCCGCAAGTTGGCTAAAGAGCTGACGTACGACGAGCGCAGCAAGCCGATGCAGCGGCGAGCCCTCAAGGTCCGTAAGCGTGCGCCCAGGGCGGACTCTGCACCGAATGCCGTCAGCCACTCCCGGATCGTGGCGCGGTGCTCGATCGGTTCGAGGCGATGAAGGGTTATACCGACATGAATACCCGTCTCATCTGTCCGCCGTGCGACACTCGCACCCAAGCAGAACGGCGCTACGCATGATGACGCCGGTACCTCCGTCGAACCGAGGGACTGATGGGCCGCGGGCACCGCACCCGGGCACGCGTGAGGGCCGCACCATGTCCTGGGCGGTTGCGGACCTGGTCACCACGATGCGAACGGCATATTCCGCGTTCGGGCCTTTCCCAGACGGGCTGAGTGCGGGCAGCGGCCGAATCGTCGGGACGGCCTTCTTCCCCGGCGGTGACGGGCTCATATACCCGCGCTCGAGCGACCTGTTTCCCGATATTCTCATCGTCGGCCACGACTTCGGTACGCTAGGCTATCTCGGCGCGTGCATCGCCGCGGGTGAAGAGCGCGTCACGCAGCCGACCTGGCGAGGTCTCTTAGCCCGTCTCGCGGCGGCAAAGATCGAACCCCAGCGCTGCCTGTTCACGAATGCGTTTCTAGGTTACCGAATATCCGGCGGCAACACCGATGTGTTTCCGGCGCGCTCAGATCGTGACTACATCGGCCGATGCCGGGACTTCTTGGGTCGGCAGATCGATCTCGTGCGTCCGCGCGCTGTCGTCACGCTTGGTAAGCACGTGCCATCGTTCTTGTCAGCTCTATCGCCGGACCTGCCGTGGTCGAGCGCTAGAAATTTCGCGCAGATCGATCGCGTCGGGCCAATCGTCGCAAACGCCAACTTCGACGGGCGCCGTGCATCCGTTTGCGCCCTCGTGCATCCGTCCTATGGCCATCTCAACGTCGTCCGGCGTCGGTATCGCGGGCGAAATGCGGTGGAGCACATCGGCGTCGAAGCAGAAGTCGCCATGCTCCGTGACGTGACCGCGTACATGACGCCTTGAGCGGCGGACGTCCATCAACTGGAAGGAAAGCCGAGCGTGCGGACCGATAAGGCGGCATGGAGATTCTGGGGACGCGGCGGGTCTACGACGGGAAGGTCGTCAGCTTGCGCGTCGACACCCTGCGCGGGGGCAACGGCAAGCCGCACGACGCCGAGGTAGTCGAGCACGCGCAGGCGGTGGCGGTGATCGTGCGGCCGCGGCCCGGCGAGCTGTTGCTCGTGCGGCAGTACCGCCACCCGCTCGGGCGCGAGAACTGGGAGGTCGTCGCCGGCGGCATGAACCCGGGCGAGTCGCCGGAGGAGGCCGCCGCGCGCGAGCTGCGCGAGGAGACCGGCTACCGGGCGCAGCGCGTCACCCGCTTGTGGTCGGCCTACACGGCGCCGGGCTTCTGCGAGGAGCTGCTGCACTTCTGCGTCGTCGACGGCTACGAGATCGGCGAGCCGCAGCCCGACGACAACGAAGAGATCGAGCTGGGCATCTTCGGCCTGGAGACGCTCTGGCAGAAGATCCGGGCCGACGAGCTGCCCGACTCCAAGACGCAGATCGCCGTGCTGTGGGCGCTGAGCGAGCGCGGCTAGTCGCCGCCCTGCAAGGGGCGCTGCTGCGCGCCGCCGCCGACTTCGGCGGCGAGCCGCGCTTCGCGCCGCACGAGCAGCGCGTGCTCGCGACGGCCGCCGCGCTCGACTACGTGCTGATGCTGGTGAGCGAGAGCGCCGGCACGCGGATTGCCGCCGCCGACGCCCAGCGCGCGATCCGCGAAGGGGTCGTGCGCGGAGTCGACGACCTGATCGCGGCCGCGACCAGCATCGCGCGGATCGGCTCGCCGCGGGCCGGTGCGTTCGCCCGCGAGACCGCCAAGACGGTCGGCGCGATCACCCGGGCGGAGGGCATCGTCGACGACGAGCGCACCTTCGCGCTGATCGCGCTCGCCAACGCGTGATCGACGCCGGCGCGATCGTCGGCTCGCTCGACGGCGACGAAGCGCACCTGCTGGGAGCCGAGATGCGCACGACGCTGCTGCACCACGGCACGCGCACCCGGCGCGTCGTCGTGCTGCTGCACGGCCTGACCGCCAGCCCGCGCACCTGGCGGGACTTCGCCGAGGTGCGCTTCGCGCGCGGGGAAAGCGTGCTGATGCCGCGCCTGCCGCGGCACGGCTACGAGGACCGCATGTCGGAGGCGCTGGCCGGCCTGCAGGCCGACGAGCTGCGGCTGGCCGGCGAGCGGATCGTCTCGGCGGCCGCGGCGCTGGCCGGCGAGATCGTGCTGGTCGGCCACTCGCTGGGCGGCGCGCTGGCGCTCCACCTCGCGCACGGTGACGCGCGCGTCTTTCGCGCCGTCGCGATCGCGCCGTTCCTGGGCATCGCGCGGCTGCCGCACGACTGGAACGCGTTCGTGCGCCGGCTGCTCGAGCGCGCGCCGAACCGCTTCCTGTACTGGAACCCGATCGAGCGGGGCCGCGGCTTGCCCGCGCACGGCTACGCGCGCTACACGACGCGCGCGCTGGCCGCCGGCCTCGGCCTTGGGCGACGCGCTGCGCGAGGACGCGCGGGCCGGCCCGCCGCGCGCGGCCCACGTCGAGATCGTGCGCAACGCGGGGGAGACCTCGGTCAGCAACCGAGCCATCGACGATCTCGTCGCCCGCTGGCGCGCGGCCGGCGGCGAGCGGGTGCGGGTCCACCGGCTGGTCGGCCTGGGGCCCTCGCACGACGTGGTCGAGCCGGAGCGCCGGCGGGCACCGGCGCTGCGCTTCCTGCCCCACCTGCACGCCCTGCTCGACGCCCCGCCGCCCGCGGCCGACCTGCTCATCGACGCCGGGCACTGAGTAGCACGAGCGTTCGGAAACGACGGTTCGTGCGGCGAGGTCCCGGCAGGAACGTATCGATATAGATCGAAGCTGCGGGCTCGACGTTCAGGGTGACTGGGTGCAAGCGCGGGCCGTTTGGGATCGGACCGCGTCGTCGATTGGCCAGCCGGTGCGCGAGAGGCGGCCGGCGAGGTCATGATTTCGCGTCATTCGCGGGTGAGGTGACGTCACGTTCCGCACGGAGATGTGAGCATGGGTGACGGTCGGCTTCCTCGCGGTCGGTTCTTGCGTTTGGCGGGCGCGAGCGCGTCCGGTGCGGCCGCGGCGGCGGTCGCTGGCGGGGCGCCCGCCGAGGCCGCCGAGCACCGGCCGCCGCAGCGGGCGGTCGCGAAGCTGCGCGACCTCCACGCCGGCCGGCCGCTCAGCGCGACGTACCCGGACGAGCAGTCGCCGATCATCGTGCTCAAGCTCGGCCACGCGGTCGACGACGGCGTGGGACCCGAGCGCGACATCGTCGCCTACAGCAGCTTCTGCACCCACATGGGCTGCCCGGTGAGCTACAAGCCGGAGCGCAAGATCCTGGCCTGCCCGTGCCACTTCAGCTCGTTCGATCCCGCCCACGGCGGGCTGCAGATCATCGGCCAGGCCACGACCAACCTGCCCCAGATCGTGCTCGAGGCGCGCGGCGAGAACGTCTACGCGGTCGGCATCCGCGGGCTGATCTACGGCCGCCAGTCCAACGCGCAGCGGTTCTCGTAGGAGCTCGTCATGGGTGTCTATCACAGCGCCAAGACCTCCGTCCCGCTGCCGCCGGCCGGCGCGCAGCACCTCCGGACGGTCTGCCACTACTGCATCGTCGGCTGCAGCTACGACGTCTACAAGTGGCCCGAGGACGGTCCCGACGGCGGGCCCCGGCCGAGCCAGAACGCGCTCGGCGTCGACTTCACCAAGCCCCAGCCGCCGCTGAGCGGGACCTGGATCAGCCCCGAGCAGCAGACGGTGGTCGAAGAGCGCGACGGCCGCCGCTACAACGTCGTGATCATTCCGAACAAGCGGGCCAAGGTCAACTCGGGCCTCGCGTCGGTGCGCGGCGGCACTTTGGCCGCCTCGCTGTACGCGCCCGACAAGCCAACCGCGAGCCGGCTGCGCAACCCGCTGGTCTACCGCAGCCGCGAGCGCACCGACACCTCGTGGGACGACGCGACGGCGCTGGTCGCCGGGGTCGTCAAGGACTCGATCGACAAGCACGGCGCCGACTCGATCGTGATGAAGTTCTTCGACCACGGCGGCGGCGGGGGCGGCTTCGAGAACAACTGGGCGGTCGGGAAGTTCTTCTTCTCGGGCGTGCAGACCGTGATGGCCAGCATCCACAACCGGCCGGCCTACAACTCCGAGGTCCACGCCAGCCGCGACATGGGCGTGCCCGAGCTCAACCACAGCTACGAGGACGCCGAGCTGGCCGACACGATCGTCATCTGGGGCGCCAACTCGTACGAGACCCAGACCAACTACTTCCTCAACCACATGGTGCCCAACCTCAACGGTGCATCGCTGGGCAAGAAGCACGCGCTGCTGCGCGGCGAGCCGGTCGCGCCCGGCCGGATGATCGTCGCCGACGTGCGCACGACGACGACGCTCCAGACCGCCCGTGCCGCCGCCGGCGACGACGCGCGCGTGCTGCACTTGTGGCTCAAGCCCGGCACCGACATCGCGCTGCTCAACGCGATCGGCCGCATCGTGCGCGAGCGCAACTGGCAGGACCAGGCCTTCATCGATGCCCGCACCGAGAAGCTGGCCGACTACGAGCGCGACGGGCTGCAGACGAGCCGGCCGCTGGCCGACGTGCTGGCCGAGGCGGAGCGGATCACCGGCGTGCCGCGCGCCGACATGGAGAAGGCCGCGAGCTGGATCGCGGCGCCCAAGGCCGGCGGCGCGCGCACCCGGACGCTCTTCCACTACGAGAAAGGCATGATCTGGGGGCTCAAGAACTACGAGAACATCGCCAGCATCGTGAGCCTCGCGCTGCTGACCGGCAACCTCGGCAAACCGGGCACCGGCTGCAGCCGGCTGGGCGGCCACCAGGAAGGCTACGTGCGGCCCGACTACAAGGGCCCGCGGCCGGCGATCTACATCGACCCGGCGCTGGCCGCGGGCAAGGGCCGGGTGTTCTGGTTCGGCGGCTGCAACCCGCTGGTCGCGACGCTCGACGCCGAGCGCATGCGCGACGCGCTCGAAGAGCGCGGTGCGATCGTCAAGAAGGCGCTCGACGAGAACCGTTCCGGCAGCCTGCAAGACCGTATCGCGGCCGTCTCGCAGGCGCTCGACCGCGGCGGGCTCTTCATCGTCGCGCAGGATCTCTACCTGACGAAGTCGGCCGAGCGCGCGCACGTCGTCTTTGCGGCCGCGGCCTGGGGCGAGTCGCCGATCACCTCGATCAACGGCGAGCGCCGGCTGCGCCTCTACGAGCAGATCCAGGACCCGCCCGGCGACGCGAAGCCCGACTGGGCCATCATGGCGGCGGTCGCGCAGAAGCTGCACGCGCTCTACGCCGCCGAAGGCAACGCGGCGATGGCGGCGCGCTTCGACGGTTTCGGCTGGCGCAGCGCCGAGGAGGTCTTCCTCGAGGGCGGGCAGTCGTTTCCGCCGCCGCACGGCGAGCCCGGCTACACCAAGCCCGGCCCGATCGAGAACTACAAGGGCCTCACCTACGCCGCGCTGCGGCAGCTCGGACACGACGGCATCCAGACGCCGGTCCAGCGCGTGAACGGCCGGCTGCGCGGCAGCGTGCGGCTGTTCGAGAACGGCGAGCCGTTCCGCACCGCTTCGGGCAAGGCGACCTTCAAGGGCTACGCCTGGCCCGGCTACCCGGCCGAGGTCCGGGCGCAGCTCGCCAAGTACCCGTTCTTCCTGACCAACGGCCGGCTCAACGTCGCCTGGCAGACCATGTACAACGACCAGCGCATGCCGCTGCAGAACGAGCGCGTGCCGGCGGCCTGGCTCGAGATCCACCCCGACGACGCGCGCAGGCTGGGCATCGAGAGCGGCGACCTGGTCGAGGTCTACAACGACTACGGCTCGGCCGATGCCGCGGCGTACGTCACCCCGTCGGTGAAGCCGGGACTGCTCTTCATGCAGTTCGCGCACCCGCGCGGCACCGCCAACTCGCTGACCACGCCGTACGTCGACCCGAGCACCACGATCCCGTACTACAAAGGCTCGGCGGCCGGCATCCGCAAGATCGGCTCGCTGCCCTCGATCAAGCAGCACCTGAGCTGGGTGCCGGTCATCGAGACGGCGTGAGCCGGCTCCGACCGGTGTCCCGGTGAGGGTCGTGGTGGTGGGCGGGAGTGCCTCGAACGTCGGCAAGACCTCGCTCGCGACGCGCCTGATCCGCCACTACGCCGGCCGCGGCCGGACGGTGGCGGTGAAGGTCAGCGTGCGCGAGCGGCCGTGCGAGACGGTCGTGCTGACGCTGCGCCCGGGCGACGACGCCGAGCACCGGCGCGACACCGGCAAGCTGCTCGCGGCCGGCGCGGAGTGCGTCATCTGGGTGACGGCCGCGCGCGCGGCCGTGCGCGCCGGGCTGGCGCGCGGGCTCGCCGCCGCGCGGCGCGCGCGCCCGGCGGCGGTCGTGCTCGAGTCGACCTCGGCCGGCATCGAGCTGCGGCGGATCGACGAGTCGTGGTTCGTCGCCGGCGCGGGCGAGTGGAAGCCCTGGGCCGAGCGGCACCAGCGCCGCGCCGACCACGTGCTCACCAGCGCCGAGGCCTGGACCTTCCCGGCGACGTGTCGGTGAGCGCACGGGCCGGGGCGACGGCGCGGCCCGGCTTCAGCGGCACGTCGTGACGCACCAGGCCTGCACCCGGGCGGCGATCGCGTCGCGCACCTCGCGCACGCGGTCCAGCACCTCGGCCCGGTCGCCGCTGAACGAGGAGGGGTCGGGAAAGCCCCAGTGCAGCCGCTCGCCGCGCGCCGGGTGAATCGGGCACGCCTCCGCGCTCGACTCGTCGCATACGGTCACGACGTAGTCGTAGTCGCGGCCGGTGACCTGCGGGTCGCCGACGCTCTTGGTGGCATTGCCGGCCAGGTCGTAGCCGATCTCGCGCATGACCTCGACCACGACCGGGTTCATCCTGCCCGCCTGCAGCCCGGCACTGTACGCTCGCAGCTTGCCCTCGCAGCGCGCATTGACGAACGCCTCGGCCATCTGGCTGCGCGCGCTGTTGTGGATGCACACGAAGAGGACCGCCTGCGGCACGCTCGCCGCGCCGGCGTCCTCGGCCGCGTTCACGCGAGAACGGCCTCGGGCAGCAGGGACGAGAGCGCGTCGTCGACCCGCCGCCGTGCGCCCGGCGCCAGCCGGTAATAGACCCAGGTGCCGCGCCGCTCGCAGGTCACCAGACCCGCCAGCCGCAGCAGCTTGAGGTGGTGGGACACCGTCGACTGGTTGAGCGGTAGCCCGGCGGTGAAGTCGCAGACGCAGTACTCGTCGTCGGCTCGGGCCAGCGTCGCCAGGATCGCGAGCCGGTGCGGGTCGGCGAGCGCCTTGAAGACATCCGCTTCAGCGGTACGGTCCGTCACGTCTACCGGTGCCAGCGGGCACGCGCGCTCCATGGACATATCCCGATCTTACCTTCCAATCGAAATTTGTCAATATAAACAACTGGCCCAGCACGGGCCGCCGGCCTCGGCCGGCTCTACGAACCGGACAGGTGACTCAGCACGAAGTACGCACCGGCCGCTACGATGCCGGCACAGATCGGTGTCACGGTCCAGGCCAGCAAGAGCTTGACCACCGTGTCTTTGTTCAGGCCTGCGCCGGCGCGCGCTTCGTGAAAAGCTGCGTCGTGCAGGACCACGCTGCCCATGAGGGTGTCGTTCACGTGTGCTTGGCTCATGCGGTCTTTGCTCTCCCGCCGATACCGGCGATTGCTCCAGTGGTAACGTGCGTGGTCGACATCGGCAACCCGAGGTTGGCGCCGAACCCGACCAGCAGCGCGGTCGTGACGTTGGCCGTGAGGCCCTCGAGCGGGTTCATCTTGACGAGGTCCTCGGCCAGGACTTTGGCGACTCGCGAGCCGGCCACGATGCCTCCGACGAACATCGCCAGCGCGACCAGAACGAACAGCCAGACCACGTCGATGCTCTGAACGGCGATGCCGAGCGAGACGATCTTGGGCGTGTCGTTCAAACCACGCGCGAAGCCGACGCCGCCGGCCGAGAGCCAGTGCAGGCCGTCCGTCCCGAACAGCGACCGGCGACCGGCGACCGGCTCGTTTCGCGCCGGAGTTCGCAGCGCGCGGCGCTCGAGGTAATTGGCCAGCGCGGATATGGCGTACGCGATGAAGATGCTGATCAACAGCGGGATGACCAGCTGCGAGACGATCACGTTCCACGCGATCGCCTTGGGTGCGAACAGCAGCCCCGCGCCGATCAGCGCGCCGATCAGCCCGTGGGTCGTCGAGACCGGCAGCCGGAAGACCGTCGCGATCGCGACCCAGGCGATGACGCCGCACAGCGCGGCCGCTTCGAACACCATCGTCGGTGGCTGCGTGATCGCGCCGCCGGTGAAGACCTTGAGCATGCTGTGAGCCAGCGCGACCGACAGCAGCGAACCGGCCAGCGTCGTGACCGCGCCCCAGGTGATCGCCGTGCGGTAACCAGCCAACCCACTGCCGCGCAGCGTCGCGACGCCTTTGGAGACGTCGTTGGCACCGTTCACCGCGGCAAGCACGGCAAGCAGCACCAGAATCAAAACACCCATAGTCACCCTTGAGTCACCCTCGCGTCACCCTCGCCATTATCGACGAGCATCAATGCATAATAGAGTGCTCGTACTAGAAAAGCAACCCGTGCCGCTTATAACGATATATATCGATATTGCATGTGTGCTCGAAAGGGGGTACCCGGCCGCGCGGCGATGGACAAACTGTTTCTCCGGTCACTCTCGGGGAGGGTTGAATCGATTGGTGTCGATTCACCGGGGTCCGTCGGCCAGCCCTCGCCGGCCCACATCGCTTCTCCATCATTATTGCGCCACTTGCGCGTACAGCGGACAAAGTGTCACTCCCGAGCGGCGCGGTACCTGGGTCTACTACGGCTTGCGCCGGGCGCCCAGCGGCGGGATGAGCGAGGCGACCAGGTCGCTCCTTGCCGCTAGGCAGGTCCAGCCGCTGCTCGTACTCGCACGGTCGTTCTCTTTACGCACGGCGGTGCGGTTTTGGCCCGGGGCTCTTGCTTTAGTCACGGATATCGATATATACTGTTACTGGATCGAAGAAAATCGATCCGTAGCGTGCTTGGACCCGACACTGTCGAGGAGACCCCAGATGGCAAGAATGCCGTACACTGCTCCGGCCGACGTCAAATCGGCGCTCGCGGCAGCGTCCGAAGGCAAGACGTCCTCCGCCGAGACCGCCGAAGGCACGACCGGGTCCGGCCACGCGCCGCCCGTCTGCTGCGTCCGCACCCCCAAGGGCTGACCTAGCCTCTATCACGACCCCGTTTTCACCGTTCCGCTCGCTCGGCGAGCGGACGATCTACCAGGTGTAGGGTGGCCTCTTTGGAAACGAACGAACTCGTCCGCGAACGCGAGCCGGAGCTGGCACGTGTGCTCCTCGTCACGATCGCGCCGGCGGCCGAGACGATTGCCGCAGCGAAGGCGCTGGGCCTCGACGTTGCGATCATCGGCCCCGACGGTAACCGGCCGAGCGATATTCCCTTTCATCCCGTCGACCTGGCCGATCGTGCCGCGGTCCGGGCCGTGCTCCACGAGCTGGCCGCGGCTCACGAGATCGCTGGCGTCATCAGCAGCGAAGGACCGTTCGTGCGGGCCGCGGCGGAGTGCGCCGCGATCCTCGGCTTGCCGCACGCGCTCTCGGTCGAAGCGGCCGAACGCGGCGAGAACAAACTGCTCGCCCGGCGCTGCTACGACGCGGCCGGAGTGCGCAGCCCGCGCTACCATGCCACCGCGTCGGCGCGCGAGGCGGTCGCCGCCGCGGAGCGGATCGGCTGGCCGGTCGTCGCCAAGCCGCTCAACGACCAGAACAGCCGCTTCGTGCGGCTCTGCCGCAACCGTGACGACATCGAGGCCGCGCTGGCATCGATCGTCCAAGCGCAGTTCAACGCCGGCGGTCAGCGCCTCGCGCCCGAGCTGCTGATCGAAGAGTTCGTCAACGGCCCGGAGTACAGCGTCGAGCTGTTCGTCGAGCGCGGTGCCGCGACCGTCGTTGCCATCTGCGCCAAGGCGCTCGGCCCGCCGCCGTTCTTCGTCGAGATCGGCCACGCCGTGCCCGCCGCGGTGAGCGGCAAGCTCGCCGCCGAGCTGGGCGGGACCGCGGCGGCCGCCGTCGCGGCGCTCGGCGCCGACAACTGCGTCGCCCACGTCGAGCTGCGCGTGCGGCACGAGCAGGCGCACGTGATCGAGGTCAACTTGCGGGTCGCCGGCGGCAGGCTGGCCGACCTGGTCGCCACCGTCACCGGCTACGACCTGCCCGGGATCGAGCTCGACCTCGCGCTGGGCCGGCCGGCCCGCGCGCCGCAGACACCACAGACGCAGGTTGGCGTGTACCACTGCCTCACGGTCGAAGTGCCGTCGGTGGTTCGCTACGCCCAAGACCCGCTCGAGCTGGGCGACGTCTGGCCGCCGCCGGTCCTCGAGCTCGACGTGCCGCCGGGCACGACCGTCTACCCCGTCAACCATCCCCAGGGCCGGATTTTCGGCCGCATCCTGGCCTTCGGCGACAACGCGACCACGGCGTGGTCGACGGTGCGCACGGTCCGATCGCTCCTTCGGCTGCAAACCGAACCGCTGAGCGACACCACCTCACAACCCGTTGCAGATAGTCCCGGCTCCGCCAAGTCCGGCTGCTGCTGAAAGCGATCGCATGCACGTCACACTGATCTCCACCTACGAGGGTGGAATGCAGCCGCTCGGCCTTGCCGGCGCTGCCGCTCACCTCACCCACGCCGGGCACACGGTCCGCGCGCAAGACCTCACCCTCCAAGAGCTGGACTGGGCCTCCGTCGAGCGCTCCGGGCTGGTCACGTTCAGCGTTCCGCTGTTCGACTCGACCGCGCAGGCGATCGAGATCGCGCAGGAGATCCGCCGGCGCGAGCTGCCCGCCAAGATCCTGTTCTACGGGTCCTACGCGATGCTCAACAGCGAGCACGTCCTCTCCGTCGCGGCCGACGCGGTGATCGAAGGCGACTGGGAGCACGTCCTGGTGGACGTCGCCGGCCGGCTGGAGCGCGGCGAGTCGTGGACCGATGCGCCCGGCATCTCGACGCCGGGCAAGAAGGCGCTGCCGACCTATCTGCGCACCGGGCGGCTCGTTCCGGACCGCTCGATCCTGCCGCCGCTGACCTCGTACGGTTACGCCGAGGCCAAGGCGCGCATGAAGCGCGACGTCGTGGTCGGCAACGTCGAGACCGCCCGCGGCTGCCGCTTCTCGTGCAAGTACTGCTCGGTGTTCGCCGCTTACAAGAACAAGGTCGTGCCGTTCCCGGTCGACGTGGTGCTGCAAGACATCGACAACGTCGTCGCGGCCGGCGCGCAGCACATCTGCTTCATCGACGCCGATTTCCTCAACGCGCCCAAGCACGCGCTCGAGATCGCGCAGAAGATGCACGAGAAGCACCCCGAGCTGACCTTCGACTTCACGACCCGCTGCGACCTGATCGTCGAGGACCCCGCGCGAATCGAGCGGCTGGTCTCGTACGGCGCCCAGTTCCTCACCAGCGCGCTGGAGTTCCCCTCGGACCGCGTGCTCGAGGCGGTCAACAAGGGCTTCGGGGTCGAGACGATTGCGGCCGCCATCGCGATCTGCAAGAAGGCCGGCATCACGCTCAACCCCACCTTCCTGATGTTCAACCCCTGGATCTCGCTCGAGGACCTGGGCACGTTCTCGGACTTCATCGCCGCCAACGGCCTGGAAGACGACGTCGAGGCGATCCAGTTCCAGACCCGGCTCTGGCTCTACAAGGGCTCGCCGCTGCTGCAGAACGTCGAGGTCCAGAACCAGATCACCGTCGAGAACGGCTTCAACTACGAGTGGAAGCACGCCGACCCGGCGGTCGAGGAAGTGTTCGAAGGCATCCGCGCGACCATGCCCCAGGACACTTCGACCCGCTGCTGCCTCAAGTGTTAGCCCCTACCGCCGCCGACGAGGTATCGATCCGATGAGTGCGATCGCCATGCTGCAGGGCCAAGTGCTCTCCGTCGCGACCAAGCAGAAGCGAACCCTGGAGCTCAAGCACGCCGTCGCCGACTGGGCGCCGGCGGCCGCCCCCAGCGGGGCCGCCGGGCCGGTGCTGGTGCTGGGTGCGCTGCCGGCCGCCGGCGAGCAGCTCGCCGGCGCGCACGGCGCGCTGGTCGTGGCCGACCCCGACCCCGAGCGCTTGCGCGAGTCGCTGCTCGCGCTGCTCGCCGCGGGCGGCGCGCAGCCGGAGTGCCGGCGGGTTCGCCCCGACGACCTGCGGCTCGATCTCGACCGGCTCGCGCGCGAGTGGGAGGCGGTCAAGCCGACCTCGCTCGAGGACGCCGAGGCGCTCTTCGCCGCGGCCGACCGGCGCGCGAGCGGCGCTCCGGCGATTGCCGACGGCGCGTTCGCGATCGTCTACTGCGCCGACCCGCGCGATCTGGCACCGACCCGGGAGCGCCAGGCGAAGCTGCTGCGCGAAGTGTTCCGCGTGCTGGCCAAGGGCGGTACCGCGCGCTTCGCGGCCGAGCTGGCCGACGAGGACGCGGACGGCCTGAGCTCCTTCACCGAAACCGGTTTCCTCGACGAGCTGGCGGCAATCGGCTTCTACGGCATCCGCATCGCGCAGCGCAGCGCACCGGTGGCGGTGCGCGACGGCCTCGAGTTCCGGACCTTCGTCGTCGAGGCGCACCGCGGCAAAGAAGGCCCGTGCCTGGAACGGTACCAGGCCGCCGTCTACCTCGGCCCGTGGAAGAAGGTCTACGACGACGACGGCCACGTCTACGAGCGCGGCGTCCGCACCGCGGTCTGCGACAAGACGTTCACGATCCTGACCAGCGAGCCGTACCGCGCCCAGATCGCAGGGGTGGAACCCTACGTCGAGGTTCCGCTGGCGGAAGCCGGGACGTTCGACTGCGCGCCCGGCGCCCGGCCGGCGGCCCAGACCAAGAGCACCACGCGCGCAGCAGCGGGCAGCTGCTGCGAGCCGGCGGCGAGCGAGGCGTGTTGCGAGCCCTCCGCCGGCGGCTGCTGCTGACGGACGGCCCGCGCGAGCGATGAGCTTGCTGGCGACGGTCGCGCGGGTCGGCGACGGCGAGCCGTTTCCGCCGACCTCGCGCGCGCTCGACGCGCCCGAAGCGCCGGGACTCTTGGCGGTGGGCGGGACGCTCACCGCCGCGCGCATGGAGGAAGCGGCTCGGCAGGGCATCTTCCCGCTCTACGAGGCCGCCACGCCGGTGATGTGGTGGGCGCCGGCGGAGCGGATGGTGATCCCGGTGACCGACGTCCGGCTCTCGCACACCATGCGCCCGACCCTGCGCCGCTTCATCCGCAAGCCGGACTGCGCGGTGCGGGTCGACACGGCGTTCGAGCGCGTGCTCGCGGGCTGCGCCACCGCCAAGCGCAAGGGCCAAGCCGGAGAGACCTGGATCCTGCCCGAGCTCGAGCGCGCCTACCGCGACCTGTGGCACGCCGGCCGCGTGCACAGCTTCGAGACCTGGACCGGCGGCGAGCTGGTCGGCGGCCTGTTCGGCATCGCGCTCGGCCGCACGTTCTCGATCGAGTCGATGTTCTCGCACCGCACCGACGCCTCGAAGATCGCCTTCGCCGCGCTGGTGGCGTTCAGCCGCGACCACGGCATCGAGCTGCTCGACTGCCAGCTCTACACCCCGCACCTCGCCTCGCTCGGCGGCCGGCTGGTGCCGCGCGAGGAGTTCGAGCGCCAGCTCGCGCGCGGCTTGCAGCAGCCGGCGATCGAGGACTGGCGCTTCGACCCGCGCTCGTGGGAGCTGCTCGACCTGCACCCGGCGCAGCCGGCGAAGGAGGGGCCGGCGTAACGCGCGAGCACGGTCGCATTCGACCTTACCGCGCACGCACCGTATCGCGCCGCCGTTCTTCGCCAACCTGCTGCCGGAGGAAGGCGGGCTGCTGCGCACCGTCATCGCCCGCCAGCACCGGATCAACCGGACCCGCGACTTTCCGTTCCTGCGCGTGCTGGGACGCGATCTCCCCGGCGCGGTCGTGCTGCGGCACGCCGGCGGGGCGAGCGATGACGACGGCGGTGCAGCGCTCGATCTCGCGCTTCCCGACGAGCGGCCACTGCGTTTTTCGCTGGCCGGCGTTCAGCTCAAGTTCAGCGCGAGCATGGTGGCGAACCGGCTGACGCTTCCGCTCGAGGAAATCGGCGGCTCGTGGATCGTGAAACTGCCCACGAACGCATTCGCACGCTTGCCGGAGAAGGCAAGGCCTCGCACTGGATCGCCAACGTCATCGCCACGCTGTGCGAGCCCGCCGACCTCGACGAGTTCATCCGCCGGCTGGTGTTCGGGGTGTGCATCGGCAACAACGACATGCACCTGAAGAACTGGGCGATCGCGTACCCCGACGGGCGCACCGCATGCCTGGCGCCGCTCTACGATCACGTCTGCACGCGCCGGTACTACCCGAACGGCGGCCTCGCGCTCACGATCGGCAGCGAGCGCGCGTTCGAGCGCATCGACCGGGACGCGCTGCGCGCGTTCGCGCAGCGGGCCGAGATCTCGGTGCGGCGGACGCTCGTCGTCGCCCGGGAGCTGGTCGCCGCGCTGCGAGGCTTGGCCGGCGTTCGAGCCGACCGTTCCCGATCCCGAGCTGGTCGCAGCGGTCGAGCGGAACTTCGCTCACGTGCCGCTGATGCAGGGCCGCTGAAGCCGGGGCCGACGGCTGGGTCTCAGCGGTGGACGAAGCGCACGTCCCGCAGGCGCGCGCCGGCGGCGGCGCCGGGCGGGAGCAGGGCGCCGATGCGGGCCAGCGTCGCCGGGTCGAGCGCGAGCCGGGCCGCGGCGGCGTTCTCCTCGATGTGCGCGACCCGCTGGCAGCCGGGCAGCGCGACGATGTCGTCGCCTTGCGCGAGCAGCCAGGCCAGCGCGAGCTGGGCGGTCGTGCACCGCAGCTCGCCCGCGACCGCGCCGAGCGCGTCGACCAGGGCCAGGTTCGAGACGAGGTTCTGCGGCTCGAAGCGGGGGATCATCCGGCGCAGGTCGTTCGGCGCCAGCGCGTCGGCCGAGCGCAATGCGCCGGTCAGCACGCCGCGGCCCAGCGGCGCGTACGCGACGAAGGCGATGCCGAGCTCGCGCGCGGCGGCCAGCACGCCGTTGCTCTCGACGTCGCGGGTGAAGAGCGAGTACTCGCTCTGCAGCGCCGCGATCGGGGCGACGGCGGCCGCCCGGCGCAGCGTCGCCGGGGCCGCTTCGGAGAGGCCGATGTGGCGGACCTTGCCGGCCGCGACCAGCTCGGTCATGGCGCCGACGGTCTCCTCGATCGGGACGTCCGGATCGACCCGGTGCAGGTAGTAGAGGTCGATCGCGTCGATGCCGAGGCGCCGCAGTGAGGCGTTGCAGGCGGCGCGGACGTACTCCGGCCGGCCGTCGACGCCGCGGTAGGTCGGCTCGTCGCGGCGGCGCAGGATGCCGGCCTTCGTCGCGACGACCGCATGGTCGCGCCGGCCCTGCAGGGCCCGCCCCAGCAGCCGCTCGTTGTCGCCGAAGCCGTACATGTCCGAGGTGTCGAGCAGCGTCATGCCCAGCTCGAGCCCGCGCCGGATGGTGCGGATCGCCTCGTCCTCGGCGACCGGCGCGTAGAACTCCGAGAGGCCCATGCAGCCCAGCGCGATCGGCCCGACCGCGATGCCGCCGCGGCCCAGCGCCCGCGTTGCGATCGGGCTCATCGCCGCCGCTCCGCCAGCAGGTCGAGTGCTTCGAGGTACGAGCCGACGCCGCGGCCGGCCCGCGTTCCGACGCAGACGTCGCGCACGACCGAGATGCGGCGGAACTCCTCGCGCGCGCCGACGTCCGAGAGGTGGACCTCGACGGCCGGCAGCGCGACCGCGGCGAGCGCGTCGCGGATCGCGTACGAGTAGTGGGTGAGCGCGCCGGGATTGATCACGATGCCGTGCGCCCAGCGGCGCAGCCGGTGCAGCTCGTCGATGATCGCGCCCTCGTGGTTGGACTGGAAGAAGCGGACCCGCTGGCGCCGCTTGCGGGCGTGCGCGGCGACCGTGCGCTCCAGCTCGCGCAGCGTGGTGCAGCCGTAGATCGCCGGCTCGCGCTCGCCCAGCAGGTTCAAGTTCGGCCCGTTGACCACCAGTACGTTCATCGCAATCCCAAGCCGGCCAGCGCCGCGTGCAGCTCGGGCTCGCCGACGCCGTCGTCGAGCCGGGCGCTGCCGACCGCGTCGAGCAGCACGAAGCGGGTGCCGCCGGCGTGGCGCTTCTTGTCGCCCTTGGTCGCGGCTGCGACGGCGCCGGCGCCGAGCTCGCGCCAGGCGGGCGGAACCGGCAGCTCGGCGAGGTGCGCGTCGACCTCGGCGCGGGCCGCCTCGGCCAGCAGCCCCCGCGCGACCGAGAGCGCCAGCGCCGCGCGCATGCCGACGATCACCGCCTCGCCGTGGCGCAGCGTGCCGTAGCCGGCGACCTGCTCGAGCGCGTGGCCGACGGTGTGGCCGAAGTTGAGCACCGCGCGCACGCCGGTGACGTCCTGCTCGTCGCGGGCGACGATCTCGGCCTTGAGCTCGACGCAGCGCGCGATCGCGTCCAGCGCGCTGGCCGGGTCGGCGAGCAGCGCCGCTTCGCTCGCCCGCAGCGCGCGGTAGAGCCCGGCGTCGAGCGCGAGGCCGTACTTGAGCATCTCGCCGTAGCCCGAGAGCACGTCGCGCGGCTCGAGCGAGCGCAGCGCGTGCGGCGCGATCGCGACGTGCGCCGGCTGGGTGACGGTGCCGACCAGGTTCTTGCCGGCGGTCAGGTTGATCCCGGTCTTGCCGCCGACCGCGGCATCGACCGCGGCCAGCAGCGTGGTCGGCACGCCCACGTAGCGCACGCCGCGCTGGAAGGTCGCCGCGGCGAAGCCGACCGCGTCGCCGATCGTGCCGCCGCCGACCCCGGCCACCAGGCCGCGCCGGTCGAGCTGCGCGGCGGCGAAGCGGTCGTAGAGCGCGCCGAGCGACGCCAGCGACTTGAGCGCCTCGTCGGCCGGCACGGGCAGCACGGTCGTGGCAAAACCGGCGCCGTCGTACGCGCGGGCGACGCGCGCGGCGAGCGCCGCGACGCGCTCGTCGGTCACGACCACGACCCGGCCGCCGGGCTGCGGCCGCACCCGCTCGGGCAGCGTGTCGGCCGCGGTCGCGCCGATCGTGACGTCGTAGGGCCGCGCGGTCGCGACGTGCACCACGCGCTCCGCCCGCAGCGCCGCGTCGACCGCGCGCGCGACGTCGTCGGTGCCGAGGTTGTCGACCGCCACCCGCAGCGGTGCTGCGAGGTAGTGCGGCCGGCGCTCGGCGTGGAGCCGCTCCAGCGCGCCGGGCTCGCGCAGCAGCGGGCGCGTGCCGGCCGCGGGCGCGGTGCGCGCGGCGCACGTCGCCAGCGACGCGTCGAGGAAGACGAGCGTCCCGCTCGCGGCGATCGCGGCCCGGTTGGCCGGGTCTTCGAGCGCGCCCGCACCCAGCGCGATCACCGCGCCGCCGCGCTCCGCGCCCTCACCCTGCGCGAGCGCGGCGATCGCCGCCCGCTCGCGGGCGCGGAACGCCGCGATCCCGGCGCGCTCGACGAAGCGCGCGATCGGCTCGCCCAGCTCGCGCTCGATCAGCCCGTCGACGTCGAGCGCCTCGGCGCCGCGCAGCGCGGCCAGCCGCGGCGCGACGGTCGACTTGCCGGCGCCGGGCGGGCCGCAGAGCCAGACGTCAGCGCGCACGCACCGTGCCTTCCCAGGCCCGCACGCGCTCGCGCAGCTCGCCCAGCGAGTCGCCGCCGAACTTCGCCAGCACCGCGTCGGCCAGCACCAGCGCCAGCAGCGACTCGCCGATCACCGCCGCGGCGGGGACCGCGCAGGTGTCGGCCCGCTCGATGTGCGCCAGCGCCGCCGCGCCGCTGCGCAGGTCGACCGAGTCGAGCGGCTTCATCAGCGTCGCGATCGGCTTCATCGCCGCCCGCACGACGATCGGCTGGCCGGTGGTCATGCCGCCCTCGATCCCGCCGGCGCGGTTGGTGCGGTAGCGCGTGCGCGCGCCGTCGCCGGGCTCGTAGGCGTCGTGCGCCTCGGAGCCGCGCCGGGCCGCCGCGCCGAAGCCCAGCCCCAGCTCGACGCCCTTGATCGCGTTGAGCGCGAGGAACGCGCGCCCGACCTCGGCCTCGAGCCGGCGGTCCCACTGCGCGTACGAGCCCAGCGCCACCGGCACGTTCTGGGCGACGACCTCGAACACGCCGCCCAGCGAGTCGCCGGCGGCCTTGGCGGTCTCGATCTCCTGCACCATCGCGGCCGCCGCGGCCGGATCGAGCGCGCGCACCGGCGAGGCGTCGACCTCCTCGGGCGGCGCGTCGCGCCAGGGCGTCTCGTCGACGGCGCGGCCGATCCGCACCACCCGGCTGCCGACCCTCACGCCCAGCTCGGCCAGCAGCGCGCGGGCGACGGTGCCGAGCGCGACCCGCATCGCGGTCTCGCGCGCGCTGGCCCGCTCGAGGACGTCGCGCAGGTCGTCGCGATCGTACTTGATCCCGCCGATCCGGTCGGCGTGGCCGGGGCGCGGAACGTGGATCCGGCGCGCGGCCGGCGCGCCGTCGGGCGGCGCGTCGACCCGCATGATCTCGAGCCACTTCACGTGGTCGCGGTTCTCCAGGTAGAGCGCGATCGGGGCGCCGATCGTCTCGCCGCGCCGCACGCCGGCGACGATCCGGACCTCGTCGGTCTCGATGTTCTGGCGGTTGCCGCGCCCGAAGCCGAGCTTGCGCCGGCGCGCCTGCGCGAGCAGGGCCGCGGCGTCGAGCCGCAGCCCGGCCGGGATCCCCTCGATGATGCCGACCAGCGCCGGGCCGTGCGACTCGCCGGCGGTCAGGAAACGCAGGCTCATGCGACCAACTCCTGCGGCAGCACGCCGAACCAGCGGGCGAACGTCGCCGCCGCTTGCGCGACGAACAGCGCCGTCCCGGTGACCGTCGTCAGACCGCGCGCGCCGGCGTCGAGCAAGAACGGGGTCACCGGCGGCGTGTAGACCAGGTCGAACGCGGCCGCGCCGCGCGGCGCGTTGGCGGGCAGCGGCGACTGCTGCGGCTGGCCGACCATCCCGAGCGGGGTGGCGTTGACGTAGACGTCGGCGACCGGCACGTCGTCGAACGGACAGGCCGTGCCGCCGAACGCGTCGGCCAGCACCCGCGCGCGGGCGGCGCTGCGCCCGGCCACGATCAGCCCGGCGGCCCCGCCGCGCTGCGCCGCCGCGGCGACGGCCCGGGCCGCGCCGCCCGCGCCGAGCACCGCGACCCGCGCCCCGCGCAGCGCGACGCCGTGCTTGGCCAGCACCGCCTCGATCCCGGCGACGTCGGTATTGGTGGCGACCAGCGTGGCGCCGACCCGGGTCAGCACGTTGGCCGCCCCGCAGGCGCTCGCGGCGGGCTCGACCGCGTCGGCCAGCGCCAGCGCCTGCTCCTTGTGCGGCAGCGTCACGTTGCAGCCGACGAAGTCCGGCTCGTGCTTCCAGGCCGCCAGCGTCGCGGCGAGATCGTCGGGCACGACGTCGACCGCCTCGTAGCGCAGCGCGATCCCGTGCGCGGCAGCGAACTTCGCGAACAGCGCCGGCGAGCGGCTGTGCGCGACCGGGTGGCCGATGACGGCCGCCCACCGGGTCGTCATGCGACGGCCTCCAGGGCCGCGGCGAAGCCGGGGAACGAGACCGCGACGCAGTCCGGGTCGTCGAGCTCGACCGTCACGCCGGCCAGCCGCGCGGCGACCGAGAACGCCATCGCGATGCGGTGGTCGCCGGCCGTGACGACCGCGCCGCCGTGCAGCCGGGCCGGCCCGTGCACCGCGAAGCCGTCGGGCGCGGTTTCCACCTCGCCGCCCAGCGCGCGGGCCGCGGCGGCGAAGGTCTCGATCCGGTCGGACTCCTTCACCCGCAGCTCGGCCGCGCCGCGCACGACCGTCGTTCCCCGCGCGAACAGGCCGAGCACGCCGACCAGCGGCAGCTCGTCGATCAGCGCCGGCACCTCGGCCGGCTCGACCGTCACCGCCCGCAGCGCGGCGCCCTCGACCGCGATCCGCCCGCGCGGCTCGGCCTGCGCGCCCTCGAGCGCGACCTCGACCGCCGCGCCGAAGCGCCGCAGCACCGCCAGGAACGCGGTCCGGGTCGGGTTCAGGCCGACCCCCTCGACCGCGACCCGGCCGCCCGGGACGGCCGCCGCCGCGGCCAGCAGGAAGGCGGCGCTGGAGAAGTCGCCCGGCACGTCGAGGTCGTAGGCGCGCGGGACCGCCGGCCCCCGCACCACCAGCGCGCCGCCGTCGCGCGCGCAGCGCACCCCGAAGGCTTCGAACAGCCGCTCGGTGTGGTCGCGGGTGGCCAGCGCGCCGGTCAGCCGGGTCGGGCCGCCGGCGCCGAGCGCGGCGAACAGCAGGGCCGACTTGACCTGCGCGCTGGCGATCGCGACGACCGCGTCGATGCCGGCCGCGTCCGGATTGCCGTGCAGCTCGATCGGCGCTGTACTGCCCGGCGCGAGCGCGATCCGCGCGCCGAACGCGGCGAGCGGCTCGGCCACCCGGCGCATCGGCCGCGAACGCAGCGAGGCGTCGCCGTCCAGCGTCACGTGCAGCGCCCGGGTCGCCAGGATGCCCGCCAAGAGGCGCATCGTCGTCCCGCTGTTGCCGCAGTCGATCGGCCCGGCCGGCGCGGTGAACCGGCCGCCGCAGCCCTCGACGACCAGCGCATCGCCCTCGTCGTGCATCGGCACGCCGAGGGCCTCGAGCGCGCGCCGGGTCGAGCGCACGTCGAGCCCGGCCGGCAGCCCGCGCAGCCGCGAGCTGCCGGTGGCGAGCGCGGCGAGCATCAGCCCGCGGTGCGCGATCGACTTGTCGCCGGGGACGCGGAGGGTGGCTCGTGAGGTGGCCGTCATGTGTGGTGCTCGCCCGCCCGAAACGAACGAACCTCCCGCCGGATCGGCGGGAGGTTCGTGGTGTGCAGTCTGCTGCTGCCTACGCGAACGCCGAGACCGACCGACACGAGAAGGCCGTGTAGCCGTAATACCAGCGGTACCGCGCGTAGGTGGACATGTGGGTCGAGTAGACCACGGCCGGCCCGGCGTTGTCAACCGGCCCGGGTCACCGCCGCGCCGGCTAGTGCCGGGGGAGCTTCGCGACGGCGGCTTCGGCGGCCGCTTCCGCTTCGCCGAGGTAGGCCTCCCAGGGGCGCTTCGTCGTGCTGACCGTCTCGGCGCGCGCCAGTGCCTCGGTGAAGCGCTCGAGCGAGCGCGTCAGCGCGTCGAACTCCGCCGGCCCGAGCGCGTCGCGCACGTACCTCTCGATCGCATAGGCGTGCGCGGTCGCGCGCTCCAGCATGGCGCTGCCGGCCTCGGTGATGCGGGTCTGGAGGACCCGGCCGCCGGCCGGACTGGGCACCCGGCGGATGAGGCCGGCCGCTTCGAGCCGGCCGACGATGGCGTTCATGCTCTGGGCCGAGACGTAGCCGTGGCGGGCCAGCTCGGCGTTGGAGATGTCGGCGTTCTCGGCGATCGCGATCAACGCCAGGAACTGCTGCGGCGTGATGCCGAGCTGGGCGAAGTCGGACTCGAGCGCCAGGCGGGAGGCGCCGGCCGCGTACTTGAGCGTCGCCAGCAGGTGCCCGCGAAGCGCCTTCACCGGTTGATCGGGGTTACCGCGGCGGCCGGCCATCGCCGTTCTCTTCACGGGCGATGGCCGGCCATCCCGGCAGGCGGGATCAGCGCTGCCAGGTCGTGCCGTCGGCGAAGGTCACCGACTCGACCTCGCACGAGGCGTTCTCGGCGCCGTACGCGGCGGTGGCCGGCGAGAACGACTGCACGATGGGGGTGCCGCCGGCGAACGTGCCGGTGGCGTCGATCATCTGCACCGTGCGGCCGGTGCTGACCGCGAAGCGGACGTCGGTGGCCGCGACGGCGGCGCGGTTGACGAAGCCGATCTGGATGTCGCTGCCGCCCTGGATCACCTGGAGCGGGCCTTCGTTGAACGCCTCGACCGGTGCGCTGAGGGCGCAGCTCGAGATCGAGATCGGCGCCTGGGGCGCGGGCTGGGCGAACGCGGGTGCGCTGGTCGCGGCGGCGAGGACCGTGGCCGCGATGGCGGTTTTGAAAATGGTGTTCATGGTGTTGCTTTCCTCCGGACTTCCGTCCTACGAGCCGTTTATATCAATTATTCTGATATACGATATACGACTAAAGTCGGAACCCGCCCACCTGACGGCGCCGGGGTAAGAATTTGCTCGTTTACGGGATAAGAACCCTAAACTTGGAGGAATTTACTTCGGTAATCGCCATCCAAAAATAAGCGTAGTCTCATCATCGTTGCCGCCTATGCCCGCCGACGTGCTCGCTCGCGATCCGATTCGAGGACGAGAGAGCCGCGCTGCGTGGCGTAGGCTCGTTACAAGGAGACCCCACCTATGGACGTTCGCATGGAGTCTCGTTCGGAGACGCCTGCTCAATTCGGTCCACATCCGCTCGCCGCGGCCGGACGCCGCTCCGTCGCGGTCGCGCTGACGGTCGCCGCGCTGGTGGTCGGTGCCGCCTCCGGCGCCCGGGCGCAGGCGGCGCCCAGCCCCGCACCGTCGGCCTCGCCGGCCGCGCCCGCCGGCGCGCCGACCGCGCCCGGCACCAACGGCGGGAGCCCGACCAACTCCGGCCCGACGAATCCGACCGGCGGCCAGCCCTCGGTCCCGCGGCCGGCCGCGACGCCGCTCGGCCACCTCCCGATCATCGACATCACGACGGTCTACACCCAGCCCGGCGTGTACGGCCCGAACATGCCCGGCACCCCGGCCCAGGTCCACAACCAGGCCAAGATCTACGACCCGCTCGACGTCGGCGGCACCGTGAAGATCCCGATCACGAGCACCACCTCGGCGTCGTTCGACCGGCTCGTCGAAGGCACGCTGAACCAGCCGCTGGAGCGCGTCCTCTACAACGGTGAGCCCGTGTTCGCGGGCGACACGCGGGACGTCATCCTGCAGTACCGCATCGACCAGCAGATCAAGCGCTTCACCGTCGAGGCGGGCCTGTCGTTCCGCCACCGCCTCTTCGCCGAGCCGGCGATCACCGGGGCCAACACCTCGGGCGTCAGCAACGTGCCGTTCCCCTACTCGAACAGCTCGTCGGAGCACCACTACGGCTACCTCGGCGTGACGTACACGACCCCGCCGATCCCCGGGTTCCTGCACAGCAGCTTCGCGTTCAGCGAGACCGGCGACGCGCAGAACGTCGACCACCACGTCGGCACCCTCTGCAGCGCCGCCGCGGCCAAGGAGGGCATCTGCGCGACCCCCGGCACGATCTACTACGTCGACGAGAACCCCGGCAAGCAGCGCTACTACGAGTCGACCCAGGGCGTGACGTGGATCGTGCCGGTCGACATTCGCCATGGCACCTCGTTCACGCTCAACGATCGCTGGGGCGCGCTCAACTTCTACGAGAACGCGCCGTTCCCGTATCTCTGGAACAGCGCGCTGACCTACCAGCTCAACAAGCGGTTCAGCCCCGGCTTCACGCTCTCGCTGCGCCACTCGGACTACCATGCCGAGGAGCAGGGCGCGCCGTTCCTCTATCCCAACGCGATCCACGTCGCGTCGTGGGACGTCATCGGCACCTTCCACCTCGACCTCAACACCCTCTTCCGCTGATCGCTCGGGCGACCGGCTGACGAAGAAAGACGCCCGGCGCGGAGCCGGGCGTCTTCTTCGTTCGGGGGGCGGCTGCGGCTCAGGCCGCGGTGGTGACCGCGTCCTTCGCCAGCGCCGTGAGGCGGGCGAAGGCGGCGGCGTCGTGGACGGCCAGGTCGGCCAGCGCCTTGCGGTTGATCGTGACGCCCGACTTCTTGAGCCCGGCAACCAGCCGCGAGTACGAGAGGCCTTCGCGCCGGGCCGCGGCGTTGATGCGCGCGATCCAGAGCGCGCGGAAGTCGCGCTTGCGGACGCGGCGGTCGCGGAAGGCGTACTTCAGCGAGTGCAGCAGCGCTTCGTTGGCGACCCGGTAGTTGCGGCTGCGCGCGGCGCGGAAGCCCTTGACGAGCTTCATCACCTTGCGGCGGTGTTTGATCTTGTTCAGACCACGCTTTATTCTTGCCATCGGTGCTCTCTACACATTCCTTAAGCGGCGGCTCGGGGGCAGCCCGAACGCGACGGGTTCGGCGCAGCCGAATTCACTACAGCAGGTAGGGGATCTGGGGCGCGAAGCGCTTCAGATCGCCTTTGAACGTCGCCTGGTCCTTGCGGAACTTCCGCTTGCGGTTGCGCGACTTCTTGCTCAGGATGTGACCGCAGCCGGAAAACTGGTGGCGGTGGGTCACGATACCGTTGGCGCTGACCTTCACCCGCTTGGCCGTCGAGCGGTGCGTCTTGATCTTAGGCACTGGATCCCCCGATGGTGGCTACCGCGTCCGTCCCGCTGTGATCGCCGTCGTCGCCGTGGTCGTCGGAATGATCGACGGTCTCGGCTTCGTGGTGGGCCGTGTCCGTCTTGAGGTGGACGAAGCGCGGCGGACCGAGCGGGGTGGCTCGCGGAGCCATGATGAGAAACATGTTCTTGCCTTCGAGCTTGGCTTCGCGTTCCACGACCGCCGAGTTCTCGAGGTCCTTGGCCACCCGGTCCAGCAACCGCTTTCCGAACGCGGTGTAGGTGATCTCGCGCCCGCGGAACATGATCGTGACCTTGACCTTGCCGCCGTCGAGAAGCAGCCGTTCGGCCATCTTCGCTTTGACTTCGTAGTCGTGGACGTCGATCTTGGGACGCAGCTTGACCTCGCGCAGCTCCCAGTTGCGCTGCTTCTTGCGCGCCTCTTTGTCTTTTTTCGACTGCTCGTACTTGAGGCGACCGTAGTCCCCGATCCGGCAGACCGGCGGAACCGCCGTCGGGCTGACCTCGATGAGGTCGAGTCCCCTGCTCCGCGCCATGTTGAGGGCTTCCTCGGTCGGTATGACGCCGAGTTGCTGGCCTTCGTCGTCGATGACGCGGACTTGGCGGATCCTGATCTGCTCGTTGATGCGCAGCGGTCGTGCTATGACAAACTCTCCGGAAAGAACACAAAAATAGCGAAGACGCCGAAGCGGTCCCCGCTTTTCGAGAAACGACCGGATCGCCCGCGGGCATCCGGTGAGGGTCTCGCGACCCTGCTTCGGCTCAGGTAGCCTACCACGGCTCCTGCGGACCGTCAAGCTCGACGGTCAGCACCAGCAGCGCGACGTCGTCGGCCCGGCCCGGCCGCTCGAGCACGGCGTCGCGCAGCGCGAGCGCGGGCCGGGCCGCATCGCGGCAGGCGGGGTCGGCGAGCGCGGCGAGCAGGCACCGGTAGCCGGCCTCGGCGTCGCCGCCCGACTCGACCAGCCCGTCGGTGTAGAACAGCACGACCGCGCCCGGCGGCAGCCGGACCGTGCGCAGCTCGGCGGCGAACGGGTCGGGGCAGCCCAGCGGCAGGCGTGGCCGCGCGCTCAGCTCGACGACCGCCGCCCCGTCGTACAGGAGCGCGGGCGGGTGGCCGGCGCGGGCGTAGCTCAGCAGGCGGGTGCGCGGCTCGTAGAGCGCGGCCAGCGCCGTCGCCAGCCGCTCGGGCCCCTCGAGCGCCAGCGCCGCGTGACCCGCGGCTAGGACGGCAACCGGCGCCGGGCACGCCAGCGCCGCGCCGCGCAGGGCGTTGCGCAGCGCGACCATCGCGAGCGCGGCCCGTTCGCCGTGACCGGCGACGTCGCCGACCGAGAGTACGAGGCGGCCGTCGTCCAGCGCAAAGGCGTCGTACCAGTCGCCGCCGATGGCCGCCGGGCCGGCGGCGGTGTAGGCGGCGTCGAGCCGCAGCCCGGCGACCCGCGGCAGCGGCACCAGCGCCGCCGGTTCGACCGCGCGGGCAGCCGCGTTCATCCCCTCGACCGCTTCCGGGCCGCGCGGGCCCGGGTCGGGCAGGGCCACGGTGGTGCCGACCCACACCATGCCGCGCTCGCCGCCGTCCCGCACCGGCACGGCTCGGCTGACGAACCAGCGGTATTCGCCCGCACCCGCGCGCTCCGGCGCGAGGCGGTGCTCGAAGGCGTACGGCATCCCGGCCCGCAGCGCGGCGCCGAAGGCGCCCAGGTGGCGGACGAGGTCGTAGGCGGGCAGCAGCCGCTGCCAGATCTGCGGCATCGTGCCGGCCCCGGGCCCTAGGCCCGTGGCGGTCCGCCAGGCCCGGTTGGCGGCCAGCAGCGTCCCGTCGGCATCGTGCACCCAGGCCATGAACGGAAAGTCCTCGCCCAGCTGCGGGAGCACGTTGGGCCGCCCGGAGCGGCTACTGCGCCTTTCGCAGGCTCAGGTGCGCCGAGGCCAGCCAGTCGGTGAAGTCGGGCGCCGTCATCGGCTGGCCCAGGTAGTAGCCGGCCAGTTCCGTCACCTCGCTGGCGATCCACCAGCGCGCCTGCTCGAAGCTCTCGATCCCGTCGGCGACCGTGCGCAGCTCGAGCGCGCGCGCCGCGCCCAGCACGGCCCGTGCCGTCCGCGCGGCGCCCTCGTCGGCGGGGGCGCGCTGGGTCACCTGCGGCGCGATCTTGACGAAGTCGAGCGGCAGCAGCGAGAGCGCTTCGAGCGGCGTGCCGGCCAAGCCGATGCCGTCGAGGCCGATCGCCACGCCGCGCTCGCGCAGCCCGCCCAGGAACGCCGTGCTGGCGTCGCGGTCGGCCAGCGCGGCGCTCGCGCTCGTCTCGACCGCGAAGCGCGCGGCCGCCTCGCCGGTCGCCGCGAAGGCGCGCTCGATCTCGGCCCGCGCGGCGTCGTCGCCCGGGTGCAGGTTCAGGTTGACGTGCACCCGCAGGTCGGTCGCCGGGCCCCAGGCCCGCAAGGTCTGGGCGATCGCGTCGATCACCCAGCCCTGGAGCCCCGGCGAGAGCACCGGGGCCGCGACCGGGGCGGCCAGGAACGAGCGCGGCGCGAGCCAGCCGCGCGACGGATGGCGCCAGCGGATCAAGGCCTCCGCGCCGACCACCCGCATCGTCGCCGCGGAGACGATCGGCTGGTAGCAGAGCAGGAAGTCGTGCTCGAGGTCGGCACCGTGCAGCCGGGCCCGCAGCGCGCGCCGGGCGAGCAGCTCGCGGCCGACCCCGTCGCGGTACCAGCGGACGGGGTTGGTGTGGTCGCCGGCGGCGCGCCGGGCCTGGGCGGCGTGGTGCAGCAGCGCCTCGGCGGTCGCCCCGTCCTCGGGCGAGACGGCGATGCCGATGCTCGGCGCCGCCGCGCCGGCCGCCCGCGCGGCGCGCTCGCTGATCCGGGTGGCGGCCTCGACCAGCTCGGCTTCGTCGCTGACCACCACCAGGATCGCGACGACCTCGTCCTCGGCTACCCGCGCCAGCACGTCGCCGCGCCGGATCGCGCCCTGCAGCTCGGCAATCGCGGCATGGTCGGTGGGCAACTCGATCGAGAGCACCCCGATCCGGGTGCCCGACCGTTCCGCCACCGCCAACGCGTCGCCGAGCAGGCGCAGCGCGGCGCTCGCGCCGTCCTCGCGCGGCTGCGCTCCCTCGCGGTACGCCGGCGAGAGGAGCCGCGCGCAGGCCGCCGCGATCGCCAGCACGACGGCCGGCCGAGCCGGCCGGGCCCGTGCCCAGCGGACGGCCAGCAGCGCGCCCGGGCTGAGCGCGAGCTGGACGAGGTAGTGGTCCTCGGCCGGCGGTCCGGCGACGCGCAGCGCCTGGGCCGCCCGCGCGGCGAACGCCGCGGCGTCGGGATCGGCCTCGGGCGCGGCGGCCACCAGCGTCCCGTCGAGCCCGCACACGACCGCCAGGTCCGCTCCGGCCAGCCCGAGCGACGCCCCGAGCAGCGTCTGCAAGAGCTCGCGGTGCGAGCGCCCGGACGCGAGCACGGCGGCGAACAGCGGCCGCAGCTGCTCGGGATCGGGGTCGAGCAGACGGTGT
The DNA here is from genome assembly GCA_963795695.1 of Vulcanimicrobiota bacterium. Classification (GTDB taxonomy): domain Bacteria; phylum Vulcanimicrobiota; class Vulcanimicrobiia; order Vulcanimicrobiales; family Vulcanimicrobiaceae; genus Vulcanimicrobium. The sequence continues at coordinate 57,136 of CAWCJH010000001.1, read as the reverse complement.
TCCGATACGACGGGGATCACGCGGGACGGTCCGGCACCGGCGACTTCCTCCATGAAACGTTCACGTCACCCCTCCGGGCGTACCCGCCGAACTGCTCGGTATCTCGGTGAGGCGTGTTAGCGCACACCGGTAACGCGGCGTGTACGCGTCCACGCGGCGAACGCGGTCGCGTCCAGCGGCTGGAGCGACCGGCTCGGGCGCGCCTCGCGCACGCCGTTGCGGTGCAGCCAGCGGCTGCGCTCGTCGTCCGGCACCCCTTCGCCGAGCAGGTGCGGTGCGACCATCGTGCCGAGCGCGATCATCGTGAGCGCGTGGTCCGGCCGGCTGAGGTCGACCACGGCCAGGTCCAGCGGCAGCGCCGCCAGGCCGTTGACGGTGCGGGTCGAGGCCCGGCGCAGGTCCAGGCCCAGCATCACGCCGCGCGAGCGCAGCCGGCGCAGCAGCGCCATGGCCGCGTCGTGCGGCTCGGCGAACGCCTCCTCGCCCAGCTCCAGGCAGAGCCGGCGCAGCCAGGTCCGGCAGCCGAAGGTCGCCGCGACCGTCTCGAGCAGCGGCTCGGAGAGGCCGGCGACCGCGAGGTGGATGCGCAGGTCGAGCCCCTCGCGCTGCCAGCCGGCGATCGTCGCGGCCGCCTCGCGGATGGCCCAGCTCTCGACCCGGTCGCGCAGCGGCGCGTCGGCGCGGCCGAGCTCGGGCGGCGGGTCGTCGAGCCCGCCATCGCGCCGGCAGACGTCCGCCATGGCGCCGACCAGCTCGCCGCTGGTCGTCTCGAAGATCGGCCGGTAGCGCAGCTCGAGCACCTCGCCCGGGTCGGCGGCGGCCAACCGGCGGCGCAGCTCGGCCCGCTCGCGCAGCCCGGCGATCGCCGTTTCCCGGTACCAGCGCACGCCCGGCGCGCCGGCCGGCGCATCGTGCGCCGCCGCGCCGGCGTGGCGGAGCAGGTCGGCCGGTTCGCTGCCGTCCTGCGGGCTGATCGCCACGCCGACGACGGGGGCGCCGCGCGCCGCGACGCTCCCGGCGGTCCGCAGCAGCCGCTCGGCGGCGGCGAACGCCTCCAGCTCGTCGGCGGCCAGGCCCAGCACCGCCAGGAACGTGTCCGGCCCGAGCCGGCCGATGACGTCGCCCGCCCGCACGACCGCCTGCAGCGCGTCCCCCAGCAGCGCCTTGGCCGCGGCGGTCAGCCCCGGCACCTCGACGTGCAGCACCGCGAACGGCCGGCTCAGCCGGCGCGAGAGGCGGGCCAGCTCGGCGAAGCGCCGCAGCGTCGCGGCCGGGCCGGGCAGCTCGGCCGGCGGCTCCAAGGCCGGCCCGCCGGGCTCGAGCGCCCAGGCGCAGGCCGAAGCCATCGTGCGCGCCGCGCGAACCGCCGCCTCGCCGCCGTCGGCCCACTGCAGCGCCAGCCGCTCGGGCCGGTCCGGGCGCAGCCGGCTGACGTAGAGCCGCGGGCCGGCGAGCTCGTCGCTTTCGGCGCCGCGGGCGGCGTCGAGCAGCCGGCGGGCGGCAGCGCTGGCCGGCGGCTCGGGGACGCTCACCAGGATGCCGGAGCCGTCGAAGACCAGGCCGCGCCGCGCCGGCACCAGCGGCAGCGCGGCGGTCAGCGCGATCGCGCAGCGCCGGGCCGGCTCGGGCACCCCGGCCAGCGCGCTCGACCAGGAACGCATCATCGCCAGCGGCCGAGTTCGCACGTAGCCGCCGGACCGCACTAGCGCCGTGAAGCGGGCAGCGCCGCGGTCGAGGTGAGCCAGCCGGCGCAGTCCGGCGCGACCATCGGCTGGGCGAACCAGTAGCCTTGCAGCTCCTCGACCCCGTTCTCGGCCAGCCACCGCGCCTGCTGCTCGGTCGCGACGCCGTCCGCGCTCGGCACGGCGCCCAGCGCCCGGGCGACCGCGATCGCCGAGCGGGTCGTCCGGCGGGCCACCTCGTCGGTCGCGACGGCGTGGGTCAGGGCCGGATCGAGCTTGACCCGGCCGATCCGCAGCGTCGCCAGCACCGAGAGCGAGGAGCGGTCGGCCCCGAAGCCGTCGATCACGGTGACGACGCCCAGCTCGGCCAGCGCCTCGAAGGCGTCGCGGGCGCGGGCCGGCTCGGCCAGCACCGCCGACTCCTGGACCTCGACCGCCAGCCGGCGCAGGAAGCTCTTGCCGTACGCGCCCGCGACGACCGGGTCGCCGATCAGGTCGCCCAGCAGCGTGTCGTCGAAGCCGGAGAGGTTGACGTGCAGGCGCAGGTCGCGCGCCTCGCCCCACTGCTCGGCCAGCTCGGCCAGCTCCTCGATCACCCAGGAGTCGATCGCGGTCGCCGTCTCGGGGCTGAGGCCGCCGTCCATGAAGCCGCGCGGGGCGAGCCAGCCGCGCTGCGGGTGGCGGTAGCGGACCAGCGACTCGAGGCCGATCACCCGGTGGTCGGCCGCCGCGACGATCGGCTGCAGGCAGAGCAGGAAGTCGCGCTCGCGGTCGCCGGAGCGCAGGCTCTCGCGCAGCGCGCGGCGGGTGTCGAGCGCCTCGCCGACCCCGTCGCGGTACCAGCGCGCGCCGCGCCCGCCGCGCTTCTTGGCGGCGTACATCGCCGCGTCGGCGCAGGCCAGCAGGGTCTGGGCATCGTTGCCGTCGTGCGGCGCGACCGCGATCCCGACGCTGGCGCCGATCTCGCGCACCGCGCCGTCGAACTCGACCGCGATCTGCAGCAGCTTGACGAAGCGGTCCGCCGCCTCGTCGATCTCCGACTCGTCCGCGACGACGTCGATCACCGCCAGGAACTCGTCGCCGCCGACCCGGCCGACCACGTCGCCGCGGCGCAGCGCCTCGCGCATCGAGCGGGCGGCCCGGCTCAGCGCGCGGTCGCCGTTGGCGTGGCCGAAGGCGTCGTTGACCGCCTTGAAGCCGTCGAGGTCGATGTAGAGCACGCCGACCGTCCGGCCGGCCCGGCGGGCGCGGTGCAAGGCTTCGTCGAGGTGGCGCAGCGTCGCCACCCGGTCGGGCAGCCCGGTCAGCGCGTCGATCCGCAGCGGGGCGACGGCCTTCGGGTCGGCCACGGTCCGGTGGCAGAGCTCGCCGACGGCCGCGACCAGGTCGTGGCGCTGCGGGCCCTCCTCGCGCCAGCGGATCGCCAGCCGGCGGGTCGACCGCTCGCCCAGCGGGACCGTGCTGACCAGGCCGGCGCGGCCGCCCGCCTCGTGCGCGAGCCGGCCGGCGCGGACCAGCTCGGTGCTGTCGACCCGCTCGGGGACGGCCAGCAGGACCGCGTCGTCGTCCAGCACCACGGCAGCCTCGGCGCCGATCGCGTCGAGCGCGGCCGAGACCAGCGCGTGCAGCGAGCCGCCGTCGGTGCGATCGGTCGAAGCGGCCAGGTCGATCAATGCCAAAAGCGCGCCGCCATGAAGATCGGTCGCGGAAGACGCAATCGCCGGAACGAGACTCACCGTGCTCGATCGTACAACAGGCAGGCGGCGATGTGAAGCATCATCGGCTCCTTAAGCCGGGAAAAGCATACAGCCCTGTTGCCCCAGATTAGAGAACCGCCGTTTTCAAACCTGGTCGGCCGGGCCGTCAGGCTGGCCCGGCTCGGTTCGGCCGGCTGGCGAAGCTCGGGCGGGGCGGCACCTGGGCCAGCGCCTCGAGAACCAGTCGCAGCGCGGTTTCCAGCTGCGGGTCGACCCCGCGCAGCGTGTCCTGGGGAGCGACGTCGACCTCGTGGGTCGGGTCGGTGCCGTAGTTCTCGACCCCCCAGCCGGCGTCGCTGAACCAGAACGAGTACTCCGGCTGGGTGGTCTGGCTGCCGTCGACCAGCCCGTGGCGCGGGTTGATACCCACGACACCGCCCCAGGTCCGCATGCCCACCAGCGGGCCCAGGCCGTAGAGCTTGAAGCTGTGGCTGAAGATGTCGCCGTCGGAGCCCGCGAACTGGTTGGTCAGCGCGACCATCGGGCCGCCGACGGACTCCTCGGGATAGGGCTGCGGCGGGCCCCAGCGCGAGATGTCGTAGCCGACCCGCTTGCGGGCCAGCTTCTCGAGCAGCAGCCCCGAGACGTGGCCGCCCCGGTTGTGGCGCACGTCGACGATCAGCCCGCCGCGGTCGAACTCGCTGAGGTAGCCGCGGTGGAACTCGGCGAAGCCGAACGGCCCCATGTCGGGGATGTGGACGTAGCCGACCCGCCCGTCCGTGCGGGCGTGCACCGTGGCGCGGTTGGCGTCGACCCAGGCCCGGTAGCGCAGCATCCGCTCGTCGCGCAGGGTGCGCACCAGCACCCGCCGGGGCGGGCTGCCCGCGCCGCGCACGACGCCCAGCACCACGTCGCGGCCGGCCTGGTTCACCAGCAGCGCGCCCGGGCCGACCCGGGCCGAGAGCGCGCGCCCGCCGATGGTCACCAGCAGGTCGCCGGGCTTGACGTCGACGCCGGGCTCGGCCAGCGGCGAGTCGGCCTCGCGGTTCCAGGGGTCGCCGCGCAGGATGCGCTCGACCCGGTAGCCGCCGCCGTTCGCGTCCCAGGCCAGGTCGGCGCCGAGGAAGCCGCGCCGGTACTGCGGCGGCAGCGGCTTGTCGCCGCCGCTCTCGTACGCGTGCGAGGTGCCCAGCTCGCCCTGCATCTCCCAGATCAGGTCGGAGAGCTCGTTGCGGGTGCGCAGCCGGGGCAGCAGCGCCGCGTAGCGCCGCAGCACCGCGTCCCAGTCGACCCCGCTCATCGCCGGGTCCCAGAAGTTCTCGCGCTGCAGGCGCCAGGCTTCGTGCAGCATCTGAGCCCACTCGGCGCGCGGCTCGACCAGCACGCTCACCCGGCCCAGGTCGAGCCAGCCGGTGCGCCGGCCGATCTCGGCCGGCGGCTTGTCCTCGTCGCCGTTCTCGGGCAAGTCCTCGCCGGCGTCGATCGCCCGCAGCTTGCCGTGCGAGAGGTAGACCAGCGTGCGCGCGTCGGGGCCGAGCACGAAGTCGTCGACCTCGGAGGCGATGATCCCGTCGCGCTGCTCCTCGAAGTCGTACGCCAGCAGCTCGCCCTCGGAGTCGTGCTGCTGCTCGCGCTCGTCGGGGCGGATGCCGCGGACCGGGAAGCGCGAGAAGACCGCCCGGCCGCGCGCGCCGACGATCCGGTCGTAGGTGCCTTCCTCCACCGGAAACGCCAGCATGCGCAGCGGCAGGCCGTCGGCCTCGACGACCACCGGCTTGCGCTCGGCCTCGTCCTTGTCGTCCTTGTCGTCGTGCGCGTCGTGGAGCGGCGCGGGCTTGGGTACGAACGGGTTCGCCAGCGTCTCGCGCAAGGTCAGCAGATACGGGCGCGACGCTTGCGGGAAGCTCAGCTCGAACTGCAGCGCGTCGTAGACCGGGTGGAAGTCGCGGGTCGAGATGAAGTAGAGGTAGTCGCCGGCGGGATCCCAGGCCGGCGAGCGGTCCTGGCGCAGCGGCGAGGTCGCGTCGACGATTCGGCCGGAGGCGCACTCCGCCAGCCGCACGATACTGGTGTGCGGCTTGTGCGAGTAAGTGTAGGCCAGCCACCCGCCGTCGGGCGAGAAGCTCAGGTCGGCGATCCGCTCGCCGACGCTGGTGTCGAGCTTGCGCGGCGCGGCGCCCGGGTCGAGCAGCCACAGCTCGTGGCGGTTGGTCGCGAACGCGAGCCGCTCGCCCACCGGCGACGCCGCCAGCTCGTGCAGCACGCCGTAGTCCTGCTCGGTGAGGTACTGGGCGGCTGCGCTCTGGTCGACCGGCGCGCGCGCGACGCGCTCGTAGCCCGAGCGGTCGTCGACGTAGACGACGTGCTTGTCGTCGTGCAGCCAGGTCGCGAGCCGCCGGCGCGCGCCGTCGTCCGCGCCGTGCTCGGTGACCGCTTCCTCCCAGAGCGGCATCGTGTAGGCGCGGCCGCGCGAGACCAGCGCCAGCGCGGTGCCGTCGTGCGAGGCGCGGCAGCTCTCGAGCAGCTCGCCCGCGTCGACGAAGCGGCGCGCCGTCTCGGGCGCGCTCGAGGGCGTGCGCAGCGGCACCCGCCGCACGCTCCCCTCGCGCGGGTCGAGCACGACCAGCTCGCCGCCGCAGGCGTAGACGATGCGGGTGCCGTCGCTGGCCGGAAAGCGCGCGTAGTACTCGCGCTCGTCGGTGTGGCGGCGCAGGTCGTCGCCGTCGGGCCGGATCGAGTAGATGTTGCCGATGCCCTCGTGGTCGGAGAGGAAGAAGATCCGCTCGCCGGCCCACATCGGCCAGACCAGGTTGCCGCGCAGCTCCTTGCAGAGCCGCGCGTACTCGCCGTCGCCGCGCGGGTCGACCCAGAGCTGGCCGGCGGTGCCGCCCCGGTAGCGCTTCCAGCGGGCCGGGTCGAGCGAGTTGCGGCCCAGCACCGTCGCGCCGTTCGCCGCGACGTCGATCGTCGCCACGTGGCCCAGGCCCAGGCCGACCGGCTCGCCGCCCTCGGCGTCGATCCGGAAGGCCCGCGCCTCGTGGCCGAACGGCGAGCCGGCGTCGGTGGCGAAGTAGACGAACCGCCCGTCGCGCGACCAGGCGCTGCAGGTCAGCCGGTCGCTGCCCAGATACGTCAGCCGCCGCGGCGGGCCGCCCTCGGCGTCCATCACGTAGAGCTCGGCGTGGCCTTCGTCCTGGCCGACGTAGGCCAGCCGGGTTCCGTCGGGCGAGAGCCGCGGCAGCGAGCACTCGCCCGCCGCAGTCGTCAGCCGCCGGGCCACCCCGCCCGCGTCGCCGACCGTCCACAGGTCGTCCTCGCAGGCGAAGACCAGGTTCCCCTGCGCGATGGTGGGGGTGCGCACATAGCCAGCTCGGTTCACCCGCCACAGGTACGCGGGCGGGCCCGAAAGGTCCCAGGGCGAACGCCCAGGCCCGATGGACGACCTCCTCGGCGCCTTCCGCGCCGGCGACCCGCGGGCGCTCGCCCGCGCGATCTCGCGCTGCGAGTCCGGCCGCGGCGCCGACTTGATCCGCGCGCTCTACCCGCTGACCGGCCGCGCCCTCACGATCGGGCTGACCGGCCCGCCCGGGGTCGGCAAGTCGACCCTGGCCGGCGCGCTCGTCGCCCACGCCCGGCGCCTGGGCAAGACGGTCGGCGTGATCTCGGTCGACCCGAGCTCCCCCTTCTCGCACGGCGCGCTGCTGGGCGACCGGATCCGCCTCTCCGAGCACTTCGTCGACCCCGACGTGTTCATCCGCTCGATGGCCTCGCGCGGGCATTTGGGCGGGGTGGCCGGGGCGACCGCCGACGCGGTCTCGCTGATGGACGCCTTCGGCAAGGACGTCGTGCTGGTCGAGACGGTCGGCGTCGGCCAGAGCGAGATCGAGATCGCCGAGGTCGCCGACACGACGCTGGTCGCGCTGCAGCCGGGCAGCGGCGACTCGGTCCAAGTGCTCAAGGCCGGCGTGCTCGAGATCGCCGACGTGTTCGTGGTCAACAAGGCCGACCACCCGATGGCGCTGCAGCTCCAGCGCGAGATCCGCGCGATGATGGAGATGCTCGACTTCTCCGGCTGGGTGCCGGCGCTGGTCAGCACCCAGGCCGTCGAGGGCAAGGGCGTCGCCGAGCTGTGGGAGGCGGTCGTTGCGCACGACGCCTGGCTGCGCGAGAGCGGTGCGATCCGCACCAAGCGGCGGATCGCGTTCGCCCACCGGGTGCGCTACCTCGCGCTGGGCACGCTCGAGCGCCGCATCGAAGAAGTGATCGAGGCGCTGCCCGACGACCTCGATCCCTACGCCGCGGCCGACGACGTCCTGGGCCGCTTCGGCGTCCGCGGCGGCGCGTCGGTGCTGGGCCACGTCCGCACCCGCACCGCCGTCGGCGCGACCGTCAAGGGGCTCTGAGCCGCCCCACACCCGAGGAGAACACGATGGCCGACTATTCCGAACATGCCGACCTCGCGCGCTTGGCCGACCTGCGCAAGCTCGCCCCGACCGAGTTCGCCGGGTTCGTCGCGCTCGACAAGATCGTCGGGCGCACCGACGGCGCGGTGCCGCAGAAGTACCGCGAGCTGATCGCGCTGGGCGTCGCGCTGACCACGCAGTGCCCGTACTGCCTGGACGTGCACACCGCCAGCGCCCGCAAGGCCGGCGCAACGGAAGAAGAGCTGGCCGAGACGGTGTTCATCGCCGCCGCGCTGCGCGCCGGCGCCGCGGTCACCCACGGCGCGCTCGCCCTCAAGCTGTTCGCGGGCCACGGCGCGCACGATCACGCATGACCGCGAGCGAACGGCGGGTTCGCCTCTCCGACGGTGCCGAGACGACGCTGCAGCAATGGGGCGAGCGCGGGCCGCTGCTGGTCGGCGTGCACGGCTTGGGCGCCTCGCGCTTCGGCTGGGCGCGGATCGGCGAGCACCTCGCCGGCCGCTACCGGGTCGTCGCGTTCGACCAGCGCGGGCACGGCGAGAGCGCGCGGGTGCGTGACATGACGTTTGCGCGCAGCGTAGCCGACGTGCGCGATGTTGTGGCCGCGCTAGGCGAGCCGGTGCACGCGCTGCTCGGCCACTCCTGGGGCGGCGCGGTCGTGGTCGGCGCCGGGCGGGAGCTGGCGGTCGAGCGGGTCGTCGCGATCGAGCCGATGCTCAACGCGGCGGCCGGCGTCTGGAGCGGCAGCGTCGTGCCGCAGTACGCCGAGCTGCTCGCGCCGCCGCCGGCCGAGCGCGAGGCGCTGATCCGGACCGCCAACGCGGCGCTGCCGGAGGTCGAGATCCAGGCCAAGCTGCACGCCGGGCGCCACATCGCGCTGGCCCCGATCCTCGCGCTGGGCGAGGAGAACGGGATCGACGAGGGCCGCTGGAACTTCCTCGCGCTGCTCGACGGCTACCCGCGCCCGCTCTGGCTGGCGGTGGCCGGCGCCAAGCGCAGCGTGTTCTCCCAGAGCGACCGCGACTACGCCCGCGAGCGCGGCGGCGCGAACGTGCGGATCACGGTGTACGAGGGCGCCAGCCACTCGCTCCAGCGCGACGCCTTCGACCGCTTCATGCCGGACCTGGAAGCTTTCCTTGGCTAGCAGCCGGTCGGTCGCAGCTGCTGAGGCGATCGGGAACCGGCGGGGAACACGTCGAACAGAACGGGTCGACTTGCGAGGGGAACTGTAACCGTGGCCAAGCTGATCGAACGCCCGTCCGGGCTGGGACCGGACGTGACGCCGGAATACCGGGAACTCAAAGAAGCGTGGGAGGCCAAGGCCGCGGCCGCGCCGGCCCGCCGCGACAAGGGCTCCGGCGCGACCGACCGGACGATCTCCGACGTTCCGCTCAAGCCGCTCTACGGGCCCGAGGACGTCGCCCACCTGGACCTGGCGCGCGACCTGGGCGTGCCCGGCGAGTACCCCTACACCCGCGGCATCCACCCCACCATGTACCGCTCGCGGCTGTGGACGATGCGCCAGTTCGCCGGCTTCGGCAACGCCAAGCAGACGAACGAGCGCTACCACTTCCTGCTCTCGCAGGGCCAGATGGGGCTCTCGGTCGCCTTCGACATGCCGACCCTGATGGGCTACGACTCCGACGCGCCCAAGGCGCTGGGCGAGGTCGGCAAGTGCGGCGTGGCGATCGACTCGGTCCGCGACATGGAGACGCTCTTCGAGGGGATCGACCTCGGCAAGATCACCACCTCGATGACGATCAACGGCCCGGCCGCGATCGCCCTGGCGCAGTACATCGTCACCGCCGAGAACAAGGGCATTCCGCGCGCGGCGCTGGGCGGCACGCTGCAGGCCGACATCCTCAAGGAGTACATCGCGCAGAAGGAGTGGATCTTCCCGCCCCGGCCGCACGTGCGCATCATCGCCGACATGATGGAGTTCTGCACGGCCGAGATGCCCAAGTGGAACACCATCTCGGTCTCGGGCTACCACATCCGCGAGGCCGGCTCGACCGCCGCCCAGGAGCTGGCCTTCACGCTGGCCGACGGCTTCGCGTACGTCGAGGCGGCGATCGCGCGCGGGATGGACGTCGACGCGTTCGCGCCGCGGCTGTCGTTCTTCTTCAACAGCCACAGCGACTTCTTCGAGGAGATCGCCAAGTTCCGCGCCGCCCGCCGCATCTACGCCCGCCGCATGCGCGAGGTGTACGGCGCCAAGGACCCGCGCTCGTGGCAGTGCCGCTTCCACACCCAGACCGCCGGCTGCAGCGCGACCGCCCAGCAGCCCGAGAACAACATCGTGCGCGTCGCCTACGAGGCGATGGCCGCGGTGCTCGGCGGTACCCAGTCGCTGCACACCAACTCGATGGACGAAGTGCTCGCGCTGCCGACCGAGAAGTCGGTCGAGATCGCGCTGCGCACCCAGCAGGTGCTGGCCTACGAGACCGGCGTCACCAACGTGGCCGACCCGCTGGGCGGCTCGTACTACGTCGAGGCGCTGACCGACGAGATGGAGCGCCAGGCGCTGGAGTACTTCGACCGCATCGCCGAGTTCGGCGGGATGGTCGAGGCGGTCGAGGCCGGCTTCCCGCAGCGCGAGATCGCCGACGCGTCGTACCGCTACCAGCGCTCGGTCGAGTCCGGCGACCGGGTGATCGTCGGCGTCAACGCGTTCGAGAAGAAGGACGAGCAGCAGCCGCCCGACCTGCTCAAGATCGGCGCCGAGATGGAGCGCGGCCAGGCCCGCGCGGTGCAGGCGGTCCGGGCGGACCGCGACGGTGCGGCGGTCGAAGCGGCGCTGGCGGCGCTCAAGCGCGCCTGCGCGGGCGACGAGAACGTCATGCCGCGCCTGGTCGACTGCGTCGCGGCGGTCGCGACCGAAGGCGAGATCGTCGAGGCCATGGTCGAGGTCTACGGCCGCTACACGGAGACGACCCAGTTCTGATGACCGACACCCACGCCCCGGTGCGCCCGCTGCGCATCATCGTCGCCAAGGCGGGCCTGGACGGCCACGACCGCGGCGCCAAGGTGATCGCGCGGGCGCTGCGCGACGCCGGCATGGAAGTGATCTACACCGGCCTGTTCAACACGCCCGAGCAGATCGTCCAGACCGCGATCCAGGAAGACGCCGACGGGATCGGCCTCTCGATCCTCTCGGGCGCGCACATGACGCTCTTCCCGCTGGTGGTGGAACAACTGAAGGCGCAGGGCGCCGGCGACATCGTGTTCTTCGGCGGCGGCACGATCCCCGACGACGACGCCGCCGAGCTGCGGCGGCTGGGCGTGCGCGAGATCTTCACCCCCGGCGCGCCGCTCTCGCAGATCATCGCCTTCGTCGAGCGCGAGTGCGGCAAACGCCGCGAGCTGGTCGGCTAGCGTGAGCGCACCTGCCGCAATCGACGGCGCGGCATCGCGCCGTGTTCGCACGCGCATCGCGCCCTCCCCGACCGGCGACCCGCACGTCGGCACGGCCTACGTCGCGCTGATCAACTACTGCTTCGCCAAGCAGCACGGCGGCGATTTCCTGCTCCGCATCGAGGACACCGACCAGGCCCGCTCGACGCCGGAGTCCGAGGCGGCGATCCTCGCCGCGCTGCGCTGGACCGGGCTGAGCTGGGACGAGGGCCCCGACGTGGGCGGCCCGCACGGGCCGTACCGCCAGAGCGAGCGCAGCGCCCTCTACCAGCGCTACGCCGGCGAGCTGCTGGCGCAGGGCCACGCCTTCCGCTGCTTCTGCACGCCCACGCGCTTGGACGACATGCGCGCGGCGCAGCGCGCCGCCGGCATCCCGCAGAAGTACGACGGCCACTGTCTGAGCCTGCCGGGCGAGGAGTCCGACGCGCGCGCCGCCGCGGGCGAGCCGTTCGTGGTCCGGATGACGGTGCCGCGCGAAGGCGTCTGCGTCGTGAACGACCTGGCCCGCGGCCCGGTGCCGTTCGAGTACGCGACGATCGACATGCAGGTGCTGATGAAGGCGGACGGCCTGCCGACCTACCACCTGGCCAACGTCGTCGACGACCACCTGATGGAGATCACCCACGTGATCCGCGGCGAGGAGTGGCTGCCGTCGGCTCCCAAGCACCTGCTGCTCTACGGCTACTTCGGCTGGCAGCCGCCGGCGCTGATGCACGTGCCGCTGCTGCGCAACCCCGACCGCTCGAAGCTCAGCAAGCGCAAGAACCCCACCGGCATCCTGTTCTACCAGCGGATGGGCTACCTGCCCGAGGCGCTGCTGAACTTTCTGGGCCTGCTGATCGCGCCCGCCGCCGAGGGCGAGGAAACCTTCGGCATCGCCGAGCTCACCGCGCGGCTCGACCTGGCGAAGATGTCGCTCGGCGGCCCGGTGTTCGACGCCGCGAAGCTCGACTGGCTCAACGGCAAGTACCTGCGCGAGCTGACGGCCGGCGAGCTGATCGCACGCACCCGGAGCTGGGGCTTCGACCGCGCCCGGGTGGAGCAGATCTTCGCGCTGGCCCACGCGCGGGTCGAGCGGCTGAGCGACATCGTGCCGATGGCGGCGTTCCTGTTCGCCGGGCGCCTCCCGCTGACGAAGGAGCACTTCGAGGGCGCGAAGCTGAGCGGCGACGACCTGCGCCGCGCGCTGGCGCTGGCGATGTGGCGGCTCGACGCGGAGCGCGCGTTCGACCGCGCGACGATCGAGCGGGTGCTCAAAGGCGTCGGCGACTCGCTGGAGCGCAAGTTCCGCGACCTCGCGCGGGTGTACTACGTCGCGATGACCGGCAGCCCGACCTCGCTGCCGCTGTTCGAGTCGATGGAGCTGCTGGGCCGCGACGTCGTGCGCGAGCGGTTCCGAGTCGCGCTCGAGGTCCTCGGCGGGGTCAGCGGCAAGGAGCAGAAAGCGTGGCAAGCGTCCCGTCCCGAGCCGGAGGCCGTTCCGGTATGAGCGCCCGCGCGATCGTGCTGGCCGCGGGCAAGGGTACCCGGATGCGCTCGAGCCGGCCCAAGGTGCTGCACGACCTGTGCGGCCGGCCGATGCTGTGGTGGGTGCTGCAGGCGCTGCGCGCCGCCGGCATCGACGAGATCACGGTGGTGACGAGCCGCGAGCTCGACCCGCTGCTGGGCGCGTTCGGCGTGCGGACCGTGGTGCAGCAGGAGCAGCTCGGCACCGGCCACGCGGTCCGGGTCGCGCTCGACGCGCTCGCGCCGGGCGACGGCTGCCTGATCGTCGCCAACGGCGACCTGCCGCTGATCGACCGGACGATCTTCGCCGACGCCCGGGCGGCGGTCGACGCCGGCACCGTGACCGCGCTCGGGCTGGTCACCGCGCGCATGCCGCTGCCGTCGAGCTTCGGGCGCATCGTGCGCCGCGGCAGCGCGGTCGAGCGGATCGTCGAGGCCAAGGACTGCACGCCCGAGCAGCTCGCGCTCGACGAGATGAACGTCGGCATCTACGCCTACGACGAGCGCGCGCTGCGCGCCGCGATCGCGCGGGTCGGCAACGCCAACGCGCAGGGCGAGTACTATCTGACCGACACCGTCGAGCTGCTGATCGGCGCGGGCCACCGCGTCGCGCCGGTTCCGGTGGCCGACTACCGCAGCGCGCTCGGCGTGAACGACCGGGTCGAGCTGGCCGACGCCCGGGCGCTGCTCAACCGCCGCCTCTGCGAGGGCCACATGCGGGCCGGGGTGACCATCGTCGATCCCGCCACGACCTACCTCGAGCCGGACCTGGCGATCGGCGCCGACACGGTGATCTACCCCGGCACGACGATCTCCGGCGCGACGACGATCGGCGCGAACTGCCGGATCGGGCCGAACTGCCGGCTCGGCAACGCGCGGATCGCGGAGAGCGTCCAGATCACCGAGAGCGTGGTGCTCGACGCGACGGTCGGCGCGCACGCCGCGGTCGGGCCGTTCGCGCACCTGCGCCAGCAGACGGTGGTCGGCGAGGACGCCCGGGTCGGCAACTTCGTCGAGATCAAGAACAGCACGCTCGCCGAGCGCGTCAAGGCCGGACACCTGACCTATCTCGGCGACGCGACGGTCGGGCCGCGCACGAACGTCGGCGCCGGCACGATCACCTGCAACTGGGACGGCGTGCGCAAGAACCCGACCACGATCGGCGCCGATGCGTTCATCGGCTCGAACTCCTCGCTGGTGGCGCCGCTCGCGATCGGCGAGGGCGCCGCCACCGGCGCGGGAACGGTCGTGATCCGCGACGTTCCCGCCGGCGACAAGGTCGTGGGCAACCCGGCCCGCTCGATCGCGAAGAAGCCGGCTCAGACGTAGCCCGGGTCTACGGACCGTAGAACGGGATCGTCAAGGCGCTGCTGGCGAACCGGTGCCAGGCCTCGTTCATCTGCTGGGCGGTCATGCTCGGGTCCATCGTCGGCATGGACTTCATCATGTCGGCAACCGGCTTGCAGACCAGCGGAGACTTGTCGGACATGGCCATCGCGGTCGCCTTTTCGTTCGTCTGAGCCGGGCGGCATACCATCGTGGCCATGGTGTGCATGTCCATACCGTGCATGGTGTCGGCGGCCGGCACGTCGGCCGCCAGCGCGGTGCCGGCCAGCGGCAGGGTCATGAGCGCGCCCATCAGGGCGGCGCGGAGCGGGTTCGTCATGGCTATCCTCCGGAAGCGGCGCGTTTGCGCCGTATCGAGACGATAGCACATTGCGCTCGCTCGTGCGGTAAGGTTCCTTACCGGCGGCCGGCCGAGCTACTTCGCGTAGGGCGAGATGGCGAAGACGTTGCCGATGAAGCGCTGCCAGCCGTCGTCCATCTGCTGGGCGGTCATGCCGGGCTTCATCGCGGGCATGGACTTCATCATGCCGGCGACCGGCTTGCAGACCAGCTTCTTGTCGTCGGCGGTCGTCGCGGTCGGCTTCTCGTCGGGCTGGGCGGCGCGGCAGACCATCGTCGCCATGTTGGCGTGCGCGGCCATCGCGTCGTGGCCGGCCATTGCGTTGTCGGCCGCAGGCGCGCTCGTCGCCAGCGGCAAGGTCATGAGCGCGCCCATCAGGGCGGCGCGGATCGGGTTCGTCATAGCATTCCTCCGGACGCGGCACAGGTGCGCCGTGTCCGGACCATAGCACCGCCGCGTCGGCTCGCGCGGTAAGGCTCCTGACAATGATATAGCTGGCTCACAAAGTGCCGCCCAGGTGGCACAGGCCTGCCGTATCGTAGGGTCATGGAAGCGGGCGTCCCCACCACCCTCCGAGAAGCCGTCGTCTACTTCGCCGACAAGCAAGTAGCGCACGACTTCTTCGTGGCGATCCGCTTCCCGAACGGTGTCGCCTGCCCGCGCCAGGGCTGCGGATCGGCCGACGTGGCGACGATCCCCAAGCGCAAGGAATGGCGCTGCCGCGAGTGCGGGCGGCAGTTCTCGGTCAAGGTCGGCACCATCTTCGAGGCGTCGCCCATCGGCTTCGACAAGTGGCTCCCCGCGTTGTGGCTGCTGACCGCGAACCGGAACGGCGTCTCGTCGCACGAGCTTGGCCGGGCGCTGGGCGTGACGCAGAAGACCGCGTGGTTCATGCTGCACCGGCTGCGCCTGGCGCTCAAGGATCGCGACCAGGACGCCTTCTCGGGCGCGGTCGAGGCAGATGAGACCTACATCGGCGGCAAGCAGCGCGCGACCGTGACGACCGCGCTCGGCACGAAGAAGATGGCGCACGGCCCGGCCGATGGTAAGACGACGGTGTTCGGCGTGCTAGAGCGCACCGAGGACAAGAAGGCCAAGCCGAGCCGCGTGCGCGCGATGGTGATTGCGGACCGTAAGAGCGCGACGCTGCTGCCCGCGATCCACGCGAATGTGCTACCCGGCTCGGTGCTCTACACCGATGCGTGGCAGGCGTATCGTGGCGCGCAGCGCGACTACACGCACTTCTATATCGACCACGCCGTGAAGTACGTCGAGGGCCACGTCACGACGAACCGGATCGAAAACTTCTGGTCGTGTCTGAAGCGGACGCTGCACGGCACGTACATTTGCCCGCGCGCGTTCCACCTGCAAGCCTACGTGGACGAGCAGGTCTATCGGTTCAACGTGCGGACGCAGAAGGACGGGGCGCGGTTGGTGGGCGGGCTGAAGGGTGCGGACGGGCGGCGGCTGACCTACGCTGCGCTCACCACGTCGCACCCCTTGTGGCGGTTGAAGCCCGGTCGCGTTTAAAGCCGATTAGCTCAGCCTTGCCTCTCGCTTCTAATATACTTCATCTAGAGTTTAAACTCCATGCGCTGCACATCTACTTGAATAATCCATTCGCACAAATCCCCAAATTCTTTTGCAGCAGTTTGTCGGCGTTTACTTCCGAAGTCAGCAGGCGGAATAAGAACTGCGTGAGAGACGTCCCCCGGCTCTGGCTTTGCCTGTAATCGATAACCCTTTTGTCGTGGAATTAGCGCTAAGATAGCGACCACGCCAAACGCTGGCGACTTTGCTCGCAGCCATACTTCGTTGAGCGTCGTTAGACAAGCTCGGTGAACAGACACTTCGCCTGTTGAATCGCGTTCAAGAAAAGCTTGGGACGAGAGGCGACGTCGCCCATCACGAGAGACTAGCCAGTCTGGGTTGATTCGCCTCCACAAAACCTCGTCGTCGGCGATATCGTTCGGCACCTCCTCCACTTAGCGCCGTAATCTTATCGAGCGATAGCCGCAGGAGCTGGTTGCCAAGTCCCCTCCCATAGAGTGCCAATTAGTTCCGAGGTGTCTCCATTCTGGAGCATGCGCGAAACCGTAATGAGGCCGTCAGGAGAAACGAAAACCTCAACATCGGCTAAGTTGGCTTGCCATTCTATCTGGACCCCGCCGCTAGAGGCTGGCACTACGTCAATCACCGGCAAATCTGCGGTAGCTAACAGTTCTAACAGTTGCTGTGCGACCTGCACCGCACGGCGAGAGATAGGTCGGCCACCATAACTATCCCAATCCTCTTGGTAATTACTAATGCGATGCAGCGTGACCAGCGCGTTTCGATACGCAGAGTTGCCATACGGATGGACGAGACTACGCTGAGCCGAGGGGGCATTGTCATAACTGGTAGCGACGTATGTAGTGGAGCGAGAAGCGCCTATTGGCAACTGCGCTGTATAGCGCAACGCTGTCGCTACGACACCGGCTCGTATTAACGTATCCATTATGCTTCTTTCAGCCCCCACCGCTGGTGCATTGATGCAGTCGTAGCTCTATGAAAATTGAAGCGTATTGCGGCGTGTGCCGACTCGAACCAGGAAAAGACATCTTGCTCATTAGGGGACGCTGGACGGCCCTTGACAGACACAGTGAACAGAACAATGCGTTCACCAGACGCAGCCGACACGGCTGGCTGGATTTGAAGAGTGGTAGCCCCCTCAGCACCTTCAAGCGGAATCGTGATAACTAAAAAGAACTGCTCTACTCCAGGCGTTAACGTGATCGAGTTCGCCTTGATGATTTCAAACATCGCTGGGAGCTCAGATAAGTTGTCCCAATCGAACCCGTGGCGCAGGTGATTGACATAAGTCAATTCACATCCGGTGACAGTCGGTTCGGTCAAGTTTTGGGAAGTCAAGAAATTCTTATAGCGCAGCCACTCATGGTCGAAGATCGGCCGAATGAAGGAGTATTCCGGGTAAGCGTCTGCCGTGCTTACCTTGCGCCAATTATAGTAAAAGTGGTCGTCTTGCACTTGGACGACCTTTTGCTCTGCATCATTAGAGAATAGGCACCGCACTGGAGGAGCAACCCCGAGCTCAATTCGCGGCCGGGTTACTATCGGCGGCAGCACCTCGCAGTCTGGGTACTCCTCACGAATTTCACTCCAGTACAGTCCTAAGTGCGGGATTTTCCACCCCGGCACTGGCACGTGCTCAAGACCAAAGATCACCTCAACGACAGGCGGCGCGTCGAAGTGTAGATCGAGCAAGCTAGCGTCAGTCATCGCGGCGAGATACGCTTCCTTACACCCTTGCAGCGCATACCAAGTGGCCTCCATTTGTCGAGTCTATCGGCAAAACCGTTGCCGGTTTCGCCCATAGGTCCGCCGAGGTTGCCACTGAACTCACGGACGTATACTTCCCGCTTAGGCCCCGGCTGTCCTTGCTAAACTGGAGAGCTAGGGTAGTAGACACTGAACCGGTCACGATTATTTCCCCCGGCGCTCGCGCTTTGGCTGCTTGTCGAAGTGAGCCCGTAGAATCCGTTCTACTACGGCCGAGGGGTTGAAGACTCGACCCGCGTTCTTCTCACGTCCCTCCGCCTGGGCTGCGTCGTTGACGGCCCGCACTAGGTCCACCGGGAGCCGGTAAGAGACAGACCGCTTCTCCACCGGCTTCTCAGACTCCATGAATGCAAGAGTTCTCGGACGCGGGAATCCTTCCGTGTTGCGAGAATCCCAGGATCATGGCTTCCGTGGATCGCGACACCTTCGCGGCGTGGGCGGACAAGGGTTTCTGCGAAGCCGACGCCCAGGCATGGCTGGACGCCGCGCCCGGCCGCTTCACCCCGTGGACGGCCCGCCAGTGGGCCGCCGAGGGCTTCTGGGCGCACGACGCCGCCGCGTGGTCCGAGGCGTTCACCGATCCCCGCGCGGCTCGCGAGCATCGCTCGTTCGGCTACGGCCCCTTCGACGGCGCCGAGGGTTAGATGGCAAAGGCGCTGCCCAACCCGTACGACCCCGCCGTGCTGGCCCTGTGGGAGACGCACGGCTTCACTGCCGAGGAAGCGCGAGCGTGGCTGACTAGCTCGCCCGGCCGGTTCACGCCTTGGACCGCACGCCAGTGGGCCCAGAAGGGCTTCGACCCCGACCTTGCGGGCTTGTGGTCCGACGCCTGCGCCGATCCCGAGGAGGCCCGCCAGCGGCTCTACGCGGGCACCAGCGACCCCTTCGCACGCGACCTTGAGGCCGACGACCCGCCGCCACCACCGCCCGATTCCGGGCCGTTCGGCAGCCGCCTTCGCCGCCTGCGCGTGCGCGCGCGGGTGAGCCTGTTCCGGCTGGCCCTCGTCACGGCGCTGCCCTCGTCGATCGTGCACAAGATGGAGTGGTCGGTGACCCCGCCGCCGCTCGACCGTGGCGTGCTGATCGCCGAGGCGCTGGGCGTCTCGCCGCGTCACCTTGCCTTCGGCGACGACCCGCCGCGCCCCAAGCGCAAGGGTGGGCTGAGGCCATGACGGGCGAGACGTTCGGCCAGCGCCTTCGCCGGTTGCGCGAGGCGCGCGGGCTCCCCAAGACGGTGCTGGCGAAGCGCGTGGGCCTCACCGAGGCGTGTATCCGTCAACTTGAATCCGGCCGCACTAGCGGCCCTCGCCTGGCCGATGGCGTGCGCCTGGCCGACGCGCTCGGTGCGGACCCGCGCTACCTGGCCTTCGGCGACGCCGACGCGCAGCCGTAGCCGATGCAAGCTGAGACATTCGGCCAGCGCGTGCGACGACTTCGCAGCGAGCAGCGCGTGAGCAGCACCGCCCTCGCCAAGGCGGTCGGCGTCAGCGGACCCGCGATCCGCATGATGGAGAGCGGCGTCACGAAGCAGGCTCGGCTCGACATTGCCATTCTCATCGCCGAGGCGCTCGGCGTCACGCCCCGCTACCTGGCGTTCGGGGACGGTGGACCCGTCGTGCCGAGGCTCGGCAAGGACTTCGCGACGCGAGCCTAGGTCGCCGGTTTCGGCTCGACCTTGCGGCCCGGGAGCTTCGCCCGCGCCTCCGCTTGCAGCGCGTCGAGCTGCTCTTGCTGCTCCTGCAACTGCTCCTTGTTCTGCGTGCTCAAGCGGGCGAGGTTCGCCTTGAAGCGGTCGAACACGGCGACCGCCTCGGCCGGGGGCAGGGGAGCGTCGGAGTCCGTCGTCGCCATACTAGATATTGTAGCACCAGGGCGGGCCAATCCTATGGGTGGCGTCGGCGCAGTCCGCTGCCCCGCCGGGGATTTCCCCAGCCACCCTTTTGACGGCGTGATACGGTTTCAACACCATGAATATGCACAGAGACGCCTTGAACGCACGGCTCGGTCCCGGAGCCGAAATCGTGAATCAACGACAGCACGAGCGCAGCGGATATGCCGCGACGGCCTACGGCGATACCCGTTGGCCGTGCGGTTGCTTACACGTCGTCGCTGGCTGGGATACCGACATGGGCGAATGGGTGCCCTGCGAATCGCACCGCGAGGTTCGCGCTCGCCCGGTTTGATTCAGCTATATCATTGTCAGGCTCCTGACAATGATATAGCTGGATCGAACGCTGGCTGAACGCTTGCGCCCGGCCTAGCCACCCTTTGGCGAGCGCTTTGTCTATGTCGTCGCGTAACCGTGCAAGCTGGTTCGTGGGTAACTCGGCCCGCTCGATCGCGAAGAAGCTCGCCCAGGCGTAGCCGGCCGCCGCGCGGCTGGCGCGCCCTGCAAAGGTATGGGTCCCTCGCGCTGCGAAGGACGCTCGCCCTTCCCAGGAGGTTACGCGGGTGCGATCTTCTACGTTTCCGGCGGCCGTCGCGATCGCGGCCGTCGCTCTTTCCGGCTGCGGCGGAGGCGGGTCCGCCGTCGCGCCGCACGCGCTCCAGCCGCTCGCCGGGGCGCGCCAGTCGCTGGCGTTCGCGCCGGACCTGCGGGCGCAAGCTGCTCGCGCCGGCAGCGGCGCGGTGCGACACGCGCTCGACGTCGGCGGCGAGCTGCCCGGCATGACGCTCAACATCTGGTGGCGCGCCAACGACGGCAACGACAAGATGACGTCGGCCAGCCTGTCCGAGACGGAGGAGTTCTCGACCGACGGGCAGATCGAGTACGTTCCGGCCGCCAACGAAGCGGGCACGGCGCCGATCTACCGGCTCTACCACGGCGGTTCCAGCCCGCTGGACCACATGGACTCGATCAACCCCAACGAAGCTGCCGGGTACACGGCCGAAGGCATCTTGGGGTATCCGTGGTACGCGAGCAGCGCGCCGCCTGGCACGGCGGACATCCTGCGCGTGCTGCGCCAGTCGCCGTTCGACCACGCGACCATCCACGCCGGCGAGTCGCTCTCGGGCTACGGCTCCGACGCCGACTTCGGGCTCTACGGCTACCCGCGCTACGGCAACTCCGGCTCGCAGCTCACCAGCTTGACCGCGGGCGGCGTGACGATCGGCAGCAACGCGGTCTCCGGCGGCGCGCTGTGGAGCTGGGTGGAGAACGGCGTACAGTACGTCAACACGTCCGACAACGGGCGCGAGATCCAGTCGGCGTTCTTCTACGGCAACCAGAACCCGACCGAGGCGGGCGACGGGTCCGCGTCGTCGTCAGCGTATCAGATGCACGGCTCGCCGATCGTCCAGATCACCAACAGCGGCAGCACGCAGAGCACGCGCACCGTGCCGCTGGAGTGGAACCCCGGCGGGCTGGGCGCGAGCAGCGGCAACCAGGTCATCGCGTACCAGGGCATGCTGCTGGGCAAGGACATCACGCTGGGCTACGACGGCCTCACCGGGGTCGCGCAGTACGACACGATCGTGCAGCTCGCGCAGGCGGTAGACTCGGCCAACCTGGAGTTGCCGACCGGCTACATGCCCAGCTCGTTCAACACGTTCTACACCTACGATGCGTCCAGCGACGCGCTGGCGGCGGTGAGCCCGCCCAACGCGTGCTCGACCGGCACGGGCACTTCGTACGTGCCGCCCAGCGGCTACGGCGGCGTCATCATCGCCACGTCCAACGGCAGCTCGGCGATGGGCGTGTACAACAGCACGACGGGCGTGGGCGGACCGGTGGACTACTTCGCGCTGTGGTCGTTCCCGTGCGGCAACGCGACGTCGAAGTGGGACAATGTCCGGTCGGGCCGCTCGTTCCCCGCCGGGACGTCGGTCTTCACCTCATACATCGCGAGCGGCACGCTCGCGCAGGTGCGGTCGTCCATGTACCAGCTCCGCAACGGAATCGGCAGCTCTCCGCCCAGCTCGACGCCGACCCCGCCGCCCTGTCCCAAGAGCGGCGTCTGTCCTTGACGCGCGCCTGATGCTGGCTCTCTTACCGGCGGGCGCGGGCCTGGTCCAGCTCCAGCTTGGCGATCGACTCGAGGTGGACTTCGTCGGGGCCGTCGGCGAGGCGCAGGGTGCGGTTGCCGGCGTAGGCCCCGGCCATGAAGAAGTCGTCGCTGACGCCGGCGCCGCCGTGTACCTGCATGGCGCGGTCGAGCACGGCCTGCGCGACCTGCGGCGCGACGACCTTGATCATCGCGATCTCCTTGCGGGCGGCCTTGTTGCCGACGGTGTCCATCAGGTGCGCGGCGTTGAGGACCAGCAGGCGGGCCTGCTCGATCTCGATCCGCGAGCGCGCGATCGCGTCGCGCACCATGCCCTTCTCGGAGAGCGGCCCGCCGAAGGCGACCCGCCGCTCGGCCCGGGCGATCAGCGCTTCGAGCGCGCGCTCGGCGACGCCGATGGCGCGCATGCAGTGGTGGATGCGGCCCGGGCCCAGGCGCCCCTGCGCGATCTCGAAGCCGCGGCCCTCGCCCAGCAAGATGTTGGCGGCCGGCACGCGCACGTCGCGCAGCAGAACCTCGGCGTGGCCGTGCGGCGCGTCGTCGTAGCCGAAGACGGTCAGCGGCCGCACCACCTCGACGCCGGGGGTGTCGATCGGCACCAGGATCATCGACTGCTGCTTGTGGCGCGGCGCCGAAGGGTCGGTCTTGCCCATCACGATCAGCAGCTTGCAGCTCGGGTGCATGGCGCCGCTGGTCCACCACTTGCGCCCGTTGATCACGTAGTCGTCGCCGTCGCGCACGATGCGCGTCTCGATGTTGGTCGCGTCCGAGGAGGCGACGTCCGGTTCGGTCATCGCGAAGGCCGAGCGGATCTCGCCGGCCAGCAGCGGCTCGAGCCAGCGCGCCTGGTCCTCGGGCCTGCCGTAGCGCTCGAGCACCTCCATGTTGCCGGTGTCGGGCGCGGAGCAGTTGAAGACCTCGGGCGCCCAGTCGACCCGGCCCATCACCTCGCACAGCGGCGCGTACTGGAGGTTGGTCAGCCCGGCGCCGCGCCGGCTCTCGGGCAGGAACAGGTTCCACAAGCCCTCGGCCCGCGCGCGCGCCTTGAGCTCTTCCATCAGCGGCGGCTGCTGCCAGCGGGTGGCCCCGCTCGTGACCTGCTCGTGCATGCGCCCTTCGTTGGGGTAGACGTGCGCGTCCATGAAGGCCACGAGGCGTTCGCGCAGCGCCTGGACCGGCGCGGGGGGCTTCTCGAACACGGCGCTCATCAGCGGGGAGCCTTTCGATTCAAACGACTGTTCGAGGAGGATGGTGCGCCCGCAACCCGTTCTTGTCAAGCCCGCGCGGCGCGGTGAGGGCCATGCCTCAAACAGGCGTTCGGTACACGGGCCGCAGGTCGGGCCGAGCCGCCGGCGCGAAGGACGGCGGATGCGGCTCGACACCAAGGGCACGATCCTCGACGCGGCGGAAGCGCTGTTCGCCGAGCAGGGCTTCGCCGCCGTCTCGCTGCGCGACATCACCGCCGCGGCCGGCGTGAACCTGGCCGCGGTCAACTACCACTTCGGCTCCAAGGACGCGCTGATCGTCGAGCTGTTCGTGCTGCGCGCCACCGCGATCAACCGCGAGCGCAGCGCGCTGCTGCAGGCGGCCGAGCAGCGCGCCGCCGGGCCGCCCGCGCTGCACGAGGTGCTGCGCGCGCTGCTCGATCCGCCGCTGCGCTGGTGGCTGGGCGCCGACCCGGCCAAGTCGACCAGCGCGCGCTTCATCGCGCGGGCGATCGCCGAGGGGGCGCCTGAGATCCGGGCCACCATGGAGAGCCAGGTCGGCCACCTGCAGCGCTTCGTGATCGCGCTGGCGCGCACGCTGCCCGCGCTCTCGCACGCCGAGATCTGCTGGCGGCTGCACTTCACCACCGGCCTGATGCACTACACGATCGGCGACCGCAAGCGGCTCGACGCCCTCTCGCTGGGGGCGTGCGACTACGGCGACGTGGAGGCGGTCGTCGGGCGGATGGTCGCGTTCACCGCGGCGGGCTTCGAGGCACCGGTCCTCGTCACCGCGAGCGTGCCGTGAGCACCGCCGACGCGCTCGCCGAGCTGGCCCGGCGGCGCGCGGCCGCGACGGCCGTGCGCGCGCGCCGCACGGAAGGCTTCACCGCGCGCGAGCGCATCGCGCGGCTGCTCGACGAGGACAGCTTCCTCGAGCTGGGCCGGCTCGCGCACTCCGACCTGCCGGGCTTCGAGGAGCGCACCCCGGCCGACGGCAAGATCGCGGGCTACGGGCGGATCGACGGCCGCACGGTCGCGGTGGCGGCCGAGGACGTGACGGTGCTGGCCGGTGCGGGCGGCCGGGTCGGCACGCGCAAGGCGCACGACCTGGCCATGCAGGCGGTCGAGAAGGGCCATCCCTTCGTGTTCCTGGGCGAGGCCGGCGGCGCGCGCATCCCCGACATCCTGGGCTCGGACGGCATGAGCTCGATGACGGCCGGCACGGGCCTGGGCCGGCGCATGCGGCGGGTGCCGTTCGTCACCGGCATCTTCGGCGAGTGCTTCGGCTCGCCGTCCTGGTTCGCCGCCAGCTCGGACTTCGTGGTGCAGGTCAAGGGCTCGTGCATGGCCGTCTCGGGCCCGCGCGTGCTCGAGGTCGCCACCGGCGAGCGCGTCACCAACGAGGAGCTGGGCGGCTGGGAGGTCCACGCGCGGATCACCGGCCTGACCGACCGCAGCGCCGCCGGCGAGGACGACGCCTTGCGCCTGGTGCGCGAGTTCCTGGCCTTTCTGCCGCCGCACGCGGGCGAGCTGCCGCCGCTGCGCCGCAGCGGCGAGGACGCCGCCGAGCGGCAGGCGCGCCTGGCGGCCGTGCTGCCCGGCTCGCCGCGCAAGACCTACGACGTGCGCGACCTGCTCCGCACGCTGGTCGACGACGAGCTGCTCTTCGAGCTCAAGCCGGAGTTCGACCGCAGCGTCGTCGACGGCGCTCGCGCGGCTCGACGGCCGGCCGCTCGGGATCGTCGCCAACAACCCCAAGTTCAATGCCGGCGCGATGGGTCCCGACGGCTGCGACAAGCTCGCGAGCTTCGTCTGCCTGTGCGACTCGTTCAACCTGCCGCTGCTGTTCGTGCACGACACGCCGGGGTTCTACGTCGGCAAGGCGGCGGAGCACAAGCGCATGCCGGGCAAGATCATGACCGCGCTGCAGGCGCTGGCGATGGCGACGGTGCCCAAGATTTCGCTGGTCGTGCGCAAGTCGTACGGGATGGCCTACGGCAACATGGGCGGCCCCGGCATGGGGATGGACTTCGTGTTCGCCTGGCCGACCGCCGACATCAGCTTCATGGCGCCCGAGGTCGCGGCGAACGTGACCCGCCGGCCGGTCGAGGAGCTGCAGCGCGGCAGCACGCCGTGGCGCGCGGCGGGCCTGGGCTACCTCGACGACGTGATCGCGCCGGCCGAGTCGCGCCGCGACCCTGGTGCGCGCGTTCGAGATCGCGCGCGGCACCAGGCACGGCGGCCTCTCGCAGCGCCTGCTGGCCGGCTGGCCCACCAGCTTCTGAAAGGAGCACGACCTTGACCGACCACGCGACCAGCGGCGCCGACCGCGCACCGGCCGACGCCGACCTGGCACCGATCGGCTGCCGGCCAGGTGCTCTTCGAGTGACCTGGCGGCGCTGGAGCGCGCGGTCGGCGAACCCGCGCTGCGCTCGGCGTGGCTGACGGTCACCCAGGCGATGATCGACGACTTCGCCGAGCTCACCGGCGACCGCCAGTGGATCCACCTCGACGCCGAGCGCGCCCGGCGCGAGTCCCCGTACGGCACCACGGTCGCGCACGGCTTCCTCACCTTGAGCCTGCTCTCGACGCTGATCCAGGGCACGCTCGGGTTCCCGTTCGCGCGCGCGTCGATCAACTACGGTTTCGACCGGGTGCGCTTCCTCGCGCCGGTGCCGGCCGGGTCGGCGATCCGCGGCGTCTTCGCGCTGGCCTCGGTGCGCCGCAACGCGGGCGGCGCCGACATCGCCTGGAACGCCGAGGTCGAGCTGCGCGACGCCGCCAAGCCGGCGCTCGCGGCGACTTGGCTCTCGCGGGTCATCGTCCGCCCGGGATAGCGGGGCCGATGGACGAGCGCAGCTTCGGCGACCTCCTGCGCGAGTTCCGCTGCGCGGCCGGGCTCACGCAAGAAGCGCTGGCCGAGCGGGCGCGCTTGAGCCCGGGCGCGATCAGCACGCTCGAACGCAGCGCCCGCCGCGCGCCGCAGCACCAGACCCTGGGGCTGCTGGTGGAAGCGCTGCGCCTCGGGCAGCCGGAGCGCGCGCGCCTGGAAGCCGCCGCCGTGGCGGGCCGCCGGCGCGGAGCGCGCCGCACGCCGGGCGCGGCCGATGCGGCGCGCGACAACTTGCCCGACGTGCTGACCTCGTTTCACGGGCGCGCGAGCGAGCTCGGCGAGCTCGACCGGCTCGTGCGCGCGCGGCGCATCGTCACGCTGCTCGGGCCGGGCGGCGTGGGCAAGACGCGCCTGGCGCTCGAGGCGGCGCGGCAGCAGGCGCAGACGGGCGCCTTTCCCGACGGCGTCTGGTTCGCCGAGCTCGCGCCGCTCGCTTCCCCGGCACTCGTCGCGGCGGCGGTCGCGCGGCTGCTGGAGGTGCGCGAACGCGCGGACGAACCGCTGCTCGACACGCTCACCGCCGCCATCGGCGGGAAACGGCTCCTGGTGCTGCTCGACAACTGCGAGCACCTCATCGAGGAGTGCGCCCGCGTGGCGGAGCGGCTGGCGCGCGACTGCGCGGGCGTGGTCGTGCTCGCGACGACGCGCGAAGCGCTGCGGATCGACGGCGAGTGCGTTCTGCGCGTCGAGCCGCTCGCGCTCGAAGCGGAAGCCGGGCCGGCGCTCGACCTGCTCGCCGACCGCCTGGCCGAAGCGGACCTCACCCGCTATTCCACCCTGACCGGTGAGGACCGGACGCACGCGGCGACGCTCTGCAAGCGCCTCGACGGGATTCCGCTCGCGCTCGAGCTGGCGGCCGGCCGCGCGCGCGATCTCTCGCTGGCGCAGATCGTCGCCGGGCTCGACCAGCGCTTCACGCTGCTGGCCCGCGGGCGCCGCACCGCGCTGCCGCGCCAGCACACGCTGCGCGGCATGATCGACTGGAGCTTCGCGCTGCTCGCCCCGGCCGAGCGCGGGCTGTTCGCGCGGCTGGGCCTCTTCGCGGAGCCGTTCACGCCCGAGGCGGCCGCCGAGATCTGCGGCGACCACCCGGCCGTCGTGCGCGACGCGCTCGCCGCGCTGATCGCCAAGTCGCTCGTCGCCGTCGTGGAAGACCGCGAGGGCCGGCTGCGCTACCGGCTGCTCGAGACGATGCGCGCCTACGCGCTCGACCGGCTCGGTGAAGGCGGCGAGTACGACCGCTACGCCCACCGCTTCGCCCGCTATTTCCGCGCGCTCGCCAACGAGGCCGACGCGCTCTACGGCCGTATTCCCAATCGCGACTTCCTGGCGCGCGTCGAGCCCGACTTGGGCAACTTTCGCGCCGCGCTCGACTGGACGCTGGCGCAAGGCCACGACCGCGCGCTGGGTGCCGAGCTGGCCGGCGCGCTGGGCTGGGTGTACCGCCAGAGCTCGCTCTTCGCCGAGGGCGCGCGCTGGTGCGAACGGGCGCTGGCGGAGGCCGGCGAGCTCGACGCCATGGTCGCCGGCCGCCTCCACATGGCGCTCAGCTTCTTCGCCTTCAACCTGGGCGAGATGAGCCGCGCGCTCGCGGCGGCCGAGCACGCGACGCGCTCGTATCGCGGTGCCGGAGCGGGCGCGGAGCTGGCGTGGTCGCTGACCCAAGAAGCGTATTGCCTCTACCTGCTGGGCCGGGCCGAGGCGTCGCGCGCGGCCGTCACCGAGGCGGTGGCCGTCGCGCGCGAGCAGACCGATCCGTTTCGGCTCGCCGGCGCGCTCAACGCGTTCGCGCTGACCATTCCGGTCGAGCGCGCGGCGGAGCGCCTCGCGCCGCTCGAGGAAGCCATTCGCTGCTACCGCGCGGCGGGCGACGAGAGCGCGATCGTGCCGATCGCGAACCTCGCCGAGGCGCACTACGCGAGCGGCGACGTCGCCGCCGCGCTGGCACGCGGGCTGGAAGTCGTGGCGCTGACGCGGGCCAACCGCGACCGGCCCAACCTCGCCGCGGCGCTCACCAACGTCGCGGCGTACGCCCTCACGCTGGACGACGTCGAGCGGGCGCAGGCCGCGGCGAGCGAGGCCTTGCGCCTGGTGCGGGACATCGGCAAGACGCTCACCACCATGTGCGCGCTGCAGCACCTCGCCAGCGTCCGGGCGCGCCAGGGCGAGCACGTGCGCGCGGCCCGGCTGAACGGTGCCTCGAACCGGCTCTACGGCGAGTTCGGGCTCGCGCGCGAGTTCACCGAGCAGTCGCTCTACGACCGCACCCTGGCCGAGATCCGGCGCGCGCTGGGCGACGAGGCCCTGCGCCGCTACCTCGCGGAGGGCGAGGCGCTGCCCTTCGAGCGGGCCGTGGAAGAAGCGCTCTCGGCCCCCTAGCAGCGGCGGAAGAAGCGCTTCTCATCGTCGGAGCCGGCCGACCGCGCCCCGCCGGCTGCACTCCGCCAGCCGTACTTGTGCGAGGTAGTCGTACCAGTGAGCTCTAGCGCGCGGGCACCCGGTGTGCGATGCTTGGGCCGTGGACGACATACGGACGGTCATCATGCAGCGCGCACGCCTCGGGCCGGTGCTCCTCGCCCTGGCGGTCGGCGCGGCCGGCGGTCCCGCGGGCGCCGCGCCGACCCCGGTTCCGGGCGGCGCCAACCAGATCAACGGCGTCAGCGGCACCATGTCGCAGACGCTCTTCAACGGGGTGCTGCGCATCCGCGGCATGTCGCTCAAGGACCCGATTCCGGCCGACAACATGCGGCCCAACGCCGCCGGGGACCGGGCGCTGGTGTTCCACGTCATCGTGAGCAACGGCACGCACCACGAGAACCACGGCTACTTCGATGCGACCCTGGCGGACGCCGACGGCATCACCGTCACGGGGCGCCCGCTCGACAGCGGCTGGAGCCTTCAGCCGGGCTCCGCCGCGCGGGCCGTGACCGGGTTCTCCGTCCCCGCCGGCTTCGTGCCGGTGCGGCTGATCCTGCACCAAGCCGCGGCGCCCAAGGCGCGGGCGTTCCGCATCGCGATCCGCCCGAGCGACCTCCCGCCGGCCGCGGCCGCACCGGCCGCAACTCCCTGACCTGCGCGCCCGTGGTTATCGCTCGATGAGTGCACAGGACACGGAACAGCTCGCCAGTCTGCGGGCCGAGGTTCTGAAGGGTCTTGAAGCGCTCGATGCAGGCCCGGTGCGAGAGATGAACGACGATACATTCGATGCGGTCGTCGCCGCGGGCCGGCGGCGCTCCGTCGAAGAGCTGAGTGGGATCACGCTACAGCACTGAGGGCGATGAATCCCGCGCTTCACCGCCGAAGCGCTCGAACTTCCGCACGTTCGAGGGCTCGCCGTTGTACGATCACCCGCGCGACTTCACCGGCTACGGTTCGCGCCCACCCGATCCGCGCTGGCCCGGTGGGGCCCGGATCGCGGTGCAGATCGTCATGAACTACGAAGAGGGCTCGGAGCTCGCGATCGGCGAGGGCGACGGCGTCTCCGAGACCTACCTGACCGAGGTGCCGGGCGCGGCGCTCGGGCCGGGCGTGCGCGACCTGATCGTCGAGTCGGTCTACGAGTACGGCAGCCGGGCGGGGTTCTGGCGCCTGATGCGGCTGTTCGGCGAGCGCGACATCCCGATCACGGTGTTCGGCGCGGCGCTGGCGCTCGAGCGCAACCCCGAGGCGGCGCGCGCGATCGCGGCGGCCGGCTACGAGGTCTGCTCGCACGGCTGGCGCTGGATCGGCTTCCAAGCCATGAGCGAGGAGGAGGAGCGGGCGCAGATGCGGCGCGCGGTCGCGTCGATCGAGCGCACCACCGGCACCCGCCCGTACGGCTGGTACTGCCGCTACGCGCCCTCGCTCAACACCCGCCGCCTGGTGGCGGAAGAAGGCGGCTTCCTCTACGACTCGGACGCGTACAACGACGACCTGCCGTACTGGACCCGGGTCGGCGAGCGACCGCACCTGGTCATCCCGTACACGCTGGACAACAACGACATGAAGTTCTCGGTCGCGCCCGGCTTCACGTCGGGCGAGGGGTTCTTCCAGTACCTCAAGGACGCGTTCGACGTGCTCTACCGCGAGGGCGGCAAGCTGATGTCGGTCGGCCTGCACACGCGCCTGGCGGGGCGGCCGGGCCGGGCCGCAGCGCTGGAGCGCTTCCTCGACTACGTCGCCGGGCGCGAGGACGTCTGGCTCTGCCGCCGGGTCGACGTCGCGCGCCACTGGATCGCGACCTTTCCGGTGCAGCCGTGACGGCGCTGCACGACCGGCTGGCCGAATTGGCGGCGCTCGGCGCGACCGGCGCGGGCATCGACCGCGCGCTGTTCACCCCGGCCGAGCACGCGGCGCGCGAGCGCGTCGCCGGCTGGGCGCGCGCGGCGGGGCTGCGCGTCGAGCAGGACCGGGCCGGCAACCTGTTCGCGCGGCTGGCCGGCGACGACCGCGCGCCGGTGCAGTGCGGCTCGCACCTCGACACGGTGCGCAACGGCGGCGCCTACGACGGCGCGTACGGCGTCGTCGGCGGCCTCTGCGCGCTGGAGCGCATCGCCGGCTCCGGCGAGCCCCCGCCGCGCTCGCTGGAGGTCGTGGCCTGGGCGGGCGAAGAGGGGAGCCGCTTCCCGCTGGGCTGTCTGGGCAGCGCGGTCTACGCCGGGCTGACGGCCTACGACGAGCTCGCGACGCTGGTCGGCGACGACGGCGTCGCCTTTCTCGACGCGCTGCACGGGCCGCACGGGCTGCTGGCCGGCGTGCCGGTGCGCGACGGCTTTCCGCCGCCCGCGGCCTACCTGGAGCTGCACATCGAGCAGGGCCCGGTGCTGGAGCGCGCGGGCGTGCGGCTGGGCGTGGTGACCGCCATCGCCGGCCAGCGCCGGCTGCGGGTCACGCTCGAGGGCGCCGCCGGCCACGCCGGAACGGTCCCGATGGCGGGCCGGGCAGACGCGCTCGCCGCGGCCAGCGAGCTGGTGCTGGCGGTCGAGCGCGCCGCGCTCGAGGCCGGCGAGGCGGTCGCGACGGTCGGCCACCTGGTCGTCGAGCCGAACCAGACCAACATCGTGCCGGGCCGGGTCGTCCTGCGGATCGACGCGCGCTCCGTCGACGACGCGCGGGTCGCCGCGATCGAGCGGCGGGTGCGCGCCCGCGCCGCGGACATCGCCGCCGCGCGCGGCGTGGCGATCGCGTTCGAGCCGCTGGAGACGCGTGCCGCGGTGCCGCTCGACGCGCGCCTGCGCACGGTCGTGCGCGCCGCCTGCGTGCCGCTCGACGCGCGCGCCCTGGACGTCGCCAGCGGGGCCGGGCACGACGCGATGTGCGTCGCGGCGGTCGCGCCGGCGGCGATGATCTTCGTGCCGAGCATCGGCGGCCGCAGCCACGTCGGCGACGAGCGGACGGCTCCGGCCGACCTCGAGCTCGGGGTCGAAGCGCTCGCCGCCGCCCTGCTCGCGGTCGCGCGCCTGCCGTAGCCCGGCGGATCGTCCGAAGGACGAACGCGGCGGACTGCGCGAAGCGCGATCCCCATGCTGTTCTTCATCTGCGGCTCGGCGCTGAGCGGTCAGCCGGACCACGGCAACCTCGGCGGCGCACGGCTGGTGCGCGAGGCCAAGACGGCGCCGCGATACCGCCTGCACTCGGTGCGCGACCAGCACCCCGGCATCTACGAGGTCGCCGAGGGCGGCGTCGCGATCGCCGGCGAGGTCTACGAGTTCACCGACGAGCAGCACGCCGCGCTGCTGGCCAGCGAGCCGCCCGACCTCTACGAGGCGCCGGTCGAGCTCGACGACGGCAGCCGGGTCGACGCAATGGTCTACCCGCGCGCGCTGATCGAGCAGCGCGGCTACCCGGACGTCTCCGAGCACGGCAGCTGGGCCGCGTACAAGGCCAGCCTGAAGCGTTAGGAGTTTCACCGGCGGGCGGCTTCGGCCGAAGGCCGAAACGCGAAGGATTCGCCGCAGGCGAATCCACCTAGCTCCCGCGGTAGGTGGAGTAGCCCCAGGGCGCCAGCAGCAGCGGGATGTGGTAGCGGCCGCGGTCGTCGATCCGCAAGCGCACCGGGATCGTGTCGTACAGCGAGGGCGTGCCGGTGCGCGCGAAGTACGGGCCGACCGCGAAGACCAGCTCGTAGACCCCGGCCGGCAGCGCGATCGCCAGCGGCGCGTCGGTCCGGCCGTCGTTGTTGGTGACGGCGCGCGCGATCACGCTGCGCCGCTCGTCCTCGACCCGGTAGAGCGCGAGCTCGATGCCCGCCGCCGGCACGCCGCGGGCGGTGTCCAGCACGTGGGTCGAGAGCCGCGCGCTCACCTGGGCGGCGCCCCGGCGGCGACCCAGGCGCCGAGCGCGGCGCGCTCGGCGTCGGTGATCCCGGTGACGTTGCCGAGCGGCATGGCATGCGTGGCAACCGCCTGCTGCTCGATCCGCTGCGCGTTCATGCGGACGTGCTCCGGCGTGTCGAGCAGCACGCCCTGCGGCGGGGCCGCGAAGCCCGGCTGGGTCGGCCGCGCGGCGTGACAGACCGCACAGCGCCGGGCGACGATCGGCGCGATCGCGGCGTAGCCGACCGCCCGCGCGGGTCCGGCCGCCGGCCGCGGCGCCAGCGCGAAGCCCAGGCCGAGCAGCAGCAGCGCCGCCGCGGCCGGCAGCGCGACGACGATCCGGCCCGTGTGGCTGAGCACGAAGAAGCGCCGCACCAGCACGCCGGCCGCGCTCAGCACCGCCAGCACCAGCCAGCCGTAGCGGCCGGCGTACGCCAGCGGGTAGTGGTTGCTGATCATGATGAACAGCACCGGCAGGGTCAGGTAGGTGTTGTGCACCGAGCGGGTCTTGCCCAGCCGCCCCGGCCGCGGGTCGGGCTCGTGCCCGGCCCGGATCTGGGCCAGCATCCGCTGCTGGCCGGGGATGATGACGGCGAAGACGTTGGCGACCATGATCGTGCCGACGATCGCGCCGACGTGGATCGCCGCCGCCCGCCCGCCGAAGAGGTGGAACAGCGCCCAGTCGGCACCCAGCAGGAACAGCGCCAGCGCCGTCCAGAGCAGCCCCGGCCGCGCCTCGAGCAGCCGGCACAGCGCGTCGTAGACGAACCAGCCGGCGACCAGCGAGCCGATGCTGATCGCGATCGCCGCGCCGGGCGTGAGGTCGCGCACGCTCGCGTCGATCAGGTACGTCGCGGCGCCGGCCCAGTAGATCACCGCGAGCAGCGCCATCCCGGTGAGCCACGTCGAGTAGGCCTCCCACTTGAACCAGTGCAGCGTCGGAGGCAGCGGCTCGCGCTTGGGCCCGGTGAGGTACTTCTGGTTGTGGTAGAAGCCGCCGCCGTGCACCGCCCACAGCTCGCCGGCCAGGCCGTCGCGCACGTCCTCGGGCGTGGCCGGCGCGGTCAGGTGGTCGTCGAGCCAGACGAAGTAGAACGACGCGCCGATCCACGAGACGCCCGCGATCAGGTGCGCCCAGCGCAGCAGCAGGTTCGCCCAGTCGAGCGCGTAGGCGGGCATCAGCCGCGCACCGCGCCGGTGAGGGCGCCGGCCAGCCGCAGCCGCGCGATCTTGGCGATCTCGGCCAGCGCGGTGGCGATCTCGGCCTCGCGCGCGTTGCCCGCCCGGCGCTGGAGCGCGGCGAGGATCGAGTCGGCGTCGTGCTCGCGCGCGCAGATCACGAACGGAAAGCCGAAGCGCGCCCGGTACGCGTCGTTGGCGGCCGCGAAGCGCGCGCGCTGGGCGGGGTCGAGCCGGTCGAGCCCGGCGGCGGCCTGCTCGCCGCGCGAGGCCGCGGTCAGCCGGCCCTCGCGCGCGAGGCGGCCGGCGAGGTCGGGGTGGGCCGCGATCAGCTCGACCTGGCGCTCCGGCGGCGCCGCCGCGACCACCGCCACCAGCGCCGCGTGGAGCGCGTCGAGGTCGGCGAACGGGCGCCGCTCCCAGGCCGCCGCGGCGATCCAGGGCGAGCCCTCGAATGCGAATCCGACCGCGGCAACGAACGCCGCACGGTCCGCTGCGTTCAACGCGGCGATGCTCGTCATCGCGGGGACTGTTCCATTCGCACGCTGCTTCTCCGGCACGCGACGCTGGTCGCCACGTTCGACGACGCCGGCCGCGAGATCCCCGACGGTGCCGTCCTGCTGCGCGGCAACGCGATCGAGGCGGTCGGGCCGACGGCGGAGCTGACCGCCCAGGCCGACGAGGTAGTCGACGCGCGGGGCCTGGTGCTGCTGCCGGGCCTGATCTGCACCCACCACCACTTCTACCAGACGCTGACCCGCAATCTGCCCGCCGCGCAGGACGCCGAGCTGTTCGACTGGCTGGTCGCGCACTACCCCCTCTGGGCCAAGCTGACGCCCGAGGCGGTGCGCGCGAGCACGGCGACCGCGGTCGCCGAGCTGCTGCTCTCGGGCTGCACGACCGCCGCCGACCACGGCTACATCTGGACCAACGGCGCGCGGGTCGACGACCAGATCGACGTCGCCCGCGCGATGGGCTTGCGCTTCCACGCCTCGCGCGGCTCGATGTCGCTGGGGAAATCGCGCGGCGGGCTGCCGCCCGACGAAGCGGTCGAGGACGAGGACGCGATCCTGCGCGACAGCGAGCGGGCGATCCGCGCGCACCACGACCCGGCGCGCCTGGCGATGACGCGCGTCGTGCTCGCGCCGTGCTCGCCGTTCTCCGTCACGCCCGAGCTGATGCGGGCCAGCGCGGAGCTCGCACGCAAGCACGAAGGCGTGCACCTGCACACCCACCTGTGCGAGACGCTGGACGAGGAACGCTACTGCCTCGAGCGCTACGGCGCGCGGCCGGTCGACCTCGCCGAGTCGCTGGGCTGGAGCGGGCCGGACGTCTGGTTCGCCCACGCGATCCACATGCGGCCGGCCGAGTTCGCGCGCCTCGGCGCGGCGCGGACCGGCGTGGCGCACTGCCCGACCTCGAACATGCGGCTGGGCTCGGGAATCGCGCCGGTGCTCGCCCAGCGCGCCGCCGGCATGCGGGTCGGTCTGGGCGTCGACGGCTCGGCCTCCAACGACGGCTCGCACCTGCTCGACGAGGTGCGCCACGCCATGCTGCTCCAGCGCGTCGCGCACGGCGCGGCGGCGATGACGGCGCGCGCGGCGCTGCGGCTGGCGACCCGCGGCGGCGCCGCCGTGCTCGGCCGCGACGACGTCGGCGCGCTCGCCCCCGGCATGGCGGCCGACCTGATCGGCGTGCGCGCCGACGGCCTGGCGACCGCCGGCGGCGCGCTGCACGACCCGCTCGCCGCGCTGGTGTTCTGCCGCATTCCCAACGTCGACCTGAGCATCGTCGACGGCGCGGTGCGGGTCCGCGACGGCCGGCTGGTCGGCGTCGACGTCGCGGCGCTGGTCGCGCGCCACGACCGTGCGGCGCGCGCGCTGGTGGAGGACCTCAGTCGACCTGGATGATTCCCATCATGCCGTGGTCCTCGTGGAAGAGCATGTGGCAGTGGAACACCCACGTTCCCGAGGGGACGTTGCGGAAGTCGATCTCGATCTCGGTCTTGGTGGGCAGCACCATCGTCGTTCCCTGGGTGCTGTCGGGCGCGCGCGGCACGCAGGCGCTGCCCTGCATGATGCACGGCATTCCCGGCTTCAGCGGCGTCGTGTCCTCGAAGACCTTGGTCTGCTCGGGCTCGAACGGGTTGTTCAGCGTGACGAAGGTGAGCTGGTGGATGTGGAAGGCGTGGATCTGCGTCGCGGCGTTCACCAGCGTCCAGTGCTCGATCTGCTTCTTGTGCACGTGGATCGTCGGCATCACGTACTCGCGCGGGTTCGGGGGCGGCCCGAGCCAGAACGGCCGCTCGGTGAAGCTCGACGCCGGGTGCAGCGGGTCGTCGCCCGACGTCTCGGTGACGTAGAAGCCGCTCATCCCGGTCGTCCAGTACTGCTGGAACGTGATCACGCGGTGCGGCTGCGTGGCTTGGGTCGCGAGCGCCAGCTTGAGGAACTTGTCGGCGTCGGTCTGGCCCGGGCCGGCGATGGTCGGTGCCGCCGCCGACGTCTTGGCCGGGGCGTTGACCGGCGCCCGCGCCACGGCGGCGGCGGCGACCGGCTGCGGCAGGATGCGCAGGATCTCGCGCCGCGGCGTGAAGTCGCCGTTGTTGCCGCCGCAGAAGTCGCCGTCGGCGACGATCGTCTGCGCGTTCGGCGAGCGCGCGACGTCGATGTCGAGCCGGCCGGCGGGCGGCACCAGCACCTTGTCGCGGTACACCGCCAGCGCGTTCTTGCCGACGTCGACGCCGTCGCGCGCGACGACGACCAGCTTCTTCTGGACCTGCTTGCCGCCGACGGTCTCGAACAGCTTGACGTCGAGGTAGTCGTCCGCCATCCCGTCGATGATGCGGTAGCGCTCGTGCGCCACCGCCTGGTAGGTGACGGGCACCGGCCGGTTCTCGCCCGGGTTGGGGATCCGCACGCCGTCGATCTGGATCGGCTGGAAGGTTGCGCCGGGCGCCGGCGTCGCGCCGTAGCAGTCGGTGCTCGCCGGCCCGAGGCCGGTCGGCGAGTGCCACGCCGGCGGGTTCGCCGGGTCGACGTTGGGCACCGGGGTCAGCGCCGCCGCGGCCGGCGCCGCGCGCGCCACGACCTCGCCGGCGGCGCGCGCGCGCCGCGCGGCGTTCGCGAACAGCGCGTTCTTCTGGCGCGCTTCCGAGGTGTCGCCCGCCTTCACCCGGTCCTTGACCAGCAGGACGCGGCCGATGCGCGGCTGCGGCTGGTCGTCCGGCAGCACGATGAGCGCGCCGGCGAGCCC
Source organism: Vulcanimicrobiota bacterium (assembly GCA_963795695.1). GTDB lineage: Bacteria > Vulcanimicrobiota > Vulcanimicrobiia > Vulcanimicrobiales > Vulcanimicrobiaceae > Vulcanimicrobium. The sequence goes on along the minus strand of CAWCJH010000001.1, from coordinate 20,555 downwards.
GCCGCTGACCTGCTTCTCGGCGATGCCGTGGAGGTGCGCGTGATACCAGTACGTCCCCGCGTGCTGGTGCGGGTACAGCGCGATGTGGTACCGGCAGCTACCGTCCTTCGAAGCGACCGTCGACTTGAAGACGTTGTCCTCGAGCGGGTCGGTGTCCAGCCCGTGGGTGTGCACGTTGGTGTCGCCCGGGTTCATGCCGGGCATCGGCATGCCGCTGGGCAGCGGGGACTCGACGGAGCGCTGGTGGTTCAGGTACGACAGGAACGGCGTGGGCAGCGGCGAGGCGGTGAAATCCTCGCCGGTCGCGCTCTGCGGCTTGGGGGTCGGCACCTCGATGGGGAGCACCGGGCAGTTGCCCTGGAAGCGGTACGGCGACGGCCGCGGCCCGGGGTGCGGCAGCAGGTTGACCAGCCGGAAGTTGAAGTAGTCGTGGTTGCGCACCACGATCGTGGGCGCTTCGCGGTACACGTCGCCGGGGTTCTGCTTGTAGCAGTAGTGGGTGCCGCTCGGGTCGGTCAGCACGTAGAGCGTGATGTCGTGCGGGTCGGGCGCGACCGGCGGGTCTTCGACCAGGTTGCCCCGGGTGTGCGGCGTGCAGATGCCGGGCCCGGCCTGCGCCGCGGCGGGCGGTGCGGGCGTCGCCCGGGTCGGCACCGCGGCGGCGACCGCCAACGCCGCGAGAACCGCCATGGACACTGCGAGCACGCCGCGCTGGAACGCCATGAAACACCCCGTTTATCGAGCGGATGATTTCACGGCCTTTCCGCCTGCTCGCCCGTGCTCCCTTGGTAGGCTCTTGCCGTCACGGTGACCCCGAGCAGCCGTCGTTACGGTTGTGCCCGGGACCAATGGCCCTATGAACGATTAGTCCTTGGGGCAGCCGCAGTCTGAAGGGGCCGTCCGGTGCGGCATACTGAGTGCGTCAGAGCACAGCGCCGATTGGAGTCACGGATGACGGTTGCAAGGGAAAAACGCCGCGCCTACCGGGCCAGGGTCGAGATCCCGGTCGCCTACGGCCTGGAGGGCCAAGCCGAGACCCACAGCGGGGTGGCCAAGAACGTCTCGGCCGGCGGGATGCGGATCGTCGGCGAGGCGGCGTTCGCGCCCGAACGGGTAGCCTACGTCCGCTTCGCGTTGCCCAACGAGCTGGTGCGGGACGTGCGCTTCGAGCGCGAGGTCGAGGTGCGGACGCCTGCGGGCCCGGGTGCGCAAGCGGCTGCGGGTGCCCCCCGCCCCGTTCGGCGAGATGCGGCTGCCGGTCAAGCTGGTCACCACCGCGCCCGCCGACCACGGCCAGGCGGCGGTCAGCGGCGTCGAGTTCGTCGGCCTCGACCCCGCGCTGCGCGAGGAGCTGCACCGCTTCGTCCACGTGCTGCAGCTCAACGAGCTGCGCGCCCGCGCCGACGCCCGGCGCTACTACCGCGACCTGAACCGCGGCTGAACCGGCGATCGGTCAGCGCAGCGCCGCTTCCGTCGCTGAGGCGGTGCGCTCGCGCGCGCTTGCGATCGCCGCCAGCACGCGCTCGGGGGTCATCGGCAGGTCGCTCAGCCAGGCGCCGGTCGCGTCGTGGATCGCCGCCGCGACGGCCGCGGCGAACGGCACGAGCGGCATTTCGGCCACGCCGCGGGCGCCGTACGGGCCGTTTGGATCGGCGTGCTCCAGGATCACCGGCACGATCTCGGCCGGCATGTCGAGCGCCGTCGGCAGCAGGTACGTGCTGAAGTAGGGCGTCTTGACGATCCCGCCGGCGACGACGAAGTTCTCGGTCAGCGCGTAGCCCAGCGCTTGCGCGAGGCAGCCTTCGATCTGCGCTTCGACCTGCTGGCGGTTGATCGCGCGGCCGACGTCGTGCGCGCTGACGACCGCGAGCACCCGGACGACGCCGGTGGTCAGGTCGACCTCGACCTCGACCGCCTGGGCGGCGTAGCCGTAGCAGTAGTTCGGCGTGCCGGCGCCGGTGTCGGGATCGAGCGGGGTCGTCGCGGGCGGGCGGTACTGCACCGTCGCCTCGGGCGCCTCGCCGCGCTCCCAGGCCGCCCGCGCCGCGAGCGCGGCGTCGTGCACCGCGCGGCCGGCCATCAGGGTCAGCCGCGAGGCCGACGCGCTGCCGGCGTTGGGCGTCTGCGCGCTGTCGTCGCTGACGATGCCGACCGCCGCGAGCGGCAGCGCCAGCGCCTCGGCGGCGATCTGGCGCAGGATCAGGTGCGCGCCCTGGCCGACGTCGGCGGCGCCGGTCCGCACCAGCGCGCGCTCGACGCGCGGCGCCGGCCGCGCGGCGGCGATCAGCTCGACGGTCGCGGTGGACTGCTCGGGGAAACCGAACGAGTAGCCGACGTTCTTGATCCCGCTCGCGATGCCGAACCCGCGCCGCTTCGTCGCGCGCGGCTCGGGCGCGCCGCGCGGCGCGATCCGCGCTGCGGCCTCGGCCAGACAGCGCTCGAGCACCGGCAGGGCGCTGACGCCGGCCGGCAGCACGTTGCCGGTGGCCTCGGTGTCGCCTTCGCGGTAGAGGTTGCGGCGCCGCACCTCGGCCGGGTCGAGCTCGAGCGCGTGGGCGATGCGCGCGATCATCGACTCGGCGGCCCAGTGCGCCTGCGGCGTGCCGAAGCCGCGGAACGCGCCGCTGGGGACGTTGTTGGTGTAGACCACGTAGCCGTCGGTCGTCACGTTGGGCACCCGGTACGGGCCTTGCGCGAAGATCGTCGCGCACTTGAGCACCTCGGCGCTGGTCGACGCGTACGCGCCGCCGTCGGCGACGGTGCGCGTCTCGACCGCGACGACCGTGCCGTCGCGCTTGGCGCCCCAGCGCGTCTCGATGTGGAACGGGTGGCGCTTGTGGTGGCCGATCATCGACTCCTCGCGGCTCCACACGATCGCGGTCGGGCGCTTCAGCTTCCAGGTCGCCAGCGCCAGCAGCGGCTGCACCGACATGTCCTCGCGCCCGCCGAACGCGCCGCCGATCTTGGCGTAGCGCACGACCACCTCGTCCTCGGGCAGCGCCAGGATCGCGGCGAGCTGGCGGCGGTCCTCGTGCAGCCACTGGCCGGCGGTCTCGACGACGAGCGTGCCGTCCTCGTAGTAGGCGATGCCGGCGTCGGGCTGGAGGTAGGCGTGCTCCTGCCACGAGGTGGTGAACGTGCCGCTCAGCACGACGTCGGCGGCGGCGAACGCGGCCTCGGCGTCGCCCTTGCGGATCTTCTGGTGCAGCAGCACGTTGGTGCCGCGCTCGGGGTGGACCAGCGGCGCGCCCGGCGCGAGCGCGCCCAGCGCGTCGCCGACCGCCGGCAGGTCCTCGTAGACCACCTCGACCAGCGCGGCGGCGGCGCTCGCGGCGGCCGCGCTCTCCGCCACGACCAGCGCGACCCGGTCGCCGGCGTAGCGGACCCGCTCGCTGCAGAGCACTTCCTGGTCGGCGTCGATCAGGCCGTAGCGGTTGAACGGCACGTCGGCGGCGGTGAGCACGGCCACCACGCCGGGAACCGCCAGCGCCGGCGCCGGGTCGAGCCGCACGATGCGGGCGTGCGCGCGGTGCGCGAAGACCGCCTTGCAGCGCAGCATGCCGGGGCGGACCAGGTCGGCCGGGTAGTCGGCGGCACCGGTCACCTTGGCGCGCGCGTCGGGCCGGGCGGCCGGCGCGCCGATCAGGCTCATGCGGGCACCGCGTCCGGCCGCGGCTCGCGGGCGGCCAGCTCGCCCGCGGCCTGCTCCATCGCGTCGAGGATCTTGCGGTAGCCGGTGCAGCGGCAGAGGTTGCCGCTGATCGCGGTGCGCTGCTCGTCGCGGCCGGGCGCGCGGCGCTCCTCGAGCAGCTTCGCGCCGGCCATCAGCATGCCGGGGATGCAGAAGCCGCACTGCACCGCGCCGCAGTCGATGTAGGCCTGCTGGAGCGGGTGGAGCGCGCCGCCGCCGGCCAGGCCTTCGATCGTGGTGACCGCCGCGCCGTGCGCTTGCGCCGCCGGCACCAGGCACGCCATCACCGCCGCGCCGTCGAGCCAGACCGTGCACGCGCCGCACTCGCCCTCGGCGCAGCCTTCCTTCGCGCCGGTCAGGCCGGCGGTCTCGCGCAGCGCGTCGAGCAGCGTCTTGCCCTGCGCGCCGGCGAGCACGCGCGGCTCGCCGTTGACCGTCGTCTCGACCGTGCCGGCGAAGCGCGGCGCGGGCCGGCGCGGCGCCGGGGTCTCGAGCAGCACCGGCCGCTCGGGGAAGCCCTCCGCTTCGCGGCCGTCGGCGATCCGCTCGAGCGCCTGCGCGACCAGCGCCGCGAGCGCCGCCAGCCGGTATCCCGCCGAGCCGCGCACGTCGTCGATCGGGGCGGCGTCCGCGCAGGCCCGCCGGCCGGCCTCGGCGCAGGTCGCCGCGTCGAGCCGCGCGCCGCGCAGGAACGCCTCGGCCCGGTGCGCGCGCACCACGGTCGGCGCCAGGCAGCCGAGCGCGATGCGCGCCTCGCGCACCGTGCCGTCGGCGGCCAGCTCGAGCACCAGCGCCAGGTCGATCACCGAGATCGCCTGCGCCCGGCGCAGCCCGAGCTTGAGGAAGATCCCGCGCCGCGCGGGCGTCAGGCCGCGGAAGCGGATCTCGCGCACCAGCTCGTCGGCCCGCAGCACCGTGCGCCGGAAGCCGGTGTAGAAGTCGAGCAGCGGGAAGACCCGCTCGCCGGCCGCCGAGGCGAGCACGATCTCGGCGTCGAGCGCGATCAGCGGGGCGATCGTATCGTTGGCCGGCGAGGCGGTCACCAGGTTGCCGGCGACCGTCGCGCGGGTCCGGATCTGCGGCGCGCCGACCTCGCTGCAGGCCTGGGCCAGCGGCAGCATGGCGCTGCGGGCGAACGGCGCGGCCAGCACGTCGTTGTGGGTCGCCAGGCCGCCCAGGGCGACCGCCTCGCCGGCCCGGCGGACGTACTCGAGCTCGCGCAGCTCGGAGATGTCGATCAGGGTGGCGGTCGGTTTCTGGCCGCGCTGCAGCTCGACCAGCACGTCCGTCCCGCCGGCGACGATGCGCGCCGCGGCCCCGTGCGCCGCCAGCGCGCCGAGCGCCTCGGGCAGGTTGGCCGGCCGGACCACGCTACTCCACATGGATATGGTTTCGCGGGGGGCGGAGCGGCCTCTTGCGAACCGACCGGGATGGCCTTCTCCGCGCGGGTCCTCCTCGACAGCGTCTCGCCGGCGGGCGTCCGGCTCACCACGATGGAGGTGCGCTACCCGCGCTTCATCCACAGCGAGGTCATGACGCACCGCGTCTTCTCGCGCAATGCGGCGAGCTCGCGGGCCATCCCGATCCGCAAGATGATCGAGGCGGTGCGCAGCGAGCCGGCGCTGCCGCTGTGGTGGGGACGCAACCAGAGCGGGATGCAGGCCCGCGCGGAGCTCGACCCGGCGGCGCGCGCGCTGGCCCAGGCCGAGTGGCGGCGCGCGCTGGCCAACGCGCTCGCCAGCGCCGAGCGGCTGGCGGCCGACGACATCCACCTGCACAAGCAGCTCGTCAACCGGATCCTCGAGCCGTTCGCCTGGATCACCGTCATCATCAGCGCCACGGAGTGGGCCAACTTCTTCACCCAGCGCACCCACCCCGACGCCCAGCCCGAGCTCAGGCACGCCGCCGAGCTGATGCTGCGGGCGTACCGCGCGAGCGCACCCGAGCCGCTGGGGCCGGACGCGTGGCACACCCCGCTGATCCAGCCCGACGAGGCCCGGACGCTGCCGCTCGAGTTGCGCCGGCAGATCTCGGTCGCGCGCTGCGCCCGCGTCTCGTATCTCTCGCACGACGGGACGCGCGACCACGCCCGCGACCTCGAGCTGTACGCGCGCCTGCTGGCCGGCGGCGCCAACGGCCACTGGTCGCCGTTCGAGCACGTCGCCGCGCCGCTGGCCGACCCGGCTGCCTGGTCGGGCAACTTCCGCGGCTGGGAGCAGTTCCGCAAGCACTTCCCGGCCGAGTCGGCCGAGTCGTTCCGGCCCGCCGGGGAGCCGGCGCTATCCTAATCGTCCTGCGGCGGCTGCTCGTCGCCGCGCTCGTCGGGCTGGTCCTGCTGGTCGCGGCCCCGGCGCAGGCGCGGACGCGGCTCGACGCGCGGGTCGACGAGCTGCCCGCCGGCGTGCTGCTCAGCCACGATGCGTCGAGCCTGGTCGATCCGGGCCGCCAGCGCCGGGCGCGGGCGATCGCCGACCTGCGCCACGTCGCCTCGGCCGGCTGGGGCATCGTGCAGATCCTCGGCTTCTGGTGGCTGTGGCGCACCGGCACCGGGGCCCGGCTGCGCGACGCGATGCGCCGCCGCACCCGCAACCGGACCGTGCACCGGGCGGTGTTCGGGGCGGTGATCGGGGCGCTCGGCCCGCTGGTGGCGCTGCCGTTCGCGCTGGCCAGCTACCGGATCGGCTTCAGCGCCGGGCTGAGCGACGAGCGCCTGCCCCAGTGGTTCCTCGAGTACCTGCTGCGGATCGCGCTCGACGCGGCGCTCGGCGCGCTCGTCGTCGCGGTCGTGCTGGCGCTGGTCGAGCGGGTGCGGGTGTGGTACCTGATCGTGGCGGCGCTGCTCTACGGCGGCGCGGTCGCCGGGGTGATGCTGCAGCCGGTGCTGCCGCTGGGCACGCCGCACAAGACGACGCCGCTGGCCGTCGCCGCGCTGGGCGCGCAGGTCGCCCGGCTGGCCGGCATCCCCGGCACGCCGGTCGTCGTCACCGCCACCTCGCGCCACGCCAACCTGATGAGCTCGGCCGCGGCCGGCATCGGGCCGACCGCGCGCGCCGTGCTCGGCGACGTCACGCTGGTCCACCTCACCGCGCCGGAGCTGCGCGCGGTGCTGGCCCGCGACGACGTGCACCTGCGCCACCAGGACCCGCTGCGCGCGACGCTGCTGGCGGTCACGCTGTTCGTGCTGAGCGCCGCGGCCGCGGTGCTGCTGAGCGACCGGGTCGGCTTCCGGCGCGACGACGATGCGCTCTCGCGCCTGGCGCTGGTGGCGACGTTCCTCGGCCTGGTGACGATCGTGACCTATCCGATCTACAACGCCTACGCGCGCAACCTCGAGACCCGGGCCGACCGCGAGTCGCTGGCGCTCACCGGCGACCCGGCCGAGACGGTGCGCGCCTTCGTGCGCTACGCCGACGTCGACCTCGTGCCGCTCTGCGACCGCCGCTCGGTGCGCTGGTACTTCGACGACAAGCCGGCGCTGGGCGGCCGGATCGCCGCGGTCTCGGGCAGCGCCGACCCCTGCCCGGGCGGCGGCCCGGCCACCGTGCCGCGCTAGCGACCGCCCAGGTTGTGGCCGAGCACGCCCGAGAGCGAGCTGACCCGCGTGTAGCCGGCCGGCACGACGAACACCGCGTCGTCCGGCGACTCGCGCACGACGGTGGTCAGGTCGAGCTTGAGCGAGCCGCCGAAGGCCGACTTCGTCGCCGGGACGCTGGCGAACGCGATCTGGACCGGGAAGTCGCCCAGGTCGTCGGCCAGCGCCACTTGGGCGTGGTAGTCCTCGAGCGGCTTGCCGGGCAGCTGGCGCTTCATCTGCACGTCGACGTCGGTCGTCGGGTGCCCGTTGACCGTCCGGTGGCCGGTGAGCTGGATCGTCGCGCTCTCCACGTCGTGCAGCGCCGCGCCCAGGTTCGCCAGGCCGGCGAGTGGATCGCTCGGGCTCGCCGGGGGGCCGGCCGGCGCCGCCGCCGGGCCGGCGGCCGCCGGCCGGGGCGAGCTCATCTGGTAGTAGGTCTTGTTCTGGTTCGACCAGGCCGTGGCCGCACCGGTCGCGCCGTCGTAGAGCAGCGTCACGCCGCCCGGGCCGATCAGGGTCGAGGCCAGCGCGGAGAGACTGCCCGAGGTCCCGGGAAACCCGAGCGAGAGCACGTCGAGCCGGTAGAGCGTGCCCTTGTGGTAGAGCGCGACGTTGCCGCCGACGTTGACCGGTTCGCCGTCGACGTTGGCGCTGACGACCAGCGTCCCGCTGGAGCGCAGCCCGGGCACCGCTGCCCCGGCGCCGAGCCAAGCCGGCGCCGCGAGCAGCAGGGCCGCCGCGGCGAGCGCGCGCGGCGTCATCCGGTGTAGACCGTGCCCGCGACCTGGGTGCCGAGGTGGCGCGCGGTCAGGAACTCGACGATCGCGGCGTGGGCGACCCGCCCGTCGCAGATCTGGGCCGCGCCCACCCCGCCGCGCACGCCCAGCGCCGCGGCCCGGATCGCGGTCCGCAGGTCGCCCGGCAGGCTGGCGTCCTCGGCGATCGCGAGCGCTTCGGCCGGGGTCAGCTGGGCGACCAGCTCCTGGGTCGTGGCGTCGACGACGCCGCCGCGGTCGTGGAAGAAGATCGCGCGCGCCGCGCCGACGGCGCTGGCGAGCGCCTGGGCGACGTCGTCCGCGGCGACCGCCACGTCGGCGCCGGCGAAGCTCATCGCCAGCGGCTCGATCACCGGAACGTAGCCTGCGTCGAGCAGCGTGCGCAGCAGCTTGGTGCCGACGTTGCCGATCGTCTCGCCTGAAGCCGCCGGGATCATCCCCGCATCGGCACCCGAGAGGCCGACCGCCGAGTCGCCGCTGCGGTTCATGCTGCGCACGACCGCCCGGGCGGCATCGGCGCTCGGGGCGACCACGACCGGCCGCATGCCGAGATTCCCGAGAAAGACCAGGTCGGAGAAGAACGTCACGCCGTCGGCACCCAGCGTTGCTTCGTCGACGCGAATCACCATCGTGCGGCCGTGGAGATCCATGATGCTCCTCCTATTCCCCCAGAACGGGGCGTCAGCCGCGAAGGTTCAGCCGCAACGCCTCAGCGCAAGAGGCGGCTCGGCCGCAGGCCGAACGCGACGGATTCGACGGAGTCGAATCCACTCAGTCGGCGAACTCTTCGACGAAGAAGACCTCGCCGTCGCCCGCGGCGACGACCGCGGTGCCGAGCCGGTGCTGGCGCGGGTCGACGATGTTCGCATAGTGGCCCGGGCTGGCCACCAGCGCGGCGTTGGCGCGCGCTTCGTCCTGGTCCAGGGCCAGGTTCTCGGCCGCGAGGTGGAACGGCACGCCGGCGGCGCGCAAGCGGTCCTGGAAGGAGACGCCGTCGGGGTCGGTGTGGCCGAAGTAGTGCCGGGCCGCCATCCGCCGGGCCACCTCGAGCGCGAACCGGGCGAGGCGCTGGTCCTCGCTGAGGCTCGGCAGGCCGTGCTGCGCGCGCACGGCGTTCACGTCGGAGAAGAGCGCACGGGCGTCCTCGGGCTGGACGCGCGGTGCATGGGTGCCGGCGAGCGAGAGCTGGACGTACTCAGACTCGGCGCCGACGGCGCTGGTTCCCAAGGGGGCCAGCGCGACGAGCGCCGCGAGAAACGCAGCGACACGGTGCATAGACCGGTCATCGGCTCACCCCGGCCCGCACTTGAGCTCCCGCGGCGTTCAATGATCCGGATCACGTTTTGGCCGGCTTGGCGTTCACCCGGTTCATCGCCGCGGCGATCCCCTCGCGCAGCCAGAGCTCGATCCCCTCGACCGCGCGCTCGACGATGCCGGGCAGCGCCGCCGCCTCGTCGGGCGCGAACGCGCTCAGGACCCGGTCGATCGCGTCGCCGGCGTGGTCGCGCCCGATCCCGACCCGCAGGCGCGGAAAGCCGGTCCCGAACACGCCGATGAGCGACTTGAGCCCGTTCTGGCCGCCGCTCGAGCCGTCGGCCCGCATGCGCAGCGTGCCGAACGGCAGGTCGAGGTCGTCGACCACGACCAGGATCCGCTCCGGCGGGACCTTGTAGAACGTCGCCAGCCCCTGCACCGGCGGGCCGCTCAGGTTCATGTACGACTGCGGCTCGGCGAGGATCGCGCCGCGCGCCCGGTCGAGCGCGAAGCGCGCCTCGCCTTTCTTCTGCCAGTCGCGCTTGCCCAGGCCCCAGCGCTCGGCCAGCGCGTCGACCACGATGAAGCCCGCGTTGTGCCGGGTGCGCGCGTACTTCGGGCCCGGATTCCCGAGCCCGACGATCAGTGCGAGGCCTTCTGCCAATTACGCGGTGGGCGCTTCGGTGGGCTGCACCTCGGCGGTCTCGTCGGCCGGGCCTTCGGCGACCGCGGCGCGCGCGAGCTCGACCGTGACGACGATGGTGTCCGGCGCGGTCAGCAGGGTGAAGCCGGCCGGCAGCGGCACCTCGCCGGCGGTGACGTGGGTGTGCACGTCGAGCTCGCTCACGTCGATCTCGAGGTGGTCGGGGATCGACTGCGCCGGGCCCTTGACGTCCAGCGTGTGGGTGACGATGTCCATCACCGCGCCCGCGTCGCGCACGCCGCGCGCCACGCCGGTGGTCACCACGTTGACCGTCGCGCTGACCGCCTCGCCCTGCAGGACGCGCTGGAAGTCGACCGCCAGCGGCTTGCGGGTCAGCGGGTGGGCCTCGATCTTGCGGATCAGCAGCGAGTCGGACTTGCCGGCCACCGTCGCCTCGACGATGTGCGAGCGGTTCCCCGAGAGGAGCAGCTCGGCCAGTTGCTTGGCGTCGACCGCGACCGGGGTCGGCTCGCCGTGGCCGTAGACGACCCCGGGAATCTTGCCGGTTCGGCGCAGCGCCTGCGACTTGGTGGTGCCGGCCCCCGCGCGGGCGTCGAGCGTGAGGGTGGTGAGCGTGTGCCGTTTGGCCATGTGGGGTTTCCTAGATAGCGGCGACCGCGACCTCGCGCTCGCTCTGCGCTGCAGGCGGCGGCTGGTCGGTGTCGTCGGCGTTGAAGAGCTCCGAGACGGAGCGGTTGGAGGTGATCCGCTTGATCGCGTCGGCGAGGATCTGCGCGATCGTGAGGTGCTCGACCTTGGCCGAGTCGATCGTGCGCGGGATCGTGTTGGTCACGATCACCCGGTTGATGTCCGAGCTCTCGAACTGGGCGATCGCGTCGCCGGCGAAGATGCCGTGCGTCGCGAGGGTGTAGACGTCGGTCGCGCCGCGCTTGCGGAGCGCCTCGGCCGCCTTGACCAGCGTCCCGCCGGTCGAGATCATGTCGTCGACCACGACCGCGATCTTACCCTCGACGGTGCCGACGATGTGGGTGACCTCGGAGACGTCGGGCTCCGGGCGGCGCTTGATGATGACCGCCAGATTGGACTTGAGCCGCTTGGCGAACAGCTCGGCCCGCGGCACGCCGCCGGCGTCGGGCGAGACGACCACGATCCGGTCGCCCTGCAGGTTCTGGTTCTTGAGGTAGTTGCACAGGGTCGGGGCGGCCATCAGGTTGTCGACCGGGATGTCGAAGAAGCCCTGGATCTGCGCGGCGTGCAGGTCGAGCGTGACGATCCGCTCGGCGCCGGCCCGCTCGATCATGTTCGCCACCAGCTTGGCCGAGATCGGCTCGCGGCCTTTGGTCTTCTTGTCCTGCTTGGCGTAGCCGAAGTAGGGGATGACCGCGGTGATCCGGTTGGCCGACGCCCGCCGCAGGGCGTCGATGATGAGCAGCAGCTCCATCACCGAGTCGTTCACGGTCGCTCCCTGCGGCGAGCGGCAGAGCGACTGGATGACGAAGACCTCGGAGCCGCGGACGTTCTCGCGGATCTCGATCCGGCACTCCTCGTTCTTGAAGCGGTCGACCAGCGCGTTGCCGACGCGGGTCTGCATCCGCTTGGCGATCTCTTCGGCCAGCTGCCGGTTCGACGTCCCGCTGAAGAGCAGCGGCGCTTGGTTGGAGATCACGGTCGTCTCCTTCTGCCTCGGGCCGGGGCCCGAGCGCAAACAGGGGGAAGACGAGCTAGCTTGGGCCCGGGACGCGCACAGTCCTGGGCGACCGCCGTCACGCCCGGGCTGCCACCATGGTGCATGGTGCTCGCGTTATGGCCTTGCATGCCCAAGTTCGAGCTCGTTTCCGCCTACCCGTTAGCAGGCGACCAACCGAATGCTACCGCGAAACTGGCCGAGGGCGTGCTGCGGGGCGACCGGGCCCAGACGCTGCTCGGGGTGACCGGCTCGGGCAAGACCATGGCGATGGCCCGGGTGGTCGAGCTGGTCCAGAAGCCGACCCTGGTGCTCTGCCACAACAAGACGCTGGCGGCCCAGCTCTGCGCCGAGTTCCGCGAGTTCTTCCCGCACAACGCGGTCGAGTATTTCGTCTCGTACTTCGACTACTACCAGCCCGAGGCGTACATCGCCCACACCGACACCTACATCGCCAAGGACAGCTCGATCAACGACGAGATCGAGCGGCTGCGCCACTCCGCCACCCAGTCGCTGCTGACCCGGACCGACACCCTGATCGTCGCGTCCGTCTCGTGCATCTACGGGCTCGGCTCGCCGGCCGACTACATGGAGATGGCGGCCGACATCCGGGTCGGCGAGACGATCGACCGCGACGACTTCCTGCGCAAGCTGATCGGCATGCAGTACCGCCGCAACGACATCAACCTGGTCCGCGGCACCTTCCGGGTGCGGGGCGACACCTTGGAGTTCGTCGGGGTCGACGAGGAGCTGGTCCACCGGATCGAGTTCTTCGGCGACGAGATCGAGGCGATCAACGTCGTCAACCAGCTCACCGGCGAGTACGTGACGTCGAAGGACGAGCTGAAGATCTTCCCGGCCAAGCACTACATCACGCCCGACGAGAAGCTGCGCCGAGCGATCGTCGCGATCGAAGAGGAGCTCGAGCAGCGGCTGAGGTTCTTCAAGGACAACGGCAAGCTGCTCGAGGCGCAGCGGCTCGAGCAGCGCACCCGCTACGACCTCGACATGCTGCGCGAGGTCGGCTACTGCAACGGGGTCGAGAACTACTCGGGGCCGCTCTCCGGCCGCGAGACCGGCTCCACCCCCTGGACGCTGCTCGACTTCTTGCCCAAGGACTGGCTCTTGCTGGTCGACGAGTCGCACGTCACCTTGCCGCAGGTGCACGGCATGCACGGCGGCGACCGCTCGCGCAAGCTGGCGCTGGTCGAGCACGGCTTCCGGCTGCCCTCGGCGCTCGACAACCGGCCGCTGACGTTCGACGAGTTCCAGGCCCACCTCAACCAGGTGATCTACGTCTCGGCCACGCCGGCGACGTACGAGATCGGCAAGTCGACCCAGGTCGCGGAGATGATCATCCGCCCGACCGGCCTGGTCGACCCCGAGGTCGAGGTGCGCCCGACCCGCCACCAGGTCGACGACCTGATGGACGAGATCCGCAAGCGGGCCGAGAAAAACGAGCGCATCCTGGTCACCACCCTGACCAAGAAGATGGCCGAGGACCTCACCGACTACCTGCTGGAGAACGGCATCCGGGTGCGCTACCTGCACAGCGAGGTCGAGACGCTCGAGCGGATCGCGATCCTGCGCGACCTGCGCAAGGGCGAGTTCGACGTGCTGGTGGGCATCAATCTGCTGCGCGAAGGGCTCGACCTGCCCGAGGTCTCGCTGGTCGGCATCCTCGACGCCGACAAGGAAGGCTACCTGCGCTCGGGGACCTCGCTGATCCAGACGATCGGGCGCGCCGCCCGCAACGTCGAGGGCAAGGTCATCATGTACGCCGACAGCGTCACCGAGTCGATGGCCAAGGCGCTGGGCGAGACCAAGCGCCGGCGCGAGACGCAGCTCGCCTACAACCGCGAGCACGGCATCGAGCCCAAGACGATCCGCAAGGAGATCCACGACATCCTCAGCGTGCTCGGCGGCGCCCAGGGCGGGGCCGACGCGGCCAACGCCGTGCGGGCCGAGAAGCTGCCGCGCGAGGTGGCCGAGGCGATGGCCAAGGAGATCGAGCGCAAGATGCGCGACGCCGCCGCGAACCTGGAGTTCGAGAAAGCCGCCGGGCTGCGCGACGAGCTGGTCAACCTGCGCAAGCAGATCGGCGGCAACGAGAGCGTCCTCTTCCAGGGCAAGGCGCCTAAGATCTTCCAGCACGCGCTGCGCGAGCTGATCGGCACTTAGGGCGGGTGCTAACGCGCCTGCGGCGGGTGCCCGCAGGCGCAACGGGGAATACCTGCAAACAGGAGGCTACGAGTAATGAACAGCGACCCATTGTTCATCGAGCGCCAAAGCGATGGCCGATACGTGGTGAAAAAGGCCAATACGCAACGTGCGAGTGTCGTCGCGGAAACCCAAGCCGAGGCGATCAAGCGGGCACGAGAGCTGAGTCCCGGTGGAGCAATACATGTTGAACGGGTTCGGGTTACGAGCGCCAACTCGCCGGATAAGTGGCGAAAGCTGTAGAGCCAGGCTTCGATAGAGGGTGAATTTCGTAAGCGGTGGATAACGAAGCGCTGGGTCAATCTGAGAGTCCTCCGTTCGATTTTGATGCTCACAGCGCGGAGGCCGCGGAGGGATACCGGAAAGATCGGGACTTCTACGTTTCTCTAGCCAATGAAGTTCGGCGACTCATACGCGAGAGCCTGAACCGAAGGGCTATTCGGGTACGAGCGTCGATGCTCGCGCGAAGGAAGTAGATAGCTTCAAATCAAAAGCGGCGTCACCGTCTGACTACGACCCCGATGTGCCGAAGTACCAAGATCCGCTCGTGGAGATTGACGACCTTGCGGGCGTAAGGATCATAACGTTCTTTCCAGGCTCCATCGAAGCGATCGAAACGATGATCGGGGAAGAGTTCGATATTTTCGAGCGTTCCGACAAAAGCGAGGCGCTCATCGAGGAAGGGCGCTTCGGCTATCAGAGCATTCATTATTTGGTAACGCTGAAAGATACTCGGACCCAGCTAGTCGAGTACGCTCGGTTTGATCGCGCTATAATCGAGTTGCAGGTAAGAACGATTCTACAACACGCCTGGGCCGAGATAGAACACGACATCCAGTATAAGTCGACATCGGCGATCCCACACGGATCAGCAGGCGATTTCTCGCACTCGCCGGTCTCCTTGAACTTGCCGATAGAGAATTTCAAGCGATCCAAGACGAAGATTCGGCAGCCAAGGAGCAAACTCGCCTGAGCGTAGAGGCAGGAGAACTCGGTGCTGTGGAGGTCGTACCCAGCGCAGTAAGAGCCTACCTTGACCGAGTGCTCGGCCCGGATGGCCGAGTATCCGATATTTCTTATGAGTGGGCGACGCGGTTGCTGAGGAACTTGGGGTTCCGCAATATGCGTCAAATCGAGTCCTCGATTGCACCGTTCGATCAAGAACTGGTCGTCCATAGCCTTTATACGAAGCGCCCTGGCCAGATAACGCGTTTAGAAGTGCTGCTTCTGGCTGCCATGGGCGAGCGGTTCATCGAACGGCATCTCGATGCGGGCGAGTACTGGTATCGCGAAAAGGCTGAGGCGCAACTTCATAGGCTCAGGTGTGCGGGAATTCAAACCGGTGACTTCGATCCGCTCATCACGGAATGAAATCGCAAAGTCTCAAGTTCGCGACAGTTCTCGGTGACGGCCTCGGCGGCCCATCGGACCCAGTCGGCCATCGCTTCATCGAAGCGTAGGGCCGGCGTCGCGTATGCGCGGCCAGCGTTGCGCCTCGGTCGTCCCGTAACGCTTGCTGCCGTGCGCCGAACCGGTCTGCTCGATCAGCTCGCCGGACAGTAATCAAGCCCATCGTAGGAGATTTCCCACTGGTGTCAACCGATGGAGGCTCATTCCCGTTCCGCCCGATTGCAGTTCTGACCGTGGCCGCCGCCGTGCATCGTTTTGGACGGATGCCGGCGAATCCGCCCGCGTGATCCTGCGACGAGACCCCCAGATCTTCCAGCACGCGCCGCGCGAGCTGATCGCGACGTGATGCTCCAGCGCGTCGCACTTGCTGCCGTTGTGACGGTGGCGCTGTTCGGCATGCCGGTTCGTTCCGCTGCGCAGACGGCGCCGCCGACCCCGCCGCCGCTCACTTCGCCCGCTCCGCAGCCGTCGAGCACCGGCGTGCCCGAGCCCTCGCCGCCGGCTCAAACGGTACCGAGCGGCGAGCCGTCCCCGGCGCCCTCGCCTGCCGGGCCGACGCCGGCCGCTTCGCCGCTGCCGTCCGCGTCACCGCAGCCGTCCGCGTCGCCGCAGCCCGGCGTGCCGATCCGGATCGACCGGGCGAAGGCCGGCGTCGTGCCGGGCGGTACGATCGTGCTCGGCGTCGCGGGCGGCTCGGGGCCGCTGAGCGTCCAGGCCTCGTTCCCCGGCGTCGACGCGCGCTACGACCCGCTCGCGCACGCGCTGACGCTGGCCGGGCGGGCGCCGAGCCGCGGCAGCGTCACCCTCGCCGACGCGCTGGGCGACAGCGCGAGCGTCGACGTGCTGGTCGCGCCGCCGGCCGGGGTCGTGCCCGGCGACGCGACCGTCGAGCTGGCCGGCACGGTGTCGGCCGACTTCGCGGCGGCGCGCATCCAAGCCGCGCTCGCACGGCTCGCGCAGGGCCGTCCCGGCACCAGCGTGACCTACCGGGGCGTGACGCTGCCGGCCGCGCTGAACCCGGGCGACGCGCTCGACGCGCAGGCGCAGGTACACGTCGACGGCCACGACGCCTACGTCGATGCGCTCGGCACGACCAGCGTCCACCTGCGGGTCGACGCGCTGCCGCAGCTCGACCCGCAGGTGCTCTTCTACAGCGACGATCCCGAGCGGCTCGGGGCCGGTGCCGACGGCGTGCTGTTCCGCGGCAGCATCGACCCGGCGCGCCCGGCGCGGGCGTACGTCTACCACGTCTCCGAGGTGCCGGGGCGCCGGCTCTACCTCGCGCTGCAGGCGACCGGCGGTATCGGCACCAGCGCCCGGGTGCAGGTGCTCGGCGCGCTGGCCGGGCCCAGCGACGCGTTCTCGTACGTCGGCCACAGCGCGACGCTGCGCTACCTGGCGACGCGGCCGACGCAGCAGAGCTTCGTCGTGACGGTGACGCCCGACGCGCCCTACCTGCTGCCGCTGGGCGCGGCGATGAAGGCCGGCGAGCTGGTCACCGCGATCCAGGACCTGCGCGTGCTCGACGGCGGCGCGGTCGCGGTCGACGTCGTCGCCGCCGGCAGCGACGACGCGGCGCTCGCGTACCTCAACCAGCCGGAACTGCCCGGCGACGGCCACGGCCGGCGGGGCGAGTTCGACCTGGCCGCGGTGCCGCCGCTGGCGCTCGCGTTCGCGGTCGGCGGCCCCGAGCCCGACCCGTTCGTGGTCGGCAGCCCCGACATCCCGAACCTGCGCCCGGGCGGGCGCGCGCTAGGCGGCGACTACGGCGTGCTGCGCCCGGTCCGGCTCCAGCTCGCCAACCCGACCCCGGCCCCGCAGAACGTGTTTCTCTACGAGATCGCCGGCGGCAGCGGCGGCGGCGCGACGACGACGTTCCGCTTCGCCGGCGACCCGGCGCCGACGAGCGTGCTGTGCGTCAACGACCCCGCCAACCGCTACCTGGTCAAGCAGTTCTCGCTCGCGCCGGGCGAGACGCGCACGGTGACCGGCGAGTACATGACCGACGGCACCTCGTACTTCCCGGTCGACTTCGGCCTGACCGCGACGCCGCCGCTGCCCGTACCGCTGGGCCAGTGCAACCCGCACTGAGCCGCGCGTTCGTCAGCCGAACGGTACGGGTGTCGCGTACAGTTCGCTCACCGTCAGCGGCGTGATGGCGACCGTCCGGGCGAGACCGAAGTTGACCGTCACCGTCCACAGGCTCTTGGGGATGGTGCGCCGGCGCTGGTTCACGGCAACGCGGACGCCGAAGAGCGCCGGCTCGAAGCCGAAGAGATCGCCGAAGGTGATGCCGGCGGGATCGACCCCGGTTTCGTGCAGCCAGTCCAGCCGGAGGTTCGCGTCGGCCCCCCGACGCGTGTCGGCCTCGGTGTACGTGCGTTGCTCGCGCAATGGAAAGAGGAATCGCATGGCGCCGGTCCATCACGCCGTCACGAGCTGGCGGCAAGGGCGGCGTGGTTCAGCGGGATTGGCGGTAGCCGGCCTTGTCGAGCTCGTCGGCGCACCCATAGCCCTTGGCGGGAAACGGCGTGCGGTTCCAGATCCCGTAGTACCTGTCGCCCTTGAGATGCCAGATGCGGCTGCGGGTGTTTGCGAACACCACGTCCTGCGCTCCGCAATGCGCTCGCGCCTGAGCTTCGGAGGCGTAGAGCACGGCCGGCGCCATGCCCGCCGATGACGGCGCGACGGCTGCCGATGACGCGGCCGTCGTCGTCGGCGGCGACGGCGTAGCGGGCAGGCTGCCGGGCTGGTGCAGTTCGATCCACGTCGCCGCGATGATGCCCACGACGGCGACGGCGACGCCGGCGCGCGGCGCCCAGTCGCGGGTCGCCTGCGCGGTGTTGAACGCGGTCGCGCGGGCGGCCGTCACCGCGCCGCCGCGGTCGTCCTTCAGCGGCACGGCACGGTCCGCGTCGGTGAGCCCGTCGAGGACGAGCCCGTTGGCGGGCTGTGGCCGGGGTGGACCGCCGCTCGGGAACCGCAGCAGCGCCGGCGTCGCCTGGTAGAGGGCGTATTCCACGCGCAACGTGGGGCGGCCGCAGTGGCGGCAGGGAGCGGGGCCGATCCCGCCCTTCGAATCCTCCGTGCCGCAGTCGCCGCAGCGGAACGCCGGCACGCGCCGCACGTAGCCGTCGGTGATCGCGTGGTCCAGGATGTCGCGGACCAGCTCGGGCCTGGCGCCCAGGAACGACGCGACGCCGCTTGCGCTGACGTTCCGCTGACGCGGCCCGCTCGCCAGGCGGACCGCGTCGAGGACGTTCCGGTAGAGTTGCTCGTCGCTCAGCGCCGGCCCAGCCCGCCGAACCGCACGAAGGTGAAGGCGGCGTTGGGGCGCAGCGTCGCGCGCTTTTCGTGCGCGTGCTCGAGGATCGCGCCGGTGGTCGGCACGGTCGGGCGCGACTCGACGTAGAGCGTCTCGGGGAACGGGTCGTTCGGGTCGCCGAAGTTCGGGTTCGGGCGCGCCTCGACCACGCCGAGGTCGCCGAACTGGGTGATCATGTCGGTGATCTGCGGCAGGTACGGCCCGTCGTAGTCGAACCCGCGCAGCCAGCGCACGCGGTGGTAGAACGCGCGCAGCCGCTCCTCGCGCGGGCGCTCGGGATCGACGACGACCTCGTAGCCGCCCTGGGTGAGCACGTCGTTGGGCACCCGCGAGGGCCAGAAGGTCGGGATGAAGCTGTCGTTCGGATACGGGTTGACCGCCGGCGGGCCCCAGTCGGTGTAGCCCGAGCGGCAGCTCGCGGTGTCGGTCTGCCACGGCACGGCCATCCACTTCGAGACGTCGCCCGGTCCGCTCCAGGCCAGCGGCCCGGCCGGCGCCAGCGCGATCGCCTGGGTCATCACCGGCCCGTAGTCCGGCTCGGGCAAGGTCACGGGCCGCTCGCGCAGCCGGAACGGCTCGCGGTAGAGCGAGATCTGGCGCATCGGCCACGTCATCTCGCAGCCGGGGTGGAACGGGCCGCCCATGCACCAGTGCAGCGCCGCGCGGTCGAGCATCTCCGGCTGCTCGGCGAGCGGAACGTCGGCGAAGCGCGCGGGCTGCGCCGGCGGCTCGTCGTAATCGTTCACGAAGTCGCCCTCGGACCAGCGCTGCAGCAGCGTCCAGTGGGTCTGCGTGATCGTGAAGTACACCTGCGGGCTGTCGTAGTAGTTGCCGAACGCGTCGCCGTAGATCGGCGGCCACGCCAGCGGCTGCTGGCTCTTGAGGCCCGGTTTGCGGATCTGGTTGAAGACCTGGATGCGCAGCTCGCGGTACGTGTCGTCGCCCTGGTGCGGCTTGGGCTGCGCCAGGCGGCGCAGCAGCTCGGGCCGGCTGAAGTCCCACGGTCCCTGCCAGCCGAAGGTGGTGAGGAAGCCGTCGTTGACCCACTGCGCGTCGGTCATCTGCTGCAGCAGCGGCAGGACGTCGCGCCGGAACGAGGGCGTCCACTTCGGCGAGCTCGCCGAGGGCAGCGACGCGCCGGCGAAGGTGTCGTAGAGCACGTCGTACATGGTCTGCGGGGTGACGATGTCGGGCCCGTAGTTGGGCGGCGCGACCACCACCCAGGCCCCGTCGGCCTCGAGCGTCCGCTCGCCGAGCGTGACGGTGGCGTGGACCGGGCCGTCGGCGACGTCGTCGTGCCAGCCGTCGTTGTTGGCGAACGTCGTCGGCGCCGTCTCGTGCTGGAAGTTGGCCGAGACGCCCCGCCCGCCGAGGAAGCGCAGCCGCCCGGCCTCGTCGGTCCGCAGCTCGCCCAGGTACACCGGCGTGCCGACGAACTTGCCGCTGTCGAACGGCTGCGGCGCGGCGCTGGGGCCGCTGATCGAGCGCGGGCCCGGGTCGATGACGAGCTGCTCGCGGTCGGCGCCGGCGAAGGAGCCGTTGCGCCGGACCGACTCCTGCGCGGCGGCCTCCGGCAGGTCGAGCGCGACGTCGAAGTCGTACCAGGCCGCCTTGCTGTTGGCGACGTGCACGGTCCAGGCGATCGTCGCGTCGGCCGCGGTCAGCTCGCCCACCACCTTGCCGTCCGCGTCGTAGCCGTAGACCCGGAACAGCGCGGCCTGCCGCTTGAGCTTGCCGGCGCCGTCCTTGTAGAAGCCGAGCGGTCGCGGGGTGGGATACGGCAGCTCGGGACCGTCGAACCAGGCGTCCTCGCTGTTGCCGACCCGCGCGATCCCGATCGCCGGGTGGATGCGAACGCTGGCGATCGACTCGAGTTCCATGACAACACCCCGCAGCGGCAGTGATTCGCCCGCACCGGGCACGAAGGCGGTGCGATGAGCACGAATGCGACGGCGGC